>CAVUDQ010000001.1:0-6483 GCA_963740325.1 uncultured Actinomycetota bacterium
TCGTGACCTGCGCGATGTCGCGCACCTGGGCGGTGAGGTTGCCGGCCATGTAGTTGACCGACTCGGTGAGGTCCTTCCACGTGCCGGAGACTCCGGGCACGTCGGCCTGGCCGCCGAGGATTCCCTCCGTGCCGACCTCGCGGGCCACGCGGGTGACCTCACCCGCGAACGTCTGCAGCGTGCCGGTCATGGAGTTCAGCGTCTCGGCGAGCTCGGCGATCTCTCCGCGCGCGGTCACCGTGATCTGCTGGCTCAGGTCGCCCTGGGCAACCGCCTGGGCGACCGAGGAGATGCCACGCACCTGGCTGGTGAGGTTCGACGCCATGGTGTTCACCGAGTCGGTGAGGTCCTTCCACGTGCCGGAGACGCCCGGCACGGTGGCCTGGCCGCCGAGGATTCCCTCAGTGCCCACCTCGCGGGCCACGCGGGTGACCTCGGCAGCGAACGAGGACAGCTGGGCCACCATCCGGTCGACGGTGTCCTTGAGCTGGGACATCTCGCCCGACACCTCGACGGTGACCGACCGCGACAGGTCGCCGTTCGCGACCGCGGTCGTGACGGTGGCGATGTCCCGGACCTGGTTGGTCAGCCTCGACGACATGGTGTTCACGGCATCGATCAGGTCCCGCCAGCTGCCGTCGGCGCTGCGCACTCGCGCCTGCCCGCCGAGCTTGCCCTCGGTCCCGACCTCGCGGGTCACCCGCGTGATCTCGTCGGCGATCGAGGACAGCTGGTCGACGACCCGGTTGACGCCGCGGGCCAGTCGCAGGGGCTCGCCCCGGAGCGGCTGCTCGTCGAGCCGGACGTTCATGCGCTGGGTCAGGTCGCCCTCCGAGACGCCCGCAATCACGCGGGCGAACTCGCTGGTGGGTCGCACGAGGTCGGCCACCAGCCCGTTGGCGGCGTCGATGCACCTGGCCCAGCCACCCTCGCCCATACCGACGTCCAGGCGCTCGGAGTAGCGACCCTCGCGACCGACGACCCGGTGCACGCGGTTCAGCTCGGAGGCGAGGTGTTGCTGGCGCTCCGCGATCTCGTTGTAGACCTCGTACAGCTCGGCCATGGTGCCGTCGCCGGTAACCGGCATCCGCCTGCGGAAGTTGCCGTCACGCATCGACTTCATCGAGGCCAGGAGTCGCCTCAGCTGGGCGGCGTCGACCTCGTCGACGGCCGAGCCGTTGGTCGGAGCGGGAGCTTTTCGTACTGGTCCACTGGTCCGCTTCCGGCCGGTCTTGCTGCTGGGCATCACGCCGCCTCCTAGTTCGTGCACCCCTCGCCCGGCCCAAGTCTGTCACCATGTTCTAAGTCCGCAGGCAAATTCCGAAAGTGGTCATGACAACTCTGCCGCTTCACGCTCACCGCACCTTCGCGGCAGACGAGAGATCCGTCGCCAAGGCCCGGGCGTTCGCGCGGGAGATGCTCGAGACGTGGGATGCCGGCGACCTCGCCGACAGCGTCGTACTCCTCGTGAGCGAGCTGGTCACCAACGCCATAGTGCACGCCGGGACCACCGCCCGGCTGGAGCTGCGGCTGGACACCCAGAGCGTGCGGGTGGAGGTCGAGGACCAGCATCCCCGGCGGGTGCTGCCGATGGTGGTGGACCAGCCCACCGAGGACGCGGAAGAGGGTCGTGGGCTTCTGATCACCTTCTCCCTGGCCTCGGCCTGGGGTGTCGACTACACCTCCGGGTCCAAGAGGGTGTGGCTGCGGTTCGACCGGCCGGTGGACCAGGAGGCCACCCCCCGGTGGTCGCCCCAACCCGGTGACAGCAAGGACCACGCCGTCGTCGCCGTGGTCGAGCTCTCCGGGGACGGTGTGGTGGCCGCGTGGAACGACGACGCGGTGGCGCTCTTCGGCTGGCCCCCCGACGAGGTGCGCGGGCGAAATTTCGACGAGCTGCTGGACCGGGTGCCCGGCGACCACGACACCGATGTTCCCTCTCTTGCGGACATGGCCCACGGATGGCAGGGCACCTACTCCCTGCTGCACAAGAGCGACCAGCCGGTGACGGTGTTCGCCTCCCACGTCGGTCGCGCGCGCGGTCGCGGTTCGACCGTGCTGATGGTGGCGACCGACCAACGCCCGCTCATCGAGCGGCAGGCAGCACGGCCGGGAGCCCCAGCTCCCGATCCGGGATTCCTCGGTCTGATGGACGAGGCGTTGGTGCGGCTGCGGCTCGATGACTACCTGATGCTCGCGGTCGAACGCGTCCGCGACCGTGTCTCGGCCGACGCGGCGTACCTGCTGATGTTGCGCGACCTCGAGGACGAGTACGAAGTCAAGGCGGTCAGTGGCCTGTCCGCGGCGTTGGTGGGCAGGCGGCTCGGGTCGGGCGCCCCTGGGGCGCCCGACCCCCGGACACCACACCTCCCGGTGGTCGTCTCCGACCTCTCGAAGACGGCTGTGCCGCTGCTCTCCGACACCGGGCTCTGCTCGTTGGTGCTCGTCCCCATCGCCGCCGAGAACCGCGTGGTCGGCGCCATCGGCGTGGCATCCGCGCACGTCGAGGGGTTCTCGACGGACGAGAGCGTGCTCCTCCAGCAGATCGCCAACGCCCTTGCCGTGGCGACCGACCGGGCCAGGCTGCAGTCGCTGGAGCGCGAGCGGCGGGGATGGCTCACGTTCCTCGCGGAGGCGGGGGACTTCCTGGCCGGTTCGCTCGATCAGGACATGACGATGGCGATCACCGGTCAGATCGTTGTCCCCAAGATCGCGCAGTGGTGCGCCGTGTACCTCGACGACGACCGGGGTCATCCCGTCCTGCAACAGGTGTGGCACGAGGACGAGCGGCAGGTCGAGCCCCTCCGGGCCGACCTCGAGGCGAAATCCCACGAGGCGACGGGCGAGCCGGAGGAGCCCGACCAGCCCGACCAGCCCGGCATCTGGGGCGAGGTGCTCACCGTGCCGCTGGTCGCGCGCGGCCGGCGGATCGGGCACCTGTCGCTCGGCCGGTCGGCGGGCGACCCGTTGCGCGGCGAACCCCTCCTGGTCGCCGAGTCGGTCGCCCGACGGGCCGCGATGGCGATCGAGAACGCCCGGGCCCACGGCGAGCTGAAGGCGATCGGCAACGCCCTCCAGCTCAGCCTGCTGCCCTCATCCACGCCGGAGGCGCCGGGCCTGGACGTGGGCGTGGTGTACGAGGCGGCCGGCGAGGCGAGCACGGCCGGCGGCGACTTCTACGACCTGTTCCCGATCGGGAGCGGGAAGTCCTGCTTCGTGGTCGGCGACGTGTGTGGCACCGGTCCCGAGGCCGCCGCGGTCACCGGGCTGGCCCGGCACACGATCCGCGCCCTGGTGCTCGCCGGATTCCCGATCTCCGACGTCCTCGAACGCCTCAACACGGCGATCATCGACGAGGGCGAGCGTTCCCGCTTCCTCACCCTGGTGTGCGGCGTCCTCCAGCCGGACGGCGACGCGATGCGGGTGGAGATGGTGAGCGCGGGACACCCGCTGCCCATGATCGTGCGCGAGAGCGGCGCGGTCGAGCAGGTGGGTCGCCCGCAGTCCCTGCTCGGCGTCTTCGACGACGTGCGTTACTTCGAGGAGCAGCACCGGTTCTCCCGCGGCGAGCTGTTCGTCGCGGTGACCGACGGCGTGCTGGAGCGTCGGGTCGGCACGCTGATGCTGGGCGAGGAGGGGCTGGCGCGGGAGCTCGCCGCAGTTGGCGCCTCGCTCTCCGCCCAGGCGGTTGCCGAACGGGTACGCCGGCTCGTCGTGGAATTCGCCCCGGAGGCTCCCCGGGACGACATGGCCGTGCTCGTCCTGCGGCTCGGGCAGGCGCCGGGCGGCACCTGATCCCGGTCAGCCGGTGCGTCTGGCGAGCGTCAGTGCGAAGTCCCCCTCGTCGTCGGTCAGGCTCCGCTCGACGTCGAAGCCGGCCGCGCCCAGCTCGGCAGCGATGCCCTCGAGCCGGAACTTCGTCGAGATCTCGACCCGGATCTCCTCGCCGCTCGCGAGGTCGATCGAGATGCCGGCGCCCGGGATCGACACGTGCTGGGGCATCTCGGCCCGCAACCGCAGGTCCATCCGCTCCATCCGCTGGTCCCAGAACGGGACGTAGGTGAACGCGTCGAGATCGAAGTCGGCGTCGAGGCGGTTGTTGAGCACCTGCAGGCAGTTCGTGACGAAGCGGGCGGTGATCCCGCCCGGGTCGTCGTACGCCGCGATCAGGCGGTCGGCGCTCTTGACCAGGTCCGTGCCGAGCAGCAGCCAGTCGCCGGGGTCCAAGGAGTCGGCGAGCGCGCCGAGGAAAGCTGCGCGCTCCTCGACGTAGAGGTTCCCGATCGTTCCACCCAGGAACGCGACGATGCGCCGACCGCCCTCGGGGAGGTGCCCGAGGTGCAGCGTGAAGTCACCGACCAGGGCCTCGACCCGCAGTCTCGGGTACCTCTCGGCGAGCTGCGTCGCCGCGGCCCGCAGGGTCTCCTCGGACACGTCGACCGGGACGAATCGGGTGAGCTGGCCGGCCGCCGTGAAGGCGTCGAGCAGGATGCGGGTCTTGTCGCTGGTGCCGCTGCCCAGCTCGACCAGCGTCGTGGCGCCGGTGGTCGTGACGATGTCGTCGGCGTGCCGGGCCAGGATGGAGCGCTCCCGCTCGGTGGGGTAGTACTCCGGGAGCCGGGTGATCTGGTCGAACAGCTCGGAGCCGACGTCGTCGTAGAGCCACTTCGGCGGCAGGCTGCGCGGCTGCGCGCCCAGTCCCCGTCGCACGTCCTGGACCAGGGTGTCGCCGGCCCAGTCCGGGTCGATTACGACCGAGATCGCCGGACGGCGGGGCGCGTTCACGACGCGGCCCCTGGCCGGCCCGACGTGGGCGCGCCACCGTCCGCCAGGCGGACCCCGGACAGCGCCCACCGGGACTGGTGCGGGAAGAAGTTGCGGTAGGTCGCCCGCGTGTGACCGGGCGGGGTGAGGGCGCAACCGCCGCGCAGCACCATCTGGTTGGACATGAACTTGCCGTTGTACTCCCCGATGGCGCCTTCGGCCGGGTGGAAACCGGGGTAGGGGTGGTAGGCGGACGACGTCCACTCCCAGCAGTCGCCGTACGCCTGCCGGAGGCGTCCGCCGCCGGGCTGTGCACTACCAGGCTGGGCGGCACGCGGGTGGTAGGTCTCGCGGTCCGCCAGGTTTCCGGCGGCCTGCGAGCAGTCGGCCTGCCCGTCGGCGACGAGGGCGTGCTCCCACTCGGCCTCGCTCGGGAGCCGCTTGCCGGCCCAGGTCGCGAATGCCTCGGCCTCATAGAAGCTGACGTGGCTCACGGGCAGCCCGGGGTTCACGGGCCAGGTGCCGTTGAGGGTGTGCTCGAACCACACGCCGTCGTGCTCGGTCCAGTAGAACGGCGCGCGCCAGTGCTCGTCCTTCACCTTGGCCCAGCCGTCGGAGAGCCACAGGTCAGGTCGGTCGTAGCCTCCGTCACGGACGAACTCCAGCCACTCGCCGTTCGTGGTCAGCCGGTCGGCGAGGCGATACGGCTCCAGCCACTCGCTGTGCCGGGGGAGCTCGTTGTCGAAGCTGAAGCCGTCTCCGTCGTGGCCGATCTCGACCAGTCCGCCGTCGACGTCGACCCAGCCGAGCGGGTCGGGCTCCGACTGCTCGCTCGGAGACCCGGCGTACACCGGCCGCAGGGGGTTCAGGGAGAGCACGTGCTTGATGTCCATCAGCAGCAGCTCCTGGTGCTGCTGCTCGTGGTGGAAGCCGAGCTCGATCGTCGGCGCCGCCTTGTCCAGGGAGCCGGAGTCCAGGCCGGTGACCAGGTCACGCATCCGGTCGTCGACGTTGCTGCGGTAGACCCCCACGTCATGTGCGCCGGGGCGGCTCAGGAGGCCGCGGTCCGGGCGCGCGTACCGCGGCCCCACCGCCTCGTAGTAGCTGTTGAACAGGAACCAGTACTGCTCCTGGTACGGCGCGAAGTCGGGCTCGTTGTCGGCGAGGACGAAGGTCTCGAAGAACCAGGTGACGTGCGCGCGGTGCCACTTGGTGGGGGAGACGTCGGGCATCGACTGGACGGTCTGGTCCTCGGGCGACAGGGGAGCGGAGAGGGATTCGGTGTGGGAGCGGACCTCGTCGTAGCGCTGGAGCAGCGTCTCGACGTCCCAGGATTCGGATGGCACGGGAGTGAGCCTCCTTGACATCGGTCTCACGGGCGGGCTCTTCGTAGCCGCGGCCGCAGGTCTCGCCGAGTCTATGACGGGACGGACCGGGTGGGGACCAGGCCGATGAGGCGCTCAGCCGCCTGGGGTGACTAGACCCGAACCAGCAATTCGCTCTATGGAGGTGCGTCACGCCGCGCCATACGGTGGTACGTGGGGGACGTGAGGCCACGCGACAGGGAGATGACGCATGGCAGAACTCACGAGACGGCAAGTCCTGATCGCCAGCGGCGGAGGGCTCGCGGCGGTCGCGATCGGCGGAGCAGTCAACTCTGCTCTACCTGGTCTGCTCTCAGCGCGGCTCGACCTCGGTCAGGCCACCGCGTTCGGCAAG
>CAVUDQ010000002.1:0-214696 GCA_963740325.1 uncultured Actinomycetota bacterium
TGAGTTCCCCGAGTGGGCCGGCGCGCGACTCCCGGTCGATCGACGTACGACCGGCTCCTGAACGAAACTCGTTGCGGGGTCCAACAACCGCGCCAGCGCCTCGCGGGCGTCAAGCGCCCACTGGCCGGACACCGACAGTGCACGAGCCGCCATCGACGCGGCGATGACGGCTCGTGAGGACTACCTGCGGACTGCGGGGATGCCTGGCTCCGCCGCAGGTCAGTCGGGTCCGGCTCAGATGTCGTAGTAGAGCTCGAACTCGCCCCGCAGAGATGGCTAGCGGTGACTGCATGAGCGAATGTGCCATCTACGTGCAGTAACGCTGATCCGACCGGTGACAACCGGTGAACGTTGGTGACTGTCCTGCGGACTACTTGCGGACCGCTCCCCCCATCCTCTCGGGTGACTGAGACGCGCGTTCCGCCAACATGGTCCCCGCAGCGGCAGGCTCGAGTCACGCGAGAAGCTGCATCAAGCACTTCCGCGGCAGCGTTGCCGAGCAGTTGGCGGAGGCAGACCGATGAGAAAGCTCTGCGCAGGGACGCCGAGAAGCGCTGGTGCAACTGATCGAGGCGCTCGCCCAGGCTTGGCATGAGGTGGTTCACGAGGGTTTCATCGACGTCGGACCGAGCCGCACGGACCCGCCGCGAAGGCACCTGCACGCCGTTCGAGGACACAGAACCGCCCCCGGCTCTACCTCGACCGAGGGCGGTTCGACGTAACGATGCCCCCGTGGGCGCACGATCCGCCGCCGCTCACTGCTGAACGACGGTGGGTCGCACGTACCCCCGTACCGCCGTCCCCCGAAGCGGCGGCCCGTAACCAGAATGAACGACCGCCGACGGCTTTGGGGCCACGCCCGATGCACAAGTCAGTAACGCCCTTCCGGCCGGGCTAGAGATGCACTGCGGGTGCATGCAAAGTGGCTTTGGGGAGGGGACTAAGGGGCGAGGCGCGATCGTCTCCCCCGTGCGAGGCGCCGCGCGACCGCGGACCCATCCCGCCCCCGTCGCTCGTTACTTCGGGCGGCGGGGGTCTCGGCTACCCGGAGGGGCCGCGAACGGGGGCGGCACGGACGCCTGGTGTAGCGGACTCCCACCGGTCAGCGCATGACGGTGGGAGTCCTACGGACCTCCCCAACCCCAATTAGTTCGGGCCCGCACTCCTCCTGTACCCGGCGTTCTGCTGAGTCATGCGCCGGCCTGTCGCCAGCAGCGATGAGGCTTCGAGGGACGGCTGACGAGGAAGTTGAGGCGCCCCCGGCCTAACTCGACCGGGGGCGGTTCTCCGATTGCGCCGATACCAGCCGGCTGCGCAGTTCGTGGAGGAACGTCTCGCACCGCTCACGCCTGTAACCGCTTGCGTACTCACCGAACAACGGGACGGCGATCGGCTCTCGGCCTTCCACGGCGACCGTCACTCGGACGTCTGCGTGCCAGGCGCTCATTTCGCGGACCATGCGGGCAGCGTCCACACCGATGGAGGAGACGCCGGACGGTGGCGCAAGCCACGCGTCGATCTGCACCTCGTAGCTGCCGTGTGGAAGGTCGCTTCCAAGGTCCCAGTCCGGCAGGTCGGCCGCTGCCTCGCAGAACGCGAGGTGGGTGCCGGTGAGCCATGCCGCACGCCACCTGGTCCGCCCCGCGGACTCCTCACTGTCTGGGACGGCGGCAATTACCTCTGTGGGGTCACATAGCGCCAACATCGCTGCGAACACTTCTTTGGGTGCGTAATCGCTCACGTTGCTCAGATGGTGCTTCGCTGAATCCATGTCTTCTCGGACGTATTCCATGCGGCGGGATGCTGCCAGCCGGCGACGGACCAGCGAAGGAGAAGCGCCGTAGCGGCGAAGGCCGCAGGCACTTGCGCGGTTGTCAGTGACGCCTGCGAGTCTTTGGCCCCTTCCCCTTCCACGCCCTCCGCCTGCGCTCCTGTTCGGCCTTGTGGGCGGCGGCTTCGGCCTCGGGGGTCAACTTCAGAGTCTCGACAACATGCAGTTCCCGTGCGTAGCGCCGGAGCGCTGAGCGGTGGACGTGGTTGGCATCGAAGTGATCCAGGGCTCGTGCCGCCCATACCATCGACGCAACGGTTAGGAAGAGCCAGGCGTCGTGCCCAACGGGATCGGCATCGACTTTGAGTGCGACGCCAGCCTCGATCTCGGGGAGTGGTGCGACCTCTGGCTCGACGGGTACGGCACCCGTCGCGGCTCGACCGTCCGTCAGGCCGAAGTGCACGTCCTCCGGATCAAGGCCGCGTTTGGCCGCATGCGACTCGGCGCCCTGCGGCCCTCGCACGTGAAGACCTGGACGGCCCAACTCGCAGCCGAGGGGCTCTCCGACTCCTACGTGCACGCACTGCCGCGCGGCTGGCGCAGCTCTACACCGATGCGATCGAGGATGGCCTAGTCGCCCGGTCGCCTTGCTCGCGGAAGACGTCGCCGCCGGCCGGCAAGCAGCGGCCCTACGTCGCCACAGAGGGGCAGGTCTGGCAGCTCTACGACGCCTTCCCCGAGCACGTGCGTGCGGCCGTCCTCACGGGCGCTTTCATGGGCACGCGAGATGCCGAGGCGTGTGGGCTCAGCATCGCCAACCTCGACCTGATGCGCGGACTCTGGCACCCGACCGCGCAGTTCCCGGCAGAGCCGCTGAAGACTGAGACATCGATGACGCCAGTCCCATTCGGTCAGGTGCTCTCACTCGAGTTGTCCGCGCACATCGCGGCTTCCGAGCGACTGCGTCGGGGGGAGTGGCTGCTATGCAACGAGTGGGGCGACCAGCTCGCACCCTGGACTTTGCAGCGCACCATGCGAGCTGCCCGGGCCAAGGTGCCCGGCCTGCCGTGTTCCGCTATCAGGATCTCCGGCATTACTACGCATCGATGCTCATCAGGAGCGGCGCAGACGTGAAGCTCGTCCAGGCGCGGATGCGGCACGCCTCTGCGAAGACGACGCTGGACACGTACAGCCACCTGTGGCCGGACTCCGACGACAGCACACGAGCCGCCATCGACGCTGCGAATGACGGCTCGTGCGGACTATCTGCAGGCTGCGGGGATGCCTGGCTCCGCCGCAGGTCAGTCGGGGCGGTTCAGATGTCGTAGTAGAGCTCGAACTCGTGCGGGTGGGGGCGCAGCTGCACGGGAGCGATCTCGGCGGTGCGCTTGAAGTCGATCCACGTCTCGATCAGGTCGGGGGTGAAGACGTTGCCCTCCGTGAGGAAGTCGTGGTCGGCCTCGAGCGAGTCGAGCACCGCGCCGAGCGAGGTCGGCACCTGGTCGATCTCGGCCATCTCGTCCGGCGGGAGCTCGTAGATGTCCTTGTCGATCGGCTCGGCCGGCTCGATCTTGTTCTTGATGCCGTCGAGGCCGGCGAGCATCAGCGCGGAGAAGGCGAGGTAGGGGTTCGCCGACGGGTCGGGGAACCGGGTCTCGACGCGCTTCGCCTTCGGGTTGGCGCCGGTGATCGGGATCCGGACCGAGGCCGACCGGTTGCGCGAGGAGTAGACGAGCGAGATCGGCGCCTCGAAGCCCGGCACCAGCCGGTGGTAGGAGTTCACCGTCGGGTTGGTGAAGGCCAGCACCGACGGTGCGTGCTGGAGGATGCCGCCGATGTAGTGGCGGGCAGTGTCGCTCAGACCGGCGTACCCGGTCTCGTCGTAGAACAGCGGCTCGCCGTCCTTCCACAGCGACTGGTGGACGTGCATGCCCGAGCCGTTGTCACCGAAGATCGGCTTCGGCATGAAGGTGACCGACTTGCCCTGGTGCCAGGCGGTGTTCTTGATGAGGTACTTGAACTTCATCACGTCGTCGGCGGCCTTGAGCAGGGTGTCGAATTTGTAGTTGATCTCCGCCTGCCCGGCGGTGCCGACCTCGTGGTGGGCGCGCTCGACCAGGAGCCCGCTCGCCTCGAGGTGCTTGACCATGTCGGCCCGCAGGTCGCTGTAGTGGTCGTACGGCTCGACCGGGAAGTAGCCGCCCTTGAACCGGGTCTTGTAGCCCTTGTTGTCGGAGTCCTCCTTGCCGGAGTTCCACCACCCCTCCTGGGAGTCGATGTGGTAGAAGCCCTCGTTCTCGGAGGTCGAGTAGCGGACGCTGTCGAAGATGTAGAACTCCGCCTCGGGGGCGAAGAAGGCGGTGTCGGCCACGCCGGTCGACTCGAGGTAGGCGAGCGCCTTGCGGGCGATGTTGCGCGGGTCGCGCGAGTAGGCCTCACCGGTGATCGGGTCGTGGATGAAGAAGTTGACGTTGAGCGTCTTCGACTTGCGGAACGGGTCGAGGTAGGCCGTGGTCGGGTCCGGGAACAGCGACATGTCGGACTCGTTGATGGCCTGGAAGCCGCGGATCGACGAGCCGTCGAAGTTGAGGCCGTCGTCGAAGACGGACTGGTCGAAGGACGACACCGGGACCGTGAAGTGCTGCATGATCCCGGGCAGGTCGCAGAAACGTACGTCGATCATCTCCACGCCCTCGTCCCTCACGTACTTCAGCAGCTCGTCGCTGTTTGCGAACATTCGTCCTCCTCGGCCGTCCCGGTGGGGGGGCGGCCACCAATTCTGTGCGAAACAAGGTCCCGGTGCGGCTCTGCACCGGTCGGCCCGACCGTAGGCGGGGCCGGTTTCCCGACCGTATCCCGTTTGTTTCAGCCGTGTAACGGGTGGCGCCGGCGCCGCATGGGGCGACCTCTAGGCTGGCGCGGTGACCGAGACCGCGAGCTGGCCGCGCCGCCTCCTCGCACTGCTCGTCGACTGGGTCGCCAGCACACTTGTCGTGATCCTCATGATCGGGCCCGCCGGGTGGCTGGAGGACCGCGCGTCCGGCTTCTACGTCCTCGGCGTCTTCGCCCTGGAGTCGACGCTCCTCACGGCCCTCGCCGGCGGCTCGTTCGGCAAGCTGACGACGCGGCTGCGGGTGGTGCGCGACGACGGGAGCGGGCGCCCGCCAGACCTGCTGCGCTGCCTCCTGCGGGCGGTCCTGGTCTGCCTGGTCGTCCCGCCGCTCGTCTACCGCCCCGACGGTCGGGGGCTCCACGACATGGCGGTCGGGTCGCGGACCGTCCGGCTCGGCTGACACCGGAGCGTGGGTCTGCGGGCTAACGTGGGGCCAGTGCCGCGCACCCGACCCCGGCACCCGGAAACGGGGGAGACCATGTCCGTCCACACCACTGCCGGTGCCCTCCGCCGGCGCCTGGCGCTCTGGTCGCTGCTGCCGGTCGTCGCGCTGACCGCCGCGTGCGGCGGCGACGACCAGGCTGCCGACCCCGAGGGATCCTCCGCGGACTCGTCGGAGTCGTCGGAGAGCAGCAACCAGCCCTACGACGCCGAGACGATCATCCCGGCGATGCAGGCGGCGCTCGGCGACCAGACCTCCACGCGGATGCGGATGCAGATGACCGGACAGGTCGAGATGACGATCGCCGGCCAGATGGCCATGACCGAGAACTTCGAAGACGGCGAGATGCAGCTCACCGTCGCCATGCAGGGGCAGACCCTCGAGATGCGCCAGGTCGACGGGCTGATCTACGTCTCCGGCCAGCCCATGACCCAGCCCGGCAAGTGGCTCGAGATCGACCCCCAGGACGCCCAGAACCCGATGGCGCAGCAGTTCGCCGGGCTCAGCCAGAGCGGCGACCTCAACACGACGTTCGACGCGTTCAAGGCGGGCCTCGAGAAGGTCGACTACGTCGGTGAGGAGGAGATCGACGGCGACACCACCGACCACTACGTCTTCACGGTCGACTCCGCCAAGGCCGCCGAGGCACAGGGCCAGCCGATGCCGCCCGGCGCCCCCCAGCAGCTCACCTACGACGTCTGGCTGACCGACGACGACCTGATGCGCCGGGTCTCCTTCGAGCTCGGCCCGGTGAAGGCCGTGATCGATGCCACTGAGTGGGGCGAGCCCGTCGAGGTCACGAAGCCCGCGCCGAGCGACATCGTCGAGGGCCCGCAGTTCTGAGTGAGCGGGGGGCGACCTTCGGCGGTGGCTCAGCCACCGAATGGCGGCCGCAGACGGTGGCTCAGCCACCGCTGCCGCCCAGTCGGACCCGGAGCCGCCTGTGAGCAGTCGGCTCAGCGACCCCGCATCTGGCCCCGCATCCCCTTCATGCTGGTCGGCACCGGCCCCTTGGGGATGGGCATGTTCGAGCGGTTGGCGTCGATGGCGCGCAGCCGCCCGAGGACGTCGGTGAGCTCGGGGCCCTTGAGCGACCTGCCGAGCTTCTGGACGTGCTTGACCAGCTTGCGGAGCGGCACCTGGCCCTCGTCGTCGCCGACCACGACCACGTGGATCGGCACGTCGGCCACCACCCGCTGGTGACGGCGCTCCTCCGAGGCCATCAGGGAGCGCAGCCGGTGGGGGTTGCCCTCACCGACGAGCACGATGCCGGGCGGGCCCACCACACGGTGCACCATGTCCTGCTGCTTGGTGAAGGCGATCAGCTGGTCGGTCTTCCAGCCGCGCCGCAGCGACCCGAGAGCGCGCGCGGCGGCCCCCTGGGTCCCCTCCATCTGGTCGTACGCCGACTTCTGGGCGCGGCGGCCGAACAGGATGACGGTGGCGAGCAGACCGAGCATCAGCGCGCCGACGATCGACATGATCAGGCTCAGCGTCCCCGAGCCCGGCAGCACCGTGAACAGGGCGTAGCCGACGGCTGCGCCCAGCACGAAGGCGCCGAGCAGCCACAGCCCGATCCTCGGGTCGGTCCGCTTGGTCATGCGGTAGGTGGCCGCGATCTGCTGGCGGCGGGACATCTCCGAGGGGTCAGGCGTGGACATCGGTGCTCTCTGTGTCGTCCGGCCCGTGGAGCCGGGTCAGGTGGGTGTCAGGCAGGAGCCGCGGTGCGGGCGTCCATGGCCTGACGGTACAACCGACCGGCCCGGTAGGACGAACGCACCAGCGGGCCCGACATCACGCCGGCGAACCCGATGTCCTCGGCCTCCGCGGCGAGCTCGACGAACTCCTCGGGCTTCACCCACCGCTCCACCGGGTGGTGGCGGACCGACGGCCGGAGGTACTGGGTGATGGTGACCAGCTCGCAGCCGGCGTCGTGCAGGTCGCGCAGCGCCTGCGAGACCTCGTCGCGGGTCTCGCCCATGCCGAGGATCAGGTTGGACTTGGTCACCAGGCCGAACTCGCGGGCGGCGGTCAGCACGCCCAGGGAGCGGTCGTAGCGGAACGCGGGGCGGATCCGCTTGAAGATCCGCGGCACGGTCTCGACGTTGTGGGCGAGCACCTCGGGCCGCGACTCGAAGACCTCCTCGAGCAGGTCGGGCTTGCCGTTGAAGTCGGGGATCAGGTTCTCGACACCGGTGTCGGGGTTGAGCTCGTGGATCGCGCGAACCGTCTCGGCGTAGAGCCACGCGCCGCCGTCGGGGAGGTCGTCGCGGGCGACGCCGGTGATGGTGGCGTAGCGCAGCTCCATGGAGCGCACCGACTCGGCGACCCGGCGCGGCTCGTCGCGGTCGAGCGGCTGCGGCTTGCCGGTGTCGATCTGGCAGAAGTCGCACCGGCGGGTGCACTGGTCACCGCCGATCAGGAACGTGGCCTCCCGGTCCTCCCAGCACTCGAAGATGTTGGGACAGCCCGCCTCCTGGCACACCGTGTGGAGGCCCTCTGACTTCACGAGGTTCTGCAGGTGCTTGTACTCCGGGCCCATCCTCGCCCGGGTCTTGATCCACTCCGGCTTGCGCTCGATGGGGGTCTCCGCGTTGCGGACCTCGAGCCGGAGCAGCTTGCGGCCGTCGGGTGCGGGGGCGGTGGTCACGTCGACTCACTCTACGCGGGTGACCCAGCCCACCCGAATCGCGCGGAGGGCCTAGGGAGTGACCAGCTCGATGCGCTGTTGACGGCCGGGCTCGGGGCGCGGGTCGTAGTCGGGCGTGGCGTCGTAGGGCTGCCAGGAGAGGTACGACGACAGGTGCCGCTCGACCAGCGGGACCACCTCGGCGGGGGTCACGTCGCGGCCCAGCTCGGCGCTCAGCGTGGTCACCCCGGCGTCGGCGATGCCGCACGGCACGAACCGGTCGTACCAGCTCAAGGAGACGTCGCAGTTGAGCGCGAAGCCGTGCATCGTCACGCCGTGGCTGACCCGGATGCCGAGCGCCGCGACCTTGCGCTCCGGGCCGCGGTCGTCGGCCCGCAGCCACACTCCGCTGCGGCCGGGCACCCGCGCGGTCGTGACGCCGAGGTCGGCGCACACCCGGATCAGCGCCTCCTCGACCCGGCGGACGTAGTCGACGACCTTGACGTGGTCGGGCAGCCGGACGATCGGGTAACCGACGAGCTGGCCCGGTCCGTGGAAGGTGATCTTGCCGCCGCGGTCGACGTCGATGACCGGAGCGCTGCCCGGGTCGAGCGGTCGCTCGTGGGGGTCGGTGCGCTTGCCGCAGGTGAACACCGGCGGGTGCTCCAGCAGCAGCACGGTGTCGCCGCTGGTGCCGGAGACCACGGCCTGATGAGCCTCGCGCTGCAGGTCCCAGGCGGCCAGGTAATCGACGGCCTGGTCGCCGAGGCCGACGACGCGGTGGGTGAGGGGCACGCCTTGCAGGGTACCCCCGTCGCCGGGCGACCGTGGGGCTGTGGACGAGCGCCGACGCTGCCGTCAGGATCGGCCTAGGTTCGGGGCGTGCCCGCCGCAGTCCCGTCCCTCCGCCCCGTGGCGCTCGGCATCGCCGTTGCGGCGCTGCTGGTCGTCGGGGCGGCGCTGCTGCCGGGCGACGACCCCGTGCAGCGGCAGGAGGTGGCGGCGGACCGGACGGGCCCGCTCGAGGTGCTGCGCGCCTGGGACCGCGACCGGGCGGCCGCGTGGCGCCACGGCGACCTGCGCGCGCTGGGCCGGCTCTACGTGCCCGGGTCGCGGGCCGGCGAGGCCGACCGGGCGATGCTGGCGTCCTACGTCGACCGCGGGCTGCGGGTCACCGGCATGCGGATGCAGGTCGCCGCCGCCGAGGTGCGGCAGGCCGACGACGACCGGGTGGTGCTCGTGGTGACCGACCGCCTCGTGGGCGCCGAGGCCCGGGGTGGTGAGGGCGCGCTGTCGTTGCCTGCCGACGGGTGGTCGCGCCGTCGACTCGTGCTCGTGCGCGGAGGGGAGCGGTGGCAGGTGGCTGCGGTGACCGGTCAGGACAGCGCGGACGTCATCACCGCGGCGGCGTCCGGGTCCTCGAACCGGTAGCCGAGCTCGAGCAGGGCCGCGGGGCGCAGGTCCATGGAGCGGAGCAGCTCGGGGGCCGCGGGACCGGCTCCGAGGGCGAGCACCCGGCGAGGGACGGCCAGGAAGGCGGGCCGATGGACGGTGTGTGCGAACACCTCGGTGAACTCCGCGTTGGTCGGGGTGTCGGGGCAGCAGACGTTGAACGGCCCGCTGGCCGTGGGGTGCTCGGCCAGCATCGTGGCCGAGCCCACCCAGTCGCGCATCGAGACGACGGGGAAGAACTGCCCGCCGCGGCCCAACCGGGCTCCGAGGCCCAGCTTGAAGAGCGGCAGCAGGATGTTCATCGTGTCGCCCCCGCGGGCCAGGACCGGTGCGGTACGCAGCACGCACAGGCGCGATCCGGCCTCCACCGCCGGTTCGGCTGCCGCCTCCCACTCCCTGGTCACCTGGGTCATGAAGGCGTCGCCGCGGCTGTCGCTCGCCTCGGTCACGGTCTCCTCGCCGTGGTCCCCGTAGTAGGCGGTCGCGTTGTTGGCCAGGAAGGCGGGCGGTTGCTCGGCCCGGGCGATCGCCTCGGCGAGCACCCGCGTGGTCTCGACCCGGCTCTTGCGGAGCGCACGTTGCCACTTCTGTGAGCGCGGGTTCCCGAACAGCCTCGACCCCGCGACGTTGACGACCACGTCGGCCTGCTCCACCAGACCCTGGTCGAGGACCCCGGCGTACGGGTCCCAGGTCGCCTCGTCCGGGCCCGGGTCGGGACGTCGGGTCAGTCCGGTCACGCGGTGACCCCGCGACGTCAGCTCCTGGGTGAGCCGGCTCCCGAGGAAACCGCTGGCGCCCGCGATCACGAAGTGCATGTGCCCCATCGTGCCGGACACCTGGGCAGGGCTGGACGTCGGTTGCGGTGGCACGTCGGCCCCCAGGGGTTTCGAGACGGCCGGTGGGCAGTCCCCGCACTGCGCGCGAGGGGACTGCCCCGGCCTCCTCAACCTCTTCGGCCAACGCCGCCCGCGCTCGCGCGGGCGGCTGGCCTCAGACCTCGAACGTGCCGGTCTCGAGGCGCTGCTTGACCTCGCGGAGGAACCGGCCAGCGTCGGCGCCGTCGACCAGGCGGTGGTCGTAGGTCAGCGCCAGGTAGACCATGTGGCGCACCGCGATCGTCTCGCCGAGGTTCGGGTCGTCGATCACGACCGGACGCTTCACGACCGAGCCCGGCCCGAGGATCGCCACCTGCGGCTGGTTGATGATCGGGGTGTCCCAGAGGGCGCCCACGCTGCCGAGGTTGGTGATCGTGAAGGTGCCGCCGGACAGCTCGTCGGGCCCGATCTTGTTGGTGCGGGTGCGCTCGGCGACGTCGGCGATCTTCTTGGCCAGCCCGGCGACCGACAGGTCGCCGGCGTCCTTGACGACGGGCGTGAGCAGACCCTTGTCGGTGTCGACGGCGAAGGCGACGTGCTCGCGGTCGTAGTAGGTGACCTCGCCGGCCTCGGTGTCGATCGTCGCGTTGAGCGCGGGGTGCTGCTTGAGCGCGTCGATCGTCGCCTTGGCGAAGAACGGCAGGTACGTCAGCTTCACGCCCTCCCGGGTCTGGAACTCGGCCTTCTCCGAGTCGCGCAGCCGGGCGATGTTGGTGACGTCGACCTCGACCACCTGGGTCAGCTGCGCCGAGCTCTGCAGCGACTCGACCATCCGCTTGGAGATGATCCTGCGCAGCCGCGACAGCGGCTCGGTCCGGCCGCGCAGCGGGCTCGCGGCCGCGGCGGTGGCCTGCTGCGGCTGGGACGCCGCCGGCTGCTCGGCCGGCGCCTCCTGCGCCTTCGCCGCGGCGTCGAGGACGTCCTGCTTGCGGATCCGCCCACCGACGCCGGTGCCGGTCACCGTGGCCAGGTCGACGCCGTGCTGGGAGGCCATCTTCCGCACCAGCGGCGTGACGTACGTCGACGGCTCGGACCGGTCGGTCGCGGGCTGGTCGGCGTGGGCGGGCGCGGCTGGCTGCTGCGCGGCGGCCGGCTGCTCCGGCTCCGGCTCGCGCTCCGGCTCGGGCTCCGGCTCCGGCTCGGGCTCGGGCTCCGGCTCCTTCTCGGACTCGGGGGTCGCGTCGCCGGGCGGCAGCTCGCCGGTCTCCTCGGCGACCTGCTCCTCCTGCTCGGCCTTCTTCTCGGCCTGCTCCTCGTCGGTCGGCTGCGCCTCCGGCTCGGCCTGAGCGGGCGCGGCCTCGCCGGAGCCGATGACCGCCAGCTCGGCGCCGACCTCGACGGTCTCGTCCTCCTGCACCTTGATCTCCTGCAGGGTGCCGGCGACGGGGGAGGGGATCTCGGTGTCGACCTTGTCCGTGGAGACCTCCAGCAGTGGCTCGTCGACGGCCACCTCGTCACCGACCTGCTTCAGCCAACGGGTGACGGTGCCCTCGGTCACCGACTCGCCGAGCGCGGGCAGCGTCACCGACGTACCGCCGCCACCACCGCCACCACCGCCGGAGGACTGGGCGGAGCCGCCGGTGTCGCCGGAGTCCTGCGCCTCGGCGGCGGGCTGCTCCTGCTGCGGCTCCTCCTCCTGGGCCGGTTCCTCGGCCTGCTGCTCCTCCTGCGGCTGCTCCTCCTGCGGCTGCTCCTGCTCACCCTGGTCGGCGGGCTCGCCGGCGGACTCGTCGGCGCCGGAGTCGGCGGACTCATCGCCGGAGTCACCGGAGGACTCACCCTCGTCACCGATCATCGCGAGGACCGCGCCGACCTCGACCGTCTCGTCCTCGCCCGCCTTGATCTCCAGCAGGGTGCCGGCGACGGGGGAGGGGATCTCGGTGTCGACCTTGTCGGTGGAGACCTCCAGCAGCGGCTCGTCGACCGAGACACTGTCGCCGATCTGCTTCAGCCAGCGGGTGACGGTGCCTTCGGTGACGGACTCCCCGAGTGCCGGGAGGGTGACTTCGGTGGCCAATGGACTTCCTTCGGTCGCAGGTGTCGGTGGGGGTCAGGAGTGGGCGTGCAGCGGCTTCCCGGCGATCGCCAGGTGGGCCTCGCCGAGCGCTTCGTTCTGGGTCGGATGGGCGTGGACCAGCGGCGCGACGTCGTCGGGGTGGGCCTCCCAGCCGTAGATCAGCTGGGCCTCGCCGACCAGCTCGCCGACCCGGTCGCCGACCATGTGGACACCCACCACCGGCCCGTCGTGGACCCGCACCAGCTTGACGAAGCCCTGGGTCGCGAGGATCTGGCTCTTGCCGTTGCCGCCGAGGTCGTAGGTGTGTGTCTCCACCGCGTCGGCGCCGTGGCGCTCGACCGCCTCGGCCTCGGTCAGTCCCACCGAGGCGACCTCGGGGTGGGAGTAGGTGACCCGCGGGACGCCGGACTCGTCGATCGGGGCCGGGCCGAGGCCGGCGAGGTCCTCGGCGACGAAGATGCCCTGCTGGAAGCCCCGGTGGGCCAGCTGCAGGCCCGGGACGATGTCGCCGACGGCGTACACGCCCTCGAGGTTGGTCCGGCAGCGCTCGTCGGTGACGACGAAGCCCCGCTCCATCGTGACGCCCTGCTCGTCGTAGCCGAGCCCGTCGGTCACCGGGCCGCGGCCGACCGCGACCAGGAGCAGCTCGGCCTCGATCAGGTCGCCACCCTCGACGGTGACGGCGACGCCGGTCTCGGTGGTCTTCACGCTCTGGAACGGCGTACCGGTGCGGAAGGCGATGCCGCGCTTGCGGAACGCCCGCTCGAGCGCCTTGGAGCACGCCTCGTCCTCGGCCGGCACCAGGCGGGGGAGCGCCTCGACGATCGTGACGTCGGCGCCGAAGCTGCGCCACACGCTGGCGAACTCGCACCCGATGACGCCGCCGCCGAGCACGACGACCGACTTGGGTACCCGGTCGAGCTGCAGCGCGTGCTCGGAGGTGATCACCCGCTCGCCGTCGACCTCGAGGCCGGGCAGCGAGCGGGAGTATGAGCCGGAGGCGAGGACGAGGTGGCGGCCGGAGTACGTCGTGCCGTCGACGGTCACCTTCCGCGGGCCGGTGAGCCGGCCGGCGCCCTCGATGACCGTGATGCCGCGCCCTTTGACCAGCCCGGTCAGGCCCTTGAACAGCCGACTCACGACGCCGTCCTTGTAGGCGTTGACGCCGGCCATGTCGATGCCGTCGAGGGAGGCCTGCACGCCGAACTTCTCCGACTCGCGGGCGGCGTCGGCGACCTCGGCCGCGTGGAGCAGCGCCTTGGTCGGGATGCAGCCCACGTGGAGGCAGGTGCCGCCGAGGTTGCCCTTCTCGACGAGGCCGACGGTCAGGCCCAGCTGGGCCGCCCGGAGGGCACAGGCGTAGCCGCCCGATCCCGCCCCGAGAACGAGTACGTCGAAGTCGGCCTGGGCCACTGGTCTCCCTCCGTTCGCAGGCCGCGCCCTCGCGCGGCCCCAGCCCATCTTTGCACTAGTTGCGGCCGAGTCCACACCACCCCGGGGGGCCACCGGGCACACTTGGGACATGGGCCTGTTCGACCGATTCCGCAGACGGCCGCGCATGCGACGCCCCTCCGGTGGCGAGCGCACCGGCTCCACCACGGTGCGGGCCTCCGACCGCACCGACGAGCAGCACCTGCAGGCGTGGGTGGGTGCCCGGCGGGGCGTCGAGGGCTTCGTCGAGCCGCGCACCGCGGTCAGCGACGTCACCCTGCTGCTGGTCGCCCACGACGGTGAGTGGACCCGGCGCCGGGTGCCGTCGGTGCAGTGGGCCCACCAGTTCTGCAACAAGCAGCAGGTGCCGTCCTACGACGCCGCACTGGTCGGGATCCCGCAGCGGATGCGCGACTACAACCGGCGCAAGAAGGCCGGGGAGATCTAGCAGCTCACCCGCGATCTGAGGGTCTTGGAGCGGGTTCTGAGGGGTGTCGCCCGATGTGGCGGTGGCGTGGCGCGACGACTGTGGAGTCGTCACCACCACCATCCTGAAGGGAACAAGACCATGACCGTACAGACGATTGATCCCCGCCACCGGGTGTCAGCGAAGTCCGCAGCGCTCGGCCTGGCCGGAGTCGGCATCGCAGTGGGTGCCGCCCTCGGTGTCAGTGCCATGGTGTCGAACGACGGCGTGCCGGCCGCACCGACCCAGGACCTGCCTCAGGTCGTCAACACCGACGGTGCTCGCGACTCGTGGGAAGGGCGCATCGGCCCGAACGCCGACCGTCCTCAGGAGCGGAGCCAGTACGCCGCGGATCTCATGAGCGAGAAGCTGCGGCAGCTCCGCTGACGGGATCGCGTGGACAGCGGGACGAGTGGCGTGCCCGTGTCCCTAGGCCTCGCGGCCGACCAGCTCCGCGAGCTCGATCCGCGAGGACGTCCGGGTCTTGCGGAGCAGGTTGGACACGTGCACGCTCACCGTCTTCTCGCTGATGAACAGCGCGCCGGCGATCTCGGCGTACGTGCGGCCCGCGACCAGGTGGGCCAGCACCTCGCGTTCCCGGGGCGTGAGCTCGGGGAACCCGTCGGTGGCCCGGTCCGTCGGGGAGGCCGGTGCCGGCTCGGCGAGCGGGATGTGGGCCTGCCGGGCCAACGCCTCGGCGTCGCGGAGGAGGGGCACCGCGCCGAGTGCGGCCGCGATCCGGGCAGCGTGCCGCAGCGCTGCGGCGGCTTCGCCGCGAGACCCGTGAGCAGCGAGCAGAGCCCTGGCCAGCTGGTACGACGCCCGTGCCTCGTCCCAGACCAGTCCCGCGCCGGGACAGGTGGACACCGCATCGCGCCAGTGAGGGGTCGCATCCGTGTCGCCGTGGCAGCGGGCGCGTTCGGCGGCGAAGAGGTGCCCTCGCGCGGGATGCATCAGGTCGTCCGGGCCCGCCGGCTCGAACCACGCTCGTCCACCACCGCGCAGCCGCTCCACCTGTTCCAGCCGCGCGACCGCCTCCGGCCGTCGGCCCGGGACGTCGGCCAGGTCGCCGGCCGCCCTCGCGGCGAGGACCAGGAGCTCACCCGCACCGTCGGTGTCGACCACGGCCGCTGCGGGCATCAGGTTCTCCACGAGGGTGAGCGCCGCCAGGGGCTCGCCGTCCTGCCACATCGACTCCGCCTCTGTGTAGGGGAGCCCGTCGCCGGGCATGCGTCGGTCGGGCCGAAGCTCCCGGGCCCGCTCGAGGTGGGAACGGCCCGAGGCGGAGTCACCGGTCCTGAACGCGAGCAGGGCCGCCGTGCCCCGTGCGTCTGCCGCCGTGCCCGCAGGGAGCCGGTGGCTCAACAGCTCGCGGAGCAGGTCCCGCGCCTTGCGGAAGCGGCCGAGGTCGAGCAGGAGCGTCGCGGCGAACCCTGGTCTCGCCCAGAGAGCATCGTGGACCGATCCGGTGGCCACCAGCTCTCCGAAGGTCGCGACCAGCAGGTCACCGGCGTCGGCCAGTCGCCCGACGTGGATGAGCGAGTTGGCGGTCCAGACGGCCACCTTGCCCCACAGCTCCGGGTCGCCGACCTCGCGCGCGAGGGCGAGGGCCTGGTCGGCATCCGCGGGCGCCGAGGGGGAGTCGGCGTGGGTCATCGACCGCACCGCGAGCGCCCAGGCCAGCGCCTCGGAGGATCCGGTGGCACGCCCCAGGCGCACCGCCTCGTCAGCATGGCCCTCGGCGAGACCTTCCGTGTGACGGTCACGGGTCCAGGCTTCGTCCATGGCGAGCTGAGCGAGGGCGATGGTGTGCTCCACCGACCGGGGACACCGGGCCGAGGAGATGTCGAGGGCCGCGTGGTCCGTGGCACCGGGGGACGCCACTGCCTGGTCGGAGACGTTTCGACGGGCCTGGAGGGACAGCCTCAGGCGTACGGCCAGGGCCGGGTCGGTCTCGGCATCGACCAACGCGGTCGCCTCTTCCAGGAGCCGGACGGCCGCGGTGTGCTCGCCGGCGCTCCATGCGCGCTCGCTGGCGCGGCGCCAGAGGTCGACTTGCTCGCCGGCTGCGGTTCGTGCGGCGTCGCCGGCGTCCTCCCAGAGGCGGCAGGCACGGTGGAGGTGCTCGAACTCCTCGGCGTACCCGCGGACCCGTGCTGCCGCCTCGGCGGCCCGCAGCGACCAGGTGAACGCCTCGTCAGGGTTCCCGGCGCCGTGGTGATGGAGGGCGAGATGGGCGGCTTGCGCTGGCCCGAGCCCTCCGGAGGAGGACAGGACGTCGACGTACTCCTGGTGAATCCGTGTGCGCGCGGTCGGGGTCAGCGTGGAGGCGACCAGCTCGGCGACCAGTGCGTGGTGGAACCAGACCTCGCCGTCCTTGCGCTGCAGCGTGAGGCCCGCCGAGCTCGCGTCGGCGAGGCCGGAGGGCACCCGCTCGGGGTCGCGGCCACGAGCGGCGAACAGCTGCTGGAGGACGACCAGCGCCACGGGGCGACCACCCACCGCGAGGAGCTGCAGCAGCTCGCGGGCATCCGGGTCCAGGAGGTGCCAGGAGCTGAGCAGCGCCTGCTCCAGGCCGTCCCGCTGCGTCCCGGTTCCCGGGTCGGACCCCCGCACGAGAAGCTCGGTGTAGTAGGGGTTGCCCCTCGCCTTCGCGAAGACCTCGGCGGCGTCCTTGCCCTTCGCGGCCCCGTCGCGTGTCATCCGGGCAACCAGTTCCTCGGTGTCGGCGAAGCCCAGTCGTTCCAGGCGCAGCCGGGACACGGAGGGGAGGCGGGTCACGTCCGCCAGCCAGCCGTGCAAGCGGTGTCCCTCGCTCAGCTCGGTGTCGCGGTAGGTGATCATCAGGCAGGTCCCCGGGCCGGCGTCGAAGCCCGCGACGAGGTACGCCAGCAGGTTCAAGGAGGTGGCGTCGGCCCACTGAGCGTCGTCGATGACCAGGGTGAGCGGCGTACGTTCCGCGATCCGATCGAGGACTGCGGCCACGAGGGGCAAGACCCGCGCGGTGTCGACGTCGTCCGGGGCGACGCCCAGGGCGGGAGCGATCGAGCCGAGGCGCTCGGCGCCCGTCAGCACGCGCGCCCGCTCGGACGCGTCTGCCTGGCGGTGCCACTGGGTCAGGATCTGCGTGATGGGCAGGTACGGCGTGGACTCGGCACCGAACCGGAGGCAGCGGCCCCACAGCACCAGGTGCCCGGCGGCGGCCGGTCCCGACGTGGCCTCGGCGACCAGGGTGGTCTTGCCGATCCCTGACTCGCCGGCGACCAGCAGCGCGCCGGGACGCCCGGCCGCCGCGTCGCGCAGGAGCGTGGCGAGCCGTTCCCGCTCGTCGCCCCGGCCGATCTGGAGTGCCCCCACTCCCATCTCGGCATTGTGCCCCGGTCAGCCCCTCGGGCGCACCGTGAGCGACTGGGCGAGGGTGCCGACCGGCCCGTCGAGGTCGTGCACGACGCTGCTCGTGAGGCCCAGCCCGGTCCCGCCGAACGACACCGAGGTGTCGAAGCCGACCCACTCGCCCCGGGGCTCGCGGAACAGGTGGGCGGTCAGGTCGACGTTCGGGAAGAGCACCTCGTCGGGTGCGGCACGGACGGTCATGCCGTTGGCGATGTCGAGTAGTCCCGCGAAGCGGGCGAGGTCGGTGACCGACTCGTCGTCCAGCAGCGGGGTCCGGGTGCGGACCCAGAACCGGGCGCGCCCCGGCGAGTCCTGGTCGCGGCGTACCTCGGCGGAGGCGATGAAACCGCCCGGCCACACCGTCGTGGGGTCCCACGGGGCGAGGTCGGCCGGTTCCGGCATCGAGGGGAGCGGCGTGCCGGCCAGCTGCCCCGTGTCGCTGCGCTGCACGAGCCACGCCCGCAGGCGTACGACGTCGCGGTCGGCGTGGCGCAGCCGCGCGCCGACCAGCTCGATCGTGCGACCGGGCCGGAGCACCTCGACGACGACCTCTACCGGCGCGACCGGGACGGTGCCGAGGATGTCGTAGGACAGCCGGCCGACCAGCAGCCCGTCGTCACGCCGCCGGTCGCGGTCGCGTTCGACGGCGTGGACCAGCAGCCCGAGCGCCGGCGCGATGTGCTGGGTGCCGGTGTCCCACGCACCGCCGACTGCGTCGGTGGCCTCGAACCGGCACTCGTCGACACGGCGGAAGTAGGGCATGGGCCGGAGAGCTCAGCCCTTCTTCTTCGCGGCGAGCGCGCGGGCGTACTCGACGACCGTCGTGACGCCGAAGCCGGTGCCGCCCGGGGTGACGTGGCCGTAGGCCGCGCTGGTGTGGAACGACGGCCCGGCGATGTCGAGATGGGCCCACGGCTTGCCGTCGGTGAACTCCCGCAGGAACGCGCCCGCGTAGAGCCCGCCACCCCATCGCACCCAGTCGTGCTGCAGCAGGTCGGCGATCTTGCTCGACCGGACCCGCTCGGTGATCTGGTCGGGCAGCGGCATGTGCCAGTGCGCCTCGCCCGCGGTCGCGCCGGCGGCGAGCACCGCGTCGACGACGTCGTCGCTCCCCATGACGCCACCGACCCGGTCACCCAGCGCCAGCACCATGTGGCCGGTGAGGGTGGCCACGTCGAGGATGACGTCGGGCTCGGACTCGGTGGCCCGCACCAGGGCGTCGGCCAGGATCAGCCTGCCCTCGGCGTCGGTGTTCATGACCTCGACGGTGCGGCCGCCGTACATCCGCAGCACGTCGCCGGGGCGGGTCGCGGAGCCGGAGACCATGTTCTCGGCCATCGGCACGAAGGTGCTGACCTTGACCGGGAGCTTGAGGGCCGCGATCGCCAGGGTCGCCTGAACGACCGCCGCCGCACCGGCCATGTCGGACTTCATGTCGGTCATGCTCTGCGCGGGCTTGATCGACAGGCCGCCGGAGTCGAAGGTGATGCCCTTGCCGACCAGCGCGAGGTGTCCCTTGGCGCCCCGGGGGGAGTAGGTGAGCTCGACCAGCCGCGGGGGTGCGGCCGAGCCGCCGCCGACGCCGAGGATGCCGCCGCACCCGAGCTCGGCGAGCTTCTCCTCGTCGTGCACCGTGACCTTGACGGTGGCCTTGCCGCGCCCCTTGGACGCCTCCTTGGCGGCCTCGGCGACCACGTCGGCGAAGGCAGGCGGCCGCAGGTCACCCGGCGGGGTGTTGACCCAGTCACGCGTGGTGGCGACCGCGCCGGCCAGCACCTGGCCGAGCTCGAACGCCTCGGACGCGTCGTCCTTGCGGGCGATCGGGCTGAGCACGGTCACGGTGCCGGGAGCGGTGTCCTTGGTGTCCTTCTTGTACGTCGTGAAGGTGTAGCCGCCCAGCGCGTAGCCCTCGGTCACCGCCCGCACCAGCCCGGGGGTGTCGGCGGGCAGCGCGAGCGCCACCGACGCGGCGTTGGTGACCGCGCGGGCGGCGGCACCCGCCGCGCGCCGTACGGCCACCTGGTCGGTCTCGCGACCGATCCCCACGAGGACCAGCAGCGGCGAGGACAGGGCGCCGTTGGTGGGCAGGCGGTGGACCTCCCCGGCCTTGCCCGTGACGCCCAGCGAGGCCAGCAGCGGCCGCAGCTTGCGTCCGTACGCCTTGCCGACGTCGTCCCCGCCGGGGGCCAGCACGGCCCCCTTGTCGTGCTGGAGGACGCCGACGACGACGGCGTCGGCCCGGGTCTTGGCGGGGTTGGCCGCGCGCAGCTGGTAACTCGTCACCGACGCAGGATAGCCACCGGGCGAGGCACGCCGGTTGCGGCAGGTTCGCCGGTTCCGACGGCTAGGGTCGGCACATGAGCGATGCCGACCTGAGGGTCTCGCCCCTCCACGACCGCCATGTCGCGCTGGGCGCCAAGCTGGCGGGCTTCGGAGGCTGGTCGATGCCGCTGGAGTACGCCGCCGGGACGATCAAGGAGCACACCGCGGTCCGCACCGCCGTCGGCCTCTTCGACGTCAGCCACCTCGGCAAGGCCATGGTCACCGGTCCGGGGGCGGCCGCCCACGTCAACGCGACGCTCTCCAACGACCTCGGGAAGATCGCACCCGGCCAGGCGCAGTACACGCTCTGCTGCGACGACGCGACCGGGGGGATCGTCGACGACCTGATCGCCTACTACCACGACGACGAGCACGTCCTGCTGGTCCCCAACGCCGCCAACCACGCCGAGGTCTGCCGCCGGCTCCGGGAGGCCGCGCCCGAGGGCGTGCAGGTCGTCGACCACCACGCTGACTACGCCGTCCTCGCGCTGCAGGGCCGCGGCTCCGACGAGGTGCTCACCTCCGTGGGGCTGCCGGTCGGCCACGACTACATGACCTTCGTCGAGGCCACCTGGTCCGCCGACGGCGCCGACGCCGGCGTCGTGGTCTGCCGCACCGGCTACACCGGCGAGCGCGGCTACGAGCTGGTCGTGCGGGCCGACGCCGCGGGGGCGCTGTGGGACGCGCTGCTGGCGGCGGGGGAGGGGCACGGCATCCTGCCGTGCGGCCTCGGCGCTCGCGACACGCTGCGCACCGAGATGGGCTATCCGCTCCACGGCCAGGACATCACCCTCGACGTGACGCCGGTGCAGGCCCGCCTCGGCTGGGCGGTGGGCTGGAAGAAGGACGCGTTCTGGGGCCGCGACGTGCTGCTGGCCGAGAAGGAGGCCGGCCCCGAGCGGCTGCTGCGCGGGCTCAAGGCCGTCGGCCGCGGCATCCCACGACCCGGGATGCGGGTGTCGCTGACGCCCGACGTACCCCTGTGCGAAATCACCTCCGGCACGTTCAGCCCCACGCTCCGCACCGGCATCGGCCTCGCGCTGGTCCCGACGATGGTCGCCCCCGACGCCGAGGTCGGGGTCGACATCAGAGGACGCCGCGAGGTGTTCCAGCTGGTCAAGCCGCCGTTCGTCGACACCAGCGTCCGGGAGGACTGATGTTGCCCGACCAGCCCCCGACGTTCCGCTCGCCCGGCCCGGCCGAGCGACCCTGGTGGTGGCGGCTCGAGGACACCTCGGGTGGTGAGGTCTCTGTGTCCGGCGACCTCGCCGGCCAGCGGTTCGCCAGCCAGGCCGACGCCGAGTCGTGGGTCGGCGAGATCTGGGCCGAGCTCGCCGACCAGGGCGTCGACCAGGTGACGCTGTTCGAGGTCGAGAGGCGGGTCTACGGCCCGATGTCGCTCCACGCGTGAGTCGCCGCGCATCCGGAAGGGCTTCCGCGCCGAACACCCGGTGGGGACGGGCCTGCTGACAAGCCGGCCGGAACGGCCGGAGGATGGGAACATGCGCCGCGGTACCGAGTTCGCCACCTGGCTCGCCGCGCGCTGGCCCGCGCTGGTCCGGACCCTGGTCTTCCTCGGGCACCGGCAGCCCGAGGCCGAGCAGGTCGCCCGCGAGGCGGTGGCCAGGGTGCTGCCCGCCTGGGAGCGGGAGCGCCGCGAGGGTGACGTCGACGTGCTCGCCTACCGCGCGCTGCTCGAGGAGCGCGGCCGGGTGGTGCGGCGCCGTGACGGTGACGCCGACGACGAGTCGCCCGAGGAGCCCGACCTCCCACCCGCGCTCGCCGACCGGCTCGAGCGGCGGCGCGAGCTCGAGGGGCACCTGGCCACGCTGCCCGAGCAGGAGCGGGTACGGGCGGTGCTGGTCCACGTGGCCGGCCTGGCCGGTGACGAGGTCGACGACGTGGTCGGCGCACCGGGCGCCACCCCGGCGTTGCCGCTGAGCGCGCCCGAGGTGCGTGACGCCTGCGAGGCGGTCCCCGTGCCTCCGGCTCCGGTGGCCGGGGTGGTGGCCCGCTCGCGCCGCCGTCGGCGTACGGCGTGGACGCGGGCAGCGGTCGTCGCAGCCGTGGTCGCAGCGGTGCTGGCAGCGACCACGTGGTGGACCACCGGCGACGACGGGGCCGAGCAGGGCAAGGTGACGGCGGCGACCAACCCGATGCCCGTGCCGTGGTACGCCGACGGCCGGCTCCGCCTGGCGCGGGTGGAGGTCGAGGTCGCGGGCCTGCGGGCGCTGGTCACGGTCCCCGACGGGGTGGTCTTCAGCGACGACGAGGGCCGGGTGGTGCATGTCGACGACTCGGGTCGGCAGCGGCGCATCGGCGAGACGGTGCCCGGTTCCCGGCTCGTCGTCGAGCCCGACAACGGCTGGGTCGCCTGGGCCGACCCCGGCGACGGCGACCCGGAGCTGGTGGTCCACGACACGCTCGCGCGGGCGGAGGTGGGGCGCCGCTCGCTCATCCCGCCCGGCGACACCGGCGGCCAGCCGGTGGGCGGCCACGGACCCGTCGCCATCGACGACGAGCGGGTCTACTACACCTCGCCGGACGGCGACTTCGCCTGGGAGCCGCTCATCGACGTGTCCTACGCGCTGTCCGGGACGATGGTCGACACGGCCGAGGACTCCCGGGTGACCCGGACCGACGACGTGCTGCGGGTGACGCCGCTGCCCTACCGGACCGGCACCGTCATCGATGCCGACGACGCGCGGCTCACCCACGACGGGCGGTACGCGTTCGCGGTCAGTCCGTCCCACTTCGACGCCCTCGAGGTGTACGACGTCGAGACCGGCCGTCCGGCCCCGCAGATGTACTCGCCCAGCGACCACGCTGTCGCCTGGACCTACGACAGCGGCACCTTCTACTTCGCGGTGCTCCACATGCTGCAGGACAAGACCTACCAGGACATGCTGCAGATGCCCTCGGAGGGCAACTACCGGATCTACGAGTGCCGCCCCGGCCGCGAGCCCGAGCCCTGCCGGAAGCTCACCGAGGTGGCCGAGGACGTCCCCGACCCACCGGTCTTCCCGGGCTGAGTCCTACCCTGCACAGATGCGCAGCTTCCGGCAGGTCGACGTCTTCGGCAGCACCCCGCTCGGGGGCAACCCGGTCGCGGTGGTCCACGACGCGGAGGGGCTCACCGACGAGCAGATGCAGCGGTTCGCCCGGTGGACCAACCTCAGCGAGACCACCTTCCTGCTGCCGCCGACGACCGACGACGCCGACTACCGGCTGCGGATCTTCACGCCGTCGGCCGAGCTGCCCTTCGCCGGGCACCCCACGCTCGGGTCGGCGCACGCCTGGCTGGAGGTCGGCGGGTCGCCGCGGTCGGCCGACCGCGTCGTGCAGGAGTGCGGGGCGGGACTGGTGACGCTGCGCCGTACGCCCGACCGGGCCGATCGGCTGGCCTTCGCCGCGCCGCCGCTGCTGCGGTCGGGGCCGGTCTCGGCGGAGGACCGGGCGGCGGTGCTCAGGCCGCTCGGGCTGGGCGACGACGACGTGCTCGACATGGCGTGGGTCGACAACGGGCCCGGCTGGGTGGGCGTGCTGCTCCGAGACGCCGACGCAGTGCTCGCCCTGGAGCCCGACTTCTACGCCCTGCGCCACGACGTCGGCGTCGTCGGCGTCCGCGACGGCGGCGACACCGCGTGCGAGGTCCGGGCGCTCTGCCCGATGGGGTCGGGGATCACCGAGGACCCCGTGACCGGCAGTCTCAACGCCGGCCTCGCGCAGTGGCTGTCCGGCACGGTGCTGCCGCCGTCGTACGTCGCCGCGCAGGGCACCGTGATCGGCCGGAGCGGACGGGTCCACGTCGAGCGCGAGGGCGACACGATCTGGGTCGGCGGCGACGCGCGGACGGTGGTCCGCGGAGAGGTCTCGATCGACTAGTTTGGGCGGATGCAGGTCTACCTCGATCTCCTCCGCCGGATCCTCGACGAGGGCGTCGAGAAGGGCGACCGGACCGGCACCGGCACGCTCAGCGTCTTCGGTCACCAGATGCGCTTCGACCTCACCGCCGGGTTCCCGCTGGTGACGACCAAGAAGGTCCACACCCGGTCGATCTTCGCCGAGCTGCTGTGGTTCCTGCGCGGCGACACCAACGTGAAGTGGCTGCAGGACCGCGGCGTCACCATCTGGGACGAGTGGGCCGACGCCGACGGCGACCTGGGGCCGGTCTACGGCTACCAGTGGCGGTCGTGGCCGACCCCGTCGGGCGAGCACGTCGACCAGGTCGCGCAGCTCGTCGACAGCCTGCGCCGCGACCCCGACAGCCGTCGCCACATCGTCTCGGCGTGGAACGTCGCCGACATCCCGCAGATGGCGCTGGCGCCGTGCCACGCGTTCTTCCAGTTCTACGTCGCCGACGGCCGGCTGTCGTGCCAGCTCTACCAGCGCTCCGCCGACGTGTTCCTCGGGGTCCCGTTCAACATCGCGTCGTACGCCCTGCTGACTCACATGGTCGCCCAGGTGACCGGGCTCCGGATCGGCGACTTCGTGCACACCCTCGGCGACGCCCACCTCTACTCCAACCACCTCGAGCAGGCGCGGCTCCAGCTCACCCGCGAGCCGCGACCGCTGCCGACCCTGCGGCTGGACCCCACCGTCACCGACCTCGACGGCTTCGACCTCGACCACATCACCGTCGAGGACTACGACCCCCACCCCGGCATCAAGGCCCCCATTGCCGTCTAGCCCCCGCCGGGTCGTCGCCATCGCGGCGTACGCCGACCACCGGGTCATCGGCGACCACGGCCGGATCCCGTGGCACATCTCCGACGACTTCGCCCACTTCAAGGCCGAGACGCTCGGCCACACCCTGGTCATGGGCCGGCTGACCTTCGACTCGATCGGCCGGCCGTTGCCGGGCCGCCGCACCGTCGTCGTCACCCGCGACCCCGCCTGGTCCCACGAGGGAGTCGAGGTCGCCCACTCGGTGGCCGACGCGCTCGACCGGGCGGCCTCCCTCGGCGGCGACACGATCGTCGCCGGCGGCAGCCAGGTCTACGAGCAGGCGATGCCGTACCTCACCCACCAGGTGCTGACCGAGGTGCACCTGACCGTCGACGGGGACGCCCACTACCCCGTGTTCGACCCCGCCGAGTGGCGCGAGACCCGGCGGGTGTCGCGTCCCGACCTCGACTGGGTGTGGATGGAACGGGTGCGCTGACCGCCCCCGCCCCTCCGCGGCGTGCTCAACCGACGTCGTCGATGCCGAGGACGTTGCCCTCGCTGTCCTTGAACCACGCGCCCCTGCCCATCTCGCCGAGCGACGCCACGTCGCCGTCCCAGGTGACGTCGGGCAGGTCGTAGTGCTCGAACTCGACGCCCCGGGACTTCAGCCCGGCCACCTCGGACGGGACGTCGTCGACGTGCCACCGGGCGACGGTGTGGTCGCCCGAGGGGAACTGCGTCTCGTACAGCAGGAACGCCGTCCCGGGACCGGTCGTGTAGAAGAGCCCGCCCGGGAACTCCTGGCTGGGCGTGAGGCCGAGCTTGTTCGGCGTAGAAGCTGCGCGCGCGTCCCAGGTCGGTGGCCGGGATGGTGGCGGTGACGGTGCTGTCCTTCAGCATCTGGTGGTCCCCCTCTGGTTCAGGGAGTGCCCGAGCCCGCTCCACCTCGCACGGTAGACCGCGTGGCGGGCAGTCACCAGAGCCCGGTGCTTGGTGCCGGTGGCGGGCCCGGGCCGGATCCGAACGGTCGCGCCCGGTCAGCGGCCCCAGACGCTCACGTGCAACGTCGAGTCGGAGGTGAACGGCTCGCGCCGCCACCCGCCGTACCGCTCGAGGAGCCGGAGGCCGGCCAGCTGCGCCATCAGGTCGAGCTCGGCGGGCGTGGTGAGCCGTTGCGCGATGGGCCCCATCCGGACGCCTTCGGCCGACAGCGTGACGTGGTTCTCGGACAGGAGCTGGGTGGCGCGGTCGTAGCGGTTGACGTCGAGGACGACCGAGTCGCGGACGACCCGCTCCGCGTGGACGAACTGGCCGGCCGCGATGGTCGCCCACGGCGTGGCGGTCTCGACGACGAACACGCCGCCCTCGGCCAGCCGGGAGGCGGCGTTGCGGAAGACGTCGACCTGGCCCTGCTGGGTGAGCACGTTGCCGATGGTGTTGAAGACCAGGTAGACCAGCCCGAACTGCCCGTCCGGCGCGTCCGTCGTCATGTCGCCGTGCACCACCCGCACGCCGGCCCCGCCGGGGCGCTCGCGCAGCCGGTCGAGCATCGCCTGTGAGAGGTCGATGCCGCACACGTCGGCGCCGGCGGTGACGAGCGGGATCGCGATCCGGCCGGTCCCGACGGCCAGCTCGCACGCCGGGCGCCCGGCCGCAAGCCCGGCCAGGAACGCGACCGCGTCGGCCTCGTCGCCGCGCGGCTCGTCGTCGTAGCTGGCGGCCACCTCGGGCCCGAAGCTGGTGCGGGGGTCGAATCCGTCCATTCGACCACCCAAACGGCCGGACGACGGGCGCGGCAACCGGATTTCCCACTCCTCCCCGGCACCCGGGTCGTCGTTCGGGTGGTCGGACGACACGAGCGCCGGGTGCGACGCAGGCGAGTCGGGTCAGGCGGAGGCGGGGAGCGGGTAGCGGCCGACGGCGCCGGCGCAGGCCTCGACCCAGGCGTCGAGGGCGGCGGCGTCGAGCCCGACGATCCGGAACCTCAGCCTGCTCCCGCAGCCGGGCTCGTCGGCCAGGTGGCCCGCCGCGGTGAGGGACCCGTCGGACTCCCGGGTGACGGTGACGTCGATCCACTGCTCGACGCTCTCGAGGACGGCCGAGTGGCGCAGCCCGGAGCGGACGGCGCGCAGCGCCTCGCCGAAGCGGTGCAGCTCCTCGACGCGGAGTGCCGCCGCCACGTCGCCGCTGAAGCCGCCCACGTGGACGTGGACGGGGCAGAGCAGCCATCCGGCCTCGGCGTCGTCGGCACCCGGGTGCAGCCGCCGGAGCACCTGGACGGAGAGGTGGTCACCGCTCTCGGGCCCCAGGTCGAGGCGCGGGGAGGTGGTGGGGCGGGAGGCCAGGATGGTCATCGGTCAGCCCTTCGCTCGTCCGAGGGTGCGGCAGCCTGCCGCGGGGAGGCACAGGGTCGGGCCCGCCGGTCGAGAGACCCAGCGGCCGTGGGGGAGCTGGCCCGCGAGGGCCCGGGGACGCTCCCAGCCGAGACGGCGTACGTCGAGCGCGGTGCAGGTCGCCCGGCCGTCGACGGTGCGGCAGAACGAGACGCCGCGGTCGGTGCCGACGAAGGCCCGCGACAGCGGGTCGCCGAGGCGGGACCCTGGTCCGGTCGTCCGGGTTCGCCAGCCCTTCTCGACCAGCACCGTGCACGAGGCCCGCTCGCCGACGGTGCCGCATCGGGCGGGCACGCCGGCCGTGGTCACCCAGGAGGCGTAGCCGGGCTGCGGGCGCCGCTCGGCCACACGGTCGAAGCCCCAGGTCTGCGTGGCGAGGTCCAGGGGAAGGCAGGCGTCCGCTCCGGGGGTCCCGGCCAGGACGCGGCAGAACCAGACCCGGCCGTCGTCGCCGGCGAGGAACGTCCGGGTGCCCTCCAGGCCCCATGCCACCCGGCGGCCGGTCCTCACGGTGGTCCAGCCGGCGAGCGTGCGCAGCCGGCAGCCGACCCGCTGGTCGCGCTCCGAGCCGAGCCGGCCGCAGACGGCGGTGCTGGATCCGGCCGCGATCACCGAGCTGCTCCCGGGCAGGAACCAGTCCTGCTGCCGCTTCGGCGCCGCGACGTCCTGGTCCAGCACCGTCGTCGCAGGCTCGGACACGTTGCCGGCCTCGTCGTGGGCCACGACCGAGTAGGTGTAGGCCTGGCCCGGCGAGGCCTGGCGGTCGACGTACGACGGTGCGTCGGTCTCGGCGAGCGGCATGCCGTTGCGCAGGACCCGGTAGCCGGTGACGCCGACGTTGTCCGACGGTGCCTTCCAGCCGACCGCGACCCCGGCGTCGCCGGTGGTGGCGGTCACCGGCGTGGGGCGTCCGGGGGCGTCCACGTCGACCGGCACCACGTCGGACAGGTGCAGGAACCGGTCGGGCCAGCTGCCCTCACCCGGGTAGACGGTGTGGACGACGAAGCCGTTGTGGCCGTCGGTGTTCATCTCGGAGATCACGACACTGCCGTCGGTGTTGACCTCCTCGACGTACGACACGTGGCCGCGGGCGTACCACCCGACGGCGCCGACCGCCGGCGCCTTGTCGGACGTGTAGTCGAGGCCCTTGGCGACCTTGGACCACTCCGAGGCGTTGCCCCAGTGCCGACCCTCGAACCAGTTGCTGAACGGGATGCCGTTGCGCTGCCCGAGCCGGTAGGCCACCCACGAGGTGCACTGGCCCTGGAAGAAGCCGAGGCCGTCGTTGACGCAGCCGCCGGTGCCCACGTTGCTCTCGTCGCAGTCGGGGGCCGCCGGCCACGGGTAGCCGTAGGTGTCGTGGGCGAGGTTGGTGCCGGGGACGCCGGTCCACACCGGCTCCGGCTCCTCGGCCGGCTTCCCGGGCTTCTCCTGCGCGGCACCTGGCTGGGCGGGCGGACCCGGCACGGCGAAGGTCGCCGACACGGGCAGGAGCAGGGCGGTGAGCGTGATCAGGATGCCGAGCGGCACCCGCCACCAGCCGGTGGTCGGTCGCGGCCCCGGTTGCAGCGCAGCGTCGAACAACGTCTTTCCCCCTCCATGTGAGAGGCGCCCGGGCCCCCGTCGGAGGGCACCCCGAGCGCCGCCCGACCATGCTGGAGGCGCGGTCTCGCCGCGCGAGGCGGAACGGCGAAACATGGCCCAGACGGACTACGGCACGCCACCCCGTCAGGGCGGAGGCACCGGTTGACCCCCTCCAGCGGATACCCTGACCGCATGACCCCCCCTGCTGCCGCCGCGGCTCCGTTCGGCCGGGTGCTGACCGCCATGGCCACGGCCTTCGGCGACGACGGCTCGGTCGACCTCGAGCAGACGGCGGCGATCGCCACCTACCTGGTCGACCACGGCCACGACGGGGTCGTCGTGAGCGGGACGACGGGGGAGTCGCCCACGACCAGCCCGGCCGAGGCCGGCGACATCCTGCGCGTCGTCCGCGAGGCGGTCGGCGACCGGGCCACGGTCGTCGCCGGCGTCGGCACCAACGTGACGGCGCACTCGGTCGAGCTGGCCCGGCAGGCCGCGAAGCTGGGCGCCGACGGGCTGCTGCTGGTCTCGCCCTACTACAGCAAGCCCGGGCAGGCCGGGATGCTCCACCACTTCGCCGAGGTCGCCGGCGCGTCCGACGTCCCCGTCATGCTCTACGACGTCCCGGGCCGCACCGGCACCACCATCGCCCTCGACACCTACGCGGCCGCGCGCGAGCTCGGCACCGTGGTGGCGGTCAAGGAGGCCACGGGCGACTTCGTCCGCGGCACCCGGCTGGTCGACCTCGGCTACGCGGTCTACTCCGGCGACGACCACGCCCATCTGGGCTGGCTCGCCCACGGGGGCTGCGGCTTCGTCTCGGTCGTGGGCCACGCCGCCGGCGACGAGCTGGCCGCCATGGTGCGGGCGTGGTTCGACGGCGACGCCGCGGGGGCGCTGGCGGTCTACCGTCGGCTGCTGCCCGCGGTCGATGCGATCATGTCGGTGCCCAACTACGGCGCGACGACCGCCAAGGCGGCCCTGCAGCTGCTCGGTGTGATCGACAACCGGGCGGTCCGGCCACCGCTGCTCCCCCTGGACGACGACGAGGTCGCCGCGCTGCGTGCCGGCCTCGAGGCGTCCGGCCTGACCTGACGAGAGCGAGTACATGTCCCACCCCCATCCCGAGTTGTCCGCCCCTGAAGAGCTCGCTCCCGGAGCGCTGCGCGTGATCCCGCTCGGCGGCCTCGGCGAGGTCGGCCGCAACATGACCGTCTTCGAGTACGACGGTCGACTGCTGATCGTCGACTGCGGCGTGCTGTTCCCCGAGGAGAACCACCCGGGCGTCGACCTGATCCTTCCCGACTTCGAGCCGATCCGGGACAGGCTCGGCGACGTCGAGGCGCTGGTGCTGACCCACGGCCACGAGGACCACATCGGCGCGACGCCGTTCCTCCTGCGCGAGCGCGGCGACCTCCCGCTGGTCGGCTCCGAGCTCACCCTGGCGCTGCTCGACAGCAAGCTGCGCGAGCACCGGCTCAAGGAGACCGTGCACCACAAGGTCTCCGAGGGCGACCGGCTCTCCTTCGGCCCGTTCGACCTCGAGTTCGTCGCGGTCAACCACTCCATCCCCGACGCGCTGGCGGTCGCGATCCGCACCGGTGCCGGGCTGGTGCTCCACACCGGCGACTTCAAGATGGACCAGCTGCCGCTCGACGGCCGGATCACCGACCTGCGGGCCTTCGCCCGGCTCGGCGAGGAGGGGGTCGACCTGTTCCTCACCGACTCCACGAACGCCGAGGTGCCCGGCTTCACGACCTCGGAGCAGGAGATCTCGCCGGTGCTCGAGCGGGTCTTCCACGAGAGCCGCGGCCGGCTGATCGTGGCCTGCTTCGCCTCCCACGTGCACCGCGTCCAGCAAGTCCTCGACGCGGCGGTCGAGCACGACCGCAAGGTCGGGTACGTCGGCCGCTCGATGGTGCGCAACATGGCGATCGCCCGCGACCTCGGCTACCTCGAGGTCCCGCCGGGCGTGCTCGTCGACGCCAAGGAGCTGGCCGACCTGCCGCCCGAGCGTCAGGTGCTGATCTCCACCGGCAGCCAGGGGGAGCCGCTCAGCGCGCTCAGCCGGATCGCCCAGCGCAACCACAACTTCGTCCACATCGAGGAGGGCGACACCGTCGTCCTCGCCTCCTCGCTGATCCCCGGCAACGAGAACGCCGTCTACCGCGTCATCAACGGCCTGGCCAAGTGGGGCGCCCGGGTCGTGCACAAGGGCAACGCCCTCGTCCACGTCAGCGGCCACGCCAGCGCGGGCGAGCTGCTCTACTGCTACAACATCGTGAAGCCCCGCAACGTGCTGCCCGTCCACGGGGAGATCCGGCACATGCTGGCCAACGCGGCCCTCGCCCGGGCGACCGGCGTCCCCGCCGAGCAGGTGGTGCTCGCCGAGGACGGCATCGTGGTCGACCTCGTCGACGGGCGGGCCCGGGTCGCCGGCAAGGTCGAGTGCGGCTACGTGTTCGTCGACGGCTCCTCGGTGGGCGACATCACCGAGTCCGACCTCAAGGACCGGCGAATCCTCGGCGAGGAGGGGTTCATCTCTGTCATCGTGGTGGTCGACTCGGTCACCGGCAAGGTGTCGGGCGGTCCGGAGATCCATGCTCGGGGCTTCGCGGAGGACGATGCGACCTTCGACGAGATCAAGCAACCGATCATCGATGCCCTGGACCGAGCGACGTCCGACGGTGTCTCCGACTCCTACCAGCTGCAGCAGACAGTGCGGCGGGTGGTGGGCCGGTGGGTCAGCAACACACACCGTCGTCGTCCGATGATCATCCCCGTGGTGGTCGAAGCCTGATCTGGGAAGGGGGAACATGACGCGGTCCGACACCTTTCATGCGGACGGCGTCCGGCGCCTCTTCGAGGTGACCCGCCGGGTCAGCGGCTCCACCGACCTCGCCGAGGTGCTCGAGGAGATCGCCACCGGGGTCGTCGAGGGCCTCGGCTACGGCGTCGCCGCGATCTCCCGGCTCGAGGGCGAGATCCTCGCGGTCACCGCCGTCGGCGGGCCCGAGGAGCTGCGCGAGCAGCTGGTGGGCCGGCGTACGCCCGCCCGCCTGATCCTCGAGGAGTTCAAGATGGCCGACCACTGGGGCATCCTGCGCTTCCTCCCGCACGAGCGGCTGTCGACGGAGACGGCCGAGAGCCTCTGGGTTCCCGACCTCGAGGTCAGCGACGACCCGGAGGCCTGGCACCCCCTCGACACGCTCTACGCGCCGCTCTACTCCTCCGGCGGCGAGCTGCTCGGCAACATGTCGGTCGACCTGCCGCCGCACAACCGGATCCCCGACGAGCAGGGACGCGAGCTGCTGGAGATGTTCGTGGTGCAGGCCGGCCTGGCGCTCGAGCACGCGCAGCGCCGCGAGCAGCTCAACCGGCAGGTCCGCCTGGGCGAGGCACTGAAGACCTTGGCCTTCTCGGTCCACCGCGACTTCGACGGGGGCCTGCGCGACGCCGCCCGCGCGCTGTCCGAGGCTCTCGACGCGCCCCAGGTGTCGATCCGGTGCTTCCCCGACACGGTCCACGACCCGATCGAGCACGCCGCCGGACACCCCGAAGACCCGCGGGCACCGTCCCTGACCGTCTCAGGCATCCGGATCGGGCTGCAGCGACGTGCCGCCGAGGGCGTGCTCCGCCCGTTCGTGATCAGCCTGGAGGCGAACGATGTCGACGACGAGGCCGTCCGGGTGGTCCGCGCCCACCTCGGGGGCCACGGCTGGAGCAGCTGCCTGCTCGCACCGGTCGCCGTCGACCAGGAGGTGCTCGGCTACCTCGTCGTGCTGCGCACCGCCGAGCAGCCCCCCTTCGAGAGCGACGAGGTCGACGCGCTCAGCGAGGCGGGCCGCGAGCTCGGCCGACTGGTGCTCGACGCCCGCGTACGCCGTACCGAGGTGCGGCTGGTCCGTGAGCTGCGTGAGCTCGACCGCTACAAGGGCGAGCTGATCGCGACCATCTCCCACGAGCTCAAGACGCCGCTCACCTCGATCATGGGCCACACCGAGCTGCTCGAGGACGCCGGCGTGCAGCCGGCGTCGGTCGACGCCATCTCCCGCAACGCGGCCCGCCTCGACCGGCTGGTCAGCAACCTGCTCAACTACTCGCGGATGCAGGGACGCCGCGAGCTCGAGCGGGCCCCGGTCGACCTCGCCGCCCTGTGCCGCTCCACCGTCGAGATGCTGCGGATCCAGTCCGACGCCGCGGGGGTCGACCTGGTGCTCCACCTGCCCGACCTCCCCGTGGTCGTCATGGGCGACAAGGACGAGCTGCCCAAGGTGGTCGACAACCTCTGCAGCAACGCCGTGAAGTACACCCCGCGCGGGGGTCGGGTCGACGTCCGGCTCGACACCGACCCCGAGTCGGCGCAGGTCGCGGTCACCGACACCGGCCTCGGCATCTCACGGCAGGACCAGATGCACCTGTTCTCGGCCTTCCACCGCTCGACCAACCCCGACGCGCTCACCATCCCCGGCACCGGCCTCGGGCTGGCGATCTCGCGGACCATCGCCGAGGCCCACGGCGGCACCATCGCGGTCGAGTCCGAGCTGGGCCACGGCAGCACCTTCACCCTCACCGTGCCGCTGCCCGACGAGTGACCCGACGGACCCACATCCTCGGAAGACACGCACCCGTGTGATCCGTGTGACGGGTGTGACTGTGGCCTAGCCTTCTGACCATGGCGACCCGTACGTCTTCCCCGCCGGGGTCGCGGAGCAAGAGCACGTCCTCGTCCCGGTCCTCCGGGAGGTCACGAGGGAGCTCGAGCTCCCGATCACGGAGTACCCGCAAGCCGACCAGCAGCCGGAGCCGGACCACCAAGAGCTCGTCCAGGGGACGCAGCTCCAGCCGGACGCGTCCCGCCCCGCGGGCCGTCCGCAACGGCACCGGCCCGGTGGCGCGCTCGTTCGGCGCGCTCGGTCGCGGCGCGTCGGCCACCTGGATGGCCACCGCGCACGGCGTGGGCGCCGGCGCCCGCAAGATCGGGGGTGCCGCCCGCGACCTCGAGCCCGAGCAGCGCCGCGACGGCGTCGGGCTGTTCCTGATCGGACTGGCCGTGGTCGCCGCGGCCGCGGTCTGGTGGCAGCTCCCGGGCGGGATCATGGACGTCGTCCGCACCATCGTCTCCGGCTCGGTCGGCAAGGTCGGCTGGCTGGTCCCCGTGCTGCTGGTCCTCATCGGCTGGCGCAACATGCGCGACCCCGAGCACAACGGCCCGGCGGGCCGCCAGGTCATCGGGTGGCTCGCCTTCGGCTTCGGCGCGCTCGGCATCGTCCACCTCGCGAGCGGCAACCCGCAGCCCGAGCTCGGCGACGCGTCGCAGCTGCAGTTCGGCGGCGGCGCGATCGGGTTCGTGGTGTCGAGCCTGCTGCTCGACCTACTGCGCTCGGCGTACGTCGTGGTGCCGGTGCTCGCCCTCGTCGCGTTCTTCGGCGTGCTGGTCATCACCGCGACACCGCTCTACCAGGTGCCGCAGCGGCTGGCCCACGCCCGCGACGTGATGCTGGGCCGGACCCCGTCCCCGGCCGACGGCGACGGCGACGTCACGCAGCCGGTCCGCCGGCGCGGGCGGGCGTCGGGCGACGTCGACCCGGACATGGGCGACCCCGCCTACGACTCCCCGGTGCTCTCCGACCGCGAGCTCAGGAAGCGCCGCAAGAAGGCCGAGCCGGTCGACGACGACCAGCCGACCGAGCCCACGCCGGCCGTGGCGGACAAGGCCGACCTCGAGCCACCCCCCCACACGCCGATCCCGCAGCGCGTCGAGCAGCTCTCGCTGTCCGGCGACATCGCCTACTCCCTGCCCGCCAACGACGTCCTCAAGCCCGGCTCGCCCCACAAGGCGCGCTCCAAGGCCAGCGACGCGGTCGTCGACCGGCTGATGCAGGTGATGGAGGAGTTCGGGATCGACGCGCAGGTGACCGGCTACACCCGGGGCCCGACCGTGACCCGCTACGAGGTCGAGCTCGGCCCGGCGGTCAAGGTCGAGAAGGTCACCGCGCTGTCGAAGAACATCGCCTACGCCGTCGCCTCGGCCGACGTCCGGATCCTCAGCCCGATCCCGGGCAAGTCCGCCATCGGCATCGAGATCCCGAACTCCGACAAGGAGATCGTCTCGCTGGGCGACGTGCTGCGCTCCGGCACCGCGCGGAGCGACCACCACCCGATGGTGGCCGGGCTCGGCAAGAACGTCGAGGGCGGCTTCGTGGTGGCCAACCTCGCGAAGATGCCGCACCTGCTGGTCGCCGGTGCGACCGGCTCCGGAAAGTCGTCGTTCATCAACTCGATGATCACCTCGGTGCTGATGCGCAGCACCCCCGACGAGGTGCGGATGATCCTGGTCGATCCCAAGCGGGTCGAGCTGAACGCCTACGAGGGCATCCCGCACCTGATCACGCCGATCATCACCAACCCCAAGAAGGCCGCCGAGGCGCTGCAGTGGGTCGTCCGCGAGATGGACCTGCGCTACGACGACCTCGCCAACTTCGGGTTCCGGCACATCGACGACTTCAACAAGGCGGTGCGGGGCGGCAAGGTCGAGGTGCCGGCCGGCAGCGAGCGGCAGCTGGCGCCGTACCCCTACCTGCTGGTCGTCGTCGACGAGCTCGCCGACCTGATGATGGTGGCACCGCGCGACGTCGAGGACTCCGTCGTCCGGATCACCCAGCTCGCCCGCGCCGCCGGCATCCACCTGGTGCTGGCCACGCAGCGGCCGAGCGTCGACGTGGTGACCGGCCTGATCAAGGCCAACGTGCCCTCGCGGCTGGCGTTCGCGACCTCGTCGCTCGCCGACAGCCGGGTCATCCTCGACCAGCCGGGGGCCGAGAAGCTGGTCGGCCAGGGTGACGGGCTGTTCCTGCCGATGGGCGCGTCCAAGCCGGTGCGCGTCCAGGGCTCCTGGGTCACCGAGGCCGAGATCCACCAGGTCGTCGGCCACTGCAAGACCCAGCTCGAGCCGACGTACGTCGACGACGTGACAGCGGGCCAGCAGGCCAAGCGCGAGCTCGACGACGACATCGGCGACGACATGGACCTCGTGGTGCAGGCCATCGAGCTGGTCGTCTCGACGCAGTTCGGGTCCACCTCGATGCTGCAACGCAAGCTCCGGGTCGGCTTCGCCAAGGCCGGCCGGTTGATGGACATCCTCGAGAGCCGCGGGGTCGTCGGACCCAGCGAGGGCTCCAAGGCGCGCGACGTGCTCGTGAAGCCGGACGAGGTCGACAGCGTGATCGCCACCGTGCAGGGGGAGGCCTGATGAGCAGCATGGGACCCGCGCCCGTCTTCGACGAGGCACCGGACCACTTCGACGACGACCAGCCCGCGGCGCTGACCCTGGCACCCGACTCGGTGGAGGTGCGCCGCAACGCCGGCCTGGCCGCCCTGGTCGGCGGGCTGGCCTCGGCCGTGGCGATCGCCTACCTGGCCCGTGCCTCGGCGTCCGGCGCCCTGCTCGACTGGGTGCTCGCCGGCGGCCTGGCCGTGCTCGGCATCGCCCACCTGGCGGCCCTCGTCGACGCCCGCACCCCGCTGCTGGTGGCCGACACGCAGGGGGTCCGGCTGCGGCTGGGCCGTGACTGGCGCGGCCTGCCGTGGGGCGCGCTGAGCCGGGTCGAGCACACGCCGCGCCGCGGTCTGCTGCGCGACGGCCGCCTGGTCATGGTGGTCCGCAACCCCGCCCGGCTGGTCGAGGAGCTCGACCGCAGCGGTCGCCGGCAGTCGTGGCTCAGCCAGAAGCTGTACGGCGCGCCGTTCGCGGTGCCGCTCGGCCTCTCGACCCGGGTCAGGTGCGCCGGCGACGACCTCACCGCCGCCCTGGCGGAGCTCGCCGCGGGCAGCAGCCAGGTCGTGGAGCTGCTGCTCCCCGTCCCCGCCGAGGGCGACGACGAGGCAGCGGAGCCCGCCGACCCCCGGGTGGTCATCGGCGAGGTGCTCGACCCGGTCGACGACGCCGACTCCGACGTCGAGCCCGGGGAGACGCACCGGCTGACCGACCCGCGGCCCCGGCTGGCCCGTGGGCTCGGCCGCGTCGCCGGCCTCTGGCAGCGCGAGCAGGCCGAGGAGCAGGAGGGCGCCGACGAGGCCGCCGAGGAGACCGCAGACCAGGCACCGGAGCCGGTCAGCGCCACGCCGAGCCCGCTCCGCGAGCCGACGTCGGCGGTCCGGGCCGAGGTGCGCCGCGAGGCGGAGGCCGACGAGCCCTTCGAGACGGGACCAGCCGACGGCCGCGAGCTGCGCCGCCCCGGCAGCGTCAGCCTGGTCGAGGACACCGTGGTCTGGGGGGAGCGGGTCTCGCCCATCGCCCGGCCCGGCCACGCGGTCGAGCCGCTGCTGATCGACGACCACGCCATCGAGCCGGCCGACGACCCGGTCGTCGGGCCCGAGCTGCACGCCGCCCGGACCCGGTTGGGGCTGACGGTCGACCAGCTCGCCGAGCGCACCCGGATCCGGCCCCACGTCATCGAGTCGGTCGAGGTGGACGACTTCGCGCCCTGCGGCGGCGACTTCTACGCCCGGGGCCACCTGCGCACGCTGGCGCGGGTGCTCGGCATCGACGTCGCTCCGCTGCTCTCGGCGTACGACGAGCGGTACGCCGACGCCCCGATCAACCCGCGCCGGGTCTTCGAGGCCGAGCTGGCCAGCGGCTCCCACGGCTCGATCCGCGGTACCCGCGGCGGACCGAACTGGTCGGTCCTCGTCGCCGCCGTGATGGCGCTGGTGCTGGCCTGGTCGGTGGCCCGGCTCGTCATGGACGGTCCCGTCGAGCTGCGGCAGGACACCCCGGTGCTCAACGGCTCCGCCGGTGTCGACAACGGCCAGGGCAGGGCCGCGCCCGCGGTGCCGGTCCGGCTGGTGGCCGAGGGTGGCGGCGCCCGCGTCGTCGTCCGTGACGGCACCGGCGCGGTGGTCTTCAGCGGCAACCTGGCCTTCGGGGAGACCCGAACCTTCCAGGTCTCGCCGCCGGTGCGGGTCCAGACGTCCGACGGCTCGCTGACGGCCACCGTCGACGGCGAGGACCGCGGCAGCCTGGGCACGACGGGCGAGCCAGCGCAAGACATCTTCACGGTCACCGGGTGACCTGGGTCACCCGTCACCCCTGCCGACGAGGGGGATCGGGGCCCGGGACGGCATACTCGTGGGGAGCATGAGCACTTCCACGCGTGACGCCACCCCCGCCGGACCGCTGTCGGTCGCCCTGGTGACCCTCGGCTGCGCCCGCAACGAGGTCGACTCCGAGGAGCTCGCCGGCCGGCTCGCCGCCGACGGGTTCGCGCTGGTCGCCGACGCCGACGACGCCGACACGGTCGTGGTCAACACCTGCGGGTTCGTCGAGGCCGCCAAGAAGGACAGTGTCGACACGCTGCTCGAGGCGGCCGACCTCAAGGCCGACGGGCGCGCCCGGGCGGTCGTCGCGGTCGGCTGTCTCGCGGAGCGCTACGGCAAGGACCTCGCCGAGTCGCTGCCCGAGGCCGACGCCGTGCTCGGCTTCGACGACTACCCCGACATCGCCGCCCGGCTCCGCGCGATCGTCGCCGGCGAGGCCCACCACCCCCACACCCCCCAGGACCGGCGCAGGCTGCTGCCGATCTCGCCGGCGGAGCGCGCGACGTCCGTCGACGACCTCAGCGTCCCCGGCCTGGGCGGTCCCCGTGCCGTACGCCGCCGGCTCGACGGCGGCCCGATGGCGCCGCTCAAGCTGGCCAGTGGCTGCGATCGCCGCTGCTCGTTCTGCGCGATCCCGAGCTTCCGCGGCTCCTTCGTCAGCCGCCGCCCGTCCGACGTGCTCGGCGAGGCGGTGTGGCTGGCCGGCCAGGGCGTCCGCGAGGTGTTCCTGGTCAGCGAGAACTCCACCTCCTACGGCAAGGACCTGGGCGACCTGCGGCTGCTCGAGACGCTGCTGCCCGAGCTCGCCGCCGTCGACGGGATCGACCGGGTCCGGGTGTCCTACCTGCAGCCCGCCGAGACCCGGCCCGGCCTGGTCGAGGCGCTCGCCACGACTCCGGGCGTCGCGCCGTACTTCGACCTGAGCTTCCAGCACGCCAGCGCTCCCGTGTTGCGCCGGATGCGCCGCTTCGGCGATCCCGACTCGTTCCTCGGACTGCTCGAGCAGGTCCGGGGCCACGCCCCGCTCGCGGGGGTCCGCTCCAACGTGATCGTGGGCTTCCCGGGCGAGACCGAGGCCGACCTCGAGGTGCTCTGCGACTTCCTGGTCGCCGCCCGGATGGACGTCACGGGCGTGTTCGGCTACTCCGACGAGGACGGCACCGAGGCCGCCGGCTTCGACGGCAAGCTCGACGACGACGAGGTCCGCGCCCGGGTGGAGCACGTGACCGGCCTGGTCGAGGAGCTCACCTCCCTCCGCGCCGAGGAGCGCGTCGGCGAGACCGTCGAGGTGCTCGTCGAGTCCGTCGACGACGGGGAGGTGGTCGGCCGCGCCGCCCACCAGGGCCCGGAGGTCGACGGCACCACGCTGCTCGTGGGGTCCTCGGCCCGGGTCGGCGACCTGGTGCGCGCGACGGTCACCGCGAGCGAGGGCGTCGACCTCTTCGCAGAGGAGTCGGCATGAGCGGCAGCGGCCTGGCCGGACGCCAGCGGGGCAACCTCAACCTGCCCAACATCCTCACCGCGCTGCGCATCGTGCTGGTGCCGTTCTTCGGGTGGGCGCTGCTGCAGGACGGCGGCGACTCCATCACCTGGCGGCTGGTGGCGTTCGCGATCTTCGTGGGCGCGATGATCACCGACAAGATCGACGGCGACCTCGCCCGCAAGCACGACCTGGTCACCAACTTCGGCAAGATCGCCGACCCCATCGCCGACAAGGCGATCACCGGGATGGCGTTCATCGGGCTCTCGCTGGTCGGCGACATCTGGTGGTGGGTGACGGTCGTGGTGCTGCTCCGTGAGTGGAGCGTGACCCTGCTGCGGCTCTCGGTCCTCAAGCACGTCGTCATCCCCGCCTCCGGCAGCGGCAAGCTCAAGACCGTGCTCCAGGCGGTCGCACTCTCCGGGCTGATCCTGCCGCTGCCCCACGCCGGTCCGGCCCACGACGGAGCCTTCGACCAGTTCGGTCTGGTCGGTCAGGTGCTCTTCTACGCGGCCCAGCTCGCCCTCGCGGGGGCCGTGGCGATGACCCTGTGGTCGGGGTGGGAGTTCTTCCGGGACGTCTGGCGGCAGCGCCACACCATGCGCCAGCGCACCGGCAACTGACCACGAAATCTTCACCGGTTTGTCATCGAGTTCAGCCGGGGAACAGCGGGGACGTCGGGTTAGGGTGCTGCCGCCTCCCCGCACCCGGACCACTCACCCGAAGGGCCGTACCCCACTGTGTTCTCGACCTCTCGCACCCGCGCAGCTGCGGTGACGGCCGGCCTCGGCGTCGTCGCCGGCACGCTCGTCGCCGGCATCGCCCCGGCCGTCGCCAACCCCGACGGCACCGACCTCGTGATCAGCGAGGTCTACGGCGCGGGCCACAACTCCGCCAACCCCTACAACGCCGACTTCGTCGAGCTCTACAACCCGACGGCTGAGCACATCAGCCTCTCCGGGCTCAGCCTCCAGTACCGGTCGGCCGCCAGCACGTCCGCGGCGTCGGGGGCCAACCTGATGGTCCTTCCCGACGTCTCGGTGGCGCCCCGCAGCCACTACCTGGTGTCCGGAGCGGGCTCGACCGGCGGCACCGACCTCCCGGCGCCGGACCACGCGGCGAGCTTCAACGCGTCCGGGACCTCGGGGCAGATCTTCCTCGCCGGCGTGACCTCCGGCTTCATCCCGGACGCGTCGGCCACCGGGTCCGTGACCGACGCGCGGGTCGTCGACTTCGTCGGCTATGGTGCCGCGAACCGCTTCGAGGGCTCCGGAGCGGCCCCCGCCGCGAGCAACTCCACGTCGGTGGCGCGGGACCTGACGCGGACCCAGCCCGACAGCGACGACAACGCCGCCGACCTCGCCCCCGGCGCCCCGACTCCGTCCGCCTGCGGCGCGGCCTGCGCGCCGCCGCCCCCGGCCGCGGTCGAGGCGACGATCGCCGAGATCCAGGGTACCGGCAGCTCCAGCCCGCTGGCGGGCGACACCGTGACCACCCGGGGCGTGGTAACGGCGGCGTACCCGACCGGCGGCTACTTCTCCTTCGTGATCCAGACCGAGGGCACCGGTTCGGGCGAGGACGCCACGCCGGGCGCGTCGGACGCGGTGTGGGTCTTCCACGAGTGCTGCGGCATGGACGCCGAGATCGGTCAGCACGTCGAGCTGACGGGCGTGGTCGAGGAGCGGTTCGGCCGCACGCAGCTGGTCTACGGCCCCGACGAGCCGCTGACGGTCCTCGACGAGCCGTTCGAGCCCGTGACGCCGCTGGCGACCTCGTACCCCACCACGTTCCCGGACCGGGAGGCCCACGAGAGTGAGCTGCTCGACGTGTCCGGCGAGCAGTGGACGATCAGCAACAACTTCAACACCAACCGGTTCGGCGAGGTGGGGCTAGCCACGGGCGACACCCCGCTGATCACGCCGACCGAGGTGGCGGACGCCCAGGACGAGGCCGCCGTCGACGCGGTCGAGGACGACAACTTCGCCCGCGGCGTGGTCCTCGACGACGGGGCCGACTGGGACTACGTCAACGACGAGTTCGCGTTCGACGACCCGCTGCCGTGGCTCAGCAGGACCAACACCGCCCGGATCGGCGCGGCCGCCACGGTGGTCGGCCCGGTGATCCTCGACTACGGCTTCGGCGACTGGCGATTCCAGCCCACCAGCCAGGTGACCGACGAGGGCCGCGACGTGGCGGTCTTCGGCGACACCCGGCCGGAGAACCTGCAGCCGCAGGACGTCGGGGGTGACCTGGAGATCGCGACCTTCAACGTGCTGAACTACTTCACCACGACGGGCGTGGAGTTCGAGGCCGCCGGTGGTGAGTGCACCTACTTCGAGGACCGCTTCGGCGACCCGATCACCACCGACGAGTGCACGCCCGACGGTCCGCGTGGTGCGGCCGAGGAGGAGGACCTCCTGCGGCAGCAGACGAAGATCGTGGAGGCGATCAACACCCTCGACGCCGACGTCGTCTCCCTGGAGGAGATCGAGAACTCGGCGAAGTACGGGAAGAACCGCGACGCCGCCCTCAAGGACCTGGTGGCGGCGCTCAACGCCGACGCGGGCTCGCACCGGTGGGCGCGAGTGCCCTCCCCGTCCGAGGAGGACCTGCCCCCGCTCGCGGAGCAGGACGTGATCCGCACCGCGTTCATCTACGACCCGAGCGCCGTGGACAGGATCGGGCCGTCCGAGGTCCTCGTGGGGTCGCCCGCCTTCGAGGACGCCCGTGAACCGCTCGCCCAGGCGTTCGCCCCCAAGGGCGGGGGCCGCAACGACGCCTTCATGGTCGTGGCCAACCACTTCAAGTCGAAGGGGTCCGGTGAGAACGACGGCACCGGGCAGGGCAACGCCAACCCGACCCGCATCGCCGAGGCCGAGGCCCTGGTCGACTTCACGACCGACCTGCAGGCGCAGTGGCGGATCGCGCGGGTGTTCCTGGCCGGAGACTTCAACGCCTACTCGCAGGAGGACCCAATCCAGGTGCTGGAGGCCGCGGGCTACACGCGTCTCGAGTCCGACTCCCCGGACGAGTGGAGCTACAGCTTCGACGGGATGTCCGGGTCGCTCGACCACGTCCTGGCCAACGACGCGGCCCTGGCCGACGTCACCGGCGTGGACACGTGGGAGATCAACGCCAACGAGGCGGTCGCCTTCGAGTACAGCCGGCACAACGACAACATCACGCAGTTCTACGAGGAGAACGTGTTCCGGGCCTCGGACCACAACCCCGAGCTGGTCGGGATCGCGGTCGACTGACCGTCATCCCCGGGTCGCGCTCGCGCTGTGCAGCGCGAGCGCGGCCTGCACCAGCGCCAGGTGGCTGAACGCCTGCGGGAAGTTGCCCGCCATCCGCTGCCCGGCAACGTCGTACTGCTCCGCGAGCAGCCCGACGTCGTTGGGCAGGGTGCACAGCCGGTCCATCAGCGCGTGCGCGTCGTCGAGCCGGCCCGCGGCGGCGTACGCCGACACCAGCCAGAACGAGCACGCGAGGAAGGGGTTCTCGTCGCCGCTGAGGCCGTCGACCCCTGACCGGGTGCGGTAGCGCAGCAGGAAGCCGTCGCGCATCAGGTCCTCCTCGACCGCTGCGACGGTACCGACCACCCGCTCGTCGTCGGGCGGCAGGAAGCCCACCAGCGGGATCATCAGCAGGCTGGCGTCGACCTCGGTCGTGTCGTAGTGCTGCGTGAACGTGCCGCGGCGGCTGTCGAACCCCTTCGCCAGCACCTCGGCGTGGACCTCGTCGCGCAGCGACCGCCACCGCTCCAGGGGTCCGTTGAGCCCGTGCTGCTCGACCGCCCGTACGGCGCGGTCGAACGCCACCCACACCATCACCCGGGAGTGGGTGAAGTGCTGCCGCGGGCCACGGATCTCCCACAGCCCGTGGTCGGGCTCGTCCCAGTGCCGGGCGAGGTCGTCGATCAAGGCCCGCTGCAGTGACCAGGTGTGCCGGTCATCGGTGATGCCGGCCGCGCGGGCCTGGTCGAGGGCGATCATCACCTCGCCCAGGACGTCGGCCTGCTTCTGGGAGACCGCGCCGTTGCCGACCCGGACCGGCCGGCTGCCGGCGTAGCCGGGCAGGTGGTCGAGCTCGCGCTCGGGCAGCTCCCGGGCCCCGTCGACGGCGTACATGATCTGCATGTCCTGCGGGTCGCCGGCGATGGCCCGCAACAGCCACGCCCGCCAGTGCCGGGCCTCCTCGGTGAAGCCGGCGTCGAGCAGCGACTCGAGGGTGAGCGCCGCGTCGCGGAGCCAGCAGTAGCGGTAGTCCCAGTTGCGCTCGCCCCCGAAGTCCTCGGGCAGGCTGGTGGTGGGAGCAGCGACGATGCCGCCGGTCTCGACGAGCGTCATCATCCGGAGCGTCACCAGGCTGCGCAAGACGAGGTCGGCGTGGGGGAGGCCGGGGCCGCACGCCGCTGCCCAGGCCTCCTGGTCGGTACGGGTGGCCTCGATCCGGTCGTCCCAGCCGAGCGGCTCCGGGAGGCCGCGCCACGACTCGGACCACGTGGTCGAGAAGGTCAGCACCTCGCCCTCGTGGACGGTGAACTCGTCGGCGTGGCGGCCGTCGGCGGCGTGCGGGAGACGCGTCCCGCGCAGCATCAGCTGGTCCGGACCCGCGATGGCCACGATGACCTCCTCGCCCGCGACCCTGTCGCGATGCACCCACGGCCGGACCAGGCCGTAGTCGCACCGCACGATCCACTCGTGGCGCATCCGCACGGACCCGGACCGCCCCGTCACGCGTCGTACGACGTCGGCGCGGTTGTCGCCCGTGGGCATCACGTCGAGCAGGGTGACGGTGCCGGTCGCGGTGGTGAAGGTGGTCTCGAGCAGCGCGCTGTGGCCGACGTAGTGCCTGGTCACCTCGATGATGTCGTCGGCGGGGCCGACGAGCCAGCGGCCGTGGCGCTCGTCGCCCAGCAGCGCGGCGAAGCAGGCGGGGGAGTCGAAGCGGGGCAGGCACAGCCAGTCGATGGCGCCGTCGCGTCCCACGAGGGCAGCGGTGTGCCGGTCGCCGATGAGTGCGTAGTCCTCGATCGGCGCAGGCATGGCCCCATGATGACCTACCGTCGGTGGTTTCGACGTGTCCTTGCGACCTCGCAGGCTCGGTCGCAGACATGCTCAACCTGCCTCTCCACGCCGCGCACTCCTTCGTCGTGCCCGGCTAGGTTCGACACATGGAGGTCGACGAGCTGCTGGGCGAGCTGCGGCGTCGTGGGGACACGCTGGCCACGGCGGAGTCGCTCACCGGGGGTCGGCTCGCCGCCCTGGTGACCGGCGTGGCAGGGGCGTCCCGCGCCTATCGCGGCGGGGTGGTCGCCTACGCCACCGACGTCAAGCAGCACCTGCTCGGCGTTCCCGACGACGTGGTCGCCCGCCACGGCGTCGTCTCCGCGGAGTGTGCCCGCGCGATGGCCGAGGGCGCGCGGGTGGCGCTCGGCGCCACGTGGGCGGTGAGCACGACCGGCGTCGCGGGCCCCGAGCAGCAGGAGGGCAAGCCGGTCGGCACGGTCTACGTCGGCGTGGCCGGTCCCGGCGCGTCGGGCGTCACCGCGCTGGAGCTGGTCGGCGACCGCCAGGCGGTCCAGGAGCGCACCTGCCGGGAGGCGCTGTCGGCGCTCGGTGCCAGACTCCACGGGGAAGAACCCGGACTCCGGTAGCGTTGGTCCCAGACCACCGACCCCGGGAAGGAGACGCGCATGGTGCTCTTCCGCCGACTGCTCGGCGACGTGCTGCGCGCCAGGCGGATGCAGCGCGGGCTGACGCTGCGTGAGGTCTCCGCCGAGGCCCGGGTGTCGCTGGGCTACATCTCCGAGATCGAGCGGGGCCAGAAGGAGGCGTCCTCCGAGCTGCTGGCGTCGCTGTGCGCCGCCCTCGACGTTCCGCTCTCCGAGGTGCTCCACGACGTGTCGTCGCTGGTCGCGGTCGAGGAGGCCGCCACGCTGCCCGTCGCGTCGGGCCCCGAGGTCGTCGCTTCCGCGGCCTAGGGTGCCCCGGGCTCCGGCTGGCAGCTCGGGCACCAGTACGACGCCCGCTCGCGACCGGGCTCGCCCCGCATCGCCACCTCGACCGTGGTCCCGCATCGCAGGCAGGGTTGCTGGTCGCGTCGGTAGACCCACATCCGGCGTCCCTGCCGGAGGTCTCCCGTCGTGGACTGGTGGGAGCGCTCCTTGTTGAGGTCGAGCATCTGGTGGGCGCGCCGGACCAGTCGCAGCAGGTCGGGCACGTCGCCGACCCTGGTCTGCGGGTGCAGTCCGCTGACGAAGCAGAGCTCGGCGAGGTACATGTTGCCGATGCCGGCGAGCCGGGTCTGGTCGAGCAGCGCGTCGGCGAGCGGGCGGGACGGGTCCTCCTCGAGTCGGCGGCAGGCCTCGACCTCGTCCCAGTCGGGGCCCAGCAGGTCGGGGCCGAGGTGACCGACCGCGCCGTCCTCCTGGTCGCGGGGGAGCAGCTCCACGATGCCGAGCGAGAACCCCACCGCCAGCCGGTCACCGGTGGTCAGCACCACGCGTGCGGTGTGGGCGGGCCGGCGCCACCGCTGGCCCTTCATGTAGCTGTGCCACGAGCCCTCCATCTTCAGGTGGGTGTGGAGCGTCCACGCGTGGTCGGTGTCGATCCGGGTGAGCAGGTGCTTGCCGCGCGACCAGGTGCCGAGCACCCGGCCGCCGCTCAGGTCGACGGTGGCGAGCTGGGGAACCCGGAAGTCGCTGCCGGCGAGGACGTGCCCGGCCAGCGTCCGGTCGAGGAGCCGGGCCGCGCGGTAGACGGTGTCTCCCTCAGGCACGCAGACGCAGCCCCCTCGGGGTGGTGACGAAGCCGGCGGCGGCGAGCGCCTCGCGCAACGGCGTCGGCCCGGACCCGAGCAGCTGGGAGCCGTCGGCCTTCTCGACCGTGAGCCGCCCGAGCTGGCCGCGTCGGGCAGCGGTCGCCAGCGCCTCGGCGGCCGGTGTCAGCAGGTCGGACTCCTCGGACCAGGTGAGGAGCGTGCGGCCGCCGCGCTCGACGTAGAGGACCAGCTCGCCGTCGACCAGGACGACCATGGCGCCGGCCTTGCGGCCCGGCCGGTGGCCGCCTTCCGTGGAGCCGGCCTCAGGCCACGCCAGCGCGGCGCCGTAGGGGTTGGCCGGGTCGGTGGCGGCCAGCGCCATCGCGCTGTGCTTGTCGTGGGGCTGGTCGTCGGGGCGTACGTCGGTGAAGGTGCGCAGCCGGTCGACCGCACCGGCGGTGCCGAACTGCGCCGCGCCGAGCCCCGCGACGAAGTAGCCGCGCCGGCAGCGGCCGGAGTCCTCGAAGGCCGACAGCACCTTGTAGACCGCCGCGAACCCACCGGGTGTGCCCTCGCTCTGCACCGCCCCGCGGGTCACCACGCCGTGCCGGTCGAGCAGCCGCTCGGCAGCCGCGTGGGCGCGCCGGGTGGGGTCGGTGTCGAGGTCGGGCAGCAGCGCCCAGCGCCCCGCGGTGTGGGGTGGCCCGCTGCGGGTCACGCGCGGTCCGGGCCGCCGGCTGCGGTGGCTGCTGCGGCCGCTGCTGACCAGCGAGCGGAGCGGCGCCAGGGTGTCGTTGCCGATGCGGCCGGCCCAGACCAGGTCCCAGAGCGCGCCGGCGAGGGCGGCGTCGTGGGACGCCTGCACCGCCTGCGCGAGCTGCCGGAAGAACCACGCGCCGCCCGGCGCGAGCGCGTCGAGGACGGCCTGGTGGAGCTCGGAGTGCTCGAAGGGCGCGTGCTCCGGCAGCGTCAGCGCCGCCTGGTCGGCGAGGTGCAGCGAGACCCACCCGTCGGTGCCGGGGAGGGTGCCGTGGCCCGCCCACAGCACCTCGCCGGTCGAGGTGAGCTCGTCGAGGTGGGCCGGCTCGTAGTCGGCCACCCGTGCCCCCAGAACGAGCGACTCGAGCGCACTGGCCGGGACCGGGCAGCCGGCGAGCTGGTCGATCACGGTGAGCACCCCGTCGACGCCATACAGTCGACTACCGGAGGTCGAGCGCGCCGAACGCTGAGGGGCACCTGTGGTGCCTACACGCTGCCAGGCGCCGAGGAACCGGGCCAGGGCGGCCGGCTCGACCGGCTCGATCTCCTGCCGGAGCCGGGCCAGGGAGCGCCTCCGCAGCCGCCGCAGCACCTCGGCGTCGCACCACTCGGTGCCGGACCCCGACGGACGGAACTCGCCGTCGAGCACCCGGCCCTGGGCCGCCAGCCGCTCGAGGGTCTGTCGGACGACTGCGGTGCCGAGTCCCAGCCGGGTCGCGACCTGCTCGATCGTGAACGGGCCGTGGGTCCGCGCGAAGCGGGCGACCAGGTCGGCGAGCGGGTCGTCGACAGGGTCGGCGAACACCTCCGGCGTACCGGGAGGGACGGGGACGCCCAGCGCGTCACGCAGCCGGCCGACGTCCTCGACGACCGCCCAGTGCTCGTCGCCGGCGATCCGCACCTGCACCACGCGCCGGGTGTCGGCCAGCGCGGCCAGCCAGTCGTCGACGTCGGCACCGTCGACCGCCCGCTCACGGACCTCGTCGGCGGTGAGGGGTCCGAGCAGTCGCAGCAGGTCGGCCATGCCCTCGGCGTCCCGCACCCGCCGGTCGGTGGCGAGCCGTTGCAGCTCGGCCTCCACCTCGGCCAGCACGTCGGGGTCGAGCAGCTCGCGCAGCTCGGCCCGGCCCAGCAGCTCGGCCAGCAGCCCCTGGTCGAGGCTCAGCGCGGCGGCGCGCCGCTCGGCCAGCGGCGAGTCACCCTCGTAGACGAACTGGGCGACGTAGCCGAACAGCAGGCTCCGGGCGTACGGCGAGGGCTGGGTCGTGGCGACGTCGACGACCGCGACCTCGCGCCGGTCGACCCGCCGCATCAGGGCCACCAGCCCGGGCAGGTCGTAGACGTCCTGCAGGCACTCGCGGACCGCCTCGAGCACCACCGGGAACGACGGGTAGCGGGAGGCGACCTCGAGCAACGCGGCCGAGCGCTGCCGCTGCTGCCACAGCGGGCTCCGGCGTCCGGGATCGCGCCGGGGCAGCAGCAGGGCCCGGGCGGCGCACTCGCGGAACCGGCTGGCGAACAGCGCGCTCGAACCGACCTCACTGGTGACGATCTCCTCGATCTCGTCGGGCTCGAAGGCCACCACCTCGCCCGTCGGTGCCTCGGCGTCGGTGTCGGGGATCCGCACCACGATCCCGTCGTCGGAGGCCACCGCCTGGCCGTCGATGCCGTAGCGCTCGCGCAGCCGGGCGTTGATCGCCAACGCCCACGGGGCGTGGACCGGGGTGCCGTAGGGGGAGTGGACCACCAGTCGCCAGTCGCCGAGCTCGTCGCGGAACCGCTCCACCACCAGGGAGCGGTCGCTGGGCAGGGTGCGGGTGGCCTCGACCTGCTCGGTGAGGTAGGTGACCAGGTTGCCGGCGGCGTACGGGTCGAGGCCGGTGGCCTGGGCGATGCGCTCGGCGTCCCCGACTGGCATCGCGGCCAGCTCGCGCGTGAACGCGCCGACGGCCTCGCCCAGCTCGGCGGGGCGGCCGAGCGCGTCGCCCTTCCAGAACGGCAGTCGCCCCGGGATGCCGGGGGCCGGGGTCACGAGCACCCGGTCGTGGGTGATGTCCTCGATCCGCCAGCTGGTGGCGCCGAGCGCGAACACGTCGCCGACCCGGGACTCGTAGACCATCTCCTCGTCGAGCTCGCCGACCCGCCGGCCGGTGCCCTCGCCGACGAGGTAGACGCCGAACAGGCCGCGGTCGGGGATGGTGCCGCCGCTGGTGACCGCCAGCCGCTGGGCGCCGGGCCGGCCGGTGAGCCGCCCGGTGACGCGGTCCCAGACGATGCGTGGCCGCAGCTCGGCGAACTCGTCGGAGGGGTAGCGGCCGCTCAGCAGGTCGAGGGTGGCGTCGTAGGCGCTGCGGGGCAGCGAGGCGAACGGCGCGCTGCGCCGGACCAGCGCGAACAGCGCGTCGACGTCGTGCGCCTCGACCGCGACCGCGGCGACGACGTGTTGGGCGAGGACGTCGAGCGGGTTGGCAGGGACCCGGAGGCTCTCGATCGCGCCCTCGCGCATCCGCTGCACCGCGACCGCGGTCTGGGCGAGGTCGCCGCGGTGCTTGGGGAACAGCACGCCGCGGCTCGTCTCGCCGACCTGGTGGCCGGCGCGGCCCACCCGCTGGAGAGCGCTGGCCACGCTCGGCGGCGACTCGATCTGCACCACCAGGTCGACCGCACCCATGTCGATGCCGAGCTCGAGGCTGCTGGTCGCCACCACCGCGGGGAGCCGGCCACGCTTGAGATCGTCCTCGATCCGGGCGCGCTGCTCCTTCGACACCGACCCGTGGTGGGCCATCGCCAGCACCGGCGCCGCGCCTTCGGACCGGCCCGACTGCGCCATGATCTCGGCCGGGGGAGTGCCGTCGTCGTCGGTCTCGACACCGGCCCTGTCGGCGGCGATCTCGTTGAGCCGGGCGGTCAGCCGCTCGGCCAGCCTGCGGCTGTTGGCGAACACGATGGTGGAGCGGTGGGCCTCGATCAGGTCGGCGACGTGCTCCTCGACGTGGGGCCAGATCGACTGGCTGCGGCTGGGGTCGCCGCTGTCCTCGTCGTACTGCTCGGGGGCGGACATGTCCTCGACGGGGACGACGACCCGGAGGTCCCACGCCTTCGCGCTGGGCGGGGCCACCACCTCGACGGGTGCCTGCCCGCCGAGGAACCGGGCCACCTCCTCGTGGGGACGGACCGTGGCGCTCAGCCCGATCCGCTGCGCGGGGCGCTCGAGCAGCTCGTCGAGCCGCTCGAGGCTGACCGACAGGTGGGCGCCGCGCTTGGTGCCGGCGACGGCGTGGACCTCGTCGACGATCACCGTCTCGATCCCGCGCAGCGACTCACGGGCCTGGCTCGTCAGCATCAGGAACAGCGACTCCGGCGTGGTGATGAGGACGTCGGGCGGCGCGGAGGTGAGCCGCCGTCGGTCGGCGGCGGAGGTGTCGCCGCTGCGGACGCCGACCGTGACCTCGGGCAGCCGCTCGCCCAGGCGCTCGGCGGTGTGACGGATACCGGTCAACGGCGCCCGGAGGTTGCGCTCGACGTCGACGGCCAGCGCCTTGAGCGGCGAGACGTAGAGGACCCGGCAGCGCTTCTGCTTCGCCGGCGGGTCGCTGGTGAGCAGCCGGTCGAGCGACCACAGGAAGGCGCTGAGCGTCTTGCCGGAGCCCGTGGGCGCCACCACGAGGGCGTGCCGGGCGTGGCTGATCGCCTCCCAGGCCCCCGTCTGGGCGGGGGTGGGCTCGGCGAACGCCGCCGAGAACCACTCGCGAGTGGGAGCGCTGAAGCGCTCGAGCGGCGACGTCACCCCGACATCCTCCCACCGCGTGGTGACACGCGATCCGGCCGCGGCTGGGTGACAATCGCGCATGGCCTCTCGGTGGGAGCTCCGCGACGGAGAGGTCACGCTGCTCGACGACCTCGTGCTGCGGCCGGCGCGCCCGTGGACGGCGACCGTCCACACGCTGCTCCGGTACCTGCGTGACGTCGGGCTCGACTGCGTCCCCGAGCCGGTGGGCATCCGCGACGGTGTCGAGGCGTTGCGGTGGATCCCCGGCGACTGCGGTCCCGACGCGTGGCGGCACCAGCGCACCGAGGCCGCCGTACGGTCGGCGGCGACGCTGCTGCGGCGACTCCACGACGCGACCGAGGGGTTCGAGCCGCCGGAGGGCGCGGAGTGGGCGTTCGCGGCGACGCCGGGCGCCACCGTCGTGACCCACGGCGACCCCGGCCCGTGGAACTTCGTCTGGCGCGGCGGCGAGGCGGTCGCCCTCGTCGACTGGGACCACGCCGTCCCCGCGCCCGCCATGGAGGACGTCGCCCACGCGGTCGAGACCTTCGCCCCGTTCCGCACCGACGAGGAGACCGTGGAGGTCCACGGGTTCGACTCGCCCCCCGACCGGGCGGCCCGGGTCCACGCGTTCGCCGAGGCGTACGGACTGGGCGGCACGGCCGGCCTCGTCGACCGCGTCGTCGACCGCCAGGACGCCACCCTCGTCCGGATCACCGACCTGGCCGCGCGCGGTCACGAGCCCTGGGCGTCGTGGGTGCGGGCCGGCTACCTCGACGAGATCCGCGGCCGGGTCCGCTGGAGCCGCGAGCACCGTCACCTCCTGGGGTAGGCGTGCCGGTCGGTGGCACGATCGTGGTCGTGGAGCCTCCCGAGGTCAGCGCTCTCGCGATCAACGTGACCATCCCCGACGACCTGCAGTGGACCGACGTCGGGTGCCTACGTCTCCTTCCCCGTCCCCGACCGACCCGAGCTGCACGCGCTGGTCGAGGCTGCCGCCACGGCGCCGGTCGGCGGTGGGCGGGACACCGCGGCCCGGGATGGCGGGGCACTACGCTGGCGCAGCGTGAGCCGGATCTTCGCCACCAGCTTCGCGTCGGTCTACCCCCACTACGTGGCCAAGGTGGAGAGGAGGGGCCGGACGAGCGACGAGCTGGACCAGGTGATCCGGTGGCTCACCGGCTTCGACGAGTCGGAGCTGCGCCACCATCTCGTCGACGGCACGACGTTCGACGACTTCTTCGCCGATGCCCGCCTCAACCCGAACGCCTCGTTGATCACCGGAGTCGTCTGCGGGGTGCGGGTCGAGGACGTCGACGACCCGCTGATGCAGAAGATCCGCTACCTCGACAAGCTGGTCGACGAGCTCGCCAGGGGACGACCGATGGAGAAGATCCTGCGGGCGTGACCATCGGCCGCGGACTTCGGGCAGGCCGGTGGCGGCAACGAGCTGGTCCCGTCGGACACCACGACCTCCATCGGCAACCAAGGGGCCTTCGGGTGCCACCCGAAATCCGGTGGGGGAGTGTCGGCGGGTCTTTGTAGAGTCGACCGACGTGACCGACGCGATGATCTCGGCCGTGGGGCTGCGCAAGAAGTTCGGGGACTTCGAGGCCGTCAAGGGCATCGACGTCGACGTACGTCGGGGCGAGGCGTTCGGCTTCCTCGGCCCCAACGGCGCGGGCAAGTCCTCGACGATGCGCATGATCGCCGCGGTCAGCCCGGTCGGCGGGGGCGAGCTGCGGATCCTCGGCATGGACCCGGCCGTCGACGGCCCGGCGATCCGCGGCCGGCTCGGCGTCTGCCCGCAGGAGGACACCCTCGACAACGAGCTCAACGTCTACGACAACCTCTACATCTACGGCCGCTACTTCGGCATCGACAAGGCCGTGGTGAGGGAGCGCGTCGACGAGCTGCTCGACTTCGTGTCGCTGACCGAGAAGGCGAAGTCGCGGGTCGAGGACCTCTCCGGCGGCATGAAGCGACGCCTCACCATCGCCCGCAGCCTGGTCAACCGACCCGACCTGCTCCTGCTCGACGAGCCGACCACCGGCCTCGACCCGCAGGCCCGCCACGTCCTCTGGGACCAGCTGTTCCGGCTCAAGCACGCCGGCGTCACGCTGGTCATCACCACCCACTACATGGACGAGGCCGAGCAGCTGTGCGACCGGCTGGTGGTCATGGACAAGGGCCTGATCGTCGCCGAGGGCAGCCCGCGCGAGCTGATCGAGGCCCACTCCACCCGCGAGGTGGCCGAGCTGCGCTTCGGCGTGGGCGACAACGAGCGGATGGCCGAGAAGCTCGCCGACCTCGGCGACCGCGTCGAGGTGCTGCCCGACCGTGTGCTCGTCTACACCCACGACGGCGAGCGCGTCATCGCCCAGGTCCACGAGCGCGGTCACCAGCCCGCCGCGGTGCTCGTACGCCGTTCGACACTGGAGGACGTCTTCCTCCGCCTCACCGGCCGGACCCTGGTCGACTGATGGCTGACCTCACCCTCGCCGACGGCCTCGGCCGTCAGGTCGACTACTGGTGGATCGTCTACAAGCGCACGTGGAAGGGGACCGTGGTCTCCTCGTTCCTCTCGCCGATCTTCTACGTGCTGGCGATGGGCGTGCTGCTCGGCGGCTTCATCGCGGGCGACCCGGCCGAGCTCGAGGGCGCCAGCAGCTATCTCGCGTTCGTCGTGCCCGGCCTGGTGGCCGCCCACGCGATGCAGACGGCGGTCAACGAGACGACCTACCCCGTGATGGCCGGCATCAAGTGGCAGAAGTTCTACCTGGCCCAGATCGCGACCCCGCTGGCACCGCGCGACGTGGTCAACGGGCAGCTGATGTTCGTGCTGTTCCGGCTCGCCACCACCTGCGGCGTCTTCATGCTCGTGCTGGCACCGTTCGGCGTCTTCGCGACCTGGTGGGGCCCGGTGCTGGCGTACTTCTCCCAGCTGTTGGTCGGCATGGCCTTCGCCACGCTCGTCTTCGGCTGGAGCGCCCGGCTGCGCAACGAGTCGGGGTTCGGGGTGCTGTTCCGGCTGGGGGTGTTCCCGCTGTTCCTCTTCTCGGGGGCGTTCTTCCCGGTCGCCAACCTCGGCGAGGCGGGCGCGTGGCTGGCCCGGCTCACGCCGCTCTGGCACGGGGTCAACCTGTCGCGGATGTTCAGCGTCGACGCGGTCGACTGGTGGCTCGCCCTGGTCAACGTCGCCGTGCTGGTGGCGCTGCTCGTCGCCGGGTGGTTCTGGTCGGTCTCCGGTCTGCAGAAGCGGCTGGTGAAGTGATGGCGACCGTGACCCCGCTCGGGCCGGTGCGGGCCACCCGGCTGCTGGTGCTGCGCAACTACATCACCTACCGCACCGAGTGGAAGCTGTTCCTCACCGGCTTCCTCGAGCCCGTCTTCTACCTCTTCTCGATCGGCATCGGCGTCGGCCAGCTCGTCGAGGGCTTCGAGTTCAACGGCGAGCCGATCTCCTACGCCGTGTTCGTCGCCCCCGGCATGCTGGCCGCCTCGGCGTTCAACGGTGCGCTCATGGACAGCACCTTCAACGTCTTCTTCAAGCTGAAGTACGACAAGCTCTACGACCAGATGCTCGCCACGCCGCTGACGACGGGCGACATCGCCCGCGGCGAGATCGCCTGGGGCCAGCTGCGCGGCGCCAGCTACTCCGCGGCGTTCCTGCTCGTGATGTGGGCGATGGGGCTGGTGAAGTCGGGCTGGGCGGTGCTGGCGCTGCCGGCCGCGCTGCTGATCGGGTTCGCGTTCAGCGCGGTCTGCATGGCGCTGACGACGTACATGAAGAGCTGGCAGGACTTCGACAAGATCACCCTCGCGCAGCTCCCGCTGTTCCTGTTCTCGGCGACGTTCTTCCCGCTGACGACGCTCCCGACCTGGCTGCAGTGGGTCGTCGAGGCGACGCCTCTCTACCGCGGCGTCGTGCTGTGTCGCGAGCTGACGACCGGCTCGATCACCTGGGCGAGCGCGGTGTCCGTCGCCTACCTCCTCGCCATGGGCCTGGTCGGGCTGGCCGTCGTACGCCGTCGGCTCGACTCCCTGCTGCTCACCTGAGCCGTGCCGCTGGCCTGCTGATTGGATACCGCCATGACGATCGAGCCCGACACCAAGGACTGGACCTGGGTCCTGGACAGATCCTGCCCCGAGTGCGGCTTCGACGCGCCCGGGCTCGACCGGGGCCGGATCCCGCAGGCGATCCGCGACAACGCCACCCTCTGGGAGGTCGTGCTCGGCACCGACGACGCCGCGGTGCGGCCGTCGGCCAACGTGTGGTCCCCGCTGGAGTACGCCTCCCACGTGCGCGACGTCCACCGGCTGTTCGGCGAGCGGCTGGCGCGGATGCTCGGCGACGACGACCCGGCGTTCGACAACTGGGACCAGGATGCCGCCGCGGTCGACGGCGACTACGGCAGCCAGGACCCCGCGACGGTCGCTCCGGACGTCGTCGCGGCGGCCGACACCGTCGCCGGGAGCTACGAGCAGGTCGCCGACGACCAGTGGCAGCGCACCGGACGGCGCAGCGACGGCGCGACCTTCACCGTCGACACCTTCGCCCGCTACCACCTCCACGACCTCGTCCACCACGCCCACGACGTCTCCCACATCACCAAGCGGGTGACCGTGGCGTCCTACGACGAGTCGGCAGAGTCCTACCGCGACCACGCGCCCGCCCTGTCCGACGAGGTCAGGCGCGCCCTCGACACGTTCGTCGCGGCGCTGCCCGACGGGGCCCGGGTGCTCGAGGTCGGCAGCGGGGCGGGCCGCGACGCGGCCGCACTGGAGGAGCGCGGCCTGTCGGTGCGGCGCACCGACATCACCCCGGGCTTCGTCCGGCTGCTGCGCGCCGGAGGGCACGAGGCCGACGTCGTCGACCCGCTGACCGACGACCTGGCGGATCCGGGCCGTGAGGGGCCCTACGACGGCGTGTGGGCCTCGGCGAGCCTGCTCCATGTGCGCCGCGAGGACCTGCCCGACGTGCTCGTCAACCTCGCCGCGTCGACCCGTCGCGGGGGAGCCCTGCACCTCGCCGTCAAGGAGGGCGACGGCGCCCGCTTCTCGACCCACGGCAACATCGCCGGACCACGGCACTTCACCTTCTGGCGGGAGCCGGCGCTGCGGGAGGTGCTGGCTGCGGCCGGCTGGGACGTCGTCGAGGTGACCCGCAGCCCGGGGCAGCGGGGCGAGACCTGGCTCGACGTCGCCGCGCGGCGCCGATGATGATGGCGCGGTGAGGGCAGGTCGATGAGGCACACCGAGTTCTGGACACGGATGGACGACGCGCTCGGCGCGGCGTACGCCCGGGTGTGGGCCGAGACGCAGGTGATCGGCGCGCTCGGCGGCCGGACGGTCCTGGAGGCGCTCGACGCCGGGATGGAGCCGAAGGTCGTGTGGCGCGAGGTGTGGCAGGTGCTGGAGCTGCCGGCGTCGGAGCGGTGACGGTCGGGACCGCCCGCCGCGACACGCGGCGCGGCGTATGCCTGATCGAACAGTTGTTCGGCTAGCGTGTCGTCCACAGGTGCGACGCGGAGCGAGTTCTCCACAGCCCCGGCCGGTCCGGATCCGGCTGTCAGTGGCCCGATCTAGCGTCGAAGGCGCACCTGCACCGACACGACACAGAGAGGCACCCACATGGCTGGTGGAGACCGCGAGAAGGCGCTGGACGTCGCCCTCGCCAACATCGAGAAGCAGTTCGGCAAGGGATCCGTGATGCGGCTCGGCGACGAGACGCGCGCGCCGCTGGAGGTCATCCCGACGGGTTCCATCGCGCTCGACGTCGCGCTCGGCCTCGGCGGCCTGCCGCGCGGCCGGGTCGTCGAGATCTACGGCCCGGAGTCCTCCGGAAAGACGACGGTCGCCCTCCACGCGGTGGCCAGCGCCCAGCGTGCCGGCGGGATCGTGGCCTTCGTCGACGCCGAGCACGCGCTCGACCCCGACTACGCGAAGGCGCTGGGCGTCGACACCGACGCGCTGCTGGTGAGCCAGCCCGACTCCGGCGAGCAGGCGCTCGAGATCGCCGACATGCTGGTGCGCTCCGGTGCCCTCGACCTGATCGTCATCGACTCGGTCGCGGCCCTGGTGCCGCGGGCCGAGATCGAGGGCGAGATGGGCGACAGCCACGTCGGCCTCCAGGCGCGGCTGATGAGCCAGGCGCTGCGCAAGATGACCGGCGCTCTCAACGGCTCCAACACCACCGCGATCTTCATCAACCAGCTGCGCGAGAAGATCGGCGTCATGTTCGGCTCGCCCGAGACCACGACCGGTGGCCGGGCGCTGAAGTTCTACTCCTCGGTGCGGCTCGACGTCCGCCGGATCGAGACCCTCAAGGACGGCACCGACATGGTCGGCAACCGCACCCGGGTCAAGGTCGTCAAGAACAAGGTGGCCCCGCCGTTCAAGCAGGCGGAGTTCGACATCATGTACGGCAAGGGCATCTCCCGCGAGGGCAGCCTGATCGACGTGGGCGTCGAGGCCGGTCTGGTCCGCAAGGCCGGCGCCTGGTTCACCTACGAGGGCGACCAGCTCGGGCAGGGCAAGGAGAATGCGCGCAACTTCCTGCGCGACAACCCCGACCTCGCCAACGAGCTCGAGAAGAAGATCCTCGAGAAGCTCGGGGTCGGTCCCCAGGTCGACGCGCCGGGCGACGAGCTGTCCGACGAGCCGATCGGGATCAATGACTTCTGACCGGGGAGGCGATCCCTGGCGGGGCGACGTCCGGCTGGGCGTCGAGGCCTGGACCGGTGTGCCCGTCGAGACGCCTCGTCCCTCGGCTCCTCAGGACCCACCGCCGCCACCTCCCGACGACGAGGCGGCGGCGGGTCCGGACGCCGACGCGGAGTCGGTCGCCCGCGCGATCCTCCTCGATCAGCTCGCCGGGCGGGCCCGCTCGCGGCGCGAGCTCGGCGACAAGCTGCGTCAGCGCGAGGTGCCCGACGAGATCGCGACCCGCCTGCTCGACCGGTTCGAGGAGGTCGGTCTGATCGACGACGCTGCGTTCGCCCACGCCTGGGTCAGCGGGCGCCACACCGCCAAGGGGCTCGCGCCGCGGGCGCTGGCCCAGGAGCTGCGGCGCAAGGGCGTCGACGACGAGGTGGCGCGGGAGGCGCTCGATCGGGTGGACGACGAGCAGCAGGAGGCCACGGCGCGCACCCTCGTCCGCAGGAAGCTCCGCAGCCTCTCTCGCTTCGACGAAGCCACGCAGACCCGGCGGCTGGTCGGGATGCTCGCGCGCAAGGGATACCCGCCCGGTCTGGCGTTCCGCGTGGTGCGCGACGAAGTCGGGGGTTCGGATGACACCGCCGAGCTCGAGCCCTAAACTTCCGCAGCCGACACCACCCCGGGCCCTCGGGCTCGCCCACCGACAAGGGGTCCCACCATGTCCGACTACGCCGCCGGCAGCGCTGCCGAAGTACCTGTCGACTCTGCCCGCGAGCGGGTGGGCCTCGGCCTGCTCGGAGCCCTCGGGGGCATCGTCCTCGGGGCCGTCCTGAGCGTCGTGGTCTGGAACGTCGGCTTCATCGCCTCGATCACCAGCTTCGTGCTGGCTGCCGCCGCGGTGTTCCTCTACGGCAAGCTCGCAGGGTCGGCCCCCCGCAAGGGCCTGGTCCCGCTCGTGCTGCTGATCGTGGCCGGCGTGGTCGCCACCTTCTTCGTGATGATCGGCTACGACGCGGCCCTCGCCTACGACGAGGTCACCGGCCAGCAGGGCCCGGCGTCGATGTCGAAGGCCGAGTTCGTGCGCGGCGCGGTCACCGACCCCACGGTCCTCGAGGCCTACGGGAAGGACATGCTGTTCTTCTTCGGGTTCGCCGTGCTCGGCATGTACTCCACCATCAAGAGGTTGCTGAGCCAGGGCTGACCATCCCTAGGCTGCGCCCATGTCGGTCCACCTCACCGTCACCGACCGCGGGCACGAGCTGAGCGGCGTCGTCCGTCCCGGGGAGTCGTGGCTTGCCGCGGCGCGCCGTACCTGCGCCAGCCTCCACGTCGACCCGACCCCGCTCGACCTCTCGGGCGAGGTGAAGCAGTTCCAGGTCGACCACGACCGCAAGGTCACGTTGCGGGCGATGGGCCGCGGTGACCTGCCGGATATGGCGCGCTGGCGCTCCCACGACCACGTGGCGCGCTGGTGGGACGCCGACGGCGAGCCCACCCTCGAGGCGGTGACCGCGCACTACGGCCCGGCGATCGACGGCATGGAGCCGACGCGGATGTGGGTGGCGGAGGTCAACGGCCGGTCGGTCGGCTTCTGCCAGGACTACCGGATCCGCGACCATCCCGACTTCGCCGCCCTCGTTCCCGACCCGGACGCCGTGGGCGTCGACTACGCCGTGGGGGAGCCGGCCCTGGTCAACCGCGGCGTCGGGACCGCGATGCTGTGGGCCTGGCTGCTCACCGCGCGGCGCCGCTACCGCGAGGTCACCACCTACTTCTCAGCCCCCGACCACCGCAACGCCGCCAGCCTGCGGGTCCTCGCCAAGGTGGGCTTCACCGAGGGCACCTGGTTCGACGAGCCGCAGCGCGACGGGTCGGCGGCGACGGTGGTGGGCTGCACCCTCGATGTCGCCACGGTGGTCGGCTGAGCGGCGCCGGTCAGGGCAGGAACAGCCCGGCGTCGCCGAACTCGTGCCACCAGTAGCGCTCACGCACCGCCTCGTCGTACGCCCGCTGGGTGAGGTCCGCTCCCGCGACGGCCTCGACCAGCAGCAGGTGGCTGGCGTGCGGGTCGTGCCACCCGGTGACCAGCCCGGTCACGACCTGCGGCGGCTGTCGCGGCGTGATGACGCGATCGGTCCAGCCACTGCGGGCCACCACCCGCCCGCCGGCGTCGACCGCGGACTCCAGGGCCCGGGTCACAGTGGTGCCGACCGCGACCACCCGGTGGCCGGTGTCCCGCGCGGCGTTGGCCAGCCTCGCCGTGTGGTCGCCCACCTCGAACCGTTCTGGCTGCGGCGCCTCGCCCGCCTCCTGGGAGGACACGCCGGTGTGAAGGGTCACCGGCGCGACCGAGACGCCCCGCGCGACCAGTCTGGTGATCAGCGTCGCGGTGAACGGCCGGCCCGCCGAGGGCATCTCCGCGCTGCCGGGGACCGTGGCGAAGACCGACTGGTAGGTCGTCAGCGGGTAGGCGTGGTCGAGGTAGCCGTAGGCGATGGGGCGCCCATGGCGGGCCAGGTGCCGGTCGAGGGGCCCGGAGACCCGTGCCCGCCACAGTCGGTTGCCCTCACCGGTGGGGGAGGAGCCCGGTCGTGGGTACGGCGCCACCAGCTCGACGGTGACGCGCTCGGATGTCCCCGGGACCGCGGTCAGAGGCTCGCCCTCCCGGGCGTCCAGCACGGCGAGGGCGGCGTCGGGAGCAGTTCGCAGCTCGACCACCCAGCTGCCGTCGTCCAGCGGGGTCGCGAGGTGCAGCACCCGGGCACGGCCGCCTGAGTCGACGACGTCGACCTGTCCCGCCACCGTGGCGGAGTTGTTGACGACCACGAGGTCACCGGCCTCCAGCTCGTCGGTCAGGTCGGCGAACCGACGGTGGCGGACGCCGTCGGGGCGCGCGACCAGCAGCCTCACGTCGTCGCGCGCGGCGCCCCGCTCCTCGGCAGGCCGGTCGGCGACGTGCTCGCCGGCCTCCGGGAACACGGTCGTCGGGGTCTCCTGGAGCAGCGTCACCGGGTCCCCGCCTCCGCCGGAACGGCCAGGTCGGCGGCGCGGTAGCGCCCCGAGGGCGGTCGCCGGTCGAGCAGGGCCAGGAGCGCCGGGACGACCGTCTCCGGCTCCGGCCGGTCGCTGATGTCCTCGCCGGGGAACGCGTCCTGGTGCATCCGGGTCCGCATGTCACCGGGGTCGACGGCGTAGCCCGTCAGCTCCTCCTCGGCCGCCAGTGTCAGCGTGAGGTGCTCGAGCGCGGACTTGGTGGCGGCGTACGCACCCCAGGTGGGGTAGTGCTCGACCGCCGCGTCGGAGGTGATGCTGAGCACCACCCCGTTGCGCTCGCGCAGGGTCGGGAGCAGGGCCCGGGTCAGCTCCAGCGGCGCGGCGACGTTGACCCGCCACGTCTCGTGCAGGTCGTCGGCGGTGAGGTCCCGGACTGCGCGCATCGGCAGCGGTCCGAGCGTGCTGGCGTTGTGGACCAGCAGGTCGAGCCCGCCGAGCCGCTCGACCTGGCGGACCAGCGCCCCCCGGTGGTCGGGATCGGCGACGTCCCCGGCCACCACCCGCACGCCGGGGGTGTCGATCCGGGCCAGCGCATCGGGGGAGCGGCCATCGGTGACGACGGCGACCCCGCGGCCGGCCAGCGCCCGGGTCAGGGCCAGGCCCAGCCCGGCGGAGCCGCCGGTGACGAGTGCGGTCTGCATGGTGTCTCCTCGGTCGTGATCTCGCGGTCTCGTTGCTAGTCTTCAAGTTGAAGTGAACTTGAAGTCAAGGAGGGCTCGTGGACACGCGGGAGCAGTTGACGATGAGCGAGGTCGTACGCCGGAGCGGGTTCGCCGCCTCGGCACTGCGCTTCTACGAGGCCCAGGGCCTGGTCTCGGCCGGGCGCACCGGCGGCGGCCGGCGGACCTACCAGCGCAGCGTGCTGCGCCGGCTGGCCTTCATCCGCGCGGCGAGCAACGTCGGGCTCAGCCTGGCCGAGATCCGGGAGGAGCTGGCGCGGCTGCCGGAGGAGCGGACGCCCACCAAGGCCGACTGGCAGCGGATCTCGCGCCACTGGCGGACCCGGCTCGACGAGCAGATCGAGGCGCTCGAGCGGCTCCGCGACGGGCTGGACTCCTGCATCGGCTGCGGCTGCCTGTCGCTGCAACGCTGCCAGGTCTCCAACCCGGGTGACGTGGCCGCTGTCTCGCGGACCGCGCCCGGCGCGGCGTACCTCCCCGCGCTCCTGCGTCGGCCCGTCCCGGCCGATCCGACATGATGGGCGGCATGAGCGAGCTCCGTCTGCCCCCGGGCCCGGTCGACCTCACCACCCTGTCGACGGACGCGAAGCCGGGCTTCTCCGGTGGCAAGTCGGACGGCAAGGCGGCGCTGGCCGCGCTCGGGGACGAGCTGTCGGACCTGCAGGAGCGGCTCTTCGCGGAGGGCCGCTCGGGCTTCTCACGCAGCGTGCTGCTGGTCCTGCAGGGCATGGACACTTCGGGCAAGGGCGGGGTCATGCGCCACACGGTCGGGCTCATCGATCCGCAGGGTGTCCGCATCACCAGCTTCAAGGCCCCCACCGAGGAGGAGCGGCAGCACGACTTCCTGTGGCGGATCCGGCGCGCGCTCCCGGGGCCCGGATACGTCGGCGTGTTCGACCGGTCCCACTACGAGGACGTGCTGGTCGCCCGGGTGCGCAGCCTCGTCGACGCCGCGACGCTCGAGCAGCGCTACGACGAGATCAACGCCTTCGAGGCCGAGCTCGTCGAGGACGGCGTGGTGGTCGTCAAGTGCATGCTCCACATCTCCGCAGACACCCAGAAGGAGCGGCTCGCCGCGCGGCTGGCCAACCCCGAGAAGCACTGGAAGTACGACCCCGGCGACCTCGACGAGCGGGCGCTCTGGCCGGACTACCGGACGGCGTACGAGGTCGCACTCGAGCGCACCAACACCGAGGTCGCGCCCTGGCACGTCGTGCCGTCGGACCGGAAGTGGTACCGCAACCTCGCCGTCGGTCAGCTGCTCCTGGAGACCCTGCAGCGCATGAACCCGCAGTGGCCGGTGGCCGACTTCGACGTCGAGGCCGAGCAGCGCCGGCTTGCCGAGGAGGAGCCGGTCCGGTGATCCCCACGGTGTCGGTGACCCGCTACGTCACCCCGCTCCGTGAGGGCGGCTCCCTGCCCGGGGTGGTCGAGGCCGACGACCTCGGCACCTACGTGTGCAAGTTCCGGGGCGCCGGCCAGGGGGTTCGCGTACTGGTGGCCGAGGTGGTGGTCAGCGAGCTCGCGCAGCGCCTCGGCCTGCGCACCCCGCGGCTCGCCGTGCTCGACCTCGATCCCGAGATCGCGCGCTACGAGGCCGACGAGGAGGTGCAGGACCTGCTCAAGGCCAGCGCCGGTCGCAACCTCGGCATCGACTTCCTGCCCGGCGCGTTCGGGTACGACGGCTCCCACCCGCCCGCGCCCGGCGAGGCCGCCGGCGTGCTGTGGCTCGACGCGTTCTGCGCCAACGTCGACCGGAGCTGGCGCAACCCCAACCTGCTGGTGTGGCACGGCGATCTGTGGCTCATCGACCACGGGGCCTCGCTCTACTTCCACCACGGCTGGGGAGCCGGGATCGGTGACCCCGCGCGCTTCGCCGCCCAGCCCTGGGACGGCTCCCACCACGTGCTGCGCGACCACGCGGGCGACCTTTCCGGCGTCGACCGCGCGGCCCGCGAGCGGCTCGACGAGTCGACGCTGGTCGACGTGCTGGCCCAGGTGCCGGACGAGTGGTTGGAGCCGGTGCCCGGCGCGGGCTCGCCCGCCGACCTGCGGGCGGCGTACGTGCGGTTCCTCCTCGCCCGCCTCGGCTCGTCGGCCTGGCTGCCGGGAGCCGCCGCATGAGCCGGCTGGCCTACCAGTACGTCGTGCTGCGCTGCGTGCCGCGGCCCGACCGCGAGGAATTCCACAACGTCGGCGTGGTGCTCTACTGCGAGGAGGCGTCGTTCCTGGACCTCGCCTGCCACGTCGACGAGGCGCGGCTCGCCGCACTCGACCCCCGCCTCGACCTCGGCCAGGTGCGGGCCGGGCTCGCCTACGCCGCCGCGGTCTGCGCCGGCGACCCCCGGGTCGGCGACGCCGGGCAGGCGTCGCCCGGGCAGCGGTTCGGGTTCCTCAAGGCGCCCCGCAGCACCGTGCTCCAGCCGGGGCCGGTGCACGGCGGTCTGACCGACGACCCGGCCCGCCAGCTGGAGCACCTGCTCGAGCGGCTGGTGGGTGGTTCCTGAGGAGGTCGCGCTGCGACCGTCTCGAAGGGTGGTTCCTGAGCGTCGTACTGAGGAGGCGCGTCGGCGCCGTCTCGAAGTGGAGGTCGCGCTGCGACCGTCTCGAAGGGGTAGTCAGACCGGGACCAGCTCGACCGCGCCGACGGCGTAGCGGGCCAGCACCGTGCGCGCCAGCTCGGGGTGGGCGCCGAGCGGCTCGGAGACGGCGACCGCGCCGGCCTCCAGCGCCAGCTCCCGCGCCCGGTCGGGCAGGAACCCGGGGGCCAGGAACAGCGAGGCGACCGCGATGTGGCGGCGCCCCTCGACCCGGAACGCACGGACCGCCTCGCCTGTGGCCGGCGGCGCGGCGGAGGCGAACGCCGCGGTGACCGGGAGCTTGTGGCGGGTGCCCCACAGCCGGGCCAGCCGGGCGACGGCCTGGTTGGCCAGCGCGTCGGACGAGCCGGCGGCGGCCAGCACGAGCGCGTCGAGCTCACGGACCCGGGAGGCCTTCAGCGCCTCGCGCATCCGCAGGTCGAGGACGTCGAGCAGCCGGGTGCCGAGGCCGAGGACGTCGCTGGTGCGGATCGAGAGTCCCTCGTGCCGCTCCGTCGCCTCGGCGACGGCCCGTGGCACGTCGACCTTCGCGTGGTAGGCCTCGCTGAGGAGCAGCGGCACGACCACGATCTCGTCGTGCCCCTTCCTCACCAGCCGGTCGACCACGGTCTGGAACGACGGGCGGGACAGCTCGAGGAACGCCTTCTCGATCGTGAGGTCGGGGCGCAGCGCCTTGACCTCGTCGACGAGGGTGCCGATCGTGGCGGCCGAGCGGGGGTCGCGGCTCCCGTGGGCCAGCGCCACCAGTGCAGGTGCGGCCATGTCGTCTTCCTTCTTCCTGTGGTTCCTGTGAGGAGGTTGTGCTGCAACCGCCTCGAAGGGCTTCGGATCCTCAGTGGATCCCGCACTCGGTCTTCGACGTCCCCGCCCAGCGCCCGCTGCGCGGGTCGTCGCCGGCAGCGACCCTGCGGGTGCAGGGCCAGCAGCCGATCGACGGGTAGCCGTCGTGGACCAGGGGGTTGACGAGGACTCCGTTGTCCGCGACGTACCGCTCCACCTGCTCGTCGGTCCAGCGAGCGAGGGGAGACACCTTCACCTTGCCCTTGCGGGCGTCCCAGCCGACCACCGGCGCGACCACGCGGTTGTGGGTCTCGGCGCGGCGCAGCCCGGTCGCCCAGGCGTCGTAGCCGGCCAGCCCCCGCTCCAGCGGCTGCACCTTGCGGAGCCGGCAGCACAGATCGGGGTCGGTCTTGTAGAGGTCCGTGCCGTACGTCGCGTCCTGTTCGCCGACGGACTGGTCCGGGGTGACCGTGACCACCTCGAGCGGCAGCGTCGCCGCGACGGCGTCACGGGTGCCGAGCGTCTCGGCGAAGTGGTAGCCGGTGTCGAGGAACACGACGTCGGTGCCGGGGGCCACCTGCGACACCAGGTGGGCGAGCACGGCGTCGCCCATCGAGGAGGTGATGCAGAACCGGTCGCCGAACGTGGCGGCGGCCCACTCGATGATGTGCTCGGCCGGTGCGAGCTCCAGCTCGGCGCCGACGTGGGACACCAGGTCGCGGAGCTCCTCGGGCGAACGGCCCTCGGTGTGGGTGCCGCGGGCGGCGCCCGCGACGCGGGTGGTCAGCGCGGTCATGACGCACCTCCCGCACCCTGCGGCCGCACCAGCCCGAGCATCTTGAGGCTGAACGCGCGCAGGCAGCCGCGGCACTCCCACGATCCGTGAGCGCCCTCGTGGGGCCACAGGTCCGTCTCGCCGCAGTAGGGGCAGTGGAAGGGGACGGCGCGTTCGCTCACGAGACCGCCTCCAGCACCCGTTCGCCTCGCAGCAGCGCCTCGTCGGCCCGCTGCACCCAGTCGACGAACGACTCACCCTCCTGGCGCTCGGCCAGGAAGTTGCTGACCACTGCCGTGACGTAGTCGTCGAGGCCGGCGCTGGTGACCTTGTGGGCGCGCAGCTTGCGGCCGAAGTTGGCCTGCAGCCCGGTCGCGCCGCCGAGGTGCACCTGGAAGCCCTCGACCTGCTCGCCGTCCGACATCACCAGCTGGCCCTTGAGCCCGATGTCGGCGACCTGGGTGCGGGCGCAGGCGTTGGGGCAGCCGTTGACGTTGACCGTGATCCCCTCGGGCAGGACCGTGTCGAGGTCGGGGAACCGGCGCTCCAGCTCGGCGACCAGGTCGCGGGCCCGGTTCTTCGTGTCGACGATCGCCAGCTTGCAGAACTCGATGCCGGTGCAGGCCATCGTGTTCCGTCGGAAGCCGGACGGGCGGCCCGACAGCCCGATCGCGTCGAGCCGGTCGAGAAGCGGGGCGACGTGGTCGGGGTCGACCCCGATCAGCACGATCTTCTGGTACGGCGTGAGCCGGGCGCCGGCGACCCCGTAGAGCTCCATCAGGTCGGCGAGCTGGGTCAGCATCGACCCGGACACCCGGCCCGCCGTCGGGGCGGTCCCGACGTACCGCTTGCCGTCGCGCTGCGGGTGCACGCCGACGTGGTCGCGGTGACCGACGGGGGAGGCGGGTGACTCGCAGCGGACCAGCGGCCGGCCGAGGTACTCGTTCTCCAGCACCTCGCGGAAGGTGTCGGCGCCCCAGTCGGCGACCAGGAACTTCAGCCGGGCGCGGGAGCGCAGCCGGCGGTAGCCGTAGTCGCGGAAGATCGCGGCGACGCCCTCCCAGGCGTCGGCGACCTCGTCGAGCGGGATCCAGACGCCGAGTCTCTGCGCGAGCATCGGGTTGGTCGACAGCCCGCCGCCGACCCACAGGTCGAAGCCGGGGCCGTGCTCGGGGTGGACGGTGCCGACGAAGGCGACGTCGTTGGTTTCCGGCGAGACGTCGTGGCTCGGGTGGCCGGTGACCGCGGTCTTGAACTTCCGCGGCAGGTTGGAGTACGCCGGGTTGCCGAGGATCCGCCGCTTGATCTCGGCCAGCGCCTCGGAGCCGTCGATGATCTCGTCCTCGGCGACGCCGGCGACCGGGGAGCCGAGGAAGGGGCGCGGCGAGTCGCCGCAGGCCTCGAGCGTGGTCAGCCCGACGGCCTCGAGCCGCTCCCAGATCTCGGGAACGTCCTCGATCCGGATCCAGTGGTACTGGATGTTCTCCCGGTCGGTGACGTCGGCGGTGTCCCGGGCGAACTCCTGCCCGAGGGTCCCGAGCGTGCGCACCGCCTCCGGGGTGAGCAGCTGGCCGTCGGAGCGCACCCGCATCATGAAGAACTCGTCGTCGAGCTCCTCCTCCTCGAGCATCGCGGTCTTGCCGCCGTCGAAGCCCGGTGCGCGCTGGGTGTAGAGCCCCAGCCAGCGGAACCGGCCGCGCAGGTCGGCCGGGTCGATCGAGGCGAAGCCGCGCTTGGAGTAGATGTGCTGGATGCGGGCCCGGACGTTGAGCGGGTCGTCGTCCTTCTTGGACTGCTCGTTCTTGTTCAGCGGCTCGGTGTAGCCGAACGCCCACTGGCCCTCACCGCGCTTGGGGCGCGGGACCTGGGTGCGGGTCGCTGGCGACGCTTGGTAGCGCAGGTCTGACATGGGGGTGTGGTCCTTTGACTGAAGGGGCCGCGCGCTGGTCTCAGAAGGTCGAGCGCGGAGGGGGATGTGCTGGGCGGCGTTCAGCGGGGCCAACAGATCATGGTGCGCGTGCGCATCAGGTCCACGTGGCGTCGTACCACGAGGTGCGTGTGCGTCGCAGCGGAGATCATGTCAAGAAGTCTCAGCCGGTGGACGGGTTGCCCACAAGTCGAAATCTCATGATGTGGGAACGGCGTCCATAAAATGAGACGGGCTGGCCGTGTCCACGCTCAGCGGTGCCCCTGCTGCGGCACAGGTCACACGACTAGGCTGCGGGCCATGACCGATGCCCTCATCAGCAGCGCCTACTCCCAGATCCTCGAGGTGATCGGCTCCGTGGAGCCGCGGATCGCCGACGCCACCCGGCAGGAGCTGGCCGACCAGCGGGCGTCGCTGAAGCTGATCGCGAGCGAGAACTACGCCTCGCCGGCTGTCCTGCTCACGATGGGCAGCTGGTTCAGCGACAAGTACGCCGAGGGCACGATCGGTCACCGGTTCTACGCCGGCTGCCAGAACGTCGACACCGTCGAGACGATCGCCGCCGAGCACGCGCGGGAGCTGTTCGGTGCCCCCTACGCCTACGTGCAGCCGCACTCCGGCATCGACGCCAACCTGGTCGGGTACTGGTCGATCCTGGCCCACCGGGTCGAGTCGCCGGGCCTGGAGAAGCTCGGCGCGAAGAACGTCAACGAGCTGTCGGACGCCGACTGGGAGTCGCTGCGCCACGAGCTCGGCAACCAGCGGCTGCTCGGGATGAGCCTCGACGCCGGCGGCCACCTCACCCACGGCTTCCGGCCCAACATCAGCGGCAAGATGTTCCACCAGCAGCAGTACGGCACCGACCCCGAGACCGGCCTGCTCGACTACGACGCACTGGCCGCCAAGGCCCGCGAGTTCCGGCCGCTGATCCTGGTGGCCGGCTACTCGGCGTACCCGCGGCGGGTGAACTTCGCGAAGGTGCGCGAGATCGCCGACGAGGTCGGCGCGACGCTGATGGTCGACATGGCCCACTTCGCAGGGCTGGTCGCCGGCAAGGTCTTCACCGGCGACGAGGACCCCGTGCCCCACGCCCACGTCATCACGACGACGACCCACAAGTCGCTCCGCGGCCCCCGCGGCGGCATGGTGCTGGCCCAGGAGGAGTTCGCCGGCGACGTCGACCGCGGCTGCCCGATGGTGCTCGGCGGCCCGCTCTCGCACATGATGGCCGCCAAGGCAGTGGCCCTCGCCGAGGCGCGCACCCAGGAGTTCCGCGACTACGCCCAACGGATCGCCGACAACGCGAAGTCGCTGGCCGAGGGCTTCCTGAAGCGGGACGCCCGCCTGGTCACCGGCGGCACCGACAACCACCTCGTGCTGCTCGACGTCTCGTCGTTCGGGCTCACCGGCCGGCAGGCCGAGTCGGCGCTGCTCGACGCCGGCGTCGTCACCAACCGCAACTCGGTCCCGCAGGACCCCAACGGCGCCTGGTACACCTCCGGCGTCCGGCTCGGCACCCCCGCGCTCACCACCCGCGGCTTCGGCCACGAGGAGTTCGACCGGGTCGCCGAGCTGATCGTCGAGGTGCTGTCGGCCACCGAGCCCGGGACCACCAAGGCCGGCGGGCCGTCGAAGGCGTCGTACGTCACGGCCGACGGGGTCGCCGGCAAGGTCAAGGACGCCGCCTCCGAGCTGCTGGTCAGGCACCCGCTCTACCCGGGTCTCGAGCTCACCTGACCGGGCTGGGCCGGTCGCGCCGGGTGGTTTCGAGACGGGCCTGGCGGCCCTCCTCAACCACCGGGTCGGCGGTCGCGGTGGTGTCGCGACGGGCCTGGCGGCCCTCCTCAACCACCGGGTCGGCGGTCGCGGTGGTGTCGAGACGGGCCTGGCGGCCCTCCTGAGCCACCGGGTCGGCGGCTCCGGTGGTGTCGAGACGGGCCTGGCGGCCCTCCTCAACCACCGGGTCGGCGGCCCGGTGGTGTCGAGACGGGCCTGGCGGCCCTCCTCAACCACCGGGTCGGCGGCTGCGGTGGTGTCGCGACGGCCCTCCTCGACCACCTGATTGGCGGCGCGGTGGTGTCGACGGCCTCCTGAGCCACCGGGTCGGCGGTCGCGGTGGTGTCGAGACGGGCCTGGCGGCCCTCCTCAGCCACCGGGTCGGCGGCTCCGGTGGTTGAGGAGGTTGCGCAGCAACCGTCTCGAAACCACCTCGGCAGATCAGCTGACCGTGGGGGTGGCGCGGTCGAGCAGGAACCGCAGGTCGCCGCCGGCGAGGGCGCCGTAGGTGCCGTCGTGGCCATCGGCCAGCCGGCTGGCGCAGAAGACGTCGGCGACCTCGGGCGGGGCGTGGCGGACCAGCAGCGACCCTTGCAGGCACGCCGCCATCCGGCCCGCGAGCCGGCGGGCCGAGACCTCGAGCGCAGCGGTGTCGCCCAGCAGCGCCAGCGTGTCGTCGACCGCCCGGTCGAGCCGCGGGTCGCCGCCGCGGGCGCGGCCGACCTCGGTGATCCAGGCGTCGAGCACCTCGGGCTCGCGGGTGAGGGCCCGGAGCACGTCGAGGGCGTTGACGTTGCCCGATCCCTCCCACACCGAGTTGAGCGGCGCCTCGCGGTAGAGCAGCGGCAGCCCGGACTCCTCGACGTAGCCGTTGCCGCCCAGGCACTCCAGGGCCTCTGCCACCAGCCCGGGGGTGCGCTTGCACACCCAGAACTTGGCGAGCGGCAGCGCGATCCGGCGCAGCGCGGCCTCGTGGGGGTCGGCGATCCCGTCGACGGCGGCGGCCAGCCGGACCGCGAGGGCCGTGGCCGCCTCGGCCTCGACGGCGAGGTCGGCGACGACGTTCTGCATCAGCGGGCGGTCGGCGAGCAGGGACCCGAACGCGCGTCGGTGGCCGACGTGCCATGCGGCCTCGTTGACCGCCCGCCGCATCAGCGCGGTCGAACCCAGCACGCAGTCGAGCCGGGTCGCGGCCACCATCTCGATGATGGTCCGCACCCCGCGGCCCTCGTCGCCGAGCCGGTGGCCCAGCGTCCCGTCGAGCTCGAGCTCGCTCGAGGCGTTCGAACGGTTGCCGAGCTTGTCCTTGAGGCGGACGACGTCGAGCGGGTTGCGGCTGCCGTCGGGCAGCACCCGCGGCACCACGAAGCAGGTGACCCCGCCGTCGGCCTGGGCGAGCACCAGGAAGACGTCGTTCATCGGGGCGCTGGTGAACCACTTGTGGCCGTGCAGGGTGTACTCTCCGTCGACCGACGTCGGCGCCGCCCGGGTCACGTTGGCGCGGACGTCGGAGCCGCCCTGCTTCTCGGTCATCCCCATGCCGGCCAGCGCGCCACGCTTCTCGGCGAGCGGCCGCAGCCCCGGGTCGTACGACGTGGACGCCAGCAGCGGGGTCCACTCCTTGGCGAGGGCGTCGTCGGCCCGCAGCGCCGGGACCGCGGCGTACGTCATGGAGATCGGGCAGCCGTGTCCGGGCTCGGTGTGCGACCAGGCCATGAAGCCGGCCGCTCGCCGGACGTGGGCGTGCGGGTTGTCGGACTCCCACGGGGTCGCCGCCAGGCCGTGGCCGACGGCTCGTTCCATCAGCCAGTGCCACGAGGGGTGGAAGGTCACCTCGTCGATCCGGTGGCCGTAGCGGTCGTAGGTCCGCAACCGCGGCGGGTTCTCGTTGGCGAGCATCCCGTGCTCCCGCGCCTCGGCGGTGCCGGCCTCGACCCCGAGCGCGGCCAGGTCGTCGAGGACCTCGGTCGACGCGTGCCGGGTGACCGCGTCCACGAGCGCCCGGTCGCCGGTGACGACGTCATGGCCGGCGAGCAGCGGGGTCTGGTTGGTGCTGGCGCGCAGGCCGCCTGCGCGGTCGGGGGTCCTCATGTCGATACCGTAGACACATGCGCGACCTGCTGTGGCGGCTGATCGTCACCACCACCGGGTCGTGCATCCGCTACCGGGTCACCGGGCTCGCCGCGGAGGCGGCGTTCTTCGCGATCCTCTCGGTCCCGCCGCTGGTGTTCGCGCTGGCCGGGGCGATCGGCTACGTGAGCGAGCAGTTCAGCCCCGCCGAGATCGCGGAGGTCCGGGTGGCGGTGATCGACCTCTCCTCGCGAGCCCTGACCGAGGACGCGGTCAACCGGATCATCGTGCCGACCATCAACGACGTGCTGCGCCCGGGACGGTTCGACGTGATCTCGCTGGGCTTCATCCTGTCGCTGTGGTCGGGCTCCCGGGCGCTGAACGTGTTCGTCGACACCATCACGATCATGCACGGGCTCGGCGGCCACCGCGGGATCGTGAAGACCCGCGCGTTGTCGTTCCTGCTCTACATCCTGGCGATCGTGACGGGCGTGTTCACGCTGCCGCTGGTCGTGGCCGGGCCCTCGCTCGTACGCCGGCTGGTGCCGACCCAGCTCGACTTCCTGATCCAGTTCTACTGGCCGACCGTGCTGATCCTGTCGATCTGCTTCCTGGCGACGCTCTACCACGTCTCGGTCCCGGTCCGGACCAACTGGACCTTCAACCTCCCCGGGGCCACGTTCGCGCTCGCGGCGTGGATCTTCGGGTCGTTCCTGCTGCGCTGGATCCTCACCGAGACGGCTGCTGAGTCGGGCTCCATCTACGGCCCGCTCGCCTCGCCGATCGCGGTGCTGCTGTGGCTCTACCTGCTGGCGCTGGCGGTGCTGATCGGCGCCGCCGTCAACGCGGCGTTCGACACCGTCTTCCCGCAGCAGTCGACCAGTCGTGCGCGGGTCGAGCTCGTGCAACGCCTCAAGCACCGGATGTCTCCCCGGCAGGCCCGCACGGACTAGATTGCAGACGTGGCCGACGACCTCCTCGACGACGCGGGACGACCCCGCGGCAAGGTGTCGCTCCCCGAGCAGGTCCGATCGCCCTGGTGGGAGCTCGGCCGGCGGTTGCTGGCGGCCGTCGCGATCCTGCTCGGGACCGTGCTGCTGGTCTGGTTCGACCGGGCGGCGTACGTCGACAACAACGACCTGCCCGACCGGGGCGTCGACCTGGTCGACGCGATCTACTACACCACCGTCACGCTGAGCACGACGGGCTACGGCGACATCGCGCCGGTGGAGCCGCACGCCCGCCTGATCAACGCGTTCGTCATCACCCCGCTCCGCATCGCGTTCCTGGTGCTGCTGATCGGGACCACCCTGGAGGTGCTCGCCTCGCAGGGCCGCGACATGATCCGGGTCGCCCGGTGGAGGAAGACCATGGGAGAGCACATCGTCGTCGTCGGCTACGGCACCAAGGGCCGCAGCGCCGTCGAGACGCTCATCGGAAACGGCCAGGACCGCGACCACATCGTCGTGGTCGACAGCGGCCAGACCGCACTGCAGGACGCCCACGCCGACGGGCTGGCCGTCGTCACCGGCGACGCCACCCGCCGTGACGTGCTGCGACGGGCCGGCGTCGGTCGCGCCAGCCAGGTCATCATCACCACCGACCGCGACGACTCCAACGTGCTCGCGACCCTCACCGTGCGCCAGCTCAACCCGGACGCCTGGATCGTCTCCGCGGTCCGCGAGCAGGAGAACGCACCCCTGATGCGGCAGTCGGGCGCCGACTCCGTCATCACCTCCTCCGACGCCGTCGGCCGGCTGCTCGGCCTGTCGACCCTGTCGCCGACCCTCGGCTCGGTCATGGAGGACCTGCTGACCTACGGCGAGGGCCTGGAGGTCGCCGAGCGCGACCTGCTGGTCCAGGAGGTGGGCCAGCAGCCGCAGTCGCTGCCCGACCAGGTGATCGCCGTCGTCCGCGACGAAAAGGTCTACCGCTACTTCGACCCGGTGGTCACCCAGCTCGCCCGCGGCGACCGGTTGATCGTCGTCCGACCGTCCAAGGAGCTGCCCTGGGCGCCCCGGCCGGGCACGCACGACGAAGATTTTGCCTCCGACGAGGCGTGACCCCACCCGCGCATCACCGACGGCGGAGCCCACCCCCACGGCCGAGTCGTCGCCGACCGGCTGACGGCCCGGGAGGGCACCGACGCAGAGGACGCCGGTTTCCCGAAGATCCTGCGGCTCCGGCGAGACGCACCTACAGTCGAGCTCCTGTCTCGAGTCCTGGGGAATCCACCGTGTCGCTCCTGCGCTGGTTCGGTGACCACCACGTGCTCACGATCCTCGTGGCCGGTCTCGTCCTGGTCGGGGCCGCCGGGTGCGGCTCCGCCGACGCCGACCGCCCTTCGACGCGGCCCGGTGCATCGGCGCACGACCCGCAGCAGGGAGCGTCGCAGGGTCACCGGCGCGGGGACGACAGGGAACGCGCGCAGCCGACGGCGAAGGCCGTAGGAGCAGCCACCGGGCGGCGCACCCCCGATCGTCGGAGGCCCGAGCCGGAACGGTCCGCCCCGCCCACGTACCTCGTGACCCGCGTCGTCGACGGCGACACCCTGGAGCTGGGGAACGGCGAGACCGTCCGGATGGTCGGCATCGACACGCCCGAGGTGGGGGAGTGCGGCTTCGAGCAGGCCTCCGCGAACTTGTCCTCCCTGACGCTCGGCAAGCAGGTCAGGCTGACCCGGTCCGACGAGGACCGCGACCGGTACGGACGGCTGCTCCGCTACGTGGACGCCGGGGAGGTGGACGCCGGACTGCGACTGATCAGGAACGGGTTGGCGATCGCGAGGTACGACTCCCGCGACGGCTACGGCTACCACCCGCGCGAGCCGGCGTACGTCGCCGCTGACCGGAACGGTCGCAGCGTCGGCTGCGCCCCGTCCCGACCCCTCGTGTCCCACGCCGATTCCGGCGGCTGTGCACCCGGCTACGCGCCCTGCGTGCCGGCGTACCCGCCCGACGTCGACTGTGCCGACGTGTCAGGACCGGTCCACGTGACCGGCACCGACCCGCACGCCCTCGACGGCGACGGTGACGGCACTGCCTGCGAGTGACCTTACGGCCGGGCGCCGGCCGGGTGGATCCCCGACGCCCGGCGGTGCAGGCCCCGCAACATGTCCCGCGACATGACGAGGTCAGCAGGGACCACGAGCAGGCTGGCACCCGCGGTCAGCCACCACGGCCGGGTGCGGGCGCGCCACCGGAACACCAGGCGGGTCCCCGGCCCGGACGGCGTCTCGACGGGGTTCAGGACGAACGCCCAGGTCCACGAGACCTCGGCCAGCCCTCGCCGGCGCCAGCTCAGGGGCAGGTGGCTGGTCGAGGAGAGCACCAGGTGCTCCCCGGGTCGCACGTCGCGGACGACGAACTCGCACTCCGCCTCCGGCGGGCCATCGGGGATCGCGTCTCCGACGGCCAGGTGCTGGTAGTGCGTCAGCACCTGGTCCGCACTGGGCTCGTTGCTCGGGAACAGCAGCGCGTCCACCCAACGTGCGGTGTACCAGCCGCCCCGGTGCCACCCCACCTGGGCGAGCCACGGCCACACGCGCTCCGGGGGCGCCGGGATCGTGATCGCGTGGGTGGCCACCGTCTGCGGGCAACGGACCAGGTCGTCTCCCGGCATCGACCGGTGGCGTTCTGCCCGCGTCGATCCATGCGTACGGCCGAGCCACTGCAGGCACGCGAAGCCCGCGACCCCACCGGCCGTGAGGCCGGTCCGCACCGCCCGGCTCAGGGCCACGACGTCACCTCCGACGCAGCCCCCGCTCCGCACGCCCGACGCGACATCTGGCGCCCCGCCACGCGGACCCCGGCGGCCCACCCCGGGGCACGGCCACCGGCCGGGGGGACCAGCTGCGGGCCCAGCAGGCCGCTCCGGGACAGCAGCCAGGCCACCATCGAGTTGGAGTTCCACATCTGGCCCGCGCCGAGCTGGTCCCGACCCCACACCGGTCTCGGGCACTCGGGGACGAGCGCCAGGAGCGTTCTCGCCCTGGCCTCGCTGGCGGTCAGCGGGACCGGCCCGTCGACGGCCTGCTGCGCGTCCGGGACGACTCCGCCGCTCCAGCGGCGGACCTCGTACCGGAAGAAGCGCGAGCGCCCCAGGGGCGCCAGCCCGACCGCGCCCACGCCGACGACTCCACGGTCGCCGTCCGGCGTGCCCCACGCGGGCGCCATCTCCACCACCCAGGCCGTTCCCCCGAGCCTGACCTGCAGGGCGGAGTGGAACAGGGCGAGTGGCGCCCGGTGCTCGCGCCGCGCGAGGAGCGCCTCGTAGCCCGCTCTGCTCCACCGCACGGCCGGGTTCCCGTCGACCCCGAGCGGGAGCCACAGCAGCATCACCTGCACGGGCTCGAGGGCCGGGGGCTGGTCCGCCGTCAACGTCTACGCCGATCGCTCGGGGATGGTGGGCCCACCCTCGCGCCTCGCGACACACAACTGCAGGGCCGACAGTCCCGAGACGGCGGGACGAGGTGCCCGCGTCGCCCCGGTCGCCCCCGGAGAGTGGAGGCACGCCCGGCCGGACCGATCCATAGGTCCCGGTGGTGCGGGCCCGACGCCCCTGAACCTCCCGCTCCGGACGGCGCAGTCTGGGTGCATGTCCCCACCACTCCACGCGTCCCCGTCCGCTGCCCGCGAGCAGGAGGGTGCGCCCGGTGGCGCCACCACGCTCGCCGCGAGGGCCGAGCGGGCGCGGAAGGTGTTCGGCGCCCGGGACACCGCGGTGACCGCGCTCGACGACCTGTCGCTCGACCTGCCGCGGGGTCAGTTCACCGCCATCATGGGCCCCTCGGGGTCCGGCAAGTCCACGCTGATGCACTGCCTGGCCGGGCTCGACACGCTCACGGCCGGCCACGTGTTCATCGGTGCGACGGACCTTGCCTCACTCTCCGATCGGGAGCGCACCCTCCTGCGGCGCGACCGGCTCGGCTTCGTCTTCCAGTCCTTCAACCTGCTGCCGACGCTCACCGCCGAGGAGAACATCACGCTTCCGGTCGACCTCGCGGGGCGGCGACCCGACCCGGCCTGGTTCGACACCGTCGTCACCAAGCTCGACCTCGGCCCCCGGCTGCGGCACCGGCCCAGTGAGCTCTCCGGCGGACAGCAGCAGCGGGTCGCGGTCGCGCGGGCCCTCATCGCGCGCCCGGAGGTGGTCTTCGCCGACGAGCCCACCGGGGCCCTGGACTCGAAGTCCAGCACCGAGCTGCTCCGGTTCCTCCGATCGGTCGTCGACGACCTCGGCCAGACCGTGCTGATGGTGACCCACGACCCGAGCGCGGCTGCCCATGCCGACCGCGTGGTCTTCCTCGTCGACGGGACGATCGTGCAGGAGCTCGCCGAGCCGACGAGGGAGCGGATCCTCGCGGTCATGGGCCGGCTCGGCGGTTGACATGCTGAAGGTCTCGCTCCGCAACTTGCTCGTCAACAAGCTCCGCCTGCTGCTGACGATCGCGGCGGTGACGGTCGGCGTCACCTTCGTCTCGGGCACCTTCGTGCTCTCCGACACGATGGTGAAGGCCTTCGACGAGCTCTACTCCGGCCTCACGTCCGGGACCGACGTGGTCGTGAAGTCGAAGGCGGCCTACGACGCCGACATCGCCACCACGGGAGGACAGGTCCGCCCCCTCGACGAGGCCACGGTCGCCACGGTCCGCGGGGTCCCGGGGGTGGACGTCGCCGAGGGGTCCGTCTTCGGCTACGCGCTCGTCCTGGACCGGCAGGGTGACCCCATCCAGCCCGGCGGCGCCCCGACGATCGGCACCAGCCTGCCCCAGGACCGCAGGCTCGCCGGTGAGGCCTCCCTCCGTGAGGGCCGTACGCCGTCCGGTGCCCACGAGGTGGCGCTGGACGCCCGCACCGTGGCGAAGGCCGGCTACCGGCTGGGTGACCCGGTCGGCGTCGTCCTCCCCGAGAGCAGGAGGACCTTCACCCTGGTCGGGGTCATCGGGTTCGGGGAGAACGACAGCCTGCTCGGTGCCACGCTCGCCGGGTTCGACCTGCCCACCGCGCAACGGCTGCTCGGCAAGGAGGGCGTGGTCGACGAGGTCGACGCCCTGGCCGACGACGACGTGGGCGCGCGGGAGCTGCGCGACCGCGTCGCCGAGGTCCTCCCCGACGAGGTCGACGTGCTGACGGGGGAGCAGGTCGCCGCCGACGGCACCCAGGCCGTGCGCGACTCGCTGGGCATCTTCACCACCGTGCTGCTGGTCTTCGCGGGCGTGTCGGTCGTCGTCGGCTCGTTCGTCATCTGGAACACCTTCAACGTGCTGGTCGCCCAGCGACGGCGCGAGGTCGCGTTGCTGCGCGCCGTCGGTGCCACGCGGCGGCAGATCCTCGGTGGCGTCCTCTCCGAGGCCGTGGCGATCGGGCTGGTGTCCGGCGCCGTCGGAGTCGTGTCCGGCATCGGTCTCGCTGCCGGGATCCGGGAGATGCTCGACCTGATCGGCGTCGAGATCCCGACCACGACGCCGGCCCTGGCGCCGCGGACCGTGGTCATCGGCCTGGCGGTCGGGCTCCTCGTGACGATGGTGGCCGCCGTCGCCCCTGCCTGGGGCGCAGCCCGGGTCGCGCCCATGGAAGCGCTGCGCAACGTGGTCCCGGCCAGCGGCGGGATCAGCGACAGGCGCCGCGCCGTCGGGGTGGTCGTCACCGGCGTCGGCCTCGCCGGCCTCGTCGTCACCGCGGTCGTCGGCAACCAGCGCTGGGCGACCCTGTTCGCGACCGTGACGACGTTCGTCGGGCTGATGATCGTCGGACCCGCCCTCGCCCGCGCAACGGCGCGCCTGGCCGAGCACGGACGACGCGGCGGGGGCTGGCGGCTCGCGGCTCGCAACATCGCCCGTAGCTCGAGGCGGTCGGCGGCCACCGCGCTGGCTCTCACGATCGGCCTGACGGTCGTCGCCGCCGTCGCGGTCACCGCGGCCTCGCTGAGGGAGTCGGTCGAGGAGGCCGTCGCGGGAGGCAACCGCTCGGACCTCATCCTCGAGCCCGCAGGGGCGGGACTCGGGCTCAGCCCGTCGGTCGCCGACCTGTTGCGGCGTCGCGACGACGTCGCCGACGTCGTCGAGGTGCGAGAGACGGCCGCGCAGGTGAACGGGGACAGCGCCCTGGTCACGGCCGTGAACCCTCTCGGCCTCGACCACGTGATCGACCTCGGCATCGAGACGGGGTCCCTGGACTCCTTCGCGCCGGGCCGCATCCTCGTCTCGACCGTGGCCGCGGACGACCTCGGTGTCAGGCCCGGGGACAGGGTGACGGTGACCTTCCCCGAGACCGGCGACACCACGCTGCAGGTGGCCGGCACGTTCAGCAAGGGCAGCCTGATCAACGCCAGCTACGTGATGAGCATGCTCGACTTCAGCACCAACGTCACGGCGTCGCTCGACGGCGCCGTCCTGATCACCACGCCCGGCACCCCGCCCGCTGAGGCCAAGACCGCGATCGAGGAGGCGCTCATCGACTACCCCAACGTCACGGTGAACGACCCCGACGACATCACCCGGAACGCACAGGACTCGGTCAACCAGCTGCTGGGGATCGTCACGGCGATGCTGTTGCTCGCCGTCATCGTCGCGATCCTCGGCATCGTGAACACGCTCGTGCTCTCCGTCGTCGAACGCACCCACGAGCTCGGCGTGCTCCGGGCCGTCGGTGGGACCCGCCGCCAGCTGCGGACCGTCGTACGACGGGAGTCGTTGCTGATGGCCCTCCTGGGCGCGATCACCGGCGTCGCGTTGGGAGCCGTCTCGGGCATCGCCCTGAGCCGCGCCCTCGTCGAGGAGGGGATCACCAGCGTCGACGTCCCTGTCCTGACCCTGGGCTTCTACCTGGTGATCGCCGCGGGCGTCGGCGTCCTCGCCGCCCTGGGGCCGGCACGACGGGCCAGCAGGGTCGACGTGCTGAGGGCCGTGACCACCGAGTAGCGCTGCGGCCCCGGATATGGGGACCGGGGGTTGCACCCGATGGCCGATCTGGACACGTACGGTCCGGGAGTCGGGGCACCTGGTGCCCGCATCGGGGAGGCACATGGGGGAGACATGTTCGTGATGCAGACATCGAGGGCACCGAGTTCTGCTCGACCGAGCCCGCCCGCCTGGGCCCCCGCGTCCGGGCCCGCTGGGCGCCCGAGTTCCCCGTTGGTCGCTCCATCGACGGTACTGGCGCCCGCCCGCGTACGGGCCCTGACCGCGCACTGCGCAGACAGCGCGGCCGTGGTTCATGACCGGTCGCCGGCGAGATCGACGACTGCCGTACCGAGGTTCGGTGTCCCCCGCTTCGGACGGGGGGTGCGACCTTGACAGGCCCCCGTGGAGAGAGAAGTGTGGATCACCGGCTCACGTGACGAACGTGAGCAGGTCTGGGGGACATCGTGCGTAGGGCACGCGAACTCTAAAGGGATCCCACCGTGCAGGGGGCAAGGATCGGGATCGTCTCGAACGCTTTGTCATGCCTGCCTTCGTCTGAACGAGGGCCCCCGACCCAGGGATCTACGACGAGACCTGGCAGTCACTTCGCAGCTATCGCGGCCGGGCCGGGGGCTGTTCGCAGCCTATCCCGGGTCCAATTCCTCCGGTCGCCCATTCACACTCTGGTTCCAACAGCGAGGAATATCCCATGTTCAAGCGACTTCTCATCTTCCTGTGTGCTCCGCTCCTTCTGATGGTGGCGGTAGCCACCGCGGCGCACGCAGTCAGTCCGCACTTCGTGCGTGCCAGCGCACAGCTGAGCGGCACCAACCTGACGGTCAACTTCAAGGAAGCCGGCCTCGGGACCAACCAGCTCATCACCTACGTGGCATCGGCTGACGCCACCGCTGACTACGTGTGCGTCAACCGGGGTGGTGCCAACCCGAGCGCCTCCAACAAGACGACCGTCAGCGGCCCGGTCACTGCGAGCGGGACGTTCAGCTCCGGCAAGAACGGTCAGGTGACCGCGTCGCTGACCCTCATGCCGCCGAGCGCGGGAAGCTTCTCCTGCCCGCCCGGACAGAGCCTGGAGATCGCGTCGGTGACCTATACCAACGTGGCGATCACCGACAGCACCAATGGCATCACCGAGCCCATTCCGGGCACCTTCTCCACCGGATGCCTGCTGCCCAACGTGAGGGGCGCCTGCTAGACAATGCCCGCATCTGACCGAAGGGCCGGTCCTCCCGAGTCAGGGGTGTGCCGGCCCTTCCCTCGCGTTCATGCTGCCGATCGATGGGCCGGTGGCGGGAGCCTTCTCCGCGCAGGGATTACGGCAAGTGAGCGATACCCCGACCCCGCCCCGTCCCCTATCGTCGGGAGCCAGGGGGACCGGGGGGCGCAGCGCGAGCGCTTCCACGTGCGATGGCGCCGCGCGGCGAAGGACTCTCTTGAAAGCGGCCTCCGCCACTGACACGGCGGGGGCCGCTTTGTCAGGCCCGGCCGTCACCCATGCCGGCGACGCTCGCACCCAGGAGCAAGGGGAGTGGCTGGCCGAGGCGGACGGGACCAGCACGCTCGTGGCTGGCCGAGTCGATGGGGGCCGAGCAGGAACGCGCATTGGCGACGAACGGCCCACCTACACCGAGCCGGAGGCCTCAGTGGTGGTGAGGCACGGTGCGTGACCGTGACCGCGCCGGCCCGGAACCCACCGCAGTCCCCGCCGTGGGTAGATCGTCAGTTGCCCGAGTGCGAGAGCGGCCACGGCGATGGCGAGGCCGGCGGCGACGTCGACGACGTAGTGCCAGCCCAGATAGACGGTGGCCAGCCCGGTGCCCACGAGATAGACGGACAGGGCCCAGGAGGTTCGCCGGAGTCGGTAGTAGCGCGCGGTCAGCAGGAGGAGGCAGACGATGGCGACGTGCAGGCTGGCGAACGCCGCGATCTGGGCGGTCGCGTCCGGCGCCATCGGCTCCGTCAGAAGGTGGGCACGTTGAGCGAGGTATCGGGCCTGCGTGTCCTGGGTCATCGTGTGAGGGAGGCCGGAGAACTGCTGTGGCGCGGAGCTGAACGGTCCCAGCGACGGAATGAGGTAGTACGAGCCGACGCCGAGTATCCAGACCCAGCTCGCTGAGGCGATGAACACGTACGCACGCCGAGTCCGCCGGACGAAGACCAGCACGCCGACGATCGACACCAGCACGACCGTCGAGAACGACATGTAGATCGCCATCAGCACGTATGCGGCGACGTTCTGCCCCAGCAGGTCATGCAACAGGCCGGCGGGGCTGTGTCCGGGGAACAACCATCCGTCCCAGCGCTGGAGCAGGTCGTCCTGGGGCTGGTGAAAGACGACCCAGCTCTTCAGGTTGTGGTAGCAGAAGTTCACGTCGTAGTAGGCGAGCAGGGCACTCACGACCAGGGCCATACGGCGAGGCGTCCACCTGTGGCGCATCATGCGCAGCGTCCCTCGCATCGACGGCCACCCTCGACGGCGGGCGCGCACGCATGCGTCCACCGGGATGAGTACCAGGAACAACGCGAGGGAGAGGACCACCCGTGACCGAACCCATGCGCCATCCGGGTCTCTGACCGGAATGCCGACGTGGTGGGCGGCCACGGCGGTCAGGATCGTGAACACCGCCACGATGAGCCACACGCGGGCGAGCCACCAGTACTCCGACGCGTGAGCACGCCGACCGTCGCTCACGCGTGGCCACGCCTTCGACGACTCTCCGGTCGACACGCCGTTCCTCCTCGCACAGCGCCTCTCAAGGTATCGGCCGGCGCGCGTACGCCTGCGCTCCCGGCAAGCCGAGCCGTAGCAGCCTGGCCAGGGAGAAGCACTGAGACCCAGGAGCCCGACAGCGAACAGGGTGGGCACGTGGCTCCCGGGTGAGGAGGAGGATGAGCCGACGGGCAGGACGACGGTCACGGCTGTCGGCCACGTCCGGAGTCCTTCGGCTTCGGGTCGCGCGTGCCCCTGGCGACTGGGCGCTCCGAACGATCCTGGGCTCGCTGTGACGGCGTGATGTTGGCCGAGGGGGAGCGGGTGGGCCGAAGGGACGGCAACCGATGCCGGTTTCCGGTGCCGAAGGCGGCGATCCACACCGCGGCCACGCCGATCGCCATGCCGCCGAGGACATCCACGACGTAGTGCCAACCCAGGTAGACGGTCGCCAGGATGTTCAGGATCAGGAACGACCCGAGCCCCCACTGTATGAAGACGGGCCGCAGCCTGCTCATGCGCGCGATCAGGAACGCGGTGACCGTGACGGACACATGGAGGGACGCAAACGCGGCCACTGTCTGCAGCGCGGGAGTTCCGAACGGGTCGGCGAGCATTTCCACTCGGTCCGACAACCAGCTCTGCGCGATGTGGGTCGCCTGCGTCTCTGCCAGGTCTGTGAACCATGCCGGCCGCACATACACCGGGCCGAGCGACGGAACCAGGTAGTAGACCGACACACCCAGCACCCAGTTGACGGCGACCGCCGTGACGTACCAGCAGGCGGTGTCGAGGTTGCGGGTCCAGAACAGTGCCACCAGCAACGAGAGGGTCAGGAACAGGATCCACGCGACATAGGTGATCGACATCAGGTGAGCGGCCGCCCCTGTGCCCAGTAGATCGTGCAGCAGCAAGGCTGGGTGGTGGCCGAGCGCCAGCTTTCGGTCGATCTCGAGCAAGGTGTCGTCCATCGTGTGCGGCCGCACAAAGGGGACGTAGCTCTTCAGGTTTCGGAACCCGACATATGCGAGGTACCAGCTGCCCATCCCGATGAGCACGAGCCGTACGTGCGGCGCCGGCCACCGCTCCCGCAGCACGGCTGGGATGGTTGAGCGCAGTCCCCGAATACCGCCCCGCCTCGCACAGCGCACCGCGACGTCGCCGAGAAAGCAGGCGACGGCAATCAGCGGGAGCCGGACGTAGGCGGGCCCCACGATCGAATCATCCGGATCTCGGACCGGAAGCTGGTAGATGGCGGCGACGAGCACAGCTGCGCCGAACAGACCGACCGCGAGGACGAACTGGAGACCGTAGGAGCGGTACCAGCGGTGAGCCGCGGCGCCCTCGGCCGGTTCGAACTGCGTCATCGCTCCTTCACCAGGACGAGTGCATCTTGTCGATGCAACTTTGGCAAACTTCGCGCGCGGCCGCGGGAGCGTTCGCACCATCCGAACTCGTGCCGGCAGCCGGGCTGTCTACCCTCACGGGCTGCAGCCGGGTTTCTGGGCGTTGCGACGGGCATGGACCCGCCCTCGGACCTGCCGGAACAGCCGAGCACCATCGATGGCCAATCAGGTCGTCTGTCAGGCAAGGCCCACTCGAGCGGTCCGTGTCGACAGGACGAAACGGCCCCGGATCCGCGCTTCCGCAGGTCACGGGCCGTTCTCGTGTGGTGGGCGATACTGGGTTTGAACCAGTGACCTCTTCCGTGTCAACCGACTCCGCGGTGTCTTGGTGAGCAGGGTGACGCTCGATTGAGCGTGACCTGGAGTTGCGGGGAGTCCACAGGTGTCGCCGTGGGAGCGATCGCGGTGTCAGGCGCTTTGTCAGGCAGAGGCGCGGGCACTTCCGGGCCGTTGACCCGATAGCCAGCGGCTCCTGCTCGACGCCGGCCTGGGTCAATGGTGGCCGGAGGTCATCGCGGAGCGACGCGCAGCGCCGTTGACGCTGGCCGGTGACGAGCTCACTGTGCCGCGATCGGGTCGGCGGCCATCCACGTCTGGTGAGACTGGTCGCTCGACCCTCGTTTGTCCTTTGTGGGCTGTGGCGAGGACGGCGCGCCAGCGCCGCCCGTAGCCACGGCCCGCGACGGCGGAGCCGGCGCAATTACGGAGAGAAGAGAATCCTCACCAACGCTGGGCGAAGTGATGGGCGAAGTGCATGTCCGAAGTGCACGGATCTGCCGATGACAGTGCGTTCCCGGCACAGCATGCTGTCTCTCATGCCGACCCACGGCGAACGCGTCTTGGGCCGCGCCCACCACGCAAGGCAGCCTCGCCGACCGGGTTCAAACGCAGAAATTCGGGCGTGCCTGACCTCCGCGGAAGGCCGCCATGGCGTCGTTACTGGTGGAAGGGTGAACCAGGAGGTCCGCATGGCCAGCTACGACGAGGCGGCTTTCGATGACTTCGTCCGGGCCAGGAGCGCGGCGCTGTTGCGGACGGCGTACTTGCTCACCCGCGACCACCAGCTTGCCGAGGATCTCCTGCAGACGGCGCTCTTCAAGGCGGCCAAGTCCTGGGAGCGGATCGAGGGCGCACCGGAGCCGTACGTGCGCCGCATCCTCTACACCGAAAACATCTCGTGGTGGCGGCGCCGTCGACACTCTGTCGAGACGTCTCCCAGCCCTAGTGACAACCGCGCCCGACCGGGGCCGGACGTCGAGCTGCGTGTGACCCTGGAACGGGCGCTCGACCAGCTCACGCCCAAGCAGCGCACGGTGCTGGTGCTGCGCTACTACGAGGACCTCACCGAGGCCGAGACCGCCCGCGTCCTGCACATCGGCCTCGGCACCGTTAAGTCGACGCAACGCCAGGCACTGAGCAGGCTGCGGGTCCTCTCCTCGGGCATGGTGTCGCTGATCGGAGATGGCCATGAGTGACCAGTTGCGCGACCTGCTGAGCCGTGTCGCGGACGACGCACCCGCGCCCCGGCCGGATCCGACGCTGTGGCGGCGCGCCCGCCGTGCCCGGACGCGAAATCGCGCCCTGGCCGTGGGAGCCGTCGCCGCAACGGTGACGGTCATCGCGACGGTCGCCGTCCAGGGCCAGCGCCTCAGCAGTGACCCGGACCCGGCACCGAAACCTCCGGAGCACGGTCTCACCTCCGTGCACGGTGTCGTCGGTGACGGCGGCCTTCGGTTGGAGCGCGATCTCGCGGTCGGGCACGCCACTGCCGTGGTCACCAACGCCACTGATGTCTTCGTCATCACCGCAGCCGACGGGGCCTATCACCGGCTCCGTCTGCCGGGCTACGACCCCGCCCTCCATGACGGCCGGCTGCATGACGCCGAGCGACCAGGAGTCGCCCTCTCGCCGGACGGGCGACGACTGGCCTATGCCTGGCACGCGCCCATCCCGACGGATAATCCGGCCTGGGAAGAAAGCTATGTGGTTCCGAGCGGGGTGCAGGTGCTCGACCTGACTACCGGCGCGTTCGCCTTCGAGGACGAGGTGCCGCCGTACGCCCCGCACCACACGGTCTGGTCCGTCGAGCTCGACTCGCACCTGCGATGGTCGAGCGACGGCCGCTACGTCGCCTACTACAACAGCGGCGGCGTCTACCACGGCGACTTTGCAACGGAGGTCGCCGACGTCGATGTCCTCGACACCACCGGACGTGTCGGGTCGGTCCAGGGGCCGGCCGCTCCTCTCCACCGGCTCCTTGACGACACGCAGCTAGGGCCCCACACGCCCTTCGTGTCCACCTGGGGTGGCGCCGTCGTGGTCGATGACCGCCTCTTCGCATGGCATCCCGACGGCAGTGCCATAGGGCCTCCGATGGCGATCGGGGACGGCTGGGGCAGCGGCGCCTTCGCCACGAGCCGCCGCGTGTTCCTCGGCCCGCTGGGGGTCGGCGACTCGCTCCTCGACGTCGACCTCCAGACTCGTCGGCAGGTCGAGGTCCGCGTGCTCGACCCCGAACAGTGGCCCGATGGCGCCACTATCGAGCTACTCGGCACGGCCGGCCCGGACGCCGCGATCGTATCCGTGCATCGCGTCACGGACGGCGAGGTCGCGGACGACGCGGACCTGCTGCTGCTCGACCTGAGCCGCTCCGACAGCGAGCCGGTTGTCACAGTGGTGGGGCACGTCATGGACACCAGCGGGAGCGCCTTCAGCTTCGCCACCGACCTGATCGCAGGACCGCAATAAACGGGATCCACCGGCAGGTCGGGGTCCCAGACTGAATCACATGTGGCCCGCGTCCGCTCATGCCGCGATCAGTACGGCGATTAGCGGTTGGTTGCCTGTGGGCAGGTCACCTGCGGCGGGGGTCACTCACGCGTCACGCTCTCGGTGTCGGTCACGATGTCCCCGACATTGACCCGTGCGGAGTCATTTCCGTCGCCCCCACGGACCCGGTCGGCGTCCAGGAAGTCGCCGCCGAAGTCGGAGCAGTTGGTGCCCTGGAAGTTGTCGAAGTAGGACGACATCTGGTCGTCACCGGGCCCTCCCGAGAGCAGGCTGTCGGTGCCGCAGACAAGCTCGGTGAGTACGTCGTTGCCGCCGTCGCCGTACATGCGTGTCACGGAGTCGTCGACGCATACCCAGTCATCCCCCGCGCCTCCGGAGATCGTGCGTACACCTCCGGTGTACTCGCTGTCGCAGTCCGCCACGCGGTCATTACCGGGGCCACCTTGGGTGATGTAGTCGTAAAGGAAGCTTCCGTCCACGTTGTCGTTGCCGGCGCCGCCCTGGATGCGGTCCGGGCTGACGGCGCCACGGATGTAGTCGTCGCCGGGGCCTCCGCACAGCCGGTCGCCCGACGAGGTCCCCGCGTAGGGGTCCTCGGCGCCGAGGATGGTGTCGTTGCCGCCCAGACCGACGATGACGTCCGCGGTGTGCTCGCTGCCCACGAGGACGTCGTCGCCCGGCGTGCCGACGATGGTGGCCGACTGCCCGAAACACTGGTAGGTCGGCGCCGCGGTGGCGCCGCCCCCGGTGCCGAACAGCGTCCAACTGCCCACCAGAGCGGCCGCGATCAGAATCCGTAAACGCGTCATGACTCCCCCGTTCCCCCAGTGCGTCCCGCGCGCACGGGACCACCCTGCGACCATACGACTCATCGCCGCAGCCCGCACCCCGGAAAATGCATGGTCTGGCTCGGAGAGGTCATGCCGCCCAGGGCACTGCGAGACTTCAGCCCACTCGCGTCGTTGGAGCGGACCTCGCTCAAACGTCCGCACATGCCGCTGTCCGGTCATGCCGATGAGCGATAGCTCAGTTCATGGATGCGCGAAGCCTGGACTGTTGCCCACGAGGACGAGCTCCGCCTGCTTCCCGTCCGCGGACCACGAATCGAAGACGCCGGAAACAATCGCGCAGCATTCCCCGAACCGCTTGGCCTCCGAGGCGGCGAACAGGTCCGCGTCGTGCCACAGGAGCACCGATCGTGGGGGCGGCTCGACGTCCCCGATCCAATCGTTGAAGGCGTCCCACTCGCCGCCGTAGTACTCGGGGAACATGAAGGCGCCAGCGAGTTGGTCGAAGACGGTGCGATCGGGTGACCCGATCGTCTCGTAGAACTCGAACCGCAAGTCGCGAAGGCCTCGGCGGAAGGCAGGTAGAGCGCTGGCGTGCACCGCGTGTATGAAGCCGGTCCCCAACCACGGGAACTCCTGACGCATCCACACGAAGTCGGCACCCACATCGCGTGACCCTGCCACAGGCGGCTGCGGAAACGCACTGACATGCCGCGATGTGCGCGGTCGTCCCCTCTGGCACGCGGCGAGCATCGGATCCTCCGCCGGGTCACGGTGGGGTTCAGGGAAAGGCGATGAGCTGCCGCCAAGGCGGCCGTCTCGATCCCACAAACCGAAGAGCGCGCGTTCAGGCGGGATCCCCGTCGGGCGTCGAAGAGGAGCTCCAACGGTCGCTGGCGCTCAGCGGCGTGCCGTCCGCGATCGACGTGAACCAGCGGAACTGCGTTTCGGGGGCGTCTCCGTCGAGGTCAGGTGCCCCACGTCCGTGCGCGAGATCGTCACTGTTGATCGTGCGTAGCTCAGCGCTGACTCGAGTTCCTGCAGATGTGTTCGGCACGCTGGCATGCAGATGGGCTCCCGAGAAGCAGAGGAAGTCACCGGGCTCGAGCACAACCCTGAGTTCGGAGTCGGTTCTTGGTGGCGTAGTGGGTGACGGGACCATCGGCAGACCTTCGAGCGGCATGCCAGCCCGTCTGCGGTCGCGGATGGCCGCGAGGTCCCAGTCGGCGCTCGTGTTGGCGATCGGCTTCGACCAATATTCGGGATAGAACGCGATCGTGCGCTCGTGGGTGAGTGGGCGCAGCGGCAGCCACCAGTTGGTCTGGGCGAGCAAGTTGGACCCCCAGGTGTCCCTGTGGAAACCGATGGTCCCGACTCCGCGCTCGGTGGCTGGCGGGACGATGCGCAGTCGGGGCGGGTCCCAATAGGTGCGCGCAGGTTCCACTCCAACCTGTTCCAAGGCGACGCGGATGAGCCCGGTGACGTGCGGGGCCCGCCGGAACCGTTCCTTCAACTGGCTGATGTCGGTCTCAGTTGGGGGGTCCGGAGCCACTTCATTGCCCAGCGCCGCCAGCTCGACGAGGGCTGGCACGCTCTTGAACACCAGCAGGTGGCCGTCGAAGATCAGTTCGCCGCGCCGCTCGTCGTCGAGCGGCCCGGACAGGACCTGAACTGAAGTGCTCACGGGGACTCCGCGGCGTCCACTGTTAGGCGACGAACCCGTGCGAGGTACTCCGCCATGGCTAAGTGATCGGGCACTCGCTGATCATGCCCGAAACGCACACTCGTGCCGCGACGAGCGCGTACTCGTTGCCGATGAGCGGACGACCTAGGCGGCGTGACGATGACGCGGTCGGCCCCGTGCCTCAGCCCGAGAGGGCGGCGCAAACGTCAAAGACGACCTGGCCGTCTAGTTCGTAATCCACGAAGGCCCCCGTCTCGGCGTCCAGCGTGAACGTCTGATGCCCTACCACGCTCAGCAACATACTTTCCGTGACGATGGTGGACCCGTCCGGCCCGATGTCGCCCGGCCAGAACGCGACGAAGAAGCGACCATGAATCTCGACGAGCAAGTCACCAGTGTCCGGGTCGACGGTCGTCACGCTCATGTAGCGGGACAGTTGCTCGACCGTTTGGTGGGTCTCCACGTTCGTGAGGGCGATCCTCGCGGAGGTGTTGGTTACTTCCCGGCCGTCCGAGAACTGCGTGTGCACGATGCGGGTGTGATGGATCCCCTCGCCGTGCACCCCGAAATCGGGGCATCCCTCGCCGGCAGGGATGAAGAACTCGCCAGGCGGTTCCTCGGTACGGATTGGCCGGGCGGCGTTCGCCGATGGAGCCGCGAGTAGCAAGGCTCCGGCGAGCACCGTGATCGTGGCGGCCAACCGATGCCATGTCTTGAAGACATTCATTGCCGACTCCGGTGTTCGAGACGACCCGACCCGCCGCCGACGCGACCCGCCTCAGACCAACCAACTTACGCCCGTTGATACTGATGAGCATCGCCGGAGTGGCTCAAATGGCCGCTGTCCGCGATGAGTATGTGCCCGCATCTGCCGCTGAGCGATCTGCGATGTGCGGACGCATGGCCGGATGACGTGGTGACGGCGCCAGCCGCTACTTGGTCTCCGCTGGCGTCTCCTTGTCCTCTTTGCTTTTGGAAATGTTGCCGATCAGATCGTGAAGGCCCTTGGACCCGCCGCCGACTACCAGCCCGGTGACGGCCAGCGCCAGTACCTGGTTGGCGGTGCTCATCTGCTTGCCGTCGGGGACCTTGAAGTCGACGCCGACCGTGGTCAGGAAGTCGGCCTCGAGGTAGCCGCACAGGGCCATGCCGAGCGCGGCAGCCAGGCCGAAGACGAATATGGTCCGGTTGGCGCGCGCTTGGTCGATCTCGCCTTGGGCGTTCGCGGCCTCCTCTTCCGGTGTCGTCGGCTTCTTCTTCCTCGGGTCAGCGGGCGCCGGGGCGGTGGCGAGCTCGTGGACGCGAGCGGTGCGGGCGGCCGGGTCGTAGCTGGTGGCGATCGACTTGGCGAGCTTGGTCTCGTGCTCGGTCTTCTTCAGCCCGCCGATCTTCTCGAACGTGGGGACGAACAATTCTACGAACCGTTCGGTGGCTTGGGCGACGATGTAGAACAAGGTGAACGCGCCGATCCCTTCGGCCGGTGAGAACCCCGGCCCGGAGCTAGTACCGAACACGTTGACGGCGATGATGAGCCCGATCAGGAAGACGGCTGCGCCGGCGATGGTGGCCGCCGGGTGGGGTGAGGCCTTCTTGGTCTCATCGGTTGACGCGCCGGCCTGCTTGGTGGCGGCTTCGCCGCCGGCGGGTGGCTGGCCGGTCGGTTTGCCGCTGCCGCCGGCGCCCGGTTGTCCGTCCTCGTCGGCGCCGCGGACTTCAGCATGCAGCAGGTGGCGACCGCCGACGGCTTCGACCAGGTCGTGAAGGTCGGCGACCGCATCGGCCGTTGGCGGCACGATGACGGCGGTGGGTGATGATGTGCGGCGTACGAACAGCGCCATGGCAGAACCTCCCCGTAGGCGACCAGACCAGGACTGGTCGTCAGTTCACGGTAGGTGCTGCCGCGTGGTGCCGTACCCAAAACCCGGGCCCGTTGCTCCGCCCGTCCAAGTTCGCACCCGGACAGGCCCGTCTCGGGGGAGAAGCGGGACTGCGGGTCCGAGTAGCCTCGGCGGGCATCGTGGTTAAAGAGGCCGCCGCGTGGTGGCCAGGTTCCACGTGGAGTCCGTGGGGCCCGACGTCCGACGAACTGCACTCACATGCCGCGATGAGGGCGCCGATGAGCCTGGTTGAAGTGTCGTCCTCCGGACCGTGACGGGCATTGGAGGCAATGGCATCGTGTACAGATGGATCAGGCACAGGCAGCGGTGACCGCGGCCGCGATCACCGCGGTCGTCTCAGTGGCTTCCACCTTCCTCTCGCTGCGGAGCAGCCGAAAGCAGGCCGCGTCAGCCTCGATAGAGGCACGTGCGCAGGCCGATTCCGCTTCGAAGGAAGCACGCGTGCATGCGGAGAAGACCGCCCGGGAGCAGCGAGAGTTCTACGAACGCCAGACCCAGGAGGTCTTCAAGTTCGTGCGGGAACTGGCAGCGGGTGGATCGAGCGTTCTCGGCAGCTTCGGCGCAGGCGCCGGTGCCGCCGCCGGAGTATGGCCCCTCCAGACCCTAGCGGAGTATCGGCCGTGGCTCGCCGACCTGAAGGACTGGCTGGACCGGCTGCAGCTGGACGGCCCCTGGGGTGGGCAGAAGTTCTCGGTCCGGCTCCTCCAGATCACTGCTGGGCTGCGAGAGTACGAGCGCACTGCTGCCGTCTTGGAGTGGGCCAAGGCGGGCGAGACCGCCGAGCGTCCCCAGTGGGGCCTTGTTGACGACCTCGCTCAGAGGATCGACAGCGTGTGGTACTACGTCGAGCGGTCCCTCGAACACGACCAGTTCGACATAAGGCACAACCAGGAGTACGAGGACCTCGTCCTGGAGAAGGCGTACGAGCTCGAATGGGCGCTGGCTGACGCAGCGGAGGAGACGCTGGACGGTCTCGGGTTCCCGCGTCCGTACGGCCCCGCCTAAGGCTGCCGGTGCGGCGATGTAAACACACAGAGGGGACAAAGGTGAACTCGATCCTGTTCCGCCCGGGCGGGACTCCGGTGGCGGAGTGGCTCCTCAAGGGCTGACCGCGCTCTGTGCACGGCGAGATCCACGCTGTCATGGAGACGCTGTTCGAACTCCCTGCGGCGGACCGAAAGCGGTCACCGGATGAGAGTTGAGCCGACTGTTAAGCCGACTGCGGGACGACGAAGCCCCTCGAGCCTATTGGCTGAGGGGCTTCATTGTTTCTCTGACCTGCAGAGATGTGTTGGTGGGCGATACTGGGTTTGAACCAGTGACCTCTTCCGTGTCAAGGAAGCGCGCTACCGCTGCGCCAATCGCCCGTGATCTTGAGTTGTGGTGGGTTCCGCGAGGTGGGTACGGGATTTGAACCCGTGTAGACGGATTTGCAGTCCGTTGCCTCGCCTCTCGGCCAACCCACCGTGGAGGCCAACGCCGGGGACCTCTCCGAGCGGACGACGAGGCTCGAACTCGCGACCTCAACCTTGGCAAGGTTGCGCTCTACCAACTGAGCTACGTCCGCTTGCGAACCAGCCCTGGGGCCGGTGCGGTCAGAACAGTAGCCGATGCCCACGACGCGTCAAAATCCGGTGGGGCACCCCGTGTCGGCTCCTAAAGTGAGGTCATGCGCGCGTGGGTGAACGGTGAGCTGCTGCCCGATCCGACCGCCCCGGCGGTGGCGATCGACGACCACGGACTGACCGTCGGCGACGGGGTGTTCGAGGCGATCAAGGTCGTCGACGACGTCCCGTTCGCCCTCACCCGGCACCTGCAGCGGCTCGCCCGCAGCGCGTCGGGGCTCGGTCTTCCCGACGTCGACGACGCCGCCGTACGTCGGGGGGTCGCCGCGGTGCTCGAGGGGGAGCCGATGCCGCTGGGCCGGGTCCGGATCACCTACACCGCCGGCCGGGCACCGCTGGGCTCGCCGCGCGTCGGAGGCGAGCCGACCCTGGTCGTGGCGGCGTCGGCGATGGATCCGGCTCCCGAGGTGACGGCGGTCGTGACGGTGCCGTGGCCGCGCAACGAGCGGGGAGCGCTGGCCGGCCTCAAGACCACGTCGTACGGCGAGAACGTGCGCGCCCTGGCGTACGCCGCGGAGCGGGGTGCCAGCGAGGCCGTGTTCGCGAACCTGGCCGGACACCTCTGCGAGGGCACCGGCTCCAACGTCTTCTACGTCGTCGACGGTCAGCTGCGGACGCCGACCCTCGCCAGCGGTTGTCTCGCAGGGGTGACCCGGGCACTGATCATCGACTGGTGCGGCGCGGTGGAGGTGGACGAGCCCATCGAGGTGATCGACCGGGCCAGCGAGGTGTTCCTCGCCTCGACCACCCGCGACGTGCAGGGCGTGTCGCGCTGGGACGGCCGCGCGCTGCCGGCCCCCGGACCCCTGACCGACAAGGCCCGGTCCACGTGGGCCGAGCGCGAGGCCGAGCACCCCGACCCGTGACGCCTGTGGGCAAGGTCCCGCACGGGCTTCGTCGGGCGGATAGGCTCGCGGGGTGAGCCGGGAGGGGGAGCAGCGGTGGTGAGTCGAACCGCCAAGCGCATCGTGCTCGAGACCCTGGGCTGGGTGCTTCTGCTGGTCGGCGTCGCCGCGATCTTCCTCCCCGGACCCGGACTGCTCGGCATCTTCGCCGGCCTGGCCCTGCTCTCCCAGCAGTACGACTGGGCCGACCGCCGGGTCGAGCCGGTCAAGCTCCGCGCGCTCAAGGGGGCCGCCGAGGGGGTCGAGACCTGGCCCAAGATCACCCTGTCGATGCTGGGCGTGGCGATCCTGGCCGGGTGCGGCGTGCTCTGGATCGCCTACCCGCCCGCTCCCGGCTGGTGGCCGCTGCCCGAGTCCTGGTGGCTCCCCGGCGGCCTGTGGACCGGCCTCACCCAGGTCGCGTCCGCCTGCATCGCGGTGGCGCTGATCGTCTACAGCTACCGCCGCTACCACGGCCGCCCCGACGAGATCGAGCGCCTCGACGAGGCGATCGAGCGCGCCGACGCCGCCGCGAAGTCCGGGCGCAAGCAGACCAGCCAGACGACCGGCTGACGTCGGTTACGTGGCCCGCCCGGCGGCCATGTAGAGTTCCCGCCGCAGTCTCACGGGGCGATTGGCGCAGTGGTAGCGCGCTTCGTTCACACCGAAGAGGTCACTGGTTCGAACCCAGTATCGCCCACACAGACACCACCGCTCGTCGTGCGCGTGCCGCCGTTCGTCGCGGCAACCATTGACCCCGACCAGCGGTCTTCCCTAGGTTCGAGGCCATTCGGGGGCTCGGAACAACTCGGGAGACCCCCATGTCACAAGCGCAGACCGACCAGACCACCGGGCAGACCTCGGACGTCAAGAAGGTGGCAGCGGCCAGTCTGATCGGCACCACCATCGAGTGGTACGACTTCTTCATCTACGGCACCGCCGCGGCGCTGGTGTTCCCGGCGCTGTTCTTCCCCGCCCAGGACCCGGTGACCGGCACCCTGCTGTCGTTCGCGACCTTCGGCGTCGGCTTCTTCGCACGCCCGGTAGGGGGCGCGGTCTTCGGCCACTTCGGCGACCGCATCGGGCGCAAGTCGATGCTCATCGCCACCCTCACGATGATGGGCCTCGCGACGTTCGCGATCGGGATCCTGCCGACCTACGACCAGATCGGCGTGATGGCCCCGATCCTGCTGACGGTGCTCCGGTTCGTGCAGGGTCTCGGCGTCGGCGGCGAGTGGGGCGGCGCCGTGCTGATGGCGGTCGAGCACGCGCCGCCGGGTCGCCGCGGCTTCTACGGCAGCTGGCCACAGATGGGGGTGCCGGCGGGCCTGATCCTGTCCAACACCGCGTTCCTGCTCCTGGCCGCGATGCCCGACGAGAGCTTCCAGGCCTGGGGCTGGCGGATCCCCTTCGTGTTCAGCATCCTGCTGGTCGCGGTCGGGCTGGTGATCCGGCTGAAGATCATGGAGAGCCCCGGGTTCGCCAAGGTCAAGGCCGAGAAGTCCGAGGCCAAGGTCCCGATCGTCGAGGTGTTCAAGCACCACTGGAAGCAGGTGGTGCTGGCGGCGGGCGCCTTCATCATCATCAACTCGTACTTCTACATCCTGGTCTCCTACATCATCGCCTACGCCACCGCGCCGGACATCGGGTTCTCCCGCGGCGAGGTGATCGGCGTCCTGCTCTTCTCGAGCGCCGTGACCTTCCTCTGCATCCCGGCGTGGGGCGCGCTCTCGGACCGGGTGGGACGCCGGTCGCTGTACCTCATCGGCTGCGTCGGCATGGGGGTCTCGGCATTCCTCGTCTTCTGGACCGTCGACAGCGGCTCGCTGGTGGGGTTCGCGATCACGCACACCCTCGCCCTCGCCGGCTTCCTGGCGATGGGCTACGGGCCGATGGCGGCGATGTACGCCGAGCTGTTCTCGACCCGGCTCCGCTACTCGGGCGCGTCGCTCGGCTACCAGGGCGGCGCGATCTTCGGTGGCGCGCTCGGGCCGATCGTCTCGGTCGCCCTGTTCGACGCCACCGGCACCTCGATGTCCATCGCGATCTACGTGTTCGCGATGGCGATCCTGTCGTTCGCCTGCATGTACGCCCTCACCGACACCCGGACCGTCGACATCGACGAGGACACGCCCCTGGCCCGGACCGCCTGACCCGATAACGAAGCGGGCACATTCCTCGCCTCAGGGCCGTCCCGCCTGATAGACACACAGGATGGAGTGGCTGCTGCTGGTGGCCGCCGCGGGGGGCGCGGGGGTCTACGGCGTACGGCGCGTGGTCAGCGTGCGCGACGACCGGCGCCGACGGGCGGTCGAGCTCGAGCAGGTGCGCCAGGTCGCGGACGAGGACGTCACGGTGTTCGGCGACCAGCTCCGGCGGCTCGGTGACGCGGTCGGCGACCGCACCCTCGACGAGGCCACGCGCACCGACTACCAGACCGCCCTCGACGCCTACGAGCGCGCGAAGTGGGACGCCCCGCGGCTCTCGCACATCGACGAGATCAGCAGCCTGGTCGACACCCTGGCCACCGGCCGCTACGCACTCGTGTGCGTCCGTCACCGGATCGCCGGCCAGCCCGTCCCGGAGCTTCGCGTGCCGTGCTTCTTCAACCCGCAGCACGGCCCGTCGGGCCGCGACGTGACGTGGACCAGCCCGCGGATCGGGACCCGCAGAGTCCCTGCGTGCGCCCGCTGCGTGAGCCAGCTCGCCGCCCGTGAGAAGCCCGAGGTCCGCACCGTGAAGATCGGTCCCCGCAAGGTGCCGTACTGGGAGGCAGGCGCCCGGTTCCACCCCTACGCCCGCGGCTACTTCCCGGCCGACGCGGCGGCCGGCGGGCTCGCCATGGCGTGGATCTACTCCGCTCCCGACCTCGGGTCCCAGGTCTACCTGGGGCAAGGCTATGGCGACCCCGGGGCCGGTGGCTTCGACGGCGGTGGCTTCGACGGCGGTGGCGGTGGCGACGGTGGGGGTTTCTGACTCACGGCAGGGTTGTGCCGCCGGCCGGCTGAGCCGGTGCGGGAGCCCCCCTGCCGACGCCGGGTGATATCGACGTGCTGGAGGCCGAAGGCGGCGGATAGGCTCGACGGGTCCACGAAGCCCGACCGAGGAGTCCTGCCGTGCCCGAGATCAAGATCGCCGTGCTCGCCGCTGACGCGCGCGAGGAGCGGACGGTCACGACCGGCACGAAGGCGTGGGAGCTCTTCGCCGACGACACCGAGGTGGTGGCCGCCCGGGTCGCGGGCGAGTTGCGGGACCTCTCCCACGAGCTCGCCGACGGCGACGAGGTCGAGCCGGTGGCGATCGACAGCCCCGACGGGCGCGACATCCTGCGCCACTCCACCGCACACGTGCTGGCGCAGGCGGTCCAGCAGCTGTGGCCGGACGCCCGGCTCGGGATCGGGCCGCCGGTGACCGACGGGTTCTACTACGACTTCGACGTCGCCGAGCCCTTCCACCCCGACGACCTCGTCAAGCTCGAGACCGCGATGCGCAAGATCATCAAGGAGAACCAGCGGTTCGAGCGCCGGGTCACCACCGACGCCGAGGCGCTCGACGAGCTGCAGGACGAGCCCTACAAGATCGAGCTGATCGGCCTCAAGGGCTCGGGCCAGGCAGACGACGCTGCCGAGGGCGCCAGCGTCGAGGTCGGCGGTGGCGAGCTCACCATCTATGACAACGTGCGCCGCAACGGCGAGGTCGCCTGGTCCGACCTGTGCCGGGGCCCCCACCTGCCGACCACCAAGCGGATCCCGGCCTTCACGCTGATGCGCACCGCTGCGGCGTACTGGCGCGGCGACGAGAACAACCAGCAGCTGCAGCGGATCTACGGCACCGCGTGGGAGTCCAAGGGGGCGCTCGCCGACCACCTTCACCGGCTCGAGGAGGCCGCGAAACGCGACCACCGCAAGCTCGGCCGCGACCTCGACCTGTTCTCCTTCCCCGACGAGCTCGGCTCCGGGCTCGCGGTGTTCCACCCCCGGGGTGGCGTGATCAAGCGGGAGATGGAGGACTACGTCCGGCGGCGCCACATCGAGGAGGGGTTCCAGTACGTCGGCACCCCCCACATCTCCAAGGACGGGCTGTTCCACACCTCGGGCCATCTGCCCTACTACGCCGACACCATGTACCCGCCCATCAAGGTCGAGGGCGCCGAGTACCGGCTCAAGGCCATGAACTGCCCGATGCACAACCTGATCTTCCAGAGCCGCGGCCGGTCCTACCGCGAGCTGCCGCTCCGGCTGTTCGAGTTCGGCGCCGTCTACCGGTTCGAGAAGTCGGGAGTGGTCCACGGCCTCACCCGGGTCCGCGGGATGACCCAGGACGACTCCCACTCCTACGTCACCAAGGAGCAGGCACCCGACGAGGTCAAGCACCTGCTCCACTTCGTGCTCTCCCTGCTCCAGGACTTCGGGCTCGACGACTTCTACCTCGAGCTGTCGACCCGCGACGACCACGACAAGGACAAGTTCATCGGGTCCGACGACGACTGGGCGGAGGCGACCGCGGTCCTGGAGCGCACCGCAGTCGAGACCGGTCTCGAGCTGGTGCCCGACCCCGGCGGCGCCGCGTTCTACGGCCCGAAGATCTCGGTGCAGGCCCGCGACGCGATCGGCCGCACCTGGCAGATGTCGACGATCCAGTACGACTTCAGCCAGCCGAAGGGCTTCGGGCTGGAGTACCAGGCCGCCGACGGCTCCCGCCAGCAGCCGGTGATGATCCACTCCGCGAAGTTCGGCTCCATCGAGCGCTTCATCGGCGTGCTGGTCGAGCACTACGCCGGCGCGTTCCCCCCGTGGCTGGCGCCCGTGCAGGTGCAGGGCATCCCGATCGCCGAGCGGCACCACGACTACCTCCAGGAGGTGGCCGACCAGATGCGGGTGATGGGGCTGCGGGTCGAGGTCGACGACTCCGACGACCGGATGCAGAAGAAGATCCGCAACGCCCAGCTGCAGAAGGTGCCGTTCATGGTCATCGCCGGCGACGACGACGTGGCCGCCCACGCGGTCTCGTTCCGCTACCGCGACGGGCACCAGGAGAACGGCGTCCCGGTCGACGAGGCGATCCAGCGGGTCGTCAACGCGGTCGCCACCAAGGGCCAGGTCTGATCGATCGGCCGTCACCCGGCTGACGGCCCAGGTCCTCACGCAGAACAGCCCCGAGACTAGTCCTTTCTGCCGAGGCGCGGCCGCCGGTCTCCCGGATACCGTGGGGCCCACGAGCGTGGGGCTCCTGGGAGGGGAGGCACATGATCGTCAAGGGACTGGCCGGAGCGACCGTGGCTCTCGGGGTCCTGGCGTCGATGGCGCCGGCAGCGCAGGCGGCGGACGGCATCGTGGCACCGCAGGCCGTGGTGGGCACACCCCGGGGGGCGTGGATGCTCGACGAACCGGGCACCCCTGCCACGGCGTTCGACTCGTCGGGATTCGGCAACCACGGGACCAACCAGAACGTCATCGGCACGGGCACCGGCTACCAGTTCAACGGCACCAGCTCGCGCGTCGTGGTGCCGGACTCGCCCTCCCTCGACCCGGGGACCGCCAACTTCTCGTTCGGCGTCACCCTCGTGATGACGACCCCGCCGACGCCGCTGGGGGAGACCTACGACGTCCTCCGCAAGGGCATCGCCTCCACCGTCGGTGGCGAGTACAAGCTCGAGATCAAGAACGTGAAGGGCACCGCCCGGGCGCGCTGCGTGGCCAAGGACGCGGCCAAGGTCGTGGTCGCGATCGTCGCCCCGACCAACCTCGCCGACGGCGTCCCCCACACCGTCGCGTGCAGCAAGACCGCGACCGGTGTCAGCGTCCAGATCGACTCCCTGAATCCCTTGACGAAGCAGGTCTCGGCCCTCGGCTCGGTGTCGAACGCCAGCCAGCTCGGCCTCGGCGCCAAGGCCGAGCCCTCGGTGAAGACCGGCTTCGACTGGTACCTGGGGCTGATCAACGACGCGTGGGTGCGCGTCGGCTGAGGGCCGCACGTCGGGCGCCGGCCCCACTGCGGGCCGGTAGGGGTGGCCGGGCTCCTAGAGTGGCGAGCGTGACGGACGAGGTGGTGCAGGACGGGGTCGGCGAGCCCGATCAGCTCGAGAGGCTCTGGACGCCGTACCGGATGGCCTACATCCGGGGTGAGGAGCGACCGTCGGGCACGGGGGAGGAGGAGTGCCCGTTCTGCCGGATCCCCGGGCGCGACGACGCCGACGGGCTGGTCGTCCACCGCGGCGAGACGGCGTACGTCGTGCTGAACCTGTTCCCCTACGCCGCCGGTCACCTGATGGTCTGCCCCTACCGCCACATCCCGGACTACACCGACACCACCGACGCCGAGCTCGTGGAGATCGGGCAGCTGACCAGGAAGGCGATGGCGGTGCTCCGCTCGGTGTCCGGTGCCGAGGGCTTCAACGTGGGCATGAACCAGGGGCGGGCCGGTGGCGCCGGCATCCGCGCCCACCTGCACCAGCACGTCGTGCCCCGATGGGTCGGCGACTCCAACTTCCTCCCGATCATCGGCCGCACCCGCACCCTGCCCCAGCTGTTGGGGGAGACCCGTGCCCTGCTGGCCGGGGCATGGGATTGACTCCGGCCCGCTTCAGTCGAAAGGAGGATGCGGAGCGAGGTCGGGCGCCGCTAGCGTGACCACACTCTCGGTCGGCCGCCGCGCATGGCGGTCGTGGGGGGCCTCCGGACCGGGACACACAGGGGGGACCCCATGAGTCACGGACGAACGATGATGCGCGTTCTCGCCACGGCCGGCCTGGCCTGCGCCACGCTGGCGCCGATGTCGACCGCGGACGCGGTGAAGCCGTCCAAGGAGCGGATCAGTGAGCCGTACGCCTTCGTCGCCGAGGACTACTGCGGCATCGAGGACGAGGTGGAGATCGAGGGACTGTTCGAGTCGGTCCTGCAGATCCACAATCGCCGGGGGGTGGACTACTACCTGGAGCACCAGGTGATCAGGGAGACCCACACGCTCGGCGACGTCAGCGTCACTCGCGTGTCGAAGCCGATGTTCAAGGACCTCAAGATCGTGGACCAGGGGGACACGGTGCTGATCACGGTCCTCGGCACCGGGCCGGAGTCGACCTACGGGCCTGACGGCAAGGCGATCTCACGCAACCCGGGCCAGTTCCGGTTCCAGATCACGGTCGACGAGGAGACCGGGGAGGAGATCGAGGATTCGTTCACCGTGGTCAAGGACTCGACGGGTCGGACAGACGACTTCTGCGCCGATGTTCTTCCCGTCCTCCAGGGCTGATCCTGCACACGAGATCGGGGAAATTGCGGATGCGGCGTTCGCGCGCCGCGTCGTAGGCTCCGACGCGTGGTCGATCGCGGGGGGCGGTCGGCCGACCTGGAGGGGGAACACATGCGGATCCGCAAGGGCTGACGCGCCGCAGACAGGCGCAAGCAAGGCACCGGGGCTCCGTGGGGATGGGGCCCCGGTAGCCTGCGGCCACCATGTTGGACCGGTTCAAGCAGTTCTGGCAGGGCGTCGTCCTCGCGCCGTTCGTCCACCTCTTCCTGAGGCTCGGGATCAGTCCCGACGCAGTGACGCTCGTCGGCACCCTCGGCGTGGCTGCCGGGGCGCTGGTCTTCTTCCCAGTCGGCCTGCTCTGGCAGGGCGTCCTCGTCATCACCTGCTTCGTGTTCAGCGACTTGATCGACGGGCAGATGGCACGGAGCAGTGGCCGGACCTCGAAGTTCGGCGCGTTCTGGGACTCCACCCTCGACCGGGTCGGCGACGCCGCCGTCTTCGGCGGGCTGGTGCTCTACTTCGCCGGCCCCGGTGACGACTACCTCTACCTCTGCGTGGCGCTGTGGTGCCTGGTGATGGGGTCGGTCACGTCGTACTCCCGGGCGCGTGCCGAGTCGCTCGGGATGGACGCGCGGGGAGGCGTGGCCGAGCGGGCCGACCGGCTGGTGGCGATCCTGGTGCTGACCTTCTTCGGCGACCTGCTCGGGCTGCCGATCCTCTACGAGGCGACGCTGTGGGTGCTGGCGCTGGCGAGCACCTACACGGTGGGCTACCGGGTGCTGAAGGTGCGTCGTCAGGCGCTGGCCGAGGGATCGCCGCCCGAGTAGAGCAGGCCGAATAGGGCGCCGGGCGGCGCCGCCGTACCATTCAGGCATGGCCGAGAGCACCACCCACAGCACCCCCGAGCAGGCACCCAACACCGGGACGTCGCGCGTCAAGCGCGGCATGGCCGAGATGCTCAAGGGCGGCGTGATCATGGACGTCGTCACCCCCGAGCAGGCAAAGATCGCCGAGGACGCCGGGGCGGTGGCCGTGATGGCGCTGGAGCGGGTGCCGGCCGACATCCGGGCCCAGGGCGGCGTCTCCCGGATGAGCGACCCCGACATGATCGACGGGATCGTCGAGACCGTGTCGATCCCGGTGATGGCCAAGGCCCGGATCGGTCACTTCGCCGAGGCGCAGGTGCTCCAGTCGCTCGGCGTCGACTACGTCGACGAGTCCGAGGTGCTCACCCCGGCCGACTACAGCAACCACATCGACAAGTGGGCCTTCACCGTGCCGTTCGTCTGCGGTGCGACCAACCTGGGCGAGGCGCTGCGTCGGATCACCGAGGGCGCCGCGATGATCCGCTCCAAGGGTGAGGCCGGCACCGGCGACGTCTCCAACGCGGTCACCCACATGCGGACCATCCGCGCCGAGATCCGGCGGCTCACCGCGCTGGTCGACGACGAGCTCTACGTCGCCGCCAAGGAGCTGCAGGCGCCCTACGACCTGGTCAAGGAGGTCGCCCAGGCCGGCAAGCTCCCGGTGGTGCTGTTCACCGCCGGCGGCATCGCCACCCCGGCCGACGCAGCGATGATGATGCAGCTCGGTGCCGAAGGCGTCTTCGTGGGCTCGGGCATCTTCAAGTCCGGCAACCCGGCCGAGCGTGCCGAGGCGATCGTCAAGGCGACCACGTTCTACGACGACCCCGACGTCGTCGCCAAGGTCAGCCGCGGGCTGGGCGAGGCGATGGTCGGGATCAACGTCGAGGACGTCCCGGTCCCGCACCGACTGGCCGAGCGGGGCTGGTGAGCGGGGCCGCCACCACCCCAGCGGTGCGCCAGCCACCGTCTGCGGTCCGGGCACGGTGGCTCAGCCACCGCTCGGGCGAGCCGCCGCCACCCAGCGGTGCCTCAGCCACCCTTCACGTCGACCAGAAGGTGGCTCAGCCACCGCCGGGTGGTGAGCACCGGTGGTGACGCCCACGGTCGGCGTCTTCGCGCTGCAGGGCGACGTCCGCGAGCACCTGCGGATGCTCGACGGGCTCGACGTCCGCGCTGTCGGCGTACGCCGTCCCTCCGAGCTCGACGGGTGCGACGCGCTGGTGCTGCCGGGAGGTGAGTCGACCACGATGGCCAAGCTGGCCCGGACCTTCGAGCTGTTCGAGCCGATCCGGAAGCGACTGGCCGACGGGATGCCGACCCTCGGCACCTGCGCGGGGATGATCCTGATGGCCGACCGGATCGAGGACGGCACTCCCGGCCAGGAGACGTTCGGCGGGCTCGACGTCACGGTCCGGCGGAACGCGTTCGGCCGTCAGGTCGACTCCTTCGAGGGCGACATCGCCTTCGCGGGCATGGACGAGCCGGTCCACGCCGTGTTCATCCGGGCTCCGTGGGTCGAGCAGGTCGGCGACGACGTCGAGGTGCTCGCGCGGGTGGCCGACGGGGAGGCCGCCGGTAGGATCGTCGCGGTCCGGCAGCGGCACCTGCTGGCCACGTCGTTCCACCCCGAGTGGGGCGGCGACGACCGGGTGCACCGGCTGCTCGTGGACCTGATCCCAGACTGATCGACAGAGTGAAGAGGTAGACGGGAAGCCTATGTCCGGCCACTCCAAATGGGCGACGACGAAGCACAAGAAGGCCGTCGTCGACGCCAAGCGCGGCAAGCTGTTCGCCAAGCTGATCAAGAACGTCGAGGTCGCGGCCCGGATGGGTGGCGGCGACCCGGCCGGCAACCCCACGCTCTACGACGCGATCCAGAAGGCCAAGAAGTCCTCGGTCCCCAACGACAACATCGACCGGGCCGTCAAGCGCGGATCCGGCGCCGAGGCCGGTGGCGCCGACTACCAGACGATCATGTACGAGGGCTACGGCCCGTCGGGCGTCGCGATGCTCATCGAGTGCCTCACCGACAACCGCAACCGGGCCGCCATGGAGGTCCGCACCGCGATGACCCGCAACGGCGGGTCGCTGGCCGACCCCGGGTCGGTGTCCTTCCTGTTCAACCGCAAGGGCGTCGTGCTGGTTCCGGTCGACCAGGAGGGCAGGACGGTCTCCGAGGACGACGTCCTCGAGGCGACCCTCGAGGCCGGCGCCGAGGACGTCAACGACCTGGGGGAGTCCTTCGAGGTGATCTCGGAGGCCGGCGACCTGGTCGAGGTCCGGACCGCGCTCCAGGCCGCCGGCGTCGACTACGACTCCGCCGAGGCCCAGTTCGTCCCCGACATGCAGGTCGAGCTCGACAAGGACGCCGCCGGCAAGGTGTTCCGGCTCATCGACGTCCTCGAAGACCTCGACGACGTCCAGAACATCTACGCCAACTTCGACGTCCCGGACGCGGTGATGGCCGAGCTCGACGCCTGAGCGTGGGAGGCACGTCTCACTTCTCGTAGACGACGACCACCGAGGGGCGCGGGAAGCCCGCGCGGTCCGGCCAGGTGCTCGACTGGTTCTCGAACGTCGCGCCGTCGGTCTCCCCGGGGTGCTGCGGGGCCAGGAAGACCGACTTCTGGTCGTCGGAGATGAACGGGCCGCAGCACTCCGCGCCGTGCGGGACGGTGGCGAACTGCTGCACGTGGCCGCGCTCGGGACCCGCCGTCGGGACCCGGAACAGCCCGTCGTTGGACCCCAGCGCGTTGCCGTCGGTGGAGATCCACAGGTTGCCGACGGCGTCGAACGCCACGTTGTCCGGGCAGCTGATCGGGCTGACCTGCTCCTTCGGGTAGCCGGCGAAGTAGGTCTCCGGCGCGCGCGGGTCGCCGCAGACCAGCATCAGTCGCCAGAAGAAGTTCCGGCCCGCGTGGTTGTCGTTGGCGGCCTCGAGCTCCAGGACGTAGCCGTTGCGGTTGCCCCCCTGCGTCACCAGCGGTGCCCCGAGCGACGGCCGGGTCTGCGACTGCCACAGCGGGTTGGCCTCGTCGGTCTGGGCCTCGGTGGTGCGGCTGGAGTTGTTGGTGAGCGCGCAGTAGACGCGCCCGTTGACCGGGTTCACCTCGACGTCCTCGGGCCGGTCCATCTTGGTCGGGGCGACCGTGTCGGCCGCGATCCGGGTGTCGATCAGGACCTCGGCGACCGTCATGCCGTCGACGTACGACTGGGTGTCGCTGGTGAGCGGGATCCAGGTGCCGGAGCCGTCGTACTGGTCGTCCTCGCGGCCGTCGCCCCGGAACCGGGCGACGTAGAGGGTGCCGGTGGTCAGCAGGCGCATGTTGCGGCGCCGGGCCCGAGGCGTGCCCGCCGGGTCGAAGGTGCCGGCGGAGACGAACTTGTAGAGGTAGTCGAACCGCTCGTCGTCGCCCATGTAGGCGACCACCTGGCCGGACTCTGCGACCGTCACGTTCGCGCCCTCGTGCTTGAACCGGCCCAGCATCGTGTGCTTGCGGGGCGTCGACGCCGGGTCGGAGGGGTCGACCTCGACGACCCAGCCGAAGCGGAACGGCTCGTGCGGCTCCTCGGTCAGGTCGAACCGCGGGTCGATCTCGTCCCAGCGGCGCCCGGAGACGCCGCTGATGCCGTAGCGGTCGTACGACGCGACGTAGTCGGGGTCCCGCTCGCCCGACGCGTGGAAGTACTGGTTGAAGTTCTCCTCGCCGGACAGGATCGTGCCCCAGGGCGTACGACCGCCGGCGCAGTTGTTGAGCGTGCCCTTGACGTGGCGGCCGGTGTCGTCGGCGGAGGTCTTGAGGCGGTCGTCGCCCGCGGCGGGACCGACCAGCTTGAAGTCGGAGCCGACGTGGAGCCGCCGGTTGAGCGGGGCGTTCGCAGGGCGCTTCGGCACCCACGACCCGACCCTGGCGCCACGACGCAGCTCGACGACGGACAGGCCGTGGGAGGCCATCGCGATCCGCTTGACGGTCGCGGCGTCGTAGCGCCCGGTCGGGAACATCAGGTTCTCGTCGGTGTACTCGTGGTTGGTCACCAGCACCGCGTGCTGGGCGTTCCTGTCGGGGTGGGGCAGCACGCCGACGTAGTCGTTGTTGTAGCCGAACTGCTGGGCGGCCGCCTCGGGCGTCTGCTGCTCGACGTCGAACGCCGGGGCGCCGGCCACCACCGGGTCGCCCCAGCTGATCACCACGTCGGCGCGGAAGCCGCTGGGGACGGTCACGTCGTCGAAGTCGTTGGGCTCCACCGGTGTGAAGGCCCAGGTGCCCGCCGTACCGCCTGCGACGGCTGCGGCGGCCAGCGGCGCCTGCGAGACCAGGCCGGTGACGGTGAGTGCCCCGGCACCGGCGCCGAGCTTGAGCAGGGACCGGCGGGCCAGCGCCCGCTCGGCGACGGTCCGGAACTCGGGGTTGTCGCTGGTGTTGGGGACCGGCTGGTCGCAGGCGTTGCCGCAGCGGTGGAGGCAGGTCAGGTGGCTGCGCGAGCCGTGCCGCCTGGTCGGCGTCAGCGGGAGCGGGCGCCGGGCGTCGTCGGGGCGGGCAGGCGTGAGAGTCATCGGTCCTCCGGGGCCGTCGTGACAGGGCATGGGGGTACGAGGCGCACTCTCCAGAGGGCAGGGGAGGGGGCGGTGACGTCGAGGTGAACGTCGTGGGAACGTGTGGCGGGCAGCGGACGACCCGCCGACCGTCCGCGTGTCGTGCGCTGCTCGGCCGCTCGGTCGCCGTAGCGTGAGGCGAACACGTGTTCGGACGACGGAGAGGAAACGGATGCGCGTGCTCGGCATCGACCCCGGCCTGACCCGCTGCGGGATGGGGGTCGTCGAGGGCTCGGTCGGCCGGCCGCTGCGGCTGGTCGACGTCAACGTGCTGCGCACCTCGGCCGACCTCCCGGTCGCGCAGCGGCTGGTGACCATCGAGCGCGGCATCGACGCCTGGCTCGACGACTACGAGCCAGACGCCGTGGCCGTGGAGCGGGTCTTCGCGCGCTCCGACTCGAGCACGATCATGGGCACCGCCCAGGCCAGCGGCATCGCCCTCGTGGTGGCGGCCCGGCGCGGCCTGCCCGTGGCCACCCACACCCCGAGCGAGGTCAAGGCCGCGGTCTCCGGCAGCGGGCGCGCGGCCAAGGCGCAGGTGGGGGCGATGGTGACCCGGATCCTCCGGCTCGACGCGCCCCCCAGGCCCGCCGACGCCGCCGACGCGCTCGCACTGGCCATCACCCACATCTGGCGCGGCGGCGCCCAGGCCCGGATCGATGCCGCACTGGCGGCCGCGAGGAGCAGGACATGATCGCGTTCGTACGAGGCGAGGTCACCGACGTCGGGCTCAGCTCGGCCGTCGTCGAGGTGGGCGGCGTGGGGCTGGAGGTGATGTGCACCCCCGGCACCCTCGCGACGCTGCGCACCGGCCGCAGTGCCACGCTGCCCACCAGCATGGTGGTCCGCGAGGACTCCCTGACCCTGTTCGGGTTCCTCGACGACGACGAGAAGCAGACCTTCGAGCTGGTGCAGACCGCCTCCGGCGTGGGACCCAAGCTCGCCCAGGCGATGCTGGCGGTGCTCTCGCCCGACGACCTCCGGTCGGCGGTGGCCGTCGAGGACGTGAAGACCCTGACCCGGGTGCCGGGGATCGGCCAGAAGGGCGCGCAGCGGATCATCCTGGAGCTGCGTGACCGGATCGGTGCTCCGACCGGTGCCAGGCCGACCGGCACCCCGGCGCCGCAGGCCGACTGGCGCGGCCAGGTCCAGGAGGGCCTGGTGGGCCTCGGCTGGTCGACCAAGGAGGCCGACAAGGCCGTCGACGCCGTCGCCGACCAGGCCGGTCCCCAGCCCGACGTCGGAGCGCTGCTGCGGGCAGCCCTGCGCACACTGAGCAAGGCGTGAACCCATGAGCGACCACGACGTCCAGCTGTCCGCGGCCGAGGAGGCCCACCTCGACAGGCTGACCGCGGCCGAGGCCGAGGGAGACGAGCGCGCAGTCGAGGCGGCGCTGCGACCTCGTACGCTCGACGAGGTCATCGGACAGGGCCGGGTCCGCGCCCAGCTGGGCCTGGTGCTCGAGGCCGCCCGGCGGCGGGAGCGAGCCCCCGACCACGTGCTGCTCTCCGGCCCGCCCGGACTCGGCAAGACCACGCTCGCGATGATCGTCGCCTCCGAGATGTCCACCCCGCTGCGGCTGACCAGCGGCCCGGCCATCACCCACGCCGGCGACCTCGCCGCGATCCTCTCCGGCCTCAACGACGGCGACGTGCTGTTCGTCGACGAGATCCACCGGATGTCACGCCCGGCCGAGGAGATGCTCTACCTCGCGATGGAGGACTTCCGGGTCGACGTGGTCATCGGCAAGGGCCCCGGCGCCACCGCGATCCCCCTCGAGATCCCGCCGTTCACCCTGGTGGGGGCCACGACCCGCGCGGGCCTCCTGCCCGGCCCGCTGCGCGACCGGTTCGGGTTCACCGCCCACCTCGAGTTCTACGAGGCCGACGAGCTCGACGAGATCGTGGGCCGCTCCGCCGGGCTGCTCGGCGTCGAGCTCACCGAGACCGGCTCCGCCGAGATCGCCTCCCGGTCCCGTGGCACGCCCCGGATCGCCAACCGGCTGCTGCGCCGGGTCCGCGACTACGCACAGGTGCGCGCCGACGGCGTGGTCACCCTCGACGTCGCCCGCAAGGCGCTCGACCTCTACGAGGTCGACGAGTCCGGGCTCGACCGGCTCGACCGCGCGGTCCTCGACGTGCTCTGCCATCGCTTCGGTGGGGGACCTGTCGGGATCTCCACGCTCGCGGTCGCGGTCGGCGAGGAGCGTGAGACGGTCGAGGAGGTCGCCGAACCCTTCCTTGTCCGCAGCGGGCTGCTGGCCCGTACGCCGCGCGGCCGGCTCGCCACCCGGGCCGCCTGGGAGCACCTCGGGGTCGCCCCGCCGGCCGACCCGCTGCGTGACGCCGGCGGTGAGCAGACGTTGTTCGAGGAGTGACGACGAGCGCCACAGTGGCGGTCGTTACACTTCCCCGTTGGTCGGCGCTCCCACCCAGCTGCGGGGCGTCCCGGCCGGTCCCCATCCACGCGGAGAGGTTTGCGTCGTGAACGAGCTCGTCTCGCTCCTGCCCATCATCGGCATCGTCCTGCTGTTCTGGCTGCTGCTCATCCGGCCCCAGGCCAAGCGGCAGAAGGCGCTGGCCGCGCTCCAGGGAAGCCTCGAGCCCGGCAACCAGGTGATGCTGTCCTCGGGCCTGTTCGGCATGGTCGAGCGGATCGTCGACGACCGGGTCCACCTCCGGATCGCCGAGGGCGTCACCGTCGAGGTGGCGCGCGGCGCCATCGCCAACGTCGTGCCTCCCGCCGAGCCCACCACGAACGACCCGACCTCAGAGACCACCCCCGGCGAGTGACCTGTGGCGCGTGAGTCGAGGCGTCCCGGGCGCACCCTGATCGGCTTCTTCGTCGGTCTGGCCCTCACCTACGTGCTGGTCGCGCTGGCCGGCTCGTGGGCCCCGACCCTCGGCCTCGACCTCCAGGGCGGCACCCGCATCACCCTGATCGCCCAGGGCTCGCCCAGCGAGGACAACCTCGCGGAGGCCGCGTCGATCATCGACCAGCGGGTCAACGGCTCCGGCGTCTCCGAGGCCGAGGTGACGACCCAGGGCAACGAGTTCGTGATCGTCGAGATCCCCGGCACCAGCCGGCGCGACCTCGTCGAGACCGTCGAGCGACAGGCGCAGCTGCGGTTCCGGCTGGTCGCCTGCACCTCGGTCGACCAGCGCTGCGGCGGCGCGCCCACGCCCACCCAGCCCGGGGCGTCGCCGGGCGACAGCCCCAGCGCCCCGGCGGGCTCGGGCGTGACGCTGCCGTCCGGGCCGAGTGACGCGCCGACGAGGCGCCTCCCCGAGGAGCAACAACCGGCCCCCGGTCGCGTTCGGCGAGCGCGACCGCGCCTCGACGTCCCCCCGGCCCTCGAGCGGGCCCTCCGACGAGCCGTCCCAGCCCACGCAGCCGGGCGGGGAGAAGGACGTCGACCCCCTGGTGTGGATCGACAACCCCGACCAGGCCTCGGTCCAGGCGTTCCAGAAGTACGAGTGCCCGCCCGCGGGCGAGACCGCAGTCGTCGAGGACGACCCCGACCAGCCGCTGGTCACCTGCGACGACGAGGGCGTCAAGTACCTCTTGTCCACGGCCATGATCGAGGGCACCGACCTGCAGTCCGCCGAGGCGGCCGTGCCGCAGCAGGGTGTCGGCTGGGTGGTCACGCTCGACTTCGACAGCGACGGCACCGACACGTTCACCCAGATCTCGCGTTCGCTCTACAACACCGGCAAGCAGTTCGCGATCGTCCTCGACGGCCAGGTGATCTCGGCGCCCACGATGGACGGGATCATCACCAACGGCCGCGCCGAGATCAGCGGCAACTTCGACGAGCAGACCGCGACCAGCCTCGCCACCAGCCTCAAGTACGGCGCGCTGCCGATCGCCTTCCAGCCCAACCCGCCGGTGGAGACCGTCGGCCCGTCGCTGGCCGGCAACCAGCTGTCCGCCGGCCTGCTGGCAGGGGGCATCGGCCTGCTGCTGGTGATGGTCTACTGCCTGCTCTACTACCGCGGACTGGGCCTGGTGGTGCTGGCGTCGCTGGCCGTCGCCGCCGCGGCGACCTACGGCCTGGTGCTGCTGCTCAGCGAGACGGCCGGCTTCGCGCTGACCCTCCCGGGCATCGCCGGACTGATCGTGGCAGTGGGCATCACGGCCGACTCCTTCATCGTCTACTTCGAGCGGATCCGTGACGAGATGCGCGACGGCAAGTCGATGCGCAGCGCCGTCGAGGCCGGCTGGCTGCGCGCCCGCAACACCTGCGTGGCGGCCGACACCGTGTCGCTGCTCGCCGCCGTCGTGCTCTACATCTTCGCCGCGGGCGTGGTGAAGGGCTTCGCCTTCGCGCTCGGCCTGTCGACGCTGATCGACCTCGCGGTGTTCTTCTGGTTCACCCACCCGATGGTGTCGTGGCTGGCCCGGTTCCGGTTCTTCAGCTCCGGTCACCGGCTGTCCGGCCTCAGCTCCGGCACGCTGGGGATCGACAGGCCCTCGGGGCGCACCGCGGTCGCCGGAGTGGAGGCCTGATGGGACGCCTCTCACGCCTCGGCAACGACCTCTACACCGGACGACGGTCCATCGACTTCGTCGGCCGTCGCTGGCTCTGGTACTTCCTCTCGGCGATCATCGTGCTCGTCGCGGTCGGAGGCCTGTCGCTGCGCGGTCTCGACTACGGCATCGAGTTCACCGGCGGCGCCGAGTACCGCGTGACCGTCCCCGCCGACCAGGTCACCCAGACCGAGGCCGACTCGCTGCGCGAGGCGGTCGCCGCCACCGGGATCGACAATGCGTCGTCACCCGTGGTCACCACCTCGGGCACCGAGGCGATCCTGGTCCAGACCCAGCCGCTCACCACCTCCGAGAGCGAGACGGTCGTCGACGCGATCCTCGAGGAGGCCGGGGTCGGCCCCGACGCGCTGTCGCAGTCCGAGCTGGGCGCCAGCTGGGGCCAGGAGATCGCGCAACGCGCCCTGATCGGGCTCATCGTGTTCCTGGTCCTGGTCGTGCTGTTCATCTGGGCCTACTTCCGGCAGTGGAAGATGTCGCTCGCCGCCATCGTCGCGCTGGCCCACGACGTCCTGATCACGGTCGGCGTCTATGCGCTGTCCGGCTTCGAGGTGACCCCGGCGACCGTGACCGGCCTGCTCACCATCCTGGGCTTCTCGCTCTACGACACGGTCGTGGTCTTCGACAAGGTGCGCGAGAACACCAAGGCGATGAGGCAGACGCGGATGACGTACGCCGAGTCGGCCAACCTCGCGGTCAACCAGACGCTGGTGCGGTCGATCAACACCTCGATCGTCGCCCTGCTGCCCGTCGGCGCGATCCTCTACGTCGGCGCCGTCCAGCTCGGCTCGGGCAACCTCAAGGACCTCGCGCTGGCGCTGTTCGTCGGCATGGCCGCGGGCGCGTACTCCTCGATCTTCATCGCCACGCCGCTGCTGGTCCACCTGAAGTCGGGCGAGGACGGCGTCAAGCTGGCCGAGAAGCGGGCCCGTGCCCGCCGGCGGGCGATCGAGGCCGACCCCTACGGCGGTCGCACGCCGTCGGGACGCCCGGCCCCGGCGGCCGCGAGTGACGAGGACGCCCCTGCCCCCACCGGCGTCGTCGGCGAGAAGCGCCACGAGGCGGCGGGCAAGGGCCGCACCGCGCCCCGCCCCCACTCGGAGGTCAGCCGGAGTGCGGCCTCCGGCCGCAACCAGCCAACGCGCCGGCCACGGTCCCAGCGGGGCAAGAAGTGAACCCCGACCTGGCCCGAGCGCAGGCTCGCGAGGCGCTGGAGCGGCTGGTCATCGACGTCCCCGACTTCCCCGAGCCGGGGATCCTGTTCAAGGACATCAGCCCGGTGCTCGCCGACCACGACGCGTTCACCGCGGTGGTCGAGGCGCTGGCCGCCAGCGGCCGCGACGGGTCGGGCGCGACGGTCGTCGACAAGGTGATCGGCATGGAGGCCCGCGGGTTCATCCTGGCGGCGCCGGTCGCGCTGGCCCTCGGCTGCGGCTTCGTCCCGGTCCGCAAGGCCGGCAAGCTGCCGCGCGCGACCCACGCGGTGTCCTACGCCCTCGAGTACGGCGAGGCGACCCTCGAGCTCCACCGCGACGCGATCGGGCCGGGGGAGCGGGTGCTGCTGGTCGACGACGTGCTGGCGACCGGGGGCACCGTCCACGCCACCACCCAGCTGGTCGAGAAGTGCGGCGGCACCACGGTCGGCGTGGCCGTGCTGATGGAGCTGGGCGTCCTCGACGGACGCAGCGTCGTCGGCGACGTACCTGTCGACAGCCTGGCCACCATCTGAACGGCACAGGGCGCGCTCCCGATCCCGTGCCGGGCTGCGCGTACGGCCGAGGATTGAGAGCAGCGCCCTAGACTGGCCGGTGTGAGCGATGACCGGTCGACGGCGGTCGAGCAGACCGCAGCCGCGGCGCCCGAGCCTGTGGCGCCTTCGTCGACGTCTGCCCGCAGCATGCGCGCGCGGCTGGCCCGGATGGGCACCCGCAGCCAGCCGCAGAACCCCGTCCTGGAGCCGCTGTTCCGCGCCGTGCGGAGCAGCCACCCCAAGGCCGACCTGGCGCTGCTGGAGCGCGCCTACACGACGGCCGAGCGGATGCACGACACCCAGATGCGCAAGAGCGGCGACCCCTACATCACCCACCCGCTCGCGGTCACCACGATCCTCGCCGACATGGGCATGACCGAGCCCACGTTGGTCGCGGCACTGCTCCACGACACGGTCGAGGACACGCCGTACACCCTCGACGAGCTCACCCGCGACTTCGGCGAGGAGGTGGCGCTGCTCGTCGACGGCGTCACCAAGCTCGACAAGGTGAAGTACGGCGACTCCGCCCAGGCCGAGACCATCCGCAAGATGATTGTCGCGATGTCGCGCGACATCCGGGTGCTCGTGATCAAGCTCGCCGACCGGCTCCACAACATGCGGACGCTGCGCTACGTCAAGCGGGAGTCGCAGGAGCGGACCGCCCGCGAGACCCTCGACATCTACGCCCCACTGGCCCACCGGCTCGGCATGAACACCATCAAGTGGGAGCTCGAGGACCTCGCGTTCGCGACGCTCCACCCCAAGATCTACGACGAGATCGTCCGGATGGTCGCCGAGCGGGCGCCCTCGCGCGGCCAGTTCCTGGGCCAGGTGATCAAGCAGGTCGAGGACGACCTCAAGGACGCCAAGATCAAGGCGAAGGTGACCGGCCGGCCCAAGCACTACTACTCGATCTACCAGAAGATGATCGTCGGCGGCCGCGAGTTCTCCGACATCTACGACCTGGTCGGCATCCGGATCCTGGTCGAGTCCGACCGCGACTGCTACTCGGTCCTCGGCATCCTCCACTCCCGGTGGAACCCCGTCCTCGGGCGGTTCAAGGACTACGTCGCGATGCCGAAGTTCAACATGTACCAGTCGCTGCACACGACGGTGATCGGGCCGCAGGGCAAGGCGGTCGAGCTGCAGATCCGCACCTTCGCCCAGCACCGCCGCGCCGAGTACGGCGTCGCGGCCCACTGGAAGTACAAGGAGGACAGCCGCAGCGGGGTCGACACCGACCGGGCCGGTGACCTCGACGACATGGTGTGGATGCGGCAGCTTCTCGACTGGCAGAACGACGTCGAGGACCCGGGCGAGTTCCTGGAGTCGCTGCGGTTCGAGATCAACCGGGCCGAGGTCTACGTCTTCACCCCGCGCGGCGACGTGATCGCCCTCCCGAGGGGGGCGACCCCGGTCGACTTCGCGTACGCCGTCCACACCGAGGTCGGGCACCACACCATCGGCGCCCGGGTCAACGGCCGGCTGGTGCCGCTGGAGTCGGCGCTCGACAACAGCGACGTGGTCGAGATCTTCACGTCGAAGTCGCCGACGGCCGGTCCCTCCCGCGACTGGCTGACCTTCGTGAAGTCGCCCCGCGCCCGCTCCAAGATCCGGCAGTGGTTCACCAAGGAGCGCCGCGAGGGCGCCATCGAGGACGGCAAGGACCAGATCGCGAAGATGGTCCGCAAGGAGGGCCTGCCGTTCAAGCGGCTGCTCTCCCACGAGACGCTGACCCTGGTCGCGCTCCACTTCAAGCTGGCCGACGTCTCCGCGCTCTACGCGGCCGTCGGCGAGGGCAACCTCAGCGCCCAGGCCGTCGTGCGCCGGGTCATCGACCTGCACGGCGGCGACGACGGGGCGGCCGAGGACCTCTCGGAGGCCGTCACGATCACCGGGCGCCCCCGGACCACCGCGCAGACGGCCGGTGACAGCGGCGTGATCGTCAAGGGCGCGCCCGACGTGTGGGTCAAGCTCGCCAAGTGCTGCACCCCGGTGCCGCCCGACGACATCCTCGGCTTCGTCACCAAGGGTGGAGGCGTGTCGGTGCACCGCAAGGACTGCACCAACGCGGCCAACCTGCTGGGCCAGCCGGAGAGGCTGCAGGAGGTCGAGTGGGCTCCGACCGGTCAGTCGATGTTCCTGGTCAACATCCAGGTCGAGGCGCTCGACCGGGCACGGCTGCTCTCCGACATCACGATGGCGCTCTCCGACGCCCACGTGAACATCCTGAGCGCGCAGCTGACCACCACCCGCGACCGGGTGGCCAAGAGCCGGTTCAGCTTCGAGATGGCCGAGTCCAAGCACCTCGACAACGTGCTGAAGGCGGTCCGCTCGGTCCCCGGCGTGTTCGACGCCTACCGGGTCACCCAATAGTCCATCCGGGTGGGTGTCCAGACCACCGACCGTCCACTCCTGCGGTATTCCGCCACCCCCGGGTCCGGCGCGGGCCTAGTGTCCTGTTCGCCCCCTCCCAACACCAACGGTGGCCTCCCGGAGCAGGGCGTCGCACCCCCCGCGACGCTGGCTCGACCGTTGACCAGGAGGTCGGTACGGCGGCCCAGGGCGCGGGTGCCGCCGTACCGCCCTCGCGGGAGCCCCCTGCAGCCCGTCAGCCCTGCTGCGCGGCGGCCCGGAACGCGAACCACGACCTGCGCATCCGCACGCCCTGCCCGCGCGTGAACTTGTCCAGGCATGCGTCGTCGGCGTAGTTCATGAAGTTGTGGACGGGGTCGGTCCGCGCCTGCGGGCAGGTGTCGGCGGACTCGTCGCATCGGAAGACGTTCCGCCCGTCGAACTGGTAGGGCGTGTCGCGGACGTGGTCACCCGGCTGGTCGCAGCCGCCCTGGAAGGTGTGGAACAGGCCCAGCCAGTGGCCGACCTCGTGGGTGGCGGTGTCGCCCTGGTTGTAGGGCGCCGCCGTTCCCCCGGGAAGGCTCTCGTTCAGCACCACCACGCCGTCCAGCCTCCGCTGGGAGTCCTGCGGGAACGTGGCATACCCCAGGACCCCGTCGTGCAGTCCGGCGACGTAGATGTTGAGCTTCGCCCGCCCACCGACGCGCAGCGCCCGCTTGGCCTCCCTCACCGCGGCGGTCTCGGTGCCGTCCGCGTTGAGGTCCCAGTCGTACCAGGTGTCGTTCGCGGTGCGGTCCACGCTCTCGAGCACGAACCGGAAGCGCGTGTTCGCGGCCCCGGGGTCGGCGTCGCCGCCGTAGCCCCGGTTGAGCACCCGGACCTGGCGACGGACCTGCCGGCGCGTGACGCCGCCGGTGCCGTCCTCCCAGGTGATGACGTGCACCACCGTCCTGACGCGCACCGGTCGCCGGCGGGTCCCGCGCTGGGTCGGGACTCCTCGTGCGGCCAGCTGCTGCGTCCTGGCGCGGAGCCGGCGGTCCATGGCACGTGCCGTGGCGGTGGTGATGCTGTTCGGGTCGAGGCCGTCAGCTCCGGGCCTGAGCCGACCGTGCTGCGGTGCGCCCTGGCACGGCGGCGCGGCCGAGCCGGCGCCGACGGCGGCACCGGTCGGCGCGACCAGGCCGAGGCCCAGGGCGGTGACGGCAGTGGTGATCGCGGCGAAGAACCCTCGGTGCGACGAGATGTGTGTCATGTGTCCCCCTTGGTGGTCGACGACCACTCCGGAGCGCGCCGGTCGGCCACGACCTCGAACGTCCACCAGGGGGAGCTCGGAGGTCAAGGGCCGCCGGGCAGGAGCTCGGCCGCGCCGGGGATCAACCCGAGTAGTCGGCAGAGGCGCGACGGGCCATGTCGAGGAAGGACTGCCGCGAGGCGAGGTTGTCCTCGAGCTCCTGGACGCGCTTGGGGTCGTCGGCGGCCCGGGCCGCGGCCAGGTCGGACTCGATGGCCGCGATGGCGGCCTCGAGCTTGGAGACCATGTCGTCGGCGCGGGCGGACTTCTCAGGGTCGGTGCGCTTCCACTGCTCGTCCTCGGCGGTGCGGATCTGCTGCTCGACCTTGCGCAGCCGGCCCTCGAGGTCCTTGATCCGGTCGCGGGGGACCTTCCCCGCGGCCTCCCAGCGCTCGGCGATGTCACGGAACGACCGCTTGGCCGCGTCGAGGTCGTCGACGGGCACCAGCTTCTCGGCCTCGACCAGCAGGCCCTCCTTGACCTCCGCGTTGGCGGCGAACTCCTGGTCGAGCTCGGCCTGGGCGGCGTCGCGGGCGCCGAAGAAGGTGTCCTGGGCGCCCCGGAACCGCTGCCACAGCTGCTCGTCGACGTCGCGCGGAGCCGGGCCGGCGGCCTTCCACTGACGCATCAGGTCGCGGAACCGGCCCGCGGTGGGACCCCACTCGGTCGAGTCGGCGAGCTCCTCGGCCTCCGCGGCGAGCCGCTCCTTGACGACCCGGGCGGACTCGCGGCGCTCGTTCTGCTCCGCGAAGTGCGACTTGCGGCGCCGGGTGTACGTCGTACGGGCGGACGAGAACCGGCGCCACAGCGCGTCGTCGGAGGCCCGGTCGATCCGCGGCAGCGCCTTCCACTGGTCGAGCAGGTCGCGCAACCGGTTGGCGCCACCACGCCAGTCGGTGCCGTCGGCGATCTTCTCGGCCTCGGCGGCGATGCCCTCCTTGGCCACCTTCGACTCCGCCGCCCGGTGCGCCTTCTCCTCCTGGCGCGCCTTGCGCTGGCTGGCGAGGACGGGGGAGAGGGCGTCGAGCCGACCGGTGAGGGAGGCGAGGTCGCCGACCGCGTTGGCGTCGGTCACCTGCCCCCGGACCGTCTTGATCGCCTCGGCGGCCTCCTCGGGCGACAGCACGCCGGAGTTGACCCGCTGCTCCAGCAGCTGCACCTCGAGGGCCAGCGCCTCGTAGCGGCGGGTGTAGAACGCCAGCGCGTCCTCCGGGGACCCCTCGGGGTACTGCCCGACGGGCCGCTCGCCGTCCGCGGTCCGGACGTAGACCGTCCCGTCCTCCTCGACTCGACCCCACTCGTGGCTCATCACCCCACCATGCTAGTCAGGGCCGCGACGCCGATGACCGGCCACGTCGGGTCGGTCGATAGTGTGCGGGGGTGTTCATCGCCGGCTTCCCCGCAGGTCCGTGGGGCACCAACTGTTATGTCGTGGCGACCGGCGCCGGCCAGGAGTGCGTCGTCATCGACCCCGGCAAGGACGCCGCCGACGGTGTCGCCGAGGTGGTGCGCGAGCACCGGCTGAAGCCGGTCGCGGTCGTGGCGACCCACGGCCACCTCGACCACGTGTGGTGCGTGACCCCGGTCTCCGGCGCCTACGACGCCACCGCCTGGATCCACTCCCGCGACCGGCACCTGCTCACCGACCCGCTGGCGGGGATGAGCAGCGAGACCCGCGACATGCTGCCGCAGCTGCTCGGCGGACGCGACCACCAGTGGCTGGAGCCCGACGACGTCCGGCCGCTCGACGACGCGACGACGCTCGAGCTCGCCGGGGTCACGTTCACCGTCGACCACACCCCCGGCCACACCGAGGGTTCGGTGACCTTCCGGACGCCGTACCCGGACCATGCCGAGGTGAGCGAGGTGATGTTCTCCGGCGACCTGCTGTTCGCGGGCTCGATCGGACGCACCGACCTGCCGGGCGGCGACCACCTCACGATGCTGCGCAGCCTGCGCGACAAGGTGCTGCCGCTGGCCGACGACATCGTCGTGCTGCCCGGCCACGGCGAGCAGACGTCGATCGGCCGCGAGCGTGCCGCCAACCCGTTCCTGCTCGAGCTCATCGCAGACGGCCCCGGTGATCGGTCGGCCGGGCGCGTGACCCGGGGTCTGTGAGCCGTGGCCACCAGGATCAGCCCGCTCAGCGGGTTCCCCGAGCTGCTCCCCGGCCAGCGGGTGGTCGAGCGCGAGGTGATCGCCTCACTGTCGCGGACCTTCGAGCTGCACGGCTTCGCCAACATCGAGACCCGGGTCGTCGAGCCACTCGACCGGCTGGCCAAGGGCGGTGAGATAGACAAGGAGATCTACGTCCTGCGGCGGCTCCAGGCCGACGACGCCGCCGATGACACCGGGCTCGGCATGCACTTCGACCTCACGGTGCCGTTCGCGCGCTACGTGCTCGAGCACGCCGGCCACCTGGAGTTCCCGTTCCGCCGCTTCCAGATCCAGCCGGCCTGGCGGGGCGAACGGCCGCAGGAGGGCCGCTACCGCCAGTTCACGCAGGCCGACGTCGACATCGTGGGCCGCGACGAGCTGCCGTTCCACCACGACGTCGAGGTGATGCGGGTGATGGTCGAGGCGCTCGCCGCGCTACCGCTGCCGCCGCTGTCGTTCCAGTTCAACAACCGCAAGCTGATCCAGGGCTTCTACCGCGGCCTCGGCATCGCCGACCTCACCGAGGCGATCCGGGTGATCGACAAGCTCGACAAGCTGCCCGCCGACGAGGTCGCGGTCCAGCTCGTCGACCGGGTCGGCGCCACCGCGGAGCAGGCCGGGCGGTGCCTCGAGCTGGCCTCGATCCGGGTGCCCGACACCTCCTTCGTCGAGCGGGTGCGCGCCCTCGGGGTCGACGACGTCCTGCTCGACGAGGGCCTCGCCGAGCTGGCGGCCGTGGTCGAGGGATGCGCGGCCGGAGCGCAGGGCGGCGTCACGGTCGAGGCCAACCTCCGGATCGCGCGCGGGTTGGACTACTACACCGGCACCGTGGTCGAGATCTTCATGCGTGGCTACGAGCGGCTGAAGTCGGTCGGCGGCGGCGGCCGCTACGACGCGCTCGCGACCGACGGGCGGACGACGTACCCCGGCGTGGGCGTCTCCTTCGGCATCTCCCGCACCCTGCTGCCCCTGATCGCCGACGGAGTGCTGGCCGGGAGCCGGCCGGTCCCGAGCGTGGTGCTGGTGGCGCTCGCCGACGAGGAGTCGCGACCGGTGAGCGAGCGGGTGGCCGTCGCCCTGCGCTCCCGCGGGATCGCCTGCGAGGTGGCCGCCTCCCCCCAGAAGTTCGGCAAGCAAATTCGTTATGCAGAGCGGCGCGGCATCCCGTATGTGTGGTTCCCGGGCGGGTCGCACGAGGTGAAGGACATCCGCACCGGCGACCAGGTCGCTGCCGATCCCGACGCCTGGTCCCCGCCCGCGCAGGACCTCCACCCCCAGATCGTCACCCAGAAGGAGCAGCACCCGTGATCCGCACCCACGACGCCGGCACCCTGACCGCCGCCCACGTCGGAGAGACCGTCACCCTCGCCGGGTGGGTGGCCCGCCGGCGCGACCACGGCGGTGTGGCGTTCCTGGACCTCCGCGAGGCCAGCGGCGTGGTCCAGGTCGTCGTCCGCGACGAGGCGGTCGCCCACAGCCTGCGCAGCGAGTACTGCCTCAAGGTCACCGGCGAGGTCGGCAAGCGGCCGGAGGGCAACGCCAACCCCCACCTGCCTACCGGCGACATCGAGGTCGTGGCGACCGACGTCGAGGTGCTCAGCGCGGCCGCCGCGCTGCCGTTCCCGATCGACGAGCACCTCGAGGTGGGGGAGGAGGCACGGCTCAAGCACCGCTACCTCGACCTGCGCCGTCCCGCGCCGAACGCCGCCCTGCGGCTGCGCAGCAAGGTCAACAAGACCGCCCGCGACGTCCTCGACGCCCACGACTTCGTCGAGATCGAGACGCCCACCCTCACCCGGTCGACCCCGGAGGGGGCGCGCGACTTCCTGGTGCCGGCGCGGCTGCAGCCCGGCAGCTGGTACGCCCTGCCGCAGAGTCCGCAGCTGTTCAAGCAGCTGCTGATGGTCGCGGGCATGGAGCGCTACTACCAGATCGCCCGCTGCTACCGCGACGAGGACTTCCGGGCCGACCGGCAGCCGGAGTTCACCCAGCTCGACGTCGAGATGAGCTTCGTCGACCAGGACGACGTGATCGCGCTGTCCGAGGAGGTGCTGGCGGCGCTGTGGAAGCTGGTCGGGTACGACGTCCCGACCCCCCTGCCGCGGCTCACCTACGCCGACGCGATGGCCCGCTACGGCTCCGACAAGCCCGACCTTCGGATGGGCCAGGAGCTCGTCGACTGCACCGAGTTCTTCGCGGACACCCCCTTCCGGGTGTTCCAGTCGGCGTACGTCGGCGCGGTGGTCATGCCCGGCGGCGCCTCCCAGCCGCGCAAGCAGCTCGACGCCTGGCAGGACTGGGCCCGGCAGCGCGGCGCCAAGGGGCTGGCCTACGTCCTGGTCCAGGACGACGGCGAGCTCGGCGGGCCGGTGGCCAAGAACCTCTCCGAGGAGGAGCGGGCCGGGATCGTGGCCCACGTCGGCGCGCAGCCCGGTGACTGCGTCTTCTTCGGCTCCGGCCCGGTCAAGTCGACCCGGGCGCTGCTCGGCGCCACCCGGCTCGAGATCGGGCGACGCTGCGGGCTGATCGACGACGACGCCTGGTCGTTCGTGTGGGTCGTCGACGCCCCGCTGTTCGAGCCCGCCGACGAGGCGACCGCCGCCGGTGAGGTCGCCGTCGGCTCGGGCGTGTGGACGGCGGTCCACCACGCCTTCACCTCCCCGCAGGACCTCGACGCCTTCGACACCGACCCGGGCAACGCGCTGGCGTGGGCCTACGACATCGTGTGCAACGGCAACGAGATCGGCGGGGGGTCGATCCGTATCCACCGCGACGACGTCCAGAAGCGGGTGTTCGAGGTCATGGGCCTGGGCGCGGAGGAGGCCCAGGAGAAGTTCGGCTTCCTGCTCGACGCCTTCAAGTACGGCGCCCCGCCGCACGGCGGCATCGCGTTCGGCTGGGACCGGATCGTGGCGCTGTTGGCCGGGACCGAGTCGATCCGCGACGTCATCGCCTTCCCGAAGTCCGGCGGCGGGTTCGACCCGCTGACGGCGGCGCCGGCGCCGATCACGCCCGAGCAGCGCAAGGAGGCGGGCGTCGACGCGCCGCCCAGGGCCGCGGAGGCACCGACGGAGTGAGCGACGACGCCGGGCTGTTCGACGTACCGGGTGCCCCTGCGGCCACCGCGCCCGGGAGCGGGTCGCTCGGCACCAACACGCATGCCTCGGCGCCGCTGCCGGTGCGGATGCGCCCGCGCACGCTCGACGAGCTGGTCGGCCAGGAGCAGCTGCGGGCCCCCGGCTCCCCGCTGCGGCAGCTGATCGAGGGCGACCGGGCCACCTCGCTGCTGCTGTGGGGGCCGCCCGGCACCGGCAAGACCACCATCGCGGGCATCGTCAGCCAGCAGACCGACCGGCGGTTCGTCGAGGTCTCGGCCGTCTCGGCGGGGGTCAAGGAGGTGCGGGCGGCGATCGACGCCGCCCGGTCGGAGCTGACGCGCGGCGGCCGCGAGACCGTGCTGTTCGTCGACGAGGTGCACCGGTTCAGCAAGGCGCAGCAGGACGCGCTGCTGCCGGGGGTGGAGAACCGCTGGGTCACCCTGGTGGCCGCCACGACGGAGAACCCGTTCTTCAGCGTCATCTCGCCGCTGCTGTCCCGGAGCCTGCTGCTGCGGCTGCAGCCGCTCACCGACGACGACGTCCGCGCGGTGATGGAGAGCGCGCTCGCCGACACCCGGGGGCTGGCCGGCGCCTACGAGCTCGACGAGGACGCCCGTGAGCACCTGGTGCGGCTCGCCGGCGGCGACGCCCGCCGCTCGCTGACCTACCTCGAGGCCGCCGCCCGGGCGGCCGGGGCGCGGGACGCGACGCGGATCGACCTGGAGTCGGCGGAGGCGGCGGTCGACCAGGCGGCGGTGCGCTACGACCGGCAGGGCGACCAGCACTACGACGTGGTGAGCGCCTGGATCAAGTCGATCCGCGGCTCCGACGCCGACGCCGCGCTGCACTACCTGGCCCGGATGATCGAGGCGGGAGAGGACCCGCGGTTCATCGCGCGCCGGCTGGTGGTGCACGCCAGCGAGGACGTCGGTCTGGCCGACCCCACCGCGCTCCAGGCGGCGGTCGCCGCCGCGCAGGCGGTGCAGCTGATCGGCATGCCGGAGGCGCGGATCAACCTCGCCCAGGCCACGATCCACCTCGCGGTCGCGCCCAAGTCGAATGCCGTCATCACCGCGATCGACGCCGCGCTCGCCGATGTCCGCGCCGGCAGGATCGGGCAGGTCCCGCCCCACCTGCGCGACGCCCACTACCGGGGGGCCGACGACCTCGGGCACGGGAAGGGCTACGTCTACAGCCACGACGCGCCGTACGGCATCGCGGAGCAGCAGTACGCCCCCGACGTCGTGCTCGAGGCCCGCTACTACCGGCCGACCAACCTCGGCGCCGAGGCCGCCGTCGCCGAGCGCTGGGCGAGGATCCGCAAGCTCGTGCGCGGCGAGTGACACGGACACAGCCGAGACGACTCCCTGCTTCGGTCGCCGGCGACCGGGCGGCGGCCCCGGGCTGAATCCTCAGCGGCGCAGCCACAGGGAGACGTGGCTCGGCTGCACGCTTCGCGCGGCCACGGAGCAGAGCTCGGCTCCGACCGCGCCGAGGTCCACCTCGTGGCCCAACCGGTTCGAGAACGCGGTCAGCGTCTGGGTGGCGTCGTACCTGCGGCGATAGAAGCGGCGGTCGACGACCGCCTGGATGCGCGCGCGAGCCGGTCGGAAGAGTGCGGCCACCGCGAGGGTGGACCCCGCGACGGCGAGGTCGTTGTCGCCGGTGAGCGGACCCAGCAGCACCCGCAGGCTCAGGATCGAGCCGACGTAGGTCACGAGGAGTGCGGCAGTCAACGTGCCGTAGACGAGCGTGCGGTTGATGACGACGTCGATGTCGTAGAGCCGGTACCGCAGGATCGCGAACCCGGTGGCGATGGGGATGGCGACGGTGGAGGCGATCACGAACACCGCCCACCCGATGTCGTTCACGACTTGACCGGGGCCTTCCGGCAGCCACAGTCCGCTGGCGGACAGCGCGAGACCCGCGAACGGCAGCAGCGCTGCGTAGGTGAACCACTTCAGCTGCTGCCGCTCCGTTCCCCGCGACCGGCGGAACCGCAGGAGCAGGGACGCGAAGGAGAGCAGCAGGGTCGTCACGATGGCGTACGGGACGACGCCGGCCACCATCTCCAGCACGCGCTGAGCCGTCCCGTGCACTCCCAGCGGGTTGTCGACGGGGGCGTTGACGGCCAGGTGCCCGGGGCCGAGGGCCAGGGTGAGGATCCCGACGACCGTCGTCACGAGAGCGATCCACTCGACGAGGCGCCAGCGTGACGAGAGCAGCCGCCCGTTCGGGAAGCGCAGCGGGAGGAAGATCACCACGATCGCCCACCCCGCGTAGACCAGCCAGCCGGTGACCCACGCGACGGCCACGTAGCCCGGGTTCGACATCGTGACGACGTAGTCGTCGCCGACGACGGAGGTCGAGAGGGCCAGCGCGGCCACGAGCAGCAGCCACCCCACCGCGTTGCCGGGTTGCCGCGACGCGACGAGCGCGCCGACGGTCGCGTACCCCACGAGCGCGAGGAGCAGCGGGTAGTCGCCGTGGTGGGGCAGGTTGCCACCGAACCAGATCGTGACGATCGTGAGGGCGAGCCAGCACGACCACAGACCCCAGGCCAGGACCGAAGAGGCAGGTGGGCGGGACATGAAGGTGCCACCTCCCTCCAGCGTTGCCCTCCACGGTAGGACCAGCGGCGTCCGCGAATCGTTACGAGCGGCGATCCAGTGCCCGCGTGCGCAGGACCCATGGCAACCCGACGAGCCCCCCGCGCGTCTCCAGGGGTATCGGCGGCTTCGGTCCGCAAGTACTGACGAGAGGCGAGCGTCATGTCGGAGTTCGAGGAGGCAGTGCAGGACCGGCTGTCGCGGTTGCGGGTGGAGCTGGCCGACGCGCTCACCGACGACGACTACGCCGGCGCTGCCTGGGTCGAGTCGGCGATGCTGGATCTGCACCGCCTCCACCGGGAGAACGGCGCGGCTGTGCTGCCACCGCTGGGCGGTGTGTCCGAGTAGGTCCAGAGGTGCGCGTCCGGCACGGTGATCGGCCGTGGAACGCTGACGAGGGACCGCGTTCTGCGGATGGGCGTACCGTGAAGGCATGCGTGGAGACCGCGTGGAGGTCGTGATCGACGCGGGTGGCGAGGTGCGCACCTACCAGATCGAGGCCACCCGGAACGGGCGACGCGTCGAGATCGAGACCGGGCGCGGCATCGTCACGGTCTCGGAGGTGACCCGCAGCGGCACGCCTGTCCGGACCGCCCGTTTCATGGCTAACCGGATTCTCGCGCTGGTCGAGCACCCGGCAGCGGACCAGAACATTGCCCGGGAGGTTCCGGAACCGCGGCCGATCCGGTCCTCCGGCTGAGCTCGGCAGGCCCCTTCGGCGGCCGAGGGGTCGCCGACGCCGTACCGGAGCGGCGCGCTCGGTCGTCCGGATCCCGCGCCTCCGGAGGAGAGGACCCTTCCGACGCTCTTGACTCCCGACCCGCCGGGCCGTGAACTGGGCGAGTGGTCGAGTCCGGCCACGGGCGCCCACGGGAGTGGGGTGGAGCGGTGAGGGCGTTGCTGTTCGCCTGCCTGCTCGGGGTGGCGGGTGGCGTGGCCTGGGTGCTCGGAAACGCGTTCTCGTCTCCCGAGCCGGTCGTCGAGGCGGGGGGGCGGATCGCCACCGTGGTGGCCCGCGACAGCTCCGGGAACGGGCACCACGCGATCATCCAGGGGTCGGTGCGGCTGGGGCGCCCCGGGCACTTCGGATCGTCCTTCTCCTTCGACAAGCGTGACTCCTGGCTGATGGTGCCGCCGTCGCCGGACCTCAACCCCGGGAACCACGACTTCCTGGTGTCGGCCTGGGTCTCCCTGCGGGAGAGCCCGGGCCCCGGCGAGACCTACGACGTCGTGCGCAAGGGGATCTCGTACACCATTCCGGGCGAGTTCAAGCTCGAAGTCCTCCGTCACGGCCGGGTGCGGTGCACCGCGAAGGACGACGAGGACCGCACCGCCAAGGTGACGACCAGCCAGGCCAACGTCATCGATGGGCGGTGGCACCTGGTCGGCTGTGCCCGCACCGGTCGGCTGTGGAGCGCGCTCGCAGACGACACGGTCACGAGCCGCTCCACCGCGCTGGGGGTGGTGGGGAACGAGGTGCCGTTGTCCATCGGCTCCAAGTACGGCTCGGAGGACCGACCCGACGGCCGGCTCGACGACGTCAGATTCGTCCTGGGCAAGCCGTACGACGAGGGCACGCTCGACAACCTCGCCCGGCTCGAAGCACTCGAGCAAGCGGCGCCCATCGCTCGGTGGCGCCTGGACGAGTCGTCGTCGAGCCGCACTCCCGCGCCCTGACCCTGCGGCGGTGTACCGCCACCACGGTCGTCCACCGCGGTCCGACCCCGTGCCCGGAGCTCAGCCGAGGCAGAGGCAGAACGGGTGGCCGGCCGGGTCGAGCAGGACCCGGAACCGGGTCCCGGGCTGGTGCTCGGCCCGGGTCGCGCCGAGCGCGACGGTGGCGCGCTCGGCCTCGTCGAGGTCGTCGACGACGACGTCGAGGTGCAGCTGCTGCGGATGCTCCTGACCGGGCCAGGCGGGGGCCGAGTAGTCGTCGACCTGCTGGAAGCAGAGGCACTGCCCGTAGTCGGCGCGCGCCTCGGCCCAGCCCGCTGAGTGGGTGACCTCCCAGTCGAGCAGGGCGCCGTAGAAGCGCGCCAGCTCGGCGGGGTCGGGGCAGTCGAGGACGACGCTCGGGTATCGCGCGATGGCCATGTCGCGAGGCTAGGGCAGGATCCGGACGGTCGGCGTCCGCGTCAGTCGGTGACCCGGATCGTGCGGACCACCCGCTCCCGGTTCAACCCGACCTTCAAGGTCACCCGCTCCGTGCCCTCCCGTACGCCGTCGGCGCGGATCGGCATCGTGAGCGTTCCGGTCCGGTCGCCGGCGCGCAGCCGCTCGTACAGGTAGGCGCCGGCCCGGTGCAGCGGTACGTCGGGGTCGACTCCCCTGATGTAGTGACGCTCCAGCCACGGCTTCGGGACGTCGCCGACCGCCAGCCGGCGCCCGGGGCCGCGGCCGCGCACGACCTGGGCCACGAAGTAGGAGTCGTAGCCGGTCGCGGCGGAGAGCGTCACCCTGACCCGGAGGTCCTCGCCCTCCTCGACCCGCCTCGGAACCTGCACCCGGACCCGCGGAGCCGGGTCGTCGTCGAGCAGCACGAGCCGGCCGTCGTAGGCGTCGGTCATGGCGCCCCGGACCGCGAACGCCGAGAAGCTCGTGACCCTGCGGCCGCGGTCGTCGACGGTGTTGCCGGTGTACTCGTAGCGGATCGTGCCCTGGGTCTGGCCGGGAGCCAGGTCGAGGCGGAGCCGCTGCCGCGAGCGCCGGGACGCCCAGTCGACGACCCCGACGGTGAGCTGCGCCGGCTGGGTGACGGGGCCGGTCACGGTGAACGGCAGCCGGACCACCGACGTGCCCGGCCCGTCGCCCTCCTCGAGGGTGAGCGAGCCGAGGCTGACCAGGGGCAGGCGCTGGTCGGGGACTGCTGCCAGCGTGTCGGGTGCGGACGCGACGTCGAGGATCCACAGCCGGCCGTCCGAGCTGTCGCCGATGACGTCGACGCGCGTGACCCGGCTCAGGTCGATCCCCGTGGCGGTGCCGGGGTCGGCCACGACGGTCTGGGCCCAGCGCTTGCCGACGTACCGGTCGAGCGGGAGCGCCCGGACGAGTCCCTCGCCGACGGGCGTGACCACGGCGGAGCTGCCCTCCGCGTCGGTGAGGCGGAGCCGGATCCGGATCCGGCCGTACCTGGGGTCGACGATCGAGCGCATCTCCAGGCGGCGGCTCGAGAGGTCGAGCGGCTCGTCGAACACCAGGCCGCCGGACTGGCCGGCCCGGGTCCAGGTCATCTCGAGCTCACGGCGGGGTGGCGCGAACTCCCCGTCGAGGTACCAGTGCGGTGCCTGGCCGTAGAGCCGGCCCGCCCGGCCACAGGCCCCGACCGAGCCGTCACTGACGACGCCCCGGCAGAAGGAGGTGTCGGCGCCGGACGTCAGCGACAGCCCGGTGTCCAGGGCAGGGCGCCGCAGCTCACGTCCGCCGCCGATGGCGTGCGAGCGGACGTCGGCGTCGCCGATCGACGGCGGGTGGACCACGGAACCGTCGAACAGCGGCAGGAGCTCCTGGGCGTCCTGGGCGAACAGCTGCGCGGCACCCGCGACGTACGCGACCCCGACGTCGCGCTGTTCGGCGGCGTTCAGCCGGGTGCGCGAGTCCCGGCCGCACAGCCCGTTCCGGCTGAACCAGTCGTCCCAGGCCGGCGCCTGCGCGATGCGCGGGGTCCACTCGGTGTTGAAGAAGTTGTGGTTGGCGCCGAGCACCATCACCGAGCTCTTGAGCGAGGTGTCGTCGGCCACGAGGTCGCGGGCGCTGTCGGTGTAGCGCTGGCCCTGGAGGTCGGACACGTCGCCGTCGCAGTAGGGCAGCATCGTCACGGTGGGGACGTAGGGCGCGGTCTGGGTGCCGAAGTCGGTGGGCGCCAGCAGCACCTGGCCGACGACTCGGTACGCCGCGTCGAGAGGGATCTGGAGGGACGCTCGGTTGACGCCCTCACCGCCCCGGCTGTGGCCGACGAGCACGACCCGGGACAGGTCGACCCGGTGCTCGTCCGCGCGCTTCGCCCAGTGGTCGAGGTGTCGCTGCACGATCTGGGCGCGCGCGTCGGCGCCGCCGTCGGAGAGCCGGAAGTCCTGGGCGTTGATGCCGTTGACCCGGACCGACACGGTGGCGAAGCCCTGGGACGCCAGCACCTGCTGGATGTAGTCGTAGCCGAGGTGGCTCGGGATCTCCTCGAGCGGCGGCCGGCACGGCCACTTCCAGTCGGCGGCACCGGAGTCCGTGGGGTCGTAGCAGTAGGAGTGGCGGCCATGGAGGAACAGCACCAACGGGCGCGGACCGGTGTCGGCGGACGGGGCGGGCTCGACGACGTGCCCGACCATCTCGATCGGGTGCTTCATCCGTGGCAGCTTCACCGGGTCGAGCTTGTAGTGGCTCGTCACCACGTCGTACTCACCGGGCTCGGCCGGGTCGTCGGCGAGCTGGGGGCTCCGCCTCGGCGTCGTCGCGGGGGCGGTCTCGTCGGTCCGGTCCAGCCCGGCCTGGTCGAGCCGGTCGCCGGACAGGACGACGTCGAGGTCGGCCGGGTCCGGCCGCTCGGTGGCCCTGACCTGGGTGACCACGGTCCGGCCGTCGGCCCGCAGGACCGGCACCCCCACCGGTACGCCGTCCAGCACGATCGTCGGCCGGTCGGACGTCACGGGGAGCCGGCGCGGCGACCGCCAGCTCACCTCGTAGCTGCCGGCACCGGTCCGGGCGACCTGCCACTGACCGGTCGTGCCGTCGCCGGAGGCCGCGCGCGCAGCCGCGGGCGGTGGAGCGGGGCTGGCGTCCGAGGCGCCGGGCACCACGCTCAGCCCGAGCGCGCCGACCAGGGCGGCGGCCAGCAGGGAACGAACCTGACGACGAGGGCGAGCGAGCATGGCGGTCTCCTTGGGCACGGGGCTCACCACTGGGACGCGGTCGGCTAACCCCTGGGTTGGCCTCGCGCAGCCCTTTGTCGGGATGGTCCCCCGGGACGAGGGGGAGTGCCCAGAGTCGTCGGTCCCGACCTGCGCCGGAGTCGACGACCTACTGACACCTTCCGGTGCGGAGATCCGGCTCTGCGCAGGTGGTTTCGAGACGGGCCTTCACGGCACTCCTCCACCACCGACCAGTGCTCGGGTCAGGTGGGCAGCTGGTCGTGCAGGAAGGTCAGGGTCGTGTCCCACGCCTGTCGCGACGCGGCGGGGTGGTGGAGGACGAAGTCGTCGTTGTCGAAGGCGTGGTTCGCGCCCTCGTACCGCTCGACACGTGCGGGCCGGCCGTCGGCGGTGACGGCCTCGGTGATCCGGCGGACCGCGTCGGCGTCGAGGTAGGCGTCGGAGGTGCCGAAGTGGTGCAGGCTCGGGCAGGTCACCCGCGGGGCGAGGTCGAGCAGCTGGGGGAGCGAGGAGCCGTAGTAGCTCACCAGCACCGAAGGCTCGGCCTCGGCGGCCACGCTGAACGCCACGCCGCCGCCGAAGCAGAAACCGACCACGCCGGGGGTGCCGCGCACCGTGTCCAGCCCGGACAGCGCGTCGAGCGCAGCCACGGCGTCGGTGACCGCGGTGGGCCACTGCAGCTGACCGGCCAGCCCCATCGCCTGGTCGATCGCCCCGTCCGCCTGCTCGTCCACCACCTGCTGGTCCAGCCGCCAGTACAGCTCCGGGGCGAGGACGACGTAGCCGGCGGCCGCGAGGTCGGCCGCCCTGCGCCGGACGTAGGAGCTGACCCCGAAGATCTCCTGCAGCAGCAGGAGCCCCGGACCGCTGCCGGACTCGGGGGCCCAGAGGAAGGCCGGCATCTCGCCGTCGGACGTGGGCACCGCGATGCGCGTGGTCATGCGCCCACCCTGTCGTCCCGGGGCGGCTGGGGGCAACGGCGGACCGATAGGGTCGGTCCCCATGACGTGGGAGTGGCTGGCGCTCGCGGGACTCGCCCTGGTGGCGCTCGTCCTGCTCGTGGCGCTCGCCCGGCTGCGACGCCGCACGGCCCGCGACATCGACGCCGCCCACGCCGAGGCGGCCGAGCTGCGGGCGCGGCTCGACCGGCTCGAGCACGAGCGCGCCGAGGCCGAGCGCACGCCGGTCGTCGACGAGCGCGAGTACACCATCACCCGGGTCGGTGAGCCCTTCGAGACGGGCGCGGAGCGCCCTCCTCAGGAACCACCCGCACCGGACGTCGAGGCGGTGCGGCTCGAGCGGTCCGTGTTCGCCGACCACGTGCTCCGGGAGAGCGTGATCCGGCTCGGCTCGCTGGCCCACGGCGTACGCCGGGCGCTGGACCCCGAGACCCGCAACCGGATCCGCTTCGAGATGCGGCGCGAGGTCAAGCGGGCCCGCAAGCAGCGCCGGACCGAGCAGCGCGAGGCCTACCGCGAGTGGCAGGCCCGGCGGCGGGCCGACGTGGCCGACGACGACCTGCGGGAGACGGCGTGAGCAGGCCACTGTGGTTCCTGGCCGGCGCCGGGGCCGGCATCTACGGCATGGTCCGCGGCCGCCGGGCCGCCGAGGCGTTCACCGCCGAGGGCCTGCACGACCGGATGAGCGCCCTGTTCCTCGGCGCCCGGATGTTCCGCGACGAGGTCGCCCAGGGGGCGGCCGACCGGGAAACCGAGTTGCGGGAACGGTTCGCCGTCGTGCCCCATGGAACCCCCGAACTGGGTTTCGAGACGGGCGCTGCGCGCCCTCCTCAACCACCGGACGAGACGAAGGAGCACAGTCGTTGATGGACACCGCCGAGATCCGCCGCCGGTTCACGGCCCACTTCGAACGGGCCGGACACACCGCGGTGCCGTCGGCGTCCCTGCTGCTCGACGACCCCAACCTGCTGTTCGTCAACGCCGGCATGGTGCCCTTCAAGCCCTACTTCCTGGGCCAGGAGACGCCGCCCTACGACCGCGCGGTCAGCGTGCAGAAGTGCGTCCGGACGCCCGACATCGAGGACGTCGGCAAGACCACCCGCCACGGCACGTTCTTCGAGATGTGCGGCAACTTCTCCTTCGGCGACTACTTCAAGGCGGGTGCCATCGAGCTCGGCTGGGACCTGGTCACCCGGTCGATCGACGACGGCGGCTTCGGGTTCCCCGAGGACAAGCTCTGGCCGACCGTCTACGAGGACGACGCCGAGGCGGTCGAGCTCTGGCGCAAGATCACGGGGCTGCCCGACGAGCGGATCGTGCGGCTGGGCAAGAAGGAGAACTACTGGTCGATGGGGGTGCCCGGGCCGGGCGGCCCGTGCTCGGAGATCCTGATCGACCGCGGCCCCGACTACGGTCCCGACGGCGACTTCTCCGCCGAGGACCGCTACCTGGAGTTCTGGAACCTGGTCTTCATGCAGGACGAGCTGTCGGCGGTGCGGTCCAAGGAGGACTTCGACATCGCCGGCTCGCTGCCGAGGAAGAACATCGACACCGGGATGGGTCTGGAGCGGGTCGCGTACCTGCTGCAGGGCAAGCAGAACATGTACGAGATCGACGTCATGTTCCCGGTGATCGAGAAGGCGATGGAGCTCACCGGACGGCGCTACGGGGCCGACCACACCGACGACGTCCGGTTCCGCGTGGTGGCCGACCACGTCCGCTCCTCGATGATGCTGATCAGCGACGGCGTCACGCCCGGCAACGAGGCCCGCGGCTACGTGCTGCGGCGGTTGCTGCGGCGCGCCGTACGGTCGATGCGGCTGCTCGGCTACGAGGACCGCGCGCTGCCCGAGCTGCTGCCGGTCTCGCGCGACAAGATGGGCGAGACCTACTCCGAGCTGCACCGCGACTGGGAACGGATCTCGACCGTCGCGTACGCCGAGGAGGACGCGTTCCGCCAGACGCTGCGTGCCGGGACGGCGATCTTCGACCTCGCCACCACCGACGTGAAGGAGTCCGGAGGCACCCAGCTCTCGGGCGCCAAGGCGTTCAGCCTCCACGACACCTACGGCTTCCCCATCGACCTGACCCTCGAGATGGCGAGCGAGCAGGGGCTCAGCGTCGACGAGGAGGGCTTCCGCCGGTTGATGACCGAGCAGCGCGACCGCGCCAAGGCCGATGCCCGGGCCAAGAAGGGCCAGCACCGTGACGCCTCCGCCTACCGGGCCGTGGCCGACGGGCTGGGCCGGCCGGTGGAGTTCACCGGCTACGGCGAGGTCGTGACCGAGGGATCCGTGCGCGGGATCGTGACTCCCGGCGGCGTCGTCGAGTCCGCCCGCGAGGGTCAGGAGATCGAGCTGGTCCTCGACCGGACGCCGTTCTACGCCGAGGGTGGCGGACAGCTCGCCGACCAGGGAGTCATCGAGCTCGACAACGGGGCCCGGCTCGAGGTCCGCGACGTGCAGTCGCCGATCACCGGCCTGGTGGTCCACCAGGCAGTGGTGGTCTCGGGCGAGGTCACCGTCGGGGCGGGCGCCCACTCGCTGGTCGACGTCGAGCGCCGGCGGTCGATCTCGCGCTCCCACACCGCCACCCACATGGTCCACAAGGCGTTCCGTGAGGCGCTCGGGGACACCGCCACCCAGGCCGGGTCGGAGAACAGCCCCGGCCGGTTCCGGTTCGACTTCTCCGCGACCGGCGCGGTGCCCGCCTCGGTGATGGCCGACGTCGAGGCCCGGGTCAACGACCTGGTGCTCGACGACCTCTCGGTCCACGCCGAGATCATGACCCAGGACGAGGCCGTGAAGTCCGGCGCGATGGCGCTGTTCGGAGAGAAGTACGGCGACGAGGTGCGGGTGATCTCGGTCGGCGACTGGGCCCGCGAGCTCTGCGGCGGCACCCACGCCGTGCGCTCCGGCCAGCTCGGCGTGATCAAGCTGCTCGGCGAGTCCTCCATCGGCTCCGGCGTACGCCGGGTCGAGGCACTGGTCGGCAGCGACGCCTACCGGTTCCTCGCCCGCGAGCACGTCCTGGTCGCCCAGCTCTCCGAGGCCCTCAAGGTGCCCTCCGAGCAGCTGCCCGACCGGGTCAACGACATCGTCGAGCGACTGCGGGCGGCCGAGAAGGAGATCGAGAAGGTCCGCGTGCAGCAGCTCCTCGGCGCCGGCGCGCAGCTCGCCGAGCAGGCGGCCGACGTCGCCGGGGTGAAGGTCGTGGCCCACCGGGCCGAGGGCGCCGGTGGCGGCGACGTCCGGCAGCTCGCCCTCGACGTCCGCGGCCGGCTGCCCGTCGGCCAGCCGGGCGTGGTGGTCGTCATCGGCACCGCCGACGGCAAGGTGTCGGTCGTGGCGGCGGTCAACGACGCGGCCCGCGACCGCGGCCTGAGCGCCAACGCGCTCGTCGGGGCGATCGGGCCCCTCGTGGGCGGCCGCGGCGGCGGCAAGGACGACCTGGCCCAGGGCGGCGGCAGCGACGCTTCCCGCGTCGACGAGGCGCTGGCGCTCGTCGCCACCGAGGTCGGCCGCGCCGTCGGCGCGTAGCGAACAGGAGCCCGATGCGCCACGGCGTACGACTCGGCGTCGACCCAGGGGACTCCCGGGTCGGCGTGGCCCGCAGCGACCCCTCCGGCTTCCTCGCGACACCGGTCGAGACGCTGCGCCGCGGTCAGGGCGACCTGCGTCGTCTGGCCCGGCTGGTGCAGGAGGAGGAGGTCGTCGAGGTGGTCGTCGGCCTGCCCCGCTCGCTGTCCGGGGGTGAGGGGCCGGCCGCGGCCAAGGCGCGGGAGTACGCCGCCCGGCTGGCCGAGCGGGTGGCGCCGGTCCCGGTGCGCCTCGTCGACGAGCGTCTGACGACCGTGTCGGCGGAGGCTATGCTGCGCGATCGGGGGAAGAAGGGTCAGCAGCGGCGGGGGGTCGTCGACCAGGCGGCCGCGGTGATGATCTTGCAGCACGCACTGGACACCGAACGTGCCACGGGTGCGCCCCCTGGCGAGCCCGTCGAGAGGGATGGATGAGCGACCAACGGACGGACTCCCCGCTCGGGAACGTCTACTACGAGGGCGGCCGCCGTCGGCGGAAGCGCCGCGGACGCAGCATCCCGGGGTGCCTGGCCGTCCTGGTGGCCCTCGCCGTCGTCGTGGGCGGTCTCTGGTTCGGCGTCACCCGGGGCGTCGACTTCATCCGTGACCAGTTCGCCGACCCGGCCGACTACGCGGGCCCCGGCAAGGGCAAGGTCGTGTTCGAGGTCGAGGAGGGCGACTCGATCGCCGCGATGGGTCGCGGTCTGAAGGAGCAGGGCGTGGTGGCGTCGGTGCAGGCGTTCATCAACGCGGCCGAGGCCGACCCGGAGTCGGTCGGCATCCAGGTCGGCTTCTACAAGATGCAGAAGGAGCTGCCCGCTGCTGATGCGCTCGACGTGCTGCTGGACCCCGACAACATCCTCAAGAACACCGTCACCATCCCCGAGGGGCTGACGGTCGACGACATCCTGGCGACTCTCGCGAAGGAGACCGACTTCTCGGTGGCGCAGTACGAGCAGGTGCTCGACGACCCGGGCAAGCTCGGGCTGCCCGACTACGCCAGGGGCGAGGCCGAGGGCTACCTGTTCCCGTCGACCTACGACTTCGGGCCGCAGGAGACGCCGACCACGGTCCTCGCCGCGATGGTCGACCGGTGGCGGCAGTCGGCGGAGGAGGCCGACCTCGAGGCCCGGGCCGAGGAGCTCGGCTACACCCCCCACGAGCTGATGACCGTGGCCAGCCTGGTGGAGTCCGAGGCCGCCCGCGACGAGGATCGGGGCAAGGTCGCGCGCGTGATCTACAACCGGCTCACCGGCAACGAGACCGACGGCCTGCTGCAGATCGACGCCACCGTCAACTACGCGGCCGACAACGACCTGGGCGCGGTGCCGACCACCGAGGACCTCGAGATCGACTCGCCGTACAACACCTACCAGAACCCCGGGCTGCCGCCCGGGCCGATCGAGGCGCCCGGCGACGCGGCGATCGCGGCGGCGGCCGCCCCGACCGAGGGCGACTGGTACTACTACGTCACCGTCAACCTCCGGACGGGCGAGACCAAGTTCGCCGAGACCTACGACGAGTTCCTGACCTACAAGGACGAGCTGCGCGAGTACTGTGCCACCGAGTCCAGCGGCGCCTGCTGACCGATGCCCGCGGCAATGCACTGCGCCGTCCTGGGTGACCCCATTGGTCACTCGCTCTCGCCGGTCCTCCACCGGGCGGCGTACGACGCGGTGGGGCTCGACTGGACCTACGAGGCGGTACGGGTGCCGGCCGGCGGTCTGGCCGGCTTCGTCGCGGGCCTCGACGACGGCTGGCGCGGGCTCTCGGTCACGATGCCGCTGAAGCGGGAGGCGCTGGCGCTCGGGGAGCCGACGACCGACCGGGCGCGGCTGGCGGGCTCGGCCAACACGCTGGTACGCCGGGCCGACGGCTGGCTGGCCGACAACACCGATCTCCCGGGGGCCGCCGCGGCGGTCCGGGAGCGGTGGCACGGCCCGGTGCGGTCCGTCACGGTCCTCGGCGGCGGGGCGACCGCGGCGTCGGTCGCGTTGGCCCTGTGCGACCTGGGCGCCCGTGAGGTGCGGCTGCTCGTGCGCTCCGCGGAACGGGCCGCCGACACCGCCGCCGTGGTCCGCCACCACCCGGCGTCGCCGGAGGTGGAGGTCGGCGCCCTCACCGACCCGATCACGGGCGACGTCGTCGTGTCGACGGTCCCCGTGGAGGCGCAGACCCCGGACCTGGTGGGACGCTGCGCCGGCGTCCCGGTCGTGTTCGAGGTCCGCTACGACCCGTGGCCGACCCCGCTCGCCGCGGCGGCCGCAGGCCGGGTGCTGGTCTCGGGGCTCGACCTGCTGGTCCACCAGGCCGCCGACCAGTTCGCGCTGTTCACCGGCCTACCTGCCCCCCTGGCCGAGATGCGCCGCGCCGGCGAGGCCGCGGTGTCCGGGGAACTGCGGTGACCTGGATGGTGCCGCTCGCCTGCGCGGCGGCGGCCGGGCTCGGTGGGTTCGCCGTGCCGTGGCTGGTCGGGCGGCTGCCCGAGCCCGACCCTCGCCCCGCACCGTCCTCGTCGGAGGCCGAGGACGACGCCGCCGAGCCGGCCCCGGTCGACGACCCGGAGCCGCCGAAGGTCCCGTACGCCGAGCTGGCCACCCGCCCCGGCCTCGGCTGGCGCTCGGCGCTGGTCGGCGCCGTCGTCGGTGCGGCGATCGGCGCCGTGGTGGGCGACGACTGGTGGCTCGTCGTGCTGGTGCCGCTGGTCCCGGTGTGCGTGGCGCTGTCGTTCATCGACTGGCACACCAAGCTGCTGCCCACGCGGCTGGTGCTCCCCGCGACGGCGTACGCCCTGCTGGGCGCCGTCGTCGGCTGGGCGGTCACCCAGCAGACCGACGACCTGGTGCGGGCGCTGCTCGGCCTGCTGGTCGCGCGCAGCTTTTTCTGGCTGCTGTGGTTCATCCACTCCGCCGGCATGGGCTTCGGTGACGTCCGGCTCGCGGCCCTGCTCGGCCTCGCGCTGGGGCACCTCGGCTGGGCCGAGCTGCTCACGGGCATCTACGCCGGGTTCCTCGTCTTCGGGCTGCCCGGGCTGCTGCTGGCGGTCGTGCGGCGCGACCGCCGGCTGCTGCGGACGGCGTTCCCGTTCGGCCCGTTCATGCTGGTCGGCGCGCTGCTGGGCGTGCTCGTCGGTCCCTGGCTCGCCGCCTATCTCGCGTGGCGCTGACGCCGTCCGGCGCCACGACGCCGTCTGAAAGACTGGCGCCATGCTGCGCTGGTTGACCGCGGGTGAGTCCCACGGCCCCTCCCTGGTCGCGATCCTGGAGGGGCTGCCCGCCCACGTCGCGATCACCTCCGACGACCTCGTCGACGCGCTCGCCCGGCGCCGGCTGGGCTACGGCCGGGGCGCCCGCATGAAGTTCGAGCGGGACGAGGTCACCATGGTCGGCGGGGTCCGCCACGGCCGCACCCAGGGTGGCCCGGTGGCGATCCAGATCGGCAACACCGAATGGCCCAAGTGGGAACAGGTGATGTCCGCCGACCCGGTCGACCCCGCGGTGCTCGAGGGACTGGCCCGCAACGCCGCGCTGACCAGGCCCCGGCCGGGGCACGCCGACCTGGTCGGCATGCAGAAGTACGCCTTCGACGAGGCGAGACCGGTCCTCGAGCGGGCCTCGGCCCGGGAGACCGCGGCCCGGGTGGCGCTCGGTCGGGTGGCGACCAACTTCCTCGAGCAGGCCGTCGGCGCGAGCCTGGTCTCCCACGTGGTCGAGCTCGGCGGTGTCCCCGCACCCTCCGGCGTGGTCCCCGGTCCCGACGACCTCGCCCGGCTCGACGCCGACCCGGTGCGCTGCCTCGACCCCGAGGCCAGCGCCGAGATGGTGGCGCGGATCGACCGCGCCCAGAACGACGGCGACACCCTCGGCGGCGTCGTCGAGGTGGTCGTCCACGGGCTGCCGCCGGGGCTCGGCTCCCACGTCCACTGGGACCGGCGGCTCGACTCCCGGCTGGCGGGTGCGCTGATGGGCATCCAGGCGATCAAGGGCGTCGAGGTCGGCGACGGGTTCGAGCTCGCCGCGACCCCGGGGTCGGAGGCCCACGACGAGATCGTGCCGACCGACAAGGGCCTGCGCCGTACGTCGGGACGCTCTGGGGGCACCGAGGGCGGGATGTCGACCGGCGAGGTGCTGCGGGTGCGGGCGGCGATGAAGCCGATCGCCACCGTGCCGCGGGCGCTGCGCACCGTCGACCTCGCCACCGGCGAGCAGACGACCGCCCACCACCAGCGCTCCGACGTGTGCGCCGTGCCGGCGGCGGGCATCGTCGCCGAGGCGATGGTGGCGCTCGTGCTGGCCGACGCGGTGGTCGAGAAGTTCGGGGGCGACTCGGTGATGGAGACCCGGCGCAACGCCGAGTCCTACCTCGACACCCTGAGGTTCAGATGACTCCAGTGCCGGTGACGACTCCTCGGGTGGTCCTCGTCGGACCGATGGGCGCGGGAAAGACGACGGTGGCGGGGCTGGTGGCCGACGCCTGGGGCGTGCCGGTGCGCGACACGGACGCCGACATCGTCGCCGGCGAGGGGCGCAGCATCGCCGAGATCTTCGTCGACGACGGCGAGGAGCGGTTCCGGGCGATCGAGAGGGCGGCCGTGGCCGAGGCACTGGCCGCCCATGAGGGCGTGCTCGCGCTCGGCGGCGGCGCCGTGCTCGACGAGGGGACCCGGGAGGCGCTCGCGGGGCGCACGGTGGTGTTCCTGCGGGTCGGGCTCTCCGACGCGGTGAAGCGGGTCGGGCTGGGCTCCGGCCGCCCACTGCTGCTCGGCAACGTCCGCGCCCGCATCAAGACCCTGCTCGACGAGCGGACCCCGATCTACGAGGCCGTGGCCACCCACGTCGTCGACACCGACGGCCGGACCCCCGACGAGGTCGCCGCCGACGTACGCCGGCTGCTGGAGGCGCCGTGAAGACGACGGTGCTCCACGTCGACGGTCCCTCGCCCTACGACGTCGTGGTCGGTCGCGACCTGACCGGCCGGTTGCCGGGCGTGCTCGGCGCGGGGGTGCAGCGGGTGGCCGTCCTCTACTCGGACCGGCAGGCCGAGCGGGCCCAGCCGCTGGTCGACGCGCTGGTCGAGCACCACGACGTGCTCGCGCTCGGGCTGCCCGACGGCGAGGAGGCGAAGGCCGCGGCGGTGGCCCACGACTGCTGGGAGGCGCTGGGGGAGCGCGGCTTCACCCGCTCCGACGCCGTGGTGACGTTCGGGGGCGGCGCGGTCACCGACCTCGGCGGCTTCGTCGCCGCGACCTGGCTGCGGGGAGTGGCGGTCGTGCACGTCCCGACGACGCTGCTCGGCATGGTCGACGCGGCGGTCGGCGGCAAGACCGGCATCAACACCTCGGCCGGCAAGAACCTCGTCGGCTCCTTCCACGAGCCCCGCGGCGTGCTGTGCGACCTGGCGACGCTCGAGACCCTGCCTCGGCGGGACCTCGTCGCCGGGCTCGGGGAGGTCGTCAAGTGCGGCTTCATCGCCGATCCCCGGATCCTGGAGCTGGTCGAACAGACCGATCCCACGTCGCTCACGGCCGACTCGGACGTGCTGCGCGAGCTGGTCGAGCGGGCGATCCGGGTCAAGATCGACGTGGTCGTCGGCGACCTGAGGGAGACCGGCGGCAAGGGCGGGGTCGGACGCGAGGTGCTGAACTACGGCCACACGCTCGCTCACGCCATCGAGCGCGCGGAGGGCTACCGGATGCGGCACGGCGACGCGGTCTCGCTCGGCTGCGTCTACGCCGCCGAGCTGGCGGGCCTCGCGGGGCTGCTCGATCCCGGCACCGTGGCGCGGCACCGCGACGTGCTGCAGCGGGTCGGGCTGCCCACGACGTACTCGAATGCCGGCTTCGAGGAGCTGCTGGCCACGATGCGCGTGGACAAGAAGGCGCGCGGGTCGCAGATCCGCTTCGTCGCGCTCGAAGGAGTGGGCAGGCCCGTGGTGCTGGAGCCGACCGACGAGCAGCTGCGAGCGGCATGGGAACGGATCGGAGGAGGAGCAGCATGATGCCCATGGGGTCGGTGCCGGAGCGGGTGTGGGTCCTCAACGGGCCCAACCTCGGACGACTGGGTCGGCGGCAGCCGGAGATCTACGGCACCACGACGCTCGCCGAGCTGGGGCACCTGTGCGAGCACTGGGGCCGCGAGCTCGGCCTCGAGGTCGAGACCCGGCAGACCAACCACGAGGGCGAGCTGCTCGACTGGCTGAACCAGGCGGCCGACCAGCAGGTCGCCGTCGTCCTCAATGCCGCGGCGTGGACCCACTACTCGTGGGCCGTCTACGACGCCTGCGCCCAGCTGACCGCCCCGCTGGTCGAGGTGCACATCTCTGACCCGAAGCAGCGACCCGAGCCGTTCCGGCACACCTCGGTGATCGAGCCGCATGCCGTGGCGACGGTTGCCGGGCAGGGGATCGACGGCTACCGGCAGGCGCTCGAGATCGTCTCCCGGTCGGCCTGACGCGGCGCGGTGGGTGGTCCACCCCCCTTCCCTAGCGGTGGAGGAGGTACCGGCGACTCCCGGGGCGCCGTGTCGGCGTTGGGTGGTACCGTGACCCGGCCAGGAACGGTGGAGGAGCCACCGGTGCCCGATCATGACAATGGTCGCGCCTGGCTGAGACACTCTGCCCGCGGAGGTGGGGGAGATGACGGTGACGACGGCGGCGCGTGCGCCGCTCGGTGAGGAACTGCGGGCGGCGGGGGAGCAAGCCGTCCGCACGTTCGCGACGATCTCGTTGGTGGGGGCACTGTGCGGCGCCTTCGCGGTGGGCGTGCTCGGCCGGCTCGCGATGCGACTGCTGGCCTACCTCAACCCGGTCGCGACCGGCGTGACCAGCGACGACGGCTTCGAGATCGGGCAGGTCACACTCGCTGGCTCGCTCCAGCTGGCGGGGGCGGGGATCCAGATCGGGCTGATGGGCGCCCTGGGCTACGCCGTCCTGCGCGGCCTCATGGTCGGGCCGCCCTGGTTCCGGCTGGCGTCCATCTCGCTGGGGCCCGGCGTCGTGGCGGGGGCGATGATCGTCGGCCCGGAGGGCGTCGACTTCCGCCTGCTCGATCCGGTGTGGCTCGCCGTGGCGCTCTTCGTGGCGGTCCCCACGGCGTACGTCGCCCTCCTGAGCATCGTCGCCGAGCGGTTGCTCGCGCGGCGTGAGCTCCCGTGGCCGCTGCTCCTCGTCGGCCTGGCAGTGTGGGTGGTGGTGCTGCCGCTCGTGCCCCTGGCCCTCGCGGCCCTCGCCGGGGTGCTGGCCCTGAGCGTCCTGCGCAGGACCCGTGCCGGAGAGCGGCTGCTCGGCTCGCCGATCGTCCCGTGGGTGCTGCGCTGCGCCCTCGCGGCGGTGTTCGTGTGGGCCGTGGCCGACCTGGCCGCCGACGCGGCCACCCTGTCCTGACCCGCTCGTACGATGGCGGCATGAGCCGGGTGGCCTGGCTGGCGCTGGTCCTGGTGGCCGCAGGCTGCGGCGCGCCGGCTCCCGACGGCGACGAGCGACCAGCCGACGGAACCGCCGCGTCGTCGACGCCGGACCCCACGGTCGAGTCGTCACCCTCGCCGAAGCAGGTCCCGCCCGCGCGAGACCGCGGGACGATGGTGACCGTGGGGGGCAGCCCGTTCGGGCAGATGCTCTTCGACCGGCGCGGCCAGGCGATCTACCTGTTCGAGCCCGAGGCCGACGGTCGGCCCGCCTGCTACGACGCCTGCGAGACGGCCTGGCCACCCGTGCTGACCGAGGGCGCGCCGGTCGCGGACGACGGACTGCGACCCGGCCTCCTCGGCACCGTCGAGCGCCGCGACGGCTCGCGCCAGGTCACCTACGGCGGCTGGCCGCTCTACTTCTACGCCCACGAGGACCCCGGAGAGGTGCTCTGCCACGACGTGGTCCTCAACGGGGGCCTCTGGCTGGCGATCGGACCAGACGGTCGCGCGCTCCCCACCTGACCGGCGGTTGTTCCTCCACCGTTCCGAGGCTCCGGACGGGGAAGACCCACCGCCGACTTGCGGGGCCCGGAACCGGGATGCCGGACACCGCGTCGAAGCCTCACCACCGAGAGAGGACGACGACATGAACGCAACGGTGACGGTGAGCGTGAAGGGACTGCTGGTCGCGGCGCTGGTGATGCTGGCCCTGGTCACGGCGTACGTGCTGGGAGGTGCGGGTGGGACGCCGGCCGCGCCCGCCCAGGCGACGCCCGCAGCGACGGAGCAGCCGGCCGGAGACGACGCCCGGACCCTGCGCATGGTCGGCACGGGGGAGGCGACCGTGGTGCCGGACATGCTGGGCTTCACACTCTCGGTCACCGCCAAGCAGCCGGACCTCGACGACGCCCTGGGCCAGGCCAGCGGCACGATGCGTCGGGTGCTGGCCGCGCTGCGCGACCAGGGGGTGCGCGACGCCGACGTGCAGACCACGGGCCTGCAGATGTACCCGGAGTACGACTACCCCGCCTACAGTCCGCCGGTGCTCACCGGCTACCGGGTGACCCAGCGGGCCCGGGTGACCGTCCGCGAGCTGGCCGACGGCGGCGAGGCCGTCAGCACCGCCGTCGAGACAGGCGGCAACGGCGTCCGGGTCACCGACATCCGGCTCGGGGTCTCTGACCCGGAGGCAGCGCTCGGCGAGGCCCGTGACGCGGCGGTCGAGGCCGCCACCGCCAAGGCCGAGCAGTACGCCGCCGCGACCGGGCAGACGCTCGGCGACGTGCTCGGTCTCCGAGAGCTGTCCGGGAGCCGCCCGCAGCCGCAGCCGGTGCTCGCCTACCAGCGGGCCGCGAGTGCCGTGGACCTGGCCGCGGTACCGCTGAGGGCCGGTCGCGACGACCTCGACGTCAGGGTCGAGGTGGTGTGGGCCTTCGAATAGGAGTTCGGTCGGCACGGCCGATAACCTCGGGCGCATGGCGACGACGAACGACCTCAAGAACGGCATGGTGCTCAACCTCGACGGCCAGCTCTGGCAGGTCCTCTGGTTCCAGCACCACAAGCCCGGCAAGGGCGGCGCCGTCGTCCGCACCAAGCTCAAGAACGTCGAGAGCAACAAGACGGTCGACAAGACCTTCAACGCCGACGTGAAGGTCGAGGTCGCCAACGTCGACAAGCGCACGATGCAGTACCTCTACAACGACGGCACGTCCTACGTGTTCATGGACACCCAGACCTACGACCAGCTCGAGGTCGACCCGGCCATCGTGGGTGACTCCAAGAACTTCCTGCTCGAGAACGGCGAGGCGATCGTGGCCACCAACGACGGCCGCGTCCTCTACATCGAGCTGCCCGCCTCCGTCGAGCTCGAGATCACCTTCACCGAGCCCGGCGTCGCCGGCGACTCGGCCACCGGCCGCACCAAGCCGGCCACCCTGGAGACCGGCCACGAGATCCAGGTGCCGCTGTTCATCACCCAGGGGGAGCGGGTCAAGGTCGACACCCGCGACTCCTCCTACCTCGGCCGTGTGAAGGGCTGACGTCCGCACGTGCCTGCCAGGAGCAAGGCCCGCAAGCGGGCCCTCGACCTGTTGTTCGCCTCCGAGCTGCGGGGCGAGGACCCCGTGCTCGCCCTCGACCGCGCCGTCGCCGAGGGCGAGGGGCCGACCAACGACTACACGGACTTCCTCGTGCGGGGCGTCGCTGAGCACCGCGAGCGTATCGACGAGCTGCTCTCGACGTACTCCCAGGGCTGGACCCTTGCCCGGATGCCCGCCGTCGACCGCAACGTGCTCCGGATCGGCGCCTTCGAGATGATGTGGGTCGACGACGTTCCCGACCCGGTGGCGGTGACCGAGGCGGTGGCGCTCGTGCGCGACCTCTCCACCGACGAGTCACCCGGCTTCGTCAACGGGGTGCTCGGCGCGCTGCTGCGCAACAAGGAGTCCCTGACCGGGTGAACCGGACGGCGCACCGCTGGCCCTAGGGTGCCGCCATGGGAGAGATCCAGCAGGCGGCGCAGCGCGCCCACAAGAGCGACGGCCTCGAGGTCGCCATCCGTGTCGGGCTCGTCGCCTACGGCGTCGTGCACGTCCTCATCGGCTGGCTGGCCGTCCAGGTGGCCTTCGGCGAGAAGTCCAAGCAGGCGTCCGGCACGGGTGCGCTGCACACCCTCGCCTCGCAACCGCTCGGGGCGGTGCTGGTCTGGGTGGTCGCGATCGGCCTGTTCGCCCTCGTCGTGTGGCGGGGCCTCGAGGCGTGGCAGGCCTGGCGCACCGAGGACGGCGCCGACCGGGTGAAGAGCATGCTCGGCCAGGTCCTCAAGGCCGTGATCTACGCCGTGCTCGCGTTCACGGCCCTCAAGACGGCGATCAGCGACACCACCGGCGGTGGTGGCGGTGGCGGGGGCGGCAAGGGCGGCGGCGGCAAGGGTGGCTCCGGGAGCACCGACAGCCTCACCGCCCAGCTCCTCGCGATGCCGGGCGGCGTGATCCTCGTCGCCGCGGTCGGCCTGGCGGTGATCGGCTACGCCGTCTACTACGTCTGGCAGGGCTGGTCCGACAAGTTCCTCGAGAAGCTCGACGGCAGCCCGAAGCGTCGCGAGGTCAGCAAGGCCTACCGGATGCTGGGGAAGGCCGGGTTCATCGCGAAGGGCGTCGCCATCGGCGTGATCGGTGCGCTCCTCGTGTACGCCGCGCTCACCCACGACCCGCAGAAGTCGGCGGGTCTCGACCAGGCGCTGCAGGAGATCGCCCAGCAGCCCTTCGGGCAGCTGCTGCTCGTGGCAGTCGGGGCCGGGATCGCCTGCTACGGCGTCTTCTGCTTCGCCCGCGCCCGTCACGTGTCGACGTGACGACGGCCGCCCGGCGCCGCCACGGTGGCGCCGGGTCGGCCGTGATGCCCTCTCGAGGGATCAGCGTCGGTGCATCAGGGCGCGTTCTTCGCGGTTGGTGCCGGGGAACAGCCCGGGCTCGACGTCGGGGTTGGGCTCGAAGTCGAAGCTGTACGGCTCGCTGATGGACGGGGACGCTTCCTCGTCCAGGACGAGGGTCGCGACGCCGTAGCCGGCGCCCGCGGCGAGCACGGCGCCGGCGAAGGCAACGGCGGCGGTGGTGGCTGAGATGCGGTGCGGGTGGGTGGTGTGGACGGTCATGACGGGTCCTCTCCGGGTGTGGTGGTCGTTGTCGGTGTGGTGTGCGTTGTCATGTCCCGGTTCTCGCCCACTGCGGTACCGGGACGGTGCGTTGCCGGTAACGCCCCGGTAATGCCGCTGTTGACCGGTGACGCCGACGGGGTCACTGTCGAGCCATGGGCATCGCGGTACTGGGCCCGCTGGAAGTCGACGGGGGGAACGGCGCGTTGGCGCGTCGGGACCGGGTGGTGCTCGCGGTTCTCGCGATGCGTGCCGGCGAGGTGGTTCCCGCGGATCAGCTGGCCGACGCGCTGTGGCCCGAGGGGCCGCCCGCCACCTGGAGCAAGGCGCTGCAGGGCACGGTGGTCCGGCTGCGCAAGCTGCTGGGTGCCGCCGCCATCGAGACGGTGGGGCACGGGTATCGGCTGGCGTTGCCGCCGAGCGAGATCGACGCCCACGAGTTCGAGCGGTTGATGGGGCGGTCCCGGGAGCTGCTGGAGCTGGGTGAGCCGGAGCGGGCCGGGTACGGAGCGGCGGAGGCCCTGGGGCTGTGGCGCGGGACGCCGCTGGCCGACCTCGAGGAGTGGGAACCGGGCCGGACGGAGGCCGACCGGCTGGAGGAGCTGCACCGCGACGCCGAGGAGCTGCGGGTCGATGCCGCGTTGCGCAGCGGCCGGCACGGCGAGGTACTGGGTGACGCGCGGCGGCTGGTCGAGCAGGCACCGCTGCGGGAGCGTCGGTGGGAGCTGTTGGCGCTTGCGCAGTACCGCGCGGGGCAGCAGGCCGACGCGCTGCGGAGCCTGCAGCAGCTGCGCCGGGTCCTGGTCTCCGAGCTCGGCCTGGACCCCGGTCCGGAGGTGCTCGCCCTCGAGCAGGCGATCCTGCGGCAGGACCCCGATCTGTTGCCGCTGATCACCGTGGCGGAGCCCAGCGAGACCTGCCCCTACCTGGGCCTGGTGCCGTACGGGGTCGGCGACGCGGAGACGTTCTTCGGCCGGGAGGCCGAGGTCGAGGCGTGCCGACGCCGGTTGCCGAGCGCGGGTGTGGTGGCGGTGGTCGGCCCCTCGGGCTCGGGCAAGTCCTCGCTGGTCCGTGCCGGGTTGGCGGCCGCGCTGGAGCGGGACGGGGAGCGGGTGGTCGTGATCACGCCGGGGCGCCACCCGCTGGCGGCGCTGAGCGCCGTCCCGCCCAGGGGCCCGCCGGTGGTGGTGGTCGTGGACCAGGCCGAGGAGGCGGTGTCGCTGTGCGAGGACTCGGCCGAGGTGGGCCAGTTCTTCGAGGCGCTCGCCGCGCACGCCGCCGGGCACGCGACCGGGGGCGGACTGGTGCTGGCGCTGCGGGCCGACCGGTTGGGTGACCTGGTCGGGTACGGCGAGATGTCCCGGCTGGTGGAGCAGGGGCTCTACCTGCTCACGCCGATGACCGCGGAGTCGCTGCGGGCCGCGATCGAGGGGCCGGCGCGGCAGGCGGGGCTGCGGCTCGAGCCGGGCCTGGTCGAGCTCCTGGTCGCGGAGGTGGAGGGGCAGCCGGGTGCGTTGCCGCTGCTGTCCCACGCGCTGCGGCAGACCTGGGAGCGACGTGAGGGTGGGGTCCTGACTCTCGAGGGCTACCGGGCCACCGGCGGCATCCGGCAGGCCGTGGCCCGGTCGGCCGAGCGGGTGTATGAGGAGCTGCCGCTCGAGCAGCGGACGATGCTGCGCGACGTGATGCTCCGGCTGGTCACCCCCAGCCCGGAGGGGGCGCCGATGCGCAGCCGGGTGCCGCGCCGGCTGCTGTCCACCGATCCCGCCCACGACCAGCTGATGGAGCGGCTGGTCGCCGCCCGGCTGGTGACCAGCGACGACGGCGTGGTGGAGCTGGCCCACGAGGCGATAGCCCGGGCGTGGCCGCGGCTGCAGGGCTGGCTGGACGACGACACCGAGGGGCAGCGGGTGCTGCGGCACCTCTCGGTCGCCGCCGACACCTGGGACACGATGGGGCGGCCCGACGACGAGCTCTACCGCGGCACCCGCCTGGCGCAGGCGCTCGAGTGGCGCGCCCGGGCTGCGCCCGACCTGACCCCGGTCGAGGTCGACCACCTGACGGCGGCGGAACGCCGCGCCCGCCAGGAGGAGCAGTCCGCCCTGGAGCAGGCGCGGTCCCAGGCCCGGGTGAACCGGCGGCTGCGCGGTCTGCTGGTGGGGGCAGCGATGCTGCTGGTAGCAGCGATGGTGGCCGGCATCCTCGCCGTACGGCAGGCCAACCGCGCCGCCGACGCCACCGAGACCGCCGTGGCCCAGCGTGCCGCGGCGCAGGCGCAGCTCGCCGGCACCGTGGACCGGGCGCTCGCGCTGGCGGCCGCCGCCCATCACGTCGAGCAGTCGTCGGAGTCGCGCGCCGGACTGTTGGCCGCCCTGGCCCGGATCCCGCAGCTGAGCGCGGTGCGGCCGAGGGGCGGCGTCTTCCTGGAGGCCAGCCCGGACGGCCGCACCCTGGTCACCCTCGACACCGACCACCGGTTCTGGTTCCACGACACGAGCACCCTCGAGCTCGTGGGCGGGTACGACCCGTACCCCGATCGCGACGTGCACGGGATCACCTCCAACGGGTCCCACCTCGCTTTCGACGCCGACGGGACCCGGCTGGCGGTCGCCCTGCTCGACGTGACCGACGGCGTCGTCGAGGTGCTCGACCCCGCGACGTACGAACCGGTTGCCGCCCAGCCGGGTGGTCAGCCCGACGGTGCTCTCCCCATCGACGTCAAGCTCAGTGCCGATGGCCGCTACCTCGCGGTCAGCGTGGCACTGCTCGAGTCCTCTGCCGGGCAGGGGCACTGGGTCTACGTGTGGGACCTGACGCGGCCGGAACAGCCGCTGCGCCGGATCGAGATGCCCAGCGACACCTTCCACATCGACTTCTCGCACGATGGCCGGCTGCTCTACGCCGCCCCGGGCAGCCAGTCCGGCGCCGCGGGCACGGGCCTGCGGGTCTACGACGTGCGGACCGGGCAGCTGACCGACCGGCGTGGCGGCGGCGGCCAGGGGCTCGAGCTCAGCCCGGACGGCCGGACGCTGGCCTACGGTCAGGGGGACGAGGTCTTCCTCTCCGACGCGGCGACCGGCGACATCACGCACCGGTTGCGCGGGGCCGAGGGGGTGGCGCGGATCGCGTTCTCGACGGGCGGCCGCTTGGTCGCCGCGGTGTCCGATGCTGCGTATGTCTGGGAGACGCACTCCGGCCGGTTGCTGGAGAAGATCCCTCTCGAGGCGCCGACGCTCGACCTCGCGTTCGACACGTCCGGTGACCGGCTCTTCGTGCCGTCGGACGGCCGGCTGCTCGCCCTCGACCTCACCGGCGCCAACCGCTACGTGCAGCGGATCTCGGATGCCGACCCAGACCCGCCACCGGTGGGTACCGGATTCCGGTACGCCTCCCCGTACGTGCCGATTGCCGCGCGCAACGGTCCGATCACCACGTCGGGAAGGGTGAACACCTTGGAGGACCTGCAGTTCGAGCCCCGGAGGACCGGTGGGACCACCGCCCGACTCGGCCTCAGCGGTCTGGGCAACACCTACGACTCCCACGCCTGGTCACCCGACCGTCGCCACCTCGCCTACGGCGACCCCAACGGACGGATGCGGATCGTCGACTGGCGCGCTGGGACGGAGATCGCTCGCCGCAGGTTCCCGGTCCGACAGCTCGCCTACACCTCGGACGGGACCCGCATCCTCGCCGGGCGGCCCTCTGGCCTCGTCATGCTGGATGCCCGCACCCTGCGCGAGACCACGGAGCTGCTCTCGCTCCCGGACCGACTGATCATCCACGCCGATGCCGGTCCCGGTGACGACACCGCCGTCGTCGTGACCGCCCAGGACACCGGCGCCGCCCGCGACCTGTTCACGGTGGCGGACCGCTGGCTCCTGATCGACCTGCAGACAGGGGACACGCTGCGGGAGGGGCGGCTGCACGCTTCGGCATCTTCGATGGCCGTGTCGCCGGACCGCACCAGGATGGCGGCTGCCTCCGACGGTGCCGTGGAGGTCGTCGACCTGCGCTCCGGCGAGTCGACGGTGTCTACCGAGACCAGCACCGCCGCCAAGGCGGAAGGAGGGGTCACCTTCTCACCTGACGGTGCGCTGCTGGCTTCCGCCGACGTCCTCGGCGACGTGAGCCTGTGGGACGGCACCACGGGAGCGCCGCTCGGCACCGTCCACGTGGGGGAGGACGCCACGGTACCGGTGTTCCTCGACAACCGGCAGCTGCTGCTGCCCTATCCCGACGGCTCGACGTTCGTGTGGGACACCAGCGCGCAGTACGCCGTGGACACGGCCTGCCGGATCCTCGGCCGCGGGCTGAGCCGCGAGGAGTGGCGGGTGGCTTTCGGCGACCGACCGTTCGAGGAGGTGTGCGGGTGAGGGGTCACCCGAGCTGCGCCACCGCACTCACCACCGCCTCGACCTCTTCGGGCGCGGTGACGATGCTCGGGCCGAGCCGGAGGTAGGACTCCCGGTACGGCGTGGCGCTGGCCACCACGCCGAGCTCACGCAGCTCCAGGACGGCGTTGGCCGGGAGCATCCCGCGCACGTCGACGCAGACGATCCCGGCCGAGAGCTCCGGGTCGACGGGCGTCACCAGGGTGATCCCGTCGATACCGGTCAGTCCTTCCTTGAGGGCCGTCGCCTGCTCGACCGTGCGGGCCGCCACCCGGTCGCGGCCGATCCGCTCGTGGAACGCGAACGCCTCCGAGAGCGCCCAGCGGTGCTCGAAGTCGTGGTAGCCGCCCGGGGTCAGTCGTTGCGCCTCGCCCGGTCCCGAGAACGTCGGGATCAGCTCGGTCAGCGGCTGCCAGTCGCGGGCCCAGAGGACACCCGTCCCGCGGGGCCCGAAGAGCCACTTGTGGGTCCCGGTGGCGAGGAAGTCGCACCCGAGGTCGGGCAGGTCGACGTCGACGGCGGCGAAGCCGTGCACCCCGTCGACGCAGAACCGGATCCGCTCGGTGTCCGCCCGGTCGCGGTTGGCCTCCGCGACGACCGCACCGATGTCGGTGATCGGCAGCCGGACCCCGGTGCTCGAGTGGACCCACGTCACCGCGACCACCCTGGTGCGCTCGGTGATCCCCTCCGCCAGCCGCGACGTCAGCTGGTCGACGGTGGCCGCCACCGGGTCGTCGTAGAGCGTGGTGGGTCGCAGCTCGGCGCCGGTGCGGCGGGCGAGCAGCCCGAGCGCGGCCTCGGTCGAGTAGAAGTCGTGGGTGGTGGTGAGGACCTCGTCGCCGGGCGCCAGATCCAGGCCGCCGTACATCAGCGAGATACCCATCGTGGTGCTGTCGGTGAGCGCGAACTGGCCAGGAGAGCCCCCGGCGTACGACGCTGCCGCTCTCCGTACCGCCTCCTCGAGCGACTGGCCCTCGTGGAGCGCCGCCTCGGTGTCGATGTCGAGGCGGGCCCTGTGGTGGGCGATCGCCGCCGACACCTGGGCGGTGTGCGGCGACAGCACGTACGCGGCGAACTGGGCGTCCTCGGTCGCGAGCGGGAACTGGGCGCGGACCGACGCCCAGTCCCCGGGATCGAAGTCGGGCACGACGAGGTCCCCGGGACCGGGCATCACGGTCGGTGCGGTTGACGCCGACGGGGAGGGCGTGGCGCCGGCCGGGACCGGGTCACGCCTGGAGGTGCAGCCGGCGAGGACTCCCGCTCCGCCGGCCAGTCCGAAGCCGAGCAACGCCCGGCGGCTCGTGGTGGTCGCCTCGTATCGCATGGCCCATGGTGGCCCAGCCGTCGCCGCTTGACGAGGCTGACAGGGTGGCCGCATGACACGGCACGAGGCGGACGTGGTGGTCCTCGGACTCGGACCGGGCGGTGAGTACGCCGCGCAGAAGCTGGCCGAGGGAGGGCTCGACGTCGTCGGGGTCGAGCGCGACCTGGTGGGCGGCGAGTGCCCGTTCTACGGCTGCATCCCCTCGAAGATGATGATCCGTGCCGCTGACGCGCTCGGCGAGGCGCGCCGGGTGGACGCGTTGGCCGGCCATGCGGAGGTGACGCCCGACTGGGGCGCGGTCGCCACGCGGCTCGACAAGCAGGCGACCAACCACTGGCGCGACGACTCCCACGTCGAGCGGCTGGAGGCGGCCGGCGTCCGGGTGGTCCGGGGCGAGGGCCGGCTCAACGGCCCCGGAACCGTGCGGGTCGGTGACGACGACTACGTCGGCGCCCGGGGCGTGGTGCTCAACGTCGGCACCTCGCCGGCGACGCTCCCGATCGACGGGCTGGCGGAGACGCCGTACCTGACCAACCGCGAGATCGTGAAGGTCACCGAGCTGCCGACGTCGCTGGCCGTCCTCGGCGGCGGGCCGATCGGCTGCGAGCTCGCCCAGGCCTTCGCCCGGTTCGGGACGCAGGTCACCGTGCTCGAGCTGGCCGACCGGCTGCTGAGCCCGGAGGAGCCGGAGACCAGCGCGCTGGTGGAGAAGGTCTTCGCGCAGGAGGGGATCCGGGTCGAGACGGGCCTCACCGTAGAGCGGGTCGACCACGACGGGCGGTTCACGCTCACGACCGACCGCGGCACGTTCGGGGCCGACCAGCTCCTCATCGCAGCCGGGCGGTCGCTCAACCTGGGCGGGATCGGCCTCGACACCGTCGGCCTGGACCCAGAGGCCGGGTCCGTCGCGACCGACGAGCGGATGCGGGCGGGGGAGCGGCTGTGGGCGGTCGGCGACATCACCGGCCACGGTGCCTACACCCACGTCTCGATGTACCAGGGCGAGATCGCGGCCCGCGACGTGCTGGCCCAGCCCGGGTTCACGGCCGACTACCGCGCAGTCACCCGCGTGACCTTCACCGACCCGGAGGTCGGCGGGGTCGGGATGACCGAGCAGCAGGCGCGCGACGCCGGCCTCGAGGTCCGGGTCGGCCACGCCGACCTCGAGGCCTCGAGCCGCGGCTGGATCCACCAGCAGGGGGCGGCCGGACTGCTCAAGCTGGTCGCGGACGCCGAGCGCGGCGTGCTCGTCGGGGCCACCTCGGTGGGGCCGAACGGCGGCGAGGTGCTGGGCCTGCTGGCGGTAGCGGTGCACGCCGAGGTGCCCCTCGAGCGGCTCGCCTCGATGCACTACGCCTATCCCACGTTCCACCGGGCCGTGGACGTCGCCGTCACCTCGATCCTCTAGCACACGGGCCGTCTGGGTAGTGTGCCGGGAGGGCCACCAGCCCCCGGGGTGGCCACGACGGAGGAGTCTCGGATGTCACACATGCCTGCCCACGACCCGCGTCGCGGTGAACGCAGTGAGCCGCTGCCGCCCGCCGACGACCCGCTCAACGGCCCGCTGACCCGGCCCACGCCCCCCGCGACGGAGTCCCGTCCTGAGTCCGACCCGCCGGCCGCTGCCGAGCCGGCAGCCGCCGAGCCGGCACCCGCCGAGCAGGCAGCCGCCCAGCCGGCAGCCGCCGAGCCGGCACCCACCGAGCCGGTCGCCCCCGAGCCGCCGCGACAGACCCCGCCGGCCTCACCGCCGCCGACCGCGGCTGCGCAGGCCCCCGCACGTCCTTCGTGGGCCGAGGAGCCCGCGCCGGAGCCCGAGGTGCCCCGCTTCATGTCGGCCACCGACTTCCTGGAGCGGCGCTCCGAGAGCGTCGGCTACGGCCCGCCGACCTGGGGTTGGCGGGGCAGGCTCCACCGCTGGACCGGCGGCACGATCAGCCCGCAGATGGGGCCGGAGGAGAAGCAGCACTCCCGCGACCGGGCCGCCATCCAGCGGGCCTTCGACGGGCCGCGCACGATCGTCTTCCTCAATCCCAAGGGCGGGGCCGCCAAGACCACGAGCGTGCTGGTTGCCGGCTACACCTTCGGGACGGTCCGCGGCGGCGGCGTGGTGGCGTGGGACAACAACGAGACCCGGGGCACCCTCGGCATCCGCGGCCAGCGCGCCGGCCACGGCAACACCACCCGCGAGCTGCTCGAGGACCTCGAGCGCTTCAACGACGTCTACCAGGCCCGCATCGGCGACCTGGGCGCCTTCGTACGCTCGCAGGGCGACGCCCACTTCGACGTCCTGGCCTCCGACGAGCGGCCCGACGTGACCGGCACCATCCGTGCATCCGACTTCACGGCGGTCCACCAGCTGCTCGAGCGGTTCTACCGGCTGATCCTGGTCGACACCGGCAACAACATGCGGGCCGAGAACTGGCTGGCGGCAGCCGAGACGGCCGACCTGCTGGTGGTGACCACCACGATGCGTGAGGACACCGGCTACTCCGGACTGTGGATGCTGGACGCGCTGCAGGACGCCGGCTACCAGGACCTCAAGCACAAGACCATCACCGTGCTGTCCGAGCCGTCGTCGCACGTCGACGAGCAGCTCGCCCAGGACATGGTCGACGTCTACGAGCAGCGCACCAAGGCGGTGTTCCGGGTGCCCTACGACCCGGCGCTGGTGTCGGGCTCGGTCATCCCCTACGAGCAGCTCACCGAGGAGACCCGGATGGCATGGGTACGCGCCTGCGCGGCGATGGCCGGACAGCTCTGAGCCTGGGGTAGTGTCGCTGGCGATCGACATCCTTTAACGAGCCGTCCCGTGAGGCGGAGAAGGAGGTCCGGCACCAGTGCCAGCCCAGCCCGCACCAGATGAGGTGGGAGCGACGCCGTCCGGCGGCCGCACCGTCCTCGACCAAACCGACATCGCGCGGGCGCTGACCCGCATCTCCCACGAGATCCTCGAGCGCAACAAGGGCGCCGACGACCTCGTGCTGCTCGGCATTCCGAGCCGCGGCGTCCCGCTCGCCCACCGGGTGGCCGAGCGGATCGCCTCGGTCGAGGGGCTCGAGGTCCCGGTCGGGTCGCTCGACGTGACCATGTACCGCGACGACTTGCGGCTCAAGCCGGCCCGGACGCTGCTCCCGACCGAGATCCCCAGCGGTGGCATCGACGGCCGCACAGTGGTGCTGGTCGACGACGTGCTGTTCTCCGGCCGCACCATCCGCGCGGCGCTCGACGCGATCACCGAGATCGGCCGCCCCGCCGCCGTACGCCTCGCGGTGCTGGTCGACCGGGGCCATCGCGAGCTCCCGATCCGGGCCGACTTCGTCGGCAAGAACCTGCCTACCTCGCTGGTCGAGCGGGTGCGGGTGACCGTGGCTGAGACAGACGGGACCGACGCGGTCACGATCGAGGGCTCTTCCGATGGAGGGGGGACGCGGTGAAGCGCCACCTGCTGTCCGCCGCCGACCTGTCCCGCGACGACGCGCAGACGGTCCTCGAGACCGCCGCCGAGATGCGGGCCCTGGCCGACCGGCCGATCAAGAAGCTCCCCGCACTCCGGGGCCGCACCGTGGTCAACCTGTTCTTCGAGGACTCCACCCGCACCCGGATCTCGTTCGAGGCCGCCGCCAAGAGGCTCTCGGCCGACGTCATCAACTTCGCCGCCAAGGGGTCGTCGCTGTCGAAGGGGGAGTCGCTCAAGGACACCGCGCTCACCCTGGAGGCGATGGGTGCCGACGCGGTCGTGGTCCGCCACGGCGCCTCCGGCGCCCCGCACCGGCTGGCCCACTCCGGGTGGGTGCACGCCTCGGTGCTGAACGCCGGCGACGGCACCCACGAGCACCCCACGCAGGCTCTGCTCGACGCGTTCACGATGTGGCGGCACCTGGGCGAGCTCGACGGGCGGCGGGTCGCGATCGTGGGCGACGTCCTCCACTCGCGGGTGGCGCGCTCCAACGCGCTGCTGCTGCAGACGCTCGGCGCCGAGGTCACCCTGGTCTCGCCGCCGACCCTGGTGCCGGTCGGAGTCGAGGCCTGGGGGGTCGAGACGTCCTACGACCTCGACGCCGTGCTGCCGAAGGCCGACGTGGTGATGATGCTGCGGGTGCAGCGGGAGCGGATGCAGGGCGGGTTCTTCCCGACCCCGCGGGAGTACTCCCGCCGCTACGGGCTCGACGCCCGCCGGATGGCGACCCTCCAGGACCACACGATCGTGATGCACCCCGGCCCGATGGTGCGCGGCATGGAGATCACGGCCGACGTGGCCGACTCCGACCGCTCGGTGATCGTCGAACAGGTCACCAACGGCGTCGCCGTCCGGATGGCCGTGCTCTACCTGCTGCTCAGCTCAGATTCCGCGGAAGGCGACGACCTGTGACGACGTACCTGATCCGAGGGGCCTCCGTGCTGGGCGGGGAGCCGACGGACCTGCTGCTGCGCGACGGGATCGTGGCCGAGATCGGCCCCGCGCTGTCCCTCGATGCTGCTTCGGGGGTGTCCGACCCAGCGGACCTGGAGGTCGTCGACGCGACCGGGCTGGTGGCGCTGCCCGGACTGGTCGACCTGCACACCCACCTGCGCGAGCCGGGCCGCGAGGACGCCGAGACGGTGCTCACCGGGACCCGGGCCGCCGCGATGGGCGGCTTCACCGCCGTGCACGCGATGGCCAACACCGACCCGGTCGCCGACACCGCAGGCGTCGTCGAGCAGGTGTGGCGGCTGGGTCGCGAGGGCGGCTACTGCGACGTCCGCCCGGTCGGTGCGGTGACCGTCGGTCTGGCGGGGGAGCGGCTGGCCGAGCTCGGCGCGATGGCCGACTCGGCGGCGCGGGTGCGGGTGTTCTCCGACGACGGCAGGTGCGTGAGCGACGCGGTGCTGATGCGGCGGGCGCTGGAGTACGTCAAGGCGTTCGACGGCGTGGTCGCCCAGCACGCCCAGGAGCCGCGGCTGACCGAGGGCGCCCAGATGAACGAGGGCGAGCTCTCGGGCCGGCTCGGGCTCACCGGCTGGCCCGCGGTCGCCGAGGAGGCGATCATCGCCCGCGACTGCCTGCTCGCCGCCCACGTCGGGTCCCGGCTCCACGTGTGCCACGTGTCGACGGCGGGTTCGGTCGAGATCGTCCGCGACGCCAAGCGGAAGGGCTGGGACGTCACCGCCGAGGTCTGCCCCCACCACCTGCTGCTCACCGACGAGCTCGCGGCGACCTACGACCCGATCTACAAGGTCAACCCGCCGCTGCGCAGCGCGGCCGACGTCGAGGCGCTCCGCGAGGGGCTCGCCGACGGCACCATCGACATCGTCGCGACCGACCACGCGCCGCACCCCCACGAGGACAAGGACTGCGAGTGGGCGGCGGCGGCGTTCGGGATGCTCGGCCTCGAGACCGCGCTCTCGGTCGTGCAGGAGACGATGGTCGACCCCGGGCTGCTCGGCTGGGCCGGCGTCGCCGAGCGGATGTCACACGCCCCGGCCCGGATCGGCCGGGTGGCCGACCAGGGACGGCCGATCGCGGAGGGCGCCCCCGCCAACATCGTGCTCTACGACCCGTCGGCGCGTCGGGTCGTCGAGGCCTCGACCTCCGCGTCGCTGTCCCGCAACACGCCGTACGCCGGCCGCGAGCTGCCCGGCCGGGTGGTCGCGACGTTCCTGCGGGGCCGGGCCACGGTGCTCGACGGCAAGCTGCAGTAGCCCGGTGTCCGACCCCAGCGACTGGCTGCTCACCCGGACCGAGCGCGCCAACCCCCGGACCCGGCTCGACGATTGCCACGGCGACGACCGGGCCTGGTCGGACGGCAACCTGGTGACGCCGCTGGTGCACGGGTCGGCGTACTTCCGGGAGCTCCACGACGCCGTCGCCGCGACCCGCGCGGGTGACCTGGTGCTGTTCACCGACTGGCAGGGCGACGCCGACGAGCGGCTCACCGGAGAGCCCGGCTCGGAGGTCGTGGAGGTGTTGGGCTCGGCCGACGAGCGCGGCGTCGACGTGCGCGGTCTGGTGTGGCGCTCCCACCTCGACCAGACCGGCTTCTTCGCCGCCGAGAACCGGCACCTCGGGGAGCAGCTCCAGCGCCGCGGCGCCGAGGTGCTGCTCGACATGCGGGTGCGTGCCGGTGGCTCGCACCACCAGAAGTTCGCGGTGGTCCGGCATCGCGACGACCCGGCCCGCGACGTCGCCTTCGTCGGCGGCATCGACCTCGCCCACAACCGGCGCGACGACGCCGACCACCACGGCGACCCGCAGCCGCAGCCGCTGTCCGAGGAGTACGGCGACCACCCGCCGTGGCACGACGTGCAGGTGAAGATCCAGGGGCCCGCCGTCCACGATGTCGAGACCGTGTTCCGCGAGCGGTGGGAGGACCCCACGCCGCTGAGCCGCAGCCCGCTGCGGATGCTCGCCGACCGGGTGCGGGGGCTCGACGTCGACCCGGACCCGCTGCCGCCCCAGCAGCCCCCACCCCCGGAGGCCGGGCCGCACACCGTGCAGCTGCTGCGGACCTACCCGAACCTGCGGCACGGCCGGGACTTCCCCTTCGCGCGCGGGGGCGAGCGCAGCGTCGCCCGCGGCTACACCAAGGCGATCGGGCAGGCGGCCGGGCTCATCTACGTCGAGGACCAGTACTTCTGGGGGCACGACGTGGCCGGGCCGTTCCTGGACGCGCTGCGCGACCAGGCGGAGCTCCGGCTGGTCGCCGTGATCCCGCTGCACCCCGACGTGACCGGGATGGCGCGGGTCCCGGAGCTGCTCGGCCGCAACCGGGCGTTCCGGACCCTGATGGCCGCGGCTCCGGGTCGCGTGGCGGCGTACGGCCTCGAGAACCACGCCGGCACCCCCGTCTACGTCCACGCCAAGGTCTGCGTCGTCGACGACACGTGGGCGAGCGTGGGGTCCGACAACTTCAACCGGCGCTCGTGGACCCACGACTCCGAGCTCTCCTGCGTCGTGCTCGACCGTGACTACGCGCGGTCGCTCCGGCTGACCCTCGCGGCGGAGCACCTCGACCGGCTCCCCGACGCGGAGCGGGACGGGCTCGACGCCGTGATGGCCGACTGCGTCGACCCGGCCGGCCTGTTCGACACGTACGCCGCCACCGCCGGCCGGCTCGACGCCTGGCACGCGGGCGGACGGGTGGGGGAGCGGCCGCCGGGGCGGCTGCGCCGGCTGCCTCTGCCTCCCGTCGGCCGGTTCGCGAGCCGGTGGGCCAAGATGCCGCTGGAGGTGCTGCACGACCCCGACGGTCGCCCCGGCCCGCTCCGGGGCGGCCGTCGCTACTGAGTCGTCAGTCGATCACCCCGCACGCGACCCGGACGCCGGCGTCGCCGGTGGCCAGGGTCATGGCATCGGGCCCGGGGACCCCACCGGCGCTGTAGCGGGTCGGGATGTTGGCGAAGTTGTCGCGGCCGGCGTGGACCATCACCGCGGAGCCGTCGGCGTCCTGCAGGTCGGCCATCGTGAACCGGTCGCTGACGAACTGCGTACGTGCCCAGCCGTCGTCGGTGACCAGCAGCGGCGGCATGTCGCCCGCGTGGTCGCCATGGGTGGTGTCACCGCCGGTGTAGTGGCCCCCAGCGGTGGTGAAGGGACCCAGGGGCGCGGCGGGCTCGCACAGTCCGGTCGCGTGGACGTGGAAGCCGTGGAAGCCGGGTGTCAGCCCCTCGGCCCGGCCCCGCACCAGGACCACCTCGCCCTTCTGCCACATGGTCACCCGGCCGACGTTGCTCCCGTCGACCCCGTGCAGCACGACGCGGAGGACCGTGTCGTCCCCGGTGCGGTGCTGGTGGACGGCGCCGGCGGAGTCGGTGGCTGCGGTCGCCGCGGCCGCCGCGCAGAGCACCAGGGCTCCCGCGACTGCGACTCCCCGTGCGCGCGTTCGTGTGGACATCGTGTCTCCCCTCGCCGATGTGGTCGATGCCCAGGTCGGCAGGCGGTCCCCCCGGAGGGTCCGGCTCGAGGTGCGGCCGTCGGACCCGGACGTCGCGACGTTGCTCCCGTCGACCGGCACCTGGCAAGCAGCCGCCTCCGACCCGCGGAGGGGAACGGCCACCGGATCAGACGGAGGGGAACACGGTCTCCCAGTCGCGGACCATGCTGACGACCGTCCAGCCCAGCCGGGACGCCACCTCCGTGATCGGCTCCGCCTCCTCGAACGTCTCTGCGGTGCCGGTGTAGGCGAACTCGCGGACGGCGTCGTCGTGGTCGACGAGCAGCGCCAGCGTGGGCCCCGGGTGCGCGGCGGCCCACTCGAGCATCTCGCGGTCACCGCCGGAGTTGCCGGCGGCGACGACCGGTCGGCGACCGAGGTGCGCCTGGATCGCGCCGACCTTGGCTTCACCCTCGTTGGCCACTCCGCTGATCCTGGCGGTCCGCCGCAGCCGTGGCCGTCCCTGCTGGTCGCGGTCGAAGTCGTAGTCGAGCATCGTCCCGACGACCCGCTCCGGCGGTACGCCGTAGAGGTCGAGGCTGACCGCGCGGAGGAACTCGGTCCCGCCGCCGGTGACGATGGTGACCGTGACGTCGCGCGCCCGCAGCTCGTCGAGCAGCTCCAGCATCGGCTGGTAGACCGCGGTGCGGTGGGGGCGGCGCAGCGTCGGGTGCTGTGCCCGCGCCATGAAGTCCCGGACCCGGAGGGTGAACTCCTCCGGGGTCTGCCCCTGGGACAGGCCCGTGAGGGCCGTCGCCACGCGCACGAGCCCCACCCGGGCGACGGCCTCCCGGTCGCCGGACAGGACCGCGGCGTACTCCTCCCGCTCGCCCAGGGAGGGGTCGTCGGCGACCGCGGCCCCCAGGAGGTCGACGAGGAAGTCGAGCTGGACGTAGGTGGGGCGCTCGCACCAGAGGGTGCCGTCGTTGTCGAAGCAGGCCAGCCGTGAGGCGACCGGCACGTCGGTCACCTGCTCGAGGAAGGCGACGACCGCGTCCCGGGTCGTGCCGTCGCGCCAGGACGGGAGCAGCCTGCTGGTCATCGCACCGGGTGGTGGACGCAGCGGAACCCCACGTGGCTCATCCCGGTGTCGACCATCTGGGGCCGGCGCGCGGCAGGCCGGTAGCGCAGGCAGTAGCTGTCGGCGCACAGGTGGGAGCCACCCTTGACCACCTTGCGACCGACGCGGAACTGGGGCTGCGCCGGGTCGAGGCTTCCCTCGAAGGTCCCACCGCGCGGGTCGGCGGGCGCACAGCAGGCTTGGCCGGCGTCGTCGGGGTGCCGGCTGGTCCACCAGTCGTCGGTCCACTCCCAGACGTTGCCGGTCATGTCGAGCAGCCCGTAGCCGTTCGGCGGGAAGCTGCCGACCGGCGAGGTCCGCAGGTGGCCGCTCTCCCGGGTGTGGCGCCACGGGAAGTCGGGCCCGTCCCAGGTGTTGGCCATGATCCGTCCGCCCGGTCGCGGCTCGTCCCCCCACACGTACGTCGCCCCGTCCAGGCCGCCGCGGGCGGCGTACTCCCACTCCGCCTCGGTGGGCAGCGCGGCCCCAGCCCAGTCGGCGTAGGCGCGGGCGTCCTCGTGGGCGACGTGCACCACCGGGTGGTCGGGGATCCGCTTCACCGAGCTGCCCGGTCCGTACGGCGCGCTCCAGCAGGCGCCGGGCGTCCACGACCACCACTGGCTCAGGTGGCGCAGGTCGACCGGGCCGGAGGTGGGGGTGAACACCATCGATCCCGGCACCAGGTTGTCGACCGGTGCGCCCGGGAAGTCCGCCGGGTCGAGTGGACGCTCGGCCACGGTCCGGTGGCCGGTCGCGTGGACGAAGCGTCCGAACTGGTCATTGGTCACCGGTGTGACGTCGATGGCGAAGTCGTCCACCCGCACCAGGTGACTGGGTGCCTCCTCCGGGTAGTGCCGGTCCGAGCCCATCCGGAACACGCCTCCGGCGACCCGGATGACCTCGACCGTCGTCCGGGCGGTCATGTGCTGGTGGCTCCCGCCTCCAGCCGCTCCAGGAGGTCGCCGAGGTTGAAGGTGGCCGGCTTCTGCCGCGGCGGGAACTCGCGCAGCGTCTGGAGCATCCGCGAGGCGTACGCCTGGGCGGGCACCAGGACCCAGGCGTGGTCGAGCAGCCAGTCGTAGTAGGTGTTGGACGTGGTGTCGGCCCGTTCGTAGGGGTCGGTGCGCAGGTTGAAGATCTTGGGGACCCGGAGCTCGACGAACGGCTCGGCCCACACCTGCAGCGTGCCGACGGCCCGCTGCTCCAGGAACACGACCTTCCAGTTGTCGTAGCGCAGGGCGGCGAGGTCACCGTCGTCGGTGGCGTAGAAGAAGTGCCGGCGGGCACTCTCCGGCTCCTCGCCGGTGAGATAGCCGAGCTGGTCGTGCCCGTCGAGGTGCACCTTGTACGTCGTGCCGGCGAGGTCGGTCCCGGCCCGCAGCCGCTCGGCGACCTCGGTGTCGCCCGCGGCCGCGAGCAGCGTGACGAACCAGTCGTTGTGGCTGACGATCCCGTTGAGCACCCGGCCGGCCGGGATCCGTCCCGGCCAGCGAACGACGCACGGGACCCGGAAGGCGCCCTCCCAGTTGGAGTTCTTCTCGTTCCGGAAGGGGGTCATCCCCGCGTCGGGCCAGCTGTTCATGTGCGGGCCGTTGTCGGTGGAGTACATGACGATCGTGTCGTCGGCGAGGCCCTCGTCGTCGAGGAAGTCCAGGACCGACCCGACCAGGTCGTCGTGGTCGCACATCGTGTCGTGGTAGGCCGACTGCCAGCGTCCGGCCCTGCCGCGGCTGCCGTCCTTGGTGTGGGTCCGGAAGTGCATGTGCGTGGTGTTGAGCCACAGGAAGAACGGGGTGTCCTGCGCGTGCGCATCGCGCATGAAGCGGAGCGCCTCGGGGACGACCTCCTCGTCGATGGTCTTCATCCGCTCCCGGGTGAGTGGGCCGGTGTCCTCGATCCGCTGCGAGCCGTCGCCCTCGGCCCAGGAGTGGATGACGCCGCGTGGGCCGAACCGCTCGCGAAACCCGGGGATGTCGTCGTCGGTCGGGTAGTCGTCGAGCTCGGGCTCCTCCTCGGCGTTGAGGTGGTAGAGGTTGCCGAAGAACTCGTCGAACCCGTGCGCGGTCGGCAGGAACTCGTCGCGGTCACCGAAGTGGTTCTTGCCGAACTGTCCCGTGGCATAGCCCAGCGACCTCAGCGCCGTCGCGATGGTGGGGTCCTCGGCGCGCAGCCCGATGTCGGCGCCCGGCATCCCGACCTTGGTGAGGCCGGTCCGGTAGGGGTTCTGGCCGGTGATGAAGGCGGCCCGACCGGCGGTGCAGCTCTGCTCGCCGTAGTAGTCGGTGAAGCGCACGCCCTCCGCGGCGATCCGGTCGATGTGGGGGGTGCGGTAGCCCATCAGCCCGTCGCTGTAGCAGCTGAGGTTGCTGACCCCGATGTCATCGCCCCAGATGACGAGGATGTTGGGTCTCCCGGCCATGACGGCCCTCCTGGTGAACGCGGGGGACGGGAGGCCGAAGGTAGGTCTCCCCGCCGCGAGGGTGCCTCCCCCGGAGCGGGTGAGGGAGGGTCAGGGACGCAGCCGAAGCTCGCGGAGCCGGTCGTAGGCCGGCCGACAGGCCTCGGCGACCGCGGCGTCGTGCCGGCTCAGGTCGACCTCGCGGGGCCGGTACGGCGCGAAGCCGGTCGACGCCCGGACAGCGTGGTACCAGTGGGGCGCCCAGACTCCGTCGGAGTCGCGCGGCCCGGCGGGCCAGGAGAGCATCCGGTCGGTGAACGGGATGCCGAGCCAGTCGCACAGCCACCTCAGGTAGGACTCGGGGTCGCGCAGGAAGTCGGCCGCGTCGATCACGGGCGGCGGCTCCTCGAGCTGGTCGAGGAGCTCGACCTGCTGGAGCAGCCCGATGTCCTCGGGCTCGCACGCCTCCCGCGACCTCACGTACGACGCCACGACCTCGGCCGGGTCGCGGACCAGCAGCACGTTGCGGAACTCCCGCGCCCAGGTCAGGTCCTGTCCGGGCTCGAGGTGCTGGGCCATGTGCTTGGCGTAGTGGACGGTGCGGCCCTCGGGCAGCGGCGCCCGGAGGTCGGCGAGCACCTGGTCGACGGCGGTCGGCTGCGAGGCGATGACCTCGTCGCGGGCCGGGTGGTCGAGCCCGGTGCGGAGGAGGTACGCCGCGTAGAGCGGCTCGTCGACCACGACCGTGTCGGGCCGGTTCTCCCAGGCCCGCATCATGGCCGTGGAGATGTTGCGCGGGCCGCTCCACATCGCGACCCTCACCTCCCTCACGGTGCGACCCGGCCCGCGACGTCGGCGACGACGTGGTCGGCGTACAGGCCCTGGAGCCGCTCGACCACCGGGCCGCGCGCCCCGGACCCGATGGTGCGGCCGTCGACGCTCCGGACCGGGACCAGCCCGGCGAAGGTGCCGGTGACGAACGCCTCGCGGGCCGAGTAGACGTCGGTGAGGCTGAACGTCGTCTCGCGGGCGGCGATGCCGGCGCGGCGGCAGACCTCCAGCACGTTGCCGCGGGTGATGCCGCCGAGGCAGAACCTGCCGTCGGAGGTCCACACCTCGTCGTCGGGCGTGACGATGAAGAAGTGGGTGGAGTTGCAGGTGGCGACGAAGCCGTGCGGGTCGAGCATCAGCGCCTCGTCGGCCCCGGCGGTGTAGGCCTGGATGCAGGCCGCGATGTCGTTGAGCTTGCTGTGGGCGTTGAGCTTGGGGTCGAGGGTGTCGGGGGTGGCCCTGCGGACGTGGGTCGTGAAGAGGGTGATGCCCTCGGTGACCGTGGCCGGCATGGGCTCCTTGTGCTCGGCGATGATCACGACGGTCGCGGGGCCGACGGTGACCCGGGGGTCCTGGTAGGGCGTCGACTTCACACCGCGGGTGACCATCAGCCGCACGTGGACGCCGTCGCGCATGTCGTTGGCGGCGAGGGTCGCGTAGATCGCGCGGGTGAGCTCCTCGCGCGACATCCCGATGTCGAGCACGATCGCGGCCGCGCCCTGCCACAGCCGGTCGAGGTGGGACTCGAGGAACGCCGGGTGCCCGTCGTGGACCCGCAACCCCTCCCACACGCCGTCGCCGAGGACGAACCCGGAGTCGAAGACCGACACCACCGCCTCGGCGCGCGGTCGCAGCTCGCCGTTGACCCAGATCAGGATCCCGGCGTTGCGCGGGTCGTCGGCGTGGTCGTGGGTGCCGTGGGCCATGGGCTCACCCTAGGGGTGGGTGCGCCGGGCCTGTCCCTCACGCAGCACGGGCGGCGATCGACGTACCGCAGCGGGGGCAGTGGCGCCCGGCGCAGAGGTCCAGGTCCTGGCCGCAGGGGCAGGTGTCGGGGCGGCGCTCGTGGGGCTCCAGCGGGTGGAGCGTGGCCCAGGCGTGTCGCTCGGTGGTCATCGTCGTCACCTCCCTCGGCAGTGGGTTCGGAGCGGTGGCCCCGGGTGGATGTCTGCTCGTGGAGGTAGACCCTCGGGGCAGGGCAGACTCATCGCATGCCGGCACCCGATCCCGCCCCGTGGGCGGACGCGCTGCTCGTCGTCGACGTCCAGCGGGCGCTGGTCGAGGGGCCGCAATCGGTGGCGGGGGCCGAGGCGTTCCTCGACCGCTGGCGACGCGCCCTGGGCGTCGCCCGCGACGCTGGTGTGCCGGTCGTGCACCTGCAGGACGACGGGCGCGACCCGGGCTCGCTCATCCCGCGCGGGACGCCCGGGTGGGAGCTGGTGCTCGACGTGGCGGTGGGGGAGCAGGTGGTCGCGAAGGCGCACGACGACGGCTTCGACGGCACCGACCTCGACGCGCTGCTCCGGTCGCGGGGAGCGGCCCGGCCCTGCGTGGTCGGCATCCAGTCCGAGATGTGTGTGGCCGGTACCGCCCGTGGGGCGCTGGCCCGCGGCTACGAGGTCGTGCTCCCGCGCGACGGCCACACGACGTACGACGTCCCGGCCGACGGGGCTGCGCCCGCCGTCCCCGCCGCGCTGGTCGCCCGGGTGGCGGAGTGGTCGCTGGGTGACGGGGTCGTCGCCCCGCCGCGGCTCGCCGACGTGGTGTTCGTCGCCCCCGCGACCTGAGCCACGGGGTGACTCAGGTCGGAGCGACCAGGGATCAGCCGCGCCGGGCGCTGATCCGGTTGCCGCGGCCGTCGTCACGGACCGCGGTCTCGCCGCGGCGGACCCGGACGGAGTTGTCGTCGCCGGAGACGACGAGCGAGTCGAGACGGCGGTAGCGCAGCGTGTTGCCGTCGCCGCCGACCGAGGCGTCGTAGCCGCGGCCGGTACGGAGGGTGGTGCGCGAGCCGGGCACCGTGACGTCGTACACCCGGTCGGCGGTGACCGTGGCGCGGCGGCCACCGAGCCGGGCGGTCTCGACGAGGCCCTCGACCTCGACCGTCGTGGCGGGCGACGCCACTCGCAGCACTCGCGCAGCTGCCGGGCGGACGTCCTGGTGCCGACCACGGACGACCAGGGTGTCGACCGACTTGCTGACCACGGTGTTGCCGTGGCCGCGCACGACCACGCGGGTCGCGGTCGGGATCCGGGCGACGACGTCGTCGGCCAGCACCTTCACCACGCCGCAGGTGCCGTTGACGTCGTAGGTGACGTCGTCCCAGCGAAGCTCGACCGTGCCGTGGGAGCAGTCGACAGGAACCGCCAGCGCGGCGTCGGCCGGGACCGCGGTCAGGCCGAGGGGGACGAGCAGGCTCGCGGTGACGGCGGCGAGACGACGGGCGGGGGGCACGGGACCTCCTGGAAGACGGCATACCTTCGGTACGTACCGCCAGTATGACAACCCCGTCCACGCCCTGTCGCGTCAGGGAGCGGTGATGTCGGGCACAGCGCGCGGGTCAGGCCTGGGTGGCCTCGGTCAGCGGCGCCGGCTCCTCGCCGCCGAGCAGCAGGGCGTAGCTGACCCCGGCGATCACCGCACCCACGAGCGGCGCCAGCCAGAACGCCCACAGCTGCATCAGCGCGTCGGCACCCGCGAAGAGTGCGGGGCCGGTCGAGCGGGCCGGGTTCACCGACGTGTTGCTGACGGGGATGCTCACCAGGTGGATCACGGTGAGCGAGAGCCCGATCGCGATCGGCGCGAAGCCCTTCGGGGCGCGGGTGTCGGTGGCGCCGAGGATGACGTAGAGGAAGAACGCGGTCAGCACCACCTCGACGACCAGCACCGACAGCAGCGAGTAGCCGCCCGGCGATCGGTCGCCGTAGCCGTTGGTGGCGAACCCGGACTCCGACGCGCTGAACCCCTCGACCCCGCTGGCGATCACCCACAGCACCGCCGCGGCCACGATCGCCGCGACGACCTGGGTCACCACGTAGGCAGGCACGTCCCGCCACGCGAACCGGCGGGCGGTCGCCAGGCCCAGGGTCACCGCCGGGTTGAAGTGCCCGCCGCTGACGTGCCCGACGGCGTACGCCATGGTGAGCACGGTGAGGCCGAAGGCCATCGCCACCCCGAGGAACCCGATCCCGAAGCCCGGGAACCCGGCAGCGAGGACCGCGCTGCCACACCCTCCCAGGACCAGCCAGAAGGTGCCGAGGAACTCCGCCCCGAGCCGTTGCGCCGTCGTGTGTCCGCCCATGTCACGTCTCCCCTTCCGTGCGGCGGTCGGACCTCATCGTGCTCCCGGCGAGGGTGTCGGGGGAAGCCCCGACCACGGGAGCCGTGGGGGCAGAACGTCACGTCTCGGTCTCGACCGCTGTCCGCCGGAGGTCCGCTCTGGCAGAATCGGAGCTGCGGTCCCCCGGCCGACGTTCGATCAGGTACACATCCGGAGGTGGCCATGCGCATCCGTTCCCTCTTCGCCGTGCTGACGGCGCTGCTCGTGTCGATGCTCGCCGCCTGCGGAGGCGGCGGTGACAGCGCCGATTCCAGCGACGGCGAGTCCTCCGCCGCGTCCGGCGAGGGCGTGTGTGCGGGCGAGACCACCGACCTGCTCGCGCAGGTCTGCGACGACGGGGTCCTCACCGTGTCCACCGACCCGGCGTACCCACCCCAGTCCAAGTTGAACGAGCAGACGGGCGAGTACGAAGGTTTCGACATCGACGTCGCCACCGAGATCGCCACCCGGCTCGGCGTCGACGTCGGCTGGGAGGCCCCGGCCTGGGACGTCATCACCGCCGGCAGCTGGAACGGTCGCTGGGACACCACGGTGGGCTCGATGACGCCCACGAACGACCGGCAGGAGGTGCTCTACTTCACCGAGCCGTACAACTACGTTCCTGCCGTGGTCGTGGTCCGCGCTGACGACGATGAGGTCACCGACGTCAGCACCGACCTCGACGGCGCGACCATCGGGGTCTGCAGCGGCTGCACCTACGAGCAGTTCCTCAACAAGGAGCTCGACATCGAGGGCTACACCTTCGACTACGTCATCGACGACGCCGAGGTCTCCGGCTACGACACGGACACGACGGCCCTGCAGGACCTCGCCAACGGGCGCGTCGACGCGGTGATCACCTCGGTGACGACCGCGCAGGGTTACATCGACGCGGGCAACCCGGTGAAGATCGTGGGCGACCCGGTGTTCAACGAGCCCCTGTCGGTGGGCTTCGACAAGAGCTCGGACCCGTCGTCGGAGAGCCTCTGGAAGGCGGTCGACGGGATCGTCGCCGACATGCACGAGGACGGCACCCTCTCCGCGATGGCGGAGGAGTGGTACGGCCTCGACACCACGACACAGGAGTGACGGCGCCCATCGTGGACGGGGGGCCCGGGCGGGCCGGGGAGCGATGACACAGTTCTGGGAGCGGCTGCAGCTCGCCTCCGCGCGAGTGCCCTTCCGCGCGAAGAACGCCGCCGTCTGGGTCGTGCTCTTCGCCCTGCTCGCCTTCTTCGGCAATGCCGCCGGCTTCGACCTCCAGTGGATCAGCGACAACTTCCGCTACATCCTCGGCGGGCTGCCCTACACCGCGGCCATCGCGGTGGGAGGCATCGCGCTGGCGGTCGTGATGGCGCTCTTCGGCGCGCTGTCCCGGCTCTCGCGCAACCCGGTCCCGTTCGCCGTCGCCGGCTTCTACGTGTCGTTCTTCCGGGGCACGCCGCTGATCGTGCAGATGTTCCTGATCTACCTGGCCCTGCCTCCGGTCGGGCAGAACCTCGCCGCGAAGTACACCTGGCTGCCCGAGGGCTTCGACGAGGCACTGATCTTCGACGCCGCGACCGCCGGCACCATCGCCCTCGGACTCAACTACGGCGCCTACATGACCGAGATCTTCCGGGCCGGCATCCAGTCGGTGGCCGGCGGCCAGGGCGAGGCCGCCGACGCGCTCGGCATGACGTACGGCCAGAAGATGCGCAGGGTGGTGCTGCCGCAGGCGTTCCGGGTGATCATCCCGCCGACCGGCAACGAGTTCATCGCGATGATGAAGGACACCGCCCTGGTGTCGTTCCTCGGTGTGACCGCGGCCAGCGCCGAGATCTTCCGCCGCTCCCAGCTGGTCGGCAAGGCGGACTTCAAGAACCTCGAGGCCTACGTCACCGTCGCGATGGTCTACTGGGCCCTCACGGTGCTGTTCACCTTCTTCCAGAGCCGGCTGGAGGCGCGGGTGGGCCGCGGCTACGACCGCGAGCACGTGGTGCGGGCGATGCAGGCCCAGGAGCCTCACTGATGACCCGCGACGTCGTCGTCCGGCTGGACGCGCTGCACAAGAGCTTCGGACACCTCGAGGTCGTCCGCGGCATCGACATGGAGGTGCACCGCGGCGAGGTGGTCGTGGTGTTCGGGCGCTCGGGGTCGGGCAAGTCCACGGTGCTGCGCTGCATCAACTTCATCGACGACCCCACCGCCGGTTCCGTCGAGGTGTCGGGGATCCGGTTGGAGGGTGGGTACCGGACCCGGCGGAAGCGCGAGCAGATCCGCCAGCTCCGGCTGCACGTCGGGATGGTGTTCCAGCAGTTCAACCTGTTCCCGAACATGACCGTGCTCGACAACGTGACCTGCGCGCCGCGCTGCGCCGGCCGCGGCACCGAGAAGCAGATCGTCGCGCGGGCCAAGGAGCTGATCGATCAGGTCGGCCTGGCCGACAAGGCGGCGGAGCATCCGATCCGGCTCTCCGGCGGCCAGCAGCAGCGAGTGGCGATCGCCCGGGCGCTGGCCATGGAGCCCGACGTGATGCTCTTCGACGAGCCGACGTCGGCCCTCGACCCCGAGCTCACCGGCGAGGTCCTGGCGGTGATGAGGTCGCTCTCCACCGAGATGCACATGACCATGATGGTGGTGACCCACGAGATGGGCTTCGCCCGCGAGGTCGCGGACCGGATGGCGTTCTTCCACGAGGGCCGGATCCTCGAGGAGGGGCCACCCGACCAGCTGATCACGTCACCTGCGCACGCCGAGACGCAGGCGTTCCTCGACGCAGTGCTCTGACCGGTCCTACCCACGTGACGTCTGAATGGTCATTCAGTATGATCGCCGGAGTCCGGCGAGGCCGGGGGAGGGGAGCGAGATGATCCGGACGACGCCGTTCCACGAGCGGCTCGCGGAGCTCAACGACCAGCACCTCTACACGCACTGGCAGGGCCACCTGTCGGCGCTGCGCTACTCCGACGCGCCGAAGCACGAGTACTTCGCGGTGCGCAACGGCGTCGGGATCTTCGACACCTCGCCCCTCTTCAAGTGCCGCATCTCCGGCGCGGACGCGGAGGCGTTCCTCGGCGGCCTGATGGTGCGCGACATCGTTGCCTGTCGCCCCGGCCGGGCGGCGTACACCCTGTGGTGCGACGACCGGGGGTACGTCATGGAGGACGGCGTGGTCTTCCGGCACGGGGACCGGGAGTTCCTGCTCACGTCCGCCAGACCGGTGCTGGGCTGGCTGTCGGACCACCGGCACCGCATGCGGGTCGACCTGGAGGACGTCACCGACGACCACGGGATGCTCGCGGTCCAGGGCCCGCGGTCGCGCGAGGTGCTGGCCACGCTGGTGCCCGAGGTGACGGAGCTGCCCTACTTCGGCCTCGTCGAGGCCAAGGTCGGCTCCGTCCCCGTCGTCGTGTCCCGCACCGGGTACACCGGCGACCTCGGCTTCGAGCTGCTGGTGCCGGCCGACGACGCGGTGTCGGTGCTGGACGCCGTCCTCGAGGCCGGCCGGCCGCACGGCATGCGGCCGTTCGGCGAGGAGGCGCTGATGACCCTGCGGATCGAGGCCGGGCTGCCGCTCGGCGACATCGAGTGGCACGACAGCCGCACGGCGTGGACCGACCACGACCGCGTCACCCCGCGCGAGCTCGGCCAGGGCTGGATGCTCAAGGGCGTGCGCGACCGGACCCGCCGGTTCGTCGGCAGCGAGGCGATCCGCCGCGAGCTGGTCGACGGCACCTCGCGGTGGACCACGACCGGGATCGTCGTCGACTGGGCCGACTGGGACCGGCTGCACCGCGACGCGGGCGAGCTTCCCCCGATGGACCCGCAGCAGCTCGGCTGGGAGCAGTGGCTGCGCGCCGACGCGGAAGGCTCGGGTGAGCAGGTCGGCTACGTCACCAGCTTCTGCTACTCGCCGGTGCTCCAGCGGCACATCGGCCTGGCGCGGGTACGCCCCGGCCTGGCCGACCCCGGCACGGCCCTGCACATGGAGACCACGCTGCACCACAGCACCCACATGGTCGCCGTGACCACCGTCCCACTGCCCTTCTTCAACCCTGCTCGAAAGACGGCCACACCATGACGGACCCCAGCCCGACGACCGGCCGCACCGCCACGTCGTACGACGCCATCGTCGTCGGCGGTGGCCACAACGGCCTCACGAACGCTGCGTACCTCGCCAAGGCCGGCCTGCGCACGCTGGTGCTCGAGCAGCGCCACCTCGTCGGCGGCGCGGCGATCACCGAGGAGCTGCGGCCCGGGTTCTCGTTCACCACGTTCTCCTATGCACTCAGCCTGCTGCGGCCGGAGATCGTCCACGAGCTCGACCTCGTCGAGCACGGGTTCATGCCGCTGATGATGCCGGGCGACTTCCACCCGACCGGCGACGGCGACTACCTGCTGTTCGGCGACGACGACGAACAGAACGTGCAGATGATCCGGCGGCACTCGCGCCACGACGCCGATGCCTACACGCGCTACAACTACGACGTCGATCGCATCATCCAGGCGGTGCGGCCGCTGTTCGACAACGCGCCCCCGAACATCTTCGGCAGCGACCCCGAGGACCAGGCCGACGTGGCCTGGTTGCTCAAGCACCTCGGCAGCGTGGACCGGAAGACGATCCACGACACCGTGCGGATGCTGACCGGAAGCGCGGCCGACCTGCTGGACGACTACTTCGAGTACGAGCCGCTCAAGGGCTACCTCGCGTCGTCCTCCAACATCGGCAACCAGATCGGCCCGATGTCCGGTGGGTCCGGACTGGTGCTGCTCTACCACAAGATGGGCGAGCACGACGGGCACCTCGGGTCGTGGTCCTTCCACAAGGGTGGCAACGGCGGGTTCACCCAGGTGCTCGCCCGCGCGGCCGCGTCGTGGGGTGCCGAGATCGAGCTCGAGGCCCGGGTCGACCGGGTGCTGACCCGCGACGGCCGCGCCACCGGCGTGGTGCTTGCCGACGGCACCGAGCTGACCGCCCCGGTCGTGGTGTCGGCCCTCGACGCCCGCCGTACCTTCCTCGAGCTGGTCGACCCGCGCGAGCTGCCCGACGACCTGGTCGACAACGTGCGGCGGACCCGCTACCGCGGCTCGTCCGCCAAGGTGAACTTCGCGCTCGACGGGATGCCGCAGTTCCCCGGCCTGGCCGGCGCTGCTCCCTTCGGCGGGTTCCTCAACATCGGCCCGACGCTCGACTACCTCGAGCGGGCCTACGACGCCGCCAAGTACGGCTGGTACTCCGACCGCCCGTTCATCGATGGCGCCCTGCAGTCGGTGATCGACCCCGACATGGCGCCTCCTGGCAAGCACGTGCTGTCGTGCTTCGTGCAGCACGCGCCGTACGAGCTCAAGGGCCCCGACGGTTCCCGTGTCGACTGGGAGACCGAGCGGGAGCGCCTGGGCGACACCGCCCAGGCCGTGCTCGAGGAGCACTTCCCGGGCTTCGGCGACCTGGTCCTGCAGCGGGAGGTCGTCACGCCGGCCGACATCGAGCGGGTCACCGGCCTGTCCGAGGGCAACATCTTCGCCGGCGAGTTCCTCGCCCCGCAGATGTACTTCTTCCGGCCCTCGCCGGGCTGGAGCCAGTACGGCACCCCGATCGCCGGCTACTACCAGTGCGGCTCGGGCACCCACCCCGGCGGCTGCGTCATCGGCTCGCCCGGCCGGCTCGCCAGCCAGCGGATCCTGCGCGACCGGGCCACGGGGCGGTAGCCGGGGGAGGTGCCGGCAAGCCGGTGCCGATCCGGGGGCTGGTGCGCTGATAGGGTCGGGTCCGGCTCGACATCCTTTAACGATCCGTCCCGTGAGGCGGAGAAGGAGGTACGACGGAGTTGACCCTGCCCGCTGCTCCTCACCCAGCGTTGCTCGTCCTCGAGGACGGCCGCACCTTCCACGGGAGCTCCTACGGTGCCGAGGGCGAGACCTTCGGCGAAGCCGTGTTCTCGACCGGCATGACCGGTTACCAGGAGACCCTGACCGACCCCAGCTACCACCGGCAGGTCGTGGTGATGACCGCCCCCCACGTCGGCAACACCGGCATGAACGACGACGACCCGGAGTCGTCGCGGATCTGGGTGAGCGGCTACGTCGTCCGCGACCCGGCACGGCTGCCGTCGAGCTGGCGGTCGCGCCGCAGCCTCGACGACGCGCTGCGCGACCAGGGCGTGGTCGGGATCTCCGGCATCGACACCCGCGCGCTGACCCGCCACCTGCGCGAGCGCGGCGCGATGCGGGTCGGCATCTCCACGGTCGAGGCCGACCCCGCGGCACTGCGCGAGCGGGTGCTGGCGTCGGCCGGCATGGTCGGGGCCGAGCTCAGCGGTGAGGTCTCCACCAAGGCGGCCTACGCCGTCCCGGCGGTCGGCGACCGGCGGTTCACCGTCGCCGCCCTCGACCTCGGCATCAAGGCGAACACCCCGCGGATGCTCGCCGAGCGCGGGGTCGAGGTGCACGTGCTGCCGGCGACCGCGTCGCTCGACGACGTCCGGGCGGTCGGCGCCGACGGCCTGTTCTTCTCCAACGGTCCGGGCGATCCCGCGGCCACGACGCGCCAGGTGGAGCTGCTGCAGGGCGCGCTCGCGCAGGGGATTCCCTACTTCGGCATCTGCTTCGGCAACCAGCTCTTCGGCCGCGCCCTCGGCTTCGGCACCTACAAGCTGACCTACGGCCACCGCGGCATCAACCAGCCGGTGATGGACCGCACCACCGGCAAGGTCGAGGTCACCGCACACAACCACGGCTTCGCCGTCGACGCCCCCCTCGAGGGGTCGACGCCCACGCCGTACGGCGAGGCGACCGTCTCCCACGTCTGCCTCAACGACGACGTCGTCGAAGGCCTCGAGCTGCGCGACGGCGACGGCGCCCTGCGGGCCTTCTCGGTCCAGTACCACCCCGAAGCGGCCGCCGGCCCCCACGACGCGGCCTACCTCTTCGACCGCTTCTGCGACCTGATGGCGGGAAACGCCGGACCACCGGTGGTTGAGGAGGTTGCGCAGCAACCGTTGGTTCCTGAGGAGGGCGCGCAGCGCCCGTCTCGAAGGGCTCGAAACCCCGTGAGCCAGGAGACCGCCGGAAGCGCCGGGGGTTTCGAGACAGGCGCTAGCGTGCCTTCCTCAACCACCGGCGAGGAGGACGCCTGATGCCCAAGCGCACCGACATCCAGAGCGTGCTGGTCATCGGGTCGGGGCCGATCGTGATCGGGCAGGCGTGCGAGTTCGACTACTCCGGCACCCAGGCCTGCCGCGTGCTGCGGCAGGAGGGGCTGCGGGTGGTGCTGGTCAACTCCAACCCCGCGACGATCATGACCGACCCGGAGTTCGCCGACGCGACCTACGTCGAGCCGATCACGCCCGACTTCGTCGAGAAGGTGATCGAGAAGGAGCGGCCCGACGCGCTGCTCGCCACCCTCGGCGGCCAGACCGCCCTCAACACCGCGATCGCGCTGGCCGACGCCGGCGTCCTCGAGAAGTACGGCGTGGAGCTGATCGGCGCCTCGATCGAGGCGATCAACCGCGGTGAGAACCGTGAGTCGTTCAAGCGGATCGTCGAGAAGCTCGGCGGCGAGGTGGCCCGCTCGGTCATCTGCCACACCACGGACGAGCTGCTCGCCGGGGCCGACGAGCTCGGCTACCCGCTGGTGGTGCGGCCGTCGTTCACGATGGGCGGCTCGGGGTCCGGCATGGCCTTCGACGAGGCCGACCTGCGCCGCATCGGCGGCGGCGGGCTGGCGGCGTCCCCGACCAGCGAGGTGCTCCTCGAGGAGTCGATCCTCGGCTGGAAGGAGTACGAGCTCGAGGTGATGCGCGACCGGGTCGACAACGTCGTCATCGTCTGCTCGATCGAGAACCTCGACCCGATGGGCGTCCACACCGGCGACTCGATCACCGTCGCACCGGCGATGACGCTGACCGACCGGGAGTACCAGCACCTGCGCGACCTCTCGATCGGCATCATCCGCGAGGTCGGCGTCGACACCGGCGGCTGCAACATCCAGTTCGCGGTCAACCCCGACGACGGCCGGGTGGTCGTGATCGAGATGAACCCGCGGGTGTCGCGCTCCAGCGCGCTGGCGTCGAAGGCGACCGGCTTCCCGATCGCCAAGATCGCCGCCAAGGTCGCCATCGGCTACACCCTCGACGAGATCCCCAACGACATCACCACCCGCCCCGACGGGCAGAGCACCCCGGCCAGCTTCGAGCCGACGCTCGACTACGTCGTGGTGAAGGTGCCGCGGTTCGCCTTCGAGAAGTTCCCCGGGTGCCGACCCGACGCTGACCACCCACATGAAGTCGGTCGGCGAGGCGATGGCGATCGGCCGCAGCTTCACCGAGGCGCTGCAGAAGGCCCTCCGGTCGCTGGAGAGCAAGGACGCGCCGTTCGACTGGAGCCACCGCCACGTCGACCTCGACAAGCAGCGGCTGCTGACCGAGGCGGCCACGCCGCACGACGGGCGGCTGCGGGTGGTGATGGACGCGATCCGCGCCGAGGCGACGCCGCAGGAGGTCCACGACGCGACCGGCATCGACCCGTGGTTCGTCGACCAGCTGTGCCTGCTCAACGAGGTGGCCCAGGCGCTGATCAACGCCCCCGAGCTCACCCCGGAGCTGCTGCGCCTGGCCAAGCGGCACGGGTTCTCCGACAGCCAGCTCGGCCGGATCCGCGACATGGGCGAGGACGTCGTCCGCGGCGTGCGGCACGCGCTCGGCATCCGGCCGGTGTTCAAGACCGTCGACACCTGCGCCGCCGAGTTCGCGGCGGCGACGCCGTACCACTACTCGTCGTACGACGAGGAGACCGAGGTCGCGCCGCGCGAGCGGCCGGCGGTGGTGATCCTCGGGTCGGGCCCCAACCGGATCGGCCAGGGCATCGAGTTCGACTACAGCTGCGTCCACGCCTCCCTCGCGCTGAGCGAGGCGGGCTACGACACGGTGATGGTCAACTGCAACCCCGAGACGGTCTCGACCGACTACGACACCTCCGACCGGCTCTACTTCGAGCCGCTCACCCTCGAGGACGTGCTCGAGGTCGTCCACGCCGAGCGGCAGGCGGGCCCGATCGCCGGCGTGATCTGCCAGCTCGGCGGGCAGACGCCGCTCGGCCTGGCCCAGGGGCTCGCCGACGCCGGCGTCCCGATCGTCGGCACCACGCCGGAGGCCATCCACCTCGCCGAGGAGCGCGGCGCGTTCGGCCGGGTGCTGGCCGAGGCGGGGCTGCCGGCACCCAAGCACGGCATGGCCGCGTCGTTCGACGAGGCCCAGGCGATCGCGCACGCGGTCGGCTACCCGGTGCTGGTGCGGCCGTCGTACGTCCTGGGCGGCCGCGGCATGGAGATCGTCTACGACGACGCGTCGCTGGAGTCCTACATCGGTCGGTCGACGGCGATCAGCCCGGAGCGGCCGGTGCTGGTCGACCGGTTCATCGACGACGCGGTCGAGATCGACGTCGACGCGCTCTACGACGGCGAGGAGCTCTACCTCGGCGGTGTCATGGAGCACATCGAGGAGGCCGGCATCCACTCCGGCGACTCCTCGTGCGCGCTGCCGCCGATCACCCTCGGTGCCACCGAGGTACGCCGGATCCGGGAGGCGACCGAGGCGATCGCCCGCGGTGTCGGCGTGCGCGGGCTGATCAACATCCAGTTCGCGCTCGGCTCCGACGTGCTCTACGTCCTGGAGGCCAACCCGCGGGCCTCGCGGACGGTGCCGTTCGTGTCCAAGGCGACGGCGGTGCCGCTGGCCAAGGCCGCGGCCCGGGTGATGCTCGGCGAGTCGATCGCGTCGCTGCGCCACGCGGGTGTGCTGCGGGCCGAGGGCGACGGGGGAGACCTCCCGCCCGACGCGCCGATCGCGATCAAGGAGGCGGTGATGCCCTTCAACCGCTTCAAGACCCCCGACGGGCAGACCGTCGACACCGTGCTCGGACCGGAGATGCGGTCGACCGGCGAGGTGATGGGCTTCGACGGCTTCTTCGGCCGGGCGTTCGCCAAGTCGCAGGCGGCGGCCTACGGCCCGCTGCCCACCACCGGCCGGGTGTTCGCCAGCATGGCCAACCGCGACAAGCGGACCATGATCTTCCCGATCAAGCGGCTGGCCGACCTCGGGTTCGAGGTGCTCGCGACCCAGGGGACCGCCGAGGTGCTGCGGCGCAACGGGATCGACGCCCGGGTCGTCCGCAAGCACTTCGAGGGCGAGGGTCCCGACGGCGAGCAGACCACGGTGCAGCTGATCGCCGCCGGCGAGATCGACCTGATCGTCAACACCCCCCACGGCACCAGCTCCGGCGGCGCGGTCCGGACCGACGGCTACGAGATCCGGACCGCCGCCGTCCTCGCCAACGTCCCGTGCATCACCACGGTGCAGGGGCTCGGCGCCGCGGTGCAGGGCATCGAGGCGATGCGGGCCGGCCAGATCGGGGTGCGGTCGCTCCAGGACTGGGCTGCCCGTGCCGGAGGTTGAGGTGCGAGCGAAGCGAGCCTCGAAACCCCGGGACCGTGGGCAGGGCTCTGCCCGGGTGCGGGGGTTTCGAGGCTCAGGCCCGGGGGGCCTTCGCACCTCAACCTCCGTCCGGGGGGCCAGGTGACGGCGTACGACCTGCTGTTCCGGCACGCGCTGACCCGGGTCGACCCCGAGCGCGCACACCGGCTGGGCTTCCGGGCGGTGCGCGCGGGCCGGCCGGTGCTGGCCCGGCTCCCGCACCCCGACGCCCCGGTGGAGGCGATGGGGCTGTCGTTCCCGCACCCGCTGGGCCTCGCGGCCGGCTTCGACAAGAACGCCGAGGGGATCGACGCGCTCGCCGCGCTCGGCTTCGGCCACGTCGAGGTCGGCACCGTCACCGGGGAGGCACAGCCCGGGAACCCGACACCCCGGCTGTTCCGACTCCCCGACGACCGGGCCGTGGTCAACCGGATGGGCTTCAACAACGACGGCGCCCGAGTCGTCGCCCGGCGCCTGGCTGACCGGGAGCAGTCGCGCGGCGGCCGACCCGGCCCGGTGCTGGGCGTCAACATCGGCAAGACCAAGCTGGTGCCCGACGACGACCAGGCGGCGGTCGAGGCCGACTACCGCAAGAGCGCCGGGCTGCTCGCGCCGTACGCCGACTACCTGGTCGTCAACGTCTCCTCGCCGAACACGCCCGGACTGCGCAGCCTGCAGGCGGTCGAGCGGCTCGCCCCCCTGCTCGACGCGGTGCGCGACGAGGCCGACCGGGCGACCGGCGACCGCCGGGTGCCGCTGCTGGTCAAGATCGCGCCGGACCTCGCCGACGACGACGTGCTCGTGGTGGCGGACCTGGCGCTCGACCGCGGCCTCGAGGGGATCATCGCCACCAACACCACGACCTCCCGCGCCGGGCTGACCAGCGACCCGGCCCGGGTCGAGCGGATCGGCGCCGGAGGGCTCTCGGGCCGGCCGTTGCGGGCGCGGGCAACCGAGGTGTTGCGGCTGCTGCGGCAGCGGGTCGGCCCCGACCTCACGCTGGTCGGCGTCGGCGGCATCACCACCGCCGACGACGCGCGGGAGCGCCTCGCTGCGGGCGCGACCCTGCTGCAGGGCTACACCGCGTTCGTCTACGAGGGCCCGCTCTGGCCGCGCCGGCTGGTCCGGGGACTGCAGGGATGACGACCGCCGTCCCCGAGCGCACGCCGCTGCACGTCACCGGCGAGCTGCTCGCCTCCCGCCGGATCGGCGCCCATCACCACCTGACGGTCGTGGCCCCCGGGGTGGCGGAGCGCTTCCGTCCCGGCACGTTCGTCGCCGTCTCGACGGGCCCCGAGCGGCTGGCCCGCCGGGCGTTCTGGATCCACAAGGTGAAGACGTCGGGCGGTTACGGCGCCACCCTCGAGCTGGTCGTCGAGGCGCGCGGCGCCGGCACCTCGTGGCTGGTGGCCCAGCCGGCGGGGACGCCCCTGGCCGTGACCGGGCCCCTCGGCCGGCCGTTCGCCCTGCCCGCCGAGTCGGTGCCGTGCCTGCTGGTGGGCGAGGGGTACGCCGCGGCTCCCCTGTTCCCGCTGGCCGAGCGGCTGCGCGAGCGTGACTGTCCGGTGAGCCTGCTGGTCGCCGGCTCCGACGAGGCCCACCTCCTCTCGGCGCTGGAGGCCCGCCGCTCGGCCCGGGCAGTCACCGTCGTCACCGGCGACGGGTCGGTCGGCCAGCGCGGCAGGGTCGCCGACGTCGTCGACGAGGTGCTGGAGCGCGCGGGGGCCGCGGTGGTCTACGCCGCCGCGCCGGTGCGCACGCTGCACGCGGTCGCCGAGGCCGCCGAGCGGGCCGGCGCCTGGAGCCAGGTGGCGATCGAGCAGCCGCTGACGTGTGCGACCGGGCTGTGCCAGGGGTGTCCGCTGCCGGTCGTCGGCGAGAGCGGGTCGCCCCGCATCGTCCGCGCCTGCGCCGACGGTCCGGTGCTGCGTGGCGACCGGGTCGTGTGGGACGAGCTGGTCGACCGGTGAGCCTCGACCTGCGCGCCCCCGTGATGGTCGCTGCCGGCTGTGGCGGCACCGGCCGCGAGCTGGCGCCGTACGGCGCCCTGGCCGACCTCGGCGGCTTCGTCACCCGCTCGATCACCATCTCCGCCCGGTCCGGCGGGCCGAGCCCGCGGATCCTGGAGACGCCGTCGGGCCTGGTCCACGCCGTCGACCTCCAGAACCCCGGCATCGACCAGTTCCTGGCTCTCGAGCTCCCGTGGCTGGTGCAGCAGGAAGCCCGGGTCTTCGTCTCCGTCGTCGGCCGGTCCCTGGGCGAGTACGCCGAGCTCGCCCGCCGGCTCGGCCGCACCCCCGGAGTCGCCGGGATCGAGGTCAACCTCTCGCCCCCGGACGCGTCCGCGGCCGGGGTCTTCGACGTCCGCGAGCCGTTCCACGCCGCCTCGGTCGTCACCGCGGTCCTCCGCGACCTGCCGCGGGGGACGCCCGTGCTGGCCAAGCTGCGCAGCGACGTGCTCCGCGTCGCCGAGAGCGCCCGCTCGGTGCTCGACGCGGGCGCGGACGCGGTGGTGGTGGGCAACGCGCTCCCGGCGGCGATGCCCGACGGCCGCCCCGCGGGCCTCAGCGGACCGGCCACCCGCCCGCTGGCGCTGCGCTGCCTGGTCGAGGTGGTCGCCGCGGCACCGGACGCGACCGTCGTCGCCTGCGGCGGCATCACCTCGGCCGACGACGCCCGGGCCGCCCTCGACAACGGTGCGAGCGCGATCCAGGTCGGCACCGCACTGCTCCACGACCCCACGACCGCCCACCGGCTGATCGCCGAGATGCAGGAGGACGACGCATGAGCACCCCCGAGCCGTTCGGAGCCCGCCTGCACCGCAGCTTCGCCGCGCGCGGCCGGCTCTGCGTCGGCATCGACCCCCACGCCGCGCTGTTGGAGCAGTGGGGACTCCCCGACGACGTGTCCGGCCTGGAGCGGTTCGCGCTCGGCGCGGTCGAGGCGCTCGCCCCGCTCGTGCCGGTCGTGAAGCCGCAGTCGGCCTTCTACGAGCGGTTCGGCAGCCGCGGCGTGGCCGTCCTCGAGAAGGTCGTCGCCCGCTCCCGCGAGGCGGGTGCGCTCGTGCTGCTCGACGTCAAGCGCGGTGACATCGGCTCGACCACGCAGGCGTACGCCGACGCCTACCTCGACCCCGCCTCGCCGCTGGGTGCCGACGCGGTGACGGCGAGCCCGTTCCTTGGCTTCGGGTCGCTCGACCCGCTGCTCGACACCGCCCGCCGCCACGGCGGCGGTGTCTTCGTGCTGGCGCTCACCTCCAACAAGGAGGGCCCCGAGGTGCAGCACGCCGTCGGCCCCGACGGCCGCACCGTGGCCGGCACGGTCCTCGAGCGGCTCCGCCGGCTCAACGCCGGCGCCGAGCCCCTCGGCTCGTTCGGCGCGGTCGTGGGCGCGACCATCGGCGCCACCGACGAGTCGCTCGACGTCAACGGGCCGCTGCTCGCCCCCGGCTACGGCGCCCAGGGCGGCACCGCAGCCGACCTGCGCCGGATCTTCGGGACCGCCGCCAGCGCGGTGCTCCCGAGCACCTCGCGCGAGGTGCTCCGGCTCGGCCCCGACCCTCGCGCGATGGCCGACGCGTGCCGGCGCGCCGGTGAGGAGCTCGCGGAGGCGCTCGCATGACGCGCAGCGCGCTGGTGCTCGCCGCGTGCCTGCTGCTCGCCGGTTGCGGGGAGCCGAGCGCCGAGGAGGTCCGCGGCGACTACTGCGCCACGGTCAGGGAGAACCAGCGCACGCTGAGCGACCGGCTGGCCGACCGGTCGCCGACCGCCCTGCTCGACGCCCAGCCGATCTTCCGCGACCTGTCCGCCGCCGCTCCGGGCGACATCGCCGACGAATGGCGGGTCGTGACCGAGGCGATCGAGGGGCTCGACGAGGCGCTCGCCGAGGCCGGGGTCGACCCCGCGACGTACGACCCGGAGAAACCACCTGCCGACCTCACGCGCGAGCAGCGGGAGACGATCGAGCGGGCCGCGGCCGAGCTGCTCAACCCCCGCACCCAGGACGCCGTCGCGGCCGTCGACCAGCAGGCGCGCGACGTGTGCCAGACGCCGCTGTTCCAGTGAGGCGGCGCCCGCCGCGCCGATTGCAGGTCACGACGCCGGATGGCTAGATTGACCCAACCTGACCCGCAGAACCCGTCGAAGGGAACACCCGACCCGTGGCCCTGCCTCCTCTGACTCCTGAACAGCGCGCCGCGGCCCTCGAGAAGGCCGCGGCCTCCCGGCGGGAACGTGCCGAGGTGAAGAGCAGGCTCAAGCACTCCGGGGCCTCGATCTCCGAGGTGCTGCGCGAGGGCGCGAACAACGAGGTGATCGGCAAGATGCGGGTGCTCGACCTGCTGCAGGCCATGCCCGGCCTCGGCAAGGTGCGGGCGCGCCAGGTGATGGAGCGGCTCGGGATCGCCGAGAGCCGCCGGGTCCGCGGGCTCGGTGCCAAGCAGGTCGCCGCACTGCAGCGCGAGTTCGGCGCCCAGGACACCGCGAGGTGACCGGGGCCGGCGACGGCCGGTCCCGGCTGGTCGTGCTCGCCGGCCCCACCGCGGTCGGCAAGGGCACCGTCGCGGCGAGCGTCCGCGCCCACCACCCCGAGGTCTGGATCTCCGTCTCCGCGACCACTCGCGCCGCGCGGCCCGGCGAGGTCGACGGGGTGCACTACTGGTTCGTCGACGACGCCGAGTTCGACCGGTTGGTCGCCGAGGGTGAGCTGCTCGAGTGGGCGGTCGTCCACCAGGCCGCCCGCTACGGCACCCCGCGGCGGCCGGTCGAGGAGACGCTCGCGGCCGGGCGCCCGGCGCTGCTCGAGATCGACCTGCAGGGCGCCCGACAGGTGCGGGCGTCGATGCCCGAGGCGCTCTTCGTGTTCCTCAAGCCGCCGTCGTGGGAGGAGCTGGTGCGCCGGCTCACCGGTCGCGGCACCGAGACCGCCGACGACCAGGCCCGCCGGCTCGAGACCGCGCGCGACGAGCTGGCCGCCGAGGCGGAGTTCGACGTGACCATCGTCAACCACGAAGTTCACGCTGCCGCGGAGGAGTTGGTAGCCTTGATGTCACCTGTCCGGGGGCACGAGCGCCCCTGATCCCCGATCATCCAGCGAGGCTCACGCGTGTCTGCACCCAACATCGCCGCCGAGGGCGTCACCAACCCCCCGATCGACGAGCTCCTCACCAAGACCGACAGCAAATACAAGCTGGTCCTCTACAGCGCCAAGCGCGCGCGCCAGATCAACGCCTACTACTCCCAGCTGGGCGAGGGCCTGCTCGAGTACGTCGGCCCGCTCGTCGACACCCACGTCCAGGAGAAGCCGCTGTCGATCGCGCTCCGCGAGATCAACGCCGACCTGCTGACCTGCGAAGACGTCGACCCGGCCGAGCTGGCCGCCGAGGAGGAGGCCCGCAAGCAGGCCTCGCTCGAGGCGTCGTTCGGCTCGCCCGCCCCGGGCGCGCCCGCGGCAGAGTGACCTGACGGGTCGATGACCACCCGCGACGAGGCCGTTCCCCCTGCCGGGGAGCGGCCCTCTGTCGTGCTGGGGGTCTCCGGCGGTATCGCCGCCTACAAGGCGTGCGAGCTGCTGCGGCTGCTCACCGAGTCCGGCCACGACGTCACCGTCGTCCCTACCGAGGCGGCGCTGCGGTTCGTCGGCGCCCCGACCTGGGCGGCGCTCTCGGGCCGGCCCGTCCACACCGGCGTCTGGGACGACGTCCACGAGGTGCCCCACGTCCGGATCGGCCAGGCGGCGGACCTCGTGGTGGTCGCCCCCGCCACCGCCGACCTGATGGCGAAGGCCGCCCACGGGATCGCCGACGACCTGCTCACCAACACCCTGCTGACGGCCCGCTGCCCGGTGGTGCTGGCACCCGCGATGCACACCGAGATGTGGGAGCACCCCGCCACCGCCGCCAACGTCGCCACGCTGCGCGAGCGGGGCGTGGTCGTCGTCGAGCCCGCCGAGGGCCGGCTCACCGGCGCCGACTCCGGCAAGGGGCGGCTGCCCGACCCCGCCGAGATCTACGAGCTCGCGCTCGAGGTCCTCGCCCGCGGCGTCCCGCGGGCCGACCTCGCCGGCCGCCACGTGGTCGTCTCCGCCGGCGGCACCCGCGAGCCGCTCGACCCGGTCCGGTTCCTCGGCAACCGTTCCTCGGGCCGGCAGGGGTACGCCCTCGCCCGCGCGGCCGCCTCCCGCGGCGCCGAGGTGACGCTGGTCAGCGCGAACGTCTCGCTGCCCGACCCGGCCGGGGTCAAGGTGGTCCGCGTCGAGACGACCGGCCAGCTGCGCGACGCCGTCGTGGGCGCGACCGCCACCGCCGACGCCGTGGTCATGGCTGCGGCGCCGGCCGACTTCCGGCCCGCCGCGGTGAGCGACAGCAAGATCAAGAAGGCAGACGACGGGTCGGCCGCCCCGCTGGAGCTCGAGCAGAACCCCGACGTGCTGGCCGAGATCTCCCACGACCGGGTCCGGCCCGGCAGTGCCCTTCGAGACGGGCGCGGAGCGCCCCCCTCAGGAACCGTCGTCGTGGGGTTCGCGGCCGAGACGGGCGACGACGCGGGCAGCGTGCTCGACCACGCCCGCGACAAGCTGGCCCGCAAGGGCTGCGACCTGCTCGTCGTCAACGACGTGAGCGGGGGAGCGGTGTTCGGCAGCGACGACAACCAGGCGGTGATCCTGGCCGCCGACGGCGCCGTCGTCGATGTACCGCTCGGCACCAAGGCCGCCCTCGCGCACGTGATCTGGGACGAGGTCGCCCGGCGATTCGGGGCCTGAGACCGCGATCCCGCATGCTGGTCCGCCAGTAAGGTGGACGCACCTGAACTGCACCAACGAGAGCGAGCTGCCCGTGCCTGGACGTCTCTTCACCTCCGAGTCGGTCACCGAGGGTCACCCCGACAAGATCGCCGACCGGATCAGCGACACCGTCCTGGACTACCTGATGGAGCACGACGACGACCCCGCCAACCTCCGGACGGCGGTCGAGACGCTGCTCACCACCGGCCTGGTCGTCGTGGCCGGCGAGGTCCGGACCACGGCGTACGCCCCGGTGGCCGAGCTGGTCCGGGAGGCGATCCTCGACATCGGCTACGACTCCTCCGAGAAGGGCTTCGACGGCGCCACCTGCGGCGTCCAGGTCGCGATCGGCGCGCAGAGCCTCGACATCGCCGCCGGCGTCGACGACGGCCACGAGGCGCGGGTCGGCTCCTCCGACGACGAGCTCGACAGGCGGGGTGCGGGCGACCAGGGACTGATGTTCGGCTACGCCAGCGACGACACCCCCGAGCTGATGCCGCTGCCGATCGTGATCGCGCAGCGGCTCGCGCAGCGGCTCTCGGAGGTCCGCAAGGACGGCACCCTCGACTACCTTCGCCCCGACGGCAAGACCCAGGTCACGATCGAGTACGACGCCGACGACCGGCCGGTGCGCGTCGACACCGTGGTGCTGTCGACCCAGCACGCCGACGACGTCGACCACCCGACCCTCGAGGGCGACCTCAAGAAGCACGTCATCGACACCGTGCTCGAGACCTTCGCCATCCCGTCGTCGGACTACCGGCTGCTGGTCAACCCGACCGGCAAGTTCGTCGTCGGCGGCCCGATGGGCGACGCCGGCGTGACCGGCCGCAAGATCATCGTCGACACCTACGGCGGCATGGCCCGCCACGGCGGCGGGGCGTTCTCGGGCAAGGACCCCTCCAAGGTCGACCGCTCCGCGGCGTACGCCATGCGCTGGGTGGCCAAGAACGTCGTGGCGGCCGGGCTGGCCCGCCGCTGCGAGGTCCAGGTCGCCTACGCGATCGGCAAGGCCGCCCCGGTCGGCGTGTTCGTGCAGACCTTCGGCACCGGCGTGGTGTCCGACGAGGAGATCCAGCGCGCCGTGCTCGAGGTCTTCGACCTGCGGCCCGCCGCGATCATCCGCGACCTCGACCTGCTGCGGCCGATCTACGCCCAGACCTCCGCCTACGGCCACTTCGGCCGGGAGCTGCCCGAGTTCACCTGGGAGCGCACCGACCGGGCCGAGGCCCTCGAGGCGGCCGTGGGCCGCTGAGGCGGTGGTGGGTCGGTTTCCCCGCTCAGGCGGGGACACTGGAGGCTCGTGACGGAAGCTTCCCGCGCCAGCCTCCCGACTCGCGCACGAACCTCGCCCGTCGGTGCCCGCTGGTAGACAACAGCCATGCCTGAGGAGCACGAGCCCGACATGTTGCCCGGGCTCCGGGCGTCGGTCGCCGACTCGAAGGCCAAGGCCGCCGCCACCCGTCGACGGAAGGCCCAGCAGGCCGAGCCCGCTGCGACCGATCCCGTCGCGCGGGTCCTCGTCGACCTCCCGCTGGCCCACCTCGACCGGCCCTTCGACTACCTCGTCCCGGCCCGCGACGCCGACGCCGCGGTCCCCGGCGCCCGGGTCAAGGTGCGCTTCGCCGGGCAGGACGTCGACGGGTTCGTCGTCGAGCGGGTGGCTGAGTCCGACCACCCCGGCCGGCTGTCGCCGTTGCGACGGGTGGTCAGTGCCGAGCCGGTGCTGCTCCCCGGGATCGTCGCGCTCGCCGGCGCCGTGGCCGAGCGCTGGGCCGGGTCCCGCGCCGACGTGCTCCGGCTCGCGGTGCCGCCGCGGCACGCCACGACCGAGGCGAAGCGCTCGCCCGACGCCGGGCCACCTCCGCCTCGTCGTGACCCGGTCGCCTGGGCGGGGCACGACCATGCCGAGGCATACCTCAGCCACCTGGCCGAGGGCGGCTCGCCCCGCGCCGTGTGGGCCGCCGCCCCCGCCACCGACTGGCCGGCCGCGCTCGCCGACGCGGCCGCGGCGACGTACGCCTCGGGGCGCGGCGTGCTGCTGGTGGTCCCCGACCGCCGTGACGTCGCCCGGGTCGACGGCGCCCTCACGGCGGCCCTGGGGGAGGGCCACCACGTCACGCTGACCGCCGATGCCGGGCCGGCCGCCCGCTACCGCGACTTCCTCGCCGTCGCGCGGGGCGCCTGCCGGATCGTCCTCGGGACCCGCGCGGCGGCGTTCGCCCCGGTCCACGACCTGGGTCTGGTGGCCGTCTGGGACGACGGCGACGACCTGCTCGCCGAGCCGCGGGCCCCCTATCCCCACGCCCGTGAGGTGCTGCTGCTCCGTGCCGAGCAGCAGGGCTGCGCGGCCCTGGTGGGCGGGTTCGCCCGGAGCGTCGAGGGCCAGCAGCTGCTCCGCGCCGGGTGGGCCCGCGAGATCGCGGCACCGCGCGAGGTTCTGCGCTCGCGGGTGCAGGTGTCGGTCGCCGAGGCGGGGGAGCGCGAGCACGGCACCCGGCTGCCCCGGGCCGCCTACGACCTGCTGCGCGGCGCCGCCGCCGAGGGGCCGGTGCTGGTCCAGACGCCCCGGTCCGGCTACGCGCCCAGCCTCGCGTGCGAGCGCTGCCGTACGCCGGCGCGCTGCACGACCTGCGCGGGCCCGCTCGCGCTCACGGCGCCGACCGAGCCGCCGGCGTGCCGGTGGTGCGGCACCGCCGCCCCCGGCTGGGCTTGCCCGACCTGCGGCCACCACGGCCTGCGGGCGCCCGTCCTGGGCGAGACCCGCACCGCCGAGGAGCTCGGCCGCGCCCACCCCGGCGTCGCCGTCCTGACCTCCGGTGGCGCCCAGGTGCGGGCGTCTGTGCCTGACCGGCCGGCGATCGTCGTCGCCACGCCCGGGGCCGAGCCGGTGGCCGAGGGTGGCTATGCCGCCGTTCTGCTGCTCGACACCTGGCTGCCGCTGGCCCGGGCCGACCTGCGCGCCGAGGAGGAGGCGCTGCGCCGGTGGCTGGGCGCCGCGGGCGGGGTGCGGAGCGGTGGCCGGGTCGTCGCGGTCGGCGCTGCCGACCATCCGGCGCTGCAGGCACTGGTCCGCTGGGACCCTGCCCGCTTCGCCGAGCGCGAGGCCGCGCAGCGGGCCGAGGCCCACCTGCCTCCGGCGTCCCGGATGGCCACCATCACCGGCGCCCCCGGAGCGGTCGACGACCTCCTCACGCTGCTGGCCGGCCCCGACGGCACCGAGGTGCTCGGCCCGGTCCCGGTGGGCGACGAGGGAGCCGAGGTCCGGGTCGTCGTCCGGGTGCCGCGGCGGCTCGGGTCCGCGCTGTCCGCCGCCCTCGGCGAGGTGCAGCGGGTCCGGTCGGCCCGCAAGCTCGAGGCGGTCCGGGTGCAGGTCGACCCGTTCAGCCTCTGAGCGGGGCCTGCCCGACATACGATTCGGCCGTGTTCGGATTCGGGTACGTCGAGCTGCTGGTCGCCGTTGCAGTACTGCTCCTTGGCATCCTGGTGTGGCGCGTCAGCGGTCGCGCCGTGTGGACCCGGGTCGACGACCACACGACAGTGACGGTCACGGCGGCGGCTCTGGAGGCGCCGTTGACCCGGTTGCTGAGCGCCCTCCCCGCTTCGCAGCTGCGAATGGGCGGACCCGGCACCTGGACCCTCGTGGTGCATCGGGCGTCGTGGTGGACGGTGGTCCCGGCCGTCCTGCTGTTCCCGGTGGGCCTGCTCTTCTTCCTGTTCCGCGAGGAGGCCGACCTGGTCGTCACCGTCCGGAGCACACGGGACGGCTCGGAGATCCGGACCGTGGGCACCACCCGCAGGTCGGTCGCCGAGACCCTGGGGTGCGCGGCCGCCGACCTGCCCGGCTCCCGTCGTCCGGACCCCACCGGCGTCCCGACCCGCTGACCCGCCCTCACTAGACTTCCCCGGTGGCCATCCGACCCATCCGCCTGTTCGGCGACCCGGTGCTGCGGCAGCGCGCCGTCGAGGTCGTCGACTTCGACCGCGAGCTGCGAACCCTGGTCGCCGACCTCACCGACACCATGCTGGAGGCGCCCGGCGCCGGGCTGGCCGCACCCCAGCTGGGCGTCGGGCTGCGGGTCTTCACCTGGCACGTCGACGGCGAGCTCGGCCACCTGGTCAACCCCGTCCTCGAACTCTCCGCCGAGGAGCAGCTCGGCCCCGAGGGCTGCCTGTCGATCCCGGAGCTGAGGTTCGACTGCCGTCGGGCGCTGTCGGTCGTCGCCAAGGGCTTCGACCTGCACGGCGAGCCGGTGACGATCGAGGGCAGCGAGCTGCTGGCGCGGGCGATCCAGCACGAGACCGACCACCTCGACGGCGTGCTGTTCGTCGACCGGCTCGACCCCGAGGAGCGCAAGGCGGCGATGAAGGCGATCCGGGAGTCGGACTGGTTCGGCCTCGACGCACCGCCCACGGTCAAGGTCAGCCCGCACCCGACCCGCGGGCTCGGGCTCTGATGCGAGTCGTCTTCGCCGGTACGCCCGAGGTGGCCGTCCCCTCGCTCGAGGCGGTGGCAGCGAGCCGCCACGACCTGGTCGGGGTGGTGACCCGCCCGGACGCCCCGGCCGGGCGCGGCCGCCGGCTGGTCGCGAGCCCGGTCGCCCAGCGGGCCGAGGTGCTCGGCGTACCCGTCCTGAAGCCGGGGCACCCGCGCGACCCGGAGTTCCAGGCCGCGCTGCGCGCGTGGGCGCCCGACTGCTGCCCGGTGGTGGCCTACGGCGCGCTGCTCCCGCAGAGCGCCCTCGACATCCCGCCCCACGGCTGGGTCAACCTGCACTTCTCGGTGCTGCCGGCCTGGCGCGGCGCCGCCCCCGTCCAGCACGCGCTGTGGGCGGGTGACGAGGTCACCGGCGCCACCACGTTCCGGATCGTGGAGGCGATGGACGCCGGTCCGACGTTCGGCGTGATGACGGAGGCGGTCCGACCCCTCGACACCGCCGGCGACCTGCTGGGCCGGCTCGCCGAGGGCGGCGCGGGGTTGCTGGTGGCGACCCTCGACGGCATCGAGGACGGCACGCTCGAGGCCCGCCCGCAGCCCGATGACGGGGTCAGCCTGGCACCGAAGATCACCGTCGACGACGCCCGCGTCGACTGGACCGAGCCCGCCGCGGCCGTCGACCGGCGGGTCCGCGCCTGCACCCCGGCGCCCGGCGCGTGGTCGACCCACGAGGGCGAGCGGATCAAGCTCGGTCCGGTGACCCCGGACCCCGACCACGCCGCCCTCGCGCCCGGCGAGCTGGCCGTCACCAAGCGGGACGTGCTGGTCGGCACCGCCACCGACCCGGTGCGCCTCGGGGCGGTCAAGGCGTTCGGCAAGAAGCAGATGGCGGCCCCCGACTGGGCCCGCGGCGTACGCCTGGAGCCCGGCGCCCGTTTCGACTGACCCCCCTTCCGGGGGAAGGTGAGGCCCGTCACGGTGGGCTAGGGTGGCGAGGGTTTGTTGAATTCTGGACTGTCTCGGGAGGTCCCCATGGCCGTGATGAGCGTGCTCGACCGCGAGCACACCGTCGCTCCCCACACCTACAACCGCTGGCTGATCCCGCCGGCGGCGCTCGCGGTCCACCTCTGCATCGGGCAGGCCTACGCGACCAGCGTCTACAAGGTCTCGATGGTCGAGCACTTCGACACCTCGCAGACCGCGATCGGCTTCGTGTTCTCGATCGCCATCGTGATGCTGGGCCTCTCGGCAGCGGTGTTCGGCACCTGGGTCGACCGGGTGGGCCCGCGCAAGGCGATGTTCACGGCCGCCTGCTGCTGGGCGGCGGGCTTCCTGGTGGGCGCCGCCGGCATCGCCACCAGCCAGCTGTGGCTGCTCTACCTCGGGTACGGCGTGATCGGCGGCATCGGGCTCGGGATCGGCTACATCTCACCGGTCTCGACGCTCATCAAGTGGTTCCCCGACCGGCCGGGGCTGGCGACGGGGATGGCCATCATGGGCTTCGGCGGCGGCGCGATGGTCGCCTCGCCGGCGTCGCGGCAGCTGATGGGCTACTTCGACTCCGGCTACGACCCGGCCGACCCGGCGTCGATCGCCGACGGCGCCGCCCTGACCGGCCTGTTCGTCAGCCTCGGGATCATCTACTTCGCGATCATGATGATCGGCGTGGCCAACATCCGGGTCCCTCCCGCCGGTTGGCAGCCCGAGGGCTACGACGCCACCGAGGAGACCACGGGCCGGACGATGGTCACCGACAACGACGTCTCGGCGGCCAACGCGATCCGGACGCCGCAGTTCTGGCTGCTCTGGACCGTGCTGTTCTGCAACGTCACCGCCGGCATCGGCATCCTCGAGCAGGCCGCGCCGATGATCCAGGACTTCTTCCGCGACGGCACCGGTGGCGCGTCCAGCGTCAGCGTCGCGGCGGCCGGCGGGTTCGTCGGGGTGCTGTCGCTGTTCAACATGGCCGGGCGGTTCGGGTGGTCCACCACCTCCGACTACCTCGGGCGCAAGCCGATCTACATGCTCTACCTCGGCGTCGGCATCGTCCTCTACGTGCTGCTGGCCCTCGTCGGCTCGACGGCCACGATCGTGTTCGTGCTGCTCGCGGGCATCATCATCTCCTTCTACGGCGGCGGCTTCGCCACGGTGCCCGCCTACCTGCGCGACCTCTTCGGGGTGTTCCAGGTGGGCGCGATCCACGGCCGGCTGCTGACCGCCTGGGCGGCGGCGGGCGTCGCCGGACCGCTCATCATCAACGGCTTCCTCGACAGCGCGGGCGGCGCAGGCACGCTGACCTCCGACGCCTACCGGCCCGCGCTGTTCACGATGGTGGGCGTGCTGGCGGTCGGCTTCGTGGCCAACCTGCTGATCCGGCCGGTCGCCTCCCGGTTCCACGAGGACCTGTCCGACCACCATGCCGAGGCGGCCAGCGAGCGGGAGGCCGCGATGGAGCAGGAGAAGGAGCTGACGCCGGCGAGCACCCAGACCCGCCTCGTCGTCTCGTGGGGGGTGGTCTCGCTGCTGCTGGCCTACGGCGTCTACGAGACGGTCGCCACCGCGCTCAACCTGTTCTGAGCCTCGACGCCCGAGGGCGTCCCACCCGGTCGCTAGCCTGACGCCATGGGCAGGCCAGCGACCCCGGACGACGTCGACCGGATCTGCGGCGAGCTCCCCGAGACCGAGCTCGGCATCTCCTGGGGCGACCGCCCGACCTGGAAGGTCCCGCGGGGCGACAAGGGCAAGGGGTTCCTGCTCTACCGGATGCCCCACCACACCGCCGTCGACCCCGGGACCGGGGAGCCGTACGACGACCTCGTGGTGATCCAGACGCCGACGGCGGCCGAGAAGCAGGCGTTGGTCGACGATCCCGCCACGCCGTTCTTCACCATCGACCACTTCCGTGGTTTCGACGCCGTGCTGGTGCAGCTGTCCCGGCTGGGCGAGCTCGACGTCGACGAGCTGCGCGAGATCATCACCGACGCGTGGGCCAAGCGTGCCCCGAAGCGGCTGGTACGCGAGCACCTCGGGGACGTGGATGGCTGACGCCGCCCGGCTGGCGGCCTACGACGTCCTGCGCGCCGTCCGCGCCGACGACGCCTACGCCAACCTGGTGCTGCCGCAGGTGCTGCGTCGGCACCGGCTGACCGGCCGCGACGCCGCCTTCGCCACCGAGCTGGCGAGCGGGACGCTGCGGCGGCAGGGCAGCTACGACGCGGTCGTCGACGCCTGCCTCGACCGCGGGAAGGTGCAGCCGCGGGTTCGCGACGTGCTCCGGCTCGGCGCCCACCAGCTGCTGGGCATGCGGGTCGAGGACCACGCGGCGGTCAGCGCGACGGTCGACCTCGCCCGCGCCCGCGCCGGACCCCGGTCGGCCGGGCTGGTCAACGCGGTGCTGCGCCGGATCGCCGCCGACGACCTCGACACCTGGCTGGCCCGGGTGGCGCCCGACGAGGCGCTCGACCCCGTCGGCCACGCCGCGGTCGTGCACAGCCACCCCCGGTGGGTGGTGGAGGCGTTCGCCGAGGCGCTGGGGGAGCGGCGGGCCGAGCTCCCCGACCTGCTCGCGGCCGACAACGTGCCGCCGCGGGTGGTCCTGGTCGCCCGCCCCGGCCGGGCCGACGTGTCCGAGCTGCCCGGCGAGCCGACCGCCCTGTCGCCGTACGGCGTGGTGCTGGCGGGCGGCGACCCGGGTGCGGTGCCGGCGGTCGCCGAGGGCCGGGCGGGGGTCCAGGACGAGGGCTCGCAGCTGGTCGCCCTCGCGCTCGCCGAGGCGGAGGTCGAGGGCGACGACCGGCGCTGGCTCGACCTTTGCGCCGGACCCGGCGGCAAGGCGGCCCTGCTGGCCGCCCTCGCGGCGGGCCGCGGGGCCCGGCTGGTCGCGAACGAGCGGCAGCCGCACCGGGCCGAGCTGGTCGCCAAGGCGCTGGCAGGTGCCGTCGGCGTGGACGAGGTCACGACGCACGACGGGACCCGGCCCCCGTGGCCGGACGCCTCGTTCGACCGGGTCCTGGTCGATGCTCCGTGCTCGGGCCTGGGGGCGCTGCGCCGCCGGCCCGAGGCCCGCTGGCGGCGTCGACCGGAGGACCTCCGCGAGCTGGTGCCGCTGCAGCGGGCGTTGCTCGACGCAGCGGTCGGGCTGGTGCGCCCGGGTGGCGTGGTGCTCTACGCCACCTGCTCCCCGGTGGTGGCCGAGACCTCCGACGTGCTCTCCGCGGTGCTGGTCTCCCGCGACGACGTCCGGCTCGAGCCGCTGTCCCTCGCGCTGCCGGACGCGTCGGCGACCCTGGTCGGGACGGCCCAGCTGTGGCCGCACCGGCACGGGACGGACGCGATGTTCCTGGGGCTCCTGAGACGCGTGTGACGGGACGTGCGGTAACTGACGGAAATGTGCCCGAACGTCGGTCCTCTCGGCCTTGGACTGTTCGCTCCGCTGGGGTGCAATGGAGGTGACGGTCCCGTGCCCGGGGCCCTCGAACGGGGAGGAACGTCGATGCGGCGCGCAGCAGCGGTGCTCCTGCTGGTCCTCGGCGCGACCAGCGTGGCGTCCCCGGCGTCGGCCGACGTCGTGGTGGTTCCCGGCACGTCCTTCCCTGCGGGCGCCACCTACCTCAGCTGGTTCGGCTGCGGCGGGCTGTTCGGCCCGGCCCTGGCCGGGCCAAGCGCCTCGGTGGCGCAGGACGCCGACGCACCCCTGGGCTCCCGAGCCACCCGGCTGGCGGTGCCGGAGACCGGGCAGGCCTCCGGGCCGGTCACCCGGGTCGACGACGTGGCCGGGGCCGCCTGGTCGATGTGGGTGCGTCCGGCGTCCGGCGGTCGGGGCGCGGCCCACGTCTGGTACGTCTCCGCCGAGCTCGACGCGGGCGAGGTGTGGTCGGGTCGGGCCGACCTGACCGCGGCGGCCGGCCAGTGGCAGCAGGTGAGCCCCGCGACGGCGACCTTCAGCTGGACGCGGGTGGTGGCCGCGAGCGGCCAGGTCCTCGACGAGCCCGGCGACGCCAGCCTCGCCCGCTTCGCCCGCGACCACGGCACCGGCCCGGGCTACCTGCTCGCCGGCTTCGGCTGCGACGGGGAGCCGTTCCTGCTCGACGGCGTCGTGGGCGGCGGCACGACGTACGACCTGGAGGGCTTCCCGGTCTCGACCACGATCCAGGCCTCCCGGCCGCAGGTCGCGGCCGAGCGCCGAGGTGACGCTGACGGGCCGGACGCTCGACGCCGACGGGGTCGCCACCGGCGCGCCGCTCGTGCTGGAGGCCAGGCCGGCGGGCGCTGCCGGTTTCACGCCGGTCGGTGAGCAGCCGGTCAGAGCCGGGGTCGACGGGTCCGTGGTCACCACGGTGGCGCCGGATCGCACGACCGCCTACCGCTGGTTCATGCCTGCGACCGGGTACGCCGACGAGGGACGCTCGCCGGTCACCCTGGTGCGCGTCGGGCCCTGAGCCGTCGTTCGCCCGGGCTAGGTTGACGCCATGGCGTCGCCGTTCACCGAGGTCGAGGTCGATGACCGCGTGGTCAAGGTGACCAATCCCGATCGGGTCTACTTCCCGGAGTCGGGCGCGACCAAGCTCGACCTGGTCCACTACTACCTCTCGGTCGGTGAGGGGATCGTCAACGCTCTCTACGAGCGGCCGTGCATGCTCCACCGGTTCCCGAAGGGCCTGTCCGGCGACAAGGTGCACCAGAAGCGGCTTCCTGCGGGCGCCCCGCCCTGGGTGGAGACGGTGCGGCTGCACTTCCCGCGCTGGAACCGGACCGCCGACGAGCTCTGCGTCACCGAGCTGGGGTCGGTGATCTGGGCGGTGCAGATGTCGACCGTCGAGTTCCACCCCTGGAACAGCCGGCGGGCCGACACCGAGAAGCCCGACGAGTGGCGGATCGACCTCGACCCGGGCCCGCTCTCGGACTTCGCCCAGGTGCAGCGGGTCGCCGGCGTCGTCCACGAGGTGCTCGACGAGCTCGGCGCGGTCGGCTACCCGAAGACCAGCGGCAGCAAGGGGCTGCACGTCTACGTCCGGATCCCTCCCGACCACGGCTTCGCCGACGTACGCCGGGCGGCGCACGCGTTCGCCCACGAGATCGAGCGCCGCGCCCCGGACGACGTGACCACCGAGTGGTGGAAGAAGAACCGCGACCCCCACCACCTGTTCGTCGACTACAACCAGAACACCCGCGACCACACCATCGCCGCGGCGTACTCCGTCCGCGGCCTGCCCGACGCCCGGGTCTCCACGCCGGTGACCTGGGACGAGGTCCCCGACTGCGACCCGCGCGACTTCACGATCTTCACCGTGCCGCCGCGCTACGCCGAGCTCGGCGACCTCCACGAGGGGATCGACAGCCACGTGTTCGACCTCGCTCCGCTGCTGGAGTGGTCCGACCGCGACGCCGCCGAGGGCGAGGCGCCGCCGGAGGCCGACCCGGCCGACGTGTGAGCGTTGCCCGACGGGCCGGGCATGGAAGGATCCGGGCCGTGGGCATCCAGATCACGCCGAGCATCCTGAACGCCGACTTCGCCGCCCTGGGGGCCGAGGTGGGACGGATCCCCAGCGCCGACTGGGTGCACGTCGACGTGATGGACAACCACTTCGTCCCCAACCTGACGTTCGGGCCGGCGATGGTCGAGGCGCTGGCGAAGGCGACCGACGTGCCGATCGACGCCCACCTGATGATCGAGAACCCCGACCGCGAGGCACTCGCCTACGCCGAGGCCGGTGCGGGGTCGGTCACCTTCCACGTCGAGGCGTCCTCGGCGCCGGTCCGGCTCGCTCGTGAGCTGCGCAGCAACGGCGCCCGGGCCAGCATGGCGCTCAAGCCGGCGACGCCGGTCGAGCCGTACGAGGACCTGCTGGCCGAGCTCGACATGGTGCTGCTGATGACCGTCGAGCCCGGCTTCGGCGGCCAGAAGTTCCTCGACCTGGTGCTGCCGAAGCTCCGGCGCACGCGCGAGCTGCTCAACCGGCACGGTCTCGAGACCTGGCTGCAGGTCGACGGCGGGGTCTCGCTGGAGACGATCGAGCGGTGCGCCGAGGCGGGTGCCGACGTGTTCGTGGCGGGGTCGGCGGTGTTCTCCGCAGACGACCCCGACCGGATGGTCGGAGCCCTCCGCAGCGCCGCCCAGTCGGTGGGGTGAGGCCCGTCGTCGGTCAGTCGCCGGGCCGTTCCTGGAGCTCGCGGACCTCGACGCGGCTGTGCAGGACCCGGCTGGCGTGCGCGGCGTAGTCGACGGCCTGCTCACGCGTGGTCGCCTCGACGACCCAGAACCCGCCGACGTACGCCGCTGCCTCGACGAACGGCTCGTCGGCGTACACCGGCTCGCCGTCGACGTGCTCGACCGTCGTCGCCGTCGACGGCGGGTGCAGCCCGCCGGCGAAGACCCAGGCGCCCTCGTCACGGAGCCGGGTGTTGAAGCCGTCGACCTCGGCGATCACGGCCTGCAGCGCGGCGGGGTCCATGTCCGCCATCGTCGGCTCCTCGGCGGAGTCGTGGGGGAGGGTCAGGAAGTACTGCGACATGGGATGTCTCCTCTGGTGGTGGCGGCCCGGTCGGCCACCCGTCATCCCCTCCACGAACGAGGGGTGGCCGGTACGACACCTCCCGAGACGATTCCTCGAGCACAGCATCCCGGGAGCTCGCCGGCGGTGGCTGACGTACCGATTCGGGGGAAGATTCGGTGCCTCAGTCACCGCTGGCGCGCTGACCCACCGACCGACGTGTGGGCGACCTCACGACCCGCCGCATGCACACCGGGAGTACGCTCGGACCCAGCAAGAGCCACTGTGACCACAGTGCTCGCGTGCTCTGGGGGCGGTGGAAGTCCGCACCGGCGGTGACAGTCCGCGACCCGGCCGCGACTCCCGTGAGGGGGAAGCGGGCGGTTGACCAGGTGGAAGTCCTGGACCGACGGTCAAAGTCCGGATGAGAAGCAGCACGCGGCGCCGGTCGCCGGACCCGTCCGGCCGCCGGTCGCGCACCCTGCCCCCGGCGCCCGCGGGCCCGGACCGGAGAGGGCGCGATGACGTTCACCGCCGCCGAGCACGCCGCGATGCGGCGAGCGCTGGCCCTCGCGGCCACCCCCGGGGTGCCGCACGGACCCAACCCGCGGGTCGGGTGCGTGCTGCTCGACGCCGCCGGCAACGAGGTGGCCGAGGGGTTCCACCGCGGCGCGGGGACGCCGCACGCCGAGGTCGACGCCCTCGCCCAGGCCGGTGCCGACGCCCGCGGCGCCACGGCCGTGGTCACCCTCGAGCCCTGCAACCACACCGGCAGGACCAGCCCCTGCGCGGAGGCGCTGCTGGCCGCCGGCGTCCAGCGGGTGGTCTTCGCCCAGGCCGACACCAACCCCGTCGCCCGCGGGGGCGCCGCCACGCTGGCAGCCGCCGGTGCCGAGGTCGAGGGCGGGCTGCTCGTCGACGAGGCGCGGGCGCTCAACCGGGCGTGGACCTTCGCCGTCGAGCACGGCCGGCCGTTCGTGACGTGGAAGCTCGCGGCCACCCTCGACGGCCGCAGCGCTGCCGCCGACGGCACCAGCCGGTGGGTCTCCAGCCGGGCGGCGCGGCTCGACACCCACCGGCTGCGCAGCGAGTGCGACGTCATGCTGGTCGGCACCGGCACCGTTGCCGTCGACGACCCGCGGCTGACGGTCCGCGACGAGGTCGACGAGCCGCTGGCCCACCAGCCGTTGCGGGTCGTGATGGGGGAGCGGGACCTCCCGACCGACCGCCGGGTGTTCGACGACGCCGCGGAGACCGTCCACCTGCGCAGCCGCGACCCGCGGGCGGTCCTCGAGGAGCTCTACGCCCGCGACCGGCAGCACGTCTTCCTCGAGGGCGGGCCGACTCTGGCCGCTGCCTTCCTCACCGGCGACCTGGTCGACGAGGTCGTCGTGTACGTCGCGCCGATGCTGCTCGGAGCCGGGAGGTCGGCCGTGGCCGACCTCGGCATCACCACCATCGCCGACGCCGTGCACCTGCCGGTGACCGACGTCCACGTGCTGCAGGGCCACGACGGGGAAGACACCAACATCCGGATCACCATGGGGAGGCACTGAATGTTCACCGGAATCGTCGAGGAGCTCGGCACCGTGGCCGCCCTGGAGGAGCAGGGCGATGCGGTCCGGCTGACCGTCGACGCGACGACCGTGCTCGAGGGGACCCGCCCCGGCGACTCGATCTCGGTCAACGGCTGCTGCCTCACCGTCGTCGCCCTGCTGGACGGTGGGGGCGACCGGGGCAGGTGGACCGCCGACGTCATGCAGGAGACGCTCGACCGGACCTCGCTGGGCGACGCCGCCCCGGGCGACCCGGTCAACCTCGAACGCGCGGTCACCCTCGAGACCCGGCTCGGCGGTCACGTCGTCCAGGGCCACGTCGACGGGGTCGGGACCGTGCTCCGCCGCGCCCCCAGCGAGCACAGTCCCCCTCACTGGGAGCTCATCGAGGTGTCGTTGCCCGACGGCCTCGGCCGCTACCTCGTCGAGAAGGGGTCGGTCACCGTCGACGGCGTCAGCCTCACCGTGGTCGACGCCGGTCGCGAGAGCTTCACGGTCAGCCTGATCCCCGAGACCCTCACCCGGACCACCCTCGGCCTCCGCGCCGTCGGAGACCGGGTCAACCTCGAGGTGGACGTCATGGCCAAGCACGTCGAGCGCCTCCTCACCTGGCCCACCACGACGAAGGACGAGCGATGACCGCGGACGCACGAGGCACGAGCCTTCGGCTGGACTCCATCGAGCGGGCGGTGGCCGACATCGCCGCTGGCAAGGCGGTCGTCGTCGTCGACGACGAGGACCGCGAGAACGAGGGCGACATCATCTTCGCCGCCAGCAAGGCGACGCCGGAGCTGATGGCGTTCACGATCCGCCACTCCAGCGGGGTGATCTGCGTGCCGATGCCGGCCGACATGCTCGACCGGCTGGAGATCCCGCTGATGACGCCGCACAACAAGGACCGGCTGCGGACGGCGTACACGATCTCGGTCGACGCCCGCGACGGGGTCACGACCGGCATCTCCGCCGCCGACCGTGCCCACACCGCCCGGGTGCTGGCCGACTCCGCCACCGAGCCGTGGGAGATCACCCGGCCCGGCCACGTCTTCCCGCTGCGCTACCGCGAGGGTGGCGTGCTCGCGCGCCGTGGTCACACCGAGGCCGCCGTCGACCTCGCCCGGCTGGCCGGGCTCACGCCGGCGGGCGTGCTGGTCGAGGTGGTCAACGACGACGGCACCATGAAGCGCGGCCACGAGCTGCGGAAGTTCGCCGACGAGCACGGCCTGGCCCTGATCTCGATCGACGACCTCGTCCACTTCCGGCGCCGCACCGAGGTGCTGGTCGAACGGGTCGCCGAGACCCGGCTGCCCACGAAGTTCGGCGACCTCACCGCCTACGGCTACCGGATCGCCGTCGACGACGGCGAGCACGTCGCCCTCGTGTACGGCGACGTCGAGGGCGAGGAGGCGGTGCTCACCCGGGTCCACTCCGAGTGCCTCACCGGCGACGTCTTCGGCAGCCGTCGCTGCGACTGCGGGCCGCAGCTCGAGGAGGCGCTGCAGCGCGTCGTCGACGAGGGCCGGGGGATCGTGGTCTACCTCCGCGGCCACGAGGGCCGCGGGATCGGGCTGGTGGCCAAGCTGCAGGCCTACGCACTGCAGGACGGCGGGCGCGACACCGTCGACGCCAACCTCGACCTAGGCCTGCCGGCCGACGCCCGGCACTACGGCGCCGCGACCCAGATCCTGCGCGACCTGGGCGTCCGCAGCGTGCGGCTGCTCACCAACAACCCCGACAAGACCTCCAGCCTGGAGGACTACGGTGTGCCGGTGAAGGCGCGGGTGCCGCTGACGCCGCATCCCAACGACCACAACCTGGCCTACCTGCTGACCAAGCGGGACCGTATGGGCCACGACCTCCCCGACCTGGAGGGCAGCCCGGGGCTGGCAGGCGGGGCCGAGCGGACCGGAGGGACCCCGTGAGCGGAGCCGGAGCACCCGACCAGCGACCCGTCGACTGCCACGAGCTGCGGGTGGCGATCGTGGCGGCGTCGTGGCACGAGACCGTGATGGACGGGCTGCTCGGGGGGGCGCAGCGCGCCTGCCGCGACTACAAGGTCGAGGAGCCCCACGTGGTCCGGGTGCCCGGCACCTTCGAGCTGCCCGTCGTCGCGCAGGCGCTCGCCGCCCAGGGGTACGACGCCGTCGTGGCGCTCGGCGTGGTGATCCGCGGCGGCACCCCCCACTTCGACTACGTCTGCCGGGCCGCCACCGACGGGCTGCTCCGGGTGGGCCTCGACCACCAGACGGCGATCGGTTTCGGCGTGCTCACGTGTGACGACGAGGACCAGGCGCTCGACCGGGCCGGCCTCGACTCCTCCCGCGAGGACAAGGGCTACGAGGCGGCCGCGGCGGCGCTGACCACCGGGCAGACCCTGCGGTCGATCCGCCGCGGCTACGCCTGACAGCGGGGCCTAGGCTTGGCCGGTGTGAAGACCTTCGAGGAGCTGTGGGGCGAGCTCGCCGCCAAGGCGACGGACCGCCCCGCCGGGTCCGGCACGGTGCAGCAGCTCGACGCCGGCGTCCATGCGATCGGCAAGAAGCTGGTCGAGGAGGCCGCCGAGTCGTGGATGGCGGCCGAGCACGAGTCGCCGCAGCGGGCGGCCGAGGAGATCAGCCAGCTGCTCTACCACGCGCAGGTGCTGATGCTGGCCTGCGACCTGACCCTCGACGACGTCTACGCCCACCTGTGAGGACCTCCCCATGACCAGTCCCGCCCCGTCACCAGGGGGGTCACCCGGAGGGGCGACCCCGATGCTCCGCGTCGCCGTCCCCAACAAGGGGGCGCTGTCCCAGGCGGCGCAGGAGATGCTGCGCGAGTCCGGCTACCGGCAGCGCCACGACTCCAAGGAGCTGACCCTGCTCGACGCCGACAACGGCGTGGAGTTCTTCTACCTGCGCCCCCGGGACATCGCGCTGTACGTCGGCGAGGGCACCCTCGACGTCGGCATCACCGGACGCGACCTGCTGCGCGACTCCGGGGCCAAGGCCGACGAGGTGATGGAGCTCGGCTTCGGGTCCAGCCGGTTCCACTTCGCCGGGCCCGCGGGCCGCTACTCCGGGATCGACGACCTCGCCGGCGCCCGGATCGCGACGTCGTACGTCGGCATCGTGCGCTCCTTCCTCGAGCAGCGGGGGATCGAGGCCACGGTCACCCGGCTCGACGGCGCCGTCGAGACCAGCGTCCAGCTCGGTGTCGCCGACGTGATCGCCGACGTCGTCGAGACCGGCAGCACCCTCAAGGCCGCCGGCCTGGAGACCTTCGGCGAGGTGATCCTCGAGTCGGAGGCCGTGCTGGTCACCCGGGGCGGCGAGGCACCTGCAGGGTTCGAGGTCTTCCGGCGGCGGCTCGAGGGCGTGCTGGTGGCCCGGACCTACGTGATGATGGACTACGACATCCCGGAGGCGGCCGTCTCCGAGGCGGCCACGCTGACACCGGGCATCGAGAGCCCGACGATCTCGCCGCTGCGGCGTGAGGGCTGGGTCGCGGTGCGGGTGATGGTGCCGCGGGCCGGGTCGCAAAGGCTGATGGACGCACTCTGGGAGCTCGGGGCCCGCGGGATCCTGGTGACCGACATCCATGCCTGCCGCCTCTGAGCCCGTCGCCGGACCGGCCCTGCCGCACACGTGGCGCCCGTTCGGCGTCCGGATGGCCGGGATCCTGTTCGGCGCCCTGCTCCTCGTGGTCGTCGCGTTCGCGTGGTTCGGGTTCGACGACGAGACCCGGGCGCGGTTCTCGCCGTTCCAGCGCGGGACCGTCGTGTTCCTGGGACTGCTGTTCTACTCGGCCGGCTACGCGATGGCGCGCTCGCGCGTGGTCGCGGAGCGCGACCGGCTGGTCGTGGTCAACGGCTACCGCCGCCACGAGTACGAGTGGGCGGAGGTGCTCGCCGTCCACCTGCCCCCGGGTGCGCCGTGGGCGGTGCTCGACCTCGCCGACGGCACCAGCCAGTCCGCGATGGGCATCCAGGGCTCCGACGGGTCGCGGGCGCAGCGGGCGGTCCGCGAGCTGCGCGCCCTGCTCACCTCCTGAGTCGCGGCGGCCGCCGGCCGGTGCCGTCGACGACCAGATCGGCGCGCTCCCGGGTGCGGTGGTCGGCGAAGTGGGCCTCCTCGGCCCTGGCCCACGCCGCCCAGTGGGGGGCGAACGCCTCGCCGTCGCGGTCCAGACCCCGCCGCATCCTCAGGTCGTACGGCGCCTCGACCCAGACCAGCACGGTGGCCCGTCGCGCGGCCGGCAGCGACCCCGCGCCGACGCCCTCGACGACCAGCAACGGCACCGGGTCGACCACCACCTCGCCGGAGAACCGCTCGGCGTGCCAGTCGTAGCGGGGGGCCCGCCCCGGGCGTCCGCCGGCGAGCGGGTCGAGCAGGTCGGCGAGCGTCTCCGGAAGGCCGGGGAGGCCGTCCCAGCCGTCGAGCAGGTCGTCGGTGTGGAGCACGGGCGCGGCCTCGAGGCGACCGAGGGTGTCGGCCAGCGTGGTCTTCCCCGAGCCGGCCGGACCGTCGACGCAGACCAGTCGTCCGGCCCCGAGCGTCGGGTCGGTCCGCTGCGCGAGCTCCACGACGGTCTGCGCCACCGCCGCCGCGTCGTAGCCCACGCCGCTCAGGATAGAGAGGTCGATTCGCCGGACACGGCGCGGGAGCCGACCTAGACTCTCGGCCGCCGGTGCGTACCCGTCCCCGTCGTGTGGTGGCGCCGTCGACCCACACAGCCATCTCTCGAGGAGGATCACCCATGTACGCCCATCGCAGGCGACTCGCCGCTGCCGCCGCCGTCCTGGCGCTCGCCGCACCGTTGTCGACTCTCACCGTGCCCGCCCAGGCCGGCGGGCAGGAGCGCTTGATCAGCATTCGCGGCATCGAGCCGCGCGAGGACCGGTTCTTCATCAAGGGGAAGGTGGCGCCGTCCTACGAGAACCGGGCGGCGATCGTCCAGCGCCGGATCGGCCGCCACGGCCGCTGGAAGGCGTGGGACCACTTCCGCACCAACGACCGCAGCCGCTACCGCCAGCGGGTCAAGGCGCTCCGCCGCACCGGCCGGGTCTACTACCGGGTCAAGGTCAACGCCAGCGGCGACTTCGCGACGTCGTTCTCGCGCGCGGTCTTCATCCGCACCTACCGCGCCTGACGCCACGCGCACCACGGAGCCCTCGCCGGACGGCGGGGCCTCCGTGCGTCTCCGGGGGCCTCAGAAGGCGAGCTCGAGGCCGCGGTAGGTCTCGACCCGGTCGACGAACGCCTCGTCCTCGAGCAGGTGCACCCAGCGTGTGTGCTCGAACAGCTCCCCGGCCTTGGCGTGCCGGAACCACACCAGGTCGCCGATCCGGAGGTGGGCGGCCCCGGGGCCGGTGAGCGGGGTCTGCACCTCGCCCGCGCCCTCGAGCCCGGTCAGGTGGAGCGCCGGCGGCACCCACGGCGTCGGCAGCTTGTCGCGTCCGCTGGCCCCCGAGGCCACCAGGCCGCCGCCGTGCACGGTGGCCACCTGGGGGGAGGGGCGGCGTACGACGGGGAGCGCGAAGAACGCCGCCGGACGCGGTGTGAACGACTGGTAGTGGTCGAAGAGCGTGGGTGCGAGCAGCCCGGAGCCGGCAGCCACCTCGGTGACCACCGGGTCGGCGGCGGCGGCCTCGACCGACCCGGAGCCGCCGGCGTTCCAGAACTCCAGGTCGACCTCGCCGGCGAGCGCCTCGGCCACCTCGCGCCGCCGCACCTCCAGCTGCGCCTGCGACGCGTGCTTCATGCCGCGCACCAGCAGCGAGCGCACCTTCTGGGTCGGGACGACGTCGGGGAGCCCCGCGACCTGTCCCTCGTAGGTCATCACGCCCACCAGCCGGAAGCCGTGCCGCTCGCTCACGGTGCGGGCCAGGCTGACGACGTCGGGCGGGTCGTGGAGCGGGGAGCGCTTGGGACCGACGTGCTGGCCACCGACCCGCAGCCCGGCGTCGATGTCGATCGCCACCCGGACGGGCACCGCCAGCGAGCGGCGGACCGAGTCGACGACGTCGAGGTGGGCCACGTCGTCGACCATCAGCGTGATCGCCGCGGCGGCGCCCGGCGAGGCCACCAGCTCAGTGAGTGCGCCGGTGTCGACGGTCGGGTAGGCGACCACCACGTCGTCGGTGACACCGTGCTCGTGCAGCCACAGCGCCTCGCGCAGCGTGAACGCCAGCACGCCCCGGAACCCGTCGTGGGCCAGCGCCCGGCGCAGGAGCGCCGGGACCCGGACCGACTTGGAGGCCACCCGGATCGGCGTACCGGCGGCCCGGCGCGCCAGGTCGTCGGCGTTGGCGTCGAACGCCTCGAGGTCGACGGCCATCAGGGGCGTCGGCAGCGGCCCGGCCGCCTCCGTCGCGGCGGCCAGCCGGCGCCCCAGGTGACGGCGCTCGGCGGAGGATGCGGGCATCAGGTGATCCCGCGCCGCTTCAGGATCTCCTCCACGTCGGAGAGGTCGTCGTCGAGCAGCGGCTCGCCCTTCTTCTTCTCGCCCGCGGGCAGCGCGCCCCGCTTGCGCGCCGCCCGGGTCTCACGCCCGCCGCCCTCCTCCGGCGCCGGCGCCTCGCCCCGGCCGCGCTCGCGCAGCGCGGCGGACGTGCCGAGCAGCACCACCGAGAGCCCGGCCAGCACGATGCCGGCCCACACGACGGGGCTGAGGACGATGCTGGTGGCCCAGTCGACGACCGACGTACCGATCTCGGTGAACATCTCCATGGTCCCGGTGAGGAACGCTGCCGGCGGCAGCAGCGTCAGTCCCGCCCCGCGCAGCCCGGAGGCCACGCCGCGGTGGCGGAAGGCGTACCACGTCCAGGCCGCACCCACCGCGGTCAGGACGGCGGTCAGGGCCGTCCAGGTCACCTCGTCCACAGGACAAGCGTGGCACACCTCCCTGAGGTCGAGGTGCGAGGGCCACCGGGCCCGCGCTCTTCCCAGGAACCACCCCGAAACCCCCGCACCGATGGGGGCGCCGGCCACGGGGACAATGGCCCCGTGACCGACGACGAGCCCGCCCGCACGATCCCCGAGCCCGGGTTCGGCGACGACGACGGCTCGGCGGACCCCGCCGTGACCGCCGCACTCGCGGCATACGCCGCCGGCGGCCCGCTCGGCGACGTGCTCGTGGTGCTGCAGGACGCCCGGCTGCTGGTGCCGGTCGTCGCGGTGCTGGGTGAGGTGGCGATCGACGACCAGGGGCTCGCGCACGACAAGACGAGCGACATGGCGGCCGTGCTGGTGGCCCGGCCCGACGGGCGACGCGGGCTGCTGGCGTTCAGCGGCCGAGAGGCGATGCACCGCTGGGACCCCGAGGCCCGGCCGGTCCCGGTGACGACGCGGCTGGCCGCGCAAGCGGCGGTCCAGGAGGGTGCCGACGCGCTGGTCGTCGACCTCGCCGGGCCGGCCTCGGCCGCCGTCCCAGGCGACGACCTGCGTGCCCTGGCCGCGGGCTGGAGGCTCACGCGGGTGGGGGAGCGGACAGGCTGGATTCGACCGGCCGGGGAATGAGCCGCTAAGGTTCTGAGTTGACCGATCAGTCCTGACTCGCCCGGAGACAAGGGTGGAAGGGGCAGATCCTGCAAGCGGGGACCAGCAGCAGCACGTCTCCCACCCGCACCGACCGCGACAGGTCGTCGGGTTCCGGTCACGACAGCCGCCGGCTCGCCGGTGGGTGTCAGCGACATCCGTCTGACGGGGCCAGCCCCGGTGGGCGAGGTGCCGCGACTGGCTTCCGCTTGTTGTTCAGCGGGAGCCTTCCTGCATTTCAGGGCCCGAGCCGTGTGCGCGGCCGGGGGCCGGGGGAGCAGGCGGGCGCCCACCAGGCAAGCACACTGGAGGACACATCAGCACCGAGCTGCGCATCAACGAGCGGATCCGCGTACCAGAGGTCCGGCTCGTGGGCCCCAACGGAGAGACCGTGGGGATCGTGCCGACCGACCAGGCACTCAAGCTGGCCCAGGAGGCCGACCTCGACCTCGTCGAGGTGGCGCCCATGGCCAGGCCGCCCGTCTGCAAGCTCATGGACTACGGGAAGTTCAAGTACGAGAACGCCCAGAAGGCCCGTGAGGCTCGCCGGAACCAGACCAACGTGGTCATCAAGGAGATGAAGCTCCGGCCCAAGATCGACACCCACGACTACGAGACCAAGAAGGGTCACGTCGTGCGGTTCCTCAAGGCCGGTGACAAGGTCAAGATCACGATCATGTTCCGCGGTCGCGAGCAGCACCGCCCCGAGCTCGGGTTCCGGCTGCTGCAGCGCCTCGCGGAGGACGTGGACGAGCTGGGCTTCGTGGAGTCCTCGCCCAAGCAGGACGGCCGCAACATGACCATGGTCCTCGGACCCCACCGCAAGAAGGCCGACGCCAAGGCGGAGGCCAAGGTCGAGAAGGAGACCCGTGCCGCCGCGCGGGCCGCCACCGAGGCCGAGGAGCGCGACTACCGCGCCGCCCACCGTCCCGGTGGGAAGAAGGAGCGGGGCCGCTCCGAGAACCTCGATCCCGAGATCGACGCCTGACCACCAGCATCGACGTAGAAGAGAGAGCGAAGAGATGCCGAAGAACAAGACGCACTCCGGTGCCAGCAAGCGCTTCCGCGTGACCGGGTCGGGCAAGATCCGTCGCCAGAAGACCGGCCTGCGCCACAACCTCGAGCACAAGCCGTCGAAGGTGACGCGCCGGATGTCCGGCACCACCGAGGTCGCCAAGGCCGACGTCAAGCGCGCCAAGAAGCTGCTGGGTCGCTGACCCCCCGTCCACCCGTGGTCGGGTCCGAGCGAAGCGAGCCCTCACCCCCGCACCTCACCGACCCAGAGCAACAAGGAGTAACGACATGGCACGCGTCAAGCGCGCAGTGAACGCCCACAAGAAGCGCCGTACCACCCTCGAGCGGGCCTCGGGCTACCGCGGACAGCGCTCGCGCCTCTACCGCAAGGCCAAGGAGCAGGTCACCCACTCGCTGGTCTACAGCTACAACGACCGGCGGAAGAACAAGGGCAACTTCCGTCGCCTGTGGATCCAGCGGATCAACGCGGCCGCGCGCGCCCAGGGGATGACCTACAACCGGTTCATCCAGGGCCTCAACCTCGCCGGCGTCGAGGTCGACCGCAAGATCCTCGCCGACCTGGCCGTCAACGACACCGCGGCCTTCACCGCGCTCGTCGAGACCGCACGGGCCGCGCTGCCCGAGGACGTCAACGCCCCCAAGGCCTCCTGACGACCACGGTGCCGGACCAGCCCCTCGCCGCGAGCACTCCGCTCTCGGCGAGCAATGGTCGCGTCAAGGACGTACGACGGCTCAGCCGCCGCCCGGCCCGCGCCGAGCGGCGGCTGTTCCTTGCCGACGGCCCGAACGCCGTCGAGGGCGCGCTCGCGCTCCCGGGATGCGCGGTCGAGGTCTTCGCCACCGTCGAGGCCACCTCGTCGTACGCCGCGCTCCGGCGCAACGCCGAGACGGCCGGCGTGCCGTGGACCCCGGTCGACGACCGTGCGATGTCCGGCCTCAGCGACAGCGTCACGCCCGCCGGCTTGGTGGCGGTGTGCCGGTTTCTCGACCGTCCGCTCGACGAGGCGCTGGCCGCTGGCGACCTCGTCGTGATCGCCGCCGACGTCCGCGACCCCGGCAATGCCGGCACCCTGGTGCGCACCGCCGACGCGGTCGGCGCCGCCGGGGTCGTGCTCGCCGGCCACTCGGTCGACGCCTACAACCCCAAGACGGTGCGGGCCGGCGTCGGCAGCCTGTTCCACCTTCCCCTCGCCCTGGCGCCCGACCCGGCCGCCGCCGTGGCCGCCGCCCGGACTGCCGGGCTGACCGTGCTGGCCGCCGACGGCGCCGGCGAGGTCGACCTGTTCGGCGCCGACGAGCTGCTACGCGGCCCGGTCGCCTGGCTCTTCGGCAACGAGGCGTGGGGCCTGCCGCCGGAGCTCGCGGGGCTCGCCGACCACCGGGTCGCGATCCCGGTCCCCGGGCGGGCCGAGAGCCTCAACCTCGCCACGGCCGCCGCGGTCTGTCTCTACGCCACCCTCCGCGCCCGTCGTTAGGGCACGCCTCGCGATCCGGGAGCGCCTGCTGCGCGGACTTTCGCATCCGTCCTGGCGTTGTCGGCGACGCGACGGGACTCCGTCCCGCCTTCGCGCCTCCGCATTGCCGGGTACGGCGCGAAACCCCGCTCGCAACGGCGCCGGATCGCGAGACGCACCTTAAGGTGGCGACGTGGCCCAGCCCCCCGTGACCAGTCGCATCGACCGCTCCCGGGGGCGCCTGCGCCGGCTGGCCGACGCCTACCCCGACGGGATCCTCGGGGCGACGTCCGACGGGGTCGTGACGATGCTCAACGCACAGGCGGCCCGGATGCTAGACCTCGAGATCGACGAGGCGATCGGGGCGCCGTTGGCCGACGTGCTCCGGCTCCAGGACAACGACGGCCGCTCGTGGCTGGAGGTCAACCAGCCCTTCGCGCGGTTCTCGATCCGGCGCGGCGTGCCCGAGCAGACCTGGCTGACGCCCGGGGGCGAGGAGGTGCTGACCACGGCCCGGCTGCTCCGCGACGAGGACACCTCCGAGATCAACGGCCTGGCGGTCAGCATCCGCAGCGGCCGGGGCCGGGCCCGGCTCGACCGCGACCGGTCCGACCTGGTCGCCACCGTGGCCCACGAGCTCCGGTCGCCGCTGACCGGGGTCAAGGGCTTCGTGCAGGCGATGCTCAACCGGTGGGACAAGCTCAGCGACGAGCAGAAGAAGCTGATGCTCACGACGGTCCACTCCGACTCCGACCGGCTGAGCCGGCTGATCGCCGAGCTGCTCGACGTGGCACGGATCGACACCGGCCGGCTCGCGCTCTACTCCCGGCCCTGCGACGCCGACGTGCTGGTGGGCCGGGTCGTGGAGTCGGTCCGCGCCGGCACCGCCCGCACGATCGACTACACCGCCGCCTCCGGGCTGCCGCAGATCGGGGCCGACCCAGACAAGTTCACCCAGGTGGTCACCAACATCGTCGAGAACGCCGTACGCCACGGCGACGGGCTGGTCACCGTCACCCTGGACCAGCGCGGGAGCGAGGAGCCCGGCATCCGGCTTGTCGTCGAGGACGAGGGGGAGGGCATCCCCGAGGAGATGCGCCGCCGGGTGTTCACGAAGTTCTGGACCGGCGGGGTCCGCGGCGGCTCCGGTCTCGGGATGTACCTCGTCAACGGCCTCACCCGCGCCCACGGTGGCAGCATCGCGCTCGGCGACGCCGACGGCGGCGGCGCCCGGGTGGTCGTCGAGTGGCCGGCGGCCCAGGCGCCTCCGGGCTAGGATGGCGACATGCAGGGCAACAGGCGATTTCTCCGCCCCGGGCCTCTTCGGTCCGGGAGCGTGCGGTCGACCCGCGCCTGACTCCTGCCCGAGCCGGACCCGGGGAGTGACACCCGTCCGTCCCTCCTAGAATCTGCGGGTCCGCAACCCGCGCGAAAGGGAGCCATGTCCGGCCCCAACACCGACTACGACCCCGTCCAGGTCTCCTCGCTCGACGAGGAGCACGTCGCTGCCGCCCGCGACGCGGCGCTCGCCGCGATCGAGGCGGCGGCCGACCTGGCCGCGCTCAAGCGGGTCCGGCTCGACCACGCCGGCGACCGGTCGCCGCTCGCCCTCGCCAACCGCGAGATCGGGGCGCTGCCGCCACAGGCCCGCAAGGAGGCCGGGCAGCGGGTCGGCCGCGCGCGCGGCGAGGTCAACCAGGCGCTGGCGGCCCGCACCGAGGTGCTCGAGGCCGAGCACGAGGAGCGGATGCTGGTCGACGAGACCGTCGACGTCACACTGCCCGTCGACCGGGCTCCCCGCGGCTCGCGGCACCCGCTGACCACCGGTGCCGAGCTGATCGAGGACATCTTCGTGGCGATGGGCTGGGAGGTCGCCGAGGGCCCGGTCGTGGAGGCCGAGTGGCTGAACTTCGACGCCCTCAACCTGGGGGCCGACCACCCGGCCCGCACCATGCAGGACACCTTCTGGACCGAGCCTGCCGACCACCACCTGGTGCTGCGCACCCACACCTCACCGGTGCAGGCGCGGACCATGCTGACCCGCACCCCGCCGATCTACGTCGTGTGCCCCGGCCGGGTGTTCCGCACCGACGAGTACGACGCCACCCATAGCCCGATGTTCCACCAGGTCGAGGGCCTCGTCGTCGACGAGGGCATCACCATGGCCCACCTCAAGGGCACCCTCGACCACTTCGCGTCGCAGATGTTCGGCGAGGGGATCGCGACCCGGTTCCGGCCGTCGTACTTCCCGTTCACCGAACCCTCGGCCGAGGTCGACCTGCGCTGTTTCGTCTGCCGCGGCGTCGACTCCGCCGCCTGCCGCACCTGCAAGGGCGAGGGCTGGATCGAGTGGGGCGGGTGCGGCGTGGTCAACCCGCGGGTGCTGACCGCCTGCGGCATCGACAGCGAGCGCTGGACCGGCTTCGCGTTCGGCATGGGCATCGACCGGACCCTGATGTTCCGGACCGGCGCCGCCGACCTGCGTGACTTCTTCGAGGGCGACGTCCGGTTCTCGTCCTCCTTCGGAACGGAGATCTGACCGTGCGTGCCCCCGTGTCCTGGATCCGGGACTACGTCGACCTGCCCGACGACCTCGACGTCGACAAGCTGGCAGACGCGATGACCGACCTCGGCCTCAAGGTCGAGGCGATCGAGCGGCCCGGCCACGACCTGAGGGGTCCGCTCGTGGTCGGCCGGGTGCTGACGATGGAGCCGGAGCCGCAGAAGAACGGCAAGACCATCAACTGGTGCACCGTCGACGTCGCGGACGCCAACGGGACGGGTGAGCCGCAGGGGATCGTGTGCGGCGCCCACAACTTCGCGCCCGGCGACCTGGTGGTCGTGGTGCTGCCCGGTGGCGTGCTGCCGGGGGGCTTCGAGATCTCTGCCCGCAAGACCTACGGCCACGTCTCGGCCGGGATGATCTGCTCGGCCCGCGAGCTCGGGCTGGGCGACGACCACGACGGGATCATCGTGCTGCCGGCCGACGCCGGCGAGCCGGGCGACGACGCGGTCGGGCTGCTCCACCTGCGCGACGAGGTCCTGGAGTTCGAGATCAACCCCGACCGGGCCTACGCGCTGTCGATGCGCGGGGTCGCCCGCGAGGCGGCGCTGGAGTACGCCGTGCACGGCACCGGCACCGCGTTCCGCGACCCGGCCGACCGGGAGGTGCCGCGCTCCGACCAGGTTGCCCACCCGGTCGAGGTCGAGGACCCCGCCGGCTGCCCGGTCTTCTCCGGCCGCTCGGTCACCGGCTTCGACCCGGCCGCACCGACCCCCGCGTGGATGGCCCGTCGGGTCCAGCTCGCCGGGATGCGGCCGATCTCGCTGGCCGTCGACGTGACCAACTACGTGATGCTCGAGCTCGGCCAGCCCATCCACGGGTTCGACCGCAGCAAGCTCGCCGGCCCGATCCGGGTGCGCCGTGCCCGCGACGGGGAGCGGCTGCGCACCCTCGACGGCGTCGACCGACAGCTGTCGACCGAGGACATGCTGATCACCGACGACTCCGGTCCGATCGGGCTGGCCGGCGTGATGGGAGGCGAGACCACCGAGCTGTCCGGCACCACGACCGACATCTTCATCGAGTCCGCCCATTGGGACCCGGTCTCGATCTTCCGCACCGCCCGTCGCCACAAGCTGCCGTCCGAGGCCGCCAAGCGGTTCGAGCGCGGCACCGACCCGACGATCACGCTGCAGGCGGCCGACCGGGTCGCCGAGCTGCTGACGACGTACGGCGGCGGCACGGTCGAGCCCGGCGTCACCCACGTCGGCGCGGCCCCGGAGCCGACCCGGATCACCATCCCCGTCGACCTTCCCGCCCGGATCACCGGCATGGACATCGACGAGCACGTCGTCGTGCGCAACCTGACGGCGGTGGGCTGCGAGGTGTCGGTCTCCGGCGGCGAGCTCACCGCGACCGTGCCGCCGTGGCGACCCGACGTCACCGACCCCTACGACCTGGTCGAGGAGGTGGCGCGGATCGTCGGCTACGAAGACGTCCCCTCGGTGCTCCCGACCGCTCCGTCGGGCCGGGGGCTGACCCGGCCCCAGCGGCTGCGCCGCCGGGTGGGGCGCACCCTTGCCGGGGTCGGGTTCGTCGAGGTGGTCGGCTTCCCGTTCGTCGGCGAGGCCGACCTCGACGCGCTCGGCCTTCCGGCCGACGACGAGCGCCGTACCCTGCTGCGGCTGGCCAACCCGCTCTCGTCCGAGCGGCCGTCGATGACCACGACGCTGCTGCCCGGCCTGCTCGACGCCGTCGCGCGCAATGCCGGTCGCGGTGCGGCCGACGTCGCGCTGTTCGAGCTCGCCACCGTGACGCTGCCGCACGCGGGCCAGGGGACCCGGATCCTCCCCGTCGACCGGCGGCCCACGCCCGGCGAGCTGGACGACCTGGTCAAGGGCCTGCCCGACCAGCCGCTGCACCTCGGCGTCGTGGCGGCCGGTCACCGGCTGCCGTCGGGCTGGTGGGGCTCCGGCCGTCCGTTCGAGTGGTCCGATGCGCTGGGCGCGGTCCGCGAGGTGGCCGCCGCGCTGCAGGTGCCGCTCGACGTCCGCTCGGCCAGTCGGGCGCCGTGGCACCCCGGACGCTGCGCCGAGGTGCTGGCGGAGGGGGCCGTCATCGGCTGGGCCGGCGAGCTGCACCCGCGCGTGTGCACCGCGTGGGGCGTGCCGCCCCGCACCGTCGCGGCCGAGATCGACCTCGGCCGGCTGCTCGAGCTGGCGCCCGACGACACCGTCGCGCCGTCGCTGTCGCACTACCCGGTGGCCAAGGAGGACGTCGCCCTGGTCGTCGACGCCTCGGTCACGGTGGCCGCGGTGGAGGCGGCGCTGCGCGAGGGAGCGGGCGAGCTGCTGGAGTCGGTGCGGCTGTTCGACGTCTACACCGGCAGCCAGGCCGGTGAGGGGAAGAAGTCGCTGGCCTTCGCGCTGCGCTTCCGCGCCCCCGACCGGACGCTCACCGAGGGCGAGGCCGCGGCGGCGCGCGACGCCGCGGTCGCACTGGCCGCCGAGCGGTGCGGCGCCGTGCAGCGCAGCTGAGCGTCAGCGCCCTGCCGCCGGCGGCCCCGGTGGCCGGAGCAGCCGGCGGACCGCCCGCACCGCACGAGTCGGGGCGGGGGTCCAGGGCTCCCGGTCGCGCGGGTCCCATGCGTACGTCGGCGTCGACCCGCTGACCAGCCCCCGCAGTGCCGGGAGGCCGAGGGCGTCCGCGGACCAGTCGTAGAGCGCGGGCAGCCGCGGGGAGACGACGCCCACGTCGAGCAGCCGCCCGACCGTGTGCTCGCGGGCGATGTAGGCCTCCAGCTCGCCGTCCAGCGGGTAGGCATCCGGCAGCACCCGGGACACCGACAGGAACAGGCCGGTCATGGCCCGCCGCGGGTCACCCAGCCATCCGGCGGCCGGTGCCAGCCACGCCAGGGCGAGCCGGGGCGCGGCCACCAGGGCGTGAGCGAAGAGCAGCCGCACCAGGACGAGGTTGACGAAGAACCGCTCCACCCGGTTCTCGCGCTCGGCGAGGTCGCGGTGCTCGAGGTAGGCCGTGACGATCGTCGTGTTGTGCGCCACGTACCACCGCTCCACGGACGGGTCCCGGGCGAAGCGGGTCGAGGCCGCCACGCTGTCCGACGACGGCGGCCCCGGGTGGCCGAGCAGGTGCAACCGGGCCTCGCAGGTGTCGAGCAGCAGCCGCCGGTTCACCGCCCGCCACCACGGGCTGCCGGGCCGCTCGTGGTGCAGCGGGTTCAGCAGGCCCCGGTCGACCTGCCAGCCCATGAAGGCGGTCGCCGCGCGGCGGTAGCGCAGGTGCAGCGGTGGCCGGCCGGGCAGCGGGGCGTACGACGAGGCGAGCAGGTCCAGCCGGGCCCGGGGCCGGTCGGCGACGGCATCGACACGCTGCGCCGCCAGCGTCGCGGCCGCGGCGGTCATGGTCGGTTCACGGCTCCTCGGGCAGGCCGAGTGAGTCGCGCACCCAGTCCCACAGCCGGGCGACCTGGTCGGGCGTGGCGCGGGTGCGACGGGTCAGCGCGACGGGGCGCGCCCGGCGGTCGTGCCACAGCGTGCCGCCCTCCGGCGCGGGCTCGACCGCCGAGAGCCACACGGTGGTGTCGGCGCCCTGGTGGAGGTCGCGCAGCACCGGTCCGGTGACGGCGTGGAACCGCGGCAGTGACTCCAGCACGCCGGGGGTGTCGGCCCACCCCGGATGGGTGGCGTAGACGGCCAGGCCGTCCCAGCGCCGCTGCAGCACCGGCAGCAGCTCCACCTGCGCCCGCTTGCTGCGCGCGTACGCCGTGGTGCCGGAGTAGTCGCCGCGGAGGTAGTCGGGGTCGTCGTCGCGCAGTCGCTGGGCGTACATGCCGCCGGAGGTGACGAGCACGACCCGGGTGCGGTGGTGGGCGAGACCGGGCAGCAGCCGTTCGGTCAGCAGGACGGGGGAGAGGACGTGGAGCGCCATGGTGAGCTCGTGGCCCTGCGCGGACTCGGTCCGGGTCGCCGGCAGCGCGCCCGCGTTGTGGACCACCGCGGCCAGCGGCAGGTCGGCGGCAGCGAGGTCATCGGCCAGCGCGGCCACGGCGTCGAGGTCGCCCAGGTCGCACACGTGCAGCGTGAACGACTCGCCGTGCTCGGCGACGAGGCCGGCCCGCACCGACTCGCCCTTGGCGGCGTCGCGGACGACGAGGTGGACGTGGCCGCCCAGGCCGGCCAGCTCGCGGGCGGTCTGGGTGCCGAGGCCGGACGACGCGCCGGTCACCAGGGCGTGCCGACCCGCGAGCGCACCGGGTTCGGGGTCGGCGGGCCAGCCGGGCAGCCGGCGGCGTACGGCGTACCCGACCTTGCTGTAGCCGGGGGCGATCGTCCGGTCGAGGGCGGTGTCGACCAGGGAGGAGAGGGCCCGCATCCGGCTCAGGTGATCGGCTGGTGGATGACCCGCCGGAACCGGTCGACGATCTCGAGGTTGCCGGCGAGGTGGGTCGCCGCCCCGTCGCCGCGCCGCCAGAACCGCAGGAGCAGCACGTCGGACGACCCGCTGATGACGGCGTCGGGCTCGACGCCGGGGTCGTCGACCGCGGCGATGTCCTCCTCGTCGTAGGTGGTGCCGTCGTCGGGGTCGGTCCCCGAGAAGTGGCCAAGCTGGACCCACACCGACTCGTCGGTGTCGGTCACGTCGACCCGGATGTAGTGGGGCAGCCCGTTGAACGTCCCCCACGCCGGACCGCCGCCGTACATGACGCCCAGCACCTCGGCGACGCCGTCGGTCGCCAGGGCGGGGTCGAGCGGCGAGGGCGCGGCGCCCGCGGTCAGCTCGGCGTCGACCCGGTGGACCAGCGCCTCGTGGGCCTGCCGACGGAACGTGAAGCCGACCGTCTGCTCGGTGGACCAGGTCCACGCCTCATCGGCCGGGTCGGCGTCGCGGAGCGCCGCGACCAGTGCGGCCGAGCGTTCGTCGAACAGCGCCAGCAGGTCGGCGTACGACGTCGGGCGGGCGGGCTCCTGGTAGCCGTCGCGGGGATGCTTCGGCCGGTTGGTCACCACCCACGCCCAGAAGTCCTGCACGTCCCCGCCGAGGTGCCAGAGCAGGTCGGCCGCGTTCCAGTCGGGACAGGTCGGCACCGGCGCCCTCGGGTCGCAGTCGGCCAGCACGTCGCGGAACCGGCGCGACTCGTTCTCGAGGTGGCCGAGGTACTGCTCGAAGGTCAGACGGGTCATGCCCCGAACCTAGCCACCTCGGGGCCGCCGGTGCACCCGTTGATTTCCGCGGGCTGACCCCCGGCGTGCGTCACCATGCGTCGGAATGTATGGTCATGCACATGCCAGTCACCGTCGCCGTCGCCGGCGCCAGCGGGTACGCCGGTGGGGAGGTGCTGCGGCTGCTGCTCGGCCACCCCGAGGTCGAGATCGGCGCCCTCACGGGCGGGTCCAACGCGGGGGAGTCCCTCGGCGTGCTGCAGCCCCACCTCGGCCCGCTCGCCGACCGGGTCCTCGAACCCACCAGTCCTGACACCCTCGCCGGGCACGACGTCGTCGTGCTCGGCCTGCCCCACGGCCAGTCGGGGCCGCTCGCCGCGCAGCTCGGCGACGACACCGTCGTCATCGACTGCGGCGCCGACCACCGTCTCGAGGACCCCGACCTCTGGGCCCGGTTCTACGAGGGCGAGCACGCCGGGTCCTGGCCCTACGGCCTCCCCGAGCTGCCCGCGCAGCGCGAGCGTCTCCGCGGTGCCACCCGCGTCGCCGTCCCCGGCTGCTACCCGACCGTCTCGACGCTCGCGACCGCCCCCGCGGTGGCCGCGGGCCTGGTCGAGCCCGACGTCGTCGTCGTCGCCGCCTCCGGCACCAGCGGCGCCGGCAAGGCGGCCAAGCCGCACCTGCTCGGCAGCGAGGTCATGGGCAGCGCCAGCGCCTACGGCGTCGGCGGGGTCCATCGGCACACCCCCGAGATCGTGCAGAACCTCTCCCGGGTCGCCGGCGACCCGGTCGGCGTCAGCTTCACGCCGCTGCTGGTCCCGATGTCGCGCGGCATCCTCGCGACCTGCTCGGCTCCCCTGGCCGAGGGCGTCACCGCCGACGACGTGCGGGCGGCGTACGAGAAGGCGTACGGCGACGAGCCGTTCGTGCGGCTGCTGCCCGAGGGCCAGTGGCCGCAGACCCAGTCGGTGCTCGGCTCCAACGCGGTCCACCTCCAGGTCACCGTCGACGAGATCGCCGGCCGGGTGGTCGCCGTCGGCGCCGTCGACAACCTGGCCAAGGGCACCGGCGGCGCGGCCGTGCAGTGCCTCAACCTGGCGCTCGGCCTCGAGGAGACCACCGGCCTGACCACCGTGGGGCTCGCGCCGTGACCGTCACTCATCCTCGGGGCTTCCGCGCCGCGGGCGTGGCCGCCGGGCTGAAGTCCACGGGCGCCCGTGACGTCGCGCTCGTCGTCAACGACGGCCCCCGCCACGACTCGGCCAGCGTCTTCACCGCCAACCGGTGCAAGGCCAACCCGGTGCTCTGGTCGGAGCGGGCCGTGCAGGACGGCGTCGTCCGCGCTGTCGTCCTCAACTCCGGCGGAGCCAACTGCTACACCGGCCCCGACGGGTTCCAGACCACGCACGCCGTCGCCGAACGGGTCGCCGACCACCTCGGGATCGGCGCCGTCGACGTCGTCGTCTGCTCCACCGGGCTGATCGGCCTCGCCAACGACCGCGACCAGGTGCTGGCCGGGGTCGACGCGGCGTACGCCGCCCTCTGCCCCGGCGGCGGCGACGACGCCGCCACCGCGATCATGACCACCGACTCGGTCAGCAAGCAGGTCGTCGTCGACGGCGACGGCTGGTCGGTCGCGGGGATGGCCAAGGGCGCCGGGATGCTCGCGCCGCAGCTGGCGACGATGCTGGTCGTGCTCACCACCGACGCCGTGGTCGACGCCGCCGAGCTCGACACGGCGCTCCGTGCGGCGACCCGGGTGAGCTTCGACCGACTGGACTCCGACGGCTGCATGTCGACCAACGACACGGTCACCGTGCTGGCCAGCGGGGCGAGCGGGATCACCCCGTCCCCCGA
>CAVUDQ010000003.1:0-2421368 GCA_963740325.1 uncultured Actinomycetota bacterium
CCACCGTTTCCAACTGGGGCTTCAGAGTTCCTGACGGCGGCAACCTGCAACAGTTTGAGCGGCTGCCCTGGTCCTCTCAGCTGCCTTTCCGGCTTGAGGCTCATACAAGCGCTGATTTCCACATGCCCGTCTCTGAGATGCGCCAAGTTTGTGCAGAGCGAGGCATCAAGTTGTCGTCGTTGCGAGCGTGGGTACAGCTCGGCACGGGCAGAGAGATCAGGGGTGGCCCGCCGAAGGTCCAGCTCGACCGGATAAACCCTGATGTCGGAAGCAGCTGAATGACGCGTGTCGACACGAACCATCGCGAAGTCCGTCGGATACGCAGCGATCGACGCGCAGGCTCTATCCGCCTGAGACCCATCGGGCCACACCCAACGCGGCCGCGACTAGTGCGCCAAGAGCGGCGACTACTGCGAAGACGACGGTAACCACATCCCACTTGCTCACGGATCGATCTTCGAGGCGGGTTAGATTCTTCTCGAACCGATCGGTCTTTTCGGCCATGGAGCGGTCTAACCCGTCCACCCGGAGCTTGAGTTCGGCGAGCGCAACTTCGTGGACACGTTGTTGTCGGTCTAGTTCCAGTGCTGAGTGAACGCGATCGGTCTCCGTCTGCAGGCGACTGGACTGCCTCTTCTCGTCGTCGCTTTGGTCATCGAGAACCTGCAGCAACTCAGCTCTGGCGCCGGGGTCTTCGACGCGGCGAGTGATCTCATCTCGAAGCGCCACGATTTGGTCGAGTGGACGGAGCAATTTGATGCGATCCAGGATCAGTGCCTTTCTGGCAAGCAGAATCGGCAGTGCCCCAACGTCCACTTGTGCTTCTGACGTGGATTTCGGAATCACGAACGAGCTCGACTCGGCACTGAATTTGGCGCGGTATGTGCCAAGTTGTTCGGGATGTGCGATCAATTGGTTCACACGCTCGAGCGATTGTTCGAGTTCGGATACCTCCTGCTGTTCTATCTGCTCCGCCGCCAGGCCAAGTGGACGCAGTTTGGGTTCGAAAAACATGCCAGCTTCACTTCGGAAATCCCCCATTAGCCGATCGGGCTCTCGACCCATCAGGCCTCCTCTGCCGTAGCAATCTGCTGGCCGCGCCCATCGTTGCACCCCGCCCCGGTTCGGGAAAGACCGCCCACTCCGTCGATCGGTGGAGCAAGGGCCGGCAGTCGATCATGGGCGGCCGGGGGCCATGGCTGAAGACAGCAACCCCCCTCTACGAGGCTGGCAGCAATAGACCGACCCGCAAGCGGTGGTACGACGCTGGTCGCGGTGCACCTTATGAGGCGATCAAGGATGCGAGTTCTCCTTCACGACTGGACCGAGAGTCGTGAACCTCGATCTGGCGTCGCACACCGGGGCGCTCTGGATCCTGCGGGTCGGCGTTATCTGTGACCCATGCGAGGCTGGGCCCGGTTGGGATGCCGAGAGCGAAAGGTACTCACCGTGACGAGGAAGCAGGATCGCCGCGAGATCACAAGAGGTCGGTACCGCCGTGCACGCTTCTTCCTTGCCGATCACGTCTTCTTGACGGCCGGTGGCTCCGATCATGAGCCTCTGGATCTTCTCAGCAAGAAGGGCTGGGATCGACTAATGGTCCTACCAACTGATGTGGCGCTCCGCACGACGGACCACCTCGGGACGATGGTGAGGGACATGCAGCGTCAGCAGAGCGTCTGGATGGACGCGACGGGCCTCGATCCGAGCGCCTGGCCGTTCTTTCACGATGCCTATCTGGACGTGCTAGACGAGTTGGATGCCGCTCCCTTTATCGCTGCACACGGCTTCTATCGGCAGGCGACCGCAGGGCTTCGGAACGCCCTGGAAGTGATGACCCACGCGTGCAGATACGCCGTTGCCTGCGATGAGGCGGGATTCAACTCTTGGCGATCGAACAGCAAGGAGCCGCCCTCATTCGGCAATTCCGTCGACGTCATCCGGGATAAGCCGATGGGTAGGTCGATCGACGTTCAACTCGGCGGGCAGGGGTTGTTCGGTCACAAGCCCAACGGGGTTCTCCGCGATCTCTACGGTGATGTTTGCCGGTACGCGCACAGTCAACCGGGCACCTCGAACTCAGACATCTGGCAGAGCAACGGTCCTGTTTTCGTGCCCCGCGCCTTCGCCCAGTTCTGGCTGGACTACTGCGACACGTCACTGGCATGTTTCGCACTATTGAAGATCGCTCACCCATCTGCCCGAGGTCACAAGATGTGGAAGCAGATTGCCGGCAATGCTGGAACGGCATGGCATGGAGTGGCTGTTGCGACGGTGAAAAGCTCTTGACCTGCACAAGTCCCGGACTTCGTAGTACGCCTTAACAGCTTCGGTGGTGCTGGCGACTTCCTGAGCCACCACCCCCCTGCGCCTCTCGTCAAGCGTCGTGCCCTACCGGGCCGTCGCGGCGGATTGACGCACGCTCATGGATGCCAGACGCGACATCACCCACCGGAGAACAACCGGGCAGGAAGCAATTTGCTGCGTTGACCTCTTAGGGATCAAGCGCCGGCTGCGCCGGCGAAGCCGCCTGCGGGCGGCGCTGGCGCGCCGTCCTCGTCGGCCCCGGCCGTCTCGCGTTGTGAGGGTCGGAGCGCGACGTAATCGACAGTGCCCACCTGTTTGCATCGCTCGTACGTCACGCCCGAGAGCGGCTCCTGACCGCGGTCTGAACACGCTCCGCGATGGCGATCGGGTCGTCGTGCTCCCAGACCCGGATGACGGTCCATCCTGCGTCGTGCAGCCTCCGGTCCGTGTCGAGGTCTCGCGCGCGGTTGCCGCCGATCTTGTCCGCCCAATACTCAGCATTCGTGCGAGCTGTCGTGCCGTGCTCGGGGCACCCGTGCCAGAAACATCCGTCGATGAACACGGCAACCATGGCACGAGTGAAGACCAGGTCGGCACGACGGTTCAGCTCGGGGAGTGGCTTGGCGTCCACGCGATAGCGGAGTCCCGACGCGTGAACCACGCGGCGTACGGCAAGCTCCGGTGCAGTGTCGCGGCGCCTGTTGCCCCGCATCGTGGCGCGGGCGGCCGGGCTGGACGCCCATGACTCGTATTCACCCACGCGTTCAGGCTGCCACTAGAAGGAGACGCGAGATACGGCGAGCCGGCCCCTGGCTTCCGGTGGTCGCATGTCGAACTTCGTGTTCCGGGGCGAGCCGTCGGGCTGCCTGCCCTGAGTCGACACCTTCAGTGCCCCTGCCGCGATGGCGGCGAGGAGAGATGCCGTGTCTGGAATCCAGAATGCCTCCACGTGCAGGGGTGTGAACCCCGCCTTGATGCGGCGGCGCTGTGGCCCGTCCTTGCCCTTGAAGCGGGCGTGCCAGATCGCGAAGACCTGGTCTACGTCCTCAACAGCCTCTCCGCTGAGCATTAGGAACCCGAGCCCCTGATCCTCGATGCACTCCCGGATGGCCCGCTCGTCGTTGAGCTGCACGTCCGGCCGCCCGCGAGACAGAGCGCGTGTGACGGGGTTGACCCAGCGCTCGGTGTGGCACTTGAGGTCCCACACGAAGTTGAGTGAGTAGTCGAAGGTGGTGAAGTTGTAGCGGGCTCGGACCGGAGTGGGCGCCGGAGGAAAGAGCGCGTTGAGAATGTCGCGGCCGCGGCCCTCGTAGTAGAAGCCCTGCCACTCGCTCTGGTTGCAGCCGGGGATGCCGTCCCGCTTCATTCGAAGCACAGTCCTCTGGGCGTCCCAGGTCTCCCGGTTCAGCTTATCGACCAGTGCCGCCGCAAGGGCTGCGCCTTCCGCCTGGGGTGTGCCGAGAGTATCCGCGCTGGAGGCGCCGAGACGACCCAGCCGGCGCTCAGCACCGGCGAGGAGCGTGTTGAGCCCGATCAGGGAGATCGTCTCCCCGGTGGACTCGCAGAGGTCCGACCATGGTGCCCCGAGTTCGCCAGCGAGGGTGGCGCCGAGCTTCGTCTTCGTCAGGGTCGTGTCGACTCGCGGCTCCAGTTTGGTGGCGAGGTTCACCAGAACCCGCTTGCGCTCCTTGCTGCCCGGCCCCAGATCCTCCGGCCCGGAGTCGGTGAGCGTCGAGATGCGGTTGACGGCCTCGATCTTTGACCGGGCTGGCTTGAACTCAGCCCACTCGGGACCAGTCAGCCCCTCTGGCCGCTGTTGTTCCCGCCGGCGCAACGATCCCCGGTGGTACGCCTCCGTCGCCCCCTCCAAGAGTGCGTTGAGCCCGTCGAGGGTGACGGTGTTCCTGGTCTCGTAGGCGAGGGGACGCCACTCGATATCGAGCCGTTGCGACAGGACACGTCCCGCTTCCGCATTGGTCCGGGCCAGGTCGATGTCGAGTCCGAGTGCGTCCCGCAACGCCACCAGCGCACGCTTCTCACCGCGAGTTCCGGGATCGCGAGCACCCGCCAAGGAGTAGATACGCGAGATCGCCTCGGCTGTCGTCTCCGCCGGGATGAAGAACGGCTGGTCAACGGGGGCAGCACACACCCGGGCAGGCTACGTTGAGCGACCGGGGAACGGGGCGGAAACGTCGGCTTCAGCGCATCGAGGCGAGGACGGCGTCCGGGGAGTGAGGCGCTGCGTGCACGGCGTCGAGAATCCGGCGACCGGCCTGCAGTCCGCTTGAGCACGTCCTCGTCGCGACGCACGTGCTCGCGCAGGACGTGCCAGACGGCGCCGACGTTCACGCCGTTGCCCATCTGCTTGTAGGTCGCAGCGGGGCGCTGGTCGCCGAAGTCGAACCAGTCGGGCAGGCCCTGCAGCCGCGCGGTCTCCCGCGGCGACAGCCGGCGCTCGCGCGGGCCGACGATGCTCGGTCTGCGTGATCGCCACCAGCGCCGGCAGGTAGGTCGGGCGCTTGGCGCGGATGCCGGAGGGCCGGAAGTGCATGACCGTGTCCCACAGGCGCGGCGTGTCCTGCGCCTGCCACTCCAGCTTGCGCCGCGACGGCGGGAACCGTCGGTGTAGACGCCCCACTTCTCGGCCCACCGGTCGATCCACGTCGTCGGTGGCTCGGCGTACAGGGCGTAGTTCTTCGCGAGGTGGCCGGCCTTCCACTGCGGCAGGGTCGGGTCGCGCTGCCATCAGGTCGCGGTAGTCGGGCACGACGCCGAAGTCGTTGACCGACCTCGGTCGAAGTCGGTCCAGGAGTCGGCCCAGATCGGGAAGCCCGGAGGACGGCGGCCGTCGGTCGCCTCGTACCAGGTCTGGACCAACTCGTCCCAGGCGTCGATCCAGAGCCGCTCGGAGTCGGTCAGGTCGCAGCCGGGGATGTTGTGGGTGTCGTCGAGCAGGTCCTCGAGGTGCCACTCCTGCCTTCGGGTCCCAGCCGTCGATCGCGGTCGACCGGCGAGCGCCACCGGGCTCGACGTCGAGGTCGTCGCCGATGCCCGTCGGGTTGTGCGTGGCGGTGATGAACACGCGCTCGCGGACCTGCGGGCGGCCGCCGCGCTCGGGCGGCAGCAGGTGCGGGCGAGAAGATCGCCGGGGTCTCGGAGACGCGGTAGCCCTGCTCGCGCAGCGTCTCGATGATGACCTGCCACTCGTGCAGGTGCCGCGGGCCGGCGAGGTTGCGGACGTTCTCCAGCAGGACGACCTTCGGGCTTGCGCTCCTCGATGATCTGGAGGATGTTCCAGTAGAGCGTGCCGCGGGTCTCGTCCATGCCCCGCTGCGCGCCGGACTTGGAGAACGGCTGGCACGGGAAGCCGGCGGCCAGGACCTCGTGGGCGGGGACGTTCATGACCGTCGTCGTTGGCGTCCTTGGTGATGTCGCCGAGCGGGTCGTGGCCCCAGTTGCGCTCGTAGACGGCGGCGGCGGCCTTGTCGATCTCGACGGCGTAGACGCACTCGCCGCCGTACGCCTTCAGCGCCGCGTGGAAGCCGCCGACGCCGGCGAACAGGTCGATGAACCGGAAGGCCCGCGTCTGCATGCGCGCGAGCATAGCCGAGGGCATCGAGCTGTTGTTCGACTGGCCCGGCGTGTCCGGCAGGAGCTGCACGTTATGCCTCAAAACCCACACCCACCGAACTGACTGAGCCGAGCCGCAGCCCCCGGCTCGAGCCCGCTGGGAGCCAAGTCCTCCGATCTCGGTCGGACGCGAACGGACGATTCGGCACGGGTTGAGCCCGCGGATCGCGGGCACTGGTCCCATCCCGAACGCCCCCGGACCCCTGAACTCCACCTACGGATCAGAAGTGCTGGCCACGGAACTTCGGCGGCACCGCTGACTGCAACCGCCGTGCACGCGGACGCACCCCGCCAGTTGCCGAACAGGCTATTCACGCAGCGATCGGGTGCAAAAGCACCGGGTTGCACTGCCTCGCCGAGGCTACGGATCAGAAGGTTTGGGGTTCGAATCCCTACGGGCGCGCAAACAACGAACCGTCCTGACCAGCAGAGATGCTGTCCGGGGTTGTCTCACGCTCTACTGGCAGAGGGCGCGGGTGCTATCACTTTGCTAACGCGCGCATCCACGATGCTCAGGGGGCCTACCGGGGCGGGTGTCTGGCCCATATCGCCCAGTTTGACCGTCCAGCTACGCCGATGGCCACGACGTCACAGCAGGCAGGAATGGGGACGAGGATCTGCATGGCGCGTGGGGGTTAGTAGGTATGGTGCCTCCAGATCTGGTTCCAGCACATGACCGGGAGGTGCGTTTGGCAGGCGCGAAAGTGGTGTTCATCGCGTTCGCGATCGAAGATGAACGACAGCGGGACTTCTTGAAGGGACAGTCGCTGCATCCACGGGCTCCGTATGAATTCATCGACATGTCTGTGAAGGATCCGTACGACTCCGGATGGAAGGACCAGGTCCGCACCCGAATCCGCCGATCGGATGGCGTGATTGTCCTTGTCAGTAAGAACTCGCTGAACTCAAGCGGGCAGAAGTGGGAGATCCAGTGCGCCAAGGAGGAGCGGAAGCCGATCCGTGGCATTTGGGCCTACTCAACAGACCGGACGATGATCTCCGGCGTGAATACCGTCGCCTGGAGCGACGGAAACATCGCCTCATTCATCGACTCGTTGTAACTCGCTACGAGATTGTCGGCGACGATCACTTCACAGACGCATGGCGCTCGGCCAGTTGGTTCACAACCGGGATCGCAATGGACGTTTTTCGTGGGTGCTCGCGGCCGGGAAGAACACGTAGGTTAGGTCAATCTTGGCGACTTCTGGTGAACTCCGAACAGCAACATTCAAGCTCACCAACCAACCACCCGCCGCTAAGACGCGAAGGTGGACCCTTTCCCGAATTCTATGCATAGCACGCTGGAGCGTGCTGGTTCGCGAGATCGACAGTTGGTGTCAAATTCGGGGAGGAAGGCACCTATTTCTTGCGTGTGACCCCCGCGTCATTCGACTGCGTAGCGCGGGTAGTCGAGGGGAAAGTGGTGTCTCGTTCCGTCCTCGAGGATCTGCACGAACTCGTCCGTCGGTCCCCATTCTCCGATGTAGCCCTCGATGATGGGCAGGGCATGCTCTGCTTCGACGTCCTCCCACTCTTGCCTGGAGAGGGAGCCGCCCTCGCCGATGAAAAGGTCGATGTGTTCATCGGCGTCTGGGGCGTGCTTGTCGGCCCACGTGAACTCACTGCTGGGAATCGTTACGAGCACCTTTTGCACCGACTCGGGAGTGCAGGCCACCTCCTGCTCCTGAGCGGGCCGCAGGCCATCCTCGCCCTGCACGAAGATGACGAGATCCGAGTGGACCGCGATGATGGCGAACCACGCGAGCCAGATTGGGACACCCTCCATCTCGCGGTCGAGACTTGGCATCAGGTCCAGGAAGTGGAAACTGCCATGGAATCCCCTCACCTGCAGGCTAGTCATAACGTCGAGCGTGTGCACGTAGATGTCGTAGGTCTCGTGGCTGACCCCTTCGAAGGGATGGGACACGAGCATTCTTGGACCACCGAGCCCGTAGACGACGGAACCGTGGTGAGTGCCCAAGCGATACAGCTTGCGTGACAGCGATGGCTGAATCACGTTGAACGCGAAGGCCTCCGCACCTGTTGAAGCCGGCAGTTGGTCGTTGTCGCATGCCAGCGGGACAGGCTGTCCAGCGATGGCGTCTTGGAAGGCGCGGAACCTCGCCTCCGGTTCGACGACGCTGACGAAGTGCTTGAACATGCCCGGGTTTGACGAGGACGCCAAACCAAGAAGCTGGAACAGTCCGGGGGCTCCGTAAGCGCTGTGGACGTATTGAATCGTTGACTCAGGGATCTCGGCGAGATTACGCAACAGATCGCCAGGATCGGGCATGTCACTGGGCAGCTGGCCCTGCGCAGCCGCTTCCCGGATTTGTCGTGCCTGCTTGCAGGCGCCAAGTACCTGGTCGAGAGGCATTGTCGGCCCGCCGGCGCGGAGCAATGTGTTCACCGGGATCTGGCGCCTCGGCTCCAGCCCGGACACCCCGAAGACCTCTGAGTCGGTCATCGATGCTCCCCGCTGCGCGTGCTGGAGAGGCGGTTGTTCACTGCTACCGCCCAGCCACGACAACTCCGTGACCGTCACGGTCAAGCCAAGATCTCGCCGAGGGCGAGAACGATCCCGTCACAACGCCATAGATGACAAGATATGCCTGTGCAAGCGTCGATGCCAAGCGACTCAGATGGCCACCCCCCATCCAGCAATACCGAGGTGATGGAGCTCTACAAGGTGGCGGTCGAGATGGCCGACCGAGTCTCCGCGCGTCGAGGCCAAGCCAACCAATTCTACTTATCGCTTCAATCGCTTCTGCTCGGCGCTCCTGCGATCTTTGGCAAGGATCTCACCAACCGTCCGGTCGAGGCCGCCGCTCTATGCGTTGCGGGCTTGACTATCAGCTTGGTGTGGTACCTCCAGTTGCGTAGCTACCGCCAACTGAATCGAGCGAAGTTCGCGGTTATCAACGCCATCGAGGGTAAGCACCTTCAGGAGCACCCATTCATGGACGAGTGGAAGGAACTCAAGAAGGATCCTGTGTCAGGATGGCGGGGCCGATACGCCGAGCTGGGCACGGTGGAGCGCTTGGTCCCTGTGATTTTCGCCGCGATCAACCTTGTTCTCTTGGTCAGGGTGTTGCTGTGAGTTATGTGGACGATCTCGCGGCTGCGGTCCGTGACGAGGTGGCACCCGACGACAGACCGTCTAGCCGAGCCGAAGAGCTTTTCCGCTTGTACGCGCTACTCGCCATGGTCAAGGGCATTGACACGACCCTCGAGGATGTCCACAACGCCTGGTCAGTTTGGATGAGGGAGTCCGACGCAAATCACCCATCACTAGTGCCGTTTGACTCTCTCACACCGTCCATGCAAGCTCAGGACCGCCCTTTCCAGCGCGCGATCGTACGAGTTGCTCAGCGCCTGCGCCCGAGTTAACGCAACGCACCGCCGCTCGACCGAGCCGGTCGAATGAGGATGGCTGCACTCCTTGGTCCTGCGTCGGTCGCTTGGGCAGCAGCACTCGAATGGCTCCGATTCCTTCAGTTGGACAAGACTGCCCACTGGTCTCTTCCCTCACGCACGGGTTCGGCTTCGAGGTGAGGAGACAGGCAGGCAGGTCGGCCCAGGGCACGAGTCGCAGTAAGCTTGGGAGCAGCAACCGGCGGGCGAGCGTCCGCAGGCGACGCCGATTGCTGAACAGGACGCATGGATCCGAGTCCGTGGTTGGTGCACGCGTTAACGCCCATGAAGTCCGCGCAGCAGCAGATCGCGATCGTCTGCACGTGAGCATCCGTCGACCGCGGATCGTCACCTGACAGGCTCCAGTGGCTCATGGGCGGGGCCATCACCGGAGTGGCCGGGATCGCGGTGGGATCGCCAGGCTCGGCGCCGATGTGTTGATTAGTGCGCCGCCCGTCGAGCACCACACGACAAGAACGCTTGCCGAGGTAGCAATGCGCGAATCCGCCAGCGGGTGCTGCGAGACGCTCGACGTGACGGCGACGGGCGCCCGTACGCACCCTGACGTCTTCCAACGGTAAAAGCGGATAGGTCATTGCCGATCGACCTGTGCGTCCTCGCGACACCTGGGCATCCGCCTCAACGGCCGACTGCGTCCCGACGTGCGCCGGTGCGCGAGCGCATACCGATCATGATTATTGCTATACTTGCCGATTCAACTTTGACGCGAGGGGTCGCCAACGGAACTTAGCCGCATGCCAATCCCTGATCTCGCACCGAGGGTCGCCGGCGAATTGATGGTACTTTGCGTCTTCGCCGTCTTTTACGCTGCACAAGTCAGGCTCATCGGAGTTTCCAGGCGCAGGGTGAGGTTGCGCGCATCCCCGTGGACGCCGTTGCAGTCCCCTGCGGCTGTGAGCGTCGAGCCCGTCGCCAACGCACGGCGGCACCAGCCAACGACAGTGGCGGTCGACGATGAAACGCGTCGAAGCAAGCGGCATTGGCGACAAGCACTGTGGGGAGGTATCGCCTGCGCGGCGGCGCTTGGAATCATCTTGCCGCCCGTCGTGCTCGTTGCGCTCCTGAACCCGATGGTTCTTCCTCTCATCCTCGTGGCCGCCACGGCGGTGGGGCGAGTGTTCGGCGCGGGGAGCCCCCAGCGACCAATCAGCTTCGGATATCCATGGGTGGTCGGATTCTTGATCACCCTGGCACTCGATTTTGCTCTAGCAGCTGCTTTCTGGTGGACTGGGACTCGCGATCCAACGCGAGTTCGCCTGGGCTTCTTATGTACAGCACTTTCGTTCGGATTCCTGCTAATAGGGAGCGTCGTGTGGCATTACGCCCGTGGCGCTATGACTCTACGCTCGCACGAATTGCAAATGGAGGACCGTCGACGACCGATCCTATTTCTTCGATCATTCGACGATGATCAGTTGCGGCTACGGTCGAGCCCCCTGCTGATGCGTTCACCGCTTGACCTGGTCTTAGGACCGCGCGCGGAACTGTTCGAGGAGATCGTACGCCGTGGGGCCGCTCCATTCGGTCCCGTCATTGCGATCAGCAGACCCGGCCGAGGAACTCAGCCGCCAGGCATTTCGCGTGAACGCCTACACCCCATTGAAGACTGGCGCAACGAGATCAAGGGATGGTTTGCGTCGGCAGGCACCATCATATGTTCTCTGGGAAGCACGCCAGGCCTGAGGGACGAACTGCAGATCATCCAGCATATGGATGACCCTCCCCCCGTCCTCATCGTAATCCCTCCAATCGGAGAGGACGAACTTACTGAGCGGCTTCAAGACCTTCGATCGCTTAACGGCGTCCATGAGGTCTTAGGAAAGGCGGTGACGCATCAGATTGCTGGCCTCGGCTCGGCACTCGACGGCTTCACTATCCCCGGCACCGATCACGCACTAGTTGTGGTTCTAGAGCGCGGAAACACTGTGGTTTACACTGGGCAAACACGTGATCACTGGCATTATCACTACGCGATCCGGCGAGCGATGTCCTATCCTACGCGCCCAACTTGGGGCACTCCGGCGTATGCTTCCGCCGATTTCGATTCTTTGCGCACCGAATCCGCGGGACGCGCGTTGACCTCGCGGTCAGGAAGCTTTCCGGACCTACCATGTGTGGCTGAACCGAAAGGTCGTCGGGCCAGTCGACGAGTTTGACCTGCGTCGGATGGCTGGATCTCGCCAGGACCGCAATACGCGGGGCGCGCCGGGAGAGCCCGCGGGTCGTGTCAATTCCCACACGCCGGTCCACGACGGGACTGGATGGCGGCCCCTCGGAGAGATAGAGTCAGTCTATTCAAACAAGCGTTATGCTAAAGCGCTCCTCTTGAGCATCTTCCTGGGTCTTTTTGGCGCGGACCGATTCTATCTACATCGCGTTCCGACGGGGCTCGCAAAAGCCTTTACATTCGGGGGATGCGGGATGTGGTGGCTCGCGGACCTTACGCTTCTTGCTGCCCGCGTCACCACCGATACAGAAGGTCGGCCCCTCAGATAATCATTGTCGAACGGCGGTCGAAAAGCTGACCCTTTTCAGTTTGGGCCCGTTCTAGGCGGATTCAACTTGGATCGTAAACCTGAAGGTCAGAACGCGGCTAGCGAAGCGGCCAGGATTTCAGCGGGCGAGGGCCACCCGAGCGTCTTCCGCGGACGCATGTTGAGGCGCTCCTCGAGGCGACGGGGGTCACCGACGGGGTCACCGCGAACGTCGCTGTCCTGTGAGAAGTACTTCACGACCAGGTGGCGGCTCTGTTCGGCGACCCCGTCTTCTTCGAACACGCCGGAGAGCACTGGCAGCATTCCCACCAAGGAAACAACAGGGGGCTGCCACGCCGCCCGACCATGCATCAGGCCCAGCTCATCGACCTACCAGGTCTACGCACGGCCGGGGGCCTGATTGTCGGCCTGTACGAGACCCGGAGGGAGCTGCAACGAGTCGGTGCGGCTCACGCTCACGAGGGTCCAGGGTTCTGAGATGGCCGGTTGACAGCGCCTGACCTGCCCCATTCCGCCGCGAAGGACATTGGCACTATGAGTCCGCGGCGGAGCGGCGCCCGGTCCTGGTCGCTGAGCGGAATGCCGATCCTTCGCCGCACGAGGCGTCCACGAGAGCGTGCCGGGGGAGTGGTGATCGCATAGGTAATGCGATCGCCGCGCACCCAATCGGAGGCCGACCGTCCTAGATCCTCGTCTTAGCTGGCGCTTAAGACACACCCCGATCAGCGCCCGGACCGTGATGGAAGTACGTGAACGTGCGGCGGCACTTCATGTACCTCGAGCACTCAATCGAGGCGGGCACGCAGTGGGCGGTGTTCGAGCCCAAACTGGAGCTCACGGGCGATGAGTCTGACGCGGCGACGTGACGCGCCTTAGATTTGCGTTTGTATCTGGCCGGCGGTTCGGTCGGACGTAAGGTCCGACCCATGAGTGAACTCCCGATCATTCTTGTCCAGCCGCGGCTGCAGATATCCACAGCTACCGCCGCAAAGATTGCCGCCGGACGGGCGTACCAGGCCGGCGGTGTCGTTCGTGAAATTGGGACTGAACGCCTGGTCGAGCTCTTGCGTGAGGCGCCGGAGATGGAAGGAGCTGCGGAAGAGGTCGCCCGAAATCTGAAGACGGCGCGGCTCTCGAGTCTAGGCCTCTCAAAGTTCGAAGCACCCAAGCGTGACGCCAAGACCGCCCTAGCCGCTGGCGGCGTTCTCTTGGCCGCGGGAGTCGCTGTGGGCGGGTATAGATGGGTGATGGGGCGCCGGGAGGGTGCGGCGGCAACAGGACAGATCGAGGCGATCGTTGGCGACATCGAGGAGGACGACGCTCGCGAGGATCCGACCTGCTTGACTCAATTTCGGACCTCGCTAATGGCGTACGTCGACGCGGGCACGGAAGGCGCGCTTACTGCCGACGTGATCGAGAGCCTCGTAGCCAACCTCGACGCCGTTCGGGCGTATGCAGAGGATGGCAATGTCATTGTCTTTACCCTGGACGAGTTGCTGCCCTTCTTCGAACTTGTCACGGCTCACACACCTGTCTTGGCGGCCGCGTACGAGGTGACGCTGGACGAGGAAGACGAAGCTTCGGAAGGCGTTGTTGTCTCGCTGCGCCGACACCTCGAGATGCAGAAGGGAATCCTCAGCGGCGCGGCCTAGAAGCCTAGGCCCTACGGGCTCGCTTTCTCCCCTTCGCCAAGTATTAGGCGCTTCGCGGCGGTATGACGCAGTCGAGAGGACCGCTGTGCTCGTGCCGCATGGGATCCCGTTGTTGGACGCTCCGCGTGCCGATCCCTTTCCGGGCAGAGTGCTGTCTATTTGATCCGGGCGACGGCGCTGCTGTGGGTGGTTTGGCGGTGGTCGAGATCTGGGTGGCGGCGCTAGGCATCGCCGCGTGTGGCACAGGTCGAGAGGTTGCCCCACGTGGACCTTTCCTATGTGTGGGCGCATGCTGAGGTTCAGGGCCAGAGCAGCGCGGACATCGCCGTCGAGGTGTTCCTCTCGCGGTCGTTCCTGCCGAATCCTCGGAGGTGTGCATGCCGATCGTCGTCAGCCCCGATGGACTCCCGGGCAACGCCGGGACCGAAGCGAGTCCGATGTCCGTCGCGGCGGGCCTTGCCGCTTTGGCCACGCCCGGAGGAGAGGACGTCCTGTACCTCCGTGGCGGCACGTATGTCGGGCAGGTCAACATCGTGAACCTGCACGGCGGCCCGAGTCCCAAGATCATCCGGTCCTACCCGGGTGAGCGCGCCACCATCGACGGGACCATCGCGGACTTCCGGGAGGTGCCGAACACGCTGTGGTCGAAGGTCGGGGGTGTCGACTCCGATGAGTACGTGTCGGTGAACCCGTACCCGATCGGGCCCAACGACGCGGCCCGGGGCTCGTTCCTCGAACGGGTGCCGCACACCCGGCTGATCACGCACCAGTTCCTGGAGGACCTCCAAGCGGACAACGAGCGCGACGGACCGATCCCCGCCGGCCATCCCTTCCAGGGACCCACCCCCAAGCCCGGTAAGCAACGGCGACCCTGGATGTATATCGGCCCCGGTCTGCACCAGACGACGGACGGCCTCATCCATATCCGGCTCTCGCCCACCCACAATCTCGTGGCCGGCTTCCCGGACTACGACGGGACCAGCGATCCTCGCCGGATCCCGCTGGCGATCTGGACCATCCAGCAGGGCACGGTGCGGATCGTCGACTGCCACGATGTCCGTCTCAGCGACTTGACTGTCCGCCACGGTGACACCGGGGTCGTCATCGACCAGTGCACGGATGTACGCCTCGACCATGTCGACGTCTTCGCCGGCAGCGACGGCGTGAAGCTGAGGGGAGCGTGCGACGGGGTCGTTCTGACCAACTGTCTGGTCGATGGCGGGATGCCGCCGTGGTACTTCCGCAGCGACCGGAAGCACAACTTCTTCCTGATGTCGGACGGCCAGGACGCCCCCCAAGCACCGGGTCAGAACACCGTCAAGGCGCTGCTGAGCGGGACCACCGCCTGCACCCACACCCGGATCAGCCACTGCGAGTTCGTCAACGGCCACGACGTCGCCATGTTCGGCGACGGCCTGGAGTTCTCCGACAACTGGATCCACAACATCGACGACGACGCCATCATCGCCGAGACCGAGGGCAGCGCGAACCTGAAGGTGTTCGGGAACGTCATCGAGCGGTGCGAGACCGGGATCAGCTTCGGGCTGAAGAAGGCGGGCAAGGGCGCCTGGGTCTACCGCAACCTGTTCGACCTGCGGCGGCCGTTCGCGAAGTCCCGCCCCCGTGTCGTCGAGCAGATCGACGCCGCGGTTCCGGACTCCGAGGAGGATCGCCCTCTCGCCTTGGGAGTCTTCTTCAAGAGCAACCGACCCGACGGGCCGTTGCACCTGTTCCACAACACCTGCGTCGTCAAGGACCGGACCGGTCGGGCGGCGTTCGGTCACTTCAGGGGCTACCGGGGCGAGGCGGAACGGCGGGCTTTCAACAACGTCCTCGTCGCGGTCAACTCGGCGCTCCGAGCGGACAAGCCGATCTCCCTGCTCCCCGACCCGAACCTGCCGACACATACCAGCCAGTCGTAGGGGGGACGGCCGTCTGGGATGATCGAATTCGAGACCTGTACCTCCACTCGTGGCCCGCTGGACAGATGTGTCCAGACTTGCCACAGAAATGACAGCAAAGCCAAACCCATCCCAGAGATAGCGATCGCTAGCGTCATCAGACTCCCCTTGCACGAGTGAGGCTCACAAGGAGACCTTGCACGAGGGCACCGACACTTGGCGCCCCACTGCCGCATCGGGCAGCGCTGCACCTGGTTCTCCCCCATAGATTGACGGGGCCTCCGAGCGGTGGCATCAATCCGCTGCCTGTCGTCACCTCAAAGTGTCCGAGTCGGGTCGTGGCCGGCAGCGGCGGCTCGGCGGCCGCGATCATCGCGTGGAACGTGCGCGGCGATGCGCTGCACGTGGCAAGTGGGTGTTGGAGGGCCGTCAGTCTGATCTGATAGGGCGAGTGGCGAGCAGCGGAGGTAGCGACATGGCGGTCTGGGTGGTTCGAGGGGGGCGCGGCAACTCGTACGCCCAGTGGTGCATCGAGGAGGGCAGAGCGGCAGCGGCGTGGAACAAGGTCCCTTCCCTGGCGGACGCCACGACCCGTGACGATGTACTGGCGAAGTACCGGTCCGTGAATCCCGACGTCTCGAATGCCAAGGCTGCGAACTTCGCCGGTCAGTTGTGGGGCCTCCGGTCGATCGAGCCCGGAGATATTGTCATCATGCCGCTCTCCGGCGCCGGCTTGCTGGTGATGGGCCGCTGCACAGCCAGCTACGAGCACCTCGACGATTCCGCCCCGGCCCGCCACACGGTAAAGGTCGACTGGATCCGTGACGACGTCCCGCGATCGGCCCTCGGCCAAGATCTCCTAAACTCCCTCGGCTCCATCATGACCGTGTTCAGGATCAAGCGGAATAGCGCAGAATCTAGATTCGCCCAAGTGATCGCGACCGGGCTCGACCCCGAGGCGGGCGAGCACGAGGATCCGACCTCGGTCGAGACACCGACGGATTCGGCGGACACGCCTACTGATCCGGACCCGGTGCCGACAATCGAAACGATCCGCGATCGCGTTCGCACCTATGTGCGCAAGCACTTTCGCGAGCACGAACTGACGCGTCTGGTCGCTGCGATCTTGGAGGTCCGTGGATTCGTTTGCGACGTTTCCCCTCCGGGCAAAGACCAGGGCGTCGATATCCTCGCTGGAACTGGTCCACTCGGCCTCGACTCCCCCACGCTTATCGTCGAAGTGAAGTCCGAGCCAGGGCCTGTCGGCGCTCCGATCGTACGCGGTCTACAGGGCGCCATGCTGTCGCATCGGGCCGATCAGGGATTGCTGGTTGCATGGGGAGGCATCACAAAGGACGCGAGGAATGAGATCCGAAAGGACCGATTGACTATGCGGGTCTGGGATGCCGACGACGTGATCGACCAGATCTTCGACGCCTACGAAGCCCTTTCGGAGACCCTGCGTGCAGAGATCCCGCTGAAGCGCGCGTGGGTGCTCAACGAAAGCGATGGCGAGTAGGAAACGTCATCGCGAACGCGCAGGAGGATGCACGGCTCATGGAGGTCGCTGTCGGCAGTGCCGATGCTGGACGCAGATCCAGCTAGCCCTCGTCTGGGCGCCGTCAGCAGCCAGTAGTACCGTTGCCGTCTCCCCACCTGCACGAGTCGATGCGGTCGTCGGATCAGAGGACTGCCACACTGCGTGCGCTCCCGCAACCATCCAGCGGCTGCGATGGACTTAGGCTGCTCAAAGGGCCCAGCGATGGCGCCGTTAACGGCAGCCTGGAGGGCGTCGGTGCTACGAGATGTTTGGCCAGGCAAGAAGCACGGCTAGACCTGCCGCAACGATCGAGCAGGTGACGTACACCCACGTCGCGGCCGTACGCGCGCTCGTGACATGACGACGGGCACTGCGCAGCACGGCCAACTGTTTGATCTGCTGAAGGTCGTCGAGGCTGAGCGATTCGCGATAGTCGTCGAGGTCCTCATCGAAAGAGTCGAGAGCACGATCAGCCGCTGCCAGGTCGACAGTTCGCGCCACCACGAGGCTGCCAATCAGTAACAGCGCCAGTGCGATCAGCGCGATAACCGAGGCATACCATTCGAGCACCTCTTGCACCGTTGCGAAGACGACCGCTGCCGCGGCGACCATCAATGCAAGGCTCCGCTCGGTTGCCTTGCCAGCCGCTTCCCGCGAGGTTGTTGCTGCCGTAGTTGCGGCGGCGGCAGCGGCGTCGCGACCAGCTCGCCTGGCTGCCAGCGCCTCAGCGATCGCCCCGCTCGTGGCTAGGTCGTGGAGGGTGCGAGCGGTGCGCAAAGCAGGACCGGCCGCGCCGGGAAGGTCCGCCGGCTGTGCGGCCGCCAGGGTGATGGCCCGCTGTGTCGCGTCGGCCCTGACGGGGTCGTCTCCCCCAGCTGCCAGCCAGCGCCACAGCGCAACCGCCTGCTCCAGGTCTTCGCGCCGTATCCCGGGCAGCGGAGCCAGGGTCAGTTCGATGTCGCGAACACCCCGGTAGCGCGTTACGACCGAGCTCGAAGTGAGAATCGGGGGGTCTGCCGATAGCCACATCCACGCCAGGGCATGAGCCACCGACACGAGTGCCGACGCGAGGCCACCCCCCGCGTCGGGGTCGGGCGTCATGGCTGTAGGTGGCGGTACCTTTGGCCACCCCCGTTCGATGCGGACTGATCGGAAGAGCTCGCCCTCCACGCCGTGATCGCCGTCCGTGGGCACCGGGGGAAGCGACATGCTCTGGTCCGTGGGCATGAAAGTGAATCCGGGGGTCTGCACCATTTGGTCGAGGCCGTCAACCAAGAGGATGGCGTGACCCTCGGCAGCTGAATGCGACAGTTGAAGCAGCGTGCTGAGCCATGCCCCTGAGGCGAACGATTCGAGGAGCAACTCACTTGAAGGGATCCAAGCAAGCCCTGATTCCTTGAATCGCATTGCCGTTCGAAACACGAATGTGCGGTCTCGCAGAGCCTCGACGGTGCCGGCGACATCACCAGCGGCCATGAGGCGTCGAAGGCGACTCTGTTCGACTGGGTCGATGAGGAAGTCTTGATCCCCGACGATGTCCGGGTCGGCGTCTCTGTACCACGTAATGTCGAGGCTTCCGTCGGACTCGAGTTCGAGGCTGCAGGAGTGGCCCGCCTCTGCCGCGGCTTTGACCGCCGGGAGAATCTCGAGAACATCATTTCCGGTCAGTACACCTGTGAGATTCCGTTCGAACAACGTATCCCGACGTTCGTGTGCCGACCCCAACCGGGCCAAATGATCGGCAAGGGTCCGGGCAGCCTCGACCGCTCGTCGAGCACTGTCCGGCGCTGTCATGGAAGCCATCACGGAAGGAGATGTTGCCGTGGAGCACCGACAGTCACGAGTGGTGCCGAATGACCGGTTCGGCGTCTACGTGGATGGTGATGTCCCACCCGCCCTCGGCAACCGGCTCGACGGTTACGCGCTCAAGGTCCAGCGACCTCAAGTCGACTTTGACCGTGCCTGCGTGGATGGTCGCCTTCAACGGCGTCTTGGTGTTGACCTGGCGAATGGGCCGCTCTCTGCTCGCCAACTCGTCGACCACTTCGTCCACAGGACGAGTCACCTGCAACCCGTCCGTGGCGGCAGCCACCACCTCGTCGACAGGTCCTGGGTCCGCGGTCGCCAATTGTCGGATGACGGAGCGCTTGTCCTCTTCGCGCACTACCCCGAGCAGAGTCTCGACCACGGCCCCAAGGGCTTTCTTGGCGTGCTCCTCCGCCGTCACACCCATGGCCACGAGAAAGTATCGTGCCTCGCGCTGGTTTGCCTTGTCGCCGACCACGGCGTCGCTATCGTCTCTGGGATCGGGGTAGACCAAACCCTTCTGTAACTCGCCCGGGCGGTCCAACACACGTTCGACTGCCGACAGGGCCATTTCGCCAGAGGCGAGTTGCTCCAGCACCGCCCCATGATCGCTGACGACTTGCAGTTTGAGCGCGGCAGCGAGGGTGTCGCCGTCCTGATTCTCGAAGGTTGCGCAGACAAGCACTCCCTCCTTGGAATTGACGCGGCCCATCTCGGCCACGAGCGTCTTCGTGAGGGAGTCCGCGGCGGCTACGAACTCCTCGTCTGTGCCCTGTCGAAGGGTGTCAAAGTGACTGTTGCCGTCACTGGCGACGAGTGAAGTGACAGGAGCGAGCTTTCTCTCTGCACCTTCTAGGAGGTTCTCGACATGCGACACAAGGAAGTCGCTGACCTCGGCAACGTCCTCGCCTAGAGTCGGTCGACTAGCCGGCTGCCCCCTCCTCACGACTGATAGGCAGAAGCGCGTAGCTTTCACTCGATCCCCCAAGAGCATGCAGATCCGTGCGGTGATGCGCAGCCTACAGGCGGTTCGTACCACCGGCCTGCGCGACGCGGCCAGGCCAATCGGCCCCCCGACGAAGCGTGACCGATCGGCTCGCGCGAGCCGACTCACTCCAGAGTCAACCTGTGATTGCGGAGCAAAGGTCGGTTGCATCACGGCCGGTGAGGGCCTGTTCGGTGAGCAGCTTGGCCCAGCGTTCGTATTGATCGACCTCGGCGGGGTCTGCGATCTCAAGGTCCCCGGCGGCGGTCTCGAGCGTGATGATCTGGTCACGCTGGTCCCAACCGTGCTGGATGAGCACCGGGAAGCGGTCGAAAGGCAGGACGCCGATGGTGGCGTGCTGGGACGTCTCCGCCAGTCGAGCGATGTGCCTGAGCTGGTCTCGCATGACCTCATCGGAACCCACACGGTTGCGCAACCCGGCCTCGCCGATGAGGACGGTCACGTGACGACCCGGCTCGTACAGGACGGCAGCTCGGCGCATACGGGCCGCGATCATCCTGTCGATCTCTTCCTCTGTGGCGCCGTGGTCCCCCGGTCCCCCGGGGAGATGGAGCAGGCGGCGGGCGTAGTCCGGGGTCTGGAGGAGGCCGTGGACGATGTTGGGCTGGAACCCGAAGAGCAGATTCGCATTGGTCTCGGCCTCGGCGTAGGCCTCTTGGTGACGGTCGGGACCACCGTCGGTCTTGTAGGAGTCGCGGAACGCTTCGTACTCGTGCCTGGCCCGCGCCAGGAGGACGAGCAGCTCGCCGGCGTCGGCTCCCGTCGCCTCCGCCCAGGCACGCGTCTCGGCCTCGGTCGGGATCTGTCGTCCGGATTCGATTTTGGAGACCTTGGGCTGCCCCCACCCAGGACCGAGCCGATCAGCGAGCCCGGCCCCGGTCAGGTTGCCAGACCGCCGGACCGCACGGAGCGCCTCGGTGAAGGCGGTTCGCGCGCGTTGGGCGGAGGCAGCCATCTAGTGGTCCCTTCAGGTGGTCACGCGGTGGCAGCGTGGTCGGTCATGGGAGTCGACGTTGCCAGCGCGAGGTCTCGCCATCGCCGGTACTGCTCCAGCGCCCCGGGGTCGGTGACTCGCTCCGCGGCGACGAATCGTCCCACGGTGTCGTACTGCATCGTCCAGGCGTCGAGGTCGTCGAAGAGCCAGAAGTCCTCGCCGCGGGGCAGCCCCTCGGGCCAAGCACCGGGAGCGGTTTGGATGATGCGAATGTCCTCGCCGGCTTGCCGGTTCAGCTCGTACGCCGCGAACTCGTAGCGCAGGTAGTCACTGAGCGGCTCCTCGACCACGTGCACTCGCTGGAGCCTGCGCCCTGATGCGGTGTGCTCGCGGATCATCCGCTGCCAGCTGTCGTCGGTCCGGTCGAACCGGCCGGACTCCTGGAAACTGCGGAACTCCTCGTCCTCGTAGTCGACGTCGTAGGTCTGGAGCGTCTCCAGCCGGAACCACGACGACTGCACGCCCTCGAACAGGGCCAGCCATCGAGGGTCCGAGAGGTCCTGGAACCGCTCGGTCACGTCTGCTCCTGGATCAGCTTGGCCGCGCGCAGGATGGTCTCCTTCGGGATGGAGACGGCGTCCTCGCCCCTGAGCACCTGCTGCAGGTCGTCCCGTGTCGCGGCGTCCAGCACGTTCCCCTGGACCACCAGAACTTCCGGGTCGTCGGTGGCGTACACGCTCGGGCAGCCGCTGCCGCCTGAGGCGACCCACTTTGCGATGAGTGTGAGTGACATGGGATCCGATCCCTCCTTGTCTGGTCGCGCCCGAGAAGGCGCCTGACGCATTGATGCTCCCCCATGCGACGCATTATGTCTACGAGTGCACATGTCACTTGCATGAGTGAGAATATTATGCTCCACTCATGCAAGTGGCGCCGCTCGGGCGCCGTCGACCAAGGAGGAACGACATGAGCACGTTCGCAATCGACTGCCCCCGCCAGAACATCGCGACCACCGGTGTCGTCGGGACAGTGATGGAGTGGATCGACACCCCTGAGGGCCGGCGCCAGTCGGAGACCCAGGCTCGCGACGAGAACACCGGAATGCCGCTGTGGACGGTGGAGATCATCTACCGCTCGGAGTCGTTCGGGCGCGAGTACACGGTGACCGCGGCGGTGACCGTCGGCGCGCTGGAGCGCCCCGAGCCGGCCGCGTTCTCCCCGATCTCGTTCGAGGGCCTGACCGTCACGGTCCGGGTCAACAAGGCGGGAGCCATGGTCGAGCGCTGGCAGGCCGAGGGCATCAAGGCCGACGGCACGAAGCCCACCACGTCCGCTGAGCTCGTCGACGGGTTCGTCGAGCGGGTCCGGTGGCGGCTCGAAGGCGGCAGCGTGATGACGGCGGTCAGCGTCTGCGTTGTCCTGGCGCTGGTGATGCTGCTCCTGATGAGGGGCAACGGTCTGGGGCCCGGGTCGGCGCTGGTGGCGATCGTGTTCGGGCTGACCCTGGCGGCCACCCCGGCGGGTCCGGCGCTGCAGGACGTGCTGGGGGCGACGGGGGACTGGCTGTGGGCCAACGGAAGGGCGCTGTGATGTCGGCCCGGGTCAACCTATCCGGTGAGCGCTACAACAGCCGGGGGGTGCCGTTCCGGCCGGAGTCGGTGCGGATCCCGCTCGCGGTGGTCGTCGCCGGGGTGCTGGGACGCTGGTTCGGCCGGGTCGCGATGACCGTGCTGCGTCGCCCCGGGCTGTGGGCACCCCTGCTGGCCGTCGTGGTGCTTCTGCGCCTCGTGGGCGGCCCCGGGATCGTCGCCGGCATCGTGACCACGACGGTCGCGCTGGGGGTGTGGTGGCGGCTCCACCCGGCCTCGTTTCGACGCCGCGTGCGTCAGCCCGCGCGGGCGGTGTGGCGACGGGTGATGGTCTACCGGCGGGGCTGGCAGCCCGCGATGGTGACCTGCGGCCTGGACGTGACGGTGGTCGACCGGCAGTACTTGCCCACGCTCGGCCGGGTCACGGCGATCGGGGCGGTGGACCGGGTCAGGGTGCGGATGCTGCCCGGTCAGGTGCTCGATGACTACGCCGAGAAGGCCGAACGCCTGGCGATGACGCTCGGGGCCGTGGAGTGCCGGGTCCGCACCGGTAGGCGGCACGGGGAGGTCGAGCTGTGGCTGCTGGTCCACGACCCACTCGGCGAGGTCGTCGAAGTCCCCGACCCGGCCGGGACCCCGGACTTCTCCGCGCTGCCGGTGGCCCGCCGCGAGGACGGCGAGGACTACCGGCTGAGGCTGCTCGGCAACCACGTCCTGGTCGCCGGCGCCACCGGGTCCGGTAAGGGCTCGGTGCTGCAGACGCTGCTGTGGACCCTGCAGTCCGCGGTGACCGCGGGGACGGCGGAGCTGTGGGTGCTCGACCCCAAGGGCGGCATGGAGTTCGCCTCCGGCGCCGGGATGTATGCCCGCTACTGCTACGGCGACGACCGCACCAGCACCGGAGGATCGGGTTCCTACGAGGTGGGGTTTGCCGAGTTCCTCGAGGACGCGGTCCGGATCATGCGCGACCGGCAGGCTGAGCTGCGCGGCGTCACCCGGCTGCACGAACCGACACCCGGTGACCCGCTGGTCGTGGTGCTCGTCGATGAGCTGGCTTCGCTGACCGCCTACGTCACCGACCGGGACGCGAAGAGCCGGATCAAGGCCGCTCTGTCGCTGTTGCTCTCCCAGGGCCGCGCCGTCGGGGTCGTGGTCGTGGCCGCGCTGCAGGACCCCCGCAAGGAGGTTCTTCCGTTCCGCGACCTGTTCCCCACCCGGATCGCGCTGCGGCTCACCGAACCCGAACAGGTCGACATGACCCTCGGCGAAGGCTCACGTCGTCGCGGCGCTCGGTGTGACCAGATCTCTGAACGCCTCCCCGGCGTCGGGTACGTCGTGCTCGACGGGGTCGCAGAACCCATCCGGGTCCGGTTCCCCTTCGTCACCGACGACCACATCACCAGCATGGCGACCCCGGACACCATCGAGGCCCTCCCCGCCGCAAGTGACGCGGCATGAACACCAGCTGCGGGGTCTGCCTCGGCTTCGGGCACCTGCCCGCGGTCGGTCCGTGTCCGCGCTGCCGCCCGGTCGACCATGCGGACCGGCTGATCGCGTGGTGGCAGGCACACAGCCCCGAGGCCCTCGCGACCGAATCTGGGGCCCGGGTGCCGGGTCGTGGTGGTGAGGCGGCATGACCACACTGGACCAGCTTGTCGAGGCCCAGGACGAGGACCTGCTCAGGGCCACGGCTGAGGCCAACGGGGTGTGTGTCCGGCCGGTGCTGCAAGAACTGGTCGACACCGCCACCGGTGCGGTGCAGACCGTGGCGATCCCGTGCGGGTCCACCCGGGCGAGCAAGTGTCCGCCGTGTGCGGCCAAGGCGCGTCGGCTGCGGATTCAGCAGTGCCGTGAGGGCTGGCACCGCGAACACGACGACGATATGTCCGACGACCTTGACGAGCCGGACGAGGAACCCGACAACGACGCAGACGAATCCGAAGAGGGGGAGGGTTCGCGGCGGGTGCGGTCCACCCGTCGACGTCAAGACGTGCCGGACCTGCCGCGGGTCCCGATGACCGACCGGACCATCGGGAAGCAGATGACCTCCCCCTCGGGGCGGACGTACCGGCCCTCGATGTTCCTCACCCTGACGCTGCCCTCCTACGGCCGCGTCCGTTCAGACGGCACTCCGGTCGACCCGGGCTCGTATGACTACCGGCGTGCGGCGTTGGACGCGATGCTGTTCGGGCGGTTGGTGGACCGGTTCTGGCAGAACCTTCGACGCTGCGCCGGGTATCGGGTGCAGTACTTCGCCACGGTGGAGGAGCAGCGCCGGCTGACGCCGCACCTGCACGCTGCGGTTCGTGGCGTGGTCCCCCGCTCGGTGGTGCTGCAGGTGGTCCGGGCGACCTACCACCAGGTCTGGTGGCCCCCCTTCGACCAGCCCGTCTACACCGGATCCCAGCTGCCGGAGTGGGACGAGCGGCTCGAGGTCTACCGCTGCCCGACCACCGGCCGTGCCCTCCCGTCGTGGGAGCAGGCGCTCGACGACCTCGACGACGCCCTGGAACGTGACCCCGCCCAGCGGCCGGCTCACACGCTGCGGTTCGGTGCCCAGTCTGACTACAAGTGGCTGATCGCCGACTCCCAGCGGACCAACCGGGTGATCGGCTACCTGACCAAGTACCTCACCAAGTCCATCAGCGATGCCTACGACCCCGACCACATCAGCCCTCGGCAGGCCGACCATGTGGACCGGCTGATGCGGGAGATCCGGTGGTTGCCCTGCTCCCCGGAGTGCGCCAATTGGCTCCGCTACGGCATCCACCCCAAGCACGCCGGTCCCGGCCTCGTCCCCGGCGCCTGTTCTAAGGCGGCCCACGACCCGGAGAACCTCGGCTACGGCGGCCGCCGCTGCCTAGTGTCGCGGGAGTGGACCGGCAAGACCCTCACCGACCACCGGGCCGACCGCGCCGAGGTCGTTCGCCAGGTCCTCGAAGCGGCCGGGGTCGACGTTGAAGACACGAACCGCTGCGCCGCCGACCTCGTCGACGACGACGGCAGCGTCCGGTACCAGTGGCAGCCACTGGACCCGACCCGGATCACCTTCGGCACCCGCCGTTCGGCAGTGCTCGCCACCATCGCCGAGGCCCAGCGCAGACGCGCCCAGTACGACGCCGCGAAGCGCGCCGGACCCGGCAGCAGACCGCACGGCCCGGACGTCCAGACCCCGCGGCCTCCCGGCAGCCAGCCAGCACCAGGTCTCCGGCCTGGCCGTCAAGGGAGAGCGCAGCGAATCACGAAGTGACACGAAGTGCCCTTGACGGGCAGGCCGGAGACCGAACACTCACGCGGCGGGAGGCCGCGGGCCCTAGCCACAAACTCGGGAGGACGGGACGATGGACCAGCAGCAAGCCTCTAACCGGCACTCAGGGGCTGAGCCCGCGGACGAAGGCACCCTGGTGGTGCGGCCCAACTTGTGGCTCATTCCCTCGGAGGAGATCCCGCCACTCCTTCTCAATGTCGAGCAGGTGGCCGCGTGTCTTGGGATTGGCCGGCACCGGGTCTTCGATCTGATTCGCGAAGGCGGTATCCGGTCGGTGAAGGTCGGGGCGTCGCGTCGGATCTCGGCCCGGGCGCTGTCCGATTATGTCGCGCGGCTGGAACTCGAGGAGGCGGGATGAGCGGCTCTGGCAAGAAGGCGAACGGCGAGGGCACGGTTTACCGCCGTCCCAACGGTCGCTGGTCGGGCCAGTGCTACGTGACTCAGACCAACGGTCTCAGGGTTCGGCGGACGGTCACGGGTGCGACGCAGCGCGAGGTTGAGGCGAAGATCTCCGAGCTCCTCGACCGTGAGGCCCTGGGGCGGCGCACAGCGCCAGCGGATCTGACGGTCGAGGGCTACCTCCGCGAGTGGCTGAGCCAGATCGTTGTGCACCGGGTACGGGCGAATACGCTCGCGGCCTACCGGTTCCAGGCGGAGCGGTATCTGATCCCCGACCTGGGCCGGAAGCGGTTGTCCGCGCTGTCAGCACGCGACCTCAGGTTGTACTTCGAGTCACTTCGACGGCGGGAGGTCGGCGTCCGCACGGTGGGCTACGTGCACGCCACGCTCAGGACTGCCCTTGAGGATGCGGTTCGGGAGGAGCTGCTCGACCGCAATGTCGCGAAGCTGGTGCGAGTGCCACGTCCTCCGAAGGCGGATCGGGAACCGCTCACCGTCGACGAAGTGAAGACGCTTCTGCGGCACACCCGCGAGCACCGGCTTTTTGCCCTGATCGCCGTCCTTGCCCTACTCGGACTGCGTCGGAGCGAGGCCCTCGGACTGCAGTGGACCGATGTGGACCTTGAGCAGGGGTGGCTGCAGGTCCGCAGGGGTCTCCAGCGCATCGACGGCCAGCTGGCGACCATGCCTACGAAGACAGCCCGATCGCGGCGCACCATCCCGCTCCCCGGCGTGATCGTGGAGGCGCTGGAGCAGCACCGCGAGAACCAGGAGAAGGAACGCGTCGAGCTGGCCGAGAACTGGCCGTCGCACGGGTATGTGTTCACGACGCCGATCGGGACACCGATCGACCCACGGAACTGCACCCGAGTCGTCCAGAATGCATGCCGGGACGCCGGAGTCCGGGTCGTTCGGCTGCACGACTTCAGGCACGGATGCGTGTCGGTCCTGCTCGGGCTCGGCGTGCCCCCGCGGACAGCCATGGACATCGCCGGCCACTCCACGATCGAGATGACCATGAACGTCTACGGCCACGTGACACTCGATGAGAAGCGGGAGGCTCTGGACCGCCTCGGCGGCCTGTTCGAGGACGAAAAATGACTCGGTTGCAGCCGCGGGTTGCAGCACGGCCCCGTCTCGGTGGTCTGCCCGGCTCGTGCGGGTTCCCCGAAATGACACGAAGCCGCAGGTCAGTGGGGGATCTGCCTGCGGCTTCGTTGAGCGCGCCCGTAGGGATTCGAACCCCAAACCTTCTGATCCGTAGTCAGATGCTCTATCCGTTGAGCTACGGGCGCCCGTCGTCGACCGGAGGGCCGAGCGACTGCACGAGGATAGCCGAGAGCCGGGACGACACCGAATCGGGCCGGACGAGTTCCGGTCGTCGCGCAGGGCGTCCCGCCCCGATCGGACTGCGTGAGTCCGGCAGGACGCCCTGCGTCAGGTTCCACCCCACCAGCCGCGGGTGAACGGGAGCACCCCCGAAGGTGTGCAGCTGGTCAGGAGTCGGGGGTGATCCGGTGCCGCACGTGGTCCGGCCGGAAGCCGTGGTCGATGCCCCAGAGCACCGCCTGGGTGCGGCTCTCGACGCCGATCTTCTGATAGAGCGTGCGCACGTAGCTCTTCACCGTGTTGATGCTGAGGAAGGCACGCTCGGTGATGTCCTGGTTGCTCAGCCCCTGGCAGATCAGCGCCAGCACCTCGGCCTCCCGCGGCGTGAGGCCGTGCTCGTCGCCCGGCCAGTGGCCGAAGGTGCCCTCGACGTCCTCCACCGGGGGCACCACTGTCTCGCCGGCGTGGACGGACTCGAGCTGCTTCACCAGCTCCTCGCCGGTCACGCTCTTGGAGATGTAGCCCGCGGCGCCGGCAGCCAAGGACTGCTCGACCAGCTCCGCCTGGGTGTTCCAGCTGAAGATCACGACCTTGGCGTCCGACTCGCCCACGAGGGCCTGGACGTCGAGCGCGGCGCCCTGCGGCTGGCCGAAGGAGTCATAGAGGACCAGGTCGACCTCGGACACCACCGACAGGCCGCTGTCGAGCTCGACCACCCTGACCCGGTCGGGGAACCGCTCCAGGACTGCCCCGATCCCGACCACGACGATCTCGTAGTCGTTGACGACGGCGACCCGCAGCGGCGTACCAGACATGCCCGCAGCATAGGCACCGCCCGGCCCGTCCGACGTACCGGCGTGAGAGTGCGCTCACAGTCATAGATCGATCCAATAGGTCCGCAGGACGGACGCCGGTAACCTCCCGCGCAATTCTCCAGTCGCCGTCGACGCCGCCGTGCGAATGACCCTCGAGCCCGCGAGAGGCCAGGCATGACCGCCACCATCAGCACCGACGCCCCCACCACGCACCCCGGGATCCTCGACTTCGTCGCCGAGGTCGCCGAGCTGACCCAGCCCGACCGGATCCACTGGTGCACCGGTTCCGACGAGGAGTGGGACGAGCTCACCCGGGCCCTCGAGGCGACCGGCACCTTCACCCGGCTCGACCCGGCGAAGAAGCCCCACAGCTTCCACGCCGCGTCCGACCCGACCGACGTCGCGCGGGTCGAGGACCGCACCTACATCTGCTCGGTCGACGAGAAGGACTGCGGCCCCACCAACAACTGGATGGACCCCGCGCAGATGAAGGAGATCATGCGCGGGCTCTACGCCGGCTGCATGCGGGGCCGCACAATGTACGTCATCCCCTTCGTGATGGGCCACCTCGAGGCCGAGAAGCCGATGTTCGGCATCGAGCTCACCGACTCCGCCTACGTCACGGTCAGCATGCGCGTCATGGCCCGGATGGGCAGCCACGTGCTGCAGCGGATGACCGAGCTCGACGCGGCGTTCGTGCCGTGCCTCCACTCCGTCGGCATGCCGCTGGAGGAGGGCCAGGCCGACGTCGCGTGGCCGTGCAACGACACCAAGTACATCGTGCAGTTCCCCGAGGAGCGCGCGATCTGGTCCTTCGGCTCCGGGTACGGCGGCAACGCGCTGCTCGGCAAGAAGTGCTACGCCCTCCGCATCGCCAGCGTCATGGCCCGCGACGAGGGCTGGCTCGCCGAGCACATGCTGATCCTGAAGCTCACCAGCCCCGAGGGTGTCGTGAAGTACGTCGCCGCGGCGTTCCCGTCGGCGTGCGGCAAGACCAACCTCGCCATGCTCGAACCGACCATCCCGGGCTGGAAGGTCGAGACCCTCGGCGACGACATCGCCTGGATGCGGATCGGCGACGACGGCCGGCTGTGGGCGGTCAACCCCGAGTACGGCTTCTTCGGTGTCGCGCCCGGCACCAACGAGCACACCAACCCCAACGCGATGCGGACCATCAACAAGGGCAGCTCGGTCTTCACCAACGTCGCGCTCACCGACGACGGCGACGTCTGGTGGGAGGGCCTCGAGAACCCGCCCGCGAGCGCCACCTCGTGGAAGGGCCAGCCCTGGACGCCCGACAGCGCCGAGCTGTCGAGCCACCCCAACAGCCGCTACTGCACGCCGATCACGCAGTGCGACATGCTCGCCCCGGAGTACGACGACCCGCGCGGCGTCCCGATCGACGCGATCCTCTTCGGCGGCCGTCGCAAGACCACCGTGCCGCTGGTGTTCGAGGCCCGCGACTGGACCCACGGCACCTTCCTCGGCGCCACGCTCTCCAGCGAGACGACCGCCGCGGCCGTCGGCCAGGTCGGCGTCGTCCGCCGCGACCCGATGGCGATGCTGCCGTTCATCGGCTACCACGCCGGCGACTACTTCAACCACTGGATCAACGTCGGCAAGGACAACGACGCGTCCAAGCTGCCGCGGATCTTCTACGTCAACTGGTTCCGCCGCGCCCAGCTCGATGACGGGAGTGAGGGCGGCTTCCTGTGGCCGGGCTTCGGCGAGAACAGCCGGGTCCTGAAGTGGGTCGTGGAGCGCATCGACGGCCAGGCCGCCGCGGTCGAGACGCCGATCGGCCACGTGCCGTCGCCCGGCGACCTCGACACCGAGGGCCTCGACATCGACGAGGAGCAGCTGGCAGCCGCACTGCGGGTCGACGCCGAGGAGTGGGCCGCGGAGCTGCCGCAGATCCAGGAGTGGTTCGACAGCTTCGGCGACCGGCTCCCCGCCGTGCTCTGGACCGAGCTCGACGGCCTGAGGGCCCGGCTGGGCGGCTAGGTCCCGGTACCCTCTCCCCACGGACGTCGGGGGAGGAAGAGGGATGGCTGGTGCGTGAGTTCGGCCCCGACGACCGCGTCCTGTTCGAGTCTGCCGCCACGGCACTCTACGAGGACGTCGTCGGCACGGGCGGCATCGACGTCGCCGACCCCCGCGTGGTCGACGGCGGGCCCGACCGTCCCGCGTTCGACCTGCTGGTCGAGCTGGGACTGCTGACGGCCGACCGCGGCTCCGCCCGCTACCTGCCGGTCGACCCGGTGACCGTGCAGTCGCGGATCGTCTCCCCGCTCGGCAACGAGGGCTCGCGGCTGCTGCTCGAATCGTCGCGCTGGGCCCAGGCGTTCACGCCGGTGGCCCAGGCCTTCCGGCGTGCGCCGTCGAGCTCGGAGAGCTCGATCATGGTCCTCCACGACGACCCCGACGGGTCCGGTCGCTCGCGCATCGACACCTACATCGCCGGGCTGGTCGCCGACTGCGAGGACGAGGTGCTGACCGCCCAGCCGCAGGCCGGTCGTGACGCCGAGACGCTCGCGGCGGCCGCCGTACGTGACACCGCGATGCTGGAGCGCGGTACCCGGATGCGCACGCTCTACCAGCACAGCGCCCGGCGCAGCGCGATCACCACCGACTACGTCGCCGCCGTCACCGAGCGGGGAGCCGAGGTGCGGACCCTCGACGAGTTCTTCAACCGGATGATCGTGTTCGACCACCGGATCGCCGTCATCCCGGGCAAGGAGCAGGACCTCGACACCGCCGTGGTGATCCGGGAGCCCTCGGTCGTCGACTACCTGGTCGACGTGTTCGAGCGGGCGTGGGAGCGGGGCAGGCCCTTCACCAGCCGCGACTCGGGGATGCTCCGCGACATCGCCGCCGAGCAGCGGGCGATGACCATCCGGATGCTGATCGAGGGGCACGCCGACCCGGTGAGCGCCAAGCGGCTCGGCGTCAGCCCCCGGACCTACGCCGGCTACGTGGCCGACCTCAAGCACGAGTACGACGCCGAGACCCGGTTCCAGCTCGGCTACGTCATGGGCACCCAGGGCGTGTCGGGGCGCGAGCGCCCCGACTCCGACACCGACGACTGATCCACCCCGGGCAAGGCACGAGGGCAGTGACCAGGTCACTGCCCTCGTGTGGTGGAGACGGGGCCGGGGGACGGCCCTGGACCCGTGATCTGGGGGGACTCGTGGTCCTTTCGTCTCACACCGGGGATGTGGCTTGTCCAGCCGGGGGGTCAGGGAATCGCGACGCCCTTGCCCCAGCTGGTGTCGGCGGCCGCAGGGCCGGCAATGCTCCCGAGAAGACCGACGGACAGTACAGCCGCGACCAGCGCGGTGGCTACCTTCTTGGCGATCTTCATGCGTTTCACTCCAGGTGTGATGTCTTCACTCGCCTCGGGGTGCGAGGCCAGTCACCAGTCTCGTGTGACCGGCGTCCCGTGGGCAGGCGATGGGTGGGCCATTTCTGTGCATTGCACTTTCGTGCAACCGGCAGGTCCGTGGCCCCTCCCTGTCGGGAGGAGCGCACGGCGACCCTACGCGCGGAGGCGGCGGGATTTGAACCCGCGAGAGGGGTTTGCCCTCAACCCGCTTAGCAGGCGGGCGCCATAGACCGGACTAGGCGACGCCTCCTCCACCACCGGCACGACGGCCGGACGGCGGTCGTCAGGCTACCGGTCACGATGTGCGGCGCCGAATCGGCCTCGCCCGGACGCCGCCTCAGAGCGGACGCAGGCCCTCGCCCCGCCGCAGGTGGGCCCGCAGGTCCGCGACGAAGTCCTCACGGGAGGCGTCGACCGCGGCGACGGGGATGCTCGTGGTGCGGCCGTCCTTCAGCCTCAGCACCACGCAGTCGACGCCGTGCGGGCTCGCCGCGACGGCCTCCGCGACGTCGCGCCACCCCGCCGCGCGGACGCCGGCGCCGCGGATCATCCGCACCCGGTAGCCCGCGTCGTCGAGCTCGACGACCCGCACCGACCGTAGCGGCACGACGAGCGCGACGACCGCCACCACGGCGCCGACCCCGACCGCCAGCAGCAGCGCCGGCGGCCCGTCCAGGACTGCCACGAGCAGCGTGCCCGCGAGGACGAGGAGCGCCAGCAGCACGAGCAGCAGTCCCACCAGGCGGGCGGCCAGGGCCGGCGCGAGCCGATAACCGGACGACATGGTGCCGATCCTCCCGCATGGCCGGAACCGACCGCCGTACGGGGTTGTGGTGGGTCCGGTCCCGGGGTCACACTCGAAGTTCCTGTCGGGCCGCATCCCCCTCGGAGCCCCACCATGAGCCTCACCGTGCCGCACCTCGAGCCTGACCCGCCTGCGTCCTCTGCGTCCGCCGGTCAGGCGTGGCGCTGGGAACTGCGCCGCAAGCTCACCGCCGTACGCGACCTGCTGGCGGTCGAGGCGCCCGCAGCCGACGACGGGTGGCTGGCCGCCCGTGGGGCGCGCGGAGCGCGGGAGCGCACCTTGCTGCTGCGGCGGGTGGGCGCACTCGGAGACGTGGTGCAGACGGCGAGCGAGGCTGTCGCCCGGGCCGAGGTGACCCGGTTGCTCAGCGACGTCGAGCGGCACCGCCGCCGCGCCCGCGATCTCCAGTGGGACGCGGTCCAGCTCGAGCTGGGCGGGTCCGAGTAGTCGCCGAGCCGCGGACCCCCGGCCCGTAGACTCCCGGGGAGCGTGCCGGCCTGCGCCGGGACGTCTCGGAGGGGTGCCGGAGTGGCCGATCGGAACCGCCTTGAAAGCGGTCGCTGGCAGAGATGTCAGCCGCGGGTTCGAATCCCGCCCCCTCTGCGCGAGCCCAGGACCGAGCCTGCGAGGTCCTGGAACGGCGAAGCGGGTTGAGGAGCGCTCGGCGATTCCGGGAGCGAAGCGACGGGGTCGCGACGCGTCTCGAAACACCAGTGAGACGGCCGGGGCTCCAACGCCCTGTGTCAGTTCCCGAGCGACAGCAGGACGTCGCCGTCCTGGACGACGTCGCCGGGGCCGACCCAGAGCCCGGTGACGGTGCCGCCGTGCTCGGAGACCACGGGGATCTCCATCTTCATCGACTCCAGCAGCGCGACAGTGTCGCCCGGGGCGACGGTGTCGCCGGGGGCGACGTAGACGGTCATCACGTTGGCGACCATCTCGGCGACGATCTCGATCTCCTGGGCCCGGGCCATGGGGCCGACGCTAGTCGTTACCGGTGCGTACCGCGTCACCGGCCGGGCCTCACAGCAGGGCGTCGAACCGGGGCGGCTCCGGCCGCAGCGCGGCGGCCTCCTCGGCCCGGCGGCCGCGCCGGCCACGGCTGCTGCGGCCGCCGGTGAGGGCGACGTCGACGCGGATCAGCAGGAAGCCGAGCACCAGTCCGACCAGCACGCCGTACCCGAGCGCGAGGCTCCACTCCTGCAGCGGCGCCGACGGCTGGAGAAACGCCTGGGCGATGGGGGCGGTCGCCACCACCCCGAAGACGCAGACCCACCATCCCTGTCGCCGCCGCGCCCGCATGTGGACTCCCCACATCAGTGCGGGGATGCCCAGGACGGCGACGATGGGCCGCGGCGAGGCGCCGGCGTGCTCGCGCAGCCACGTGATCCCGTCGTTGGCGTTCTGCACCAGTGCGGGGGTGCCGTACCGACGCAGCAGCTCGCCGTAGGCGAGGGTCAGCGCCAGCACCACCCCTCCGACGACCACGACGACCAGGCCCCGGCGTCCGAGGCCGTGCAGGCCGGCACCGAGCCGGTAGACGACGACCAGCCCCCCGACCAGCGCCATGCCGAGGGTGAGGTACTCGAAGCGGGCGAAGTCGATGCTCGGCTGCAGGCCGGCGGCCGCCAGCCCGCCGAGCGCGGCGACCAGCACGGCCACCAGCACCTCGCGGACCGCCTCGCGGGTGCGCACGGCCGGGACCGTCGCCACGACGGCGAGGATCGCCGAGACCGCGCAGAGCATGACCGCCCCGCCGTTGCGCAGCAGCTCGCGGTCGGTCAGCAGGATCACCGCACCCATCGCGAGCGTGAGCACGCCGAAGACCACCGGCCTGCCGCCGGTGCGGGCCGCGAGCGCCCACACGTACGTCGCCGCAACCACGACCGCCCCGGCCTCGGGCAGGATCTCCGGCCCCCAGCCGAGGATCCCCGCGCCCAGCGCCGCGGCACCCGCGAGCGTCAGCAGCAGCCACAGCGAGGCCCAGACCCGGACCCGGAACCGGCCCGGCGGCTTCCCGGCAGGTGGCGGCTGGACGACCGGCTGGTCCGGCGGGCGCACGGGTGTCGGCTCGACGGGCTCGGGACCGGGCTCCGGCTCGGGAGCGTGCTCCGGCTCGGGCTCGGGCGTGGGCGCTACGCGGCTGGTGGCCCGAGGGCGGGGTGCGGCCACGGCCGCGGGGGGCTTCCGCCGCGACCAGGGACGCTGCTTCTCCGCGCGTCGTCGAGGGGTGCTCCGGGCCACGACCGCGAAGGCTACCGGCGGCGGTTGGCGAGCGAGGGGTTGGTCCTCCGCGCCTCCGCGACGAGCCCCGGGTCCAGGGTCGCGCGGAGCGCGGTCGCCTCGTCCTCGCCGGCCTCCGCCACGACCTCGCCGAGCGGGTCCACGACCATCGAGTGGCCGGAGTAGCGGGGACCGGGCTGAGCCGCCGCGACGACGTACGAGACGTTCTCGATGGCCCGGGCCCGCAGCAGGGTGCGCCAGTGGTCGACCTTGCGCTCGCCCGCGACCCACGCCGACGGCGCCACGAGCACGTCGGCGCCCGCGTCGACCAGTGCCCGCGCCTGCTCGGGGAACCGCAGGTCGTAGCAGGTCATCAGGCCCAGCGTGAGCCCGCCGAGCTGAGCCGTGACGGCCTCCACCGGGCCGGCGCTGAGCCGGTCGGACTCGCGGTATCCGAAGGAGTCGTAGAGATGGACCTTGCGGTAGTCGGCGCGGGCGCGGCCGCGCAGGACGAGGGTGTTGAACGGCCGACCGGGGTCGTCGGACACCTCGAACATCCCGGCCAGCAGCGTTGTCGACCGCTCCCCGGCCACCCGGTCCACCTCGCGCCCGAACGGGCCGTCGACCGGCTCGGCGGCGCCGCCGACGTCGGACCCGGGACTGCCGAAGTCGCGGGCGAACGCCTCGGGGAACACCACCAGGTCGGTGTCGTCCGGCGTCAGCTCCCCGAGCAGCCGGCGGTTGTCCTCCGGCTCGAGGCCGGAGGCGTGCTGGACCAGGGCCACGCGCAACGTCACGGACCCAGAGTGCCACCTCCGCCGGACGCCGCGGCTGGGAGACTGCCGTCGTGGACCTCGCAGCAGTGATCCTCGCCGGCGGCACCGCCGTCCGGCTCGACGGTGCCGACAAGGCGTCGCTGGAGCACGCGGGGGCGACGTTCCTCGAGCACGCTCTCGTGGCGACCCGCGCCGCCACCGAGGTGGTCGTGGTCGGTGACCCGGTCCCGACCAGCCGGCCGGTGACGTTCGTCCGCGAGGACCCTCCGCTCGGCGGCCCGGTCGCGGGCCTCGTGACCGGACGACGAGCGCTGGCCCGCCGCCCCGACGCGGTGCTGGTGCTCGCCGTCGACATGCCGTTCGTCACCGGCGCGACGATCCGCCGGCTGGTCGCCGCGGACGGCCCTGACGGCGCCGCGCTCGTCGGCCCCGACGGCCGGCGGCGGCTGGTGCTGCTGCTGCGCACCGCGGCCCTCGACGCCGCCACGCCCGACGACCCGCACGGCGCGTCGGTCCGCTCCCTGCTCGCCCGGCTCGACCTCGCCGACGTCGACGCGCACGGCGACGAGGCGCGCGGCGTCGACACCTGGCGGGACCTGCGCGACCTGCCGGGGTGAGCCGGCTGGGCGGGCCCGGGGTTGCGGGGCGCCGTCCCAGTCGAGACGCTGGACCCGTGAACATCCACGACTGGATCGACGAGCTGTGCGACGTGCTCGACGTCGAGACCGAGGTCGACGAGTCCCTGGTGCTCGACCTCGCACGCGCCGCAGCCCATGACGTGACCAAGGTCGCCGCCCCGATCACGACGTACCTCCTCGGCTACGCCGCCGGGGGGCTGGGCGCCGGCCCCGCCGAGATCGAGCGGCTCGCGGCCCGGGCCCAGGCCCTCGCCGAGGGCTGGGACCGTCCGGCCGACGCGCCCGACCCCGACGACATCGACGACGACGTGCCCGACGACAGCGCCGTCGACCACAGCAACGACGCCTTCGAGGACGCATGAGAGCCGTCGTCGCCGACGGCGCCGGCGGCCCCGAGGTGCTCTCGATCGGGGAGGTACCCGATCCCGAGCCGGGCACGGGAGAGGTTCTTCTGCGGGTTGCCGCGACGGCGATCAACCGCGCCGACCTGCTGCAGCGCCAGGGCCACTACCCGCCCCCGCCGGGTGCTTCGGAGCTGCTCGGCCTGGAGTGCAGCGGCACCATCGCCGCGCTGGGCGACGGCGTCGACGGGTGGTCGGTCGGCGACGAGGTGTGCGCGCTGCTCGCGGGCGGCGGGTACGCCGAGCAGGTGGTCGTGCCGGCCGGGCAGGTCATGCCGCTGCCGGACGGCGTCGACCTGGTGACCGCGGCTGCGCTGCCGGAGGTGGCGTGCACGGTCTGGTCCAACGTCTTCATGGTGGCCGGACTGCAGCCGGGCGAGCACCTGCTCGTCCACGGCGGGGCCGGCGGCATCGGCACCTTCGCGATCCAGCTGGCCACCACGCTCGGTTCCCACGTCCACACCACGGCGGGGTCCGCGGCGAAGCTCGCCGTCTGCGCCGACCTGGGTGCCGAGACCACGATCAACTACAAGGAGCAGGACTTCGTCGAGGTGGTCCGCGAGGCCACCGACGGCCACGGCGCCGACGTGGTGCTCGACAACATGGGGGCGTCGTACCTTGGCCGCAACGTCAAGGCCCTGGCCACCGAGGGCCGGCTGGTCGTGATCGGCATGCAGGGCGGCACCAAGGGCGAGCTCGACCTCGGCGCGCTGCTCAGGAAGCGCGGCGCGGTGATCGCGACCGCGCTCCGTGCCCGTCCGGTCGAGGGCAAGGCGGCGATCTGCGCCTCCGTCGTCGAGCACGTGTGGCCGCTGGTCGCCGAGGGCAGGGTCCGGCCCGTCGTCCACGAGACCCGCCCCCTCGCCGAGGCGGCGGACGCCCACCGGTCGATGGAGGCCAGCGACCACATCGGCAAGCTGCTGCTCACGCCCTGACCCGTAGTCTGTGGGGCATGAGCGAGCAGTCGTCGGAGTCCTCCGGGCAGGAGCAGCACGTCGTGGTCGTCGGGCCCGACGGGCAGCCGGTCGGCTCGGTCCCGGCCAGCGTCATCGCCGCCGCGACCGCCGGTGCCGCCGACGACGCGGATGACGGTGACGAGGCACGTGGGATCAGCGAACTGGTCGAGCAGCCGGCGAAGGTGATGCGGATCGGCAGCATGATCCGCCAGCTGCTCGAGGAGGTGAAGGCCGCGCCGCTCGACGAGGCCAGCCGCAACCGCCTCAAGGAGATCCACCACGCCTCGATCGCCGAGCTCGAGAGCGGGCTCGCGCCCGAGCTGGTCGAGGAGCTGGAGCGGCTCTCGCTGCCGTTCACCGACGACTCCGTGCCGTCGGAGGGTGAGCTGCGGATCGCGCAGGCCCAGCTGGTGGGCTGGCTCGAGGGGCTCTTCCACGGCATCCAGACCGCGATCTACGCCCAGCAGGTCGCCGCCCGCGCCCAGCTGGAGCAGATGCGCCGCCAGCTGCCCGCCGGCATGACGCCGCCGCAACCCGGCGCTCCGGGCGTTCCCGGGCAGCCGCCGCAGCACGGACAGGGCGACTCCGGCGGCATGTACCTCTGACGGCGGAGCCAGCTTCGAACGGGCCCGGATACTCCACGGGCAACCGGCTGCCGGGGACGCAGTCAGCCAGCCGTTCGGCCGTGGACTACCGCTGCGAGCGCGACGAGGAGGGCGAGGGCAGCTCAGTCGCGGCGGCGTACGACGAACCAGCCGAGCAGGCCGACCAGGGCCATCGCGGCGCCGGGTGCGGCCACCCGCAGGAACTCCGGCGGCGGGTCGGCCTGCACCTGGGTGTAGGTGGGTTCCACCGGCTCAGGAGCAGGCGGCTGGAACTCCTCGCCCGGCCCGAGCGCCTTTTCGACAGCCTTCACGGTGCGGGACTGCGCCCGGGTCGTCCCGTAGCACTCCTCCGACACCAGCCGGGTGCCGTTGTCGACGGCGAAGACCAGGTAGCTCTCGTCGTCGGTCAGCTCGAGACCGCAGCTGTCGGTCGGTGAGGCGACGTCGACGGTGGCGGACGTGACCTCGCCCTTGTAGATCCGGTCGACCTCGAACGCGAGGTCGACCTGACGGCCCTGGCGCTCCTGGCCGCGCATCAGCCCGGTGAACACCACGTCGGCCTGCCGGGACGCCTTCGACACCGACGGGACCTGGCACGAGCAGGCCTGCGCGGCGGGCGGGAGCAGCACCAGCCCGGCGCACGCGAGGAGCAGCGCGGGGAGCAGCCGTCGGATCGGGTGGGACACGCGAGCAATGGTCACAGATCCCGCCGACGGCAGGCCAGTCGGGGCGGACCCCGGGTCGCTCACACCCCGAAGAGATCGGCGAGGACGGCGGCGACGCCGTCCTCGTCGTTCGCGGGCGCCCGGTGGTCGGCCACGTCGAGCGCCTCGGGATGGGCGTTCGCGACGGCGTACGACGTTCCGGCCCACCGGAGCATCGGCACGTCGTTGGGCATGTCGCCGAAGGCGACCGTGTCGGCCCCGGCGAAGCCCAGCCGGTCGGCGACGGCGGCCAGCGCGGACGCCTTGGTCACGCCGGTCGCGCTGATCTCGAGCAGCCCCTCGGTCGACCAGGTCGGGGTGGCGAGGTCGCCGACCGCCCGCTCCACCCGGTCGCGCAGCCGCTGGTGGCCGGCGTCGGGGTGGCGGACCAGGAGCTTGAGGGCCGGTGCCGTCCAGAGCTCGTCGAGGGAGTCCACGAGGCTGCCCGCGGGGATCCGCTCGGTCTCGACGAAGCCCGGGGCGATCGAGATCCCGGTGACGGTCTCGACGGCGAAGGTGGCGCCCGGCAGCAGTTCCTGGATCCGCCGGGCGAGGTCGGCCCCGACGGCCACCTCGATGCCGCGTACGTCGTGGGCCTCGCCGGCGGCCACGTCGTAGACGGCGGCGCCGTTGGAGACGATGGCCAGACCGTGCTGTCCGACGACGGGCCGCAGGTCGGCCAGCCAGCGCATCGGGCGTCCGGTCACGATCACCACCGGGACGCCGCGGTCGTCCAGCGTCGCGAGCACCTCGCGGGACCGGTCCGACAGCGACCCGTCGCTGCGGAGCAGGGTCCCGTCGAGGTCGGTGGCGACCAGGCGCGGAACGCCCACGTCAGCCCCCGGCGGGAAGCGGCCGGGCCATCACCAGCTCGCCCGCCTCGGTGCTCCCGCGCAGCTCGCTGAAGCCGCACCGGGCGAGCACCCGCAGGCTGGCGGCGTTGTCGGGGTCGACGCTCGCCCGCAGCCGGACGCCGACCGCGTCGGTCGCCGCGAGCAGGCCCCGCAGCGCCTCCGTGGCGACGCCGTCACCGCGGACGTCGGGGACCAGGCCGAACCCGACCTCGGTCTCGCCGTCCTCGGGCACGCCGAAGCAGCCGATGGACCCGACCGCCCGGTGGCCGAGCACGACGTGCCGCGGACCCCAGTGACCGGTGTCGCCCGGACGGACCAGCGAGGCCGCGTCGACGTCGTCGGGACGCGGGTAATCGTGGTGCCACCGGTCCTGGCGCCGCCCGGCCCGCATGTCGGCCGCGTCATCGACCGTCACCGGGATCAGCCGGAGCCGCGTGGTCTCGATCCGCTCAGGCAGGCCGGTCACCCCTCGGCCCCCCGGACCTCGAGGGTGACGGTGAGGTCGTCACCTTCCTGGACGCCGTGAGCCTGCCGGACGGCCTTCTTGACCGGCAGCACGAAGCAGCCCGACTCGCCGTCGGGGAACACGCTGGTCTCCCAGCGGGTGGTCCCGACCTCGACGCGTACGGGCACCGACCCGAAGCCTCGCGGCTCGCCCGCGAGCACCCGGACCTCCTCGCTCACCTGGACCGGGAGGGTGACGAAGCACCACGCCGACGGGTCGGCGGTCTCCTGACGGGCCGACCACCGCCACAGCGGAGCCGTGAAGGTGAACGCGTCACTCATCCCGCGCGACCCTCGGTCGCGTCCGGGAACCACCCCGAGAGCTCGGTCACGACCCCGTCGTCCCAAACCGAGCCGGTGACGTGGTCGGCCGCCTCGCGGACCTCGTCCACCGACTGGCCCATGGCCACGCCGCGGCCGGCCCAGCGGAGCATCTCGATGTCGTTGCGGCCGTCGCCGATCGCCAGCACGTCCTCCTGCGGCACCCCGACCTTCTCGGCGACCAACGCCAGGCCGGAGGCCTTCGAGACGCCCACCGGGGAGAGGTCGAGCCAAGCGGTCCAGCCGACGACGTAGTCGGTACCGTGCAGGCCCAGCCGCGCCCCGAGCTCGACGAAGTCGTCGGCCGTGGCCTCCGGGTCGCGGATGATCACCCGGCTGACGTGGTCGGCGATCAGGTCGGCCACGTCGGTCTCGATCAGCTCACCCGACAGCTCCCCGGCCGGGAACGGCCGGTTGACCCGGTAGCCGATTCCGCGCTCCTCGACCGCGACCAGGGCGCCGGGGCGCTCGCGCAGCACCGCCTCGACAGCCGGCCGGGCGTCGAACAGCTCCTCGTGCACGACCTCGATCGGCGGGTGGCGGAACACCACGGCCCCGTTGGACGCCACGGCCCAGAGCCGGTCGGAGCCGTCGACAGGCAGTCCGAGCAGCTCGGCGACCCGGGTCATGCCGTGGGGCGAGCGGCCGCTCGCGAGCACGACGTGGGCGCCGGCGTCGTGGGCGCGGCGTACGGCGTCGCGGGTGGCGTCCGGGACCTGCTCGTAGGTCGTCCCGACCCCCTCGACCCACTTGAGCAGGGTGCCGTCGATGTCGAGGGCGACCAGGCCCGGCTGCCAGGTCGTCACTCGGCGACCGGCTTCAGGACCTCGAGCCCGCCGAGGTAGGGCCGCAGCGCCTGCGGGACGGTGACCGAGCCGTCGGCGTTCTGGTGCGTCTCCAGCACCGCCACGATCGCCCGTGGGATGGCGGTGAGGGTGCCGTTGAGCGTCGCCACGGGACCGATCGTGCCGTCGGGCGTACGACCGCGGGTGTCGAGCCGGCGGGTCTGGAAGTCGGTGCAGTTCGACGTCGAGGTCAGCTCGCGGTAGCGGCCCTGGGTGGGGATCCAGGCCTCGCAGTCGAACTTGCGCTGCGCCGACAGCCCGAGGTCGCCGGCCGCGGTGTCGATCACCCGGTAGGCCAGCCCCAGCTTGTCGAGGAACTCCTTCTCCCACGCGAGCAGCCGTTCGTGCTCGGCGAAGGACTCCTCGAGCGTCGTGTAGACGAACATCTCGACCTTGTCGAACCAGTGGACCCGGATGATCCCCCGGGTGTCCTTGCCGTGCGAGCCTGCCTCCTTCCGGAAGCACGGGCTGAACGCGGCGTAGCGCAGCGGCAACGAGGCGACGTCGAGGATCTCGTCGGAGTGGTAGGCCGCCATGGCGACCTCCGAGGTGCCGACGAGGTACATCTCCTCGCCCGCGATCCGGTAGACGTCGTCGGCGGCCTGGCCGAGGAACCCGGTGCCCTCCATCGCCCGCGGCTTCACCAGCGAGGGCGCCACGACCTGGGTGAAGCCGGCCGCCCGTGCCTGGTCGAACGCGAGGTTGACCAGCGCGAACTCGAGCTGGGCCCCTACGCCGGTGAGGAAGTAGAACCGCGAGCCCGAGACCTTGGCGCCGCGCTCGAGGTCGATCGCGCCGAGCATCCGACCGAGCTCGACGTGGTCGCGCGGCTCGAAGTCGAACTCGCGCGGCGTCCCGACGTGCTCCAGCACCGCGTAGTCGTCCTCGCCCCCGGCCGGCGCCTCGTCGGCCGCGAGGTTGGGGATCTCCATGATCGCGGCCCGCCACTCCCCCTCCGCCTCGGCCTGGGCGGCCTCGAGCTGCTTCACCTCGGCGGCGAGCGCCTTGACCTCGCCGAGCAGCGCCTGCTTCTCGTCACCCTGGGCCCGGGCGACGTCCTTGCCGCGCTGCTTCTGCTCCGCGCGACGGGCCTCGAAGTCGGCGATCGCCCGGCGGCGGGCACCGTCCGCAGCGAGCGCCCGGTCGACGACGTCGGCGGACAGCCCACGCTTGGCCTGGGCGGCACGGACGCGGTCCGGGTCGTCGCGGAGGATGCGCGGGTCGATCATGTCGTCAGGCTAGTCGGTGGGACGCGCTCACCCTTCCGGGCGGTCGATCGACGTGGCCGCCCGAAGCGTCGTCATACTGGAGCGCGTGCTCGACCGCCCCCATCGCCTGACCCTCGCCTGGTCCGCCGCCTGCTTCGTGCTGTTCGGCGTGCTGGTGCTGATGGTGGCCCGCGACCGGGCCCCGATCCCCGGGATCGACCACCTCGGGCGTACGGCCGAGGACTGGGCCGACGACCACGACGGGCTGGTCACGCTGCTCGGCTGGATCGAGGTGGCCACCGCCACCGTCGCGATGACGGTGCTGACCGTGGTCGTCGCCGGCCTGCTGCTGTGGCGTCGGCACACCCGTGCCGCCCTCTACGTCGCGGCGGTGATGGGCGTGACCGCGCTGGTGACGACGCTGGTCAAGGTGACGCTCGCCCGGGCCCGCCCGGATTGGCAGTCGTCGGTCGACCTGCTGACCACCATGTCGTTCCCCTCCGCCCACGCGTCGTCGGTGGCCGCGTTCGTGGGGGTGATGGTGGTGCTGACCTGGATCTTCGTCCGTCGCTCGTCGATGCGGCGTACGGTCGCGGCGCTGCTGGTCATGGCGTGGCTGGTGGTCTGCCTCGACCGGGTCCTGCTGGGTCGGCACTACCCCACCGACCTGCTGGCCGGCACGCTGCTCGGGCTCGGCATGGTGCTGCTCGGGCTGGTGCTCATCGACCCCGTCCCGCGCGGCCACGCCGAGAAGGCGGAGCCGCTGCCCGAGGTGTTCGCGACCGAGAGGAAGCTCGCCGTGGTGCTCAACCCGGTCAAGGTCGAGGACGTCGGTCAGTTCCGCGCGCTGGTGACCGCCATGGCCGCGGAGTCCGGCTGGTCGACCCCCACCTGGCACTACACGACGGTCGAGGACCCCGGCACCGGCATGGCCGAGGCGGCGTCGGTCGGCGGGGCCGACCTGGTGCTGGTGTGCGGTGGCGACGGAACGGTGCGCGAGGTGTGCGCCGAGCTCGCCGGCACCGGCATCCCCGTCGGGATCGTCCCCGCCGGCACCGGCAACCTGCTCGCGCGCAACCTCGACATCCCGCTCTACATCCGGTCGGCGATCGACGTCGCGCTCAACGGCCAGGACCGGGCCATCGACCTGGTGCGGGTGAGCGGCGACGGCGTACCGGACGACACCCACTTCATGGTCATGGCCGGCATGGGCTTCGACGCCGCGATCATGGAGGGCGTCAACGACAGCATCAAGGAGAAGGTGGGCTGGGTGGCCTACGTCCTCTCCGCGCTCAAGGCGCTGATGTTCCCGGCGCTGCGCGTCGACATCTCGGTCGACGACGGGGAGTTCACCCGCCACCGCGCCCGGACCGTCGTCGTCGGCAACGTGGGCTTCCTGCAGGCGGGGATGCCGCTGCTGCCGGACGCCGCCATCGACGACGGCCTGCTCGACGTGGTGGTGCTGCACCCCAAGCGGTTCCTGTCGTGGGTGCCGCTGGCGTTCCGGGTGCTGGCCCGACGTCCCCGCACCGACGAGACCATCAACCGGATGATCGGCCGCACCGTCGTGCTCCGCGCCCATGGCGACACCCCCCGCCAGCTCGACGGCGACACCATCGGCCCCGGCAAGGAGCTGCACATGGAGTGCCTCCACGGCCGGCTCCTCGTCCGCGTCCCCCGCTGACCCGCGAAGTCGCACTCCCGCACCCGCGAGAGGCGCGCTCCCGCACGTACGCCGCGTGCCGACCTGCGACCTCGGAGGTGCGCTACTGCGACTTCGTGGGTGCGGGGGTGCTCCCTCGTGGGGTCAGGGGCGGGCGTGGGTGATGGCCTCCTCCTCCTCGGGGGAGAGCTGTTGCTCGCAGGACCAGGCGGCGATGTTCTTGGCGTAGGTCCGGGCCTCGGAGCGGCCGTGGATCGAGGTGACGACGACGCCGTGGCCGCCGTCGTCGAGCAGGGCGAGCGACCAGGAGAGGTGGCCGCCCATGTCGCCGAAGGCGTCGTAGCGCACCACGGCGAGGTGGCGCAGCGCGTCACCTGCCTCGCGCTTCAGCGCCGCGACCTCCTGCCGCAGCCCGCGGACGTCCTCGGGGAGCGCGTCGGCGCCGCTGCCGCGCGTGCGGCGGGTACGCCGCAGCCCGGCGACCGCGAGCACGAGCGCCAGCAGGGCGACGAGGAGTGAGAGGACGGCGAGCACGGGCACGATCGACACGGTGCCGACCCTATGACCGCGGGGCGGGCGGACGTCGGCGGCGCGTGGGCGGCATGGGAAAATGGCACGGTGAGTGCCCCCGACGCCCGACGCATCGCCTACCAGGGCGAGCCGGGCAGCAACTCCCACCTCGTGTGCCAGCGCCACCACCCCGACCACGAGGCGGTCGCCTGCGCCTCCTTCGAGGACGTGTTCGCGGCGGTCGAGGGCGGCGACGCCGACCTGGCGATGATCCCGATCGACAACTCGCTGGCCGGCCGGGTCGCCGACATCCACCACTTCCTGCCGGAGTCGTCGCTGCACATCGTGGGCGAGCACTTCCTCCGCATCCAGTTCTCGCTGATGGCGCTCCCGGGCGCAGGCGTCGACTCGATCCGGACCGTGCACAGTCACGTGCACGCGCTCGGCCAGTGCCGCAAGGTGATCCGCGAGCTCGGCCTGGCCCCCGTCGTCTCCGGCGACACCGCCGGCGCCGCCCGCGAGATCGCCGAGCTCGGCGACCCCACGCAGGCCGCCATCGCGCCGCCGCTGGCCGCGGAGATCTACGGCCTCGACATCCTGCGCGCGGACGTCGAGGACGAGGACCACAACACCACCCGCTTCGTCGTCCTCTCCCGCGAGTACGTCGAGGCGCCGGTGGGCGACGGGCCGGTCGTGACGTCGTTCGTGTTCAACGTGCGCAACCTTCCGGCGGCCCTCTACAAGGCGCTCGGCGGCTTCGCCACCAACGGCGTCAACATGACCAAGCTCGAGAGCTACATGGTCGACGGCCAGTTCACCGCCACCCAGTTCCTCGCCGAGGTCGACGGCCATCCCTCCGACCCGGGGGTCGCCCGCGCGCTCGAGGAGCTCGAGTTCTTCACCCACGACGTCAAGGTGCTCGGCGTCTACCCCGCCGCACCGGACCGGCTCGACCACTGATGGACCCCCTGGTCGTCGCGCTGACCTTCGGCGCGATCTTCGTCGTGGAGCTGCCCGACAAGACGTTCATCGCGACCCTCGTGCTGGCGACCAAGTTCCGGCCGGTGCTGGTGTGGCTCGGCGTGGGCCTCGCCTTCACGGTGCAGACCCTGGTCGCGGTCGGCCTGGGCCACGCGGCGTCGTTCCTGCCGACCGACGCGGTGCGGGTGCTGGCCCTGGTGATGTTCCTGACCGGCGCCGTGATCCTGTTCCGGCAGGGGCGCGGCCACCAGGTCGACAGCGGGGACGAGTACGCCGCCAAGGCCGGCGACGCGTCCGGCCTCAAGGCAGTCGGGGCCAGCTTCCTGGTGCTGTTCGCGGCCGAGTGGGGCGACCTGTCGCAGCTGCTGACGCTGACCCTGGTCGCCCGCTACCAGGACCCGGTGAGCGTGTTCCTCGGCGCGCTGGGCGCGCTGCTGACGGTCAGCGGCCTGGCGGTGCTCACCGGCCGGGCGCTGCTCCGCGTCGTACCCCTGCACACCCTGCACTACGTCGGCGCGGGCGTCTGCGTGCTGCTCGCCGCCTTCACCGGCTACGAGCTGGTCGCCGCGTGACGTCCGCCTCACCCTGCTGGACACCGTGACCCGGGGGCCGGAAGGATCGTTACCGGGAGGTACACCGCACCGGGAGGCCTGACGATGACGATCTTCGACCAGCTGAGCGACCGCGAGGTCGACATGATCAAGAACACCGGCACCCACGTGACGGTCCCCGCCGCCTGGTCGCCGATCTGGGAGAAGACCCCCGCTGACAAGGCCTACATCATCGTCAGCGGTGAGGCCGCGGTGCGGCGCAAGGGCGAGGAGATCGCGCGGCTGGGGCCCGGCGACATCGTCGGCGAGGGCGCCATCGTCAACAACTCGCTGCGCAACGCCTCGATCGTCACCCTGGGCAAGGTCGAGATGATCCACTTCAGCGCGGAGCAGGTCAACCGGCTCCGGGACGAGATCCCTGCCTTCGCCGAGGCCCTCGACCGCGTGTCCCGGGAACGCCTGGGGTCCTGAGCCGGAGACGTGCCCCCGGTGAACGACGGACCGGACGAGGTCCCCCTCGACGACATCGAGCGCGCCCTGCTCGGGGCGCGCGCCACCCTCACCCGGATCGAGGTGGCCGAGAGGGCCGGCGTCCCCCTCGAGCTGGCCGAGGAGCTGTGGGGACAGCTCGGGTTCCCCCGGACGGCGGACGACGACGTCGCGTTCACCAGGAAGGATGTCGCGGCGCTCAAGATGACCGCCGAGCTCGTCTCGGAGGGCATCCTCGAGGGCGACTCGCAGGCGGCGCTGGTCCGCACCTGGGGCCGGAGCTTCGCCCGGCTCGCGGAGTGGCAGGCCGAGCTGCTGGCGGGGCTCGCGCTCCAGGACGACCGGCCCGAGCGCAGGATCGGCGAGCTGGTCGAGACCGTGACGCCCCGGGTGGGGAAGCTCCAGGACTACGTGTGGCGCCGCCACCTGGTCAGCGCCGCCCAGCGGCTGCTGCCCGCGGTCGAGGCCGACGGGGACGGACAACGGCTGGCCGTCGCGTTCACCGACATCGTCGGCTACACGAGCCGCAGCAAGAACCTCACGGAGGCCGAGCTGGTCGACCTGGTCGAGACCTTCGAGGACGAGGCGACCCGCGCCGTGACCGCCGTCGACGGGCGGGTCATCAAGACCATCGGCGACGAGGTGCTCTACGTCTCCGACTCGCCCCGGGCACTGGTCGAGGTCGCGCTGGCGCTCACCGCGCGCGGCGAGGACGGCGACGACACCTTCCCGCGGGTCCGCGCCGGGATCGCGTACGGCGAGGTCACCACCCGGCTCGGCGACGTGTTCGGTCCCACCGTCAACATCGCCTCCCGGCTCACCTCCCACGCCCGGCCCGGCACGGTGCTGGTCGACCGCGGCGCCTTCGAGGTGCTGACCGGCCAGCACGAGCCACCGGACACCGCCCCCGACGGCACGCCGCTGTCGAAGCTCCTCGACAAGGCCGCCGACGAGCTGGCCGACCTGTCGCCGTACGCCGAGCACGACGACCTCAAGTTCCGTCGGCTGCGCCGGACGTCGGTCAAGGGCTACCGCGCGCTGGAGCCCTGGCTGGTCAGAAAAGGCCGGGCCAAGGACTCCTCCGACGGTTAGAGTCCCGCGGGTGACAGGCCTCGAGGCCGTGCGGGAGCGCTACCGCGAGATCCACGGCGACCACCCGACCACCCCCGACGACGACCGGGTCCTCGCCCGCAGCCACGAGCCGGTGACCGACGAGCAGGTGCTCGCCGACATGGCCGCCGGCCGACTGCCGATGCCGCCGTACCTGCTCTCCGACGGCACGCCCGTCGCCCCCTCCGACCACCTCGACCCGGTGACGTGGGCAGGCGGGGCTGCGCGGCTCCACGACTGGTTCGTCCGCTACTGGCCCGACGAGCGGCGCGCCGACGCCGAGCGGGCCTTCGACGACTGGATGGCGGGCCGCTACGCCCACCTCGACCCCCCGACGCCGCGCACCGTACGTCGCGTGGAGCGGCTGCAGGCGCAGGCGCGGGAGGCGGTGACCCGGCTCGAGGCCGACCCACGCGACCCGGTCGGCCGTGGCTCGCTCGCGGAGGCCACCGACACCCTCGACCGGCTGCTGCGGCCCTCGACGGACGTCGACCGCGCCCGCCACGGCGGCACCACGCCGCGGGAGGAATGGGTCGACCGGCTCCGCCGCGACCACCTCACGGTCGCTCCGCCGGAGCTCCCGATCCGCACCGAGCGGCTGGTGCTCCGCCGCCACGACCTCGAGCGCGACATGGAGGACCTGTACGCCTACTACGGCCGCGAGGACGTCGCGACGTACCTGCTCCAGGACCCGTTCCCGCGGGCCGAGCTCGACGACCGGATGCGGGAGTGGGTGGCCGCCGACGACCGGGTCTTCGGCGTGGTCATCGAGCTCGACGGGCGGGTGGTCGGCGACGTGGTGCTGATGTTCCGCGGCCCCAGCCAGGCCGAGATCGGCTGGGCGGTGCACCCCGACGTGGGCGGGCGGGGCATCGCCACCGAGGCGTCTCGCGCGCTGATCGACGTCGGCTTCCGGCACTACGGCTTCCACCGGATCTACGCCGACCTCGACGCCCGCAACACCGCCTCCGCGCGGCTCTGCGAGCGGCTCGGGATGCGGCGGGAGACCCACCGGCTGCAGGACATCTGGTCCAAGGGCGAGTGGACCGACACCCTGCAGTACGGCGTGCTTGCCTCGGAGTGGGCCGCGGCGAACCCCGGCTGACGCCCACGCCTGCCCACGTCGACCCGACCGCCGATAACCTCTGACCATGAGCACCACCCACACCCACGGCGCCGACAGCGAGGTCGGCCGGCTCCGCACGGTCATGCTCCATCGCCCGGGCGACGAGCTGAAGCGGCTGACCCCGCGCAACAACGACAAGCTCCTCTTCGACGGCATCCCGTGGGTGGCGAGGGCGCAGGACGAGCACGACGCCTTCGCCGACGCGCTGCGCTCCCGCGACGTCGAGGTGCTCTACCTGACCGACCTGCTCACCGAGACCCTGCAGCAGGAGAGCGCGCGCCACCACGCGATCTCGACGGCGCTCACCGGGCTCCACCTGGGCGACACCCTGCGCACCTACCTCGGCCGGGCGCTCGCCGAGGCCAGCCCCGAGGAGCTGACCGCCTACCTCACGGCCGGCATCCGCAACGACGAGGTGCGCGGCGGCCACGGCCTGGTCACCTCGCTGCTCGACACCCATGACTTCCTGGTCGACCCGCTGCCCAACCTGCTGTTCACCCGCGACTCCAGCGTCTGGGTACGCGACCGGGTCGCGGTGACCTCACTCGCCATGCCGGCCCGACGCCGCGAGACGCAGCTGACCGAGCTGATCTACACCGAGCATCCGCGCTTCGCCGGCACCCGCACCATCCACGGCTGGCACCACGAGCACGTCGAGGGCGGCGACGTGCTGCTGCTCGCGCCGGGCGTGATCGCCGTCGGCGTCGGGGAGCGCACCACCCCGGCCGGGGTGGAGCGGCTCGCCCGGCAGGTGTTCCACGCCCGGCTGGCGCACACCGTGCTGGCGGTGCCGATCGCGCAGGAGCGGGCGACGATGCACCTCGACACGGTCTGCACCATGGTCGACGTCGACAAGATCGTGATGTACCCCAACATCGCCGACTCGCTCCGGGCGTACGCCGTCACCGCGCCCGACCCTGACTCCGCCGAGGACGTGCTCACGCTGCAGGTGTCCGAGGCCGAGCCGTTCCTGGTGGCGGCCGCCAAGGCGATGGAGATCGACACGCTCCACCAGATCGACACCGGTCTCGACCCGGTCACCGCCGAGCGCGAGCAGTGGGACGACGGCAACAACACCCTCGCGGTCGCACCCCGGGTGGCGGTCGCCTACGAGCGCAACGACGGCACCAACGACCGGCTCGAGGACGCCGGCATCGAGGTGGTCAGGGTCGCCGGCTCCGAGCTGGGATCGGGCCGCGGCGGCCCGCGCTGCATGAGCTGCCCGGTCGCGCGCGAACCGCTGCCGACCGACTGAGACGCGGTGGGCCCGGACGCTTCGCAAACCCAGCGTCAGGCCTCGGAGATGAAGGACCCGGCCGCTGCCGACGGGGGAGACAACAACGACCGGGTCGACGTAAACCTACCCTCCCTACCCGCCGCGCACAACATGGGGGGTGGTGTGTTGTGGCACCCCGTTTCAGATGGGTCTGACCACGGCCAAATCAGCGGATGGTGACCTGTCGGTGAGCGAGCCCGTTGCGGGCCGCTCGCTGCTCCGCGGTGAGGTCGGAATCGTCGGCCAACGCCTGTGCCAGCGCCGCGGCGAACCGGTCGGCAGGCTCCTCGAGCGCCTCGGCGCCGGTGCCGAGCGGGAGGTCCCAGACGGGGGTCAGCAGCCCGTGGGCCCGGAACATGCCGACGAGCCGCGAGTCGGGCACCAGCACGTCGTCGCCGGCGACGTGGAGCCGCGCGAGGGCGTCGAGCAGCCGCTCCTCGGGCTCGGGCATCACCCAGCGCAGGTGCTCCTTGGTGCCGACGTCCGTCCAGTACGCCGCGGACACGCTCGTGAGCTTCTCGGTCGGGTGCACCGAGGCGTTGGCCTGCTCGAGGACGCCCATCAGGTCGGGGGCCTCGGGCACGTCGGCCACCCAGAAGTCGAAACCCTCGTGCACGGTGACGGCGAGCTCGTCGGCCGCGACCAGGTCCTGCAGCCGGGGCCCCTCGCCGGGGTCGTCGGTCAGCCCCACCACGCCGGGCTCCTGCTCGGCCAGCGCCGCCGTCAGTACCGCACCCAGGTCGCGCCCGGGGTCGCCGAAGTGGTGCTGCACCTGGAGCGCCAGCCAGACCGCACCGTTCTCGCGCACCATGGCGGGTGCCGCGCCCGGCAACAGCGTCACCAGGGTGACGTCGCGGTCGGCGTGGTCGCCGCCGAGCGGCAGCGGAGCGGTCGCCGCGGGCACCAGCTCGCGCAGCGCCACCACGTCGCACTCCGACGGCAGCCCCCCGAAGGGACGGTTCACGAAGACCTGCGCCGCTCCCCCGGGCGCACCGTGGCAGTGCTTGTAGCGGCGCCCGGACCCGCACGGGCACGGCTGGCGGGGACCGACCTCGCCCTCGACTCGCTCGCGTGGCTGCTGGCGGGACTTGCTGCGGGAGCGCTTGGCCATGCCGGCCACGCTATCCGTCGAGCAGCTCCCGCATGTACGCCGGCCGGTCGGTGATGATCGCGGAGACCCCCAGCTCCTGACACAGCTCCAGCTGGGCCTCGGTGTTGACCGTCCAGACGTGGATCTCGCGCCCGGTCGTCGCCAGCCGCCGCGCGAACCCCGGGTGCCGGGTCAGCTGGTCGATGCCGGGCCCGAGGATCCAGCCGTCCTCGAGCACCTGTTTCACGACCGGCCAGTGCCGGGCCCGCTCGATCAGCATCACGACGGGCACGTCAGGGGCCATCCGCTGCACCCGCTGGAGGGCGACCCACGAGAAGCTCATCACCCGCGCGGGGCTGCCCGGCCGCTGCCAGCCGAAGTGGCGGAGCAGGTCCACCAGCCGCTTCTCCACCAGCGCGCCGTACCGTGTCGGGTGCTTGGTCTCGATCGCCAGGTCGATCCGGCGGTCGTGGTCGGCGACCACCTCGCAGAGCTTGCGCAGCGTGAGCATCTTGACCAGGTTCTCGTCGCGGTCGGGCGCCTCGTCGTCGAGGTCGGCCCAGGGGTTCTTCCAGGAGGCGAACTCGAGCTGGTCGAGCTCGGCCAGCTCCATCGTCGACACCAGCCCGCGCTGGCTGCCGGTCCGCCGGAGGTCGCGGTCGTGGAAGCAGACGAGGTGGCCGTCGGAGGTCAGCCGGACGTCGCACTCGAGCCCTTCGGCCCCGGCGTCGAGGGCCTCGAGGTAGGCCCCCAGCGTGTGCTCGGCGAGCGCCTCGCTCGCGCCGCGGTGGGCGACCACCTGCGGCCGCTCGACGCGCGCCCTCATGCCCGACATTGTGACCGGCCGGCGACCACCGGAGGTGGACGACACGTGCTCTAGGACCGCGGTCGCTGCTCGACGAGGCCGACCAGGTTGCCCTCGGAGTCGCGGACGAAGGCCATCCACTCGTCTGTGCCCGCGGGGCCGAGGGTGTCGTCGTCGTGGCCGAAGATCACGTGGGGTTCGCCCTCCACTGCCACGCCCCGCTCCCGCAGCCGGGCCACCGTCGCGTCGAGGTCGTCGACCCCGAGGTAGTGCAGCGCGCTCGGCGCCCCGCGGTCGAGCAGCAGCCGCAACCCGCCGACGTCGAAGAACACCAGGCCCGGCGGGTCGTACGTCGCCACGGGCCCAGCCCCCAGCAGGTCGGTGTAGAAGCGCGTGGCCCGGTCGAGGTCGTCGGCCCGCTGCGCGACCTGCACCATCCTCATGCTGAGACTGTAGGACCCGCGAGCTCCCCGTCGTCACCGCCCTGCCCGCCCCGGGTTTCCGAGGTGGTTCCTGAGGAGGGCGCTCTGCGCCCGTCTCGAAGGGCCCGGCGCGGGGCCGGCACCACACCCGGGCGACCTCGGGGTCGACCTCAGGGTCGGCCCCGGGCCGAATCCCGATGGCGCGCCTTGCGACGACGGGTCACGCTGGACCCATGACCACCACCGTCTCCGCGGACCCGCGCCGCACCGGCGCCGCCAGCGCCCGCAACCTGGTGAAGACCTACGGCGAGGGAGAGACGGAGGTGCGCGCCCTCGACGGCGTGACCGTCGACCTGCGCGCCGGCGAGTTCACCGCCGTCATGGGGCCCTCCGGCTCCGGCAAGTCGACCCTGATGCACTGCCTGGCCGCGCTCGACACCCCGACCAGCGGCGAGGCGATCGTCGACGGGGTGGAGCTGTCCGGGCTCAAGGACAAGGCGCTCACCGCCCTGCGGCGGGAGCGGATCGGCTTCGTCTTCCAGTCCTTCAACCTGATCCCGACCCTCACGGCCGAGGAGAACATCGTGCTGCCCCTCGCCCTCGCGGGGCGGCGGCCCGACCCGGAGTGGTTCGACCGCGTGATCGACGCCATCGGGCTCCGCGACCGGCTCACCCACCGGCCCAGCGAGATGTCCGGCGGCCAGCAGCAGCGGGTGGCGTGCGCCCGGGCGCTGGTGAGCCGGCCGTCGGTCGTCTTCGCCGACGAGCCCACCGGCAACCTCGACAGCACCAGCAGCGCCGAGGTGCTGGGCTTCCTGCGGCGCAGCGTGGACACCTTCGGGCAGACGATCGTGATGGTGACCCACGACCCGGTGGCAGCGGCGTACACCGACCGCGTGGTGTTCCTGGCCGACGGCCGGATCGTCGAGGAGCTCGCCGAGCCCACCCGCGACAGCATCCTCGACACGATGGCGCGGCTCACCCCGCAGGTGGGCTGAGATGCTGCGGTTCACGTGGCGCACCCTGCTGGCGCGCAAGGTCCGGCTCGTGATGAGCACGCTCGCGATCGTGCTCGGCATCGGCTTCCTCACCGGCGTCATGGTCTTCAGCAACGGCCTCGGCTCCACCTTCGACTCGATCATCAAGGGGTCCACGCCCGACGCGCTGGTCCGCCCGACGGGCACCGGGTCGTTCGAGGCGGTCGGCGCCGGCACCACCACCGTGCTGCGGCCGCGCGACGTCGAGAAGTTCGCCGCGCTGCCCGAGGTGGCCCGGGCCGACGGCAACGTCGACGGCGTCGGCAGCTACCTGCTCGACGAGGACGACAAGCTGGTCGGCGGCCAGGGCGCCCCGACCATCGCCTTCAACTACAACGACTACCCGAACCTGCTCGACGAGCCGTCGCTGGAGCTGCTCGACGGCAGCTGGCCGCAGGGCACCGACGAGATCGTGCTCGACAGCGGCGCCGCCGAGAACGGCGGTTACCGGATCGGCGACGAGGTCACGGTCATCGCCCCGAGCGGCGACTCCGTCGAGGGCGCCCGGCGCACCTTCACGATGGCCGGCACCGCCGAGTTCAACGGCGGCGGTACGGCGGGCGCGACGCTCCTCATCTTCTCGACCGAGGGCGCCCAGGAGGTCTTCCTCGGCGGCCGCGACGTCTTCACCAGCGTGGCGCTGACCGCAGCGCCGGGCGTGAGCCAGCAGCAGCTGGCCGACGCGGCGAGCGACATGCTGCCCGCGTCGTACGAGGTGGTGAAGGGCGACACCGTCGCGAAGGAGGCCCAGGACTCCGTCAACGAGTTCCTCGACGTGATCACCCAGTTCCTGGTGGCCTTCGCCGTGATCGCCATCCTCGTGGGCGGCTTCATCATCGCCAACACGTTCTCGATCCTGGTCGCGCAGCGGGTGCGCGAGCTGGCGCTGCTGCGGGCGCTCGGTGCGAGCGGCGCCCAGGTCCGCCGGTCCGTGCTTCTCGAGGCCGGCCTGATGGCCCTGCTCGGCGCCTCCATCGGCATAGGTCTCGGCCTGCTGCTGTCGCGAGCCCTGGCGACCCTCTTCAGCAGGTTCGGGCTCGACATCGCCGGCGAGGCGCTCACGCTCAGCTGGACCACCGTGGCCCTCGCGTACGGCGTCGGGCTGGCCGTGACCCTGGTGTCGGCGTACCTGCCCGCCCGCCGGGCGTCGCGGACCGCTCCCATCGCCGCGATGCGCGACGAGGCCGCGCCTCCTGAGCAGTCGCTGCGCCGCCGCGCGCTGATCGGCGCGGTCGTGACCACCCTCGGCGCCGGGATCGCGGCCTACGGCTTCACCGACTCCGCCCCCGGCCCCGTCGCGGCCTGGGTCGGGGCGGCAGCGGTGGTGTGGATCCTCACCGCGGCCGCGCTGAGTCCCGTGATCGGCCACCCCGTGCTGGTGGCGTGCCGGGTGCTCTTCGCCCGGGTCTTCGGGACGACCGGAAAGCTCGCCGGCGAGAACGCGCTGCGCAACCCGCGGCGTACCGGCGCCACGGCCTCGGCACTGATGATCGGGCTGGCGCTGGTCTCGGCGGTCGGCACCCTCGCGGCGTCGTTCAGCGCGACGGCCGATGACCTGGTCGACGACCAGTTCGCGTCCGACTTCCTGGTGCAGTCGGCCAACTTCCAGACCTTCCCGACCGGCATCGGCGACGACATGGCGCAGGTCGACGGGGTCGAGAGGGTGACGCGCGACCAGTACACGCCAGCGCTGATCGACGGCCAGCCCGGCACGCTGCTGGGCGTCGACCCGGCGTACAGCCAGATCTACGCCCTCGACGTCACCGCGGGGACCCAGGAGTTGTCGGGGAACCAGACCGTGATCACGACCGACGCCGCCGACGACTACGGCGTCGGCCTCGGTGACCGGCTCGCACTGGCGGTGCCGGGCGACCAGCAGGCGAAGGTCGAGGTGGTCGGCATCATCGACCCGACCCCGGTCGTCGGGTCCGTCAACGTGCCGCTGGACGTGCTCAGCGACATGGGTCTCAACCGCGCCGACACCTCGGTCAGCATCAACATCGAGGACGGTGCCGACCGCGAGGCGGTGCAGCGCGACCTCGAGGAGGTCGTCGCCGACGTCCCGATCGTGAGCGTGCAGGACAAGGAGGAGTTCGCCGACTCGATCCTGGCCCAGATCAACACCCTGCTCTACCTGATCTACGGACTGCTGGCGCTGGCCGTCGTGATCGCGGTGATCGGCATCATCAACACCCTCGGCCTCAGCGTGATCGAGCGGACCCGCGAGATCGGGCTGCTCCGGGCGGTCGGGCTGTCGAGGGCACGGCTCGGCGGGATGGTGACCCTGGAGTCGGTGACCATCGCCGTGATGGGTGCGGTGCTCGGCATGGCGGTCGGACTGCTGATCGGCGTCCTGCTGCGCGAGTCGCTCCGCGACGACCTCACCGCGCTGGCGCTCCCGCTGCCGAGCCTCGGGCTGTTCCTGGTGCTGTCGGTGGTCTTCGGGGTGCTCGCCGCGGTGGTGCCGGCGATCCGGGCCTCACGGATGCGGCTGCTCGACGCGATCGCGACCGAGTGAGTGTGGTGGTCGCGGCGTCGTCGCCCACGGTCGTGGGGTCGGCGGTGGCTGAGCCACCGTTTGTCTTTCGGGTTCGGTGGCTGAGCCACCGCCGGGGGTGGGTCAGCCACCCGCTGAGCGAACGGGTCCGATGCTTCCGGAAGGGGAACGTCCGCAACGGGCCCTAGCCTCACCGGCATGACCGAGATCGTGCTCTTCCACCACATCCAGGGACTCACCCCGGGGGTCGTCGGGTTCGCCGACCGGCTCCGCGCCGCCGGCCACACCGTCCACACCCCCGACGCCTTCGAGGGCCGCACCTTCGGCTCGATCCCCGAGGGCGAGGCCTTCTGCAGCGAGGTCGGATTCCAGGAGATCCGCGACCGCGGCGTGCGCGCGGCCGAGTCGCTGCCGCAGGACGTCGTGTACGCCGGCATGTCGCTCGGCGTGATGGCGGCCCAGACGCTCGTCCAGAACCGGCCGGGCGCCCGCGGACTGCTCGCCTACTTCGGTTTCGCCGACCCGTCGTACTTCGGCGAGTGGCCTGCGGGGGTGCCGGTGCAGATCCACGCGATGGACGCCGACCCCTACTTCGTGGGCGAGGGAGACCTCGAGCCGGCGCAGAAGTTCGTCGCCTCCTACGACGAGGGCGAGCTGTTCCTCTACCCGGGCGAGGGTCACCTGTTCGCCGACTCCTCCCTCGACGACTACGACGAGGCCGCCACGGCGCTGCTCCTGGAACGGACGTTCGCGCTGCTGGGCCGCCTCGACGGATGACCGACGCGTTCCGGGTGGTCCCGGCCAGCACGGCCACCTGGGAGGACCTCCGCGAGGTCCTCGGCACGCGCGGTGCGACCGGCCGCTGCCAGTGCCAGCGCTACAAGCTCGGCCGGGGCGAGTCGTTCGGCTCGTTCCCGGTCGAGGAACGGGCCGGCCGACTGCGGCAGCAGGCCGACCCCGGGCACCCGGGCGCGCCGACCAGCGGACTGGTCGGCTTCCTCGGTGCCGACCCGGTCGGCTGGTGCGCGGTCGAGCCGCGGTCGGCGTACGACGCCTGCGGCGGGTGTTCCGGGTGCCGTGGGAGGGGCGCGACGAGGACCGCGCCGACCCGTCGGTCTGGGCGGTGACCTGCGTGGTGACCCGGGCCGGCTTCCGGCGCCGCGGCATGAGCCGGGCGATGGTCGCGGCCGCCGTCGACCACGCGCGCGACTCGGGTGCCCGGGCGATCGAGGGCTACCCGATCACCACGACCGAGGTGATCGCCGAGGAGCTCCACGTCGGGACACTGGCGACGTTCGAGGCCGCGGGCTTCACCGTGGTCGGCCGACCCACACCGCGCCGGGTCGTCGTGCGGATCGACTTCTGAGGGGAACTGCGGCCGCGCCTCCTTGTGCTCCAGATCACACTCCGCCTAGGTTGCTCGCGAACCCCAGCCACCAGAAAGGTGACCCATGCGATCTCGGGCGCGTCTCCTCATCGCCGCCGCGGCCTGCGCCGCTGCGGTGCTCTCCACCACCACGACGGCCACCGGGCATCCCACCCACGACGGCAGCGGCAAGGAGGCCGGCTTCGACCGCGTCGCCGAGCCCGTGTCGCCGGGTGGCGTGCCGCAGCAGCGGCTGTCCGACCTCAAGTGCGAGGAGGACCGGGCCGGGATCTTCCCGTGCCACCGCGTCGACCTCGCCTCCTTCATCCCGCTCAGCGAGCTCGGCGGCAGCATCTGGGCGAACGACGTCTGGGGCTGGACCGACCCGCAGACCGGTCGTGACTACGCGCTCGCCAAGCTGTTCGAGGGCACGGCCTTCGTCGACATCACCGACGAGAGCGACCCGACCTACCTCGGCACGCTGCCCTCGCCGGCCCCCAACCCCGACGACTTCGGCCACATCTGGGGCGACATCAAGACCTACGGCAACCACGCCTTCATCGGCTCCGAGGCCACCGGGCACGGCGTCCAGATCTTCGACCTGACCCGGCTCCGCGGCGTCACCGAGGAGCAGGAGTGGACCCAGGACGGCCAGATCACCGACCTCGGCCAGTCCCACAACATCGCGATCAACGAGGACAGCGCCACGCTCTACGTCATCGGTTCGACCAGCGGGGTCACCGCACCCGGCTGCGCCGACGTCGACGGTGGCCCGATCATGTACGACGTCTCCGACCCGGCCGACCCGCAGCTCGCCGGCTGCTTCGGCGGCGACGGCTACACCCACGACATCCAGTGCGTCGACTACCACGGCCCCGACGCGGCCTACCACGGCCGCGAGATCTGCGTCGCGTCCAACGAGGACACCGTGACCGTGCTCGACGCCACCGACAAGTCCGACGTGCAGCTGCTGGCCAGGGCGCCCTACGAGACCTCGGCCTACACCCACCAGGGCTGGTTCACCGAGGACCACGCGAACTTCCTGCTCGGTGACGAGCTCGACGAGCTGACGGGATCGGTCGACCAGACCACGACGTACGTCTGGGACCTCGAGGACCTCGACAACCCGGTGCTGACCGGACTGCACGGCAACGGGAACACCTCGATCGACCACAACATCTTCATCAAGGACGGCCTCGCCTACAAGAGCAACTACACCTCGGGGCTGCGCATCGACGACACCTACCAGGTGGACCAGGGCCGGCTCACCGAACGGGGCTTCTTCGACGTCTACCCCGCCGACGACTCCACCACCTTCGCCGGGACGTGGGGCAACTACCCGTTCTTCGACTCGGGGATCGTGGCGGTCACAGGCATCGAAGAGGGCTTGTTCATCCTGGAGCCCCGCATCCGGTCCTCCGCGCCGAGGAGCTAGGAGCATCCGGCCCGGGCCGGCGCGCAGGGCGCGTCGGCCCGGGCTCAGGGTCAGGCGGTCGCATCGCGCTCGATGATCGTCTTGAGGTTCGTGAGCTCCTTGTCGGCCTCGCGCGGGCCGAGGATCGCCCGGTCGACGAGCCTCCCGACCAGGCGGCGTCCGGGAGGCCAGTGGGTCTCCGCGGTCAGCTCGAGGTCGGTGCCACCGGATCGTTCGGTGAGCCGCGAGCTGAGCTCGAGCTGCAGGCCGAGGTAGGCCGCGGTCCGGGTCACCAGCCGGGTGGGAGGGTCCGCGGTCACCACCGTCGTCCGGGCCGCGAGCCGGCCCCGCCTCGAGACGTACGCCGAGCCGGGCTCCCCGGGACCGCCTCGCACGTCCTCGACGACCGGCCCGCCCGTCTGCCACTCGGGGATCCGGCGGGGGTCGACGTACGTGCGCCACACCCGGGCGGGGTCCGCCTCGATCCAGACCGAGAACGCGTGTGTGCCCATGTCGGCTCCGATCCGGTCAGGCGTGCTCGCGCAGGTAGCGCCCGAAGTGGGGCACGGTGAACGCGATCCGGCCACGCTCGCCGGAGTAGATCAGGCCCTTCTTCAGCAGCGCGTCGCGGGCGGGTGAGAGCGACTGCGGCTTCTTGCCGAGCACGGAGGCGACGTCGGACGTCGGCACGCTCTCGATCTCGTCGAGCGCGGCGGCGTCGGCCTCGGCGAGGGCGACGGCGGCATCGGCCATCGCTCGCAGGTAGTCGCGCTCCCCCGGCGTCGCCCGCTCGAAGCGGGACCCGAAGAAGCCGACCGCCAGCTCCGACTCCGCCTCGGGAGCGGCCACCGCCACGTCGTCGACGCTGATCGGCGAGCGGGGGGCGCGGTCCCAGACCGCCTTGCCGTAGGCCTGGATGAAGTAGGGATAGCCGCCGGTCGCGGCGTACATCGCGGTGAGGGCGTCGGGGTCGAAGGCGGCGTCCTCGTCGGCGGCCGGTGCGGCCAGCGCCCGGTCGGCGGCCTCGCGGGGCAGCCGGTCGATGCGCTGGTAGCGGAACAGCCGCTCGGAGTAGGACTTGCTGGCGCTCAGCACCGCAGGCAGGTGGGGCAGGCCGGCGCCGACGACGATCACCGGCAGCCCGGACTGGCTGATCTCGTGGCAGGCGGCGCAGAGCGCGGAGACGTCGTCGGGACCGAGGTCCTGCATCTCGTCGATGTGCACCGAGATCCCTTTGCCGACGTCGGCCGCCAGCCCGCCGAGGTCGGTGAAGAGCTCGACCAGGTCGATCTCGATGTCGCCGGAGTCGGCGCGGCCCTTCACCACCGGGGCGTCGATGCCGGGGTGCCACTGGTCGCGCAGCTTGGCGCTCGGGCCGGCCTCGCGCTGGGCGAACGAGCGGATCACGCCGAGCACGTGGTCGACCTCGTCGGCGTGGGGGTGCCCGAGCTCGCGCACCGCCTGGTGCAGCGCACCGCTGAGCGGGCGCCGCAACGGATGGTCGGGCCGGGCCTCGAGCTTGCCGGTCCCCCAGCGACGGCGTACGGCGGCGGAGCGGAGCGCGTTGAGCAGCACCGTCTTGCCGACGCCCCGGAGCCCGGTCAGGACCAGCGACCGTTCCGGGCGGCCGTGAGCGACCCGTTCGAGCACGACGTCGAACGCCGCGAGCTGCTCGTCGCGGCCGGCGAGCTCGGGCGGCCGCTGGCCGGCACCGGGGGCGTACGGGTTCCGGATCGGGTCCACGCTGCGACCGTATCCGGGTGTCTAGCGTCCGCCCTAGACAGCCGGGGCGTGTCGCTCAGGCGGTCTCGACGGTCCGGCCCGCCGGCTGGGGCCGGGTCGGGGCGTGCCGGTAGGCGGCGTCGAGGCCGGCCCGCAGCGCGTCGATCATGATCGGCACCTCGTCTACGGCGAGCCGGAACGAGCCCGAGCACACGTTGTCGCGCCACAGCGACAGCACGACGATCCCGGCCTCGTGGTGCCACGACACCCGCAACGCACGCTCGGAGCCGCGGGAGTCGAGGAAGATCGACCCCGTCCTCGGCAGCGGCCGCGCGGCGGGCATGCGTCCATTGTGCCTCGCGCACCTACCCTGCGGTAGTGGTGCGGGATCCGGGCCGATCGGCCTGGGTAACGACGGTCGGCAGCCGTGACCCGACCCACACCGCCCGTCCCCCCCGCCTAGAATCGCAGCGTGCCGGAGCTGCCCGAGGTGGAGGCGCTGGCCCTGGACCTCCGGGGCCGGTTGCGCGACCGCGCCATCACGACGGTCCACGTCGCGGCATTCAGCGCCCTCAAGACCTTCGACCCGCCGCTGCAGGCGCTCGAGGGCACGCTGGTCGACGACGTGACCCGCCACGGCAAGTTCCTCGACATCGACGCCTCCGGGCTGCACCTGGTGATCCACCTGGCCCGCGCCGGGTGGATCCGCTGGCGCGACGAGGTGCCCACGCTGCCGCCCCGGGCGGGCTCGAAGTCCGGGCTAGCGCTGCGGGTGGTGCTCGACGACGGCAGCGGGCTCGACGTGACCGAGGCCGGGACCAAGAAGGGCCTCGCCGCCTACGTCGTACGCCGCCCCGAGGACGTGCCGGGCATCGCCTCGCTGGGTCCCGACCCGTTGAACGACGACTTCACCGTCGACGTGCTGCGACGGATCCTCTCCGACGCCGGCCGGGCCCAGGTCAAGGGCGTGCTGCGCCACCAGGGCACCATCGCCGGGATCGGCAACGCCTACTCCGACGAGGTGCTCCACGCCGCGCGGATGTCGCCGTTCAAGCCGGCGTCGACGATGACCGAGGAGGAGTCGCAGACCCTCTTCGACGCGATCCGCGACGTGATCGGCGACGCCGTCGACCGCTCCCGCGGGCTGGCCGCCAGCGAGCTCAAGGGCGAGAAGAAGTCCCACCTCGCCGTCCACGGCCAGACGGGCAAGCCGTGCCCGGTCTGCGGCGACACCGTCCGCGAGGTCAGCTTCGCCGACTCCAGCCTCCAGTACTGCCCCACCTGCCAGACCGGCGGCAAGCCGCTCGCCGACCGCCGGATGTCCCGCCTGCTCAAGTGAGGAGCCCATGCACGTCCCCACGGTGACCGTCGCCGACCTGCCCGACCCGCTGCCCGAGGACCTCTCGGTCCTCGACGTCCGCGAACCGGTCGAGTGGCTCCACGGCCACATCGACGGCTCGGTCCACGTGCCGCTCACGGAGCTCCCCGGCCGGGTCGACGACGTCCCCGACGGCCGGGTCCTCGTGGTCTGCAGGGTGGGCGCCCGGTCGGCCCAGGTGACCGCGTGGCTGGCGCAGCAAGGCCACGACGTCGCCAACCTCGACGGCGGGCTGGTCGAGTGGGCGGCGGCCGGACGGCCCATGGTCAGCGACGCCGGCGGACCGCCTCAGGTCGTCTGAGCAAACGCGGCCGGCAGCGGGAGCTCCAGCGCCGACGACAGCCGGGCGAGGTAGTCGGGCCGCGGCAGCTCCACGACGCCCAGGCTGGTGAGGTGGCCGGTGGCCCACTGCACGTCGAGCAGCCGGTCGCCGGCGTGCTCGTCGGAGAGCCGGTCGACCAGCCCCAGCAACGCGACCTTGGACGCGTCGGTCTCGCGGTGGAACATCGACTCCCCCGCGAACAGCCCGCCGATCGCGACGCCGTACAGCCCACCCGCCAGCCGGCCGTCGCGCCACGCCTCCACGCTGTGGACCCAGCCCAGCTCGTGGAGCCGGGTGTACGCCGCCCGGACGTCGTCGTCGATCCAGCCGTCGGAGCGCCGGGGGTCGGCACAGCCGTCGAGCACCTCGGCGAAGGCGGTGTCGACCCGGACCTCGAACCGAGCCGCGGACCGGCGCAACGACCGGGTCACGCGCATCCCGTCGAGCGGCAGCACCGCCCGCTCGACGGGGCTCCACCACCCGACGTCGCCGGACGGCACGGGCATCGGGAACAGCCCGGCGCGGTACGCCGCCAGCACGGTGCCCGGCTCGAGGTCGGCGCCGAGGGCCACCAGGTCGTGCGGCGGCCAGTCCGGGGCCGACGGGAGCTGCCACGGCGACGGCGGCGGCTCCACGGGCATGCGGCCGAACCTAGCGGGCGGCCCGGCCCTCCCGATGTAACGCCGGGTTGCCGACTGTCCCACCCGGTCCGGACCGGGTGGGCAGGGCAGTCAACCGGGCGTTACATCGGGCATGGCGCGCCCCCGTACCATCGCCACATGGGTGCGATGAGCGAGATCTCCAAGCGGCTGGCACCCCGCGTCACCGAGCTGGCGCCGGGGCTGACCACCGCGTTCGTCCGGGAGGCGCTGTCCCGGGCGATCGCCGGGGTCGGCCCGCTGCCCCCGGCCGCCGCGGCTGCCGACAAGCAGCTCGCGGAGCAGCACGGCAACGTCGAGCGGGCGGTCCACGAGGTGATCGAGAACCACGTCCGGCTCGCGGGCGCCCAGGGCTTCATCACCAACCTCGGCGGCCTGGTCACCGCGTCGGTGACCATCCCGGCCAACATCACCGGCCTGGCCCTGGTCGAGTGCCGGATGATCGCCGGCATCGCGCACCTGCGCGGCTACGACCTCGACGACCCGCGGGTGCGCAACGCGATCATGGTGCTGCTGCTCGGCGAGGACACCGTCACCGAGATGGTGCGGAAGAAGGAGCTCCCGGCGCCGCCCATGGCGCTCGCCACCGCCCCGGCCCACGACGGCGCGCTCGAGGGCGCGCTGTCGGCGATCGTGGCCTCCGACCTGATCGCCAAGATCGCCGGCAAGCGGCTGGCCACGACCGTGGCCCGCCGGGTCCCGGTGGTGGGCGGCCTGGTCGGCATGGGCGCCGACGGCTACGTCACCTGGCGGCTCGGGCGCTACGCCGACCGCGAGCTCCTGCCGCGCAACCGCCGGTAGACCCGCAGCACCAGCAGGCCGGCGCGGTTGCGGCGCAACGCCCGGACCACCTTCTCGCGGAACCGGTACGTCGGACGCAGGTAGCTGCGCTCCAGGGCCCGCTCGGTCTCGGCGAGCCGCTCGGCGAGGTCCTGCTCGGCCCGCACCAGCCGGCCGTTCTCGACGACCAGCGCCGTGATCGCGTCGAGGGCGGCGTCGGCGACCTGGGCCTCGTCTGGCTGGTCGGGGTCGACGTACGAGCCCCCGGGGACCGGCGGCGCGCCGGTCAGGTCGGCCAGGTCGCCGACCACGTCGTAGCCCCGCTCCTTCAGCGTGGCCATCCACGACTGCGCGACCTCGGCAGCCCACTCGTGGGCGTCGGGCGGGAGCGTGAGCCGGGGCGAGGTGAGCCGCTGCGACAGGGTCTGGTGGGCGAGCAGCTCGCGCACCAGCGGGCGGTAGACCACCGGCGGGACCACCTTGTTGGCACGGGCATTGACCCGACGCAGCAGCGCGGTCTCGGGTACGCCGAGCGACGGGTTGGCGCGCTCGGCGGTCAGGTCGAGGTCGAGACCGTCGAGCCCGAGGACCTGGCTGAACCGCTGCCAGAGCGCGTCGGGCGGCCCCCCGGGCGGCGGCACAGTGACGAGGTGCACGCGTTCGGGCGGGATCTCGCGCGCCCAGCGGTCGAGGATGTCGGGGATATCCTGCGCCCCCCAGAACCACGGGGCCACGCCCGTGGACCGGGACGGGTCGCGCAGCTGGCGCAGGAACTCGCCGAAGCCCAGCTCGCGGCGGTGCTTGACGTTCTCCTGCCACTCCGCCGGGATCTGCCGGACCAGGTCGCGGACCGAGAGCACGACGTGCACCTCGGCCCCGGGGTGGCCGAGCGACTCCAGGGCCCGGGTGGCCTGCGCGTGCGAGGCGGTGGCCAGGATCTCGTGGCTGATGATGCTGGTGCCGGAGAAGCCGCGGACGCCCTCGGCGAGCTTCGCCCACTCACCGACGCACTGCTCCTCGAGCCCGCCCCACCGCAGCTGCAGCAGGTCGAGCGCGGCGAGGAAGTGGGCGTCGAACCGGTCGGCCCGGTAGAGGACGCCGTGCTCGACCAGCCGGCCGCGGTTGCGGAACAGCACGTCCTGCAGGTGCGAGGTCCCGGTCTTGGGAGTGCCCACGTGGAGCAGCACCCGTCGGCTCACCGCGCCTCCTCGGGGGTGTGACCGTCCGTCGCCAGCAGCAGCGCGATCCCGGTCGCCAACGTCTCGCGCGGACGGATCACCTCGGCTCCCGGACGGTCGTCCGGAAGCAGCAGCTCGAGGCTGCCGGAGACAGGGTAGCGGTCAGGCTCCCGGTCGTCGGTGAGCCGGGTGACCAGCCGGGTCGCCTGCGCGTCCACCCAGGCCCGGTGCTGTGCGGGTACGACGGCGGGCGGTCCGTCGACGGACGCCAGCCGGGGTCGCAGCAGCTCCGAGACCAGTGCCCGGCGGGTGTCCGGCGGCACCGCGGGCCGCAGCTCGGCGACGACCCGCCGACCGACGTCGACCGCCGCGGCCGCCAGGGGCCGGGTCGGCGGCAGCGGGGCACGCAGCCCTGCCGCGCGGGTGGCCTGCGCCGGGTCGGTGACCAGGTGCACGCCGACGACGCCGGGTGCGGACCGGCCCCGCGCCACGATCCGCTCCAGGTCGATCCGGCCCGGGAGCCGGTCGCGCTCCGTCGTACGCCGCCACCAGATCGGCCACGACGCGACCCCCTCGCCGAGCGCCCGGTGGGTCCAGAGGTCGACGAGCATCGAGCCGACGTCGGTGCCGACGACGACCAGGCGACCGGCACGCGAGGTGGGTCGGCGACCACGGGCGACGAGGTGCCGGCGCAGCGCCCGCCCCAGCTCGGGGTCGCCGTCGAGGCGGTAGCGGGGGGCCCACGGCCGCCGCTTCCCGGCCGGCGGCTCGGGCGGTCGTTGCCCGGCGAGGTCCCGGGCGAGCACGACGGCAACCAGGTCGAGCAGCTCGCCGGGCCGGACCTCTGCGGGGTCGACCGGGCGCGGCCCGTGGCCCGGCACGCCGGGACCGCCGTCCAGCGGCAGCGCGGGCCGCGAGCGGCGCGGCGGGTCGGCCGCGAGCACCCGCTCGAGCAGGTCGGGCGAGGGTCGGCCGGCCAGGTTGACCTGCCGCGCCACCTCCAGCTGCTGGGCACCAGGCAGGACCGGGCCCGCCGGCTCGGCGCCGCCCGACCAGTCGCGCCACGCGGTGGTCCCCCCGTCGCGCAGGTGGGCGACCCAGCCCCACGCCCGCGAGGTCTCCGGCCCGGTCACCAGGGCTTCAGCCGAACGGCGCCCTGCCGGACCCGGCCACGCAGCGTCTGGTCGGGGTCGGGCCGCTTGGCGGCCTCGACGGTCATGGCGGCGAGGGCGTTGAGGGCGACCCGCGACCGTTTGCGCGCCGACACCCTGTCGGGGTCACGCCACGGGGTGTCGGGCGCGGGCCGCGCGGGCCGCAGCTCCTCGACGTCGCCGACCACGTCGATGCCGGACTGCTCGATCCACTCGATCCAGGTGCCGGTGGTGCGGTCGACCCACTCGTAGGCGTCGGGCGGCAGCGTGATCCGCGGCGAGCTGCCCTGGGCGAGCACGTCCTCGGCGAGCATCGAGCGGATCAGCCCGTCGTACGCGGCCTCGCGCCGGGTCATCCGGTCGAGCTGCTTGTTGAGCTTCCTCAGCACGGCGGCCTCGGCGACGCCGAGCGAGGCGTTGGCGCGGTCGCTCTGCTCGGGCGCCCACGCCGGATCGATCCCGACCACCCGGCAGAACCGGTGCCACAGGTCGTCGCCGGGCCGGCTGGAGTCGGACGGCGGGACGGTGATCAGGTGGACGTGCTCCGGCGGGACGTGGGCGCCCCACCGGCCGAGGACGGTGGGTAGGTCGAACGCCCGCGCGAACCACGTCTTGCCGCGCTCCATCCGCCGCACGAACGAGGAGTAGCGCCACCGCCGCCCCTGCTTGATGCTCTCCTGCCAGGCCGCCGGCACCTGGCGGCCGAGGTCGCGGGCGGTGTAGACGACGTGGACGTCGGGCCCGAGGTCCGACATGGCGCGGGCGACCAGGTCGGGTGGCGCCGGGGCGAGGATCTCGTGGCTGATCACGACGGTCCCTGAACGGCGACGTACCCGCCGGACCAGCGCGTCCCAGCTGCCCTCGGCGTGGCCCGAGGGACCACCCCAGTCCTGGCCGAGCAGGTCGAGGGCGGCCCGGAAGTGGAAGAGCCCGGGGCTGACCAGCGCGGAGCGGCCCGGGACGTGCACGTCGTGGTCGGCGAGCGCCGAGGCGTTGCGGCTCAGCCGGTCCTGGAGGTACGTCGTCCCGGTCTTGGGCGCCCCGATGTGGAGGTAGACCGTCGGACTCATGCGGTGATTGTGCCAAGCGCCCGATAGTCCGGGACGTTCGCGGGGTCGATCGGCAGCATTCGCCCCGCGAAGGTCACGGACTATCTGCCGAGCCGGCGAGGGCGCGGACCACGGCGGAGGGGCTGGGGCGGCCGAGGTGGCCGGCCATCCAGGTGCTGGTGGCGACCACGACGTCGAGGTCGACGCCGTGCTCGATGCCGAGCCCGGTCAGCATCCAGACCAGGTCCTCGGTGGCCAGGTTGCCGGTCGCGCTGTGCGCGTAGGGGCAGCCGCCGAGGCCGCCGGCGCTCGCGTCGAACGTGGTGATCCCGCACTCCAGCGCGGCGTGGGCGTTGGCGAGTGCCTGCCCGTAGGTGTCGTGGAAGTGCATCGCCAGCCGGTCGGTGGCGACCCCGGCGTCGGCGAAACCGGAGAGCAGGGCCCGGACGTGGCCCGCGGTGCCGACGCCGATGGTGTCGCCGAGGCTGAGCTGGCCGGCCCCGAGGTCGAGCAGCTGTCGCCCGACCGTCACCACCTGGTCGACCGGGACCGCACCCTCCCACGGGTCGCCGAAGCACATGCTCACGTAGGCGCGGACGTCGAGGCCGGCCTCCCGCGCGCGGCGTACGACGGGCTCGAACATGGCGAGCTGGCCCTCCAGGCTGCGGTTGAGGTTGCGCTGCGCGAAGGTCTCGGTCGCGGAGCCGAAGATCGCGACGTGCCGCAGCCCGAGCTCCAGGGCGCGGTCGAGGCCGCGCTCGTTGGGCACCAGCACCGGCAGCTCGCGGCCCGCGTCACCGAGCGACGTCATCAGCTCGGCGGCGTCGGCGAGCTGGGGAACCCACTTCGGGTGGACGAACGAGGTGGCCTCGACGACCGGGAGCCCGGCCGCCAGCAGCCGGCGTACGAACGCGGCCTTGACCTCGACCGGCACGATCGCCGCCTCGTTCTGGAGGCCGTCGCGCGGACCGACCTCGTAGATCGTCACCCGCTCGGGCAGCCCTTCGGCCGGCACCGTCATCGGCAGCGTGGTCACGCGTCCTCCCCGGTTCCTGAGGTGGCGAGGGACGAGTCGTCTCGAGGGGCCGCCACGACGAACAGGGTCGCACCCAGCGCCACCTGGTCTCCCGCCGCGGCACCGACGGACGCCACGGTGCCGGCGAACGGCGCCCTGAGGGCCAGCTCCATCTTCATCGCCTCGAGGGTGCCGAGGACGGCGCCCTCGTCGACCGGCTCGCCCTCGTCGACCCGGACGTCGAGCACCGTGCCGGGCATCGGCGCGACCACCCCGCCGTCGCTCACGGCGACCGCGCCGGCCAGCCGGTCCGGGCGGGCGAACCGGTGGAGCTGGCCGTGCAGCACCACCTCGACGAAGTCGCGCTGGGCGTTGATGACCGCCCGCACCCGGCGGCCGTCGACGACCGCCTCGAGCACGTGGTCCTCGGCGCTGATCTGGCGGACCGGGACGCCGTCGACGGTCCCGGCGGCGCGGTCGACGACCACCTCGCGGTCGAGGTCGACCAGCATCGGCGCCGGCTCGCCCCCGAGCCGGAACCCGTCGGCCTGGAAGGGGTGGCCGGTGTCGAGGCCCGAGATCATCGCCGACACCCAGGCCCCGAGCAGCCGGGGCAGGTCGGCGTCCGGCGCCGGCACCTCGTGCCGGTCCAGCCACGCGGTGTCGATCACCGCGTCGCGGAACTCGTCGCTGGCCACCAGCGCCCGCAGGAACCCGGCGTTGGTGGTCAGCCCCAGGATCGAGGTCTCGTCGAGGGCGCCGACCAGCATCGCCCGGGCGGCCTCGCGGTCGGGGCCGTGGGCGATGACCTTGCCGAGCATCGGGTCGTACGACGTCGAGACCGACTGGTGCGGCTCCAGCGCGTGGTCGACCCGGACCTCGGTCGGCCAACGCACGATGCTGGCGGTCCCGGCCTGCGGCAGGAAGCCGCCGAAGGAGTCCTCGGCATAGACCCGGGCCTCGATCGCGTGGCCCTCGAGCCGGACGTCGTCCTGGGTGATCCCGAGCGGCTCGCCCGCCGCGACCCGGAGCTGCAGCTCGACGAGGTCGAGGCCGGTCACCAGCTCGGTCACGGGGTGCTCGACCTGGAGCCGGGTGTTCATCTCCAGGAAGTACGCCTCGCCCGTCTCGTCGTCCACCAGGAACTCGACGGTCCCGGCGTTGACGTAGCCGACGTGGCGGGCCAGTGCGACCGCGGACGACGTGACCAGCTCCCGGACCTCGGGCGAGATGGTCGGAGCGGGTGCCTCCTCGAGCACCTTCTGGTGCCGCCGTTGCGTCGAGCAGTCGCGCTCGAACAGGTGGAGCACCGTGCCGTGGTGGTCGCCGATCACCTGCACCTCGATGTGGCGGCCGCGCTCGACGTACTTCTCGACCAGCATGGTGTCGTCGCCGAACGCGCTCGTCGCCTCGCGCCGGGCAGCCGCCAGCGCGTCGGCCAGCTCGGCCTCCGAGCGCACCACCCGCATCCCCTTGCCGCCGCCCCCGGCCGCGGCCTTCACCAGCACCGGGTAGCGCATCTCCGGTGGTTGAGGAAGGCGCTCTGCGCCTGTTGTTTCCTGAGGAGGGCGCGCTGCGCCCGTCTCGAAGGGCTCGAAACCAGGAACGACCGGTACGCCGGCGGCGACGGCGAGCTCGCGGGCGGCGTCCTTGCGGCCCATCTGCTCCATGACGGCGGCGCTCGGTCCGACCAGGGTGATCCCGGCGGCCTCCAGCGCCTCGGCGAAGGCCGAGCGCTCGGACAGGAAGCCGTAGCCGGGATGGACGGCGTCGGCACCTGCCGCGACGGCGGCCGCGACGACCGCGTCGACGTCGAGGTAGCTCGGCACCCGGACCGCGTCGTCGGCGGCGTGCACGTGGGGGGCGCCGGCGTCGAGGTCGGTGAAGACCGCGACGGTGCGCAGTCCCACCCGGTGGGCGGTGCGCATCACCCGCAGCGCGATCTCGCCCCGGTTGGCGATCAGGAGTGTCTTCATCGGTGACTTCACATTCTGAAGATGCCGTAGGAGGGGTCAGGCATCGGCGCGTGGGCGGCCGCGGCCAGGCCCATGCCGAGCACCCGGCGGGTGTCGGCGGGGTCGATGACGCCGTCGTCCCAGAGCCGGGCGGTGGCGTAGTACGGCGAGCCCTGGTGCTCGTACTGGTCGCGGATCGGGGCCTTGAACGACTCCTCGTCGTCGGCCGACCACTCCTCGCCGCGACCCTCGATGCCGTCGCGACGGACCGTGGCGAGCACGCTCGCGGCCTGCTCGCCGCCCATCACGGAGATCCGGGCGTTGGGCCACATCCACAGGAACCGCGGGTCGTAGGCCCGGCCGCACATGCCGTAGTTGCCGGCGCCGAAGGAGCCGCCGATGACGACGGTGAACTTCGGGACGACGCTGCACGCGACCGCGGTCACCAGCTTGGCGCCGTCGCGGGCGATGCCGCGGTTCTCGTACTCGCGGCCGACCATGAAGCCGGTGATGTTCTGCAGGAAGACCAGCGGGATGCCGCGCTGGTTGCAGAGCTGGATGAAGTGGGCGCCCTTGAGGGCGGACTCGCTGAAGAGGATGCCGTTGTTGGCGACGATGCCGACCTCGTGGCCCCAGATCCGCGCGAACCCGCACACCAGGGTCTCGCCGTAGAGCCGCTTGAACTCGTGGAACCGGCTGCCGTCGACCACCCGGCGGATCACCTCGCGCACGTCGTACGGCGTGCGGGTGTCGGTCGGCACCACGTCGTCGAGCGTCGCGGGGTCCTCGAGCGGCGCCTCGACGGCGCCTGCGGAGGTCGAGGTGCGAGGGCCCCCCGGGCCCGAGCCTCGAGACCCCGGGATCCCGGGCAGGGTGGCCACGATCGACCGCACGATGGCCAGCGCGTGGGCGTCGTCCTCGGCGAGGTGGTCGACCACGCCGGAGGTGCGCGCGTGGACGTCGCCGCCGCCGAGCTCCTCGGCGGTGACGACCTCACCGGTGGCCGCCTTCACCAGCGGCGGGCCGCCGAGGAAGATCGTCCCCTGCTCCTTGACGATCACGGTCTCGTCGGACATCGCCGGCACGTAGGCCCCGCCGGCGGTGCACGACCCCATGACGCTGGCGATCTGGGGGATGCCGCGCCCGGAGAGGTTGGCCTGGTTGAAGAAGATCCGTCCGAAGTGCTCGCGGTCGGGGAACACCTCGTCCTGCATCGGCAGGAACGCGCCGCCGGAGTCGACGAGGTAGACGCACGGCAGGTGGTTGTCGGAGGCGACGGCCTGCGCCCGGAGGTGCTTCTTGACCGTGACCGGGTAGTAGGTGCCGCCCTTGACGGTGGCGTCGTTGGCGACGACGACGCACTCTCGCCCGCTGACCCGGCCGATACCGGTGACGATGCCGGCGCTCGGGACGGCGAAGTCGTCGCCGTCGGCGCCGTACATGCCGTACGCCGCCAGCGGGCTCAGCTCCAGGAACGGGCTGCCGGGGTCGAGCAGCCGGTCGACCCGGTCGCGCACCAGCAGCTTGCCGCGGTCGGTGTGCTTGCGGCGGGCGCTCTCGGAGCCGCCCTGCCGTGCCCGCGCCAGCCGCTCACGGAGCTGGTCGACGAGCTCCCTCATCTCGCTCACGCCCACAGGTTAGCGATCGTTAACCAACGACGCCACCGGCGCCGGGCAGCCCGGCGCGCTTGGCGACCGCGACCTGCTCGAGCGCCTCGAGGGCCGTGGCGATCGCGGGCTGGCCCCGGCTCCCGCGCCGGACCCCGGTGAGGAGGTGCCGCGCCGGGGTCGGGTCGCCCCGCAGCGGGACCCGGGCGATCGAGTAGTCGGCGGGCACCCGGGCCAGGCGCGGGATCAGGGCGATCCCGAGGCCGGCGGCGACCAGGGCCGCGCCGGTGTCCCACTCGGTGGCTCGGTGGGCCACCCCCGGGGTGAAGCCGGCGGCGGCGCACGCGGTGAGCACGAGCTGGTGGTAGGGACTGCCGGGACGGTCCATGATCCACGCGTCCCCGGCCGTCTGGCCGAGCAGCACCGACGACCTGCCGGCGAGGGGGTGATCGGCGGGGAGCAGCAGGTCGAGCGGGTCGTCGAGCAGCGGCCGCTGGTCGAAGCGCGGGTCGGACGTCGGGGGGAGCGACGCCGTAGCGACCACGACCGCCACGTCGGCCTGGTCGGCGAGCAGGAGGTCGAAGCACTCCTCGGGGTCGGCCTCGATGATCCGCACCGTCGCCTCCGGGTGGGTCCGGCGCACCTCGGCGGCGACCGGCGGCAGCAGTGCGGCGGCGGCGGTGGAGAACCCGCACAGCCGGAGCGTCCCGACCCCCTCGTGGGCGGTGGCGGCCAGCTCGGCGCGGATCTCCTCCCAGCGGCCGAACAGCTCGTCGGCGTGGCCGAGCACCGTGCGGGCCGCGGCGGTCAGCCGCACCCCGCGTCCCTGCCGGGCCAGCAGCGGGACGCCGAGGTCGCGGGAGAGGCTGCGCAGCTGGTGGGAGACGGCCGAGGGCGTGTAGCCGAGGGCGTCCGCGGCCGCCGTCACCGTGCCCCGCGAGGCGACCATCCGCAGCACGTGGAGCCGGTGGTCGATCATGTACCCATCTTGCACGATGCCGTGGACGATCGTTTGATTCTCCTCACGGGAAATCTGCCGGACACTGCAGGTGTGCGTGCCTTCGACCCGCTGCTGGAGCCCTTCGACCTCCGCCACGTCACGCTGCGCAACCGGGTCGTCAGCACCTCGCACGAGCCGGCGTACGCCGAGGACGGGATGCCGAAGGACCGCTACCGGCTCTACCACCTCGAGAAGGCCCGCGGCGGGGTCGGGCTGACCATGATCGGCGGCTCGGCCGTGGTGTCACCGGACAGCCCGCCGTCTTTCGGCAACCTGCTGCTCTACCGCGACGAGGTCGTCCCGTGGCTGCGACGTCTGACCGACGACGTGCACGAGGCAGGGGCGGCCGTGATGTGCCAGATCACCCACCTCGGCCGCCGTACGTCCAACTACAGCGGTGACTGGCTGCCGCTGGTCTACCCCTCGCCCCTGCGCGAGCCCGCCCACCGGTCGTTCCCGAAGGTCGCCGAGGCGTGGGACCTCGACCGGATCGTCCGCGACTACGCCGACGCCGCGGTCCGCTGCCGCGACGGGGGCCTCGACGGGATCGAGATCCAGTCCTACGGCCACCTGCTCGACGCGTTCCTCTCACCCGCCACCAACCACCGCACCGACGCGTACGGCGGCAGCCTGGAGCACCGGCTGGCCTTCCCGCGGCGGGTCGTCCGGGCCGTGCGCGAGGCGGTCGGGCCCGAGTTCGTGGTCGGGATCCGGATGTCGATGGACGAGGACCGGGCCGACGGGCTGCTCCCCGGTCTGGGCACCGAGGAGGCGCTGGCGGCGCTGCGCCACTACGTGGCCGACGGGGTCGACTTCCTCAGCGTCATCAAGGGGACGATCGAGAGCGACGCGACCCTGTCCCGGGTCATCCCGTCGATGGGGACGCCGTCGGCACCCTTCCTGGACTTCGCCGGCGAGATCCGTCGCGCGGTCGACGTCCCGGTGATGCACGCCTCCCGGATCACCGACGTCGCCACCGCCCGCCACGCGGTGCGGGCCGGGCTGCTCGACCTGGTGGGGATGACCCGGCCGCAGATGGCCGACCCCCACCTCGTCGCCAAGACGATGGCCGGCGAGGAGGACCGGATCCGTCCCTGCGTCGGCGCCAACTACTGCCTCGACGCGATCTACGAGTCCGGCGACGCCAAGTGCATCCACAACCCGGCCACGGGTCGCGAGCAGACCCTGGCCCACGTGATCTCCCCGAGCCCGACGTCGCGCCGGGCCGTCGTCGTCGGCGCCGGTCCGGCGGGACTGGAAGCCGCCCGCGTGCTGGGGGAGCGCGGACACCGGGTCGTGGTGCTCGAGGCCGCGGGGAGCCCGGGAGGCCAGGTGCTGCTCGCAGCGGCGGCGCCGCGACGCCGGGACCTGGTCGGGATCGTGGACTGGCGGGTGTCCGAGGCCAAGCACTCCGGGGTCGAGTTCCGCTACGGCGTCTACGCCGAGGCGGCAGACGTGCTCGCCGAGGACCCCGACATGGTCGTCGTGGCGACCGGCGGCGTGCCCAACCGGTCGTTCCTGTCCCACGGGCAGGACCTGGTGCTCGACACCTGGGACGTGATGTCGGGCGCGGCCCGCCCACGCGGCGACGTCCTGGTCTTCGACGACAACGGCGCCGAGCCCGCACTGGACGCGGCCGAGCTGCTGGCGGTCCACGGTGCGAGGGTCGAGCTGGTCACTCCCGAGCGGATGCTCGCTCCGGCGGTGGGTGGCATGAACTCCCCCGCCTACCTGCGGGCGTTCGCCGAGCACGACGTCCGGGTCACGCTCGCCCACCAGCTCCGCGGCGTACACCGTGACGACGCCGGGCGGCTGGTCGCCGAGCTCCACAGCGAGTACGCCGACCGGTCGGCCACCCGGGTCGTCGACCACGTCGTCGTCGAGCACGGGACGCTGCCCAACGACGAGCTCTACCTCGACCTGGTGCCGCTCTCGAGCAACCTCGGCGAGGTCGACCACCGTGCCCTGCTGGCCGGTCGACCGCAGCAGGTGCGCACCAACCCCGACGGCCGCTTCCAGCTGTTCCGGATCGGCGACGCGGTCACCAGCCGCAACATCCACGCCGCGACCTACGACGCGCTCCGGCTGTGCCAGGCCACCTGAAGGAGGAGACCACATGACGACCCTCGCCGGACCCCCCGTCGACCAGCACGGGATCGCGGGCCTGCTCGCGCGGAGGCGACCGGGACAGGCGCTCGAGGCACCGTTCTACCTCAGCCGCGAGGTCTACGACCTCGACGTGGCCGCGATCTTCGGGCGGCACTGGATCTTCGTCGCCGCCGAGCCGGAGGTGAAGGAGCCCGGCGACTACGTGACCGTCGACGTCGGCCCGTGGTCGGTGATCGTCGTGCGCGACGACGACGGCCTGGTCCGGGCCCACCACAACGTGTGCCGGCACCGCGGGTCGCGGGTGCTGACGCAGGCGAGCGGGTCGGTCGGCACCCTGGTCTGCGGCTACCACCAGTGGACCTACGGCACCGACGGCACGCTGCTCCACGCGGGCGAGCAGGCCCCCGGCTTCGACCCGTCCTGCTTCGGGCTCAAGCCGGTGGCGGTGCGCGTGGTCGAGGGGCTGGTGTTCGTCTGCCTCGCCGACGAGCCGCCCGCCGACTTCGACGAGGTGGCCGCTCGCACGGCTCCCTACCTGGCGCCCCACGAGCTACGGCGTACGAAGGTGGCGGCCCGGGAGGACCTGGTCGAGGCTGCCAACTGGAAGCTGGTCATGGAGAACAACCGGGAGTGCTACCACTGCGAGGCCGGGCACCCGGAGCTCACCTGCACCTTCTTCCCCACCTACGGCTACACGCTCGACGAGCTGCCCGACCGGCTGCTCCCGGCCCACGCGCGCTACCTGCGGGCCCAGCGGGACCTGGAGCGTGCGTGCGACGAGCGCGGCATGCCCTACGGCGCGATCGAGGAGATCGACTCCCGGCCCTCGGCCTTCCGGATCCAGCGGGAGCCGCTCGACGGGGCCGGCGAGTCCTACACCACCGACGGGTCCGCGGCCTCGCGCCGGCTGCTCGGCTCCTTCGACACCCCCCGGCTCGGGCGGCTGTCGTTGCACCACCAGCCGAACTCGTGGTTCCACTTCCTCGCCGACCACGCCGTCACGTTCACCGTGCTGCCGCTCGCGCCGGACCGCACGCTGGTGCGCACGACCTGGCTGGTGCACGAGGACGCCGTGGAGGGCGTCGACTACGACCTGGACCGGCTGACCGAGGTCTGGCACCAGACCAACGCCCAGGACGGCACCCTGGTCGCCCGGGCGCAGGCGGGGGTGACCAGCCCGGCGTACGAGGCCGGCCCCTACGCCCCGAACGAGTACCAGGTCGAGGCGTTCTGCGCCTGGTACGTCGACCGGCTGAAGGAGCACCTCGGGCGATGACGGACGTGCTGATCCCCGACCTCGCCGCGCCGTACGACAGCGGTGCCGGGCCGATCGACGAGCACCTGGTGTGCACCCGCGTCGACGACGTCACCCACGACGTGAAGAGCTTCACGCTGGCGCGGGCCGACGGGAGCCCGCTGGCCTTCGACCCGGGGCAGTACCTCACGTTCACGGTCGCGACCGACCAGGGCGAGCTGCAGCGCTGCTACACCATCGCCTCGTCCCCGACCCGGCCGGACCTGCTGACGATCACGGTCAAGCGGAGCCCCGACGGGCCGGTCTCCCGCTGGCTCCACGACCGGTTCGGGGTCGGCGACACGGTGCCCGCGACCGGGCCGCACGGCCGGTTCAGCTCTGCCCGCCACCCGGCGCCGAAGTACCTGTTCCTCTCCGCCGGCAGCGGCATCACGCCGGTGATGTCGATGACCCGGGTCCTGCAGGAGCGGCCGGAGCCGCCCGACGTGGTGTTCGTGCACAGCGCCCGCTCCCCGCGCGACATCATCTTCCGCGACGAGCTCGCATCGCTCGCCGGACGACCCGGCCTGGCGGTGACCGTGATCTGCGAGAGCGACTCGCCGGAGGATCCCTGGGAGGGGCCGACCGGCCTGCTCTCGCTCCGCACCCTGCTGCGGGTCGCGCCCGACCTGCACGAGCGGGAGGTGTTCACGTGCGGGCCGCCGGGCTACATGGCCGCCGTACGCGACCTGCTCGACCTGGCCGGTGTCGACCCGGACCGGTGCCACGAGGAGAGCTTCGACCTCGCCGCCCGCCACCGGCCGCCGCGCGGCGAACCCGCTCCCGGCGGCACCCGTCACGCCGTGGAGTTCCGGCGCAGCGGCCGGACCGTCGAGTGCCGGTCCGACGAGTCGCTGCTCGACGCCGCCCTGCGCGCCGGGATGCGGCCGGCGTCGCTGTGTCGCGAGGGGATCTGCGGGACCTGCCGGACCACGCTGCTGTCGGGGCAGGTCGACCTGCAGCACGCCGGCGGCATCCGGGAACGGGACGTCGAGCGCGGCGACGTCCTGCTCTGCTGCTCGCAGCCCCGGGGCGACGTGGCCGTCGACGCATGACGACGGCGGAGCTCGACGCGGGCGTCGAGGTCGACCCGGTCCGGATGCGGCGCGACCGGCTCGCCCGCACCCGGCTCATGCTGCGCCGGCACCAGCTGGCCGCCGTGCTGCTGTGCGACCCGCTCAACGTGCGCTACGCGACCGTCGAGGGCCCGTTCACGGTGTTCAACCTGCACAACACGTTCCGGTGGGCGCTCGTGCCGGCCGACTCGCCGCCGGTGCTCTGGGAGTACCCGCGGGCGATGCACGTCACCACGGCCCGGTGGGACGGCGACCTGCGACCGGCGCGGGGGTGGACGTTCTTCGGCTCCGGGTCGAACGACGCCACCTCGGCGGCCGGGTTCGCCGCGGAGGTGGCGGCGGAGCTGGCCGAGCGCGGGCTGGCCGACGAGCCCGTGGGGGTGGACCGGCTCGAGACCGTGGGCCACCGGGCGCTGACCGAGGCCGGCGTACGCGTCGTGGACGGCCAGGCGGTGATGGAGCGCGCCCGCGCCGTCAAGACCCCCGACGAGCTGGCCGCGCTGCGGGCCAACGCCCGCACCTGCGACCTGGCCATCGACCGGATGCGTGCGCTGCTGCGACCCGGGGTGACCGAGGACGAGCTGTGGGCCACCCTCGTCGGCACCGCCTTCGCCGACGGCGCCGAGTGGTGCGAGAGCAGGCTGCTGTCCTCGGGACCGCGGACCAACCCGTGGATGCAGGAGGCCACCGGCCGGGTGGTGTGCGACGGGGAGCTCGTGGCGTTCGACACCGACCTCGTCGGCCGGCACGGCTACCTCACCGACGTCTCGCGGACCTACCTGTGCGGGGACCGCCCGGCCCGCGACGAGCAGCGCCGGCTCCACGGGGCGGCCTACGAGTTCCTGCAGACCTGCCTCACCGAGCTGCGCCCCGGCGCCTCGTTCGAGGAGCTGGGTCGCAGGCTGGGCCCCCTGGTGCCCGAGGAGTTCCGTGCGCAGCGCTACCCGTTCGTCGCCCACGGGACCGGCCTGGTCGACGAGTACCCGTGCGTGAACTTCGAGGACCACCACGACGGCGAGCTCGAGGTCGGCATGGTCATGAGCGTCGAGTCCTACGTCGGGGCCGTGGGCGGGACCGAGGGGATCAAGCTCGAGGAGCAGGTGGAGATCACCGCCGACGGGCCGGAGCTGCTCTCACGAGCGCCGTTCGACGACCGGCTGCTCGACTGACGGACGCAGGCCGACGGCGCGCCCGGTCCCGCCGCACCCCTGCGGCACGCCTACGCTGCGGCACATGGGGCCCGTGAAGCGTCGCGCGTTTGTCCTCGCCAACCGGGCGGCCAACGTCGTCGTCCACCGGCTCGGGCTGCGCCGGTTCCGCGGGGGCGAGCTGCTGATGCTGACGACCGTGGACCGGAAGAGCGGTCGCCGGCGTACCGCCCCGGTGCTCTACCTGCGCGACGGGCTCGACTGGATCGTGGTCGCGTCCAACGGCGGTGCCGACGAGGAGCCCGACTGGTGGCTCAACCTGCAGGCCGGCTCGCCCGGCGAGGTCACCGTCGACGGGACGACGACCCCGGTGGCGGGCGCGGAGGTGGAGGACCCGGAGCGGGAGCACGTCTACCAGCGCCTGCTCTCCGAGGTCTTCGACTACGACACCTACCAGGCCAAGGTCGGCCGCCGGCTCGCCGTCGTCCGGCTCAGCCCGGTGCCGTCCTGAGGCCGCCCTCCGGGACGCGCGACCCGCGGGGTTAGCGGGCGCTAACCTGAGGTCATGACGACCGAGGCGGCGACCCGGCGCGAACAGCTGCTCGCGACCGCGGCGGAGCTGTTCGCCGCCCGCGGCTTCCACGGGGTGTCGGTGGCCGAGATCGGGGCGTCCTGCGGGATCTCGGGGCCCGCGCTCTACAAGCACTTCCCGTCGAAGGACGCGATCCTCGCCGAGATGCTGGTGGCGATCAGCGAGGAGCTGCTCGGCGTCGGCCGCAGGCGCGTGGCGGGGGCGTCCGACGGCCCGGCAGCGGTGCGCGCACTCGTCGACTGGCACGTCGACTTCGCGCTCCGCCACCGACCGCTCATCGTGGTCCAGGACCGCGACTGGGAGTCGTTGCCGCCGGACGCCCGCGAGCAGGTGCGGACGCTGCAGCGGGAGTACGTCGACGTGTGGGCCGGCGCGCTGCGCCGGGTGCACCGCGGCCTGCGCACCGACCGGGCCCGGGCCATGGCCCACGCCGCGTTCGGGCTGATCAACTCCACCCCCCACAGCTCGCTGGTGCCCGAGCCGCAGATGCGCGAGCTGCTCACCCGGATGGCGCTCGACGCCCTCGGCGTGAGGTGACGCTGGGTAACAGAGGCCCGGAGGCGTCAGCCCTTGCGGACCAGGTCGGAGGTACGGGTCTGGTCAGAGTCGACGAGGCCCTCGGTCACGATGCCCTTGAACTTCACCTTGCCCGGCGCCTGCGGCATGCACGTGCGGGGGATGCTCCCTGTGCTGACGAACGTCGCGTCGTCGTACGCCACCCGGTCGCCGGAGCAGGTGCGCTCGGACTCCTCGGTCCCGTTGAAGTACCAGAGCGACGTGCCGTTGGTGCTGTGCTGCAGCTTGTAGTACTTGCCCGCCGAGCCCCACTTCACGTAGAAGTTCTCGACCTGCGGGCGGTACTCGTCGTATGTCATCTTCATGACCGCCTTGGCTTCCTTGTTGGCGTAGGACAGCTTGAGCACGTCGGCCAGGGTGTCGTCGTCGGGGTCGTTGAGCGACCCGGAGGCGCCGAAGGCGGCGGGGGCGGTCGCGGTCACGACGAGGGCGAGGGCGGAGGTGGCGAGCAGGCGGCGCATGGGGTCTCCTCGGGAGGTCGGTGGAGCTGGAGTGTCGACCTGCGAGTCACCCGCGCGGGCCGGAACCAGGAAACTGTCCCCTTCGTGCCACGGGCAGGCTCAGGCGTTGCGCCGGGCGCAGTCGATGCAGAGCCGGACCTCGGGCCTGGCCTCCAGCCGCTCGGCTGCGATCGGTCTCCCGCAGCGCTCGCACGCCCCGTAGGTCCCGACGTCGAGCCGGGCGAGGGCCGCGCCGATCTCGGCGAGCCGGGCCCGCGCCTGCCGGACGAGCGCGTCCACCTGGGAGCGCTCGAAGGCGATGGTGTGGCCCTCGGGGTCGTGCTCGTCGTCGGCGTTGGTGTCGAGCGAGGCAGCCACCACCTCGTCGAGGTCGTCGGTGAGCGCGGCCAGCCGTCGCAGCGTCCGCTGCCGGGCCGCGTCGAGCGACTGCCGCGGGTCGCTCACCACAGGTGGTCCAGCGTTGCGTCGGGGTCGTCGAGGAGCTCCAGCACGCGAGCGGCCCGACGCGCGGCGTCGACGGCGACGTCGAGGTCGCCGGCGACCTGGTCAGGCTGCTCGGTGAGGGCGTGCAGCCGCGCCAGCAGGTCGTCGCGGCCGACGCCGCGCAGCGCGAGCATCACGAACGGGTCGGCCTCGATCAGCCAGGTCAGCTGCTGCAGCACCGCGAGGGCGTGGTGGCACGGGTCGGCCCACGGCTCGCAGGAGCAGCGGGTGACCAGCTCGCCGCCGTAGGGCAGCAGCTCGACGCCGGCCTCCTCGGCATGCTCGACGAGGGTGTGCGGGAGGTCGCCGGCCAGCAGCGCCGCGATCCGCCCCGACTCTGCGGCCACCACCTCGGTCAGTGCCGCCACCGCCACGGCATCGAGCTCGGGGAGGCCGCCGCTCACCGTGAGCACGTCGTCGCCCTCGTCGACAGCGGCCAGGAACCGGCCCGGCTCGACGGTGATCCCGCCGACCCGGCCGGCGCGGGCCAGCCGACGCCCGCGCTTGAGGTCGTCGTCGGCGTACGCCGCCTCCTCGACCGCCCGGACCCACGCCTTGCCCCACCAGGTGTGGGCGCGGGCGGCGCCGGCCGCCCGCGGTGCCAGCCGGGCGTGGGTGGCCATCACGTCGGCTCCCGGTCGGTGCGCAGCGTCACCAGGTCGCGCAGCTCGGCGTCGCTCAGCTCGGTGAGGGCACCCTCGCCGGCGACCAGCACCGCGTCGGCCAGCGACCGCTTGCGTGCCAGCAGCTCGGCGATGCGCTGCTCGATGGTGCCGGTCGTGGTCATCCGGTGGACCTGCACCGGCCGGGTCTGTCCGATCCGGTGGGCGCGGTCGCTGGCCTGCTCCTCGACCGCGGGGTTCCACCACCGGTCGAAGTGGACGACGTGGTCGGCGCGGGTGAGGTTGAGGCCGGTGCCGCCGGCCTTGAGCGACAGCAGGAAGACCGGCACCTCGCCGGACTGGAACCGGGCCACCATCTGCTCGCGCTCGGCCACCGGGGTTCCCCCGTGGAGCAGCTGGTGGGGCACGCCCTGGCGTGACAGGTGGTCGGCGAGCAGCCGAGCCATCGCGACGTACTGGCTGAAGACCAGTACCGCTCCGTCCTCGGCGAGGACGGTCCCGACGATCTCGTCGAGCAGGTCGGTCTTGTCGGAGGCCCGGCGCAGCGACCCCTGCTTGAGGAAGTGGGAGGGGTGGTTGCAGATCTGCTTGAGGCCGGTGAGCATCGCCAGCACCAGGCCGCGCCGCGTGCCCTCGTCGGCCCGCTCGATCCGCTCGAGGCAGTCGCGCACGTAGGCCTCGTAGAGGACCACCTGCTCGCGGGTGAGCGCCAGCAGGTGGTCGGTGTCGGTGCGCGGCGGCAGCTCGGGGGCGATGCCGGGGTCGGACTTGCGGCGGCGGAGCAGGAACGGCGAGACCAGCTCGCGGAACCGCGCCGTCACCGCCGGGTCGACGCCCGCCTCGATGGGCGCGGCCCACACCCGCCGGAAGGCGTTGCGGCTGCCGAGCAGACCCGGCGTCGCCCAGTCGAGGATCGACCACAGCTCGGTCAGGTCGTTCTCGACGGGGGTGCCGGTGAGCGCGACCCGGGCGGCGCTCGGGATCCGGCGCAGCGCCCGGGCCGTGGCCGACCTGGCGTTCTTGACGTGCTGCGCCTCGTCGGCGACGACCAGGTCCCAGGCGACCTCGGCCAGCGCCTCGTGGTCACGCCTCATCGTGCCGTAGGTCGTGAGCACGAACGACGCGCCGACCCCCTCGATCCCGGTCAGGTCGCGACGCGCACCGTGGAACCGCCGGACCGGGACGCCGGGGGCGAACCGTTCGACCTCGGCCTGCCAGTTGCCGAGCAGTGACGCCGGGCAGACGACCAGCGTCGGGCCTGACCCGAGCTCGCGCGCGGCCCGGTGGAGCGCGAGCGCGATCAGGGTGACCGTCTTGCCGAGCCCCATGTCGTCGGCGAGGCAGGCGCCGAGGCCGAGGGAGGTCAGCTGGTCGAGCCAGGTCAGGCCGTGCCGCTGGTAGTCACGCAGCGTCGCCCGGAGGGTGTCCGGCGGCTCGACCGGGTCGCGGGTGGCGGCCGTCGTGAGCTGCTCGCGGACCCGGAGCAGGCTGGCGCCGACGATCACCTCGCTGGCCTCGCCCTCGTCGACCTCGGCGACGCCGGAGAGCGCCGCGGCGACGGCCTGGGCGGGTGTGGCGGAGCGGATCAGCCGCTTGCGGGCCTTGCGGGCGAGGGCGGGGTCGACGACCGCCCACTGGCCGCGCAGCCGGAGCAGCGGCGACGCGGCGTGGGCCAGCGCGTCCATCTCGTCCGGCGTCAGCGGGTCGCCGTGGAGGGCGAGCTGCCAGCGGAAGTCGAACAGCGCCTCCTGGGTCAGCACGCCGGTCTGCAGCGGCTCCTCGCGGACCGCCCCGCCGTCGGCCGGCCGCCGGTCGAGGACGGCGGTGGCGGTGAGGTCGCGGCCCAGGCTGCGGGGCCACATCACGTCGATCCCACGGGCTGCCAGCGCCGCCACGCCCTCGTCGAGCAGGCCGACCAGCTCGTCGGTGTCGAGCACGAGCTGGTCGGGCACCCGCAGCTCCAGCAGGCGGTCGAGCACCGGCCAGGCGTCGGCGGCCGACCGCAGCGCGATACCGGCGTGGGTGCGGGCGCGCTCGCCGAAGCCGTGGTCGACGCCCTCGCCCGTCCAGAGCAGCGCGGCGTCGCAGACCCGCATCGGGTCCTGCTCGTCGTGGACCTGGGGCACCACCCGGACCGCGCCGGCCACCAGCTCCTCCTCGTCCGCCTCGATCCGCAACGACAGCCGGACCAGCTGGGCGAGGTCGCGCTCGGCCTCCCGTCGGGCCTCCGGGTCGTGGCGCCGGAGCCGGCGCTCGAGCCGCTCGTGGAACGGCAACCGGCCCGGGCCCGACGCGGGCCGGGAGGGGGACGGTGCGCTCCGCGGCAGCGCGTCGACCACGGCGGCGACGACGTCGTGGACCACCCGGGCCGCCTCGGGGTCGTCGCCGGCGAGGCGGCGGGCCTGGCCGTCGTCGGCCGCCGAGGGAGTCGGTCGCCACCGCCCGTTGCCGGGCTCGAAGGCGCCGGCTGCCACGATCCGCAGCCCGAGCAGCGCCGCGCCCGCGATCAGTCGGACGCTCTCGTGGGCATCGTCGCGCGCGGGGACCCGGGTCAGGACCGGCAGCGCGCCGCGGATCGGCAGCGTCACGGTGAGCCGCCCGTCGGTGAACTCCACCACGCTCTCGCGCGGGCTGGAGTGGGCCGTGAACACGGCCGGCCCGGTGACGGGGACGAAGCTCACGCGGCAGGACCTCTGGTCGGCGGATGCTGACCGTGAACCTAACGCGCCGGGCCGACAGTTCGTTCCCCCCTAGGGTCGGGGCATGGATCTCGGAGACCTTCTGCGCCGCCACCCCGTCGTCGACGGGCACAACGACCTGCTGTGGGAGGCCCGCCAGCAGGTCGGCTACGACTTCGACCGGCTCGATGTCGGCGGCAACACCCCGACCACGCACACCGACCTACCGCGGCTGGTCGAGGGCGGGGTCGGCGCGCAGTTCTGGTCCGTCTACGTCCCGACGTCGTACTCGGGGCACGCCGCGGTGACCGCCACGCTGGAGCAGGTCGACGCCGCCCACCGGCTGGTCGAGCGGTACGCCGACCGGCTGGTCCTCGCCACCACCGCCGACGAGGTGGAGACCGCGTGGCGGGACGGCCGGATCGCCTCGTTGCTCGGTGCCGAGGGCGGCCACTCGATCGGCTGCTCGCTCGGCGCGCTCCGGATGCTGCACCAGCTCGGGGTGCGCTACCTGACGCTCACCCACAACGACAACACCCCGTGGGCCGACTCCGCCACCGACGAGCCGGTGGCCGGCGGCCTGAGCCGGTTCGGCGTCGAGGTGGTCCGGGAGATGAACCGGCTCGGCATGATGGTCGACCTCTCCCACGTCGCAGCGACCACGATGCGCGACGCGCTCGACGCCACCGCGGCGCCGGTGCTGTTCTCGCACTCCTCCGCACGCGCGGTCACCGACCACCCGCGCAACGTGCCCGACGACGTCCTCGCCCGGCTGTCCGGCAACGGCGGGGTCTGCATGGTGACCTTCGTCCCGGCGTTCGTGAACCCCGCGTGCGCGGAGTGGGCCCTGGCGCTCAGGGACCACGCCCGGGAGCAGGGGGTCGCGCCCGGCGCGGAGGGCTGGACGGCGCTCCGCGAGGAGTGGCTGCGCGACCACCCCGAGCCGACTGCCACGCTGGACGACGTCGTGGCCCACTGCGCGCACGTCCGCGAGGTCGCCGGCATCGAGCACGTCGGTCTCGGCGGTGACTACGACGGAACCGAGACCCTCCCCGAGGGCCTCGGCGACGTCACCGGCTACCCGCGGCTGCTGGCCGCGCTCGCCGAGCGCGGCTGGTCCGACGACGACCTCGCCCGGCTCACCTGCCGCAACGTGCTGCGGGTGATGCGCGACGTCGAGAGCACCTCCCGGAGCCTCGCGGACACCGTCGGTCCGAGCCTGTCGACCCTCGAGGAGCTCGACGGCCGTCCCGCCACCTGACCGCTGCCGCCGACCACCGACCCCCCCACCGGTGACTGAGACACCGAACGGCCACCCGACTCGGTACCTGACCCACCGCCGACCACCGACCCAGCCCCCCAGCGGTGACTGAGGCACCGAACGGCCACCCGACTCGGTACCTGACCCACCGCCGGGGTTGGGCTCAGCCGCAGACCTCGGGCGCCGCAGGCCTCAGGCGACCACGGGTCAGCCGCCGAGCGCCAGCACCAGCGGCCGGACCTCGGTGGCGCCGGCCGCCCGGACCGACCGGGCGGCGAGGGTGGCCGACCAGCCGGTCACGACCTGGTCGTCGACGAGCAGCACCGGCCCGGCCGGGACCTCGCCCTGGAGCGCGTGGCGGCGGCCGACCGCGGCGACCCGCTGGGCCGAGTTGGCGGCACCCCGACCCGGGTCGACGTCGGGGTCGACGATGGCCCAGCGGGCGGTGACGGGGACGCCGAGGTGACGCGCCACGCCCTCGGCGAGCTCGCGGGCGAGCGTCGGCCGGGTGGCGGACTCGACGGCGACGACCGCCTCGACGGGCGGCTGCCAGTCGGCGAGCACCTCGAGGACGGCCTTCACCAGCGGCACCGGCACCGGACCGTCGTCGCCGGCGAGCAGCGCCCGCAGCGACTGCCCGTGGCCGAGGTCGGTGAGCCGGGCGACCGCCCGGCCCTCGTCGGCCCCGTCGGCGATCTTGCCCTTGAGGTCGATGCCGAGCGTCGCCAGCGCGGTCGGCCACATCTTGCGCGGCTCGATGGCCACGCCGGGGCGGGCGAGCCGCGCCCCGGCCTCCTCGACGGCCGACTCGCTCACCGAGGCCGACAGCGTGAGCCCGCCGCAGTTGTCGCAGCGTCCGCACGGCGCGGCGTCCGGGTCGTCGAGCTGGCGGCGCAGGAACTCCATCCGGCAGCCGTCGGTGTCGAGGTAGGAGAGCATCGCAGCCTGCTCGCGCTCGCGGGCCTCGGCCACCCGGCGGTAGCGCTCCTCGTCGTAGGCCCACTCCTGTCCCGTGGCCTCCCAGCCGCCCCGGACGCGGCGGCAGGCGCCGTCGACGTCGAGCACCTTGAGCATGGTCTCGAGGCGGGTCCTCGACAGCTCGACGTGGGTCTCCAGCGCCGCCGTCGACAGCGGGCCGTGGTCGGTGAGCGCAGCGAGGGTGTCGCGGACCAGCTGTTCGCGGGGGAAGGCCAGCGAGGCGAAGTAGGCCCAGATGTCGCGGTCCTCGATCGCGGGCAGCAGCACGACGGTGGCGTCGTCGGTGCCGCGGCCGGCGCGCCCGACCTGCTGGTAGTAGGCGACCGGTGACTGTGGGGCGCCGAGGTTGACGACGAAGCCCAGCCGCGCGTCGAACCCCATGCCGAGCGCGCTGGTCGCGACCAGCGCCTTGACCCGTCCCTCGAGCAGGTCCTGCTCGAGGGACAGCCGCTCGGTGGCCTCGGTCTGGCCGGAGTAGGCGGCGACGGCGTGGCCGCGGGAGCGGAGGTAGTCGGCGACCTCCTGGGTGGCGGCCACCGTCAGGCAGTAGACGATGCCGACACCGGGCTGGTCGGCGAGGTGGTCGGCCAGCCAGGCCAGCCGCTGCTCCGCAGTCTTCAGTCGTACGACGCCCAGCCGCAGCGACTCGCGGTCGAGCGACCCGCGCAGCGTGAGGGTGTCGGCCCCGAGCTGCTCGGCGACGTCGTCGGTCACCCGCTGGTTGGCGGTCGCGGTGGTGGCCAGCACGGGGATGGCCTCGCTTTGTCTTTCGGTTCCTGAGGAGCTCGCGAGGGACGAGCGAGCGTCTCGAAGGGCGGCCAGCAGGGTGCGGATCCGGCGGTAGTCGGGCCGGAAGTCGTGGCCCCAGTCGGAGATGCAGTGGGCCTCGTCGACGACCAGCAGCCCACAGGTCGCCGCCAGCCGCGGCAGCACCTCGTCGCGGAAGCCCGGGTTGTTGAGCCGCTCGGGGCTGACCAGCAGCACGTCGACCTCGCCGGCGTGGATCTGCTCGTGGATCGGCTCCCACTGCTCGGCGTTGGTGGAGTTGATGGTCACGGCCCGGATCCCGGCGCGCTCGGCCGCGGCGATCTGGTTGCGCATCAGGGCGAGCAGCGGCGACACGATCACCGTTGGCCCGGAACCCTGCGCGCGGAGCAGCAGGGTGGCGACGAAGTAGACCGCCGACTTGCCCCAGCCGGTGCGCTGCACGACCAGCGACCGGCGCCGGTCGACGACCAGCGCCTCGATCGCGGCCCACTGGTCGTCGTGGAGGACGGCCGTGTCGCTGCCGACGAGCGCACGCAGGTGGGTCTCGGCGGAGGTGCGCACGTCGGCGGTCGGGGCTGTCGTCACCCGCCCTGTCTACCAAGCCGGTCCGACAGCCGGCGCCGGCGTCCTCCTTTCGGTGGACGCCGCCGGGTCACCCGCCGCCGTACCGTGGCTCCGTGAGCCGGGCCGGCCAGTTCCTCTCGCGCTACGGTCTCGACCTGCTGATCGTGCTGGCCGCGGTCCAGTCGGGGGTAGCGACGCTGCTGCGCGAAGACCTCGACGACACCGTGAGCGGACCGCTGCTGTGGTTCGAGGTGGTCGCGGTGACGGCCACAGTGCTCGCCCTGCTGGCGCGGACGCGGTACCCGTTCGGTGCGCCGGCACTCCTCTGGCTCTCCGCGGCGGGCCTGTCGTTCCTCGACGGCCAGCTGATCGAGCAACCCGCGGGGATCTTCGTGGCCGGCCTGGGCGCGGCCGTGATGCTGGGCAACCAGCGCAGCCTCCGGCAGTCCCAGATCGGGCTGGTCATCGTCCTCGGGTGCGCCCTGGTCGTCGTCTGGAACGGACGCAGCACGTCGTCGGACGACATGGTCTCGATCCCGGTGCTGTTCGGCATCGGCTGGCTGGTCGGTTTCGCGCTGCGGGAGCGCACCGAGCGGACCGAGGTCGCCGAGGAGCGGGCGCGCCGGGCGGAGCGCGAGCGCGAGGTCGCCGCCCGCATGGCCGTCGCCGAGGAGCGCGGCCGGATCGCCCGCGAGCTCCACGACATCGTCGCCCACGCGGTGAGCATGATGCTGCTGCAGGTGGGGGCGGTCCGGCACCGGCTTCCGGAGTCGGCCGCCGAGGACCGGGAGGCGCTGCGCAACGTCGAGCAGGCCGGGCGTACGGCGCTCGCGGAGATGCGGCTGCTGCTCAGCGCGATGCGGGAGGACGGCGCCGCCGCCGAGCTGCTGCCGCACCCGCGGCTGTCCGACCTCGACCACCTCGCCCACGACGTCGAGGCGGCCGGCCTCCCCGTCCGGGTGCACGTGCTCGGGGAGCCGGTCCCGCTGTCCCCGGGGCTGGACCTCTCCGCCTACCGCATCGTGCAGGAGGGGCTGACCAACAGCCTGCGGCACTCCGGTGCCGGCCGGGCCGAGGTGACGGTGGCCTACGGTCGCGACGAGCTGACGCTGGAGGTGCGCGACGACGGGGTCGGGAACAGTGTCCCGGCGAGCTCCGGCCCCGACGGGCACGGTCATGGCCTGATCGGGATCCGGGAGCGGGTCCACCTGTTCGGCGGTGAGCTGTCCGCCGGGCCCGCGCCGGGCGGCGGCTACCTGGTCCGGGCCCGGCTGCCGGTCGGCGGCGACCCGTCGTGACCATCCGGGTCCTCGTGGTCGACGACCAGTCGATGGTGCGCGCCGGCTTCCGGCTGCTCCTCACCGACGAGACCGACATCGACGTGGTCGGCGAGGCCAGCACCGGCCGCGAGGCGATCGGCCACGCCGCGCGGCTCCACCCCGACGTGATCCTGATGGACATCCGGATGCCCGACCTCGACGGGCTCGAGGCCACCCGCCGGATCCTGGGCACCGACACCACCGCCCGGGTCCTGATCCTCACCACCTTCGACCTCGACGACTACGTCTTCGAGGCGCTCCGGGCCGGCGCCAGCGGCTTCGTCCTCAAGGACGACCCGCCCGAGCAGCTCCTCGCCGCCGTCCGGACCGTCGCCGCCGGCGAGGCGCTGCTCTCACCCGCGGTCACCAAGCGGGTGATCCGGCACTTCGCCAGCGCCCGCCGCCAGGCCCCGCCGCCGGGGGTCGCGGAGCTGACCGACCGGGAGCGGGAGGTGTTCCGGCTGATCACCCGGGGGCTGTCCAACGCCGAGATCGGCCACGAGCTGTTCATCTCCGACACCACGGTGAAGACCCACGTCACCCGGCTGCTCCAGAAGCTCGGCCTCCGCGACCGCGCCCAGGCGATCGTGCTGGCCTACGAGTCCGGGCTCTTCGAGGAGTCGTAGGCGGTCCGACCTTGGGTGGATCCGGCCTCCCCGGTACGTCGCAGGGAGGTCGCGACCTCGCGACGACGCGCTGCCGGCCCCGAGTTCCTAGCGTCGGAGACAGCACGTTTCCACGAGAGGACCACCTGATGATCACCATCGAGAACCTGACGAAGAAGTACGGCCACACCCTCGCCGTCGACCACGCCAGCTTCGTCGCGCAGCCCGGCCGGGTCACCGGTTTCCTGGGCCCCAACGGCGCCGGCAAGTCGACCTCGATGCGGATGATGGTCGGCCTCACCTCGCCCACCGCCGGGAAGGCGACCATCGCCGGCCGGCCGTTCGAGGCGCTCCCCAACCCCGGGGTCGAGGTGGGCGTGATGCTCGACGCCTCGGCCCAGCACGCGGGCCGCACCGGCCGCGAGATCCTCACCATCGCCCAGCGGACCACCGGCGTACCGGCGCGACGCGTGGACGAGATGCTCGAGCAGGTGAGCCTCACCGCGACCGAGGCGGACCGGCGGGTCGGCAACTACTCGCTCGGGATGAAGCAGCGGCTCGGCATCGCCACCGCCCTGCTCGGCAACCCCGGCATCCTGATCCTCGACGAGCCGGCCAACGGCCTCGACCCGGCAGGCATCCGCTGGATGAGGGACCTGCTCCGCGACTTCGCGGACCGGGGCGGGACGGTGCTGCTGTCGTCGCACCTGCTCCGCGAGGTCGAGATCGTCGCTGACGACATCGTGATGATCGGCGGTGGACGCATCGTGTGCCAGGGATCCAAGGCGGAGCTGCTGCGCGGCGCGGGCAGCGTCGTCCGGTCCGCGGACCAGCCGGCGCTGCGGGGAGCCCTGCACGCGGCCGGCCTGGAGACCACGTCGTCCGCCGACGGGTCGGTCGCCACCGACGCCGAGCCCGACCGGGTCGGCCACGTGGCGCTGACGGCGGGCATCGCGCTCACCGAGCTGCGGCCGGCCGAGAGCGGCCTCGAGGACATGTTCCTGCAGCTCACCGCCGACACCCAGCGGGAGAGCACCCGGCAGGACCGGAGGGACCACAAGCGAGAGCTCAAGCACGAGAGGAAAGCGGCATGACCACCACACTTCACCCCACGACCGTCGACCGGGCACCGACCCGGACCACCTCGGTCCCCCTGACCCGCGTCGTCGGCGTGGAGCTGCGCAAGATGTTCGACACCCGGTCCGGGTTCTGGCTGATGGCGAGCATCGTCATCGTCGCCCTGCTGACCATGGTGGCCACCGTCTTCTTCGCCCCCGAGTCCGACCTGACCTACTACACCTTCGCCAAGGCCCTCGGGTTCCCGATGACCGTGGTCCTCCCGATCATCGCGATCCTGTCGATCACGGGCGAGTGGAGCCAGCGAACCGGCCTGACCACCTTCACACTGGTCCCGCACCGCAGCCGCGTGGTGCTGGCCAAGACGATCTCCTCGGTCGTCGTCGGCGTCGCCGCGATGCTCTTCGCGCTGGCGGTCGGAGTGGTCGGGAACCTCGTCGGCACCGCGATCGCGGGCACCGACCCGGTCTGGGACGTCTCCCTGGCCGAGGGCGCGAACATCATCATCGGCAGCCTGCTCTGCCTGCTGACCGGAACCATGCTCGGCATGCTGCTCCGCAGCTCGGCGGCGGCCCTGGTCACCTACTTCGTGATCTCGTTCCTGCTGCCCACCCTGGCCGAGCTGCTGGCGGCGAGCGAGAGCTGGTTCCGCGACGCCCGGCCGTGGGTCGACGCCAACCTCACGCGCTCGTTCCTGTTCGAGGGCACGCTCACCGGCGAGCAGTGGGCCAACGTCGCGGTCACGGCCACCGTGTGGCTCGTGCTCCCGGCGCTCCTGGGCCTGCGGCTGGTGATGCGGTCGGAGGTGAAGTAGTCCGGCACGACCCCCGGGGGCCCGTCGCTCAGGCGGCGGGCCCCTTCTGGCGTACGTCGTCGACGGCCGTCATCGCCTCGCGGAGCTCGGCCAGCCAGTCGCCCTCGTGCTGGCCGACCAGCCGGACGCACCACGCGAGCGCGTCGGCCCGCGACCGGGCCACCCCGGACTCGACGAGGGTGTCGAGCACCTGCCGCTGCGGCTGCCGCAGCCGGGTCATGACCGGGGCCGCGACGTGGGTCCACAGCTCCTCGTGGTCGCCGACCCGCAGCCCCCACGAGACGGTGCGCTCGTAACGGTGCTGGGCCTCCCGCGCGATCTTCATGCGGTCCTCGCGGGTGTCCTCGCGGAAGCCGCGGGCCCGTCCGGCCCGGGCCTCGGCGGTCGCCACGTCGGACTCCCCGGCGGCGACGTCCTCGACGGTGAGGACGACGGTGATCTCCTCACGGTCGACCGTCACCCGCGGCGGCTCGACCGTCCACTCCCCTGGCAGGCGACCGGCGAACCAGCCGGTCACCGCCTGCTGCACTTCGTCTGTAATCATGTAATCACTGTTGCACGACCATCCAAATGGCGCTCACACCACCCACCGGCCGTCCCGCATCAGGGTCCTGCCCGGGATCTCGTCGACCTCGCGCCACGCCTGCACCCGCTCGGGACGCAGCACCTGGAAGACGTAGCCCTCGCTCCCGCGCGGGTCCCAGTCGGCCTGGCCGGCGTACGCCTCGGCCAGTGCGTGGTCGTCGTCGACCGGGACGGTGCGCTCGAGCACGGCGTCGACCATCGTGACGTCACGAGTCGCTCCGACCGCCATCCGGCAACGGCCGCGCGAGGCAAGGTTGCGGGCGGTGCGCGAGCCTGATCCGACCGCGATCACCAGCCGCTCCTCCACCCACGCCAGCGACAACGGCACCAGGTGGGCGCCGCCCTCGACCGAGGCTGTGGCCACCCACACGTCGATCGCGGGCGTGGCCCACATCGCGAGGGTGTCGTGCTTGCGGGTGGCGGGGTCGCGCGGTGTCATGGCCCGAGTCTGCCGTGGCGTCAGCCGGGTGAGAACGCGCCGTCCTCCAGCCGCGGCACCACGTCGGTGGTGTTGGGCCGGCCGGCGATCACGACGTCGGGCTCGAAGCCCTTCTCGACCAGCTCACGACCGCTCGCACACGAGAGCAGGTGCTCCAGCGGCCGGTCCCGGAAGCCCTCGTAGGCGAGCCGCGCCAGCTCGGCCTCGGGGCTCATCAGCTCCCGGTCGAGCCCGGCCAGCACCGCCCCCGCGCCCCACAGGTCCTCGACCGCCGGGCGCAGCGACCCGTCGGGCCAGCGCTCGCCGGCCGGGACGACGGCGACGGTGGCGCCACGGGCCAGCTCGTCGGCGACGTACGCCGACACCGCCTCGGCGTTGCGCAGGCACCCGGCCACGACCGTGGCGCCCTGCCCGGAGAGCGCGGCGCAGATCGTCGAGCCGTTGGGCGACGGCAGCACCAGCCGCTCGATCCCGGTGGACCGCTGCAGCGACAGCGGCGACAGCGAGACCGACCCGGGGCGCAGCCGGGCGTCCTGCCGGTGCAGCGCCAGGTTGGCGTCGAGCTCACGGGCGAGCTCGACGGCCCGCTCGTCGCGCCACCGGAAGGGATGGACGGTGATGCCGCGGCCCAGCGCCACGGTGACGGTCGTGGAGAAGGAGAGGACGTCGACCACCACGGCCACGTCGGCGCCGCGGGTGATGGCCGTCGCTCCGGTGGGTCCCCACTCCAGCCGTACCCGGTGGCCGGACTGGGTGTGGGTGGGATGGACCCGGGTCACGCGTGCCCGTCGCCGACCGGGACGACGACGACAGGGCACGGCGAGTGCCGAGCCACCTGGTCGGCGGTCGAGCCGAACCCGAGCCCGCGGAAGCCGCCGGCGCCGCGGCGCGCCACCACCAGCAGGTGGGCACCCCTGGCCGCGTGGAGCAGCGCGGCCGACGACTGGCTGTGGGCGACGTGCAGCCGTACCTCGCAGTCGAGCGCCAGCCGTCCGACCTGGGCCTCGAGCTCGTCGCGGACGGCGTCCTGCCAGTCGCTCAGGGGCGGGATGTAGCCGCCCTGCTTGGTGGCCGGTGCGGGCGCGTTGAGCATGCCCCAGGCCCGCAGCACGTGGAGCGGCTCGTCGAGCCGCCGCGCGATGTCCGCGGCCCAGCGCAGCGCCGTCTCCGACGCCGCCGACCCGTCGTATCCGACGAGCACGCCGCCGTCCAGCTCGACCTCGTTGACGACCTCATCCATGGCCCCTCCTCGTCCGGTGGCCTCAGGCTAGTCGTGACGGCCCGGCCGGGCGTCACCAGATCCGGACCCGCTCCTCGGGGTCGAGCCACATGCCGTCGCCGGTGGCGGTGCCGAAGACCTCGTGGAACTCGTCGAGGTTGCGGGCGATGTTGGCGCGGAACTCCGGCGGGCTGTGGGGGTCGGTGGTGAGGTACTGCACCGCGAGCTCCTTGCGGCGCTTGGTGCGCCAGCAGTGGGCCCAGTTGAGGAACAGCGACCGACGGGCCTCGGCCGAGGCCTCGCCGCCCTGGCTGATCACGTAGGCCTTGTGGCCGATCGTGAGGCCGCCGAGGTCGCCGATGTTCTCGCCGACGGTGAGTGCGCCGTTGACGTGCTCGCCAGGCAGGTCGCGCGGCTCGAGGACGTCGTACTGCTCGATCAGCGCCTTGCTCTTGACCTCGAAGGCGGCCCGGTCGTCGGGCGTCCACCAGTTCTCGAGGTTGCCGGCGTGGTCGTACTGGGAGCCCTGGTCGTCGAAGCCGTGGCCGATCTCGTGACCGATCACCGCGCCGATCCCGCCGTAGTTCTCCGCCGGGTCGGCGTCGGCGCCGAAGAACGGCGGCTGCAGGATGCCGGCCGGGAAGCAGATCTCGTTGGTGCCGGGGTTGTAGTAGGCGTTCACGGTCTGCGGCAGCATGAACCACTCGTCGCGGTCGACCGGCGACCCGATCTTGCCCAGCTGGCGGTCGGTCTCGAAGGCGGCGGCGGCCGCGACGTTGCCCATCAGGTCGTCGGGACGGACCGTCATGGAGGAGTAGTCGCGGAACCGGTCGGGGTAGCCGATCTTGGGCCGGAACGTGCCGAGCTTGTCGAAGGCGCGCTGCTTGGTCTCGTCGGTCATCCAGTCGAGGTCGCTGATCGACCGCCGGTAGGCCTCCAGCAGGTTGCCGACCAGCGCGTCCATCTCCTCCTTCGCCCGCGGCGGGAAGTGGCGCTCGACGTAGTGGCGCCCGACCGCCTCGCCGACCGCGCCCTCGACGAACGACACCCCGCGCTTCCAGCGCGCCCGCAGCTCCGGCGTACCGGCGAGGGTGCGGCCGTAGAAGTCGAAATTGGTCTCGACGAAGTCGTCGGTGAGGTAGGGCGCGGCCGCCCGCAGCACCCGGATCAGTAGCCACGGCTGCCACTGCTCCAGCGGCACCTCGGTCAGCGCCTCCGACAGGTGCGCGAGATAGGACGGCTGCCGCACGCAGGTCTCCGCGAGCGTCGCCTGGTCGCCACCCAGGTTGCGCACCCACGCGTCCCAGTCGAAGGCGGGACACAGCTCCTTCAGCTCCGCGACCGGCTTCAGGTTGTAGGTCTTCTGCACGTCGCGGGTCTCGGTCCGCTCCCAGTGGCCGGCGGCGAGCCGGGTCTCCACGGCGAGGACGGCGTGCGCGGCGTCGCCGGCCGCCGGGTGGTCGGCGAGCCCGAACATCGCGGTCAGGTAGGCGACGTACTTCTCCCGGACCTCGGCGAACTTGTCGTCGCGGTAGTAGGACTCGTCGGGCAGCCCGAGCCCGCCCTGGACCAGGTTGACGAGGTAGCGGTCGGAGTCCTTGGCGTCGGTGTCGACGTAGGTGCCGAACAGCCCCGACCCGCCGACCCGCTCGAACTCGCCGAGGAACGCCGCGAGGTCACGGACGTCGCGCAGCGTGCCGACCGCGTCGAGGATCGGCCGGATCGGCCGGATGCCGCGCGTCGCGATCGTCTCGGTGTCCATGAAGGAGGTGTAGAGGTCACCGATCCGGCGGGCGTCGTCGTCGAGCGAGTCCGGGTCGGCCTCGGCGAAGGACCCGATGATCTCGCGCACCCGCTGCTCGGCGGTGTCGGCGAGCTCGACGAAGGGTCCCCAGCTCGACCGGTCGCCCGGGATCTCGGTCTCCGCCAGCCATCGTCCGTTGACGTGTCCGAAGAGGTCGTCCTGCGGCCTGACGTCGGTGTCCATGCCCCCGCGTGCGTCGTCCAGAATGCTCACGCACGCACACTAACCACCCGATCCACGTGCAGCGAGGTGCCGGGTCACCCGGCCGGCGGATCCAGCAGGGCCGCGAACAGCTCGGCGTACTGGATCAGGTGCCGGTCGCCGAGATAGCGGTCGCGGACCCGCTCACGAGCGGCGGCACCCAGCCGGGCGGCCAGGTCCGGATCGCCCAGGACCTTCCCGACGAGACGGGCGAACGCCGTGAGGTCGCGGGGATCCTCGAGCAGCAGCCCGTCGACACCGTCCCTGATCTGGTCCCGGATCCCGCCCACCGCGGACGCCACCACGGGCCGGGCCTTCCACATCGGTTCGGTCACGGTCAGCCCGAAGCCCTCGACCAGGCTCTTCTGCACGACGAGGCTCGCGTGTCGCTGGAGCGCGTTGACGAGGTGCGCGTTCTCGTCCACGTCGTCCATCGGCAGGCAGACCACGTGGATCCGCCGTCGCATGTCAGCAGGGAGCGTGTCCCGCAGCGCCCGGCACTCGGCGAGGACGTCGGCCCCCTCCGGGTCGTCGCTGACCCCGGCGACCTCGGGGCCGGCGAGGACGAGGTGCACGTCGTCGGACCACAGCGTCGGGTGCTCCGCGAACGACCGCATCACTCCCGCCATGTCCTTGAGCCGGTCCCAGCGGCTCACCTGGAGCACGAGCCGGGCGTCGGCGGGCACCGGGCCGTCGTCCACGAGTCCGGTGTGCGCCCTGACCTCCCCCGGCGAGCCGTCACGACGGACGAACGCCAGGCTGCCGCCGTCCTCGACGGGCTCCGGAGGCATGCCCACCAGTCCCGCGTGCCGGAGCACCGCCCGGACGTCGTCCGGGCGCATGGCCGCGTTCTTGGCGCTGAAGGGGTCGATCGACGGTGGGATCACGGCGAGGCGCTCGTCCGGGACCCAGTCGGGGGCGTACTGCCGTCGCGAGAAGACGAAGCCGTCGGCGTCCTCGAGGAACTCCCGGAGGAAGGCCCAGCCACGCTCGGTGTGCTCGTTGACCACGTCGGCGCCGATGTGGCTGCGCCACACCACGTGGGCGCCCAGCCGCCGCAGGCCGGTGATCATGCCGGCCGGTTGCGGGTCGTGGACCAGCACGAGGTCTCCCCGCCGCACCCGCTCTGCTGCCGAGGCCAGGTTGCTCGTCTGGACCGCCACGAAGTGCGCGCGCTCGTGCGGCCCCAGGTCGCCCCCGTCGCCCGGCGTTCCGTGGAGCAGGTTGTGGAGCCGCTTGGTGATCTCGAAGAAGGCAGGGTCCCCGGCGAGGACCAGCCATCGGGTGGCCACGCCCGCGCCCAGGCCGTAGGCCACCAGCGTCTGCAGCATCTCCGCGACTCCCCCGCCCTGCGCGGTGGAGCTCAGGTTCCACACCGTCCGACCGGCGAGCAGCGTCCGGGTCCGCCGCGCCTGGCCCTCCAGTCGCTCGAACCGGTCGGCGGTGACGATCTCGGCGAACCGGCCGAGCGGTGCCGGCCTCGGGTCGACCTCTCTCACACGAAGATCATGCACGCAACGTGGGTCTCCGCGCTCCACGTGACGCCGGTGTCGGGCTGTCGGGTCAGGAGCGGACGCGCAGGAGGGACTTGCCGAGAGTGCGCCGCTCGTCGAGGTCGGTGAGCGCCTGGGCCGCGTCGGTGAGGTCGTACGTCGTCCCGATGGGCGGGTCGACGACGCCGCTCTCGAGCATCGGCAGCAGCGCCTCCCACTGCTCGGCCATGTAGCCCGGCCGGACCATCGCGTAGGCGCCCCAGCCGACGCCGCGGACGTCGGTGTTGTTGAGCAGCAGCCGGTTGACCTTCACCTCGGGGATGCCCGTGCCGGCGGCGAACCCGACCACCAGCAGCCGGCCCTGCGGGGCGAGCAGCCGCAGCGAGTCGAGGAACACCTCGCCGCCGACCACGTCGACCACGACGTCGACGCCCCGGCCACCGGTGAGCGACCCGACGGCGTCCTTGAAGCCGTCGAGCAGCACCACCTCGTCGGCGCCGGCCCGCCGCGCGACCTCGGCCTTCTCCGCCGTCGAGACGACGCCGACGGTGCGGGCCCCGAGCCCGCGTGCGACCTGGAGCGTGGCGGTCCCGACGCCTCCGGCGGCGCCGTGCACCAGCACGGTCTCGCCCTTCCGTACGCCGCCGCGCTCGACGAGGGCGAAGTGGGCGGTGAGGTAGTTCATCGGCATGGCCGCGCCCGCGTCGTACGACACGGCCTCCGGCAGCGCGAAGGTGAACGCCTCGGGGACGACCGCCAGCTCGGCGGCGCCGCCGTGGGGCAGCACGCCGGCGACCCGGTCACCCGGCGCGAACCGGGTCACGTCGGCGCCGACCGCCACGACCGCGCCGGCGAGGTCGACGCCGAGCGTGAACGGCGGCTCCGGCTTCAGCTGGTACTGCCCCTTGCTGAGCAGCAGGTCGGGGAACGACACCCCGACCCGGTGGACCTCGACCAGCACGTCGCCGGGTCCGGGGCTGGGCTCCTCGACCTCGGTGACCTCGACCCCCGCGGGGCCGGTGGGGTGGACGACCTGGAGGGCTCGCATGGCGGGCACGCTACCGAGGACCCCCGGGTCCGGGCGGTGGTGCGTGTGCGGCACGCAGGTCAGCGGGGCTCGACCAGCTGTGCCATCTCGAAGTGCATCGGGTCTGTGTAGCCCCAGTCACCGCCCCAGGCGAAGCCCCACTGCTTGAAGATCGAGACCACGCCACGGTCCATCTCGCCGACGGTGCCGCGCTGGTTGCCGGGCACGTTGAGGTCGAGCGCGAGGCCGAAGGAGTGGTTGGACAGCGTGGTGGTGCCGGCGATGAAGCGCGGGTAGTAGCAGCCGGCGTACTCGCCGGGGTGGATCTCGTCGGCGAGGCCGCGGGAGACGACGTCCTGCAGCGCGGCCTTCAGCTGCGGGAAGATCGCGCGGTGGCAGGTGACGCTGCCGAGGATCGGGACCGTCTCGGTCGTGATGTTGGCGCGGACCCACGCCGGGTCCGGGGCGATCCGGCCCCCGCCGAGGACGCCGTAGCTGAAGGTGCCGACGACGTCGGCGATCGAGCCGCCGGTGAGGAACGCGGTCTGCCTGACGTTGGGGTCGAGGCCGAGCCGCGAGGCGATGTCGAGGTCCTGCACCGACGCGGTGTCGCCCACGATCCGCTGCACGGCCTTGCGGATGGTCGACGGGTCGGCCTCGTCGGTCGAGATCAGCAGCCCGTTGCCGAAGACCATCCGGTCGATGTCCTCGACCCACGCGGTGTTGACCACCATGTCGATCTGCTCGGGCTGCTCGGCGTAGGCGCCGATGTGGACCACCGGGGCGTCCTCGCCGGTGCCGAGGGCGAGGTTGCCGTCGTCGTCCTGCAGCTTCTTGCCCAGCGCCGGGTCGATGGCCAGCTCACCGCCCGCGACCCGGTCCCACACGTCCTGGGTCTGCGCCGACCCCGCCGGTGTGAACCGACGGAACGTCCCGCCGTCGACCGCCGCCACGGTGAGCGCCTGGTTCTCGATGGCCACGTTGCCGAGGCCGATCACCTCGACGGCCGCCACCTGCTGCAGGTCCTTGATCCGCTCGACCATGGCGTCGCTGAGCGGGTCCTGGTCGAAGATCAGCATGTCGGGCCGGTAGAGCCGGTCGTTCAGCGGGCCGGGCCGCTCGACGGCGTGGTCGGGGTCGGCGACCGGGACCGCGTGGCCCTTCCCGTCGCCGGTGGCCGGCACCTCGCTGGGGGTTTCGGCCGGGGTCGTCCCCGACCTCGCCGGCGCCGCCCGGTCGTCACCGCAGCCGGCCGCCACGAGGGCGCACAGCAGCACCACGACGGCTGCCCTGCTCCCCCGGTCTCGCATGGCGGTCAGCGTACGCGGGCGGGAATCAGCACCCACGAGATCGCGCCCCCCAGCACCAGCAGCCCCGAGCACACGATGATCGCCGGGGTGTACGCCGCGGCGAGCGCCACCGGGTCGGCGTACTGCTCCCCGGACAGCCCGACCAGGGGTGGCAGCGCCGCGACGGCGAGCAGCGACCCGGCGCGCGCGACGGCGTTGCTCACCCCGCTGGCCACCCCGGCGTGCTCCTCGGGTGCCGCGGCCAGGACGGTCGCGGTCAGGGGGGCCACCGTCAGCGAGAGGCCGAGGCCGAAGACGGTCAGGCCGGGCAGCACGGTCGTGACGTACGACGCGTCCGCGTCGACGGTCACCAGCCACAGCGTCCCGAGGCCCATCACGATCGGCCCGAACGTGAGCGGGATCCGGGGCCCGGCGCGCGCCGAGAACCGGCCGCCGCGCGAGGCGAGCAGCAGCATGCAGACGGTGATCGGCAACGTGGCCATGCCGGCCGCCAGCGGGCCGTACCCGGTGACGGTCTGCAGCTGCAGCACGAGGAAGAACAGCACGGCGCCGAGAGCGGCGTACACCAGCAGCGTCATGGCGTTGGCCGCGGTGAAGGTGCGGTTGCGGAAGATGCCGAGCGGCAGCATCGGCTCGCTCGCCGTCCGCTCCACCCTCACCCAGACCGCCGCCGCGGCCAGGCCGACCAGCGCCGCCACCAGCGCCGTGCCGCTCCCCACCTCGATCAGCCCGAAGGTCAGGCCTGCCAGCGCGAGCATCGTCAGCACCGCACCCGGGACGTCGAAGTGCCGGGTCGCCGTGGGGTCGTGGGTCTCCGGTACGAAGCGCAGGGCGATCCACACGGTCAGCAACGCCAGCGGCAGGTTGATCAGGAAGATCCACCGCCACGACGCGACCTCGAGGATCCCGCCGCCGACGAACGGCCCGACGGCCGCGGCGATGCCGCCGAGACCGGACCAGGCGCCGATCGCGGGCGGTCGGTCGTCGCGGACGAACACGGACTGGATGATCGCCAGGCTGCCGGGCGTGAGCAGCCCGCCTCCGAGGCCCTGCAGGATGCGGGCCGCGATCAGCGTCTCCGGCGTGGGGGCCAGGCCGCAGAGCAGGGACGCGACCGCGAACCACACGGTGCCGATCACGAAGACCCGCCGGCGTCCGAAGTGGTCACCCAGCGACCCGCCCAGGAGGATCAGCGAGGTCAGCGAGAGCAGGTAGCCGTTGCTGATCCACTGCAGCTGGGCGAGGTCGGCGTCGAGGTCGGTGCCGATGATGCGGAGCGCGACGTTGACGACGGTGCCGTCGAGCAGGGTCAGCCCGGACCCGAGCGTCGCGGCGGCGATCACCGCCCGGCCGACCGGCGTCCCCATCCGCACCTGCGGCAGCGCCGTACCCTCCACGTGACGCAGCGTAGGCCCGGGCCCTCGTCTCAGTTGTCGCTGCGCGTCTCGTGGGCCTGGCGCAGCAGCCTGCGGAGCTGGCCCCACTTGCGCGGTCCGAGCCGCTCCCGCCACTCGCCCTCGATCTCCGCGATCAGGGCCTCGGCGGCCGCCACCGCCTGCCGGCCGCGCCGGGTCGGCCGCAGGATCCGGACCCGGCGGTCGGCCGGGTCGCGCACGGTCTCGAGCAGGCCTTGCCGCTCCAGGTCGTTGGCGAACTCGCCTAGCGCCTGCTTGGTCATGCCCACCCGTTCGGCCAGGTCGGTCACCCGCATGCCGTCAGCCGGGGTGAGGCAGAGCATCCGGATCTGCGAGGCGCGCAGGCCGCGGGCCGCCGCGGGTACCCGTCGGCCCCGGCCACCCGACGTCGCGTCGTGGAGGTCGCGCCGGAAGCCGTCCAGCACGAGGCCGAGCAGCGCCAGGATGTGGTCCGGCATCTCGTCCTTGACGGCGGTCATAAGGCAACCTTACTATCTCGGAGTCAGGAAGGTAACCTGACCTTTCCGATGCAGGGGGAACCATGGCCGGAGCGCGGACTGTCGACCAGCTGGGCCACTCGCCGTCGTGGGAGCCCGTGGCGCTGCTGGGCGACCTCACCCACCCGGGCGGACCGCTCACGCTCGAGCCGTTCCCCTACGCCTTCGGTTCCCCCGCCACTGCCGGCCTCTACCGGCTGCGCGGTCCCGGGTGGTCGTGGTTCGGCAAGGTGCTCCAGCACGTCCGGCACTGGCCCGGGCTGGCGTTCATCCCGCCCGCGGACGCGGCCCGCTTCGTCGAGGACTTTCCCTGGCGCTCCGAGCTCGAGCTGTGGGAGGAGCCCTACGTCGCCACGATGCCGACCGGGCTGCGTCCGCCGGCCCTCCACGGCGTCGTCGACCTCGGCGACGACCGGCTCGTGGTGTGGATGGAGGACGTCGACGAGGCGCCGCCCGTCGCCGACCTCGAGCGGTTCACGCGCGCAGCCCACCTGCTGGGCCGTTGGAACGCACGATCCTCCGACCCGGCGATCCTGGCCGCGAACGTCCGCCCGATCGGCTACGCACTGCGGATGTACGCCGAGCAGGCGGTGCTGCTGCGCGGCCTCGGCCCGCTGGCCGATGACGAGCTGTGGTCGCACCCGTGGCTCGCCGGCCACGCTGACCTCCGGGCGCTGCTGCGGCACCTCAGCACCGAGATCCCCGAGATGCTCGACCGGCTCGACGGCTACGTGCAGTGCATCCCTCACGGCGATGCCAGCCCCCAGAACCTGCTCGTCCCGGCCGACGATCCGTCGTCGTTCGTCGTCATCGACGTGTCGTTCCGTTCCCCGCACGCGCTCGGCTTCGACCTCGCACAGCTGCTGGTCGGCCTCACCCACACCGGGGAGCTGCCCGCCTCGCTGCTCGGCGACATCGCCGACCGGATCGTGCCGGCGTACGTTGCCGGACTCGAGGCGGAGGGAGTGACCGGCCAGGCGGACGCCGTGTACGACGCCTTCGTCACCACCGCGCAGCTGCGCAGCGGCTTCGACTCCTTCCTCTACGGCCTGCTCGGCAGCGACGACCCGGCCGACCGCCACGCCTTCGACGAGCGGGTCGCGCTGTGCGGCTTCCTCGCAGAGCAGTACGTCGCGTCGCGGGCGGGCTAGGTAGCGCTCAGCCGCCCCGCAGCACCCGGGAGGCGATCCACGCCAGGTCGGCGGCCGTCTCGGCGGGCGGGCCCGAGGGCTGCATGACGTGGCTCAGCACCACGCGCACCACCATGTCGATGGCCGGGTCGAGGTGCTCGTCGAGCGGTACGTCGTACGTGCGGACCCGCTCGGCGACGACCATCTTGGCCGACTCGAGCAGGGACTCGGCGTGGGTGGTGAGCAGCGGCAGCAGCTCGGTGTCCGCGCCGTGGGTGGCGCTGACGACCGCCTTGAGCAGGTCGTTGCCGCGGGCCAGCCGGAGCACGCCCGTGGTGGCGGCCTCGATGGCGGCGACCAGGTCGGTCGGATGGTCGTCGAAGGCGGCGGTCACGATGGAGAGGAACCGCTCGAGCTCGGCAAGGATCATCGCCTCGGCGAGCGCCGGCTTGCCGCCCACCTCGTTGTAGACCGTCTGCCGGCTCACCCCGACCGCGTCGGCCAGCCGGGCCATGGTCACCTGCGACCAGCCCTGCGCCAGCGTCGTCTCGACGGCGGTCGCCACGATCCGCTCACGCAACGTGGTGGTGGGCGTCGCCGTCATGAGCCCAAGCCTACGGACACCGGACCGCCGTTGGTCGCGATCGGGCGACCGCTCGTCGTCCCCCACCGAGCTGGACCTGGCGTCCCTCTGCTGAGGCCCGACCCTCGTCGGCGAGTCTGGAACCTGGCGCGGGAAGTTTCCCGCGCCAGGCGCCGGTTTCCCCGCTCAGGCGGGGAAACCGGCCGTCACGCCTCCACCCGCTCCACCGGCACGAAGTCGACCTTCTCGCGCACGCCGCAGTCGGGGCAGCACCAGTCGCGGGGGACGTCGGCCCAGGCGGTGCCGGCGGCGAAGCCCTCGTGCTCGTCGCCGGCCTCGACCTCGTAGGTGTAGCTACAGCCGGGGCAGCGGGCGGCCAGCACCTCGGTAGCGCAGACGGTCGACGCGTCCGCGCGCTGCTCACCGGCTGGCTCGGCGGCGCCGTACCGGGCCAAGATCCGCTCCCGCTTGCGCGGACAGATGTTGGCGCGGGTGACGTCGCCGTCGAAGTGGGCGAGCACCCGCGGGTCCATCACGCGCCGCCAGATCGCGGGGACGATGGCGAGCACGATCATGCCGGCGTACCCGGTGGGCAGCACCGGGCTCTCCTCGAAGTCGCGCAGCGCCTGGTAACGGCGCGTGGGGTTGGCGTGGTGGTCGCTGTGCCGCTGCAGGTGGTAGAGCAGCACGTTGGTCGCGATGTTGTTGGAGTTCCAGCTGTGGCTCGGGTCGACCCGCTCGTAGCGCTGCCGTTCGCCGACGCCCACCTTCTGCCGCAGCATGCCGTAGTGCTCCATGTAGTTGACGACCTCGAGCAGCGAGAACCCCACGACCGCCTGGACGAGCAGGTAGGGCAGGACTCCGACGCCGAGCCAGGCGACCATCGCGCCCCACAGCACGGCGGTCATCAGCCAGGCGTTGAGGACGTCGTTGCCGATCCGGAACGGGTGCTGCTTCCTGCGGGCGTAGCGACGTTTCTCGATCCGCCACGCGCTCCGCAGCGAGCCCACGACCGTGCGCGGCCAGAACTGGTAGAAGGTCTCCCCCAACCGGGCACTTGCGGGGTCCTCCGGGGTGGCGACGCGGACGTGGTGGCCGCGGTTGTGCTCGATGTAGAAGTGCCCGTACGCCACCTGCGCCAGCGCGATCTTCGACAGCCAGCGCTCGTGGGACTCCCGCTTGTGGCCGAGCTCGTGGGCGGTGTTGATGCCGATCCCGCCGATGCAGCCGATCGAGACCGCGAGGCCGAGCTTGTCCCAGGCCCCCAGCTGGGCGCCCGTGAACGGGTCGCCCTGGGCGAGCACGTAGAAGGCCCCGGCGAACCCGACGTACTGGATCGGGAGGAAGAGATAGGTGATCCAGCGGTAGTAGCGGTCGTTCTCCAGCGCCTCGATCACATCGTCGGGCGGGTTGGAACGGTCGAGGCCGGCAACCAGGTCGATCGCGGGGACGACGACCAGGATCACGAACGGACCGACCCAGAACCACACACCGAGGTCGGTCAGCCGCCACCCGGCGTACCCCACGAAGGCCAGGCTCGGAACCACCAGCCCGATCAGCCACAGGTAGCGCTTCTTGTCGTGCCACTGCTCCGTGGAACCGTCGGGCACCGTGCTGTGGGCGATCTGGTCGGACATTCCGCCACCTCCGGTCGTCGATTTACACGACCATAGAGTTTGTAAACTCCTTTGACAAGAGGGTGCGATATGTCAAGTCGTCCTGGCGGCGCTGTAACGCCGGGTTGACTGCTGTTCCCACCTGGTCCGGGCCGGGTGGGTAGAGCGAGTCACCCGGCGTTACAGCTGACCCGACGGCCGCCGACGGCATTGGCACCCGGCCCGTGACGGAGGACAGTGGTCGCATGTCCGTCGAGCTGTCCCAGGAGATGATGCGGCTGCTGCCGGAGCTGCGCACGCAGCCGGTGCCCAAGCGGGTCACCGTCCGGCTCGGGGCCGAGCTGGTCGCCGTCACCGACCGCCCGGTGCTGGTCATGGAGCCGATGCGGGTCGTGCCGTCGTACGCCGTCCCGGTCGCCGACCTGCAGGTCGGGCTCGAGCCGGCCGACGCCGGTCCTCCCCCGGAGTACCGGGAGATCGGCTTCGGCGACGGGCCGCCGCTGCTCGACCCCAGCGTCCCGTTCGCGGTGCACACCGCCGCGGGGGAGCCGGTCCTGGTGCGGGCGGACGGGCGGACCGGCGCGGGGTTCCGGGCCGACGGGCTGCCCGACCACGTGATCCTGGACTTCGAGCCCTTCCACTGGTGGGAGGAGGACGAGCCGCTCCACGGACACCCCCGCGACCCCTTCCACCGGATCGACGTGCGCCGCTCGTCGCGCCACGTCCGGATCTCCCACGAGGGCACGCTGCTCGCCGAGAGCCGTCGCCCCTGGGCGTTGTTCGAGGGCACCTTCCCGCTCGTCCGGTGGTACCTGCCGCGTGAGGACGTCGTGGTCGACCTGCTCCCCGGCGAGCGCGAGACCACGTGTGCCTACAAGGGCCACGCCACCCACTACAGCGTCGAGGTCGGCGGGTCCGTGCTGCCCGACATCGCGTGGTCCTACGAGGACCCGCTCGACGACGCGCGCGACGTGATCAGCTGCGTGGCCTTCTACCAGGAGCGGCTCGACGTCGAGATGGACGGCGTGCCGGTCCCCCGGGTGCGCACCCCGTGGTCGAAGGAGTAGTCAGTCGGACTCGACGCCGCGGATCGCCCGGGCGACCGCCTTCGGCACTTCGGTGTTGAAGACCGTCGGGATGATGAAGTTCGGGTTGACCTCGTCGTCGTTGACCGTCATCGCGATCGCCTCGGCGGCTCGCAGCAGCATCTCCACGGTGATGTCGGACGCGCGGGCGTCGAGCAGGCCGCGGAAGACGCCGGGGAAGGCCAGCACGTTGTTGATCTGGTTGGGGTAGTCCGACCGGCCGCTGGCGACGACGGCGGCGTACTTCTCGGCCTCGGCCGGGTCGACCTCGGGGTCGGGGTTGGCCAGCGCGAAGACGACCGGCTGGTCGGCCATGTCCTTGATCCACTCCGGCTGCAGGATGCGGGGTGCGCTGACGCCGATGAACACGTCGGCGTCACGCAGGCACGTGTGCAGGTCTCCGCGGACGCCGCGCGGGTTGGTCTGCTCGGCCAGCAACCGGTGCGCCTCGGAGAGTCCCTCGTCTCCGGGGCAGATCGCACCCTCCCGGTCGACGACGACGACGTCGCTGACGCCCGCCGCGAGCAGCAGCGTCACGATCGCGGTACCGGCAGCGCCTCCGCCGGAGACCACGACCCGGACCTCGGCCATCTGCTTGCCCACGACCCGCAGCGCGTTGGTGAGGGCCGCGACGACGACGATCGCGGTGCCGTGCTGGTCGTCGTGGAACACGGGGATGTCGAGGGTCTCCCGCAGCCTGCGCTCGACCTCGAAGCAGCGTGGCGCCGCGATGTCCTCGAGGTTGATGCCGCCGAAGCCGGGCGCGATCATCTCGACGGCCTTCACGATCTCGTCGACGTCCTGGCTGGCCAGGCAGATCGGCCAGGCGTCGATGTCGGCGAACCGCTTGAACAGTGCCGCCTTGCCCTCCATCACCGGGAGCGCCGCCCCGGGCCCGATGTTGCCCAAGCCGAGCACCGCCGAGCCGTCGGTCACCACGGCCACGCTGTTGCCCTTGACGGTCAGTCGCGACACGTCGTCGGGGTTCTCGGCCAGGGCTGCGCTGACCCGACCGACGCCGGGGGTGTAGGCCATCGACAGGTCGTCGCGGTTCTTGAGCGGGACCTTGGAGTGGACCTCGATCTTGCCGCCGATGTGGAGCAGGAAGGTCCGGTCGCTGACCTTGTGGACCTCGACGCCCTCGACCTCGTCGGCCGCCGCGACCAGCTGCTCGGAGTGGTCGGCGTCGCTGGCCGAGCAGGTGACGTCGAGGACCAGCCGGTCGTGGCGAGAGTCGGCGACGTCGATGGCCGTGACGATCCCGCCCACCTTCGCGATCGCGGTGGCCACCGACCCCACGACGCCGTGGTCGGGGTGCGTGTGCAGCCGCATGGTGATCGAGTACGAGGAGGTGGTGGCCGCCATGACCGCCACCCTCCACTGGACAGGCCGTTACCGGCAAGTCGCTAGCGTCGGCCCCATGACCGTGACGAGCGTGAAGATCCGGGACAACGCCGACGAGCACCGCTACGAGGCCCTGGTCGACGACCGGGTCGCCGGCTTCAGCGAGTATCGGCTGCGCAAAGGCCGGATCACCTTCACCCACACCGAGGTCGACGACGCGTATGAGGGCCAGGGCATCGGCTCGCAGCTCGCGTCGTCGGTGCTCGACGCCGCCCGAGACGCCGGCCTGGCCGTCTACCCGTCGTGCCCGTTCATCGCCGGCTACATCAAGCACCACCCCGACCGCTACCTCGACCTGGTGCCGGAGCAGGTGCGGGACACCTACGGGCTCTAGAGAGCGGCCTCGATCCGGTCCCCGAGCTTGCCGGGCTCGGTCGTCGGCGAGAACCGCTTGATCACCTCGCCGTCGCGACCGACCAGGAACTTGGTGAAGTTCCACTTGACCGCGTCGCCCGGCAGCAGGCCCGACTTCTCCTCGCGCAGCCACGCGAACAGCGGGTGGGCGTCGTCTCCGTTGACGTCGACCTTGGCGAACATCGGGAAGCTGACGCCGAAGGTGCGCTCGCAGAACGAGGCGATCTCCTCCTCGTCGCCGGGCTCCTGGTTGCCGAACTGGTCGCACGGGAAGCCGAGCACGGTGAAGCCACGCTCGCCGTAGGTGTCGTGCAGCTCCTGCAGCCCGGCGTACTGCGAGGTGAAGCCGCACTGGGAGGCGGTGTTGACCACGAGCACCACCTGACCGTCGTACGCCGAGAGGTCGGTCTGCTCCCCGTCGATGCTGGTCGCGGAGAAGTCCCCGAGAGTCGTCATGCCCCCCAGTCTGCCAAACCCGCGAAAGCGCACTCGTGCACCTGCGAAGGCGCAGTCCTGCACGGTCTTGGGTGCGGGAGCGCTACCTCGCGGGTGCGGGAGCGCTACCTCGCGGGTGCGGGAGCGCTACCTCGTGGGCGCCTGAGGAGGCGGGGGCGGGCAGGACGCCGGGGGCGCCCCAGCCGCGGTCGGCGAACGCCGCTGCGACCCGGTCGGCGACGTCTCCAGCGCGGTCGTCCGGGACCAGGGCGATCGCCGAGCCGCCGAAGCCGCCGCCGGTCATCCGGGCACCGAGCGCCCCGTGCGCGAGCGCGGTGTCGACCACCACGTCGAGCTCGGCGCAGGAGATCTCGAAGTCGTCGCGCATCGACGCGTGCGAGGCCGTGAACAGGTCGCCGACCCGCCCCCAGTCGTCGACGGCGAGGGCGTCGACGACTCCGGCCACCCGCTCGCCCTCGGTCACGACGTGGCGCAGCCGGCGGCGCAGGACGTCGTCGTCGACCCGGTCGAGGTCGCTGAGGTCGGCCCCGCGGAGGCTGGCCAGGCCGAGCACCCGGGCCGCTGCCTCGCATTCCTCGCGCCGCGAGCCGTAGCCGCCGCCGGAGTGGGCGTGGCTGGCCCGGGTGTCGACCACCAGCAGCTCCAGCCCGGCATCGGCCGGCCGCCACGGCACGGTCCGCGTCGTGTGTGCGCGGAAGTCGATGAGCAGCGCGTGTCCTGCCTCGCCGAGCAGCGCCACGGTCTGGTCGAGACCGCCGGTCGGGGCGCCCGCGACCTCCGACTCCGCGCGCATCGTCGCCACCACGAGGTCGTGCCGGTCCGGGTCGACGCCGGCGGCGGCGCACATCGCGAGCGCCGCCGAACAGATCAGTGCGGCCGAGCTGGACAGCCCCGAGCCGAGCGGGACCCGACCGTCGACGACCAGGTCCATCCCGGGGAGGTCGTGACCGGCCTCGCGCAGCGCCCACGCCACCCCCGCGACGTACGACGCCCAGCCGTCGACCGACCCCGGCGCGACGTCCGCGAGCCGACGCTCGAACCGGTCGTCCTGCTGGGCGCTGACGACGGTGAGCCGGTCGTCGTCGCGGCGAGCGACCGCGGTGTAGGTGGCGTGCGGGAGCGCGATCGGCAGGCAGAGCCCGGCGTTGTAGTCGGTGTGCTCGCCGATCAGGTTGACCCGGCCCGGCGCGGCGAAGACGCCCAGCGGGTCGTCGAGCCGCGCCGCCAGCGTGCCCGCGATCTCGAGCGGGTCGCCGGGACCGACGTGCTCAGCCATGCGTCGACCCTAGTGGGGCGGCGCCCTAGGCTCGCCGGCATGGCGACCCCCGCGGAACCGTTGGCCGAGGTCGGCGTCATCGGGGGCTCCGGCCTCTACTCGCTGCTCGAGGACGCCGAGGAGCACGCCGTCACCACGCCGTACGGCGAGCCGTCGGCCCCGCTGACCGTCGGTGACTTCGGGGGCCGCCGGGTGGCGTTCCTGCCACGGCACGGGGTGGGCCACCGGTTCCCGCCGCACGCGATCAACTACCGCGCCAACCTGTGGGCGCTGCACGACGCCGGGGTGCGCCAGGTGATCGCGCCGTGCGCCGTCGGCGGACTCCGCGACACCGTGGCGCCGGGCGACCTGGTCGCGCCGGACCAGCTGGTCGACCGGACCCACCGCCGGGTCGGGAGCTACGTCGAGACCGGCGCCGTGCACCTGCCGTTCGCCGACCCGTACTGCCCCCGACTGCTCGCCACCCTCGACCGGACCGACGGCGTCCGGACCGGAGGCACCATGATCGTCGTCGAGGGGCCGCGCTTCTCGACCCGCGCCGAGTCGCGCCACCACGCCGCCCAGGGCTGGGACCTGGTCAACATGACCGGCGCCCCCGAGGCATCGCTCGCCCGCGAGCTGCGGCTCTGCTACGCCGCCCTCGCCGTCGTCACCGACATGGACGCCGGCGCGGAGTCGGGCGAGGGCGTGGGTCAGGCGGAGGTGTTCGCGCTGTTCGCGCGGAGCCTCGACCGGTTGCGCGGCGTGCTCGAGCAGGTCGTCGCGGCCGCGCCCTCACCCGACGGCTGCTCGTGCAGCACCTGGGCCGACGCCCTCGACCTGACCTACCTCGCCCCCTGACCCCGGTTGAGTCGTGCCCCGAGGCACGACTCGACGGTCAGGCGTCGACCAGCGGCCGGAACCGGCGGAGCCGGAGGCTGTTGGACACGACGAAGACCGAGCTGAACGCCATCGCGGCGCCGGCGATCATCGGGTTGAGCAGCCCGGCCGCGGCCAGCGGCAGCGCAGCCACGTTGTAGGCGAACGCCCAGAACAGGTTGCCCTTGATGGTGGTCAGCGTGCGCCGCGAGAGCCGGATCGCGTCGGCGGCCACCCTCAGGTCGCCGCGCACCAACGTCAGGTCGCTGGCCTCGATCGCGACGTCGGTGCCGGTGCCCATGGCCAGCCCGAGGTCGGCCTGGGCGAGCGCCGCCGCGTCGTTGACGCCGTCGCCGACCATGGCGACCACCCGGCCCTCGTCCTGCAGCCGCTTGACCACGTCGACCTTGTCGGCCGGCAGCACGTCGGCCACCACCTGGTCGGCGTCGATCCCGACCTCGGTCGCGACGGCGCGCGCGACGACCTCGTGGTCGCCGGTGAGCAGCACCGGCCGCAGCCCGAGGCCGCGCAGCGACCGGATCGCCTCGGCCGAGGTCGGCTTGACCGCGTCGCCGACCACGAGCAGGCCCCGGGCGCGGCCGTCCCAGCCGACAGCGACGGCGGTGCCGCCCCGGGTGCGTGCCTCGTCGAGGGCGGTGACCAGCGACGCCGTCAGCGGCTGCGACCACTCCTCGAGCAGCCGCGGGCGGCCCACGAGCACGGCGCGGCTGTCACCGTCCACCGCCACGACGCCCTGGACGCCCAGCCCCTCGACGTTGCCGAAGCCGTCGACCGGCGGCAGGTCGCCGAAGCGGTCGCGCGCACCGGCAGCGACCGCGCGGGCGATGGGGTGCTCGGAGGCGTCCTCGAGCGCGCCGGCGAGGCGCAGCACCTCGTCGACGTCCTCGCCCTCGGCAGCGACCACGTCGACCAGCGTCATCTCGCCGGTGGTGACGGTGCCGGTCTTGTCGAGGACCACCGTGTCGACCCGACGGGTCGACTCGAGCACCTCGGGGCCCTTGATCAGGATGCCGAGCTGGGCTCCCCGCCCGGTCCCGACCATCAGCGCGGTCGGCGTGGCCAGGCCGAGCGCGCAGGGGCAGGCGATGATCAGCACCGCGACGGCGGCGGTGAACGCCGCCGACGCCCCGACACCGGTGCCCAGCCAGAAGCCGAGGGTGGCGACGGCGAGGCCGATCACGATCGGCACGAAGACGCCGGAGATCCGGTCGGCGAGCCGCTGCACCTCGGCCTTGCCGTTCTGGGCGTCCTCGACCAGCCGCGCCATCTGCGCCAGCTGGGTGTCGCTGCCGACGCGGGTCGCTCGGACGACGAGCCTTCCGCCGGCATTGACGGTGGCGCCGACGACCTGGTCCCCCGGGCCCACCTCGACGGGCACCGACTCGCCGGTGAGCATCGACCGGTCGACCGCCGAGCTGCCCTGCTCGACCTCGCCGTCGGTGGCGACCTTCTCACCCGGGCGTACGACGAACCGGTCGCCCACGACGAGCTGCTCGACCGGGATCCGCACCTCTGCCTCACCGCGCAGCACCGACACGTCGCGCGCTCCGAGCTCGAGGAGTGTCCGCAGCGCGGCCCCAGCCCGCCGCTTGGACCGGGCCTCGAACCAGCGTCCGGCGAGGATGAACGTCGTCACGCCGGCCGCGGCCTCGAGGTAGATGTTGCCGGCGCCGTCGGTGCGCTCGACGGTCAGCTCGAAGGGGTGCGTCATGCCCGGCTCGCCGGCGGTCCCGAGGAACAGCGCGTAGAGCGACCAGCCGAGGGCGGCGAGGGTGCCGACCGAGACCAGCGTGTCCATGGTCGAGGTCCCGTGGCGCAGGTTGACCCAGGCGGCCCGGTGGAACGGCCAGGCGCCCCACACGACCACCGGCGCAGCCAGCACCAGCGACAGCCACTGCCAGTAGGTGAACTGGAACGCCGGGACCATGGCCATCGCGACCACGGGAACGCTGAGTGCGAGCGACACCAGCACCCGCCGACGGAGCGCGTCGACGTGGTCCTCGACGGGGGCTGCGACGCCCTCGTCCTCGGCGACGCGGGGCAGCGTCGCGGCGTACCCGGCCTGCTCGACGGTGGCGACCAGCTGGTCGGGCGTCACCGACTCCGGGAAGGTCACCTTCGCCTTCTCGGTGGCGTAGTTGACGGTGGCGACGACGCCGTCGAGCTTGTTGAGCTTGCGCTCGATGCGGTTCGCGCAGGAGGCGCACGTCATGCCGGTGATCGCCAGCTCGACGTCAGTGGTCATGGCCCGCTCCCTCCCCCTCGTGCGTGCCGGTCGTACGGCGGGCCGCGGGGCCGGCCTCCCCGGCGCGCAGCGTGAACGCCGCCGTCCGGACGGTGCCGCGGTGCCGGAAGTCGAGGAAGAGCCGGTAGCGCCCATCGCTCGGCACCTCCGCCACGAACGGGATCTCGGGACCGGCATCGGCGTCCTCCGGGTGGACGTGGAGGTAGGCGAGGTCGCCCTCGCGCAGCGCGACCAGGTGGCCGTAGGCGCCGAGGTAGGGCTGCAGGTCGGTCACCGGCTCGCCCCGGCGGGTGACCGTCGCCGTCACCGGCGAGGCCTCCCCGGCCGTCAGCTCGCCCTCGATCTCGACGCGGTAGCCGTCGACCCGTGCGGTCGTCGCGATCGGCACTGTCGGGCTCGGCTGGTAGTCGCCGGCCACCTCCACGTCGACGCCGAGCACGAGCTCGGGTCCGCCGGTGGGGGTGAAGTCGGCCAAGAGCCGGTTGCTTCCCGAAGACAGGGTCATCCGCGCAGTCCAGGTGCCGTCGGCGGCGAGGCGCGGGTGGACGTGCTGGTAGTCGGCGCCGTCGCGCCGGATCTTGATCAGGTGGAGCGGTCGCTCGTGCACCTCGTCGTACGCCGTCACGGGCTCGCCGTCGGCGCCGAGCACCACGAACCGCAGCGGTCGGTCGATGCCGGCCCGAGGCCGGGAGACGACCTGCAGTGTGTAGCCCTGGTCGGACACCGCGAGGCCGCCCGGCTGGTCGACGACGGCCGCCTCATCGTGGTCGTCGTGGCCGTCGGACGCCAGCTCGTCGCCCTCGGCCCCGGCGTGCGCCATGGCCGGCTCCTCCACGTCGAGCGGCCCGACGGCCGACCCGACTCCGCGCGCGGCGAGGAACGCGACGCCCAGGGCGACGACGAACGCAGCGATCCGGAACGGCGTGCTCATGCCAGCTGGTAGCCGGCTTCCACGACGGCGGCCCTGACCGCGGCGTCGTCGACCGGCTCGGCACTGGTGACGGTGACGGTGCCGGACTCGAGGGCCACCGAGACGTCCTGGACGCCGGGGATCTCCTGCACCTCCTCGGTGACGGACGCGACGCAGTGGCCGCAGGTCATGCCGGTGACGGTGTAGGTCTGGGTCTGGGACATCGGGACTCCTGTCGGGTGGTGGTGGTCAGGACCGGACGAGCCGGGCGATGGCGTCGGAGGCCTCGCGGACCTTGAGGTCCGCCTCCGGGCCACCTTCGCGGGCCGCGTCGACCACGCAGTGGGTGAGGTGGTCGTGGAGCAGGGTCAGCGCGACCGACTCCAGCGCCTTGGTTGCCGCGGAGACCTGCGTGAGGATGTCGATGCAGTACTTCTCGTCCTCGACCATCCGCTGCAGGCCGCGGACCTGCCCCTCGATGCGTCGCAGCCGCTTGAGGACCTTGTCCTTGTCGTCGTGGGCCAGGTAGCCGTGCTCGTGAGCGGTCTCGGTCATGGCGAGACCATACCCCCTACCCGTATGGGCTATCAACCCGTCGCCCGCGTGTGGCCTCTTCTTTGGCTTGCCAGCCGGAACAGAAGGGCCCGCGAGGTTCCGTCGAGGGCGATGCGTGGTTAGTGTCACGAACCACACGGGGGTTGACTGCGAAAGGACTCGGGCATGAGCAGCACCCAGGACACGCGGACCTACCGCACGCTCGACGAGCAGATGGAGCGGCTGACCCCGGCGGAGCAGCGGTTCGAGCGGGCCCGCCAGACCATCGGCCTCGTCGCGGGGCCGATCGTCTTCGTGGTGATGCTGCTCATCCCGATGTCGATCGACGACAACCAGCAGCGACTCGCCGCGATCCTCGCGTTCACCATCGTCTACTGGCTCTCCGAGGCGATCCCGATCCCGGCCACGGCGATCCTCTCGCTCGCCCTGTGCGTCGTCCTCCAGGTGCCGATCATCCCGGCCGACAGCGACGACTCCGCGTCCGACCTGGTCTACGGGTCGTTCGGCTCCGACACGATCTTCCTGTTCATCGGCGCGTTCATGATCGCCCAGGCGATGCGGACCCACGGCCTCGACCGACGGTTCGCGTTCAAGGTGCTGTCGCTGCCCGGCGTGGCGAAGTCGACGTACGGCGTGATCATCGCCTTCGGGGCGATCGCGGCCTCGATCTCGGCGTTCATCTCCAACACCGCCACCGCCGCGATGCTGCTGCCGATCGGCCTCGGCATGATGGGCGCGCTGGGCGACCTGGTGAGCGACCAGTCCGACGAGGACACCGACTCCTCCCGGCTGCGCTTCGGGTGCGCGCTGATGCTGATGATCTCGTACGGCGCCGGCGTCGGCGGCCTGATCACGCCGATCGGCACCCCGCCCAACCTGATCGGCATCGCCTTCATCGAGTCCGAGACCGGCACCACGATCAGCTTCTTCACCTGGGTCGCTACGGCACTGCCGATCTGCCTGCTGATGTTCGCGGCGCTGTGCGTGATCCTGATCCTGCTCAACAAGCCGGAGGTGCGACGGATCTCCGGCGCCGAGGAGTACGTGCGCCAGCAGCGCGAGGAGCTGGGGCCGCTCTCGAAGGGAGAGCGCAACACGCTCGTGGTGTTCGCGGTCGCGGTGGCCCTGTGGGTGCTCCCCGGCTTCGTCGCCCTGTTCGCGGGTGACGAGTCCGATGCCTACGCCTGGATCACCGCCCGGCTCGACGAGGGCACGGTGGCGATCATCGGGGCGGTGCTGCTCTTCGTGCTCCCCGTCGACTGGGCCCGCCGACGGTTCACCATGAACTGGAACGAGGCGGTCAGGATCGACTGGGGGACCGTGATCCTGTTCGGTTCCGGCATCGTGCTCGGCACGCTGCTCTCGGACACCGGGCTGGCCGAGACGCTCGGCACCGGCATCGCCGACAGCCTGGGCGTCACCAGCCTCGTCGCGGTGTCCGCGGTGTCGGCGCTGATCGCGATCCTGATCTCGGAGACGACGTCCAACACGGCCAGCGCCACCATCGTGGTGCCGATCGTGATCCCGATCGCGGCTGCCGCCGGGCTCGACCCGGTCATCCCGGCGCTGTGCGCGGTGTTCGGGGCGAGCTTCGGCTTCATGATGCCGGTGTCGACACCGCAGAACGCCGTCGTCTACGGCTCCGGCATGATCCCGATCACCAAGATGGTGCGGTCGGGCGTGGTGTTCGACATCCTCGGGATCATCCTGATCGTCGCGCTGATCCCGCTCATGGCGGGGCTCACCGGGATCGTCTGAGCCCCGCGCGAAGAGGTTGAGGGGCCGGGGCAGGTCCGCGCGAGGCAAGGAACTGCCCACCGGACGTCTCGAAACCTGATGAGCCCCGCCGGGCGACGTCCCGGGCGGTGGGTCAGCGGCGCCGGGCGCCGTACCGGGGACCGGCGTTGCAGGCCCACAGGGTGTGGTGGTCGAGCCAGCGGGTGATGCGCTTCACGGTGGTCATGCGTCCTCCTTCGTACGGCGGTCTTGGATCGTTCCAACGACCCCGGCGAGCGGGTTGTTTCCGGATCGGGCCGTGTCGCCGCTCACGTGCTCCGGGTCACGACCGACAGCGTCGCCCAGCCGTGGGGCGCCGAGGTTGAGCGGACGTTGCGACACCGTGAACCCTCAGTCGGCGGGCGGCTCGAGCTCCACGGACGGCTGCGGGCGCGACCGGTTCCCTCAGCCCATGGTCCGGAGCTTGGCGACCAGGCGCTCTGCCTCGTGGTCGGTGAGGTTGGCCCCCAACCGATGGGCCAGGTCGGGCAGCTCGGCGAGGTCGAACGGCCGGTTCCGGCTCGGCGCCCCTGCCCGCCGTTCGGTGACGCCGTCGAGGGTCACCGAGGTCTGCACCGGCGTGCCCACGTCGAGGTCGTGGCGGGCGAGCATGAAGGTGGAGCGGAAGTGGGTCACCGGCGACGTCGACGTCCAGTGGTGTCCCATCGCGACGTCGACCTCCCGCACCGGGAGCTCGTCGGTGGTGTGCATCAGCTCCCAGCCCGCCGCCCGGCGCCGCCACAGCTGCCAGCCGGTGCCCTCCCCCTCGGCGACCCGGACGATGCGGTGGGGCCAGATCCCGCCGTCGAGCTCCGCGCCGTCCTCGAGCGGGATCGGCTCGAGCGGCGGTACGCCGATGCCCGGGTCCGCGAGCAGCCGTCGGCCGTCCAGCACGACCACGACGCCGAGATGGGTGCGCGGCGCGGCGTCCGGGTCGCCGACCCGGGCCAGCCGCAGCGTGGCGTCGTAGCCCAGCGCCACCAGGACGGCGTGGAACAGCGTGGCGTGCTCGAAGCAGTAGCCGCCCCGGCCGCGGCCGACGAACTTCTCCGCCACCGCGTCGAGGCCGACGCCGGGGTGCTGCTCCAGCAGGACGTCGATGTTGTCGAACGGGAACGTCCGGACGTGGGCCGTGAGCAGCGCCGCCAGCGCCTCCGGCGACGGCGCGGCGGCCACCGCGCCGGTCCGGGCGAGGTAGGCGTCGAGGTCGAACCCCGCGGCGGCGGTGGTGGTCACCCGAGGATCGTGACAGTTCGAGCGGGCTGCGGGTCAACCATTTCGGACCACCCCGGCCGGTCCTGGCAGTCCTAGGCTCGGCGCAACCATCGGCACGCTCGGGGAAGGACGCTCATGGGCATCGTGACGGACGTACTGCTGCGACAACCACGCACGGACGACCTGGTCGGTGACCGGATCGTCGTCGCCGGCATCGGCGCGGGCTTCGAGGGGACGATCGGGATCCGGGTGCTCGGCCCCCGGGGCAGGGTCGTCGGCGAGGACTCCGCCCAGTCCAGCGGCGGCGGGATCGGGATCGGCGACTTCTCGGCGCGGGTCCGGGTCACCGACCCGCCACGCGCAGGCACGCGGCTGACGGTCCAGGTGTTCGGCGACAACCCCGGACTGCCCGACGAGGGCCCGAGCCCGGGCTTCGACCTGCGCGAGGTCGAGGTGATCTGCTTCCCCGGCTCGCGCGGCTTCCTGCGCTACCGGGTCGAGTCCGGGGACACGTTGACCGGCCTCGTCCGCAAGCTCAGGGACTTCACGAAGGTCACCGTCCGGCAGGTCGTCGCGGCCAACCCGCGCATCGACGACCCCGACCTGATCGTCGCCGGCTGGCGGCTGCGGATCCCGATCCAGGACTGAACAGGGCGCCGTCAGCCGGGCACCACGCCCCGCGCCGCCATGGCGGTCGCCGACAGCGTGAAGTCGCCGTCGGGCCGGCCGACCAGGTCGAACAGCGCCTCGCGGTAGCGCTCCCGCGCCTCGGGCGCGAGCGACACGACGTACGCGCCGGCGGGGCCGATGCCCTCGAGCAAGCTGCTCCACAGCTCGTCGAACCCGGTGTAGCGCACCGTGACCGACAGCCGCGCGTCGTCGACGTCGGTCAGCCCGGCGCCGGCGAGCAGCGCCGCCAGCTCGCCCTCGCGCCCGAAGGGACGCACCTCCGGCTCCTCCACCGGCTCGACGGCCGCACGGGCCTCGCTCACGACGTGGAGCAGTCCCATCTCGTCGGTGGCGTGCCACACGCACACCCCGACCAGCCCCCCGGGCCGTACGGCGCGCCGCATCTCGGCGGCCGAGCGCGGCGGGTCGCTGACGAAGTGGATGACCAGCTGCGCGACCGCGCGGTCGAAGCCGGCGTCCTCGACCGGCAGCGCCTCGGCGCTGCCCTCCCGGACGTCGACGTCGGGGTGCCGCTCGCGGCAGGCCGCCACGAAGCTCGGTGACGGGTCGACGGCGACGACCGCCTCCGGGCCGAGCCGGTCGGCGGCGACGGCGGTGAACGCCCCGGGCCCGCAGCCCACGTCGAGCAGCCGCTGCCCCTCCTCGACCCGGCAGAAGTCGGCGAACAGCGGCGCCAGCAGCTGGGAGTAGCGCCCCATGAACCGGTCGTAGGCGTCTCCCGACCCGGCGAAGTCCTTCGCCCCGGCGACGTAGGTCATGCGACTCCCCTCTCGACCCCGATCGAACATGCTCCTCGCACGGCCGCGGGTCAACCCCTGGGCCTGGGTCACTCGAGCGGTCCCCCGCGCCGAGGGCCCGGCAGTGCGGCGACGCGCAGCGACGCGGCGTGCTCCGCCGTCCCTCGCAGGGCGACCACCCGGTCAGGTCGATGACCCCGACACGTCGACGTCAGGCACCTCGCGACCTACTGTCGGGAGCACGTCCCCGTCATCGAACCGGGAGCAGCCATGAACGAGACCCGCCAGGCCAACATCGGCGTCATCGGACTTGCGGTGATGGGCTCCCACCTGGCCCGCAACCTCGCCTCGCGCGAGGGCAACACCGTCGCGGTGTACAACCGGACTCCGACCCGGACCGAAGCCCTCGTGGGGGAGCACGCCGACCTGGGGTTCGTGCCCTCCTCGACCATCGACGAGTTCGTCGCGTCGCTGGCCACACCGCGAACCGCGATCATCATGGTGCAGGCCGGCGCCGGAACCGACGCGGTCATCGACCAGCTGGCCGAGCGCTTCGAGGAGGGCGACATCGTGGTCGACGGCGGCAACGCCGACTTCCACGACACGATCCGACGCGAGCGCGAGCTGCGCGAGCGCGGGATCAACTTCGTGGGCGTCGGCATCTCCGGTGGCGAGGAGGGTGCGCTACACGGACCGTCGCTGATGCCCGGCGGCTCCGACGCGGCGTGGGAGACCCTCGGCCCGATCCTGCGCTCGATCGCCGCGGTCGCCGAGGGGGAGCCGTGCGTGACCCACGTCGGCCACGACGGCGCCGGGCACTTCGTGAAGATGGTCCACAACGGCATCGAGTACGCCGACATGCAGCTGATCGCCGAGGGCTACGACCTGCTGCGCCGGGTCGGCGGCCACGGTCCCGCGGCGCTCGCCGACGTGTTCACCGCGTGGAACGACGGCGACCTGGAGTCCTACCTCATCGAGATCACCGCCGAGGTGCTCAGGCAGCAGGACGCCGACACCGGGCAGCCACTGGTCGACGTCGTCCTCGACCGGGCCGGCTCCAAGGGCACCGGCGTCTGGACCGTGCAGAACGCGGTCGGGCTCGGCGTACCGGCCACGGCGATCGGCGAGGCCGTGTTCTCCCGGGCGATCTCCTCGGGGACCGAGCACCGCGCGGCCGTGCAGCGCACCTTCCCGGCCCGCCCCGCCGTGCCGCAGCTGCCGGACGGCTTCGAGGACGACGTCCGGGCCGCGCTGTACGCGTCCAAGGTGGTGGCCTACGCACAGGGCTTCGACCTGATCCGCGCCGGGGCCGAGGAGCACGGCTGGGACATCGACCTCGGGGCGATCGCCCGCATCTGGCGCGCGGGCTGCATCATCCGCGCCCGGTTCCTCGACCGCATCGCCGAGGCATACGACGACGACCCGTCGCTCGTGACCCTGCTGGCACACCCCCACTTCGCCGAGGCGGTCGCCGACGGTGAGGCCGCGTGGCGCCGGGTGGTCGCCCTGGCCGCGACCGCCGGGGTTCCGGCCCCTGCGTTCGCGTCGACGCTCGCGTCGTACGACGCCCTGGCCTCCGAACGCCTCCCCGCGGCCCTGATCCAGGCCCAGCGCGACTTCTTCGGCGCCCACACCTACGGTCGCACCGATCGGGAGGGCACCTTCCACACCCTGTGGTCCGGCGACCGCTCCCAGGTGGCCGCGGACTGAAGCCCTCCCCACACCTCCACGCCCCGGGGGCGTGGCTGCCTTGGTGAGCGGGGGATCGGCGGCCCGACCGCGCGGCTGGAGGAGCGCGGCCCGGTCAGCGCGGTGTGAGCCAGCGCACGCCGTACGCCGGGACGTCCACGTCCAGCCGGCCGCCCGCGCCGACGGGGTGCTCGCTGCCGTCGACGAGGTCGACCAGCGTGCCGGACCGGGTGACGCTCTCGGGCAGCGCGGCCTCGAAGCGCCCGGGACGGCCCGACACGTCGTGCACGCAGACGATGCCAGGGCCTCCGCCGACCGGGGTCCTCACCAGCACGAGGAAGGGATCGCCGCCGTCGAGGACGGACTGTGCCGCTCCTGGGTGGAACGCCGGCTCCGCCACCCGGAGGGCGATCCTGTCGAGCAGGCGGTCGAGCACCTGGCGGCGCAGCGACCCGGGGTCGGCGAGCTCGGCCTCGAGCTCGTCGCGACCGAAGCGTTGCCGGTTGATGACGCGAGCGCGTCCCTCGCGCTCTGCTCCCTCGCTCCAGTTACGGCTGCCGACGAGCGAGTGGAAGTACAGCAGCGGGACGCCGGCGAGGGCGAGCAGGATCGAGTGGGCAGCGAGGAACCGGTCGACCTGGCGCTGCTGGTCCTCCGGCTCCGGGCCGGCCAGCGCGTCGAGGTAGACCGAGTTGAGCTCGTACGGGCTGCGTCCGCCGTCCTCGCGGATCCGCGCGGAGATCTGCCCGCCGTTGCGGAGGACGGCCTCGCACAGGTCGTCGACCTCGCCCTCGGAGAGGATCCCCTCGACGGGCCGCACCCCGATCCCGTCGTGGCTGGCGAGGAAGTTCAGGAACGACGTCTCGGACGTCGGGGCCTGCAGCCGTGACGCCCAGGCCGCGAGGGTCCTCGCGCTGCCGCGCTGGAAGGCCGACAGCGTCAACGGCGGCAGCGCGAACTGGTAGACGAGGTGGGCCTCGTCGTCGCCGCTCCCCAGGTAGGTGAGGTTCTCCCGGTGGGGCACGTTCGTCTCGGTGACCAGCAGGGTCCCCGGCGCCACGGCGTCGAGGACGGTCCGCCAGAGCCGGATGATCTCGTGGGTCTGCGGGAGGTGGAGGCACGAGGTGCCCACCTCCTTCCACAGGAACGCGACCGCGTCGAGGCGGAGCATCCGCGCGCCGTGCGCGACGTACCGGAGCAGCTCCCTCGTGACGGCGAGGAGCACCTCGGGGTTGCCGTAGTTGAGGTCGACCTGGTCCGCGCTGAACGTCGTCCAGACCCAGCGAGGACCCCGGGCCGACTCGAAGCGGGTCAGCAACGGTGAGGTGCGGGGGCGCACGACCGAGGAGAGGTCGGTCGTCGGGTCGAGGTCCAGGTAGAAGTCGTCGTACGCCGGGTCGTCGGCGAGCCAGCCGGCAAACCACGGGTGGGAGGCCGAGGTGTGGTTGAGGACCGCGTCGAGCATGAGCCGGTGCTCCGAGGCGAGCGCCTCCACGTCGGCCCAGTCCCCCAGCGCGGGGTCGACGGCGGCGAAGTCGGCGACCGCGAAGCCGTCGTCGGAGGTGGCGGGGTAGTGCGGCAGCAGGTGCAGCCCGGAGATGACCCCACCGGTGTGCTCCCCCAGGAACCGCCGCAGCGTCGCCAGCGGCGCCTCGCCCGGCTCGCGCACCTGGTCGCCGTAGGCGATGAGCACGACGTCGGTCTCGTCGAACAGCGACTCCGGGACGGCCAGGCCGTCCGCCCACTCGCGGGAGAACTGCTCGGTCAGGCCGGCGAACCGGGCCGCCAGTCCCGCGGCCGGCGGCGCGCCGTAGATACGGGCGAGATGGCCGTGCAGGCTCGCGCCAAGGCCGTCAGGAATCACGCTGACTCCTCGATCCGGAGGAATCGTTGTCGCTTCGAGACTATCGGGCGCGACAGACGGGGTTGGGTGCCCTTGCGGAGGGCGACGCGCATTCGCTTGGATGGAAATGAGACGTACCTCACATGCCGGAGGAGCACCGATGGCCAAAATCGAGTTCGACGGGGTGTGGAAGCGTTACGCGGACGGGACCGAGGCCGTCAAGGACCTCAGCCTGACCATCGAGGACGAGGAGTTCGTGATCCTCGTCGGCCCCTCCGGCTGCGGCAAGTCGACGGCGCTGCGGATGGTCGCCGGGCTCGAGACGATCTCCGAGGGCAAGATGGTCATCGGGGACCGCGTCGTCAACGACCTCTCGCCCGGCGAGCGCGACATCGCCATGGTCTTCCAGTCCTACGCGCTCTACCCCCACATGTCGGTCGCCGACAACATGGCGTTCTCGCTGAAGATGGCGAAGGTTCCCAAGGGCGACATCGAGGAGCGGGTCAAGAAGGCCGCCGACATGCTCGGCCTCACCGAGTACCTCCACCGCAAGCCCAAGGCGCTGTCCGGAGGTCAGCGGCAGCGCGTCGCCATGGGACGGGCGATCGTGCGCAGCCCGCAGGCGTACCTGATGGACGAGCCGCTTTCCAACCTCGACGCCAAGCTGCGCGTCCAGATGCGCGCCGAGATCGCCGGCCTCCAGACTCGGCTCGGCGTCACGACGCTCTACGTCACCCACGACCAGATCGAGGCCATGACGATGGGTGACCGGGTCGCGGTGCTCAAGCGCGGCGAGCTGCAGCAGGTCGCCAGCCCGCAGGACCTCTACGAGCACCCGGACAACCTCTTCGTCGCCGGCTTCATCGGGTCTCCGTCGATGAACCTCGGCTGCGGCACCATCGAGGACCAGGACGGCCGGCTGTTCGTCCGCTTCGGCGAGCAGGCCGTCGTACGCCTCGCCGACGCCGCGATCGACCACTACCCGCGGGTCAAGGACTACGTCGGCCGCGAGGTCGCCGTGGGCATGCGTCCCGAGCACTTCTCCGCCGCGGACGGCTCGGTGCCCGAGGACAACCTGATGAAGCAGCGCGAGGTGCACCTCGTCGAGCTCCTGGGCTCGGAGGTGCTCGTCCACTTCGGCACGGAGGCCAAGCCCGTGATCACCGAGGACATCCGCGAGGCGCTCGACGACCCGGACGCCTTCGCCGAGCTCGAGCAGGCGGCGGCGAGCGGCGGGCAGCAGTTCGTCGCCAGGCTCGACCCCCACGGGGCCCCCAAGACCGGCCAGAAGGTCGACCTGGCGTTCAAGACCGAGCACCTGCACTTCTTCGACATGGAGACCGGACAAGCACTGCGCTGACCCCCTGAACCACCGAGCGAGACCCTGAAGGAACGGAGATCGAGATGAGCCGACCGACCAACCGCGCACGATGGGCAGCCGTGGGAGTGCTGTCACTCGTGACCGTCGCAGCATGCACGCCGAGCGCGGACGAAGGGGGTGAGGGCGAGGGCGGCGGTGAGATGGTCTGGGCGATCGGGGGCTCGGAGGCCCAGCCCGGCGGCGTCCACCAGAAGGTCGCCGAGATGTGGAGCGAGGAGAACCCCGACAACCCGATCACCATCGAGATCCTGCCCGACGAGGCCGATCTGCAGCGCGAGCAGCAGGCCCTCGAGCTGCAGGCCGAGGGCAGCAACTTCGACGTCCTCGGCATGGACGTCATCTGGACCGGCGAGTACTCCACCAACGGCTGGGTCGAGAACCTCGAAGACATCCGCGGCCAGATCGAGGAGGTGACCCTGCCCGCGGCCGTCGAGTCCGCGAGCTGGGACGGGCAGCTGTGGGCCGCACCGTTCAACACCAACGCCGGGTTCCTCTACTACCGTACGGACCTCGTCGACAAGCCTCCCACGACCTGGGAAGAGCTGTGCGAGGTGGCGATCGACGTCTCCGAGCGGGAGGGGATCAGCGGCTACATCGGCCAGGGCGCCCAGTACGAGGGCTTCGTCGTGAACTGGCTCGAGGTCTACTGGAGCGGCGGAGGCGAGCTCTTCAACGACGACCAGAGCGCCGTCGAGTTCGACGCCGACCTGGCGACCCAGGCGACCGAGTTCATGGCCGAGGGCCAGGAGAGCGGCTGCTTCGCCCCGGGCTTCAACACCGCGACCGAGGCGGAGGCCATCAACGAGTTCCAGAAGGGTGACGCCGTCTTCATGCGCAACTGGCCGTCCTTCTACCAGCCGATCGTCGACGACAAGGGCAGCCCCGCCAACGGCAACTTCGACATCGCGCCCCTGCCCACCTTCAGCGGCGAGGGCACCATCTCGGCGTCGGGCGGGTTCAACCTCGGGGTCAGCGCATTCTCTGACAACATCGAGGGAGCGAAGGACTTCGTGCTCTGGGCATCCACCAACGAGGAGGTGCAGAAGCTCCTGGCGACCGACGCGTCCCTGCCTCCCACCATGGAGTCGGTCTACGAGGACCTCAGCGACGACCCGGTCATGGCGCTGCTCGGCGAGATTCTCCCCGACGCCAAGCCGCGCCCGCCGTCGCCGCAGTGGAACGAGATCAGCGTGGAGATGCAGCGGGCCCTGCACCCTGCCTACAACGGTGAGGGCGATCCCGCGGATGCCTCGCAGACGGTCCTGGAGACCCTCGAGGGCACCCTCCAATAGCCGCCGCACGAGCACCGGGACAGGACGGCCATGGCGAGCACCAGCACGGACACGGGGCGCGACCCGCGACCGAGGACCACGGACCGGGACGCGCGCCCGCGCCGCAAGGAGATGTCGGAGACCACCCTCGGGCGGGTCTTCGTCGCTCCCTCCATCCTGCTGATGGCCCTGGTCGCCCTGTTCCCGGTGGTCTACGCCCTCGTGATCAGCCTGCAGGCCTATACGGGACGCCTGCACGAGGGCTTCGCCGGGCTGGACAACTACGTCGAGGCGTTGTCCGACGAGCTGTTCTGGGACTCGCTGCGGTTCACCGTGGTCTTCACCGTGACCTCCGTGGCCGCCGAGTTCCTGATCGGCCTGGGCTTCGCCCTGCTCATGAACCAGGCCTTCCGCGGCCGCGGCGTCACCCGGGCCTCGATCCTCGTGCCCTGGGTGATCCCCACGGTGATCGCCGCCCAGATGTGGTTCTTCATGTTCAACGTGACCCCGGGCTTCATCAACAACATCTTCGGCCTCGGCGATTTCAGCTGGCTGGGCCAGTCCGGGTGGGCGTCCTTCGCGATCATCTTCGCCGACGTGTGGAAGACCGCCCCGTTCGTGGCGCTGCTGCTGCTCGCCGGTCTGCAGACGATCCCCGGTGACGTCTACGAGGGGGCCCGGGTCGACGGCGCGGGGATGTTCCAGCGCTTCTGGTTCATCACCCTGCCGCTGCTGAGGCCGGCGATCCTGGTGGCGCTGCTGTTCCGGACGGTCGAGGCGCTGCGGGTCTACGACCTGCCGCAGGTGATGACCGGCGGCGCCTTCGACACCACGTCCCTGTCGATCCTGGTGCAGCAGTACGTCGTGCGCACGCCCGACCCGGGCCTGGGATCGGCCCTGTCCACGATCACCTTCATCATCATCCTCGGCGTCGGCCTGGTCTTCGTGAAGCTGTTGGGCAAGGAGCTCGTGATCGGCGAAGGGGAGAACCGATGAGCGGCACCACGTCCACCCGCACCGGCAAGCGAGGCGACCACGGCGTCGTCGAGCAGCGCTCGGCCGCCCAGGTGTGGGGCAAGAGCGCGCTCCTCGCGGTCATCCTCTTCTGGTGCCTCTTCCCGTTCTTCTGGCTGATCATGACCAGCCTGAAGCGGGGTGACCGGGCGCTGAACAGCCCCGACCTGTTCCAGGGCCCCTTCGGCACCCAGAACTACGAGGCCGTCTTCCAGCAGGACTTCCTGCTCAACCTCCGCAACTCGCTCGCCATCGCCGGCATGACGACGATCCTGTGTGTGATCGTCGGGTCCTTCGCGGCGTACGCCCTCGCCCGCCTGCCGCTGAAGCGGAAGATCCTGCTGCTCTCCGGCGTCCTCGCGGTGTCCCTGTTCCCGCCGGTGGCCCTGGTGCCGCCGCTCTACGAGCTGTGGCGCACGCTCGGCCTGCTCAACACCTGGGAGGGGCTCTACATCCCCTACACGTCGTTCACGTTGCCGCTGACCATCTTCATCCTGACCACGTTCTTCGCCTCCATCCCGAAGGACCTCGAGGAAGCGGCACGCGTCGACGGCGCCAGCCCGTTCAAGGCGTTCTACCGCGTGGTCTTCCCGCTCGCGGCCCCCGGGGTGTTCGCGGCGGCGATCATCATCTTCGTCTCCGCCTGGAACGAGTTCCTGCTGGCCAGCACCTTTGCACCGCGCGACCCCGAGGTCGCCCAGACCGTGCCGGTGGCGATCGCCGCGTTCACGGGCGCGGTGCCGTTCCAGCGTCCGGTCGGGACGATCACCGCGGCGTGTGTGCTGGTGACCGTCCCGATGATCATCGTCGCCCTGGTGTTCCAGAAGCGGATCGTCGCGGGCCTCACCGCGGGCAGCGTCAAGGGCTGACGCCCCCCGTACTTCAGTAGCCCCGGACGTCGGGCCACCGGAGCTCGACCCCGTCCCGGACCAGCCGCGCCTGGAGCTCCTCGAGCAGGTCACCGTCCTCGCACACCTGGTGGGGCGTGCACCCGCGCTCGAGGCAGAACGCCGCGAGGGTCCCGGCCACCTCGCCGATGTTCCACTCGACCGGGTGCAGCCGGTAGCAGCCGTTCGTGATGTGCGTGGTCCCGATGTTCTTCGCCGCCGGCAGCAGGTTCTCCGCCCGCACCGGCACCAGGGCACGCAGCGGGATCTCGAAGGGGCAGGAGGGGATGTCGATGTAGGGGTCGCCGCCGGTCGAGGGGTGCAGGTCGATGCGATAGCTGCCGACGCCGACAGTGTCGTCGTACCGCGCCGCCCTGCCGTCGGGGCGGAGGTCGAGGGCCAGGTCCTGCTCCACGACGGTGCACGACGCGCGGATCCGTCGTGACTCCCTGATGTAGGGCCGCATCGCCAGGCCGTCGGTCGTGCCGAGGAGGTCGCCGCGTAGGCGGAGCCCCGGGTATCCCACACCTCCGTCGGGGCGGGGGGCCTCGGTCTGCAGCCAGTGGAGGAAGCTCAGGCTGAGCTCGCGCGCGCCGAGCAGGTGTGCGTCCGCCTCGGCACCCGCCACGCCGTGGACCGGTCCCTCGAAGTAGTCGATCATCGGCCAGTTCACGAGGGTGATGTCGCTGGCGAGGTGTCCGGTGACGAAGGTCCGCCGGTCGGCGATGCGGCGGAAGGCCCAGAGCTCGTGGTCGCCCCCGACCAGCCGGTGGTCGACGACGGTCTCCCCGGCGTCCGGAGGGTTCGGGGTGAAGGTGCGCGCCAGGGGCTCGAGGGTCCGCGGCACCGGGGCGACCAGGGAGAGCAGGGGCTCACCGGTCCACGAGGCGGGCACGTGCTCACGCCAGTGGGCATAGCTCGCCGGGCGCTCGACGGTGTGGTCCTCACCCTCGAGGTGGTCCACGGCGAAGCACCACGACACGGCCTGCATGTTCAGCGGCTGGGCGACGTCGGGAGCATGCGGCTCCCCGGTCTCGGCGCTCGACTCCGCGCCGGTCACGTGCTCGACGCCGGCGAGGGGGAGGAGCTCGCCGGTCTCCGTGGCGTCGAGGACGTACGACGCCACGACGGTGACCGGGTCCTCCCCCGCGGCCTCGAGCGTGACCGACGTGACCCGGTCACCGTCGACCGTCGCCGCCACGGGGCGGTGACCGAGCAGGACCCGGAGCCGGCCCGAGCTCCGCCCGGCCGCGAGCATGGCCTCGATCACCGCGACGCCGGCGCGCGGCTCGACGCACAGCGCGCTGACCGTGCCGAGGCCGGGGTTGAGGTGGCGCTGTCGGCGTGCCTCGGCACTGAGCGGGTACCACCGGCGGTAGTGGTCCCGGAGGCCGTCACGCAGCCGCCGGTACCTCGCCGTGCACCCGAACTGCTCGATCCACGGGTGCTCGTCGGGCGGGACCGCCTGGGAGGTCAGCTGCCCGCCGAGCCAGTCGCTGTCCTCGGTCAGCAGCACGGTCCGGCCGGCGTCGAGCGCGGCGAGGGTCGCGGCGACACCGCCCAGGCCGCCGCCGATGACCGCCACGTCCGCGTGCAGCTCCGGCATCGTTCAGCGCCCGACGGACATCGCCGGGTGGTCGGTGTCGACCCTCACGTCGCCACCGCGGTCCACCTCGACCGTGAGGTCGTGGTCGCCGAGCCGGAGCCCCGAGACCGACAGCGGCACCAGGTCCGTCGGGAGCATCGGGCGCACGGCGACCCGGCCGCGAGGCACGTCCACCTCGAGACCGAGCAGGGCGACCAGGGCGGCGACCGGAGCGGCGGCCGCCCACGCCTGCGGACGGCAGGCCGGTGGGTACGGCATCGGGCAGGCGGCCTGCTCGGCGCTGTCGCCGCCGTACAGCTCAGGCAGCCGGAAGTCGAAGCACGGGGCCGCACGGAGCAAGCCGCTGAGCAACGACCCTGCCGGCTCCGCGAAGCCGTGGCGGGCCAGGCCGGCGACGGCGACCGCGGTGTCGTGGGGCCACACGGTGCCCCCGTGGTAGGAGAGTCGCGAGAACGCCGGGGACCGCGCGGTCAGGGTCCGCAGCCCGAACCCGGAGTCGAGGTCGGGCGAGCCGAGGCGACCGGCCACCAGGGCCGCCTCTTCCGGGTCGAGGAGGCCGGTGCCGAGCAGGTGGCCCATGTTGGACGCGACCGAGTCGACCGGCGCCCCGTGCGCGTCGAGCGCGACCGCCGGGAACCGTCCGTCCGCGTCCTCCACCCAGAAGGTCTCACGGAACCGCTCCGCCAGGGAGGACGCCCAGGCGCGCCAGTGGTCGCCGCCCGGGCGGTCGAAGCCGTCGAGGAGGTCGGCCCCCAGCACGGCCGCCTCGAACGCGTAGGCCTGCACCTCGCTGAGGGCGATGGGCGGCTCGGCCAGGGAGCCGTCGGCCCACTGGATGGAGTCGACGGAGTCCTTCCAGCCCTGGTTCGAGAGGCCGTGGCCACTGGAGTCGACGTACCTGACGAAGCCGTCGCCGGCCTGCTCCCCGATCCAGCCCAGCGCGCGCTCGACGGCTGGGAGCAGCGCCCTGACCTGGTCGGGGTCCGCGCCCCATCGCCAGGCCTCGGCGCAGCACGTCACGAACAGCTGCGTGGCGTCGGCGGTCCCGTAGTAGGTCGGGGGGAGGGTGAAGTGCTCGAGGGCGAGCGGCTCGGCACGCACCTCGTGGAGGATCCGCCCCGGCTGCTCCTCGCTCTCCGGGTCGTGGCGCGTGCCCTGGCGCCGGGCGAGTGCCCGCAGCGTGGACATCGCGAGGTCGGCGCCGAGAGGCAACAGCATCCGCGCCGTCCACAGCGAGTCCCGGCCGAACAGCGTCAGGAACCACGGCGAGCCCGCTGCGGCGAAGAGGTCGCCGCGGTCGTCCGGTCCCTCTCCGGCATCCTCGAGCAGGAGCCCCTCGAGGTCGTCGAGCCCCTGGTGGACGACCGCGGGGAGTCGCCGGTCGACGCAGGACAGGACCGGCCGCGACCACGGGGCCCGAGTGGCGGCGCCGAACGCGGGTTCTCTCCCCAGGTGGGCCGTGGCCCGCACGGTCACGGTGGCCGACTCACCCGGCCCGAGCTCCCTGGTCCACGAGAGCCTGCCCGACTCCACGGCGTACGGCGGCGGGTCGGCGGTCACGACCACCGCGTCGTCGCCCCTCGCCCAGCGCAGGCCGTCCGGGTGGCCCTCGGGGAGCACGGCGTCTCTCGGGCTGCCGACCCGGACCTCGGCCATCGAGCTCAGGTCGGTAGCGAGCGCGACGACGAGCTCACAGGTGAGGGAGGTGCGGGCCGTCGAGGTGAACGTGAAGGTCTCGAGCAGGGAGTCGTGGCCGACCTGCCGGCGCCGCTCCACGAAGAACGTGGGGTCGTTGGTGGGGGCTCCGAGGCCGGGCACGATCCCGCGGAACATCGCGCCCGCTGCTCCTCGCACCTCGTGCGAGAGACCGACGGGTGTTCCGCCGTCCACCGTGAGGTGCATCCGGCTCAGGAGCCGTCGGTCGGCGACCAGCCAGCCCTGGACCCCTCCCTCGTCGATCTGGCCGTCGCGTGCGGAGAGGACCTGTGAGGGCGCCTTCACGCACGAGACGAGGTCGAACAGGGCGGGCTGGTTCGGTCTGGTCGGATGGTCGTCGGGGGGGCCGTCCACGGCCCCAGTCTGGTCACCCTGCCTCGACGCGTCCACACCCCAGGGGCGCCTCACTCGAGGAGGCCGTCGCGCACCGCGGCGGCCAGGGTCGGTGACAGCGGCAGCCGCGGGAGCAGCGTCGCCTGGAACGCGTGGTAGGTGTCCGGCTTGCCCTCCCACGTCACCCCGCCCGGCCGGTTCGCCGGGTCGAGCTCGTGGTGCCAGGACCCGAGTCGGTGGTCGATGAACACGGTCGCGACGTGGTCCCACCAGGTGCGGTACCACGCGTCGTACGCCGGGTCGCCGGTCGCCCGCCACAGCGCTGCGGCGGCGGCCGTCGCCTCGGCCGCGACCCAGTGCATCCGCTCGCGCACCACGGGCCGGCCCGACCAGTCGACGGTGTAGACGAAGCCGTCGGTCCCGTCGACGGCCCAGCCCTCCTGCACCGACGCCGCGAACAGGGAGCGGGCGTCGTCGAGCAGCCAGCCGGGGGCCGAGGAGCCGAGCGCCGCCCGGAGGTGGAGGGCGAGCCGCGCCCACTCCAGCCCGTGCCCGATCGTGGCGCCGTACGGCCGGAAGGGGTGGGCGGGGGTGTCGGCGTTGTACTCGGGCTGCGGCGTCCAGGCCTCGTCGAAGTGCTCCGGCAGCCGCCAGGCGTGGGCCGGGCCGAGCTCGTGGACGACGCGGGTGACGATGCGGAGCGCGCGGTCGAGCAGCGTCCGGTCGCCGGTGGCGTCCGCGGCGGCGAGGAAAGCCTCGACGGTGTGCATGTTCGCGTTCGCGCCACGGTAGGGGTCGAGGACGGAGAACGACGCGTCCCACTGCTCGACGACCATGCCGTGCTCGTCGTCCCAGAACCGGTTGAGCACCACCTCCAACGCCTGCTCCAGCAGGCCTGCCGCACCCGGCCGGCCGGCGCAGGTCGCAGTGGCGGCCGCGAGGATCACGAACGCGTGCCCGTAGGCGGCCTTGTCGCCCGAGACCGGCCCCTCCTCGTCGACCGCGGCGTACCAGCCTCCGTGGGCGGTGTCCTGCAGGCGTCCGGTGAGCGCCGCGACCCCGTGGTCGGCGAGGGGGCCGCACCCCGGCCGTCCCAGGAGCGACCCGAGGCCGAGCACGTGCGTCATCCGGCAGCTGATCCACAGCTCCACCGGGCGGTCCAGCTGCGGCTCACCCGCGTCGTCGAGCCAGGCGAACCCGCCCGACGGGTGGCGCGACGCGCGGCTGAACTCCAGCAACCGGTCCCCCTCCGCCTCGAGCCAGCGGGCGTGTTCGGGGGTGCCGAGCCACGCACGGGTGCGGTCGGGCGTGGTGGGGGGAGGCACAGTGGCTAGCCAGCCCGGTGCGGTGCCGCGGTGTCAAGGAGTACCCGCGCGTAACCCGGTGCCCACCGGGTGACCATGCGGGCGACCGCCAGATCCGCCTCAGTGGCCGCCGAGCGCCTCGCCCACGACCGACACGACGACGAACAGCGCGGTCAGCGACGTGATGAGGATCAGGAGGATGGAGCGCTCCCGGTCACGCAGGATCGCCAGGCCGGCGACCACGAGCGCCACGATCGCCAGCCCGGCGAGGAGACCCACGAACCCGATGCTCAGCGCACGCCAGGAGTCGGGGACCAGCCGCAGCACCGACCAGTACAGCGGATAGAGGAGCACCGGGAGCAGGAGCCACAGGGCGATCCGTCCTCGGGGTGTGTGCGGCAGGACCTCCATCGCGCGGCTCCTTCCTGCTGTCCGTCGACGCCGTCAGCCGACCGCGAACTCGAGGGCCACGAACGCCACGAGGCCCACGAGCGCGATGAGCACACCGACCCGTCCGCGCTGCCGACCGTCACCGGTCCGGGCGACCGCGTAGGCGATCGGCGTCCCGAAGAACCCGATCGGCAGCCACACCAGCCCGAGGACGCGGGCCCAGTGGGGCGGGTTGAACGCATCTCCGAGGCTGAGCAGGTAGGTGTACGCCGTGGCGGCGACGAAGGCGAGGCCGAGCAGGAGAGTGACGGTCCCGGCGCGTACCGAGGCGACGTCCCTGCCCTCGCGTCCGGACTGTGCGGTCACCCCGTCCACCCCCTACGCCACCAGTCTCGCGCCAGCAGGTGTGGTGCGACACGGTCGAAGGACCCCTCGGGCCGGCCGTGGTCATCACTGCGCCTGGTCGGGTTCGTCGACCCTGCAGCCGGGTCGTCCTGGGGCGCTCCGGCGACACCGACGCCGCAGCAACCGGGACCCCGGATGACGAAGCCCCGACCGGGGACCGGCCGGGGCATCGTGTCGAGATGGTGGGTGCGCGAGGGGGGAGTTGAACCCCCACGTCCTTTCGGACACACGGACCTGAACCGTGCGCGTCTGCCTATTCCGCCACTCGCGCGAGAAGCGGGCACAGGCTATCCCAGCGCGAAGAGCATCCCCAAACCGACGGACCGGGTCCGGCCCCACGGCCGTGGGGAGTCGGAGAGGCGACACCGACCCCGATACGATCGCGGGCAGCGTGCGTGCCCCCGCTGGGTTCGGCGTGCGCGCACACCGACCGACGACGGACGACGACAGCAGGCGAAGGGAGGGGTCCGGCATGGGCGGGCTGCAGCGCTTCGAGCGCAAGTTGGAGCAGGCGATCTCCGGTGCGTTCGCGAAGGCGTTCCGCAGTGCGGTGCAGCCGGTGGAGATTGCCGCGGCACTGCAGCGCGAGTGCGACAACAACGCCCAGATCCTCTCCCGCGAGCGGCGCATGGTGCCCAACGACTTCCACGTCGAGCTCGCCCAGGTCGACCTCGACCGGCTGGCGCCGTACGACTCCACGATGGCGCGCGACTTCACCGAGCAGCTCGAGGACCACGCCAAGGACCAGGGCTACCAGTTCCCGGGGCCGGTCCGCATCGAGTTCGAGGCGGCCGACGACCTGACCACCGGCCGGTTCCGGATCCGCAGCAGCGCCCGGGCGCGGGTGCAGTCCAACGCCACCCACACCCAGGCCCAGCGGGCGCGCGCGTTCGTCGTCGCCGGCGGCGAGCAGCACCCGCTGCACCCGCCGGCCACCGTCGTGGGCCGCGGCACCGAGGCCGACATCCGGGTCAACGACCCCGGCGTCAGCCGACGCCACATCGAGTTCCAGCTCACCAGCGACGCCGCCGGGCTGCAGGTGCGGGTCCGCGACCTCGGCTCCACCAACGGCATGCTGGTCGACGGCCACCGGATCACCAGCACCAGCCTCCGGGACGGCTCGCAGGTCAAGATCGGCAGCACGACGCTCACCGTCCGGATCGTCACGGAAGCCCAGGGGGCCACCGATGTCTGAGCTGACCCTCTTCCTGATCCGGCTGGCCTACCTCGCGATCCTGTGGATCTTCGTGCTGTCCGCGATCTCGGTGGTCCGGTCCGACATGTTCGGGGCCCGGGTCCCCGCAGCCGCCCGGGAGGGCGGCGGCGGCCGCGCCAAGAGGCAGAAGGCACCCAAGGCGCCGCCCAAGCGGCGCGGCAGCCCGACCCACGTGCTGGTCGTCGACGGCGCCAACTCCGGTGAGCGGGCCGAGCTCGACCAGGCGCCGATCCTGATCGGCCGCGGCACCGACGCCGCGATCCGGCTCGACGACGACTACGTCTCGACCCGGCACGCCCGGATCGCCTCCTCCGGCGACCAGTGGTTCGTCGAGGACCTCGGGTCCACCAACGGCACCTACGTCGGCACCGCCCGGATCACCCAGCCCACGACCCTCACGCTCGGCACCCAGGTCCGCATCGGCAAGACCATCCTCGAGCTGAGGAAGTGAATCGCCCCGCGATGCGTCTCGACTACGCCGCCATCTCCGACGTCGGACGGGTCCGCAAGGACAACCAGGACTCCGGGTACGCCGGTCGCCACCTGCTCGCCGTCTGTGACGGCGTCGGCGGGGCGGCCCGCGGCGACATCGCGTCCTCGACGGCCATCGGGCAGCTGCGCCGGCTCGACGACGAGGACATCGAGGACCTCCTCGGGCAGGTGGCAGGTGCCCTGCACCGGGCCCACGACCGGATCGGCGACCTCGTCGACGAGGACCCCTCGCTCACCGGCACCAGCACCACCGCGACGGTCGCGCTCTTCGACGGCACCCGCCTCGGGATGGGTCACGTCGGCGACAGCCGGGCCTACCTGCTCCGTGGCGGCGAGCTGCGCCAGCTGACCAAGGACCACACGTTCGTCCAGACCCTGATCGACGACGGCCAGATCACCGAGGAGGAGTCGCGGGTCCACCCCCACCGCAACCTCATCCTCAAGGCCATCGACGGCATCCACGACCTCGAGCCCGACCTGTTCGAGGTCGAGACCCGGGCCGGTGACCGGCTGCTCCTGTGCAGCGACGGCGCCTGCGGCGTGCTCGGCGCCGGACGGATGGCCGACATCCTCGGCTCGGGCAACGCCGACTTCGCCGCCGTCGAGCTGGTCCGCGCCAGCCTCGAGGCCGGCAGCACCGACAACGTCACCTGCCTGGTCGCCGACGTCATCGACGACCACGCCGAGGGCGACACCGAGCCGATGCTGGTCGGGGCCGCCTCCGAGCTGCCGAAGCGCGCCGGGCGGGCGATGGCCGGGGTCGGCAGCCTGTTCCGCGGCCACCGCGCCGGTGACACCGGCGAGCTCGAGCCGGTGCCGGGCGACATCGCCGGCGACGTCCCGTTCGCGATCGCGGCCGACCCGATCGACCCCGAGGAGGCGCGGTACGCACCCCAGCCCCCGCGGCGCTTCGCGTGGCTGCGCCGGTTGCTGGTGCTGCTGTTCCTCGTGGGCGTCGTGTGGGTGGTCGCGGCGGGCGCGTGGTCGTGGTCGCAGCGGCAGTACTACGTCGGCGAGTACGACGGCCAGGTGACCATCTACCGCGGCGTCAACGCCGACCTGCCGGGCATCGAGCTGTCGCACCCCTACGAGACCAGCGACCTTGCGCTGACCGAGCTGAGCGACTACGACCAGAACCAGGTCCGCGACGGCATCGGCCTCGGTGACCTCTCGGACGCGCGCCGTACCGTCGACAACCTGGCGGCCGAGCGCGTCCAGCAACCCGAGGACGCCGCCGCACCCAGTGACGAGCCGAGCGGCTCCTCCTCCCGGTCGGCGAGGTCCTGACATGTCGCAGACCGGATCGATCATGGGCTTCGTCCACCGGCGCCGGCGGGGTGCCGAGCTGTTCCTGCTCGTCATCGCCCTCACCGTCGGCATCGGCGCCTACGCCGCCGTCGGTCTCGGCGTCGAGGGCACCGTGCCGGCCGACATCATCGGCTACGGCGGCACCCTCGCCGCGCTGGTCGTCGCGGCCCACATCACGGTCCGCTTCACCGCGCCGTACGCCGACCCGGTGCTGCTGCCGGTGGTCGCCGCCCTCAACGGGCTGGGCCTGGCGATCATCCGCCGGCTCGACCTCGTCGGGGACACCTCGTTCGCCGGGCGGCAGCTGATCTGGATGACCGTCGGCGTGCTGCTGTTCATCGCGACCCTGGTCTTCCTGCGCGACCACCGGGTGCTGCAGCGGTTCACCTACACCCTCGGCCTGACCGCGATCCTGCTGCTGCTCCTGCCGCTGGTGCCGGGGCTCGGCGCCACGATCAACGGCGCCCGGATCTGGATCCAGCTGCTCGGGTTCAGCTTCCAGCCCGGCGAGGTGGCCAAGGTGCTGCTCGTCATCGCGTTCGCGGGCTACCTGGTGCTCCACCGCGACGCCCTCGCCCTGGCCGGTCGTCGGGTGCTCTTCGTCGACCTCCCGCGGGGGCGCGACCTCGGCCCGATCCTCGCGATGTGGCTGGTGAGCCTCGGCATCCTGGTCTTCCAGCGCGACCTCGGCTCCAGCCTGCTGTTCTTCGGCCTGTTCCTGACGATGCTCTACGTCGCCACCGAGCGGCCGGGCTGGCTGGTGGTCGGCGGCACCCTCTTCTTCGGCGGCGCCGCGATCGCCTACCGGCTGTTCGGCCACGTCCGCGACCGCGTCGACATCTGGCTCAACCCGTTCGCCCACTACGGGCCCGGCACCGACGACCGGGCCTTCCAGCCGGTCGAGGCGATGTTCGGGATGGGCTGGGGCGGCCTGCTCGGCCGGGGCTTCGGCAACGGCTCGCCCGAGCGGGTGCCCTACGCCGAGTCCGACTTCATCGTCGCCGCGATCGGCGAGGAGCTCGGCCTCACCGGCGTCATCGCCGTGGTGCTGCTCTACGGCCTGCTCGTCGAGCGGGCGCTGCGGGCGGCCCTGGTGTGTCGCGACGGGTTCGGCAAGCTGGTGGCGACCGGCCTCGCCGGCGTCCTCGCGCTCCAGGTGTTCGTCGTCATCGGCGGCGTCACCCGGCTGATCCCGCTGACCGGCCTCACGACCCCCTTCCTCTCCTACGGCGGCTCCAGCCTCGTCGCCAACTGGGTGATCATCGCCTTGCTGCTGCGCATCTCCGACCAGGCCCGACGGCCGGTCCCGTCCCTGCCCACCGACGACGACGTCGACGCCGAGTCGACCCAGGTCGTCAAGGCCGTGGGGAGGTGATGCGTCGATGAACAAGCCGATCCGCACCATCTCGGTCTTCTGCCTGCTGCTGTTCCTGGCGCTGATGCTCAACGCGACCTACCTGCAGTACTGGCAGGCCGGCGCCCTCAACGAGGACCCGCGCAACCGGCGGGTGCTCGCCGAGGCGTTCTCGAGCGAGCGTGGGGCGATCCTGGTCGGGCAGTCCGACCAGGGCCGGACCCCGATCGCCGAGAGCGAGCCCTCGGGCGACCAGTACGACTTCCAGCGGAAGTACCCCGAACCGCTCAAGTACGCCCACCTCACCGGCTGGTTCTCCTACTTCAGCCAGACCGGGCTCGAGGAGACCCAGAACTCGGTGCTCTCCGGCGAGGACTCCCGGCTGTTCGTCACCCGACTGGTCGACCTGCTCAGCAACTCCAGCTCCAAGGGCGGCAGTGTCCAGCTGACGATCGACCCGCAGGCCCAGACGGCCGCCTTCGACGGGCTGAGCAACCTGGGCGAGGGCGTCGAGGGCTCGGTCGTGGCGATCGAGCCGAGCAGCGGCCGGATCCTCGCGATGGCCTCGCTGCCGACGTTCGACCCCAACGAGCTGGCCAGCCACGACTTCGGGGAGGTCGCCAAGCGGGCCGAGGAGCTCGGCAAGCGCGACGACCAGCCGCTGCTCAACCGCGCCATCCAGACCCGGCTGCCACCCGGCTCGACGTTCAAGATCGTGACGGCAGCGGCGGCCATCGAGTCCGGCAACTACGACGCCGACTCGCAGGTGCCCGGAGGGGCGACCTACCAGCTGCCGCAGACCAGCGGCGAGAGCGGCCTGATCGACAACGAGGGCCGCGACTGCGGGACCGACCAGATCCCGTTCACCCAGGCGATGGGGCAGTCCTGCAACACCACCTTCGCCCGGCTGGCGGTCGAGGTCGGCGCCGACGCGATGCTCGAGCAGGCCGAGGCGTTCGGCTTCAACAGCGGCTACCTCGAGGACCTGCCCAGCCAGGCCGAGTCCAACTTCCCGGAGGGCATGAACCCGCCCGAGACCGGCCAGAGCGGCATCGGCCAGTTCGAGGTCGCGGCGACCCCGCTGCAGATGGCGATGGTCTCGGCCGGGATCGCCAACGGCGGCACCGTGATGCGCCCCTACCTGGTCGACGCGGTGCTGACGCCCGAGCTCGACGTGCTGCCCCGCACCGAGCCGTCGGAGCTGTCGGAGGCGGTCTCCCCCGAGACTGCGCAGGACCTCACCGACCTGATGAGCTATACCGTGTCGCAGGGCACGGCCAGCCCGGCCAGCATGGCCGACCAGGGCATCGAGGTGGCCGGCAAGACCGGCACCGCGCAGAGCGGCGTCGAGTCGGTGCCGCCGTACGCCTGGTTCACCTCGTTCGCCCCGGCCGACGACCCGCAGGTGGCGGTGGCGGTGATGATCCAGAAGGCCCCCGGCACCGCGCGGGGCGAGATCGCCGGCGGCGCCCTCGGCGGCCCGATCGCCAAGGCGGTCATGGAGGCGGTGATCAGGTGAGCGACTCTCCCGAGCGGTTCGCCGACCCGGCCCACCGCTACCGCCTCGACTCCCGGATCGCCACGGGTGGCATGGGCGAGGTCTGGCGTGCCACCGACACCCGGCTCGGTCGCGCCGTCGCCGTGAAGCTGCTCAAGGACGAGTACGCCGACGACCCGACGTTCCGCACCCGGTTCACGTCCGAGGCGCAGCACGCCGCCGCGCTCCACCACCCGGGCGTCGCCTCGGTCTACGACTACGGCGGCGGCCAGGACTCCCACCCCTACCTGGTGATGGAGCTGGTCGACGGCCAGCCGCTGTCGGCGCTGATCACGGCCGGCCGGGCGATGGACCCGACGGTGGTGCGCGACCTGATGGCGCAGGCCGCGGACGCCATCGGGGCGGCCCACGCGGCGGGCATCGTCCACCGCGACGTGAAGCCGGCCAACCTGCTGGTCACCCCCGACCGGCGGATCAAGATCACCGACTTCGGCATCGCCCGGGCCACCGAGGGCATGGCGCTCACCCAGACCGGCCAGGTGATGGGGACCCCGCAGTACCTCTCGCCCGAGCAGGCGCAGGGCGGCACCGCCACCCCGGCGTCCGACGTCTACTCGCTCGGCGTGGTCGCGTTCGAGTGCCTGGCGGGGCGGCGCCCGTTCGTCGGCGAGACGCCGGTCGCGACCGCCCTGGCCCACCTGCGCGAGCCGGTCCCCGACCTGCCCGGCGACGTGCCGCCCGACCTCGCCGCGGTCGTGCGCCGCGCCATGGCCAAGGACCCCGCCGAGCGGTTCCCCGACGCCGCCGCCCTGGCGGCAGCGTTCCGCGAGCCGGGCACGGTGGCGATGCCGGCCACGGCCATGGCGCCCGCGGCCCCCGCCACCCAGGTCATGACGGGCACCGCCCCGGTGCCGCCGCCCCCGCCGGCCGAGGACGAGAAGAAGCGGCGCATCCCCTGGGCCTGGATCCTGCTGGCCCTGGTCGTGGTCGCCGCGATCATCGTCATCGCGCTGCTGGCCGGCAGCGAGGAGGAGCCGACCACCGACACCACCCCGCGTCGCGACCGGCAGTCGCAGAGCGCCACGCCCGACGAGACGACGCCACCCGCCGAGACCACCCCGCCTCCGGAGGAGACGACCTCCGCGGAACCGGAGACCTTCGACATCGACGAGGGCGACTACGTCGGCCACGACGTCAAGGAGGTCGAGGGCGAGCTGAAGGCGCTGGGACTCAAGCCGAAGAAGGAGGAGGTCGACAACGACGGCACCCAGGAGGAGGACACGGTCGCCTCGGTGAGTCCCACCTCCGGCCTCCAGGAGGGTGACGAGGTCGTGGTCGAGTACTACGGCAAGGCCGTCGACACGTCCGGTCCCCCGGAGACCCCACCCGGCCAGGAGGAGGAGACCCCGTGACCGCCCTCATCGGTGGACGCTACGAGCTCGGCGAGATGCTGGGCCGCGGCGGCATGGCCGAGGTGCGCAAGGGCACCGACACCCGGCTCGGCCGCGTGGTGGCGGTCAAGCGGCTGCGCACCGACCTCGCCAGCGACGCGACGTTCCAGGCGCGGTTCCGCCGCGAGGCCCAGTCGTCGGCCTCGCTCAACCACCCCGCCATCGTGGCGGTCTACGACACCGGCGAGGAGCAGGCCACCGACGGCCCCCACGGCGAGATCGTCGCCCAGCCCTACATCGTGATGGAGTACGTCGCGGGCCGGACGTTGCGCGAGATCCTCCGCGAGGGCCGCAAGATCCTGCCCGAGCGGGCCCTGGAGATCACCAGCGGCGTGCTGTCGGCCCTCGACTACTCCCACCGCGCCGGGATCATCCACCGCGACATCAAGCCCGGCAACGTGATGCTCACCCCGTCCGGCGACGTCAAGGTCATGGACTTCGGCATCGCCCGCGCGATCTCCGACGCCAGCTCGACGATGACCCAGACCGCGGCCGTCGTCGGCACCGCCCAGTACCTCTCGCCGGAGCAGGCACGCGGTGAGACCGTCGACTCCCGCTCCGACGTCTACTCCGCCGGCTGCCTCCTCTACGAGCTCCTCACCGGACGGCCACCGTTCGTCGGCGACAGCCCGGTGGCGGTCGCCTACCAGCACGTCCGCGAGCAGCCCCAGCCGCCGTCCGACCACGACCAGGAGCTCCCCGAGGCGATCGACGCGATCGTGATGAAGGCGCTCGCCAAGCGCGTCGAGGACCGCTACCAGAGCGCCGCGGCGATGCGCAGCGACATCGAGCGCTACCTCGCCGGGCGCCCGGTGCACGCCACGCCGCCCCCGCCGCCGATCGAGGAGCCGACCACCGTCGCGGCCCCGGTCGCCGCCGGCGGCACCCCGCAGCCCGACGAGGACGACGACGACCAGCGCTCGCGCACCGGACTGATCGTGCTGCTCGTGGTGCTCCTCATCGCGCTGATCGCCGGGGCGGCGTACCTGCTGCCCCAGCTGTTCGAGTCACCGCCCGACCAGAAGCGGGTGCCGGAGGTGGTGGGCGAGACCGAGAAGGACGCCCGGACGCTGATCGGCGACGCCGGGCTCGCGGTCGGCGACGTGACCTTCCGGACCGACCCCGACGCCAAGCGCAACACCGTGCTCGAGCAGGACCCCAACCCCGACCAGTACGTCGACCCGGACACCGAGGTCGACCTGGTCGTCTCGAGCGGCAAGCCGCTGGCCAACGTGCCCTACGTGATCAACCAGCCGCTCAAGCAGGCACGCGCGACCCTTGCCGAGCAGGGCTTCGAGGTGGTGGCGACCGAGCAGGAGTCCGACGAGCCGCGCGGCCAGGTGATCGAGACCGATCCCGCACCCGGGGCCAGCGTGCCCGAGGGCAGTACCGTCACGGTCTACTACTCCGACGGCCCCGAGGAGGTGCCCGACGTCGTCGGCCTCAAGCAGGGGCGGGCAGAGCAGATCCTGGGCGACGCGGGCTTCCAGGTCGACGTCGTCGAGACCACCGACACCACCGCGCCCAAGGGCCAGGTCGTCCGGCAGAGCCCGGAGGGCGGGCAGGACGCCACCGAGGGGTCGACGGTGACCATCGTCGTCTCGGCCTTCGAGGAGCCGACGGAAGAGCCCAGCGAGACCACCACGGCCCCCGAGTCGCCGAGCGACACCGCCTCGACGGGCCTCCCCAGCGACACCACCACCCCGGGAGGCTGAGTCGCTCACGTCGAGACGGGCCTCGCGGCGCTCCTCAGTGCACCGCCTCAGGAACCGCCCAGCGGCTCGGCGTACTGCAGGTTGGTGACGCCCTCGTAGGCCGGGGCCTCGACCCGCAGCTCGGTCCGCATCTCCCAGCCCACCGAGATGTCCGGCACGGCCGCGGCCGCGCGGTAGCCGGCGACGTAGTCGTCCTGGAGCACGGCGGCCTCCAGCGCGGCCGGGTCGCCGACGGCCGAGATGACGTAGGGCTGGGCGTAGGCCACACCCTGCAGCATCACCGCGTTGCCCTCGCACTTGATGCCGGTCGTGGTGATCACCCGCTGGCCCTGGATGGTCATGGCCTCGGCGCCGCCCTTCCACAGGGCGTTGGCCACCGCCTGGATGTCCTGCTGGTGGACAACCAGCAGGTTGAGGTTGCGGCTGGTGGAGTTGATGACCTCCTCCGGCGCGTCGGACAGGGTGATCGTCAGCCCGGGACCGGAGCGGGGGCGCAGCCCGGCGGGGTCCTCGAGCTGCTCGACCTGCCGCCGCAGCCTGCGGGTCTCGCCGGACCCCACCTGCGCGGAGAGTCGCTCCACGTCGCCGTTGAGCTCGGCCACCCGGTCCTGCAGCGCCTCGTACTGTCGGTTCTCCTCGGCCACCAGACCGGCCAGGTCGGTGTAGCGGCCGGGGCGCAGGTCGGTGCCGCCGCTGTTGGCCGCGCTGGTGGCCAGCAGCGCACCGCACGTGATCGCGACCAGCGGCGTGCCGACCCGCCAGCCGCGGAGCCCGCGGCTGCCGGAGCCCCGGAGGCCACGCACCAGCCGGGCGCCCGCACGGCGCAACCGGTCGGCGCCCCGCTCCCCCTCGGGGCCGGGGCTCGCGTCGGACCCGTCGTGCATGCCGACTACGCTAGCCCCCGCGCCCACACCCGGGCGCATCCGCGGGATCGCCCCGCGTGACGTGCCGCAGCCGGCCGACCGAGGAGTGCAGGGTGACCAAGCCGAAGGCCAAGCAGGACCTGACCGGGCTGACCGGGGGTCCGGTGATGTCGGTGCGGTTCGTCGTCGCCCTGGCGCTCGTGGCGCTGGGCATCGCCTGGATCACCTACTACTACCTCGTGGTGCGGGTCGACCCCACGGCGGCCGACCCGGGCAAGCCCGGCGGGCCCGCCTTCATGGCCGACCTCGGCAACTGGAACTACGCGATCGGCTTCGGCCTCGTGCTGTTCGGCCTGGTCGTGTCGGCCCACCCCTCCACCCCGCTCGGCCGGGGCCGTGGCGTGGTGGTCGGCATGCTGGGCTGCTTCCTGATCGGCCTGCTGTGGATCTGCACCTACTACGTCGTCAGCGACGACCCCTCCGCGATCCCCGTGATGAACGACCTCGGCCAGTACAACCTGATGCTCGGCATCGCCTTCATGGCCGTGGGCTTCTCCTTCGCCACCCGCTGGGAGTGAACGACCGCACCCGGTCCGGGTGGGGGCCCTGGTGGGCCCTCCGCTACTGGCCGGGCCACCTGCTGGTCGTGGTGCTGGTCGCCGTCGCCGTGGGGCTCGGGGCGTGGCAGTGGGACGCGTGGGAGGCGCGACGCGACGCGGAGGCCCGCGACCTCACCCGGGGCGCGCCGGTGCCGCTCGCCGACGCCATGGGCCCGGACGACCCGTTCCCGGGTGACCGGGTGGGGCAGCCGGTGATCCTCGGCGGGACCTGGGTCGACACCGGGACGGTCTTCGTCGAGCGCGGCGGCCGCTACTGGGTGGTGACCCCGCTCGCCGTCGGTCCCGACGGCGCCGCGATCCCCGTCGTGCGCGGGGTGGCCGAGGAGCCGCAGGCGCCGCCTGTCGACGGCGAGGCCGAGCTGGTCGGGTGGCTGCAGCCCCCCGAGGGCACCGGGGAGACAGATCCCGATCCCACCGACGACGTCCTTCCCCAGCTGCGGGTGGCCGACCTGGTGCAGCGCGTCGACGTCGACCTCTACGGCGGCTACGCGGTCGTCGCGGACGAGGTGGCCGACGGCGCCTGGCCGGTCGGCGACCGGGCCGTCAACGACGGGACCGACGAGCTGGCGCAGGCTCGCCTCGAGCAGCTGCCGGAGTCGGGCCGCTTCACGGCGGCGCGCAACCTGCTCTACGCGATCGAGTGGTGGGTGTTCGGCGGGTTCGCGGTCTTCGTGTGGGTGCGCTACCTGCTCGACGAACGCGGGTCGGAGCCCGCTCCCGACGACCCGCTAGCGTCGGACGCGTGAAGTCCGCGCTCCTCCGCTACCGCGTCATGGCCACCGTCGTCGGGGTCCTCCTGGTCGTGCTCGTCCTGATCGGCGTCCCGCTGGCGAACTTCGACGGCACCGAGATGTGGGGCGTGTTCCCCTCGACGCCCGACTGGTTCCCGGTCGGCTCGACCGCCCACGAGGTGGGCGAGGCGATCACGACGTACCTCGGCATCGCCCACGGCTGGCTCTACATGGGCTTCGTGGTGGTCGCGTTCCTGCTCTCGCGCCGCGCGCGCTGGGACCTGACCTTCACCCTCGTCACGCTGGTCTGCGGCACCATCCCGCTGGTGTCGTTCTGGGCCGAGCGCCGGGCCACCGCCCGGGTCCGTTCCGAGCACCCCGAGCTCGAGCACGCCGGCCACCCGGCCTGACCCGCTGATGACCACCACCGCGTTCGTGCTCGGGGGCGGCGGGGTCCTGGGCGCCGTCGAGGTCGGGATGCTGCGTGCGCTGCTGGAGCGCGACATCGCGCCCGACCTGGTGCTCGGCACCAGCGTCGGCGCGCTCAACGGCGCCCTGGTGGCCCGCGAGCCCGAGCTCGCGGTGGTCGACCGGCTCACCGAGCTCTGGCTCGACGTCGCCCGCAGCCGCCAGGTCTACGGCGAGCGGCCGCTGCGCAGTGTCCGCCGGGCGGTGGCCAGCGGCACCCACATCTACTCCTCCCAGCCGCTCCAGGAGCGACTGCGTGAGGAGTTCGGCGAGACCCTCATCGAGGACCTGCCGGTCCGCTTCCAGGTGTGCGCCGCCAGCATCGAGCGGGCTGCCGAGCACTGGTTCGACTCCGGCCCGCTCGTCGACGCCGTGGTCGCCAGCGCGGCGGTGCCCGGTCTGCTCCCGCCCGCGCGTGTCGGTGGCGAGCACTACCTCGACGGGGGCATCGTGAACTCCATCCCGGTCGCCCGCGCCGTCCAGCTCGGTGCCGACCGGGTGTTCGTGCTGCAGGTGGGCCGGATCGACCGGCCGCTCACCGTGCCGCGCCGGCCGTGGGAGGTGGCCCGGGTGTCGTTCGAGATCGCGCGCCGGCACCGGTTCACGCGCGAGCTCGCCGAGCTGCCCGACCACGTCGAGGCCCACGTCCTCCCCGCCCGCGGCACGTCCGCCCGCGACGACACGCTCCGCGCCTACCGCGACTTCTCCAGCGTCGAGCAGCGCATCGAGGCGACGTACGACGCCTGCCGGGACTTCCTGGACCGGCTGTGAGCTCACCCCACGAAACCGCGCGGACGGGCGCTTCGCGCGGAGGCGCGCTTCCGCGGGGACCCCGATGACCGCGCACGTCGTGCGTCGGGTCGTGCTGGCCCCGGCCGTGGTCGGCCTGGCCGTGCTGATGTGGGCCACGCTGCCCGCGTGGCTGGTCGTCGCCGCGGTGCTCTCGCCGCTGCTGCCCGGCCGCTGGCGGGCGTTGCGGCTGCTGTGGGTGGTGATGATCTACCTGACCTGCGAGGCGCTGCTGCTGGTGGTGCTGCTCGGGCTGTGGTTCTCCTCCGGCCTCGGCCGGCGGGTGCGGTCGCCGTACTTCGAGGGGATCCACTATGACTTGGTGCAGGGCGTGATGTGGGTCTTCTTCCGCGAGGCGCGGCGGGTGCTGCGGCTGAGCATCGCCACCGACGGCCCCAGCCCCGACGCACACCCGGGCGTCCCGCTCCTGGTGGCGTGCCGGCACGCCGGCCCCGGCGACTCGTTCACGCTGATCCACGCGCTCATGCACTGGTACGACCGCGAGCCACGCGTCGTGCTCAAGGACACCCTCGCCTGGGACCCGGTCATCGACGTCGTCCTCAACCGGCTGCCCGCCCGGTTCATCGACCCACGGGGCGGCGACATCGAGCACCACATCGAGGAGCTCGCCCACGGCCTCGACGAGAACGACGCGTTCGTGATCTTCCCGGAGGGCGGCAACTTCACGCCCGAGCGCCGGCAGCGCGGGATCGACCGGCTCCGCCGGTTGGGCCTGGAGACGATGGCCCGGCGGGCCGAGGAGCTCACCCACGTGCTGGCGCCCCGGCCGGGCGGGTTCCTCGCCGCGCTCGACGGCGCCCCCGACGCCGACGTCGTGCTGGTGGCCCACACCGGCCTCGACCACCTGGTCACGGTGCGCGACGTGTGGCGCGCGCTGCCGATGGACAAGCGGATCGTGATGCGCTGGTGGCAGGTCCCCCGCGAGGAGATCCCCGCCGACCGCGACGACCGCATCGAGTGGCTGTTCGCGTGGTGGGAGCGCATCGACGCCTGGGTCGAGGAGCACCGCCCGGAGGACCTCCCGCGCGGGTGAGGTGGGGGGTCGGCAGCCCCGCAGAACGCCGCAGGGCGGTGACCACCGGGTGGTCACCGCCCTGTGCAGGCTGCGGGGTCAGGGCTTCTTGTGGGCCCCGCCCTCGTTGTCGATCTCGACCTCGTCGGCCGGGTCGTCGGGCGTGGTCACGTCGTGCGGCTCCTCGCCGGCGTCGGACAGCGCCTCGCCCGGCATCGCACCGGCGGCGTCGTCGGAGTCGGAGCCCGCCGAGGGGGCGGGCGGCGCCGGCGGGGCCGGCGGCGGCGTGGGCGTGTAGGAGGAGTTCCAGCTCGAGGAGTCCTGGCCGCCCTTGAGCTTGGAGGCCACGAACGCCGCGGCCGCAGCAAGACCGCCGAACAGCACGACCTTGCGGAAGCGGTGCTTCTTCTTGGGCGGCTCGCCCTTGATCTCGGCGACCTTCGCCGCGGCCAGGTCACGGCTCTCGGCCGCCTTCTGCTGGGCCACGTCGGCGATCTGCGAGGCCTTCTCGGCCGCGATCGCCGCGCCGTCGGCGATGATCGGCTTCGCGCGGTCGCGCGCGTCCTCGATCACGGGGACCGCACGGTCCCGGGCCTCGACGAGGAGCGGCACCGCCTTGTCCCGAGCTGCCTCGACCGCCTGCTCGACCTGCGGGCGTACCTGGTCGACATAGTCGGCCGCCTGCTCGATCAGGGTCTTCTTCTTGCGGATGCCCATGGTGGGGATCTTCCTCTCCGTCGGGGTGCCCTCCCAATTCCACCACCTTCGGCAAGGAGCCACCAGCCACCCTCCGGGGTGACTTGCCGTATCTGCGAGGATCGGGGAGAGCACCAGCACCGACGAGAGAGCGGGTCCATGGCCGATCAGCAGGCCGTCCTGAAGACCAACCAGGGCGACATCACCATCAATCTCTTCCCGAACCACGCGCCCGAGACGGTGTCCAACTTCACCGGCCTGGCCGAGGGCACCAAGCAGTACGACGCCGGGACCGACCGCACCGGCCCGTTCTACGACGGCCTCACCTTCCACCGGGTGATCCCCGGCTTCATGATCCAGGGCGGCTGCCCGCTCGGTACCGGCACCGGCGGCCCGGGCTACACCTTCAAGGACGAGCCCCACCCCGAGCTGCAGTTCGACCGGCCCTACCTGCTCGCGATGGCCAACGCCGGCCCCGGCACCAACGGGTCGCAGTTCTTCATCACGGTCGGCCAGACCCCGTGGCTGAACACCAAGCACACCATCTTCGGCGAGGTGGCCGACCAGGGCTCCCGCGAGGTTGTCGACACGATCGCCGGCACCCGCACCGGTCCGGGCGACCGCCCCGTCGAGCCGGTGGTGATCGAGTCGGTCGAGGTCGTCGGCTCCTGAGCGCACCCGAACCACCCAGTCCGCCCCCGACCGGGGTGCCCACCTGCTACCGGCACCCCGACCGGGAGTCGCACATCCGCTGCCAGCGGTGCGAGCGCCCGATCTGCCCCGACTGCATGCGTGACGCCGCGGTGGGCTTCCAGTGCCCTTCGTGCGTGTCCGAGGGCGCCCGGACGACCCGCCAGGGCCGGACGGCGTACGGCGGGAAGCGCTCGGGCAACCCCGCCACCACCTCGCTGGTGCTGATCGGCCTCAACGTCGCGGTGTGGCTGGCGATCACGCTCACCGGTGGCTCGGCCAGCGCGCTCGCCGACCGGCTGGCGCTGCTGGTCGGCAGCCGCTGCGACCCGAGCGGGCAGGCCGGCACCTACACGGGCGGGCCCACCGAGCAGCTGTGCGTGCAGGGGCTCGGGGGCACCTGGGTCACCGGCGTCGGCGACGGTGCCGTGTGGCAGCTGGTCACCAGCATGTTCACCCACATCGAGGTCTGGCACCTCGCGGGCAACATGATCGCGCTCTACTTCCTCGGCCCGCAGATCGAGGCGGCCATCGGCCGGACCCGGTTCCTGGCCCTCTACCTGGTGTCGGGCCTCGCCGGCTCGGCGATGGTGCTGTGGTTCGCGGGCAACCAGGTGCAGACCGTCGGCGCCTCCGGGGCGATCTTCGGCCTCATGGGCGCGCTGCTGGTGATGGTGATCAAGGTCGGGGGCAACGTCTCCCAGATCGGGCTGCTGCTGCTCGCCAACCTGGTCATCACCTTCTCGGTTCCCGGGATCTCGTGGCAGGGCCACCTCGGCGGCTTCCTCGGCGGCGTGCTGGTGGGCGCCGTCCTGGTCTACTCCCCCCGCGGGCCCCGGCGGCCACAGTGGCAGGCCGCCGGCATCGGCCTCGTGGCGCTCGTCGTCCTCGCCTCTATCGCGGCCCGGGTCGCGCTTCTCTGAGGCGTCCGCCGCGCCGAGTCTCGTGCGCGAGTCGGGAGGGTGGCGCGGGACGCTTCCCGTGCCAGCGTCCGGTTTCCCCGCCTGAGCGGGAACCGACCTCCCCACCCACGTCATGCACAGCTGTGAACAACGTTGTGGAGAGTTACACACGTGTAGTTCTCCACAGGTTGTCCCCAGCCTGGGGATTTCCGCGGGGTCACCCGGTGGCTGCTCCAGGGGCACGACCTCGTCGCACATCGCGAAGGGCAGCTCGCCGACCAGGGCGAGGCCGACCGCGGCCGGCGGCCGCGGCACGCTGTAGCCGATCCGGCCCGAGGCGGGATCGGCCGCGCCATCGACGTACGCCTGCGGGAAGCCGGTGACCGGCCAGTCCTCCCCGATCCGCAGCCGCTCGAAGAGGTCCGGGCGACCCGGCTCCACCCGCACCGTCGCGTCGTGGTCGCCGAAGCCGAGCGCGAAGCCGTCGAGCGGCTCCAGCGTCGTCACCGGGTGCTCGGCGAGCAGCTCCTCCTGCTCCTCCACTCCCGCGTCGGGACCGAGCGCGTCGTCCATCGGCACGCAGCCGCGGTGGAGGTACGTCGCCGTCGCGGGCTCGGAGGCCAGCGGACCCCAGCCGGTCTCATTGGCCCACACGTCCGCCTCGCCCACCCCCTTGACCAGCAGGTGGTCAGCCCGGCGCAGCTCCGCGCCGGCGAGCGGCCCGACGCCGTCCGCCACCGCGCGCCGTACACCGTCGAGCGGCAGGTCGGGCCGCAGCCCGATCACGAACCCGGGGCCGTCGTCGCCGGTGAACCGCGCCTCCCAGTCGACGTCGTCCTGGGTGAAGCCGTGGTCGAGGCCCAGCCGCGACTCCTCCGCTCGCAGCAGCCCGTCGGTCAGCGCCGCCGCCTCGGTCTCCGCCCGTCGCCAGAACTCCAGCCGGTCGGTCCTCAGGTCGTCGCTGGTCAGGTCGGGCTGTCCGAGCTGCACCCGGACCTGGTCCCAGTCGGTCACCGTGACCACCTCGGCCGACTGCGGCACCAGGGCGAGCACTGCCTCGGCAGGCTCGGCCCGGGCGTCGTACGCCGGCGCCGGCTCGGGCGGGACGTCGGCCAGCCGCGGCGGGGACGGGGGCGGCGGGTCGTCGCTGCACCCGGTGGCCAGCAGGCCCACCAGCAGCGCGGTCGCGACTCGCTGCAGCACGGTGCCGCAGTCTGGCAGACGGCCGTGACTCGCATGGCCCGGCGACATACGGGGCACGACCCCCGCGTGGACGCGCGCAAGGTCGGGGTCGAGGAGGAGCTGATGCTCGTCGACCCCGGCTCCGGGATGCTGACCGCGGTTGCGAGCCAGGCCCTGCGCGCCCACGAGCAGGCCGGGGGCGACGACGCCGCGGTGGAGGCCGAGCTGTTCCTGCAGCAGCTCGAGTCGCAGACCCCACCGACGACCGACGTCACCGAGATCGCCGGCCACCTGCGGGCGAGCCGCCGGGCGATGGGTGAGGCGGCCCGGGCCGCCGGCGCCGCGGCGGTGGCCACCGGCACACCGGTGCTCGCCGACGCCGAGTCGCGGGTGACGCCGAAGCCCCGCTACCAGCGCATCGTCGAGGAGTTCGGTGAGCTCGCCCGATCGTCCCTTGCGTGCGCGATGCACGTCCACGTCGACGTCGCCGACGAGGAGGAGGGTCTCCGCGCGCTCGGCGGCATCGCGCCGTGGCTGCCGGTGCTCCTGGCGATCAGCGCCAACTCGCCCTACGCCCGCGGCCGGGACACCGGCTACGCCAGCTGGCGCTACCAGACCTGGAGCGGGTGGCCGAGCCACGGAACGGGCGGTGGGTTCTCCGACCCCGACGACTACCGGGCAGTGACCGGCCGACTGCTGGAGTGGGGCGCGGCCCTCGACGACGGGATGCTCTACCTCGACGCGCGACCTTCGCGCTCCTACCCGACGCTGGAGCTGCGGGTGACCGACGTCTGTGGCGACGTCGACGACGCCGTCCTGGTGACCGCGCTGTCCCGGGCCCTGGTGACGACCGAGGCGGGTCGCGCCGGCGGCCCTCCTCCGGAGTGGCGCGACGACCTGCTGCGCGCCGCGGGCTGGCGGGCGTCGCGGTACGGCGTCTCCGACCGGCTCGTCGACCCGCTGCGGCTGTCGCTGGTGCCGGCGCGGGAGGCGATCGGGTCGCTGCTCGACCACGCCCGGGACGCCCTCGACGCGGCCGGCGACACCGCGCTGGTGGAGGACCAGGTCGAGCGGCTGCTGGCCCGCGGCAACGGCGCCACTCAGCAGCGGCGTACGTTCGAGCGCACCGGGAGCCTGGCCGACGTGGTCTTCGACGCGGTCGTCCGCACCGAGGCCAGCTGGAGCGGCTGACCGCCCGGGACGGCCCGAGCAATCCGACCATCCCGCCGCGAGGGCGCCACCGATTCGATTATCGTGCCGGGAGCCGTCAGGCTTGTTCCCACGTCCCGTGATCGGCACGGGATCTCGAACCGTCCGCCGGAGCGCGTGGGATCCGGGAGGCAGGAACCGTGAGCACCGAAGCCGCAGGCGTTGCCCTCGGGGCGTCCTACCGGCTCGTCGAACAGCTCGGCCGGGGCGCCACGGGCGAGGTCTGGAAGGCCGTCGACCGTCGCAGCGACGAGCTCGTCGCGGCCAAGCTGCTGCGCCAGGAGCACACCTCCGACCAGGACCTGGTCGGACGGTTCGTCCGCGAGCGCTCGATCCTGACCGGGCTGCGCCACCCCCACGTCGTCGCCGTCCGCGACCTGGTCGTCGAGGGCGACCGGCTCGCGATCATCATGGACTTCGTCGACGGCGGGTCGCTGCGCGACGTCCTGGCCCACGACGGGCCGCTGCCGCCCGAGCGCGCCGCCGCGGTAGTGGCCGCCGCGCTCGAGGGCATCGCGGCCGCCCACAGCCGGGGCATCCTGCACCGCGACATCAAGCCCGACAACGTGCTGCTCAGCAAGGACGGGCACGACCTCGACCCCGGCGCGGTCCGGCTCACCGACTTCGGCATCTCGCGGATGGTGGCCGACGGCACGGGGGCCACCACCGGCCTGATGGGCACACCGGAGTACATGGCTCCCGAGCTGCTCGTCACCGGCACCTGCGACCTGTCGGCCGACGTCTACGGCACCGGCGTCCTGCTCTACGAGCTGCTCGCCGGCCGTACGCCGTTCGCCGGGCCCGGCACCGACTACACCGTCGCGCACCGCCACGTGGCCAGCGTCCCGCCGCCACTGCCGGTGCCCGACCCGCTCGCCGCCCAGCTCGACGCGATGCTCGCCAAGGACCCCACCGCCCGGCCGAGCGCCGCCGAGGCCGCGGCCGGGCTGCGTCGGCTGCTCCCGGCGCTGGCCGGCGTACCCGCTCTCGCGACGCAGTCGCCGCCCGCCGACTTCGACAGTGCCCGCGGCCCGATGACGATGCTGCGCGGGGTCACGCCCGAGCCGGTCCCGGCGGCACCCGTCGACGAGCCGGACGACGACGGGGTCCGGTCGTCCCTCGACCTGGGGACGCCCGACCACGGCACGATGCTGCGGCCGATGGCGATCCCGACGACCAGCCACGAGGAGACCAGGCGCGAGCCGGATCGGCTCCACCGCAAGAAGAAGCCGCCGCCGAAGTGGCGCGACCCTCGCGCCATCGGACTGGTCGTGGCGACGCTGGTGCTCCTCGGCGGGGCGGTGGCCTACGCGACCACCAGCGGCACGGGCACCGACTCGCCGACCGCGGCCGGGACCACCGCTGCTCCGGTCACCGCGTCCAACCAGGACCCGACCACACGGGCGGGGCTGACGGTCGAACGGCAGGCGGTCTACGACCCCCAGGCCGAGTCCGTCGAGCTGACCCTCACCTACTCCGCCCAGGACGCTCCCCTGCGCGGCCCGTTCCTCGAGGTGATCCCCGAGACCGACGGCGGCGACTGCCCGACCGTGAGCTGGCAGGGCGGCGACCAGTCCGTGGACGACCGCACCGACGGCCTCGGCACGGAGTGCGGCTGGAGCGTGGACCCCGGCGCCCCGGTACCCGAGCGGGGCAACGTCGTGATGACCGCCACGGTCCCCCTCGTCTTCGAGGGCGCCGATCCGTCCTCCGAGCTGACGGCCTGGCTCGACGAGGCGCAGTCACGGACCCAGGCCGCGATCAACGACGACTCCGTCGAGGGCAGCACGGCGTACCCGGTCCAGCGGCTGCAGGACATCCACGTGGTGCCGCCGTTCAGCACCGTCTCGGGCCGCACCCTGCGGATCACGATCCTGCCGATCTGGCCCAGCGGCGAGGACCGGCTGAACCCGCTCTACGACAGCCGGGCAATCGGTGAGCCCACCAGCGCCCTGACGGCCATCGCGGGCGGGACGGAGGGCATCCGCTTCAGCGACGGCTGCTCGGGCAACCTGGTGGTGAGCGGTGACGGGCTGCTGGTGACCGCGGGTGGGTTCGCCACCGACTGCACGGTGATCACGGACGTGGGCAACATCAGCGACGTCGAGAGCGACCCGTTCGACATCACGACCCGGGACGGCTGAGCCGGGTCTTCCCCGCGCCCGACGCCTTCCTGGACGCCCGCGCGGCCCTGACTCCGGCCCCCGCCCGATCGCGCTGCCTCGTGGCCGGATCGGGGCCGGTCTGGCACAATGCCGACCCGACGGGGGTCTCTTGGGCTGGGCGTCACCCCCGCGGCACCCGGCCTTCGTCCTCTGTCGTGTCCTGACCGACGACGGAGCCGATCAGACTGATCGGCGAGTGAGGATGACGATGTCTCGAGTTCTCTCGACCGAGCAGGCCAAGTCCGCGATCACGCAGATGCAGGCCATCATCAACGGTGGCTTCACCGACCAGATCAGCCAGCTCGACAGCCAGGGCAAGACCCTGTCCGACCCCAACGTGTGGGACGGGCCGCTGGCCGAGAAGTTCCGTGGCTCCACCTGGCCGGAGACCCGGGCGGCGCTCGACAAGGCCAAGACGGAGCTGGAGGAGCTGCGCACCCAGCTCAACCAGATCTCGCAGAACATCATGACCGCCGGCGGCGGCGCCTGAGGGCCACTCGCCTTCACTGCTCACCCGCCCGCGTCCCCTCGGACGCCGGGCGGGTGGCCGGTGTGGATGAGTGCTTCGTGGGGCTGTGAGACGACAAGGGGTGTGACCGGTGGCTGATCTCGGCGCGATCGACGAGGACGTCCGCTTCGACTACGGAGCGGCCGACCGGCTGGCGTCGTTGTGCGACGCCGCGGCCGGGGTGATCGACGGCCAGGCGGGCTCGCGCGCGTCGTGGAGGAACACCGCGATGACCGACTTCCGCGGCCACTTCTCCCAGCTGTTCCGCAGCAACGCGGCCGTCGCCGCGGCCGATGCCGGCGAGCTCGCCGACCGGTTGCGTGAGGTGGCGGGCTTCACCAGGCGGTTGAAGGAGGAGGCGCGCAAGGAGCAGCAGCGCCGCGAGACCGCCCGGCAGTGGAAGCGCGAGCAGGACGACCGCAACCTGTGGGACAAGGGTGTCGACGCCGTCTTCGGTGGCGACGACCCGCCGGTCGGTCCGCCGGCGGCCGAGCCGACCTTCCCGGTGTCGGCGTCCCGCAACGGCACCCGCGAGACCCCCTCGCCGGGCTCGGGCGGCGGCGGGGGCGGCGGCACGTCGTCGGCCCGCCCCGAGGACCTGCGGGCCTTCGCCAACGGTTCCCGGGGCGCCAACAGCACGCTCCGGCCGAAGCAGGCCACCTGCCGCTCCGCCTACACCACGTTCGTCGCGGGCTGCGGCTGGGGCCGGCTGGAGGCGGCGGGCGTCTTCAGCGGGTTCGACCACTACCTCGACGCCAACGACGAGGACGTCCGCTGGGCGATCGTCGTGGCCGACGCGTTCGCGGCGGCCGGCGGCGAGGGTGCGGTCTCCACGCTCTCCGACTCGGCGCTGATGGCCACGCTGCAGGCGGCCGGCGTGTCGGCCACCCGCCAGGACCTCGTGATCGACCCACCGACGGCCTACGGGTCACCGCCGACCACCGGCTACGCCAACGACCCGGTCAACACCGCGACCGGCAACTTCCTCGAGAACGAGGTCGACCTGTCGTTCCCGGGCGCGGCCGGCTCGCTGGCCCTCACCCGGACCTACAACTCCTTCGACGACGGAGTCGGGGCGTTCGGCCCCGGCTGGTCGTCCTGGACCGAGGCGGGCCTCGACCTCGACGGCGAGGCCGCCCGGATGCGGTTGCCCGACGGCCGGGTGATCGTGTTCCCGCGGCTGGGCGACGGCTGGGACCGCGCCACGGGCGAGAGCCTCTGGCTCGCGGCGGTCGAGGGCCGCGGCTACCAGGCGAGCGACAACGCCGGCCGCACCTGGGACTTCGCGCCGTCCGGTGACCTGCTGGCCGTCGCCTGCGGACCCGGCACCGGGGTCTCGCTGGTCCACGACGAGGGCCGCGTGGTGCGGCTCACTCACGAGCGGGGCCGCTCGATCGAACTCGCCTGGACCGGCGACCTCGTCGTGGCCGCCACGGCGTCCGACGGTCGCCGCGTCGACTACGGCTACGACGACCACGGCCGGCTCACCACCGTCACCGGCCCGGCCGGCACCCGCTCCTACCGGTGGAACGACTCCGGCCTGATCGAGGCCGTCACCGACGCCGACGGCGTCCTGGAGGCCGAGAACACCTACGACGCCCACGGCCGGGTCACCACCCAGCTCTCCCAGCACGGCCGACTCACCCGGTTCGTCTACCTCCCCGGCAACGTCACGGTCGTCTCCGACCCCGACGGCACCCGCTCCAACACCTGGATCCACGACCACCGCGGTCGGCTCATCGGCGTCGTCGACGCCCACGAGCAACGCCAGTCCACCTCCTATGACGCCCACGGCAACGCCGTCCTGGTCACCGAGCGCGACGGCGCCGTCACCGTCCACGAGTACGACGACCGCGGCCGCCGTACCCGTACCGTCACCCCCACCGGTGCCGACCTCACCTACGGCTACGACGAGGCCGACCGGGTCACCACCGTGGTCACCGAGTCCGGCGCCGTCACCCGCTACACCTACGCCGATCCCGACTCCCGCAACCCGAGCCTGATGGTCGACCCCGAGGGTGGCGAGACCCGGTTCACCTGGGAGTCGGGCCTGCTGACCCAGGTCGTCGACCCGGTCGGCGTCACCGTCCGGTTCGGCTACGACGACCACGGCGACTTGGTCGCCACCACCGACGCCCTGGGCAACACCGCACGCCTGGAGCGCGACACCACAGGCCGGGTGATGACCGCCGTCACCCCGTCGGGCGCCCGCACCAGCTTCTCCTACGCACGCTCCGGGGTCCTCGCCTCCCGGCGCGACCCCGACGGCGCGGTCTGGCGCTTCGAGCACACGACCGCCGGCCGCCTCTCGGCCACCGTCGACCCCACCGGCGCCCGCACCGAGATCGAGCACGGCACCCACGGCGAGGAGACCCGCACCGTCGATCCGCTGGGCCGCGCCGTCACCCGCCACCTCGACGACCTCGGCAACCTCGCCGGCGTCGAGCTCCCCGACGGCACCCGCTGGGAGTTCACCCACGACGCCCTCTCCCGCCTGGTCGAGACCGTCGACCCCACCGGCGGCAGCTGGACCCGTGACCACGACGCCGTCGGTGACCTCACCGCGATGATCGACCCCACGGGCCTGCGCCAGGGAGCGGCCTCCGATCGCCGCACGGGGAGCGTCACCGTGGACGACGGAGGCGCGACGGTGTCCACGCGCTTCGACCCGCTGGGCCGTCCCGTCTCGACCGAGCAACCCGACGGATCGGCAGCACTCACCGCCTACGACCGCTGTGGCCGCGCCATCGAGCTCGTGGACGCCGAGGGTTCGCTGACCCGGATCCACCGTGACGCTGCCGGGCGGGTGGTCGAGGTCATCAGCCCGACCGGGGGCACCACCCGCTACGAGTACGACGCGTGCGGCCGGGTGGCGGCCACCCTCGACGCCCACGGCGCCCGCACGACCTACCACTACGACGCCGACGGCCGCCTGGTCCGGCAGGTACAGCCCACCGGCGAGGCCGCCTGGGCCGACTACGACGCCTGCGGCCGGATCGTGGGCCGCTTCGTGCCGGGCCAGGGGGTCTCCCGCTACCGCTACGACGCCGCCGGCCGCGTGGTCGAGTCCTCCGACACCTGGCACGGCCGGCGCAGGTTCCGCTACGACGCCGCCGGCCAGCTGGTCGAGGTCGTCAACGGCAACGGCGGGGTCACCCGGTTCGACTACGACGCCAACGGTCGTGCGGTCGCGATCACCGACCCCCTCGGTCACACCACCCGCCGCGAGTTCGACGCCATGAACCGCTGCGTCGCCGAGACCGACCCGCTGGGCCGCACCACCCGCGCCGGCTACGACGCCGCCGGCCGCCCGGTCTGGCAGGAGGACCCCAGCGGGCACCGCCTGTCCTGGACCTTCGACGAGGCCGGCCGGGTCGCCTCGACGGCTGTCGACGGCCGGACCCTCTCCTCGATCGAGCGCGACGTGCGTGAGCGCAGCCTGACCCTGCGCGACCACTCCCGGGCCGACGGCCGCGAGGTGACCCACCGGTTCCGGTGGAACGGCCGCCACCAGCTGGTGTCGCGCAGCCGCGATGACCGGACCATGTCGTGGACCTACGACGCGGCGGGCCGCCGGTCGTCGATGACCGGCCCCGACGGGCTCACCACCGACTACACCTACGACGAGGTGGGCCGACTGGTCGCGGTCGACCACCCGCTGCTCGGTCGCGCCTTCCTCGAGCGCGACGAGGCCGGCCGGCTGGTGCAGGCCACCACCGACGACACCATCCAGAGCTGGGAGTACCACGACGGTTTCGTGGTCGCCCACAGCGTCACCGACCCCGAGGGCTCGACCCGCACCCTGCTCAATCGCGACGGCGGGCGGATCACCGGCATCGACCGCGACGGTCGCACCACGACCTTCGGCTACGACGAGGCCTGCCAGCTGGTCGAGGCGCGCAGCACCACCGTCGCCAGCTGGCGCTACGACGCCGCGGGTCGGCTGGTCGCGGAGACCCGTGACGGCTCCGGTGTCGAGCACGACTACGACGCCGCCGGGCAGCTGGTGCTGAGCCGCTGGACCGACGGCCGCACTGCGCGACACACCTACGACCCGGTCGGCCGCCGCACCCGCAGCGAGGGGTCCGACGGCCGAGCCCGCGACTTCGGCTGGTCGGTCACGAGCCGTCTGACCGAGGTGGTGGACACCACCGACGACGCCGACGACGTCGTCCGACGGACCCGGGTCCACGTCGACGCCACCGGGGAGCTCGCGGAGGTCGACGACACCGCGATCTTCTACGACATCGCCCAGGGCTACGCGCCGTCCCTGGTGCAGGTCGGCGACACCCCGATCGTGAGTGCCGGCCCGGTCACCGGCATCGGAGAACACTGGACGACGCCGGGATGGCGGAGCGCACGGAGCACGGGCAGCGACCCGTGGGGCGCAGCGGCTGCCTCCCAGCTGCCGGGAACGCTCACCGTGGGCGCCGCCGGCGAGCTCGATGTCGTCGGCCTCGGGTGGCTCGGGGCACGGGTCTACGACCAGGCCACGCGTGGCTTCCTCACCGTCGACCCGCTCGACCCGGTCCCGGGCGCCGGCTGGGCCGGCAACCCCTACTCGTACGCCGGCAACGACCCGCTCCACGCCCTCGACCCGACCGGTCTCCGGCCGGTGACCGACGCCGAGCTGGCCGCCTACGCCGCCGCCAACAACGGCGCCCTGGCGGCCGCCGGCGACTGGGTGAAGGACAACTGGGAATACCTCGCCGGTGGCGCCATGGTGATCGCCGGCGGCGTGCTGGTGGCGACCGGTGTCGGTGGCCCGGCCGGCATGATGCTGATCTCGGCCGGTGCCGACACGATCATCCAGAAGGCCACCACGGGCGGCGTCAACTGGGGCCAGGTCGCGATCTCCGGTGCCTTCGGTGCCTTCGGCGGCACCGGCGTGGCCCGGTCGCTCGGCGCCAACACCCTGCTCAAGCAGCGCGTCATCGGCGGCATGATCTCCGGCACGGCCAGCGGTGCCACCGGTGGCGCCTACGGCTACGCCACCGGGCCCGGCCCGCACACCGCGAGCGGGTTCCTGCGCGCCACCGCCTTCGCCGGCGGTACCGGCATGGTGACCGGCGGCGCCACGTCGTCGTTCGGGCACGCCGTGGATGCGGCGGCCGTCCGCTACCTCCCCCGCACCCAGGTCGTCCCCGACCCACCGACCGTCCCGCCGATCGTCCCCGAGCCCCAGGCCGGCATGCCGATCTACCGTGTCTACGGTGGGGACTCGGGGCCTGGCGGCGCCTCGTGGTCCCCGGTCCACCCGGGGGCCGTGCCCGACTACCGGGACATCGCGGGCCTGCCGTCCGGGGGCGAGAGCGGCGCCAGCAACACCGGCCGGTTCGTGATCGAGGGGACCCTGCACGATCCCTCCGCGGTCGTGCTGCAGCGCGAGGCGCTGCCGCTCGACGGGACCAAGGGAGGCCTTCCCGAGTACATCATCCCCGGGGGGATCGACTCCGGAGCCATCGGTGTCGACCGGGTGAGCGGCGTCAACCCGGAGTTCTGACATGGGTGAGACCTACTACCTCAGCTCGCTGGAGAGCACCCGGCTGGAGCCGGTGCGCACCTGCGAGGTGCTCGAGTCCCTGATCTTCGACTCCGGCAAGCCGGCCGTGCTCGCGCGGATCGACCCGCCGGTCATCGGCCAGGACTTCGGTCGTGACGACATCGAAACGGTGCTGCTGACGGCCAGGCACGAAGGAGCGACGGTCGATCCGGTGAGCGAGTTCCCGTTGTTCGTGTTCGTCGCGATCCCGGCCTCCGACGGACACCCGTTGGTCTCTCCGGTCAGGTCCGACGAGCTTCAGGTCATCGGGTGGGGGGAGCTCTACCGCACCGCCCACGACGCCGAGCACCACACGTTCGGATGAGGTGAGGGCCGCCGGCAGGGCCGTGAGAAGGTGGGCCGGCAGGTCGAGGAGCCGGTGAGGAGAGCGCGATGAGCCACGACCGGGACCACCCGGACCTCGACAGGCCTGAGGGCGTACTGCCCGCCAAGGTCCGCTACCCCTTGATCGTGGTCCTGGTCGGCATCGGCCTGGTCTGCCTCGTCACCGTGATCTACGACGCGGGCTGGCTGCCCGTCGCCGGACCCTTCGCGGCCGTGGTCATCGCCGCCGTGATCGTCTTCGTCGTCATGTGGTGGCGGGCCCGTCGGCTGCGCCGGCTCGCTGCGAGCGCCGCCGAGCAGCTGCGGCAGGTGGGCGCGGCCATCGCCCACGAACGGCAGCTGGCCCGCGCGCAGCGGACGACCGGCGCCTCCGACGAGTCGCTGGAGCAGGCCAGCCGTCAGGCCGCGTCGGCCCTCCAGCGGCTGGCGTGGGGCCACGAGCAGGGCGCGGCGCTCCTGCTCGACGACCTCGCGGCCACTGCGCGGCCCTCCTGGCGCCCCGACGCCCCGCTGACCCAGCAGGTCCAGACGACTGGAGCGGACGGCGACCGAGATGCAGGAGCTGGTCCGCACGATGCTGGCCGCTGCGGAGCGCCGCAGGCGTTGAGCCGCGCTCAGATGCACCCGGTGCTGGTGCCGGTGGCGGAGACCCCGGCCCGCATGAACTTCACGCCACCGGCGACGTTGACGCCGTAGTTGCTGAACGCGACGCCCTCACTGTCGACGACGTGCTGGACGCAGAAGTCCGCGCGATCGGGGGTGACCTCGTAGCTGCTGATCTCGTTGCCCTCCGACAGCGTGCCCATGCCGTCGAGGGACTCGGGGAACTCCTTGTCCTGCTCGTACGCCGCGGCGAGGTCGTCACCGATCGCCTTCGCGTCGGCGCTGGTGGTCTCGACGTAGGAGTCGAGCTCCTCCTGGGTCGGCGGCTCGGGCGCGGAGTCCGCGTCGCCGGAGCCGCCCGCACCGCAGCCGGCGAGGACGGCGCTGAGCAGCACGGCGGTGAGGGCGTGGGCGTAGCGTGCGGGGGTCATCGATTCCTCCGAGAGGGGTGAGGGGTCATGCGGGGGTCGGGGTCGCCGCCTGCAGGAACTCCAGGTTGCCGCCGCTGGAGACGTACCCACGTCCCACGGTGACGGCCACGGGCGCTCGCCGGGGCAGGGTGGCCCCGACCAGCTCGCCGTCGTAGTCGACGTTGGGCTGCAGCAGCACGCCGGCGCGCGACTTGCGTACGGTCTTGGTCCAGTGGCCGTAGAGGGTGCGGAGGTCGTCGGAGCGCCCGGAGGCGACGACCAGCAGGTCGGTGGGCCGGGCCGAGAGCAGGCCCGCGAAGGCCTGGTCGGTGTCGTCGAACTGCTCGGCGTCGTCGACGAGCAGCACCAGCCGGCCCCGGTGCACCCGGGCGGCGGCGAGCAGCGCGGCCAGGCCGTCGTCGCCCACGACGCAGCGGTCGAGACCGGCCTGGGCGAGCGGCGAACGCCGACCGCAGACGCCCCAGACGGCGAGGTCGACGCGGTCGGCGGCCGCACCGCCGCGCAGCGCCTCGGCCATCGCGAGCAGCATCGTGGACTTGCCGGAGCGCGGCGGCCCCGCGACGAGCGCGTGCTCACCCTCGTAGACCTCCAGCAGCGCTGGCTCGAGGTCGGACTCGCGGATGCCGACGGGGATCCGCCACGGCTCGCCGGCCAGCTCGGCCCGGACACCGAGCTGGGAGACGGTGACCGCCTCGGGGAGCTGTCCCACCACGGTCGGCTTGGGTGCGAAGCCGGCCCAGCGCGACGCCACGAGCGCCACGGCGTCCGGGCGCGACGACGACGGGGAGGCGACGTGGGTCTGCAGCTTGGTCTCGGCGAACACGCACCGGCCGGCCACGGCGGCGGGGGCGAACTTCACCGGCACGCCCGCGGAGGCGTAGTCGTAGGTGTCGGCGAGCCGGAACAGCCACTTCTGGGTGGTCACCTCGTCGATCGCCGCCGGGACCGACTTGGCGCGGGAGGTGGTCGCGGCGCACCACAGCCCGACGTCCGGCCCGTCGGCGTACGCCCGGTAGAGGCCGTCGAGGCAGCTTGATGCCCTCGAAGTCGTCGTACTCGTCGCGCAGCGCGGCCAGGCCGTCGACGAGCACCACCGTCTTCCGGTGGGGCCCGGGTGTGGCCCGGCGCCGGTCGAGCTCGGCGCGCAGGTGCTTCATCAGCCGGACCTGCTGCTCGCGCGAGGCCGAGCCGGAGCCGACGTAGGCGGCCGTGTGGGGCAGCGCGGCGAGCGGCTCGAGTTCGCGGGAGCCCATGTCGAGGACGATCAGGTCCAGCTCGTCCGGGGCGTGGTGGGCGGCGAGCGTGAGCGCGATGCTCGACAGCGTGGTGGTGGTCCCGCTGCCGGGGATGCCGAGCAGCAGCAGGTTGCCGCGGTCGAGGTCCCAGCCCACCGGGATCTGCCGCTGCCGGTCGGGATCGTCGGCGAGGGCCACCTGCACGGTGGAGCCGGTGACCGCGCCGACCGAACGGACGTCGTCGTCGGCCTCATGGGTGGCGGCCAGCTCGAGGTGCTCGCCCAGCGGCTCGGGCCAGACCGGCCGGGGCGGCGCGTAGCCGGCGTCGTCGTTGGCGGCCACGACCGCGTCGATGAGCAGGTCGAGGTCGGTCGGGGCGTCCTCGTCGACGGGCGTGCGGGGCTTGGCCGGCTCGAGCACCTCGCCGAAGCCGATCGGGTGCGCGTCGACCAGCGTGGACGCCGACGCCTCGGAGCGGCCGGTCACCAGGGCGGTCTGCACCGGCGTGATGTCGTCCTGGCCCAGCTTCACGAAGGCCCGGCCCATCTGGGTGCGGCCGATGGCCGAGGCGGCCGGCACCCCGACGACGTTGATCGAGTCGTCGCGGCTCTGCACCCGCAGCGCCACCCGGAGGTTGGTGTTGGCGAGGATGTCCTCGTTGACCACGCCCGCCGGGCGCTGGGTCGCGAGGATCATGTGGACGCCGAGCGTACGGCCGACGGCCGCCACGCTGACCAGCGATGACAGGACGTCGGGGTACTCCTTGGCGAGCATCGCGAACTCGTCGACGACGAGCAGCAGCCGCGGCATCGGCTTCTCGGGGTTGGTCGCGAGGTAGGCGTCGAGGTTGTCGATGCCCTCGCCGGCCCCGGCGAAGACCCGCTGCCGGTAGTTCATCTCGGCCTCGAGCGCGCGGAGCGCCCGGTCGGCGAGCTGCTCGTCGAGGTTGCTGACCGTGCCGATCGTGTGGGGCAGCCGCTCGCAGGTCGCGAACGCCGCACCACCCTTGAAGTCGATCAGGATGAACGTGAGCCGGGTCGGGTCGTTGCGGGCCGCCAGGCCGGCCACGAGCGACCGCAGGAACTCGCTCTTGCCGGAGCCCGTCGTACCACCGACCAGACCGTGCGGGCCGTCCCGGACCAGGTCGATCTCGTAGCTGCCGCTCTCGCCCACGCCGACCGGGGTGGAGATCCGGCCCGAGGCTGCCCAGCTCTTGCGGATCGCCTCGGGGGTCATCTCGTCCAGGCCGAGCAGCGGTGAAAGCCGGACCAGGCCCGGGAGCGCCGCCCCCGGGACCACGAGCTCGGGGTCGTCGAACCGGGCGAGGTCGGTGGCGCAGCGGCGGGCGGTGTCGACGCGCAGCCCGGCCAGGATCACGTCGTCGACCGTGGTCAGGTCGTCCGGGCGGGTCACCGTGCCGTGGGCATCAGCCTGCACCCGGACGATCGTGGTGCACGACGCCGGGAGCTGCTCCTCGTTGGCCGCGATCACGATGCCGGACACCTGGGTCCCCCGGTCCTTGTGCAGCAGCCCGGACCCGGTCGGACGGCCGTGCCCGAGCAGGCTGCGGGCGGGCGCGTCGCGGCCCTCGGTGAGCACGTCGGAGTCGATGACGAGCAGCACCGCGGGGGTGATGTGCGACTCGATGCCGTCGCGCAGGCTGCGCAGCAGCGCCTCGCTGCGGCCTCGCTGGGCCGAGAGCCACTGCCCACCGGCGCCGTCGCCCACGTGGCGCACGTGGGGCAGCCAGGTGGTCCACTGCCAGGCCTCGTCGCGTCCTGTGTCGCAGAAGACGCCGACGGTCAGGTCGGCCGGGCCGCAGTGGAGGGCCGCCTGGCAGACCAGGCTGCGGGCGACGGCCAACGCGCCCTCGCGGTCGCCGACGATGCCGACGACCCCGGCGTCGGTCAGGTCGACCTCGACGGGCGCGGCGAGCACGCGGGTGCCGGAGACGACCTCCCGGACCTCGTCCTCGAGCTTGTTGCCGGACTGGGTGTCCAGCGGCGGCTCCCACCGTACGTCGCCGACGCCGGCGTGCAGCCGGAGCAGCTCACCGGCGCCGGGCCGGCGCTGCCACAGCTTGGTCGTCGGCAGCGCGGCCCGGCGCATCATGGTCGCGGGGTCGGGCACCTCGTCGCGGCGGCGGGCGCGCTCGGCGTACGTCGCCTGGTCGAGGTCGTCGCGGAACTCCTCGAGCGCCTCGCTGAACCGCTCGTCCTCCTCCTCGACGTCGGACCTGCGCCGCCGCTTCTGCTCCCACCAGGTGCCGATCGCGATGACCGGGCTCATCAACGCGATGACGGCCATGCGTGGACCCATCATCATCACCATCACGACGGCGAGCAGCAGCGGTGCCACGATCGTCGCCATGCTGAACCGGCTGGGTGGCGGCGGGTCCTTGTGGGCCGGCGGGACCACCGGGTCGGGCTGGGGCGGGCGGCCCGGGCGCGGGGGCCGGTTGAACGGAGCGGTGCCCGCGGTGGTGACGTTGTGCAGGCTGCCGGGGGCCGGGGCCGGCGTCTCGCCCATCACGCGCCGCAGCGCGAAAGAGGTGCCGCCCACGACGACCACGGCGTCGTCGGTGACGAACACCCCCTCCTCGGGGACCTTGACGCCGTCGACGAAGGTGCCGTTGGTGGACCCGTCGTCGGTGATCCGGAGTCCTTCGAGCACCTTCTTCTCGACCGTGGGCTGGTCGTCGGCCTTCTTCCTGCCCCCGGCCTTCTTCTTGTCCTCGGCCTCGTCCTCGCGCCCCTCGACCTCGGTGGCGTGCTCGACCCTGGCGTGGCTCCACGACGCGCTGGGCGAGTCGACGGTGAGGTCGGCCTGCGGCGAGCGCCCGATCAGCAACGCCCGTTTGGTCGGGACGGCGACGGTGAGACCGGCGTCGAGGCCGCCCGACATGATCGCGGCCCAGCCGCGCACCGGCTTCGGCGTCACGAGCGCCGAGCGCGCCACCCGGGTGCCCTCGAGCAGGAGCAGGTCGGACAGCCGCGCGTTGGCGGTGTGCTCGCTGTCGTCGACCCACAGCGGCTCGTCACCGGAGACCCGGGTCCCGCACACCGCCTCGACCAGGTCTGCCAGCGTCGCGGTCTCGGCGTACTGCGACGTCTCGACCTCGTGCCGGACACCGTCGAGCTCGACCGCGAGTCGCACGCGTCGCCTCCTTCTCGTCGGGGGGCCCCGGGTCGTTCCCCGGGATCAGGCGGAGGGCTTCTCGAACCAGTAGAGCCTGGGCGCGCCCTCCAGGTCGACCGGGCGCAGGCCGGGGTCCTGGGTGGTCGCCTGCAGCGGCACCACCGCATCGTCCGCCACCGCCGCGGGAGCCGCGGTGAAGTCGAGGGCGGGGCCGGCGAGCCCATCGACCTGGTCGGCGGTCAGGCCGGCCAGCGCGTCGCGGACGGCGGCGGGGTCGGCGCTGCCGGCGGCCGCGGCCGCGGTGACGAGCGCGACGACCGCGTCGTGGCTGCGGGCGTCGGCCACACCGGCCACGGTCTCGAACTTCTCGTCGTCGAAGTAGTCGGTCACGTCGCCGTCCTCGGCGGTCACCCTGAGCGCGGCGAGGTAGGCCGACACCGCTGCCCCCTCGCTCCCGGGCGCGAGGGCCGCCACGTCGTCGCTGTCGAGGCCGACGGTGGTGAGCGAGGCGGCCAGCGAGCCACCGGACTCGTCGAGCGCGGCCGAGAACGCCGGGCTGACCGCGTCGCCGGTGAGGAACACCGGAAGCGAGACGTTGCGCTCCTGGAGCGCCTGGACCGCTGCGGCCTGCACCTCCGCCGGGCCGGACACGACGACCGAGTCGGCGCGCGCAGCGCTGCGGGACAACCGGGCGACCCGGGTGGCGACGACGGCGGCGTTGCCCCCGCTGCGCAGCTGGACAGTACCGGCCTCGTCGACGTCGACCGGTGGCCCACCGCCGTCGACGACGGCCGGGCGGCTCACGCTGGAGGACTCGAGGGCCGCGGCGAGCGTGCTCGACACCTGGGCGTCGTCGGCGCCGGTCGTCCAGACGCCCTCCGGCAGGTCGGAGGCCCCCTCGGGGTAGGGCAGCAGCACGGGTACGCCGAGCTCGGAGGCGGCGTCGAGCGCGTCGGCGACGTGGTCACCCGAGGTGGCCATCACGATCCCGCTGACACCCTCGTCGGCGAGACTGCGCACCGCAGCCTCGGCACCCTCGGCCGTGCCCTTGTCGTCGCGCGGCACGATCGAGACCTCGACGTCGCCGAGCCCGTAGCGGTAGGCCGCCACCTGGGCGCCCTCGGCCGCCTCGTTCCACTGCGCTCCCTCGCCGGGAGCGGAGGTGAGGCTGACCACGACGCCGAGCGACAGGCTCTCGGGCACACCCTCCGGCGCCAGCTCGAGCGCCGGCGGCTCGGCGGGACTTCCGGTCTCGGCGGGCGCCTCGTCACCGGAGCAGGCCGAGGTGCCCAGGAGCAGGGCGGACGCCGCGACCCCCAGCAGGAGTCGCGTCCGACGCGCCCGCATCAGCTGTCCCCGATGCGGAAGCTGTAGACCGTCCGGTGCTGCGACCCGCTGGGCAGGTCGAGCTGGAAGGCCGGCATGTCGATGAGCTTCTGCATGGCCGCGTCGGTCTGCGCCTGGCGCAGCATGAGCCCGTCGATGTCGCGGCTGCGCACGTTGGCGTACGACGCCGCCTTGTCGCCGGCCAGGGCGAGCTGGAAGTCGGCGGTCCGGGCGGTCGCGGCGTTGGTCGCCATCGCGCCGAGCAGTCCGCCACCCCCGACCTTGCGGTCACCGAGGTCGAGCAGCACCTTCCGCAGGTCGGCGGTCAGCAGCGTGGTCGCGGCCTCCATGTCGCGCGTGGAGCTGCTGACGCCGGAGTCGATCTGGGCGAGACCGTCACCGACGGTGTCCGAGATCTGGTTCGCGGCACGCTCCTGGGCGGCGAAGAAGCCCTGCTCCTGCTCGTTGATCGACCTCCTGCCGTCGGTCACCACCGAGTCGGCGGAGGCGCGCAGGCCCTCGACGGATCGGGTGAACATCGTCTCGAGCTCGGCATCGGCGTCGGCGCCCGCCTCGAGCACGTCCGTGGTCCCCTTGGCGACGCCGTCCCGGGCAGCCTTCTGGGCGTTCGAGACGGCGGCGTCGATGCCATCGCCGATCTCCTCGACCTTCACTGCGAGATCCTTGATGCCGTTGATCTTCTCGTTGAGCACGCCCGCCTGCGCGTTCAGCTCCTCCAGCTTCAGGTTGAGCTCGCGGAACAGCTTGCGCATCGTCGGGTTCCCTTCGGGGTCCAGGTCGGGACCCTCGTCGCCGGAGTACTCGGCGATCGTGTCGAGCTGCCCTGCCAGCTCCTGGGCCGCGGACCGCGCATCGGCGAGGGCCGTCACCGCGTCCTGGCTGGAGGTCAGGCTCTCCTCGAGGACGGCGGCCTGGTCGCCCAGGCGAGTGGCCAGCGGACCCGCCTCCGGGGCCGGCAGGTTGCCGTTGGTGCAGTCCGAGCTCTCGACCAGGTAGCCGAGGGCCACCCTGGCCTCGTCGGACTGCTCCTTCGTGAGCTCGAACTGGTCGAGCAGGCGGCACACGTTGTCGGCCGCGGTCACGCTCTGGCCCTGCATGTCGACAAGCTCGCCCCTCACGATCTCTGCCCTGCTGCGCAGGTCGTTGAGGCCGGTTTCGATGGTGTCGAGCTTGCCACCGACGGATCCGTCGTCGGAGAGCGCGTCGCGGGCGCGGATGATCGCTTTGTACATGTCGATCCGGCGGTCGTTGATCGCTTCTGCGAAGTCCGGGATACCGAGGACCGGCGGGTCGGCGTCGGGGTCGCCGTTGGCGATGTCGACAAGGTCGTTCGCGGCGGTCACCGCTTCGTCGTAGAGCTCCGGCTTCAGCAGCTTCAGCGCGTCGGTCATCTCCATCCCGAACGTCTCGGCCACGTCGAGGAAATCCTGCTCGATGCGGTGGAGCGAGCAGGTCACCGACTTCACGGCGCCGCCGTCGCTGGTGGTGCACGACGCCTCGTCCGGGGAAGTCGTCCCGATCGTGTCCTTGATCGACGCCTGCAGCGCCTCCTTGCAGAGGCCGGTCGCCGCAGCGTAGGCGTCGAGCTGGCCGGCGACCTGGAGCAGGTTGCCGTAGACGGTCCCGCTCTGCTTCGGGTCCGGGACCACGGTCTCGCACCCCTGGTCGTCGACCCGGATCGACGGCCGCTCGGCCGAGGTGTCGCCCAGCAGCCGGTCGACGGTGCTCACCGCCTCGTCCATCTCCGCGATCGCCGAGGAGCCGGTGGACTCCAGGGTGGAGGAGAGGTCTCCGCGCAGGCTCTGGAGCGCCCCGTCGAGGGAGCTCATGTTGGAGGCCACGGTCTGCGTGGAGGACTGGAGGTCGGACACGGTCTGGGTGCCGAGGGTCTCAGCCGAGCTGGTGAGGCTGGTCCGGACGTCGGAGATGGTGTCGCTGGCGCGGGCCAGGACCAGGTTGACGTCGGTGATCAGGTCGATCGTCCGGCGCTGCAGGTCGAGCTCGCCGGAGCTGGCCGGGTTGAAGGCGGAGTCGACCAGCGCGCCGATCGACGGGTCGGAGACCAGCCCCGGCTGCACGCTGAGGTCGATGGTCGGGACGTCGAAGTCCTTGGCGTCGACGACCAGGCTCATCTCGGTGGAGGAGCTGAGCACCGGCGGGGCCAGCAGGGCCGCCCACTGCACGGTGGTGCCGTCGGCGTTCTCGCCGAGGATGCCGTTGGTGACGTTGACGCCGGTGCCCTTGTCGTCGGTGACGACCCGCTCCGGCTTGAGGTCGCCGAGCGCGGTGGACGCGGTGACGGTCAGCGGGGAGCCGACCAGCGCGGCCTGTTGGTGGGAGGCACCGGCCGCGTCGTAGGTCAGCACCTCGGGCTTGACGGTGAGGTTCTGGACCGTGACGTCGATGGCGATCCGCCCGGTGTAGCCCTGCAGGTCGGCGAGGTCGGTGCCGGCGCCCTCGGAGGTGCGCCACGAGGTCAGGACGCGCACCGGGAGGTCACCCACGACGTCCTGGGGGGCGTACGTCTCGTCGGACGTCTCGGCGTCCTCGACGCTGCCGTCGGTGCGGACGACCGAGCTGCCGACGCCGGTCGTGGCGCCGTCGGGGCCCATCGAGACGTCGACGGACTGCAGCACGCGCTCGGTGGTCTCTCGACGGTGGGCACGGCAGCGGGCTGCGCGGCGGTGGCCGCACCAGCGCCCGCCATCAGCGTGGTCATCGCGAGCGTGGTCGTCACGAGGACGGCTCGACGCACGTCCCCCATGGGACGTAGAGGCGGAATCACTGGTCTCCCCCGGATCTCGGATCAATGGTTCAGGCAGGCGCCGGAACAGACCTCTAACGTCCCGAGCACCCGAAGGATACGAAAGATGGCCTGCTCTGGCCAAAGTTCGTCGATTTCCGTTCATCCGGTGATACGCGGCACCCGGGAGCCGCCAGCCCTGCGACCGGAACACCGGGCCGCAGGTGAGCGTCAGAACATGCCGTTGGCGTTCTCGGAGTGCTCCGGCAGGGGCTGGAGGACGTCCAGTGCTCGACCACCTTGCCGTCGGCTCCGCCCGCGCCCGCACACGCGTCTCGGCATCGCCGACGACACCCAGGTCACCGTCATCGAACTCCACACCGCAGAGGTCCTCTCCACCCACCACATCGACCCCGAGAGGACCTACTGGCGCAACACGCAGAAAGACCCGGGCCGATGGCCCGGGCCCACCTGACTGTCACCCATGTCGCGACTCAGATGTCACCTATGTCGCGACTCACCACAGTGGTGGAGCCTAGGGGACTCGAACCCCTAACCCCCTGCTTGCAAAGCAGGTGCGCTACCAATTGCGCCAAGGCCCCCCGGGGTGGTCAGGCCTCGCGGGTGGAGTCGACGCGGTCGGTCGCCTCGGCCCACAGCGCCTGCTCGTGCCGGGACTCGTCGAGCTTCTTCTTGGTGAACGCAGCACCGGCGGCAGCGATCAGGACCAGCAGGATCTTCTTCATGGCGTTCCTCCTCGTGGCGGGCGTCCCCGCTCCGGCGAGCACTGTAGCCCAGCGATCGGTGGCAGCCGGGGGCGGCCGTCGGCGTCCGCGCCTAGGTGCGGACGGGCCGGGAGGTGGCGACGTCGTCGACCACGTCGACCACGTGGACCAGGTTCGAGATCAGCGCACCGTAGAGCGGCCACAGCAGGCCGGGCAGGGTCTCGTCGGAGAGGTCGCGGGTCAGCTCGTCCGCCTGCCTCCGGAGTGGCTGCACGTCGGCGTCCGGATCGGCCACGCGTCGACCCACCTCGGCCAGCAGCTCCAGCCAGGGCCCCCGGAACCGCGGGTCCCAGGCGTCGGCCGAGCCAGTCGATTCGTGCACGCTCCGCGCCATGCTGCGCACCTGCGCAACCCCTTCCTCCAACCTGTGCAGCACGTCCTCGTAGTGGGTCGGGTCGGTGCCGTCGGCACGGAGGCGACGGCGGGGGTTCCACCAGCTGCTCTCCCGGGCATGCCGGACCAGCTGCCAGGCATGGTCGAGGTCCTCGTCCATCTCCCGGGTGCGCTCGATCCAGGCTCCCGAGTGCTCATCGGTCCAGTCGGCGTCCAGCTCGGTGGCCATCTGGAGCAGGAGCTCCCCCAGGCGACCGCTGATCCGGTCCACCTGCTGCTCGGCACTCCGGTCGTTGAGCGGCGGGAAGATCATCAGGTTGGCCAGGATGCCGACCCCGACCCCGATGGCCGTGTCGAGGAACCGGTCGGTGAGCATCGACTGCTGCTGCCCGTAGCCGGTGGTCAGCACGAACAGCGCCGTCGTGGCCACGGTCACCCCCTCGTCGCGCAACACCCCTGCGCGGGCCAGCACCAGTCCCAGCAACAGGGCGACGCCGAGAGCCGCGGCGCCGATCCCCACCACCTCGGCCACCACGAAGGACACACCGATGCCGAGCCCGGTCGCCAGCACCGACTGGGCGCCGCGCCAGAACGTGCGGTAGACGGTGGCGTGCACGGTCAGCAGCGCCGCCCAGGGGGCCAGGAAGGGTTGCGAGAGGTCGAAGACCTCGACAGCCAGCAGCCAGGCCACCACCGCGGCGAGGACCGCCTTGAGGATCTGCAGCAGGTCGGTCTGGGTGGCCGGCTCGCGCAAGCTGGCGAGAACGCGCACCGGGGCCCCTGTCGAACGTTGGACGAAGCCGGACATGCGACGGCACGCTGACCGGTCATGCCCCCCGGCGCAAGTCGGGTGGGTGGGCCTAACAGGACTTGAACCTGTGACCTCTTCCTTATCAGGGAAGCGCTCTAACCGTCTGAGCTATAGGCCCGGAGACGTCTCGCGAACGTCGACGGCCGCCCGGAAAGCACCTGCGGGCGACCGAGACGAGACACTACCGCAGCGTCTCGGAGGCGCCCAAAACGGCCGTGGCTCAGTGGTCCTCGGCGAGGGTGACCTCGATGCCGCCGAGCAGGGCGGCAGCCATGTTGTAGAGGAACGCGGTGAGGGTGGCGATCGCGGTCAGCAGCACCACGTCGAGGACCGCGACCAGCATCGTGAACCCGAGGACCCGGGAGGTGCTGATGTAGTCGTTCACGTCGAAGTTGCCGGCCTCGCCGCCGAGGACGTCCTCGACGGTCGCGTTGATGGAGTCCCAGACCCCGGCGCCCCCGAGCACGGTCCAGACGATGAACACCGACACCACGGTGACGAGGCCGAACGCCACGGAGAGCAGGAACGACGTCTTCATCACCGACCACGGGTCGACCCGGGTCAGCCGCAGCCGGGCCCGGCGCGGGGACCGCTTGCCGCTGGACCCGGCGGGTGCCGGCCGCCGCTGGCGGCTCATCTGCTTCTTGGGCGCCTCGGCGTTGCGGCGGTGCTCGTCGGCGGCCCGCGACAGCTTCGCCTGGATCCGCTCGGCGAGCGGCGGGCGGCCACTGGTGCTGGTGTCGTCGGTGCTGTCGGGGCCCCGGACGGCGGCCCGTTCGGCCGTCCGCTCGGCACTGCGTTCCGACATCAGTCCTCCTGGATGCCCTCGTCGTTGGCCGCGTCGGCCGGGTCGTCAGTCTCGTTGTCGACCGAGGATCCCTCGATTGTTGCATCCGGGCCCGCATCCGGCGATTCGACGCCGGCGTTCTCCGCCGGGTCGCCGGTGTCGTCGGCGGCTTCGACCGCGGTGCCGACCAGCTCCTCCTCGACCACGGTCGACTCGACCGAGCGGGCGACCACGGCCACGGCGTCGCCGTCACGGAGCCGCACGAACGCCACGCCCTTGGTGGAGCGGCCGAGGGGGCGGAGGCTGGTGTCGACAGGGCTCCGGACGACCTGGCCGGACTGGGTGATCGACATGACCTCGTCGCCCTCCTCGACGATGAACGCGCCCACGAGGTTGCCTCGCGACTCGTCGTCGAGCTGCATGGTCTTGATGCCGAGGCCACCGCGTGACTGCAGGCGGTAGTCGGTGATCTTGGACCGCTTCGCGAAGCCACCGTCGGTGATCGTGAAGACGTACTGCTCCTTGACGTCGGGCAGCTCGCCGGCCTCGGTCGACATGCCCTCGGCCTCCGCCCTCGCCTCGGCGGCCTCCTCGGCCGCGACCTGCTCGGCACGGATCACGGACATCGAGAGCATGGCGTCGCCGTCGCGGAACTTCATGCCGGTCACGCCGGACGTCGCACGGCCCATCGGCCGCAGCTGCGAGTCGTCGGCCTTGAACCGGATCGCCTGGCCCTTGCGGGAGACCAGCAGGACGTCGTCGTCGCCGTTGACCAGCTCGGCACCGATCAGCTCGTCGTCGTCCTCGCGGAAGTTGATCGCGATGACGCCGGCCTGACGCGGGCTGTTGTAGTCGCCGAGCCGGGTCTTCTTCACCAGCCCGTTGCGGGTGGCCAGGACCAGGTAGGGCGCCTGCTCGTAGTCGCGGATCGCAAGCACCTGCGCGATGTCCTCGTCGGGCTGGAAGGACAGCAGGCCGGCGACGTGGCCGCCCTTGGCGTCCCGGGACGCCTCGGGCAGGTTGTAGGCCTTGGTGCGGTAGACCCTTCCGGCGGTGGTGAAGAACAGCAGCCAGTGGTGGTTGGTCGTCGCGATGAAGTGCTCGACCACGTCGTCGCCGCGCAGCGTCGCACCGCGGACGCCCTTGCCGCCGCGCTTCTGCACGCGGTATTGGTGGCGCAGCGTCCGCTTGGCGTAGCCGCCGCGGGTGATGGAGACGACCAGCTCCTCGTCGGGGATCAGGTCCTCCATCGAGAGGTCGCCGTCGGCCGCGATGATCTGGGACCGGCGGTCGTCGCCGTACTTGGCGACGATCTCGTCGAGCTCCTCGGAGATGATCTCGCGCTGCCGGGTCTCGGAGTCCAGGATCGCCTTGAGCTCGGCGATCTCCTCCTCGATCTTGGCCAGGTCGTCGATGATCCGCTGCCGCTCGAGCGCCGCGAGGCTCCGCAGCTGCATGTCGAGGATCGCGCGGGCCTGCAGCTCATCGATGTCGAGCAAGTCCATCAGGCCCGAGCGCGCCGCCTCGGCGCTGGCGCTCGCGCGGATCAGCGCGATGACCTCGTCGAGCATGTCGAGCGCCTTGACCAGGCCGCGCAGGATGTGGGCGCGCTCCTCGGCCTTGCGCAGCCGGAAGCGCGTCCGGCGCTGGATGACCTCGATCTGGTGGGCGACCCAGTTGGAGACGAACTGGTCGACCGAGAGCGTGCGGGGTACGCCGTCGACCAGGGCCAGCATGTTGGCGCTGAAGTTGGTCTGCAGCTCGGTGTGCTTGAGCAGGTTGTTGAGCACCACCCGCGCGACCGCGTCGCGCTTGAGCACTACGACCAGCCGCTGGCCGGTGCGGCCGGAGGAGTCGTCACGGACGTCGGAGATGCCCTGGACCTTGCCGGAGTCGGCGAGCTCGGCGATCTTGAGCGCCAGGTTGTCGGGGTTGACCATGTAGGGCAGCTCGGTGATCGAGAGGCAGGTCCTGCCGCGGGCGTCCTCGTCGACCTCGATCACAGCGCGCTGGGTGATCGAGCCGCGGCCGGTGCGATAGGCCTGCTCGATGCCCTCGCGGCCGACGATCAGCGCACCGTTGGGGAAGTCCGGGCCCTTGATCCGCTCGATGAGCGCGTCCTGCAGCTCCTCGCGGGAGGCGTCGGGGTGTTCGAGCGCCCACCGGGCGCCCTCGGCGACCTCGCGCAGGTTGTGGGGCGGGATGCTGGTGGCCATGCCGACCGCGATGCCGGCCGAGCCGTTGACCAGCAGGTTGGGGTAGCGCGACGGCAGCACCGCCGGCTCCTCGGAGCGGCCGTCGTAGTTGGGCTGGAAGTCGACCGTGTCCTCGTCGATGTCGCGGACCATCTCGAGCGCCAGCGGCGCCATCCGGCACTCGGTGTAGCGCATCGCGGCGGCCGCGTCGTTGCCCGGCGAGCCGAAGTTTCCCTGGCCGTGGACGAGGGGAGCCCGCAGCACCCAGGGCTGCGCCAGCCGGACCAGGGTGTCGTAGATCGCGGTGTCACCGTGGGGGTGGTACTGGCCCATGACGTCGCCGACGACCCGGCTGCACTTGGAGAAGCCGCGGTCGGGACGGTAGCCGCCGTCGAACATCGCGTAGAGCACCCGGCGGTGCACCGGCTTGAGCCCGTCGCGCACGTCGGGCAGCGCGCGCCCGACGATGACGGCCATCGCGTAGTCGATGTAGGCACGCTGCATGGACGTCTGCAGCTCGATCGGCTCGATCCGGCCGCCGCCGCCCTCGCCGCCGTCACCGTCGCCGAGCAGGTTTCCGGTCTGTTCCGTCACGTCTCTTCGTCTCTCTGGTCGGTTCTACTCGAATCTAGGTCTGCCGCTAGACAGTCAGATATCGAGGAATCGCACGTCCTTGGCATTGCGCTGGATGAACGACCGCCGCTGCTCGACGTCCTCGCCCATCAGGATCGAGAAGATCTCGTCGGCCCGCGCCGCGTCGTCGAGGGTCACCTGCAGCATCAGCCGCTGCTCGGGATTCATCGTGGTCTCCCACAGCTCTTCCGCGTTCATCTCGCCGAGGCCCTTGTAGCGCTGGACCGGGTTCTCCTTGGGGAGCTTCTTGCCCTGGGCCAGGCCGTCGCGGGTCAGCACCTCGCGTTCGGCGTCGGAGTACACGAATTCGTGCTCGGCCGGCTTGTTCCAGCGGATCCGGTAGAGCGGCGGCTGCGCCATGTAGACGTAGCCGTGCTCGATGAGCGGCTTCATGAACCGGAACAACAGCGTCAGCAGCAGGGTGTTGATGTGGTGGCCGTCGACGTCGGCGTCGGCCATCAACACCACCTTGTGGTAGCGCAGCTTGTCGAGGTCGAACTCCTCGTGGATGCCGGTGCCGAGGGCGGAGATGATCGCCTGCACCTCGGTGTTGGCCAGCACCTTGTCGAGCCGGGCCTTCTCGACGTTGAGGATCTTGCCGCGAATCGGAAGGATCGCCTGGACCCGCGGGTCGCGCCCCTGCCGCGCCGAGCCGCCGGCGGAGTCGCCCTCGACGATGAAGACCTCGCACTCTCCGGGGTTGGTCGACTGGCAGTCCGACAGCTTGCCGGGAAGGCCGCCGCCTCCGAGCAGGCCCTTGCGCGACCGGGCCAGGTCTCGCGCCTTGCGGGCCGCGATCCGCGCGCTCGCCGCCGCCTGCGCCTTGCGGACGATGTCCTTGCCCTCGGCGGGGTTCTGCTCGAGCCAGGCGCCGAGCTGGTCGTTGACCAGCCGCTGCACGAAGCCCTTGGCCTCGGTGTTGCCGAGCTTGGTCTTGGTCTGGCCCTCGAACTGCGGCTCGCCCAGCTTGATCGAGAGGATCGCCGTCAGGCCCTCGCGGATGTCGTCGCCGGACACCCGGTCTTCCCGCTTCTTGACCAGGCCCCACTCCTCGCCCCAGTTGTTGATCAGGGACGTCAACGCGGCGCGGAACCCCTCTTCGTGGGTGCCGCCCTCGTGGGTGTTGATGGTGTTGGCGAAGGTGTGGACCGACTCGGTGAAGGACGTGTTCCACTGCATCGCGACCTCGAGGCTCATGTGGGTCTCGGAGGACTCCGGCGTCTCGGCCTCGAAGTTGATGACCGTCGGGTTGGCCTTGTCCTTGCGGCGGTTGAGGTGCTCGACGTAGTCGACCAGGCCCCGGTCGTAGCGGAAGACCTGCTCGATCCCGCCGTGCTCGCCCCGCTTGATCGCGTCGCTGCCGTGCTGGTCGACGGCGTCGGCGACGGTGTCGTCCTCGACCGCGTCGGCGACCTGGTCGGCCTTGGGCCGCTCGTCGCGGACCACGATCTCGAGGCCCTTGTTGAGGAAGGCGTACTCGCGGATCCGCGACGTGATGGTCTCGAGGGAGTAGTCGGTGGTCTCGAAGATGTCGGGCGAGGCCCAGAAGGTGACGCTGGTGCCGGTGCTCTCGCCGGGCTCCATCGCGCGGACCTGCTCGAGCTCGCCGTCCGGGACCCCGACGGTGAAGGTCTGACGCCACAGGTGCCCGCGGTTGCGGACCTCGGCGAGCACCCGGCTCGACAGCGCGTTGACCACAGAGACGCCGACGCCGTGGAGGCCACCGGACACCTTGTAGCCGCCGCCACCGAACTTGCCGCCGGCGTGGAGAACCGTCAGCGCGAGCGTCAGCGCGGGGAGCTCCTGGCCGGGCGCGGTGTCGGTGGGGATGCCGCGGCCGTTGTCTTCCACCCGGACGCCGCCGTCGGCGAGCAGGGTGAGCACGATCCGGTCGCAGTGGCCGGCCAGGGCCTCGTCGACCGCGTTGTCGACGATCTCCCAGATCAGGTGGTGCAGGCCGCGCTCGCCCGTGGACCCGATGTACATGCCCGGTCGCTTCCGGACCGCCTCGAGGCCTTCGAGGACCTGGATCGCCGAGGCGTCGTAGGACGCGGCGTCGGGGTTGGTGAGGGTACGGCTGGGGGTGGGTTCTGTGGTGCTCTCGACGGCGGTTTCGTCGGTCACGCGCAACCTCTCGCACATGGGGTCCCACCGGGTGAGGGGGGAGCCGCTCTGGCATGGGACGGGTCGCGACTGGAGAGGTCGCGACCCGACGTCCATGCTACCCCGTGGAGGCCTGCGATCCACGTGCCTGGGTACGGCGCCGGGGGATCCGGGGAGAAATTGTCCCTCTCAGCGGGCCAGAACCCCTGCTCGCAGCGCCGCGCAGGGGGGCCATGAGGGACCAGTACGTCCGTGAGGCTGTTTGAGCGGCTCTCAGCCGTAGGTGTCGCGGGGTCCGCGGCCGTCGCGCACCGACCGGGGTCCCTTGCGCCACGACGGGCCCCGCGGCCCCTGCACGTCGATCACCGTCACGGTCCCGTGGCCGAGCTCCTCGTTGAGCCGGCGTACGACGGTGGGGGCGAGCAGCTTCAGCTGGGTGGCCCACGCCGTGGAGTCGGTGCGGACGACCAGGCGACCCTCGGCGAAGCTCTCGGGAGTGGTGTGGGCCGCGACCTCGGGGCCCACCAGCTCCGGCCAGCGGCCGAAGACGCCGTGGACCCGCAGGTCGACGTCCCAGCCGTGGTCCTCGACCAGCCGGCCGACCGTGGTGTCGAGGAGCTGCGGGTCGCGGTCGTCGGGGTGCGCGCCGGTCACCCGCGACCGAGACGGTGGCTGGGCCTTCGCCCGCTTGCGAGCCCGCTGGGCGGGAGTGGCGCGGGAGCTGGCCCGGGTCATCGCCCGCGCCAGGTCGAGCCCGTCGTCGCGGTGCTCCTCCGGCTCCGGCGGCTCCGCGGGCCGCTCGTCGTCAGGCACGGCTGACCACCCCGTCGGCGACGTCGTAGCGGACGCCCGCCAGCGCCTCGGGGACGTCGGCGTCGACCGCCGCCGTCACCAGCACCTGCTCGGCCCCGGACACCAGGTCGGCGAGCTGGTGCCGACGCTCGGAGTCGAGCTCGGCGAAGACGTCGTCGAGCACCAGGATCGGGTCGTCGCCCTCGGCGCGCAGCAGGTCGTACGACGCCAGCCGCAGCGCCAGCGCGAACGACCAGGACTCGCCGTGCGAGGCGTAGCCCTTGACGGGCAGCCGGCTCTCCGCCGAGCCGAGGGTCAGCCGGAGCTCGTCGCGGTGCGGCCCCACCAGCGAGATCCCGCGGTCGAGCTCGTCGCTCCGGCGTCGTTCGAGCTCGGCGAGCAGCGCGTCGGTCAGGTCACCGCGGTCGGGGTCGGCCGCCGACTCGAGGTCGAGCGACGGCGCGTAGTCCAGCCAGGCGTCGTCCCGCGATGCTCCGCGGGCGACCGTCTCGTAGGCCTTGCCGACGTAGGGACGCAGCTGGTCGACGAGCTGCAGCCGCGCGGCGAGCAGCTCGGCACCGACCCGGGCGAGGTGACCGTCCCAGACGTCGAGCGTCGAGAGCGCGGAGTCGCGGGAGCCGCCGCGCGCCAGGCCCGCGGTCTTGAGCAGGGTGTTGCGCTGTTTGAGCACGCGGTCGTAGTCGGACCGGACGCCCGCCAGCCGCGGCGTGCGGAGCACCAGCAGGTCGTCGAGGAACCGACGTCGGTCGGACGGGTCCCCCTTGACCAGGGTGAGGTCCTCCGGGGAGAACACGACGGTGCGGACCAGGCCCAGCAGGTCGCGGGCGCGGGGGAGCACCGAGCGGTTGACCCGGGCCCGGTTGGAGCGGCCGGGCGAGATCTCGACCTCGAGCACCGCCGTCCGGCCGTCGCGGACCACCGCCGCCCGCACCAGCGCGCGGTCCGCTCCGGAGCGGACCAGCGGGGCGTCGGTGGCGACCCGGTGGGAGCCGAGCCGGGAGAGGTAGTCGACCGCCTCGACGAGGTTGGTCTTGCCCTGGCCGTTGCGGCCGACGAACGCCGTCGCACCCGGGCCCAGCTCGACCTCGAGGTCGGCGTAGGACCGGAAGTCGTGCAGCGTCAGGTGGGCGACGTGCACGGCTCAGCCCTGGTCGGGTGCTGCGTCGCCACCCGGAGGCGGCGAGGTCTGGATCGCGTGTCCGCCGAACTGGTTGCGCATCGCGGCCACGGCCTTCATGGCGGGGGAGTCGTCCTGGCGGGAGACGAAGCGGGCATAGAGCGCCGCGGTGATCGCGGGGGTCGCGACGGCGTGCTCGATGCCGGCCTCGACGGTCCACCGACCCTCACCGGAGTCGTCGGCATAGCCGCGGATCCCCTCCAGCGAGGGGGTCTCGTCGAGGGCGGCGACGAGCAGGTCGAGCAGCCACGACCGGATCACGGTGCCCTCGCGCCACGAGCGGAACACCTCGGTGACGTTGTCGGTGAGCTCGGCCTTCTCGAGCAGCTCCCAGCCCTCGGCGTACGCCTGCATGATGGCGTACTCGATGCCGTTGTGGACCATCTTGGAGAAGTGGCCGGCGCCCACCTTGCCGGCGTGGACCGAGCCGAAGTCGCCCTCCGGCTTCAGTGCGTCGAGGGCCGGCTGCACCTTGGCGACGTCGTCGCCGGAGCCGCCGTACATCAGGGCGTAGCCGTTGTCGAGGCCCCACACGCCGCCGGAGACACCGCAGTCGACGAAGCCGACCCCGTGCTGCGCCAGCAGCTCGGCGTTCGCCTGGTCGTCGGTCCAGCGCGAGTTGCCTCCGTCGACCACGAGGTCGCCCTCGTCGAGCAGCTCGCCCAGCGCCGTGACCGTCTCGCGGGTCGGGTCGCCGGCGGGCACCATCACCCAGACCACCTTGGGGGAGGGGAGGGCCTTGACCAGCTCCTCGAGGCTGCCGACGTCGGCGACGTCGGGGTTGCGGTCGTAGCCCACGACGGTGTGCCCGGCCCGCTGCAACCGGGTCCGCATGTTGCCGCCCATCTTCCCCAGACCGACCAGCCCGATATCCATGCGGACCAACCTACGGCAGCTACGACAGCAGGCGACGCGGCATCAGCAGGTAGCGGAACGCCGGGGCGGCTCCCTGGCCGGCCTCGCCGACCGCCTCTGCCTGGCCGCTCATCACCACCGGCTTGGACGCCTGGGTGAAAGCCAGCTCGACCACCGACTCGTCGATGGCGGTGAGACCGTCCAGCAGGAACTGCGGGTTGAACCCCGTCACGATGTCGTCGCCGTCGATCTCGGCGTGCAGCGACTCCGAGGCCTGCGCCTCCTCACCGGATCCGGCGTCGAGCGTCAGCTGCCCGTCGGCGAAGGCCAGCTGGACGGCGGTGTTGCGCTCGGCGACCAGGGCCACCCGCTTGACCGAGTCGATGAGGTCGGCCTTGTCGACCTTGGCGGTGGTGAGGTGCTCGCTGGGGAACAGGTTGCGCACCTTGGGGAACTCGCCGTCGAGCAGCCGGGTGGTCGTACGGCGGACGCCGCCGGGGCCGACGCCCTCGAACCCGATGATCCCCTCGCCGGAGCCGCTGGCCGCCAGCGCGATCGTCACCTCGCCGCCGGCGGTGAGGGACTTCGCGGTGTCGCCGAGGACCCTGGCGGGGACCAGCGCGGCGAGCGACTCGTCGGGGGTGCGTGGGCTCCAGTCGAGCTCGCGGTGGCTCAGCCGGAACCGGTCGGTCGCCAGCAGGGAGATCGTCGAGCCGTCGATCTCGATCCGGACCCCCGTCAGCACCGGCAGCATGTCGTCACGGCCCGCGGCCGTGACCGCCTGGGCCACCGCGTGGGAGAACTGGTCGCTCGGGACGGTGCCGGTCGCGGCCGGCATGTCCGGCAGGCTCGGATAGTCCTCGACCGGCATCGTCTGCAGGCTGAACCGCGCCGAGCCGCAGGTCAGCGAGACCCGCGGCCCGTCGAGCACCATGTCGACGGGCTTGGCCGGAAGGCTGCGGCAGATGTCGGCGAGCAGCCGGCCGCTGACCAGCGCCTGGCCCTCGTCGGACACCTGCGCCTCGGTGAGCGTGGCGCGGGCCGAGGTCTCGTAGTCGAAGGTGGACAGGACCAGGCCCTCGTCGCTTGCCTCGATGAGCAGGCCGGCGAGCACGGGCACGCTCGGGCGGACCGGGAGGCTGCGGGCAGCCCAGGCGACGGCATCGGCGAGGACGTCGCGTTCGACGCGGAACTTCACGGTGCGGGGTCCTCCGAGGTAGAGGGGCGGTGGGAGGTGAATCCTGCCACGACGGGCGGCGGATTACCGAGGAGTGGGGGTGCGAGGTCACGGGAGGGGCGGTGGGTTGTCCCCAAGTGGGGGTCCGGGGGAGTTTCCACGGGCGATCGACCCGTAACTGGACTCGTGGGAGTCATAGCATCGGTGGAATCTGTGGAGTACGGACGTCGTTGCAGGTCAGGGGGCATTTCGACGGTGCACAGCGGGTGTGGAGGAGCCGGGGACGGACTGCGTCGGGATGTGAACGGACGGCGACGTCCGGCACAACACTCACCGGTTCTGCACAGCCTGTGCACGACCGGGCCGCCGCTGATCACAACTTCTCCACACTCCGGACCTGTCATTCGACGGCACTCGAACCGGCCGGGGCCTCAGCCCTGGCGGGCCTGCATCTTGATCCGGTTGGTGAGCTCGCTGACCTGGTTGAACACGGCCCGCCGCTCGGCGAGCAGGGTGTTGATCTTGCGGTCGGCGTACATCACGGTCGTGTGGTCGCGGTTGCCGAACTCGGCGCCGATCTTCGGCAGCGAGAGCGCGGTGAGCTCGCGGCAGAGGTACATCGCGATCTGCCGGGCCATCACGAGGTGGCGGCCGCGGCTGGGGCCGGTGAGCTCGTCGATCGAGAGCCCGAAGTAGGCCGCGGTCTGGGCGATGATCAGGCCGGCGGTGATCTCGGGCTCCCCACCTTCGGGGATCAGGTCCTTGAGCACGATCTCGGCCAGGGTCATGTCGACCTCCTGGCGGTTGAGGTTGGCGAACGCCGTGACCCGGATCAGCGCGCCCTCGAGCTCGCGGATGTTGGTCTGGATCTTGGAGGCGATGAACTCCAGCACGTCGGGCGGCGCGGTGAGCCGGTCCATCGCCGCCTTCTTGCGCAGGATCGCGATCCGGGTCTCGAGGTCGGGCGGCTGGACGTCGGTGATCAGCCCCCACTCGAAGCGGTTGCGGAGCCGGTCCTCGAGCGCCTCGAGCCGCTTGGGGGGACGGTCGGAGGTGAGCACGATCTGCTTGTTGGCGTTGTGGAGGGTGTTGAAGGTGTGGAAGAACTCCTCCTGGGTCTGTGTCTTCCCCTCCAGGAACTGGATGTCGTCGATGAGCAGCACGTCGACGTCGCGGTAGCGCCGCTTGAACCGGTCCTGCCGGTCGTCGCGGATCGCGTTGATGAACTCGTTGGTGAACTCCTCGCTGGAGACGTAGCGGACCTTGTGCCCGGTGTAGAGGCTCCGGACGTAGTGCCCGATCGCGTGGAGCAGGTGGGTCTTGCCCAGGCCGGAGTCGCCGTAGACCATCAGCGGGTTGTAGGCCTTGCCGGGCGCCTCGGCCACGGCGACCGCCGCGGCGTGGGGGAACCGGTTGGACGAGCCGATGACGAAGGTCTCGAAGGTGTACTTGGGGTTGAGCCGGGTCTCGAGGGAGGGGCCGCTCGGCCCGGTGGAGCCGGGTGGCGCGCCGTCGGCCGGCCGCTCGGGACGCGGCTCGGACAGCAGCGACGTGGCGGCACGGCGACTTGTCGACATGTCGTCGTGATGACTTGTCGACTTGTCGACCTGGGCCTCGTTGCTGTCGGGGGACGCCTCCTCGAGCGCCGGGTTGACGGTCACCGCGATCCGGATCTCCCGGCCCAGGGCGACGGTGAGGGCGTCTTCGAGCTGGCCGCGCAGCCGGCCCTCGAGCTGGGTGCGGGTGAAGTCGTTGGGAACGGCGACGATCGCAGTGCTCTCGTGGAGGGTGACCGGCTCGCTGGAGCGGAGCCACGCCCGCTGGTTGGGCTGGAGGTCCTCGAGCACTCCGCGCCACGCCGTCCCGAGGTCCGCTGCCTGCTGCTCCACTCGAGCCCTGCCTTCCGCGATGTGTCGCGGCCGGGCCCGGTCTGTTCCGGGCTCCGTGGCCGCCTTTCTGGTCCACAGAATTGTCCACAGACTGTGTACCTGGTCCGCCCGTTGTGGAGGAACCTGCTCCGAGACGCGGGCCGAGATCGCGAAGATCCACGTTGCAGCAGGTCAGAGCCGGTATGGGCAGGTCTGTGAGACCTGTCACACATGACTGGAGACCCGGTGGAACCGGCACCGGCGGGGAAACCCGGAAGGGGTGAACGTAACAAGGTGCTGTCGCCCGCGGCAAGGGTTTCTCCACAGGCAGTGAGACGGCTCTGCGACCGCTGGGTCCCGAGCTCGCTCGCGCCCGGAGAGCGCGGGTTTGACCCTGCGTTGCGCGCCCGCGTACCGTTGGCCGGTCGCCAGGTAGTGACTCGTGTCCACGGCTGCGCTCGATCCCGGCCAGGACACAGCGTCGACGGGTGCCGCACGTCCATGGAAGCGTCGTCTTGCGTGGGTGGGCGGTGCCAGCCGAAAGGCCGGTACCTGCGTCGTGCGGCCCGTTGAGTCACGGGCTCGTGCGGCCCTGTTCCACTCCGCCGGGTGACGAGTCCGCCACCACCACGAAAGAGATCGCCGTGAGCAAGCGTACGTACCAGCCGAACAACCGTCGCCGCCACAAGGTGCACGGTTTCCGACTGCGCATGCGCACCCGCGCCGGCCGCGCCATCCTCTCCTCGCGCCGCCGCAAGGGCCGCAAGAGCCTGGCCGTCTGAGCCGGCCGCTGAGGCCACCGCCGTGCTGCCAGCGGCCCACCGGCTGACCAGCGGCCCGACGTTCCGGTCGGTCATCCGTGACGGCCGCCGCGCCGGGTCGCGGACGCTGGTGGTGCACCTGGCCACCGACCCCGGCTCCCGCGAGCCGCGGGTCGGCCTGGTCGTCAGCAAGGCCGTCGGCAACTCGGTCGTCCGTCACCGCGTGCAGCGCCGTCTCCGACACCTGGTCCGGGAGCAGCTCGAGCTGCTCCCGGAGTTCGGGGTGCTCGTGGTCCGGGCGACGCCGGCAGCCGCGGCGGCCGCGTCCCGGGAACTCGGCGCCGACCTCACGCGTTGCCTGCAGCGGGTGATGTCGTGAAGTACGTGCTCATCGGGCTGCTGCGTGCCTACCGGCTGCTCATCAGCCCGCTCTACGGCCAGGTCTGCCGCTACCACCCGTCCTGCTCGGCGTACGCGCTCGAGGCCGTCACCCTCCACGGCAGCCTGCGGGGCACCGCCCTCGCCGTACGCCGACTGGGGCGCTGCCACCCCTGGGCGGCCGGCGGCTACGACCCGGTTCCCCCGCCCCGGCCCCCGCGCGACCGGGACTCGATGCTCGACCCCACGCCCCACGAGCGGGCGGACACCCCGAGGCTAGGAGCCTGAGTGATCGACTTCTTCCAGACCGTCGGCGGCTTCATCATGACGCCGCTGTACTACGCGATCTCCTTCGTGCTGGACCTGTTCCACCAGCTGTGGACCGCGGTCGGACTCGCCCCGGACGGCGGCGCGTCGTGGGCGCTGTCGATCATCGGCCTGACGCTGGTCATCCGGGCGGCGCTGATCCCGCTGTTCGTGAAGCAGATCAAGTCCAGCCGCAACATGCAGCTGATCCAGCCCAAGGTGAAGGAGCTGCAGAAGAAGTACGGACACGACCGGGAGCGGCTCGCCCAGGAGACGATGACGCTCTACCGCGAGTCGGGCACCAACCCGTTCGCCTCCTGCCTGCCGATCCTGCTGCAGATGCCGATCTTCTTCGCGCTGTTCCAGATCCTCAACAGCGCCTCCAAGGAGGACCCCAAGGGGGTGCTCACCAAGGAGCAGGCGATCCAATTCGGCGAGGCGGAGCTGTTCGGGGTACCGCTGTCGTCGACCTTCATCAGCGCGAACGGCGACGTCGGGACGATGCTGATGGCCGCGTTCCTGGTGCTCGCGATGACCGCCACCACGTTCCTCACCCAGCGGCAGCTGATGAGCAAGAACATGCCGCCCGACGCTCTCACGGGCCCCTACGCCCAGCAGCAGAAGCTGCTGCTGTACGTCCTGCCGCTCGTGTTCGCCGTCGGCGGCATCGCATTCCCCATCGGCGTGCTGCTCTACTGGACCACCTCCAACCTGTGGACCATGGGCCAGCAGTTCTACGTGATCCGCAACAACCCGGCTCCCGGGACGCCGGCGTTCGCGGCCAAGCAGAAGCGCGACGAGGCGAAGGCGGCGCGGCACGGCACGGTGGCCCCCGAGGCCGCGGCTGACACGGAGCCGGGGACCACCGCCACGCAGGAGCGCCCCACGCAGCGGCAGCAGCCCAAGCGGCAGTCCCGTGAACAGCGCAAGAAGCAGGGGAAGGGCGGAAGCGGCCAGCGGAAGCCGCCGCCCGACAACATCCCACCCACGCACGAGAAGCAGTGACCGAGCCGGAGGACAGGACAGCGATGAGTGAGCAGGACCAGGCCGTGACCGAGCCGACCGACCAGGACGAGGAGGTCGCGAGCGAGGCGACCGACGACGCCGGGACCGCCGAGGAGGGTGTGCCGGGGCTGAGCCGCACCGAACGGCTCGAGCAGGAGGGCGACATCGCCGCCGACTACCTCGAGGAGCTGCTCGACATCGCGGACCTCGACGGGGACCTCGACATGGACGTCGACGGCGACCGGGCCTCGGTGTCGATCGTCGGCGCCGAGCTGCAGCAGCTGGTGGGACGCGACGGCGAGGTGCTGGACGCGCTCCAGGAGCTGACCCGACTCGCCGTCTACCGCGAGACCGGCGAGCGCTCGCGACTGATGCTGGACATCTCGGGCTTCCGGGCCGCCAAGCGCGAGGAGCTGGTCGCGCTGGCCGAGCGGACCGTGGCCACCGTGAGGGACTCCGGCGAGCCGGTCTCGCTGGAGCCGATGTCGCCGTTCGAGCGCAAGGTGGTGCACGACGCGGTGGCGGCCCACGGGCTGACCTCGGAGTCCGAGGGCGTGGAGCCCCAGCGCTACGTGGTGGTGCTCCCCCAGTGACGGGGCCGGCTGATGGCCGACGATGTTTCACGTGAAACAGCCGCAGCACCCCCCGCGCCCGAGGCGGCACGGGGGGTGTTCGCGTCCGGTCGCCTCGAGCTGGCCGAGCGGTTCGCGGGGCGGCTCGCGGACGACGGGGTGGTGCGCGGCCTGATCGGCCCGCGGGAGGCGTCGCGGGTGTGGGAGCGCCACCTGCTCAACTGTGCGGTCGTCGCCGAGGCCGTGCCCCGGGGAGCCACCGTGTGCGACCTCGGTTCCGGGGCCGGGCTCCCCGGCCTGGTCCTCGCGATCGCCCGACCCGACCTGCAGGTGACGCTGGTGGAGCCGTTGCTGCGGCGTACGACGTTCCTGGAGGAGGTGGTGGCCGACCTCGGGCTCGACGACGTCTCGGTGCTACGGGCTCGCGCCGAGGAGCTCCACGGAGGAGCCCGGTACGACGTGGTGACCTCGCGGGCGGTCGCCCCGCTCGGCAAGCTCCTGCGCTGGTCGATGCCGCTGGTGGCCGCAGGCGGTGCCCTGGTGGCGATGAAGGGGTCCTCGATCCACGAGGAGATCGACGCGGCGGCTCGCGACCTCCGACGGCTGCGGTGCGCCGAGCCGGAGGTGCTGCGCGTGGGGGCCGGGGTGGTTGATCCACCGACCACGGTGGTGCGGGTGGCCCATGCCGAACCGGCGAGGGTAGGTTGAGCCCTTCCGGCCCCGCGTCTGGCGGCCGGCAGGGTGAACAGTGAAAGGTCCGGTCGAGGTGTCCCAGAGTCCGTCGGGGGTCACGGACGGCAGCGTCGGCTGGCCGTCCCAGGGGCTCCCCCAGGGCGTCCCGGCCGCGGACGGGACCGAGTTATCCACCGGGCTGGGCTGGCCGACTGAGCGCACCTCTCCACATGTTTACCCAAGTTATCCACAGGCTGAGGACGTCGAGGACGACGAGCCTTCGCACGGAGGGAGCCCCGTGGTTTCACGTGAAACATCGGCGCCGTACCAGATCCGGACGGCGGGCGACGTCGCGGCCGCCGGCCGTGGTTTCGACGACAACAACACCCCCCTGGCCCGGGCGGCCGAACACACCGTGATGGCCAGGTTCAGTGCTCGGATGCGGCCGTCGGTTCCTCGCCCGGACCGGACCCGGGTGATGGTGGTGGCCAACCAGAAGGGCGGCGTCGGCAAGACGACCAGCACCGTCAACGTCGCGGCCGCTCTCGCCCAGCTCGGACAGCGGGTGCTGGTCGTCGACCTCGACCCGCAGGGCAATGCGTCGACCGCACTGGGGGTCGAGCACCACCGCGGGGTCGCGTCGACGTACGACGCGGTCGTGGACGGGGTCCCACTCGCCGACGTGACCGCCGAGTGCCCGGACCTGCCCAGCCTCTGGGTGGTTCCGGCGACGATCGACCTCGCCGGGGCCGAGATCGAGCTGGTGAGCGTCGTGGCGCGCGAGAGCCGGCTGCACAAGGCCATCCAGGGACACCCCCTCGTCGGCGGCCCCGAGGACGCCGGTGACGAGCGCTACGACTACGTGCTGGTGGACTGTCCGCCGTCGCTGGGCCTGCTCACGCTGAACGCCCTCGTGTCGGGCGAGGAGATGATGATCCCGATCCAGGCGGAGTACTACGCGCTGGAGGGCCTCGGGCAGCTGCTCGAGACGGTGGAGATGGTGCGGGCGCACCTGAACCCCCGACTCACGGTCTCCACCATCCTGGTGACGATGTACGACGCCCGCACCCGGCTCGCGTCCGGCGTCGCCGACGAGGTCCGGGAGCACTTCGGCGACCAGGTCCTCAAGACCACGATCCCGCGTTCGGTCCGGGTCTCCGAGGCCCCGTCGTACGGGCAGACGGTGATGACCTACGACCCGGGCTCCCCGGGAGCCCTCTGCTACCTCGAAGCCGCCCGTGAGATCGCCAGCAAGGGAGCACCTGCACGATGACCCAGCCCACCTCCTCCCAGTCCGGTCAGCGCAGGGGGCTCGGCCGCGGCCTGGGGTCGCTCATCCCCACTGGTCCCGCCCGTCCCGCCCCCGAGGTCGACGGCGCAGGTCCTGCCGACACGCGGCCCCAGGTCGGCCGCGACGGCAACGCGACGCCCCACGGTGGCGCCGCCGACGCGGCCGGTGCCGCCACGAGCGGTGCTGCGCCCGAGCTGGTGGGCGGTTCCTACTTCGCCGAGCTGCCGATCGCCGCGATCACGCCCAACCGGGTGCAGCCGCGCCAGGTCTTCGACGAGGAGGCGATGTCCGAGCTCGTCACCTCGCTGCAGGAGGTCGGGCTGCTGCAGCCGATCGTCGTGCGGCCGCGTGACGAGGGCTCCTTCGAGCTGGTGATGGGGGAGCGTCGTTGGCGCGCGGCCCAGGAGGCCGGCCTGGAGAAGATCCCGGCGATCGTGCGCCAGACCGGCGACGACGACATGCTGCGCGACGCATTGCTGGAGAACCTGCACCGCTCCCAGCTCAACCCGCTCGAGGAGGCGGCCGCGTACGGGCAGCTGCTCGAGGACTTCGGCTGCACCCACGAGGAGCTGGCGTCGCGCATCGGGCGCTCCCGGCCCCAGATCAGCAACACCCTCCGCCTGCTCAAGCTGTCACCGCCCGTGCAGCGCCGGGTCGCCGCTGGCGTGCTGTCGGCTGGCCACGCCCGCTCGCTGCTGGCCGTCGAGGACCCCGAGGTCCAGGACCGGCTGGCCGCCAAGGTCGTCAGCGAAGGCATCAGCGTGCGCGGGCTCGAGGAGATCGTGGCGGTGGGCGAGACCGGCAAGGCCGCCCCCGCCGCCCGCCGTCCCCGTCCGGTGGCGCCCGGCCTGGCCGAGATCGCCGACCGGCTCTCGGACCGGCTGGAGACCCGGGTGCGGGTGCAGCTGGGCAAGGCCAAGGGGAAGATCACCGTGGAGTTCGCCTCGCTCGACGACCTGCGGCGCATCGTCGACGTGATGGATCCCCGCAACCGCACCGATCGGCCCATCTGACCCACATCGACCTGTCACTTTGTCGACAAGACGACAAGTCGATGTGCGGATCAGCTCCCCGGCCGGCCCTTGGCAGCGCGTCGGGCGGCCCGCTCCCGCTTCTCGGCGGCGTCCAGCGCGGCCGCCTCGGCCAGGGTCGGCGCTGAGCCGCCGTACCGCTGGGGAACCCACCACGCGCCCGGCGGCTGTTCCTCGGCCGGGTAGTCGTGGATCGCCCCGTCGAGCAACGCCGCCATCGCCGTCTTGAGGGTGGCGGTCTCGGCCTCGGGGTCCGCGCCGGTGGGGTGCTGTGGCTCGCCGACCCGGATCAGGATGGTCGTGCCGCGGGAGAAGTCGCGCGGGTGGTCCTTGGTCATCATCCGCTGGGTGCCCCACAGCACGACCGGCACCAGCGGTACGCCGGCCTCCGCCGCGATCCGGACCGCCCCCGTCTTGAACTCCTTGAGCTCCATCGCCCGCGAGATCGTCGCCTCGGGGAAGATCCCGACACACTCCCCGTCGCGCAGGAAGTCGACCGCGGTCCGGTACGACGCCAGGCCGGAGCCGCGGTCGACCTCGATGTGGTGGAGCGACCGCATCAGCGGGCCGCTGAACCGGTGGTCGAAGAGCTCACGCTTGGCCATGAACCGGACCTTGCGACCTGAGGGGTTAGCAGCCAGGCCGCCGTAGACGAAGTCGACGTAACCCACGTGGTTGACGGCAAGCATCACCCCGCCGGTGCGGGGGACGTGGTGCGTGCCCTGGAGGTCGATGCGCTGCCCCAGGAGCCGGAACCCCAGCTTGGCCGCGACGATGATCGGGGGGTAGGTGAGGTCCCGCACGGGGTCAGCCTAGAGGGCGCGGGTCAGCGGCGGGTCGCCAGGAACTCGGCGATCCGGCCGATCGCCTCCTCCAGCACCGCCACGTCGGGCAACGTGACCATCCGGAAGTGGTCGGGGCGTGGCCAGTTGAAGCCGGTCCCGTGGGTCACCAGGAGCTTCTTGGCCCGCAGCAGGTCGATCACGAGCTGCTCGTCGTCGTGGACGTCGTACACCTCGGGGTCCAGCCGCGGGAAGCAGTAGAGCGCTCCGCGCGGCCGGACCGAGGAGACGCCCGGGATGTCGTTGAGCAGCTTGTGGGCCAGCATGCTCTGCTCGTAGAACCGGCCGCCGGGGACGATCAGCTCCTCGATCGACTGGTAGCCGCCGAGTGCGGTCTGAATCGCGTGCTGTGCCGGCACGTTGGCGCACATCCGCATGTTGGCGATGAGGGTGAGCCCCTCGAGGAAGTCGGTGGCGAGCTCCTTGGGGCCGGACACCATCACCCAGCCTGCACGGTAGCCGCAGACCCGGTAGGCCTTGGAGAGGCCGCTGAAGGTCAGGCAGAGGACGTCGTGGCCGGCCGATGCCGCCGTGTGGTGGTGGACGGCGTCGTCGAACAGGATCTTCTCGTAGATCTCGTCGGCGAACACGACGAGGTGGTGGCGACGCGCGATGTCGACCAGCCCCTCGACGGTACGGCGGTCGTAGACGGCACCGGTGGGGTTGTTGGGGTTGATGATGACGATGGCGTGGGTGTTCTCGGTGATCTTCGACTCGATGTCGGCGAGGTCGGGGTTCCAGTCGTCGTCCTCGTCGCACAGGTAGTGCACGGGTACGCCGCCGCTGAGCGTGACCGCGCCGGTCCACAGCGGGTAGTCGGGGGCGGGGACCAGGATCTCGTTGCCGTCGTCGACGAACGCCTGCAGCACCATCGAGATCAGCTCGGACACGCCGTTGCCGATGAAGACGTCCTCGACGGAGACGTCCCGCAGGCCACGCTGCTGGTAGTACTGCGCGACCGCGGTCCGGGCGGGGTAGATCCCCTGGGAGTCGCTGTAGCCCTGCGCCTCGGGCAGGTGGTGGACGATGTCGGCGACGATGGCCTCGGGGGCCTCGAAGCCGAACGGCGCGGGGTTGCCGATGTTGAGCTTGAGGATCCGGTGCCCCTCGGCCTCGAGCCGCTGCGCCTCGGTCAGGATCGGCCCCCGGACGTCGTAGCGGACGTGGTGGAGCTTCCTGCTCTGCCGGATCGGTCGCACGGGCGCCATCCTCTCAGGCGGGGCGTGCTCCGGTGGCGGGCGTCCGCCTACCATCGGAGGGAGGAGGGGCGCCATGACCCGAACCGCCGTCCGGCTCACCCTGGACACCCTCGACGCGCTGCCGGCGCCGTGCCGGTCCTGCCTGTTCTGGGAGCTGGACCCGGTGCGGCGCGACAGGGTGCCGGACCCGGCGGAGGAGAAGCAGGCCTGGGTGTCGGAGGTGCTGCGCGAGTGGGGCTCCTGTGGCCGGGTGGCGATGGTCGACGACGCGCTCGTCGGCTACGTGCTCTATGCGCCGGCGGCGTTCGTGCCGGGCGCCGGGGGGTTCGCCACGGCGCCGGTGTCGCCGGACGCGGTGCTGATGACCACGGCGTACGTCGAGCCCGGCTCGCGGGGGTACGGCGTGGGCCGGATGCTGGTGCGGGCGATGGCCCGCGACCTCGTCGAGCGGGACATCCGGGCGGTGGAGGCGTTCGGGCAGCGCGGCCGGGCGCTGAGCCGCTGCCAGGTCCCGGTCGACTTCCTGAGCGGCGTCGGGTTCCGGACCCACCGGCCGCACCCGACGACGCCACGCATGCGGATGGACCTGCGCTCGGCGGTCACCTGGAAGGACGAGGTCGAGGCGGCGCTGGAGCGACTGGTCGGCGTGGTCCGCCCGCAGACGAAACCGCGGCACGCCCCGGAGGGCGCACCGCGGTCGAACCGGACGGTCGGTCGGCAGGCGACCGACCCCCCTCAGTTGATGTAGTCGGAGAGCTCGTTGAGCAGCGCGGCCTTCGGGCGCGCGCCGACGATCGACTTCACGACCTCGCCACCCTGGTAGAGGTTGAGGGTCGGGATGCCGGTGACCCGGTAGGACGACGGGGTGACGGGGTTCTCGTCGACGTTCATCTTGACGATGGTGACGTCGTCGCCGTGGCTGGCCGCGATCTCCTCGAGGATCGGCTGGACCTGGCGGCACGGTCCGCACCACTCGGCCCAGAAGTCGACCAGGACGGGCTTGTCGGACTTGAGGACCTGGGCCTCGAAGTCGGCGTCGGTCACGGCGGAGATGTTGCCCACTGCGGCACCCTTTCGGATCAGGGAGATCGGCGATCTCGGGAGGTCTGTCGGTTCAGTCAACACCACCCCACCGACAGTTGTTCCCCGCCGCTCCGGTGCGCTGTAACGCCGGGTTAGCTGCTCTACCCACCCGGTCCGGACCGGGTGGGAACAGTCGGCAACCCGGCGTTACAGGCAGCAGGGCAGGTGCGGGCAACCCGCGGCGGGTGTGGCAGGTGAGACTGGTAGGGCTGGTGGGTCAGCGGGGACGACGCACGATGTACGGCGCGAGGTCGCTGATGTCGGTGCCGAACCGGTCGCAGGTGTCGAGGAACTCCCTGAGCAATCGCGCCTCGGCAGCCCGGCGCCCGGCCCGGCAGTCGTAGGCGGTGATCCGCGACCCGCCGAGCTTGAAAACCGGTGACGAAGTCGTGACGCTGCTTCTCGTCCAGCAGCACCTCGCGCGGTGTCCGGCCGGTGAGGTTGTCGTCGTCGTACTTGAGTGCACCGTCGATCTCGAAGAAGTGGCGTCCGACGCGGAGGTCGCACCAAGCCGTGCGGTGGCAGTCGGTCAGGCCGAACTGGGTCTCCGGCCGGCCGATCCCCAACCCGCAGACCAGCACCCGCGCCTCGGACTCCAGCCAACTGTCGGCGCCCGGGTCGGCGAGCAGGAGTGCCTCGTCCATCACGGTGCTGTAGGGCCAGCACCACATCCGGGACCTGGCCTCCTCGAGCTCGGACCACGTGACGCCTGCCCGCAGCGCGGCGTCGCAGCAGGCGACGCCCGCGACCAGGCCGTGCTCGCGCGCCATGTCGAGCGCGGTGCGGGCCGGGTCGAGCACCGCCAGGCCGTCGACGACCAGCACCTGCTCCGGGGCGAAGGGCGCGAGGTGATGTTTGACGCCGGCCCGGACCGCATCGCCGTGGACCTTCGTGCGGGTGACGTGGACCAACGACCGCGTCGGGTCGGGAGCACCCATGTGCTGCACGATCGAGGACGAGTCGTGGCTCAGGACGTAGTCGCCGCCGAGGGTCAGCCGAGCCGCGCGGATGCGGAGCATCGGCTGCTCGCGGTAGGGCTCCAGCGAGTCCCACCGGTCGCGCTCGACGTACACCCCGCGGCGCAGGGGCATCAGCACACCGCGCTTGAGCAGTCGCTTCACCTGCCGGTCGTCGAACCCCGAGTCGCGGAGCTGCCGGCGGGTGATCAGGCCGTGCTGGATGCGGACCAGAGCCGTGACGCGCAAGAGCATGCCCGGCAGCCTCCGGCGTCCGGGCACCGCCGGGCGGGGGGCTGCGGCGGACCTGTGGACAGCGCGTGAGCGAGCGCCCCTGTGGATGCTGGTGGTCTGCCAGCCCGAGTAACGCCGGGTTAGCCACTCTGCCCACCCGGTCCGGACCGGGTGGACAGTCGCTACCCGGCGTTAAAGCAGACCGGGCAGCCGTGGCCGCAGGCGGAGCGCGGCGTATGGCGGGCGGGGTGGGCAGGGGTCAGGCGCCGGCGGTCTGCACGGCCTCGCGCACCAGCTCGGCGGTCTCGGCCGCGTCGCCGGCGGTGGAGCCGTGGTGGTCGAGGGCCGCGATGAACCGCTCGGCGTCGAGGGCGGCGGCACAGCCGGTGCCGGCGGCGGTGACGGCCTGCCGGTAGGTGTGGTCGACCAGGTCGCCGGAGGCGAACACGCCGGGGATGTTGGTGTGCGTGGTCGGGTGGTCGACCAGCACGTAGCCCTCGTCGTCGAGGTCGACCTGGCCGCCGAGCAGCTCCGAGCGCGGGTCGTGGCCGATCGCGATGAACAGTCCGGTCACGTCCAGCGGGCGGGTCTCGCCGGTGACCGTGTCACGCAGCGTCAGGGACTCGACGTTGTCGGCGCCGTGGATCTCGGCGACCTCGGCGTTCCAGATGACCTCGAGCTTGGGGTCGGCGAACGCGCGCTCCTGCATGATCTTGGAGGCGCGCAGCTCGTCGCGCCGGTGGATCAGGTAGACCTTCGAGCCGAACCGGGTGAGGAAGGTGGCCTCCTCGACGGCGGAGTCGCCGCCGCCGACGACGGCGATGGCCTGCTCGCGGAAGAAGAAGCCGTCGCAGGTCGCGCACCACGAGACGCCGCGGCCGGACAGCTCCTCCTCGCGGGGCAGGCCCAGCTTGCGGTAGCCGGAGCCCGTCGCGAGGATCACCGACCGGGCGGTGTAGGTGTCGGTCGCCGTCCGGACCACCTTGACGTCGCCGGTGAGGTCGACCTCGACGATGTCGTCGGCGACCAGCTCGGCGCCGAACCGCTCGGCCTGGGCGCGCATCTCGTCCATGAGGGCAGGACCCATGATCCCCTCACGGAAGCCCGGGAAGTTCTCGACCTCGGTGGTGTTCATGAGCGCACCACCTGCGGTGACCGAGCCCTCGAAGACGAGGGGGGCCAAGGCGGCACGGGCGGTGTAGAGGGCGGCGGTGTAGCCGGCCGGGCCCGAGCCGATGACGATGACGTTGCGGGGCTCGCGGGTGGGCTGGTCGGTCATGCTGCTCCTCGGTAGGGGGTACGCGAACAGAACCGATCGTAGGCGAGCCGCATTCCCGGGCGGAGCGGACGCGTCGCTCAGTCGTAGGGCAGCGTCGCGGACCGCTCGGGGGAGTCGTCCCCGCACAGGAACAGGTCGACGACCTGGGTGCCGCCCCGGGGCGCCCGGTAGACCAGCCAGCCGGCCTCGTGGCCGAAGGCGACGCGGACGTAGCGCCCGCCGCCCCAGGCCCCCGGTGCGCAGCCGTCGAGCGGGGCGAGGTCGGCTGACCGGGGGGCGCGCGCGGAGCTCGCGGCGGTCTTCTGGGCGGTCGCCAGGGGTCGCAGCCGCTCGGCGTCGAGGGCGAGGTGCTGGGGCCGGATCTGCCGGGGAGGCAGCTTCGAGATCGACCGGCGGGTGTCGGATACCGCCCCGGGCAGCGGCTCGGCGTCCTCGGCGCCGTCGGACCCGAAGACCCCCCTGCCGTCGCTCAGCTCCCCGTCGCGGTCGGGGGCGGCAGGCTCGCCCTCGCTGGCCGTGGGGGAGTCCATCGCCGCGTTCTCGTTGTCGCTGCCGACCACCTGGCCGAGCGCGACGCCACCGACGACCACGGCCGCGGCGGCGAGGAGCAGCCTGCCCGCGTTGCGCCGTCGCGCCGCGAGGGGTACGACGGGCGCAGCGGTGGCCGGCTCGGAACCCAGGTCGGCGAGGGCCCGGTCGATCCGGGCCGCGACGTCAGCGGGGATCGGCTCGGTGTGGCGGGCGTCGGCCAGCAGGCGGCGGACCCGCTCTGTCTCGTGCGGGGTCAGCTCGTCGTCCATGCGGGTCACCTCCTCGGGCGGGATCGTGGGCGGACGGGGGATCGGGTCAGGCGCCGGTGACGCCCGGCGGGCCCCGGGGCTCCGGCGATGGGACGGCCCGGCCGGCCGCGGGGTTCCCGGGCGGCACGTGGTCCGCGTCACCCGCGGGGTCGAGCACGCCGAGCACCCGGGCCAGCCGGGTCCGGCCGCGGGAGCAGCGCGACTTCACCGTGCCGGGCGCGCAGTCGAGCATCGCCGCGGCCTCGGCGACCGGGTAGCCCTCCATGTCGACCAGGACCAGGGCGGCGCGCTGCTCGGGCGGCAGCTCGGCCAGCGCGGCCAGCACCGTCCGGCGCCGCTCGTCGGCGAGCGCGGCGTCGGCGGGGTCGACGGGCGTGCTGGTGGCCAGCGATCCCCGGTCACCCCGCTCGTCGAGGTCGTCGGGGAGCGGCTCGGCCCGGCGAACCTTCGCGGCCCGCAGCCGGTCGAGGCAGGCGTTGACCACGACCCGGTGCAGCCACGTCGTGACCTGCGACTCCCCGCGGAACGAGCCCGCGCGGCGGTAGGCGGCGACGAGCCCCTCCTGCAGGCCGTCGGCTGCGTCGTCGGGGTTGCCCGTCGTCCGCAGCGCGACCGCCCACAGCCGGTCGCGGTGCCGGGTGACGAGCACGCCGAACGCCGTGGTGTCGCCCTCGACGTGGGCGGCGAGCAGCGCGGCGTCGCTCCGCTCGTCGGCGGAGGTCATCCCTTGACCTCGACCTCGGCGATCTCGGCCCGGAAGTCGCTGCCGATCGGGGGCAGGGCGGTGATCCAGACGACCAGGTAGCGACCGGTGGCGGGCTCGTCGAGGGTGGTGCGGAGCGAGTCGTCGGCGACGCTGCCGGTGGCAACCGGCTGCAGCCCGGCGACCGCGGTGGGGTCGTCGTCGCTGAGGTAGTAGGACACCTCCATCGGCGACCCGAGCGTGGTGAGGTCGACCTGCGAGACCTCCTGCGACTCACCGAGGTCGAGCACCATCCCGATCCCGGTCTTGAGTCCGGGCGGCGGACCGAACTGGTCGAAGTAGGTCTGGGTGGCCCAGGCGGTGGTGGCGTCGCCGTCGACGGCCAGCGGGGCCAGGTCGGGGTTCTCCTCGGGCGGGTCGCCCTGGGGGTCGAAGTCGCGCACCCCCGCGATCTCGATCGCCTGGAGCGGCCGCTGCGACTCGCTGGCCGAGGCGGACGGCGACTCCGGCTCGGGCTCGGCGCCGAGCGGGGTCTTGCCGCGGCCGAGGTTGAACGCGACCAGCACCGCGAGCACCAGCAGCAGCGAGGCCCCCGCGATCGCGCCGAGGCGGAACCAGGAACGACCGGGTACGCCGCCGTCGCCCTCGTCGTCCTCGGTCACCGGGATCACGCCGCTGCCCGACCCGGCGCCGGCCGCGGTGTCCCAGGGCCAGTACTCCCGCTGCGACGTCGTCGCCGCGCCGGGACGGGGCCGCCTCGCCGGACCACCATCGCTGGGCTCGGGCGCGAACAGCGGCCGCTCGGGCGGGTCCTCGAGCGGCGGGGGCGGGGGTGGCGGGTCGTTGCGGGCCGAGAACCAGCTGACCTCGTCGCCCTCGTCGTCGAAGATCGGCATGCCGGCCTGGGTGGGCTGGTCGACCGGGTCCGGCGTGGCTGCTGCGCCACCCGTCTCGACCGGTTCCTCGGGCGCAGCGGCCCCGTGCGCCACGGGGTCGACGGGCGGCGGGGTCGCGACGGGCGGCGTGCCCACGCCCGGCGGCACCATCGGCGTGGCCAGGGTCGGACCGTCGGCGGGGGCGTCCGGGGCCTCGTCCGGCGCGATCGCCTGGGTCTTCTCGGAGGTGTCGACCGCCTCCGTGTCCGCGACCGCGGCGGCGTCGGCCTCGGCGTCGGTCGCCGTGTCCGGGGCCTCGGTCGGTGCCTCGGCCGGGGGGATGGTGCGGGTGGCGTCGGGGTCACGCTCCGGACGCGGGCCCGGGACCGCGAGGGCACCGGCACCGCGCACCCCGTTGAGTGGAGAGGCCTCGGCCATGCCGACGGGGTCGCCGACGTACTCGCGGAGCGCCTCGGCCAGGCCGGCGGCCGTCAGCAGGTTGTGGGGGCCGCCGGTCGGGGCAGCCGCGTAGGGGTTGAGGACGACGTCGCAGATGCCGTCGAGGACCCGCGGGATGCCGGCGCGGACCTGGCGCGGGCGCAACCAGCGGCCGGCGGCCCGCGGGGCCTGCCGCACGTTGGACGCCGAGCTGCCGGCCCAGCGGCCGGTGAGCGCGTAGTAGAGGAGCCCGCCGAGGTCGGAGACGTCCTGGCTGATCCGGCCGGGGGGCAGCCCGCGCAGCGCCGCGTCGACGCAGCAGCCGATGATCCGCACCGACCCGGTGTGGTCGAGCAGCACGGTCTCGGGCACCAGCCGACCGTGGGCGACCCGCGCCTCGTGGGCGACCGCGATCGACGCGGCCACCTCGGAGACCACCCACGCGGCCTTGCGCGGCGGCAGCGGACCCTCGGTGCCGATCAGGATGTCGAGGGAGGTGCCGGAGCCCCACTCGTTGACGACGTAGGACATGCCGTCGCCGTGGTCGGCGTCGAGCACCCGCAGCAGCCGCCGGTCGAGCACGGTCGCCGACAACCGCGCGGCCTCGGTGAGGCCCGGAGCGCGCTCGTCGTCCTCGGCGATGCAGTGGAGGGCCACGTGGCGGTCGAGCACGTCGTCGTGGGCGCGCCAGAACCGGCCGTTCCCACTCTCGCTGAGCAGGTCGACCAGCTTGTAACGGTCGGCGAGCACGTCGCCGGGTCTTGCTGCCTGGGTCAAGGTCCTCCCAACCCCTCAGGAGCGCGACGGGCCCTCCATCGGCTCATCCCGGTCATGGTAGGTGGCCCGCGCCGCGTCCGCGGGAGGATCCCCGACGTGCGACCAGGTCGAGGACGGCCGTGACCTCCTGCAGCCCGGCCAGCCGGGCGAGCAGCACGAAGCCGGCCACGTCGACGCCCGTGACCACGATCGCCCGCAGCAGGGCCCCGCCGGCGCTCGGGTCCGGGCCGAGGACGACGCCGAGCAGCCGCCCCACGACGTACGCCACCGCGGCCGCCGGCACCGCCACGACGAGCAGCCGTGCGCCGAATCCGGCCAGCGCCCGTCCCTCGCCACCGGCCCCGCGCAGCCGCCGCGCCAGCATCGTCGACGAGACGACCGCGCCGACGAGGTAGGAGGCGCCGTAGGCGAGCACCAGCGCGGGGGAGGTCTGCGCGGCGGTGGCCTCGCGCACCAGCAGCAGCGCCGCGACCACGTTGGTGACCGCGATGGAGCACTGGATGAAGAAGACGGTACGGGTCTGCTCGAGGGCGTAGAAGCCGCGCAGCATCAGGTAGTGGACGGTGAAGAACACCAGCCCGACCCCGAACAGCGCGAGCGACGGCGCGAAGTTGGCGTAGCTGTCGCTGCCTGCTCCCCAGCCCCAGACCACGTGGGCGGCGTCGAGGGACACCAGCGGCAGCAGCAGCGCGAACGGGACGATGACGACGAGCGCGTTGCGCAGCGCCAGCAGCAGCGTCCGGGCCAGCTCGCCGAGGTCGCCCTCGGCGGCCAGTCCCGACATCCGGGGCAGCACCGCGGTCGCGAGCGAGACCGTCACCACCGAGTGCGGGACCATCACGATGAGGAACGTCGAGGAGTAGACGAGGTAGCCGGTGGCGGCCGGGTCGTTGCCCAGGGTCTCGGCGGGACCGCTGGACGCCAGCCGCACCACGACGGCGTACGCCAGCTGGTTGACCAGCACGAACAGCAGCGTCCAGACGCCGAGCCGCAGCGTGTGGCCCAGCCCGGCGTCGCGGAAGTCGAACCGGGGCCGGAACCGGTAGCCGGTGCTGCGCAGGTAGGGGACCAGGACCGCCAGCTGGATCACGATGCCGAGCGTCGACCCGAGGCCCAGCAGCGCCTCCTGGCCCGGCGTGAACGGTCCGCCGCGCTCCTCGGGACCGGCGGTGCCGTAGACGAGGAGGTACGTCGTCAGCACGCCGATCGCCACCAGGTTGTTGGCGATGGGGGCCCACATCATCGGGCCGAACCGGCCCCGCGAGTTCAGGATCTGCCCGACCAGCACGAACATGCCGTAGAAGAAGACCTGGGGCAGGCACCAGCGGGCGAAGTCGTTGACCGACTCGAGCTGGGCGGCCAGCTCGGGTCGGTCGTAGGCGTCGCTGAGGAAGATCTGCATCACCCAGGGCGCGGCCAGCACCAGGAGCACCGTGACCAGGGCCAGAAACAGCCCGGCGAGCGTGACCACCCGGTCGGTGTAGGCCTGGCCGCGGTCGGGGTCGTGCTTCATCGCCCGCACCAGCTGGGGGACCAGCACGGCGTTGAAGATGCCGCCCGCCAGCAGGATGTAGAGCATGTTCGGCACCGTGTTGGCGACGTTGAACAGCTCGCCGTGGAGGCTGTTGCCGAGCGCGGCGACCAGCAGCGCCGAACGGACGAAGCCGCTCATCCGCGAGACCACGGTGCCGGCGGCCATCACCGCGCTGGACGACAGGATCTTCTGGTCGCTCATGTGCGGTCGCTCCGGATGCGCCGGACGAGGCGTACCGCGATGGCCAGGAAGAGCAGCCCGACACCGACGCCGAGGATCAGCCAGATCACCTGGCTGACCTGGGCGGACCGCACGGGCAGGGTGGCCGAGGACCCGAGGGGGGCGCCGGCGTCGTCGGTCACCACCAGCCGGACGTAGTGGACGCCCGGCGTGGTCGTGGTGGCGTCGAGCACGACGGTCTGGCTGCCGCGCGCGGCCAGGTCGATGGTGGGCGGGGTGTCGACCGAGAGCGAGGCGTCGGTGATCGCCTTGAGCGAGATCGTGACCGGGTGGTCGAGCCGGTTGGTGAGCGTCGTCGCGAAGCCGCCGGCCGCGCTGGACAGGGTCACGCCCCGGGGGGCGCGGACGCGGACCGCGCGGGTGCGCCGCTCGATCCAGCGGAGCGACTGCTCGGTGCGCAGCCGCGACTGCTCGGCGTTCCTGCGGCCGGCGTAGGAGATCGCGGAGAGGGCCTCGTCGGTCACCTCCTGGTCGATCTCGTCGTTGTCGGTGAGGACGTTGGCCAGGACCTGGCCCGCCTCCTCCAGCTGCGTGGCCGTCTCGACGTTGGCGGCCGGGAGCTCGGCCTCGCGCTGCTCGGGCGGGTAGTCCAGGACGTCCGCGGCGACCTCGCGGTCGGGCACCAGCGAGGTCGGGTCGGTCAGCGACAGCCACGGCACGCCGAGCCCCTGCCAGAACGCGGCCGGGCGGTCGGGCGCCCACGTCTGCGGCAGCACCACCACCAGCGGCGTACGCCGCTCGTCGAGCAGCCGCACGGCTGCCTCGGCGAGGATCCGCTGCCGCACCGCCACCGTGCCGAGCGGGTCGTCCGGGCCGGGACCACCGGAGGCCACGTCGGACGCCGCGAACAGCACCGGGCGGTCGCCCACGTCGAGCGGCCCCGCGTCGAGGCCCTCCGGGAGCATCCGGTCGGTCAGCAGGGGGTGCGTGTCGTCGGGGAGGGCGGTGAGGGCCTCGGTGGACAGGTAGCCCGACGGCGGCGCGACGGCCGGGAGGGCAGTGACGTCGAGCTCGTCGAGCTCCTCGGCGGCCCGGAGCCTGGCCGTCCGGAGCAGGGCCGGGCCGTGGTCGTGGGCGGCCGAGACGTCGACGTCGCCGTAGGGGAGCGACAGCACCTGGTCGCCGTCGACCGCCGCGGCCAGGCGCTCCAGCCACACCTCACCGGGAGCGGCGGCCGGTCCCCGGTCCGGGTCGTCGTCGGGTGGTGCCGAGGAGGCCGACCCCGACGGCTCCTTCGAGGCGTCGGCCGAGGGCGTGCCGTCCCGCTCGACCGGCCCGGCCTCGGAGCTGTCGGCGAGGGACCGGAGGCCGTTGCCGTCGACCAGCCGCTGCACCGTCGCTGGTACGGCGGGGTCGACCAGCCAGCTCACCGGCCGGTTGCGCGCGGCCTCGCCCAGCGCGACCAGCTGCCGCAGGGGACCGCCCGGACCGAGGTCGCGTGCCCAGGCCGGCTCGCCGATCAACCGGCCGGTCCGGGTGTGCGCGACCGGGTGCCGGACCGGGACGACCACGGAGGCCCGGACCGGCTCCCGGGCCAGGCTCGGCGGCAGCAGCGGGAGGAAGGTGCGGGCCCGGCCGTCGGCGACGGCGTCCCGGGCGTCCGTGGTGTTGCCGAGCGCGTGCGCCCCGAACCAGTAGACCCCGGGCTCCTGGGCCGGGATCTGGTTGCGCTTGAGCAGGATCTCGTAGGTGGCGCTCTCGCCCGGGTCGAGGCCGCCGACGCTGTCGAAGGTCCCCGGGATGAAGATCCGGCGGCCGACCTCGGCCTCGGCCGGCACCTCCCGGGCCGAGGCGAGCTCCGCGGAGGTGGTCATCGGTCCGTAGCCCACGAAGGCGTGCACGTTGACCGCGCGCCACCGTTCGTCGCTGACGTTGGTGACCGTCCCCTGCATCCGGACCGGACCCTGTTCGGGGATCTCGCCCGGGGTGAGCCGGTCGATGCTCACCCGCAGCGGGTCGGCGTCGTCGGCCGCGGCGGCCGGCACCCCGGCGTCGACTGCCGGGGGCGAGGCCACCGCCGGTGCCGGGAGCGCGAGTGCGGCCGCTGCCGCCGCCACGAGGGCAGGCAGCAGGGACAGCGGGTGGCGCACGCGCCGACTCTATCCGGCGGGGTGGTGTCGATCGGGGCCGCCCGGAGCGCGTCGGAAACCCGCTCCGACGGCCGGGGCCACGCGCTCTCGCGGGCCGTTCCGGGCTGGTATCTTCAGCCGGATTTTCGACCTCGGAAGGGACCTCCATGAAGACTTCTCGGACGCTGCGTCGTGCCCTCGGGCTCGGCCTCGCCACGCTGCTCGCCGCCTCGGTGGTGGCCCTCGCCCCACCGGCCGGCGCCCGGGTCCCCGATGGCCCCGAGTACCAGATGCCCGACGTCGGCGAGTGCCGGCAGCTGACCTTCGACGAGTACGACGCGGCCTCCGACCCCTCGGCAGCCGGAGACTGCACCGAGTCGCACACGTCGTACGTGTTCTCGGTCGACCTGCTCCCGGATGCGCTCGACTGGGACTCCCCGCTCGCCAAGCTGTCCCGTGCGGTCAGCAACGCCTGCCTCCCGGCGTGGGAGGACCACCTCGGCGGGACCGAGAAGGCCCGGGAGATGTCGGCGTACTCGATGGGCTGGTTCATGCCCACCAAGACGCAGCGTGACCACGGTGCCCGCTGGTTCCGCTGCGACCTGGTGCTCCTCGGTGGCAGCAAGGTGATGCCGCTGCCGAGCGACACCGCCCCGGTGCTCGACACCGACCTGCCCGACTCCGTGGCCCGGTGTCTCACGAGCGACCCCGCCGTCACCACCTGCGCCCGCGGCCACCGGTGGCGTGCGACCGGCGGCTTCCGGCTGCGGACCGATGACTTCCCCACGATGAAGCAGTTCCAGCGTGCCGCCGACCGCCGCTGCCCCCGGCTGACCTCCACCCGCCGATGGCGCTGGGAGGGCCCGGGCCGCGACGCCTGGCGCGTCGGCCACCGGACGATGGTCTGCTACAGCCGCACCTCCGACTGACCCGTACCGGCGCCACCGCGAGGCCCGGCGGACGTCGTTGCGCCGGGTCCGCGCGCGGATGGGCCGTGCCCTAGAGTTGCGGGTCGTGTCCGAGCAGGTTCCACCCCCCGCGCCCGCGGGGCCCACCATGGTCGAGGCTGAGCGGTCGCTGCGCGCCGAGCTCGACCGGCTGGCCCCGGTGCTCGGGCCACTGGGCGAGCGCTTCACCGCCGCCGGGCACTCGCTGCACCTGGTCGGCGGGCCGGTGCGCGACGCGATGCTCGGGCGCACCGTCGGCGACCTCGACCTCACCACCTCCGCGCGGCCCGACGAGACCGAGCGGCTGCTGGCCGGCTGGGCCGACGCCGTCTGGGACGTCGGCCGCGACTTCGGCACCATCGGCGCCCGCACCGGCGACTGGCAGGTCGAGGTCACGACGTTCCGCTCGGAGAGCTACGACCCCTCCTCGCGCAAGCCGGCCGTCGACTTCGGCGACACCCTCGTGGGCGACCTCGGCCGCCGCGACTTCACGGTCAACGCGATGGCGGTCTCGATACCCGACCGGACCTTCGAGGACCCCTACGGCGGGGTGGTCGACCTCGCCCACCGGCTGCTCAGGACGCCGGGCCGGCCCGAGGACAGCTTCTCCGACGACCCGCTGCGGATGATGCGGGCCGCCCGGTTCGCGGCCACGCTCGGGTTCGAGGTCGCTCCCGAGGTGGTCGCCGCGATGACCGCCATGGCGGAGCGGATCGGGATCATCTCCGCCGAGCGGGTCCGCGACGAGCTGGTGAAGCTGGTGTCGGCGCCCCGGCCCCGCCACGGGCTCACCCTGCTCGTCGAGACCGGCCTGGCAGCGCTGGTGCTGCCCGAGCTGCCGACGCTGGCGCTGGAGCGCGACGAGCACCACCGGCACAAGGACGTCTACGAGCACACCCTGACCGTGCTGGAGCAGGCGATCGACCTCGAGCACCGGCTGCCGTCGGCCCCGGACTTCATCGTCCGGTTCGCGGCGCTGATGCACGACGTCGGCAAGCCCCGGACCCGCAAGTTCCTCGACGACGGCACCGTCACCTTCCACCACCACGACGTCGTCGGCGCCAAGATGACCCGCAAGCGGATGCAGGCGCTCCGGTTCTCCAACGACGAGATCGACGCGGTGTCCGCCCTGGTGGAGCTGCACCTGCGGTTCCACGGATACGGCGACGGCGGATGGACCGACTCCGCCGTGCGCCGCTACGTCCGCGACGCGGGCGACCAGCTCGAGCGGCTGCACATCCTGACCCGGGCCGACTGCACCACCCGCAACCGGCGCAAGGCCGAGCGGCTGCGCCGCACCTACGACGACCTCGAGGAGCGGATCGCAAGGCTCTCCGAGGAGGAGGAGCTCGCCGCGATCCGGCCCGACCTCGACGGCAACCAGATCATGGAGCTGCTCGGCATCGGCCCGGGTCGCGAGGTGGGCGAGGCCTACCGCTTCCTGCTGGAGCTCCGGATGGACGAGGGTCCGCTGACCGAGGCCGACGCGGGCTGGCGGCTCCAGGAGTGGTGGGCGAACCGCGCCTGACCGCGGATCGTCACGTCGTCAGCGGACGACCTTGACGTTGAAGTGGGGCGTCCCGAGGGCCGCCATGAGGCGCAGCCACAGCGGCAGCAGCATCTCGGTCCCCCGAGCCGTCTCGATGCCGCCGAGGTCGATCACGTCGTCGTGGCCGAACGACTTCAGCAGGACGCTGACCGTGGCCTTGGCGTCGGCGTCGTCGCCCGACAGGAACACGGTCGAGCTCTGCCCCAGGCGCGCGGGATCGACCATGAGGGATGCGTTGAGCGTGTTGAGCGACTTCACCAACCGAGCTTCGGGGAAGGTGCGCTGGAGCTGCTCGCCGAGGGAGTCGGTGTCCTTGACGAACAGGCTGGGCGGGAAGCCGGCAGAGAAGTCGAGCGGGTTGGAGATGTCGAGCACGACCTTGCCGGCGAGGTTGGCCGCTCCGGCGGCGCTCAGCATGTCGGCGGCGGCGGCCCCATTTCCGGCGAGCACCACCAGCTCGGCGCCGGCAGCGGCGTCGGCGAAGGACGCGAGCGCGACGTGGGGGTGCTCGGCGTGCCACGCGGCGAAGGGCGGGTTGCCCATCCCGTCGGGCTCGGTGCGCGCGAGCGTGTCCTGCGGGTCACGGGTGCCGACGGTGACGGCGTGGTCGAGGGCGGCGAGACGGCCGGCGAGCGCCTGGCCGACCATGCCGGTGCCGAGGACGGCGATGTTCATGGGAGCTCCTGCGTGAGAGGGGTAGACAGACCGGTCTGCCTGTCGTGGGCTGGACGTTAGCAGACAGATCTGTCTACCATCAAGCCGTGCCCGACTCCTCCGCCCGAGACCGGATCCTCGACACCGCCTTCCGGCTGTTCTACGCCCGGGGCATCCGCGCGGTCGGTGTCGACCGGCTGATCGCGGAGTCCGGGGTCGCGAAGGCCACCTTCTACAAGCACTTCCCCGGCAAGGACGACCTGGTCCTGGCCTACCTCGACCGGGTCGACGAGGTGTGGACCGGCCAGCTGCACGCGGCCGCGGAAGCTGCCGGCCCGGAACCGCGCGACCAGCTCGTTGGCCTCTTCGACGCCCTGGCCAGCGCCTGCCGTCGGGACGGCTACCGCGGCTGCGGCTTCCTCAACGCCGCGGCCGAGTCGGTTCCCGGCACGCCCGTCCACGAGCGGACCGTGGCCCACAAGCGGCACGTGCGCGAGTGGGTGCAAGGTCTCGCGACGGACGCCGGCGCCGACGACCCTGCCGGTCTCGCACGGTCGCTCACCCTGCTGCTCGACGGCGGCCTGGCCCGGGGAGCGCTGGACGCCGACCCCGCTGTCGCGGACGAGGCGCGGCGCAGCGCAGCCCTGCTGGTCGAGGCCGCCACGGCGGGCTGACCCGCCCCGGTGCCGGACGTGGTGGGCGTCACGGCGCCGACCGCCGTACTCCCGGTATGTTCGACCGATGGCCGAGATCGCAGCACTGCACGAGTCCGTCGACGTCGCCGCCCCGCCCGAGCGGGTCTGGGCGCTGGTCACCGACCTGCCGCGAATGGCGTCCTGGAGCCCGCAGGGCGTCCGGACGTTCGTCCACGGACCGGTCGGGCTCGGCACCCGGGCGTTCCACGTCAACCGCAGCGGCTGGAAGGTGTGGCCGACCCGCTCGAAGGTCGTCCGGTTCGAGCCGCACCGCGACTTCGCGTTCCGGATCAAGGACAACGGCGTGATCTGGTCCTACGCCCTCGAGCCGACCGACGCCGGCACCCGGATCACCCACCGGCGCGAGACGCCCGACGGGATCCTGCCGATCTCCCTGAAGCTCCAGGACGCCGTGCTGGGCGGGGTCGACCGCTTCACCGGTGAGCTGCGCGAGGGCATGCGCCGGACGCTCCGCCGGATCAAGGCCGAGGCCGAGGGCTGACGGGTCATCCCGCCGCCCCCGGCCCGGCCCCGTGCTCCCGCCGTGAATCCGGAAGCAGGCGGCGCCTTCAGCGCCGGTCGGTGAATCCCTCCACGTAGCCGCGGTCGCCACGGTGCATCACGATCCGGATCGTGTGGGCTCCCGACCCGAGCCCGTCGAGGACGTACTTCTCCCCGAAGTCGATCGTCCGGTCGCCCCCGTGGAAGGACAGTGACCGCTGCTCGACACCGTCGACGAACACCGTGGCGCCCCCTCCCCGCGAGGAGTCGCTGTGGACGACGCCGACGCGGGGCCCGGTGAAGTCGTAGCTGAGACGAGGCTCCGCAGCGTCCGGGAAGGGGTGACGGGCATGGCTTCTCCAGGAGTGAGGCGGCGCGGCCGGCGCGCTCGCCCTCCCCAACGACGCCTGCTGGTCGGTGTTACGCAGCCCTCCCGACCAGCACGCCGCCGTGACACCTCAGGCGGGTCACTGGTCGCTACCGCCGCCCGTGTCCCCCCGGGTGGCCAGCCACCGGGCCCGGGCCGGGCTCGCGTCGACGTTCCCCGCCCCGTCGGTGGCGCGGACGGCGATCGTGTGCCACCCGGGGTCCACGTCGGCGTACTGCACGGGCGAGGAGCAGGCGGTGAACGCCGCCCCGTCGAGGCTGCACGTGAACGACGCCGACTCGTCCGCCGAGAAGCTGAACGTGGCCGCGTCGGGCTCGGGGTAGTCCGCGGCCAGGGTGGTCTCCGGGGCGGTCCGGTCCCCGCCGGTCCGGGAGGCCACCGGGGGCGGAGAGGGCGGAGAGGGTGTCGCCGACGTGGCGTCCGGCGTCGGCACGGCACCGCTCTCCCCGGAGCTGGTGGGGCTCGGCCCGCCCGTCCGCGAGGGCTCGGGGGACGCCGACGACGGCGGTGCCGACGACTCTTCGTTGCGGGGGTCGGGGATCCTGCCCGACTCGGACGGGTCCGTCGCCGGAGCCGGTTGCCCGGGGTCACGGTCGCCAGCGACGGGGGGCTCGGCCTGCTGGGGGGCGGTGCCGTCGCTCACCGACGCGACGACGCCGAACCCGCCCGCACCGAGGGCCGCGACGGCGACCACGGCCGCCAGTGCGCGGGTGGGTGCTCGGCCGGCCGCGAGGGCGATCCGTCGTGCAGCGACGCCGGGCAGGCGACGCCAGGCGTCGAAGAACGGTCGTGAAGCGCGGTGTTGCATAGGGATCTCCGGGTCAGCTCACGGGTGCCCCCGGAGGCCCCTCCCTCACCCGTGACGAAACAACGAAGCCCGCCACGCTAGCAAAACCGGCTGGACCTCACGACCCGACCCGCAAGCCAGTGGTGGGGTCGTACGGCGTGTGGTCCTCGCCCTGCAGTGGTGCGGGGGTTTCGAGGCTCAGGCCCGAGGGGCGAGTGCAGCGAGCCTCGAAACCCGGGGAGGGGGGCTGGGCCCGGGGTGGGTCGTTCGGCGTGTGGTCGTCGCCCTGCAGTGGTGCGGGGGTTTCGAGGCTCAGGCCCGGGGGGCCTTCGCACCTCGACCTCCGAGGAGCGCTACTCGTCGCCGCGGATGAAGGCCTCGACGCGGGCCCGGCCCTCGTCGTCGGGCAGCTGCACCGGCGGGCTCTTCATGAGGTACGACGACGCGCCGATGAGCGGCCCGCCGAGGCCGCGGTCCTTGGCGATCTTGGCGGCTCGGATCGCGTCGATGATGATGCCGGCGGAGTTGGGGGAGTCCCAGACCTCCAGCTTGTACTCCATGTTGAGTGGTGCGTCGCCGAACGCGCGACCCTCGAGCCGTACGTAGGCCCACTTGCGGTCGTCGAGCCACTGCACGTAGTCCGACGGTCCGATGTGGACGTTGCGGTCGTGGATCTTGCCCTTGAGGGCGCCCTGCAGGTTGGAGGTGACGGCCTGCGTCTTGGAGACCTTCTTGGACTCGAGGCGGTCGCGCTCGAGCATGTTCTTGAAGTCCATGTTGCCGCCGACGTTGAGCTGGAAGGTGCGGTCGAGCACCACGCCGCGGTCCTCGAACAGCTTGGCCAGCACCCGGTGGGTGATGGTCGCGCCGACCTGGCTCTTGATGTCGTCGCCGACGATCGGGACGCCGGCGTCCTCGAACTTCGCGGCCCACTCGGGGTCGGAGGCGATGAAGACCGGCAGCGCGTTGACGAAGGCGACGCCCGCGTCGAGGGCGCACTGCGCGTAGAACTTGTCGGCCTGCTCGGAGCCCACCGGCAGGTAGGACACCATCACGTCGACCTCGCGGTCCCGGAGGACCTGCACGATGTCGACGGGGTCGGCCGCGGACTCCTCGATGGTCTCCCGGTAGTACTTGCCGAGGCCGTCGAGGGTGTGGCCGCGCTGCACCTCCACGCCGAGCGTGGGGACGTCCGCGATCTTGATCGTGTTGTTCTCGGAGGCGTTGATCGCCTCGGAGAGGTCCTTGCCGACCTTCTTGTCGTCGACGTCGAACGCCGCGACGAACTCCACGTCGGAGACGTGGTAGTCACCAAAGGTGACGTGCATCAGGCCCGGCACCGTTCCTGCCGGATCAGCGTCCTGGTAGTAGTGGACACCCTGGATCAGTGAGGTGGCGCAGTTCCCCACTCCGACGATTGCTACTCGTACCGCACCCATGCGAGCGATTCCTTCCTCGGTCCTGTTGACCGCGTCAGCCCGGGGACTGACCGGTTTTCGGTTGCGGGTCAGCCTCGGCAGTCGACTGGGTCCCGTTGCGTTCGGCGTTGATCAGCTCGGAGAGCCAGCGCACCTCGCGCTCGACCTGCTCCACCCCATGGCGCTGCAGCTCGGCCGCATAGCGGTCGACCTCCTTCTGCGTCATCGCGAGCTCCTTCTGGACCCGCTCGAGCCGCTCCTGGAGCCGGCTGCGTCGGCCCTCCAGCACGCGCAGCCTGATCTCCATGTCGGTGCGGCCGAAGAACGCGAAGCGGATGTCGAAGGTGTCGTCGTCCCAGGCGGTCGGCCCGACCTCCGAGAGCAACCGCTGGAACTCCGCGTTGCCCGCCGCAGTGAGCTGGTAGGCGATCCGGGGACGCCGGCTCGTGGTGTCGGTGCCCGCCTCCTCGATCAGCCCACTGCGCAGCATCTTCTTCAGCCCCGGGTAGAGCGACCCGTAGGACAGCACCCGGCGCCACCCGAGCATCAGGTTGAGCCGCTTGCGCAGCTCGTAGCCGTGCATCGGTCCCTCGTGCAGCAGTCCGAGGACCGCCAGCTCGAAGGTCTCGCCACGACGTGCCATGCGATCTATCGTACCGATATATCCAAGCGGCGACACCGGGGGTCCGTCCCCCGCGCGTGTCGTCGGACACCCCCGGATTTCGTGCCGTACGACGCCCACTGCGTACCCTGATGGACTGACGCGCGCCCGCGGCGTCGCGTCATGACTCCCCCGAGCCGGAAGATCCTGTCAGTTGAGTGGAAAGCGCCGGGCATCAGGCCCCGCCCAGACCAAGAAGCCCCAGCGACCCGCCAAGGGCGGATCCCGCTGGCGCCGCGTCGTCATCTGGTTGCTGGCTCTCGGGCTGGTCGGCGCGCTGCTCGGCGTCGGCTCGTTCGTCGTGCTCTACCAGACGATCGACGTGCCGGACCCCAACGAGGACTTCGAGACCCAGACCTCGTTCGTCTACTACAACGACGGCAAGACCCAGCTCGGCACCTACGCGACCCAGAACCGCGAGTCGATCCCGCTCGACCAGATGCCGGACTCCATCAAGGACGCGGTGGTCGCGGCCGAGAACCGGACCTTCTGGAGCGACCAGGGCATCGACCCGCGCGGCATCCTCCGGGCGGCGTTCAGCAACGCCTCGGGCAACTCCACCCAGGGTGCGTCCACGATCACCCAGCAGTACGTCAAGATCCTCTACCTCACCCAGGAGCAGACGCTCACCCGCAAGATCAAGGAAGCCATCATCTCGCTCAAGCTGCAGCGGGACGTGAGCAAGCAGGAGATCCTCGAGGGCTACCTCAACACCATCTACTTCGGGCGCGGCGCCTACGGCATCCAGGCCGCCGCCAAGGCGTACTTCGACGTCGAGGCCAAGGACCTCGACCTGCGCCAGAGCGCGGTGCTCGCGACGGTGCTCAACAACCCCAGCGGCTACGACCCGGCCAACGGCAGGGAGGCCCGCCAGGACCTGCGGGAGCGCTACGAGTACGTGCTCTCCGGGATGGCGGACACCGGCCAGATCAGCGCCGCCCAGGCGGACAAGGCGGCCCGGAAGCTCCCGGACTTCCCGGAGATCGAGCAGGAGAGCCAGTACGGCGGCCAGCGCGGCCACGTCCTCACGATGGTCCGGCAGGAGCTGTTGCGGCTCGGCTTCGACGAGGACGAGATCGACGGCGGCGGGCTGCGGGTCACCACCACCTTCAGCCAGAAGGCCATGACGGCGGCCCAGGAGGGCGTCGCCGAGGTCCGGCCGACGGGACTGCCGGAGGCGATCCCCGGCGTCGAGAAGGGGAGCACCGAGCCCGGCTCCGGTGACAAGGACCTCCACGTCGGCGTGGCCAGCGTCGAGCCCGGGACGGGTGCGGTCCGGGGCTTCTTCGGTGGCCAGGACTACCTCGACTCCCAGATCAACTGGGCGATCGCGGGTGGCCAGGCCGGCTCGACGATGAAGCCGGCCGCGCTGGTGGCGGCGATCGAGGACGGCTTCTCGCTGAAGGACACCTTCGAGGGCAACTCGCCGTTCGTGCTGCCCGACGGCACGGACTTCGAGAACCAGGGTGACGAGGACTACGGCTCGGCCGTCTCGATGGTCACGGCCACCGAGAACTCCATCAACACCGCCTTCGTCGACATGACCACCTCGATGGAGAACGGCCCGCAGAAGGTCGTCGACGCCGCCGAGCGGCTCGGCGTACCGCCGCCGGAGGCCAAGAAGAAGGACCCGGGCTACCCGAACACCTCGCCCGGCCTCGAGCCGACGGCCGGGGTCGCGCTCGGCAGTGCCACGGTCAGCCCGATCAACATGGCGAACGCCTACGCCACCCTCGCCAACGGTGGCCGCGCGGCTGAGCCCTACATCATCGAGAAGGTCGTCGACCGCAGCGGTGAGACCCGCTACCAGCACCGGGTCTCCGACACCGAGGCGGTCGAGTCGGACATCACCCGCGACGTGAGCTATGCGCTGCAGCAGGTCGTCCAGAGCGGGTCCGGCACCGCCGCGCTCGAGCTCGGCCGCCCGGCCGCCGGCAAGACCGGCACCGCCACCAACGGCGAGGGCGCGGTGTCCTCGGCGTGGTTCACCGGCTACACGCCGCAGCTCAGCACCTCGGTGATGTACGTTCGGGGCAAGGGCAACGAACAGCTCCAGGGGTGGTTGCCGGAGTACTTCGGAGGCTCCTACCCGGCCGAGACCTGGACCGCGGTGATGCAGCGGGCGATGGAGGGCCTGCCCATCGAGGACTTCCCGCCGCCTGCGAACGTCGACGGCGACGCCCCCGAGGAGGGCCACGACCCCTACACGCCGCCGCCGACCACACAGGCGCCCCCGTCGCCGAAGCCGACCACGAAGTCGCCGACCGAGGAGCCGACGACCGAGTCGCCGACGCCGACGCCGACCGAGGAGCCCACGACCAAGGAGCCGAACACCCCGCCGCCGGACGACCCGAGCAGCTGCTTCCCGCCGGGCAACCCGGACTGCGAGTCGAGCTCGTCCAGCGGCAGCACCTCCGGCGCGGCCGCCGCGGCGGCCGCCTACAGCCCGGCGTACCGCGAGCGGTATCTCGTGTGACCGACCCCCGCGTCCACCCCACGCGCGACGACCCCGTCGTCGCCGCCCTGAGCGAAGGAGTGGGGGGACCGGTCGGCGACCACGCCGGGAGGCACCCGTGGTGGACGCCGGTGCGGGTGGTGCTCGCGCTCACGGCGGTGGTCATGGCGCTCGGGCTGGCGCAGAAGACCAGCTGCTACCAGGACGGCTGGCAGGGCGGGAACGACCGCTACGCCCACATGTGCTACTCCGACCTGCCCTACCTCTACACCGGGCGCGGCTTCGCCGAGCTGGCGTGGCCCTACACCGATGACGCGCAGGTGCGTGCCCGCTACGAGGTCATGGAGTACCCCGTGGTCATCTCTTACTGGGCGTGGGGGACGGCGTGGGTCACCCACCTGGTCACGGGGGCGCCCGACGTGTCCGAGCGGTACGGCGTCCCGGCGGGCGAGCTCGCCGGCCGGGACGACGTGGCCCGGGAGACGACGGTCTTCGTCGTCGTCAACGTGGCCGGTTTCACGGCGCTGGCCCTGCTCGCCGTGTGGCTGCTCGCCGGCGTCCACCGACGACGCCCGTGGGACGCCGCCATCGTGGCCGTGTCGCCCGCGCTGGCACTGACAGCCGCGATCAACTGGGACCTCCTGGTGGTGGCGTGCGTCGCCGGCGCTGCGTGGGCGTGGGCCCGGGACCGGCCGCTGCTCACCGGCGTGATGATCGGCCTCGGGACCGCCACCAAGCTCTACCCGGTGCTGCTGCTCGGCGCGCTGCTGGTGATCTGCCTGCGCGAGCGCCGGCTCCCCGACCTGGCGCGGGTGGTGCTGGCGGCCGTCGGGTCGTGGCTGCTGGTCAACGCGCCGGCGTACCTCACCGGGCCGACGGAGTGGCAGCACTTCTGGGCCTTCAACAGCGACCGGAGGCCAGACCTCGGCTCGGTCTGGCTGGTGGTCGACCAGGCCACCGGCGCCGGCATCCCCGCGGCCACGGTCAACCTGGGGTCGTGGGCGTTCCTGCTGGTGTGGTGCGCGGGCGTGCTGGCGGTCGGGCTGCGGGCACCGGTGACGCCCCGGTTCGCCCAGCTCGGGCTGCTGGTCGTGATCGGCTTCCTGCTCGTCAACAAGGTCTACTCCCCGCAGTACGTCCTCTGGCTGCTGCCGCTGGCCGCGCTGGCCCGGCCCCGCTGGCGCGACCAGCTCGTGTGGCTGTCCGGCGAGGTGCTCTACTTCGGCGCCGTGTGGTGGTACCTCGGCGGTTACCTCGAGCCCGCGGACGGCGGGCAGGCCGGGTTCTACTGGGTGGCGATCGCGGTCCGGGTGGCCGCCGAGTGCTACCTGGCGGGGGTCGTCGTGCGCGACGTGCTGCAACCGCGGCACGACCCGGTGTGGGAGGAGCGGCAGCTGTCCCGGCGCCGCCGCCCGTCGAAGGTCGAGGTGTGAGCGCCGCCAGGCCCGCGCCTCGAGACCCCGGGACCATGGGCAGGGCCTCGGTTCCACCCTGCCCTCGCCTCACGGGGTTTCGACGCGGTCATCGCGAGCGCGCGAGCCTCGCTCAACCGTCGCGGGCCACGGCAGCGCGCTCGTTCCTCGCGCCCTGCCTGCCGCTCTCTCAGCTGACCAGGACCTCGTCGAAGCCGGTGGCGGTGTAGCGGACCCGGACCTCGATCTCCTCGCCGACCTGCGGGACGCGGGCGCCGAGCGGCAGGAACAGCATCGACGCCTGCATGTGGGGCGGCTCGGCGAACAGCCGCTGCTTGCCGTCGACCGAGAACGGGCTGCGGACGAACCCGACGGCGTCGAGGCCGCCGCGGGCCAGGGTGGCGGCCCGGGCCCTGAGGCTGGTGTCGCCGGTGGGCGACTCGAGGCCGATGCCGTGGGCGGTGCCGCCGCTGACCACCAACAGGTGCCCCGCCTTGGGCGCGGTCCGGCCGCGGTAGCCGAACACCTCGCCCCGCTCGAGCTCGTGGACGTCGAGCACGGTGGCGGTCACCCGGAGCGCGCCGCGGTCACCCAGCCAGAGGGCGGTGCCGATGCGCGGCCGGATCCGGAAGTCGGCGTACGACGCCCGCAGCGTGGCCAGCTCGTCGGGTGTCAGGTGGCTGACCCAGACCGTGGTGGGCCGGGCCCCCGCGGCCAGACCGGCGCCGACCACGTCGTTGAGCAGCCGGCGCACCTCGCCGAGGTGGGACCCGTGCGCGAGCGGCAGGTGCAGCGCGACCCCCTCGAGCCGGCCGGCGCGGGCGCCGCCGAGCCACTGGCCCGCGCTGCGCAGCCCCGGTCCCGTGAGGCCGTGGCGGCGCATGCTGGTGAGGCGCTCGAGGACGAAGCGGGCGCCGCGCTGCCGCTCCAGCAGGTCGTGCAGGTCGTCCTCGCGGCTGACCGTGTGCACCACCCGGCCGGTCAGGTCGTCGGGCAGCTCCAGCCCGGCGCCGAACGGGCGCCACGGGGTCATCACCAGCAGGTCGCCGTGGAAGCGCTGCGCGACCTCGGGCAGCTCCTCGTAGGTGCCGACGGCGACGGTGTCGACGTCGAAGCCCTGGTCGGCCAGCCACTGCGCGCGCCGGGCGAGCCGGCCGATCCCGAAGCCGTAGCCGTTGCCCTTGAGCACCGGCACCAGGCCAGGGGTCGACTCCGCGACGGCGCGGAGGTGTCCGCGCCAGCGCTCACCGTCGACGCACAGCGTGAGGGCCATCAGCGGCGCCGCTTCATGTAGGCGTCGAAGGCACGGTAGAGCGGCCGGTGCAGCGGCAGGTCCCACTCGCCGGCGTACTCGACGGCCTCGCCGCCGGTGCCGACCTTGAACTGGATCAGCCCGACGGTGGGGTCGTCGGCGTCGAGGGTGTCGGTGATGCCGCGCAGGTCGTAGACCTCGGCACCCGCGGCGATCGCGTCGCGGATCATCTCCCACTGGATGGCGTTGGAGCCGCGTACCTCGCGCTTCTCGGTCGACGAGGCGCCGTAGGAGTACCACGCGTGGGTGCCGACCCGGATCGCGATGGTCGCGGCCACCAGGTCGCCGCCGTGCCGGGCGAACCAGAGCCGGATCCGGTCGGGGTCCTCGGCGTGGAGGGCGTCGTGCATCGCGGAGAAGTAGGAGAGCGGGCGCGGGGTGAAGCCGTCACGCTCGGCGGTGTGGACGTAGAGGTCGTGGAAGGCCTTCAGGTCGGCCCCGCTCCCTGTCGTCACCTCGACGCCCTCCTTGGCGGCCTTCTTGATGTTGCGTCGCCACAGCTGGTTCATGCCCTTGAGGACGTCGTCCTCGGTGCGGCCGGCGAGCGGGATCCAGAAGTTGAACTGCGGCTGCCCCGCGGCGAAGCCGCCCTCGGCGGCCTGGGGGCGCCACCCCAGCTCGGTCAGCCGGGCGACCACCCGCGCCCCCACAGGGGTCCGCTCCAGCGGCGCCACCTGGTCGAGCCGGCTCACGTGCGGGTCGGCGATGCCCTCCTTGACCTGCGCCGCGCTCCAGCGGCGGGTCACCACCGGCGGCCCCATCCGGACGCCGAACGCGCGCTGCCGCTTCAGGTGGTCGGCCATCGGTCGCAGCCACGCCGCCAGGTCGTCGGTGTCCCAGTCGAGCACCGGGCCCTCGGGCAGGTAGGCGAGGTAGCGCCGGACCCGCGGCAGCTGCCGGTAGAGCACCAGGCCGGCGCCCACGACCTCGCCGTCGCGGACCCAGCCCAGCGACTCCGCGCGCCACTCGGGCTTGGCCTTGGCCCATGCCGGGGTCTGCAGGAAGCTCACCGAGCTCCGGGTCCGGACGAAGGCGAGGTGCTCGTCCGGCGTGAGGGTGCGAACGGCGAGGTCTCCAGTCACCCGTCGAGGCTATCCCCCGGGGTTCAGAGCCGCTCGCGGAGCCACTCGATGTCGGCGACGTGGTCGTCGGCACCGCCCGGGGTCTCGAGGACGACGGGCGCGCCGGCCTCGCGCACGACCGCCGCGAGCAGGTCGGGGTCGACCTTGCCGGCGCCGAGGTTGGCGTGGCGGTCGGCCCCGGAGTCGAAGTCGTCGCGGCTGTCGTTGCAGTGGACCAGGTCGATCCGGCCGGTGATGCGCCGTACGTCGTCGACGACCGTCTCGAGGGCGTTGCCGCCGGCGTGGGCGTGGCAGGTGTCGAGGCAGAAGCCGACCCGGTCGGCCTGCTCGCAGGAGGAGATCGCGTCCCACACGCCGGCGATCCGCTCGAGGTAGCGGGTCATGGCGTTGTCGCCGCCCGCGGTGTTCTCGATGAGCAGCGGGAGCTTGAGGTCGACGGCGTCGACCGCCTTGCGCCAGTTGTCGAAGCCGACCGCGGGGTCGTCGTCCTTGTTGACGTGCCCGCCGTGGACGATCAGCCCCCGGGCCCCGATCGACGCGGCGGCGTCGACGTGCTGCTGGAGCAGCTTGCGGCTGGGGATCCGGATCCGGTTGTTGGTCGTGGCGACGTTGACGATGTAGGGGGCGTGGACGTAGAGGTCGACGCCCGCCGCGGCGGCGGCCTCGCGCAGCCCGTCGCCCCCGCCGGCGTAGCGGAACTCCGGACCCTTGTAGCCCTGCGGGTCGCCGAGGAAGAACTGCACGTGGGGCGCCTCGCGCGCCCGGGCCTCGGCGATCGGGTCGGTCTGGTCGACGTGTGCTCCGATCTGCATCACTCCACCCTAGGACCGCCCACCGACCGTGGGGTCCCGCGGATTCCGCGGGGGTGCCGACCCGCTGATAGCCTCGTGCGGTTGCTGGACCGATCCGGCGACGTGAACGCATCGCCCTCCTGCCACGGAGAGTCCGTGGCCGCTCTAGTCCAGAGGAGGTGGAGACCGCAGTGCGTGCCTATGAAGTGATGGTCATCCTCGACCCGAGTCTCGAAGAGAGGACCGTCGAGCCCTCGCTCGACAAGTACCTCAACGTGATCCGCAAGGACGGTGGCAGCATCGACAACGTCGATGTGTGGGGCCGCCGCCGGCTGGCGTACGAGATCCGCAAGAACGCCGAGGGGATCTACGCCGTCATCACCCTGAACGCCGAGCCCGACACGGTCAAGGAGTTCAACCGCCAGCTCGGTCTCAACGAGGCCGTGCTCCGGACCAAGGTGCTGCGCCCCTCCGCCTGAGGCTGTGGACCGGCGTTGGCGTGTGTCGGCGTCGGTGCCTAGCCTTCGGCAGGGACCAGCCCTACCGGACAGAAACCAGGGAGAACTCACATGGCAGGCGAGACCGTCATCACCGTCGTCGGCAACCTCGTCGACGACCCGGAGCTGCGCTTCACCCCCTCGGGGGCGGCCGTGGCCAACTTCCGGATCGCCTCGACGCCCCGGACCTTCGACCGCCAGACCAACGAGTGGAAGGACGGCGACGCGCTGTTCCTCACCTGCTCGGTGTGGCGGCAGGCGGCCGAGAACGTCGCCGAGTCCCTCCAGAAGGGGATGCGGGTCGTGGTGCAGGGGCGGCTGAAGTCGCGCCAGTACGAAACCCGTGAGGGCGAGAAGCGGACGGTCTTCGAGATCGACGTCGACGAGGTCGGCCCGTCGCTGCGCTACGCGACGGCGAAGGTCACCAAGACCCAGCGCTCCGGCGGTGGCGGCGGCTACGGCGCCCCGCAGGGGGCGGCGGCCAGCAGGGCGGCCAGTCCGACCCGTGGGCCACCAACGCCCCGCAGGGCGGCGGTGCTCCGCAGGGTGGCGGCCAGTCCGACCCCTGGGCGGCCCCCGGCGTCTCCAACGACGAGCCTCCCTTCTGATCCCCACCTCCCGGTGGTTGAGCGAGGTCGCTCTGCGACCGTCTCGAAACCGCCGGACCTGACAGCCACCTCAACCATTCCGGCTCCGGCCGGGCTTCGGAAAGGAAGCACCACAATGGCCAAGGCAGTGATTCGCAAGCCCAAGAAGAAGGTTTGCCAGTTCTGCAAGGAGAAGGCGACGAGTGTCGACTACAAGGACACCGCGCTGCTCCGCAAGTTCATCTCCGACCGCGGCAAGATCCGCGCCCGTCGGGTGACCGGCAACTGCGTCCAGCACCAGCGCGACGTGGCCATCGCCGTCAAGAACGCGCGCGAGCTCGCCCTCCTGCCCTACACGTCCACCGGTCGCTGAGAGGAGCACCCCTGATGAAGATCATCCTGACCCAGGAGGTCTCCGGCCTCGGCGCTCCGGGCGACGTGGTCGAGGTCAAGAGCGGCTACGCCCGCAACTACCTCGTCCCGCGCGGTGCGGCGATCCGCTGGACCCGCGGCGCCGAGAAGCAGGCCGAGTCGATCAAGGCCGCCCGCACCGCACGGGCCGTCCGCGACGAGGAGCACGCGGCCGTGATCAAGACCAAGCTCGAGGCCGACGCGGTCCCGGTGCAGGTCAAGGCGGGCGACACCGGCCGCCTGTTCGGTGCCGTCACCTCCGCCGACATCGCCGCCGCGCTCAGCGCGGCGTCGGGCGAGACCGTCGACAAGCGGTCGATCGCCGTCGGCAACCCCATCAAGTCGCTCGGCACCCACGAGGTGTCGGTCAAGCTCCACGACGAGGTGTCCGCCGAGGTCACCCTCAACGTGATCCCGGCCTGACCCGAGCGTCACGCAGCACCGGTCGCGGGGCCGTCCTCCTGACGGAGGGCGGCCCCGCGGCACGTCCAGGACCGGCTACCGTCAGCCGGAGTCCGGACCAGTGGTCGCCGGCGCGTCGTGCACCCACCGCCGCGCCGAGTGGGCGAAGCAGAGCACCAGGCAGGTGACCAGGGTGCCGACCGCCACGGCGACGGTCACCAGCGCCAGGGACGTCGCCCCGGCGCCGTACACCACCGGCGGCAGCAGCACGGTCAGCACGGTGCCGACCAGCACCACCCGCCACCAGGCCCGGGCGGAGGCGTCCTGGGCACGACCGGCCGCCTCGCCCAGCGCCAGCGCCAGCACCAGGAGGAACGCCGGCGTGGGCAGGTCGAGCGCCCAGCGCAGCGAGGCGTCGAGCCGGTGCAGCTCGCGGGCCAGGGCGGGGACCCAGAGCCCGACCGACACCAGCCCGGCGACCACGGCGAGGCCGAGCAGCAGCCCGCGGTGGCCGATGCGTTCCGGCAGTCGGCGGACGCCGATGACCACCAGCAGCCACCCCACCGGATTGGGGAAGACGTCGTAGCCGGGACTGCCGATCGGGGCGTCGAGGACCACCAGGAGCAGACCCATGCCGATCGCCTGGAGTGGTCGCACGGGGTCACCCTAGGCGGAGCCGCGGGCCCCTCAGCGGCGTCCGCGGAACTCCACCTCGGCGATTGCGGTGTGGGCGGCCGCGGGGCCGTACGAGCCCAGGATCTCGATCTTCACCGCCACGACGTCGTTGGTCGCGACGTTGAACGTGGCCAGCCCGACCTTGTCCTCGAGCTCGAGGTCCTCGACCTCCTTGGCCCCGGTCTCCGTCGTCATCACGACCCGAAGCTCGGCGGGACGGCCGTGGGCGAGGAACGCCGCCTCGTCCTCGCCGCTGACGCCCGGCGTGACCAGCAGGTAGACGAGCCGAAACGGCTTCTCGAACCTGGCCACGAGAGAGGAGCCCCGGCCCTCGCCGGCGGCCGCCGGAGCCCAGTAGCGGTTCGTGAAGCCGTCCCGGGCGGCACCGGGAGGGTGTCCCTCCTGCTCGTCGGAGGCCCGGAACGAGGTGGGGTTGATGTTCCTGGTGCCCTCCACACGGTCGAGCACGGCCTCGAAGGCGCCGACGGCCAGACCGCGGGCGAGGTACAGGCCTCCGGCGAGCGCGCCCAGCGCGACGACCAGCACGAGGAGTCGGCCGGGGACCCGCAACCTCCGCTCGGGGGTCGAGAGGGGGCGGGTGCCGGCCACCGGGGCCTGCCTGGGTCGGCGCTGGAACACCCGCCGCCACCAGGGGACCTTCGCGACCTCGGCCTCGGTGAGGTCGCGGCCGCAGCGTCGGCAGAACTTGCGGGTCGGCTCGTTGCCGGCGCCGCACTGCCCGCAGACGAGGTCGCCGTGGTGGATGGGCTCGGCGTCGCGCCCCGGCGTACGGCGTCTGGCGCGCGGCGCGGGGCTCCGTGGCTGCACCGCCGTCGGCTGGCGCGGCTGGGTGTCGGGCTCGGGTGGCACCGGGACCACGAGGGCGTCGGCGCCGGTGGCGGGCCGGTCCGCCCCGGCCGTCTCCGAGGCGGGCTCGGGCGGGGGCGCGTCGGCGGCCGGGTTCGCGCGTGTGGTGGCCGGTGGGGGGTCGGGTTCCGGGGGTGGCTCCGCGGTCTCCGCCGCGGGATCGGGCTGGCCCACGCCGACCGCCGCCTTCACGCGTTCCACGAGACCCCGTGACTGCTCCGGCCCCTCGTCCTGCTGCGCCGGAGCCTCCGGTCCGGGAGCCGGGGTCCCGCGCTCCTCCCACTCGAGATACGCGCCGCACTCGCCGCAGAAGTCCTCGTCGAGCGTGGTCGGCGCCCCACACTCGGGACAGACGTCCTGCATGGCTAGTCCCCCTCCTCCTGGGCGCCGGCGGTCGGCGCCAGCACCGTCGTCGTGTGCGCGACGTCCGCCGGCTTGACCGAGTCGAGCAGCGCCTCGACCCGGCGTACGTCGAGCTGGTCGGGATCGGCGACCTCGAGGGTCACCTCCATCGCGGGCACCGGGCTCCCGGGCAGCGCGCCCCCGGGTGCGCTCGACCAGGTGACGCCGCCGCTGTCGGTGATCGTCACCCGGGCGTCCAGCGCCAGCCGCAGCGCCTCGGCGATCCCGGTCATGGTTCCGCGCTGCCGGTGCAGCAGGGCCGCCCCGGCGACGATGGTCCGTCGCTGCTCCACCGTCCAGGCGTCGTCGAGCTCGACGCCGACCCAGGTGGCCAGCCAGGCCAGGAAGTCCTCGGGCGCCAGCCACGGGTCGACGTACCCCGCGAGCCCGTCCAGCGTTGCCAGGACCGGCGCGAACCCGGCGTCGAACGCGTCGAGGAACCGGCAGCCGAACTCGTCGTCCTGCAGCACCCCCGGGACCCGGTGCCGCAGCGGCACCGGGTTGACCAGGTCGGGGACCACGCCGCGCACGTCAGCCTCCCCGCTGGACCCGGATCTGGTGCTCGTAGGAGAACACCAGCGCCGACCGTTCCAGGTCGATCCGCTGCGTGGCGTCGCCCCGTCGGCCGGTGATCGGGTCCGCCGGGAACAGCTTGACGTCGTCGACCAGCTCGGTGCCCGGCAGCTGCTGCAGGACGGCGTACACCTCGCCCGCCTGGACCGGGCGGCCGAACGGCCAGCCGGCGCCCTCGAAGCCGCCGCGCAGCGGGTCGAAGTAGCCGTTGAGGGCCAGCTGGGCGTCCCGGCGCAGGTCGTCGGAGGAGGTGCGGGGCCGGGCGACCAGCTTCGCGACCACGGTGACGCCCTGGTAGAACGGCGGCTCCACGACGACCCGGGCACCGACCGTACGCCGCTGGTCGAGGTGGTCCGCGACGGCAGCCAGCGTCGCCGTCGACGGCACCAGGTCCTCGAACCGCAGCCGCCCCTCGGCGTCGGGCGAGGCGGAGGGCACCACCAGCACCCGCACCCCGCCGGCCGCCTCGGGGGTCGACGCCGGCACGCACCGGACCCGGGCGATCCCGGGGGCGGCGTGGGCCGCCAGCTGCTCGTAGTCCTCGGCAGTCACCGCGCGGTCGCGCGTGCGTAGCGCCAGGGGGCCGCGCAGCTTGGCCTCCTCGATCGACTCCGCGGCCACGCCGCCGATCGCGGCCCGCCGGTTCTCGACCCGGTCGACCAGCGGGGCGGTGGTGCGCAGCACGCTCACCGCCCGAGCCGCGACGTTGCCCCGGGGTCCTCCTCCGGTGCGGTAGCAGGGGACTCGCAGCGGGCTGCCCTTCGGTGGCACGGCGCCGTACAGGCGCAGCGACCCGTCGGGCTCGCGCACGGCGGGCGCGAACGCGATCTCCCCGGTGGACCGGTCGACCCGCACCACGTGGTCCCCGGGGTCGCAGCCGGCGAACGAGTCCACCTCCGTCCAGGTCTCCCAGCCCGCGCCGCCGCCGACCTCGATCGTGAGCTCGGGACCCTCGGCGACCACCGGGCCGCGGGTGAGCCGGAACGTCTGGCCGGGCACGCCCTCGGAGAGGCCGAGCACCTCGTCCACGACGGTCTCGGCGTGCACCGCCGACACGGTGCCGCCGATCGTGAATGCCGAGGCGCTCGAGATCGTCGGGGAGGCGCTGTAGAACGGCAGCCCCTCGACCGCCGGGACCACCCGGCAACGCAGCCAGCCGGCGCGGACCTTCTCGATCACCGACGCGGTGTGGTCGGCGGGCACGTGGAGGATCACGTCGCCGGGCCGGTTCAGGCCGCCGGTCTGGTCCTGCTCGACCTCGCAGCCGACCCACCCGGCGCCGTCCCACGCCTCCCAGACCAGCGGCGGCAGGTTCGGGTCCACCCCGACCCCGTGGACCTGGCAGTCGAAGCGCAGCGCCACCGCGCACGACGGCGCGGCGTCGTCGAGCCCGAGCAGCAGCACGTCGCCGAGCTGGGGCGCGGGGGAGAAGACCGGGAACTCGGTGCTCATGCTGAGCTCGTCGTCGCGGGAGGCCGCCGCCCCGGTCCCCTCCTGGGTCATCAGGTGCGCCAGTGAGCGCGGCGGTACGACGAGGGCCTGCGTCGTCGCGAACACGACCGCGTCCTCGTTCCCGGTCCGCACCGTCGCGGCCTCGGCCCCGGCCGGAAGCACCACGTCCTCCTCCTGGGGCGCGGACAGCCAGGCGGTGAGGTCGACCCGGGCCGCCGTGGGCGGGTGCAGCGTGACCCCGAGCAGGTCCAGGAAGGTGATGTAGAGCCGGTCGGGGACCCGGTTCAGCCGGTAGAGCAGCTCGTCGACCATGAACGCGAACGTCTCGATCAGGGTCACCCCGGGATCGGACACGTTGTGGTCGGTCCACTCCGGGCAGCGCTGCTGCACCATCCGCTTGGCGTCGTCGACGAGGTCCTGGAAGCGGCGGTCGTCGAGGTTGGGGATGGGGAGGGTCATGGCAGCTCGGCCTCCTCGTGCGGCGGGATCACGTAGAACGGGAAGACCAGGTTGCGCGGGTCGTTGGTGCCGCGGACGGAGTACCGGATGTCGACGTACAGCCGCCCGGACTCGACCGCGTCGAACCGGACCACGACGTCGCCCAGGTCGATCCGCGGCTCCCACCGGGTGAGCGCGACCCGGACGGCGTAGGCGATGTCGCCCGCCGTCGAGGCGTCGGCCGGCGCGAACACGTAGTCGTGGACGGCGCAGCCGAACTCGGGTCGCATCGGCCGTTCGCCGCGGGCGGTGCCGAGGATCAGCCGCATGCTCTCCTCGATCTCGCGGGTGCCGCCGACCAGCGCGATGCCGCCGGTGGGGTCGGTGTGCAGCGGGTAGCCCCACCCCGACCCGACGAACTCCTGTCCCATGGCTCAGCCGCCGATCATCACGGTCGGGCAGCCCGGGGGCAGGATCGCTGCGCCGCACCCGGTCAGGTCCCCGACCCGCGCCGCCGGCCGGCCGGAGATGAGCACGGTCGGACAGCCGGGCGGCAGGATCGGGCTCGGCGGGTGGGGTCCGGCCGGCGGCGGGAACGAGCAGGTGTGCAGGTCCCCGACCACGGCGGCGGGCAGGCCGCCGATCAGGACCGTGGCGACCCCGGGGCCGGTGATGACGCCGGGGTGGGGGGTCAGCGCCCCCACTCTGGCTGCGAACGGCATCGCTCGTCCCTCCTAGTTGATCCGGACCATGGCGCCCTTGACGGTGGTGGTGGCACCGCCGCTGAGCTCGGAGGTCGCCGAGCCGGCGACCTTGACGTTGACGCCCTTGAGGTCGAGGGCGCTGGTGGCCTCGACGGTGACGTTCATGCCCTTGAGGGTCACGTTCCCCGACCCGGTGCTGAGGGTGAGGTCCTGCTTGGCCGTCACCTCGACCGGCCCCTCGGAGACGATCTGGATGCCCTTCGCGCCCTTCTGGACCAGCACCACCTTCTGCGCGCCGTCGTTGGTGCTGACGACCAGCTGCTCCTCCTGCGGCGACTCCAGGAACTCGACGTCCATCCCGGTGCGGGACGTCCAGCCGCGCCGCTTCACCGAGCCGTCGTTGCCGTCGACGTGGTCGCTCCAGCCGGGCTGGGGCTTGTCCAGCCCGTTGTAGACCCCGCCGAGGACGTAGGGCTGGTCGAACTCGTCCATGCCGAACGCGACCAGGACCTCGTCGTTGACCTCGGGCAGCAGCGTCAGCCCCCGCTCGGGACCGGCGCCGAGCTGGAGCAGCCGGGCCCAGATGCTCTCGTAGGTGTCGGACAGGTACGGGAACTTCACCTTGACCCGGCCGAGGCCGTCGGGGTCCTTGGTGTTGGTGACGATGGCCGGCACCACCCCGGAGAGGGCCCGCCGCCGGGGGGCGCCCCCGGTCACCGCCCCGAGGAGCGACCGCTCGGAGTCGTTGCTGGCCACGAAGCGGACCAGGTAGCCGTCGTCGGGCGTGAAGTCGTGGCGGGTGCCGCTGAGCGTGTACTTGCCGTCGAAGCTGCTGCCGACGTTCGTCAGTGCGACCGGCGTCCCGGACCGCAGCCGTGGGTTGCCCCGCGCCGTACCCTCCAGCTCGGCGAAGCCGCCGGCGAGGTGCTCGGCGAGTGAGGTCGCGACCTGGCGGCAGCGGTCGTGGTCGGCGAGGTGCGGCGCGGCCGAGACGTACGGCGGCGCCCCGACCTGGCCGGCGAGCTGGGTGGGCGTGGCCTGCAGCTGGGCGTGGACCGGCTGCGGCGTCTGCCGGTCGACCTCCGCCTTCTTCTGCTTGGGGTTCCAGCCCCGCACCTCCACCGACGGCACCTGCCCGGCCGACGTGACGCACGCCCGCAGGTGCAGCAGGTTCACCCCGCGCTCCAGGGTCGTCGGCTGCTCCCGGGCCCCGGCGCGCCCGCTCGGCGCGCTGCCGGCCGGCGTCCGGGCCCGGAACCCGAGCGTGCCGTCCGAGAGGCCGAGGACCCGGTTGTTCTCCCGGGCCAGCCGGGTCAGCAGCTCCCAGTCGCTGACGCCGTCCTGCGCGAGGTGCTCGTAGGTGACGGTCGTCGACTCCACCTCCACGTCGACCTGCGCCCGCTGGGCGACCTTGCGGACGATGTCGGAGGCGGTCATGTTGAGGTAGGCCTCGACCCGGGTGCCGCGGAACAGCCGGTGGGAACTGTCGAGCCCGCGGACCACGGTGTGCTGGCCCTGCTCGGTCAGCTCCACCTCGAGCGCGGTGACCTCCCCGGTCAGCAGCGGCTGCGGGCCGCCCGGGGCGCTGGACTTCACCAGCAGCTCGACCGTCGCGGCGATCGTGAACCCGCCCTTGTCGACCACCACGCCGTGCTCGTCGTTGAAGCGGAGCTGGAACATGTCCGGCACGTTGCTGCTGTCGTCGACGTGGCCGTGCACCAGCAGCGCCGCGACGTCGGCGGGCAGCTCGGCGCCGCCGACCTTGACCAGCAGCGTGTTGCTGACCTCCTCACCGTGCGGCATGACCCACCCCCTGGCGGAGCGCCGGCACCGGCTCCGGGACGGGGAGCTCGTCGGCGGTCGGCAGCAGCAGCCGGGTGCCCGGTCGCAGCCGCATCGGGTCGTCGATGCCGTTGAGGTCCGCCACCGCCCGCCACAACGCCGGAACGCCGTACTCCCGGTAGGCGATCTGGGGCAGGCTGTCGCCCTCGACGACCTCGTGGATCCGGTGCGGCACGGGAGTCCCGGAGGTCGGGTTCTGCTTCGGGGCCTCCCCGGCGAGCTCCTCCAGGGTGACGGTCGCGACCGCGCGTACGGGCAGCCCGCCGGAGGTGAAGAGGGTGTACTTGGTGGACACGCTGCTGACGTAGGCGAGGAACCCGGTGAGGCCGCCCCACCGGAAGACGACCCACGGCGGCGTGCCCTTCTTCTGCTGCAGCGTGGAGGAGGTGGGGACACAGCAGGCAAAGAGCTTCTCGACCGCGGTCACCACGGAGGTGTCCTGGGTGGAGGAGGCGTCGAAGAACATCTCCAGCGTCAGCTTCGACGGCTGGGGGCCGTTGTACTGCGGCGGCGAGCTGCTCTGGTTGCCCTTGGCGTTGGGGCGCGCCCAGCTCGCCCCCTTGGCGAGGGTGAGCTCCTTGGGGTTGAACTGGAAGTCGATCCGCTCCAGCGGCGCCCCGGGGGCGGACAGAGAGCCGTCCTGTGAGGGCTCGTAGGTCTGCAGGTAGGCGTGCTCCAGCTTGGGCCGGCTACCGGGGGCGGACGAGCTGGTGCCGGCAGCGGCGGCGTCGAAGCCGACGGGACTCGAGGACATCGCGGCCTCCTCAGGTCGGTCCCGGCACCAGGAAGCCGTGGTGCGCGATCTCGATGGTCTCGGTGACGACGCCGGGCTTGTCGGCGCTGAGGCTCGGGCCGGACCAGCGGACCGGCACCACGTCGAGCAGTCCCCAGGCTGCGACCGCGGTCGCGTCCGCCCGCATCGCAACGATGGTCGCGGTCTGCCGCTGGTAGCCGGTCGCGATCGACTCGAACCACTTGGCGACCTGCTCGGTGTCCTTGCCCAGAGGGCGGCTGAGCTTGATGTTCGGGTACTTCAGTCGGGTGGGCAGCTGCCACACGGCCATGTTGTTGCCGCCCTCCTCGCGGGTCTCCATCACCACCTCGCAGCCGAGCCCCTCGCAGGAGGAGAAGGACCCGAGGGTGGTGTCGTCGATCTTCACCACGTAGCTCACGCTGACCGCGGTGTCGACGTCCTGCAGCTGGCTCATCCGGTCACCTCCCTCACCACGCGTCCGTACGCAGCCCGAGGCGCTCGCGGTCGAGCACCAGCTCGTGGCGGATCCGCCGCAGGACCGCCGGCCAGAGCTTGCCGGCGAGCTCCTCGACCTGTTCGGGCGTGCTGGGGGCCGCGCCCGGGGCGTTGCCCCCTGGGCCACCGGGCGCGGCAGCCCCGCTGGCTCCCGGTGACGTGGTCACGGGAGGCGGGACAGGGGATCCGCCGTCGGAGTCGGACCGCTGCACGGTCGCGCCGACGACCTCCAGGCCGACGGCGTACAGGGTGGGGTCCAGGGTGGCCGGCGAGGCGGTCGCCGCCGACCGGGTCGTCACGGCGGACGCCGGAGCCGGGGGCACCGGAGGCGGGGCGAGGGCCAGCTGCACCGTCGCTGCGCGGTCGTTGGGCGGCTCCGGGGTGGCCAGGGCGACGGGTGTCGCCGACGGACCGGCCTGCCCCACCGGTGCCGGCACCGCCGCGGCCCGCGCACCTGCCGAGGGCGGCGTCGGGGTGGCGGCGAGCCGCTGGACGGGGACCGCGCGCGGTCCGGGACGTGCGGCAGCCGGTCCGCGCCGGTCGACGGGGGTCCGGTCGAGGACCCGCATCAGCGTGGGCCGTGCGGCTCGCGTGGTAGCGGGTCCGGACGGCAGGGCCGGGGTCGCGGAGCGCTCGGCGACGAAGGCCGGCGGTGGGAGGTCGCTGACCGTCGCAGTTGGGGGTCCGGGAGTCGCCGGCGCCGTGGGGTGGACGGCGCGGCTGACCAGGGGCACCTCCGGGACGACCATCGGTTCGGTCACTGCCCGCTGTGCCGTGGTCGGCTCGGTCCGGTCGGCGGTCGGGCCGGCCGGCGCGGGGACGGGGCGGTGGTCCTCGACGGGGGTGGTGGCCCTCGCGACGACGGGGCCGCCGACCGTGCCGTCGGCGCCGAGGCCGAACTGGGGGGCGGCACGATCGACGGCCGGCTGTGGCGTGGTGGCCTGCGCGCCCGGCCGGCGTGCGCCGCCGGAGCTCCGGGCGGGCGCGACCCACGGAGCGAGCGCGCGCGAGACGACGGGCACGGACGCGGTGCGGCTCGCGGGGCCGGGCCCCGGTGTGCCGGACGGGGCTCCGCGCTCCGCCGAGGACGTCCGCGGGGTCCATGGCGGCGGCTCCGGCTGCGGCTCCACGCCGTCCGGATGCTCGCCCACGTCGGGAACGGCGGGCAGGTCGCGCGCCGGCTGCACGGAGGCGAGGGGGAGGTCGCCGGTCTCGTCGGTCGTTGTCGGCGGCTCGGGCACCACGGTCTCCGGCGTCGGGACAGGCGGGGCGGTCACCGGTCTGCGCTCGTCGACCGCCGTGGGAGGCACGCTGGTCATCGGCGGGCCCAGGGACAGCCGGGGTCGCGACGGAGGCGCCTCTCGCTCGGTCGGAGCGGGGCGGGCAACCGTCGTGGGGCTGGTCGTCGGTGCACCGCACGCTGGACGTCGGCCGGCCCCTCCTCTGCAGGGGTGCCCGGGTCGGGCGGCTGCTCGACAGCAGGCTCGTCCACCGGTTCGGTGGCGGGGGTGGGATCGGGGGTCGGCCGGGGAGGCAGGGGCAGGGCGGGACGGACCGCGGACGACGCGTGGTCGGCGACCACGGAGCGCTGCGCGGGTGGGGACGGCGTGGCTGTCGGGCCCGCGCTCGCCACGCTCGGGGCGCCAGGCTCGTCGGGTTCCGGGACGTCGGCCTGCTCAGCAGACCCCGGCTCCCCGGCGACGGGCTCGGGGTCCGGCGTCGCGTCCTGCACGACTGCCGGCTGCACGGCCGGCAGGCCCGCCACGGGCGCCGCGCTGGTCAGTGGCGTGGCGGCAGGTCTCGCGGGGCGGGTCGTCCGCTGCGCGACGGGCGGGGGCGGCAGCAGGGTGAGGTCGACGTCGCGGGAGAGCCGGGGCCGGGGGTCCCCCGTGGCCCAGCCCCGGCCGTCCCCGTCGACGATCCCGGACGGCGCCTCCGGGCTGACAATGTGGGTGAGACCTGGCGCGGTGGAGGCCGGGTTGCGCCACGCCGGCAGCTCACGGGGGAACGAGAGCGGCCGCGTGACCGGCTCGAGGCTGCCGAGGGTGCGCTGCAGCGGCGGCAGGAACGCCCACCCCATCGGGGCGGGTGCCGGCGGGGCCGAGGCGCGGGGCCGGTCGCTCCCGCGCGTCCCGCCCTCGCGTTGCCACGGCCAGCGCATCGCTCACCGCTCCTCGGCCAGCCGGGTGTTGATCCGGGCGATCTCGCCGACGTAGCGCAGCCGCTGGCCGTGCTCGAGGTCGAGGATGTCGTCGAGCGGCCAGTGGAAGTGGTAGGCGACGTACGCGACCTCCTCGTAGATCCGGTCGGGCGCGTACGTCACGATTCCCCCAGGCGACCACCGGCGAGATCGATGGTGAAGCGGTGGCTGCACTCCGGGCAGGTGACGGCGGCCCGGGTGTGTCCCTCGGCGTTGATCCGGCGGTAGAAGTCCTGCAGGAAGGCGACGTCCGAGGCGAACATGCTCTCCACGACCTGCGTGGTCACCGCGGGCAGGGTGCCGAGCGAGGTGATCACCCGCCCCAGCAGCACGACGGTGGTGAACGCGGCGTTCTCCTGCACCCGCTCGTCGTAGAGCGGCAGCAGCTCGTCGCGGGCGGTGGCCAGCCGCATCACCCCGTGCCGGTGGTTGATGCCGTCACCGTCGACGTACCCACGAGGCAGCTCGAACTCGAACTCCGTGCGCAGCCGCTGCTGCTGGCCGGCCGAGGTGGCGTCGGGCTTGCCGTCGACGGCGTCGAGCAGGGCCTGGCCTCGTGTGCGCTGCATCAGCTCACGGTCACTTCGTCGAAGCAGACCACGAACTTCTCGGTCGCCTGCTCGGCGGCGCCCGCCTTGAGCGAGTTGACCTCGACGCTGCGCACCCAGCAGTTGGTGAAGTTGTAGGTCTTGATGGGGGCACCCTGGTAGTCGAGGAGTGCGACCGCGGCGGTCTTGCGGGCGCCGGCGACGTCGCCCTGGGCAACCGTCTTGAGCCAGTCGGTGATCGTCTTGCTGTCGGTCAGGCCGCGGGTGATGGTGATCTCGCCGGCCTTCGGACGTCCGATCAGCTGGCGTACGACGTACGTCCCCTTGTCGGTCTGCTGCTTCAGCTCGATCTTGTCGACCTCGGACTTGAGGCCGCTGACCTCGGTGACCTTCGGGACCTGGATGCCGTCGATGGTGACGGTGAAGCCGTTGGCCGATGAGGAGTCGAGGGGATCTGCGAGTGCCATGGTGGGGTGCTCCCTTGCTGGTTATTCGGACACGAGGCTGGTGCCGCCGGAGAACTGCGACAGCTGGAAGATGACGAACTCGGCCGGCTTCACCGGCGCGATCCCGATCTGGCAGACGACCTGGCCGGCGTCGATCGACTCGGCGGGGTTGGTCTCGTCGTCGCACTTGACGAAGAACGCCTCGTCGGGGGTCGTGCCGAACAGGGCACCCTTGCGCCACTCGTTGATGAGGAAGGCGCTGATCGTGCGGCGGATCCGCGCCCAGAGGGCGTGGTCGTTCGGCTCGAAGACGACCCATTGGGTGCCCAGCAGGATCGACTCCTCGAGGTAGTTGAACAGTCGGCGCACGTTGAGGTAGCGCCACTCGGCGTCGCTGGACAGGGTTCGCGCACCCCACACCCGGACGCCGCGGCCCGGGAAGGAGCGGACGCAGTTGATGCCGACCGGGTTGAGCAGGTCGTGCTCGGCCTTCGTGATCTGGGTCTGGAGCGTGATCGCCCCGCGGACCACCTCGTTGGCCGGTGCCTTGTGGACGCCCCGGGTGTCGTCGCTGCGGGCCCACACCCCGGCCATGTGGCCGGAGGGCGGCACGAATGCGTTGGTCCCGGTGGCGGGGTCGAACACCTTCAGCCAGGGCCAGTACAGGGTCGCGAACTTCGAGTCGTAGCCGGCGTCCTTCATCCGCCACTGGTGCACCTGCTGCGGGGTGAGTCCGGGCGGGGTGTCCAGGAGCGCCACGCGGTCGCCCATCAGCTCGCAGTGGGCGATCATCCCGAGCTGCACCGCCTGGAACGTCTCGAGGTTGATCGCGCCCTGCTCGAGGGCCGCCACCAGGTCCGGTACGGCGACCATCGTCACCTCGTCGACCGCCTCGAGGCCGCTGAAGCCGGTGCGGTCGGCGGCGTCGCCGACGTAGTCGTCGGCGCCGAGGTTCTCGGTCGTCGGCTTGACCGGCTCGGGCTCGGGTGGCGCCAGCGCGACCACGCCCTGACCCGGCTTGGTGAGCGCGCCGCCGGGACTCGTCTCCTCGAGGTTGATGACCTTGGAGTGCTCGTTGACCTTGGTCGCCACGTTGTGGTCGCCCGCCTTGGTCGTGACGTTGTCGAAGGTCTCCGCGACCTTGCCGTCGACGCGGATCAAGAGCTTGAACTCGTCCTCGGGCGGGCTGTCACCGCTGGCGCCCTCGACGACGAGCTCCACCTGCTTGGTGCCGGCCGAGCGGCCGATCGCCGTGGCGGTGAAGCCACCGAGGGCGCCCTGCGGGGGAGCCGTCAGCTCCTTCGGGCTCTTGCCTCCTTTGCCTCCACCGCCGCCGCTGCCGTTGGCCCCGATCCGGACCACGAAGCAGTTGCCGCCGCCGTTGAGGAACCAGCCGTAGACCGCGTGCGCGAGGTAGGAGCCCTCGACGAAGTCGCCGAATCCCTCCGAGAACTGGGTCCAGTTGGACACCATCGTCGGCTCGTTGACCGGCCCCTTCTCGGCCAGGCCGACGAACGCCGCCACCGACGTCCCCACCCCCTCGATCGGCCGGGATCCCGCGGGGACCTCCTCGACGTAGACACCGGGGGAGAGATAGGTCGGCATGGTGCCTCCTCGACGAGACCGGAAGTGGACCTCCAGCCTTGTGCCGCGGCTCGCGCGGCGGCACGTCCCGAGGGACGGCCGGTGAGGAAGGGTGGGGTGCCCGATCGTGCAGAGGCCGTCGCTGGTCGAGTCCAAGGAGACGAGCGTGGATCAGGTCGTACCGTCGGGTCCGGTAAACCGAGGGATCTCGACGTCCTTCTTGTACTTGGCTCGTTCTGCCGAAGACTCCTCGAGTGAACCCTTCTTGCTGTTGCACGACGTGCAGAGGACCTCGAGGTTCCCGGGGTCCGCATAGAACGTCTGACGTTCAGGATGCGGGCTCTTGCGGCCCTTGTCATTCCAGTGCCCGGCTACCGACCCCTTGTGGTCCAGGGCCGAGTTGGTCTTGCCGTCTTTCTGCAACAGGGCGACATGCGGCGGGATTCCAAGTTGGGGGACACCCGCGCAGCGGAAGGAAAGGCCGTCCGGCTGGAGCACCTGGGCCAACTTCGTCCCCTTGTGTATTCCGTACTTGTTCGAGCCGCCGTAGAAGATCGCCCGGACGGCGTGGTAGGCCGGCCGCAGCGCCACGCCGTCGAGTGTGTACTTCGTCTGCTTCGGACCCGGACTCCTTGGCGAGGTCAGGGCCTCCACCCGGCATGTTCGCCAGGAACTTGGCGACAGGCATTGAAGGACGCCCCTCGGAGGACCTCGCCCCTTGGCGATGGGCAGGACCAGGAAGGCTGCGTTCCAAGTCGTACTTCAGGATAACGATGCCCGAGTCGTACACGGAGTCGACCGTGGCCACTCGGCTAGTGGTCCGAACCAGGAACTTCTGCCCGACGTACTTCCGCGCCTCGACGAGGTCCTCGGCCTTCGCCTCGACGACCTTGGTGGTGGGCTTCTTGGAGATCGGATTGACCTCGCCGTACACCGACCACTTCTGGCCTTCGCGCTCGGGTCTCAGCAGCTTGAGCCCGAAACGCAGCCTGATTCCCGCCAAGACCGGCTGCATGACCCTCTCGCCGATCTTCGATCCGGGCAGCCGATCGACAGCAGCCACGGCCGCAGCCATGCCCTTGTCGAGTCGCTTCTGCTTGCCCTCGGGTGAGTTGTCGCCCCCACGGATCTTTGCCAGGGCCTTGTCCTTGAGCTTCTTGGCGCCTGCCTTGACCTTGCCGCCGATGCCCTTGAGGCCGCGGATGATCGGGCCGGCGAGCTTGAGGCCCTGCTTGATGACGCCGTCGATGGCCTTGGTGACCGGCTTCTGGATGGCGGTGATGACCGAGCGGATCTTCTGGCCGATGCCGCCGATGCCGAGGACGCTGGCGATGAAGCCGATCAGGATCGGCACCATCTGGCCGAGCGCGCTCTCGATCTTGTCCACGACCGCACCGACGTTGCCCTTGGCGATGTCGACGATGCCGTCGATGACGGTGTTGACGAACTGGATGATCCGGGCGGCGTTGTTGACGAAGAACATCACGACGTCGTAGATCAGCTTGCAGGCCTTGATGAACGCCGCGGCCGGGTTGAGCAGGCTGATCAGCCAGGTGATGCCCGCGGTGATGATCTTGGTGAGGACGAACTCCTGGATCTCCTCCAGGATCTTGTCCTTGATCTCGCCGATCTTCTCGACCAGCATCTGCCACAGCCCGGCGACGCCCTGGGTGGCGATGATCTGGAAGACCTCGACGCCCTTCTCGATCGCCGCCATCGCCTTCTCGCCGATCTGCTTGACCAGCCGGTTGCGGATGTTGGCCCACGTGAGGCCGAAGATCGAGGCCAGCAGCTTGAGGACGCCCTTGACGTCGAAGCTGTCCGGGATCTCGATCCCGGCCTCGCCGAGCTGTCCGAAGAGCCAGCCCATCAGGCCCTTCTTGAGGTGGGTGCCGATGTTGGCGAAGAACTTGTTGATGCCGCCCTTGATGCCGGAGATCAGGTTGCCGAGGAAGCCGACCGGGTCGGCGATGATGTCGCCGATCGCGCTGGCCGCCTTGGCGAGCACGTTCTTCAGCATCGAGGCGAGCTCGCGGATGGTGTTGATGACCGCCTTGATCGCGCCGATCGCCTTGTCCACCAGCCCCTTGTTCTCGGCCTGCAGCGCCTCGATCCGCTCGTCGAGCCCCTTGCGCGACTCGACGTACTTCGTGGCCAGGGTCTCCACGACGGCGTTCTGCTTGTCGGTGACGTCGCTCTCGAGCTGCTCGAACTTGTCGGCGATCTCCTGCGACGCCTCGGACCCGACCTTCTGCAGGTCCTGGGGGAGGCTCTTCACGTACGACGCGATCTCGGTGCGGCCCTGCGCGATCCGCTGCTTGGCCGCGGTCAGGTCGTTGCCGACGATGTCCGCCACCCGGGAGATGACACCGTCCATCTTCTGCAGGTAGAGCTCGCGGCCGGCCTCGTAGAACTCGTTGACCTTGTCCGGCATCCCGAGCAGCTTGTCCTTGGCCCAGCGCAGTCCGCCGAGCCAGCCGCCGTAGCGGTCCTTCTTGTACGCCGACATCTTGGCCGCGACGTACGCCTCGAAGGCCGCCCGCGCGTCGGCCTCGCCCTTCCCGAACTCCGCCTCCACCTTCGGGTCGATGCCGTCGAGGATCTTCTTCACGTCCACCTCGGTGGCGGCGAAGATGGTCTGCACCTTCGTGGTGACCTCGGCCCGCCGCTGCTCGTCCTTCGACTTGGTCTTGCCCTTGTCGGCCACCAGCTTGGCCAGCGCGCCGGCCTTGGCGCCCTGCATGCCGGCGACCCCGGCGGTGGTCTCGGTCGCGGCCTGGGCCTTGCCCTGGGTGATGACCTCCTTCTCCTGCTGGCGGAACTCGGCCGGAGCCGCGTCGGCGTGGGTGGCTGCCGCCTGCTTGTCGGCGAGCGCCTGCTGGAACTCCGGCTCGTTCGACTTCGCCAGCTGCTGCTCGTTGACGTCGGCGTCGGCCAGCTCCTGGTTGGCCTGGTGCTTGCCGGCCTCCAGGTTGGTCTGCTCCGCCGGCGCCGGTTTGGGGACCGCGCCGCTCGCCGGGATCGGCACCGGCTGCCCCGGCTGCTCCTGCGCCATCGGGGTGACCGGCTTCTCGACCGCCTTCGACGTGTCGGGCGGGGCGTCGGTGGCGGCCTCGATGTCCTTGGCCTGCCCCTCCTTGCCCTGCGAGACCATCCCCTGCACCTCGCCCTTGACCTCGCCCGCCTTCCCGGACTCCTGGTAGTCGTCGGCCTCCTTCAGCGTCTTGGGCGACTTTGCCTCGATCGCCGACTTCACCGCCGCGATGAACGCCAACTTGTCGAACGAGCCCGGTTGCTGGGCCTCCATCGTGTCGGTCTTGGCGGCCTTGGCCTGCCCGGCGACGTCCTCGGCCGGCGGTAGCGCGGCGTCCTGCGCCTCCTTGGCCTTCGACGCCGCGGTGGGGTGGGCCTTCTTGGCCTGGGCGAATCCCTTGACGTTGCCCGTGACCTGCTGGAAGGCCGGATCTTCCTCCGGACGCACCGAGGTCGGTGCCACGGGCGGCTGCAGCAGCTTGTCGGCGGAGAGCGGCGCCGGGGCCGCGGGCACCGCGCCGCCCCCGCCGAGCTTCGGTGCCGGCGCCGCACCAGCCGCCTTGCCCGGGCTCGCGACCATCGGGCGCGCCGCACCGGCCTTCCCCAGCGGGCTCTTCGCCGGGACCGGCTTGGGCGGCGGTACCGGCTTCTTCCCCGCGACCTGCCCCGGCCCGAACCCGGTCCTGGTCACCGCCAGCGCCGACGCCGGTGGCTTGGGCCCCTCGAGGTCCACCGGTACGCCGGCTGCCTTGGCCTGCTTGAGCCCCTTCTCGACCGTGTCGAGGGCCGGCTCGTCGCGCCGGACCTCCTTGATCGCCGCGTCGATCTCGGTGACGGCCTGCTCGCCGGGCGACTTCAGCTTGGCGGCCATCAACGCGGTCACCGCCTCGTTGCCCGCGCTGCGCTGCAGCGCCAGCAGCGCCCGCGGGCCGACCCGCCGGCGTCCCTCGTCGAGGGCGGACTCGACCGGGGCCGTCGCCGTCCGGACAGCGCGCGTGGGGGCCGGAGGCGCCGACGCGGAGCGCTGGGCGGAGGCGTCGGGTCCGTGCTGGCGGGCGGTCGACATGGCGGGCTCGGAGTCCTAGGAGGCGGGCTCCTCCTCCTCGGCCTCCTCGCGCTGGACCGCGGTGACCGACGGCAGGGCCGGGTCGTGCGCCGCCTGCACCTCTTCCTCCTCCTCGGGCGCGGCCTCGCGCTGCACCGCGGCCGTGGTGGGCGTGGTCGCCGGTGCGAGCGACCCCTGGACCGGCGCCGGCTGCGACATCACCTGCTCGGCGTTGGCCGCCGCCGCCTGCTCGAACCGGTCGGACGGGTCGCTGACGCGGACGCCGTTCCCGGTCGGCGTGCCGTCGACGGGGCCACTGCGCTGCTGGACCACGTGGGTCAGCTCGTGGGCCAGCAGGGTGCGGCCCGCGGGGGACCCGGGGTCGTAGGCACCGCGCTGGAAGACGATGTTGGAACCGACCGTGTAGGCGTGGGCGCTGACCGAGCGGGCGGAGTGGTCGGCCGTGGCGTCCGTGTGGACCCGGACGTCGGAGAAGTCGTGGCCCATCCGGGACTCCATGTCGCGCCGGACCGGCTCGTCCAGCGAGGTACCGCCACCCGACACCACGTCGAGGACGGGTGAGCGCTCCTCCTCGGCGAGGCCGGCCGTCGCGCCGTTGCCGGCGGCGCGCTGGAGGTGGAGCATCCCGGCCGGCCCGAGCACGTCGGTCCGTCCCTCGACCGCTGCGCGCATCAGCAGCGGCGACGACTGGTCGGTACGTCGCGGGTCGGGCGTCGCCCGGTCGGTGAGGTCGTGGTCGTGGCCGTGGCGGTGCATGGCGCCCTCCGTTCGCGAATGGGGACCCGTCCCACGCTGGCACCGACCGGCGCGCGGCCCGAGACCGCCGGCACGGCCGGCCGGGCAGGTCCGGGTGCCCGAAGGGGCAGTCGGGTCACGTGGCCTCGTGAAGCAGTGGCCAGTAGGTCCCGAACTCCGACTGCAGGCAGAGCCGGCCGAGCTTGCGGTACTCCCGCTGCACGGCCGTGACCAGGTGCCGCATCGTCACGGTGCCGGTGTCGGCGGCGGCGAGGTAGGCCGCCGTGACGGCAGCGGACCGGATCGACCCGCCGGACAGCTCGAACGAGGTGGCGCAGAAGCCGAGATCGAGGTCGTCCGAGCGGCCCATCGTGCGGCCCAGGCACCGGTCCCACAGTGCCCGGCGGTGCTCCTGGTCGGGCAGGGGGAAGTCGACGATCACGTCGAGCCTCCGGGTGAAGGCGTCGTCGATGTTGGCCCGCAGGTTGGTGGCCAGGATCGCCAGCCCGTCGAAGGTCTCCATCCGCTGCAGCAGGTAGGCGCTCTCGATGTTGGCGTACCGGTCGTGGGCGTCGCGGACCTCGGACCGGCGGCCGAAGACGGCGTCGGCCTCGTCGAAGAGCAGCACCGCGTTGACCCCGGCGGCCGCGGTGAAGATCCGCTCCAGGTTCTTCTCGGTCTCCCCGACGTACTTGTCGACCACGGTCGCCAGGTCCACGACGTACAGCTCCAGACCCAGGTCGTGGGCGATCACCTCCGCCGACATCGTCTTGCCGGTGCCGGAGTCGCCGGCGAACAGCGCCGCCACCCCGTGCCCGCGTCCGCCGCCGGGCCGCATCCGCCAGTCGCCGAGCACCCGCTCCCGGTGCCGCGCCCGCAGCGCCACCTCCTCCAGCGCCGTCAGCACCCCGCGGGGCAGCACCAGGTCCGACCAGCCCACCGCCGGCTCGACCCGGCGCGCCAGCCGCTCGAGCGCCGAGCTGTTCTCCGACCGGGCGCCGGTCCGGACGTGGGTCGGCGTCACCCGCCGGTCCGGGGAGAGCAGAGCCTGGACGCGCGCGGACCCGGCCGCCCGCGTGACCTCTTCGGGGCGCAGCCGGAACTGGGCCGTGGCCGGCAACGTGTCCGGCTCGACGTCGGCGCCGCCGAGGGCGAGCCGCCACAGCGTGTCCCGCTCGGCCTGGGTGCTGCTCGGCACGTCGACCAGCAGCGGCGGGTACGCCGACCACTCCGGGTCCCACGACAGGTCGCCGACCAGCAGCAGCGGCCGGGGGTCGGCGTGCAGCAGGCCGAGCAGTCCCGGTCGGTCCCCGACGGCGGAGACCGGCCCGACGACCAGGCCGCAGCCGGACAGCCGGGCCTCCCGCACGGCGGCTCGCGCCAGCCGAGCCGGGTCGGGCTCTCGCACCAGCCGGGTCAGGTCGACCAGGAGCGGCCGGGTGCCGGTGAGCCGGAGCGCGCCGGCCGCGAGCAGCCGGCCGGACCCGGTGGCCGGCTCGCGCAGGTAGGCCAGCGTCACCCCGTCGGCCAGTGCCTCGGCCAGCTGCCGCGGGTCGCCCCAGGGGACGTCGGGCATGCTCGCGGTCACCGGCGCCAGCGATGCGTCCGCGGCGTCGTCCCCCAGGAGGTGGGAGACCACCCGGTCGGGCACCCGCAGCGCCCGGGTCGGGAACGGGCGGTCCTGGTCCTCCAGCTCCAGCAGCGCGCCCGTGACCAGGGGCCCGTGGACCAGGTGGGCGTGTCCGGCGGGTGCGGAGAGCGGTACGCCGGCCAGCTCGAGCGCGACCGCCACCGAGGGTCGGCGCCGGGTGACGTCGTCGTTGAGGTAGCCGAAGAACTGCTCGAACCGCGGGTCGAGGTCGGCGGCGAGGCCGACCAGGAGCAGGTCGACGTCCACCGAGTCCAGGCCGAACGTCTCCGCCAGGTCCCGCAGCCGCAGCCGGCAGCCGGCGTCCTGGGCCTCGTCCGCGGCGGCCTCGCAGGCCTCCAGCCGCGAGCTGTCGTCGTACTGCCCGACCTCCGACCGCGACGCCGACAGCAGCCGCTCGATCGCCTCGTCGCTCAGGTAGAGCCCCCGGAACGGGTCGTCGGGTGCCGGGTCGCCGGCCCGCCGCAGGTCCACCAGCGTGCGGACCCGCTCCTCCACCACGCCCAGCCGGCCGAACAGGTGAGCCCCGCTCCGGGTCTCCATCAGCGCCGCTTCTTCGCGACGGTGGGCTCGGGGGGCACGTGCCGGTGTCGGCCCTCGTCGGTGCCACCATCCAGGGTGTCCTGCATGTCGACATAGACGCCGTCGGAGACCGGTGGCCCGACCGGGTAGACGACCCCGGTGTCGATCGGCGCGGCCACGACCAGGTCGAGCGACGGTTTGAGCTCGCCGCCGAGGGCGGACCAGACGTCGGCGAAGGCCCGGTCCTCCGGCGGCGGCAGCCCCACGGTGACGGGGACGTCGAGCCGGGTCTCGGCCAGTCGACCGGTGACGAGCCGGTCGGGCAGCGCGTCGTACTGCAGGAAGGTGCGCAGCAGGTCGTCGAGGAGGCGGTGCTCGTCCTCGGGCCGCTGGGTCCAGGCCGTCAGCAGGTAGGACAGCTTGAAGTAGCGGGCCGCAGGGCGCCGGGCGACCACGACGCCGTCGGCGTCCCGCTCCTCCGACCAGCCGCGCTCCCGCCGGCGCAGGTCCTCGCGCACGTCGTAGAGGTACAGGTTGACGGTCGGGGCGTTGCGCCGCGCCGCCCAGTCCTTGGTGGGCGCGTCGAAGACGACCTCGACGTCGGACCCCGCGAGCGCCTCGTTGCGGACCAGGTCGCGCAGCGCGTCGTCGACCTCGGCGATCACGGCCTTCACCCCCTGCCCCGGAAGTCGGGCGCCATCATGGTCCGCGGCGTCACCAGCAGCGGCCCGCGGACGGTGCCGAACTCCGTCCCCACGCTGATCGCCCGGATCTTGCGCTCGGCGAGCTGATCGCGGCGCACGATCAGGATCGGGTGCTGCAGCGTGCCGTCGCGCGCCACCCGGTAGGGGCCGGAGCTGACGGTGATGCCGCGGGTCCACCGCAGCCGCACCCTGCTGCGCGGCGGCATCCGCTCGCCGTAGGCCAGCACGACCATGCCGGGGCGGGCGACCTCGGGCAGCAGCCGGACCGCGGGTTGCAGCACCCGGATCGGCGACCGGTCGCGGTTGTCCGCCGGCTCGGGGTCGGGCGTGGTCGCCGAGACCCTCGCCCGGACCGGTGTGCGGGAGACGTCGACCCGGTCCGGGTTGGTCATCATGAGGGTGACCGGCAGGACCGTGCGGTCGCCGGGCAGCAGTGTCCCGAGGGCGCACGGGACCTCGTCGACGAGGCAGGTGTCCCCGGCTGTCGGGTCGACGGACCGGGGCAGACGCACCCGCAGGTCGACGTCGTCGGCCTCGACCGGCCCGCGGTTGACGACGACGACCCGACCGGTCTGCTCGCCGCCGACCCAGCCCAGTCGGGGCATCCGCAGCCGTACCGCGAGGTCGGCGTCGAGATCCTCGACGACATCGATCCGCGCCCGGTCGACGTTGTTCGTCAGGTCGGGGTCGTGCACCCGCGAGGTGGCCTCGCCGACCACCTCGGCGGAGACCGGGTCGGGCCACGACAGGGTGACCTCGTAGGTCAGGCTCTCCCCGCTCGCCAGCGCGTCGCGGGTGCAGCCGCTGCCGTCGGCCGCGCAGCCCGACGGGGGCGAGGCCGCCTCGGCGTCGCCTCCCGGCGGTGTGGTCGTCGTCAGCGTGACGTCGTACGCCGTGCTGGGTCCCAGGTTGGCCAGCGTGTACGTCGCCAGCACGGGGTCGCCGACGTCCGCCGGGCTGCCGAGCACCGTGACCGTGACGGCCAGGTCCGCCTCGGGACGCGGCTGCCAGGCCGGCTCGGTCTCCGGCCCGGGCTCGTCGGTGATGACGCGCACCCCGGACCCGTCCCGGGCGATGCTCCAGATCCCGCGCTGGTCGGGCAGGCCGGCCGGTTGGCCCGCGAAGACGATCTCGGTGCCGTCCTCGGACCACGCTGGGTCCTCCGCGACCGAGACCCGCGCGCGACTCGGTGTCGCGTCACCCGTGTCGCCCGCCGGGTCGAACCCGTCGTCCCCGAAACCCGTGAGGACGCGCGCGGAGTCGACCCGCCAGGTGCCCGCGGTGAACTCTGCGTCGGAGGGCCCGACAGGGTCCACCCGGAGGACCCGGAGCGCCCCCCGGTCGTCGTAGACGATGTCGGTGCCGTCGGGCGACCAGGCAGGTGAGCGACCCGGCACCGGGACGATGCAGCCGTCGTCGCAGGAGTCGTAGGTGATCTCGGCAACCCGGCCGGCGCGGACCGCTTCGAGGGCGACGAGCTCCGCCTCGAACGGCGACTGTCGCGGTCCGGCCCGCGCCGCGCGGCCGATCTCGCCGCTGATCGTGGAGCTGCGGCTGACGACGAGGACCTCGCCGTCCCGGGACCAGGTCGGGTCGGTGTCGTAGTGGGTGGTGATGACAGGTCCGGACCCAGGTGGCTCGGTGACGGGAAACGCGTTGTCTGGTTCCCCCTCGATGTCGACCACCCACGTCTGGGGCGCGCCGTACGACGGGAACTCGGGATCGGGCTGGAACGGGTAGCGGGTGAACGCGAGCCGGGTGCCGTCCGGAGACCACACCGGGTCGACGTCAACGTCCCGGCCGTTCCCGGTGAGCGCGGCGAGGGACTGCGCTCCGGTGCCGTCAGCGGCCGCAACCATCAGGTCCCGGCCCTGCATGAAGCCCTGCCGCGCGCTGCTGAAGGCGAGGCGCTCACCGTCGGGGGAGTATGCCGGGCCCGCGTCGTCGACATCGACGAGGGTGCCGTCGACGTCGACCTGGCGGGCGATCCGGACGGTTCGGTCGGAGCCATCGGAGGCGACCACGTCGCTGATGTCGGCGTCGATCGAGCGGCGGGTGATGATGAGCTCCGCGTACTCGTCCTGGTCGACCGCGTCCGGAGGATCGTCCAGAGCAAGGGAGCCAAGCCGCGGACCCTGCCCGAACGGCGCAGGGCGATTGATCACGATCGGATCGTCGGAGGGATCGTCGTCGAAGACGTTGCGCCACGTGGCGTGCGACTCGGCGACGCCCGGCCGGTCCGCCACGGGGTGCGACTGGCCCCCGACGCGCAAGAAGCTGGGCTCGACGTTGCCGACCAGGGTGGTGACCCAGACGTCGCCGTAGGGGTCGTCCTCGGTGCTGGTGAAGGCGAGGTAGTTCCGGCTCTCGGCCGCCCACGCCGCTTCGCTGCTCTGTTGGGGGGCGGTCCCGGGCCCCCACAGCGAGCTCACCGGGTTCGGCTCGTTCTGGGTGGGGGTGACGTAGCCGAGGCTGCCGTCGGGGCGGAACTGGGTCGTGGTGAACACGAACCGCATGTTGCCGAGCGTCACGGGAACGGGCTGGGTCTCCGCCGCCTCGCCGTCGGTCTGCTGCACGTCGGCGACCACCTCGCCGTCGTCAACGGTGAGCTCCCAGATATCACCGAGCGGGTCGCTGCGCGTGCTCGAATACACAATCCGGTCGACGCCCACCCACGACGGCCACAGGTCGTCATCCGCGTTGTCGGTCAGCTGGAACGCCTGCCAGTCCCCGCACGCGCCACCAGTTCTCGGCGCTGCGGGAAGCCGATTGAGCACCCCCTCGTCCTCCTCCTCGGTGGCGAGATACAGCTCCCAGTCGCCCTGCGGGCTTGACTCCGTGATGATGTTGGAGGCGTAGAGCACTGTCGTGCCCCCCGGGACCAACTGGGGGTGGGACTCCCGGGCGTCGTTGTCGCACGTGACCGGGACACGCACCCGCAGGTCGTGCTCGCCGTCGGCCATTCCGCCCACGAAGACCTCGCCGTCGGGATCGTCGGATCCAGCGGCCGCGCGGGTGCTCACGAAGGCCACCCGGTCGCGGACGGCAAAGCCGCCCACCCCGATCTGTACCCCGGCCTCGGCCTCGTGCCTGGTCGACGACCCCGCATCGACCGTCTGTGCGGTCTCGTACCCCCGGAAGGGCTCGTCGCTCGGGGGGTCCTCACTGCCGTCCGGGAGCTCCTCGCGCACCAGCCGTTGCAGGGCGAGCTCGTCACGGTCATCGGTGAAGGCGACGCGGGCCGGCGGCAGCGGGGCCGATGCGGGGAAGACGGACGCGTCGGCCCGTCGTACGCCGGGTGCGGCGGCCGTGGGCACCAGGGCAACCGTGGCGAGGACGCACGCCAGTCCCGCTGTCGACGCGGTCAGTCGCTTCACCGATCACCTCCCGGGGACGTCCCGCCGCCCCAGCCTGACGCGCGGGCCCGGCGTCCCTCGCTCGTCCCCGGACAGACCATCGGGCACCGGGGCCGGGACGAAGGGGCAGGTCGCGGCCTGTGAGTCAGATCAGCCCCTCGCGCAGCGCGTAGGCGACGGCGTGCGACCGGTTGCGCAGCTGCAGCCGCGTGGTGACGTCGTGCAGCACGTTCTTCACGGTGCGCTCGGAGTAGGCGAGCCGGCTGGCGATCTCCGAGGTGCCGTAGCCGTCGGCGACGAGCCGGAGCACCTCGATCTCGCGCGAGGCCAGCCCGTTGAAGGAGAGCCCGCGGGGTGTGAGCACGCTGCGCTGCAGCGCCCCGATCTGGCCGAGCAGCTGGCCGAGCAGGTCTGGCGGCACGGTCCCCTCGTTGGCCGCCGCACTGGTGATGGTGTTGATCAGCCGGTGGTCGGTGGCCTCGTGGCGGCGCACGATGCCCACAGCTCCGGCCTCGATCACCGACACCAGGTCGGCGTCGTCGAGTGCCCCCGCCACCAGCACGCAGCGGGTGGTCCCTCGCCGCTGCAGCCGGTGGAGCTGCTGGAGTGCCCGCTCGTCGACGGAGTCCACTGCGACCACGGTGACCGTCGCGGCCTCTGCGTCCTGCTGGGACACCACTCGCACCTCCGGCCGCGGTCGCAGGTGACTCACGATGCCGGCGCGGAGAATCGGATCCCACGCATCGACGTACACAGAAATGGGTCTCATGCCTCGCCCTCCCCTGGCGGTGCCCGGCCACCTCCTGGCCCGAGTCGAGCGGGCAGTCTTTCGGGTCGCCCTCACCGTCCCCTCAACGCTGACTCAACGGGCATCGAGAGGTGCCCGGACGGACGGCCCTCCGGTGGCTGTGTCTGCGCGACGACCGCCCTACGGTCGGCAGGCATGAGCACCGCGGCGAGCCTCGACTCCTCCAGCGCTCGCCTCGAGGCGGGCGAGGAGCTGGGGGTGCCCCTGCAGGTCCGGAACAACGGCGACATCGTGGAGGGGTACCGGTTCGAGGTGGTCGGGGCTCCCGCGGCGTGGACGCGGGTCGAGCCGCCGGAGATCTCGCTCTACCCGGGCAGCGCGACCACCGCGACGGTGACGTTCCGGCCGCCCCGCTCCTACGACGTGCCTGCCGGCGAGCAGCAGTTCGGGGTGCTGGTCATCCCGACCGAGCATCCCGACGACGCCGTCGTCCCCGAGGGCGTCGTCGAGATCCTGCCGTTCCTGGAGACCGTGGCCGAGCTCGTCCCTCGTACGACGCAGGGCCGGCGCTCGGGCGTGCACCAGGTGGCCGTCGACAACCGTGGCAACGTGCCCGTCACCGCGGTGCTGGCGGGTGCCGACGAGAAGCAGCAGCTCGACCTGCGGTTCCACGAGGCAGCGGTCACGGTCGGCCCCGGGGAGGCCCGGTTCGTGCGGTTGCGGGTCCGACCCCGCAAGCGACTCTGGCGGGGTTCGCCGATCACCCATCCGTTCGTGGTGGGGGTGGAGCCGCAGGACAGCCTCCTGGTCGAGCTGCCCGGGACCTACCTGCAGCAGCCGATCATGCCGAAGTGGCTCCCCAAGGCGCTGCTGGCGCTGCTGGCGCTGCTGCTGGCCCTGCTCGCCCTGTGGTTCCTCGTGCTGAAGCCGACCATCGAGTCCCAGGCCGAGGAAGCGGCCGACGAGGCCGTCGCCGACGAGGCCGCGGCGGCCGGCCAGGCGGCCGAGCAGGCCGAGCAGGCGGCCGACTCCGCCAACCAGTCGGCCGGCGACGCCGGCCAGGCCGCCAAGAAGGCCAACGACCTGGTGGGCCGGGACGTCCCGCCCGAGACCGAGGTGGTGCCGTTCAACGACCGGCTGACGGTGCAGTCGGGTGGCCTCGGCGCCGACCTGCTGACCATCCCCGCCCGCAACAGCCTCGGCATCACCGATCTGGTGCTCAGCAATCCCCAGGGTGACTTCGGCCGCGCCGTGGTGCTGCTCAGGGGGGAGCCGATCTTCGAGGTGGCGCTGGAGAACTTCCGCGATCTCGACTACCACTTCGTGTCGCCGATCAACGCCGCTGCCGGTGAGCCGCTCGCCCTCCGGGTCGACTGCCGTGCGCCCGGCCGACCGCCGCAGGCGCCGCGGCCGGACACCTGTGACGTGTCGCTGTTCATCGGTGGTGAGCTGACCCGGCCCGCGCCGAGGTCATAGCGCGTCGGCGCGGCCGGACCGCAGCCGCGGTACCAGCGCGGACGCGGAGTCGGCGACCACGCCGAGCTGCTGGAGCACCTCGGCGTAGGAGCGGCGGGCCCGCTCGGCGGCGGCCAGGTCGCCCGCGGCGTCGTACGCGCTGATCAGCAGCCGCCAGGACGGGTCGCGGCAGGGGTCGATCTCGATGCTGCGAAGCGCGGCCTCCGCCGCCGCGTGGGATCCGCCCTCGGCGAGGTGCAGCTCGCCGACCAGCCCGGCGGCCGCGGACGCACGGAGCCGGTACTGGTCCCGCGGCCCGATCACCCACTCGGCGGGCCCCTCCTCGGGCAGCACCTCGCCGACGTACAGCTCCAGTGCCTGCTCGAGCTGGGCAACCGCGCCGAGGGTGTCGCCCCGGGCCCGCATGCCGTCCGCTTCCGCGAGGGCGTTGTCGAAGTCGATGACGTCGCAGGTCGACCCCGTGGGCAGGGCGAGGGTGTAGCCCGTGCTCTCCCGGACCACCAGCCGGCTCCGGCCGCGGGGCACGCCGGGCTCGAGGGTGGCGCGCAGGCTGGAGACGGCGACGTGCAGGTTGTGGGTGGCCGCCTCGGGGTCGAGGTCGCGCCAGAGGGCGTCGACCAAGTGGTCGCGGTGGACCGGTCGGCCGGCGTGCAGCGCCAGCATCCGCAAGGCCTGCCGGGCCCGGGGCCGGACCCGGCGCAGCGAGACGGCTTCTCCGTCGACGACGAGGGAGAGCCCGCCGAAGCAACGGATCTCCATCCGGGGCGTCGGCGTGGCGCCCCGGCGCGTGGTCGGCCGCGCCGACGGCTGCGGGCGTGGGGACGGCGCGGTGACCGGCACTGCCCACCGCCACGGCCGGACGCCCATCCCGACGGCGTCCGCCTCCGCCTCCGCCAGGTCGAGCAGCTCGCGCCGGTCGTCGCGGCACAGTGCGCGGGCGGCATGGGCGACGGCGAGGGCACCCGGGATGCCGCAGGCGTGTGCGAAGCCCTCGGCCGACTCGGCCTCGCGGGCCGCGTCGGGCAGGTCGGCCCGGGCCGCCGCGAGTGCGAGTCCGGCCCGTGCCCACGCCTCGAGGGCGGGTGCGTCGAGCTCGCGGAACCGAGCGACGAGCTCCTCCAGCTCCACCACGTCGGCCGCCCCGACGCGCAGGAGCACGGTCGCGCGGATGGTGCTGAACACCGCGGCGGCCCATCGGTCGTCGCGCTGCTCGGCATCGACGACGGCCTGTCGGAGCGGGTCGCCGGCGGGAACCCCGCCCGCGGCGACGTACGCCGGTGCGGCGGCCAGCGCGCGGGCGATCCGGGCGAGCCACGGGAGGCCGAAGTCGAGGGCGTAGTCGGCCAGCGCCTCCAGCTGGGCCGGCTCGACGGGGTCGAGGCAGGCCTCCAGGAGCTGGGCGCACACCGAGGCGGCGGGGTCGGCGCCAGTGGGCCGACAACGGGCGAGGTGGTGGCCGGCCCCGTCGAAGTCGCCGACCGCCATCAGGTGGGCAGCCTGGACGAGCGCGTCGGACGGGCGGGCTGGTCGGTCGTGCGGGTGAGGGCGGCGCGGTCGCTGGAGAGGAGTGCGCAGCTGCTCGGACCACGTGGCCGACGGGACGGTCCCGCTGGAGGTCCAGACCCGGGCGAAGTGCGCGATCGCGACACACACGGCACTGCCGACCGTGTCGCTCATGCTGCCGGCCGCGCGATTGGCCTGGGCGAGCGCGCGAGTCAGGTCGCCGTCCCGGAGTGCCCGCATCGCGACCGCCAGCTGCAGCCACGGCTCCCGCTCGACCACCCGCGTCGGCAGCGAGGTGAGCCACTCCGAGGATCGGTCGACGACCACGGTGAGGCCGTCGGTGCGCAGCACGTCGGTGAGCGACTCCCAGTCACGGCCGTGCATCAGAGCCTTCACCGCCTCGACCGGGGCGCCGTCGTCGACCAGGACGGCGCCCGCACGCCGGAACAGCACTGCGACGTCGGGGTCGCCACGCTCGTCGCGGAGGGCCGTCAGCAGGTGGTGGCGGAGCACGGCCTGCACGTGGAAGGACGCGCCGCCGTCGGGACTGCTGACGTGGGTGGTGAGCCGCTCGAGCTCGACCAGACGGCGCCAGCTGTCGTCGGCGTCACGCAATGCGTCGCAGCGGTGGGCCGTGAGGGTCTCGAGCACGGCCGTCTCGTGCAGGAACTGCACCAGGTGGGGCGGCAGCCGGTCGAGCACCTCGCGGGCGAGGTAGGCGTCGGCGTAGCGGACTCGTCCGCCGAGGTTGTCGAGTGCCGCTGCTCGCTCGGTGACGGGTAGCCGGACGAGTGACTGGTGGAACAGGTGAAGCCCGGCCACCCAGCCTTCGGTGTGGTGGGTGAGCCGGTCGCTCTCGCTGGGTGAGAGGGTGACGCCGTACTCCTCGCGGAACATGGTCGCGGTCTCGTGGGGGCGCATCCGGAGGTCGTCCCCGGTCACGGACATCGTCGAGAGCTCGGTGCGGGCGAGGTTGAACGACGGAACCCGGCGGGCACCTACGAGCAGGTGCAGGTGGGCGCCTGCACGCAGCAGGAGCTCCTGGAGAGCGTCGACGACGTCGGGCCGGTCGATGAGGTGCAGGTCGTCGACGACGACCACGAGCGGCGAGTCGTGGGCGTCGACGGCGCCGACCAGGGACGCGAGGTCGGCAACCGGTGTGCCGACCGATTCGAGCGACGAGATTGCCCGGCCGATGCCGGCGATGACCTCGTCGACACCCCACGGAGCCTTCGCGGTGCACCAGGCGACGTCGACCGGCGCCTGGCGGGCCCACTGGACCATCAGGGCGGTCTTGCCGGCGCCGGCGGGGGCGACCACGGTGCCGAGCCGGACCGCGAGCAGCTGGTCGAGCTGCTGCTGCAGCCGAGGTCGGACCCGGCCGGGTGCTTCCGGAAGCCCGTGGGCGAGGGGACGTCGCGAGGCGGCGGGGTGGGCTGACGCTGAGGGCGGGCAGGGGGCAACACGCAGCGCGCGGGTCGCACCGGATGGGTGTGCCCGCGGCCCGAGACCGCTGCCGGGATCCACCGTTCTCCCTCCGCCGTGAAACGGTGTCCGTCGAGTGCCAGTCTGACGCAGCGGCGCCCTACGCGCATCCGTGTAAATACCCAGCGGACGCGATCGGTCTGGTTCAGGCCGGGACGCCCGTGACCAACCACGCCTCGCCCCTGGCACGCCGCGTCAGCACCACCCAGCGGGCCCCCATGAACACGCCCGAGAAGGCGACCCAGACGCCGAGCAGGCCGCCGCCGAGGAGGACCGCGAGGAACGCGGCCGGCGTGTAGACGAGCAGCACCGCGGTCTGGGCGAGCGCCAGGTAGCGGCCGTCCCCGGCGCCGATCAGCACGCCGTCGAGCACGAACACGATGCCCGCGACCGGCTGTCCGGCGGCGGCCACCAGCAGCACCCCGACCAGCCGGTCGTGGACCGCCGGGTCGGTCGTGAAGAGCGGACCGAGCAGCGGGCTGGTGAGGGCGAGCAGCGCCCCGGTGACCACGCCGGACCAGAGCCCCCACTGCACCATCCGGTCGGTGACGGCCCGGGTCCCGACGACGTCGCCGGCACCGAGGTAGCGCCCGGTGATCGCCTGGGCGGCGATGGCGACGGCGTCGAGCACGAACGCGAGGAAGGTCCACAGGGTCAGCGCGAGCTGGTGGGCAGCGAGGTCGGCGGCCTGGTCGGCGTCGGTGAGCGCCCCGAGGGTGACGGCGTACGTCGTCACGAGGAGCGCTGCGCGGAGGGTCAGCGTGCGGATCACCAGCGGGACGCCCGCGTGGCCGGCCGCCCGGATGCCGGCCCCGTCGGGGCGCAGCGAGGCGCCCTCGCGCCGGGCGGCCCGCACCACGACGGCGGCCAGGACGGCCGCGCTCAGGACCTGGGCGAGCACCGAGCCCCAGGCGGAGCCGGCGATGCCGAGCCCGGCGCCGTAGACCAGCAGCAGGTTGAGGACGACGTTGGCGGCGTTGCCGAGCACGGCGACGACGAGCGGGGTCCGGGTGTCCTGGAGGCCGCGCAGCACACCGGTGGTCGCCAGCATCACCAGCAGGGGCGTGGTGCCGAGGAACGCGATGCGGAGGTAGGTGACGGCCTGCTCCTCGACGGCGGTCCCGGCGCCGAACAGCTCCACCAGCGGCGTGGTGAGGACGACGCCGAGCACCGTGGTCACGCCGCCGATGAGGACCGCCAGCCAGATGCCGTCGACCCCTTGGGTGAGGGCGCCCCGGGTGTCGCCGGCGCCGAGGTGCCGGGCGACGCTGGCGGTGGTCCCGTAGGCCAGGAACACGCAGAGCCCGACCGCGGTCTGCAGGACCGCGGCGGCGATGCCGAGGCCGGCGAGCGGGGCGGTGCCGAGGTGGCCGACGATGGCCGCGTCGGCGAGCAGGAAGAGCGGCTCGGCGGCCAGGGCCAGGAACGCCGGGACCGCGAGCCGCAGGATCTCGCGGTCGGCCGTACGGGACATGGCCACACCGTAGCCGCTGCCCAGGCGGCGACGTAAGGGGCACTCCGCGCCCATGGTCCTCACTCGAACTGGTATGGACCAGTTGTGGGTATTCGGTGGAAAAAGGAACAACCAGTGACCGATCGTGCTATGTCGACAATCCCTCTCGCCGCCCGTCCGGATGCTGACCGTGCCTTCCGGAGTATTTTCCCTCCACACCCTGTGGTCGACGTTCGTGCAGGTCAGAGGGGGTTTCCCGGGACGTGCTGCCACGGAATCCACAGTCGCCTCCCCAGCCCGTGCACACCGCCGTGCGTGTCGTCCACCACCGCCGCCGGGTTATCCCCAACCCTTGTGGACAACGGGCTGTCGATCGCCGTCCGGAGCGCGTAGGTTTCCGTGCGGTCGTCCGGCGGTGTCAGAGGTCCTGACTAGCGTCTCGGGCAGTTCAGCACACCACTCCGGGGGCGGTCGGTCCGTCCCGGGCAACGGCGGGAGGAGGTCGGGTGAGCGTCACCGACTACGACCACCCCGGCGCGCCCCCGCCCTACGACGAATGGGGTGACGGACCGGCCGCCTACTCCCCGGGCGAGGCGCCGTCGTCGTCGGCGGGGGGCCGGGTGCCGCCCCAGGACGAGGCCGCCGAGCAGAGCGTGCTGGGCGCGATGATGCTCTCCAAGGACGCCATCGCCGACTGTGCCGAGACGGTCCGCGGCGTCGACTTCTACCGGCCCGCCCACGAGCTGATCCACGACGCGATCATCGACCTCTACGGGCGCGGCGAGCCGGCCGACCCGGTCACGGTCGCGGCCGCGCTCCAGCGACGCGGCGAGCTCGCCCGGGTCGGCGGTGCTCCCTACCTCCACACCCTCTCGGCCAACGTCCCGATCGCGGCCAACGCGGGCTACTACGCCGAGATCGTCCGCGAGAAGGCGATCCTGCGGCGACTGGTCAACGCCGGCACCCGCATCGTCCAGATCGGCTATGCCGGCGAGGGCCAGGTCGACGACGTGGTCGACGAGGCACAGGCCGAGGTCTACAAGGTCACCGACCGCCGTACCTCCGAGGACTACGCCCCGCTGTCCGACATCATGGACGGCGTCCTCGACGAGATCGAGGCGATCGGCAACCGCGAGGCCGGGCTCTACGGCGTCCCCACGGGCTTCGCCGACCTCGACGACCTGACCAATGGCCTCCACGCCGGCCAGATGGTGATCGTCGCGGCGCGTCCCGCCATGGGCAAGTCGACGTTGGCGCTCGACCTGTGCCGGGCGGCCTCGATCCACAACAACATGAGCAGCGTCTTCTTCAGCCTCGAGATGACCCGCTCCGAGATCACCATGCGGCTGCTGTCGGCCGAGGCGAAGGTGCCGCTCAACCACATCCGCAACGGCCAGATGAGCGACGACGACTGGACCAAGCTGGCCCGCAAGATGGGCGAGGTCTCCAGCGCGCCGATGTTCATCGACGACTCGCCCAACATGACGATGATGGAGATCCGGGCCAAGGCGCGGCGGCTCAAGCAGCGCCACGACCTCAAGCTGATCGTCATCGACTACATGCAGCTGATGACCTCCGGCAAGAAGGTCGAGTCCCGCCAGCTCGAGGTCTCGGAGTTCTCCCGCCAGATCAAGCTCCTGGCCAAGGAGCTCGAGGTGCCGATCATCGCGCTCTCCCAGCTCAACCGTGGTCCCGAGCAGCGCGGCGACAAGCGCCCGATGATGGCCGACCTGCGTGAGTCCGGCTCCCTCGAGCAGGACGCCGACATGGTGATCCTGCTCCACCGCGACGACGTCTACGAGAAGGAGTCGACCCGCCCCGGCGAGGCCGACCTGATCGTCGCCAAGCACCGCAACGGGCCGACTCGCGACATCACGGTCGCCTTCCAGGGCCACTACTCGCGCTTCGTCGACATGGCCCACTGACGACGCCAAGGGCGGCCCGGCGGCTCTCCGTCACCCGAGCGGATCCACCACGGGGCACCGTTCACATCTCTCGGACGGTCAGCAGGCTGTCGCCGTGGACGGCGTCGGGCTCCACCCGGCCCGTCTCGCGGAACCCGAGCTTCTCCAGGACCCGTCGCGACGCGACGTTCCAGTCCCGCACCGTGGCCCACAGCCGCCGGTAGCCGGCCTCGCCCACCCATGCGACCACGGCCCGACCTGCCTCGGTCGCGTAACCGCAGCCGTGGGTCGCACGCAGCAGCTCGAAGGCCAGCTCAGGGTCGCCGGGCGATCCGTTCCCCTCGAAGACCAGCCCGCAGTAGCCGATGACGTCGGCCGTGCCCTTCCGCTCCACGGCCAGGATCCCCGGCCCCTCGCGCTCCGCGGCTATCTGGGCGGCGATGTCCTGCACGGTCGGTCGGCCCGCGGGATCGATCCGCCGGTGCGGCGGCACCCGTGGGTCCCGCTCGGTCCACAGCCGGCGATAGAGGGCGGCCTCGTCCACCCTGCGATGCCGCAGGACGAGTCGCTCGGTCTCCAACGCATCCAGGAGGGGCGCCGGCGACATGCCGGCATTGTGTCAGCGGCAGCCCCGCCGGTGCACCGCGCGTCGCGGGCCAGCGGGAGGGGCGCTGGCGGGATCGGCCGCTCGCTCGTGGCTCACCGGGCGAGGACCGCGCCACCGGGGGAGGACTGGGTGGCCCGGTAGTGGGACGGCGACACGCCGTACGTCGCGACGAAGGCCTGCCGGAGCGCCTCCGCGGTGCCGAACCCGCACCGGTCGGCGATGACCTGCACGGTCAGGTCGCTCCCGACCAGCAACCGGGCCGCTGCCTCGACGCGCGCCCGGCGGACGAACCGCCCGGGCGTGAGGCCGACCTCCTTCACGAACAGCCGGGACAGGTGGCGCTCGCTGACCCTCGCCCGGGCGGCGAGCGAGGACGTCGACAGGTCGGCGTCGAGGTGGGCGGCCACGTGGGCGAGGGTGTCCTGCACCAGCGAGTGCCGTGCGGCGGGCGGGGAGGTGAACATGCTCATCTGCGCCTGGTTGCCCGGTCGCTGCAGGTAGGTGACCAGCTGTCGGGCCACCTCGCGGGCCAGCTCCGGGCCGGCGTCCTCCGCGATGAACGACAGCGTCAGGTCCAGGGCGGCGGTCACCCCCGCGGAGGTGCAGATCCCGTCCTCGACGATGAACACCGGATCGCTGTCGAAGTCGACGGCGGGGAACCGGGACTGCAGGAAGGCTGCGTGGTACCAGTGGGTGGCGGCCCGGCGGCCGTCCAGCAGGCCGGCCGCCGCCAGGACGCCGGCGCCGGTGCACACCGAGGCGACGCGACGCGACACCTGCCCGAGCCGGCGTACGTGTGCGACCAGCCGAGCGTCCTCCATGGCGTCGACGTAACCGATGCCACCCGACACCAGCAGGGTGTCCAGGGGTCCCCGGGCCCGCTCCAGCGCCACCTCGGCCTGCAGGACCAGGCCGGTCCCGGTGCGGATCGGAACGCCGCCGGGCGAGGCCAGCCGGGGTCGGTACAACCCCGATCCGTGTTGGTAGTTGGCCATCTGGAGGGCACTGACCACGCACGCGATGTCGAGCAGCTCGGCCCCCGGGTAGCCCACCACCAGGACCCGCCGACGCTCCTCCGTCCGTGCTTGGGAGCGGTCCGCCATGCCGACAACCTATGACCCCGGACGACGGCAGGCCCAGTGTCTACCTGACAGGCTCCCCAAGTTTCCGGACCATGCTGAGTCGCAGGATTGGTCGCCGGACCCGGGCCGTCGAGGGTGGCGGCATGATCACCACACCGGTTCCCGCACCCCGATCCCACACCCGGCATCGAGCGTGGCGGCTGGCCGGGCACTACGCCGAGATGGTCGCCGCGATGTTCGTCGGCATGCTCGTGCTCGGCGGCGCCCGCGAGCTGGCCGGGCTCACCGTCGCCTTCGCGGAGCGGCCGGGCCTGTCCTTCGTGCTGATGGCGACCGACATGGCCCTCGGCATGGGCGCCTGGATGCTGCTGCGGGGCCACGGCTGGGCCAGCACCCTCGAGATGTGCGCGGCCATGTACCTCCCCCTCGTCCTGCTCCCGCTGCACTGGGCCGGCGTCCTGGGGGCCATGTCGTTCATGGTGCTCGCCCACGTGCTGATGATGCTGGCCATGCTCGCGGTGCTGCTCCGCCACGACGCCGGGTCGACCGGGGGCTGAGTCGCGTCGTCGGCCACGCCCGCCCTTCGACGCGCTTGGGTGAACAGTCGCCCTTCCGCCGCCCTGGCCCTCGGGCGCATCATGGTCTCGTGAGCAGCCAGGACCGCCGCGACGCCGAGCCCCTCGACCGGATCTCCGAGCTCGCCGACGAGGAGCACCGGATCCGGCAGCGCGAGTCCGAGGGCTCGGCCACGCCGGAGGATCGGGAGCGGCTGCAGGAGATCGAGCGGCTCCTCGACCAGTGCTGGGACCTGCTGCGGCAGCGCCGGGCCCGGCGCGACGCCGGCCTCGACCCGGGTGGCGCCGAGGTCCGCGACCCGGGCGTCATCGGCTCCTACCGGCAATGAGCGGGCGATGAGTGCCGGGACAGCCGGGCCGCCGGACACCGAGCGGCTGCGGCTGCGCCCGTGGCACCCCGACGACGCCGCGGCCGCGTTCGCGACGTACGGCGACGAGCGGGTCGCCCACTGGTTGCTGCCCGCGATGAGCCAGGTGACCGGTGTCGACACCATGCGCAGCCTGCTCGAGGCGTGGGCGGCCGAGGCCGAACGGCTGGCGCCGCCGTCCGGCCGCTGGGCGGTGACCCTGCGCGACGGCGACGTCGTGGTCGGCGGGGTCGCGCTGCTGCCGCTGCCCCCGGGTGGCGAGGACATCGAGATCGCATGGGCGGTCGCGCCGGAGCACCAGGGCCAGGGGTACGCGACCGAGGCGGCGGCCGCCGTGATCCGGTGGGGTCTCGAGAACGGCGCGGACGAGGTGTTCGCGGTGTCGCGGCCGAGCAACCTGGCCACCGAGGCGGTGGCCCGCAAGCTCGGGATGGACTGGGTGGGCGAGACGGAGAAGTACTACGACCTGCGGCTCGAGGTACGACGGGTCAGGCTGCCCGACCTGGCCCGCTGACTGCCGCGGATTCCGCCCGTGGCGAACACCGGAGGGAACCCGGACGCCGCGACGTTCCTCCGGCATGGACGACCCTGGGCGCGAGCCCGGCCCGGAACCCGCCGGGGACGAGGAGGCCCTCGACGCCTACTCCCGCGCCGTCGTGGCCGTGGCCGAGCGCCTCACCCCACGGGTGGCCGCTCTCCGGATCCGCGGCCGTCGCGGGGAGTCGGCGGGCTCCGCGGTGGTCCTGAGCGCCGAGGGACACCTGGTGACCAACGCCCACGTCGTGGGTGAGGCGGTGCGCGGCGAGGCGGCGTTCAGCGACGGGACGGCCTCCGGCTTCGAGGTCGTGGGACGCGACCGGCTCTCCGACCTGGCGGTCATCCGCGCCGACCGGCCGATCCCGGGCCCGCCGACCTACGGCGATGCCGACCGGCTGCGGGTGGGATCACTGGTCGTGGCCGTCGGCAACCCACTCGGTCTGGCGGGAAGCGTGACCGCCGGGGTCGTGAGCGCGCTGGGCCGCTCGATGCCCGCCCGCGGCCGCACCACGGCCCGGCTGATCGAGGACGTCATCCAGACCGACGCGTCCCTCAACCCGGGGAGCTCCGGCGGCGCCCTCGCCGACTCGCACGGCCGGGTGGTCGGCATCAACACCGCCGTCGCGGGCGTCGGCCTCGGCCTCGCGGTGCCGGTCAACAGCACCACGGACCGGATCATCTACGCGCTGCTCCACGACGGCGTCGTACGACGCGCCTACCTCGGCCTGGTGACCGCGCCCGAGCCGCTGTCGCCCGTGTGGGCCGACAAGACCGGGCGCCGGACCGCGCTGCGGGCCGTGGACGTCGTGAGCGGCAGCCCCGCGGACGTCGCCGGGCTGCGGCCGGGCGACTCGGTGCTGGCGGTCAACGGGTCGGCCCTGGCCGATGCCCAGTCGCTGCAGCGCCTGCTGCTCGGCGACGCCATCGGCGCCCGGATCGAGATCACCGTGCTGCGCAACGGTGCCCTCGTCGACGTGGTCGCGGAGCCCAGCGAGCTCGAGGACCAGTAGTCGGGCGGGGCGGCGGATACCGTCGACGCATGGCGACGGGCACGGTGGTGGTGACGGGGGCGTCCACGGGGATCGGAGCAGCGACCAGCCGGCACCTCGCCGATCGCGGCTTCGACGTGCTCGCCGGCGTCCGCCGCGACGAGGACGCCGAGCGGGTCGAGTCGTGGTCGCCGCGGGTGCGCGCCATCCGGCTCGACGTCACCGACCCGGACGCGGTCGCCGCGCTCGCGTCGGTGGTCGCCGAGGCACCGCGCCCGCTGCGGGCGCTGGTCGACAACGCCGGGATCGCAGTCGTCGGCCCGGTGGAGGCGCTCACCGTGGACGACTGGCGGCAGCAGCTCGAGGTCAACGTGCTGGGCCAGGTGGCCGTCACCCGGGCCCTGCTGCCCGCGCTGCTGGCGGCGCGCGGCCGGGTGGTGGTGATGAGCTCGGTCGGCGGGTTGGTGGCCGGGCCGCTGTTCGGGCCCTACGCCGCCTCGAAGTTCGCGATCGAGGCGTTCTCCGACGTGCTGCGGCAGGAGGTCGGGCCGCACGGCGTCCGGGTGGTGGTGGTCGAGCCCGGCGCGATCGCGACCCCGATCTGGGAACGCGGCCGCGCCGCCGGCGACCGCCGCTGGGCCGACGTGGAACCGGCGGTGGAACGGCGCTACGCCCGGATGGTGGAGTCCGTCCGTGGCCTCGCCGACCGGGCGGCCCGTGAGGGCCTCCCGCCCGAGGCCGTGGCGGAGGTGGTCGGCACCGCGGTGACCACGGCCCGGCCCCGGACCCGCTACCTCGTCGGCCGTGACGCCGTCGTCCAGGCCTGGCTCGGCCGGCTGCTCCCCGACAGGGCGATGGACGCACTGGTGCGGCGGGCGATGCTCGGCCGCTGACCCGCGGCGGGACGAAAACATCTCGGCTCGCAGGCATGGACCCCCGGGTCGCTCGCCCAGTAGTTTCCAACCTGTGGGGCTGTCTAGACCAGCCATCCAGAAAACGGGGGGAAACATGAAGAACTCGCGCGCGTTGGCGACGCTCGTCGCCACCGCTCTCGCTGCCGGGACGACGGCATTGGCAGGGACGCCCGTCCGGGCGGCCGACACGGGGAAGGCCCGCGCCGCGGCGGACGGCGTGGTCGCCGAGGGCCTGGAGGACCCGTTCTCGCTCTCGAAGGTCGAGGGCGGGTTCGTGGTGACCGAGACCGGTGCCGGCCAGGTGGTGCGCATCGACAAGGGCACCGGACGGACCCGCACCATCGTGGACGGGCTGGGTCCCTACGTCGCGTCCGCGGCGGTGAAGGTGCGGGGCAAGTACGCCGTCGTGACCGGCGAGGCCGACCCGAGCTCGCCGGTGCCGGGGTCCTCGGTCCTGATCGCCGCCAGCGGAGGCGCGCCGACCCAGCTCGCCGACCTGCTGGCCTACGAGCTCGAGAACAACCCCGACGGCCAGACCCAGTTCGGGCCGGGTGGGGAGTCGCTCGACACCCTCTCCAACCCGTTCGGAGTGCTCACGAACCGGGCCAACAACGGCTTCGTCCTGGTGGCCGACGGGGGAGCCAACGACGTGCTGCGCGTCAACCGCCGCGGCGTCGTGTCGACCTTCTTCGTCCCGCCCACGGTCAACACCGGGGCCTGCGAGGGCCTGCCCAACAACGACGAGAACACCGTGGGGTGCGACGCGGTGCCCACCGGCCTCGCGTACGGTCCCGACCACACCGTCTACATCTCGGCGCTGACGGCCGAGGTGCCGGGCGAGGGCAGGGTTTACGTGGTCGACAAGAGCACCGGGGACCTGGAGCGGGTCTACAAGGGCTTCCACGGGCCCACCGGCGTGACGGTCGACCAGGAGTCCGGAACCTTCTACGTGTCCGAGCTGCTCGAGGGCGCACCGGCCGGGCCCCCGGGCCCGGGCTTCGACCCGAGCACCGTGGGCCAGATCGTCAAGGTGCGTCCGGGCGGCGCCCGCAGCTACGCCCAGGTGACCATGCCGATCGGTCTCGTGCTCGCCGGCGGCGAGCTCTACTCGACCGCCTGGTCGGTGGCCGGGCTGTTCCTCGGCGCCACCGGCATGGGTCAGGTGGTGCGGGTCGACCAGGGCGACTTCGAGGGTGCCGCGCCGGCCGCTCGCTCGGCCGCCCGGCCCAGCGGTCTGGGCGACGGCCTGACCATGCGCGGGATCCGCTAGCTGGCCCGGACGTGGCCCGGGCAGTGCCGTCCGGGCCACGTCCGCACTCCCTGCTACTGGCGGCGGATGCGTCAGACTGCGGGCATGCGGTTGCCGGACCCTGCGCTGGTGGTGCTGGTCGGGGCCTCGGGATCCGGCAAGTCGGCCTGGGCTGCGCCGCGCTACCGCGCGCAGGAGATCGTCTCGTCCGACGCGCTGCGGGGCGTGGTGGGCAGTGGTCCGCACGACCTCGACGCGTCGGTCGACGCGTTCGCGCTGCTCGACACCATCGTGGCCGCCCGGCTCGGACGGGGGCTGACCACCGTCGTCGACACGCTGGGCCTGGACGCCGAGCGCCGGCGTGCCTGGCGGGCGACGGCGGCCGACGCCGGCCTGCCCGCGGTCGCCGTCCTGCTCGCGACGCCCGACGACGAGTGCCGGCGGCGCAACGCGGCCCGAGATCGCCCGGTGCCCGCGCCCGCCCTGACGCGGCAGCTGCGCTCGGCCCGCGACGTCCACACCGAGCTCGAGATCGAGGGGTGGGACCACGTGCTGCGGGTCGAGGGCGACGACGCGTTGCCGGAGCAGCCGCCGGCCGGGCCGGCTCCCGCCCCGACCCGTGACCGGACCACCAGCCAGGGGCTGCGGCTGATGCTGCAGGTCTCCCGCTTCCCGTGGGGCGAGGACCCGCTGGCGTGGCTCACCGGCATCGCGGGCGCCGCCGACGAGGCCGGGTTCGCCGGCCTGGCGCTGATGGACCACCTGATCCAGATCCCCCAGGTGGGTCGCGCGTGGGAGCCGATCCCCGAGCCCTGGGTGACGCTCGGGGCGCTCGCCGGTCTCGGGACCGGGCTCGACCTCGGCACGCTCTGCACGCCGGTCACCTTCCGCCCGGCGGGGGTCACGGCCAAGGCGGCGGCCACGCTCTCGGCGCTCACCGCCGGGCACGCGTTTGTCGGGATCGGGGCCGGCTGGTGGGAGCGCGAGCACGCGGCGTACGGTCTGCCGTTCCCGGGTGCCACGCAGCGACTCGCCGAGCTCGAGCGGGCGATCGTGACGATGCGCGCGCTGTGGGCCAAGGGCACCAAGGCGTACGCCGACGACGAGGTGTCGCTGCCGGAGACGACGTGCTACCCGCGACCGGCCGGGCCGGTCCCGGTGGTCGTGGGCGGGTCCGGCGAGCGCCGGACGCTGCGGATCGCGGCCCGGCTGGGCGACGCCTGCAACGTGCGGGCGACCGACCGGCCCGCGCTGCGGCACAAGATCGGTGTGCTGCACGGGCACTGCGCCGACGTCGGCCGCGACCCGGCCGAGGTCGCGGTGACCGTGCTCGACCTCCCGGTCGTCGGCCGGGACCGCGACGACACGTGGCGCCGGGTCGAGCGGAACCGCGGCCGCGTCCCGGCCGCGGCGTACGCCGCCCGGACCCACGCCGGGACCGTCGCCGACCACCGCGACCGCTACGCGGGCCTCGCGGCCGAGGGTGTGTCGACGGTGTTCCTGTCGACGCGCGACCTCGACGGCCCCGACGACGTGCTCGACCTCGCGGGGCTCACCGCCTGACCCGGTAGCGCAGGTGCAGCACCCGCGAGCCTGGACCACCACGTGGGGTTCCTCCAGCAGGTGCTGCGCCGCGCCTCGACCGAGCCGAAGTAGCGCTTGCCGGAGCCGAAGACCACCGGCACGACGTCCATCGCGACCTTGCGGGTCGCGAAGTTCGCCGACGCCGACGACCTCGCCGCCAAGGCCGACGTGCTGCAGGGGCTGGTCCGGGCCTGGGTCGCCGCCCGCAGCTGATCCGTCGACGCCCGGGCGTACCGCGGCTAGCGTGCCTCCATGAGTCCACGTCTCGGGTCCTCCCACCGGCTCGGCCTCGCTGCCGCCGTCGCCGTCCTCGCCGTCCCCGGGGCGGCGTACGCCGCTGACGGTGACCGGGTGATGACGCCGATCGGGGGCGGCTACGAGACGCCGACGCTCGAGGGCTTCGCGTTCGCCTCCGCCGAGGGTGCCAGCGGCCCGACCGTCGACCTGGTGGTCGTGCCGTCGGCGTACGGCGACGCGCCGAAGGACCGGGCCGAGAACCTCGCGCTCGCCCAGCAGCGCACCGACCAGGTCGACGCCGCCTGCGACGCCGTCGTCACTGCGCCGTACACCGGGTGCACGGCCACCCTCGCGGTGCTGCTCGACCGGGCCGACGCGATGGACCCGGCGAACTCGACCTCGCTCGCCGACCCTGCGACCGACGGGATCTACGTGCTCGGCGGTGACCAGGGCCTGGCGATGTCGGTGCTCGCCGACAGCCCGGCGGAGGCGGCGATGCAGGACGCCAGCAACCGGGGCGCGGTCGTCGGCGGCACCAGCGCGGGCGCCGCGGTGGAGTCGCTGTCGATGATCAACGGCTACGTCGGCGACCTCGGCCCCGAGGACGGGCTGCGGCAGGGGTCGACGCTGATGTGGTGGGGCGACGACGGGGATGCCGAGCGCGGGCTGGCCTTCGGGTCGACGGCGGCCGTCTACGACCAGCACTTCTACCAGCGCGGCCGGTTCGGCCGGACCCTCTCCACGATCGCCACGGCGGACGAACGCGGCTCCGGGAGCAGCCCGGTCGGCGTCGGCATCGACTACGGGACGGGGGTCCGCAGCACCGGTGACCGGACCCTGTCCGGCGTCTTCGGCCAGGGCTCCGCCGCGCTGGTCGACCTCGAGACCCTCGGCGCGACCCACGACTGGGTCGGCGATCCCGTGGTGCTGTCGGCGCGCGGGATCCTGACCCACTTGCTGACCGAGGGTTCCTCCTACGACCTGGCGACGCGGACCTACAGTCGCGGAGGGACCGCGCTCCCGAACCCCACCGACACCCCGTGGACGACCCCCGCTGACACCCACGACGGGACCCTGGTCCTCGGCGGCGGCAACGTGCCGGCCGCTGGCGTGGCCGACGCCGTGGCCGCAGCCCGTGCGGGTGGCGTCGCCCAGGGTGACCGGATCGTGGTGGTTGCGGTCGGCGCCAAGAAGACGGCCAACCCCTACGTCAAGGCGGTCAAGGCCGCCGGGTGGACGGGCTCGGTCGCCACGGCGGCGTACGGCGCCAAGCAGCCGGACCTCACCGGGGCCCGGGCGGTGCTGCTGATGGCCGACGACCCGGCCGCGGTCGGCGCCCGGCTCGCCGAGCCGGCGTTCCGCACCTGGGCCACCGGGGTGCTCGCGAGCCGGCGGGTGGTGATGACCGACGGTGCGATGACCGCCGCCCTCGGCGAGCGCTTCTCGCCGAACCGTCGCCCCACGTCGACGGCCGACCGGGAGGACCTCGGGATCGCGTCGTTCCGGGCCGGCGACGCGCACTGGCAGCCCGGACTCGCCGCGGTCGACGCGACCCTCGTGCCGTGGCTCGACACCGACTTCGGCTGGGGCCGGCTCTACGAGGGCGTGTCCGCCGACCCCTCGACGCTGGCGGTCGGCGTCACCGCCGGGTCGTCGGTGACCCTGGCCGGCGACAGCACCACGGGCGGCTCGGTCGTGGTGGCCGACGGTCGGGCCGGCACCTACTGGACCGCCGACAACGGCGCGATCGGCGCCTCGGGCGTCGTGCTCGACGTGTTCGGACCCGGCGAGCGGTGGATGCCCTGAGCCGGCGACCGGTCTTCGTGCTGCACGAGCACGACCGGCCGCAGCACCACTTCGACCTCCGGCTGGAGGAGGACGGGGTGCTGCGGTCGTGGGCGGTGCCGCGCGGGCTGCCGACCGACAGCCGCCACGACCGGCTCGCCGTCCCCGTCGACGACCACGAGCTGGAGCACGCGACCTACGAGGACGCCGACAAGCGGATCGCCGACGACGGCTGGTGGGAGCTGGAGGACCGCAACGCCCGGAGGTCGGTGTTCGTCCTGCACGGGCGTGCCGGTGCCCGCCGCTACGCGCTCATCGCCACCGGCTCCGACGCGCTGCTCCATCTGGTGAGGGACCAGCCCGGCTGAGGAGAGGCGTCTCAGTCCTGCTCGTCGGGGCAGAACCACGTCGTCCGACCGCCTACGGTGGCGCGCTCCATGGCCGCGCCGCAGCGCGGACAGTGGTCGCCCGGTTGCCGGTGCCCGATGATCTCGCCGGTGTGGACGCCGCCGCGGCGGATGGCCCGGGTGGTCGACCGCCGCAGCGCCCGGTGGAGGGCCGTGAGGTCGTCGGGTCCGAGGGTGTCGACGCGGCGGCGCGGGTCGAGCCGCGCCTGCCACAGGGTCTCGTCGGCGAGCAGGTTGCCGACCCCGGCGACCACGGACTGGTCGAGCAGCCGGGCCTTCACCGGAGCGGTGCCGCGCGCCATCCGCTCGCGGAACTCGGCCACTCCGACCTCTCCGGCGTCGGGCCCGAGCCGGCCCAGGTCGGGGTCGAGCCGGACCCGGCCGAGCCGGCGCTTGTCGAACAGCCGCAGCTCGCCCCCGTCGGCGAACCGCACCGTGAACCGGTCCCAGGCGGGGTCGCGCCCGGGGTCGGTCGCGGTGAGCCCCCGGATCCGGTCGCCACCCTCGACGGGGGCGCCCCGGGCATCGGTCACCACGACCCGGCCGCTCATGCCGAGGTGGATCCCCAGGGCGGGTCCGCCGGAGGTGTCGCACCACATGGTCTTGCCGCGACGGTGCGCGGCCGTGAGCCGCCGGCCGAGGAGCGCGGCGCGGATCTCGCCGGGCACGTGGGGTCGGCACACCCAGCCGTCGTGGTCGTCGACGTCGGCGACCTCGCGCTCGAGGGCGCCGGCCTCGAGGACGGCGCGGGCACTCTCGACCTCGGGCAGCTCCGGCACCACGCCATTGTGGCTTGGCGGTCCCACCACAATGGGACGAGGCCACCGACGGGAGCGAGATCGTGCGGACCGCCACGCGGGCAGGGCGACCCGGCGGGCTGCTGCTCGCCCTGGCGCTGCTCGCCGCAGGGTGCAACGCGACCGAGGAGTCCGACGGCCGTCCCTCCGTCGCCGGCGGGTCCGGCCCGGGCAGGTCGGCGACACCGTCGCCGGAGGCCCAGCCGTCCGAGGGCGGCGCGACGCTCGAGGCCGAGCCGGTCCGGCCGACCTCGGTGCTCGGGCTGGCCGGGCAGCGGCACCGCGGCGACAGGCTGCGGATCGGCGCGGTCCGCGAGCAGACCGCCGACTACACGTCGTACGACGTCACCTACCGCAGTCGCAGCACCACCGGCCCGGACCGGCAGGGCGAGGAGAGCTGGACGATCAGCGGCGTGCTCAACGTGCCGACCGGCAGGGGGCCGTTCCCGGCGGTCGTGCTGGCGCACGGCTACATCGACCCGGCGATCTACGAGCGTGGCCAGGGGATGACGCGCGAGCGCGGCTACCTGGCCTCGCACGGGTACGTCGCGCTGCACGTCGACTACCGCAACCATGCCGAGTCCGACGACGACCCCGACTACCAGCGCGACATGCGGCTCGGCTACACCGCCGACGTGATCAACGCCGTCAAGGCGCTACGGGCGTCACCCGACGTGCCGGTCGACGACGACCGGGTGGCGCTGTTCGGGCGGTCGATGGGCGGCGGCGTGATCCTGAAGGCGCTGGTCGCCGAGCCGGGACTGGTGCAGGCCGCGGCCCCGTGGGCCTCGGTGTCGTCGTGGGAGGCCGACAACTACCGGCAGTTCATCCGGGGCGATCCCTCCGACGCCGCGATGGTCAGCCACGGGACGCCGGCACAGAACCCGGACTTCTGGCGGGAGAACTCCTCGCGCCCCTACCTCGCCCGGATCACCGAGCCGGTGCTCATGGTCCACGGTCGCTTCGACGACACCTGCCCCCCGCCCTGGGCGACCGCGACCCAGCGCGCCCTGGTCGCCGCGGGTGTCGACTCCCGGCTGCAGTGGTACGACGACGGCCATGCGTTCGGCCCGGCGTTCAACGCCGCCATGGACCGGACGGTCCGGTTCTTCGACGCCGAGCTCGGCTGACCTGAGCGGGCCGGAGCACCTGCTTGTAACGCCGGGTTCCCGACTGTTCCCACCTGGTACGGACCGGGTGGCTAGAGCAGCTAACCCGGCGTTACATCGGGCCGGTCCCGCCGAGTCCCGGGCGACGGGGCCGCCGCTCGGGCACACTGTCCCGGCCGGCGACGCGTCCGGCCGGACGACAGGGGCGTCGATCGACTGGCGAGGGACGGCGCTCGGGGTCGCGCTGGTGGGCCTGGTGGGCGCTGCGCTGGGCTACGCGACCTCCGAGGCGACGAACGGCGAGCACCACGAGTCCGGCGTGCGCTGCCTGTCGGCGCGGGAGACCATCAGCTGCGAGCTCGACGACGGCTGGACGGTCTCGGTGCCGGACGACGTCTCCTGGAGCCGGGCGGGGACGGGCTACGAGGGGAGGCGGCCTGCGTGCCTGCCCCCGACCGGCCGCGGGCTCGCAGGTCCGGTCGACCTGGTCTGGGTGCCCGTCGAGGCCGACGGGTCCCAGTGGCGCCAGGTGGTCTGGGTCGGTTGCTGACCCCCTCAGCCGCGAGGCCGGGCCGAGTCCCGGCTCAGCACCAGCACGGCCAGCGACCCGGCGACCATCACCAGGCCGATCGAGACCAGGCCCCACTTCGCGGCGCCGGCGGCCTCGGTGAGGAAGCCGACCCAGTACGGGCCGGCGAACCCGGCCAGGTTGCCGATCGAGTTGACCACCGCGATGCCGGCGGCCGCGGCGGCGCCGGTGAGGAACGCCGTCGGCAGCCGCCAGAAGCCCGGGAACGACGCCATCACGCCGACCGCGCAGACGAACAGCCCGGCGTAGCCGACCCACGGCTGGGTCGAGCCGAAGGCGGTGGCGGCGAGCGCCAGCCCGCCCACGGCCATTGCGAGCGCGGTGGTCCGGCCAGGGCGCCCGATCCGGTCGACGTAGCGGCCGACGACCACGATCGCGACCGCTCCCACGACGTACGGCGCCGCCGTGAGCAGCGTGACGTCCAGGTTGTCGGCGATGCCGAGGCTCTCCTTGACGATCGTCGGCAGCCAGAAGCCGATCCCGTAGAGCCCGAACACGATGGCGAAGTAGATGAGCGACAGTGCCAGCACCCGCGGGTGGGCGAGGCTCTTCCACGCGGTCAGGTGGGCGCCGTCCGACTCGGAGTGCTCCTGGGCCAGTCGCGACTCCAGCCAGCCCTTCTGGTCGGTCGACAGCCAGTCGACGTCGGCGGGCTTGTCGGGGAGCCACGCGAGGAGCAGCACGCCGAGAACCACCGTCGGCACCGCCTCGACGATGAACAGCCACTGCCAGCCGGCCAGGCCCCAGGCGCCGTCGAGCTCGAGCAGCAGCCCGCCGAGCGGCGCACCGACGGCGGTCGAGAGCGGGACCGCGGCCATGAACCAGCCGACCGCCCGGGCGCGGGCGTCCGCCGGGAACCAGAAGGTGAGGTAGAGGATCATCCCGGGGAAGAACCCGGCCTCCGCGATCCCGAGCAGGACCCGGATGACGTAGAAGCTCTTCTCGCCGACGGCGAGCGCCTGGGCGCCGGCCACGATCCCCCAGGTGACCATGATCCGGGCCATCCAGATCCGGGCACCGACCCGGTACATGATCAGGTTGCTCGGGACCTCGAACACGAAGTAGCCGAGGAAGAACAGCCCGGCCCCGAGCCCGAACGCGGCGGCACTGATGCCGAGGTCCTCGTTCATGGTGAGCGCCGCGACCGCGACGTTGGTGCGGTCGAGGTAGCTCAGGAAGTAGCACAGCCCCAGCAGCGGGAGCAGCCGCCGGGCGACGGCGGCGTAGGTGCTCGTCGCGAGGGGGCTGGTGTCGGCGGGCAGCGTGGCCATGGGGTCCTCTCGGTGGGGGGTGCGGTACGGCGCGCGCCCGCGGGAGGACCCAGCTAGACCGTTCCCGAGGTGTCGGCCACCTGCCATCGTTGCCAGATTCACGAGCCCGGTGCAACCGCGCGCCCACGTCCTGCTGCGCCGACCCCCCGGGGACGGTCCCCCGAAAACGGTGAGGTCGCCGCGGGTCGCGGGACCGGAATCCCGGCCGCGACGCGGGATCGGCTAACGTCGGTGGGCGTCCGCGACAGATGGAGGGACCCATGAACCGCACCGAGCTCAAGAACGCCGTCGCCGAGCACGCCGGGCTGAGCGGCGCCGACGCCGATCGGGCGCTCGACGGCGTCCTCGAGACGATCGCCGCCACGCTCGCCGCCGGCGACAAGGTGACGATCGCCGGCTTCGGCACGTTCGAGGCCCGGCACCGCGCCGCGCGCACCGGCCGCAACCCGCAGACCGGGGAGCAGATCCAGATCGCTGCCAGCACCACCGCGGGCTTCAAGCCCGGCAGCGAGCTCAAGCGCAGGCTCGGCTGAGCCACCGGCCCGGGACGGCGCGGAGCGCGCCGTCCCGGGCGCCGGTCACCGCGAACCGGCAGACTGCCTCCCATGGAGGTCGTCTTCAGCAGTGATGTCTTCGAGTGGCGCGGTCCCGCGCCCTACTACTACGTCGCCGTCCCCGAAGACGACAGCGCCGACATCAAGGACGCCTCCCCGATGCTGACCTACGGCTGGGGCGTCATCCCCGCACGGGTCACCGTCGGCGACACCGTCTGGGAGACCTCGCTGTTCCCGAAGGACGGCCGCTACCTGGTCCCGCTCAAGGACGCCGTACGCAACGCCGAGTCGATCGGCGAGGGCGACCTGATCGACGTCCACATGGTCCTCGGGGGGCGTGAGTGACCCTTCGAGACGGGCGCAGAGCGCCCTCCTCAGGAACCACGATCGAGGTCCGCCCCGCCACCCACGCCCGGTTCCCCGACGTGGCCACGATGGTCGGGCCGAAGCGGCCCGACGCCAACGTCTGCTGGTGCCTGAGCCACCGGATCGACGCGAGGACCAACCGCGAGCTCACCGGCCCCGACCGCGGGGCGTACGTCGAGGAGCTGACCCGCCGCCGGGTGAAGCCCGGCGTGCTGGCCTACGACGGCGACGAGGTCGTCGGCTGGGCGGCGGTGGCGCCGCGGTCGGAGCTGCCGTTCGCGCGCTCGACCAAGATCCCCCACGTCGACGACCTCCCGGTGTGGTCGGTGTGGTGCCTCCGGGTCCGCCCCGGCCACCGCGGCCGGGGCATCTCCCACCACCTGCTGCGCGGCGCCGTCGACTACGCCCGCGAGCAGGGCGCTCCCGCGGTCGAGGGCTACCCCGCCGACAACGGCGCCGAGAAGGTCGACCTGACGATGGCCTACGTCGGCACCCGCAGGCTGTTCGAGGACGCCGGCTTCGTGGTCGCCTCCACGACCGAGGCGGTCTCGGGCGGCTTCCCGCGGGTGCTGATGCGGCTGGACCTGCGGTGACCGGCCGGGTCGCGCCGACCCCCGACGAGGTGGCCCGGCCGCTGCCGGGCGACGACCTGGTGCCCCACGCCACCACGGTCATGGACCGTGCCTTCACCCTGTCCGCCCCGCCGGCCGAGGTGTGGCCGTGGCTGGTGCAGCTCGGCAAGCGCCGCGCCGGCTGGTACCTCCCGCGGTCGGTGGAGCGGTGGCTGCCACCCCGGCGCCGGGCGCTGCGTCACCTCGACCCCCGGTGGCAGGGGGTGGCCGTGGGTGACGTGATCCCCGACTGGGGCGGTCGCGAGGAGACGTTCGAGGTGGCGCTGCTCGACCCGCCGCGGGCGCTGGTGCACACCTCGCGTCGTGGCCGCACCGACGTCAGCTGGGCGCTGTGCCTGGCCGAGCACCCCGGCGGTACCCGGCTCCAGCTGCGGCTCCGGCTCGGGCCCGTGAGGCACCCGCGGCTCGTCGACACCGTGGGCGAGGCGTTCGACTGGCTGACCGTGCGCGGGCTCGCGGGCGGCCTGGCGGAGCGGGTCCGTCACTGAACCGTCGGGTACTGGTCCGCTAGCCGAGGGCGGCTCGCACCCGCGCGACCAGCGCCTCCGCGGCGGCGCGGAGCTCGGGGCCGCCGACGATCCGGTAGGGGTACGGGAGCCGGGCCAGGTCCTCGGCGTACTCGGCGGGGTTGCTGGTGCTGCCGTCGATCCGGCAGCCGCCGTCGGGGTCGGCGACCGGGCGGCCGAGGTGGCGCGGCAGCACCCGGGCGACCGCCTCCGGGGAGGCGTCGACGTGCACCTCGGTCGCGAACTCCCACCCGGCCGCGAGGTGGTCCTCGAGCTCCTGCACCGGGTCGAGCCCCGGTGGCGGGGTGAACGGCTCGGGCAGCACCTCGGCGCTGGTGACCCGGTCGACGCGGTAGGCCCGGCGGGCGTCGAGGTCGCGGCGGTGGCACAGCAGGTACCAGCGCCCGTGCCGGACGACGACGGCCCACGGCTCGACGTCGGTCTGCCACGTGCGGCCGGACTCGGTGCGGTAGCCCAGCCGCAGCAGCCGGTGCTCACCGCACGCCCGGACCAGCGTGGTGGTGGTGCCCGGGTCGGGTCGGGCGGCGCCCCGGTCCGGCGCCGGGGCGGCCGTACGGCGTACCGCCTCGGCCTGCGCCGCCACCGCCTCCGGGAGCGCCCGGACGATCTTGCCGAGGGCGCTGCCGACCGGGTCGTCGGGATCGTCGGGGTCGCGGTGTGCGTCGAGCGCGGCCATCACCAGGCCGAGCGCCTCGGTCGCGCTGAAGACCAGCGGCGGCAGCCGCAGCCCGCGGCCGACCCGGTAGCCGCCGTAGGGACCACGGACGGACTCGACCGGGATGTCGGCCTCGCGCAGGATCGCGACGTAGCGCCGGGCCGCCCGCTCGGTCACCCCGAGCGCGGCGCCGAGCTCCTCGGCTGTGATCCCGGGGCGCGCCTGCAGCAGCTCGAGGGCGCGCAGCGCCCGGGCGGTGGGACTGGAGTCGGCCACGCCCGGCAGCCTAGCGACGTTTCCGGAAGCATTCCGTCCGCATCGGGTCCTAGCGTCGCCGCATGACCGACTACCGACAGCAGGACCTCAGCGGGTCGACCTTCACCCAGGTCGACCTCTCCGGCAGCAGGTTCTCCCACGTCACGCTCGCCGGCGCGCGGCTGGAGGGCGTCGACCTCTCCGGCGTCGTGATGGCCGGTGTCGACCTGGTCGACGTCGAGATCCACGCCGAGATCCACCACCTCGTCATCAACGAGGTCGACGTCGCGCCGCTCATCGAGGCCGAGCTCGACCGGCGGTACCCGCTGCGGGCCACGATGCGGCCGACAGACCCGGCCGGCTTCCGGGAGGCGTGGGACGTCCTCGAGGAGCTGTGGGACGGCCCGGACGGCACCGTCGCCCGGGCCCGCCGGCTCACGGAAGCCGCAGGGGCAGACCAGCTGCACGCCTCGGTCGACGGCGAGTGGTCGTTCATCGAGACGCTGCGGCACCTGGCGTTCGCGAGCGAGTCGTGGGTCGGGCGGGGGATCCTCGGCGACCCGTCCCCGTGGCACCCGCTGTCGCTGCCGTGGGACCAGATGCCCGACACCGAGGGAGTGCCGCGCGACCGCGTCGTACGCCCGACGCTCGACGAGGCGCTGGCGCTGCGGCACGACCGGATGGCGATGGTGCGCCGGGTCGTCGAGGGGCTGACCGACGAGCAGCTCGCGGCCGACACGGCCCCGGTCGACGGCGCCGGCTGGCCGCCCCCGGGCCGGTCGTTCCCCGTCCGCGAGTGCCTGCTGACGGTGCTCAACGAGGAGTGGGAGCACCGGCGGTACGCCGAGCGAGACCTCGCCGTCCTCGAGGAGGGCGCCGACCACCGATGAGTCTCGCCTGTGCCGCGGGTCGTCCCTGGTGACCCGGACGACCGACGTTGGAGGTGGCCGCATGGGACGGCTGGTGGCCGTGGAGTTCGTCTCGCTGGACGGGGTGATGCAGTCGCCCGGCCGGCCCGACGAGGACACCCGCAGCGGGTTCGACCGCGGCGGCTGGGCGAACGCCTGGCTGCAGCACGACTCGGAGGCGGCGCAGGCGGCCATGGGCGACCCGGGCGGTACCGAGGCGATGCTCTTCGGTCGCCGTACCTACCTCGACCTGGTCGGCCACTGGTTGGCCACGACGGAACCCAACCCGTTCACCGAGGTGCTGGCGGTCACCCCCAAGCACGTCGTCTCCGCCACGCTCGGTGAGCCGCTTCCCCATCCGAACTCCCACCTGCTCACCGGTGACCCGGCGAGATCGGTGCGGGACCTCAAGCAGCAGGTCTCCGGCGGCATCGTGCTGCTCGGGAGCGGGCAGCTGGTGCGCTCGCTGTTCGCTGCCGGGCTCGTCGACGGACTGGTGCTGACCACGGTGCCGGTGGTGCTCGGCCAGGGAGCCCGGCTGCTGGAGGGCACGCCCCTCGACCTCGAGGTCGAGCGCTCGTGGGTCTCACCCACCGGCGTGGTCGTTTCGACGTACGCCGTCTCGTACCCGCGCACCGGCTGAGACGCCCGCCCACCCTTCCGGGTGGCTCCGTAGGGTCGGGCCCATGCAGACACGGACCATCGGCAACGACACCGTCGGGCGCGTCGAGGTGGGGGCGATCGGGCTCGGCCTGATGACCTTCGACCAGACCGGCACCCAGCCCCGCGAGCAGCTGCTCGACACCGTGCGCGCTGCGCTCGACGCTGGCGTCACGCTCTTCGACACCGCCGACGCCTACGGTCCCGGCGACGAGAAGGGGGCCGGCGCCCAGGGCGAGAACGAGCGGCTGATCGCCTCGCTGCTCGACGAGCTCGGGGTGCGTGACCGGGTGCTGCTGGCGACCAAGGGCGGCCACGTCCGGACCGACGGCGGCCGGTGGGAGACCGACAGCACGCCGGGCCACCTGCATCGCGCGGTCGACGAGAGCCTGCAGCGGCTCGGCGTCGAGCAGCTCGCCCTCTGGCAGCACCACCGACCCGACCCCGACGTCGACTACGCCGACGTGATCGGCACGCTCGCCGAGATCGCCGAGACCGGCAAGGTCGCCCGCATCGGCCTGTCCAACGCCGACCCCGACCAGATCCGGCTGGCCCACAAGGAGCTCGGCGACCACCTGGTCAGCGTGCAGAACCAGTTCAGCCCGAAGTTCCGGAGCAGCCGCCCGGAGATCGACGTGTGCGAGGAGCTCGGCCTGGCCTTCCTGCCGTGGAGCCCGCTGGGCGGCCTGTCCGACGCCAAGGAGCTGGCCGAGCGGCACCCCGCGTTCGCCGAGATCGCCGCCGACCGCGGCGTCAGCGCCCAGCAGGTGGCGCTGGCCTGGGAGCTGGCCCAGTCGCCCGTGGTCATCCCGATCCCGGGTGCCAAGCGGCCCGCCTCGATCGTCGACTCCGCCGCGGCGGCCGACCTGGCGCTGACGGGCGACGAGCTCGCCCGCCTCGACGCCGACTGAGGACCCCACTTCCGCGGTGCTGTGGGGACTCCTGCGGGTGCTGGCCACCGCGGCAGTCCCCACAGCACCGCGGAGGACGGGTGGTCGACCTCACCCCGCCGGGCGTTTGTCCGCTCACCGGTCGCACGGCAGGGTGGGGGCATGGTCGACGACGCGAGGAACGACGGTGGTGACTGGGGCGAGCACGACCTCGACCCCCGGGAGCGCGAGGAGGCGGAGCTCAACCTCGACGACCCGAGCGCGGGCGACGACGAGCCGTGGTCGCCCCCGGACCGGCTGCCGCGGGGCTCGGAGTTCGTCGGCCTCGACACCGAGGAGGGCGAGACCCTCGACCAGCGGTTGAGGCAGGAGGAGCACGAGTCCGGGACGGCGTACGGCGCCCCCGACGACAGCGCCGAGCGGGAGGCCGCACGGATGGTCGGCGGCGACGACCCCGACGCGATCCCGGCCGAGCAGGACGTGCTCGGCGGGCCCGCGGGAGACGACGCGGCCTACGACGGTGAGGGGCCGGAGGCCTCGGCGATGCGGGTGGTCGAGGAGGACGCCGGGCCCGACGACTGACAGGTCAGGCCCGGCGCCAGGTCAGGTGGGTGACGTCGGGCGTGGCGCGGGCGGCGACCGGCACCAGCGACAGGTCCGGCACCCCGTCGAAGACCCGCAGCCCGTCGCCGACCGTGAACGGGACGACGTGCAGCCGCAGCTCGTCGACCAGCCCGGCGGCCAGGGCGGCGTTCAGGGTGGTCACGCCTCCCGCGATCGAGACGTCCCCGCCATCGGCGGCTTCCCTGGCCTGCGAGACGGCGGACTCGATCCCGTCGGTCACGAAGTGGAACGTCGTGCCGCCCTCCATCTCCACGGCCTCGCGCGGCTGGTGGCCGAGGACGAAGACCGGCCCGTGGTAGGGCGGCTCCGGTCCCCACCACCCGGTCCACGACAGGTCCCAGTCGCCGCGGTCGGGGCCGAACATGTGGCGGCCCATCACGTAGGCGCGGGCCTCGGTGATCGCGGCGATCTCGTCGGCGTGGTCGTCCCGGTGGTCGAACATCCAGGTCTGGTGCAGCCGCTCGCCCACGTGCGGGCCGAAGGGATGCTCCCGGGACTGGTCGTGGCCGGCTCCCACCAGGTCGAGGGAGACGGCCATGTCAGCAGTGACGCGGGTCATCGGGTTCTCCTGGTCGTTGGGTGGTCAACGGACGACGTCGTAGCAGAGCTTCTGGATGCCGTTGGCGTAGGACTCCTGCTCCACGAGCTCCAGGGTGGCCTTGGCGCCGTCGTCGGCGAACAGCTTCTTGCCGCCGGTGCCGAGCAGCAGCGGGTAGACCAGCAGGTGGTAGCGGTCGACCAGCCCGGCCGCGGCCAGGCTCTGGGCGAGCCGCGCACTGCCGTGGACCTGGATCTCGCCACCCTCGGTCTCCTTGAGCGCCGCGACGTCGTCCATCGAGCGCAGCAGGGTCGCGGGCTGCCAGGGCGAGCCCTTCACGTCGTCCTCCGAGAGGGTCGTCGACACGACGTACTTCGGGATCTGGTTGTAGCGCTCGAACTCCTTCATGGTCGGCCAGACCTCGTGGAAGGCGTCCCAGCTGACCCGGCCGACCAGCAGCGCGCCGGCCTCCTCCTGCTCGCGGGCCTTCAGCTCGTACGCCGCCATCTCGGGCCGGACGTCCTTGAAGGTCCACCCGGTGTGCGGGTAGCCGGACTCGCCGCCGGGGCTGTCGACCACGCCGTCGAGGGACATGAACTCGGTGACGACCAGGGTGCGCATGGTGCTTCTCCTTCGGTGGTGGTGGAGCTGCTGTCACCGACTCCACGAACGGCCTGCACCCAGTACGACACCTCGGCCGCACACATCTCATCGCCCGATTCGCGCCACCCTGCCGCGGCCCGCGTGGGGGTGTCCGGAGTCCGGCGTCAGAGCTCGATCTCGTAGAACAGCATCCGGTAGTCGCTGCCGGGGAGGATGTTGAGGAAGCCGTGCCGCTCGTAGAACCGGCGGGTGTCGGTGTCCTCCTCGTCGACGTTGATGTGCATCTCGCCGGCGCCCCGCTCACGGCACAGCTCCAGCGCCCGCCGCAGCAGCGCCGTGCCGATGCCGCGGTCGCGCAGGTGAGGCTGCACGTAGAGCTCCTCGAGCTGCGCCAGCGGCCCGTCGAAGTACGGCGCCGGCCGCAGCGTCAGGTAGGCGAACCCGGTCGGGTCGGCTCCTCCCGCCAGCAGCACGACCACCTCGTCGAGCGCGAGCAGCCGGGCGAACCGGGTCGCGAACTCCTCGGCCGACGGGGTCGGCGTCCCGAACTCGGTGTTGAAGTCCCACAGCAGCCGGCCCACCACGCCGGCGTCCTCGGGCGTCGCGGTCCGGACCTCGGCGTGATTCATGGGCCCGAGGGTAGCCAGCCGGCCGTGGCCGTCCAGCACGTAAATGGTGTGACCGCCGGTGATGGGCGGTGGCACGCTGCGGGATCATGACGGACCTGCTGATCCAGTGCTACCTGCTCGACTCGACCGACCCGCACCGCGTCGCCGACTTCTGGCAGGAGGCGCTGGGGTGGCGGCGTACCCACGACACCGACGACGACGTCGTCCTCGAGCCGCCCGCCGGCAGCCCGCAGGACGGCGTCGCCCCCGACCTGCTGTTCCAGCGGGTGCCGGAGCGCAAGACGGTCAAGAACCGCTGGCACCTCGACCTGCGGCCGAAGGACCAGGCCGCCGAGGTGGCGCGGCTCGAGGCGCTCGGTGCCACCCGCACCGACGTCGGCCAGGGTGACGACGTCTCGTGGGTCGTGATGGCCGACCCCGAGGGCAACGAGTTCTGCGTGCTCCGCGCCTTCAACGAGGAGGAGCTGGCCCAGATCGCCGCCGAGGCCGCCGCCAAGGGCAGGACCGAGCCCTAGCCCGGCGCGATCTGCGGTGGTTGAGGAGGGCCGTCAAGGCCCGTCTCGAAACCACCCGTGGCAGGTCATCTGGTCAGGGTGGTTTCGAGACGGTTGCTGCGCAACCTCCTCAACCACCGGTGCCTGGTGCCGGTGACCGTGGGCAGGGCCTACCGGACCTCGAATCGGCTGTCACCGGTCGTGGGGACGCCGGTGGCGTCGACCCGCTCGACCGAGGCGTACGGCGGTCCGCTGCGGCACCAGCCGACCAGGGCGTCGACGGCGGCGTCGTCACCCTCGAACTCCGCCTCGACGGTGCCGGCGTTCGTGTTGCGCACCCAGCCGGCCACCCGCCGGGCCTGCGCCTCCCGGCGGCAGGAGTCGCGGAAGAACACGCCCTGCACCAGGCCGCTGACCTCGACGTGCACCCGTTTCACCCTCCCATCGTGCCTCAGGGCACTCCGCCGGACCACGCTCGCGACGGCCGAGGGTCTACCCACGTGCCCTAGGTTTGCCACGTGCGCCTGACTGCCGAGGCCGACGCGCTCGCCCCGATCGAGCGGGTCTGGTCGCTCACCGAGGACATCGAGGCCTGGCCGGCCGTGACGCCGACGACGACCTCGGTCGAGCGGCTCGACGACGGCCCGCTGCGGGCGGGCAGCCGCGCGCGTGTCGTCCAGCCCCGGCAGCGACCGGCCGTGTGGCGGGTGCGGTCGGTGGAGCCGCCGCACGCCCTCGTCTGGGAGACCACCACGTCCGGGATGCGGCTGGTCGCCGGCCATCACCTGACGGAGGTCGAGGGCGGCACCCGCGCGCTCCTGGTGCTCGACGCGCTGGGCACCGGCGGCGCCGTCCCGGGGAGGCTCGTCGGGCCGATGATGCGGCGGGCCCTGGTCATCGAGAACGACGGCTTCCGGCGGGCGGCCGAGGGCCTGGCCCGGCCGGCGTACGTCGACGAGCACCCGGTCTCCCTCGACGTCCCGGTCACCCGCGCCTGGGACGTCGTGCGGGGCTACGTCGACCACCTGCTGGCACGGGGCGAGGAGAGCCGGCTCACCGGCCTGCTCGCGACCGACCCGCCGGCCGGGTTCGAGGTCGCCGAGGAGCTGCCGCCCCACCTGCTGAGCCTCGCCGGCCGGCACCGGTTCTCCGACTACGTGCTCGACCTGCGGGTCTCCCCCCACGGCGACGGCTCGCGGGTCACCGCGGTGACCTACGCCGACTTCCCCGGGGCCCGGGGCACGGCCTACCGTGCTGCGGTCGTCGGCTCGCGTGGCCACGTGGTCGCCGTACGCCGGATCCTGTCGGCCGTCCGGGAGCGCGCGTGAGCGAGGCGGTGACGGGTCGGTGGCGGAAGCCCACGATCACGGGGGAGCGGGTGCTGCTGCGGCCGCTCACCGCCGCCGATGCCGAGGGCATGTGGGAGACGGTCCACGACCCCGAGGGCAACGACCTGACCGCCACCGCCGCGACCTTCACCCGCGAGCAGATCGACGCGTGGTGCGCGAGTCGCTCGAGCCAGGACGACCGGCTCGACCTGGCGGTCGTCGATCGCACCACCGGCGAGTACGCCGGCGAGGTGGTGCTCGACGAGCACGAGCGCGAGTCCGACTCGGCCAACTTCCGGATCGCGCTGCGCGGGCCGGCGTACTACGGCCGGGGGCTCGGCACCGAGGCGACCAGGCTGGTGGTCGACCACGCGCTGCGGACGATGGGCCTGCGGCGGATCACCCTCCGCGTCCTGGCCCGCAACCTTCGGGCGCAGCGGGCCTACGAGAAGGCGGGCTTCCGCGAGGTCGGCCGGCACGTCGACGGCGGCGACGACTGGGTCGACATGGCGGTCGACGCCGCCCGCCTCGAGCCCGACTACCCGCTGCTGACCGAGCGGCTGCTGCTGCGGCCGCTCGACCGCCCGTCCGACGTCGCCGACATGCACGCCTACCGCTCGATCGAGGAGGTGTGCCGCTTCGTCCCCTTCAGCCCGGGCACCTTCGACGAGATGGCCGAGCGGTTCCGCGACCCGGAGCGGGTGCGGTCGCTGATCGACGCCGAGGGGCAGGTGCTGTCGCTGGCGATCGAGCGCCGCGACACCGGCGCCATGATCGGCGACCTGGTGCTGTTCTGGCACAGCGTCGCCGACGGGCACGCCGAGGTCGGCTACGTGCTGCACCCCGACCACGCCGGCCAGGGCTTCGCCACGGAGGCGACCGCGGCGCTGATCGACCTCGCCTTCCACGGCGGACTGCCGGTCCACCGCGTCTCGGCCCGCCTGGACCAGCGCAACACCGCGTCGGCCTCGGTCGCGCACCGGCTCGGCATGCGGCACGAGGCGACGTACGTCGACGGCGAGTGGTTCAAGGGGGAGTGGACGACCCTCCTGGTCTTCGGCCTGCTGCGGGACGAGTGGGAGGCGCGGGAACACGGCGCGCTCTGATCTGGTTAGTCACTCTGGAATCCAGAGTGAGGAGCCGGACGCATGACGATGGACGTCACCCCGATGCTGCACCGCATGTCCGCCTACGACGCCTGGCGGTGGGGGGTCGACCTGTTCGACCACCGCGACTACTACACCGCCGCCACCGTGCTGCAGCACCTCGTCGACACCCACCCGCACCAGGCCGACCTGGGGGAGGCGCGGGAGCTGCTGGCCCGCAGCTACTACCACGCGGCGCTGCTCGACCGGGCCGTCGTGGCGGCCCGTGACCTGCTCGACCGCGACCCCAGCCACGCCTACGCCGCGTTGCTGCTGACCCGGGCCCTGGAGCGGTCGTCGCGCCACGACGAGGCGGCGGCCGCCCGCCGGCTCTCCGACGCGCTCGCACGTGCGGCCTGATGGCCGACCACGAGCAGGAGCTGCGGTTCGGGATCTTCCCGACGCCGGAGGCCGCACGGCTCGACGACCTGCTGGGGCTGGTCCAGCTCGCCGAGGTCGAGGGGCTCGACCTGGTGTCGGTGCAGGACCACCCCTACCAGGCGAAGTTCGTCGACACCTGGACGTTGCTGTCGGTGCTCGGCGCGCGCACCAGCACGATCACGCTGGCTCCCAACGTGGCGAGCCTGCCGCTGCGGCCGCCGGTGGTGCTGGCCAAGGCCGCCGCCACGCTCGACCTGGTCACCGGCGGCCGGGTCGAACTCGGGCTCGGCGCCGGCGCCTTCTGGGACGCGATCGCCGCCGCCGGCGGCCCGCGCCGCACGCCGAGGGAGGCGGTCGACGCGCTCGCCGAGGCGGTCGCGCTGGTCAAGGCCTTCTGGGCCGGCGGCACCCTGCGGTTCGAGGGCGTGCACTACCGGGCGGTGGGCCTCCACGCCGGCCCGGTACCGGCCCACGACATCCCGGTCTGGCTGGGAGCCTACGGGCCGCGGATGCTGCGGCTGACCGGACGGCTCGCCGACGGCTGGGTGCCCAGCATGGGGTACGCCGACCCGGCGGCCCTGCCCGAGATGTCGGCCGCCATCGACGAGGCGGCCCTCGCGGCCGGCCGGTCACCCGCGTCGGTGCGCCGGGTCTACAACGTCTTCGGCCGGTTCGGCACCGGCAGCGGCTTCCTGCAGGGCAGTCCGCGTGACTGGGCCGAACAGCTGGCCGACCTCACCCTCGAGGTGGGGATGAGCAGCTACGTGCTCGGGACCGACGACCCGGACGACGTACGGCGCTGGGCGACCGAAGTTGCGCCCGCCGTCCGGGAGCTGGTCGCCGCCGAGCGCGCCCGCCGGGCGCGGGGCGAGGCGCCGCCGGCCGAGCCGACGCCGACGCCGGAGGAGGTGCCGGGCCGCGAGCGCCCGACCGTCACGCCGACGCCCGACGACGGCCGGCGGATCTCGCCGGTGCTCCCCTGGGACGAGGCCGACCGGCCGACCCACGACGAACCGGTCGACGCGGCGTACACCCCGGAGCTGCAGGCGCAGGCCCAGCACCTCGTCGACATCCACGACGCGCTGCGCGCGGAGCTGGCCCAGGTGCGCGACCTGCTCGACCAGGTACGCCGCGGCCACGTGGGCGTCGGCGCCGCCCGGTCGGTCATCAACACGATGACGATGCGGCAGAACAGCTGGACGTTCGGCGCCTACTGCGAGTCCTACTGCCGGATCGTCACCGGGCACCACACGCTCGAGGACCACAGCGTCTTCCCGCACCTGCGCCGGAGCGAGCCCGGTCTCGGACCGGTGCTCGACCGGCTCGGGCACGAGCACGACGTCATCCACGAGGTGCTCGAGGAGTTCGACCGCGCGCTGGTGCGGCTGGTGGACGAGGGCGGCGCCGGCCGGTCCGGCGAGGCCGCGCTCGCGGCGGTGCAGCAGGCGGTCGACCTGCTGGCCGACACCTTGCTCTCCCACCTCGCGTACGAGGAGCGGGAGCTGATCGGCCCGCTGTCGCGCCACGGGCTCGCGTGATGGCCGGCCCGCTCGACCACGGCGACTGCGACGCAGTCCACCGGGCGCTGGTCCTGCTGGGTCGGGCGTGGGCCGGTGCGGTGCTGTGGGCGATGCTCGACGGGGCCGAGCGGTTCACCGAGGTCCGTGCCGGCGTCCCCGGCATCAGCGACGCGGTGCTGACCGCGCGGCTGCGCGAGCTGTGCGACCACGACCTGGTCGAGCGCGTCGTCGACCCCGGTCCGCCCGTCGCCGTCCGCTACCTGCTGACCGACTCCGGCCGCGCCACCCGGCCGGTCCTGGAGGCGCTCCGGGACTTCGCCCACCAGCACCCTGACGTCCTCGCCGACTCATGATCGGCGACTGACGCAGACCGACTTCTTGCGAAACCGGCCTAGGCTGGACCCATGATCGGATTCCTGGTAGCGGGCCTCATCATCGGTGCCCTCGCACGTCTCATCAAGCCGGGCAAGCAGAACCTCGGGATCCTGGCCACGCTCGGGCTCGGGGCCGTCGGCTCCCTCATCGGCGGCACCGTCGCCTGGCTGCTCGGCACCGGCTCCATCTGGGAGCTCGACTTCCTGGGCTTCGTGCTCGCCGTGGTCGCCGCCGTGCTCCTGGTCGGTGGGGCCGAGTCGGTCGCCGGCAAGAACCGCGCCCACGCCTGACGACCGGTCAGGAGTCGAAGCCGAGGCCCATCCGGTCCAGCCCGCGCAGCCACAGGTTGCGTCGGCCCTGCCGGTGGTCGGCGCGGTCGAGGGACCAGCGGGTGGCGTGGATGCCCAGCGCCGCGACCGGCTCGGGCGGGAACGGCAGCGGCCGCCGCCGCACCATCTCCAGCGCCGTCCGCTCGGTCTCGGCACCCGCCAGCAGGTCGAGCAGCACGTCGGCGCCGAACCGGCTGGCGCCCACCCCCAGCCCCGTGAAGCCCGCGCAGTGGGCGACCCGGCCGCGGTGGCCCTGCGCCCAGAACGCACAGAACCGGGTGCTGGTGTCGATCGCGCCCGCCCATCGGTGCGTCACCCGGATCCCCTCGAGCTGCGGGAACGTCGTCAGCAGGTGCGACACCAGCCGCTCGTACGACGCCGGCCGCTGCTCGTACGCCGACCGGACCCGCCCACCGAACCGGTAGACCGCGTCGTACCCGCCGAACATGATCCGGTCGTCGGGAGTGAGCCGGTAGTAGTGGAACTGGTTGCCCGGGTCGGCGAGGCCCTGTCGCCCCTGCCAGCCGATCGCGGCCCGCTGCTCGGGCGACAGCGGCTCGGTCATGACGACGTAGTCGTAGACGGGCACCGTGCGAAGCCGCTCGCGCGGCAGCAGGGCGGGGAACACGTTGGTCGCCAGCGCGACCCGCTCGGCGGTGACGGTGCCGTACCCGGTCCGGACCCGGACCGGCCCGCCGCGGCCGCTCTCGAGGCCGGTGACCCGGGTGTCCTCGACGATCTCGACCCCGAGGTCGCCGGCCACCCGCGCCAGCTCGGCGACCATCCGGCCGGGGTGGATCAGCGCCGTGTCGTCGGTGAGCACGCCCGCGAGGTACGTCGGGCTGTGCACCTCGGCCCGCACCTGCTCGCGGTCGAGGAACCGGCCGTCGGTCTCGCGCAGCCACGGCACCTGGTGGCCCTCGACGGCGACCGTCAGCTCACCGGTGCGCTCCCAGTCGACCGCCATCGCGAAGTCGTCGACGGTCTGCTCGATGCCGGCGAGGTTGTCGGCGCCCATCCGCTCGAGGACATCGAGCTCGCCGGGCCAGCGGGACCGGCCGTTCTCCTCGCCGTGGGTGAGGCTGGCCGAGCAGAAGCCGCCGTTGCGCCCTGACGCCGCCCAGCCCACCCGCCCGGCCTCCAGCAGCAGCACCCGCCGGCCGGGGTCGCGCTGCTTGGCGCGGATCGCGGTCCAGAGACCGGTGTAGCCGCCCCCGACGACCGCGAGGTCGGTCCGGTGGTCGGCGGTCAGCGGCTCGTGGCGGGGCCGGTCGGCGACGTCCTCGAGCCACGCGCAGCCGTCGACGGCATCTCGCAGCGCGTGCTCGACGGCTGCCCTCGGCGGCGGCTGCCGCTCCCAGATCGTCTCCCCCATGAGGGGTGACCGTACTGCCTCGCCGCCCGCCGGCCCGGCCGGACGTCCCTTGCGTGGCGTCACGAGACGGGAGCACTGTGGGCCGATGGACGCCATCACGCTGCCCGAGGGCGCCGACGACGCCGTCGCCGGCGCCGTTCCCGACCTCGACCCCCGGCGCTACACGAAGCACGGGAAGCTGCGCGGCGCGGTCTACGAGACCGAGATCGAGCGGCTGCAGGAGCAGCTGGTGCAGCTGCAGTACTGGATCCAGCGGCACGGCCTCAAGGTGCTGGTGATCTTCGAGGGCCGCGGGTCGGCCGGCAAGGGCGGCGTGATCAAGCGGATCACCGAGCGCACCAGCCCCCGCACCGTCCGGGTCGTCGCGCTCCCGAAGCCGACCGAGCGGGAGCGCACCCAGTGGTACTTCCAGCGGTACGTCGAGCACCTTCCTGCGGCCGGCGAGATGGTCCTGTTCGACCGCAGCTGGTACAACCGCTCGAACGTCGAGTGGGTGATGGGCTACTGCACCGAGGACGAGCACCAGGAGTTCCTCCGCTCGTGCCCGGAGTTCGAGCGGATGCTGGTGCGCTCGGGCATCACCGTCCTGAAGTACTGGTTCTCGGTGTCCTTCGACGAGCAGCGCAAGCGGTTCGAGGCCCGCAACGCCGAGCCGCTCAAGCGCTGGAAGCTCTCCGACATGGACCTCGCCGAGCACGAGCTCTACGTCCGCTACTCGAGGGCCAAGGACACCACCTTCCAGTACACCGACATCAAGCAGGCGCCCTGGTACGTCGTCCCCTCCGACGACAAGAAGGCGGCCCGGCTCAACTGCATCTCCCACCTGGTCTCGCAGTTCCCCCACGAGGACGTCGCCCCCGAGGTCGTCGAGCTGCCCGAGATGCGGCAGGATCCGTACGTGCGCCCGCCCATGCACGAGCAGACGTTCGTCCCCCAGCGCTTCTAGCCGCCAGGCTGCCTCCCGTATCAGCCCGGAGGCGGTAGCGTCGGGGCATGCTCATCCTCGGCATCCTGCTCTTCGGCATGCTCGTCGGAGCGGCGGCGCAGCTCCTCCTCGGCAGCCGGGTCGAGGGCATCAACTGGACCTCTGCCCTCGTCGCGGGGCTGGTCGGCTCTCTCGTCGGTGGCATGCTGATCAGCCTGCTCGCGGGCGACGGCCTCGACCTGCGGCCCAGCGGCATCATCGGCTCGATCGTCGGGGCGCTGCTGGTGACCCTCGCCTGGGGCTGGTGGCAGGGCCGCAGGTCCGCCTCCGCCTGACGTGCCCCGGCCGGCCGATCGGTCGAAGCGCGACCCGACACTCGTGCGGGTTCAGGACGGCTCGGCGGGTCCCACGCCTGCAGAAGTGACGGCTCGTGGGGCCGCCTCGGCGGCGGACCTAGCGGGCCTCGAGAACGAGGTCGAGGAGGTCGGCGAGCGCCTCGACCTCGGCCCACACCTCGCCACGGACCGCGAAGCCCCACGGCTCGTCCTCGTGGAGGGCGTCGACCCGCAGCACGCCCCGGTCTCGCTCGGCGGTGGCGTCGAGCTTGCCGACCAGCCGGTCGCCGACCAGGACGGGCATCGCCCAGTAGCCCCAGCGCCGCTTGGCCGCCGGCTTGTACATCTCCAGCTGGTAGTCGAAGTCGAACAGCTCACCCATCCGCTTGCGGTCGATGACCAACCGGTCGAGCGGCGAGAGCAGAGCGGTGCGACCGACGAACGCGGCGTCGAGGTACGTCGGGTCGACCCGCCAGGTGCCACGCACCCCGTCGACGACGGCCTCCTCGCCGGCGTCGCCGACGTGGTTCGGCTCGCCCGGCATCGTCGTCGTCCGGGCGCGGGCGAGGCCGAGCGCGCGCAGCCGCCGCTCGCGCCGGATCCGCAGCGCGTCCTCCAACGGCACCGGCGGGACGTCGGGGTAGACCCGCTCGGCGAGGTCCCACAGCCGCACCCGGCCTTCGCGGCCGGCGGTGGCCACCTCGCCGCGCTCGACCATCACCTCGAGGAGCATCCGGACGTTGCGGTCGTCGTTCCAGCCGCTGGAGCGCCACGGGACGAGCGTCAGGTCGGGCAGCTCACTGCCGGGCAGCGGCCCCTCGTCGTACAGCTTGTCGAGGATGTCGCGGCGGCAGTCGTCGTTGGCCTCGACCCACTTCTGGAGCCCGACCTGCCACTCCTTGAGTGGCCCGACGCCGGGCCAGGCGGCCATCTCGGCGGTGAACAGCGCGAGGTCCTCGGCCGGCCGCAGCATCATCGACAGCTCGACCAGCGACCCGTCGGCCGCCGCGTCGCGGACGTCGCCGAGGGGGTACGCCGACGCGAGCCGCGACCACAGCACCAGCTCGGCGCTCGGGGCGACCGCGGCGGTCGGGTCGTCCTGCACCAGCGTCAGGTGACGCACCGTCCCGAGCAGGTCGGTGGGCCGGTCGCCCGCCAGCAGCTGGGCGCGTACGGCGATCCGGCGGGCGTCCTGCGCGGTCAGCTGGTGGGGTGCCACGCCGGCAGGCTAGTCGTCGATCCGGACGTTCCGACGCCGGTTCAGCCGGCACCGGGCCGGTCGTGGGCGCGGCGCAGCACCGCGTCGGCCAGCACGTCGACGGCCGGGAGGTGGTGCTCGAGGAACAGCGACGGCTCGGTCAGCTCGAGCTCCAGGAGCCGGGGACCGTCGGGGCTCGGCAGCAGGTCGACACGGGCGTAGAGCAGGTCGCCGTACTCCTCGGGGACGGCGGCGAGGACCGCCTCGGCGACCTCCCGCTCGGCGTCCGACGGCTCGCGCGTCGACATGTCCTCCTGGGCGAACAGGTCGGCCACCAGCTCCATGTCCGGGGTCAGCAGCGGGCCCTTGCGCATCGCGTGGCTGAACCGGCCGTCGAGGTAGAGCAGCGCGGTCTCGCCGTGCTCGTCGACGTCGTGCAGGTAAGGCTGCACCATCACCGGGCGTTGCCGGTGGAGCAGCGAGGCGGCGTGGGCCCGGGAGCGGTCGTCCTGGTGGGCGCCGAGCCGCAGCGTGTCGCGCGAGCCCGCGGAGACGACCGGCTTCACGACGTGCTCGACGTCCTCGAACCGGTGCCTCGGCTCGTCGCCCGGCTCGAGGAACTGCGTCGGCACGATCGGGACGCCGGCGCGCTCCAGCCCGGCCAGGTAGCGCTTGTCGGTGTTCCACCGGACCACCGGCGCGGGGTTGAGCAGCCGGGAGACCGCGGCCACGTGGTCGGTCCAGGCCAGGAACTCCTCGATCCGCTCGGCGTAGTCCCAGGTGCCGCGCAGCACGACCAGGTCGAAGCCCTCCCAGGCGTCGTCGCCGTCCCACACCACGGCCTGGGCGTCGGCGCCGCGCCGGCGCAGCGCGGCCAGCAGCAGCTGCCCCTCCTCGTCGAGGCCGGGCAGCTCGGCGCACGAGGCGAGCGCGATGCGGGTCACGGGGTCAGCCTAGGAAGGCGGGTAGTCCAGTGAGAAGTGGCCCCTGACACGCCGTGCCCAGGGGCCACTTCTCACTGGAGTACCGCAGTTGCTCAGCGGTCCAGGAGGGGGCGGGACGGATCCCAGGTGGTGCCGTCGCGCTCGTCGCGGCGCTTGCGGGCGATCGCCGACAGCGCCTCGAGGACGACCCGGTTGGCGAGCGCGGCGGTGATGTCGGCATGGTCGTAGGGCGGGCTCACCTCGACCACGTCGACGCCGACCACGGGGAGCTCGAGGCAGATCCGGCGTACGGCGTCGAGCAGCTCGCGGGCCGACAGCCCGCCCGGCTCCGGGGTGCCGGTGCCGGGGGCGTGGCCGGGGTCGCAGACGTCGATGTCGACGGAGAGGAACACACCCTCGCACTCGTCGGTCGCGATCGCGAACGCCTCGGTCAGGCACTCGGCCAGCCCGCGGTGGACGATCTCGGTCATCTCGTAGGAGCGCATCGCCCGGCCGGCCATCCAGTCCAGGGTCTCCGGCTCGGGCCAGTAGCCCCGCAGCCCGACCTGGAGGAACCGGTCGCCGCGCAGCGCACCGGACTCGATCAGCCGCCGCATCGGCTGCCCGTGGCCCCACAGCGACCCGAAGGTGATGTCGCCGGTGTCGGCGTGGGCGTCGAAGTGGATCATCGACACCCGGCCGTGGCCGAGCACGTTGGCGACGCCCTTGGCGTCGGGGAAGGCGATCGAGTGGTCGCCGCCCAGCACCACCGGGATCGCGCCGGAGCGGGTGACCCGCTCGACCGCGGCCTCCAGCCGAGGGAGCGCGATCTCGATGTCGCCCGGCGGCATCTCGACGTCGCCGGCGTCGACGACCCTCAGGTCGAGCAGCGCGTCGGTGCGCAGCGCCAGCGACGGCCGCGAGCCGTCGTGGGGCAGGTAGTCGGTGATCCGGATCGCCTGCGGCCCGAACCGGGTGCCGGGCCGGTGCGACGTCCCGCCGTCGAACGGCGCTCCCAGCACGACGACGTCGGCATCGGCGTACGTCGCCTCGTCGTCGAGGTCGCAGCGCGGGACGCCGAGGAACGTGACGTCGGGCCCGTACTGGCCGCCGTACCTGGCCATCTACATCTCCTCGTGAGTGTCGGGGTCGCCGCCGAACCGACGGCCGTCGGCGCGGCCGAGCCGCGTGATCGCGGCCATCTCGTCGTCGGAGAGCTCGAAGCCGAACAGGTCGAGGTTCTGCCGCTGCCGCTCCGGGTTCGCCGACTTCGGGATCGGCACCGCCCCGAGCTGCAGGTGCCACCGCAGCACCACCTGGCCCGGTGTGACGCCGTGCGCCTCGGCCGCGTCGGCCACCGGCCGCTCCCCGAACGGCGTCGGCTTCTTGCCGAGCGGGCTCCACGACTCGGTGACGATGCCGAGCGCGGCATCGGTCGCACGCATCTCGGCCTGCGGGAAGTAGGGGTGCAGCTCGACCTGGTTGACCGCCGGCGTCACGCCGGTCTCGTCGATGATCCGGCGCAGGTGGTCGGCGGTGAAGTTGGAGACGCCGATGCTGCGCACCAGCCCCTCGCGCTGCAGGTCGACCAGCGCCCGCCACGCGTCGACGTACTTGTCCCGGCTCGGGTTGGGCCAGTGGATGAGGTGCAGGTCGAGGTGGTCGAGCCCGAGCCGCTTCAGCGACTCCTTGGTCGAGCGGACCGCGTCGTCGTAGCCGTGGTGGCGCCCGGGGATCTTGCTGCACACCGTCAGCTCCTCGCGGGGTACGCCGGACCGGCGGATCGCCTCGCCGACCTCCTCCTCGTTCTCGTAGTTCACGGCCGTGTCGACCAGCCGGTAGCCGACCTGGATCGCCGAGGTGATCGCGTCGATGCCGGCGTCGCCGGCGAGGGGGTGGGTCCCGAAGCCGACCACGGGGAGGTCGTGACCGTCGTCGAGCCGGAGGGTGGGGATCTCGGTGGCCATGCTCGCCACGCTAGCGACCCCGTCCAGCCCCCGGTGCGGTCCTAGACTCCCCGCATGTGCGGCATCGCGGTGGTCCACGACCCGGCGGGGCCGGACACCGCGTTGGGGGAGCGGATGCTCACCCGGATCGCCCACCGCGGCCCCGACGGCCGCGGCACCCGTTCCGTCGGGCCGACCTGGCTCGGGCACGTGCGGCTCTCCATCGTCGACCTCGACGCCGGCGACCAGCCGCTGCCGTCGGGTGACGGGCACTGGGCGGTCGTCAACGGCGAGATCTACAACCACGAGCGGCTGCGCGAGGTGTCGCCGCGCGACTTCCGCACCGACTCCGACTCCGAGGCCGCGCTGGCCGCGGCGATCAGCGACGACCCGGATGCCCTCGGCGACCTGCGCGGCATGTACGCCTTCGCCGTCGCCCACGACGACGGCGACCTGGTCGTCGCCCGCGACCCGGTCGGCGTGAAGCCGCTCTACTGGGCACGGCTCGGGTCGGCCACTCTGTTCGCGTCGGAGATCCGGGCCTTCGACGAGGCGCACCGCCACCTGGTCGAGGAGTTCCCACCCGGCCACCGGTGGACGCCGAGGGCCGGGCTGCGCCGGTTCCGGGAGCTGCACGTCGCCGGACCGGAGCTGACCGACCGGGACGACGCCGCGGCCCGGCTGCGCAACACGCTCGACCTCGCCGTACGCCGTCGGATGATGGCCGACGTGCCGATCGGGGTGTTCCTCTCCGGCGGCCTCGACTCCAGCCTGGTCGCGGCGATCATGGCGCGGCACCGCGACGACGCCCACGGGCCGGTGCACTCGTTCGCGGCGGGGACGGCCGGGTCGAGCGACCTCGTGGCCGCGCGCCGGGTCGCCGACCACCTCGGCCTCGAGCACCACGAGCGGGTCTACGACGCCGACGAGGTGGTGGCGGTGCTGCCGGAGGTGGTGCGCAGCATCGAGTCCTACGAGCCGTCGCTGGTGCGCAGCGCGGTCCCCAACTACCTGCTCTCCGAGGAGACCGCCCGCACCGTGAAGGTGGTGCTGACCGGCGAGGGCGCCGACGAGCTGTTCGCGGGCTACGCCCACTACCGCGACATCGACGAGGCCGACCTGCGGGCCGAGCTGGTGCGCAACGTCTCCGGCCTGCACCACCTCAACCTGCAGCGCTGCGACCGGGTGACGATGGCGTTCGGGCTCGAGGCTCGGGTGCCGTTCCTCGACCGCGACGTGGTCAACCTGGCCGCCCGGATCCCGATCGGCTGGCTCCTCCCGGGCGAGCACGGCGAGGAGAAGGCGCTGCTCCGCGAGGCGTTCGCGGGGTGGCTGCCCGACGACCTGCTGTGGCGGCCGAAGGAGCAGTTCGGCGACGGCAGCGGCACCGCCGACGTGATGGACCGGCGGGTGGCCGAGCTGGTCCCGGAGGCCGACTGGGCCGACCGTCGGGTCGGCTCGCTGCCGCCGCCGCGCAGCCGGGAGGAGCTGGCCTACCAGCGGATGTTCGCCGACCGGCTCGACGGGGTGCCGGCCGGCCTGCTCGGACGGTTCGCGACCGAGTGATGGCCGACCGGTTCCCCTGCGAGTCCGAGCTGCACGCGTTCGTCCACGTCGACGAGGCAGCGCTGGCGGCCGGACCCGAGGCCGACGGCCCGCTCGCCGGGCGGCTGGTGGCGGTCAAGGACAACATCGCCGTCCGCGGCGCCCCGTGGTCGTGCGGCTCGGCGACCCGGCGCGGGCTGGGCCCTTCCACCGACGACGCCGAGGTCGTACGCCGGGTGCGCGCGGCGGGCGGGGTCGTCGCCGGCACCACCAACACCGACGAGCTGGCGATGGGTGCCTCGACCGAGACCTCGTCGTGGGGCTCGACCCGCAACCCGCACGACCCGACCCGCACCGCCGGCGGCTCGTCCGGCGGCTCGGCGGCCGCCGTGGCGGCGTACGGCGTGCTCGCGCTCGGCACCGACACCGGGGGCTCGATCCGGGAGCCGGCCGCGATGTGCGGCGTCGTGGGGGTCGCGCCCTCCCACGGCTCGGTGCCCACCGACGGGGTGGTCGACTTCGCGCCGACCTTCGACCGGGTCGGTCCGCTGGCGCCGACCGTCGCCGAGGCCGCCATGCTGCACGAGGTGATGGCGGGGCGCGGCGGCCTGGTCGCCGCCGCCGAGGCCGGCGCGGGCGGCCGGCTGGAGGGCCGCACCCTCGGCGTCGTCCTCCCCATGTCCGGCCACCGGAACTCGGCCGAGGTGCTCGAGCGGTTCGAGGCCGCGCGGCTCGCGCTGCTCGGTCTGGGGGCGGACGTGCTGCCGGTGTCGGTGCCGCGGTTCGGCGACCTGCTCGACGTCTACGTCACGGTGACCTGCGTCGAGGCGTTGCCGGTGCTGGAGGAGCACGCCGCACGGGGAAGGCTCGGCCAGGAGGCCGCGAGCCGGCTGCGGCACGGCCGCTCGCTCGCCGGTACCAGGGAGCACGCGGAGGCCCTGGCCGTGCGCGACGCGATCCGCGCCGACGTGGCCGCCGCGCTGCGCGAGTGCGAGGTGCTGGTCAGCCCGACGGTGCCGCTGACCGCGCCGCTGCTCGGCCGTCCCGGCATGGCCGACCCGCTGGCCCGGCCGCGCACCGACTGGTGGACCGTCGAAGCCAACCTCGCCGGTATCCCGGCCGCCTCCGTCCCGGCCGGCCTCGGCGGCGGGCTGCCCGTCGGCGTACAGCTGATGACCGGCCACGGCGAGGACGCCCGGCTCTACCGGGTGGGCGCCGCGCTGGAGGCCGCCCTGGCTGGCTGACGGTCGACGCTGTCGTTGTCGGGTGTCCAGTGAGAAGTGGCCCCTGGATCGGCCCGAACCAGGGGCCAGAACCCCCGGGAGTACAGACCCTCCGGGGGTTCTCGCTGGGACCTGGGTCGCTCAGCGGAGCAGGTCGAACCTGAGTCGGTGAGCGACTCAGGTCGCAGCGCCCGCAGCGCTCGCGGCGGTCGCCAGGTCGTCGACCATGGCGGCGAGGGCCGCGTCCCGCTCGGCGCGGTCCCGCATCCTGAGGAGCGCCGAGGGGTGCGTCGTCAGCACGGCGCTCCACCCGTCCGCGCCCTCCAGCACCGTGCCGCGCTCGGCGCCGACACGGACCGGCCGCCCGAGCACGGCCCGTCCGGCGGTCGCCCCCAGGGGCACCACCACGGACGGGTCGACGGCCGCCAGCTCGGCCTCCAGCCAGGGCCGGCAGGCGACGAGGTGGCGCAGCTCCGGCTTCTGGTGCAGCCGCCGCTTGCCGCGCATCGTGTGGCGGAAGTGCTTCACGGCGTTGGTCAGGTAGACCTCGCCGCGGTCGATGCCGGCCTGGTCGAGCGCGTCGCCGAGTAGCCGACCGGCGGGGCCGACGAAGGGCTCGCCGCGCCGGTCCTCCTGGTCACCCGGCTGTTCGCCCACGAGCACCAGGGACGCCGACGGCGGGCCGGAGGAGAACACCACGTGGGTGGCGTCCTCCCACAGCTCACAGCCGCGGCACTCGACCGCAGCCTTCCGGAGCCGGGTGACGCTCGCGCCGTCCGGCACCCACCGCTCGGCTCCCGGTGCGTCACCCATGGCCTCGTCCTCCTCGACCCGGTCGTGCCCGATGGGCGAGGATCCACACATGTCCCTGCCGAACCCGCTCCCCAGGCCCTACCCCGACGACGTCTACACCGGCGAAGGCGGCGAGGTGTCCGCCTGGATCCGGTCCAACAGCACCGAGCCCGAGCTGGTCTACAAGAACGGCGGCAGCTGCGAGTACCTCGCCACCGGCGACCAGACCGGCGGGCTCTACGGCCTCTACCGGTGGTCCTTCGGCGAGGCCGAGTCGGGGCCCGACCCCCACTTCCACCGGGCGATCACCGAGTCGTTCTACGTCCTCGAGGGCACCGTGAGGCTGTACGACGGCAACGACTGGGTGACCGCGCGGGCCGGTGACTTCCTGCACGTCCCCGAGGGCGGGCTGCACGGCTTCCGGGGCAAGGACCACGCCCGGATGCTGCTGATGTTCACGCCCGGGGCGCCGCGCGAGGACTACTTCGAGACCCTGCACTCCCTCGGTCACGGCGCCACCATGACCGACGACGAGCGCGCCGCCTTCATGCTGCAGCACGACACCTACTGGGTCTGACCCCCGGCCGCCAGGATCCGCCGGGCCCGGTCGACCACCGGCTTGTCGACCATCGCGCCGTCGAGCAGGACCGCACCCGACCCGTCGGCCGCCTCGACGACTCTGCGCGCCCACGTCACCGCCTCGGCCGACGGCAGGAACGCATCCCGCGCGGCCGGAACCTGCCGGGGATGCACGCAGAGCTTGCCGCCGAACCCCAGCCGGACGGCGTACGCCAGGTCGTCGCGAAGCCGGTCGTCGTCGCCGACGTCACCGGTCACGCCGTCGACGGGAGGCGCCAGGCCGGCGGCGGCCGAGGAGAGCACCAGGGCGTGGCGCGCACCCGCCATCGCCTCGCGGTCGTCGGGCGAGACGCCGAGCTGGGCGGCGAGGTCGAAGGTGCCGAGCACCAGCCGGTCGACGCCGGCCACGGCCGCCAGTGCGGGGGCTGCCAGCACGCCGGCGGCGGTCTCGACCAGGGCCAGCAGCCGGGTGTCGTCGTGGAGGCGGCCGGACAGGGCGGCGAGAGCGGCCGGGTCGTCGGCCTTGGGGACCATCACCGGGACGGGGTACGGCGCCAGCGCGGCCACGTCGTCGTCGTGGCCGGGCGTGCCGGGTGCGTTGACCCGGACGGCGGCGCGGCCTCCGCCGGTCAGCCAGCCGACCACGGCCTCACGCGCTGCGTCCTTCGCGGCGGGGGCCACCGCGTCCTCGAGGTCGACCACCACCAGGTCGGCCCCGGCAGCCGCCGCCTTGTCGAAGCGGTCCGGGCGGTCGCCGGGGACGAACAGCAACGTCGTGGGGTCCATCAGGGTGCCTCTCCCTCGGGGCGGATCCCCGGCCACCGGCCGTCACCGGCCAGCTCGCGGGTGACGGTCACGATGCCGCGGCGGACGACCTCGACCGCGTCGCGCGGCGCCGCGGTGCCGGGCGCGGTCCGCACCACCGCGTGCCGGGTCAGCGGTGGCTCCAGGCGGCGCCTGGGCAGCGCGGGATCGGCCGAGCTCGTCGACGACAGCGGCAGGATCGCGCAGGCCTCGCCACGCTCGGCCACCTGCACCATCGTCCCGAGCGACTCGACGTCGGCGACCACCCTCGGGGTCACCTGCTCCTCGCGCAGCGCCCGCTCGATCAGCGCGCGGAGGCTGCTGCGAGTCCCGGGCGCGACGATCGGTACGCCGTCGAGGTCGCACAGCGCGATCCGGTCGTCGGACGGCGGCCGGACCGGCGGGTCGCCGACCAGGTAGAGGTCCTCGGCGTAGAGCGCGACGTCACCGTGCCCGCGGCCGGCCGACCCGTCGAGGTAGACCACGGCCAGGTCCATCCGGCCCTGGCCGAACAGCTCCTCGACGTACCCGCTCATCGACTCGAACAGCTCGAGCCGGACGCCCGGGCAGTGCTCCCGGGTCCACGACAGCAGCGGCGCCGCGAGGTGGACCGCGGCGCCGGAGGGGATGCCGACGGCGACCAGGCCACGCACCTCCTGCCGGTCGGCCGCCGACGCGGCCAGGTGGTCGAACTGCCGCACCAGCCGGTGGGCGTCGCGGTAGAAGTCGAGCCCGGCCCGGGTCGGCCGCACCCCGCGCGGGCCACGCTCGAGCAGGGTGACGCCCAGCTCCCGCTCGAGCTGGGTCATCCGCTGGCTCAGCGCCGGTTGCGACACCCGCAGCTGTGCTGCGGCCTGCGACAGGCTGCCGGCGTCGACGACGGCCACCAGGTAGCGCAGCTGCAGGATGTCCACGAGCCGATCCTGCTCACACGACGCCGTCGGCGGCCAGTGCCTCCACCTCGGCGTCGCCGAACCCCAGCTCGGCCAGGATGGCGCGGGTGTGGTCGCCGAGCCCGGGCACCGGGTCCATCCGGGGGTCGTCGGTCACCGGGCCCGGCGGCGCGAGCGACGGTACGTCGCCCACCGGGGTCGCCACCCGGTGCCAGCGGCCGCGGGCCGCGAGCTGGGGGTGGTCCCACACGTCGGCCATGGTGTTGACCCGGGCGTGCGCGACCGGCACCTCCGCGAGCATCCGGGCGGCCTCCTCGCCGGTCAGCTGGGCGAACCGGGCGGCGATCACCGCGCCGAGCTGCTCGCGGTGGTGGTTGCGGGCCGAGTTGGTGGCGTACTCCTCGCGGGTCGCGAGCGAGACGTCGCCGAGGAACCGGTCGCAGAACCGCTGCCACTCGCGCTCGTTCTGGATGGCCATCATCACCACGAGGCCGTCGCCGGCCGTCCACGGGCCGTAGGGGTAGATCGTGGCGTGCGCGGCGCCGGCGCGCGGCGGCGGCTCCGCGCCGTTGTAGGAGTAGTAGAGCGGGAAGCCCATCCACTCCACCGTGGCCTCCAGCATCGACACGTCGAGGTGCGCGCCGCGTCCGGTCCGGCCGCGCTCGAGGAGCGCGGCGAGGATCGAGCTGTAGGCGTACATCCCGGCGGCGATGTCGGAGACCGAGATGCCGACCTTGGCGACGTCGTCCGGCGTCCCGGTGACCGAGAGCAGCCCCGCCTCGGCCTGCACCATCAGGTCGTAGGCCTTCATCGACTCGTAGGGCCCGCCGACGCCGTACCCGGAGATGTCGCAGACCACCAGCCCCGGGTTGACCCGCTGCAGCTCCTCGGCGCCGAGCCCCGCCCGGGTCGTCGCGCCGGGCGCGAGGTTCTGGAGGAAGACGTCCGCCGACTCGAGCAGCCGCCGCGCGACGTCGAGCCCGCGTGGGTCCTTGATGTCGAGGGTGAGCGACTCCTTGCCGCGGTTGGTCCACACGAAGTGCGAGCTCAGCCCGTCGACGCGGGTGTCGTAGCCGCGGGCGAAGTCGCCCACGCCGGGTCGCTCCAGCTTGATCACGCGGGCGCCGAGGTCGGCGAGGTGTCGGCTGGCGTACGGCGCCGCGATGGCCTGCTCCAGCGACACGACGGTGGTCCCCTGCAGTGGTCGCACGTCCCTCCCTCCTCGTCGACAGGTCAGACGACCAGGCTCAGCGCCATGATCAGGGGCAGCGCGATCACCGACGCCAGCGCCGTGACGAACGTCAGCGCCTTCAGCGCCCCGCTCGTCGAGACCCCGAGCAGCGTCTGGAACATCCAGAAGAAGTTGCTGTTGACCTGTAGCGCGAACAGCGCGCCGGCGCCGATCGCCAGGCCGATGATCACTGCCGGGGTGTCGAGGCCGCCCAGGATCGGGTTGATGATGCCGGCCGCGGTGATGGCGGCGACCGAGATCGACCCGATCGCGAGGTGCAGGACGGCCGCGATCAGCCACGCGATCAGGATGCTCACGACGACCGCCGTCCCGGCCTCGGCTGTGAACAGCCCGCCCAGCACGTCCTCGAGGTCGGTCTCGCTGATGACCGCGCCGAGCGAGCCGCCGACCCCGGTGACGAGCAGGATCTGGCCGGTGGTGTCGAAGCCCTTGCTCAGTGCCTCGTCGGTGTGCGTGCTGCCGAGGCTCCGCTTGGCGAGGACGTAGGCGCCCACCAGGCCGAGGAACAGCGCGAGGACCGGGTTTCCGAGGAACGCGATGAACGGCGTGGAGAAGCCGGCCGCCTCCGCGATCGCGCCGAAGGCGATCATGAGCAGCGGCACCAGGACCGGGAGCAGCGAGACGAACAGCGGTGGAAACGAGCGGCCGCCGTCGTCGACCATCTCCCCAGCCCGCTCCTCGGCGAGCGCCTCCTCCTCGAGAAGCGCTTCGGAGGCGTGCTCGTCCTTCTCGGGGTTCCAGAAGCCGCGCTTGAGCAGCAGGCCGTAGACGAAGACGGTGAGAACCGCGGTGACCGGGCCGATGAGCAGCCCGTAGCCGAGCATGGTGGCGAGCGGGATGTCGAGCAGGCCGGCGATCGAGATGGTGCCCAAGCCCGGGATCACGAAGACGTAGCCGACCAGGATGCCCGCGGTGAGCGCGCCGCCCATCATGCCGAGGCCGTTGCGACCCAGCTGGGGGGCGGCCGAGCGGGCCAGCGGCGAGGCCAGCACCAACTGCACGTCGACGTAGATCGAGGGGAACAGCGTGGTCATCACCGCGGCCATCGCGTACGGCAACCGGGTCGCGCCGAGCGCCCTGAGCAGCAGCCGCACCAACCGTTGCAGGGCCTGCATCGCGAACAGCAAGGACCCCATCAGGACGCCGAAGCCGATGAGCAGCCCGACCTCGGCCATGATCCCGCCGAAGCCGTCGATCACGGCGGTGATCGTCCCCTCGAAGCCGAGGCCGCCGGCGAGGCCGAGGTAGAGCGAGCCGATGACCAGCGAGATCACCGGGTCGACACCGAGGACGATGATGAGCAGGACGACGGCCAGGATGGCGATCGTGGCGTGGAGGACGATCACGGCGGGCTCCTCGAGCGGTCCGGGGGAGGGCCTGTGAAGGCAATCACACGGCCGGCTCGCAACGGAACCCGCAACCTGCCGACCCGGACATAAGTCATGCCTATGCCTGCCGGATCAGCAATTTCGCCGTATCGCCGCCGACTCGGGCGGCGCTACGCTGCCCTGAGTCGCTGACCCACTGGGGAGGGAGGTCGGCCTCGGCCGCCTTTCCGGGTCCACTCGGAAGGAGTCGGCATGCCCGACGACAACGACACCAGGAACCAGCCGTCCCGCCACACGCGGGAGCACTTCTTCATCGTGGGGGAGGGACTGGTCGGGGACCCGGCGACAGCGCCGGCGACCACGCCGGTCGATGATCCACCCGCACGGGCGCGGGCCGCGGCGGATGCGGGGGAGTTCCGGTTCTCCCGACTGGGGCCCAAGGGCAAGAAGCTGCCGGAGCCCCTCCTGCGCAAGGTCGCCAAGGCGATGACCTCCGACGACACCGGCGGCAACGGCACGATCCCGGCGGGCTACACCTACCTCGGCCAGTTCGTCGACCACGACCTGACCTTCGACGAGACGACGGTCGCGCTGGGCGAGTCGATCGGTCCCGCCGCGCTGGAGCAGGGACGGTCGCCGGCGCTGGACCTCGACAGCCTGTACGGCGCCGGCCCGGCCGACCCGGGGTCGGCGAAGTTCTACAAGGACGACCGGCACCTCAGGACGGGGAAGACGGTGAAGGTCGGGCCGGGGGTGCTGAAGGCGCACCCGGAGTACGACTTGGCGCGGGAGGGTGACGACTCTCCGGGCAACAAGCGCGAGGCGCTGATCCCGGACTTCCGCAACGACGAGAACCTGGCGGTCGCCCAGACCCACCTGGCCTTCATCCGGTTCCACAACCGGGTCGTCGACGGCCTGCCCAGTGGGGTCCCGGTCAACGAGCGGTTCCGGCGCGCGCGGCGGGCGGTGACGCTGCACTACCAGTGGATGCTTCGCACCGACTACCTCCCCAAGATCTGCGACGACAAGATCGTCAACGACGTCTTCACGAACGGGCGCAAGGTGTTCGAGGTGGGCGTGGACCCGATGGACGTGCCGACGATGCCGGTGGAGTTCTCCGTGGCGGCGTTCCGGTTCGGGCACTCGATGATCCGGGACCGGTACGACTGGAACGCGGTGTTCCACAGCGGCCAGGGGTTCCTGGTCCAGCTCTTCGACTTCTCCGGCACCTCCGGCTTCCTCGGCGGCGGCCCGCTGGCGTTGCCGAGCAACTGGATCGCGGACTGGCGGCGGCTCTACCGGTTCGCCAAGATCGGGCGGGACGACCTGAAGCCGCCGCCGGGGCAGTTCAACCTGGCGCGGCGGATCGACACGTTTCTGGCCCCCACCCTGCACAACCTGCCCGACGGGGCCTTCGGCGGCAAGCGCGACGGCTTCGCCCAGATGGCCGAGGACCTGGCGTTCCGCAACCTGGTGCGCGCCAAGATGCTCACGCTGGCCAGCGGCCAGGACATGGCCAAGCTGCTGCGCCAGAAGGGCGTCCCGGTCACCACGCTCACGAAGCGGCAGATCCTCGGCCCGGGCGACGGGGCGTCGCTGAGCGCGCTCACCGACGCCGAGAAGGACCGGTTCGCCGCCGACACCCCGCTGTGGTTCTACGTCCTCCGCGAGGCCGAGCTCAACAAGGGCAAGCTCACCGGGGTCGGCGGCCGGATCGTGGCCGAGACCTTCCACCGCGCCATGGAGGGCTCGCGCAACTCGATCGTGCGCAACCCCGACTGGCGACCCTCCCTCGGCAAGGGCGCCCCTGACCGGTTCACGATGATGGACCTGCTGACCATCGCGTACGACGACACGAAGGCGGTGCTGGCCCCCCTCGGCAACCAGCTGTAGAGGCACGGCCGGCGATCGGGAATGCTGGGAGCCCTCGACACGTTCGATCTGGTGAAGTGTTCAACTACTTGGGTTTCATCAGATGGAGCAGAAGGGGCGACCATGCAGTTCGGTGTCTTCACCGTCGGTGACGTGACTCCCGACCCGACGACCGGCCGTGCGCCGAGCGAGCACGAGCGGATCGAGTCGATGACGAAGGTCGCGCTCAAGGCCGAGGAGGTCGGGCTCGACGTCTTCGCGACCGGCGAGCACCACAACCCGCCGTTCGTGCCGAGCAGCCCGACCACCCACCTCGGCTTCATCGCCGCGCAGACCGAGCGGCTGATCCTCTCGACCTCGACGACGCTGATCACCACCAACGACCCGGTGAAGATCGCCGAGGACTACTCGATGCTGCAGCACCTCTCCGGAGGTCGGGTCGACCTGATGATGGGGCGCGGCAACACCGGCCCGGTCTACCCCTGGTTCGGCCAGGACATCCGCAACGGCATCTCTCTCGCCGTCGAGAACTACCACCTCCTGCGGCGGCTCTGGCGCGAGCCGGTCGTCACCTGGGAGGGCCAGTTCCGCACCCCGCTGCAGGGCTTCACCGCGGCGCCCGCGCCGCTCGACGGCACGCCGCCGTTCGTCTGGCACGGCTCGATCCGCTCGCCCGAGATCGCCGAGCAGGCGGCCTACTACGGCGACGGGTTCTTCCACAACCACATCTTCTGGAACAAGGAGCACACCCAGCAGATGGTGGCGCTCTACCGCCGCCGGTTCGAGCACTACGGGCACGGCGCCGCCGACCAGGCGATCGTCGGCCTCGGCGGCCAGGTGTTCATGGCCGAGACCGAGGCCGAGGCCAAGCGGTTCTTCCGGCCGTACTTCGACAACGCGCCGGTCTACGGGCACGGCCCCTCGCTGGAGGACTTCTCCGAGCTCACGCCGCTCACGGTCGGGACTCCGGAGCAGGTCATCGAGCGGACCCTGGGCTTCGCCGACTACGTCGGCGACTACCAGCGGCAGCTGTTCCTGGTCGACCACGCCGGCCTGCCGACCGACGTCGTCCTCGAGCAGCTCGAGATCCTCGGCCGCGAGGTGGTGCCGGTGCTGCGCGAGGAGTTCGCGCGGCGTCGTCCGGCCCACGTCCCCAGCGACCCGCCGACCCACGCCTCGCTGGTCGCGGCCGGTCCCGACTCGCCCCACCACCAGGTCGCGCCGGCCCGACCGGTCGAGGCCGGCGCCGCGGCCGGGAGCGCCCGATGACCCGGCAGCTGGTCGTCCTCAGCGCCGGCCTGTCCGACCCGTCGTCGACCCGGCTGCTGGCCGACCAGGTCACCGACGCCGTACGGGCGCAGGTCTCGGCGCGCGGCGAGGACGTCGCGGTCGAGGTCGTCGAGCTGCGCGAGCTCGCCCACGACCTCGCCACGGCCACCACCAGCGGCGGGGTGCCGACCCCGCGGCTGGCGCGCGCCCACGAGCTGGTGTCGGCGGCCGACGGGATGATCGCGGTGACGCCGGTGTTCACGGCGAGCTACAGCGGGCTGTTCAAGATGTTCGTCGACACTCTCGACACCGACGCGGTCAACGGGATGCCGGTGCTGATCGGGGCCACGGCCGGCACCCCGCGGCACTCTCTGGTCCTCGACCACGCGATGCGGCCACTGTTCACCTACCTGCGCGCCGTCGTCCTCCCGACCGGGGTGTTCGCCGCCACCGAGGACTTCGGCGACGCCGGCCTCGAGGAGCGGATCCGGCGGGCGGCCTCCGAGCTCGCCGCCGCCGTCGTCGGCGGGACCGACCGGGTGGCGGGCTTCGGGCCCGACCTGGCCGCCCGACCGCGGCGCTCCGGCACCGACCTCCCCGAGCCGCCGCCCTTCGAGAGCCTGCTGCGCGACCACTCCGGCGGCTGACCGCCGGCGCGCAGTCGTCCACGGGCAAACGGGAGCTTGCGCGGGCCGCATCGCAGCCGTTTCCCCGTGGACTACCGTCCCCGAGCATGGTGTCCGACCACGACATCGCCCGGTGGCGGCTGCGCAGCCAGCACCTGACCCGGCCCACGCCCACCGGCGCCGCACAGGTCGTGTCGTCGCTGCTGGCGTTCCAGGCCGAGAACCCCTCGCAGTCGGCGTGGGCGGTAGCGACCCGCACGACCGGTCCCGAGCCCACCGACCTCGCCGGCTGCCTCGCCGACGGCCGGGTGCTGCGCACCCACGCGCTGCGGTCGACGTGGCACTACGTCGCGGCCGACGACCTGGTCTGGCTCCAGCACGCGACGGCCGCGCGGGTCCGGCGCACCACGCAGCACGCGTTGCGGACCCAGTACGGGCTCGACGACGTACGCCGCGGGAGGATCGAGGAGGTCGTGCTGGCGGCGCTCGAGGGCGGCCGGCACCTGACCCGACCCGGCGTGGCGGATGCGCTGACCGCTGCCGGCCACCCGCTCGAGGGCCAGACCCTGATGATCCTGATGGCCGACCTGGAGCTGCAGGCGCTGGTGTGCAGCGGTGCGCCCGAGGGTGAGACCCACACCTACGCCCTGGTCTCCGAGCGGGTCCCCGGCCCGCGGCGGCCGGAGCGTGACGAGGCGCTGGGCGAGCTGGTGCTGCGCTACTTCACCGGGCACGGCCCGGCGACCCGGGAGGACCTGGCCTACTGGGCGACGCTGACGCTCACCGACGTCAACGCCGGGCTCGCGGTCGCCGGCGACCGGCTGCAGTCGTTCGAGCACGACGGCCGCACCTACCGGCACGCCGCCGGCGAGGAGCCGCCCACCGGACCGACACACCCGGCCGGGCACCTGCTGCAGGTGCTCGACGAGACCTACCGCGGCTACCAGGACAGCCGGTGGGTGCTCGACGCGGCCGGCGCCGTGCCGCGCCGGCGCGAGTCCGCGATCGGGATGGCCCTGGTCGACGGCCAGCTGGTCGCCCCGATGAAGCGCACGCTGACGGCGCGGCAGGTGGTCTTCGAGCTGGCGCCGTACCCCTCGTGGAGCGACGCGGCCCTGGTGCCGGTCGAGCGGGCGGCCGCGCGCTACGGCGCCTTCCTCGGCCTCGAGCCGGTCGTCGACCTGCGCTGAGCTCAGGTCGCCCGGTGCTTCCCGGCGACCGGCTGGTCTCCGTCGGTCGACAGCGTGGCGAGGTCGAGGAAGTCGGTGCACGCCGCGCGGAAGGAGTGGGGAGTGCTGGCCGGACCGGCGGCGCTGACGCCCACCCCGCGCTCCCGGAGCCGCTCGACGAGGGGTGAGGAGGCGCCCACGTCGCCGACGAGGACGAGGTGGTCGACCTCGGCCGCCGCCGCGAGGTCGAGCGCGTCGACGGTGAGCGCGACCATGGCGGGGTCGTGCGACGCGCGGGTCCGGAAGTGGTGGCGCAGCGAGATGCCGTGGCGTCGCAGGACGGGGAGCCAGACCGCCATCTCCGGCTGCGTCCAGTCCGCGTGGGCGTGCGCGATCCGCACCGGCTCGCCGTTCGCCAGCCACGGCACCACCCGCTCGAACACCGCCGGCGGCACGGAAGCAGCGTGCACCAGAACGCCTCGTCGCACCCGGACCCCCTCACCACGACGAGAGCGAGGGTAGGGGAACCGGCGGCGCCGGGAAAGGGAACGCCGGGCGTGCCGCTCGTCCTGCCCGGCCGGTCGTCATGCTGGGGGCATGACCGACGTCGCCCTGGTGGTGGCCCTCCACGTGGCGAAGGGCCGACGGCTGCCGATGCGTTCCGTGGCGCAGGTCGAGGCCGAGGCCGGCCGCGGGCTGGTGGGCGACCGCTACCACGGCACGAAGACACCGGCACGTCTCGCTGCAGGGGGCCACCGCGCTGGCCGGGGCCGCCGAGCGGCTGGGACGGCCGGTGCCGTGGGAGCTGACCCGCCGCAACGTGACCGTCGACGGCCTCGACGTACCCACCGCTCCCGACACCCGGCTGCGGGTCGGCGGGGCGCTGCTCGAGGTGGTGCGCGTCGCCGCCCCCTGCAAGATGCTCGACGACACCCTTGGTCCCGGCGCCCAGGAGGCGCTGCGGCGGCGGGCGGGCACCGTCTTCCGGGTCCTCGAGTCCGGGACGATCCGGGTCGGCGACCCGGTCGAGGTGGCAGGCTGACCGGATGAGCGACACCCGCCAGCCCCGCGTCTCCCAGCTCCGCCTCGTCGTGCACGCCGAGGACTACGACGAGGCGGTCGGCTTCTTCCGCGACGTGCTCGGGCTGCCGGTGGCCGAGGCGTACGACGGCGAGGGCGGTGCGCAGGTGATGATCCTCGACGCCGGGCGCGCGACCCTGGAGCTGTCGAACACGCCGCAGGTCGAGCTGATCGACAGGGTGGAGGTCGGCCGTCGGGTCGCCCCCCACTTCCGGGTGGCGCTGGAGGTCGACGACTGCGAGGCGGCGACCGACGCGGCCCTCGCCGCCGGCGCGGGCAGCATCGCGCCCCCGACCCTCACACCGTGGAGCTCCCGCAACTCCCGGCTCGAGGCGCCGGCGGGGATCCAGCTGACGCTGTTCCAGGAGCTGGGCTGACGGTGGATCCGGTGCGCTGCACACGGATCACAGCGCGTGTGGAGCGACCCCCACGCACCGTCAGCCGGGATCGGCCACCGTCGCGATGTGGACGATCGCGTCCCCGGAGTTGACCAGCGGCGCCTCGGTGCGGCCGATCACGATCCCGTCGCGGTTGGCGTGGACCAGCCGGAGGGTGCGGCCGAAGGAGTCGACGAGCGCGCCGAGCCGCTCCCCGTCGGTCACCCGCTGGCCGAGCTGGGCGTCGAGGTCGAGGATGCCGGTACGCCGCGCGCGGACCCAGCCGCTGGCGCGGCACTCGACGGACGGCTCGAGACCGGGCTCGTCGAGCGGCTCGGTCATCCCGAGCGCGGCGAGGACGCGGCGTACTCCCGCGACGCCGGCGTCGATGGCGTAGTCGTCGAACCTCAGGTTCTCGCCGGCCTCGTAGAGCAGCACGGCCGCGCCGCGCTCGCGGGCCGCGTGCCGCAGCGAGCCGTCGCGGATCCGGGCGTGCAGCATCACCGGGGCGGCGAACGCCCCGGCCAGCGCGCGGGTGCGCTCGTCGTCGAGGTCGGCGCGGACCTGGGGCAGGTTGGACCGACGGTCGGATCCGGTGTGCAGGTCGATGCCGACCTCGCACTTGGCGACCACCTCCTGCATGAACAGGTGGGCGATCCGGCTGGCCAGCGACCCGCGCGCGGAGCCGGGGAACGAGCGGTTGAGGTCACGGCGGTCGGGCAGGTAGCGGTCGCCGTTCATGAAGCCCAGCACGTTGACGATCGGCACCGCGATCAGGGTGCCGCGGAACGCACGGGCATCGAGACCGGCCATCACCTGCCGGATCACCTCGACGCCGACCACCTCGTCGCCGTGGATCGCCGCGTCGACCCACACGGTGGGGCCGTCCTCGCGGCCGTGGATCACCCGTACCGGCAGGCTGACGTCGGCCCCGGTGACCAGGCGCGTGATCGGCAGCTCCAGGGCGCGCGACGTCCCGGCCCGGACCCGGACCGACCCGATCCCGAACGACTCCCGCATTCGCTCACCGACCCCGGTTCTGTCGCCGCACCGACCGCTTCGGACGGCCGCCGAGGTAGGAACGCCCCGGGTCGACGAGGAACCCCTGGCGCAGCGCCTCACGGCCGATCAGCATCCGGAACCCCATCTCGTCGCGACGGCTCAGGCTCACCTCGGCGGTGATCACACGCCCGACCATGCTGAGGTCGAGCAGCACGACGTACCGCTCCTCGACGTGGCCCGAGGAGCTGCGCACCTCCCGCTGCGCGACGACCTGGCTCTCGCAGGCGACGGCGTCGTCGTCGGAGTCCTGCCACGGGTGCACGGAGTAGCGGACCCACTGCTCGCCGTCCTGGTCGAGCTCCTCGAGGTCGAAGGCGTGGATGGCCGAGGTGCGGGCGCCGGTGTCGCACTTGGCCTTGATCCAGCCGACCCCCAGCCCCGGAAGACTGACCCACTCCCGCCAGCCGGCGATGGTGTTGGATGGGGAGTCAGCATCTGTCCCAGTGCCAGGCTCAGCCATCCCGCCATCCTTGCAGGAAGTGACATGAAGCTCGCGATCCTCTCCCGGGCCCCCCGCGCCTACAGCACCCAGCGGCTGCGTACGGCGGCCCTCGACCGCGGCCACACCGTGAAGGTGCTCGACACGCTGCGGTTCGGGATCGACCTGTCCGACAAGGAGCCCGACCTGCAGTTCCGCGGCAAGCCGCTCTCGGACTACGACGCGATCCTCCCGCGCATCGGCAACTCGATCACCTACTTCGGCACCGCGGTGGTGCGGCAGTTCGAGCAGATGGACGTCTACACGCCCAACACCGCCGCCGGCATCACCAACTCCCGCGACAAGCTGCGCGCCACCCAGATCCTGTCGCGGCACAACATCGGGATGCCGGCGACGACGTTCGTGCGCGACCGCGCCGACGTGATCCCCGCGATCGAGCGGGTGGGCGGCGCGCCGGTCGTGATCAAGCTGCTCGAGGGCACCCAGGGGATCGGCGTCATCCTGGCGCCGACGATCAAGGTGGCCGAGGCGATCATCGAGACCCTGCAGAGCACCCGGCAGAACGTCCTGATCCAGCGGTTCGTCAAGGAGAGCAAGGGTCGCGACATCCGCGCGCTCGTCGTCGGTGACCGGGTCGTCGCCGCGATGCGCCGGGTCGCGCAGGGTGACGAGTTCCGCTCCAACGTCCACCGCGGCGGCACCGTCGAGCCGGTCGAGCTCGACGACGACTACCAGGCGACCGCCGTACGGTCCGCACAGATCATGGGCCTCAAGGTGGCCGGCGTCGACATGCTCGAGGGCTACGACGGCCCGCTGGTGATGGAGGTCAACTCCTCACCGGGCCTCGAGGGCATCGAGAACGCCACCCGGCTCGACGTGGCCGGCGCGATCATCGACCACATCGACCACCAGGTCGCGTTCCCGCAGATCGACGTCCGGCAGCGGCTGAGCATCTCCACCGGCTACGGCGTCGCCGAGCTGCTCGTCCACGGCGCTGCCGACATGGTCGGCAAGTCGATCGGCGACTCGGGTCTGCGTGAGCGCGACATCGCGGTGCTCACGCTGCACCGCGGCACCCACGTGATCCCCAACCCGCGCTCGAGCACCTTGCTGGAGGCCGAGGACCGTCTGCTCTGCTTCGGCAAGCTCGAGGAGATGCGGTCGATGATCCCCGAGCGCCGCAAGCGCCGGCAGCGGGTCAAGAAGCTGCCGAAGCAGCCGATCCACGACGCCTGAGGATCCCGGTCGGCGGCCGCGCGTGCCTGCCCGGCCCGATGTAACGCCGGGTTAGCGACTGTTCCCACCCGGTCCGGACCAGGTGGGTAGAGCAGCTAACCCGGCGTTGCAGCTGGAGCGCAGGGCGGGGCGCGCACCGGCGCGGGGTTCGAGGATCGGGCCCTGGACTGCCCTCGCACCTCAACCTCCGACTGCGGTGAGGGCGCGGGTGACGGCGTCGGCGGGGTCCGCGACGACGACCGGTCCGCCCTCGACCGGAAGGTCCCAGCCGTGCAGGGCGAAGACCGGCACGCCGGTCCGACAGGCGAGCGCGACCTCGCTGAGGGTGCCCCAGCTGCCGCCGACCGCCACCAGCGCGTCGACAGACCGCACCAGCAACGCGTTGCGCATCTCGCCGAGGCCGGTCGGCACCGACAGCGTCAGGTGGGCGTTGCCCTCGCTCCGGTCCGGCCCGGGCAGGATCCCCAGCGACGTCCCGCCCGCGGCGGCTGCCCCGCGCGAGGCAGCCTCCATCACGCCGGTGCCGCCGCCGGTCACCACGACGGCGCCCGCCTCGGCGAGCAGCCGGCCGACCTCCTCGGCGGCCCGCAGCACGACCGGGTCGGGAGCGCCGCTCGGACCGGCCACGCCGACGTACGGGCGCCCGCTCATCCCGTGACCTCCGCCGCGAGCCGGGCGGCCAGCCCGTCGAGCACCAGGTCGAGGCCCCAGTCGAACTCGTCGCCGAAGTCGTAGCCGGGCAGCAGCGCGTGGCTCACGGCAAACTCACGGAAGTGCTGGAGCTCGCCGTCGGGCAGCGCGCCGAGCAATTCCGTGCCGAGCTCGGCGAGCTCCTCGCCGCCCTGGAACGGCAGACTCACCTCCTGCACCACGAAGCCGTAGAGGTGGGCGTCGAGCAGCGCGACGGCGTGCCCGGTGAGGGGCAGCGAGAACCCGGCCGCGCGCAGGCACCCGAGGACGGCGTCGTGATGGCGCAGCGTCTCGGGCCCGGGCGTGCGGCGGGAGTCCATCAGCCCGATCGCCCACGGGTGGCGCTTCATCGCCTCGCGCGCCGAGCCGGACCGCGCCCGCATCTCCGCGGTCCACTCGCCGCCGACCTCGGGCTGGTGGAACTCGGCGAAGACGGCGTCGACGAGGCCGTCGAGCAGCGCCTCCTTGCCGCGGACGTGGTGGTAGAGCGACATCGCCTCGACGCCGAGCTCGGTCGCGAGCGCGCGCATGGAGAGGCCGCCGAGGCCCCGCTCGTCGGCGAGGCCGAGCGCGGTCGCCTGGATCCGGGGCCGGGTGAGGGGCGTGCGGGTGGGCACCGTCCGGGAACCTCCTCTGGTGCTGGCTTACGCCGTAAGGGTACTCTCACCTTACAGTGTAAGGAACGGGAGGGACCATGAAGGCGATCGTGCGGACCGAGTACGGCGGGACCGAGCAGATGCGGCTGGAGGACCGCCCCGACCCGGTGCCCGGCACCGGCGAGGTGCTGCTCGACGTGCGGGCGGCCGCCGTGGACGCCGGGGTGTGGCACCTGATGCGCGCCGAGCCGCGGCTGGTGCGGCTGGCCATCGTCCTGCGCCGGCCGAAGCAGCCGGTCCTCGGCCGCGACGTCAGCGGGGTGGTCGCAGCACTGGGGGAGGGCGTGACCGGGCCGGCGGTCGGGGACGACGTGCTCGGCACTGCGCCCGACGGGGCCTACGCCGAGCGGGTCGTCACGGCTGCCGACCGGTTGGTCCACAAGCCGGCTGCATGGACGTTCGAGCAGGCCGCTGCGGCGCCGATCTCCGGGGTGACCGCGATGCAGGCCGTCCATGACGTCGGCGGTGTCCGCCCGGGCGACCGGGTCCTGGTCGTCGGCGCCTCCGGCGGCGTCGGCAGCTTCGCGGTCCAGTTCGCGCGGCACGCGGGGGCCCGGGTCGACGCCGTCTGCGGCCACGCCAAGACCGACTTCGTCCGCGGGCTCGGCGCCGAGCTGGTCGTCGCCCACGGGCCCGGCGCCGACCTGCCGTTCGAGGACGGCCCGCGCGCGCCGTACGACGTGGTCATCGACATCGGCGGGGCGCGGCCGGTCCGCCGGCTGCGCCGGGTGTTGAAGCCGCGCGGCACCCTCGTGATCGTCGGCGGCGAGACCGGCGGCCGCTGGCTCGGCGGCATCCAGCGCCAGCTGGGCGCGGCGCTGCTCTCACCGCTGGTGCGGCAGCGGCTCCGGTTCTTCGTCGGGAGCGAGAAGGCGACCGACGTCGCCCGACTGGTCGCAGTGGCTGCGGAGGGAGCGTTCACCCCGGCGGTCGAGCGGACCTGGCCGCTGGTCGACGCCGCCGCGGCGATCGACCACCTCGCCGACGGGCGGGTCCGCGGCAAGGGTGTGGTGACGATCGGCTGAGCGGACCTCAGGCGACCGGGTCGCCGAGGAGCCCGGTGTCGACGTCGTAGACGAAGCCCGCGACCTCCACGTCGGCCGGCAGGAGCGGGTGGCTGCGCACGCGTCGTACGTCGGCACGAAGGGCCTGCCGCTGGTCGGTGATCGCGCCCACCGTCAGCCACGAGGCGTCGTGGCCGAGCCGCTGCCCGACTCGCTCCTGGATCTCTGCCTCGCTGGCGGACGCCATGGCGCAGCGGGTGTGCTGGACCACGAGGATGCGCTGGACGTTGAGCAGCGCGACGCCCAGCACCAGCGCGACGAGTGCCGCGTCGGTCACCCGGCCGCCCGGGTTGCGCAGGATCTTGGCGTCGCCGGGTGCGAGCCCGACCATGCTCAGGGGATCGATGCGCGAGTCCATGCAGGTCACGATGGCGACGCCGGCGTGGGCGATGCCGTCGAAGCCCGTGAGCGAGAAGTCCTCCGCATAGCGGCGGTTGGCAGCCAACAGGTCGTCGAAACCGGTCACGGAGAGCAAGGGTAGGGCCGCACGTCACCGCGAGGGGACCCGCGACCCCTGGTGGACGTCGAGCCGGAGGATCCGGCTGGTGACGTCGACGAGCGGACCGAGCAGCAGGATCACGACGAGCGTGCCGGGGCCGAGCGTCGCCCCCAGGAGCCAGCCGCCGAGCGCGCCGCCACCCTGGACCGCGCTGTAGCTCCACTTGAACGGCACCGGCGGGTCCCACGCGAGGCCAGCGGCCTCGGCGGGCCCGGCCCCGGTCCGGCTGCCGAGGTAGGTGGTGATGCCCAGGCCGATGACCGGCAGCGCGAGCGCCAGCAGCAGCACCTGCCCCTGCCACGTCGCCGGCGTCTCGAGGACGTCGAGGAGCAGCGAGGCGACGCCGCCGACCACGAGGACCTGGACGACCGTCCCGATCCCCGGCACCACCTTCCGGGCTGCTGCGAGGGCGAGGAACACCAGCGACACCAGCGCGTTGGCGAGCCAGAACGACGTGCCCGACGAGATCGAGACCCCGTTGACGAGCGTCGAGAACCCGTCGGACCCGAGGTCGGCGGTGAGCAGCAGCGCGACGCCCACCCCGAGCACCACGCAGCCGCCGATCAGCAGGAGGAGCCGGCGTGGCGAGGGGAGCACCGCTCCATCGTGGCAGCCGGCCGCAAGTGTCAGCCTGGGGGCTGCTCGGCCTCAGCGAGCCGCTGGTGCAACCGGTCGCGCACCTCCTCGGGCGTGTAGGCCCGGCGCTGTCGCTCCTGCCGGGCCACCGCGGCGCCGGTCGCGGCGACGCCCACGAGGCCGGCGATCCCGAGCCACTTCCACCACGCGACGGCCATGCGCCCGACCCTAGCCAGTGCCGGGCACCTGCCCCACTAGGGTCGGAAGAATGGCGCGGACCTCGGACCTGCTCGGGCTCGACGACGCCGTCGGGCTGGCCCGTACCGGCGACCTCTGGCTGTTCCGTGGGAGGAGCGCAGCCGACCGGACGATCCAGACGCTCACCAACGCCCCGGTGAACCACGTCGGGATGGCGCTGGTGGTCGACGACCTGCCGCCGCTGATGTGGCACGCCGAGCTCGGCCGCGCGCTGCTGGACGTGTGGACCGGCGACCACCACCGCGGCGTCCAGCTCCACGACCTGCGCGAGGCCGTGGTGCGGTGGCAGGAACAGTACGGCCAAATCGCCTGGCTGCGGCAGCTCGCCCCCGAGGTCGGCCGCGCCGAGGAGGACGCCGCGCTGCGGGCGGTGGCGCGGCTGGACGGCGTCTCGTTCCCCAGTACGGCGCGGCTCGCGGGCCGCTGGCTGCGCGGCCGCGACGGCTACCTGCCGAAGCGCGACCGGCACGAGCGGCCACGGCCCGAGGCGGCGTACTGCGCGGAGGTGGTGGCGCTGACGCTGCAGGAGATGGGGCTGCTCACCGACGACCGCAAGGCGACCTGGTACGACCCCGGCACGTTCTGGAGCGGCGAGTACCTCCCGCTCGCCGAGGGCTGGGGCTACGGCCGCGAGGTGCCGGTCGCCCGCGGCTGATCACCTGCCGACGAGCTCGCCCAGGTCGGTGACGGTGAGGTCCGGCTCGACGCCCCACGGGTCGAGGACGGCGGTGACGCTCCGGCGTACCCACGCGGCCTGCAGCCCGGCGTGCTTCGCGCCGAGCACGTCGAAGGAGTTGCTCGACACCAGGACCACCCGGTCTGCGACGGTCGCCACCCGCTCCAGCAGGTGGTGGTAGACGGCGGGGTCGGGCTTGAACGAGCGGATCTCCTCGGTGCTGACGACGTCGGCCAGGTGGTCGCGCACGCCCGCCCCCGCCAGCAGCTCGTCGGCGGCCGCGACCGGGCCGTTGGTGAACGCGACGACCCGTCGGCCGGTGGACGCGAGCCGGTCGAGCGCCGGCGCGACGTCGGGGAACGCCGGCAGCCGGCGGTACGTCGCGAGCAGGTCGTCGCGGTCCTCGTCGGACAGCGCCGTCCCGAACGTCGCGGCCGTGTGGTCCAGCGCCTGCGCGGTGCACGTGCCGAAGTCGACGTAGTCGCGCATGAGCGCCCGACGCCAGGAGTAGCCCAGCTGGTGCTGCCGCCACGCGTCGGAGAACGCCGGCGCCCGGTCGCCGACGACGTCGGTCAGCCGGTCGACCACCCCGCCGGTGTCGACGAGGGTGCCGTAGACGTCGAACGCGAGCACGCCGTGGTCACGTAGGGCCATCTGGCCACCCTGCCACGCGCTGCCTGACCGTGCCGGTCACTCCCCGACCGCGCGGGCCGGTAAGCCCGCGCCGGTCAGCTGCGTCCAGTCCGGCTCCCGGCCGGTGACCAGCATCAGCAGCTCGCCGGTGGGGCCTTCCACGGTCGGGCCGCGACCGGCCGACCAGGCACTGTCGGTCGCCACGAGGTGCAGCCGGTGGGCGGCACGCGTCCGCCGACCCAGCAGCGGCGCGAGGGTCCACGCGCGTGCCGCGGCCACGGAAGCGGCGTCGGCGGGCATCGACGCGGTGCGGCCGAGCGGGCGGACGATGTCCTGGGTGTGCACGAGCGCGTCGATCAGCGGCTCGATGTAGGTCACCATGGCCGGGCCGCGCCGCAGGCCGGCGTACTGCTCGTACTGGGCCAGGATGGCCGCGACGGGCCGCGAGCCCCAGATCCGGCCGAGGTGGGCGTTCATCCCGTTGTAGCCGCGCCACACGTGGGGGAGGAGCCCCGCGGATCGGCGCCAGGTGAGTTGCGGGCCCATGATCACGTGGGCCGCCACGTCGCGCACCCGCCAGCCGTCGCAGAGCGAGGGGTGGTCCCACTCCTCGGGGGTGAGCGTGGCCAGCGTCGCCGCGAGCGACAGACGGGCGGCGATGGTGTGGTCCCAGACCTGCTCGCGCTCCATGACGGGCCCTCCCCTGCGCCTCCGGCTCGGTCGTCAGAGAATCTGACTACAATAGTCAGAGAGGCTGACGAATCTGTCAAGGAGGTCGGATGGCGGAGCTGAACACCGGGCTGCTGATGTTCATCGCGCAACGGCACGTCGAGGCGCGAGTGGTCGAGCACCTCCGGGAGCACGGGTTCGACGACATCACGGTGGCGCAGGGCCGGATCGGGGCCCGCATCAGCGAGGAGGGGATGCGCCTCACCGACCTCGCCGCTGCGGCCCAGGTGACCAAGCAGACCGCCGCCTTCCTGGTCGGCCAGCTCGAGCGCGCGGGATACGTCGAGCGCCGGCCCGACCCGACCGACGGCCGGGCCCAGCTGATCTGCCTCGCCGAACGCGGCCGTGCCGTGCAGCGCGAGGCCCGGGTGGTGGAGCAGCAGGTCGAGGCGGAGTGGACGCGACACCTCGGTGCCGACCGGATGGCGGCGCTGCGTGAGTCGCTGCTGGACCTGCGGGAGATCACCGACCCCTGGCGCGAGGGCTGACGCCCTCAGGCCGGGGCAGAGCCGCCGGGGGAGGCGAGCGCTCGGTCGGCGAGCTCGGCCCCCGCGCCGTCGTACATCTGCAGCACGTCGTCCGCGCCGTCGCGGAGCAGCTCGGTGGCGTCGTCGTCGAACTGCGCCACCGCGGTCACCCGTCCCCGGAAGCCGCTGGCCCGCAGCTGCGCGAGCGCTACCTGGTTGGTGCCGTGGAACGGCATGGCGAGGATCGCCACCTGTACTCGGGACGTGGACACCACGCGCTCCCAGAACTCGCTGTCGGAGGCGTCGGCCTCGACCACCGCGAAGCCCCTCTTGACCAGAGCGCGGACGCGGGTGGGGTCGTTCTCGATGCCGAGGGGGACCAGGCCGTGCCTGGCGGCGAGTCGGAGGTGGGCAGCGGCACCGACCCGTCCCATCCCGAGGACGAGAGCCTCGGCGGGGCCCAGGTCGACGTAACGGTCGTCGGGGTGCAGGAGCGCCGGGTCGGCAGCGGGCAACCAGCGGGCGAGCCGCGGCACCAGGTGTCCGCTGCGGTGGTTGAGCATCGAGGAGACCAGGAAGCTGGCGGCGACCGCGACCGAGACCGCGACCAGCCAGTCGGCCGGGACCAGGCCGGCCTCGAGACCGATCGCGGCCACGATGAGGCCGAACTCGGAGTGGTTGGTCAGCACGAGCCCGCCCAGGACCGCCGTACGACGACGGAAGCGGGCGGTCCGCAGCAACAGCATGTAGAGCCAGCCCTGCACGGGCAGGAGCAGGAGCAGTGCGAGTCCCAGGCCGACCGAGGACCACTCGAGCGAGCCCACGAAGCCGATGCTCACGAAGAACCCCACGAGCAGGAGGTCCTTGACCGACAACAGGGTGCGGGAGAGCTCCGAGGCCGCCGCGTGCCCGGCGAGCAGCAGGCCCATCGCCAGCGAACCGAGGTCGCCCTTGAGGCCGACCGCGCTGAACAATGCGTAGCCCGGGACCAGCGCCATGAAGACGCCGAAGACGGCCAGCATCTCGCCGTGGCCCAGCCAGCTCCAGAGCGCGCGCAGCGGCCCGGCCGCAGGAAGAAGCAGCACCAGCGCGAGGGCCCAGGGGCTCGGCGGCTCCCCGGAGCTGACGACGATGAAGGCCACGGCCGCGACGTCCTGCAGGATGAGGATCCCGATCGCGACCCGGCCGTAGAGGGAGCGGCTCTCGCTGCGCTCGTCGAGCACCTTGATGACGAACACGGTGCTGGAGAACGACACCGCGAGGGCCAGCAGGGCCAGGGTCGGCAAGCCCTCGGCCGCGAGGAGCGCCACCCCGAGGGCACCGAGTCCCGCGAGGAACGCGATCGCCAGCACCATCGAGCCCACGAGGTGCAGCACCGCGGTCAGCCACACCTCCCGGCGCAGCAGCAGGCGGACGTCCAGCTTGAGCCCGATGCTGAACAGCAGCAAGGTGACGCCGAGGTCGGCGAGCACCTCGAGGGCCGGGAGCTCCTGCACGCCGACGGCGTTGAGCGCGAAGCCCGCCGCGAGGAAACCCACCAGCGGTGGCAGCCGCAGCAGGTGGGAGAGGCAGCCCGCAGCGAACACCGCCGTCACGAACGCCGCTACTGTCACCATGATGGTCGACAGGCTAGAGATCGACCGGCATGGTGTCCGGTGACCACGCGCGACCAACCGGCGCCCGGCACGAATCACTGCCAGCGAAGGAGACCCACATGGCGTCCCGGCTCAACCCCTACCTCACCTTCCAGGACAACGCCCGCGAGGCGATCGAGTTCTACCGCGACGTCTTCGGCGGGGAGCTCAACGTGATGACGTTCGGCGACATGGGCGGCGAGCCCGCCGCCGGCGTCATGCACGCCCAGCTGGAGACCCCGGCCGGCTACACGCTGATGGCCTCCGACGCGCCTCCGGGCGAGACCCTCGCGGCGGGTGGCTCCATCCAGATCAGCCTGTCCGGCGACGACACCGAGGAGCTCACGGGCTACTTCCGCAAGCTCGCCGAGGGCGGCCTGGTCGTCGACGACCTGAAGAAGCAGATGTGGGGCGACACCTTCGGCATGCTGGTCGACCGGTTCGGCGTCGGCTGGGTGGTCAACATCGCCGGCGAGGGCAACGCCTGAGGACGGCCGCGTGGCCGGGTCCGGGCGATCGCCCGCGGGCTGAGGGCTACTGCTGCCACAGCTCCCGGAACGACGGCGAGGCCCAGCCGTCTCCCGAGCGTGGTGGTACGTCGCGCAGCGGCCGGCCGCCGTACGCCGCGGTCCCGTCGGCCGTGCCGTAGCGCAGCCAGGTCTCGGTGGGACCCTGCCCGCGGCCCGGCTGCGACCAGTCGCAGACGCCGTCGGTGAAGAGGTCCTCGAGGGTGGCCACCTGCTCGGGGGTGAACAGCGCCGCGGCCGGGCCGTAGTCGTCGAGGTCGAACGGGCGGAGCCGGCAGGCCACCACGTCGTTGGCGACCGGCCCCCCGGCCTCCTGGCGTGGGGTCGACAATCGGGTCTGCAGCACCTGCAGCTCCTCGACGTCGCAGGCCGGGGCCGCGTCGGCGACGACACAGCGGTCGGTGACGTCGTCGGGCCGGTCGTCGGCGACCTTCGTCGCGAGCGGCACCCGGCGGTCGTCGTCCTCGACGGCGGTCAGCCAGCGGTCCATCGCGAGCAGCGCCTCTCCTGCCCAGCGGGGGTCGCCGATCAGCGGCGTCGGGCCGAACCACATGACCCGGTTGTCGGTGTGGCCCTGGTCGGCCCGCAGCCGTTCCTCGCTCCAGAAGGCGTGGGCGTAGTCGTGGGCGGCGCCCGGGTCGGGGCCGCCGTGGTTGATGATCGCGACCTCGTCGAGGTGGGTCATCTCGTTGACCAGCCCGGTCCGGTAGGCGTGCGCGATCGCGGTCTCGTCGCCCTCGATCCGCTCGGGGACGAACTGTGCGTCGACGTCGAGGCCGCCGAGCTTAGCGTTCAGGTCGACGAACTGTGCGGGCGTGATCACGCCCTGCCGAAGCTGGGTCAGCCCGAGCTGGACGCCGGTGTTGGCGAACGGGATCCCCGCGAAGCCGTGCCCGGCCGCCCGCTCCTGCGGGCTCCAGTCGTCCTCCGGCCGGGGGCCGAGCAGGTTGCCCATGATGTCGAGCACGGAGCAGCGCACACCGCCGGGATTGACCTCGGAGTCGTAGCGGGTCGACTCGTCACCGGCGACCGGGTCGACCGTGCCCGGGCAGGGGTTCTCCGGGTCGAGCGCGGCCTTGAACAGGCCCTCGTCGGCGGTGATCGCGTTGAGGTGCGACAGGTGTCCCTCGACCGCCGCCATCTGGGTCGGGCTCCACACCACGCCGGGTGCCCAGCGCGAGGGGTCCTCGAAGTAGAGCCGCATCAGGTGGTAGTCCGCGAACTGCGCGCCCGCGCTCAGCGTGTCCGGGTAGGAGCACGTCGTGACCAGGCCCTGGTAGATCCCGGGGTAGGCGTTGGCGACGGTGTGCTGGGCGATCGAGCCGCCGCTGCAGCCGGTGCCGATGGTGTAGCGCAGCTCGCCGTACCGCTCGACGAGCCGCTCCTTGGCCATCAGCAGCGACTCGGCCTCCATCGCCACGTTGCAGTTGTGGCCGGTGTTGGCGAGCGCGGCCGAGGCGACGGCGAAGCCCCTGCCGAGCGCGGTGACGTAGCTCGGCGTCACGCCCGGGGCTGACTCGAGGGTGCCGGAGTAGTCCTGCAACGGCGTCCCGCCCGGCGTGTACGACGCCCCGCAGTTGCCGCCGTGGGTGAGGAGCAGCTTGTGGTTCCACTGCTCCTGCGGGTCCCACGCCTGCCACCGCTGCCCCTCCTGCCAGAGCTGGAGGATCGTGTAGCGGTCGCGGTCCTGGTAGCCGTACTCGCGCCGTACGACGAACGGCACCGTGACTCCCTCGTCGGTCGTGGTGGTCGCCACGTCGGACGGCGGGTCGTCGGGGTCGTAGGGCTGCAGGTCCGGCTTCGTCGGGTCGGTCGACTTGTAGAAGAAGCCGTACGTCGCCGGCTCGTTGCACTGTGCGTCGACCGCCGTCTCCTGGCACCGGTAGTGCCCGGCCTGCGGACCGGAGAACACCGGCCCGCCGTTCGGGTGGTTGGTGACCGTCGTCCGGGCCGTCTCGTCGCCGGCGGTGGCGCGCAGCACGTTGCGGCCGAGGTCGAGGCCGGCCACCAGCCCGACCAGCCGCCCGTCGCCGGTGAGGTGGAACCGGCCGGTCACGTCGTCGCCGTTGCGGGTCACCCGGACGGTGCGGGCCTGGATTGCAGCCGGCAGGACCACCTCGGCCAGCACGTCGCCGCCGGAGACCAGGTCGCGCCGGTTGGACAGGATCTCCAGCGACAGCGAGGCGCTCTCACCGGCTGCGGCCGGAGCGGGCTCAGCGACGCCGGGCACGGCGAGCAACGGGCCCAGCAAACCGAGCAGGGACAGGCGCAGGCGCATGACCCGGTCAACGACCCGCCGCGTCCCCCGTCACGCGGCATCCATGGTTGACGTCCGTCGCCCGCGGCAGGACCATCAGAAGGGGTGCTCGCCGCGTCCTCGGCAGAGCGGCGTGCCGGGCAACCCGCAGGGGGAGGGTCGGTTGCCAGGCGAGTCCTGTCTCGGCAGCGCGCGGACCACCGCGCGCCCCCCAGCACGCCGCCGGGTCCCTCACCGCGTCCTCGACACCGCCGCCACCTGCCGGACGTCCAGGGTCGACGGAGTCCCACGGTCCCGGGCCGACGCGCAAGGCCACCGGCGGCGCGACGGCGTCACCCGCCACCCGCCCGGACCCCGTCGCCGCAGGGAGGACCTCGCATGACCACCACCACGACCGCCTCCGCCGAGAGCGACAGCGGCCGCACCACCCCGGCCGTCGCCGTCGACGGGCTCTGGAAGATCTTCGGCCCCCGTGCCGACCGGATCATGCAGTCCGAGGACGCCAAGCTCTCGCGGAAGGAGCTGCAGGAGAAGACCGGTCACGTGGTCGGGATCCGCGACGTGTCGTTCGAGGTGGCGCCCGGTGAGGTGTTCGTCGTGATGGGGCTCTCCGGATCCGGGAAGTCCACGCTGGTCCGGCTGCTCACCCGGCTGATCGAACCGACGGCCGGGACGATCCGACTCTATGACGACGACATCACGGGGATGTCCGAGCGCGCCCTCCTCGAGACCCGCCGCCGCAAGGTGTCGATGGTGTTCCAGCACTTCGGGCTGCTGCCGCACCGCAAGGTCATCGACAACATCGCGTTCGGCCTCGAGGTCCGCGGCGAGGGGCGGGAGGACCGCCGCAACCGGGCCCAGGAGATGGTCGACCTGGTCGGCCTGTCCGGCTACGAGAACAACTATCCCGACCAGCTCTCCGGCGGCATGCAGCAGCGGGTGGGCCTGGCTCGTGCGCTCGCCGCGAACCCCGACGTGATGATGTTCGACGAGCCGTTCTCGGCGCTGGACCCGCTGATCCGGCGGGACATGCAGAACGAGGTGATCCGGCTCCACGACGAGGTCGGCAAGACGATGGTCTTCATCACCCACGACCTCGCGGAGGCACTCAAGCTCGGCGACCGGATCCTGATCATGCGCGACGGCGAGATCGTCCAGGTCGGTACGCCGGACGAGGTGGTCGCCGTGCCGGCCGACGACTACGTGCGTGACTTCGTCAGCGACGTACCCAAGTCGCACGTGCTCACCCTCAAGTGGGTGATGCGTGAGCCCGACGGCGAGGTGACCGACGGGCCGGCGCTGCCCGCGGACCTCGTCGTGCGCGACGCTGCCCGCGCGGTGCTCGACCACCACGGTCCCTGCCGGGTCGTCGAGGGCGACCGGCTGGTCGGCGTGGTCGACGACGAGGACATCCTGCGCGTCGTCGTCGCCGAGGAGGGTCAGTGACCACCACGCTGCCCGCACCCGGGCCGGTCGAGCCGCCGCAGCCGGTGGCCACGAAGGAGGAGCAGCCCTACGTGGAGCAGGGCCGCAAGCGTCACACGGTGCTGAAGCTGCTGGGGATCCTGGTGTTCTGGCTGACCGGCTGGGCCGTCCTCCACGGCCAGAACACCCGCGTGCTCGGGTTCCAGGACACGACGGAGCTGCACCGGCAGCTCAACGCCGCCCGCGACTGGGTGCAGCTCGAGGGCCAGGACAACTGGTTCTTCGGCGGCGTGCTCGGCGCCATCGGCGACGCCCTCGACAGCATCGTCGTGTTCCTCCAGGAGCTGATCGCCATCCCCGCCTTCCCCCGGCCGGTGCCGGAGATCGGCTGGATCGGCGTGGTGGCGCTGGCCGCGTGGCTGGCACTGGTGTTCGCGGGGCTGCGCTCCACGGTGCTGGTGACGCTGTCGTTCCTGGCGTTCGGCGTCGTCGGGCTGTGGAGCGACAGCATGGACACGCTGATCATCACGTTGCTGGCGGTGGTGATCTGCATCGTGGTCGGGCTGCCGGTCGGGATCGCCATGGCCAGACGCAGGAGCGTGTCGGCGGTGGTCACCCCTGTCCTGGACGTCATGCAGACGCTGCCGGCGTTCTGCTACCTCGCGCCGTTCGCGCTGTTCTTCGGCATCGGTCCGGCGGTCGCGGTGGTGCTGACCCTGGTCTACGCCCTCCCGCCGCTGGTCCGGATCACCGAGCACGGCATCCGGTCGGTCTCGCCGAGCACGACCGAGGCCGCCCGGTCGATGGGGCTCACCCAGCGGCAGATGCTGCGGCAGGTGCAGCTGCCCATGGCCCGCCGCACGATCGTGGTCGGCATCAACCAGTGCATGATGGCGGCGCTGTCGATGGCCACCATCGCGGCGCTGGTCAACGGTCCCGGCCTGGGCAAGCCCGTCGTGTCGGCGCTGCAGATCCAGAACGTCGGCGCCGCGTCGGTCGCCGGCCTCGCCATCGTGATCATGGCGATCATGCTCGACCGCACGACCACCCGGGCCAGCGAGCGGACGTCGGGCCGTACCGACGTGGCATCCGTCAGCGGGCCGGGGGTGATGCTCACCGGCGTCGTGCTGGAGCGGCTTCCCCGCTGGGCGACCGAGGACGCCGGTCGCGGCCAGCGCCTGCCGCGGCTGACCCGGGCCGGCCGGTGGCTGCTGCTCGGCATCCTGCTCGTGCCGGTGGGGATCCTGGTCTGGCTCTCCCGGTTGAAGCTCAGCCTCGCAGAGTTCCCCGACGTCAGCCAGACCCCGGTGCTCAAGTACTTCAGCGGCATCGAGCTCGCCGGTTACATCAACGACTTCACCGACTGGTTCGTCGGCGCAGTGGACTCCTTCACGATCTGGTTCAAGGACACCTTCACCATCTGGATCATCAACCCGCTCGAGGACCTCCTGGCGGAGTCCCCCTGGTGGGTGATGGCGCTGGTGCTGCTCGCCGTGGCCTACGTGCTCGGGGGCTGGCGACCGGCCGTCGTCACGCTGGTCTGCGAGGCGATCATCCTCGGCACCGGCCTCTGGAACGACACCATGGTGACGCTGGCGATGACCCTCATCGCGACCGTGATGGTCATGGTGGTCGCCGTCGTCCTCGGGGTGGCGATGGGTCGGAGCCGCCGGGCCGACACGGCCATCCGACCGTTCCTCGACGCCTTCCAGACCATCCCCCCGTTCGTCTACCTGGTCCCGGCGCTCGCGCTGTTCGCCGCCAGCCGGTTCACCGCCATCGTGGCCGCGCTGGCCTACGCCGTACCGATCGCCACCAAGCTGGTGGCCGACGGGATCCGGGGTGTCTCGCCCACCACGGTCGAGGCGGCCAGGTCCTCGGGCAGCACCACCTGGCAGATGATCACCAAGGTGCAGCTGCCGATGTCCCGCGAGGCGCTGGTGCTGGCCACCAACCAGGGCCTGCTCTACGTGCTGTCGATGGTCGTCATCGGCGGCATGGTCGGCGGCGGCAGCCTGGGCTACATCGTGGTCTCCGGGTTCTCGCAGGACGAGCTCTTCGGCAAGGGCCTCGCCGCCGGGATCGCCATCGCCGCACTCGGCGTGATGCTCGACCGGATCGCCCGCTACGCCGCCGCACGGTACGGGACGTGACCCGGGTGACCAGACGTTCTCCGCGGACCGAAGCGGAGCCAAGAGGGGGAAGAGGAATGGCACGAGGACTACGCCGTACCAGGCACCTGCTGCTCGCCACTGTCGTGGGCCTCGGGCTGGCTGCCTGCGGTGGTGGCGACATCGAGAACACCGAGGCGTCGGGCAGTGACTGCGGGGACCTGCGGATCGCGGTCAACCCGTGGACGGGATACGTCTCCAACGCCTATGTGATCGGGCACCTCGCAGAGACCGAGTTCGGCTGCAACGTGACCTACCCGGAGGTCAAGGAGGAGGTCGGCTGGCAGGGCATGTCCGACGGCTCGATCGACACCGTCGTCGAGAACTGGGGACACCCCGACCTGGTCAAGAAGTACATCGACGAGCAGGGCACGGTCGAGGACGCGGGTCTCACCGGCAACCAGGGGATCATCGGCTGGTACGTCCCGCCGTGGATGGCCGAGGAGTACCCCGACATCCTGGACTGGAGGAACCTCAACAAGTACGCCGACATGTTCGAGACCTCGGAGTCCGGCGGCAAGGGCCAGCTGCTCGACGGTGACCCGTCCTACGTCACCAACGACGAGGCGCTGGTCGAGAACCTGGACCTCGACTTCGAGGTCGTGGTAGGCGGCAGCGAGGCAGCGTTGATCCAGAGCTTCAAGTCGGCGGAGGCGAACAAGACGCCGCTGCTGGCCTACTTCTACGAGCCTCAGTGGTTCTTCACCGAGATGGACCTGCAGCGGGTCCAGCTGCCGCCCTACGAGAAGGGCTGCGACGCGGTCGCCGCGGAGGTCGATTGCGACTACCCGGAGTACGACCTCAACAAGCTCATCTCGGTGTCGTTCGCGGACTCGGGGTCCCCGGCGGTCGACCTCATCAGGAACTTCGAGTGGACCAACGAGGACCAGAACACGGTCTCGACGTACATCGCCAAGGACGGCATGGCCCCGGAGGACGCCGCGGCGAAGTGGGTCGAGGACAACCCGGACAAGGTCGACGCCTGGCTCAGCTGATCGGGAGCGACTCGGCATCGTCCGGGGTACGCATGCATCCCTCCGCCGGGACACGGGTACGACGCCCGGGACCGACACCGAAGGAGGAGCATCCATGCTACGAGGAATCGTCACCAGGGCCATGGCCGGCCGGCGCGCGACCGCCACGGCCCGCCCCCGTCCGCGACCGGCGACCGGACGCGCCGGCGCCGGCTCGGCCGACCGCGAGATCGAGCGCGGAGCCAAGTCGCTGGTCCGCGGGCTGGGCCGCAAGCGCCGCGGCCTCTGAGGAAACCAACCTCGTGCCGGGTCCGGGTCAGACGTGACCCGGACCCGGTGTCCCTGCTGGGATCGACGGGACACCGGCCGGCTGGCAGTGTCGTACCCGCACACCTGCGTTCGTGGAGAGGGTGACGGCGCCCGTCGGGGGCCCAGACACAGGGAGAAGACCGATGACCCAGTACATGCTGTCCGTCAACCACGTCGAGGGCGAGCCGATGCCCAACGGCGAGGACGTGCAGCGGGTGTTCGACGACGTCGACCGGTTCAACGCCGACCTGCAGGAGGCCGGCGCGTGGGTGTTCGGCGGGGGCCTGATGCCGCGCGAGACGTCGACCACGATCGACAACACGGGAGCCGAGGCGATCGTGACCGACGGTCCGTTCGCGGAGACCAAGGAGTGGCTGGGCGGCTTCTGGATCATCGAGGCGCCCGACCTCGACGCCGCGCTGGCCTGGGCGCACAAGGGTTCGGCCGCGTGCCAGGGTCCGGTCGAGGTCCGGCCGTTCCAGGCCGAGTGACCGCGGGCGGAGCCGGCCGCGAGGCCGATGCCGCGATCGAACGCGTCTTCAAGGAGGAGTTCGGTCGCGTGGTGGCCGCCCTCGCCCGCCGTTTCGGTGATCTCGACATCGCCGAGGAGGCCGCGGGCGAGGCGCTGGTGGTGGCGCTGGAGAAGTGGCGCACCGAGGGCATCCCGCCCAACCCGGGCGGGTGGCTGACCACCACCGCGGGCAACCGCGCCATCGACCGGATCCGCCGCGAGTCGCGACGCGACGACAAGCACCGGCAGGCCGAGATGATCCACGATCCCGAGCCCCACGAGGCCACCGGCCCGGTCGAGGACGACCGGCTGAGGCTGATCTTCACGTGCTGTCACCCGGCCCTCGCCCCCGAGGTGCGGGTGGCGCTCACGCTCCGGCTGCTCGGCGGGCTCACCGTCGCCGAGATCGCCGCGGCCTTCCTCGTCCCCGAGACCACGATGGCCCAGCGGATCACCCGGGCCAAGCGCAAGATCGCCGGCGCCGGCATCCCCTACCGGGTGCCCGACCTGGCCGATCTCCCCGAGCGGCTGGCCGGCGTGCTGGCCGTCCTCTACCTGGTGTTCAACGAGGGCTACCTGGCCACCGCCGGGGACGCGCCCGTACGCCGGGACCTCTGTGCCGAGGCGATCCGGCTGACCCGGGTGCTGCGCTCGCTGCTACCCGGGGAGCCCGAGGTGGCCGGCCTGCTCGCCCTGATGCTGCTCACCGACGCCCGGCGCGAGACCCGGTTCGCGGCTGGTGAGCTGGTGCCGCTGGACCAGCAGGACCGCAGCGGCTGGGACCGGGAGCTGCTCATGGAGGGTCACGCGCTGGTGCGGGCCTGCCTGGCGCGAGAGCGGGCCACCGGGCAGCCCCCCGGCCGTTACCAGGTGCTGGCCGCGATCAACGCCGTGCACACCGACGCCGCCGACGTGCGGGACACCGACTGGAGCCAGGTCGCGGCCCTCTACGACCAGCTGCTGCGCGTCGACCCGTCGCCGGTGGTCCGGTTGAACCGGGCGGTGGCGATCGCCGAGCTCGACGGCCCGGCGGTGGCGCTGGCCGAGGTCGACCGGCTCGGGCTGGACGGCTACCACGCCTGGCACGCCACTCGCGCCGACCTGCTGCGCCGGCTCGGCCGGGCCGCCGAGGCACGGGCGGCGTACGACGCGGCGATCGCGGCCACCGGCAACGCCGCCGAGCAGGCGTGGCTGGCACGTCGCCGCGACCAGCTGTCCGGATGAGCCCGACGCCGAGAAACCTTGTGCACCGCCGACCGTCTGCGTACTATCGCGATATATCGGCGACTGTCGAGAAGGCATCGTGACGCATCGGGAGGGACCATGGGACACGGATCGTGGGGCCACCAGTGGGGTGGCGGAGGATGGGGTCAGGCCGGACCGGGCGGGCCGCCGTGGGCGCAGGGACACCGGGGCCGGCCCGGCCCGCCGCCGTGGCTGGCGGGGTTGTTCGGGATGGTGCAGCCGGAGCCGCCGCGCGGCCCGCGGGTCAAGCGCGGCGATGTCCGCGCCGCGATCCTCGACGTGCTGGCGGTGGAGCCGCTCAACGGCTACCAGGTGATCCAGCAGATCGCCGAGCGCACCGGGGGCCAGTGGAAGCCCAGCCCGGGCTCGGTCTACCCGACCATCAGCCAGCTCGAGGACGAGGGCCTGGTCGTGGGTGACGAGGAGCGTGGCCGGACGCTGCGGCTGACCGAGGCAGGCCAGGCCTACGTCGCCGAGCACCCCGAGGAGCTGGCGGCGGTCTGGGCGAGCTTCGACGAGGTGCCGGCCGAGGACGGGCCCGACCTGTCGGTGCTCAAGAACGAGATCGGCCAGCTGATGTCCGCGACCTGGCAGATCCTCACCAACGGCACCGACGAGCAGCGCAAGGACGCGATGGCGGTGCTGGTCGAGACCCGGCGCAAGCTCTACGGGCTGTTGGCCGACGAGGACCCGCGATGAGTGCCCGGCCGCCCTACCAGCAGCCCTGGCAACCGGGGCAGCCGCGCCCCGAGCTGCGGATCGGGGACGCCGAGCGCGAGCGCGCGGCGAGCCAGCTCGCCGAGCACTACGCGGTCGGCCGGATCACCCAGGAGGAGCACGCCGAGCGCCTCGACCGGATCTGGGCGGCGCGGACCCAGTCCGAGCTCGACCCCGTCTTCGCCGACCTCCCGGGTCACGCGACGACCACGGGGCCACGGCCCGCGACGCCGCGGCCCGGCACCCGCCGTCGCCAGCGCCCGCCGCTGCTGCTGGTGGTGCTGCTCGTCGCGCTGGCCGCGGTGGCGGTGGTGACGCACCTGCCGCTGATCCTGATCGGGCTCGGCGTGTGGTTCTTCTTCTTCCGGGGGTCGTGCGGCTCGCGCTCGTCGTGGGGACACCCGCCCCGGCGCTGGTGAGCGGCGCGGTCAGAGGTCGATCGCGCGGTTGACCCAGACCGAGGTGACCTCCATGCCGACCTTCTCGTAGAGGCCGAGCGCCCCGGTGCGGGAGTCGGTGGACAGGCACGACGACTCGGCGCCGTGGTCGCGCCCCTCACGGAACGCGTCGACCATCAACGCCTGCGCCAGGCCCCGGTGGCGGTGGTCGCGACGTACGGCGAGGCGCGCGACGTAGGCCTCCGGCGGCCGGTCGTCCTCGGTCAGGGCCAGCGTCACCTGGGCCACCCCCACGACCACGCCGTCGGGGTCGACCACCACCCGCAGCTGCCACGGCGCGAAGCCGGGACGGCCCGTGGTCTGGGCCAGGAAGTCCTCGTAGGGCTCGCGGTCGCGGACCGACCACTCGAGGAAGGCGTCCTCGACGACTTCGTGCACCGCGGGGTACTCGTCGGGAGCGGCCTCCCGGACGACGTAGCCCGCGGGCAACGGGCGGTCCACGATCGCCGCCCCGGGCGGAAGCTTCAGCACCCAGCTGGTCCAGCGCACCCGGTAGCCGAGGGCGGCCAGGAGCGTGTCGCTCGGAGAGCCCTCGGGCACCGGCATCCCGATCACCGAGCTGCCGCGGCTGCGGGCGGCGTCCTGCATCCAGCGCGCGAGCGCGGTCCCGATCCCGCGGCCACGGTGGTCCGGGTCGACGGCGGCGTCGCCCCGGTCGGACGCCGACACCTCGGCGTACCCCACGAGGCGTTCGCCGTCGAAGACACCCACCGTGGAGTCGGACACGTCGAAGCTGGGACGGCCCCAGTCGGCGACGATGTCGGCCTCCTCGATCTCGACCAGGCCGATGTCGGCCTGCTCCTGGGCGGCCATCACCTCGTAGACCGCGCGGGCGTCGTCGTCGGTGAGCGGACGGGAGGTCAAACCGTCGGGAAGGTCCAGCGTGTGCATGCCCTCATGGTGGGGTGCGTACGGCGACGGGGCCACCGGATTTTCTCCGGTGGCCCCGTCGCGAGGGGGGGTCAGGCGCTCTTGATCGCCGAGATGTCGAACTCGAGCTTGACCTTCTCCGAGACCAGGACGCCGCCGGTCTCGAGGGCCGCGTTCCAGGTCAGGCCCCAGTCCTTGCGGTTGACGGTCAGCGCGCCCTCGAAGCCCACCCGGGTGTTGCCGAACGGGTCGACCGCCGAGCCGGTCTCCTCGAAGTCGATCGTCACCGGCTTGGTGACGTCCTTGATGGTGAGGTCGCCGGCGATGGTCCACGTGTCGCCGTCCCGGGACACCTCGGTGGAGCGGAAGGTCCACTGCGGGAAGCTCTCGACGTCGAAGAAGTCGGGGGAGCGCAGGTGGCCGTCGCGGTCGGGGCTGCCGGTGCTGATCGAGGCGGGGTCGATGCTCAGCTGCACCAACGAGGCCGCGGGGTCGGCCGCGTCGACGCGGGCGGTGCCCTCGAAGGCACCGAACTGGCCGCGGACCTTGGTCACCATGGCGTGGCGGGCGGTGAAGCCGAGCCGCGAGTGGGAGACGTCGATGGCGTAGTCGCCGGTGATGTCGTCGATGGCGGTGGTGGGGGTGTCGAACTCCGTGCTGGTCACGCTGTCCTCCGGGGAGTAGTTAGTTGAACCTTTGACCAGTTCAACGCCTCAGGCCCGGATCTATTCCGCGGGTAACGGAAAAAGTTGTCGGGACAAGGAACGCCGGCCTCCCTGGGGAGGCCGGCGCTCCGTTGCCGTGTCGGACCTGTCAGGCGTCGGGTCCGGCGGGGGCGTCCGCGCGGCCGCCGCCGTCGGTGCCGACGGTTCCCTCCGGGCCGGCCGGCTCGTCGGGCAGGTTCAGCGGGTCGCTGCCCGGCACCGGCTCACCCGGGACGCCGTTCACGTCCGCGGTGGAGTACGCCAGTGACAGCACCGCGAACGCGATCGCGTCGCTGTTGACGCCCAGCGCCTCGAGCGAGACGTTGCCCTCGAGGTCGTTCTCCTCGCCGAGCTCGGCGTACACGTCCGCGTCCGCGCCATCGGCCACCGCGGTGAGGCTGTCGCAGGCCTGGTGGTAGCAGGGGTCGTAGGACTGACCCGCGACGCCCTCCCAGATCTCCTCCTGCTCCGCGGTCTTCGGGACCTCGGCGCCGGTGAACAGGCCGCTGGCCGGGACCCCGTTGAAGATGAACGCCTGGTAGTCGCTCCGCCCGGAGAACTCGCTGTCCTCGTAGGGGATGTCCTGCCAGGTGAAGAAGATCTCGAACAGGTCCTCCAGGGCCGCCGAGCCCGGCGGGATCGGGACGCCTTCCGGAGCCGGGAAGCTCGACTCGTCGGAGTCGTAGACGCCGTAGATGAAGTTCGGCGACGCCACCATGTCGAAGTTGACGTACGCCGCGATCTTCTCGAGCTCGGTCTGCGGGAGGCCCGAGACGTAGTCCTCGGACCCCACCAGCCCCTGCTCCTCACCGGCCCACCAGGCGAAGCGGAGGGTGTTGACGTTGTCGACCTTGCTCATCTTCTGTGCCAGCTCGATCAGGGCGGACGATCCGGAGCCGTTGTCGTTGATCCCGGGGCCCTCGGTGACCGAGTCGAGGTGGGCACCCGCCATCACGACGTTGCCGGTGTTCTCGCCCGGCTTCTCGGCGATGACGTTGTAGTCGGTGCGGATGTCCGGCTCGAGCACGTCGACGAAAGCGGTGGAGCCGGGCTGGGCCAGCGCCTCGCCCTGGGCGAAGCTGGCGCCCACCACGGGGATGCCGTGCTGGATGGACGTTCCGTCGTTGAGGGTCGAGGCGTTGGCGACGATCAAGCCCTCACGGTCGGGGGTGTTGCCCTGGTTGAAGATGATGACGGCCTCGGCGCCGGCGAGCTCGGCCCAACGGGCCTTCTCGCCGAAGTTGCAGAAGCCCCGCTGGACCAGCGCGATGTCGCTGTCGCCGCTCCAGTCGATGCCCTGGAAGTCGGCCTCCTCGCAGCCACTGGTGTTGGCGCGGTCGCCGTCCAGGTTGATGTCGACCGGGATCACGTTGCCGGTGACGGTGCCGAAGCCGCTGCCGGTGAAGGCGCCCGACTCGTAGTCAGCCGGCGGTTCGGGTGTCAGCTGCCGCAGCACCACCGGGAACTGGTAGGTGACGTCGACCGGGTCCAGGGTGACCTGCCAGCCGGCCGCCTCCAGGGTCTCCTGGACGTACTCGACGCTGTCGGAGTAGCCGGCCGTGCCGGCGGCCCGGGTGCCGGGGTAGTTGGGGTCGTCGTTGGCATCGGCGATCGCCTGCAGGGTGCGCTCGTGCTTCATGACGCCCTCGGCCGTGATGCATCCGAGCAGCTTCTGGTAGCTGTTGTTGGCCTGCCGGTCACAGGTGTTCGGCTTCGGCTTGGGTGCGGCCGACGCGCTCTCCAGCGTGGCCGGCAGGAGGGCGGCGAGCAGCACCGCGGTGGCGATGGTCCCGACCGCACGCGTCAAGGCGCGCGTGGGTGGGGCGAGATGACGAGTCATCCTTGGAGCTCCCTTTCGGTAGGCCGGCTCCCCATGCGCCCCCCGTGGGCCTAGTCGGCTGGGGGTCAAACTAGGGGGAATCCGAGTGGGCAGGGAAGGGCTGACTCGCAATGTCCTACTTCTGCCCGATTTCGGGCAGGAACTTGCGCAACCGCCGCCTGGGCCTCACCATTTCGGGCGTGACTGCCGCCCACGACGTCGATCCGGACCTCGTTGCCCACGTGGTCGCGAGCACCGGTCTCGATCCCGACGTCGCACGCCGGCTCGTCGACGACGTGCTCGCGTTCCACGCCGAGCCGGTCGCCGACTTCGTACGCCGCAGACACGCCGAGCTGCGGACCTACGGCGCCCGCAACCCGGAGATCTTCGCCCGGCTCGCCGAGGAGCTGCACCACCGCGTCGTGGCGGCGCCCGAGCTCAGCGAGCGCCAGCTGCGGCGGCTCGTCTACGGATGACCGGACCGGCGACCCCGGACCACGAAAGGAACCCACCAGATGTGCGGAATCGTCGGCTACGTCGGCGCCCAGCAGGCGGCGCCCATCCTGCTCGAGGGGCTGACCCGGCTCGAGCACCGCGGCTACGACTCGGCCGGCGTCGCCGTGCTCGGGGGCAGCGGACTCCGGGTCGGCAAGCGGGCGGGCCGGGTCCGCGACCTCGCCGAGGCGCTGCCGAAGCGGTTCTCGGGCAAGGTCGGCATCGGCCACACCCGGTGGGCCACCCACGGCCCGGCCACCGACGGAAACGCCCACCCGCACACCGACGCCGCGCAGCGGGTCGCCGTCGTCCACAACGGCATCCTCGACAACGCCGCCGCGCTCCGGGCCGCGCTGACCGACGCGGGCGTCGACCTGGTCTCCGACACCGACACCGAGGTGCTGGCGCACCTGGTCACCCGGTCCGCCGCCGACAGCCTCGAGGGCAAGGTCCGTGACGCCCTGGCATCGGTCGAGGGGACCTACGGACTGGCGGTGCTGCACGCCGACTTCCCCGACCGGATGGTCGTGGCCCGCCACGGGAGCCCGCTGATCGTGGGCGTGGGCGAGCGGGAGATGTTCGTCGCGTCCGACCTGGCCGCGCTGGTGCGGCACACGACGACGGTGGCCCATCTGGAGGACGGCGAGCTGGCGACGGTCACCGCCACCGGCTTCACCACGATGCGTCGCGACCTGACCGCCACCCACCGCGAAGCGGCCACCCTCGACCTCGACCCCGCGGCGTTCGAGGCCGGTGACCACGAGTCCTACATGCGCAAGGAGATCGCCGAGCAGCCGGAGTCCGCGGAGCGGGTGCTGCGCGGCCGGATCGACGAGCGGTTCGCGACCGCGCACCTCGGCGGCCTGGGCCTCGACGCCCGGGAGACCCGCGGCATCAGCCGGGTCAAGGTGCTGGGCTGCGGGTCGGCGTACTACGTCGGGCAGATGGGCGCCGCGCTCGTCGAGGAGCTCGCCCGCATCCCGGCCGACGCCGAGGCCGCCAGCGAGTTCCGCTACCGCGACCCCGTCATCGAGCCTGACACGCTCTACGTCGCCGTGACCCAGTCCGGCGAGACCGTCGACACCCTGCTCGCGGTGCAGGAGATCCGCCGCAAGGGCGGCCGGGTCGTCGGGCTGGTCAACGTCGTCGGCTCGGCCGTCGCCCGCGAGTGCGACGGGGGCGTCTACCTCCACGCCGGGCCCGAGGTGGCCGTCGCCAGCACCAAGGCTCTCACCACGATGTTCCTCGGCTTCGCGCTGCTCGCGCTCCAGCTCGGGCGGGTCCGCGACCTGTCCATCGCCGACGGGCGGCGGCTGATCGCCGGCCTGCAGCGCATCCCCGAGCAGATCCGGGAGGTCCTGACCCACGAGGACGAGTACGCCGGGATCGCCCGCCAGCTCGCCGAGGCGGAGAGCCTGTTCTTCGTCGGCCGGGTCCGCGGCTTCCCGGTCGCGCGGGAGGGCGCCCAGAAGTTCAAGGAGATCTCCTACCGGCACGCCGAGGCCTACCAGACCAGCGAGCTCAAGCACGGCCCGCTGGCACTCATCGAGCCCTCGGTGCCGACGGTCGCGATCGTGCCGGACGACGAGCTCGTCGACCGCAACGTCGGGGCCCTGCACGAGATCGCCGCGCGGGGCGGCCCGCTCGTGGTGGTCACCCACGCCACGGTCGACCTGGGCGACCTCGAGGCCACCCGGATCGACGTACCGCGGAGCGAGCGGGAGCTGGACCCCGTCCTGCTGACGATCCCGCTGCAGCTGCTCGCCTACCACGCGGCGCTGCACCTCGGTCACGACATCGACAAGCCGCGCAACCTCGCCAAGTCGGTCACCGTCGAGTGACCCCGCGGTGCGGTGGCCGTGGGTGCAGTGGTGGCCGGCGGGCGGACATGGTTGGCTCAGGGGGCCGACACACCCCCGGCCCCTCACTGAAGGAGCAGTCATGGCAGATCATCGGGACACCCCCGCCGACGACACCACCTACATCGACGAGCCCGGCTACACCGAGGACCGCAGGGAGGTGGTGGGCAGGGAGCGGGAGGAACACGGCGGCGTCAAGGTCGGGGCGGCCTTCTTCGGCTGGCTGACCGCGACCGGGATGGCCGTGCTGCTCACGGCCCTGGCCGCTGCCGCGGGGGCGGCCGTCAGCGTGGCGACCGGCAACGAGTCCGCGACCGAGGCGGCCGACGCGGTCGGCCCGCCCGAGACGGTCGGCCTGATCGGCGGGATCGTGCTGCTGGTCATCCTGTTCCTGGCCTACTACTCCGGCGGCTACGTCGCGGGCCGGATGGCGCGCTTCGACGGCCTCAAGCAGGGCGTGGCCGTGTGGGTCTGGGCGATCGTGGTCGCGATCGTCGTGGGGGTGCTCGGGTACTTCGCCGGCGACGACTACAACGTGCTCCGGGACGTCGACAGCTTCCCGCGGATCCCCGTGGGCGAGGGCGACGTGACCACCGGTGGCATCATCGCGCTGGTGCTCGTCGTGCTGGTGACGCTGTTCGGCGCGATGGCCGGCGGCCTGGCCGGCATGCGCTTCCACCGCAAGGTCGACCGCACCGGGCTGGGCCGCTGACCTCTGGCGGGGGCGGGCCGTCGTCCCTATCGTGAGCAGCGGCCACACTCGGGTGGCCGATCTCGGGAAAGGGACCCCCATGTCCATCCGCCTGCCCGCACGTCCGACGACCAGGCGGCTGCTGCCCGCCGTCCTGCTCGCCCTCGCCGCCCCGCTGCTCCACGCCCCGCCGGCGAGCTCCGCCGCGCCGGCGTACGTCGCCCTCGGCGACTCCTACTCCTCGGGCACGGGCACCCGCGACTATCTCGCCGACGGCACCAGCTGCCAGCGGTCGACGTACGCCTACCCCAGCCTGGTCGCCACCGCACGCGGTTACTCCCTCAACTTCCGGGCCTGCTCGGGCGCCGAGGTCGCCGACGTCACCAACACCCAGCTGTCGGCACTGAGCGCGTCGACCAGCTACGTGACGATCTCGGTCGGCGGCAACGACGCCGGCTTCGCCGACGTGCTGACCGAGTGCGCGACGCCGTGGTGGGCCGGTGACTGCGACGGCGCCATCGACGACGCGCAGGCCTTCATCAACACCACCCTGCCCGGGCGGCTCTCGACGCTCTACGCCTCGATCCAGAGCTCGGCGCCGAACGCCCGGGTGGTCGTGGTCGGTTATCCGCGGATCTTCATGGGCGAGGACTGCAACGCCGGGACGTGGTTCTCCCCGGAGGAGCAGACCCGGCTCAACCAGACCGCCGACCTGCTGAACTCGCGGACCGCGACGCAGGCCTCCGCGAAGGGCTTCTCGTTCGCCAACCCGACCAGCCGGTTCGTCGGGCACGCCGTGTGCGACGACGTGGAGTGGATCAACGGGCTCTCGAACCCGGTCAGCGAGAGCTACCACCCCAACAAGCCGGGGCACGCGTCCGGCTACACGCCGACGGTCAGCCCGTTGCTGACCGGTGCCACCGTCACCGTCACCCGCGCCGTCGTCGCCGCGGCGGCCGCCCGCTCCGACGAGCTCGCCGCCCAGCAGCGGGCGTACGCCGACGTGGACGCGTCGATCGAGCCCGAGACGTTCGTCGCGCCCGACGTGACGTCCCCGCAGGCCCGGGCACTGGCGCGCTCGCACGGTGTCGACCTCGACCGCTGGTGGGCGCGACAGGGCGGCTAGGCCTGCGGGCTCACGTCGGCCGACAGGCCGAGTGGTGGAATGGGCCCATGTCTCGGACCCTCGCCGCCGCCGCGCTGGCCCTGCTGCTGACCGGCTGCTCCGCCGTCGAGGAGGCGACCGGACCCGACCCGGGCGACGCGGCCGAGCGGCTCGCCGACGGGCTGGCCTCCGGGGACCTGGCCGACGTGAGCTTCACCGAGGACGGTGCCCAGCAGTCCTACGACGAGGTGGTCGAGGGGCTCGCTGAGACCACGCCGACGGTGTCGGTCGAGGACGTGACCGAGGCGGACGGCACGGCGACCGCCACCCTCGGCTGGTCGTGGCCGGTCAGCGAGCAGGACTGGACCTACACCTCCGAGGCCACGCTGCGGCTGTCCGGCGACCAGTGGCAGGTGTCGTGGGAGCCGTCGGTCGTGGAGCCGTCGCTGCGCGCCGGCGGGACGCTCAGCCGCCGGACGGTCGCGTCGAAGCGGGCCGACATCCTCGGAGCGCGCGGCGAGCGGCTGGTCACCGAGCGGCCCGTCACCCGGTTCGGCATCGACAAGTCGGCGGTCTCGTCGCAGCAGGCCGACGCGTCGGCCCAGCAGCTCGCGGCGCTGGTCGACGTCGACGCCGCGTCGTACGCGAAGCAGGTCAAGGCGTCCGGCGACCTCGCCTTCGTCGAGGCCATCGTCTATCGCCGCGACGAGGTCCCGGTCGAGGTGGGCACCGGGTACCAGCGGATCAAGGGAGCGCTCGCGGTCCGGGACTCCCTGGCGCTGGCCCCGACCCGCGAGTTCGCCGCCCCGATCCTCGGCACCGTTGGCGAGGCGACCGCCGAGATGGTGAAGGAGGACCCCGAGCGGTACCAGCCCGGCACCGAGGCCGGCCTGTCCGGGCTGCAGCTTCGCTACGACGAGCGGCTGGGCGGGACGCCGGGGGTGCAGGTGGTCGCGACCGCCTCCGACGACAAGCAGAAAGTGCTGTTCTCTGAGAAGCCGGTCCGCGGGACCCCGCTGCGGATCACCCTCGACGCCCGGCTGCAGGCGACCGCCGAGCGGCTGCTGGCGCCGGTCGGTCCGGCGAGCGCCCTGGTCGCGATCCGGCCGTCGACCGGCGAGATCGTGGCCGCCGCCAACGGTCCCGGCACCGACGGTTACAACATGGCGACGTACGGGCAGTTCGCGCCCGGATCGACCTTCAAGGCGGTCAGCTCGCTGGCGCTGCTGCGGGCTGGGCTGAGTCCCGACTCACCGACCCGCTGCACCGACACCATCGTGGTCGACGGCAAGCAGTTCGAGAACTACGACGACTACCCGTCCGACGGCACCGGCACCATCCCGCTGCGGACCGCGGTCGCCAACTCCTGCAACACCGCGTTCATCGCGGCGCGGTCGCGGCTCGGCCGGGGTGACCTCGCCGACGCGGCCGCCTCGCTCGGGCTCGGGGTCGACCACGACCTGGGCTTCCCGGCGTACTTCGGGCAGGTGCCGCCGGCGCAGTCGGAGACCGAGGCCGCGGCCGACATGATCGGGCAGGGCCGGGTGCTGGCCTCGCCGATGGCGATGGCGACCGTGATCGCGTCGGTGCAGTCCGGGAAGACGGTGCTGCCCTCGCTGGTCGTCGACCACGAGGTCGAGCAGGCGGACGTCCCGGAGCTCGGCGGCGCCGAGGTCGGCCGGCTCCGGGAGATGCTGCGGGGCGTGGTCACCTCCGGCAGCGGCGTCGGGCTCGCCGACGTCCCCGGCGACCCGGTGATCGCCAAGACCGGCACCGCCGAGTACGACGACGACGGCACGCTGCGCACCCACGCCTGGATGATCGGCGCCCAGGACGACCTCGCCGTCGCGGTGTTCGTCGAGACCGGCGAGTCCGGGTCGAGCACCGCCGGCCCGATCCTCGAGGCCTTCCTCCGCGCCGCCGGCGGTTGAGGTGCTGGTTTCGACGCTCGCTTCGTTCGCACCGCCGGAGGTTGAGGTGCGAGGCGCCCCCGGCGCCGAGCCTCGAAACCCCGTGGGTCTGGGCAGGGCTGGAACCGCGAAGTCACGTGCAAGGGTGCAGGGGTTTCGAGGCTCAGGCCTTGGCGGCCTTCGCACCTCAGCCTCGGTGGCGGGGCTCGACCTTGGCGGCGACGTCCTCGGGCATGGGTTCGTAGTGGGCGAACCGGCGGGTGAAGGTGCCGGCGCCGTGGCTGGCCGACCGCAGGTCGACGGAGTAGCGGACCAGCTCGGTCTGCGGCACCTCGGCCATCACCGTGGTGCGGTCGTCGCCGACCTTGTCGGTGCCGAGCAGCCGGGCCCGGCGTGACGAGAGGTCGCTCATCACGTTGCCGACCTGCTCGTCCGGCACGATCACGTCGACGAAGTCGAACGGCTCCAGCATCGTGATCGTCGTGGCGGCTGCGGCCTCACGCAGCGCCAGCGCGCCGGCGGTCTGGAACGCCATGTCGGAGGAGTCGACGCTGTGGGACTTGCCGTCGGTCAGGGTCACCCGGAGGTCGACAACCGGGTAGCCGTGGCGTACGCCGCGCTCCATCTGCGCGCGGACACCCTTCTCGACGCTGGGGATGTACTGCCGGGGTACGGAGCCGCCGACGACCTTGTCGACGAACTCGAAGCCTGACCCCTCGGGCAGCGGCTCCACGGTGATGTCGCAGACGGCGAACTGGCCGTGGCCACCGGACTGCTTCACGTGACGGCCGTGCCCGGTCGCCTTGCCGGAGAAGGTCTCGCGCAGCGACACCACGAACGGGATCTGGTCGACCTGGACGCCGTACCGCTCGGCCAGCCGCTCCAGGGTCGACTCCGCGTGCGCCTCGCCCATCGCCCAGACCACCAGCTGGTGGGTCTCGGCGTCGTTGTCGATGCGCAGCGACGGGTCCTCGGCCGCGATCCGGCCGAGCGCCTGGGAGAGCTTGTCCTCGTCGGACTTGGTGTGCGGAGCGATGGCCACGGGGAGCAGCGGCTCGGGCAGCGACCAGGGCCGCAGCACCAGCGGGTGGTCGGTGCCGGAGAGGGTGTCGCCGGTCTCGGCGCGGGTGAGCCGGCCGATCGCTGCGATGTCGCCGGCGACGACGGTCGTGGCCGGGGACAGCTGCTTGCCGAAGGGGAACGACAGGGCACCGAGTCGCTCGTCCTCGTCGTGGTCGGGGTGGCCGGCGCCGGCCCCCGAGTCGCCGAAGAAGGATGCGAAGTGCCCGGAGACGTGGACGGCGGCGTCCGGCACCAGGGTGCCGCTGAACACCCGGACCAGGCTGAGCCGTCCGACGTAGGGGTCGCTGGTCGTCTTGACGACCTCGGCCACCAGCGGCGCCGACGGGTCGCAGGAGATGCCGGGCGCGTCCTTGCCGGCCGAGGTGAAGACGTCGGGAGAGGGGTGCTCGGCGGGGGACGGGAAGCCGCTGACCGCCAGGTCGAGCAGCTCGCGGCCGCCGACACCTGTCATCGCGCAGCACGGGACGACCGGGAAGAACGTCGCGCGTGCCACCGCCCGCTCGAGGTCGTCGACGAGGATCTTGGCGTCGATCTCCTCGCCACCGAGGTAGCGGTCCATGAGGGTCTCGTCCTCGGACTCCTCGATGACCCCCTCGATCAGGTCACCGCGCAGAGTGGCGAGCTCGTCGTCGCACGGCTCGAGCAGCCCGGTGAGGCCGGTCACCTCGCCGCCGTCGTCGCGCACGGGGACGAACAGCGGCATCACCTTGTCGCCGAACGCCGACTGCGCCTGGGCGAGGACGCCGTCGTAGTCGGCGCGTGCCTGGTCGAGCCGGGTGATCACGACCGCGCGGGGCATGCCGACCTGGGCGCACTCCCGCCACAGCGACCGGGTGGCGTCGTCGACGTCCTCGTTGGCCGCGACGACGAACAGCGCGCAGTCGGCGGCCCGCAGGCCGGCGCGCACCTCACCCACGAAGTCGGCGTAGCCCGGGGTGTCGAGCAGGTTGACCTTGACGCCCTGGTGCACCAGGGGCGCGACGGCGAGCGAGTGGGAGCGCCCGTGCTGCTGCTCACCGGGGTCGTGGTCGCAGACCGTGGTGCCCTCGTCGACCGACCCGGTGCGGGGCACGGCTCCGGCGGTGGCGAGCAGCATCTCGACCAGGGTCGTCTTGCCGGAGCCACCGGGCCCGACCAGCACGACGTTCCTGATCCGGTCCGGGCTGCTCGCCTCGAGATCCTGCCCGGCTGGTCTGCGCGCGTTCCCCTTGTCGGCCATGACGCCACCTCCACCACGAAGGCAACTCCGGTCCGGGGCGGTTGGCAAGAGGGGATCCGGAGGGCCTGAGAAATCAGCCGAGCCCCCCGCTGCATGGGGTCAGCGAAGGGCCCGGGTCGACGCAGAGTGCTCCCTCCGCAACCGACGCTCCAGAATCGCACGTCGCGACCCTGGATGTCATCACCCGTTCCCCCCGACTCCGGTCGGTGCGAGGCTATTTCCATGACCGACCACGACCTCGACTTCGGAGGGCTGCTTCCGGCCCGCCACCGCAACCTCCTGATCGGCGGGACCTGGACCCCGGCGTCCGGGAACGGCCGGTTCGACGTCCACGACCCGGCCGACGAGTCGGTGATCACCGACGTCGCCGACGGCTCCACCGACGACGCCACCGCCGCGCTCGACGCCGCGGTCGCCGCGCAGCACGACTGGGCGCGCACCCCGCCCCGGGAGCGCGGCGAGATCCTGCGCCGGGCCTACGAGATCATCGTCGACCGGGCCGACGACTTCGCCCGGATCATCTCCCTCGAGATGGGCAAGACCCTGGCCGAGGCCAAGGGCGAGGTGGCGTACGGCGCGGAGTTCTTCCGGTGGTTCTCCGAGGAGGCGGTCCGGATCCACGGCCGGTGGATGCACGCGCCGGCGGGCGGCAGCCGGCTGCTGACGATCCGCAAGCCGGTCGGCCCGTGCCTGTTCCTCACGCCCTGGAACTTCCCGATCGCGATGGGCACCCGCAAGATCGGGCCGGCAGTCGCGGCCGGCTGCACCATGGTGATCAAGCCCGCAGAGCTGACGCCGCTCACCATGCTCGCGCTCGCCGGCGTGATGGCGGAGGCCGGCCTGCCCGACGGCGTCCTCAACGTCGTCACGACCCACCACTCGGCGGCGCTCAGCAAGACGCTGATGGCCGATCCCCGGCTGCGGAAGGTCAGCTTCACCGGCTCCACTCCGGTCGGCCGGATCCTGGTCGAGCAGTCGGCCGGGCAGCTGCAACGGGTGTCCATGGAGCTGGGCGGCAACGCGCCGTTCCTGGTCTTCGACGACGCCGACGTCGACGCGGCCGTCGACGGTGCGATGGTGGCCAAGATGCGCAACATGGGGGAGGCCTGCACCGCTGCCAACCGGTTCCTGGTCCACCGCGACGTCGCCGACGAGTTCGCGCGCAAGCTCGGCGAGCGGATGGGGGCGCTCCGGCTCGGGCGCGGGCAGGACGACGGCGTCGACGTCGGGCCGCTCATCAACGGCGCCGCGGTCGAGTCGGTCGGCGGGCTGGTCCGGGAGGCGGTCGGCGCGGGTGCACAGGTCGTCACGGGCGGTTCGGCCCCCGACGGGCCGGGCCACTTCTACGCGCCGACCGTCCTGCTCGACGTCCCGGCCGGGGCCCGGATCGCCGAGGAGGAGATCTTCGGCCCGGTCGCCCCGATCACGACGTTCGACACCGAGGAGGAGGCCCTCGCGCAGGCGAACGCCAGCGAGTACGGGCTGACGTCGTACGTCTACACCCGCGACCTGTCGCGCACGATCCGGATGGCCGAGGCGCTGGAGTTCGGCATGGTCGGCGTCAACACCGGCCTGGTCTCCAACCCGGCCGCGCCGTTCGGTGGGGTCAAGGCCAGCGGCTACGGGCGCGAGGGCGGGTTCGAGGGGATCGACGAGTATCTCGAGACGACGTACGTGTCGCTGCCCGGTTGACCGGTGGAGCTCTACACCGACGTCGCCCGGCAGTACGCCGACTTCGCCCGTCACGCCGGCGACTCCCCCTGCTTCCGGGCGTGGTCGGAGGCGGTGGTCGACGACCCCGAGGTGCTGGACTGGATCGCCGGGCTGCCGCCCGCCAAGCAGCAGCCCAACCTGGTCCTCGCCGCCGCCCGCTGGCACGGCGTCCCGGCGCCCGGCCCCTACGAGGGGCTGCGGCGGGCGCTCCTCGGCGACGACGGCACGATCCGCGCCACGATCCTGGCGCGGGCGACCCAGACCAACGAGGTCGGCCGGCTGGCGACCCTGGTCCCGTGGTTCGCCGATCTCGCCCGGCAGGAGGGCGGCCGCCCCCTGGCCCTGCTGGAGGCCGGCGCCAGCGCCGGGCTGTGCCTCTACCCGGACCGTTACTCCTACGCCTGGAGCACGGACGACGGGGTCGTCGAGGCCGGGGCGGGGCCGCTGCTGCCCTGCGCGGTGACCGGGCCGTTCCCCGACGCCGTCGCGCCGCCGGTCGTCGCCTGGCGGGGCGGGATCGACCTGCACCCGCTGGACGTCGCCGACGCCGACGCGATGGCGTGGCTGGAGAACCTGGTCTGGCCCGAGCAGGACGCGAGACGGGAACGGCTCCGGGCGGCGATCGAGCTGACCCGGGCCGACCCGCCGAGGCTGGTCACCGGCGACCTGCTCGACCTGCTCCCCGACCTGGTGGGCGAGGCGGCGGCGTACGGGCCCGTCGTGGTGTTCCACACCGCGGTGATCGCCTACCTCGAGCCCCCCGACCGCGCGCGGTTCCACGCACTGATGACCTCGCTGGTCGAGGCCGGCCGCTGCCACTGGATCAGCAACGAGAGCCCGACGGTGCTGCCCGAGATGAGCGCTGCCGCGCCCGGGCTCGACGACGTCGACCGCCCGGTGTTCCTGCTCGGCGTCGACGGCCGGCCGGTCGCGTGGACCCACGGCCACGGGGCCGCCATGCGGGTGCTGTGACCCACGAGAGCGCGCTCCCGCACCCGCGAAGTCGCGCTCGTGCACCTCCGGGGTCGCGCTCGCGATCGGGAGGTGCGCTCTCGCAGGTGCGGGACTGCTACCTCGGAGGTGCGGGAGCGCGCTCTCGCGGGGTCAGACGAGCTTCAGCGAGTGCGGCAGCTCGCGCCGGCTCCGGATGCCGAGCTTGCGGTAGGACCGCGAGAGGTGCCACTCGACGGCCTTGACGGTGAGCTGCTGCCGCTCGGCGATCTGCCGGTTGCTGGAGCCGTGGGCCGCGAGGTGGGCGACGTGGTGCTCGAGCTCGGTGAGCCGGGCGATCGCCTCGCAGCGCAGCGGGAGCGCCTGCTGGCCGAGGCGCTCGAGCAGCCGCCGTACCCGACCGTGGAGCGGCCAGAGGTCCTCGAGGTCGGCGTACTCCTCGGCGGAGCGGAGCAGCGCGACCGCCTCCTGCTGGCCGGCGGCGCCGCCCATGAGCGCGAGCAGGCCGGCGAGGTCGGTGTCGACGGTGGCCGCGAGCCGGGCGTAGCCGTCGCCCAGCAGCCGGCGGGCCTCGCGGAGCAGGTCCTCTCGACGGCCCGAGCACACCGCGGCGATGGTGCGCAGCGCGCCCGCGACGGCGTACGGCGAGCCCTGCGCCCTGGCGGTCGCGAGGTGCTCCATCGCCAGCCGTCGCGACTCCTCGTGACGACCGACCCGGATCAGGCTGAGTGAGGCGCCGGAGCGCCACGGCAGGTCCACGGCGTCGGCCTCGTCGCCCGCGTGCTCGCCTGCGAGCAGGAAGTGGGCAGCGGCCTCCTCGTCGCGCCCGGTGGCGGCGGCCAGCTCGCCCAGGGCGATCGCGGCCCGGGCGGCGTCGTCGCCGGTGAGCCGGGGACGGGCCGCGAGCTGCTCCCCGACGCCTAGCGCGAGCTCGACCTCGCCGCGCGCGAGCCGGCACTCCAGGGCCAGGGCCAGCGCCGCGACGGACGGGCGTTCCTCGGACAGTGCCTGCAGCGCGGCGGCGATGTGGCCCTCGCGGGCCAGACCGGCCGCGGCCGTCGGCGTCACGAGCATGGGGAGAGGGTAGGGACAGCCGAAGTCCTCCCGCGGCCGAACGACGAAACCGACGCCCCCGGTCTGGTCAGCCCCGGCCGAGGTGGGCGAGCAGCCGACGTGACGCGTTCGCGTCGTCCGGCACCGGGACCGGCGCGGCGAACCGGTCGGGCCGGTCGTCGTCCCCGACGGTCAGCGCCACGACCCGGAGCAGCTCCTCGGCCAACGCGTCCGGGAGCCGGTGTCCGGTGCCGAGCGCCCGGTGGACGTCCCAGCCGTGGACGGTGATCTCCAGGGCGGCGGCGCCGACGAGCAGCCCCGCCGGCAGGTGCAGCTCTCCGATGCGTACGTCGTCAGGCGGGTGGTCGACCCACCAGCCGAGCAGGGCGCAGGCCTTGGCCCGGATCGACTCCAGGCGCGGTGCGCCGGCGGTGGCGACGAGCGCGACGTCGCCGGTCGCCGCCTCGGTGAAGGCGTCGAGGGCGTCGTCCATGTGGTGCAGGAGCGCGGCGAGGTCCCACCGTGCGCACGGCGTCGGGTCGCCGAGCCGGTCCGGGGTGACGAGCGCCAGGCCGCTGCGGGTGTAGGCGAGGGACCGGTCCAGCAGCTCGACGGCGCCCGCGAGGGCGAGGGTCATCGCCGCGGTCACCGGTGGTCGGCGGGGAGCGCGTCGGGCAGGCCGAAGCGCCGGAACACCTCGGCACCGTGGAACGCGCTGACGTGGCGCACCCGGTCGCCCTCGAGCTCGAGCACCTGCAGCTGGAACGGCCGGAAGCTGCCGTCGGGGTTGCGCATGTAGAGGCCGTACGCCGGCTGGCCGTTGGCCGACGTCGCGATCATCGGCATGTCGTGGGAGCCGCCCGGGCACTGGGTGTCGATGAGCTCGCCGATGGTGGTGCTGCCGGAGTACCAACCGGTGAACGGCGGCATCTCCCAGGTGGCCTCGGCGGTCAGCAGGCTGACGATCCGGTCGATGTCCTTGTGCCAGAACGCCTCGACGTACTGGTCGAGCAGCTGCCGCTGGGCGTCGGTGAGCTCGACGCTCGTGGCGTCGGGCGTGGGCCGCTGCTTGTCGAGCTGGGCGTGGGCCCGCTGCAGCGCGGAGTTGACCGCGACCGCGGTGGTGTCGAGCGCCTCGGCCACCTCGGCGGCCGACCAGCGCAACACGTCGCGCAGGATCAGCACGGCGCGCTGGCGGGCCGGGAGGTGCTGCAGCGCGGCGACGAACGCCAGCCGGATGGTGTCCTTCTCCTCGACCTGGACGGCGGCGTCGGGGATCGGCTCCAGCCACGGCACCTCGGGCTGCGCGTCGAGCGGGTCGGCCGCGTCGACGTCGGGCGCGCCGAGCCCGGTGGGCAGCGGCCGGCGGGGGCGGTTCTCGAGGTTGGTGAGGCAGACGTTGGTGGCGATCCGGTAGAGCCAGGTCCGGACGCTGGAGCGGCCCTGGAAGTCGGCGCTGGCGCGCCAGGCCCGCAGGAAGGTCTCCTGCACCAGGTCCTCGGCCTCGTGGACCGAGCCGCTCATCCGGTAGCAGTGCGCCAGCAGCTCGCGCTCGTAGCGCGCGGTCAGTGCGTCGAAGTCCTGCAGCTCGGTCGTGGTGCCGCTCTGGTCGGTGCTCACCGTCGCCGTCCTCATCCCCGTGTCTCCCTTGGGTCGCCCAGTCTGCCAAGCGGGTGGACCGGCGTCGACCGTCGAACTCATCGGACCTGCGGACGAATTCCGGGTAGTCCAGTGAGAAGTGGCCCCTCCGCGCGGCGTGTCGGGGGCCAGTTGTCACTGGACTACCGAGATGTCGCGGCGGCCACCAGGGCGAGGGCGCGCTCGGCCGCGGGGACGGCCCGGGCCCGGACGGCGGGGACCAGGCCGACCCGGGTACGCCGGTCGAGCAGGTCGGACACGTCGACCGCCCCCTCGTGGGTGACGCCGAAGACCAGCTCGGCCGTGGTGACCGGGCAGCCGTCGGCGACGGGGGCCAGCAGCTCGTCGTCGGCCAGCCCGGTGACCGACCGGGCCACGTCGAGGACCAGCGCCGCGTCGGTGCCGTAGCGCCGCACCAGCCGCGCCGGCTGCTCGAGCCGGGCGAGCACGTCGCGGGGGGCCGCGCCGGCGAGCGGCAGGGTGCGGGTGCGGCACGGGTCTGCCGCCAGCCGCCGCTCGGCCACCAGCCGGTCGACGGCGTCCTCGGCCATCCGGCGGTAGGTCGTCAGCTTGCCGCCGACCACGGTCACCACCCCGGTGCGCGACGTGATCACGGCGTGCCGTCGCGACAGGTCCGCGGTGCCGCCGGCCCCGTCGTCGAGCAGCGGCCGCAGGCCGGCGTGGGCGCCGACCACGTCGGCGCGCCGTACGTCGTGGTCGAACGCCGCCGACACCACGTCGAGCAGGAACCCGATCTCGGGCTCGGTGGGCTCGGCCACGTCGGGCACCGGCCCTTCGACCGGCTCGTCGGTGAGCCCGACGTGGACCGTGCCGTCCGGCTGGGGCAGCACCATCACGAACCGGCTGGTCGAGCCGGGCACCGGGGTGGTGACGGCGGTCCGCAGGCCCGGCAGCGCCGACCCGGGCAGCACCAGGTGGGTGCCGCGGCTCGGCCGGAGCGCGACCTCGTCGACCAGCCCGTCGGCCCACACCCCGGTCGCGTTGACCACGCCACGAGCGGCCACCCGCGTCGCGGCACCGGTGCGGCCGTCGACGACCGTGACGCCGGCCCGGTCGGCCGCCACCACCCGGCACCGGGTCCGGACCTCGGCCCCGAGGGTCGCCGCGGTGCGCGCGATCGTGGTGACCAGCCGGGCGTCGTCCTCCAGCTGGCCGTCCCACGACAGCAGCCCGCCACGGAGCCCGCCCCGCCGGAGTCCGGGTGCCAGGGCGAGCGCCTCGGTCGCCGACACCCGGCGGGGCCGCGGCAGGGTCTCCCGGTGGGTGCGGGCGCCCCGGCGCAGCAGGTCGCCGGCGAGGAAGCCCGCTCGGGCCAGCGTCGCCTGCCGGCCGGTGACCCCGGGCGTGAGCGGCAGCAGCATCGGCAGCGGCCGGGTGAGGTGGGGGGCGGTCGTCTCCATGAGCACGCCCCGCTCGACCGCCGACTCGTGGGCGACGCCGACCTGCCCGCGGGCGAGGTAGCGCAGCCCGCCGTGGACCAGCTTGCTCGACCAGCGCGAGGTGCCGAACGCGAGGTCGTGGGCGTCGACCGCGAGCACCGACAGCCCCCGCGACACCGCGTCGAGTGCCACGCCGGCCCCGGTGACGCCCAGGCCGACCACCACCACGTCGTACGCCGGCGCGAGCCCGGCCGCGCCGCTGCCGATCCGGCTCACGGCGCCAGCGCCCGGGTCAGCAGCGTCGCGAGCTCGGCGTCGAGGCCGGACTCGGACACCCGGTCGTCGACCATGGTGTGGGCGCTGAGGACGAAGCCGTGGGCGCCGAGCACGAGCGCCCGCGCCATCGCCCGCGGGTCGCCGGCGCGGATCTCTCCGGCGGCCTGGCCCTGCTCGATGCGGGCGACCAGCAGGTCGAGCACCAGGTCCTGGGAGCGGCCGCGGCGCGAGAGCAGGTAGGGCAGCAGCAGCTCGGGGTCGAGCTCGACGATCCGGACGAACAGCTCGTTGTCGCGCAGCGCCCGGACCGTCGCCACCACCATGCCCGGCAGGTCGTCGCCCGAGGGTCGGGCCGCGACGACGGCCGTCCACTCGCGGGTCATCAGGTCGCCGAGCAGGGTCTTCATGTCCGGCCACGCGCGGTAGATGGTCATCCGGCTCACTCCGGCGCGGCGGGCGACCTCGGTGAGCGTGGTCCGTCGCCAGCCGACGTCGAGGATGCAGGCGCGCGCGGCGTCGAGGTAGGAGTCGCGTGGATCACGACGGTCATGGATGTGACGGACTGACGTCATATGTCACACTGTAACGCATGACCGTCGAGATGCACCCCTCCCGCTGGGGCGACCCCGCCGCCGCAGCCCCGCTCCCCGAGACCGCCCGCGACCTGGTCCGGCTGGCGTTCGGAGAGGCGCCGCTCCCGGCCACGCCGCCCGCCGACACCCCCGTGGCGGCGCCCGCGATCGCCGAGGCGCTGCTCGACGGGCTCCGCGGCGTCGTCGGCGTCGACCACGTGCGCACCGACGACGACCTGCGCCGGCGGCGTACCCGCGGCAAGTCGACGCCGGACCTGCTGCGCAACCGGGCCGGCGACTTCGCCGACGCCCCCGACGCGGTCGTCCGGCCCGACGGCCACGACCAGGTCCAGGCCCTTTTGGAGTACGCCGCCGCCCACCGGGTCGCGCTGGTGCCGTTCGGCGGCGGCACCTGCGTGACCGGCGGCCTCGCGGCCCGGCGCGACGGCCTCGCCGGGCTGGTCTCCCTGGACCTCGGCCGGATGAAGCGGCTCCTCGACGTCGACCCGGTCTCGATGACGGCCACCCTGGAGCCGGGGCTCCGCGGACCCGAGGCCGAGGAGCTGCTGGCCGGCCACGGCCTGACGCTCGGCCACTTCCCGCAGTCGTTCGAGTTCGCCACGATCGGCGGCTTCGCGGCCACCCGGTCCAGCGGCCAGGCCAGTGCCGGCTTCGGGCGGTTCGACAGCATGGTCGTGGGCCTGACCGCCGCCACCCCGGCGGGTGAGCTCCGGCTCGGCACCGCCCCGGCGAGCGCGGCCGGCCCGGACCTCCGGCAGCTGCTGCTGGGGTCGGAGGGCGCCCTCGGCGTGATCACGAGCGTGACCGTGCGGGTCCGCCGCGCACCCGAGGTCACCGTCCACGAGGGCTGGCGCTGGTCGTCGTTCGCCGAGGGCGTCGCCGCCTCCCGCACCCTGGCGCAGGCCGGGCTGCTGCCGACCGTGCTGCGGCTCTCCGACGAGACCGAGACGGCCGTCAACCTGGCAGACCCGGACGCCCTCGGGGGTGCTGCCGGCAGTGGCGGCTGCCTGATGATCACCGGCTACGAGGGCACGTCCGACGCGGTTGCCGCCCGTCGCGCCGCGGTCAGCGCCGTGCTGACCGGGCTCGGCGGCACCGACGCCGGCGAGGAGCCGGGGCGCGCCTGGGAGCAGGGACGCTTCCACGCGCCGTACCTCCGCGACGCGCTGCTCGACGAGGGCGTCCTGGTCGAGACCCTGGAGACCGCCACGTTCTGGTCGCGGCTGGAGCCGCTGCACGCTGCGGTCACCGACGCGTTGCAGGGCGCGCTCGGGGGTGCCCTGGTGCTGTGCCACGTCTCCCACGTCTACGAGACCGGGGCCTCGCTCTACTTCACCGTCGCCGCCCGGCAGGGCGACGACCCCCTGGTCCAGTGGCAGGCCGCCAAGGCCGCCACGTCCGACGCGATCCGCGCGGCCGGTGCGACCATCACCCACCACCACGCCGTCGGCACCGACCACCAGCAGTGGTACGCCGACGAGATCGGCCCGGTCGGCGTGCTCGCGCTGCGCGCGGTCAAGGCGGCGCTCGACCCGGCCGGGGTGCTCAACCCCGGCGTGCTCGTTCCGTGAGCTTCGCGTTCCTGGTCAACCCCACGTCCGGCGGAGGGGCCGCGCCGGGGGCGGTGGTCCCGGTAGCCCGGCTGCTGCGCGACGCCGGCGAGCGGGTCGAGGTGAGCTACTCGCCCGGGCCGCACGCGACGCACGCGCTCGTCCGGGCCGCGGTGGCGCGCGGCGACGTCGTGGTCAGCGTCGGCGGCGACGGGATGCTGTCGTCGCTCGCGGGCGAGGTGTCCCGCGCCGGCGGGGTGCTGGGGGTGCTGCCCGCCGGTCGCGGCAACGACTTCGCCCGGATGCTCGACCTGCCGGGCACCCCCGAGGAGCAGGCCGCGCTGCTGCGGTCGGGCCGTACCCGCCGGGTCGACCTGCTCCGCTGCGGCGACCGGGTCGTGGCGGGCTCGGTCTACGCCGGCGTCGACGCCCGGGCCGCGGCCATCGTCGACGGCTGGCGCCGGCTGCCCCGCCCGCTGCACTACCCGGTGGCTGCCGTCCGGGCGCTGGCGACGTACCGGCCCGGCCGCTACCGGCTGGTCGTCGACGGCGTCGCGCAGGAGCTCGAGGCCGCCACGGTCGTCGTGGCCAACTCGGCGTACTACGGGAAGGGGATGCGGATCGCCCCCGCCGCCTCGATGACCGACGGGCTGCTCGACGTGGTCGTGGTGGGCGCGGCCTCGCGACCCGCGCTGGTGCGCGCGCTGCCGAGCCTCTACGACGGCCGCCACGTCGAGCGCGACGAGGTGCAGGTCCTCACCGGGACCCGGGTCGAGCTGTCGACGACGGGCGGCCCGCCGGTCCTCGTCGGAGGTGACGGCGAGCCGCTCGGGACCCTGCCGGACGGCGCCGACGGCCGGCCGCTCTCCGTCGAGGTCTGCCCGGGGGCGCTGATCGTCCTGGCCCCGTGACCGAGGGCACGCCACGGATCGCGGGGGCAATCGGCGGGTTCCCCGGCGGGCATCACCACCGATGGCCCAAGATGAACGAATGCTTCCCCTCCTGCCCCCGGGGTTCCGCTTCGGAACCAGCACGGCGGCCCTCCAGATCGAGGGCGCAGCCGCCGAGGACGGCAAGGGACCCAGCATCTGGGACACGTTCGCGGCCCAGCCGGGCAGGATCGCCGACGGCAGCACGCCGGCCGTGGCGTGCGACCACTACCACCGGCTCGCCCAGGACGTCGGCCTGCTCAAGGAGCTCGGGGCGCGCGACTACCGGTTCTCGGTGTCGTGGCCGCGGGTGCTGCCCCAGGGTCGCGGCCGGGTCAACGAGCGCGGCCTGGACTTCTACGACCGGCTCGTCGACGCGCTGCTCGAGGCGGAGATCCGGCCCACCGTGACGCTCTACCACTGGGACCTCCCGCAGGCGCTCCAGGACGAGGGCGGCTGGCTGCACCGCGACACGATCGACCACTTCGCGGCGTACGCCGACGTGGTCGGCCGCCGGCTCGGCGACCGGGTCGAGCACTGGATCCCGGTCGACGAGCCCAACGTCGTCGCGCTGATGGGCCACGGCATCGGCAAGCACGCCCCCGGACTGCCGCTCTACTTCGACGCGCTCTGGGTGGCCCACCACCTGCTGGTCGCCCACGGCCGTGCGGCGATCGCGCTGCGCGAGGCCGGTGCGACCAGCGTCGGCTGCGCCAACAACCACGCGCCCATCTGGCCGGCCAGCGACAGCGACGCCGACGTCGGGGCCGCCAAGCTCTTCGACGCGATCTGGAACGCGACGTACATCGAGGCGATGCTGCTCGGTCGCTATCCGGCCGACCTGATGCCGCTGATGGAGGACCTCGTCGCGCCCGGTGACATGGCGACGATCCGGCAGCCGCTCGACTTCTACGGGGTCAACTACTACAGCCCCGTCAAGATCGCCGCCGCGCCCGACGAGGCGCCGATGCCGTTCGAGATCCTCGACCCGCTGGGCTACTCGTCGACCGACGCCGGCTGGGCGATCGTGCCGTCTGCGCTGCGCGAGTGGCTGATCATGTTCCGGGCCCGCTACCGGGCGGCGCTGCCGCCGATCGTGATCACCGAGTCGGGCTGCTCCTTCGACGACGTGCCCGACGCGCACGGCCAGGTCCACGACCGTCGCCGCATCGACTACCTCGAGGCGCACGTCCGGGCGGTGTGCGAGGCCGTCGAGCGCGGGGTCGACGTCCGCGGCTACTACGTCTGGTCGCTGCTCGACACCTTCGAGTGGGCCGAGGGCTACCGGCAGCGCTACGGCCTGGTGCACGTCGACCACGACACCCAGGTGCGGACCCCGAAGGACTCCTTCCGCTGGTACGCCGACCTGGTCGCCGCCCAGCCCCAGCACGCCGGCTGACCGGTCCTACGCGAGCGCGCGCGCCAGTCGCTCCACGATCTCGGTGAGCCGGTCGGGCGAGGTCGCGATGTTGAGGCGGACGTGACCGGTGAGCACGGGCTGGTAGCGGTGACCGGCCTCGAGCCGTACCCGTCCCTTGTCGAGCCCCACCGCGGCCGGGTCGTCGTGCCCGTAGGCCCGAAGGTCGAGCCAGGCCAGGAACGTCGCCTCGAGCGGTCGCATCCGGGCGTCGGGGAGGTGCTCGGCGAGCAGCCTGCCGAGCAACGTCCGCTGCTCGTCGAGCCGTTCGACCAGCGCGGCCAGCCACGCGTCGCCGTGCTCGTAGGCCGCCACGGCGGCGATCTCGCCCAGCGGTGACCACGAGTCGTTGCGGGCCATCGGCTCGGCCAGCAGCCGGTCCCGTGTGGCCGGGTCCGCCGTGACGATCTGGGCGCACCGCAGGCCCGGGGTGTTGAAGGCCTTGCTGGCGGCGAGGACGGCGACGGCGTGCTCGGCGGTGCCGTCGATCGAGAGGTAGGGGACGTGCTCGGCGCCGGGCAGCACCAGCGGCGCGTGGATCTCGTCGCTGATCACCCGCGCTCCGTGGCGCAGCGCCACGTCGCGGATCCCCTCGAGCTCGGCACGGGTGTGCACGTGCCCGAGCGGGTTGTGCGGCTGGGTGAGCAGCAGCGTGGTCGCCCCGCGCGCGAACAGGTCGTCGAGCCGGTCGAGGTCGAGCACCACCTCGTCGGCGTCCGGGTCGAGCGGGAGCTCCCAGATCTCGCGGTCGCTGCACCGCCCCAGCCCGAACTGCGGGTGGTAGGCCGGCGTCGGCAGCACCATCGGCCCGGGCTCGCTCAGCACGTCGAGCGCGACCCGGACACCGGCCGTGACGTCGACGGTCGCGAGCACCTGCTCCGGGTCGACCGGCTGGCCGTAGTGGCGGTCCGCGAAGCCGGCGTACGCCTGACCGAGGGGGCCGCCGCCCGCGAACGGCGGGTAGCCGGTCACCCCGTCGGCGACCGCCCGTTGCAGCGCCTCGGCGACCGGCGGTGCGAGCGCGTAGTCCATCTCGGCCACCCACGCCGGCAGCACGTCGGCGTCGACCGTGCCCCACTTCAGCACCAGCGCGCGGCGGGCCTCCTCGTCGGTGAAGTCCCGGATCATGCGACCACCCTAGGCAGATAGTCCGGGACATTCGCGGGGTCCTGGCCACGGACCGACCCCGCGAACGTCCCGGACTATCCCACCGGGCAGGAGGCTAGAGGGCGGCGACGAGGCGGGTGCCCTGGTCGATGGCGCGCTTGGCGTCGAGCTCGGCGGCGACATCGGCGCCGCCGACGAGGTGCGCGGAGACGCCGGCGTCGACCAGCTCGTCGTAGAGGGAGCGGACCGACTCCTGGCCGGCGCACACCACGACGTGGTCGCACGCGATCACCCGCGGCTCGCCGTCGACGGTGACGTGGAGCCCGGCGTCGTCGATCCGGTCGTACGTCGCGCCGCTGACCTGCGTGACGCCGGACTGCCGGAGCACCGCGCGGTGCGCCCAGCCGGACGTCCTGCCGAGCCCGATGCCGATGGGCGTGGTCTTCCGCTGCACGAGGGTGACCTCGCGGACGGGGGTCCGCGGCTTCGGCTCGGTCAGCCCCCCGGGGTGGAGCGCCGGGTCGCCGACACCCCAGTGGGCCAGCCAGTCGTCCAGGGTGTCGTCGGGGTCGTGTGACAACCAGTGCGACACGTCGACGCCGATCCCGCCCGCGCCGATGACGGCCACCCGCGTGCCGGGCACCACCGCGCCCGACAGCACGTCGGCGTACGACACGACGCTCGGGTGGTCGATCCCGGCGATGTCCGGCACGCGCGGCGACACCCCGGTGGCGACCACCACCTCGTCGAAGCCGGCCAGGTCGGAGATCGTCGCCCGCGTCGAGCGCCGGACGTCGACGCCGAGCACCTCCAGCCGCCGGGTGTAGTAGCGCAGCGTGTCGGCGAAGTCCTCCTTGCCGGGCACCGCCATCGCCAGCCGGAACTGGCCGCCGATCTCCGCCGCCGCCTCGAACAGCGTGGTCGCGAAACCGCGCTCGGCCGCCGACACCGCGGCGGCGAGCCCGGCGGGGCCGGCCCCGACGACCGCCACCCGCGCGGCGCGCCGGGTCGGGCCCAGCACCAGCGTCGTCTCGTGGCAGGCCCGCGGGTTGACCAGGCAGGACGCCGTCCGGTTGGAGAACGTGTGGTCGAGGCAGGCCTGGTTGCAGCCGATGCAGGTGTTGATCTCGTCGGCGCGACCCTCGGCCGCCTTGCGGACGAGGTCGGGATCGGCCAGGAACGGCCGGGCCATCGACACCAGGTCGGCCGCGCCGTCGGCCAGCAGCCGCTCTGCGAGCTCGGGGGTGTTGATCCGGTTGGACGCGATGACGGGGACGCCGACCGCCTCGCGCAACCGGCCGGTGTACGGGGCCCAGACCCCCCGCGGCACCTGCGTGATGATCGTCGGCACCCGCGCCTCGTGCCAGCCGATGCCGGTGTTGAACGCCGTGACGCCGGCCGCCTCGAGGCGCTGGGCCAGCTCGACGGTCTCGTCCCAGGTCTGGCCGGCCTCGACGAGGTCGAGCAGCGAGATCCGGTAGATCACCGGGAACCCCTCGCCGACCAGCTCGCGGATCCGTTCCACGATCCGGACCGGGAACCGCATCCGGGCCGAGGCGGAGCCGCCCCACTCGTCGGTCCGGTCGTTGGTGCGGGCGGCGAGGAACTGGTTGATCAGGTAGCCCTCCGAGCCCATCACCTCGACCGCGTCGTAGCCGGCCTTGCGGGCCAGGACGACGGACCGGGCGAAGTCGTCGACGGTCCGGTGGACGCCGCGCGTCGACAGCGCCCGCGGGGTGAACGGCGTGATCGGCGACTTGAGGGCGGACGCGCCGACGCTGAACGGGTGGTAGGCGTAGCGGCCGGCGTGGAGCACTTGCAGCGCGATCGCGCCCCCGGCCTCGTGCACCGCCTCGGTCACCTGCCGGTGCCGCATCGCGTGCAGCCGCGACGTCATCTCGCCGGCGAACGGCTTGAGCCAGGCTCGCTTGTTGACGGCGTACCCGCCCGTGATCATCAGCCCCGCGCCACCCCGGGCGCGCTCGGCGAAGTACGCCGCCAGCCGCGGCACGTCCCACGGCTTGTCCTCGAGCCCGGTGTGCATCGACCCCATCACCACGCGGTTGCGCAGCTCGAGGTCGCCGAGCCGGATCGGCCGCAGCAGGTGGTCGTAGTCACGCTTCTCCTTCGGTGGTTGAGGAGCGCGCGCTAGCGCGCGTCTCGAAACTCCAGGTACTCGGTGAGCCAGCCGACCCAGAACTCCTCCAGCCGCACCCCGCCGCGCAGGACGAGCCAGCGGTCGAGGTCGGCGCCGGTGAGGGAACCGGGGTCGGGGTACTGCTCGGCGGCCATCTGCTCGTACGCCGCCAGCCGGGCCCGGTGCTCGGCGAGGTGGGCCTCGACGGTCCGGCGCACGGCGGCGCGGTCGCCGTACGACGCCCCGCGCAGCTTGACGGCCAGCTCGCTGCGCAGCGGCTCGACCGGGGAGCCGGCGGCCAGCCAGTCGGCCAGCACCGCCCGGCCGGCGGCCGAGACGGCGTACTCCTTCTTGTCGGGGCGGCCGGTCTGGGCGACCGCGGTCGCCGTCAGCCAGCCCTCACCCTCCATCCGGCCCAGCACCCGGTAGATCTGCTGGTGGGTGGCGTGCCAGAAGAACCCGATCGACCGGTCGAACCGGCGCGCCAGCTCCAGACCCGACGCGGGTCGCTCGCGCAGGGCCACCAGCAGCGCGTGCTCCAGGGCCATCCCGGCACCCTGCCGGATCTATGCAACGAGTTGCAAGCATCGGTGGCCGACATCACTTGCCATATACCCCTAGGGGGTATATGGTCCTGAGTCATGAACACCTGGCGAACCGCGATCTCTGCCACTCTCCACTGCCTCACCGGCTGTGCCATCGGCGAGGTGCTCGGCATGGTGCTGGCCACGTGGTGGGGCTGGGGCGACATGGCGAGCATCGTGCTGGCGGTCGTGCTGGCCTTCTTCTTCGGCTACCTGCTCACCTTCGTCGGCGTCCGCCGGGCCGGCCTCGACGTCGGGACGGCGGTGCGCATCGCGCTGGCCGCCGACACCGTCTCGATCCTGGTCATGGAGGTCGTCGACAACGCGATCCTGCTGGCCGTCCCCGGCGCCATGGACTCCGGTCTGATGGACGCCCTGTTCTGGGGTGCGCTGGCGGTCGCGCTGGCCGTCGCCTTCGTGGTCACCGTGCCGGTCAACAAGTGGATGATCGGCCGGGGCAGGGGGCACGCGGTCGTCCACGAGATGCACCACAGCGGCCACCACTGACGTCGGCGTACGCCGGGTCGTCTGTGAAGATCAGGCCCATGAGCTACGCACTCGGTGAGGGCTCCGGCCCGCTGCGCGGGGTCAGGGTCGTCGAGATCGCCGGCATCGGACCGGGGCCCCACGCGTGCATGCTGCTGGCCGACCTGGGCGCCGACGTGATCCGCCTCGAACGGCCGGGAGGCGGGCTGCTGAGCGCCGGTCGCCACGACGTGATGAACCGCGGCCGCCCGAGCGTCGCGCTCGACCTCAAGCATCCCGACGCGGTCCGCACGGTGCTCGACCTGGTCGCCGACGCCGACGTGCTGGTCGAGGGCCTGCGCCCCGGCGCCATGGAGCGGCTCGGCCTCGGCCCCGACGACTGCCTCGCCCGCAACCCGCGGCTGGTCTACGGCCGGATGACCGGCTGGGGGCAGGACGGCCCGTGGGCCCACGCGGCCGGCCACGACCTCAACTACATCTCGATCACCGGCGCCCTCCACGCCGCCGGGCAAGACCCGGCCCGCCCGCACTTCCCGACCAACCTGCTCGGCGACTTCGGCGGCGGGTCGACGTACCTCGTCATCGGCGTGCTGGCCGCGCTGCTGGAGGCCCGCACCAGCGGGGAGGGACAGGTCGTCGACGCGGCCATCGTCGACGGCGTCGCCAGCCTCAACGCGATGGCGACCATGTTCGCCTCGCTCGGCCTGCAGCCGGAGACCCGGGCCAGCGGCCTGCTCGACGGCGGCACCCCCTGGTACGACCTCTACGAGACCGCCGACGGCCGGCACGTGTCCGTGGGTCCGCTGGAGCCGCAGTTCCACGCCGAGATGATCCGGCTGCTCGACCTCCAGGACGTCGCCCCCGACCGCGACGACCCCGCGACCCACGGCGAGCTGCGGCGGCTGCTCGCCGACACCTTCCGGCAGCGCACCCAGGCCGAGTGGGCCGAGGTGTTCGCCGGCACCGATGCCTGCGTCGCGCCGGTGCTGCCGTTCAGCGAGGCGGTGAAGCACGAGCACCTCGCCGCGCGCGGGACCTACGTCGAGCTCGACGGCATCACCCAGCCCGCCCCCGCCCCGCGGTTCAGCCGGACCCCGGGTGCGGTGTCGCGGCCGCCGGCGGGTCCGGGAGCGCACACCCGGGAGGCGCTGACGGCGTGGGGCGTCGCCGGGGTCGACGACCTGCTCGCGTCGGGTGCGGCGGTGCAGGCGTGAACACCGCACGAAAGCGCGCGCTTCCCCCGCTGCGCTCCTCCGGCGCACGCTTCCGCGGGGACCACCGAAGCGTGAGGCAGCGACCGTGAAGCCGTTCCTGTTCCTCGGCACCCGCGCCGAGCACGCCGTCGCCGACGACGAGTACGACGCTGTGCTGCGCTGCGGCGGGCTGGAGGAGCGGGAGCTGCGCCGCCACCGGCTGGAGCGCGACCCGCTCGGCGAGGTCGACCTCGCCGCCTGGTCGGGGATCCTGCTCGGCGGAGGACCCTTCAACGTCAGTGACCCCGACGACGAGAAGTCCGACGCGCAGCGACGGGCGGAGGCCGAGCTGGCGGCGCTCGCCGACCGGGTGATCGAGGCGGACTTCCCCTTCTTCGGCGCCTGCTACGGCGTCGGCGTGCTCGGCCGCACGGCCGGCGGCACCGTCGACCGGACCTACGGCGAGCCGATCGGCTGCGTCGAGGTGACGCTCAGCGACGAGGGGCGAGCCGACCCGCTGTTCGCGGGGGTGCCGGACTCCTTCGACGTGCTGCTCGGCCACAAGGAGGCGGTGCACACCCTGCCGCGCGGCGCCGTCCTGCTGGCCTCGTCGACCTCGTGCCCGGTCCAGGCGTTCCGGCTGGGGCAGCACGTCTACGCGACCCAGTTCCATCCCGAGCTCGACGTGGAGTCGCTGTGCCTGCGGGTCGACACATACCGGGAGTACGGGTACTTTCCACCAGCACAGGCCCAGAGCGTGAAGGAGATGGCACGGCGCGCGGTCGTGACCGAGCCACCACGGCTGCTGGCGACGTTCGTGGAGAGGTACGGACAGGCATGAGCACCCCGGAGCACGTCGACGTCCTGGTCGTGGGAGCCGGGCTCTCCGGCATCGGCGCGGCCGCGCGGCTGGCGCAGGAGCACCCGCAGCGCAGCTACACGGTGCTCGAGGCCCGCGAGGCCAGCGGCGGGACGTGGGACCTGTTCCGCTACCCCGGCATCCGCTCCGACTCCGACATGTACACGATGGGCTACCGGTTCCGGCCCTGGCGCAGCAACCGGGCGCTGGCCGACGGGCCCTCGATCCTCGACTACGTGCGCGACACCGCGCGCGCGTACGGCGTCGACCGGCACGTCCGCTACCGGCACCGGGTCACGTCCGCCTCGTGGGACACCGCGACCGCCCGCTGGACGGTCACCGCGGCCACGCCGGAGGGCGACGTCACGATGACCGCCGGCTTCCTGTGGGCGTGCAGCGGCTACTACGACTACGACGAGCCCTACCGGCCCGAGCTGCCCGGGCTGGCGGAGTACGCCGGCACCGTGGTCCACCCGCAGCACTGGCCCGACGACCTCGACACCGCCGGGAAGCGGGTCGTCGTGATCGGCAGCGGCGCCACGGCGATGACCCTGGTGCCGGCGCTGGCCGACGGCGGGGCCGCCCAGGTGACGATGCTGCAGCGGTCGCCCACCTACGTGCTGTCGCTGCCGGGGACCGATCCGGTCGCGACCCGGGTCCGGAAGTGGCTGCCCGAGCGGGCGTCGTACTGGCTGCTGCGGTGGAAGAACATCGGCGTCGCCGTGGCGACCTTCCAGGTCAGCCGGCGGTGGCCGCGGCTGGCGAAGAAGCTGCTGCGCGGCGCGGCCGCCCGGCAGCTGCCCGAGGGCTACCCCGTCGACGTCCACTTCGCCCCGCGCTACGACCCGTGGGACCAGCGGCTGTGCCTGGTCCCCGACGGCGACCTGTTCCGGGTGGTCCGCGAAGGGCGGGTCGACATCGTCACCGACACCATCGACACGTTCACCGAGAAGGGCGTCCGGGTGTCGTCCGGCGACGAGCTGCTCGCCGACGTCGTGGTCACCGCGACCGGGTTCAACCTGAAGATCATGGGCGGGATGGACCTCGAGGTCGACGGCGAGCGGGTCGACCTCCGCGACCGGATGGCCTACCGGGCGCTGATGTTCAGCGGGGTGCCCAACTTCGCGTACACGATCGGCTACACCAACGCGTCCTGGACGCTCAAGGCCGACCTGGTGGCCGACTACGTCTGCCGGCTGCTGTCCCACCTCGACGCCCACGGCCACCGCTCCGTCGTGCCCGTGCCCGACCCGGCGGTCGCGCCCGCGCCGTTCATGGACTTCACCCCCGGCTACGTCGAGCGCTCGGAGCACCTGCTCCCGAAGCAGGGCGACGTGGAGCCGTGGCGGCTGCGCCAGAACTACTTCCACGACGTGCGGTCGATCCGCCGTTCCCGGGTCGACGACGGGGTGCTGACCTTCCGCTGAGGGCCTTGGCTCTCGGCACCGGACGGAGGTTGAGGTGCGAGGCCGGCCACGGCTCGCTTCGCTCGCACCTCAACCCCCGGGGCGCGGGGTGCCCGACGTCACGCCGCGAGGATGCGAGGTCTTCTGCCACCGTGCCCTAGGTTGGACACAGCGGCCCGCCCCGTCTTGCCCCGGGCCGTGGGTGCCCCGGTCCCCGGTGCACCACCCACGATCCTGTGGGAGACGCAGCCCCGAGCTGCCGGCCCGCCGCCCGGCGACGCCTGAGTTGGTGAGACACCAACCGGAAGACCCTCCCTTGACCCTGCAGTCCTGCGACGCCCCCGCCTTCGAGGCGCTCGGTGTCCCCTCCCCCCTGTCCGCAGTACTGGCGGACCGCGGCATCACCACCCCCACCCCGATCCAGGCCGCGACCCTCCCCGACTCCCTGGCCGGTCGCGACGTGCTCGGCCGGGGCCGCACCGGCTCCGGCAAGACCTTCGCCTTCCTGCTGCCCCTCGTGGCCCGGCTCGCCGAGGGCCCTCGGGCGACCGCTCGTCGCCCGCGCGCGCTGGTCCTGGCGCCGACGCGCGAGCTGGTCGGGCAGATCCACACCGCCCTGCAACCGCTCGCCGCCTCGGCCGGCCTCACCACCGTGACGGTCTTCGGCGGCGTCGGCCAAAACCCCCAGGTCAATGGCCTGCGCAAGGGTGCCGACATCATGCTGGCCTGCCCCGGCCGGCTCGAGGACCTGATCAGGCAGGGCCACTGCGACCTCGGCGCGATCGAGGTCACGGTGCTCGACGAGGCCGACCACATGGCCGACCTGGGCTTCCTGCCCGGCGTCCGTCGGCTCCTCGGCATGACCCCGCGCGGCAGCCAGCGGCTGTTGTTCTCGGCCACCCTCGACAAGGCCATCGACGTCATCGTCAAGCAGTTCCTCGTCGACCCGGTCACCCACGAGGCCGACTCCGTGCAGGCGCCCGTCTCCAGCATGGCCCACCACGTGCTCCACCTGCAGCGCGAGCAGCGGGTACCGGTCCTGGTCGAGCTGACCAGCGCCCCCGGCCGGACGGTGGTCTTCACCCGCACCAAGCACGGTGCCAAGGCGCTGGCCCGCCAGCTCAACAAGCAGGGCGTGCCCAGCGTCGAGCTCCACGGCAACCTCAGCCAGAACGCACGCACCCGCAACATGGACGCCTTCCACGCAGGGCATGCGAGCACCCTGGTCGCGACCGACATCGCAGCGCGCGGCATCCACGTCGACGACGTCTCGCTGGTCGTCCACGCCGACCCACCGGTCGAGCACAAGGCCTACCTGCACCGCTCCGGCCGTACGGCGCGGGCCGGCGCGGCGGGCACCGTGATCACCCTGATGACCGACGACCAGGTGCGCGACGTCCGGACCCTCGCCCGGCAGGCCGGTATCAGGCCCGTGACCACCAGGATCCCGGGCCCGGGCCACCCGATCCTGGTCGAGCTCGCCCCCGGCGAGCGCGCGCTGGTGCCGGGCGGCTACGTGCCCGCGGCGGGTGGCCCGTCCGAGGAGCAGGGTGCCGCCCGCAAGGGTGGCGGTGGCCGCAACCGCAACCGCCGCGGTGGCCGGTCCCGGGGTCGCTCCGGCAGCGCCACCTCGGGCCAGGCAGGGAAGCAGAAGCCGTCCGGCCAGCCCGCCGGCAACCGCTCCCGGCGACGCCGGTCCGGTGGCGGCGGCGCTGGCGCTCCCCGGGGCGGCGGCGGCCACAGCGCGTCGACCTTCAGCGCGCGTCGCGGCTGAGCCGGTCGGGCTTCCCGGCCACGCTAGGTTCGAGGTCATGACCTCCTCCCAGGACGCCGAGCGCCCCGACCGCGACGAGCAGGACGGCCAGGTCTCGGAGACCGGCGACCTCAGTGCGCCGGAGCCCGAACCGGCCGGCGGTGCCGACGCGACCGACAAGTCGACCGGCACCGCTCCTGAGCGGGCCGACCAGCCCGACGCCTGAGTCCCGACACTGACCCCTACGGGTGATGCCGGGGCTCAGACGTCGTGCGAGGTTGGGGAGACCGACGAAAGGATCCGATGATGGGCGTGGACGACAAGGCCTCCCACAAGGGCCAGGACCTCAAGGGCAAGGCCAAGGAGGGCGCCGGCAGGGCGAGCGGCAACCGGCGCCTCGAGGGCGAGGGCAAGGACGACCAGGCCGCAGCGTCGATGAAGGGCGCCGGCGAGAAGGCCAAGGGCGCCGCCAAGGACGCCAAGGACGCCTTCAAGAAGTGAGGTTCCGACCGGTCCGCCACCGTCCTCGCCGTAGAGTCGCCCGGCGAGGAGGTGGGGCCGGTGCGGCAGTGGCTGCACAACGCGCTCTGGCACAAGGTCGAGCGCGACCACTGGCAGTCGGCCGCCGGGCTCCGGCGACGGCAGCTGGTCACCGTCGGCTTCGTGGTCCTGGGCGGACTCGTGCTGGGACTCAGCCTCCGGATCGAGCCCGGCAACCCGCTGTTCTACCCGGCCACCCTGGGTCTGGCCGCGATCTGGACGATCGGCGCGTTCGCGTCGGGACCGATCCACCTCGGCCGGATTGCCAGCCGGTCCGAGCTGCGTCGGCCGGTCGTCGCGCCGATCGCCATCGGCCTCGCCCTCGCGGGGATCTTCGTGGTCGGCGCGCTCGTGGTGCGCGAGGTGCCGTGGCTCGGTAGCCAGGTCGCCAACGTGCTCGACTTCGCCGACCAGGGCTCGCTGCCGCTGCTGGCCCTGATCACGCTGGTCAACGGCATCGCCGAGGAGCTGTTCTTCCGGGGTGCGGTGTACGCCGCCACGACCCGGCACCCGGTCATCGTCTCGACCCTCGCCTACACCCTGGCCACGCTGGCCACCGGGAACGTGATGCTGACCTTCGCCGCTGTCCTGCTCGGGGTCGTCGTCGGCCTGCAGCGGCGCGCGTCCGGCGGCATCCTGGCGCCGCTCCTCACCCACTGCACGTGGTCGCTCACGATGCTGTTCGCGCTGCCCCTGCTGTTCGGCGGTTCCTGAGGAGCGAGCGTCCCGAAGGGCTGACCGCTACCGCTCCTCGAGCGCCCGGCGGACCGCCTCGGCGTACGGCAGCGGGTCGCCCGGCACCAGGTCGCGGATCGCGTGGTCGGTGACGGTGACCTCGGTGCCCATGGAGTCGATCAGGTTGCGGCCGGTGGTGACGTCGACGTCGGTCACCAGGGCCAGCCAGTACGACGACAGCCGGGGCGTCAGCACCGGCACCTTCACGATCGGGACCCGGCGGCCGTTGGCGACCTCGGCCGCTTCCTGCAGCATCTGCAGGTAGGTCATCCGGTCCGGGCCGCCGATCTCGAACACCCGCCCCCGCGCCTCGGGCAGCCCGGTGACGCCGACGAGGTAACGGATGACGTCGTCGACCGCGATCGGCTGGGTGGCCGTCGAGACCCACCGGGGCACGACCATCCCCGGGAGGTTCTTGACCAGCTGCCGGGTCAGCTCCCAGGAGATGCCGCCGGCGCCGACGATGATCGCCGCCCGCAGCACGGTCACCGGCACCCCGGTCGAGCCCAGCAGCTGCTCGACCTCGCGGCGCGAGCGGAGGTGGGGCGAGAGGTCGTCCCCCTCGGCCCCGAGGCCGCCGAGGTAGACGATCTGCTCCACGCCGGCGTCGGCCGCAGCGGCCGCGAAGGTGCGGGCCGCCTCGGCGTCCTTGCGCTCGAAGTCGGGGTCACCGAGGGAGTGGACGAGGTAGACGGCGGCGTCGACGTCCTCGAGGGCGGCGTCGATCGACCCCCGGTCGAACACGTCGCCGGCCACCGCCACGCCCGGCCCGTCGTACGACTCGGGGCGCCGGGTCATCGCGCGGACGTCGTGTCCCTGGTCGACGAGGGCCGGCACCAGGCGCCGGCCGATGAAGCCGGTCGCGCCGGTCACCAGCACGTTCCGGGTCTCGGGCATGCCGCCACCCTAGTTGGCCACCTGGGCTAGACCGCGGGGTCCGCCCGGCGCGTACGGGCCTAACGTGGCGAGCGCTGGAGGGGCCGTCGCCGTTCAGGACCGAGTGCTTGGGCGTCGCGGCGCCGTAGTCCGTGGTGCGGCGTGTGAGTCGGGTGAGGACGTCGACGCCGTACTGCGGGCTCGCGCCGCGATGCCCTCTCTCTTGGCCTCGTCCATCGCGGCCTCGTAGGCCTGCACCAGGGAGGCGATCGAGAGCGGCTTGAGCCGCTCGACCACCTCGCGCAGCTTCTCGGGAGGGGCGCCGGACTCCTTGTAGAGCGGCCACACCATGGTCCGGAACAGGTCGTTGAGCTCCTTGGCGATCTGCCGGCCGTGGTCGGCGTAGACGTCGGCGGCCGCGACCGCCGCCTCGGTCGGGAACCCGAGGTCGAGCAGGCCGAGCCCGACCGACAGCTGGGAGACCGCGACCTGGTAGCGGCCCCGCTTGGTGCGCAGCGCGATGCCGAGCGCGGCCAGGGTGGCGAGGTCGTCGTCGGAGAGGGTGCGGTTGGTACGCCGGTCGAGCTCGGACCGGCTCATCTCGACCGGCGCCTCGGCCTGCCACGGCGCCAGCATCGCCCGGTGGAGCGCGATGTCCTCCGGCGAGGCGCCGTCGGGGATCCGCTTGAGGTAGCGCTCGATCGCGGCCAGCGTGAAGCCGTGGGTCTGCAGCTCCTGGACCAGCTCCAGCCGGGCGACGTGGTCGGGCGTGTAGTAACCCGACCGGCCGCGCCGGATCGGGGGCGGCACGAGCCCCTTGGTGGTGTAGAAGCGGACGTTGCGGACGCTGAGGCCGACCCGGTTGGTCAGCTCGTCCAGGGTCAGCAGCTCGCGCAGCGACTCGACGGTCTCGTCCATCACCCTCTGGGTCACTCCCTCGCGGCGGTCGGTGATCTGTCCCACGTTGACGACGCTGACAGTATCGGTGTCACAATCTCCTGCGAAACCGCCGACGACAGGAACGGGCATGGCTGAAGCATTCGTGTACGACCACCTCCGGACGCCGCGGGGCAAGGGCAAGGCCGCAGGCTCCCTCCACGAGGTGAAGCCCGTCGACCTGGTCGTGGGGCTGCTCGACGAGGTACGGCGGCGCAACCCGGGCCTCGACCCCCACCGGGTCGACGACGTGGTGCTCGGCGTGGTGACGCCGATCGGCGACCAGGGCGGCGACATCGCCAAGACCGCCGCGCTCGCGGCCGGCTACCCCGAGACCGTGGCCGGCGTCCAGCTCAACCGGTTCTGCGCCTCCGGCCTCGAGGCGGTCAACCAGGCCGCGATGCGGGTCCGGTCCGGCTTCGAGGACCTGATCCTCGCCGGCGGCGTCGAGTCGATGAGCCGGGTGCCGATGGGCTCCGACGGCGGCGCCTGGGCGATGGACCCCGCGACCGCGCTGTCCACCGGCTTCGTCCCGCAGGGCATCGGCGCCGACCTGATCGCCACGCTCGAGGGCTGGACCCGCAGCGACGTCGACGCGTACGCCGCCGAGTCGCACCACCGGGCGGCCAAGGCGTGGGCCAACGGCTACTTCGCGAGCTCGGTCGTCCCGGTCAGGGACTTCAACGGGATGCGGGTCCTCGACCACGACGAGCTGATCCGGCCCGACACCAGCCCCGAGGGGCTCGCCGGGCTCAAGCCCAGCTTCGCGCAGATCGGCGCCGACGCCGGCTTCGACGACGTGGCGCTCGAGAAGTACCACTGGGTGCCCGCGATCGACCACGTCCACCACGCCGGCAACTCCTCCGGCATCGTCGACGGCGCCGCGATCATGGCCATCGGCACCGAGCAGGTCGGCCACGACCTGGGGCTCACCCCCCGGGCGCGGGTCCTCGCGACCGCCGTCTCCGGCGCCGACCCGACGATCATGCTCACCGGGCCTGCCCCGGCCTCTCGCAAGGCCCTGGCCAAGGCAGGCCTGGAGGTCGACGACATCGACCTGTGGGAGATGAACGAGGCGTTCGCGGCCGTCGCGATGCGCTTCATGAAGGACATGGGCATCAGCCACGAGGTCACCAACGTCAACGGCGGCGCGATCTCGATGGGCCACCCGCTCGGCGCCACCGGCGCGATGATCCTCGGCACCCTGATCGACGAGCTCGAGCGGCGCGACCTGCGCCGCGGCCTCGCCACGCTCTGCGTCGGCGGCGGCATGGGCATCGCCACCATCGTCGAGCTCGTCTGACCCGCCCGCACCCACCAGAGGACCCACTGAGATGACTGCCACCCAGACCGAGCAGAGCGCCGTCCGCTACGAGCGGGACGACGACGGGATCGTCACCCTGACCATGGACGATCCCACCGCCAGCGCCAACACCATGAACGAGATCTACGTCGAGTCGATGGCCGCCGCCGTCGACCGGCTGTACGACGAGGTGGCCGACGTCACCGGCGTGGTCGTCGCCAGCGCCAAGAAGACCTTCTTCGCCGGCGGCAACCTCACCCTGATGTCGCAGGCGACGCCGGACGACGCCCCGCGGATCTTCGAGATGTGCGAGCGGGTCAAGGCGGGGCTCCGCCGGCTCGAGACCTACCCGCGGCCCGTGGCCGCGGCGATCAACGGCGCCGCGCTGGGAGGCGGCCTCGAGATCGCGCTCGCCGCCAACCACCGGGTCGCCGTCGAGGGCCGCTACGAGATCGGGCTGCCGGAGGCCACGCTCGGGCTGCTGCCCGGCGGCGGCGGGGTGACCCGGACCGTCCGGATGCTGGGGCTGCAGTCGGCCCTCATGGACGTGCTGCTCCAGGGGCCGCGGTTCAAGCCCGCGGCCGCGCGGGACAAGGGCCTGGTCGACGAGCTCGTCGGGAGCCATGAGGAGCTGGTGCCCGCCGCGAAGGCGTGGCTGAAGGCCAACCCCGAGGCCGCCCAGAACCCGTGGGACGCGCCGGGCTACAAGATGCCCGGCGGCTCTCCGAAGTCGCCGTCGCTCGCCCAGTTCCTGCCGGCGTTCCCGGCCCTGCTGCGCAAGCAGCTCAAGGGCGCCGACTACCCGGCGCAGAAGGCGATCCTGTCGGCCGCCGTCGAGGGCGCCCAGGTCGACTTCGACACCGCCAGCCGGATCGAGTCGCGCTACCTGACGAAGCTGATCGTCAACCAGAACAGCAAGAACATGATCCGGGCGTTCTTCTTCGACCTGCAGGCCATCAACGCCGGCTCGCTCCGCCCGGCGGGGATCGAGCCCTGGAAGGCCACCAAGGTCGGCGTCCTCGGTGCCGGGATGATGGGCGCCGGGATCGCCTACTCCTGCGCCCGGGCCGGGATGCAGGTCGTGCTCAAGGACGTCGCGGTCGAGAGCGCCGAGAAGGGCAAGGCGTACTCCGAGAAGCTCAACGCCAAGGCGGTCGACCGCGGCCGGCTGACCGAGGAGAAGTCCCGGGAGCTGCTCGACCGGATCCACCCGACCGCCGACCCTGCCGACCTGGCCGGCTGCGACCTGGTGATCGAGGCGGTCTTCGAGGACCCCTCGCTCAAGCACCGGGTGTTCGCCGAGATCGCGCCGCACGTCAACCCGGACGCGCTGCTGTGCTCCAACACCTCGACGCTGCCGATCAGCGAGCTCGCCACCGGGGTCGACCGGCCCGCCGACTTCATCGGGCTGCACTTCTTCAGCCCCGTCGACAAGATGCCGCTGGTGGAGATCATCCGCGGCGCGGAGACCTCCGACGAGGCGCTGGCCAAGGCGTACGACGTCGTGCAGCAGATCCGGAAGACGCCGATCGTCGTCAACGACAGCCGCGGCTTCTACACCTCGCGGGTGATCGGCTTCATGGTCAACGAGGGCCTCGCGATGCTCGCCGAGGGCGTGCACCCGATGTCGCTGGAGCGCGCGGCCACCCAGGCCGGCTACCCGGTCGGGACGCTGCAGCTCTCCGACGAGCTCAACATGGAGCTGATGGCCAAGATCGCCAAGGCCACCCGCGACGCCGCCGAGCGTGACGGCACCCAGCTGGAGGACCACCCCGGCTCCGCCGTGGTGACCAGGATGATCGAGCTCGGCCGGCCCTCGCGGCTCAATGGCGCGGGCTTCTACGAGTACGACGAGGCCGGCAAGCGGCAGGGCCTGTGGCGGGGTCTCGCCGACGAGTTCCCCGTCGCCGAGCAGCCGATCCCGTTCCGTGACGTGCAGGAGCGGATGCTGTTCGCCGAGGCGCTCGAGACCGCGAAGTGCTTCGACGAGGGCGTCATCGAGTCGGCCGCCGCGGCCAACATCGGCTCGATCATGGGCATCGGGTTCCCGCCCGCCACCGGCGGCGCGGCCCAGTACATGACCGGCTACCAGGACCCCGACGACCGGACCGCCGAGATCGGGCTGGCCGGCTTCGTCCGTCGCGCCGACGAGCTGGCCGACCGCTACGGCGAGCGGTTCCGACCCACGGCGTACCTGCGTGGACTGGCCGAGCGGGGCGACTCCTTCCCCGCCTGACCCACGAGGTCGCGCTCCCGCACCCGCGAGGTCGCGCTCTGCACCCGCGAGGTCGCAGTTCTGCACCCGCGAGGTCGCAGTTCTGCACCCGCGAGGTCGCGGTGGTGCCCGTCGGGATGTGCGGGAGCGCCACCTCGGAGGTGCGGGAGTGCGACTTCGCGGGTCTCTGGGTTCGCCGGACGAGGCCTGGGATCTGGGGGAGGATGACCCCCATGACCCAGCACCCCCCGGCTGCGGCTGTCGAGGTCCGCAGCCTCCACGTCCGCTTCGGCGACGTCGAGGCGGTGGCGGGCGTCGACCTGGCGGCGTATTCCGGGCGGGCCACCGGCCTGCTCGGGCGCAACGGTGCCGGCAAGTCGACCACCATGCGGGTGCTGGCCGGCGTCGTCCCCCCGACCGCCGGCACCGCCTACGTGGCGGGCCACGACGTCCGCCGCGACCCGGTCGCGGTCAAGCGGGTGACCGGCTACTGCCCCGACGTGGGCGGCCTGGTGCCGCGGGCCACGGCGTGGGAGCACCTGCAGCTCTCCGCCAAGCTCCGCCGGCTGGTCGGCTGGGAGGACCGGGCCCGCGACCTGCTCGAGCGGTTCGGGCTCGGCGACGCCGCCCACCGGGTGACCGGCGGGTTCTCCCACGGCATGGGCCGGCGGCTCTCGGTCGTGCTGGCCACGCTCCACGAGCCCGACGTGCTGCTGCTCGACGAGCCCTTCGACGGCGTCGACCCGGTCGGCGCCGAGGCCACCCTCGAGGCGATCGCCGACGCCCGCGCCCGCGGGGCGTGCGTGCTGCTGTCGACCCACCTGCGCGAGCTGGCCGTCGAGGCCTGCGGGGAGGTGCTGGTGCTCCGCGGCGGCGCCCAGGTCGCCACCGTCACCGCCGACGAGATGGTCGGGGAGGAGGGGGCGCGTACCTACCGCGCTCTCCTCGATGGTTCCTGAGGAATGAGCGAAGCGAATGTCTCGAAGGACTGACGTGCCGGCGCCCGCCGCCCCGGCCGTGGCCGAGCTGCGGTGGCTGCGCCCGGTCCGCGACGTCGGCCACCTGCTCCGCTTCCGCTCCGCGTCCGTACGGCGCCGGGCGGCGTTCTGGTGGGCGGTCGCCGTCATGGCCGGCCTCACCGTCGCCGCAGCGGTCGTGCCGGCGTTCGTCCCCGCCTCGGCCGACGACCGGCTCCACATCCTGCTGCTGCTGCCGACCGCCATGGCCGTCCTGCTGCTCATCGCCGTCGTCTCGTCCATCGCCTCTGGCGGTGGCCGCGAGCTGATCTCGCGCGAGCAGGGCGTCGCCTACCCCGTCAGCCCCGCGACCGACCACCTCGGCGCGCTGGTCTTGGCGCCGCTCAACATCGCCTGGCTGATCCAGGCGTGGGTGCTGCTCGGCTCCGCGGCGTACGCCGTCGGGCCCGAGGCCTACCTCGTCGGCCTCCAGGTCGTGATGCTGCTCTGGCTCGCCGTCGCCACCGCGATCGGCCAGCTGGTGGCCTGGTCGGTCGAGATGGTGCGCCGCCGTCGGCACGGTGTGCTGGTGGTCCGGTCGGTGATCGGCGCTCTCGTGGTGGGCGCGCTCCTGGTCCAGCTGAGCGGCCGCACCGTCGACGTGCTCGACCGGATCCCGACGCTGTGGCTGATGGTCCGTGCCCTCGACGCACCCAGCGCGGGTTGGTTCGTGACGGTCGCCGTGGAGGTCGTCGTGCTGCTCGCCGTGGTCGCGCTGGGCGTCGTGCCGGTCACCCTGGCCTCGCGACTGATGCCCCACGACGAGCTGCGGATGGAGACCGACACCCACACGCCGCGGGCGATGCCGTGGACCGACCTGACCTCGCTGCTCCGGCTCGACCGGGCCTCGGTCTGGCGGTCGGTGCCGATGCGCCGCGGCCTGGCCGTGCTGGCCGTCGGCCCCGGCCTGGTCGCGCTGCTCGGCAACCTGCCCTGGCCGCAGGCCACGGTGCTGCCCGGCCTGGTCGCGTCCGGCGGCGCGCTGCTCTTCGGCGTCAACGCGTGGTGCCTCGACGCCCGCGGCACCCTGTGGCGGGAGAACCTGCCCGCCCGGCCCGGCACCGTCTTCTGGGCGCGGGTGATCGTGCTCGCCGAGTTCCTCGGGCTGGCGTCGCTCGCCACCATCGCGATCGCCGCGCTGCGCGCCGGCGTCCCGACCGTGGGCGAGGCGACCGCCCTGGCCTGCACTCTGCTGGTCGTGACCGTCCAGGTCGTGGGCGCGTCGATGCGCTGGTCGGAGCAGCGGCCCTACCCCGTCGACCTGCGCAGCGCCCGGGCCACCCCGGCGCCCCCGATCATGATGGTCGCCTACTCCTCGCGGCTGGCCGTCTGCACCACCCTGACCGGCTTGGTGTTCTCGTTCCTGGCCCGCGTGCCCAACCCGGTGCCGTCGCTGTTCGTCGCGATCCTGTTCCTCACCTGGTCGTCGGTCCGGCTGGCCCGATCCGCGCAGCGTTGGGACGACCCGGTGACCCGGGCGCGCGTCGTGGTGACCGTCGCGGCCTGAAACCGTCTCGATGCGCCGGTCCGCCCCCAGCGGTGAGTGGGCTACCGAACCGGCGGCCGAAACGGTGGCTCAGCCACCGCCGGCTGGGTGGCACCACCGGACCGACGACGACTCAGTCCTGCTCGGTGGCGCACGACGCCTGCGCGTCGCCGAGCCGGACGACCGCGGGGTCGTCGTACTTGCCGGCCATCGTCGCGACCAGTGCCTCCCGCTGCGCCGCCGGCGGGACCGCCTCGAGCAGGCACGCGGCGTACACCTTCGGGTCGAGGTCGCCCTTGCGCACCGAGGTGATCGCCTGGGTCGACGCCTCGACCACGTCGACGCAGGCGAGGGTGGCGTCGGCCGCCAGCCCGGCCAGCTCCTCGGGCATCGGCGGCAGCTCGTCGACCGCCCCGCCGTCGTCGGCCACCAGTCCGCCCTCCTGCAGCTGCTCGGGTGTCGCCGCGGACATCAGCTCGTCGGCGAAGCAGTCACCTGCGGTCTTCTCCTGCTGGGTGGGGTCGGCGCCGGCGAACGCGGCGGCGAGGCCAGCGCGCACCGCGGCCTCGTCGTACGCCGGGCTCGACCCGGCCGCCGCGGAGGGCTCCTCGCCGGAGGGTTGCCCCTCCGGCGAGCAGGCGGTCAGTCCGGCGACGAGCAGGCAGACGACCAGGAGACGCATGGGCCCTAGGGTGGCATGCCATGGACTTCTCCCCCTCCCCCCGGGCGTCCGACCTCCGCGAGCGGGTGACGACGTTCCTGGCGGAGCATGTCGAGCCGGTCGAGGCCGACTACCACCGTGACTTGGCGGCTGCCCGGGTGGCCGGCACCCAGTGGACGCCGCTCCCGGTCATCGAGGAGCTCAAGGACGAGGCCCGGCGGCAGGGGCTCTGGAACCTGTTCCTGCCGCGGGAGCACGCCGGCGACTACGCGACGCGGTTCGGCACCGACGGTGGCGAGGGGCTGACCAACGTCGACTACGCACCGCTCGCCGAGCTGATGGGGCGCTCGGCGATCGCGCCGCTGGTCCTCAACTGCAACGCCCCCGACACCGGCAACATGGAGGTGCTGCTGCGCTACGGCACCGACGCGCAGCGCGAGCGGTGGCTGGAGCCGCTGCTCGACGGCCGGATCCGGTCGGCGTTCACGATGACCGAGCCCGGGGTCGCCAGCTCCGACGCGACCAACATGGAGGCCACCGCCGTCGTCGACGGCGACGAGGTCGTCGTCAACGGACGGAAGTGGTGGTCGACCGGCGTCGGCCACCCCGACTGCCAGATCTTCGTGTTCATGGGCCTGACCGACCCCGGCGCTGACCGGCACCACCGGCACACGATGGTGCTCGTCCCGCGCGACACCCCGGGCGTACGGATCGAGCGGCTGCTCACCACGATGGGGTACGCCGACGAGCCGATCGGCCACGGCGAGGTCTCGTTCACCGACGTCCGGGTGCCGGCGGCCAACGTCCTGTCCGGGCCCGGCGAGGCGTTCGCGATCGCGCAGGGACGGCTCGGTCCCGGCCGGATCCACCACTGCATGCGGCTGATCGGTGCCGCCGAGGTGGCCCTCGAGCACGCCATCCGCCGCGGCCTGTCCCGGACCGCCTTCGGCAAGCCGCTGGTCGACCTCGGCGGCAACCGGGAACGGATCGCCGACGCCCGGATCGCGATCGAGCAGGCCCGGCTGCTGGTGCTCCACGCTGCGTGGAAGCTCGACGAGGGCGGGCCGATGAACGCGATCTCCGAGGTCTCCCAGATCAAGGTCGCGGTGCCTCGCACCACCCTCGCGGTGATCGACATGGCCATCCAGATGCACGGCGGCGCCGGCCTCTCCGACGACTTCCCGCTGGCGATGTCGTGGGTCAACTCGCGCGCGCTGCGGCTGGCCGACGGCCCCGACGAGGTGCACCAGGGCCTGGTCGCCCGGCTCGAGCTCGGCAAGCACCGGTGACCGGTCCCGTGACGCCGCGACCTCGACGGGTGCTGGTCACGGGGGCCGCCCGCGGGCTCGGCGCCGCGCTGGTCACCGCGTTCCGCGAGCGCGGCGACGAGGTGCTGGCGACCGACCTCGACGCCCCCGACGGCGCGAGTGTCGACCTGCGGCTCGACGTCACGAGCGACGACGACTGGGCGGCCGCGCGCCACCACGTCGAGGACACCTGGGGCGGGCTCGACGTGCTCGTCAACAACGCCGGCGTCGCCGGGGGCGGGCGGCTCGACGTCGCCACCCTGGAGGAGTGGTGGTGGATCACCGACATCAACCTGTTCGGCGCCGTCCGGGGCACCCGCACCTTCGTCCCGCTCCTCAAGGCCCAGCGGTCCGGCCACGTCGTCAACGTCGCCTCCCTCGCCGGGCTCGTCCACCCGGCCGGCATGGCGTCGTACAACGCCGTCAAGGCCGCCGTCGTCGCGCTCACCGAGACCACCGGCCACGAGCTCGCGGCGTACGGCGTCCGGGCGAGCGTGGTCTGCCCGTCCTACTTCCGCACCGGCCTGGTCGAGCGGATGCGCGGAGCCGACACCGCCGTCGGCGCCGTCGTCGGGCAGCTCGTCGAGAACGCGCCGCTGGCGCCGGAGGACATCGCGGCCGAGGTGCTGGCCGGGATCGACCGCGGCGACGAGCTGATCCTCCCCGACCCTGCCGCCCGGGCGGCGTACAAGCTGAAGACCACCGACCGGGCGGCCTACGACCGCCAGCTGCGGCACCAGGCCGCGCGACTCCAGGAGCTGACCCCGTGAGCGGACCTGCCGACGAGACCCGGGCGGTCCGCGACGAGGACGCCTTCGACGTGGCCGCCGTGGGCGCCTGGCTGCGTGACCACGCCACGGAGCCGTGGCGCGACCGGCTCGACGGCACCCCCGAGGTCCGGCAGTTCCCCGGCGGGGCGTCCAACCTGACCTACCGGCTCACCTGGCCCGACGCGACGCTGATCCTGCGGCGGCCGCCGTCGGGGGTGAAGGCGAAGGGCGCCCACGACATGGGCCGCGAGCACCGGATCCAGGCCGCCCTCGGCCCGGTCTTCCCGCTGGTGCCGGAGATGGTCGCCCACTGCGACGATGACGACGTGATCGGGTCGCCGTTCTACGTGATGACCCAGGTCGACGGCACCATCCCGCGGCGCGAGCTCGGCGTCGACCTCGACGAGACCGGCACCTCGACGCTGTGCGGGAACTTCTGGGACGTGCTGGTGCAGCTGCACTCGGTCGACCTCGACGCGGCCGGGCTGCGCGACCTCGGCAAGGGCGAGGGGTACGTCGCCCGGCAGGTGTCCGGCTGGACCACCCGGCTCGACAACGCCCGCACCGACGACATGGGCGACTGGTCCGACCTCACCCGCTGGCTCGACGCAGAGCAGCCCGCGGACGTGGCGTCCTGCCTGATCCACAACGACTTCCGGCTCGACAACGCGGTGCTCTCGCCCGCGGACCCGCTCCGCGTGGCCGCCGTCCTCGACTGGGAGATGGCCACCGTCGGCGACCCGCTCATGGACCTCGGCGGCGCACTGTCCTACTGGGTGCAGGCCGACGACGACGAGTTCTTCCTGCAGTTCCGCCGCCAGCCGTCGACCGCGCCGGGCATGTGGACCCGCGCGCAGGTCGTCGACTACTACGCCGAGCGCACCGGCCGGTCGGTCACCCCGGAGCAGTGGCGGTTCTACGAGGCGTTCGGCCTGTTCCGGCTGGCCGTGATCGCCCAGCAGATCTGGTTCCGCTACTACCACCGGCAGACCACCAACGAGGCGTACGCCGTCTTCGGCCCGGCGGTCGGCTACCTCGAGCAGCGCTGCCGCGCCGTGATCGGCCGCTGATGGGCCAGGTCCTGCTGGTCCGTCACGGTCAGGCGTCATGGGGGGCGGCCGACTACGACGTGCTCTCCGAGCGTGGTGAGGCGCAGGCGACGGTGGTCGGCAAGGCACTGTCGGGGCTGCGCCCCGACGCGGTCCTCCACGGCGCGATGCAGCGTCAGCGCCGGACGGCCGAGCTCCTCGGCGCGGCCGCCGGGTGGCCGGTCGAGCCGACCCTCGACGCGCGGTGGGACGAGATGGACCACCTCGCCGTCCTGGCCGCCCAGCCCCGGGACTTCGAGGGCGAACCGGACCGGCAGCAGTTCCAGGCGTGGTTCGAGGCGGCCACCGGGCGCTGGACGTCGGGGGAGCACGACCACGACTACGAGGAGTCGTTCCCGTCGTTCCGGGAGCGGGTCGCCGGAGCCCTCGCCGACCTGGCCGACGTCGGCACGGCGGTCGTCGTCACCTCCGGCGGACCGATCTCGTCGCTGACCACCGACCTGCTGGACGCCGGCCTGCCGACGTACGCCCGACTGGCGCCGGTGGTGGTGAACGCGTCCGTCACCCGGGTCGTCTCCGGACGCCGCGGGCTGACGCTGGTGTCGTTCAACGACCACCAGCACCTCCCGGAGGACCTGCTCACCTATCGCTGACCGCAGTGGACAGGACCTGGCCGGAAGACGCGTCACACTGGTCGCATGACCACCGAGGACCTCAGCCAGGAGCGGCGCGACCTGCTCGAGACGCTGCGCATCCACCGCCACTTCCTGCGGCACACCGTGCAGGGCCTGACCGAGGAACAGGCCCGGACCCGCAGCACCGTCAGCGAGCTCACCCTCGGCGGCCTGATCAAGCATGTGGCGGCGACCGAGGCGGGGTGGCTGGACTTCGTCGAGCACGGCCCGGTCTCCATGGCGCCGCCGGAGGACGGCGACTACTCCGCGTGGGAGGACGGCTTCCGGCTGACGGAGGACGAGACCCTCGCCGGTGCCCTCGAGCGGTACGACGCGGTCGCGGCGCGCGGTGACGCGCTGGTCGCGACGGTCGACCTCGACCACGCCTGGCCGCTCCCCGAGGCGCCGTGGTTCGAGCCCGGCGCGACCCGGACGGCCCGCCGCGTCTTCACCCACATCGTGGCCGAGACCGCGCAGCACTCCGGCCACGCCGACATCCTCCGTGAGGCCATCGATGGCCAGAAGACGATGGGCTGACGGAGCTCAGACCATCCGACGGAAGACCGGCAGCGGGGCGTGCTTCATGACGACCGACAGCGGCGCCCAGGGGAGGGCGGGCACGCAGGCCGAGTCCTTCTTCTTCTCGATCGCGGCCACCATCGCCGCGACGCCCTTCTCGGTCGGGACCATCATCTTGTTCTGGGCCGCCGCGACGCCCTCGTTCATCTCGGAGGCGATGTAGCCCGGGTAGAGCACGGTGAAGTCGTAGCCCGGCGTGCCGTAGAACTCGGCTCGCAGCCCCTCCACGAGGTGGGCCACGCCGGCCTTGGTGGCGGCGTACGTCGTCATCGTCTTCGGCAGCCCGCGCATCGCCGACATCGACGAGACCATCACCAGGTGGCCGCCGCCCTGCCCGCGGAACACGTCCATCGCCGCCTCGACCTGGGCCAGCGCCGCCACGAAGTTGGTCATCGCCGTCTCGCGGTTGGCGTCGAATCGGCCGGTGCCGAGCGGTGCTCCCTTGCCGAGGCCGGCGTTGACCACGACCCGGTCGATGCGGCCGAGGTCGGCCGCGAATTCGTGGACGACGGCGAAGACCGCCTCGTGGTCGGTGACGTCGAGCGGCCGGACCACCACCCGGAGGCCGGGGTGGGTGGTGAGCAGCTCGTCGCGGAGCGCCTCGAGCCGGTCGCTCCGGCGAGCGCACAGCGCGAGGTCCTCCCCGCGGTCGGCGAGCTGGCGGGCCATCTCGGCGCCGAGCCCGGAGGAGGCGCCGGTGATCAGGGTCGTCATGGCCGCCAGTCTGGCGGTGGGCGCGGTGCGGTCGGTGGGCGGGCCCGAGCGGCTAGCCTGCCGCGCACGGGGTTCGGGGAGGTCCGCGCCCCCCGGAGGACGGAGAGTCCATGAGCGAGCAGCCGCCCAGCGGCCAGGATCCCTACGAGGTTGGCGGGGGTCAACCCTCCTATGGGGCAGGTGGGCAGCCGCCGCCGGACCCGTACGCGCAGCAGCCGGACCCCTACGCCCAGTCGCCGTACGGGGCAGGCGGTGGCCAACCCCCCTATGAGGTGGGCGGTGGGCAACCCCCCTTTGACGGCGGCGCCGGTCGGGCGAAGGGCAAGGGCTTCTTCGGGGCGCTCTTCGACTTCTCCTTCGAGCACTTCGTGACGCCGATGCTGGTGAAGGCCGTCTACATCGTCGCCCTCGTCGCGCTCGGCCTCGGCTGGCTGATCTGGCTGGTGGCGGGCTTCTCGCAGAGCACCGGCTTCGGGGTCGCCGTGCTGGTCCTCGGCCCGATCCTGCTGTTCCTCTACCTGTGCCTGATCCGGATGACGCTGGAGTTCTACCTCGCCATCACCCGGATGAGCCAGGACATCCACCAGCGCCTGCGCTGACACGCGGACCCGACCGGCGGCCGTACCCGCGGGCCCCGCCGGTCGGGACATGGGCCACACTCTGTCCATGGCGAGGGAGACGCGGCGGGCCTGGGTGCGCCCGCTGGTGGTGGTGCTGCTCTGGGTGCTCATCGGGATCCCGATGATGCTGTTCCTCGGCAAGCTGGCCGAGGTCCAGGAGAACGACAACTCGGCGTTCCTGCCGCAGAGTGCGGAGTCGACGGAGGTTCTCGAGACCTTCATCGACTTCCAGGACGAGGAGACGTTCCCGGTCACGGTCGTCTTCGAGCGCGCCGGCGGGCTGACCGCCGACGACCAGCAGGCGATCGGGGACTACCGGCCCGAGCTGGCCGAGGTCGAGTTCGTGGCCGAGGACGGCGTGGGGCAGCCGATCCTCTCCGAGGACGGCGAGGCGGCCCAGGTCGTCGTGCAGGTGGCCGCCTCCGACGGTGACGACGTCACCGCGGCGGTCGACAACCTGCGAGAGGTGGTCGACGACCCGCCCGACGGGCTCACCGCCCTGGTCGGAGGCCAGGGCGGCGTCCTCGGCGACTTCGTGAAGGCGTTCGGGGCGATCGACGGCATCCTGCTGGCGGTGGCACTGGCGGTGGTGTTCCTGATCCTGGTGGTCGTCTACCGCACCCCGATCCTCCCGCTGGTGGTGCTGCTCTCGGCGATGCTGTCACTCGGCGTCGCGGCGGCCTCGATCTACGGTCTCGCCAAGGCCGACGTGCTGACGCTCAACGGCCAGTCGCAGGGAATCCTGTTCATCCTCGCGATCGGCGCGGCGACCGACTACTCGCTGCTGATCGTGGCGCGGTTCCGCGAGGAGCTGCGCGACCACGCGTCGAAGTACGACGCGATGCGGATCGCCTACCGTGGTGCGTTCGAGCCGATCGTGGCGTCCGGCGCGACCGTGATCCTCGGGCTGCTGTGCCTGCTGCTGTCCGACCTGGCCTCGCTGAGCGGGCTCGGGCCGGTGGGCGCGATCGGCGTCGCCGGCGCCATGTTCAGCTCGCTGACCCTGCTGCCGGCCGCGCTGCTGCTGCTCGGACGCTGGGCGTACTGGCCGTTCCGCCCGATGCACGGCTCGGAGCACCGGGACACCCAGGGCCTGTGGGGTCGGCTGGCCCGGCTGATCCAGGCGCGTGCCCGGGTGGTCTGGGTGGTCACCTTCGTCGCGCTTGCGGCGTGCGCCTCGGCGATCACCCAGCTCAACGAGGACCAGGTGCCGCAGACCGAGCTGTTCCTGACCGAGGTCGAGTCGGTCGAGGCCCAGGACGTGCTCGACGCCCACTTCGCCGCCGACAACGCCTCCCCGGTGCAGATCGTCACCCCGGAGGAGCACGTGCAGGAGGTGGTCGACCTCGTGACCGACCACCCCGGCATCGCGGCGCCGGAGACCGCGGCGGGGGCGGGCGGCGAGGAGACGCTGCCGCCGGTGTTCCCGCTGCCGTCGCCCGACGACCCGACGCAGCCGCAGGTCGTCGACGGCCAGGTGATCGTGCTCGCCACGCTCGACGGCCCCGCCGACTCCCAGGCGGCGTCCGACACGGTGCGCGAGCTCCGCGACGACCTCGACGAGGTCTCGACCGACGTCCTGGTCGGCGGGTCGACGGCCATCAACCTCGACACCCGCGACGTCACCGGCAGCGACCGGGCCAAGGTGATCCCCGCGATCCTGGTCGTCATCCTGATCGTGCTGGCCCTGCTGCTGCGGGCGCTGGTCGCCCCGGTGCTGCTGATCATCGCCAACGTGCTGTCGTTCGGGGCGACCATGGGCATCGCGGCCCTGGTGTTCGAGCACGTCTTCGACTTCCCGGCGTCCGACCCGTCCACGTCGCTGATCGGGTTCGTGTTCCTGGTGGCGCTCGGGATCGACTACTCCATCTTCCTGATGACCCGGGTGCGGGAGGAGTCGATCCGGCAGGGCACCCACCCCGGCATCCTCAAGGGCCTCTCGGCCACGGGCGGCGTCATCACCTCGGCGGGAGTCGTGCTCGCCGCGACGTTCGCCGCGCTCGGCGTGATCCCGATCCTGTTCCTCGCCCAGATCGGGTTCATCGTGGCCTTCGGCGTGCTGCTCGACGCGATCGTCGTCCGCTCGCTGCTGGTCCCGGCCCTCTCCTACGATGTCGGGCGCACGATCTGGTGGCCCTCGAAGCTGTCCCGTGAGACCGACCACGCCGACGCCGAGACCGCCGAGATGCTCCACGGCTGATCGGCCGGTATCCGGGGTAGTCCAGTGAGAAGTGGCCCCCGACACGCCGTTCCGAGGGGCCACTTCTCACTGGACTACCGGAACTGGTCCCGCCGTACAAACAAACAGTCAGGCTTGACTGTTTGTTTGTACGGCGGGCACGATGGTGTCGTGCCGACGACGACCCGGGTCCCGCAGGCCGACCGGACGCGCGCGATGCGGCTGCGGCTGCTCGACGCGACGGTCGAGCTGCTGGTCGAGCGCGGCTTCTCCAGGACGTCGACGACGCTGGTGTCCGAGCGTGCCGGGGTGTCGCGCGGCGCCCAGCTCCACCACTTCCCGACCAAGAACGACCTGGTCGTCGCCGCCGTCGAGCACCTCACCGAGCTGCGCGGCCTCGAGCTCGAGCAGGCGCTCGGGCGGCTGCCCCGCGGGGCCGACCGGACCCGGGCGGTGGTCCGGGTGCTCGGCGACCACTTCAGCTCCCCGGTCTTCACCGCCGCGCTCGAGCTGTGGGTCGCCGCCCGCACCGACGAGCAGCTGCTGGCGGCGGTGGCCCCCCTCGAGCAGCGGATCGGCCGGGAGACCCACCGGCTCACCGTCGAGGCGCTCGGCGCCGACGAGTCCCGCGACGGCGTACGCGAGCTGGTGCAGGGCACCCTCGACCTGGTCCGTGGGCTCGGCCTCGCCGACACGATCACCGACGACACCCGCCGCCGCGGCCGGATCCTCGACCAGTGGGCCGGCGTCCTCGACCGGGAGCTGGACCGATGAGCGACCTCCTCGAGCAGGTGCTGGCCGACCTCGCCGCCGAGTCCGACCGGCTCGACGCGCTCGTCGCCGGCCTCGACGACGACGGCTGGCGGACGCCGACCCCCGCCGAGGGCTGGGACGTCGCCACCCAGGTCGCCCACCTGGCGTGGACCGACGAGGCCGCCGTCCTGGCGGCGACCGACCGTGAGGGCTGGGACGCGCTGGTGACCGAGGCCATTGCCGACCCGGACGGCTTCGTCGACCGCGCGGCACTCGACGGCGGCCGGGTCGCCCCCGGCGACCTGCTCCACCGGTGGCGCATCGCCCGGAAGTCGCTGGCCGCCGCGCTCCGCGCCCACCCGGACGGCGAGCGGATGCCGTGGTTCGGGCCGCCGATGTCGGCGACGTCGATGGCGACCGCGCGGTTCATGGAGACCTGGGCGCACTCGCTCGACGTCCACCACGCCCTCGACGACGAGCCGGAGGCCACCGACCGGATCCGCCACGTCGCCCACCTCGGCGTACGGACCCGCGACTTCGCCTTCTCGGTCCACGGCCTCGACGCGCCGGCGGAAGCCTTCCGGGTCGAGCTGACCGCGCCCAGCGGCGACCTCTGGTCGTGGGGACCGGAGGAGGCGCCCCAGTCGGTGCGCGGTCCGGCGCTCGACTTCTGCCGGCTGGTGATCCAACGCGTCCACCGCGGTGACACCGCCCTGGTGGCGCAGGGCCGCGACGCCACCGCGTGGCTCGGCATCGCGCAGTGCTTCGCCGGCCCGCCGGGCCAGGGCAGGGAGCCCCGATGAGCGCCGGGGGTTTCGAGACGGACGCAGCGCGCCCTCCTCAACCACCGGCGCGGCCGCTGCGGATCGGCAACTGCTCCGGGTTCTACGGCGACCGGCTGTCCGCGATGCGCGAGATGCTCGAGGGCGGCCCGCTCGACGTGCTCACCGGCGACTACCTCGCCGAGCTGACGATGCTGATCCTCGGCAAGGACACCCTCAAGAACCCCTCGCTGGGCTACGCCCGGACCTTCGTCCGGCAGGCCGAGGACTGCCTCGGCCTCGCGCTGGAGCGCGGCGTCCGCGTCGTCGCCAACGCCGGCGGCCTCAACCCGGCCGGCCTGGCCGACAAGCTCCACGAGGTGGCGACCGGTCTCGGCCTCGACCCGGCGGTCGCCCACGTCGAGGGCGACGACGTACGCCGGCTCAGCCACGAGATCGGTCTCGGCGAGGGCGCGCTCACCGCCAACGCCTACCTCGGCGGGTTCGGCATCGCGGCCGCGCTGCGCGAGGGCGCCGACGTCGTCGTCACCGGCCGGGTCACCGACGCCTCGCTGGTGGTGGGCCCGGCGGTCGCCCACCACGGCTGGAGCCACGAGCACCTCGACGAGCTCGCCGGTGCCGTCGTCGCAGGCCACGTGCTGGAGTGCGGGACCCAGGCGACCGGCGGCAACTTCTCCGGCTTCGCCGCACTGCCCGAGGAGGCTCGGTCCCGGCCGCTGGGCTTCCCCCTCGCCGAGCTGGCCGCCGACGGGACGAGCGTCGTCACCAAGCACGCCGACACGGGCGGCGCGGTGACCGTCGACACCGTCACCGCGCAGCTGATGTACGAGATCCAGTCCACCCGCTACCTCGGCCCCGACGTCACCGTCGACCTCGCCACGATCGAGCTCGCGCACGACGGGCCCGACCGGGTGGCGATCCACGGGGTGCGCGGCACCCCGCCCCCCGACCGGCTCAAGGTGTGCGTCAACGAGCTCGGCGGCCACCGCAACTCCGTCGAGCTGGTGCTCACCGGGCTCGACGTCGAGGCCAAGGCCGCGTGGGCACGGCAGCAGCTCACCGCCGCGCTCGACCCCGTGCCCGCGACCGTCGCCTGGTCGACCGTGGTGGCGCCGCCCACCGACGCCGACACCGAGGAGGGCGCGTCGACCCTCCTGCGCTGCACGGTCCAGGACCCCTCCGCCGACGTGGTCGGCCGCCGGTTCACGGCCGCGGCCGTGGGGCTGGCGTTGGGGTCCTACCCCGGGTTCACGCTGACCGCGCCACCCGGACCGGCCACGCCCTACGGCGTCTACCGGGCCGCGTACGTCGACCGCGACCGGGTCACCCACACCGTCGTGCACGCCGACGGCCGGCGCGAGGTGGTGCCCGACCCTCCGACTGCTCCGCAGCCGGCCGACGACCGGACCGGCGCCCGGCCCTCGCCGTACCCCCACCCGACCGACACGCTGACCCGGCGGGTGCCGCTCGGCAGCTTCGTCCACGCCCGATCCGGCGACAAGGGCGGCGACGCCAACCTCGGGCTGTGGGTGACCCACGACGACCCCGGAAAGCGACCGGCGCGGGTGGCGTGGCTCTCGAAGCTGATCACGCCGCAGCGGGTGCGCGAGCTGGTCCCGGAGGCGGCCGACCTCGACGTCGACGTGTTCCTGCTGCCCAACCTCGGCGGCGTCAACGTCGTCCTCCACGGCCTGCTCGGCCGCGGCGTCGCCGCCTCCACCCGCTTCGACCCCCAGGCCAAGGGCCTCGGCGAGTGGGTCCGGTCGCGGCCGGTCTCGATCGAGGAGGCGCTGCTGTGAGCGGACCGAGGGACGAGGTCGCGACGGGCGCGTCGAAGCCCAGTGCCCGTGGAGGCGAGAGCGACCTCCGGACCGCGATCCGGGAGATGGCTGGCGAGTTCGTACGCCGTGAGGTGCTGCCCCATCTCGACGGCTGGGAGGCGGCGGGCGAGGTGCCGCGCGAGCTGCACCGGAAGGCCGCGAAGCAGGGACTGCTCGGCCTCGCCTTCCCGGAGGAGGTCGGCGGCCAGGGCGGCGACCTCCTCGACAGCATCGCGATGATGGAGGGCTGCTTCGAGGCCGGCGCGTCCAGCGGGCTGATGGCCGCGCTGTTCACCGGCGGCATCGCGCTGCCCCACCTCACAGCGTCGGGCAACGCCGACCTGGTCGACCGGTTCGTCCGGCCCACCCTCGCCGGTGAGACGATCGGCAGCCTCGCGGTCACCGAGCCCGGCGGCGGCTCCGACGTCGCGGCGATCCGGACCACCGCCCGCGTGGTCACCGGCGACGGCGACCCGTACTACCTGGTCGACGGGAGCAAGACCTTCATCACCAGCGGCGTCCGCGCCGACTTCGTCACCACGGCGGTCCGCACCGGCGGCCCCGGTCACGGCGGCATCTCGCTGCTGGTGATCGAGACGGGGGCCCCGGGCCTCACGGTCGACCGGGCGCTGTCGAAGATGGGGTGGCACTGCTCCGACACCGCCGAGCTGGGGTTCGCGGGCTGCCGGGTCCCGGTGGCCAACCTCGTGGGGGACGAGGGCACCGGCTTCGCGCAGATCGCCGAGCAGTTCGTCGTCGAGCGGATCGCGCTCGCCGTTCACGGCTACGGGATCGCCGCCCGCAGCCTCGCCCTGACCGCGGCGTACGTGCGCGAGCGGGAGACGTTCGGGAAGCCGCTGGTCGGCAACCAGGTGGTCCGCCACACGCTGGTCGAGATGCGACGGCAGGTCGAGGTCGCCCGCGCCTACACCCACGAGGTCGCGCGCCGGCACGTCGCGGGTGAGCACGTGGTGGCCGAGGCGTGCCTGGCCAAGCAGACCGCGGTCGACTGCGCGACGTACGTGTGCGACCGGGCGGTGCAGCTGCACGGCGGCACCGGCTACCTGACCGGGACCGAGGTGGAGCGGCACTACCGCGACGCCCGGATCCTGCCGATCGGAGGAGGAGCGACCGAGGTGCTGACCGACCTTGCCGCACGACTGATGGGATACGCATGATCACGAAGCTCTTCCCGCCCCCGAGCGCCGAGGTGTCGGTCTGGATGGCCGCCCCGCCCGCCGAGGTCTGGGACCTGGTCAGCGACGTCACGCGGATCGGGGAGTTCTCCCCGGAGACCTTCGAGGCGCGGTGGCGCCGCGGCTACGACGGCCCCGAGGTCGGGGCGAAGTTCAAGGGCCACGTGAAGCGCAACGGCGTGGGGCCGACGTACTGGAGCGCGTGCACGGTCACCGCCTGCGAGCCGGAGCGGATCTTCGAGTTCTCCGTCGGCACCGACGACGTCGCCGTCAACAACTGGGGCTACCGGATGGAGCCGAAGGACGGCGGCACGCTGGTGACGGAGTACTTCAGGCTCGAGACCAACCTGCCGATGCGCGTCTACTGGACCGCGCTCGGCTTCCTGCGCCGGCGTACCAACGAGCGCGGCATGCGCACCACGCTGGAGCGCATGAAGGCGGTGGTCGAGCGGTGAGCGCCAACCGGACCGCCATGCTCGAGAAGCTCGAGGCGCTCGACGCCGAGCACGCCAAGGCGGTCGCCGGCGGCGGGGAGAAGTACGTCGACCGCCACCACGCGCGGGGCAAGCTGCTGCCGCGGGAGCGGATCGAGCTGCTCGTCGACCCCGGCTCGGCGTTCCTGGAGCTGTCGCCGCTGGCCGGCTGGGGCAGCGACTTCACCGTCGGCGCCAGCGTGGTCACCGGTATCGGGGTCATCGAGGGCGTCGAGTGCGTGATCACCGCCAACGACCCGACCGTCAAGGGCGGCGCCAGCAACCCGTGGACGGTGAAGAAGATCTTCCGGGCCAGCCAGATCGCCGAGGAGAACCGGCTGCCGACCGTCGCGCTGGTCGAGTCCGGTGGCGCCGACCTGCCGACCCAGAAGGAGATCTTCATCCCGGGAGGCAAGCTGTTCCGCGACATCACCCGCAGCTCCGCCGCCAAGCAGCCCACGGTGGCGCTGGTCTTCGGCAACTCCACGGCCGGCGGTGCCTACGTCCCCGGCATGAGCGACTACACGGTGATGGTCAGGGAGCAGGCCAAGGTGTTCCTCGGCGGGCCGCCGCTGGTGAAGATGGCGACCGGCGAGGAGTCCGACGACGAGTCGCTGGGCGGCGCCGAGATGCACGCACGCACCTCCGGCCTCGCCGACTACCTCGCCGAGGACGAGCACGACGCGATCCGGATCGGCCGCCGGATCGTGGCGCGGCTCAACTGGAGGAAGGCGGCTGACTCCCGGGGTTTCGAGGCTCGCTCCGCTCGCACCTCAACCTCCGAGGTCTCCTATGCGGAGCCGGAAACCGACGTCGAGGACCTGCTCGACCTCGTGCCGAGCGACCTGAAGGAGCCGTTCGACCCGCGCGAGGTGATCGCGCGGATCTGCGACGGCGTCTCGGCCACGAACGGCCAGGTGTTCGACGAGTTCAAGCCGCTCTACGGCCCGTCGCTGGTCACCGGCTGGGCGCGGATCCACGGCCGCCCCGTCGGCATCCTGGCCAACGCGCAGGGGGTCCTGTTCAGCGAGGAGGCGCAGAAGGCGACCCAGTTCATCCAGCTCGCCAACCAGGTCGACACCCCGTTGCTGTTCCTGCACAACACGACCGGCTACATGGTCGGCGCGGAGTACGAGCAGGGCGGGATCATCAAGCACGGCGCCCAGATGATCAACGCGGTCTCCAACTCGACCGTCCCCCACCTCAGCGTGATCATGGGCGCGTCGTACGGCGCCGGCAACTACGGCATGAACGGCCGCGCCTACGACCCCCGCTTCCTGTTCACCTGGCCGTCGGCGAAGTCGGCGGTGATGGGCCCGGCCCAGCTCGCCGGCGTGCTGTCGATCGTCGCCCGCGCAGCCGCGGAGGCGAAGGGCCGGCCCTACGACGACGAGGCCGACCGCGGGATGCGGGAGTTCGTCGAGCAGTCGGTCGAGGAGCAGTCGCTGCCCCACTTCCTGTCCGGGATGCTCTACGACGACGGCGTCATCGACCCGCGCGACACCCGCACCGTGCTCGGCATCTGCCTGTCCGTCATCGACAACGCGCCCTTCACCGGCGCCGGTGGCTACGGGGTGTTCCGCACATGATCCATCGACTCCTCGTGGCCAACCGGGCCGAGATCGCGTCCCGGGTGTTCCGCACCTGCCGCCGGCTCGGGATCGGCACCGTCGCGGTCCACTCCGACGCCGACGCCGGGCTGCCCTACGTGCGCGAGGCCGACGTCGCCGTCCGGCTCGCAGGGCAACGCGCCGGCCGAGACCTACCTCGACGTCGACGCCCTGCTGCACGCCGCCAAGCGCACCGGTGCCGACGCGGTCCACCCGGGCTACGGCTTCCTCGTCCGAGAACGCCGACTTCGCGCGGGCCGTCGAGGCGGCCGGGCTGACCTGGGTCGGCCCGGCCCCGGAGTCGATCGAGGCGATGGGGTCCAAGATCGAGGCCAAGCGGATCATGCGCGACGCCGGCGTCCCGGTGCTGGAGGCACCCGCGCAGCCGACGGAGTCCGACCTGCCCCTGATCGTGAAGGCGTCCGCCGGGGGCGGCGGGCGTGGGATGCGGATCGTCCGCGACCTGGCCCGCCTCGACGAGGAGGTGGCGCAGGCGACAGCGGAGGCCGCGAGCGCCTTCGGCGACGGCACGGTCTTCGTCGAGCCGTACGTCGAGCAGGGCCGCCACGTCGAGGTGCAGGTCGTGGGCGACCGGCACGGCGACGTGCTGGTCCTCGGCGAGCGGGACTGCTCGATCCAGCGGCGGCACCAGAAGGTGGTCGAGGAGGCCCCCGCGCCCGACCTCGACGACGCGGTCCGGACCGCGCTGCACGACGCCGCCCGGTCCGCGGCCGAGGCGATCGGCTACGTCGGTGCCGGCACCGTCGAGTTCCTCTACGACCCCGGGACCGAACGGTTCTTCTTCCTGGAGATGAACACCCGGCTCCAGGTGGAGCACCCGGTGACCGAGGAGGTGTTCGGCGTCGACCTCGTCGAGCTCCAGCTCGCGGTGGCGGAGGGCCGCCCGACCGGTGGTTTCGAGACCGTTGCTGCGCAACCTCCTCAACCACCGCAGGTTCGTGGGCACGCGATCGAGGTGCGGCTGTACGCCGAGGACCCCTGGTGCGACTGGCAGCCGCAGAGCGGCCGGCTGACCCGCTTCGACCTCCCCGCCGGCGACGGGATCCGGGTCGACGCCGGGTTCGAGACCGGCTCGGAGGTCGGCACCCACTACGACGCGATGCTCGCCAAGGTCATCGCCCACGCGCCGAGCCGGCAGCAGGCCGCCCGCGCGCTCGCGGCCGCGCTGGACCGCGCCCGGATCCACGGCGTGACCACCAACCGTGACCTGCTGGTCGCGATCCTGCGCGACCCGGACTTCCTGGACGGTCGGGTCGGCACCGACTTCCTCGAACGCACCTCGGTCCTGCTCTCCACCGCGGACCGCGAGCCGCGCCGCCACCTGCTGGTGGCCGCCACCGTCGCCCTCGCCGAGGACCGGCGCGCGCGCCGGGCGGTTCAGCGCGGCATCCCGGTCGCGTGGCGCAACGTCACCTCGCAGCCACAGCTGACCTGCTTCGAGCCCGGCCTGGAGGTCGCCTGGTACGGCGGCCGCGACGGCTACCGCGTCGACGGGGTGGAGGTGGCGGCCGTGGCGCCGGGCTCGGTGACGCTGGTCGAGGACGGGATCGCGGCGACCTACGAGGTGCGGGTCGACGGCCGGGCGGTCGAGGTCGACGGGCCGCTCGGGCACGCCCGGCTCGTGGAGCGGCCCCGGTTCACCGACCCGGCCGACGCGGTGGCCAGCGGCAGCCTCCTGGCGCCGATGCCCGGCACGGTGGTGCGGGTCGCGGTCGAGCAGGGTGAACAGGTCGAGGCCGGCCAGCCGGTGCTGGTCCTCGAGGCGATGAAGATGCAGCACACCGTGGCCGCGCCGCACGCCGGCACGGTCACCGAGGTCGACGTACGGCCCGGCGCGCAGGTCGCCGCCGGCCAAGTGTTGGGAGTCCTGGCAGCCGTGGACGCAGTGGAGGAAGCATGACGACGTTCAGCGAGACCGAGGAGCGACAGGAGCTGCGCAAGGCGGTGGCCAAGCTGGCGTCGAAGTTCGGTCGCGAGTGGTTCACCGAGAAGGCTCGGTCGGGCGGCAAGACCACCGAGCTGTGGCTGGAGATCGGCAAGAACGGCTACCTCGGCATCAACATCCCCGAGGAGCACGGCGGTGGCGGCGGCGGGATCGGCGACATCGCCGCGGTCTGCGAGGAGCTCGCCGCGCAGGGCTGCCCGCTGCTGCTGATGGTCGTCAGCCCGGCGATCTGCGGCACCATCATCGCCCGCTACGGCACCGACGAGCAGAAGCAGCGCTGGCTCCCCGGCATCTGCGACGGCACCGGCACGATGGCGTTCGCCATCACCGAGCCCGACGCCGGCACCAACACCCACAACATCACCACCACCGCCCGCAGGGACGGCGACGCGTGGGTGCTCACCGGCCGCAAGGTCTACATCTCCGGCGTCGACGAGGCCGACCACGTCCTCGTCGTGGCCCGCGCGGAAGACGCACGGACCGGCAAGGTGAAGCCGGTGCTGTTCGTCGTCCCGACCGACGTCGACGGCTTCGAGGCGCAGCCGATCCCGATGGAGATCGTCAGTCCCGAGCAGCAGTTCACGGTGTTCCTCGACGACGTCCGGCTCCCGTCGGACGCGGTCGTCGGCGACGAGGACGGCGGCCTGGTGCAGCTGTTCGCCGGGCTCAACCCGGAGCGGATCATGGCGGCGTCGTTCTCCACGGGACTCGCCCGCTACGCCCTCGACCGGGCGACGGCGTACGCCAGGGAGCGAGAGGTCTTCCAGGGACCGATCGGCTCCCACCAGGCCATCGCCCACCCGCTCGCGCAGTCCCACATCGAGATCGAGATGGCGCGGCTGATGACCCAGAAGGCCGCCGCCCTCTACGACGCCGGTGACGACAGGGGAGCGGGAGAGGCCGCCAACATGGCCAAGTACGCCGCCGCCGAGGCCGCCTGCGACACCGTCGACCGCGCGGTGCAGACCCACGGTGGCAACGGCATCACCCAGGAGTACGGCATGGCCGGCCTGCTGGTCGCCACCCGGGCCGGCCGGATCGCCCCCGTCAGCCGCGAGATGATCCTCAACTTCGTCGCCATGCACTCCCTCGGCCTCCCCAAGAGCTACTGAGGGATTTCGGGTACTCCAGTGAGAAGTGGCCCCTCGGAGGGGTCGTTCGGGGGCCACTTCTCACTGGAGTACCGCAGCGTCCGTGCGACGATCGGCCGGTGACGCTGGACGACCTGACCCGCAAGAAGGAACGCCGGGCCACCGACCGGGCCGGGCTCGACCGGCTGCTCGACGAGGAGCTGGTGGGGACGCTCGCGACGGTGAGCGCGGACGGCCGGCCGTGGGCGGTGCCGATGCTGTTCGCCCGCGACGGCGACCGGATCCTGCTCCACGGGTCGACCGGGGCGGGGGCGCTGCGCCACGTGGCCGACGGCGCCGAGGCGGTGCTCGAGGTGCACGCCGTCGACGGGCTGGTGCTGGCGTCGTCGATGTTCGACCACTCCGCCAACTACCGCTCGGCGGTGGTGCGCGGCCCGCTCATGGCGCTGACCGGCGACGAGGCCCGGTCCGCGCTCGACCGGGTCTCCGACGCGTTGCTGCCCGGCCGGCGCGAGGAGGTGCGCGAGATCCTCGGCAAGGAGCTGGCCGCCACCGTCGCGCTGGCGCTCGACCTCACCGACGACAACTGGATCCTCAAGGTCCGCCGGGGCGGCACCGGGGAGGACGCCGCCGACCTGCCCGCCGGTACCTGGACCGGCGTGGTGCCGCTGCACACGGTCGCCGGGGAGCCGGAGCCCACGCCCGGCACTCCCGAGGCCGAGCCGCCGCGGTCGGTGCAGGCGCTGCGGGAGCGGTTCAGCGCACCTTCGCCACGACGCTGACCAGGTGCCCCCCGGGCTCCTTGACCCACGCGGCCCGGTTTCCGAGGAAGTCATGCGGCTCGGCGACCGGGGTCGCGCCCGCGGCGAGCAGGTCGTCGTAGGCCGCGTCGACATCGTCGCACCACAGCGTGAGGTCGCACTGGGGGAGGCCGGGCGTGGCGCCCCCGAGGGCGTGCATCTCCTCGCCACTGGCGTGGTCGGCCACGCCGAGCGTGAAGTCGTCGAGCACCATCTCGACGTGGACCGGCGGACCCTCCTCGGGGGTCCGGAAGGTCTCGGTGAAGCCGCAGTGGTCGAGGAAGAACGCCGCCGACGCGCTCACGTCGTCGACGAACAGGTTGACCTGGGGTCGCGCGAAGTTCCCACCTGACATGGGTCCACCTTGGCAGACAGGTCTGCCACGATCGACGGGTGACGCTGGACGACCTGACCCGGAGGAAGGAGCTGCGGCGCCCGGACCGCGCCGAGCTCGACCGGCTGCTCGACGAGGAGCTCGTCGGCACCCTCGCCACCGTGACCGACGACGGCCGGCCCTGGGCGGTGCCCATGCTCTACGCCCGCGTGGGTGACCGGGTCCTGCTCCACGGCTCCACCGGCGCCGGGGCGCTGCGGCGGGTGGCCGCCGGGGCGGAGGCGGTGCTGGCGGTCCACGCGATCGACGCGCTGGTGCTGGCGACGTCGCTGTTCGAGCACTCCGCCAACTACCGGTCGGCCGTGGTGCGCGGGCCGCTGGTCCGGCTCACCGGCGACGAGGCGGTCGCGGCGCTCGACGCCATCTCCGACGTCCTCGTACCCGGCCGCCGGGACGAGCTGCGGGACCACCTCCCCAAGGAGGTCGCCGCGACTGTCGCACTGGCGCTCGACCTCACCCACGACAACTGGCTGCTGAAGGTCAGCGACGGCGACGTCGACGAGGAGCTCGACGTCGTCCCCGACGACGTGTGGACCGGCATCCTCCCGATCGACCGGACCTACGGTGAGCCGGTGCGCTCGCCGTGGCTGCCCGGCGACCTGCCGGCGCCGCCGTCGGTGGGGGCGCTGCGGGCAGCCGGACCCCAGCGCCGGGGACGGCGCAGTGGTCAGCGCAGGGGCACGAACCGGTAGCCCCCGTGGCGGGTCACCCGGGCGCCCGGGTTGGTCACCCGCAGCATGGTCCCGGCGACCGGGATCACCATCACCCCGTCGTCGGCCAGCTGGTCGACCAGCTCGGCCGGCAGCGTCGCCGGCTCGGCCGACACCAGCACCCGGTCGTACGGCGCCCCCTCCGGCCAGCCGAGGACGCCCGGCTCGGCCTCCCGGATCGAGGCCCATCGCTGACCGGTCCTGGCCAGGTTGGCCGAGCCGAACTGCACCAGCGACGGCTCCAGCTCGACTCCGACGACCTCGCCGTCGGGCCCGGTGAGGTGGGCCAGCAGGGCGGTGGTCCAGCCCGAGCCGGAACCGACGTCGAGCACCCGCTGCCCGGGGCGGACGTCGAGCAGCCGCAGCATGTCGGCGACCGTCCGCGGCTGGGAGTTGGTCTGGCCGCGGCCGATCTGGAGGGGGCCGTCGAAGCCGGCCCGCGGCCGGGCGAGCCGGGGCAGGAACCCCGACCTGGGTTGGGCCTCGAACGCGTCCGCCACGGCGTCCATGCCTCCGACTGTGCCACGCGGCCCAGCACGGGGTGACCGGTGTCGGGAGGTCGTGGCAGGGTCGGGGTGTGGCCCGCAAGACCGAGCGACCGCTCGTCCCCGAGGAGTGGGTGCTCCGGATCGGCGCGGTCCTCGGCGCGCTCCCGCGGGTTCACGAGGAGAGCGCCTGGGTCGGCACCCGCTGGCGGGTCGGGCAGGCCACCGTCGCCCACGTCTTCGGTGGCGAGGACCAGCTGTTCCGGGTCACCTTCCGCGCCGATCCCGACGAGGTGATGGCGTTCGAGCACCTCGGTTCGCCCTACTTCAAGGGCGAGTGGGGCGGCAACGTGGTCGGCATGCTGCTCGACGACGACACCGACTGGGACGAGCTCGGCGAGCTGCTGACCGACTCCTACTGCCTGCAGGCGCCGCAGCACCTCGCGGCGCAGGTCGACCGCCCGGCGTGACACGGGCGGCCGAGGATCGATGGGGAGGACGGTCAGGAGCCGGCGTTCGCCTGTTCGCGGTAGGCGCGCTCGATCTCCTCGTCGGAGGCGCCGTTGAGCTGGCTGATCCGGATGTGGTTGCCGAACGGGTCGCGCAGCCCGAAGTCGGTGCCGTAGGGCTGCTCGACCGGCTCCTGGGTGATCTCGACGCCGGCGTCGCGCAGCGCGGCGTACGTCGCGTGGATGTCGTCGCTGGTGAGGAAGACCCCGCCGAGCGCGCCCTTGGTGATCAGGTCGCGCAGCTGGGCGGCGGTGTCGGCGTCCTGGGTGGGGCCGCCCGGCAGCTCGAGCAGCAGCTGCGGGTGCTCCTGGCCGGGCAGGCCGATGGTGAGCCAGCGCATGAAGCCGAGGTCGGCGTCGTCGCGGATCTCGAAGCCGAGCTTGCCGCAGTAGAAGTCGAGCGCCTCGTCCTGGTCGAGGACCTTGACGGCGGTGATCCGGAGTGTGGAGACGTGTGTGGTGGTCATGGGAACGACGCTAGTGAGCACCCCCGCCGGGCTGCTTCTCCGAAACCGTCGTCCTCGTCGGCGGCGCCGTGTCGCGGGGCCGGGTCCACGCCGCCACGAAGCAGGTCGGCACGTGCACCACCTCGGCCTGCGCGCGGAACTCGCTCGGCGAGCAGCCCACGATCGCGCTGAAGGTGCGGCTGAAGGTCCCGAGGCTGGCGAAGCCCACGTCCCACGCCACCTGCGTCACCGGGCGGTCGGTCTGCCGGAGCAGGGCCATCGCCCGCTCCACCCGGCGGCGCTGCAGGTAGCGGTGCGGCGTCTCGCCGAACACGTCGCGGAAGACCCGGCCGAAGCGGGACGGCGAGAGGTGGGTGAGCGCGGCGAGGGCAGGGACGTCGAGCGGCTCGGCGTAGCGCCGGTCCATCTCGTCGCGGGCGCGGAGCATCCGCCGGTTGGTGTCCTCCTGCGCGCTCAGGTCCACGAGGGCACGCTCTCCGGGCTCAGCCCTCCTCCTCCTCCTCCTCGAGGAGTCGCTCGTCGTCCTCGGGAGTCGACGCCAGGCTGCCGTCGGGCCGGTAGCGCGTGCCGGTCTCGTCCGAGGTGATCGTGTCGTCGGCCTCGTGCTCGCCGGCCGATCCCTCCGGCCCACCGATCGGGTCGTCCACGGAGTGCTCGCTCATGGCCTGCTCCTTCCTACGTCGACGTCGGTCCTCTCGAGCCTACGGCCGCCGGATGACGGCCCGGGAGCGGGCAACGGGCAGACTGTGGGCATGGGCGTGTCGGGGGTGGACCGCTTCCAGCGGAAGCACGGGGTGGTCGGCTTCCCCCTCGCCGCGATCTACAAGTTCTTCGACGACCAGGGCAACCAGCTCGCGGCGATGATGACGTTCTACGCCTTCATCGCGATCTTTCCGCTGCTGCTGCTCGCCTCGTCGATCTTCGGGTTCGTGCTGCAGGACAACCCGGACCTGCAGGACGCAGCGCTCGACTCCGCGCTCGCGCAGTTCCCCATCATCGGCGACCAGCTCGGTCGTCCGGAGGGGCTGCAGGGGTCGGTGACGACGGTCGTGGTCGGTGCGCTCGCGGCGGCGTACGGTGCGCTCGGCCTCGGGCAGGCGATCCAGAACGTCATGAACACCGCCTGGGCGGTGCCGCGCAACAGCCGCCCCAACCCGCTGCTGCTGCGGCTGAAGAGCCTGCTGATCCTGACCGTGGCGGGGCTGTCGGTGCTCGGGCTGTCGGTGTTCTCCACGCTCGGCAGCAGCACCGAGGTGTTCGGGCCCGGGATCGACGCGACGATCCGGGTGCTGATCGCGCTCGGCACGGTGGTGCTGGTGACGGCCGTGCTCACCGCGCTGTTCGGACTCGCCGCGGCCCGCAGCCACTCCTGGTACCGCGCGGTCCCCGGGGCGCTGGTCACCGCACTCGGCTGGCAGGTCCTGCAGCTCGCTGGGGCGACGTACGCCCAGCACGTGCTGACCGAGACCAGCGCGCTCAACCAGACCTTCGGGCTGGTGCTCGGGCTGATCGGCCTGATCTTCTTCGCCGCCCTCATCGCCGTGTTCGGCATCGAGGTCAACGTGGTGCTGGCGCGCAGGCTCTGGCCCCGGGCGCTGCTCACCCCCTTCACCGACTCCGTCGACCTCACCGACGCCGACCGCCGGGCCTACGCGCTCTACGCGCAGTCGCAGCGCCACAAGGGCTTCGAGTCGGTGACCGTCAGGTTCGACGGCCGCGACGGCGACACCCACGAGATCGAGCAGGTGAGGCGGGAGGCGTCTGGCTGACGGATCCAGCGCTACCCGGCTCGACGACGGGGGCGCGGCGGCCGGGGGACGAACAGCGGCACCCGGGCGGCGTACTCGTCCCAGCCCGGGCGCTGCGACATCGTCCGCTCCATCAGCTTCGCGCCCGTGACGTTGCGCAGGAAGTGGGTCATCATCGCCGGCGCGACCACGGTCAGCAGCGCCGGGAGCCAGCCCGCCGACACCGCGCCGGCCAGCCAGATCCCCCACCAGATGCACGCGTCGCCGAAGTAGTTGGGGTGTCGGGTCCAGCCCCACAGCCCGCTGTCGAGGACGCGCGGTCGCTGGTCGCGCGGGCGGGAGCGGTACGCCGCCAGCTGGGCGTCGCCGACCACCTCGAAGTAGAGGCCCACGGCCCAGACCACCACGCCGAGGCCGGCGACCCAGGGCCACTCCGGCGTGGTGACCGCCGCGGCCTGCAGCGGCAGCGACACCAGCCACACCGCCGCGCCCTGCACGACGAAGACCTTGCGCACCGCGACCCCGAGGCCGCCGTCGCCCAGCAGCTCGGCGTAGCGGGGGTCCTCGCCGGCACCCCGGGACCGGACCTGCACGTGCCACGACAACCGCCCGCCCCACACGGCGGTCATGCCGACCAGCAGCCACGCCTCCCACGTCGGCGAGAGGACGGCGCAGACCAGCGCGACCGCGATGAGGGCGAGGCCCCAGGTGACGTCGACGACGTTGACCCGGCCGATCCGGCGGGCGACGACGGCGGTGACGGTCATCGCCACGACAGCCGTCGCCAGCGACGCGCCCGCGACGAGCAGCAGGGTGCTCACCAGGACCGCACCGGAGACAAGGTGTGGTCGGCGCCCTGCCCTTCGCGGGGCCGCACGCAGAGCATCTGGTCGACCCCCATCCGGCCGTCGCGGAACGACAGCATCCCGCCGACGAGGTAGAGCCGCCACACCCGGGCGACCTCCTCGCCCACCATCGCGACGAACGCCGGCAGGTCGGCCTCGAACGTGTCGAGCCAGCCCTGCACGGTCCACACGTAGTGCTCCCGCATCGCGTGGACGTCGCGGACCTCGAGCCCGCCGCGCTCGAGGTGCGCGACCGTCTCGCCGACCGGCCGCATGTGCATGTCGGGCGCGATGAAGCTCTCGATGAACGGGCCGCCGCCCGGCCACCGACCGGAGCGCGACATCTGCTGGACCAGCACCCGGCCGCCGGGTCGCACCACACGGCGGAGCACCTCGACGTACGTCGGGTAGGTGCCCTCGCCGACGTGCTCACCCATCTCCAACGACCCGACCGCGTCGAAGTGGTCGCGCTCGGGGACCTCGCGGTAGTCCTGGAGCCGGATCTCCACCCTGTCGCCCAGGCCGCGCTCGGCGATCCGGGCGTCGATGAACCGCTTCTGCTCGCGCGCGATCGTGACGCCGGTGACCCGGGCGCCGAAGTGCTCGGCGGCGTGCAGCGACAGCGAGCCCCAGCCGCATCCGACGTCGAGCATCCGCATCCCCGGCTCCAGACCGAGCTTGCGGCACACCAGGTCGAGCTTGTCGTGCTGCGCCTCGGCGACGCCGTAGGAGTCGGACGCCGGCTGGGTCCAGTAGCCGCACGAGTACGCCATCGACGGGTCGAGCAACCGCTCGTAGAACTCGTTGGAGAGGTCGTAGTGGTGGCTGATCGCACGCCGGTCGCGCAGCGCCGAGTGGAGCCGGCCCCGGATCCGGGCCTGGGACTCCGGCGGGGCGGGTGGACGGCCGAGCACGTTGAGGTCGGCCGCGGCCCGGACCGCGCCGAGCAGCGCGGAGGGGGTCGGCCGGCCGCCGAGCCCGCGCTCGCGGGAGACGGCGAACGCGTGGGTGAGCGCGCTGCCGAGGTCGCCGTGGACCTCCAGCTCGCCGGTGACGTAGGCCTGGGCGGCGCCCAGCTCGCCGGGGTGCCACAGCATCCGGCGGAGCGCGTCGGGGGAGCGGAGCTCGACCTCGGGGGCGTCCTCGGGCCCGGCCACCGAGCCGTCCCACGCGCGCAGCCGCACCGGCAGGTCGCCCCCCACGAAGGGGCGGAGCGCCTCAGCGAGTCGCGGGGCGACGCCGCTCGCGGTGGTGGCGCTCCGGCTCTCGGTGACGGTCATGCCTGCTCCTGCGGTCGGTCGAGCACGATCTGGTGGACGTCGAGGTAGCCGGAGGCGAAGCCGGCCCGCGAGTACTCGAGGTAGAGGTGCCACATCCTCTCGAACACCTCGTCGAACCCGAGCGCCTCCACCTCACTGCGGGCAGCGAGGAACCGGGTGTCCCACTGGCGCAGCGTCTCGGCGTAGTGCTGCCCGAACGACAGGATGTCGGCCACCCGGAGGTCGGTGTGGTCGCGGGCGACCTCCTCGATCGCCCGCACCGACGGCAGGAACCCGCCCGGGAAGATGTACTTGTTGATCCACGTGTAACCGCCGCGGGTGGCCAGCATCCGGTCGTGGGGCATCGTGATCGCCTGGATCCCGACCCGCCCGCCGGGGGCGAGCACCTCGTCGAGGGTCGAGAAGTACGACGGCCAGTACTCCGCGCCCACGGCCTCGATCATCTCGACCGAGACGACTGCGTCGTACCGCCGGCCGGGGTGGACCGTGGGGACGTTCCGGTAGTCGCAGATCTCGATCTCGACCCGGTCGGCGAGCCCGGCCGCGGCGACCCGCTCGCGGGCGAGCTCGAGCTGTTCGACCGACAGCGTCACCGAGTGGACGTGGGCGCCCCGGCGGGCGGCCCGGATCGCCAGCTCACCCCAGCCGGTGCCGATCTCGAGCACCCGGGACCCCTCGCCGACCTCGGTCGCGTCGAGCAGCCGCTCGACCTTGCGGACCTGCGCCTCCTCGAGGCCGGCCTCCTCGGGAAGGGTCGGGAGCACCGGGCGGCCGGCGGCGTCGGAGGGGAACAGCGCCGAGGAGTAGCTCAGCGTCGGGTCGAGGAACAGCCGGAACAGGTCGTTGGAGAGGTCGTAGTGGTGGGCGATCAGGTCACGCGACCGGCGCTCGTCGGGCCGGTGCAGGTGTGGTCGCCTGGCGACCACGAACGCGCGCGCCCGTTGCAGCCGGGCGGGGACCAGGGTGGCGATCTCGGCGGCGAGGACGGTCAGGAAGTCGCCGAGGTCGCCCGGTGCGTCGGTGTCCCAGGCGCCGGTCATGTAGGCCTCGCCGAAGCCGATCAGCCCGTCGCGGCCGAGCCGGGCGTAGAACTCCTCGGGCCGGTGGACCCGCATCACCGGACCGCCGCGGCCGAGCACCTCCCGGCGCCCGGGGCCGAGGGTGACCTCGACGGTGACGTCGAGCCGCTGGAGGGCGGCCCGGAACAGGGCGCGGGCGATCGGGGCGGCGACCGCGTTGCGGGCACCGGCGGGCACGTCGAACAGGTCGGGCCAGTTGTCGACGATCGGGCGGGCAGGGCTCAGCGTCATGGGGTCGACACGCCTTCCTGGTGGTGGTCGGGCCGGGGCCGCACGGGCAGCCGACGGGCCCACAGCCAGATGCCGTGGGCGCGGATCAGGAGCGAGGTCCGCAGCGCGGCGGGCGCGGTGCGGAGCGGGGGGACGTCGGCGGGCTCGCCCTGGAGCCACGCGCCGAACCGGGCGCCGTCGTCGGTGTCGAGGGTCACCGACACCTCGATCCGCTCGTGCGGGAACGGGACGACGAGCTCGTAGTGGCCGTCGGTGCCGTGGAACGGTGAGACGTACATCTGCTTCCGTGTGCGGGCCCGGCCCCGCCCGTCGGGGTGGACCAGGTAGGCGTGCCGGTCGCCGTAGGTGTTGTGGACCTCCACGACGACGGCCCGCTGGTCGCCGTCGGGTCCGAGGCACCAGAAGACGCTGATCGGGTTGAAGCAGTAGCCGAAGGCGCGCGGCATCGCCGCCATCAGCACCCGGCCGCCGGCGAGGTCGACGCCGTGGCGGGCCAGGAACGCGTCGACGTTCTCGCGCAGCGAGCGGTCCGGCTCGCCGAGGTGGTCCCGCGCCTCGAAGCGGGCGAGGACGCCGTGGTCGGGCAGGTCGTCGAGGTCGACCAGCCAGGTGTGGGAGCGGTGGGTGAACCGCCGCCTGAACGGCCGGTGCCGGGAGTGCCCGATCGTCGTGGCGTACGGCCCCAGCCGCGGCATCCGGTGGTTTCGAGCCCGTCGCGACGGTTGCTGCGCAACCTCCTCAGGAACCGACGGGCCTTGACGGTCCTCCTCGACCACCGTCGCCTCGCCGGTTGAGGAAGGCGCGCCAGCGCCTGTCTCGAAACCTGCGGAGCCCATGTCCCCCCACGACAGGCCGAGGCGCTCTGCGGCGGCCAGGCCGGAACGGGCGCCGTCCTCGTGGAACCCCCAGCCGTGGTAGGCGCCGGCGAAGGCGAGCCGGTCGGAGGAGATCTCGGGCAGTCGTGCCCGGGCGGCGACCGAGGTCGGCGTGTAGAGCGGGTGGGCGTACTCGCGCCGGGCGATCACGGTGGCCGGGTCGACGAGGGCGTCGCCGCCGAGGGTGACGAGGTAGTGGGTGTCGGTGGTCAGCCGCTGCAGCCGGGTCAGGTCGTAGGTGACGGTCACCTCGCCCTCGTGGCCCGCAACCCGGCGGAAGTTCCACGATGCCCGCGCGCCGACGGCCCGCGGCAGCAGCGAGGCGTCGGTGTGGAGGAGTGCCGAGTTCTGCGAGTAGGGGAGGTCGCCCAGCAGCTCGCGCTGGAGCGGCGTCGGGTCGGCGAGCAGCGCCAGCGCCTGGTCGGGGTGGGTCGCGACCACGCAGGCGTCGTAGGTCGCGGTGGCGCCGTTGCCGTCGGTGACCTCGACGCCGTCGGCGGTCTCGAGGACGGAGGTGACCTTGGTGCCGGTGCGGACCTCGGGGAGCCCGGCGGCGAGGCGCCGGACGTACTCGTGGGAGCCGCCGGTCACGGTGCGCCAGGTCGGGGAGCCGAACACCTGGAGCATGCCGTGGTGGTCGAGGAACGTGAACAGGTAGCGGGCCGGGTAGTCGAGCGCCACCGCCGGGTCACAGGACCACACCGCCGCGACGAGCGGCTCCATGAAGTGCCGCTCGAAGTACGCCGAGAACCGGCCCTCCCGGAGGAACGCGCGCAACGTCCGGGAGTCACCCTCGGACTCGGTCAGCAGCCGCCTCGCGCGGCGGTGGAACCGGGGGATCTCGGCGAGCATGCGGAGGTACGCCGGCCGGCGCAGGTGGTCGCGCGTCGGGAACAGACCACGCCGCCCGAGCGCGCCGGCCCACTCGACCCCGGTCTCGTCGTCGCTGACCGACAGCGACATCTCCGACTCCTGGGTGGCCACCCCGAGCTCGCCGAAGAGCCTCAGCAGCGTCGGGTAGGTCCGCCGGTTGTGGACGATGAAGCCGGTGTCGATGCTGAGCTCGACCTGACCGTCGCGCACCCGATGGGTGTCGGCGTGGCCGCCGAGCCGGTCGTCGGCCTCGTAGAGCGTCACGTGCGCGGTCCGGGCGGCGACGTGAGCGGCCACGAGTCCGGCGACGCCGGACCCGACCACGGCGACGCGGCGGGGCGAGGTCATCAGGCCTTCTCGAAGGTGAAGCTCATCATCGGACGGGTGGACGGCTTGTCGGAGCCGCCCTCGGGCTCGATCGTGATCCCTGCGCCGAGCGCTTCGGCCGGGTCGCCCTCGAACAGCACCTGCTGGGCGCCCCCGCCCATCAGGCCGGCGGGCACCATGCCCTGTCCCTCGTGGGCGAGCCACAGCTCGTAGGTCTTGCCGTCGGGCGGCTCGGGCATCCCGTCGGTGACCAGCACCGCCTGGTTGAGGGAGCGGGAGCGGACGACCGTGACCTCGATGCCGTCGAGGCTCTGGGTGTACTCCTCGGCGTCACGGGCGTTCATGACCCGCTCCTCCGGGGAGACCGTCGGCGCCTGCGAGGTGTCGTCGGTGACCTGCTGCCACACGACCGCGCCCGCGCCGAGCGCGACCACCGCGGCAGCCGCGGCGACGAGCGCGGCGGGCCGGAACCGGCGCCGTGGAGCCACCGGCTGCACCTCGGGCTCCAGCTCGGGCGGCAGCGGGCGGATCGCGCCGATGCCGGCCAGCACCTGTTCGCGCAGCCGGTCGGGCGGCTCGACGGGCTCGACCGTCGACAGCATCGCGGCAGCCTCCTGCAGGCTCGCCAGCTCCTGCCGGCAGTCCTCGCACTCGGCGAGGTGGCGCTCGAAGGCGGCCCGCTCGACGTCGTCGACGGCGTCGACGGCGTACGCGCCGACCAGGGCGTGGACGTCGCTCATGACGTGGTCACCCCCAAGGCGTCGCGCATCCGGATCAGTCCGTCGCGGATGCGGGTCTTGGCCGTGCCGACCGGCAGGTCCAGCATGCTCGCCACCTCCGTGTGCGTGTAGCCGCCGAAGTACGCCAGCTCCAGGGCCTCCCGCTGGACGGCGGTGAGCTCCCCGAGGGCCGTGCGGACCCGGCGGGCCTCCATCGAGGCCTCGACGGCCTCGGCGGTCGCGTCGTGGGCGACCGACTGGTTGTCGTACTCGTAGTGGGTGTCGCGCCGGCTGGACGCCTCGGCCGACCGGACCCGGTCGACCGCCTTGCGGTGGACGATCGTGAGCAGCCACCCGATCGCGCTGCCCCGTCCCGTGTCGAAGCGAGCCGAGGTCCGCCAGACCTCGAGGAACGCCTCCTGGGCCACCTCCTCGGCCTGCGCCCGGTCTCGGACCACCCGGACCGCGAGCCCGAAGGCCCGCGCCGCGGTGGCGTCGTAGAACCGGGCGAAGGCGTCGCTGTCGCCGCGCGAGGCGCGCTTCAGCAGCTCGGCGAGGGCCGACGCGCCGGACGCCCCCTCCTCGGAGGGGGCGCCGGCGGGTACGGCGCGCAGGTGGTCCACGGTCGAATCCTTGCCTGTCCCGTCAACCGACGGAAGTCAGGGCATCAGGACCGAGTCGATGACGTAGACCGTGGCGTTGGCGGTCTGGATGCCGCCGCACAGCACCTTGGCCTTCTCGTCGCCGATCGTGGCGGTCTCGCCCGAGCCGTTGATGGTGATCGTGTCCTTGTTCAGCGTCTCGAACTCGCCGGACAGGTCGTCGGGCGCGATCTCCTGCGGGACCACGTGGTGGGTCAGGACCGCGGTGAGCGTCTCCTTGTCCTTCAGGAGGGCGTTGAGGTCCTTCTTCGGGATCGGCTCGAACGCCGGGTTGGCCGGGGCGAACACGGTCAGCTCGGGGGCCGAGTTGAGCGGGTCGACCAGGTCAGCGGCGCCCACCGCCGTGACCAGCGTGGTCAGGAGCGGGTTGGCGCTGGCGGCCGAGGCGACGGGCGCGGTGGCCATGCCCTCGAACGAGCCGTCGCCGGACTGCGGCACGTCGCCGCACGCGGGACCGTAGGTCATCGCCATCGGGTCCATCTCGTCGCCGCCCATGTCGGACGACTCCTCCTCCATGGGGGTCTCCTCGGTCTCCGAGGAGTCGCTGCTGCCGGAGGATTCGGTGGCCTCGCTGTCGCCGCCACAGGCAGCCAGCCCGGTGGACAGGGTGAGCGCCGCGAGCGCCATCCCGCTGGTGCGGAGAACGGTGGTGCGCTTCATGTCTGGAACCTTCCGTCGGGTGTCGGTCGTGAGGTGTTCGGAGCGGGCGGGCCGGTGGATTGCCGGATCGTGGTGCCGGTCAGGAGACCCGCACCACGATCTGCTGGTAGCCACTGGCGCCGTCGGGGAACGGCATCGCCCGGGCGGGGGACTGCACCTGACCGTCCTCGGTGACGGCGCGGACGCTGAGGGTGTGCTCGCCGGGCCTCGCGTCCCACGGCAGGTACCACTGCCGCCAGTAGTCCACGCCGGCCGACGGCCCGAGCCTGGCCTCCTGCCAGTCGCTGCCGTCGACCTGCACCTCCACCTTGCCGATGCCCCGGTGCTGGGCCCATGCGACGCCGCCGACGAAGGTCTGGCCGGCGTCGACCTCGGCGAAGGACTTCGGCGTGTCGATGCGGCTGGCGACCTTGATGGGGGCGTCGGTGGCCCAGTCGCGCTCGGTCCAGTAGGCCTGCTGCTCGTCGTACGTCGTGAGCGTCATGCGAGTGATCCACTTGCAGGCGCTGACGAACCCGTAGAGCCCCGGCACCACCATCCGCACGGGGAACCCGTGCTCACGGGGCAGCGCCTCGCCGTTCATGCCGATCGCGAGCATCGCGTCGCGGCCGTCGGTGGCGACGTCGAGGGGCGTGCTGATCGTCATGCCGTCGACGTCCGTCGACAGGATCTGGTCGGCCGTGCCGCCCACCCTCGCCAGGTCGAGCACGTCGGTGAGCCGGACGCCGAGCCAGCGGGCACCGCCGACGTAGGGGCCCCCGACGTCGTTGGAGACGCAGGTGAGGGTGATGTCGCGCTCGAGGAGCTCCATGTCGCGGAGGTCGTCGAAGGTCAGCGTGACCTCCTCCTCGACGTCGCCGTCGATGGTGAGCGTCCAGTCCTCCGTGTCGACGACGGGCAGGCTGAGCCGGGTGTCGATGCGGTAGAAGTCGTCGTTCGACGTCCGGAACGACGAGATGCCCGGAACCCGGTCGTCGAGGCCGGACGGGAACGCCGGTGCGGGGTCGGTCGCGCCCGGGAGCGCCACGTCGCTCGGGTCGGCCCGCAGCCCGGAGACGAGGCGGCCGAGGCCGCCCATCGCGGCCGCGGCCGCGGCGAGCACGCCCGCGGCGACCAGCACGCCACGCCGGGTCGGGCCCTCGGCGGACTGCTGCGGCGAGGCCTCGCTGCGGGCCGCGGCACGGGTGAGCCACCCGAGGGCGGCGACGCCGGTCACGGCGGTGGCGAGGGCCGGGAGCGCGTCCAGGGGCCCCGCGCCCGGGCGGAGCACGGCGACCGCGCCGGCGATGGCCACCAGCAGCACCAGCACGAGCGCACCGGCCACGAACCGCCGGCGGGCGAGGATGCCGCCGACGGCGGCGAGCACGACGGCGCCGAGCATGACCGACCCGACCAGGATTGCCTTGTCGGCGGTGCCGAACGTCCGCACCGCCCACTCCTTGACCGGGGTGGGCGTCAGGTCGATCACCGTCGAGCCGACGGCGAGGACGGGGGAGGACGCGGGGTCGACGAGCGCGGCCACGAGGTGGCCGGCCGCCATGCCGACCAGCGTGGCCAGGATGCCGAACCCGGCGTACGTCAGTCGCTGCCTCATGCCGGGAGTTCGGAGCGGCTGCCGTCCGGGATGGGTACGACGGCAGGCAGTTGGGCAGGGGACGCGGCGCCGGCGCTGCGGCGCCTAGATTGGCCGGCATGACCGACCCGCTCGAGGCGGCCCTGGCCGCTGCCACGCGTCGCTACGTGGAGGGCAACCCCGAGAGCGCGCGGCTCGCCCGCGCGGCCGCCGAGGTCATGCCCGGCGGCAACACCAGGTCGGTGCTGCACACCGAGCCCTTCGGCGTACGCGTCGTGGGTGCCGACGGCGCCGTGCTCACCACCGTCGACGGAGCACAGGTCGTCGACCTGCTCGGCGACTACTCCGCCGGCCTGCTGGGGCGGGCGCCCGTGGTCGCGGAGGCCGTACGGGGCGTCCTGGACCGGGGCTGGGGGTACGGCGCCATGAGCGAGGCCGAGACCGTCTTCGCCCGGGCGCTGGTGGAGCGGTTCGCCTCGGTCGACCAGGTGCGCTTCACCAACTCGGGGAGCGAGGCCGACCTGATGGCCGTGCTGACGGCTCGCCACGTCACCGGGCGCGACCGGGTGGTCGTCTTCGAGGGTGCCTACCACGGTGGCCCCCTGACGTTCCTGCCCGGCAGCGCGCCGCTGCGCGTCCCGTTCAGGTTCTCCGTGCTGCCCTACAACGACCCCGGCGCCGTCGAGGCCGAGCTCGCCGCCCACGGGGACGACACCGCCTGCGTCCTGGTCGAGCCGATGCTCGGAGCCGGTGGCTGCATCCCTGCCTCGACGGAGTTCCTCGGGGTGCTCCGCGCCCTCGCCGACGCCCACGGCGCCCTCCTCGTCGTGGACGAGGTGATGACCTCCCGGCTGGCCGTCGGCGGGGCGCAGCAGGTCCACGACGTCGCCGCCGACCTGACGGTGCTCGGCAAGTACTTCGGCGGCGGGCTCTCCTTCGGTGCCTTCGGCGGGTCGAGGGAGGTGATGGCCGCCTTCGACCCGGCGCGCGGCGGGCTCACCCACGGCGGCACCTTCAACAACAACGCCTTCACCATGGCCGTGGGGGCCGCGGTCAGCGGGTTGCTCGACGCCGGCACGCTGGCCCGGCTCAACGAGCGCGGCGACCGGCTCCGGGAGCAGTTGACCGAGGCGCTGGCCCCGGTCGGGTTCTGCGTGACGGGGGTCGGCTCGATGATGACGATGCACCCGACGCCAGGACCCGTCGCGCGGTGGTCCGACGTCGCGGCCGTCGACCCGCGGTGGCGCCGACTGCTCTTCCACGACCTCCTCGAACGCGGCTACTACGTCGCGGAGCGCGGCTACCTCGCCCTCAGCCTGGCCGTGACCGACGAGCAGCTCGACGGGTTCGTCGCAGCGGTCGGTGGCTTCGCGGAGGAGCACGCCGACCTCGTCGGATGACTCGGCGGAGGAGGTGGGCCTCGTCACCGCACGGTGGTCACCTGCGTTCGACCGTCTCGATGGTGGTCACCACATCGCCCGGGTTGACCCACGCGAGGTCCTGGCCGTCGCCGCCGACGACCCGGTCGGCGTCCAGGACCCCGAACTCGGAGCAGGTGGTGCGCGCGAGGTTGTAGTAGAAGGACCGCAGGCGGTCGTCGCCGGTGCCTCCCGACAGTCGGCTGTCGGTGCTGCAGTCGTAGTCGACCAGCACGTCGTTGCCGCTGTCGCCGTACATCTCCGCGCGGTCGGTGTCGACGCACACGCGGTCGTCACCGGGCCCTCCGGAGATCCTCCGGACGCCACCGGTGTACTCGCTGTCGCAGTCCTGGACCCGGTCGTTGCCTCCACCACCCTGGGTGAGCCAGTCGTACCCGAAGCTGCCGTCGACGTCGTCGTCGTCGGCGCCACCCTGGATGCGGTCCTCGCCGACGCCGCCGCGGACGTAGTCGGCTCCCGACCCGCCGCACAGCCGATCGCCCGGTGCGGTGCGGGCGTTGACGTCCTCGGCACCGCGGACGAGGTCGTCGCCACCCAGGCCGACGATGACGTCGGCGGTGTCCTCCCGGCCGATGAGGACGTCGTCGCCGGGCGTGCCGACGATGGTGGCGGCCTGGCCGAAGCACCAGTAGGTCTGCGCCCCGGTGGCGGCTCCGCTGCCGAGCAGCGTCGCTCCCCCGACCAGCACGGCCGCGACCAGGATCTTGAAGCGTGTCATGGTGGCCCCCCTGCCCCCAGCGCCGCCCGATCCGGGCCGGCTGCTGCGACCATACGCCGCATCGCCGCCATCCACACCGGTGAAGCTGATGCGTCTCGGGCAGGATGGCCGCCATGAGCGAGCTCGTGCACCTCGACGTGACCCGGTTGGACGGTGGCGGACTGGCCACGATCACGTTGGACTCCCCCCACAACCGCAACGCGCTGAGCCGGCAGCTGGTGACCGAGCTGTTCGGCCACCTCCGCACGGCCGCGGTCGACCCGTCCGTGAAGGTGCTGCTGGTCCGCTCGGCCGACCGGGTCTTCTGCTCCGGGGCCGACCTGTCGGAGGCCACCTCCGAGGGCATGGAGGAGGGGGCACGCCGGATCGTCGAGCTGCAGCGCCTGATCGCGACCATCCCGAAACCGGTGGTCGCCGAGGTGTCCGGCGCCGTGCGTGCGGGCGGCATCGGCATCGTCGCCGCCAGCGACGTCGCGGTGGTCGCCGAGGACGCCACGTTCGCGCTCACCGAGGTCAAGCTCGGGCTCGCGGCCGCCATCATCAGCCTCACCGTCCACCACCGGATGTCCCCGCGAGCGGCGTCCCTGACCACGTTGGGTGGCGAGGTGTTCAGCGGCGCCGAGGCGGCGGCGTACGGCCTGGTGACGACGGCGGTGCCGGCCGCCGAGCTCGACGACGCGGTCGCCTCGGTGTGCGGCCACCTGGCGACCGGCGCCGCCCAGGGGCTGCGGGAGTCCAAGGCGATCCTCAACCGCGACCTGGTGGCCGCGATCGACGCCCACGGCGCCGACATGGCGGCGCTGTCGGCCAAGCTCTTCGCCAGCGAGGAGGCGCGGGAGGCGATGACGGCCTTCCTGGAGCGCAAGAAGAAGTAGTCGCCGCCCGGGCAACCATCCCGTCCCGCCGACCTGGGACGGGGTGCTCGTGCTGCACCGCCGCGTCTACCGAATCTCGAGGGTTTCGCCCGGCCCCGACCGGGTGGCCTTGTAGGCTTGAGGACTTGCCGGATCAGGCCAACGGGGAAAGAAACAGGCCCACTGGAAATCGGGGAACAAGTGAGCGATGAACTCGCCGAGCGCGAGATCGCGGACGAGCAGGCCTTCGTCGACCGCGTCCACGTGCAGCTGCGTCATTCCACGGAGGCGGCCCAGGCGCTGGCCCGCGAGGGCCACGGCCGCGGTCGGCTCGAGCACGAGGGCGGCCTCGTCGAGCGCGACGCCATGGTGTTCCGGGCCGCGCGCCGGATCGCGCAGCTCGACGCAGCCCACGAGGGGCTGGTCTTCGGCCGGCTCGACCTGCGACCCGAGCGCGACCCCGAGCCGCGCTACGTCGGCCGGATCGGGCTGCGCGACGCCAACCGCGACTCGCTGCTCATCGACTGGCGGGCGCCGGCCGCCGCCGTGTTCTACCAGGCCACCGCCGCCGAGCCCCACGACGTCGTACGCCGGCGGGTGCTGCGCTGCAGCGGGGCCCGGGTGCTCGGCGTCGAGGACGAGCTGCTCGACGACTCCGTCGAGACCGACCTGCCGATCGTGGGCGAGGGCGCGCTCATGGCGCAGCTGTCGCGGGCCCGCGACCGGTCGATGCACTCGATCGTCGCGACCATCCAGGCCGAGCAGGACCGGGCCATCCGGGCGCCGAGCAAGGGAGTCGTCGCCATCTCCGGCGGCCCCGGCACCGGCAAGACGGTCGTGGCGCTGCACAGGGCGGCGTACCTGCTCTACTCCGACCGGCGCCGCTACGAGGGTGGCGGCGTGCTGGTCGTCGGCCCCAGCGGGGTCTTCATGCGCTACATCGAGCGGGTGCTGCCGTCCCTCGGCGAGACCGCGGTCGCGCTGCGCTCGCTCGGCGAGGTCGTCGACGGCGTGCGCGCCACCCGCCACGACGAGCCCGCCGTCGCCGACCTGAAGGGCTCGGCCCGGATGGCGGAGGTGATGCGCCGCGCCGCCCGGCAGCAGGCGCCCGGGAGCCCCGAGGAGTTCCGCGTCTTCTGGCGCGACGACGTGGTCCACCTCGACCGGGGGACGCTCGGCAAGCTGCGTCGCCAGCTGATGTCCCACGGCCAGCGCAACCGGCAGCTACCGCGGATCGCCAGCACCCTGCTCGACGCGATGTGGCGCCAGGTCCGGGGCGAGCGCGGCCGGGAGCGCGGCCGCGGGGCGTTCGAGGACGAGATGCTCGGACGCCAGGACTTCGTCGACTTCGCGGTCGCCTGGTGGCCGCCGCTCGCGGCCACCGACGTGTTCGGCTGGCTGCGGGACCCCGAGCTGCTGTCCCGGGTGTCCGAGGGCGTGCTGACCGACGAGGAGCAGCGGCTGCTGACCAAGTCGTGGGGCCACGCCTCGGGGCAGCCCCTCTCGGTCGAGGACGTACCGCTCGTCGACGAGCTGCGCTACGCCCTCGGCGACGTCCCCGCGCGCCACGAGGACCACCACGAGCTCGACGACCACGTCGGCGGTGACCTGCAGGAGCTCACGACCGCGTCCGACCGCGAGTACGCCCCGACCGGCCGGGCCTGGACCCCGCCCAGCCACCGGATCGAGGACGACGGCTATGCGCACGTCCTGGTCGACGAGGCGCAGGACCTCACCCCGATGCAGTGGCGGATGGTCGGCCGGCGCGGCCGCGCGGCCACGTGGACGATCGTCGGCGACCCCGCCCAGTCGTCGTGGCCGGAGCCCGACGAGGCAGACGCCGCCCGCGCCGCCGCGATCGAAGGCAAGCAGGTCCACGAGTTCCACCTGTCGACCAACTACCGCAACAGCGCGGAGATCTACGCCCACGCCGCGGCGTACGCCGAGCGGGTCGGCCTCGACGCCGACCTGCCGACCGCGGTGCGAAGCACGGGCGTCGAGCCGACCGTGCTGGCCGACGTGCCCGACCTCGAGGGGGCGACCCGGGAGGCGGTGGCGACGGTCGCCGGGCAGGTCGCCGGCACCGTCGGCATCGTGGTGCCGGTCGCCCGACGCTCCGAGGTCAACGCCTGGCTGGCGTCGTGGCCCGAGCTGGCCGACGAGGCACCCGGCGCCCGCGCCGCGGTCGACTCGACGGTGACGCCGTCGGCCGACGACCGGATCGTGGTGCTGACCGGCCTCGACACCAAGGGCCTGGAGTTCGACGGCATCGTCGTCGTGCGCCCCCAGGAGATCGAGGACGAGTCGGCCACCGGCCGGGCGACGCTCTACGTCGTGCTCACCCGGGCGACCCAGCTGCTGACGACGGTGGGCTGACGATCGGCCCGGCGGCCGCCGCCGGCCGTCCCAGTCCGGCGACGCCGGCCAGCACCAGCACCACGCCGGCCGCGCCGACGACGCCGAGCGGCTCGTGCAGCACCACGGTGGCCGCGACGGTCGCGGTGACCGGCTCCACCAGGGTGGCGGTGACTGCCGTGCTCGCCGGCGTGACCCGGAGCCCGGAGTACATCAGCACGTAGGCCACGACCAGGGTGAGGCCGCCGAGGTAGAGCAGCCAGGCCCAGGCCCCGGGGTCGCGGGTGGTCACCGGCCCGTCGACGAGCAGCAGCGTCGGCGCCAGCACGAGGACGCCGACCAGCGCCATCCCGCCGGTGAGCACCACCGGGGAGGCACCGCGGCTGATCCGGCCGCCGGCCGCCGAGGTCGTGACCGCGAACGTCACCGCCGAGAGGGCCGCCAGCAGCACACCGGTGACCGGCCGCGGCCCGGTCGCGCCGCCACCGGCGACGGTGCAGACCAGCGCCAGCCCGACCAGGGCCATCGCCAGCACGAGCACCCGCCGTCGCCCGGGCGGCCGCCCCACCCGGACCGCGTCGGAGACGGTGAGCAGCACCGGCGCCAGCCCCAGGCCGACGACGGTGGCGACGGCGACGCCGACCATCGGGACCGCGAGGAAGAAGAACGCCTGGAGCGCCGCCGTCCCGGCGCCGACGGCCAGCAGCCGCCAGGGGTGCCGCCGTACGAGCGAGACCAGCTCGCCCACCCGGCGCAGCAGCACCAGGAGCAGCAGCACGAGGGCGGCGCCGATGGCCGCCCGCCACACGATGACCGCCAGCGGCGAGATCGGGTCCTGCTCGCGCAGCAGCTGCATCGCGAGGCCGCCCGTGCCCCACAGCACGCCCGCGCAGACGACCTCCACCAGGCCCCGCAGGTGGGTGTGGTGGGCGTCGTGCACGGCGGGCTCGCTCAGGCGTTCGGGGCCCTCTCGGGCCCGGTCACCGTGGATTGTGCCAGCGGCCGTCACGCTCCGCGGGACGTGTCCGGGAAGTCGTCGGTCCGGAGGTCGAGGTGCGAGGCGCCCCGGCACCGCCCTGCGCGGGTGCGGGGGTGGCGAGGTGGTTCCTGAGGAGGGCGCTCGGCGCCCGTCTCGAAGGGCTCAGGCCCTAGCGGCCTTCGCACCTCAACCTCCGGAGCGTTGCGGCCGTCGCACCTCGACCTCCGGAGCGTGGCGGCCTTCGCACCTCGATCTCGGGGGCCTGGTGGCGGGGCTTCGTGGAGCGCGAGCTGGGGGCGCGCGCCGGGCCCCGGGCCGGAGGTTGAGGTGCGAGGCGCCCCGGCGCCGAGCCTCGAAACCCCGTGAGGTCGGGCAGGGCTCCGGCCACCGCCCTGCGCGGGTGCGGCAGGTCGAGGTGGATCCTGAGGAGGGCGCTCTGAGCCCGTCTCGAAGGGCTCAGGCCTTGGCGCATTCGCACCTCGACCTCCGGAGCCTGTCGCGGCGCGCACGACTAGGGTTCAGCGCATGCCCGACCCCGCCTCCTCCGCCCGGGACGCCATCGCGGCGCTGCGGGAGCACGAGGCGTGGGCGATCATCCGGCGCTCGACGCGGGCCGGCGACCGCGACACCGTCGGGCTCGTCGGGGGTCGGCGCACGGTGGTCGAGTCGCTGCTCGACGTACCCCTCGAGTCCGGGGTGCCCGAGGAGGGGCACATCGCCGACCGGCTGCTGGCGGTGCCGTTCAGGCAGGTTCGCGAGCGAGGCTTCGAGGCCCACGACGACGGCACGCCGCTGGTCGTCGTCGAGGTGGAGTCCGAGCGTGAGTTCACGGTGGCCGAGGTGGTCGAGGCGATCGACGAGGTCGAGGTCGACCTCGCCGACCGCGGCGGCTTCGAGACCGACGACGAGGAGTACGGCGAGCTCGTCGACGCGATCATCCGCGACGAGATCGGCCAGGGCGAGGGCGCCAACCTGGTCGTCGGGCGGCACTACCGGGCCACCGTCGCCGACTGGGACGCCGACCGTGCGCTGACCGTGTTCCGCCGGCTGCTCGAGCGGGAGCGCGGGGCGTACTGGACCTACGTGTTCTTCACCGGCGACCGCTACCTGATCGGGGCGAGTCCGGAGCGGCACGTGTCGATCCATGACGGCGACGTCCGGATGAACCCGATCAGCGGCACCTTCCGGATCCCGCGCGACGGCGACGTCCGGACCCAGCTGCTCGACTTCCTGCGCGACGAGAAGGAGATCTTCGAGCTCTTCATGGTGGTCGACGAGGAGCTGAAGATGATGTGCGACATCTGCACCGAGGGCGGGCAGGTGCTGGGGCCGTTCCTCAAGCCGATGAGCCGGCTGGTGCACACCGAGTACCTCCTCGCCGGTCGCACCACCCGCGACCCGCGCGAGGTGCTGCGCGACACGATGTACGCCGCCACCGTGACCGGGTCACCGGTCGAGAACGCCTGTCGGCTGATCAGGCAGTACGAGGCCGAGGGCCGGGGCTACTACGGCGCCGCGCTCGCACTGCTGGGCCGCGACCCCGAGGGCGGCCACATGGTCGACTCGCCGATCGTGATCCGGACCGCTGACGTCGACCTCGACGGCCGGCTGACCGTCACCGCCGGAGCCACCCTGGTGCGCGACTCCGACGCGGCGTACGAGGTGGCGGAGACCCACGCCAAGGCCGCCGGCATCCTCAGCGCGTTCGGGCTGGTGCCGCCCGCGCCGGTGCCGTCGGCCAACGTCGCCGAGCTGGTGAGCGACGAGGACGTGCTGCTGACACTCAACGCGCGCAACCGGCGGCTGAGCCGGTTCTGGCTGACCGACCAGGCCGGAGCGCCGCCCGACCCGGCGCTGCGCGGCCGACGGGTGGTGATCCTCGATGGCGAGGACGACTTCGTGAAGATGCTGCGCCACGTGCTGCGGGTGCAGGGGCTCGAGAGCGACGTCGTCCGCCACGAGGCGTACGCCGACGGCGCGCTCGACGGGGCCGACCTGGTGATCGTCGGACCCGGACCGGGCGACCCCCGCGACGGCGACGACCCGAAGATGGCGACCCTCCGCTCGGCCGTGTCCCGCTTGCTCGAGCGGCGGCAGCCGTTCCTCGCCGTCTGCCTCGGCCACCAGGCGTTGTGCCACGAGCTCGGGCTGGGGCTCGGCTTCAAGGACATCGTGTTCCAGGGCACCCAGTCGCCGGTCGCGATCGACGGCCGGACCGAGCGCGTCGGGTTCTACAACACCTTCGTCGCGCGGGCCGACGGGCCGCTCCCCGCCGGGGTCGAGGTCGAGGCCGACCCGGAGACCGGCGACGTCCACGTCGTGCGCGGCCCGCACTACCGCGGCATCCAGTTCCACGCCGAGTCGATCCTCACCGAGAACGGCTACGACCTGCTCCACGACCTGGTCCGGGACCTGCTGACCGACTGAGGATCACCCGGTCCGGACTAGGTTCCGTGGCCTGCGACGCCTACCCTCGAGAAGGACACACACGGGGGAGCCATGGGGGTCTTGGGGACGGTCGCGCTGGTCACCGGACTGACGTGCGCCGTGGCCGCGGCGTGCAGCGCGGAGGTCGCGCCGACCGGCGAGCACGCAGGCGCCGTGCCGAAGGTGAGCCTGCCCGATCCGCACAGCAGCAGGCAGTCGGGCAACGGATCGATCCCGACCAGACGTCGGACGTCGTGCTGGTGCTGATGGACGACTTCTCGTGGGACCTGCTGCCGACCATGCGGCAGGCCGGCGACATGGCCCGCGAGGGGGCGTCCTACCGGCACTCCTACGTCGTCGACTCGCTGTGCTGCGTCTCCCGCACGAGCCTGCTGACCGGCCAGTACCCGCACCAGACCGGTGTCCTCGCCAACACCCCCAACACGCCGAACCGCTGGGGACCGATCGGTGGCTACGAGGCCTATGCGACCTACGGGAACGCCGAGCGCAGCGTCAATGTCCGGCTCCACGAGGCGGGCTGGACGACCGGCCTGATCGGCAAGTTCCTCAACAAGTACTACGACGGAACCGGTGTGCCGCCCCCGGAGGTGCCGCCGGGCTGGACGCTGTTCCAACCGTTCATGCCGACGGCCTACGACGGCTGGGACTTCGAGATGCTGCGCGCCGACGCCGTCGGGGAGAGGGTGGAGCACGTCGCCGCGCCACCGGCCGGGGCGCCTCGGGCAGCCAAGGACGCGGCGTACGTCGGAACCGTGATCGGCGACCTCGCGGTCGAGTTCGTCCGGCAGCACCGCGACGACCGGACGCCGTACTTCCTCGTGGTCGCGCCGTTCGCACCCCACTCGCGCATCAGCCGCATGCCCCACTACCCGGGTGACCCCTACTTCCCGCCGGCCTTCGCCGATCGCCCACATCACGGGAGACCGGGGAACTGCGGCCCGGTCGAGTGCTCGGACCTCGACGCGTCCGCTCTTCCCGGCTTCGCCGACGACCAGTCCGACAACACCCCGGTCCGCGACGACGGGTCGCCGGCCGCGCAGTGGCGGCCGGTCCCCGCCGGGGACCCGGACGGCACCGTCGCCTCGCAGACGCTCCGCGACCGGGCCCAGATGGTGCAGTCCGTCGACCGGATGCTGGCCCGGCTCCGGAAGGAGGTCGGGCCGGACACCTACGTCGTCCTCACCTCCGACAACGGCTTCCACCTGGGCCTGCACGGACTGGGAGTCGGCAAGGGGACGCCGTTCGTCTCCGACGTCAGGGTGCCGCTGCTGGTGACCGGCCCCGGGGTCGCGCCCGGCACCCGCGACACCGTGGTGTCGAACCTCGACCTGGCCCCGACCCTGGAGGAGCTGGCCGGACTGCGGCCGGCGAGGTTCCGGTCCGGCACGTCGCTGGTGCCGAGCCTGCGGGAACCCGCTGCGGACCGGCGCCGGTTCACCTTCTTCGAGCACACGTGGGCGCCCTCGCTCGGTCTCGACCCCGACGCGTCGTACGCCGGCGGGACCATGGACCTGATCCCGTCCTACGTGGCCGTGCGCAACCGCCAGGCCCTGCTCGTCCGCTACGACCTCGACCCGAGCTGGGAGGGCGTCGACCATGCGTACGAGCTCTACGACTACCGAGGGGTCGGCTGGGAGCGCACCAACGTCGTGTCCGACCCCGCCCACCACGCCCTGCGGGAGCGGCTGCTCCGGCGGCTGGAGACGTTCGACGGGTGCCTCGGAATCACGCGCAACGACCCCGTCCCCTCGAGGTGTCGTCGGCTGACGCGCTGAGTGGCGGGGGCTGCTGGCGGCTGAGGTCAGGCCGTCGGCTCGGTGGCCCGCCCGGGCATCGTCACGGTCAGCCGGGCGCCGCCCCGCGGGGAGCTCCCGGCGGTCACGGTGCCGGCGTGGCGCTCGACCACCTGCGCCACGATGGCCAGCCCCAGCCCCGAGCCCGGCATCGCCCGCGACTCCCGGGAGCGCCAGAAGCGCTCGAAGACGTGGGGCAGGTCCTCCTCGGAGATCCCCGGACCCTGGTCGTCCACCGTCAGCACGCCGCGTGCGAGCCGGACGGTCACGGTGCCGCCCTCGGGGCTCCACTTGGCGGCGTTGTCGAGCAGGTTGGTCACCGCCCGCTCCAGGGCAGCGGCGTCGCCGATCAGCCACCACGGCTCGGTCGCGGTCTCGAACTCGACCCGGGGCGCGCGACGGCGTACCCGCGCCAGGGCCCGGTCGACCACGTCCTCGAGGTCGACGGTCTCGACCACGGCGGTGGTGGGCTCGTCGCGGGCGAGCTCGACGAGGTCGCCGATGAGCGTGGTCAGCTCGGCGATCTGGGCCCGTACGTCGTCGAGCAGCTCGGCCCTGGCCTCGGCCGGCAGGTCGCCCCCCGCCTGGGCGAGCAGGTCGAGGTTGGTGCGGAGCGAGGTGAGCGGCGTCCGCAGCTCGTGGCCGGCGTCGGCGACCAGGCGTCGCTGCCGGTCCCGGGAGGCGGCCAGCGCCGCGAGCATGTGGTTGAACGCCGTCGCGAGCCGGGCGATCTCGTCGTCGCCCTCGACGGGCAGCTGGCGCAGGTCCTCGGTGCGGGCGATGCCCTCCGCGGCCGTGGTGAGCCGCCGGACGGGTCGCAGCCCGTTGCGGGCGACCGCCCAGCCGGCGGCTCCCGCGCCGACGACGCCGGCGAGGCCGAAGAGCAGCATCACCCCGCCGAGCTTGGCGAGGGTCTCGCGCTGCGGCTCCAGTGACTGCGCGAGCACCAGCGCCTGGCCGGAGACCCGGGCGGGGACCGCGACGACGCGGTAGTGCTCGCCCTCCTCGTCGACCAGGGTGCGGATGCTCTGCTCGGACTCGCCGGACGCCACCCCGAGCTCGGCGTCCCCGAGCTTGAGCGTGGGGAACTGGTCGAAGGTCTGGTAGCGCTGGTCGGAGGTGATGTAGAGGATCCGGACGTCGGCGGCGCCGAGTGCCCACGACGGGACCTCGACGTCGAGCGGGATGCCGGAGTACGCAGCCTTCTTGGCCCGGTCGAGCAGCGACTCGTCGAGGGTCGACTGCATCTGCATCTTCGCGGTCCAGAACGCGCCGAACGCGACGAAGGCGACGGCGAGGCCGACCGCGATCGTGGTGAGCAGGATCAGCCGGCTGGCCAAGGAGCGCCGGTAGTGCCAGCGGGTCGACCCGGGTGACGGCACCCTCTCGGTGCCGGGGGGGCGGGCGTCGCGGAGGGTCATGGGTTCTTCAGGACGTAGCCGACGCCGCGGACCGTGTGGATCAGCCGCGGCTCGCCCTCGGCCTCGGTCTTGCGGCGCAGGTAGCCGACGTAGACCTCCAGCGAGTTGGCCGTGGTCGGGAAGTCGTAGCCCCACACCTCCTCGAGGATGAACGACCGCTCGAGGACCCTCCGCGGCCTCCGCAGGAACATCTCCAGCAGTGTGAACTCGGTGCGGGTCAGCTCGATCGGCCGCTCGCCCCGGCGGACCTCACGGGTGGCGACGTCCATCGACAGGTCGCCGAAGGTGAGCACCTCGTCGGCGTCCTCCGGCTGGACGGTACGGCGCAGCAGCGCCCGCAGCCGGGCCAGCAGCTCGGCCAGCGCGAACGGCTTCGTGAGGTAGTCGTCGGCACCCGCGTCGAGCCCCTCCACCCGGTCGCCGACCGCGTCGCGAGCGGTGAGCACGAGGATCGGGACGTCGTGGCCGGCGGTGCGCAGGGCGCGGGTGGCCTCGAGCCCGTCGAGGCGCGGCATCATCACGTCCATCACGACCGCGTCGGGACGGGTGCCGGAGATGTTGGCGAGCGCCTCCGCCCCGTCGCCGGCCAAGGACACGTCGTACCCGTTGAACTCCAGGGACCGCCGCAGCGACTCCCGCACCGCCCGGTCGTCGTCGACGACGAGCACGCGCGGGCGAGGGCGGGGGTTCACGTTGCTCACTGTGCCACCGGTGCCTGAGCCGTGTCTGAGAGTCGGTCAGAGGTAGCGGCGGGCGGTGTCGGCGGCGCGGGAGGCGTAGCCGCCGCCGAACAGGCAGGCGTGGACGAGCAGCGGGAAGACCTGGTGGAGGCCGACCCGGTCGCGCCACCCGTCGGCGAGCGGGTGCTCGTCGTCGTAGGCGTCGGTGACGCGTTGGAGGTGCGGCAGCCCGAACAGCGCGAGCATGGCCAGGTCGACCTCGCGGTGCCCGCCGTACGCCGCGGGGTCGATCACCCGGCAGCTCCCGTCGAGCCCCCACAGCACGTTGCCGTTCCACAGGTCGCCGTGGAGCCGGGCGGGGGGCTCGGCGGGCAGCAGCGCCGTCAGCCGGCCGACCAGCGCCTCGACCGCGGTCGCGTCGTCGGCGGACGCGGCTCCCCGGTCGCGGGCGAGCTTGAGGTAGGGCAGCACGCGTCGGGTGGCGTAGAACTCCGGCCAGGTGTCGGCCGCACGGTTGGGCAGCGGCAGCCGGCCGATGAACCCGTCGTGCTCGGCGCCGAAGCCCTCGGCGCCCGCCCGGTGGGTGCGGGCGAGCCGCCGCCCGAGCTCGACGGCGGCGTCGACGGTGGTCTTGCCCGGCTCCACCCAGCGCAGGATCAGGCACTCGTGGTCGTGGGCCAGCACGTCGGGCACGGCGACCCCGTCGTCGACCTCGCCGAGCCAGCGCAGGCCCCGGACCTCGGCGTCGAAGAAGCCGTCGGGCGCGTGGTGGTGGGTCTTGATGAGCGCGGTCGTGCCGTCGTTCAGCCGCATCCGGGTGGCCGTCGAGATGTCACCGCCGGCGACCGGCGCGGTCGAGACCACGGACGCCCCGAGCAGCTCCTCGGCGCGCCTGGCGATCAGCGGCAGCCGGGTCACGTCCGGGCCAGCTCCTGGCCGAGCTCCCGGCGCAGGGTGGCCACGATCGACGCGCTGGTGCGCTCGACCATGCGCAGCACCTCCTCGAAGCCGGCAGGCCCACCGTAGTACGGGTCCGGGACGTCGTCCCCCGGATCGACCGGATCGAAGTCGCGGAAGAGCCGGGTCCGGTCGCCGCCCCCGCCCACGTCCCGCAGGTTGGCGCGGTCCATCGCGAGGACCAGGTCGTGGGCGTCGTGCCAGCCGGCGTCGAAGGTCCGGGCCCGGTGGCGGCTGGGGTCGAGCCCTGCGGCGAGCAGGGTGGCGGCGGCCCGCTCGTCCATCGGCTGGCCCTCGTGCCAGCCGCCCGTGCCGGAGCTCGTCACCTCGACGGCGTCGCCCAGCCCGGCGTCGACCAGCGCGTGCTCCAGCACCACGTGGGCCATGGGGGAGCGGCAGATGTTGCCGAGGCAGACCAGGGCGATCCGGTAGCGCCCCGGCGTACGAGACGGCGGCAGCATCAGTCGTCGAGGACGGTGGCGACCGCCCAGTTGACGACGCTGATGACCAGCGCGCCGAGCAGCGCGCTCCAGAAGAAGTCGTCGACCCGGAAACCGAGGTCGAACACGTCGGCCAGCCAGGCGGTGAGCTCGAGCATGAGGGCGTTGATGACCCACAGGAACAGGCCGAGGGTCAGCAGGATGAAGGGGATCGACAGCAGCTGGACGACCGGCTTCACGAAGCTGCTGACGACGCCGAGGATCAGGCCGACGCCCAGCAGCGCCGGCCAGTAGTCGGCCAGCCGGTTGCCGTCGGTGAACGCGATGCCGGGGACCATCCAGGCGGCGACGCCGACCGCGATGACGTTGGTGACCAGCCAGATCAGGATCCGCATGGCGCCCAGCCTAGGGCGCAGGCCCCTGCTCACTCCCCGAAGTGCAGCCGCTCCAGGATCGCGACCTCGGCGCCGGCGAGGTGCTGCTCGAGCTCCTCGACCGTCGCGCCCACGTCGCCGCTCTCGAGCAGCCGGACCAGCAGCGTGTGCGATCCGGCCTGGTCGGGCGCGTTCTGGCGGGCCCGGTCGACCTGGGCGAGCGCGAGCCGCAGCTCGGCGAACAGGATGGTCGCCATCGCCTCCAGCCGGGGCGAGCCGGCCAGCGCCACGAGCGAGAGGTGGAAGGCGAGGTGGCGCTCGTTGAGCACCTGGTAGGACGCCCCTGTGTTGGCGGCGTCGGCGAAGGCGGTGAGGGCCTCGCGCACGTCGTCGCGCAACGCCTCAGGAGCGCTGGGCCAGGCGCGGACGCCGGCGGTCTCGAGCACCAGCCGCGCCCGGCAGACGTCGTGGACCGAGTCGGGGTCGGGCGTGGCGACCGCGACGCCGCGATGGGGCTCACGGGTGGCCAGACCTTCGCCGACGAGCACCGCCAGCGCCTCCCGGACGGTGGAGCGGCTGACGCCCAGCGAGTCGGCGAGGGCGACCTCGCGCAGCGGGGTGCCGGACTCCAGCTCGCCGTCGAACACCGCCCGCCGCAGCTCGTCGGCCACCCGGTCGACCGTCGAGAGGTGCTCCAGGTCGAGGTGCAGCGTCGTGAACGTCTCGGCGCCCGGCATGGCCGCATTCTCGCGCACGGCCGGTCGTCGGCTGCTCACCCCGCCGGACCGGCGCGGCTCAGGGCGGAGGTCCGGCCTCGCGCGGTCCCGGGATCTTCGCTACGCTCGTCTTGTCAGATTGTCTGACAATCAGACACACAGGTCATCACACACCGAGGAGGCAGGCCATGGGCGAGCAGCTCGCGTGGGGCACGACGTACGTCGCGGTCCGACCCGACCACTTCCGGGTGGACTACCGGATCAACCCGTTCATGGACCTGACCGTGCAGCCCGATCCCGCTCGCGCCCGCGCCCAGTGGGACGCGCTGGTCGCCACGCTCGAGGAGCTCGGTGGCACCGTCCACGTCCTCGAGCAGCGCGCCGACTCCCCCGACATGGTCTACGCGATGAACCTCGGCCTCGCCGTGGAGCGCCCCGACGGCACCCGCCACGTGGTGGTCTCCCACATGCGCCACGCCGAGCGGAGGCTGGAGGCGCTCACGGCACAGCCCTGGCTCGCCGGCCTGGGCGCCACCACCTCGTGGACCGGCCGCGACGGGGTCGGTGCGCACTTCGAGGCCGGCGACGCGTTCGCGTTCGGCGACGCGCTGGTCGTCGGCCACGGGCCGCGCACCGAGGAGCTCGGCCTCAAGCACCTCGCGACCGACCTCGACGTACGGGTCCGCGGGCTGCGGATCACGCACCCGGGGATGTACCACCTCGACCTGGCGTTCTGCCCGCTCGACAGCACCCGGGCGATCGTGTGCCCCGAGGCCTTCGACGACGCATCGGCACGAGCGCTCCTGGAGCTGGTCCCCGAGCCGCTGGTGCTGACCGAGGCCGAGGCGCTCTCCACCTTCGCCGCCAACTCGGTCGTCCTCGGCGACACCATCGTGATGCCGGGCTGCCCCGACCGGGTCCGGACGCGGCTGGAGGAGTGGGGCTTCACGGTCCGGGTGGTCGACGTGTCGGAGTTCCACAAGGGCGGCGGCTCGGTCCGCTGCCTGACCAACCCCCTCGACGTACGCCTCGGGCGTGACCTGCCCCTCGTCCCGGGCGGCGAGGTCGTGCTCCCCAGAGTCGGAGTGGGGTCGGCGGCTCGGTGAGCGGATAGCCTCGCCGCCGTGGACATCGGCGGCACGGAGAGCATGGTCGTGGGCGCGGTCGTGTCCGGGCTGTTCTTCGCGGCCGTCGCGCTGGTCGCCCAGCGGCGCGCCGGCTGGGTCGCCGCGTGGTCGTGGTGCGGGCTTCTCTGGTGGCTGGTGGTCATCGCGCTGGTGACGCTGGTGCCGCTCTACGGGATCGACCTGGCCGTGCCGGCCGAGACCCGCTCGGAGACCTGCTCGCTCGACTACGGCGGACCGGCACCCGAGGGGTTCTGGATCTTCTCGGGCGGGCAGCGGCTGCTCAACACCGCGCTCTTCGTCCCCGCGGGGGCGCTGCTCGTCGTCGCGGTGAGCCGCTGGCGGATCGGCTGGATCGCGGCACCCCTGGGGCTGATCGGCCTGGCGACGTACGCGCTGCTGATCGAGCTGGTCCAGCTCTACCTGGCCCGGATCGACCGCGCCTGCGACATCACCGACCTCGTCGACAACGTGATCGGCGCGCTGATCGGCTTCGCGCTCGGCCTCGTCGTCTCCCTCGTGCTGCAGCCGTGGCGGCGCAGGTGACCCGGTCGGCCACGGACTAGCCTCCGCTGCATGACCGCACCGCAGCCCCGTCCCAACGTCGCCGCGATCCCGGCCTACGTGGCCGGCAAGCCGCCGCGGCCGCGCGAGGGGCTCACCGTCTACAAGCTGTCCTCGAACGAGAACCCGTACCCGCCGTTGCCGGGGGTCGTCGAGGCGGCGACGGCGGCCGCGGAGCGGATGAACCGCTACCCCGACATGGGCAACACCGAGCTCTACGAGGCGCTCTCGGCCCGGCTCGGCGTGCCAACGTCCGACCTGGCGCTCGCCACGGGCTCGGTCGCGCTCGTCTACCAGCTGGTGCAGGCGTTCTGCGAGCCCGGCGACGAGGTGGTCTACGCCTGGCGCTCGTTCGAGGCCTACCCGATCGCCGTCGCGGCCGCGGCCGCGACGTCGGTCCGGGTGCGGGTGCTGCCCGACGGCCGCCACGACCTCGACGCGATGGCGGCCGCCATCACCGACCGGACCCGGGTGGTGCTCGTCTGCACCCCCAACAACCCCACTGGCCCGGCCGTCACGCAGGCCGAGCTCGACGCGTTCCTCGCGCAGGTGCCGTCCCACGTCCTCGTGGTCGTCGACGAGGCGTACGTCGAGTTCGTCCGGACCGCCGACCCGATCGACGGCGTGACGACGTACCGTCGCCACGACAACGTGCTGCTCACCCGGACCTTCTCGAAGGCCTACGGGCTGGCGGGCTTCCGGGTCGGCTACGCGGTCGGGCCGGAGCCGATCGCAGCGGCGCTGCGCGCGGTGTCGCTGCCGTTCGGGGTGTCCAGCGTGGCCCAGGCGGCCGCGGTCGCATCGCTCGCTGCCGAGGGCGAGCTGCTCGAGCGGGTCGAGGCCCTGGTCGGCGAGCGGGACCGGCTGTTCGCCGGACTGCGTGAGGTCGGCTGGGACGTCCCCGAGCCGCAGGGCAACTTCGTGTGGTTCGCGCTGGGCGAGCGGACGGCCGACTTCGCGTCGGCCGCCGACGAGCTGGGGATCGTGGTGCGTCCCTTCGCCGGCGAGGGTGCCCGGGTCTCGGTCGGCGAGCCGGAGGCCAACGACCGGGTGGTCGAGCTGGCCCGGAGGTTCCCGCGCTGAACGTCCCGCGCACGTTTGAAAACGGTTGAACGTGAAACGGTACGGACATGCCGTACGTCGAGAAGGCCGACTTCCAGCGCGACATGAGCTACCTCCCCGACCGGATCACCCGCGACGGCCGGGACGGCTGGCCCGTCGAGCCGGGGCGCTACCGGCTGGTCGCGGCCCGGGCCTGCCCGTGGGCCACTCGCGCGATCATCGTGCGGCAGCTGCTCGGGCTCGAGGATGTCATCTCCCTCGGCACCCCGGGCCCGGTGCACGACGAGGACAGCTGGACCTTCGACCTCGACCCCGGCGGCCGTGACCAGGTGCTCGGCATCGAGCAGCTGAAGGAGGCCTACGAGGCCCGGGTCCCCGACTACCCCCAGGGCATCACGGTGCCGGCCATGGTCGACGTGGAGAGCGGCCAGGTCGTCACCAACGACTTCCCGTGGATCACCCACGACCTCTTCTTCGAGTGGTCGGACCACCACCGCGAGGACGCGCCTGACCTGTGGCCGGCTGCCCTCCGGGAGGAGATGGAGACGGTGATGGAGCGGGTCTTCACCCACATCAACGACGGCGTCTACCAGTGCGGCTTCGCCGGCACCCAACGGTCCTACGAGGAGGCCTACGACCGGCTGTGGTCGGCGATGGACTGGCTGGAGGAGCGGCTCGCCGACCGGCGCTTCCTGATGGGCGAGTCGATCACCGAGGCCGACGTCCGGCTGTTCACCACGCTGGCCCGCTTCGACGCGGTCTACCACGGTCACTTCAAGTGCAACCGCCAGAAGCTGACCGAGATGCCCCACCTCTGGGGCTACGCCCGCGACCTGTTCCAGACGCCCGGGTTCGGCGACAACACCGACTTCGACCAGATCAAGCAGCACTACTACCGCGTCCACACCGACATCAACCCGACCGGCGTGGTCCCGGTCGGACCCGACGCCAACGCCTGGTCGACCCCGCACGGCCGGGGCTGAGCCGTCGTGCGGAGACGGCAGGATGGTCCTCGTGAACGTCTCCTGCTTCGACCTGGTCGACGCCCACGTGGTCGGCGGCCACGCCGACGACGAGGCGCTCCGTGACGCCTCGACGAGCTGGACCTACGCCCGGCTGCTGGAAGAGGTCGCCGCGTTCGGTGGGGTGCTCCGCCACTGCGGGATCGGGGCGGGCGACCGGGTCGCCGTGGCCCTCCCCGAGTGCGTCGAGGCCGTCGTCGCCGTCCTCGCCTCCGCCCGGATCGGTGCAGAGCCGGCGCTGGGACTCCCGCCGTACGACGGGAAGGTGCTGGTCACCGCGAGCACCGAGGTCGAGGCGCTCGGAGCGGCGGCGGCCGAGGTCGTGCTGGTCCGACAGCGGCCCGACGCCACCTGGGACCTGCGCGAGGGGCGCGACTACGACTGGGACGTGGTGATGCGGGCGGGCCGGACCGATCCGGCTCCGTACCTCGACGGCGCCAGCCTCACCTCCGCCGACTCGCGCGTCGAGGCCTGGGTCGCCGTGCTCCACGAGGGCGGCACCGTCCAGCTGCCTGGCTGAGACCACCACCCGGAAGTGCTGCAGGCCGCTGACCGGGGTCGTCGTCGCGCCGGATTGGCGGGGGCCCGTCCGACGCCGGTACGTTTGACGCCACCACGTTGTGGTCCCCGTCACAAGCGGACGCCACGACGACCCAGTGCGGCCAGCGCGGTGACCCCGCGAGCGCCGGAGAGCTGAGAAGGAGCGCAGGTGACCACTGCAGGATTCGGCCCCGACCTGGTGGAGGTCTTCGGACCCAGCCAGCAGGACGGCGGCCCCGAGCTGATCCAGCTGTTGACGCCCGAGGGCGAACGTGTCCACCACCCCGAGTTCGACCACGACTTCTCGGCCGAGGAGCTGCGCGGCTTCTACCGCGACATGGTCCTCACCCGGCGCATCGACACCGAGGCCACCGCCCTGCAGCGCCACGGCGAGCTCGGCATCTGGGCCCAGCTGCTCGGCCAGGAGGCCGCCCAGATCGGCGCCGGCCGCGCGCTCCGCCCGCAGGACTTCGTCTTCCCGACCTACCGCGAGCACGGCGTGGCCTACTGCAAGGGCATCGACCCGCTCAACCTGCTCGGCCTGTTCCGTGGCGTCGACCACGGCGGCTGGGACCCCGCCGACAACAACTTCGGCCTCTACACGATCGTGATCGGCGCCCAGGCGCTCCACGCCACCGGCTACGCGATGGGGATCCAGCGCGACGGCGCGGTCGGTACCGGCGACCCCGAGCGCGACGCCGCCGTGATCGCCCACTTCGGCGACGGGGCCTCGAGCCAGGGCGACGTCAACGAGGCGTTCATCTTCGCCGCCTCCTACAACGCCCCGGTCGTGTTCTTCTGCCAGAACAACCAGTGGGCGATCTCGGAGCCGATCGAGCGGCAGTCGCGGATCCCGCTCTACCAGCGCGCGCTGGGCTTCGGGTTCCCCGGCGTCCGGGTCGACGGCAACGACGTCCTCGCGACGTACGTCGTCACCCAGGCCGCGCTGCAGCGGGCCCGCGACGGTCAGGGCCCGACGCTCGTGGAGGCCTACACCTACCGGATGGGTGCCCACACCACGACCGATGACCCGACCCGCTACCGGCTCAACGACGACGTCGAGAACTGGAAGCTGAAGGACCCGATCGCCCGGCTGGAGGTCTACCTGCGCCGCAACGGCCTGGTCGACGACGACTTCATCGCCACCATCAAGCAGGAGGCCGACGACCTCGGTCACCACCTGCGCGAGGGCTGCAAGGCGCTGCCGGATCCGAAGCCGCTCGACATGTTCGCCCACGTCTACGCCGAGGAGACCGAGGAGCTGCGGGCGCAGCGCGAGGGCTTCGCCGCCTACCTCGAGACGTTCGAGGAGGGTCACTGATGACCAGGATCACGCTCGCCAAGGGACTCAACATGGGCCTGCGCAAGGCGATGGAGGACGACTCCAAGGTCCTGCTGATGGGCGAGGACGTCGGGAAGCTCGGCGGCGTCTTCCGGATCACCGACGGCCTCCAGAAGGACTTCGGCGAGGACCGGGTCATCGACTCCCCGCTCGCCGAGTCCGGCATCGTCGGCACCGCGATCGGCATGGCGCTGCGCGGCTACCGGCCCGTCGTCGAGATCCAGTTCGACGGCTTCGTCTACCCGGCCTACGACCAGATCGTGTGCCAGGTGGCGAAGATGCACTATCGCTCCAAGGGCCACTACAAGATCCCGATGGTCATCCGGATCCCGTTCGGCGGCGGCATCGGCGCGGTCGAGCACCACTCCGAGAGCCCGGAGGCGCAGTTCGCCCACACCCCGGGCCTCAAGGTGGTCGCCTGCTCCAACCCGGTCGACGGCTACTGGATGATCCAGCAGGCCATCGCCTGCGACGACCCGGTGATATTCCTCGAGCCCAAGCGGCAGTACCACGCCGACAAGGCCGAGCTCGACGAGGACGCCACGCCCGAGGGGCTCTTCCGGAGCCGGGTCGTGCGGCAGGGCACCGACGTGACGGTGCTGGCCTACGGTCCGACCGTGAAGACGGCGATGTCGGCCGCGGAGGCCGCTGCCACCGAGGGTCGCAGCCTCGAGGTGATCGACCTGCGCACGCTGAGCCCGCTCGACATGCGCCCGGTCTACGAGTCCGTACGCCGCACCGGCCGCGCGGTCGTCACCCACGAGGCCCACGTCAACCTCGGCCTGGGCTCGGAGGTCGCGGCCCGGATCACCGAGGAGTGCTTCTACTCGCTGGAGGCGCCGGTGCTCCGCGTCGGCGGCTTCGACACGCCCTACCCGGCCTCGCGGATCGAGGAGGACTTCCTCCCCGACCTCGACCGGGTCCTCGACGCCGTGGACAGGAGTCTTGCGTTCTGATGGCCGAGTTCAAGCTGCCCGACGTCGGTGAGGGACTCACCGAGGCCGAGATCGTCTCCTGGAAGGTCAAGGAGGGCGACACGGTCGAGATCAACGAGATCATCGTCGAGATCGAGACCGCCAAGTCGCTGGTCGAGCTCCCCTCGCCGTTCGCCGGCACCGTCCTGAAGCTGATGGTCCCCGAGGGCGAGATGGTGCCGGTCGGCACGCCGATCATCGCGATCGGTGACGCCGCCGAGGCCGGGACCACCCCACAGACCGAGTCCGACCCCTACCTCGGGATGGCCCAGAGAGCGGGAGAGAAGTCCGGCCGGCAGGAGGCGGCGGCCGCCCAGGCGGCCGAGATCGAGATCGACCTCTCCAACCCCGCCGCCAGCGGTGGCGGAGAGGGCGAGAGCCTGGTCGGCCGCAACAAGGCCGACCGGGGTCCGGTCCGGAGGGCCCGCAAGGGCGGAGCCGCGCCGTCGTCCGACGCCGGCGCCACCACCCAGCAGCAGGTGCAGGGTGCGTTCACGCCGGGCGGCGCCCAGCCGCAGGACGTCGCCGACTCCGACGAGCCGGCCGTGCCCGCCACCCCCGCCCGTCCCCACGACGAGCCGGCGCCGGCCGCCCGGACCCTGGCCAAGCCGCCGGTCCGCAAGCTGGCCAAGGACCTCGGTGTCGACCTCGCCACGCTCACCGGCTCGGGCGAGGGTGGCGTCATCACCCGCGGCGACGTCGAGAGCGCCGCCGGCGGCGGTTTCGAGACAGGCGCCAGCGCGCCTTCCTCAACCACCGGAGCTCCGCTGGTTGAGGAGGGCCGTCAAGGCCCGTCTCGAAACCAAGGCGAGCGCGAGACGCGGGAGCCGATCAAGGGCGTCCGCAAGATGATGGCGCAGGCGATGAGCCAGTCGGCGTTCACCGCGCCCCACGTCACCGAGTGGATCACCGTCGACGCGACCCGGACCATGGAGTTCGTCGAGCGGCTCAAGGGCCGGCGCGAGTTCCGCGAGGTCAAGGTCAGCCCGCTGCTGGTGCTGGCCCGCGCGACGATGCTCGCGATGCGGCGTACGCCGGAGATCAACTCGTACTGGGACGAGGCGGCCCAGGAGGTCGTCTACAAGGGCTTCGTCAACCTCGGCATCGCGGCCGCCACCCCGCGCGGGCTGGTCGTGCCCAACGTCAAGGACGCCGACGGACTGTCGCTGCTCGAGCTCGCGAGCGAGCTCAACCAGCTCACCGCGACCGCCCGCGAGGGGAAGACGCAGCCGGCCGAGATGAGCGGCGGCACCTTCACGATCACCAACGTGGGTGTCTTCGGCGTCGACGCCGGTACGCCGATCATCAACCCGGGCGAGTCCGCGATCCTGTGCTTCGGCGCGGTGCGGAAGCAGCCGTGGGTGGTGGGCGACGAGATCGTGCCGCGCCAGATCACGACGCTGGCGCTGTCGTTCGACCACCGCCACATCGACGGCGAGAAGGGCTCGCGGTTCCTGGCCGACGTCGCCGGTGTGCTCGAGGACCCCGCCTCGGCGCTGCTGTTCTGACCCGCGAAGTCGCACTCCCGCACCTCCCAGGACGCACTCGTGCACGCCCCGAGTGACGTACCTGCGTCCTCGAGGGTGCGGGAGTGCGCTCTCGTGGGTCAGAGGCGGTAGCGGAGGGCTCGCTGCTCCGGGGAGCCGGGGCCGGACGCCAGCAGCGCGGCCAGCTCGTGCTCGAGCACGGCACCCATGCGCTGGCAGAACGCCTCCGGCTCGTCGGCCGCGTCCGGCTTCTCGGCGACGACCCGGTCGACGACGCCCAGCCGGTGCAGGTCGATCGCGCGCACCTGCTGGGCCCGCGCCATCTCCGGCGCGTGGTCGGTGTCCCGGTGGACGATCGCGCTCGCGCCCTCCGGCGGCAGCGGCGAGAGCCAGGCGTGCTGCGCGGCGACCACCCGGTCGGCCGGCAGCAGCGCCAACGCACCGCCGCCGTTGCCCTCGCCCAGCATCAGGCACAGCGTGGGCGCGTCGAGCATCACCAGGTCGGACAGGCAGCGGGCGATCTCGCCGGCGAGGCCACCGTTCTCGGCGTCGGCCGACAACGCCGCGCCCTGGGTGTCGATCACCGTCACCAGCGGCAGGCCCAGCTCGCTCGCGAGCCGCATCCCGCGCCGGGCCTCGCGGAGCGCCTCGGGGCCGAGCGGGTGGTCGGTGGTCTGCCCCCGGCGGTCCTGGCCGAGGAACACGCACGGCGCCTCGCCGAACCGGACCAGCGCGATCAGCAGCCCGGGGTCGGCCTCACCCTGGCCGGTGCCGTTGAGCGGGACGACGTCGGAGGCGGCGTACCGCAGCAGCCGGCGTACGCCGGGCCGGTCGGTGCGCCGCGACCGGGTGACCGCGTCCCACGTGTCGACGTCCGGGATCGGGTCGTCCCCCGGCTCGGGCACCGGGGCGATGCCGAGCCGGGGCGCGTGCAGCACCGCGAGCGCGCGGTCGAGGATGTCGGCGATCTCGTCGGGCGCGAGGACGGCGTCGATGATCCCGTGGGCGTAGAGGTTCTCGGCGGTCTGCACGCCCTCGGGGAACGGCCGCCCGTAGAGGGCCTCGTAGACCCGCGGGCCGAGGAACCCCACCAGCGCGCCGGGCTCGGCGACGGTCACGTGGCCGAGCGATCCCCACGACGCCATCACGCCGCCGGTCGTCGGGTGCCGCAGGTAGACCAGGTAGGGCAGCCCGGCCGACTTGTGGGCCGCGACCGCCTGGCTGATCCGCACCATCTGCACGAACGCCGGCGTGCCCTCCTGCATCCGGGTGCCCCCGCTCACCGGCGCGGCGAGCAGCGGCAGCCCCTCGCGGGTGGCGCGCTCGACGGCCGCCACCAGCCGGTCGGCGGCGTCGCGGCCGATGGAACCGGCGAGGAAGGCGAACTCCCCGGCCACGACCGCGACCCGGCGACCGCGCATCCGGCCCTCGCCGGTGATCACGGCCTCGTCGACGCCGCTCCTCTCGGCCGCGGCGGCCAGCTCGGCGGCGTACTCGTCGGAGATCGCGGACCGCTCGGGCGGGACGTCCCACCCCTCCCAGGACCCGTCGTCGAGCACCAGGTCGATGAGCGCGTGGGCGGCCAGCCGGTCGGTCACGCACCGCAGGCTACTGGCCGTTCACTGCCGGCCCCCTCCCGCGCGGGGCCCGGCAGTGCCACGCTGACCGGGTGGAGGTCTGGTTCGTGCGCGCGGGCGGGGTCGACCAGCACCCGCTCGCCGCCCTCGAGGGTTTGCTCGGCCGCTCCGACGGCTTCGTCTGGGTGGACGTGCACGACTGGGACGACGCCGCCGAGGACGTGCTGACCCGGGTCTGCCGCGCGCACCCGCGGGTCGTGGCCGCGTGCCGGCAGCGCAACCACGTCCCGACCGGGCACGCCTATCCCTCCCACGTCTTCCTCGTGCTGCACACCCCCGTCACCGGCGAGGCCGGGCACGTCCACCTGCTCGAGCTCGACCAGCTGGTGGGACAGCGCTGGCTGGTGAGCGTGCACGGCCCGCTGAACCCGGCCGTCGACCCGCAGCAGGCGTTGGTCGAGACCGAGTCGGTGCGTCGCCGGATCGAGGAGGGACGGTTCGCACCCCAGTCGCCGGCCGAGCTCTCCCACGCGTTGGGCTCGGCCGTCGTACGTCGGCAGCGGGAGCTGGTCGGCCAGGTCGCCGAGCGGCTGCCCGACCTGGAGCGGGACGCGATGGCGGGTGACTTCCGCAAGCCCGAGGTGCTGCTGGAGCGGTTGTTCCTGGTCCGCCACGAGCTGGTCACCGTCCGGACGATGGCCGCCCAGTCCCACGACGTCCTCTCCCGGATCGGCTCGCTGGACCGGATGGTCCCGGAACCCGACCGCGCCTGGGCCCGGGACCTGGCCGAACAGTTCGACGTGCTCCGCAGCTTCGCCGACGGCGAGCGGGAGTTCCTCCGCGGCGTGATCGAGCTCTACCAGACCAGGGTCACGACGACGATGACCCTGGCGATGGAGCGGCTGGCGGTCATCGCCGCGGTCACGCTGCCGGTGACCGCCCTGGCGAGCGTCTACGGCATGAACCTGATCGTGAACGACGAGACCCACGTCCCGCAGCTGCTGCTGGTGCTGCTGGTCATGGTGTCCATCAGCGGGCTGCTGCTGCGCTGGACCAAGAAGCAGGGGTGGTGGTGACCCCGGCGGCCCGGCCCGATGGCGCCGCCGCCGTCGACGCGCCCTACCGTGGGGCGCCATGACGAGCTTCGTGCTGCGCCGCACCCGGCTGGTCGACGTCGACGGTACGGGCGTCCCGGCCGACCCGGTCGACGTCCGGGTCACGGCCGGGGTGGTCACCGCCGTCGGCGCCGACGTCGCCGACCCCGGCCTGCCGGAGGTCGACGCCGACGGCCGCTGGCTGCTTCCGGGGCTGTGGGACCACCACGTCCACCTCGCCCAGTGGACGCTCGCCAGCGCCCGGCTCGACCTCGCCGGCGCCCGGTCCGCCGACCAGGCGGTCGCGATGGTCCGCGAGCGGCTCGCCGAGTGGCCCGAGTGGCCCGTGATCGGCTGGGGGCACCGGCCGACCGGGTGGCCCGAGGACCCCGTCGTGTCGATGCTCGACGCGATCGACACCGACCAGCCCGTGATCCTGATCGCGGGCGACGGCCACCACGCCTGGCTCAACTCGATCGCGCTGATGATGCTCGCGATGCCGCTGCGCGAGGGGGTGGTGGCGGAGGCGGAGTGGTTCCGGGCCTACGGCCGGCTGGCGACGGTGCTCGGCGACGACGGCACCGGACCCGAGGCCTACCGCCGCACCATGGAGCAGGCCGCCGAGCTGGGCGTCGTCGGGCTGACCGACTTCGAGTTCAGCGGCGGGCACGAGGAGTGGGCCGACCGCTGGGTGAAGGGCGCGGGCCTGCTGCGGATCCGGATGGCGACGTACGCCGACGGGCTGGACGGCGTCATCGCCGCCGGCCTGCGCACCGGTGACCTGCTGCCCGGCTGCGACGAGCGGGCCCGGATGGGGCCCCTGAAGATCATCAGCGACGGGTCGCTCAACACCCGGACCGCCTGGTGCTGCGAGCCCTACGCCGGACCGTCCCCGCTCGGCTTCCCCCACGGCCAGCCCAACCAGACGCCGGAGGAGCTGCGGGACCTGCTGCGCCGCGCGACCGCGAACGGGCTCACCGTCGCGGTGCACGCGATCGGCGACCGGGCGGTCGGAGACGCCCTCGACGCGTTCGCCGAGACCGATGCGCGGGGCTCGATCGAGCACGCCCAGCTCGTGTGCCGCGACGACGTGCGTCGGATGGCCGAGCTGGGCGTGGTCGCCAGCGTGCAGCCGGCCCACCTGCTCGACGACCGCGACGTCAGCGAGCGGCTGTGGCCGGGCCGCGGCGACCGGTCGTTCGCGCTGCGGTGGATGCTCGACGACGGGGTCCGGCTGGCGATGGGCTCCGACGCCCCGGTCGCCCGGCTCGACCCGTGGCTGGCGATGGCGGCGGCCGTCCACCGGACCGCCGACGACCGGGAGGCCTGGCATCCCGAGCAGGCGATCACCCCGCGCGAGGCGCTCGCCGCCTCGACCGACGGGTGGGGCACCGTCGCCGCCGGCCACCCCGCCGACCTGGCTCTGCTCGACGCCGACCCGCTCGCCCACGCCGACGACGACCCCGCCAAGGCCGCCCGCCACCTCCGCGACACCTCCGTCGCCGCCACCTGGGTCGCCGGCGAGCTGGTGCACGACGGGCTCTGAGCAGCCGACCCGGCGGGCCGTTGAGGCCGCCGGCGGACTTGTAACGCCGGGTTAGCTGCTCTACCCACCCGGTCCGGACCGGGTGGGCACAGTGGATAACCCGGCGTTGCAGCGGGCACGGTGGGTCACATGGCCCGGACCTACGTCGGCGTGAGCGGGTGGCGGTACGCCCGCTGGCGGGGTGACTTCTACCCCGCCGGGCTGGTGCAGCGCCGGGAGCTGGAGTACGTCGCGGAGCGGATGACGTCGGTCGAGCTGAACGGGTCGTTCTACTCGCTGCAGCGGCCGTCGACGTACGAGCGGATCGCGGAGCAGGTCCCGCCGGGCTTCCCCGTGGCGGTCAAGGGCGGCCGGTTCGTGACCCACATGAAGCGGCTGCGGGACGTCGACCAGGGGCTCGCCAACTTCTGCGCCTCGGGCGTGCTCGCCCTGGGCGACCGGCTCGGCCCGTTCCTCTGGCAGCTGCCCGCCGACCTCGCCTTCGACCGCGACCTCGTCGCCGGGTTCCTGGACCGGCTGCCCCGCGACCACGCTGCTCTCGCGACGCTGGCGACGCGGCACGACGACAAGCTGGCCCCGGACCGGGCGGTCACCGAGCCCCTGGTCGACGCGCCGGTGCGGCATGCGCTCGAGCCGCGGCACCCGTCGTTCGGCGACCCGGCCGCGGTCCGGCTGCTGCGCGACCACGGCGTCGCGCTGGTCGCCTCCGACAGCCCCGGCAGCTGGCCGTGCTTCGACGAGGACACCGCCGACTTCCGCTACGTCCGGCTCCACGGCCACACCGAGCTCTACGCGAGCGGCTACGCCCCCGCGTCCCTCGACCGCTGGGCGGAGCGGCTCCGCGAGTGGCGCGGCGCCGGCCAGGACGGCTACGTCTACTTCGACAACGACGCCCGCGGCCGGGCGCCGTACGACGCGGTGTCGTTGCTCGAGCGGCTCGGCTGAGAGAGCTGTAACGCCGGATGACCTGCTGTACCCACCCGGTCCTGACCGGGTGGGAAGAGCAGGTAACCCGGCGTTACAAGGGATCGCCGGGCGACAGGCTCAGGCCAGGGCCAGCGTCAGCGCCAGCACGGTCTGCGGGTCGTCGAGCCGGTCTCCGTAGAGCTCGCGCAGCTGGCCCATCCGGTAGCGGACGGTCTGCGGGTGGATGAACAGCTCGGCGGCGACCTCCTCGCGCCGGCCCTGGTGGAGCAGCCACGAGCGCAGCGTCGCCTCCAGCTTCTCGGCGGTCGCCGGGCGGACGTCGGCCAGGGGTGCCAGCGCGTTCGCCCTCAGGTCGGCGAGTGCCTCCGGGTCGGCGCCCACCACCAGCGAGGCAAGGTGGTGCTCGGTGTCGATCGGGTCCGCCGTACGCCGGAGTGCCAGGCCGCGGACCGCGCGGGCGTACGACGCCCGGGCCTCCCGCCACGGCCGTGCGGGACCGACGACCGCGTGCCGGTCGGCCAACAGCCGCAGCAGCCGGGGGCGGGACCGGCCGCCCATGTCGGGCACCAGCACCACGGCCAGGCCCTCGGGGAGCCCGTGCTCGCTCGGGGTGAGGGCGCCCGCCGACACCAGCCCGAGCATCGGCCGCACCTGCGCCTCCGGCAGCAGCACCGCGGTCAGCGTCCGGGGCGGGGTCCAGTCGGCCCGCTCCGCCGCGTCGGCCAGGGCGTCGGCCGACTCCCCGCGCAGCAGCGAGGCGCCGAGCCGGTCGAGGAAGCCCTGGCGTACCCGGCCGCTCGTCTCGAGCTCGTCGGTGTGGCCCGCCACCGACGCCGCCGACAGCTCGTCGATGTAGGCGAACACGAGCTCGGCGAACCGGGCCACCGTGTGGGCCGACTCGCCGGCCGCCACCGCGGTCGCCGACAGCTCGCGCCACGACACCCGTGCTCCGACCCGGTAGGCCGCCAGCAGCGCGTCGGCCGAGCGGCCGGCGCGCGCCTCGCCCCGCCCGAGGGCGTAGGCACCCTCGACGGTCGTGGTCAGCGGGGTTCCGGGGTCGTCGCTGCCGGCGACCCGGAGGAACCCGGCGAGCGCCATCTGCACGGCCTGCTCGATCGTGGCCGCGAGCTGCTCGCCGAGGCCCTCGCTGTAGGCCGGCACCTCGTCGCGCACCGCGCTCACGGTGTGGACCGCCACGTCCGGGAGCGTGGTCCGCAGCAGCTCGATCAGGTCGGGGTCGAGGGAGTGCGTGGTCACGGGGCCGCCTCTGTCATCTGCGCACAATCCGGAGGCTCTGCCGTCCGCGAGCCTCCCGGAAGTTGATGCTAGCGGCGACCTCAGGCGTAGCGGAACGCCCAGCGCTCACGCCGCGCGTAGCCGCCACGGAACAGCCGCAGCACCGCGCCGTACGCCGGCCCGGCCTCGCCGAGGGAGGCGCCGGGTCGCCGTGACGTGGACGGTCGAGCGCGTTGCGGTGGTCGGCGCACGGGTGGGCGACAGGTCGGCGACCGCTGTGGCCGTGGCGCCCGCCCGGCCCGAGATCGCCCGCCCACCGGTGAGCCCGTGCGCCACGCAGCCCTCAGACGCTCCTGACTTTGGCACGTGCGAACAAAATGCGGACGTGAATTCACGTCTGAGGGCCATGAGTTGCGCCTGGGAATCAGACAGACTGGAGGGCATGTCGTTGTTGCGTGTCCACGGACGCCGCCTGGCCGAGGCGGTGACCCATCCACTGGTGCCCGCAGACTTCCTCGACCTCTTCGCCCCGCTCCGCGCGGGCGCCGACCTGCGCGGCCGGATCGAGCAGGTGGTCCCCGAGACCCGCGACGCCGCCACCCTGGTGATCCGGCCCGGGGCCGACTGGGCCGGTCACGTGCCGGGACAGTACCTCCGGCTCGGCATCGACGTCGACGGCGTACGGCAGTGGCGGGCCTACTCGCTCACCCACGGCCCGCGCCCCGACGGCCGGATCGCGATCACCGTCAAGGCGGTCCCCGACGGGCTCGTGAGCCACCACCTCGTCCACGACACCCACCCCGGCACGCTGGTCCACCTCGAGCAGGCCGCCGGCGAGTTCGTGCTGCCGCCCGAGGGTGGCCGGTTCCTCTTCGTCACCGCGGGCTCCGGCATCACCCCGGTCGTCGGCATGCTGCGCAACCTCTTCCCGTCGACCGACGAGGGCGTGCTGCGCCCGAACCGGAGCGTCGACTTCGACGTCACCGTCGTCCACGTCGCGCCCAGCCGGCCCGACTCGATCTTCGCGCGGGACCTCGAGGCGCTCGCGGCCTCCGGCGCGATCCGGCTGGTCTCGCGCTACGACGACGTCCACGGCGTCCTGGATGTCGAGGAGCTGCCCGCCCTGGTGCCCGACATCGCCGAGCGCCGTACGTTCGCCTGCGGCCCGGCCGGGCTGCTCGAGGCGCTCGAGCACTTCCACGCCGACAAGGGCCTGGAGCTGTTCACCGAGCAGTTCCGGACCAGCCGCGTCGAGCCGGGCGAGGGTGGCAGCGTCACCTTCGCCGACGGGCGCACCGTCACCGCCGACGGGGCCACCCCGATCCTCGATGCCGCCGAGGGCGCCGGCGTGCTGATGCCGAGCGGGTGCCGGATGGGCATCTGCTACGGCTGCGTCCTCCCGATGAAGGAGGGCAGCGTGCGTGACCTCCGCAACGGCGACATCACCACGGCCGTCCAGGGCGAGAGCGGCGCCGTGAAGATCCAGACCTGCATCAACGCGCCTGCCGGCGCGTGCCAGATCGACCACCACTGACCACTCACCACTGACTCGATCAGAGGAGAACGCATGACTGTCATCCAGAAGAAGGCCGACAACCCGATCGCCCACCTGACCCCGGAGGACATCGAGCAGCTCGGCGTCGAGCTCGACGCGATCCGGCAGGACGTCATCGACTCCCGCGGCGCGTCCGACGCGGCGTACATCCGCCGGATGATCAAGACCCAGCGCAGCCTCGAGCTGGGGAGCCGCGCGGTGCTGCTCTTCAGCGTCTTCCCGCCGGCCTGGCTGCTGGGCACCGCCGGCCTGAGCGTGGCCAAGATCCTCGACAACATGGAGATCGGCCACAACATCCTGCACGGCCAGTGGGACTGGATGCGCGACCCCAATATCCACTCCACGACGTGGGACTGGGACATGGCGAGCCCGACCGAGCAGTGGAAGCACAGCCACAACCAGGTCCACCACACCTACACGAACGTCGTCGGCAAGGACAACGACCTCGGCTACGGCATCATGCGCGTCGACGAGGACCAGCGCTGGGCGCCGATGCACCTCGGCCAGCCGATCTGGTGCTTCATCAACGCCGTCTTCTTCGAGTACGGCATCGCCGCCTACGACCTCGACCTCGGCGCGGCGGTGGCGAAGAAGCAGACCAAGAACCCCGAGTTCCGTCGCCGGGCCAAGGAGGTCCTGACCAAGATCCGCAAGCAGGTCACGAAGGACTACGTCGCCCACCCGGTGCTCTCGGTCCCGACCGGCTCGTTCCTCTCGACGCTGGCCGCCAACTTCACGGCCAACATCGTGCGCAACCTGTGGTCCAACTCGGTCATCCTCTGCGGCCACTTCCCCGAGGGCGTCGAGACCTTCGAGAAGCGCTCGATCGAGGGTGAGACCAAGGGCGAGTGGTACGTCCGGCAGATGCTCGGTGCGGCCAACATCTCCGGCTCCAAGGCCCTGCACGTCATGACCGGCAACCTGTCGCACCAGGTCGAGCACCACCTGTTCCCGGACCTGCCGTCCAACCGCTACGCGGAGATCGCCCCGAAGGTGCGGGCACTGTTCGAGAAGTACGACCTCAACTACTGCACCCGCCCGATGCCGCAGCAGGTCTACTCCGCGTGGCACAAGGTGGTCCGGCTCAGCCTGCCCAACGGCTGGATGGCGACGACCAACCGCAAGAACCTGCCCGAGCAGCTCAAGACGCTCTGGGCGATGTCGACCAAGGGCCCCAAGGTCCGCCGCGCCGCGCAGGCGCGTCTGACCCAGATGGCGCGTCGTCAGGAGCAGGAGCAGATGGCTCGCGCCGCCTGATGGCGCGAGGCGCCGGGCTCACGCGGTGACCCGGCGCGGCCACCAGAAGCGCTCGCCCAGCACCAGGCTGAGGGCGGGCACCAGGACGGTGCGCACCAGCAGGGTGTCGAGCAGGACCCCGACGAAGATCACGATGCCGAGCTGGGCGAGCACCACCAGCGGGAGCACGCCCAGCACGGCGAAGACGGCGGCCAGCAGGATGCCGGCGCTCGTGATGACGCCGCCGGTGGCGGTGAGGCCGCGCAGCATGCCCTCGCGGACGCCATGCTCGCGCGACTCCTGCAGCGCCCGGGTGACCAGGAAGATGTTGTAGTCGACTCCGAGCGCGACGAGGAACAGGAAGGCGAGCAGCGGGACGCCGACGTCCATCGCGGCGAAGCCGAAGACGCCGCTGTAGATCCACCACGAGGCGCCGAGGGCGGCGAAGAACGTCCCCACCACGGTGGCCACGAGCAGCAGCGGCGCGACCACCGAGCGCAGGAGCAGCACCAGGCCGGCCAGCACCAGTCCGAGGATCAGCGGGACCAGCAGTGCGCGGTCCCTGCTGGCTGCGTCCGCCTCGTCGAGCGCCTCGGCCTCGCTGCCTCCCACCCACGTCTCGTCGTAGGACGCCAGGGACGCGCGGAGATCCCTGACCGCTGCCTCCGCCCGGCCGGTGCCGGCCGTGGCGTCGAGCACGACGTCGATCCGCGCCAGGTCGTCGTCGCTGGGTCCGGCGGTGGCGGAGGCGACGCCGGGAGACTGCTTCGCAGCGGCGAGCACCGCGCCGGGGTCCTCGCGCGTCAGCACGATCGTGGGGTCGACACTCCCGGCCGGGAACGACTCGGCGAGCCGGTCGGCGGCCGCGACCGACTCCGGGGTCTCGAGGAACTGCTCGGACTCGGAGAGCCCCTGCTGCACCTGGGTCAGGCCGGTCGCGAGGGCCGCCACGACGAGGACCGCCACCGTGGCGTACGCCGTCGGTCGGGCGGCGACCCGGTCGCCGAGCCGGCGCCACAGCGAACGGGTCGAGTCCACGAGCGCGGGCTGCCCGACCCGCGGCACCAGCGGCCAGAACACCCAGCGGCCGAAGAGCACCAGGGCGCACGGCAGCACGACCAGGGCGAACGTCGCGGCGACGACGACGCCGATCGCGCACGCGAGGCCCAGGCCGCGGGTGGTCGGGACGACCGAGAGCAGCAGGGTCAGCAGCCCGAGCACCACCGTGGTGGAGCTGGCCAGCACCGCCTCCGCGGTCCCGCGTACGGCGGCCGCCATCGCGGCGTACCGGTCCCTGTGCGACCGCAGCTCGTCGCGGTAGCGGCTGATGAGCAGCAGTGCGTAGTCGGTCCCGGCGCCGAACACCAGGACGCTGAGGATGCCGACCGTCGACTCGTCCCACGCCACGTCGAAGGCCGCCAGGCCATGGGTCGCGAGCACCGCGGCCAGCCGGTCGGCGACGCCGACCACCACGAGGGGCACCAGCCACAGGAACGGGCTGCGGTAGGTGATGATCAGCAAGATCGCCACCACGGTGGCGGTCGCGGCCAGCAGGGTGATGTCGGCCCCGTCGAAGACCCCGGCCAGGTCGGCCTGGATGGCGGCAGGCCCGGTCACCTGACCGGTGACACCGTCGGGCAGCTGCCCATCCAGCCGCTCGCGCAGGTCGGCGACCTCGTCGGCCACAGCGGTGGCCCCGGTGGCGTCCACGGGGACCACCGCGACCGCTGCGGTGCCGTCCTCGCTGGGGCGCAGCGCGTCGTAGGTCTGCTGGAGCTCGCCGAGGTCCGCCCGATCCAGCGAGCCCCCGTCGGCGGTGAAGAGCACCACGGCCACGGAGCCGTCCCCGCTCGGGAGCTCGTCCTCGAGCTGCGCGACGGTGGTGGAGTCGTAGCCGTCGGGCAGGGAGTCGGTCACCGCAGGCGTGCGCTCGGCCTCCCCGACCAGCCCGATGAGGGCGCCGGCACCGAGCAGGGCCACCAGTGCGACGAGCAGGGCGACGGGGCGACGCAGGGACATGCGGTGCTCCTCGGGCTAGGCTGGAACTTCGAAGTGTGTAAGCAACTTAACTAAGTTGGTGAGCGAAATCCAACCGCCGGACGGGTCGCGGATGACCGCAGGCGACGTCGAGGACGCGATGGGCACCGCGACGTTGCGGCTGCTGCGCGAGCTCCTGGAGGTGGCTCAGCAGAGCGGCCCGGCGGTTGCCCGGAAGGCCTCGCTCACCCACACCGAGCTCACCGCGCTGGAGCAGCTGACCCGCTCCGACTGCGGCCCGGGGGAGCTTGCCCGACACCTGGGGGTGACGTCGGCTGCCGCCTCCGGGATCGTCGACCGGCTGGTGGCCCGCGGCCACGTCGAGCGCCGCCCGCACTCGGACGACCGTCGCCGTACCCAGGTGGTGCTCACCGTCAGCGGCCGCACCGAGGTGATCGGACACCTGATGCCGATGTTCACCGCCCTGGACGAGCTCGACCGCTCGCTGTCCGACGACGAGCGCGAGGTCGTCGCCCGCTACCTCTCCGGCGCGATCGCCGCGATCCGCCGGGTCCTCTGATCGTCCGATCCGAACGTGGCTGCGAGCCACGACGTCACGGGACGTCGACGACCTCCCCGTTGCGAGGAAGCCTGCCGTCGAAGGTGACGGGAACGGCACTGGCGCGCCGCGCGTCGAGCCCGGTCATGGCCTGGACGTGGACGTGGGGCTCGGTGCTGTTGCCCGAGTTGCCACACCTGCCCAGCTCGTCGCCCGGGGCGACCACTTGTCCGACGGCCACTCGAATGCTGCTGTGCTGGAGGTGGCACAGCGCCACGAACACGCCGGTCCTCACCTCGATGATGACGTAGTTGCCGGCCAGCTCGGTCCATCCGTCGGCGACACGACGCCGCTGGGTCAGGGCGTACGTGATCGAGGGGAGTGCTCGGAAGGCATCGTGGTCGGGCTCGCGGCCATGGAGAGCCGCGACGACACCCGCCGCGGGTGCGGTGAGCACCCGACCGAAGCCGGGGAAACGTCCTGGTGGTTCAGGACGCAGGATCGAGGTCAGCGAGACCCGCGCTGTCCGGCCTCGCTCGTCGACCGGGACGAAGTCGATCGCGTACGCCGTGGCGAACAGCCGAGTGCCGTGACTGGGCACCCGGTCAGCCGGACTGTTCTGCACCAGCCATCGTCCACTGAACGGGTATGCCAGGCCCAGGGTCCTCGTCACGACAGCCCCTTTCCGGAGGCGACACCGCCGCTTCAGGATCCACGCCTCCGCCCGGGCCCACAAGCGCTGAGAGACGTGAGGGCGTCGAGCCTGCCCGCAGGAGGTCATGCGTTCCGAGCGCTATGACGCACGGTCCGGATGACCTCGTGACGCTGGGCCGGGCAGGGGAGGAGGACGCGGGAGAAGCCGCCCTCGCCATGGAGGATCTTCCGGCGCGATGGCGCCAGGTCGCTGCTCGTTGCCGGATCCTGGTCCGTGCCCAGGTTCCGCGCGTAACGCGGATGCGCTCCTCCGGAGACGAGCAGGCGGATGCTGACTCCGGGGTCGAAGCGATGAGCCACAGCCTCCAGTCGAAGCCGGACGGTGCCGCTCGCCTGCTCCGGCTCCAGCCTCTGGAACCCGTCGCTCACGTTGACGGACCGCCCGTTCTTCCGCACTTCACACAGGCGGACGAAGAGATCGGCATGGGGATTGTCAGTCTGGTGCACCACCTCGACGATCGGGTCTCCCATGACTTCCAGGGCTTCGGTCAGCGGTCGGCTGGTGAACGTCAGGACATCTGCTCGTTCCTCGAGCTTCCGGTTGTCGCGGTAACCGCCCCTCGCGGGATTGATGATCCGGCCGCCGACGGCAGGAGTCGGATCTGCGGGATCGAAGGTGAACGTCGTCGGACCAGCATCGGGCGCCGGTCGGGCGTCGTCGAGCCCACCGTCGGGCTGCAGGTAGAGCACGCGCTCGTCGCATGCCGGCGGCCACGTCGGCAGGTCGCGCCACTCTGCCACGTAGATGCGGACCGGGCTCCGCCGCTGCCGGCGACAGGTTCCGGCGAGGTGCTCCGCCAGCCAGTCGAGGGTCTCTGTCATGACGATCCCGGCGCCCTTGGTGAGTACCTCGACATGGGTCCAGGGCCCGATCGTCAGCCCGACCTCGACCCCGCGGCGCCGCAGGCGCTCGTACTGTCGGATCATCTGATCGGGAAACCGATCCTGCCAACCGCCCTGCAACAACACCGGGACGTCGACCCGCTCGAGAGCCTCCCCCACCCGCATCGGCCGCCACACCGGATCCTCGGCGTCCGATGCGGCAAGCCACTCCCGGTACGGCATCGTGCTGTCGGCGAGCACCGTTTGCTGGGCGCGCACGAGAGGAAGCTCCTCGAACGCCGGAGCCAGGCGCCGGCCAGCCGTCACGCCGCGCAGGACTCCCGTGAGTGCACCGGCTTCCAGGTGCCCGAATCCGTCCATGAGGCCCACGACCTCCTCGAGCGCGAACGCCCCGGCGCCGTGCGCCAGCCAGTGGTTGTCGTGCCCGGAAACGGCGACCACCGCTGTCGCCAGCTCCGGGGGTGGGTCCATCATCACCGCCCACGCCGTGTACCCCAGGTACGAGGCTCCCCACAGTGCGAATCGACCGCCGAACCAGGGTTGCCGTCGCAGCCAGGCCACGGTGTCGGCCCCGTCAGCGATCTCACGGCTGAACGGTTCGAAGACCCCACCTGAGCCGGAAGTCCCTCGGCAGCTCTGGTTCACCACGTGATAGCCGTGAGTCGCGAAGTAGCCCGCCGAGAGGTGTGCGACCACCCCGGTCCGGCCGTAGGGAGTGCGGATGAGCACCGTGCCCAGCGACGTGGTCGCGGGCGCATAGATGTCGGTCAGCAGCTCCACACCGTCACGCATGGGGACGTGCGCTGTGGTCACCGTGTAGTCGTGGTGCCCCGGTGGCATCCGGAAGATCCGGGCGGTCGCCGCGTCGAGCGCAGGCCGCCGGAGCTGCCTCAACCGGTCCCGATGTGCAGCTGCCATGGACCATTGTCGGCCAGCGACCTGGTTGTCGTCGCGTCCTCGCGGAGTGTCGGACGCCTGCAACCGGATTCAGCCCCAGACCTCGTCCGCGACCTCCACGACCAGCCGCAGCTTGGCGAGCTCGTCCTCGATCGTCAGCGCGTTGCCCTCGACCGTGGAGGAGAAGCCGCACTGCGGGGAGAGGCACAGCTGCTCCAGCGGCACGTACTTCGCAGCCTCGTCGATGCGGCGCTTGAGGGTGTCCTTGTCCTCCAGCACCGGGCTCTTGGTGGTGACCAGGCCGAGCACCACCTGCTTGCCGGGCGGTACGAAGCGCAGCGGTTCGAAGCCGCCCGAGCGCTCGTCGTCGTACTCCAGGAAGAAGCCGTCGACGGCCAGCTCGGAGAAGAGCGCCTCGGCGACGAACTCGTAGCCGCCCTCCGCCGCCCACGAGGATCGGTAGTTGCCCCGGCACAGGTGGGTGGTCAGCTGGAGCGACCCCGGCCGGTCGGCGATCGCGGCGTTCAGGGTGCGGATGTAGCGCTCGTGCTGGTGGTCGGGGTCGTCGCCGCGGGCGCGAAGCTCCTCCCGCTGCGCCGGGTCGTTGAGGTAGGCCAGGCTGGTGTCGTCCAGCTGCGCGTAGGTGCAGCCCAGGTTCGCGACGCGACGCAGCTGCTCGGCGTACGCCGCGGCCAGGTCGTCCCAGAACTGCTCGTGGTCGGGATAGGCCTCGGGCGATATCGCCGCCGTGCCGCCGCGGTAGTGGACCATGCTCGGTGAGGGCATGGTGAGCTTCGGGGTGAGCCCCGGCGCGTGGTCGGCCGCGGTTCTCGTGAGGTGGTTGAACGCCTCCCCGAAGATGGTGTGCCGCAGGCCCACCCGGTCGTGCACCGCGAGCGCGGCGGACTCGAAGTCGAGGTCGCCGCCGGCGTTGTGGAAGTGCACCCGGATCTTCTCGTCGGTGCTGGAGATCCCGTCGAGCTGGTAGATGAAGTCCATGTGCCAGGCGGTACGACGGAACTCGCCGTCGGTGACCGTCTGCAGCCCCGCGTCCCGCTGCAGCGCCACCACGTCGGCGATCGCGGCGTCCTCGGCAGCGCGGAGCGCGTCGTCGTCGATCTCGCCGTCCCGGTGTCGTTGCCGGGCCTCGAGCAGGCTGCGTGGGCGCAACAGGCTCCCGACGTGTTCTGCGCGGAACGGAGGTTCGTGGCGGTGACTGCTCATCACTCGACCGTAACGCGGGTGAACCGGTCAGGAACCGAGAAGCACGGGGCCGTCGTGGTGGCTAGCCTCGGTGGCGACCACGACGGCAGGAGACACCATGGCAAGCACCAAGTCCGGATTCACCGCAGCCGAGCGTGCCGCGATGAAGGAGCGCGCCGAGGAGCTGAGGACCAGCGGTCGCGGCGGCAAGAAGAAGGCCGACGAGGCGCAGGCGCTGCTCGACAAGATCGCGGAGATGCCGCAGCCGGACCGGGGGTTCGCCGAGCGGATCCACGCGATCGTGACCGAGGTGGCGCCGGACCTCGACCACAAGACCTGGTACGGGATGCCGGCCTACTGCCGCGACGGCAAGCCGGTGCTGTTCTTCCAGCCGGCGGCCAAGTTCGACGCGCGCTACGCGACGCTCGGCTTCAACGACCCGGCGACGCTCGACGCGGGAAACATGTGGCCGACGGCGTACGCCGTCGTGGGCATGACCGAGGCCGAGGAGAAGAAGATCCGCACCCTCGTGAAGAAGGCCGTCAAGGGCTGAGCAGGCTGACACGTCGTCCCCGCGACGTCCGGCCCGAGATCCGGTCGTCACGTCGGGGTCATCCGGTCAGCCCGGCGCCGAGAGCCGCGGCGGCGTAGCGGTCACGCGCCGTCGGCCGGGGCCGGCGGACGACGGCGGCCTGCTCGAGCCGCCGGACGGTGCGGGTGTGGTGGGCGGTCCTCAGCTGCTGTCGCATGGTGCTCTCCTCCTCGGTCCTGGTGGTGCGCTCCCCGGTGGAGCGGGTCCAGTGCACCGCGACCGGCTTGCGCGCCACTTGCCAGCGGCTTGCCGTCGGGTGGAAGGAGCGTGTCGCGCCCGGCGTCGCGGGCGACAGGGACCGCGGTCCCCTACCCGAGGGCCTCCCAGATCCCGTCGCCACGGGCGTGGTCACCCAGGCCGCGGGTGACGTACGCCGCGGCGTACTCGCCGCGCAACGACCACCATGCCGAGCAGCCACCCGCGCCGCCCATGCCGAGGTCGTCCTCGTCGACCTGGAAGCCGAGCGTCCAGGTGACCTCGCGGTCGAGGACCCGGTCGTGCCCGCCGGCCTGCGCGCTCAGGTAGGCGGCGTGCAGGGTGGGACCGAGCAGCGCGGCGACCGGCCCGTCGGGCGGCACCAGGTCGGCGTAGAAGCGCGCCAGGCCGCGGGCGCTCGCGTGCATCGCCACTGCCGGGAAGCTGGTGGAGCGGAACCGCTCGCCGTTGAGGAGGTCCGGCTCGAGCAGGCCGGGTGGCCGTCCCAGGGCCGGCCCCCAGCGCGGGTCGGTGAGGTAGTCGCCGGGCCAGTCGGCGAGCGCCACCACGTCGGCCACCCGGTTCAGGTCGCCCGGCGCCACCCTGAGGTGGACGTCCCAGCCGTGGTCGGCCGCGATCCGGGCGAACCGGTCGGCGAGGTCCTCGCCGGTCGCGGCACGGACCAGTGCGTCGCACAGGTGGCCGTAGGTGAGGGCGTGCTCGGCGACCGCCGTGCCGGGGACGTGGTCGGGCGCCGCCTCCGCCAGCAGGGCGGTGAGCGCCTCGCGGTCGTCGAAGGCCAGGTCCGCGGCGCCGGGCGGGAACCACGGCAGCCCGGCCGCGTGGCTGAGCACGTGTCGCACCGTGGTCTGCTCCTTGCCGCGGTCGCCGTACGCCGGCCACAGCTCGGCGACCGGCTGGTCCAGCCCGAGCGCGCCGACGGCGACGACGTCGAGGACCGTCAGCGCCGCGAAGGGCTTGGCGACCGACCAGGTCATCACCAGTGTGTCCGGCGTCCAGGGCCTCGCGCCGTCGGCGGTCCCGACGCAGTGGTCGACGACGGCGTCGCCGTCCCGGATCACGCAGACCGCGCCGCCGGGCTCCCGGCCGGAACGGGCCCACTCCTCGAGCAGCGTGACGACGGGATGCACCTCCCCATCATCGCGCGGGTCCCCGGAAACCCGCGTGCAGTCGGGGGTAGGGGCCGCGCGGTGCCATGGATTCCTCGCCCCGACCGGGGCCGGACCGGAGAGGAAGAAGTCATGGACACCGTCATCAATCGCTACAGCCGGGCGATGCGCACGCGCCGCGCCCGCACCCGCCAGGACCGGATCACCCGCGCCCACCAGCAGGCGATCCGCCCCGCCTCCGAGGACCGCTACCTCCTGGCCTTCAACATCACGCCCATGCGATGAGGGCCGGTCAGCCCAGTGCCGCCCCGACGACCTCGCGTGCCTCCTCCTGGACCTGCGCGAGGTGGTCGGGGCCGCGGAACGACTCCGCGTAGATCTTGTAGACGTCCTCGGTACCGCTGGGCCGGGCCGCGAACCACGCGCTCTCGGTCGTCACCTTGAGGCCGCCGATCCTGGCCCCGTTGCCGGGCGCCTCGGTGAGCCGGGCGGTGATCTCCTCGCCGGCGAGCGTGGTCGCCGTGACGTCGTCCGGCGAGAGCCCGGCCAGCCTGGCCTTCTGCTCGCGGTCGGCGGGTGCGTCCACGCGGGCGTACGCCGGGTCGCCGTGCGCCGACACCAGCTGCTGGTAGAGCTCGCTGGGCGACGACCCCGTCACCGCGAGGATCTCCGAGGCCAACAGTGCGAGCAGGATGCCGTCCTTGTCGGTCGTCCAGGTGGAGCCGTCGCGGCGCAGGAACGACGCGCCTGCCGACTCCTCGCCACCGAAGCCGAACGACCCGTCGAGCAGCCCGGGAACGAACCACTTGAACCCGACCGGCACCTCCACCATGGGCTTGTCGAGCGACGCGGCCACCCGGTCGATCATCGAGCTCGAGACCAGCGTCTTGCCGATCCGGGCGGAGTCCGGCCAGTCGGGCCGGTGGCCGCCGAACAGGTAGCCGATCGCCACCGCCAGGAAGTGGTTGGGGTTCATCAGCCCGGCATCCGGGGTGACGATGCCGTGGCGGTCGGCGTCGGCGTCGTTGCCCGTCGCGAGCTGGTAGGAGTCGCGCCGCTCGATCAGCGAGGCCATGGCGTACGGCGAGGAGCAGTCCATCCGGATCTTCTCGTCCCAGTCCAGGGTCATGAACCGCCACGTGGGGTCGACCTCGGGGTTGACCACGGTGAGGTCGAGGTGGTGCCGCTCGGCGATCGCCGCCCAGTAGGCGACGCTGGCGCCGCCCAGCGGGTCGGCCCCGATCCGGACACCGGCCTCCCGGACCGACGACAGGTCGACGGCCTGCGGGAGGTCGTCGACGTAGGCCGCCAGGAAGTCGTAGGTCCCGGCGCCCGACACGTCCGCGATCCGGCGGACGTCGCGCAGCCCGTCGCGGATGAGGGCGTTGGCCCGGTCGGCGATCACCGAGGTGGCGTCGCTGTCGGCCGGCCCGCCGTGGGGCGGGTTGTACTTGAAGCCGCCGTCGCTCGGCGGGTTGTGGGAGGGCGTGACCACGATCCCGTCGGCCAGTCCGCTGCCCGTGGTGCGGCCGCCGTTGGCGCGCAGGATCGCGTGGGACACCGCCGGCGTCGGCGTGTAGCCGTCGCGGCTGTCGACCACGACCTCCACGTCGTTGGCCAGCAGCACCTCGAGCGCTGTCTCCGTCGCCGGCGCGGAGAGCGCGTGGGGGTCGCGGCCGAGGAACAGCGGCCCGTCGTACCCCTGCTCCCTGCGGTAGTCGCAGAGCGCCTGGGTGGTGGCGAGGATGTGGTGCTCGTTGAACGACGTGCGCAGCGAGGTGCCCCGGTGCCCGCTGGTGCCGAAGGCGACCTGCTGGTCGGGGTCCTCCGGGTCGGGCCGACGCTCGGTGTACGCCGCCAGCAGGGCGTCGACGTCGACCAGGTCCGACTCGGTGGCCGGCTGGCCGGCGCGGCTCTCGGGAGGCATGGCGCCATCATGGCGCGATGTGTCCACCGTCACCACCGGCGGCCCTCCGAGCCGTCGGCACGCGGTACGGTGCTGGGCGATCCCAGTTCTCGGCAAGGGAGACCCCCATGGACACCTCGTCCGCCAGCACGTTCACCGACCGCCGCCCCCGGTGGTCCCTCGTCGGGCCCGGACTCGTCGTCGCCGCCACCGGTGTGGGCGCGGCCGACCTGGTCGCGACCCTGATCGCCGGCAGCACCTACGGGTACGCGCTCTTCTGGGCGGTCGTCGTCGGCTGCGTGATGAAGGTCGTCCTGGTCGAGGGGGCAGGCCGCTACTCGCTGGCCACCGGCCACACGATCTACGAGGGCTGGTCGTCGCTCGGCGTCTGGACCGCGGTCTACTTCGGGCCCTACATCGTCATCTGGGGATTCGTCTACGGCGCCGCGGCGATGGCCGGCACCGGCCTCCCGCTGGCCAACCTGTTCCCGGTGTTCGGGACCACGACGTGGGGGATCATCTCGGGCCTGGTCGGGCTGGCCCTGGTGTGGCTCGGCAGGTATGGCCTGTTCGAGAAGGTCTGTGCGCTCTTCGTCGGCCTGATGTTCGTGGCCATGGTGATGGCCGCGGCCCTCACCGTCCCCAACCTGCTCGACCTGTTCGCCGGGCTGGCGCCGATCGTGCCCGAGGACGGGCTGTTCACGACCCTGGCGGTCGCCGGCGGCGTCGGCGGCACGATCACGCTGGCGGCGTACGGCTACTGGGTGCGCGAGAAGGGCTGGAACACCCCGGCCCACATGCGGGTGATGCGGCTCGACAACGGCGTCGCCTACCTGGTGACCGGCATCTTCGTGACCGCGACCCTGATCGTCGGCGCCGAGCTGCTCTACTCCGCCAACATCGCCATCGCCGAGGGCGACCAGGGCCTGGTCGACCTCGGCAACGTGCTCGACGACCGCTACGGCGTCGTCGCCGGCAAGATCTTCCTCGTCGGGTTCTGGGCGGCCGCGATGTCGTCGCTGGTCGGCGTCTGGAACGGCGTCTCACTGATGTTCGCCGACTTCGCCGGCCACGTCCGCAAGCTCCCCGAGGACCACCCGGAGCGTGGGTCGAAGGGGAAGGCCTACAAGGCCTACATCCTGTGGCTGACCTTCCCGCCGATGCTGCTGTTCGCGTTCGGCGAGCCGTTCTGGCTGATCCAGTCCTACGGCGTGCTCGGCGCCTTCTTCATGCCGTTCCTCGCGATCACGCTGCTGCTGATCCTCAACAGCGACCGGGTGCCGCGCGAGTGGCGCAACAAGTGGTTCTCCAACCTGCTGATGGCGGTGACGGCGCTGGTGTTCATCGTCCTCACCTTCGACCAGGTGCGGGGCCTCATCGCCGGGGAGTGAGCCGCACTACGCTGCTGCGATGACCGGGTTCGTCACCGCCGTCGAGGGCGACGATGCCGTGGTCCGGGTGCCGGGTCTCGACGACGCCGACGAGGTCCGGCTGTGGTGCGACCTCGACCTCGGCGACACCGCCTTCCGCCGCGTCGGGGCCGGCTGGGAGCTGCGGCTCGCCGACCTGCCGGTCGACCGGCTCGAGTACCTCGTCGAGGTCGACGGCGCGACGCGCACCGACCCCACCCACGACCGCACCGTGCCCGGTCCGTTCGGTCCCCACTCCTGGCTGCCGCTCCCCGGCTACGCGGAGCCCGAGTGGCTGTCCTGGCAGCAGGTCGCCGCGGAGCAGGCAGGGGTGTTCGTCGAGGACACCCCGGTGGGCGACGTCGAGGTCTCCGTCTGGGCGCCCGCCGACGCCGACGGCGAGGAACCGCTGCCGATGCTGTGCTGCCATGACGGGCCCGAGATGGCCGCGTACGGCGGGCTCCTCGACTGGGCCGGGGCCCTGGTCGGCCACGGCCGGTTGCCCCGGCTGCGGATCGCCCTGCTGTCCCCCGGCCCGCGCAACGAGCGGTACGCCGCCAACCCGGCGTACGCCGACGCGCTGATCCGCCACGTGGTGCCCGCGCTGCGGGCCGCCTGCCCGAGCGACGACCGGCCGGTCCTCGTGGGACAGAGCCTCGGCGGGCTCGCCGCCCTGCACGCGGCGTGGACCAGCCCGGGCTGCTTCGCGGGGCTGATGCTGCAGTCGGGGTCGTTCTTCACGCCCGAGCTCGACCCGCAGGAGAGCGGGTTCGACCACTGGGACGAGGTGACCGGGTTCGTCGCCAGCCTGCTCGCCGCCTCGACCGCGGCGCCGGACGCGCCGCTGGTCGCGATGACCTGCGGCACCGCGGAGGAGAACTACGCCAACAACGTGCAGGTGCGCGACCACCTGGCCGCGACCGGCATCGCCGTCGCGTGGGGAGAGGTACGGCAGGGACACACGTGGACCTGCTGGCGCGACACCCTGGACCCGCACCTGACCGACCTGTTGAGGAAGGTGTGGGAGTGATGCAACGGGCGCAGTGGGAGCTGGACGCCCCCGGCCTCGACCGGCCGGGGACCGTGATCAGGTACGGACACTGGGGTCGGCCGGTGCTGGTGTTCCCCAGTGAGCAGGGCCGCGCCTGGGACTACGAGAACAACGGCATGGTCGGCGCGGTCGCCGACCTGGTCGACGGCGGCCGGGTCAAGCTCTACTGCGTCGACTCCTTCGACCACGTCACCTGGTCCGACCGCGGCATCCCGCTCGAGGAGCGGGCCGGCCGCCACCGCGCCTTCGAGTCGTGGGTCACCGACCGGGTGGTCCCGCTGGTCGGCGACGACTCGCCCGGCGCGAGCGACATGGTGGTGACCGGCTGCAGCCTCGGCGCCTACCACGCCCTCCAGCTCGCCCTCACCCGTGCCGACCTCTTCCCCGTGGCGATCTGCCAGTCCGGCAACTACGACCCGTCGGCGTGGCACGCCTGGGGCGAGCGCGGTGAGGCGGCGTACTTCGCCAACCCCACCGACCACGTCGCCCACCTGTACGGCGACCACCTCGACTGGCTGCGCAGCCGGCTCCACGTCGTGCTGGTCGTCGGCGAGGGCCCGTGGGAGACCCACCCCACCGGTTCACTGCCGAGCGCCCGCGCGATGGCGGGCCTGCTCGCCGACAAGCAGATCCCGCACGAGCTCGACGTGTGGGGCCACGACTCCGCCCACGACTGGCCGTGGTGGCAACGCCAGGTCGCCCACCACCTGCCGCGCTTCTGCTGAGGAGGACCCATGACCGACCACCTGATCGGACTGCTGCTCGGGGCCGAGGACGACTGGCCGCGTGCGTTCGAGGAGATCCTGCGGCGGGTGGGGCCACTGCAGGTCGACGGCACCGAGCACCGGGTCACCAGCGAGCGGCTGACGATCGAGCCGTTCGACCTCACCGACCCGGTCCGCACCGACCTCGTGATCGACCGGCTGGCCTACTGGTACTACCACCCGCGCGAGTGGCTCAAGAAGGCCGCGCTGGTCAACGGCACCTACCTGCTCAACAGCCCGTTCACGTTCCAGTCGATGGAGAAGCACAGCGCCTACTGCGCGATGCTGCGGCTGGGCCTGAAGGTGCCGCCGACGATCCTGGTGCCCTACAAGAACCCCGTCGACAACATCCGCTGGGTCTACACCAGCGAGCGCTACAACCGGCCCTTCGACCTCGACGAGCTCGCCGACCGGCTCGGCTACCCGCTCTACATGAAGCCCTTCGACGGCGGCGGCTGGCGCGGGGTGTCGCGGGTCGACGACCGCCGAAGCCTGCACCGGTCCTACGACGAGTCCGGCGAGATGCTGATGCACCTGCAGGCGACCGTCGACTACGACCACTTCGCGCGCGCCCTCTCGATCGGCCCCGAGACGATGGTCATGGACTTCCGGCCCGAGCAGCCGATGCACAACAGGTACGCCGTCACCCACGGCTTCCTCTCGGAGTCGGCGGGCCACCAGGCGGCCGCCATCAGCCGGATCGTCAACGCGTTCTTCGGGTGGGAGTTCAACTCCGCCGAGATGCTGGTCACGGGCGACGACGTCTACCCGATCGACTACGCCAACGCCTGTCCCGACGTCGCGGTCACCAGCCTCCACTACTACTTCCCGTGGGCGATCACGGCGCTGGTGCGCTGGTCGGTGTTCTGCGTGGTGACCGGGCGGCGCGGCCGCATCGACCTGCAGACCTCCCACTACTTCGAGATCGCCGACTCCGACCGGTCCTACGACGAGAAGCTGGCCGGCTACCTCGAGCTGGCCGACGCGCACTTCGACAAGGAGCGCTACTGGGAGTGGTGCGAGGAGCACCTGCCCCACCTGCCCGAGCAGGTGCACGACTGGGTGACCTCGGCCGACTTCGACCGGCTGCTGCAGGAGACCGTCGCCGCGACGTACCCCCGGCACGAGCACGAGCAGTTCCTCGCCCACTTCCGCGGGCTGCTCGACCTCTGGGCCACCGAGCACGCCCCGCCTGATCGACGTCGGGCCGGTCAGGGGTAGGCGATGCCGGTGGCCTGCTCGCTGACGGTCCAGAGCTCGCGCTGGGCATGCTCGTCGCGGGCCCTCCGGCTGGTGCCGACGACCCGGGGGAGGCCGCGCACCTCGCCCGGTCCACCTGGGCCGCAGTAGGTGCCGCCGGGCAGGTCGGCGGTCGTCGCCATCAGCACGGGCAGCGCGCCCATCGCCGGCGCCTGGCCGATCGCCCGGCTGGCGGCGTCGACGATCGACGCCACGCCGCCCGAGGAACGACCGAACCGGCCGTTGGCGACCAGGTGGGTCCCGGAGTAGCCGGGATGCGCAGCGGTGGCCCTCACGTGCAGGTCGGCCGACCGCAGCCGGCGCTCCAGCTCGAAGGTGAACAGGAGGTTGGCGAGCTTGGTGCCGGCGTACGCCGGCCAGCGGGAGTAGCGGCCCTCGTGGTTGCGCGGGTCGCCGAGCGGGGCCTCGCGCGCGGCCCGGTGCATCTGCGACGACACGGCCACGACCCGGCCGTCGCCGCTCTCGACCAGCTGCGGCAGGAGCAGTCCGGTGAGCAGGAACGGGCCGAGGTGGTTGGTGGCCAGCTGCTGCTCGAAGCCGTCGACGGTGCGGGCGTAGGGGGTGGCCATGATCCCGGCGTTGTTGACGAGGGCGTGCAGCGGCCCCACCTGGCGGGCCCGGTCGGCCGCGAGCCGCACGGAGGTCAGGTCGGCCAGGTCCACGACCAGCTGGTCGAGGGTCGCGCCGGGAACCTGCGCGCAGAGGGCGGCCTCGGCGGCGCCGAGCCGGTCAGGGGAGCGGCCGGCGAGCACGACGCGGCCGCCGCGGCGGGCCAGCTCGAGGGCCACGTGGAACCCGAGGCCGCCGACGGTGCAGCCGGTGACGAGGGTGGTGCGGTCGGTCTGGTCGGGGACGTCCTCGAGTGTCCAGCTCACGGGGTGACTGCCATCGAGGCGAGGACCTGCTCGCCGAGCGCGACGTCGCCCGCGAGGCGCACCGCGCCGGCCTCGGGCGTACGCCGGCCGCCGGCCAGGAGCACGAACGTCTCGCGGTCGGTGCCGATCCGGACCGTCGGGTCGGCCGGCGGCGCGGGCAGCGGACGGCCACGGCCGTCGTCGCCCACCCCGAAGCCGCGGACCGGGTGGCCGGCGACCTCCAGCACCAGCGTCGTGCCCGCCGGGGCACCGACCCGCTTGCCGAGCACGAACCCCATGCTCTCCGCGAGGTAGTCGGCCGTGTGGACCGCGCCGGGCCCGTCGAGGTTGCCCGGCCGGCCGACGGCACGGCGTACGTCCTGCTCGTGGAGCCACACGTCGAGCGGGCGGTTGCGGAGCAGCCGCTCCACGGTCCACCCGATGGCGCCGAAGAGGTCCGGTGCGGGTGCGCTGCCGTCGGTCGGCGGGTCGTCGAGCAGCTGGGTGTGCCGGGCGGTGGCGCACTCGCGCGTCTCCTGGATGAGCTCGTCGGGCGTCCGGCCACGACGGGCCACGACTCCCTGCTCGGTGAACACCCCCATCGTCCCGCGGACGTGGGCCGGCTCGCCGATGTCGACCTCCTGGTGGGGCCGGCCGGCCTGCAGCGACTCCAGATGGGCCACGTGGGCGGCGACGTCGACGACGTCCCATCCCGGGAGGTCGGTCGGGGTCGACCACTCCTCCTCCGGCAGCTCCTCGAGCAGCGTCGTGAAGTCGTGGACGGCCTGCCACCAGACCTCGACGTAGCGGACGAGCGCATCGGACATGGGGTGCAGCGTACGGGCGACGCGCGGCCCTCCCGACACGGGGATACCGCCGGTACGCCCGAGGTCGAGGAATCCCGGTCGGGGACCACGAAGCCCTACCGTGGGGTGATGAGCACCGAGCCGACCGATCCCCCGGCCGTCACCTTCGCCGACCTCGGTCTCGGCACGGCGGTCCTGAAGTCCGTGCGGGAGGTCGGCTACGAGACACCGTCGCCGATCCAGGCGCAGACGATCCCGCCGCTGCTCGACGGCCACGACCTGGTCGGCCTCGCCCAGACCGGCACCGGCAAGACGGCGGCCTTCGCGCTGCCCATCCTCGAGCGGCTCGACGTCGGCCAGAAGACGCCCCAGGCCCTGGTCCTCGCGCCCACCCGCGAGCTGGCGCTCCAGGTCTGCGAGGCCTTCGAGCGGTACGCCGCCCACATGCGCGGCGTGCACGTGCTCCCGGTCTACGGCGGCCAGGGCTACGGCGTGCAGCTCTCCGCGCTGCGACGGGGCGTGCACGTCGTCGTCGGCACGCCCGGCCGGATCATGGACCACCTCGACAAGGGCACCCTCGACCTCAGCGAGCTGCGCTACCTCGTGCTCGACGAGGCCGACGAGATGCTCAACATGGGCTTCGCCGAGGACGTCGAGCGGATCCTCGCCGACACCCCGGACACCAAGCAGGTGGCGCTGTTCTCGGCGACGATGCCGAAGACGATCCGCCGGCTGGCGTCGCAGTACCTCTCCGACCCGGTCGAGATCACGGTCAAGGGCAAGACGGCGGTCTCGGCCAACATCACCCAGCGCTACCTGGTGGTGGGCTACCCGCAGAAGGTGGACGCGCTCACCCGGATCCTCGAGGTCGAGAACTTCGAGGGGATGATCGTCTTCGTCCGCACCAAGAACGAGACCGAGACCCTCGCCGAGAAGCTGCGCGCCCGGGGTTACTCCGCGCAGGCGATCAACGGCGACGTGCCGCAGCAGGTGCGCGAGCGCACGGTGAGCCAGCTCCGCGACGCCAAGCTGGACATCCTCGTCGCCACCGACGTCGCCGCGCGCGGCCTCGACGTCGAGCGGGTCAGCCACGTCGTCAACTACGACATCCCCACCGACACCGAGTCCTACGTCCACCGGATCGGGCGCACCGGGCGCGCCGGACGCTCCGGGGACGCGATCTCCTTCGTCACCCCGCGCGAGCGCTACCTGCTCAAGCACATCGAGAAGGCCACCCGGCAGCAGCCGACGCAGATGCAGCTGCCCAGCGTCGACGACGTCAACGTCACCCGGCTCGCGAGGTTCGACGACCAGATCACCGCGGCCCTCGGCTCCGCACAGGTCGGGTTCTTCCGCGACGTGGTGTCCCACTACGTCCGCGAGCACGACGTTCCGGAGGTCGACGTCGCCGCCGCGCTGGCCGTCGTGCTGCAGGGCGACACCCCGCTGCTGCTCGAGGAGGAGCCGCAGCGCCCGGTCAGGGACCGGGAGGGCAAGCCACGCAGGGAGCGGTCGGGTTCGCCCCGCCGTACGCCGAGCGGCCCGATGGCGACCTACCGGATCGCTGTCGGGAAGCGGCAGAAGGTCGAGCCCCGGCAGATCGTCGGCGCGATCGCCAACGAGGGCGGCCTCGACCGCGGCGACTTCGGCGCGATCGTGATCCGGCCCGACCACTCCCTGGTCGAGCTGCCCGCCGAGCTGTCCGACGACGCGTGGACCGCGCTCCGCCAGACCCGGATCAGCGGCAAGCTGATCGAGCTGGCGCGCGACCAGGGACCCCCGTCGCAGCGGTCCGGCGCGCGCGGGCGACCCGGGCAGAAGCCGCGCTCCAGGCGCCACGACTGACCCGTCTGCCGCGGTGCTGTGGTGACTGGTGCGGCCGTCAGCACCCGCACCAGCAGCAACGACACCGCGGAAGTCGGGTCCGAGAGCCGGCGGCCGGGCTCAGCCGAGCGCCAGCACCACCGCGATGCCGAGCATGGTGAGCCCGATGACGACGTCGAGCACCCGCCACGCGCGAGCACTCTCCAGCAGCCCCGAGGCGCGCCGCGCACCCCACCCCAGGCCGGCGAACCACACCAGGCTGCCGAGCGCCGCGCCGGCGCCGAACCACCACCGGCCGGTGGCCCCGTGCTGGTTGGCGACCGAGCCGAGCATCAGCACGGTGTCGAGGTAGACGTGCGGGTTGAGCCAGGTGAGCGCGAACGCCGTCACCACGGCGACCCGCAGGCTCGCCGCACCCCGGTCCGCGGGTTGCAGCGCGTCCGGCCGCACCGCCCGCCACAGCGAGGCGACGCCGTACCACGCGAGGAAGGCGACGCCGAGCCAGCGCACCACGGTCAACGCGGTCGGCGCCTGCTCGACGAGGGTGCCGATCCCGGCGACGCCGGCGAGGATCAGCACGAGGTCGGACACCGCGCAGATCGCGACCACGACCCCGACGTGGGCGTGCAGCAACCCCTGGCGCAGCACGAAGGCGTTCTGCGCGCCGATGGCGACGATCAGCGTCAGGCCGGTCACCAGGCCGGTCAGGGAGTCGAGGAGCACGCGGCCACGCTAGGGGCCTGTGGCCCATGAGCCCAGCGACAGTTCCTGATGATCCTGTAGTGCTGCTTCATCTACCCTCGAGGCGTGGACCTGCCCGCCTCGCACCTCACGACGCTGCTCGCCATCCTCGAGCACGGCACCTTCGACGCCGCCGCGCGGGCGCTCGACCTCACCCCCTCAGCCGTGAGTCAGCGGGTGCGGGCCCTGGAGACGGCGGTGGGGAGGGTGGTCGTGCAGAGAACGACGCCCTGCCGGCCCACGGCCGCGGGTGAGGTGCTGGTGCGGCTGGCCCGGCAGCAGGCGCTGCTCGCGAGCGAGGCCGAGCGGGAGCTGGGCGGGACGGCGGCCGCGGTCGTGCTCGCGGTGGGCGTGAACGCCGACTCGCTGGCCACCTGGTTCGGCGACGTCGTCGCGGAGGCAGCGGCCTGGGACGACGTGGCTCTGCGGATATCGGTGGAGGACCAGGGCTGGTCCTCCGATCTGCTGCGGCGGGGCGAGGTGCTCGGCGTCGTGACCTCGGACCCGACCCCCGTGCAGGGGTGCCGCGTCACCGCGCTCGGCGCGATGCGCTACCGGCCCGCCGCGGCTCCCGCCCTGGCGGAGCGCTGGCGTCGCGGCCGGGGCCACGACTGGGAACGGATGCCCGTCGTGGTGTTCAACGAGAAGGACGCGCTGCAGCACGACGCGCTCGCGGCCCAGCGCGTCGAGCCCTCGGTGGTCCACCGGGTGCCGACCTCGCACGACTTCCTCGCGGCGATCCGGGCCGGACTCGGCTGGGGGATGCTGCCCGAGCAGCAGCTCGCGCCCGGGCTGGCCGACGGCACGCTGGTCCGGCTGCCGGGGCCGCACGTCGACGTACCCCTCCACTGGATGCGGTGGCGGCTGGCCTCACCGGCCCTCGACCGCCTCGGTCACGCGGTGGGGGACGCCGCGCAGACGCTCCGGCGGCTCAGGGGCTGATCAGCCGTGGTGGCGCTTCTCGACGTGGGTGGTCCGGGAGCGCTGGTGGTTCATCACGAGGGCCAGGACGATGGCGAGGATGCCGACGATGGTGCAGATCCAGCCGAGGGTGTCGATCTCGACGACGTTCTCGATGGCGTCGGGGAAGTCCTCGATCACCCCGAGCAGCAGGATCAGGCCGATCACCAGCAGCAGGATGCCAACACCGATTCCCATGGGGGTACTCCTCGTCGCGTGGGTTCGAGTGAACAGTACGCGCCGGCGCGCCGGGGGTGCGGGCACCCCCGGCGCGACGTACGCCGGTCAGCGGCTCAGAAGGCCGACTCGTCGAGGTCCATCAGCGCGAGGTCGACGCCCTCGGCGATCTTCCGCTCGGCCCGGACCCGCGGCAGGTTGGTCTGCGCGAAGAACTGCGCGGCCGCGACCTTGCCCTCGTAGAACGCCTGGTCCTTGCCGGCGTCGCCGCCCAGCTTCTCGAGGGCGATCTCGGCCTGGCGCAGCAGCAGCCACGCGCAGACCACGTCGCCGAGCACCATCAGCAGCCGGGTGGTGTTGAGCCCGACCTTGTAGATGTTGCGGAGGTCGCCACCCTCGGCCGAGGCGTCGGCCGACATCAGGTCGTTGATCATCTGGCCGACCAGCGCGTTGGCGTCCTCGAGGGCGCCGGCGAGGAGGGCCCGCTCGTTCTTGAGCCGGCCGTTGCCGGCCTCGCTGGTCACGAACGCCTCGATCTCCTGGGCGAGGTGGCCCAGCGCGCGGCCCTGGTCCTTGACGATCTTGCGGAAGAAGAAGTCCTGGCCCTGGATCGCGGTGGTGCCCTCGTAGAGGGTGTCGATCTTGGCGTCGCGGACGTACTGCTCGATCGGGTACTCGGTCAGGAAGCCCGACCCGCCGAGGGTCTGCAGCGACTCGGTGCCGAGCAGCACCCACGAGCGCTCCGAGCCGTAGCCCTTGACGATCGGGAGCAGCAGGTCGTTGATCGCTGCGGCCACGTCGTCGGTCTCTCCCGCGTGCTCGGCCAGCATCACCCGGTCCTGCCAGGTGGCGGTGTAGAGGACGAGCGCCCGCATCGCCTCGGCGAACGACTTCTGGGTCATCAGCGACCGGCGTACGTCGGGGTGGTGGGTGATCGTCACGCGCGGCGCCGTCTTGTCGGCGGCCTGGGTCAGGTCGGCGCCCTGCACCCGCTCCTTGGCGTAGTCGAGCGCGTTGAGGTAGCCGGTCGACAGCGTCGCGATGGCCTTGGTGCCGACCATCATCCGGGCGTTCTCGATGACCTGGAACATCTGCGCGATGCCGTTGTGGACCTCGCCCAGCAGCCAGCCCTTCGCGGGCTCGCCGCCGCCGACCGACGGGTCGCCGAAGGTGAGCTCGCAGGTGTTGGACACCTTGATGCCCATCTTGTGCTCGACGTTGGTGACGTAGACGCCGTTGCGCTCGCCGGTCAGCTCGCCGGTCTCGTGGTCGAAGTGGACCTTCGGGACGATGAACAGCGAGAGCCCCTTGGTGCCGGGGCCGCCTGCGCCCTCGATGCCCACGGGGCGGGCGAGCACGAGGTGGACGACGTTGTCGGAGAGCTGGCTCTCGGCGCTGGTGATGAACCGCTTGACGCCGTCGATGTTCCAGGAGCCGTCGTCGTTGGGCGTGGCCCTGGTCCGGCCGGCCCCGACGTCGGAACCGGCGTCGGGCTCGGTGAGCACCATGGTGGTGTTCCAGCCCTTCTCGACCATGATCTGCGCGATCCGCTTGTCACGCTCGTTGCCGTTGCGGTGGACCACGCCGGCGAACGACGGGCCGGCGGCGTACATCCAGATCGGGGCGTTGGAGCCGAGCACCATCTCCCCGATCGCCCAGTTGAGCGACGAGGGGGCGGGCGTGCCGCCGAGGTCCTCGGCGATCTGGAGCCGCCAGTACTCCGCGTCGACCCAGGCCTGGTAGCTCTTCGCGAACGACTCCGGCACCGGGGCGGTGTGGGTCTGCGGGTCGAACACGGGCGGGTTGCGGTCGGCGTCCTCGTACGACGCCGCGAGGTCCTCGCGGGCGAGCCGGTCGACCTCGGAGAGGATCGCGCGGGCGGTCTCGCCGTCGACGTCCGCGAACGGACCCTTGCCGAGGACCTCGTCGCGACCGAGCACCTCGAAGAGGTTGAACTCGATGTCGCGCAGGTTGCTCCTGTAGTGGCTCACAACTTCCACCTGTTCGTTCTCGGGGTGTGACGGGCGCGTGGGCTACCCGCCGGTAACAAAAGTATCTCCCGGCTGGAGGCGCGGTGCAAGGAGTGTGGCGAGGCTCGCCGCGCCGGTGTGACGGACGGCACGTGCCACGTCTCCGTGAACCCGTCTGACAAAATGCGCCCATGCGCGTCTCCGCCAAGTCCGACTATGCCCTCCGGGCGCTGATCGAGATCGCCCGCCAGTCCGACGGTGGAGCCGTGAGCGCCGAGGAGCTCGGCCGGCGTCAGGAGATCCCCCACGGATTCCTGCAGGCGATCCTCGCCGACCTGCGTCGTGCCGGCATCGTGCTGTCACAGCGTGGCCAGTCCGGCGGCTGGCGGCTGGCGACCAAGCCCGAGGCGGTGCCGGTCGCCGACGTGATCCGAGCGGTCGACGGCCCGCTGGTCTCGGTCTACGGCCTGCGGCCCGAGGCCGTCACCTACAACGAGCACGCCGAGGTGCTGCAGCACGTCTGGATCGCGGCCCGTCGCTCGCTGCGCGACGTGTTCGAGCACGTCACCATCGCCGACCTGGCGGCCGGCTCGCTCCCCGACGCCGTCACCTCGCGCACCGAGGACGAGGACGCCTGGCAGCCCCACTGAGCCCTCGCCGGTGGTGGAGGAGGGCCGTCAAGGCCCGTCTCGAGACCCCCGGTCGCCGTGGTCGGACACCCACTCGACGAGCGGCCGGAGCGAGCGCCAGTCGTCGCGGACCCGGTCGAGCAGGCCGGGGCCGATGTCGTCGGCCTCGAATCCGTAGCGCTTCCCGGCCAGCAGCGTCTTGTGGCGGAGCAGCGCGATCCTCGGGTGGTCGGCGGCGTACCCGCGCGGGCTGGTCCTGAGCTGCTCGCCGCCGATCTCGAAGCCGTCGTCGATCAGCCCGGCGAGGATCTTCTCCAGCCGCGGCCCGTGCAGGTCGTGGGCCATCGCCTCGCGGATCGCCGCCAGCCGGGGCCCCGAGGCCTCGTAGAAGCCGGCCCCGCAGCGGGTGCCGCGCGCGGAGATCTCGACGTACCAGCCGGTGCTCGGACCGGCCGCGACGAACGCGCCCTGGTGGGTCTTGTAGGGCGTCTTGTCCTTGGCGAACCGCACGTCGCGGTAGGGCCGGAACACCTTCGGCTCGCCGAACTCCGGCTCCAGCGCCGCGACGAGCGCGGTCATGGGCGCCCGCACCGACTCGGCGTACGTCGCCCGGTGCGCCTCCCAGAACGACTTGGTGTTGTCGACCTCCAGGTCGTCGTAGAAGTCGAGCGCGGCGACGGGGAAGCCGGTGAACTGCTCCATCCCGCGAGACTACGACGGGGTCAGCGGAGCCGGGTGGTGACCTGCTCGTCGCCGGCCGCGGTGTACGCGGTGACCGTGAGGTCGGAGCCGCCGCAGCGCGGGGCGCTCAGGAAGGCGTTGCCCCGGCCGGGCGACTCGTAGACGACCGCGGCCTCGCCGTCGCGCACCCGGACCAGCCGGGCGGGCTCGTCGTCACGCTGCGGGTCGCGCACGAAGTACGCCGCGTCGCCGCACCACGTCAGCGTCCCCGAGGTCCCCGGGCCGAGGTCGACGGGTCCCGACCCGGTGTCGGTGAAGAACTCGGCAGCCTCGATCTTCTTCTCGTCGGGGATCTCCGACCAGACCGCGGCGGTCTCGGTGGTCACGATGTCCCAGCCCTTGCACTCGGTCACGCCGCTCACCGGCCGGAACGACGTCCCCTCGACCCGGTTGAGGGTGCGGCACGACGGGCGGCCGTCGTCGAAGGTCATCGCCGAGGTGCCGGCCGGTCCGACGGTCACGTTGCTGATGCCGTTGCGCGGCGGGACGCACGGACCCAGCCGGCCGCGGTCGGCGAGCAGGTCGACGGTGGCCAGGCAGTAGTCACGCCCGTCCTGGGTGGCGTGGACGAGGAAGCCGGAGCCCAGCGCCCACGCACCGCCCGTCGTGGTGGCCGGGTCGCTGCGTCCGTCGGCGCGGGTGACCGCGCCGTTGGAGAGGTCGACCACCTCGGCGACGTTCGGCTTGGTCTCCTGCTCGTGCTGGGCGACGACGACCGCGAACTGGCCGTCGATGAGCACGTCGCTGTAGGTGAAGCCCGCCGGCGGCGTGTACGTCGCGCCCGCCGGTCCGCTCAGCTCGGCGCGCGAGCCGTCGGCAGCGCGGGTGAGCCGCCACTTCCCACTGACCGTGACCTCGTCGTCCACCGATCCGGGGACCTGTCGCCAGTCGAGCAGGTCCACCTCCAGGTCGTCGTCCTCCGGCTCCGTGGGTCGCTGGGGCTTCCTGGTCGGGGACTCGCTGGGGCTCTCGGTGGGCGACTCCGTCTCCGACGCGGACTCGCTCGGCTCGCTGGGCTCCGGTGCGGACCCGGACTCGGGGTCCTCGGAGCACCCAGCGAGCAGCGCGGCCGTCAGCGCGACCGTGGCGGCGAGGCGGTGTCGTGTGAGCACCTCAGACCCCGATGTTCTGCTGGAAGTGGGCCTTGTTGGCGCGGAAGCTCTTGTAGGCCTGCCGCCACTGGACCCGCCGGATGAAGGGCTCGGAGGGGTCGAACCGCTGCTGGTTCCACGGCTCGAAGTATCCCAGCTGTCCCGGCCGGTCGCCGTTCTTGTCGTAGCCGCGGCCGACCTGGAAGTGGCCGGAGGCGTCGTCGTCGAGGTACGGGTAGAACCGCTTCAGCAGGATCGGGTGCAGCACGAGTGGGGCTCGGTAGTCCTTGACGTGGCGCATCTGGAGCAGCATCCACTGCTTGTACCGCCAGTCGGAGATGTCGAGGACGATGTACTTCCCCGCGCGCGCCTCGCGGTCGTAGCCGGTGTCCTTGTTGACGACCCGCACCATGTCGGAGATCGCGCTGCCGCTGGTCGTGGTGCCGAGCCGCCGGGCCCAGTGCTTCTGGCGTCGCCGGTCGCCGGTCCAGGCCCACGCGATCATCTGCATGGTCGCGGGGCCGCACCAGTAGGTCCGTACCTGCTGGGCGCTGCGACGCGCCCGCAGCACGGTGGCCCGCTCGGGGTAGTCGCCCATGCCCTTGCTCCGCGACGACGTACGTGCGCCGGTGGTGAGCTCGGTCGAGGAGGCTCGGGCCTCGGGGTGCCTCTCGAGGAAGCCGTCGGGCAGCGGCTCGCCCAGGATCTGGTGGCGGAGCAGCACCACCTTGGCGACCGACCGGGCGGCCGCCTCCAGCTCCTGCCGCTCGGTGGCCTCGAGCTCGGCGGGGGAGAGCGCCGCGCGCTGCGCCAGGAGGTCGGCGTCGGTGAGGTCGCCGGTGGTCTCGGTCGGCAGCGACCGGGACCGGACCGTGGTCGCGGCCTCGGAGGCCAGCTCGCCCTCGGGGGCGTCGGTCCAGCCGCGGCCGAGGCAGTACTGCTGCTCCTCGAACTCGGCGCACCGCACCAGCTGCTCTGCCCGCGTGGCCGTGGACGTGCGGGCCAGGGTGCGGTCGGGGGCGTCGCGGAGGACCCGCTCGATCTCGGCCTCCGCCTCGGCGGTGACCGCCCCGGTGCCCGGTACGCCGGCGGTCGCGACGTACTGGTCGGTGACGGTCGTGATCGTGCCGTCGCGGTCGGCACCGCCCTCGCGGTCGGGCAGCAGCACCGAGAGCCCGACCACCAGGACCAGGGCGACCGAGGCCGCGACGACCAGCCGGGCGGGCGTGGTGCGGACGAAGGTGCGGGAACGGGTCCGAGGCATGGCGGAAGCCCTCTGTCGGGGAAGACGGACTGTCCCACTGTCCCCACCAGTCACGCAAGACGTCAAGTTTCACAGGATTATCAACATCCTGTGGAGACCGGAATGTGAAAGGCACCCTGATGTGGCCCGACGCGGCTCGGTAGCCTGCTGGACCATGTCTGAAGACGACCAGGACCCCGCCGCCAGCACCCAGATGTTCCAGGCGTTCATGGATCGTGAGCGAGAGCCCGAGCCGTCGGTCTCCGGATGGGTGTGGGCCGCCGCCGCTGTCGTGGTCCTGCTGGTCGTGGGCGCGCTCGCCTGGTTCCTGCTGGGCTGAGCCGACGTCGACGGAGCGTCGCGCTGGGAGCATTTGCCTGGCTGGACGCAACGGGTGGGCAGGCCGTTGCCGCCGTGGGCCCATCGCTGACATGGTCGAGACCTCCGACGAGGCGACGACTCGGAACGTCGCATAGGGAATGGTCATGACCCTGTCCCGAAGAGATTTCCTGGTGAGGACCGGCGCCGCCGGCCTGACACTCGGAATCGCAGGAAGCGTGGAATCGCTCTTCACCGCGAACCCGGCAGCGGGGGCGCGGGGCCCCCAGCAGGGCTACGGCCCCCTGGTGCCCGACCCTCGAGGCATCCTCGACCTGCCTGAGGACTTCTCCTATCGGATCCTCTCCCGTGAGGGCGAGCCCATGAAGTCCGGAGGCGGGCTGGTGCCGAGCCGACACGACGGCATGGGAAGCTTCGCCAACGCGCAGCGGACGCACCTGGTGCGCAACCACGAGGCCAACCCGAGCGCGCCGCACAGGGTGCCGACCGCCGGGCTCCCCACCACGTACGACCCGGGCGCGGCCGGCGGGACCACCACTCTGGTGCTGAGCTCCTCGCTACGCACTCAACAGGAGTACGTGAGCCTCGGCGGAACGGCGATCAACTGCTCGGGGGGCATCACGCCCTGGCACACGTGGCTGACGTGCGAGGAGACCGAGGAAAGAGCCGGCGCGCTCGGCTACACGAAGGACCACGGCTGGATCTTCGAGGTCGACCCCTATGACAACGGCCGCAACGCCGACCCGTTTCCGCTGAAGGAGATGGGCCGGTTCATGCACGAGGCCGTGGCCGTGGACCCCGACACCGGGATCCTCTACGAGACCGAGGACGCGTTCAGCGGCGCACCGCTCGGTAGCTACTACCGCTTCCTGCCGAACCAGCCGCTCGGGGGCTACGGCAGCCTGCGGGCGGGTGGGACGTTGCAGGCACTGCACGTGCCGGGACTCGAAGATCTGTCGACGGTGCGGGAGGTCGGCATGACGTTCGGCGGTATCGAGTGGCTCGACGTCCCCGATCCCCTGGCCACCACCACGCCGACCCGGGCGCAGGACTACCCGAAGCCGATCACGCACGGGCAGAAGCTCGAAGGTGCCTGGTGGGGCAACGCCGACCACTCGGCGTACTTCGTGTCGTCCTTCGCGCGGCCCGAGGACGGCTCGGCGGACTCGCACGAGGGGCAGGTCTGGCGGTATGACCCACAGGCGAACACGCTGACTCTCGAGCTCATCTTCACAGGTGCGGACGCGACGGACGACACCTACGAGAAGCCCGACAACATGTGCGTGTCGCCCTACGGCGGCCTGATGATCTGTGAGGACTCCAGTGGCGAGAACTACATGATCGGCACCACCGCCGCGGGTGAGCCGTTCGTGTTCGCTCGCAACCGGCAGGTCACGACGCCCGGTGAGACCGGGGAGCTCGCCGGTGTGTCGTTCTCTCCGGATGGGAAGGTCATGTTCTTCAACGTCTACGACCCTGGTACCACGTTCGCCGTCACCGGCCCCTGGCGTCGACAGTCGTAGCGGGACTCGAGGGGCAGCTCTGACGTGCGGTGTGTGTGGAGCGGATGACGAGACTCGAACTCGCGACATCGACCTTGGGAAGGCGATCGAGGGGGTTCGGCGTCTCTTCCTGGTGACGTCCACGGCGCCCGATGTGGGTGTTGGACGTGCTGGGTGTGGGTCTCTGGAAGTGCGCCGGGGGCATTTCCAGGGGCACGAAGCGTCGGGTACGGCTGGGCGGTGAGGCTTCGGGGCGGCCCCGGAGATCGTGGCCGCGTCTTCACCGTGGGTGATGGGGGTCGGCCGGGACCGCTGGGGCGTAGGCGTCGTCGACTCCGCGGCGGCCCTCTCCCTCCTTCACTGCTGAGTGTGTCTCCATTCAGACAGCAGCGCACCCGCCCTTGGCTGAACGTTCACACCGGACGAGAACCTCGCTACGATCCGCTACATAAGTTGCCTCGGGCTCCCGGCTCAGACCGGCTCGGGGCTGTGTGGCCGGACCTCGCGGGCACCCAGCAGGGGGAGGTCGGCATGCGCTCACGGTGGATCCGCAGACTGGCGGCTGGCTTGACCGTCGCCCTGGCCATGCTTGTAGCTCCTGCGCAAGCGGCAGACGAGGTCTACGTAGAGAACGTGACGGCCGCAGCGGAGGTGACCCTTTCGACCTGCCCGTGGGGACCTCCAAGCGAAGTGGGGATCATCTGCACCGATACGTACCTCCTCTACTTCCAGGCTCGGCATGCTGGCGGAACCGGACCAACGCCCCCGTGGACCCTGTACATCTTTGAGACCACGTGGCTCGCGGTGGGCGGAGAAGAGGAGTACGAGCAGATCGGCGAGCGCGACGGAATTGCGCCGGCACCGGACGGGTACGTCGATGCGGAACACATGAGGACGGCAGCGGTCCGCGGGAGTGTCCCGATGAGCGAAGGGGACCCGATCGCTGTCGATCTGCAATGGGACCTCTCCGACGCGGAAATCCAGGTCTCGGGAAACAACGGCCCGATTGGTGGGTTCAGCTGGGGCCTGCACGGCCGTGACGGCTGCGCGGTGGCGAACTTGCTCGCGCACCAGCGCTGGCGGTGGGATTTCGACGGCATAGCCGGCACCTTGGGTGGCGTCGACATCGAGGACCTGTATCTGCCCGACTTCTATCCCCACGTCTTCATCGAAGGACGATCGACGTTCAAGGTCATCCTCAATCAAACGGGAGTGAACTGCACACTGGCCTGAGCATCCAACGTGTGCCGGTGGTCGCCGGTGAGGTGGCAAGGTCCCGCGTAGCCCGTCTGGCTTGCGGGCTGGGCGCCCCGTCTTTTGCGCGCGAGCACGGTGGGGTGCGCGTAGGGACCGGGCGCCAGCCAGCATGCCCGGAGCGCGGGGCCCCGCCGCGCGGAGATCGGCGCGGCCGGAAGGCCGCTTGAGCCAGGCCGGAAAGTCTTCACGACCCGGGCGGGCGCCTGCGTCGACCCGCCCACTATGACGCTGAGCCCGTCGAGAGTCGGGGTGCTCCCAGCGGAGCGGAGAGCCGACTCACCCACCCTCGTCAGCATTGCGGGCTGACCGGGCGAGGCTCCGCGCGCGGCGCAGTGGCTCGGGAGTACGGCGCTGCCCGGTGCTGCCGGCTACGACGCCGAGGGCAGTATCGAGATCCACCCGCCATCCCGGATGCACGACCAGCGGGCGGACCCCGGAACGCGTCCGCATCCAACAGCCGACCACGGTGTCTCCGAGACGCAGCGGGCTGGTGTCGCCGCGATGGTCTTCGGGCCACTCCCCCTTTGCGAGCAACGGGCGATGGGTGATGCCCACCGTCGGCAGGCCCAGCTCCGCGCCGAGGTGCAGCGCGAACCCGGCTTTCCGCGGATGATCGTGGGCCGTCGCGTCGACCAGCAGTACGTCCGGAGGGGTCGACAGCGCCCGCATCGCCGCGTCCATCAGCGGACCGATCCTCAAGGCCAGCAACCCGGGACTGTACGGCGCGCCTGCGACGCCGCGACGTACATGCGCTTCGAGCAGGACGTCCCCGCACATTGCCACAGCCGCGACCCAGGCCAGGTCGCCCGCATTCCCACGCCCGCTGAGGCCACGCGGGAAGCACACCCAGCAGCCGCCGATCCGCTGCTCATCGCGAGCGGGCCGCCACGGCTCCGGATCGGCCCGTGCCAACTCCCGCTGATGCTGGATCAGCGACTCGGCGTCGGTCGGCCACATGTGGCCATCCTCGCGCGGCCGGTGAGTGTCACGATGGGCGTGTGGTCGTGTTGTGCCTGACCGGTGACGTGATGACGGGCAGGGGTGTGGACCAGATCCTGCCTGCGGCCGGTGATCCACGACTGTGGGAGCAAGACGCTGTCAGCGCCAGGGAGTACGTCGCCCTGGCCGAGGCCGCGTCCGGGCCCATTCCCCAACCGGTGGACTACTCGTGGCCCTGGGGTGTCGCCTTGCAGGTTCTCGACCAACTGGCGCCGGACCTCCGCATCGTCAACCTGGAGACCAGCATCACCAGCAGTGACGATGCCCAGCCTGCGAAGGCGGTGCTGTACCGGATGCACCCTGGCAATGTCGGCTGCCTGACCGTTGCCCGGCTCGACGCCTGCACGCTCGCCAACAACCACGTGATGGACTTCGGCGTCGATGGACTGGAGGAGACTCTCGACGTGCTCACCCGCGCCGGCTTGGCACCGGTGGGCGCGGGATGCGACGAGCAGCAGGCATGGCGCCCAGTCGTGCTCACTGTCGGTGGCCAGCGGGTCCTGGTCTGGTCCGTGGGGTCGGCCTCCAGCGGTGTGCCGCGCAGCTGGGCGGCAGGACCAGAGGTCGCCGGAGTCGCCTTCTTCAGCGAGCACGCCGACGCCGACGCGTTCTGCGAGCGGGTGCGTCTGGTGAAGCAGCCCGGCGACATCGCGGTCGTGTCCGTCCACTGGGGATCGAACTGGGGATACCACGTGCCGCGCGCGCAGGTCCGCTTCGCCCATCGGCTCATCGACAGCGGTGTGGACCTGGTCCATGGGCACTCCTCGCATCACCCGCGTCCGGTCGAGGTCTATCGTGACCGGCTCGTTCTCTACGGCTGTGGCGACCTGATCAATGACTACGAGGGAATCAGAGGTCAGGAGCGGTTCCGTGGTGACCTGCGGTTGTTGTATTCCGCCCAGCTCGACCCAGCCGGAAAGCTCGACACGCTGCGGATGGTTCCGATGCAGTCAAGCCAGATGCGCTTGCGGCTCGCCACAGACGTGGACGCGAGGTGGCTGCACCGGGTTCTGAGCAGGATCAGCAGCGGTTTCGGATCGCGGGTCGACCTCGCACCCGACGCCAGCCTGCGGCTGTTCCGATGAGGCGTCAGCCGGGTGCGTCAATGCGCCGCGTGTGCCTGAAACCGCGGGTAACTCGCCCCAACTGGTGACACGATCTCGCTGAGTATGGCCCCCTTGTGCCGGGCATCCCTTCGAAACCCATTGAGGAAGCGGAGGACTGAGGGCGGATCACTCGTCGTCACCCGTGCTTGCCAGTTCCACCCCGGGCCTGGCGCCAAGGACGCCTGCCACCTCCGCCGCGGCTGTGTTGTGCAGGAGGATGGCACCCTCAACGTTGGCGACGAAGGACGCCCAGGGGTCCGTGACTGTGTTCGAGTTGTTCGTGCTGTCGTTCGTTTCGTGCGCTGCGTCGCTGGCCGTGGCTTGAGGCGTTGAGTTCTGCTCCATGAGGTGAGCCCACCCGATCGCCTCCAGCTGGTCTCGCAGCTTGCGATGCAGCCGCCATCGGATACCGGGACGCAGCGTTTGCACAAGGACGGCGCCGACCGCCGCGATGAGAGTGCAAACGACCGCGGCGATCGTGAGCCGTGTGTTTGTCGTTCCGGTCGTGGCCGCCGTTGCGGTTACCAGAACGGGGCTCACTGCCGCCGCCGACAGGGTCACCAGGTTGACGCTGCCGAACACCAGCTCGTCTCGTCTCATGCGCGTGCGCGCACCGAGGAGCGCGGTGAGCCATCGCCCTTCGACGTAGGCACTCTGATCAGGTCCCGGATGGGCGGCCAGCAGCCGCTCGAACAGCTGGGAGTACTTGGTCGGCACCTCCAACCCGTCAACGTTGCCATGTCGTGGTTGGTCCATCACCACCTCAGGGTCCCGCACTCAGGCAGGTGAGGGAATCGCGCTTCTCCTCGCAGCGGAAGTCCAATCGCGACTCTGTGAGCAATTCGATGTGCCGTTACCCGCCCGGTTGCCGACGCCGAAACCTTGGCCGGTGCGTGGCCGCAACAACCACCCGCTCAGCAAGCAGGAGTGGCTGCGTCACATCGCCGCGAAAGCCGCCTAGGTGTTCTGTCCCGCCAGTTTCCTACTCAACACCTCCGTGGCGGGCGGTCCACGTATGGTTCTTGCCCTGGACGAGGAAGACCCCCTCGCCGGCGGGAGCGGTGAGGGGGTCTGACCTGCGGTGTTGTGTGGAGCGGATGACGAGACTCGAACTCGCGACATCGACCTTGGGAAGGTCGCGCTCTACCAACTGAGCTACATCCGCAGGGTGCGCGCAGATGCTACCCGACGGGAGGTCGGTTCCCGGGCGGGCGGGTAGGTTGTCGCTCGTGCTGCTGAGCGACCGCGACATCCTGGCCGAGATCGACGGCGGGAGGATCACGCTGGACCCCTGGGAGCCGGGGATGATGCAGCCCTCCTCGATCGACGTCCGGCTCGACCGGTTCTTCCGGGTCTTCGAGAACCACAAGTACCCTCACATCGACCCGGCGGCCGACCAGTCCGACCTCACCCGGATGATCGAGCCGGAGGGGGACGAGCCGTTCATCCTGCACCCCGGGGAGTTCGTGCTGGGCTCGACGTACGAGGTGGTGGGGCTGCCCGACGACATCGCCGCCCGGGTCGAGGGCAAGTCGTCGCTGGGCCGGCTCGGCCTGCTGACCCACGCCACCGCCGGTTTCGTCGACCCCGGTTTCACCGGGCACGTCACCCTCGAGCTGGCCAACGTCGCGACGCTGCCGATCAAGCTCTACCCGGGCATGAAGATCGGTCAGTTCTGCTTCTTCCGGCTCTCCTCGGCCTCCGAGCACCCCTACGGCTCGGAGAAGTACGGCTCCCGCTACCAGGGCCAGCGCGGACCGACTCCGTCGCGCTCGTTCCAGAACTTCCACCGCACCTCGATCTGAGGGCGGGGGAGGCTCTGCGTCGTCCCGCCAGAGGGACCCGCCGTGTCGAGGCGCAGCGAAGTTAGGCTAGCCTCACCAACCTAAGGCTCACCTAACACGCAATGAGGTTCCTGATGGCCCTGCTTCCCCGACGTACGGCGCTCGCGCTGGTCGCCGCACTGACCGCTCCCGCCGCCCTGGCCGCGTGCAGCACCGGGTCGACCACCGACCAGGTCGAGGCCCAGGCGCAGACCGAGGTCGAGGCGGACGCGTTCCCCGTGACCATCGAGCACGCCTTCGGCGAGACCACCATCGAGGAGGAGCCGAAGCGCGTCGCCACCCTCGGCTGGACCGACCAGGACAACGCGCTGGCCCTGGGCGTCGTGCCGGTCGCCGCGACCAAGCTGACCTGGGGCGGCAACGAGCAGGGCTCGTCGGACTGGTTCGACGCCGAGCTCGAGAAGATGGGCGCCGAGCAGCCGGTCCGCTACGACGACGCCGACGGCGCACCCGTCGAGGAGGTCGCCCAGGCCCGGCCCGACCTGATCCTCGCCACCAACTCCGGCATCACCGAGGCGGAGTACGAGAAGCTCAGCAAGATCGCCCCGGTCGTCGCCTACCCGGAGGCCGCCTGGGTCACGCCGTGGCAGACGTCGCTGGAGATGGCCGGCCAGGCGCTCGGCCGCCCCGAGCTGGCCGCCGAGGTGACCGAGGAGACCCAGCGCGTGATCGCGCAGGCCCGCGAGGACAACCCCGAGATCCAGGACAAGTCCGTCATCTTCGGGTTCCTGTCGACCGCGGACATGTCGACTGCCGGCTTCTACCTGCCGCAGGATCCGCGCGTCGGCATCCTCAACGACCTCGGCATGACCAACCCGCCGGTGGTCGAGGACCTCGCGAAGGACGACCAGTTCTACGGCACCGTATCGGCGGAGCGGGCCGCGTCGCTGGAGTCCGACGTCTTCCTGACGTACGCCGAGAAGGACGACGACCTGCAGACCTTCGCCGACGACAAGCTGCTCGGCCAGATCCCCGCGCTGGCGTCCGGCCACGCCTACGCCGAGCCCGACAAGGAGCTGGGGCTGGCCGTGACCAACCCGTCGCCGTTGTCGATCCCGGTGATCGTCGAGGACTTCCTGCCGCACGTCGTCGACGCCGCCGAGGGCGACATCGAGTGACCCTCGCCCCGACCCGACCGGAGCGCGACCCTGTCACGACGGGGCCGCGCTCCCGGACGCCGCTGACCACCGTCGTCCTCGTGGCGGCGGTGGTCGTGGCGTCGGTCGGGTCGGTGACGATCGGCTCCCGACCGGTGCCGCTCGACGCGGTGCTCGACCCCTCCGACCCGCTGCGGGCGATCGTCGAGGCGCGGACCGAGCGGACGCTGCTCGCGCTCGCGGTCGGTGCCGCCCTCGGCCTGGCCGGCGCCTGCATGCAGGGCCTCACCCGGAACCCGCTCGCAGACCCCGGCATCCTCGGCATCAACGCCGGAGCCTGTCTGGCGATGGTGCTGGCGCTGTCACTGCTCGGGGTCTCGGAGCTCTCCGGCTTCGTCTGGTTCGCCTTCCTCGGCGCGGCCGTCGCCGCCGTGCTCGTGCACCTGGTGGCCTCGCTCGGCCGCGAGGGCGCGACTCCGGTCAAGCTCGCGATCGCGGGCGCCGCGGTCACCGCGGCCGTGACCAGCTGGACCTCCGGGGTGCTGCTGGTCGACCGCAGCACCATGGAGACCTTCCGGTTCTGGCAGGTCGGCACGGTGGGCGGCCGCGACCTCGAGGTGCTCCAGCTCGGGCTGCCGTTCCTCGTGGTCGGCGGGGTGCTCGCGCTCAGCGGCGCCCGCGTCCTCGATGCCCTCGCGCTCGGGGACGACCTCGCCCGCAGTCTCGGCCGTCGGACGGCGGTCGACCGGATCGTGCTGGGGGTCGCGATCGTGCTGCTCGCCGGCACCGCCACCGCGCTCGCCGGGCCGATCGCGTTCGTCGGGCTGATGGCCCCGCACGCGGTGCGCGCGGCCGTCGGCAACAGCCACGTCGTGCTGCTCCCGCTCAGCGCGCTCGCCGGCGCGGCCCTGGTCGTCCTGGCCGACACCGTCGGGCGAGTGGTGCTCCCCCCGACCGAGGTGCAGGTCGGCATCATGTGCGCGGTCGTCGGGGTGCCGGTCTTCCTGGCCCTGGTCCGGCGCGGCAAGGCGGTGGCCCTGTGACGACCGCGACGCTGACGCGCGAGCGCCGCCCGGACCTCGACGTCGCCGCCGTACGACGGGCCCGTGGCGTCGCGACGCGTCGCCACCGACGGGTCGTCGGCGGGCTGTCCGCCGTGCTGGTGCTGGCGTTCGGCGCGCGGGTGCTGCTCGGCGACTACACCGTGACCGTTCCCGACTTCGTACGGATCCTCACCGGCACCGAGATCCCGGGCGCCAGCTACATCGTGATGGAGAGCAAGCTGCCCCGGGCCCTGATGGGCGTGCTCGTGGGCGTCGCCTTCGGGGTGTCCGGGGCGATCTTCCAGACCACGCTCCGCAACCCGCTCGCCAGCCCCGACATCATCGGCATCAGCCTCGGCGCCAGCGCAGCGGCGGTCGTCGCCATCGTGATCCTGGGGCTGCAGGGCAGCGCGGTCTCGGTCGCCGCCGTGGTGGGTGCGGTCGCGGTCGCGTTCGTCGTCCGCTGGACGGCCGGCTCGTCCGCGGGACAGCGGCTGGTGCTGGTCGGCATCGGTGCTGCTGCCGCGCTCCAGTCCGTCATCCAGTACGTCTTCACCCGGGTCGACGAGTACGACGCCCAGCGGGTGCTGCGCTGGCTCACCGGGAGCGTGAGCAGTGCCGACTGGCCGACGCTGCGGGTCCTGGCGCTCACCCTCGCGGTGCTGCTCCCCGCGAGCGTGCTGCTGGCGCGCTCGCTGCGGGCGACGGAGCTGGGCGAGGACACCGCCGCTGCGCTCGGCGTGACCTCGCGGCGCAGCGACCTGCTGCTGCTCGTGGCCATCGTGCTCGGTGCCGTCGGGGTGGCCGCGGCCGGTCCGATCGCGTTCGTGTCGTTCCTGGCCGGCCCCATCGCCCGTGCCCTCAACGGCGGCCGGGCGACGCTGCTCGGCTCGGCACTCACCGGGGCGACGGTGGTGGTGGCCGCCGACTACGTGGCCGACTACCTGCTCGCCGACATCAACTTCCCCGTCGGCGTCGTCACCGGCGCGCTCGGGGCGCCGTTCCTGCTGTGGCTGCTCGCCCGCGGCCGAACCGGAAGGAGGGTGGCGTGACCACCATGGCCACCGACCGCACGACCTCGACCCAGCGGCACCCGTGTGGTGGGCGGCTGGTCGCCGACGCCGTCAGCCTCGGGTACGGCGACCGCACCGTCGTCCACGGACTGTCGCTCGCCGTGCCCGACGGCGCGGTCACCGCGGTCGTGGGCGCCAACGCCTGCGGCAAGTCGACCCTGCTGCGCGGCATGGCGCGGCTGGTGCGGCCGACGGCGGGCTCGGTGCTGCTCGACGGCGGGCAGATCCACCGCGCCTCGACCCGCCAGGTCGCCCGGACGCTCGGCCTGCTCCCACAGGCTCCGGTCACGCCGGAAGGCGTCAGCGTCGTCGACCTGGTCTCCCGCGGGCGGCACCCCCACACCGGTGCCCTGCGACGCTGGGGCCACGACGACGACGCCGCCGTGGCCGAGGCGCTCGCCCTGACCGGGACGACCGACCTGGCCGAGCGTCCGGTCGACGAGCTCTCCGGCGGACAGCGGCAGCGGGTCTGGGTCGCGATGGCGCTGGCCCAGCAGACCGACCTCTTGCTGCTCGACGAGCCCACGACGTACCTCGACGTCGCCCACCAGATGGAGCTGCTCGAGCTGCTCCGCGACCTCAACGCCACGCGCGGCACGACCATCGTGATGGTGCTCCACGAGCTCAACCTCGCGGCCCGGTTCGCCGACCACCTGGTCGCGATGTCCGAGGGCCGGATCGTCGCGACCGGCACGCCCGGCGAGGTGCTGACGGAGGAGACGGTCCGCAAGGTGTTCGGGCTGTCCTGCCGCGTGATCCCCGACCCCGTCTCCGGGACGCCGCTGGTGGTCCCGGTGGGATCGCCACGAGGGAGAGGCCCCCCGATGACCCAGACCGCCCACCGGGTCCCGATGATCCTCGCGGAGGTCGAGGTGACCAGCGTGGAGCGGCTGTCGCCGAGCTTCGTGCGGGTCGAGCTCGGCAGTCCCGAGCTCGCCGACTTCGGTGTCGACGGACCGCTGTGGGACCAGCGGATCAAGCTGGTCTTCCCCGGCGAGTCCGGCCGGCTCCCGTCGTTCGCCGGCGCCGACGAGTCCTGGTACGCCGCCTGGCTGGACCTCCCGGAGGACGAGCGGGGCCACATGCGGACCTACACGGTGCGCGACGTGGTCGGCTCCGGGCACGACACCCGGCTGGTCGTCGACCTGGTGCTGCACCTCGACGACGGCGCGTCCGGGCCCGGTTCTCGCTGGGCCGCGGCGGCGCGCCCAGGCGACCGGCTGGTGGTCGTCGCACCGCGGCGGGGCGAGCCCTTCGGCGGCATCGAGTTCGTCCCCGGGACGGCGCAGCGGCTGCTGCTGGTCGCCGACGAGACGGCCGTCCCGGCGGTGGCTGCGATCGTCGAGCAGCTGCCCGCCGCCGCTCGGGGCACCGCGTTCCTCGAGGTGCCGGTCGCCGGCGACGTGCTCGACCTCGACGCCCCCGTCGGGATCGAGGTGGTGTGGCTGCCGCGGGACGGCGCGCCGCTCGGCGAACGGCTGCACGCCGCCGTGGTCGCCCACCTGGGTGCGCCCGTCCGGACGGCGACGGTGCCCGAGGAGGAGGTCGAGCCCCACGTCTGGGAGACCCCGACGTACTCGTCGTCGGGGGAGCAGGTCGCCGACGGCGTACCCACCCATGCCGACCTCTACGCCTGGATCGCGGGGGAGTCCGGCGTGGTGACCGGCCTGCGGCGGCACCTGGTCCGCGGGCTGGGCATCGCCCGCCGCCAGGTGGCGTTCATGGGCTACTGGCGGCGGGGCATCGCGATGCGCTCGTGACCGTGCCGGCCCGCGATCGAGGCGGGCGGGGGGTCACTGCTCGAGCCGGTCGGCGACGCGGCGCAGGCCGGCGGCGACCCGGGTGCGGGTCGGGACGTGCGTGGCCACGGGGTGGCGCGGGCGTGGGTGGCGGTCGGCCTCGTGGTGACGGCGGACGTTCTCCTCGGCCTCGGTGAGGTAGATCTGCATGGCGGCTCCTCCTCTCGGGTGCTCGTGGCGGCGGCGGTCAGCGCTGGGTGAGGACGACGTCGCCGCTGACGGTGCTCGCCCGCAGCTCGACGTGCGCGGCGCCCTCGGCGGGCTCGCCGGCGCCCTGGACGTCGGAGTGGATGCGACCGGACAGCGTGGTGATGTCGGTCCAGACGGGCGTGCCGGCGGGGATCCCGACGTGGATCGACCCGGAAGCCCCCTTGGCGTGGAACCGGCCCTCGCGGACGGTGTCGAGCACGAGGTCACCGCTGCCGGTCATCACCGACACCTCGGTGGTGGCCTCCCGGAACCGGACGTCGCCGGACCCGGTCTTGACGACGGCCGGGCCGCGGTTGCGCCCGATCTCGACGTCGCCGGAGCCGGTCGACACGGCCGCTGCCGACTGCGCCTCACCGACCCGGACGTCGCCGGAGCCGCACTTCACCTGCAGGTCCTCGCAGACCTGCTCGAGGTCGACGTCGCCGGAGCCGGTCTTGACCTGGACGGTCCCGACCGGGCCCTCGACGGTGACGTCGGCGCTGCCGGTGCGGATCGCGAGGTCGCTGCCGACCGGGAGCGACACGTCGATGTCGAGGCCGTCGTCGCCGCTCAGGAAGCCGGTACGACGGCGAGGCGGGATCACCCGGATCTCCCGGCCGTGCTGGGACACCTCGACCTCGTCGGCGTGGCGTCCGGTGACGACGACCCGGGTCTCGGAGGACTCGGTGGCGGTGACGTGGACCCGGCCGGAGCCGTTCTCGGCGCTCAGCTGGACGGGGTCCGGGGTGTGGAAGTGGTGCTCGGACATGGGTGCCTCCAGGGTGTGCGGGACCAGGGGGCCGGCGGCCTGCCGGTCCCGTGGGTGGGTGGATGTGGGGTCTAGAGCCAGCCGCTCATCCGCCGGTTGCTCCGTCGGAACGGGTCGAACGCGTCGAGCGGGATGCTCGACAGGTCGCGGACGTCGACCGCGGCGTCGCTGGTCGCCGCGCGGACGACCTTGACCAGCCAGGTGTTGAGGCTGTCGCCGGCGCGGGCCGCCTTCTCCTCGGCCCGGGTCTTCACCGACTCCGGGATCCGGAGGGTGACCCGGGCCAGCCCGCCCTCGTCGGACTCCTCGGCCGTCGACGGTGCCGGGGGAGCCGGCGCAGCGGCCGGAGTCGGTGCCGCGACATGGACGACGAAGTCGAGCTCGCGGCCGTCGAGGCGCACGTCGACGCCGCCGTCGGGAAGCTCGGCGGTGATCTCGGCGGCGGCCTGCGAGATCGCCTCCATGAGCGCCAGCCTCGCGGCCGGTGCGAGGGCGAGCACGAGCCGCTCGGCGGCCTGCTTGATGTCGTCGCCCCCGGCCTCGGCGGCGGCCACGAGGTCGCCGCGGAGGCTGTCGACGTACGGCGTGATGTCCATGCGCACCACTATGACACCACTGTGACATCAAAGCAACCGCAAAGTGATGTCAGGACGCCACTCCCACGGGCGGCTCGTGTGGTCTACGGTGTAACGCGGCCCCCGCGGGGGCGCTGGGTCAACCGCTCGCTCGGAGGTGCTGCCGCCAGTGTCCGCACAACTCGCCCCACAGCTGACCGTGATGGCCGAGACCCTGATCGACGCCAATGCGATCGACTACGGGATCCTCGTCATCTACTTCGTGTTCGTCCTCGGCATCGGCCTGCTGGCCCGGCGTCAGATCTCCGACTCGGTCGACTTCTTCCTCTCGGGTCGGTCGTTGCCCGCCTGGGTCACCGGGCTGGCATTCATCTCGGCCAACCTCGGCGCCGTCGAGATCATGGGCATGTCCGCCTCGGGTGCGGAGTTCGGGTTGCCGACGGTCCACTACTTCTGGGTCGGCGCGATCCCCGCGATGCTGTTCCTCGGCGTCGTGATGATGCCCTTCTACTACGGCTCCAAGGTCCGGTCGGTCCCGGAGTTCATGCTCCGCCGGTTCGGTCCGGGCGCCCACCTGGTCAACTCGATCTCGTTCGCCGTCGCCCAGCTGCTGATCGCGGGTGTCAACCTCTACCTGCTCGGCACCATCCTGCAGGCGCTGCTCGGGTGGTCGCTCTGGGTCGCGCTTCTCGTGGCGGCCGTCATCGTGCTCTCCTACATCACCCTCGGCGGGCTCTCCGCGGCGATCTACAACGAGGTGCTGCAGTTCTTCGTGATCGTGGCGGCGCTGCTGCCGCTGACCCTGCTGGGGCTCAACCGGGTCGGCGGCTGGGACGGGCTCACCCAGGGGATCACCGAGGCCGCCGCCGACGCGCCGGCCAGCGCCGAGGTGCCACCCGCCAGCCAGCAGCTGAACTCCTGGCCCGGCGAGGCGCTCTCCGGCTTCGACTCGCCGGTGCTCTCGGTGATCGGCATCGTGTTCGGCCTCGGCTTCGTGCTGTCCTTCGGCTACTGGACGACCAACTTCGTCGAGGTGCAGCGGGCGATGGCCTCCGACTCGATCAGCTCCGCGCGCCGTACGCCGATCATCGGGTCTTTCCCCAAGATGTTCGTCCCGTTCATCACGATCGTGCCCGGCATGATCGCGGCGGTGCTCGTCACGGAGCTGGCCGACTTCAAGGCCGGTGGCACGCCATCGGCGCCGGGGGTGGGAGCGGTCGACTACAACGACTCGCTGCTGCTGCTGATGGAGGAGCTGCTGCCGAACGGCCTGCTCGGCCTGGCGATCACCGGCCTGCTGGCGGCCTTCATGGCCGGCATGGCCGCCAACATCTCGGCGTTCAACACCGTGTTCAGCTACGACTTGTGGCAGGACTACGTCATCAAGGGCCGCGAGGACGGCTACTACCTCCGGATCGGCCGGCTGGCCACGGTGTTCGCCACGGTGATCGCGATCGGGACGGCGTACTTCGCGGCGAGCTTCCCGAACATCATGCAGTACCTGCAGACCCTGTTCAGCTTCTTCAACGCCCCGCTCTTCGCGACCTTCATCGTCGGCATGTTCTGGAAGCGGATGACCGCGACGGCGGGCTGGATGGGGCTGGTGTCCGGCACCGTGTCAGCGGTGCTGGTCGCCTACCTGAGCGAGGACGCGTTCGGGTCGTTGAGCCAGGGGGTGATCCCGATCTCCGGCCAGGGGGCAGCGTTCCTCGCCGCGTCGACGGCGTTCGTCGTCGACGTGGTGGTCAGCGTCGTGGTCTCGGTGGTGACCAAGCCGAAGCCGGTCGAGCAGCTGGTCGGGCTGGTCTACTCCGAGACGCCCAAGGAGATGCGCACCGACCCCAACGAGGCGAGGTACCCCTGGTACCGGCGCACCATCCCCATGGCCACGCTGGCGCTGGTCATGGTCATCGCCCTGAACGCGGCGTTCTGAGGAGGCTGCCCACATGTCCGACACCACCAAGCCCACGTCCGGCAAGAAGACCGCCGGCGCCTTCGACGTCCGCGTGATCATCGGCTCGCTGCTGGGGATCTACGGCGTGATCCTGCTGCTGATGGGCCTGTTCGGGGACCCCGAGACCGACAAGACCGGCGGCCCCAACGCCAACCTCTGGGCGGGCCTCGCGCTGGCCGTGACCGCCGCGATCTTCCTCGCCTGGTGGAAGCTGCGGCCGATCGTCGTGCCCGAGACCGACCACGACGACCTCATGGGGCCGCCGCCCGGACACTGACGCGGGTCAGCGCAGGTCGGCGAGGAACACTCCGCCCCCGGACTCCACGCCGTACCTGCTGGCTGCCGGGGAGGCCCGAGACCGAGGACCACGACGAGATCGGTGCGCCTCCGAGCAACTGCCCGTGTGGGTCGGCGCTCCGCGGGGAACGGGGTGGCCCATGAGCAGGAGAGCAGTGGTGGTGAGGGACACCGACGTGTCGCCGGAGCGGTGGGCGGACCCCACCCGGGGCATGGTCGGCTTCCAACCCCTCGTCGGGACGACCGAGGCGACCGAGGAGCTGGTGGCGGGGGTGGCCGAGCTGGAGCCGGGTGGATGGATGGGCCTCCACCGGCACCGTCCGGCCGAGGTGTACTACGTCCTCGCCGGCACCGGGATGCTGGAGGCCGGAGAGGGGACCCACGTCCTCCAACCCGGGACGGCTGCGTGGATCCCCGGCGACCTCGTCCACGGCGTCCGCAACACCGGGGAGTCGCCGCTCCGGGTCTTCTACGCCTTCGCTGTCGACTCCGACGACGACATCGACTACGACTTCCTCGGCGCCAGCCCGCCGGGGACGGCCACGCCGGGAGGATGAGCCCGGCTCCTCCAGCGCTCCCCGCGCCGGGTCACGACGGTGGTGGGTTCCTAGGACGCGCCGCGGAGCCCCTCCTCGATCTCGGCGAGCGCCTGGTCGAGGGTGACGGTGGGCTTCCAGCCCCACCCGTGGGCGCGGTCGGCGAGCACCTGGCCGGTCCACGCGGGGTCCTCGTCCCAGGTCGGCTCGACCCCGAGCGCGTCGGTGACCACCCCGAGGTAGTCGCGCCACGTCGCCGGGCCGGCGGCGACGTTGACCGGGGTGCAGCCGCCGGCGACCGGACCGTCCTGGGGATCGCCTGCGGCCGAAACGGCCCCGGTCGCGACGTCGGCGGCCAGGGCCGCGAGGTCGTCGACATGGACCCATGCCCACGTGCGTTCCGGCACCGCGTGCCGCTGCCGCTCGTCCTCCCGTACGTCGGCGGGGCGGAGGGTGTTCCAGATCGAGCTCTCGCCCGGCCCGAGGATCGCGGGCGGCCGGAGCAGGACCCGGGTGAGCCCGTCGACGCCGGCGAGGGCGGCGTCGGTGTCGCGCTTGGTCACCGGGTAGGCGCCGGCGTCGTCGGACACCAGCGCCGAGCTCTCGTCGACGTCGCCGACGCCCGGCGAGCGGTCGTAGACGGCCGCGGTCGAGACGTGGACGAAGCGGTCGACGCCGGCCGCGGCCGCCGCGCGGGCGAACGTCGTGGTGCCCTCGACGCCGATCCGTTCCTGGGCCCCGCGGTCGCTGCCCATCGGGTGGACGGTGGTGATCGCGGCGCTCGTACCGGCGAGCACGTCGGCGGCGAGGTCGGGGTCGTGGAAGTCGCCGATCCGCTCGTCGACGCCCTCGAGCCGCGGCGCGGTCCCGGGACGGCGTACGACGGCGCGGACGGTCGCTCCGCGCTCGACCAGGGCGGCGCAGACGCGGGAGCCGACGAGGCCGTTGGCGCCGGTCACGACGACGGTCGGGGCGGGTGCGGCAGGTGTCTGGGTCATGCCGCCACCTTGGCACGCAGCCCCTGACCGGCAGGATGTGGCCATGACCTCCGCATCCCGTGCCGTCCTCGTCACCGGTGGCTCCCGCGGCATCGGCGCCGCGATCGCGCGTGGCTTCGCCGCGCGTGGTGACCGGGTCGCCGTCCACCACGGCTCCTCCACCGACCGGGCCGCCGCCGTCCGTGACGGGCTGCCCGGGGAGGGGCACGTGGTCGTGCAGGCCGACCTGGAGTCACCCGACGAGGTGCGTGCGTGCGTCGACACGGCTGCCGAGCGGCTGGGTCGGCTCGACGTGCTGGTCAACAACGCGGGCGTCTTCCTCGCCCACCCGCCCCTCGAGACGTCGTACGACGAGTGGCAGGCAGCGTGGTCGCGCACCCTGGCCACCAACCTCACGGGAGCGGCAAACGCGACCTTCTGCGCGATCCCGCACCTGCGGGCAGCGGGCGGCGGCGCGGTGGTGAACGTGTCGAGCCGGGGTGCGTTCCGCGGCGAGCCGAGCTGCCCGGCCTACGCCGCGTCCAAGGCCGGCCTGAACGCGTTCGGCCAGTCGATGGCCCTGGTCCTGGCGCCGTACGGGATCTCGGTCGGCACGGTTGCGCCCGGGTTCGTGCAGACCGACATGGCGCGGGAGGTGCTCGAGGGCGAGAGCGGGGACGCCGTCCGGGCCCAGTCGCCGTACGGCCGGATCGCGGACCCTGCGGAGGTCGCCGCGGCCGTGCTGTGGCTGGCCTCCCCGGAGGCGGCGTTCTCGACCGGCACGATCATCGACGTCAACGGGGCGTCGTACCTGCGGAGCTGAGTCAGTCGCGCGGCCGCAGCAGCAGCCGCAGGCCGAGGAACGTCGCGAGCATCGCCGCGAACGCGACGACGTAGCCCCAGGTGTCGGCGCTGTCGCCCCAGGGCAGCGGGAGGAGCACCAGGCTCTGGCAGCTCGTCGGGCCGTCCTCCGAGGAGACGCAGACGGCGGGCAGCAGCGCGACCAGTACCCCGATCGCCGCGAGCCACGGCACCACCCTGCGCATGGCGGGAGCGTACGACGAGCCACCCTCATGGTGAGTCCTGGCGCACGTGGCCGAGTCGACTCGATCGCGCCTCGGCACCTGCGGGGGAGTGTGGGAGAGGACGCGGATCCCTTGTTGACGAAGGGTTTCGCGTCCCCGCAAAAGAGAACCTGGTGCCGAGGCGCCAAGCGCTCTTCGATGAAGCGCAGCAGGTCGGCCTGTGGCCGGGCGCCTGGACCGAGCCTGGCCAGGTTCCGGTCCTACCCGCAATGAAACAGGCAGCCGAGATCCGTGACGTCGACGAACATGCCCCGCTGCGGCAGATGCCTCGGTCGGACGTTTCCCTGATGGACAGATCTCATGCTGAGGCGGACACTCAAAACGTCGGGGGGAGACGCCATGAGTCACATCCGCACCTTGGTGTGCGCGGCCGTCGCCGCCCTTCTCCTCTCGTCTGTACCCTCTGCCGAGGCGTTGGGTTCCGACCCACGCGATCTCCTTGCTTACACCTGGGCCAACGCCGGGTTCACCGATGAGGAGATCGCACTGATCGGGGTGGACGGCTCCGATAACGCAATACTCACCGCCGAGAGAGGCTTCTCCCTCGCTGCTGCCTGGTCGCCTGACGGCCGGCGGATCGCCTTCACCAGCAACCGCAGTGCGCCGCCCGGAACCCAGGAGCCGCTCTTGTACTCCGAGCTGTACGTCATGGACGCCGACGGCAGCCACGTTCGTAGGATCACCCGCAACGTCGGCCTCATCGACTTCCAGCCCGCCTGGTCCCCAGACGGTCGCCAGATCGTGGTCGCCCGCGGCCCTGGGATCAAGCCACCGCCGGGTCAACTCGCACAACCCACCGACCTGTGGATCATCGACCTGGCCAGTGGGCGCGAACGCCAGTTGACCGACAGTCCGGGCACTTGGGAGTGGTTCGCCGACTGGTCCCCGGACGGACGGCGAATCGCGTTCGACGGCGACCAGGCCGACCCGGGCAACAATGACGTGTACACCATCCGCACTGACGCGACCGACCTCCAACGACTCACGTCCGGCCCAGCGCTCGATGCCGATCCGCGTTACTCGCCAGACGGGCAGCAGGTCACCTTCGACTCAGACCGTGCGGGCAATCCCGACATCTTCGTGATGCGGGACAACGGGACCCAGGTCCGACAGCTCACAAACGATCCCGGAACGGACTTCGCGCCCGCGTTCTCTCCCGATGGTCGAGTCATCTCGTTCTCCAGCGACCGAGACGACGGGCGCTCCGACATCTTCCTCATGCGGTCCGACGGGTCACAGCAGATGAACCTGACCCACACTCCCTCCCAATACGAGTTCGACGCGGAGTGGCAGCCCCGCTGAGCTTTCGGTCCACTGCTGCCTGGGCCCGCCCGCCGTGAGATACCTGCCGAGGGCGGCCATCTGTCGGTGCCCGAGTCGACGGGCGAAGTGACGCCTGCGCGGCAACCCGCCGCGGGACTCCGGTGATGGGCGACCCAAGCCGAACGCACTCATCTGCCGCTGTGCGCGCGGTACTAGTGGCGAGCGCACCGACACGTCACGATCACGATGAAGGCGGGTCTGGCTCCGTGCAGGGCCAGAGATGAGCTCGTCTTGCCGAGATCCGTCATCGCTTCCGGCGAGTCGTTCGCCACTTGTCGGCGGGGGGGCACTGCGCATGTGCCCTCGGAAGGTCTTCGTCGGTGGCATCCCGATTGCCGCCCGGTGTGAAGAGTTCGACCGGTCGGCAGCCCCTCGTTGCTCGCGGGCGCCCCCAGTACGCAACTGCGTAAGAGAGTATTGGGGGCGCCCGAGATGACTCTGGTGTAGTTGATCTCGACGTGCCGAGCAATGGTGGTCTAGTCAATCTCCGGTGGTCCGGCTCAGCAGCTTGGCGATCGCCGACAACTCGCTCTGCCGCTGTCGATCTCAGCTCCGCGGCTTCACTTGATGGGCGCCGCACCTCGGCGCGGCTGCTGAGCTGCGGTTCCGGGGCAGTGGGGGCAGCGGCTCCCCTGGCGCCCTGGCCGATCAACTCCTTGAACGCGCCCGGAGACCGGCTCCCACTGCGTGAAGGTGCCGCAAACCCGCTGCGTAGGACTCGAACGGAGACACCTCGGTGTAGACGATGCCTCGGCTAGCACAGAAGTCACGCACGACGGATTGGGCGTGCCGTAGGTTCGGCCGCGGCATGCTCGGGAACAGGTGGTGCTCGATCTGGTAGTTGAGCCCGCCGAGTGCGTTGTCGAGGAATCTGCCGCCACGTATGTTGCGCGAGGTCAGCACTTGTCGCAGCAGAGGATCCGCTGCCTGCTCGTCGTCGATGACCGGCATTCCCTTGTGGCCCGGCGCGAACGACATGCCCAGGTAGACCCCCTGTAGTCCCTTGTGAATGGCGACGAACCCCAACGCCTGGGGCCATGTGAGCGTGGTGCCCAACAGGGCGACATAGCCCAGCAGGTGGGCTGCAAGCAACACCGACTCGGTGCCCCGACCTCGCAGGTCGGGCTTGAACATTTCGCGGACGCTCGAGACATGCAGGTTCAACGCCTCGAGCAGCAGCATGGGGACGAAGAGTCCGGCCTGGTGCCGGGTCACCCACGCCGCGAAGCCGTAGCGCCGATCTGCCTGCCCGGCGTCGAAGACGAGGGCACCCGGACGTACGTCCGGATCGTTGTCGAGGTCGTTGGGGTGAGCATGGTGCGCGTTGTGCTTGGCCACCCACCAGCTGTAGCTCAGTCCGCCGAGCAGGTTGCCGCAGACCAGGCCCAGGGACCTGCTCGTCCGCGCTCTGCGTGTGACCTGCAGGTGACCGATGTCGTGGCCCAGAAACCCGAGCTGAGTGGAGACGACGGCGAGCACAGGGGCCAGGCCCAGCAGCGCCCACGATTGCGGTCGGAGCAGCATGGTCGCGACAACGACACCGCCGCCGAGCATGGTCACCAGGAAGACGCCGGCGTAGTAGGGGCGCCGCCTGCGCAGCAACCCGAGGCGTCGAACCTCACGCGCGAGGTCGCCGTAACCGCTGGAGGGTCGTGCCGGCTTTGAGGATTCGACGGACATGGGCGATCCCGACTCTCGAGCGATGGCGCCGCCAGGGTCCAGGGTGGCCGTCACATGCACGATACCGGGGCGGGGGGGTCCCCAACCACTCCGTCGACGTCAGCCACCCGGGAATGCGCCACTTGTAGGAATGGTCGCTCTGGCCACGCTTCGATCTCGTGCTCGCTAGTAGCCGCGATGAGTGCGCGACCTTGCCGAAATGATGGCGCAGCTTCCACCGCCCTTTCGGTCGCCTCGGGGAGGATGCGTTGGTGGAGGAAGAGACTGCACGTGAGGTGCTCGGCGACGCCGTCGCGCTTGGCCGCGATTGTTGACTTTGATCCGTGGTCCGACGCACACACCGTCGTCTGAACGCGCAGACCGTTCGAGAACGGTTTGTCGATGCCGCTCCCGGCCGCGTCGGTTCACTCCAATAGCACCGCGTCGCACCTCGGCATCGCGTAGCAGGTCCGGGGGAACCTTCTTGCCCACGCGGTGTGTGCCTCCCAGCAGAACCGCCCCTGAGCAATGAGCTGCTCCACGCCATTCATCGTCGCAGGGACCGGGACCGCTGGGGAGTCTTGCGGCAACGATCCGCTGCGGCTACTTTCGTGCGCATCGTCAGCGTTCGACGTGTCGCGGTGGAGGGGCCCGGTCGGGAACGCGGCGCCTAGGGGGAATCACATGAAGATCGGTGTGGGGCCGCGCGCTCGCCGCGGTGTGCTCGGTGCGGCGTTCGTGTTCTCGATGGTCGCGGCCCCGGCCGCACCCGCGACTGCTGCCGACGTCACCTGCGGGACCGTGCTGACGACCAGCATCACGCTTACCGGCAACCTCGGTCCGTGCGCAGGGGATGCGCTGATCGCGGGGGCGGACAACATCACGATCAATCTGGGCGGTTACACGATCAGCGGCACGGGGAGCGGCGCGGGTGTCCGTGTGGCACAGCACTCCGGCGTGACGGTCACGAGCGGCACGATCCAGGGCTTCCACACCGGCGTGGTGCTCGACGAGTCCACGACCAGCACCGTCACGAAGCTCGTGCTGCGCGACAACGTCCGGGGCGTGAACGTCGCGGGGTCGGACGACAACCTGATCGAGAAGAACACCATCCTCGACAGCGGCCTGGACGGGATCCGCCTCGGCCTGTCCGCGAACAACGTGGTCAGCAAGAACACGCTGACGGGCAACGTGTTCGGGATCGGCGTGGCCGACTTCTCTGCCGGCAACCTCGTGGAGAAGAACGTGCTCCGCGACACGCGCGGCTTCGGGGTCGCGGTGTTCAGCGACTCCGACTCCAACCGGCTCGAGAAGAACGACGTGCAGCAGACGTTGCAGGGCGACGGCATCAGCGTCTCCCCCGACTCCGACCTGACGCTGATCCTCAAGAACATCGCGAGCCTGAACAGCGATGACGGGATCGACACGGACAGCCCGCTGACGACGATCACCGGCAACGTTGCGAACAACAACGGCGACCTCGGCATCGAGGCGGTCGCCGGCGCGACGGACGGCGGGGGCAACCTGGCGTCCGGAAACGGCAATCCGGCCCAGTGCGTCGGAGTCAGCTGCTCGGCGGGCTGAGCCTTCCGCTCGTCAGCGGGGGAAGTCGGAGTCGATGAAGTGACCGACTCTCGCGCGCGGGAACCCGACGAATGATCGGGCTCCCCCTACCTCCAAACCTCCGGTGAGGTGATGTGCGGAGGGGGAGAACTTGGACCTGCACGAGAAGCAGCAGCAGTCAGGCACCTGGATGAGCCGCCACGAGGTGGTGCTCTACCTCGTGCTGGCCTACGGCATCTCCTGGAGCATCTGGCCGCTCGTTCGGCTGAATCCCGACAGCAGTCCGCTGGTGCCCTTCGGCCCAGGACTGGCTGCCCTGCTGGTCGCGGTCATGGCGGGTGGCCTACCCGGACTGATCGGACTGCTGCGCCAGCTTGGGGCGATGGCGGGTCAGACCACGCTGGTACGGCGTTGCCCTGGCGCTCCCGTGGCGATCACGGCCGCGCCCTGGCGGCGGCGGTGATCGCGGGCGCGCAGGTCCCACGCTGGGAACCCCCGACCTGCTGCAGGTGACGGGCACGCTGCTGGTCACCATGGTCGTCGTCGGCCTGTTCGAGGAGCCGGGCTGGCGGGGAATCCTGCTTCCTCGACTTCAGCGCGATCGCCATGCCCTCGTGGCCGCACTGATGGTGGGGGTTGGCGTGGCTGCCGTGGCACCTTCCGGAACTGGTGTCGGACCCCGACCAGCGACCACTGGCGCAGTTCGTGCTCTTCATCTTCGCGCTCTCCGCGCTCCTTGCGTGGCTCTACAACAGCACCCAGGCCAGCCTCCCCGTCGTGATCCTCCTGCACGCTGCCTTCAACAGCTTCGCGCAGTTCTTCCTGTCCGACCTGCAGGGGGAGCCCCAAGCTCGTGGCCTGGTGGACCCTGGCCGGTCTCTCGGCCCTGGCGGCCCTGGTGGTCGTCCGATACGCCGGCGCTCGCTCCCTCAACCGGCACGGCGCCGCAGCCGTGGCCCGACCCGGCGCTGGAGACATCGGTCGACACCCGTGATCGAGGGAGCGTGCGAGCTCGGTTGTCCGGCTGCACCTGCCACGCTCCGCTCGTTTCGATGAGCGGTCCTGGTGTGGAGGCGCGGTGCCCCCGCCGGTCGACGGGGTCGTCCCGGATCGCGTGCTGATGGCGGTCGACCATGACGAGGACCGGCGTCGCGCCCCCGGTGGGCGACGGTGGCATCCTGACCGCATGCAGCCCGTCCATGTGTGGATCCGGTCCGAGTCCCGCGGCACCGAGCGGCGTACGCCCGTCGTACCCGTCGACGTCCCGCTGTTGCTGGACGCCGGGTTCGAGGTGACCGTCGAGGAGTCCCCCCAACGCATCTTCGCCATCGAGGAGTACGCCGCGGCCGGGGCGTCCGTCGTGGGCGAGGGCACCTGGACCGACGCACCCCACGACGCCTTTGTCCTCGGGATCAAGGAGCTCCCCGACGAGCCGGCGTCGCTGCGCCACCGGCACATCTACTTCGCGCACGCGTTCAAGGGCCAGGAGGACGCCCGGCGCACCCTGGAACGGTTCCGCCGCGGCGGAGGTCGGCTGCTCGACATCGAGTACCTCACCGACAGGGAGGGCCAGCGGGTGGTCGCGTTCGGCGACTGGGCCGGTTACGTGGGCGCCGCCCTCGGCGTGCTGCACCTGGCCGGCACATTGGCCGCGCCGCTCGCCCCGATGGCCAAGCACGAGCTCGACGCTGAGCTGGAGCAGGCCGGGAAGTCCGGGGCCGACCAGCTGCTGGCGCTGGTCACCGGGGCGCGCGGGCGGTCGGGTCGCGGTGCCCAGCGGGCGCTGATGACCGCCGGGGTGCCGATCACCCGGTGGGATCGCCAGGAGACGCGGGACCTGCACAAGCAGGCGCTCCTCGGCCATGACCTGCTGGTGAACTGCGTGGTCACGCACACCCCGACGACTCCGTTCGTGGAGCCGGCGGACCTCGACCACGAGCGCCGGCTGCGGGTGCTCGCGGACGTGACCTGCGACGTCAGCGGCCCCACCAACATGCTGCCGGTGAACACCGAGATCACCACGTGGCAGGAGCCGGTGCGGCGACTGCACGGCGGCAGCCGGGAGCACGGCAGTGCGCCGCTGGAGGTCATCGCCATCGACAACCTGCCCTCGCTGCTCCCGCGCGAGGCCAGCGAGGGCTTCAGCGCTGACCTGACCCCGCACCTGCTCGGACTGTCCCAGGAGGGCGGGCCCTCGGGGCCGTGGCGGGCGGCCGGCCGCGCCTTCGACCAGGCGATCGGGAAGCTCGAGGCACCGGAAGGCTCCTAGCCCCCGGCGCGAAGGTCGGTCGCGCCGAGTTCCGGGCGTCGCTCAGCGCGGCAGAGGGTTCGGACCGGTCGCGGTCACGAGCCGTTGGGGCACCCAGTCGTCGACGTGATGGAACCCGTCTTCGAACGGGCCGGCATCGAGCTCGACGGATGCCCTCAGTGAGAGTCGATAGAACTTCACGTGGGTGAAGTCCTCGAACAAGATGTAGACGGGGTCGGGTGTGCTGTTCGGGCCCTGGAACTGCTGTCCCGTCAGGACGGGCTTGTGGGCTCCGACGAACGCGTCGAAGGTGTCACCGACCACGACGCCGAGGTGCTCCAACCCCATCCTGTAGACGCGCTGGTGGACGGGCGGGATGAGCTCGATGAGCGGGACGACCTTGCCGTCGAGGACTTCGAGCGGCTCGGCGGGAACGATCAAGGAGATCGGGCGGCCGTTCCAGACGTTCTCGCGATTGGCGACCGCGTGGCGTTCGAGCAGGTTCCGCACATGCGCGTACTGGTCCCACTCCGGTACACGGACGGCGAGGTGGCTGAGCGGGAACGGGCGGATGTCGATGCCCCGGGCGAGCAGGCGGTCGCGCTGCTGCGCGGCGAACGCCCGATAGTCCCCGATGATGTCGCCCACCGGATCGGCCATCGCCGCCTCCTCCCGGCCGCCATCGTAGGACGGGGTGGGCGGCGGACGCATCTGGCCGCCGCTCGCCAACTCCCGGATCTGTCGCTGTGTGTACGGCATGGCGCGACCGGTCGCCGCCGACCGATCTGGCCAGTGAGGGGTCGTCAGGTCACGGTGTCCGTGGTCTCCCACGGTGACGACGAGCGCCCTTCGCGCAACCGGGGCCCACCTCGTCAGAGGTCGAAGAGGGAGCCCTTCTCGTTGATGTCCACGTCGGTCTTGGGAGTGTGGACGTCATCGGACGACGCGCTCGGCTTCTGCTCGGGCTCGTCCCCGCCCGACCCGTCCTCGTCCGGCTCGGACTCGGCTGGCTCCTCGTCGGACGCCGCGGCGGTCGCGGCCGCGCTGACGGCGGCCGGGTCGGGCCGCTCGGACGGTGCGGGCTCCTCGGCCGTGTCGGGCGCAGGCGTCGACTCCACCGTCGGTTCCTCCGCCGACTCCTCGGCAACCGACTGGGAGTCGGGGGGCGCGGACGACGGCTCGGGGGCTGCGATGTCGAAGAGTGATCCGCCCTCGGGGATGTCGGAGCTCGGCGAGGTGGTGGTGGCAGCGGTGTCGTCCGGGGTGGTTTCGCGACGGGCCTGGCGGCCCTCCTCAACCACCGGGGCGTCGTCTGCGGTCGCTTCCGGTTGGTCGGCTGCCTCTGGTTGCGCCGGTGTGGGTTCGGGCTCGGCGGGGGCGGAGATGTCGAAGAGTGATCCGCCCTCGGGGATGTCGGAGCTCGGCGAGGTTGTGGTGGCAGCGGTGTCCTCCGGGGTGGTTTCGCGACGGGCCTGGCGGCCCTCCTCAACCACCGGGGCGTCGTCGGCAGCCGACTCCGCCTCGTCGCCGCCCACATCGAACAGAGAACCGCTGCCGAGATCGGGCTCCTCGGCCTCCTCGGCAGGTTCGTCGCCGAGGTCGAACAGCGACCCGCCGGACGACGCCGGCTCGGCCGCCTTCGCCTCCTCCGGAACCGACTTGTCCGACGACGCCGTGGCGGGCTCGTCGGGCTCGTCGCCGCCGAGGTCGAACAGGGACGACCCGCCGCTGGCCTTCGCCGCGGGGCCGGCGTCCGCCGTCTCGGTGACCGTCCCCTCGGTCTGGGTCGCGTCGCCGGCCTCGGGCTCCGCGGCGGTGGCGTCGTCGCGGGTGAGGGTGGCGGTCGCCGTACCGGCAGCGGACGCGCCGGCGGCGACCTTCTTCTGCCGCGTCGCCGGCTCGCCCTTCACCGATGCCAGCAGCATCTGGGCGACGTCGAGGACCTCGACCTCCTCGCGGGCACCGCCGGAGTCCTGCAGCGCGGTGAGTCCGTCGGAGAGCATCACCCGGCAGAACGGGCAGCCCACGGCGATCTGGTCGGCGCCGGTGCCGACGGCCTCGGTGGTGCGGTTGAGGTTGATCCGCTCCCCGATCGTCTCCTCCATCCACATCCGGGCACCGCCGGCGCCGCAGCAGAAGGACCGCTCGGAGTTGCGCTCCATCTCGACGAACTCGGCGCCCGGCATCACCTGGAGCAGCTCGCGCGGAGGTTCGTAGACCTGGTTGTGGCGACCGATGTAGCACGGGTCGTGATAGGTGATCGAGCGCTTCGCGGCGCCGGCGCCGTCCTTGACCGGCGTCAGCTTCCCCTCGCGCACGAGCCGGTTCAGCAGCTGGGTGTGGTGGACCACCTCCAGCTCGATGCCGAACTCCTGGTACTCGTTCTTGAGGGTGTTGAAGCAGTGGGCGCAGGTGGAGACGACCTTCTTGACGTTGAACTCCCGGAACGTCTCGACGTTCTGCTGGGCCAGGCCCTGGAAGACGAACTCGTTGCCGGCCCGGCGCGCGGAGTCACCGGTGCAGGTCTCGCCCTTCCCGAGGACGCCGAACGAGACGCCCGCGATGTTCAGCAGCTCGGCGACCGCCCGGGTCGTCTTCTTGGCGCGGTCCTCGTACGCCCCGGCGCAGCCGACCCAGAACAGCCAGTCGACCGACTCCAGCGACTCGACGTCCTCGCCGACGACCGGCACCTCGAAGTCGAGGCCCTGCGCCCAGTCCAGGCGCATGTTGGGGGAGAGGTTCCACGGGTTGCCCTTGGACTCCATGCCCTTGAACAGCTGGTTGAGCTCGGCGGGGAACGTCGACTCGACCAGCACCTGGTAGCGGCGCATGTCGACGATGTGGTCGACGTGCTCGATGTCGACGGGGCACTGCTGAACGCAGGCGCCGCAGGTGACGCAGGACCACAGGACGTCGGGGTCGATGATCCCGCCGCCCGTCGGGTGCCAGGCCTCGCCCTCGGTCGCGCCGACCAGCGCCCGCTCGACCTCCGCCGCGAGCTCGGGGTCGGCCTCGAGCATGGAGTCACGCTTGGCCTGGTCGGCCTGCAGGTAGGAACCGATGTGGAACGCGTGGTCCCGCATGTTCATGATCAGCATCTTGGGAGAGAGCGGCTTCTCGGTGTTCCAGGCCGGGCACTGGTCCTGGCAGCGGCCGCACTCGGTGCAGGTCGCCATGTCGAGCAGGCCCTTCCACGAGAAGTCCTCGATCGAGCCGATGCCGAGCCGGGTGTCCTCGTCCATGTCCTCGAGGTCGTCGAGGCTGACCGGCTTGCCCGCCGAGGTGAGCGGCCGCGCGGCGCCGAGGGCGACCGGCTGCCGCTTGAACAGCACGTTGAGCGGCGCCACGAAGATGTGGAGGTGCTTGCTGTTGAGCACGATCACCAGGAACACCAGCATCACGCCGATGTGGAGGAGCAGCCCGATCCCCTCGAGCACGTGCAGCGCGCCCTCCGAGAGGCCGTCGAGCAGGTTGCCGACGGCGACCGACACGAAGGCGCCGCTGTCATAGGGGAAGTTGCCCAGCGCCGAGGCCGCCCCGCGGAACAGGAACATCGTCCAGATGACGTTGAAGATCATGAACAGCACCAGCCACGCGCCGCCGAGGTGCGAGCCGGAGAACCGGGAGCGGCGGCCGAGCCGCTCGGGTGCGTTCCTGAGCCGGATCTGGGCGAACACGCCGAGGCTGACCAGGGCGAGCACGGCGATCAGGTCCTGGGCGAACCCGAGCAGCTCCCAGTGACCGATCAGCGGGATCGCGAAGTCGTCGGGGCCGAGCAGCACTCCGTAGGCCTCGAGGTAGACGCTGCCCAGGATCACGAAGGCCCAGAACACGAAGAAGTGGGCGGCACCGGGGACGCTCCACTTGAGCAGCTTGCGCTGCGCGAAGACCTCGACCAGCTGCGTCTTCACGGCCTGGCCGGCGCGGCCGGTGACCCCCTCGACCCGGCCGGGGTCGGGCTGGCCGCTGGTGATCAGGCGGTAGAGCCACGCGACCCGGAGCGCTGCGACGGGCAGCAGTGCCAGGTTGAGCATGAGGCCGAGGATCAGGACCCAGTTCACAACGTCTCCTCGAGGGGCGGGCGGTGACGGCGAGTGCGTCGCGCCGAGACTACGACCCGCGGGCGGTCGCGGTCAGTGGTGGAGCGGTGTGAGAAACGCTACTCCTCGGTAATAAGCGCCCGTCGCCCGGTGGTGGGTCCCTGAATTCCCGGTCCTTCCGGGACGGCGGACTCAGGTCCCGGGACACCCCCTCGCCGCACGCTCCGGACCGAGGCGGAGGTGCCGCCTCGTGAGGGGCGGAGCGATGAGGGCCAGGACGACGTGCACCGCGGTGCTGGGGCTGGCCCTGGCCATGACCGCGGCCGCCTGCTCTGCCGCAGGGCTCGGTGGGGCGTCCCCGGACGCGGGTCCGGAACGGCCGACGTCGGTCGTCCGGGACGCGGCCGTCGAGAAGACGGCGCAGGACCGGGCGCCGGAGCAGCCACGGGGGCGCCAGGACTCGGAGGACCCCTCGAGGGGCACCGAGGCATGGCGGCTCCGGCGCCCTTCCTTCGACGGCCAGATCGCGGCGTACACGACCCTGATCAGCGGGGTGCCGGGGCGGCCGCTCGAGCTCAAGGTCTCGACGCCGGCCGACACCTACCGGGCCACGGTCTACCGGATCGGGGACTACCGGGGCGGGTCCGCGACCACGGTCGCGCACCGGGACTGGCGACCGGGACGGGTCCAGCCGGACGCGGTGCTGCGCCCGGCGGCGACCCGCACGGTGGTGGCTCCCTGGGAGGTGGACCTGGTCTTCGACACCACGGGCTGGGCGCCCGGCCTGCACGTCGTCAGGCTGGAGACCGGGCGGGGCTGGGAGACCCTGGTCCCGTACGTCGTCGCGTCGCCGACGACCGACGGGACGGTCGCGCTGGTGGCGCCGGTGACGACCTGGCAGGCCTACAACGCGTGGGGCGGCTACAGCCTCTACGAAGGGCCGCCGGGCGGGACCCGCAGCTACGCCGTCAGCTTCGACCGGCCGTTCAACCTCGCAACGGGCGCCAACGACTACCGGACCGCGGCGATCCCGGTCATCCTGCGCGCCGAGCGCCTCGGCATCCCGCTGTCCTACCTCACCAACGTCGACCTGCACAGGCGGCCGGGCGTCCTCTCCGGCGCCCTCGGCTACGTCTCGATGGGCCACGACGAGTACTGGACGACCGACATGCGCACCGCGGTCGAGCACGCCCTGGCCGGCGGCACCAACCTGGCGATCCTGGGCGCCAACACCATGTACTGGCGGATCCGGCTCGACGACACCGCGACCGGGTCGGCGCGCCGCGTCGTCGGCTACCGGGACTCCGCCCACCTCGACCCGATGCGCACCCAGGTGCCGCGGGAGACCACCGCGCGGTTCCGCGACGCACCCGCGCCGGACCCGGAGCACGCGCTGCTCGGCATGCAGTACGAGTGCTACCCGGTCGACGCCGACTACGTCGTGCGGACGCCGGGCTGGTGGGGCTTCCGCGGGACCGGGGTCACGACCGGGTCCCGGATCCCGGGACTGGTCGGGCCGGAGGCCGACCGGGTCTACCCGGACGCCCGCCTGCCGCACCCGTTGCAGGTGCTGAGCGAGGCGTCGTACGACTGCCGCGGCGTGTCGACGCACACCCACTCGGTCTACTTCACGACGCGCTCCGGCGCCGGGGTGTTCAACGCAGGCACGCTGCGCTGGGGTTGCGCCATCGTGGACCGGTGCGACCGGCCGCTGGGCCCGCGGACCGCTCGCTTCGCGGCCCGGGTCACCGACAACGTGCTCCGCGGCTACGCCACCGGCCCGGTCGGGGACCGCCGGCCCGCGCGGGACAACGTGGGCCAGCTCGGCCTGTCGCCGGTCAACACGGTGCCGGCGAGCTGAGCCGACGAGGGGCTCGATCCGTCATGATGGGCGCCATGGCCCGTTCCCGCGGGGGGATGCACGGCTCCCGGGTGCGGGAGCGAGCGCTGGGGCGCGCCGGTGGACTGCTGGTCGTCCTCGCCCTGGCCGGGTGCACGGCGGACGGGCCGCCGTCCCGAGTGGAGCGGGAGGAGGTCGCGCTGCGAGTCACCACCGTGCACGGTGACCAGCAGCTCTCCGATGCCCAGCGTGCGGAGGTCGAGGGCGCCGTCGGCGAGGTCCTGTCCCACTACCTCGTGGGCGGCTTCCTGGGCGACTACCCGCGGGAGCGGTTCGTCCAGGCCTTCGACGACTTCACCCCGCGCGCCGCCGCCCTCGCCACCCGGGACATCACCGTCCTCACCGCCGCCCGGGTCGGTGACGCGACAGAGGTGACGCCGCGGCGGCTCGACGCGCGGTTGTCCCTCCTGGTCCGCGACGGCGTCGTGATCGGCGCGACCGCGTACGTCGACGTCGACCTCGAGGCCGTGATGCCCGGCGGGAAGACCCAGGCCGTCACCCTGGACGGCCGGCTGATGCTGCAGGAGCAGCGCGGGCGCTGGTCGGTCTACGGCTTCGACGTGGCCAACGACGACGGGGCGCCTGCGGAAGGTACCGGATGAGCAGCCGGACCGCGCTCCGGCGCCTCCTGCACTTCGTGGTGCTGGGGGTGCTGGCGGCCGTGGTCCTCCCCGCCGCCGGCGTCCGGCCGGCCTCCATCAGCCTGTACGGCGTCGAGACCGCCAAGGGTGTCGACTTCTCCGACGGCACGCTCTGGGCGCTGGTGCTCGGCTCGGACGCCGACGGCCGGACCGATGCGATCCAGCTGGTCGGGATCGACGCCCGGTCCGGCCACGCTGTCGGCATCGGGATCCCGCGCGACGCCTGGCTCGAGATCCCCGGCATCGGCAAGGACCGGATCAACGTGGTGTACGCCCACCCCGACGGGGGGCCGGACGTCGTGGCGCAGGTGGTCGCCGGGATCACCGGGATCTCCCCGGACCTCGTGCTCGAGGTCGACTTCGACGGCTTCCTCGAGCTGATGGGGACCGTCGGCGAGGTCGAGGTACGCACGCCCGAGGCGTTCCGCAACGACGGGGTGGTGGTCCGGAAGGGGGAGAACACCTTCGACGCCGAGGAGTCGCTGGCGTACGTGAGATACCGCACCGGGCTCACGAACTACGACTTCGACCGGTCCGCGAACCAGCAGCGGCTGATGCTGGCGGCGCTGCGGCAGCTCCGGGCGCAGGAGGACCGCGTGGGGTTCATGGAGCGGGCCACCGTCTCGGCGCTCGACGGCGTCGAGACCGACCTGTCGCCGACCGAGCTCTACCGGCTGGCGCAGTTCCTCACCACGGCGGACCCCGGGTCCGTCGACTCCTGTGTGCTGCCGGGATCGACGACGACCGTGGGCGAGGGCGCGAGCGTCGTCATTCTCGACGACGGCGCCGCCCGCCGGGTGGGGCAGGACGCGCTCGACCTGCGGCTGCGCAGCTGCCCGGAGTCGTAGCCGCTAGGCCATTCCCGCCTCGCGGGCCCGCACGATCGCCTGCGCGCGGTGGGCGACCTGCAGCTTGGCGAAGATGTTGGACGCGTGGTTGCGCACGGTCTTGACCGAGACGCCCAGCTCCCGGGCGATCTCGGCGTTCTCGAGCCCCGCGGCGATGCGTCCGAGGACGACCCGCTCCCGGTCGGTGAGCTCCGGGAACGCCTCGGCCGTCGGGCGGGTCCGCATCGAGGCGAAGTACGAGGCGACCCGCTCGGCGACACCCGGGCCGAAGATCACCTCGCCACCGCCGACCGACTCGATCGCCCGGATGATCTCGGGCCGGCGGGAGCCCTTCAGCAGGTAGCCGCGCGCCCCGGCCCGGACCGCGGCGAACACCGAGTCGTCGTCCTCCATCATCGTGAGCACGACGACGCCGATGTGCGGCGAGGATCCGACGATGCGGGCGGTCGCGTCGACGCCGTTGAGCCGCGGCATGTGCAGGTCCATCAGGACGACGTCGGGCTGCAGGTCGAGCGCGCGGGTCACCGCGGTCAGCCCGTCGGCCGCCTCGCCGACGACCTCGCAGGTCGCGCTGGCGCCGAGCATCGCGTGGAGCCCGCGGCGGAAGTCGTCGTGGTCGTCCACCAGCAGCACCTGGATCTTCTCGCCGCTCACCGGTCGTCCGCCTCCTCGATCGGGAGCCGGGCCTCCACCGACGTCCCCGTTCCGTCGGAGGAGATCGTGAGCGTGCCCCCGAGCTCCTCCGCGCGCTCCCTCATCGAGGACAGGCCTACACCCACGCCGGGCTCGGCGGCCAGACCCGCGCCGTCGTCGCGCACCCGCAGCCGGAGCACCCGGTCCGAGCGCTGCAGGTCGACCACGCAGTGGCCGCCCCCGCTGTGGCGCACCGCGTTGTTGACCGCCTCGACCGCGATCCGGAACGCCGCCACCTCGACCGCCGCGGGCAACGGCTCGAGGTCGTCGTCGGCCCGGACCGTCCAGCCCAGGTGCGGGCGGCCCGGGACGACACCCACCTCGTGGTCGTCCGCGCGGTGCCGGAGGGCCGAGACCAGGCCGAGCTGGTCGAGGGTCGGCGGCCGGAGGCCGTCGACGAGCCGCCGGATCTCGTGGATGTCGTTGCGGGCCGACTCCGAGAGCCGCTCGACGAGGTCGGCCGCGACGTCGGGCTCCTCGGGTATCAGCGCGTGTGCGTCGTCCAGCCGCATCGCCATCGTCGCCAGCGACGGCCCCAGCCCGTCGTGGAGGTCTCGCCGCAACCGCCGCCGTTCCTCCTCGCGCGCGGTGATCAGTCGTTGCCGGGACCGCTGGAGCTCGGTGCTCATGACCACTGCCTGCACCAGCGTGCCCACCTCGGCGCCGACGTCCTCCAGCAGCCGCCCGTCGCCCGCCCCGAACGGACTACGTTCGGGGGAGGTCTCGAGCAGCAGCCGGCCGAGACGGTTGCCACCAGCGACCAGCTCCACCACGGACGGCTCGCCCTGGCGCTCCCCGACGCTCGCGGTGGGGCCCTCGGTGACCTCGATGGCCGCGTAGGACAGCCGGAGCCGGTCGGCCAGCAGTGCGAGGGTCTCGCGGAGCGCCTCCTCGGGGGCCGAGGTCGGGTCGAGCCGCCTCAGCTCGGCCACCACCTGGCGCGGCAGGTCGCGGTCGCCGTACAGCACGCGGCCCGCGAAGCGCTGCGCGCCGATCGCGAGCGGGAGCACCAGCAGCGCGATCAGGCCGCCGATGAGCAGGGACTCGAAGGAGCTCTGCGACGCCCGGCCGACGGCGCCCGCGCCTGCCAGGAACGCGCCACCGACGACGGCGACCACCAAGGCCTGGAGGAGGGTACGGCGGACCGCTGGTTCGACCGTGTCGAGCCGGTAGCGCGCCAGTGCCGCCGCGACGCAGCCCATGACCGTCGCGCCCACCACGACGACCAGGACGACCCCGGGCACCAGCGGCCGCCCCACCACCAGCTGCGGCACGACGTCGAGCAGCACCCAGACGCCGAGCGCTCCCGCGAGCACCAGCAGCAGCAACCGGGCGGCCAGCCGGTCGGTCCGCCGCGTCGCAGTGATCATGGTGGCGCCGAGGACGGCGGCGATCGCCAGCGCGGCGCCGACGAGCGCGGGGCCGACCATGGTCGTCAGCGCCTGGACGCGGTAGCCGCCGACGGGGCCGGTGGCCAGCACGCCGAGGGCCCACGCGGCGTACGCCACCACCGGTGTCGCCACCGCCACCCAGGTCCAGCGGGGGTGCACCGACCCCGCCAGGGTGACCGCGACGACGACCAGGCAGGCCAGGCCGGCGACGACGGCGACTCCACCGACCACGGAGGGTGCCAGCCCCCTGCCGCCGGCCACGTCGACGGCGCCGGGGCTCAACGGGTGCACGGTCAGCCCGCAGGCCAGCAGGGCGGCACCCGCCAGCAGCGCCCGCACGGGCGGGTCCCCCGACCGGCGCCAGAACAGGGCCGAGCCGACGCCCAGCCCGAGCACGGCGAGGACCGGCAACGCCGGGTCGGCCAGGAGCGCGTCGAGCAGCGGGAACCGGGTGAGCCCGACCGCGACGGTGAGGTCGAGGTCGAGGTCGGCGTCCGGCCGCCGGATCTCGTAGACGAGGACGTCGCCCGCGGTCACGTCCGTGGCCCCGGACCGGGCGAGCCAGTCGCCCCAGGTGCGCCCCTCGACGGCGAGGACGAGGTCACCGGGCCGGAGCGTGCTGGTCCCGTAGACCCGGTCGACGCGGACCGTGTCGCCCCACGGGTCGGCAGCCACGAGCACCGTCGGCGGCGAGATCCTGGTCCCGTCGGACGGCCCGGAGAAGGAGGCAGTCGCGATCCACACCGCTGGGGCCACCCAGGCGGCCACGATCACGAGCAGCCGTGCGGAGCGCGACATCGTGCGTCCATGGTGCCCGTCGCGCGCGGCGGCGACCAGTGCCCACGGCGGCGGTCGGTCAGCCGGTGCGCCGCACCCCGGACACCCGGCCGGACGGCGTGAGCTCGACGACCATCCGCACCTCGGGGTCTTCGGCCGTCCGGGCGCAGTAGGTGTAGTCGAGGTCCCGGCGCAGGTAGGGCTGCCCGACGGCCGCCATCACCGCACGCGTGGTCATGCCCTCCTCGACGAGGGAGCGGAACCGGGCGGGTGTCCGCCGCAGGTCGGGGTTGCGGCACGAGTCGGGCTCGATGCCCTGCGCGCGCTCCCAGGTCAGCAGGTAGGCCTCGGCGCCGCGCGCCATGTCGGTCGCGATCGCCCGACCATCGCCGCCGGTGCTGTCCGCAACGAGCCGCAGGTCCTCGATCCAGTCGGGGTAGAGGCCGTACTGGGCGACGCCGTCGACGTTGAGGTCGTAGACGCGCTGGCCGGCGTGCTGCCGGCCGATGGTCACGCCCCCGAGTCCCCGGAACGGGTAGGTGACCGGGTTGGGGACGTCGGCGCCGCGGGGGTCGCCCTGCGCGCCGAGACCGTTCATGTCGGCGCCGAAGCCGAGGCCGAAGTAGTAACGCGGGTCGGCCCACTCGACGTGCCGCCGCCACTTCTCGACGAAACCCGTGGAGTCGCCGGCGTACGGCGCGATGAAGCCGCCCATCTCGTAGATCCGCGGGTAGGCGTCGGGCGTCGACCACGAGTGGCTCGACAGGACGCCGGAGTAGCCCATGTTTTCGACCTGGTCGAGCGCGGCGTCGCGGGCGGCGACGCTCATGTGGTCGGGGTCGAAGAGCATCTTCCGCTGCGCGAGGCCGTCGACGACGTGCTCGCCGAGCGTGGTGAGGCCGCGCTGGTTGCAGTGGTCGGGCCGGGGGTAGACCGGGAGGTCGGTGCCGAGCGTGCCGAAGACCTGGCCGATCGCGCCGAACAGCGCGTCCTGCTGCTCGGCGGAGATCTCGGGCGCCGCCGCCTGCTCGCGGTCGTGGGCGCCCGGTGTCGCTGGCTCACAGTGCTCCATGTCCCAGTAGCTGCCGGTCTCGGCGAAGTTGGCGTTGTTGACGACGACCCCGGTCTGGCCCTCGTCGCCGGCCACGCCGGAGAGCGCGTTGTCGAACTTGTTGACCAGCTCCATCTGGCGCACGCCCATCGCATGCACCTTGTCGAGCTGCCGGTCGATCTCACCGGCGTCGCACGCGGGCTGGTCGCCGGTGGGGCCGGCCTTGAAGGTGCAGCCGAAGGGCACGCTGGTCTCGATGCCCATGACGACGGCCAGCTTGCCCTCGTTGATCACCCGCCGGGCCTGCCAGGGGTTGGTGACGATCCGGTACCAGCCCTCGCCGGGTCCGCCCCACTGCGCGTCGACGTAGTCCTGGATCTGGTGCATCCGCCGCGCCTGCAGCCGGACCGAGTCCATGTCGTCGCAGGAGTTCTTCGACGTCGGCGTGCCGTCGGGGCCGAAGGGGTAGAGCTGGCAGAGCTGGTTGTTCTCGACGAGGAGGTTGACGAACAGCCGCTGGCCGCCGCGCCAGGAGCGCTCCATCCACTTGTAGTAGGTGCCCTCGTGCGTGAGCGAGTCGGGCGCCGGCCAGTCCTGGAACGTCGGCCAGCCGACCGGGTCGTGAGTCGGCTGGCCGGACAGTGCGGCCTCGAGCGGGTTGGCGCCGACCTGGTGGTCCTCGCAGTCGACGAGGGCGTAGGGCGCCCCGAACCGGTCCCACGGCTTGCCGCAGTGGGCGCCACCGCCCAGGAACTCGTAGGCCATGCCGTGCGTGTGGGCGTCGACGTAGCCGCGCACCTCCTGGTACGGCGAGACGCCGGCGAACGGCCCGCCGGACACGTCGACCTGCGACTCGGGGTAGCGGGCGCAGCCGTCGACGCGGGTGAGCAGGAAGGCGCTCCGGCCGTCGACCCGGAGCGCGGTGCCGTGGCTGGTGAAGGTGGTCCGGTCGCCGACCTGGCGCGCCCGCCAGACGGTGTCGTCGGCCGGCTCGTCGGCCGTGCCGCCGGCGGCGCTCACGAAGCGGCGCTCGGCGTCGTAGAGCAGGTAGTGGCCGAGGTCGGTGGCCTTGAAGAAGAGCGGCTCGCCGCCGTCGACGAGGGTGTAGCAGCCGCCGGCCATGTCGTAGCGGGTGGCGGGATGGGTGGTCCGCGGCTCCCGCAGCGGGGCCGTCGTCAGCTCCGGCTCCGGCGTCTGCCGCCCCGCCGCGACCGAGGCCGCGTGGGTGGCCTTCTCGGCGGCGCTCGTCGGGTCCCGGGTCTCGACGCCCGCCTCGCCGCTGCGGGAGAGGGCGTTCTTGGTCGTGGGGTCGGAGTGGTCGTGCCCGTGCCCGTCGGCGGTGCCGTCGGCGGCGTGCCGGTGCGGACGCCGCTCGGCCGCGGCCGCCACCGCCTGCCGGACGGTCGCGTCGTAGTCGGACACCAGGTCGCCGTCCCGGGCGCCCGCGGAGGCGGAGGCCACGGCCCCGGAGACGACGAGCGCCGCGAGCGACAGGGTCACCAGGATGCGGCGGACGGGATGCGGGTGTGCGGCCACGGTTACCTCCGGGTAGCTGACGCGGTCTCAACGACCGAGTCGGCTCCGGGTCACCGTGCGGCGTGGCCTCCGAGCCGGCGGGTGAGCAGTGCCGCCGTGCGTCGTACGGCGTCGGCGTAGGGCTCCGGGGAGGTCTCGCGCACCTCGACGGTGACCGCGACGCCGGCGACGGGGAAGCCGGTGTGGTCGAGGACCGCAGCCGCGACGCTCGCGAACCCGGGCGTGACGTCACCGTCCTCGGTGGCGTACCCGCGCTGGCGCGTCTCGGCGAGCACGGTGCGCAGCGCGCTGGGCGAGGCGGGGCCGGTGCCGTGGCGGAGCGTGAACGCCTCCCGGCCGGGGTAGAGCGCGCGGACCTGGGCTGCGGGCAGCGCGGCGAGCACGGCCCGGCCGGTCGCGGTCAGGTGGGCGGGGAGCCGGACGCCGACGTCGGTGACCAGGCTCGGGCGCCCGGGCGCGCGCTCCTCGATCAGGTAGAGCACGTCGCGGCCGTGCAGCACAGCGAGGTGGGCGTTCTGCCCGGAGTCGTCACAGAGGTCGGCCAGCGGCCGCCTGGCGATCCGGGCCAGGGGCGCCTGCCGGGCGTAGCCGCCACCGACCTCGTGGGCGGCGGGACCGAGCCCGTAGCGCGCCTCGTCGGCCAGGTGGACGACGAAGCCCTCGTCGACCATCACCCGCAGCAGGTGGTACGCCGTGCTGCGGGGCAGGTCGCACGCCCGCATGATCAGCTCGAGCGGGGCCGCCTCGGGCCGGCTCGCCAGGAACCGGAGCACCCGCAGCGTGCGGGTGGCCGCCGGCACCTGGCTCATGGCGGCATGCTGTCACGCCGCCACTCGTCGCCGGTCGCGCTCAGGCGCGGTGGGTGCCTCCGGTGCGCGGCTCCTCGTCGGGGGGCTCGGCCGGCGCCGGGCGCCCCGTCTCGGTCGGCTGCTGCTCCGCCGGAGGCTGGCCTGCCGGCGGCTGCTCGGCGGGCGGCTGCTGCGCCGGGACGGGCTCCGTTGACGGCTGCGGAGCCCCGGTCTGCTCGGCGGGCGGCGGCTGGGTGACCGTCTGGTCAGTGTGCGGCGGCTGGGTGATCGGCTGGTCGGTGTGCGGCGGCTGGGTGATCGGCTGGTCGGTGTGCGGGTCGACCGGGCCGGGGTGCCCGGCCGTGCGTTCGCCGGTCGTCGGCTCGGCGGCGGTCGCGGCACCGGCGGTCGTGGCACCCGCGGCCGTGCCCGGCTGGTAGTCCGGCGACCGGTGGTCGACGTCGGGGTCGACCCGGTCGGCCTCGCGGACCCGGTCCTCGACCTGCGCATGCTCCTGCAGGTGTTCCTGGCGGGCCTCCGCCGCCTCCCGCTCCGCGCGCTCGGCCTCGGCACGCTTGCGGGCGGCCTCCGCCTCGGCCTGCCGGACCTGCTGCTCGGTCTGCTGCAGCCCTCCGGCCTGGGCCTGGGCGTCCTCCCGCAGCCCGGCGGCCGTCCGGCGCTGCTCCTCGGTCCGCCGCTTGCGCCTCATCGAGGCGGCGAGCCCGAGCAGGGCCAGCACGACGACGACGATGACGATGATCCAGATGAGCGTTCCGGTCTCCATGCGCTCCACCTCCTGGGGGTCGGCGACCAACGTAGGGCGCTCGTCGCCCACCGGCCCTCACCCCGAGGGGTGGCGCGTGCACGGAGCCCGCCGCTACCTTCGTAGGAGGGGGGGACATGGTCGATCTGCTGCTCGACGAGGCGGACCAGCGGGCTCTCCGCTCCCTCCTGCAGGTCGAGCCGGCTCCCGGCGTACCTGTGCCGACCTCCACCGTGCTGCGGACCGTGCTGGCGCTCGTGGGTGGCGACGTGATCGACGTGACCGTCGTCGACCGCTCGGGCCTGGTCGTCGGCCAGGTCGGCGTCCCGCCGGTCGATCCTGCGGGCCCGGACCACCGCGCGGTGCTCGACGAGCTGGCGCTCACCTGGAGCGTCGGGCGCGGGTACGCCGCCCGGCTGCGCGTGGCGCGGCACCGCCGCCCCTTCGACGAGCGTGACGCCGCGCTGCTCGACCTGGTGGGTCCCGCGCTGGAGCGGCTGGTCCGGAGCGCGGCCGTGTCCGACCTCCCGGACAGCCTCACCCTCCAGGAGCGCCGGGTCCTGGGCCTGGTGGCCGAGGGCCGCTCCAACAACGAGATCGCTGCCGTGCTCCACGTGTCCTGCAGCACCGTGCGCAAGCACCTCGAGCACGCCTACCGGAAGCTCGGCGTCCACAGCCGGCTGGCCGCGGTGATGGTCCTCGAGGAGGGGCAGAACGGGGCGCGCTCCGACGAGTTCGCCTGAGGGCGACTGGCCCGCCGGGTGCGGCATGCACTCCGCTGAGGCTGTCTTGGATCCGAGACGCGCCGTTGTCGTCGGGGCTGGCGCAGCTCCCGGCGGCGGCGGTGTCATGGGGCCATGTCCCCTTCCGTCGCGGTCGGCCCCGGGCCGGTCTCCTTCGCCGATGTCGTCGCCGTCGCCCGGGAGGGCGCGGCGGTGACCCTCAGCCCCGACGCCGAGGCCGCGATCGAGCGCGCCCGCGCAGTCGTCGAGGAGCTGGCCGCCGGCGCGACGCCGGCGTACGGGATCTCGACGGGGTTCGGCGCCCTCGCCACCCGGCACATCCCCACCGACCGGCGCGCCCAGCTGCAGCGGTCGCTGGTGCGCTCGCACGCGGCGGGGTCCGGCCCCGAGGTGGAGCGCGAGGTGGTCCGGGCGCTGATGCTGCTGCGGCTCTCGACGCTCGCCACCGGCCACACCGGCATCCGGCTCGATACCGCGCGCTTGATCGCCGGGCTGCTGAGCGCCGGGATCACGCCGGTGGTCCACGAGCACGGCTCGCTCGGCTGCTCGGGCGACCTCGCGCCGCTGTCGCACTGCGCGCTCGCGCTGATGGGCGAGGGCGACGTCCGCGACGCGAGTGGAGCCCTCGTGCCCGCCGCCGACGCGCTGGCGGCCGCCGGGCTCACCCCCGTGGAGCTGGCCGCCAAGGAGGGGCTCGCCCTCATCAACGGCACCGACGGCATGCTCGGCATGCTGGTGCTCGCGATCGAGGACCTGCTGCTGCTGCTCCGGACCGCGGACGTCGCCGCGGCGATGAGCGTCGAGGCGCAGCTCGGCACCGACCGGGTCTTCGCGGCCGAGCTGCAGGCGATCCGGCCCCATCCCGGCCAGGCCCGGTCGGCCGCCAACCTGGTGGCGCTGATGGCCGACTCGGCGATCGTCGCGTCCCACCGCGGGCCCGACTGCAACCGGGTCCAGGACGCCTACTCCCTGCGCTGCTCGCCGCAGGTCCACGGGGCGGCGCGCGACACCGTCGAGCACGCCACGACCGTCGCCGGCCGCGAGCTCGCCAGCGCGGTCGACAACCCGGTCGTGCTGCCGGACGAGGAGCGCGTCGAGTCCAACGGCAACTTCCACGGCGCACCGGTGGCCTACGTCCTCGACTTCCTGGCGATCGTCGCGGCCGACGTCGCGTCGATCAGCGAACGGCGTACCGACCGGTTCCTCGACAAGGCCCGCAACCACGGGCTGCCGCCGTTCCTCGCCGACGACCCGGGCGTCGACAGCGGCCACATGATCGCGCAGTACACCCAGGCCGCGATCGTCTCCGAGCTCAAGCGCCTCGCGAACCCGGCGTCCGTCGACTCGATCCCCTCCAGCGCGATGCAGGAGGACCACGTGTCGATGGGCTGGTCGGCCGCCCGCAAGCTGCGCCGGTCCGTCGACGGGCTGACCCGGGTGGTCGCGATCGAGGTGCTCACGGCGGCCCGCGCCCTCGACCTGCGGGCGCCGCTGCAGCCGAGCCCCGCCACCGGGGCCGTCGTACGCCTGCTCCGGGACGCCGGCATCGAGGGTCCCGGACCCGACCGCCACCTCTCGCCCGAGATCGAGACCACTGTCCGGCTCGTCCACTCCGGCGCCGTGCTCGCGGCCGCCGCCGACGTCATCGGAGGACTCCAGTGACCAACCCACGCCTGCCCATCCACGCCCCCACCGGCACCGACCTCTCCTGCCGCTCCTGGCAGACCGAGGCGCCGCTGCGGATGCTCATGAACAACCTCGACCCGGCCAACGCCGAGCGGCCCGAGGACCTCGTCGTCTACGGCGGCACCGGCCGGGCCGCCCGCAGCTGGGAGGCGTACGACGCCCTGCTCCGGACGCTGCGGACCCTCGGTGACGACGAGACGATGCTGGTGCAGTCGGGCAAGCCGGTCGGCGTCATGAAGACGCACGTGTGGGCACCCCGGGTGCTGATCGCCAACTCCAACCTGGTCGGCGACTGGGCCAACTGGGAGGAGTTCCGCCGGCTGGAGGACCTCGGGCTCACGATGTACGGCCAGATGACCGCGGGCTCGTGGATCTACATCGGCACCCAGGGGATCCTGCAGGGCACGTTCGAGACCTTCGCGGCGGTCGCCGACAAGCGGTTCGGCGGCACCCTCGCCGGCACGATCACGCTCACCGCCGGGCTGGGCGGCATGGGCGGCGCCCAGCCGCTCGCGGTCACGATGAATGACGGCGTCGCGATCTGCGTCGAGGTCGACCAGCACCGGATCGACCGCCGCCTGGAGACCCGCTACCTCGACGAGCAGGCCGACGACCTCGACGACGCGGTCACCCGGGCGCTGGCCGCCAAGGAGGAGCGCCGTGCGGTGTCGATCGGCGTCCGCGGCAACGCCGCCGAGCTGGTGCCGGCGCTGCTCGAGCGCCACCTCGACCGGCTCGAGGCCGGCCACGGGCCGCTCGTCGACATCGTCACCGACCAGACCTCCGCCCACGACCCGCTGGCCTACCTGCCCGTCGGCACCGCGTTCGACGACTGGGACCGCGAGCGCGACGAGGACCCGCGCGGGTTCACCAAGCGGGCGCAGGAGTCGATGGCCGTCCACGTCCGGGCGATGGTGGAGTTCCAGGACTCCGGCGCGGAGGTCTTCGACTACGGCAACTCGATCCGCGACGAGGCCCGCAAGGGCGGCTACGACCGGGCGTTCGCGTTCCCGGGCTTCGTGCCGGCGTACATCCGGCCGCTGTTCTGCGAGGGCAAGGGCCCGTTCCGCTGGGCCGCGCTGTCGGGCGACCCGGCCGACATCGCCGCGACCGACCGGGCGATCCTCGAGCTGTTCCCCGACGACGAGAAGCTCCGGAAGTGGATCACCATGGCGGGGGAGCGGGTGGAGTTCCAGGGGCTCCCCGCGCGGATCTGCTGGCTCGGGTACGGCGAGCGCCACCGCGCGGGCCTGAAGTTCAACGAGATGGTCGCCTCCGGCGAGCTCGAGGCGCCGGTGGTGATCGGCCGCGACCACCTCGACTGCGGGTCGGTCGCCTCGCCGTACCGCGAGACCGAGGGGATGCTCGACGGCTCCGACGCGATCGCCGACTGGGCACTGCTCAACGCGATGGTCAACACCGCGTCGGGGGCCACCTGGGTCTCGTTCCACCACGGCGGCGGCGTCGGCATGGGCCGCTCGCTGCACGCCGGCCAGGTCTGCGTCGCCGACGGCACCGACCTCGCCGCGCAGAAGATCGAGCGGGTGCTCACCAACGACCCCGGCATGGGCGTGATCCGTCACGTCGACGCGGGCTACGAGCGGGCCGACGAGGTCGCCCGCGAGCGCGACGTCCGGATCCCGATGTCCGAGTGACGGCCGGTCAGCGAGCCGCCGCCACGGCCTCCGGGACCCGGCGCAGCAGCCAGGCGACGACCCCGCCGAGCTCGTACGCCGACGCGTCCTCGGTCGCACGGGCGATCCGGTCGAAGGTGTCGGCCTGGAACACCAGGTCGACGACGGACGCCAGCCGCATCGCCCGGTCGAGGTCGGCGTCGGGGTAGGCCTCGCGCCACGGCCGGACGAAGGCGGCGAAGAGGTCGTCGTCCGCCGGGCCCCGGTCGTCGAACCGGGCCAGGTGGCACCCGTCGAGCAGCGGGTGGCTGAGGCACACGTCGGTGAGGTCGAAGATCCGCAGCTCGGAACCGTCGTAGGCCACGTTGCCGAGATGGAGGTCGCCGTGGCTCACGGCGTCCGGCAGGCCGCACGCCCAGAAGTCCCGCACCAGCGCCTCGAGGTCGTCCTGCAGGCCCAGGACCGCGGCGAGCTCCTCCGCGTTCAGGCGCGAGAGCTCCGGGCTGTCGGCCAGCACCCGGCGGAACGCCTCGATCGTCGCGTCGGCGTCGCGCACCGGGCAGCCCGCGGCGCGCAGCTCGTCCAGCAGGTCGAGGGAGGCGAGCTGCACCTGCGCCCACCGCGACGCGAGCGCGGCGCCGGCACCCGGAGCGCGGTCGGCCTCGGTGCTGCCGGCCAGCGGCTCCATCAGCAGCCACGCCCGGGCGTCGTCCTCGGCGAGGAGCACCGGGACGTCGTCGGGGAAGTGCGCGGCCAGGACCCGGTGGATCGCCGCCTCGGCGCGGAACACGTCGGCGGCGGCCTTGAACCACACGTCGCCGCGGTCGGTCGGGATCCGCAGCACCGCGGAGATGCTCCACACCTTCTCGGGCCGCATCGGTCCGGTGCGACGCCGCCCGGCCGCGGCGAGGGAGGCGTCGACCCACCTCTCCACCTCGTCGTACCAGCCGGGCCGGAACCACGCCGGCCGTCGTGGCGGAGCGGCGTGCTGCTCGTGGACCGTCCGTGCCACGAGGTCCGCGAGTGCCGGGTCGGCGAGCGCGGCCGGCTCCACCCACGTGCCTGCCGGCGTCGGCACAGCCCGGCACCCGACCACGTCGAGGTAGCGGTCCTCGCCGACGCGCAGGATCGGTGCCCGGTAGACGTCGGCACCCACGCGGTCGAGCACGGCCGTGAACCGGCCGTCGTCGTCCTCGTCCGCCATCGTGACGGTGGGCAGCTCACCGCTGGCGTCGACCAGCACCACGCCGTCGAGGAGGAGTGCGACGTGGACCGCGACGGGTGACATGCGCAGAGCGTTCCACGGATTCCTAAAGTCTACTGATACGGTGCACTAATGCCCACGAGGACCGACTGCCACCAGCACGTGTGGCCGCCTGCCCTGGTGGAGGCGCTGCGCAGCCGCGTCCGGACGCCGCGTCTCGACGGCTGGGAGCTCCACCTCGACGGGGAACCGCCGTACGCCGTCGACCCGACCGACCACGATGCCGGGACCCGGCGCGAGGCCGACGGCGCGGACGGCACCGTGCTCACCCTGCTGTCGCTGTCGAGCCCGCTCGGGATCGAGCTGCTGCCCCCGGAGGAGTCGGTGCCGCTGCTCGACGCCTGGCACGCGAGTGCCGACGACCTCGCCGAGGGCCACGACCTGTGGGCCGCGCCCCGGCTGGTCGAGCCGGACGCGGCCGAGCTGGCGCGGGTGCTGGCCCACCCGCGGGTACGCGGCCTCCAGCTGCCCGCGACCGTGCTGTCGACCCCGGCCGCCCTGGAGCGGACCGCGCCCGTGCTGCGCGTTGCGGAGGAGGCCGACCTGCCGGTGCTGGTGCACCCCGGGCCCGTGACCGCTCCCGCCCCCGGTGCTCCCGGGTGGTGGCCGGCGCTCACCGGCTACCCCTCGCAGCTGGTGGCGGCGTGGTGTGCCTGGCACGCCGCAGGCCGGTCGCTGCTGCCCCGCCTGCGGATCGGCTTCGTCGCCCTCGCCGGGCTGGCACCGCTCCACCACGAGCGGCTGGCGCAGCGCGGCGGGCGGCTCGGCCCGCTCGACCCCTGGGTGTTCTACGAGACCTCGTCCTACGGCCGGCAGGCCGTCGACGCGATGACCCGGGTCGTGGGCGCCGACGCCCTGGTGCACGGCACCGACCGTCCGTACGCCGGCCCGACCGACCTGGCCCTGGGCCCGGCGTTCGACCACGCCGTCCACGTCGCCAACCCGCACCGGTTCCTGAACGGGGGCACCCGATGACGATGACCGCAGACGATCCTGACCGCGCAGCGGTGTCGGGCGTCCTCGTGCCCGACGAGCTGCCCCCGCTGCCCGGCCGGGTGATGGCTGCCGACGAGCTGCTGGCGTGGGTGCGCGAGCTCGCCGCCCGGCCCGACCTGTGGGAGCGGCACGTCGCGCACGACACGGGCGGGCGCCACTACGTCTCGCTCCACCGCGACGCCGACGTCGACATCTGGCTGCTCTGCTGGAACCTGGAGGACGACACCGGCTGGCACGACCACGACCTGTCCTCCGGCGCGGTGGCGGTGACTCGCGGCGCCGTCCGCGAGAGCCGGCCCCGGCTCGGCGGCGAGCCCACGGAGCGAGTGGTGGGCGAGGGACGGGCGTTCGGGTTCGGGCACGACCACATCCACCGGATGGGCGGTAGTGTCGACGGCTCGGTGTCGATCCACGCCTACTCCCCGCCGCTGTGGCGGATGGGGCAGTACGCGGTCGACGCCGGCGGCGAGATGCGTCGGGTGTCGGTGTCCTACGCCGAGGAGCTCCGGCCGCTCGACGCCTGACCGCTGCCGAGTCGCCCCGCGAGGAGAGCCTGTTGTCCCTGTCGTCCGATCCGCTCTGGCTGCGCTTCGTCTCCGGACCCGACATCGACGCGCTGGGGCTGACCCCGGACGACGTGGTCGCGGCCGCCGGTGACGTGGTGGCCGCCCACGGCCGTGGTGAGACGGTCTTCGAGCCCCGCACCCACCTGGTGCCCGACAACGGCGGGCGGGGCCACTTCAACGTGCTCCGCGGCCACGTCTCCTCGCTGGGCGAGCGCGGCGTCAGCGGGGTGAAGGTGGTCGGCGACTTCGTCCCCAACTACGAGCTCGGCCTGCCGAGCGAGCTGGCGCTCCTCACGCTCTACGATCCGTGGACCGGTGTCCCGCAGGCGATCGTCGACGCCACCCTCATCACCGAGGTCCGCACCGGCGCCATGACCGCGGTCGGGGCCCGCCACCTGGCCCGTCCCGACGCACGGGTGCTCGGCCACGTCGGCGCGCGCGGCACGGCCCACTCCAACGTCGTGATGCTCGACGCGATGTTCGACCTGACCGAGATCCGGGTGACCAGTCGTCGACCCGAGTCGCGCGAGGCCTTCGCGGCGCAGCTCCGCGACGAGCTCGACACCCCGGTGGTCGTCACCGAGAACGTCGCCGAGACCCTCGACGGCGCCGACCTCGCCGTCGAGGCGACCCGGCTGACCGAGCCCGCCCCCCTGGTGACCCCCGACCTGCTGGCGCCCGGGTCGCTGCTGATCCCCTACGGCACGGTCAGCGCCCTCGACCCCCGGTTGCTCGACGTGATCGACAAGGTCGTCGTCGACGACTGGCGCGAGGCCCAGGCGGGCCAGTTCGGGGCGCTGCGCCCGCACCTGCGGTCCGGGGCGCTGACCCGCGAGACCCTCCACGCCGAGATCGGCGAGGTGGTCACCGGGAAGCGGCCGGGCCGGGAGCGCGACGACGAGCGGATCCTGTTCTGGCACCGCGGCCTCTCGATCCTCGACGTCGCCGTCGGCCAGCTCATCCTCGAGCGGGCCGAGCGGGCCGACCTCGGCACGATGGTCCGCTTCCGGTGACCCTCCCCGTCTCGCGACCCGACGACCTCGGTCCGTCCGAGCTGCTCGCGTGCGCCCGCGGGGCCACCCCGGAGCTGGCGCCGTCGCTCGTCGAGGCGGTCGGACGCCGGCGCGCGCAGGTGCTCGACGCCCTGCTCGGCGACCACCCCGTCTACGGCGTGACGACCGGCATGGGCGCGCTGACCGGCGTCCGGCTCGACGCCGCGGCCCAGGCCGAGCAGTCGCGCCGGTTGCTGGTCGGGCGCGCCACGGGCGGTCCTCCGTGGCTGGACCGCGAGGAGGGCCGGGCCGTGGTCGCCGTACGGCTGCGGACGTTCCTGTCCGGCGACGCCGGGGTGTCGCCGGAGCTGTGCGCGTGGCTGGTGACCCTGCTCGAGGACGACGTCGTGCCGGCCGTGCCGCGGTCCGGCTCGGGCGCCGCGGGGGAGATCATCCCGCTCGCCCACGCCTGGGGGCACCTCGCCGGTGAGGGCCGGCTGCTGGACGCCGGCGGCGAGGCCCGCCCCGCCGCCGAGGTCCTCGCCGGCCGTCAGCCGCCGAGCCTCGGGGCCAAGGAGGGCGTCGCGCTGCTCCAGGGCATCCCGGTCGCCACCGCGCTGGCGTTGCTGCGGGCCGCCGAGGCGGAGCGGCTGCTGGAGCAGTGGCTGCAGGTCGCCGCCGCCGAGATCCTGCTCGTCGGCGCCTCGCGCGACCCCTACCTGGCGGCGGCCGCCCGCGGCGACGACGTGCTCGACGCCGTGCTGGCACGGCTGCGCGAGGTCCTCGGGGACGAGACGGAGCCGCCGCGCCACCTGCAGGCGCCGGTGTCGTTCCGGGTGGTCGGGCCGGTCCTGGCCCACCTGTCGCGCAGCCTGATCGCGCTGCGCGACGCCGTGGGTAGGGCGCTCGCCGGCGTCACCGACTCCCCGGCCTGGCTGGAGGAGGAGGGCGGCAGCCGGTTCGTCGGGACGGCCGGCTTCCACGGGCTGGAGCTCGCCGCCGCCTGCGACGGCGTCCGGTTCGCGCTGCTGCACGCCGCCGAGGTCGGCGCGGCGCGGCTGCACCGGCTCCTCGACCCCGCCCTCACGGGGCTGCCCGCCCAGCTCAGCGCCGACCCGGGCCCGCAGGCAGGCCTCGTGGCGGTGCACAAGGCGGCCGTCGGGACCATCCACGCCGTCTCGCCGGCCGCCTTCACCGCGGTCGGCACCCGGGAGACCTCCCGCGGTCAGGAGGACGTGCAGACCTACGCCCTGACCGCGGCCGAGCGGCTGCGGACGACGCTCGACGCCGCCCGGCGGGTGATCGCCTCCGAGCTGCTGGCCGTCCACCAGGGCCGGCTGCTGGCGCCCGACCGGCCGCGGCTCCCGGCCGGCCTGTCGGAGGCGCTCGACCGGGCCGCGGCGGTGCTGCCCGCCGGGGTCGACGACCGGCCGTGGGGCGAGGACCTGGAGGTGCTGCACGACCTGCTGGAGTCCGGCTGGCCGTGAGATCCCGGCCGCTGAGCGGCGTACGTGCCTGGTAGCGGTTCGCCGGACGGGGTGGTGCACCCGTCGGTCGGGGCTGCAAGAGTGGTGCTCGCTGGCCCCGTCTACGATTCCTATTCCAACCAATCGAGTGGACAATAATCGCGCTGCCCCGGTCCGAGCGCCGGACGGTCACGCGAGGGAGGTTCCCAGGTGATCGAGTTCGACGGCGTGACCAAGGTCTATCCCGACGGGACGACCGCGGTCGACGGTCTGGACCTCCAGATCCCCGACAACGGGATCACGGTGTTCGTCGGCCCCTCGGGCTGCGGCAAGACCACGTCGCTGCGGATGATCAACCGGATGGTCGACGCGACCTCCGGCACCATCCGGATCGACGGTGACGACATCACGAAGCTCGACGTGGTCAAGCTGCGCCGCGGCATCGGCTACGTCATCCAGGCGGCCGGGCTGTTCCGCCACCGCACCGTCGTCGACAACGTGGCGACCGTGCCGGTGCTGTCCGGCACCAGCCGTCGCGAGGCCCGCGCCCGGGCGCGGGAGCTGCTCGAGCGGGTCGGCCTCGACCCCCGGCTCGGCGACCGCTACCCCGCCCAGCTCTCGGGCGGCCAGCAGCAGCGCGTCGGCGTCGCCCGCGCGCTGGCGGCCGACCCCCCGGTGATGCTGATGGACGAGCCGTTCTCCGCGGTCGACGCGGTCGTGCGCGACAGCCTCCAGCAGGAGTTCCTGCGGCTGCAGCAGGACCTCGGCAAGACCATCGTGCTGGTGACCCACGACATCGACGAGGCGGTCAAGCTCGGCGACCAGGTCGCGGTGTTCGCCGAGGGTGGTCGGCTCGCCCAGGTCGCTGCGCCCGACGAGCTGCTCGCCGCCCCGGCCGACGACTTCGTCGCGCGCCTCGTGGGGCGCGACCGCGGCTTCCGCGGCCTGTCGTTCGAGTCCGCGTCCGCGCTCGAGGTCGAGCCGGTCGACACCTCCGTCGACGGGATGACCCTCGTGGTCGACGGCGAGGGTCGACCGCAGGGCTGGAAGAGCGAGCAGGGCACGCTGTCGACCGAGGGCACCTGGACCGCGTCCGACAATCTGCGCACGGTCACCGACCTGGTCATCCTGTCGCCGGCCGGTGCCGCCGTCCGCGTCGACGGCGACGGCCGGGCCGACGGCCTGGTCCGCCACGACGTGCTCGCCGAGCACATCCGCCGGCACCAGCTGGCGCGGGCGGGCGAGGGCGCCTGACATGACGTTCCTCTCCGAGGTGTGGGACTACCTCGAGACCAACGGCGAGACCGTGGTCGACGCCCTGCTCCAGCACATCTGGCTGGCGCTGGTGCCGGTCGCGATCGCCTTCGTGGTGTCGCTGCCGCTGGGCTGGATGGTGGTCCGCTTCGGCTGGGCCCGCCACCCCCTGCTGACCGCGTCCAGCATCCTCTACACGGTTCCGTCGCTCGCCCTCTTCCTGCTGCTCCCCGGCGTTCTCGGCACCGGCATCCTCGACCCGGTCAACGTGGTGATCGCACTCGCGCTCTACTCCCTGGCGCTGCTCGTCCGCACCACCTCCGACGGGCTCGCCTCCGTCGACACCCAAGCGGTGCAGGCCGCGACCGCCATGGGCTACACGCCGTTGCGCCGCTGGTTCGCCGTCGAGCTGCCGCTGTCGCTGCCGGTCGTGCTGGCCGGACTGCGGGTCGCCACGGTGGCCAACATCAGCATGGTCACCGTCTCGGCGCTGATCGGGATCGAGAGCCTCGGCTCGCTGTTCACGCGCGGCTTCCAGCTCAACTTCTACGTCCCGCCGATCTTCATCGGGCTGGTGCTCTCGGTGCTGCTCGCCCTGGTCGCCGACCTCGCCATCGTCCTGGCCCAGCGAGCGGTCACGCCCTGGGCCCGAGTGGAGGCGTCGCGATGAACGAGGGCACCTTCAGCTTCCTGTTCGACGGCGCCAACTGGGCGCTCGGCGCCAGCGACGGCTTCCCGCAGCGGATCCTCGAGCACCTGATCTACACCGGCATCGCGGTGGTCATCGCGTTCGTGATCGCGTTCCCGCTGGGCGTGCTCATCGGCCACACGGGCAGGGCCGCCTTCCTGGCCATCAACGCCGGCAACGCCGGCCGCGCGCTGCCGACGCTCGGCGTGCTGATGCTGGTCGTCGCCCTGGCCGGCACCGGCCTGGTCCCCGCGATCGTGGCGCTCACGATCCTGGCGATCCCACCGATCCTGACCTCGACGTACGCCGGCGTGAGCTCGGTCGACCCGGCCACCGTCGACGCGTCCCGCGGGGTCGGCATGACCGACTACCAGATCGCCGCCGAGGTGGAGGTGCCCGACGCCCTCCCGATCATCTTCGGCGGCATCCGCAACGCCACGCTCCAGGTCGTGTCGACCGCGACGATCGCCGCCTACGTGGGGCTCGGCGGCCTGGGCCGCTACCTCTTCGACGGCCTGGCGCTGCGCGACTACCCCCGGGTGGTCGCAGGCGCGATCCTCGTGGCGCTCCTCGCGGTCGCCCTCGACCTGCTGCTCGGCGCGCTCCAGCGCACCCTCGTCTCGCCCGGCGTCGACGGCCGCGCCGAGCGGGGCCCCCGACGTACCCCCGTCACAGCCCACACCAACGAAAGGTGACGCGAATGACCAACCACACCCGACGCAGGCGATCGGTCGCCGCCGTCGGCGCGCTCGCCGTCCTGGCGCTGAGTGCCTGCGGCGGGGACGAGGAGTCGGCGGACGACCCGTTCTCCGAGGGCGAGGGCGGCGGCGACACCATCGTCGTCGGCTCCGCCAACTTCCCCGAGAACGAGCTGCTGATGCAGATGTACGCCCAGGCCCTCGAGGCCAAGGGCGTCACCGTCGAGACCCAGCCCAACATCGGCGCCCGCGAGGTCTACATGAAGGCGTTCGAGGACGGCGACATCGACCTGCTCCCCGAGTACAACGGCGCGCTGCTGTCCTATCTCGTCGCCCCCGATCTGGTCCCCGAGGACGTCACCTCGCCCGACGAGGTCTACGACGCGCTGCAGAAGGAGCTGCCCGAGGGCAGCGAGACGCTCCCGCAGTCGGAGGCCGAGGACAAGGACACGCTGACTGTCACCAGCGAGACCGCGGAGAAGTACGACCTGGAGTCGATCGCCGACCTCGAGCCGGTCGCCGACCAGCTGGTCGTGGGGGCCGGTCCGGAGTTCCGGGAGCGGTTCCAGGGCCTGATCGGGCTCGAGAAGGTCTACGGCTTGCAGTTCGAGGAGTTCAAGCCGCTCGACGCCGGCGGCCCGCTGACGGTCGGCGCGCTCGAGGACGGCTCGATCGACGTGGCCAACATCTTCTCGACCGACTCCGCGATCGAGACCAACGACTGGGTGGTGCTCGACGACCCCGAGAACCTCTACCTCTCGCAGAACATCCTGCCGCTGATCCAGTCCGACGCGGTGACGCCGGAGGTCGAGGAGGCGCTCAACGGCGTCTCGGAGGCGCTCACGACCGACAACCTCACCGAGGCGCTCGCGCGGGTGCAGGTCGACAAGGAGGACCCGGTCACCGTGGCCGAGGGCTTCCTCGAGGAGAACGGCCTCACCTGACCACGTCAGTAGTCCACGGGCAGATGGCTGCGCGGGGAGGCCCTCGCGCTACCGTTTGCCCGTGGGCTACCGGGTCCGCCGGGGTCAGGCCACGCCGGCAGCCTCCCGGGCACGCTCGGTGCGCAGGCCGAGCGCGGTGGTCGGGACGTCCTTGGTCTCCCGCGCCGTCAGCGCCGAGCCGGCCGCGATCAGCGCGATCACCGCGGTGAACAGCGAGGTGACGACCCAGCCACCCTCGGCGACCCCGCCCAGCGCGGTCACGATCGTCGGGGCGAAGCCGGCCATCATGAAGCCGATCTGGGTCCCGATCGCCATCCCGGAGAACCGGACCCGGGTGCTGAACATCTCGCCGTAGAACGACGGCCAGACCGCGTTGGCGGCGGCGTACCCGAAGGAGAACGTCGCGACCCCGAGCGTGAAGGTGAGCAGCTCGGACTCCTGGCCCATCGACAGCAGGTAGAACGGCATCATCGCGGCGCTGGACAGCGCGCCGTAGACGAACACCGGCTTGCGGCCGATCCGGTCGGCGAGCATGCCGAAGACCGGCTGGGTGAACAGCGCGAACACGTTGGCGACCACGACCAGCCACAGCGTGATCGACTCGCTGACGCCGATCTCGGTGCCGTAGGCGATGGCCAGGTTGCCGAACACGGTGGAGACGGCGGCGATGAAGGCGCAGAAGATCACGCGGACCACGTCGGCCCAGTGGTCGCGCAGCAGCACGCTGATCGGCAGTCGCGCGATCTCGTCGTTGGCCTTCGCCTCCTCGAACTCCGGGGTCTCGTGGAGGCTGCGGCGGATCAGGTACGCGACGAGCACGACGACCGCGGAGGCCCAGAACGGGATCCGCCAGCCGATGCTGTACTTGATGTCGTCGGGCAGCGCCACGACCGGGATGAAGACCAGGGCGGCCAGGATCTGCCCGCCCTGGGTGCCGGTGAGCGTCCAGGACGTGAAGAACGAGCGCCGGTCGTCGGGCGCGTGCTCGAGCGTCAGCGAGCTCGCTCCCGCCTGCTCGCCCGCCGCCGAGAGGCCCTGGAGCACCCGGCACAGCACCAGCAGGGCCGGTGCCGCCCAGCCGATGGCGCCGTACGACGGCAGGCAGCCGATCAGGAAGGTCGAGATGCCCATCAGCAGCAGCGTGAACAGCAGCACCTTCCGCCGGCCGATCCGGTCGCCGAAGTGGCCGACGAAGACGGCCCCCACCGGCCGGGCGACGTAGGCGATGCCGAAGGTGGCGAACGAGAGCACGAGCGCGGAGGCGTCGTCGTCGGGGAAGAACACCGTGGGGAAGATCAGCGCAGCGGCGGAGCCGAAGATGAAGAAGTCGTAGTACTCGACGGCGCTGCCCATGAAGCTGGCGACTGCCGCCCTCTTCGGTGTCCGGGTCACGGCCGGCTCGGCGGGTTCGGTGGTGCCCTGCATCGGTTCTCCTCTGGTGGATGTGTCCGGGTCCGGCCCGGACGTCGGGGGTGCGGTCAGTCGGTCGTGGCGAGCTCGTGGAGGTGGGCGAGCATCCGGTCGGCGTCCGGCTCGAGACCGGTGATCAGCCGGAAGGCGTCGACGGCCTGGTGGACCGCCATGTGGCCGCCGTCGAGCGTGGGGCAGCCCGCAGCGCGGGCCGCCTGCACCAGCGGGGTGTCGAGCGGTCGGTAGACGATGTCGGCCACCCAGAGGTCGGGGTGGAGCAGCCCGGCGTCGAGCGGCAGGCCGGGGAGGGCGGCCATGCCGGTCGGGGTGCAGTGGACCAGCCCGTCGACCTCGCTGGTCAGCACGGGCAGCTTGTCGGGGTGGCCGGTCTCGACCCGGGCGTCGGGGAAGCGCACGGTCAGCTCGTGGGCCAGCGCCTCGCTGCGGCGCGGGTCGACGTCGACGAGGACCAGCCGGTCGGTGCCGCCGGCGAGCAGCGCGTCGGCCACGGCCGCACCTGCGCCACCCGCGCCGAGCTGCACCACCTCGCCGGTGGTGACGCCGGGGAGGCCGGTGGCCAGCGCGGTGGCGAAGCCGGTGGTGTCGGTGTTGTGGCCGGTCGCGCCGCCGTCCTCGCCGAACACGACGGTGTTGACGGCGCCGAGCCGGGCCGCCCGGTCCTCGAGGTGGTCGAGGTGGGGGAGGACCAGCTGCTTGCACGGGTGGGTGACGTTGAGCGCGTCGTACCCGAGCCGGTGCGCCCAGCCCAGCAGCTCGCCGACCTGGTCCGGCGCGAGCCCGAGGTCGTCGAGGTCGAGGGTCCGGTAGACGTAGTCGAGCCCGTGGTGCGCGGCCTCGTGCATGTGGAGCGCGGGGGACAGCGACGGGCCGACACCGGTGCCGACGAGGCCGACCAGGAAGGGGCGCATCCGCGAGGCTCCTAATGTACTAAACGGTACGTACATGTGAACGACACCACACTCCCGCCACGGGCGTCAAGGGGTACGCCGGACCCGCCGGGGCGCCACTCGACCGGCACCAGGCACGCATCGACGTCCCGTGGTGGGGTGGGTCAGGTGGCGGTGAGCCAGGCGACGACGACGTCGCCGAGGATCCTGCGGTTGCGCTTCCGGGTGCGGGGGGTGGTCATGTCGCGACCGAAGAGGAAGCCGAACGTCGCGTTGTTGGCGACCTGGAAGACGCAGTAGGAGCTGATGAGCATGTGCACGTCGACCGCGTCGACGTCGGCGCGGAAGACGCCGTCGGCCTTGCCGCGGGTGAGCACGTCGTCGAGCAGCGAGACCGCCGGCGCCCCGAGCTCGCGCAGCGAGTCGACCTGCCGCAGGTGCTCGCCGTTGTGGATGTTCTCGATCGACACCAGCCGGATGAACGCGGGGTGGGCGTGGTGGTGGTCGAAGGTCAGCTCGGCGATCCGTCGTACGGCGTCGACGGGCGACAGGTCGGCCCCGTGGATGTCCTGCTCGGCCCGCCGGATGCCGCGGTAGGCCTCCTCGAGCACCGCGAGGTAGAGCCCCTGCTTGCTGCCGAAGTAGTAGTAGATCATCCGCTTCGTGGTGCGGGTCCGCTCGGCGATGACGTCGACCCGCGCGCCGGAGTAGCCCTGCTCGGAGAAGACCTGGGTGGCCACCTCGAGCAGCTCGGCGCGGGTGCGGACGGCGTCGCGCAGCCGCTCGGTGCCAGCCATGGCCCGAGCCTAGTCGGCCGGCTGGTGGGGCTGGCGGAGCGCCATGGGCTTATGTACCGTTTAGTTCATTATGAGGACGTCCATCGCCACCGTCTGCCTGAGCGGGTCGCTGGTCCGCAAGCTGCACGCCTGCGCGGAGGCGGGCTTCGACGGGGTCGAGGTGTTCGAGCCCGACCTGGTCGCCGCGCCGGAGAGCCCCGAGGAGATCCGGGCGCTTGCCGCCCGGCTCGGGCTCACCCTCGACCTGCACCAGCCGTTCCGGGACGCGGAGGGCGTCTCGGAGGACGAGTTCGCGCGGGTGCTCCACCGGGCCGGGGCGAAGTTCGAGCTGATGCAGCGGCTCGGTGTCGACACGCTGCTGGTCTGCAGCAACGTCGCCACCGCCACCGTCGACGACGACGAGGTCTCCGCCGACCAGCTGCGCCGGCTCGGCGACCTGGCGCAGCGCCACGGCGTGCGGATCGCCTACGAGGCGCTCGCCTGGGGCCGGTACGTCGACGACTACCGCCGCGCCTGGCGGATCGTCGAGCTGACCGACCACCCGGCCGTCGGCGCCTGCCTCGACAGCTTCCACATCCTGTCGAAGGGTCACGACCCCGCGGCGATCGAGAAGATCCCCGGCGACCGGATCTTCTTCCTGCAGCTCGCCGACGCACCTGCGCTGTCCATGGACCTGCTGTCGTGGAGCCGCCACCACCGGCTGTTCCCGGGCGAGGGCAGCTTCGACCTGACCGGGTTCCTCGGTCACGTGCTCGCCACCGGCTACGACGGGCCGCTGTCGCTGGAGGTCTTCAACGACACCTTCCGGCAGACCGACCCGGTGCGCACGGCCCGGCAGGCGCTGCGCTCCCTCCGCTGGCTCGCCGACGGGGCCGGCGTCGCGGACCCGCCGCTGCCGCCGGCCGGCCAGCCCGCCGGCTACGACTTCGTCGAGGTCAGGGCCGCGGACACCGAGCCGGTCGAGGTGCTGCTCGAGCAGCTGGGCTTCGGCTTCGGCGGCCGACACCGCAGCAAGGGTGTCCGGCTGTGGACCCGCGGCGACGCCCGGGTCGTGTGCAACCAGCAGGCGGGCGCGGGCGAGGCCCGGCTCGCGGCGGTCGGCTACCAGGTTGCCGACCCCGACGCGGCGGCGCGACGGGCCGAACGGCTGCTGGCGCCCCGCGTCCACCGCACGACGTACGCCGGCGAGGAGGAGCTGCGGGCGGTCGCCGCCCCCGACGGCACCGAGGTCTTCCTCGGCCGGCGGGCCGGCTGGGTCGACGAGTTCGACGGCGGTCGGCCGCGGCGCGACGGCGTCGGGGTGACCGCCATCGACCACGTCAACCTCGTGCAGCCGTGGCAGCACTACGACGAGGCGGTGCTGTTCCACACCTCGCTGCTGTCGCTGGAGACCCAGTCGTCGACCGAGGTGGCCGGGCCGGCGGGGCTGGTCCGCAGCCAGGTGATGCGCTCGGCCGACGGCCGGGTGCGGATGCCGCTCAACCTGCTGCCCGTCGGCCATCCGGGGCTCGCCCAGCACGTCGCCCTCGCCTGCGACGACGTCCTCGGGCTGGCGCGGGAGGCCGTCGCCCGGGGGCTGCGACCGCTGCCGGTGCCGGGCAACTACTACGACGACCTCGCCGCCCGCTTCGCCCTCGACGGCGAGCTGATCGAACGGATGCGCGAGGTCGGCGTCCTCTACGACCGGGACGCCGACGGCGAGTTCCTCCACCTCTACACCCGCTCCGTCGGCGGGGTGTTCTTCGAGGTGGTCGAGCGGCGCGGCGGCTACGACGGCTACGGCGCCCCCAACGCCCCCGTCCGCCTCGCCGCCCAGCTCGCCTGAAATCGGTACTCCAGTGGGAAGTGGCCCTTCCGGGCGGCGTGTCGGGGGCCACTTCTCACTGGAGTACCGCCATGCGCGCGTCAGCCGAGGGAGCGGCCGATGCCGCGGGCGGCGACCTGGAGGGCGGTCACCAGCCGGCCACGGCCGCGCTTGAGGCTGGGGACCACGATGCCGAGCGCGGCCACGACCGGGCCGTCGCCGCCACCCGCACGGATCGGCACCGCCACCGAGCACGCGCCCAGCGTCATCTCCTCGACGGTCGTGGCCCAGCCGTCACGGCGGACACCCTCGAGCTGCTCGAGCAGCCGCCGCGGCCGGGTGATGCTGTACGGCGTCACGCGGGTCAGGTGGGCCAGCACCTGCTCGACGACGTCGTCGGGCGCGTGCGCGAGCAGCACCTTGCCGACACCCGTCGTGTGCATCGGCAGCCGGGTGCCGACCGTGCTGACGACCGGCACCGAGGTCCGGCCCGAGAGCCGTTCGAGGTAGAGCACCTCGTGCCGGTCGCGCACCGCGAGGTGCAGCGTGGCCCGGGTCGCGGCGTGCAGGTCGTTGAGGAACGGCGCGGCCACCTCGCGCAGCCCGGTCTCGGCCGGGGCGAGCAGGCCGACCCGCCACAGCTTCCGCCCCACCACGTAGTCGCCGTCGGGCCGCCTCACCAGGGCGCCGCCGGCGACCAGCTCACCGACCAGCCGGTGTGCCGTCGGCAGCGGCAGCCCGGCGCGCTGCGCCGCCTGCGACAGGGTGAGCCGCGGGTGCCGCTCGTCGAACGCGAAGAGCAGCGCCAGTGCCCGGGAGACGACGGTGGCGCCCGGGCTGGAGGTGTTGCCGGCCATTGACCCTTCCCCTCGGACAGAGGCTTCCGCTCAGTGGAAGGGTAACCTCGGCCGCCCGTCGGCCGACCCCCTAGCGTGGAGCCCGTGACCACTGTGGCGAACGAGGGGGCGACCGACGAGCTGGAGAGCCAGGCCGTCATCAGCGACGAGATCGCGCGGGTCCACGCCGCGACGCCGGACGGTGCGGCCCAGCCGCTCACCGACTTCCCGCCGTACCGCAGCTCGCTGCTGCGTCACCCGACCAAGGAGCCGCGGCACGCCGACCCCGAGGGCGTCGAGCTGGTCGCCCCGGTCTTCGGGCACTCCGACGTCGACCCGGTCGAGGCCGACCTGACGATCCAGCACCGGGGCGAGCCGATCGGCGAGCGGCTGGTCGTCACCGGCCGGGTGCTCGACGGCGCGGGCCGGCCGGTCCGGCACCAGCTGGTCGAGGTCTGGCAGGCCAACGCCGGCGGCCGCTACGTGCACAAGAAGGACCAGCACCCCGCCCCGCTCGACCCCCACTTCACCGGCGTCGGCCGCTGCCTGACCGACGGCGAGGGTCGCTACCGGTTCACCACGATCAAGCCCGGCCCCTACCCGTGGCGCAACCACCACAACGCCTGGCGCCCGGCCCACATCCACTTCTCGCTGTTCGGCACCGAGTTCACGCAGCGGCTGGTGACCCAGGTCTACTTCCCGGGCGACCCGCTGCTGGCTCTCGACCCGATCTACCAGTCGATCACCGACCCGGCCGCCCGCGAGCGGCTGGTGGCGACGTACGACCACGACCTGACCACTCACGAGTGGGCGACCGGCTACCGCTGGGACGTCGTGCTCACCGGTAGCCACGAGACGCCGCTGGAGCGTGAGGACCATGGCTGAGTCGACCCCCGGGCAGACCGTCGGCCCGTTCTTCCACGACGCGCTGCCGTACGCCGGTGGCTGCGACCTCGTGCCGCCCGCGACGCCCGGGGCCGTGCGGCTCCACGGCACGGTCCGCGACGGCAACGGCGACCCGCTGCCCGACGCGCTGGTCGAGGTGCGGCAGGCCGGCGCCGACGGGCGGGTGTCGCGCAGTGAGGGCTCGTTGCGGCGCGACGGCGGTTTCTCCGGTTGGGGCCGGGCCGCGACCGACGCGTCCGGGCGCTACCACTTCACGACCGTCGAACCGGGCGGCGTCGACGGCGGGGCGGCGTTCTTCGCGGTGACCGTCTTCGCCCGCGGCCTCCTCGACCGGCTGTTCACGCGCGCCTACCTCCCCGACGAGCACGACGCGTTCCTCGACGGGCTTCCCGACGAGGAGCGCCGGACGCTCCGGGCCGTGCGCGACGACGACGGCTCGCTGCGGTTCGACGTCCGGCTGCAGGGCGAGGGCGAGACCGTCTTCCTGCGGTTCCCGGGGCACGGCCGGTGAGCGGCCTGCTGGCTCCCGGCTCCCATCGGGCGGCCGGCGTCGTCGACGACGCCGCGCTCGTGGCCGCGATGCTGCGGGTCGAGGTCGCCTGGGCCCGCGCCCTGGTGGTCGCCGGGCTGGTCGACGACGCGGCCGCCGACGCCGTGGAGCAGGCGGCGGCTGACCTGGACCCCGACCTCGCCACGCTGGTCGCCGACACCGAGCGGGCGGGCAACCCGGTGGTGCCGCTGGTCGCCCTGCTGCGGGACGCGGTGGGCGACGGGTCCGCGGTGCACCGGGGCCTCACCAGCCAGGACGTGCTCGACACCGCGCTGGTGCTGCTCGCCCACGAGTCGCTCCGCCGGGTGCACGACGACCTGCTCACGACCGCCGATCACCTGGCGGGTCTCGCCCGCACCCACCGCGACTCCGTCATGGCCGGCCGGACGCTGACCCAGCACGCCGTCCCGACCACGTTCGGGTTGAAGGTCGCGCAGCGGATGGCCGCCGTCGACGACGCCGCCGACGGGGTAGGCGGCGTCCTCGCCGCCCTGCCCGTGCAGTACGGCGGCGCGGCCGGGACCCGTGCCCTGCTGGCCGGGCTGGCGCCGCACGCCGACCAGGAGTCCGTCGTCGACAGCTTCGCCGACGCCCTGGGCCTGCGGCCCGCCCTGCCGTGGCACACCCGGCGCGGCACCGTGACCGGGATCGGCGACGCGCTGGTCACCACGACCGACGCGCTTGGCGCCCTGGCGAACGACGTGCTCCAGCTCGGGCGGCCGGAGGTGGCGGAGGTGCGCGAGGGGGCGACGCCCGGCAGGGGCGGCTCCTCGACGATGCCGCACAAGCGCAACCCCGTGCTGGCGGTGCTGGTCCGGGCCGCCGCGCTGCAGGCGCCGCAGCTGGCCGGCCAGCTCCACCTGGCGGCCGCGAACAGCGTCGACGAGCGCCCGGACGGCGCCTGGCACGCCGAGTGGCCCGCGTTGCGTCGGCTGCTGGAGGTCGCGCTCACGGCGGCGTCGCAGGCCCGCGAGCTGGCGGGCGGCCTCGAGGTCGACGCCGCCGCCATGGCGACGCGTGCGGAGGTCGCGTCGGACGCCCTGCTGGCCGAGGGCGGCGGCGTCGGCGACGTCCGCGACCACCTCGGCGAGGCCGGGGCGATGGTCGACGCGCTCCTCGGACGCCACGACGGACAGGGGGTCCGCCGTGCCTGAGGTGACCTTCACCCGGCTCGCAGGCGACGGTGGCTCCTCGCGGCTGCTGCTCCTCGGCCCCTCGCTCGGCACCGACGTCGAGACCCTGTGGGGCTCGACGGTCGCCCGGCTCGGCGGCGACGTCGAGGTGGTGGGCTGGGACCTGCCCGGCCACGGCCGCAGCTCCGCCGCGACCGGACCCTTCTCCGTGGCCGACCTGGCCGGTGTCGTCCGCACGTCGGCCGCGGAGCTGGCCGCCGGCCGCCCCACGACGTACGCCGGGGTGTCGGTCGGCGGCGCGGTGGGCTTCCTGCTGGCCGCCGACCCCGGCCCGGTGAGCCGGGTCGCCACCCTCGCCTCGGCGCCGCGGCTCGGCGAGCCGAGCTCCTGGGCCGAGCGGGCCGAGCGGGTGCGGCGAGCGGGGACGTCCGCGATCGTCGAGGGCTCGGCCGGCCGCTGGTTCGCCCCCGGCTTCCTCGAGCGCGACCCCGCCACGGGCAACGCGTTGCTCCTGCGGCTGCGCGAGGTCGACGACGAGTCCTACGCGCTCACCTGCGAGGCCATCTCCGACTACGACGCCCGGCCGCTGCTCGACGCCATCGGGCTGCCGCTGCTGGTCGTCGCCGGCGAGCACGACCCGGTCGTCCCGCCGGACACCGCGCGAGCCGCCGCCGACTCCGTGACCGGCGCCGCGCTCGCGGTGATGGACGGCGTCGCCCACCTCCCCCCGGCCGAGGCGCCCGACGCGACAGCGGCGCTGCTGGTCCCCCACCTGTTCGAGGAGACCCGATGAGCGAACCCCACGACGACGGCATGGCGGTGCGCCGGGAGGTGCTCGGCGACGCCCATGTCGACCGCGCGACTGCCGCCGCGACGCCGTTCACCCAGGACTTCCAGGACCTGATCACCCGCTACGCCTGGGGCGAGGTCTGGACCCGGCCGGGCCTGGACCGGCGCACCCGTTCGGTCGCGGTGCTCACGGCCCTGATCGCCCGTGGCCACTGGGACGAGCTCGCGATGCACGTCCGCGCGGCCCGCACCAACGGGCTCACCGCCGACGAGATCGGCGAGGTGATCCTGCAGTCGGCCGTCTACTGCGGCGTGCCTGCGGCCAACCACGCGTTCGCGATCGCGCAGCGTGTGCTCGACGAGACCCCTGCCCACGACGAGGAGGACCCCGGTGCCTGACGTCTTCGTGTACGACGCCGTGCGGACGCCGTTCGGCCGGTTCGGCGGCGCGCTGGCCGGCGTCCGGCCCGACGACCTGGCCGCCCGCGTCGTCGGCGCCCTGCTGGAGCGCCACCCGGGCCTCGACCCCGCCCGGATCGGCGAGGTGGTGCTCGGCTGCGCCAACGGCGCCGGCGAGGACAACCGCAACGTCGCCCGGATGGCGGTGCTGCTGGCCGGGCTGCCGGTCTCGGTGCCGGCCTCGACGGTCAACCGGCTGTGCGGCTCCTCCCTCGACGCCACCATCGCCGGTGCTCGCCAGGTCGCGCTCGGGGAGGCGGACGTGGTCGTGGTCGGCGGTGTGGAGTCGATGTCGCGGGCACCCTGGGTGCTGCCCAAGCCCGAGAGGCCGTTCCCGGCCGGCAACGCCGAGCTGGTGTCGACGGCGCTCGGCTGGCGCCTGGTCAACCCGGAGATGCCCGGCGCCTGGACCGTCTCGCTCGGCGAGGCCACCGAGCAGCTGCGCGAGCGGGAGAAGGTGTCGCGCGAGGACCAGGACGCCTTCGCGCTGCGCTCGCACCGGCTCGCCGCCGAGGCTTGGGACAGCGGCTTCTACGACGACCAGGTGGTCGGCGTACCCGGCGTGGAGCTGGCGCGCGACGAGTCGATCCGCGAGACGACCTCCGACAAGCTCGCCGGCCTGAAGCCGGTGTTCCGGAACGACGGCACCGTCACGGCCGGCAACGCCTCGCCCCTCAACGACGGCGGCTCCGCGGCGCTGCTCGGGTCGGCAGATGCCGGCCAGGACGAAGGCCTGGGCGACCCGCTGGCCCGGGTCGCGGGCTGGGGCGCGGCGGCCAACGAGCCGCAGTTCTTCGGCTTCGCCCCCGTCGAGGCGGCCGACCGCGCCCTGGAACGGGCCGGTATCGGTTGGGGCGACGTCGGCGCCGTCGAGCTCAACGAGGCGTTCGCCGCCCAGTCGCTGGCGTGCGTCCGCGCCTGGGACGTCGACCCGGAGATCGTCAACGGCCACGGTGGCGCCATCGCCATCGGCCACCCGCTCGGCGCGTCCGGCACCCGGATCCTCGGCACCCTCGCCCGCTCGCTTGCCGCGTCCGGCGAGCGCTGGGGCGTGGCCGCCATCTGCATCGGCGTCGGCCAGGGGCTGGCGGTCGTCCTCGAGAACACCCGGGGGCGCTGATGGTCAGCTTCGTCGACAGCGCCGCCGAGGCCGTCTCGGTCGTCGGCGACGGTGCGACCGTGATGATCGGCGGCTTCGGCAGCGCCGGCCAGCCGGTCGAGCTGATCGAGGCGCTGCTCGAGAGCGGTGCCCGCAACCTCACCGTCGTCAACAACAACGCCGGCAACGGCGACCGCGGCCTGGCCGCACTCATCCGGGAGCGCCGGGTCCGCAAGATCGTCTGCTCGTTCCCGCGACAGCGCGACTCCCACCACTTCGACGCCGAGTACCGCGCCGGCCGGATCGAGCTGGAGCTGGTGGCCCAGGGCAACCTCGCCGAGCGGATCCGGGCTGCGGGCGCGGGGATCGGCGGCTTCTTCACGCCCACCGGCTACGGCACGCTGCTCGCCGAGGGCAAGGAGGTGCGCGAGATCGACGGCCGGCACTACGTCCTCGAGCACCCGCTCCGCGCCGACGTCGCGCTGGTGTCGGCGCTCGCCGCCGACCCGGTCGGCAACCTCGTCTACCGCAAGACCGCGCGCAACTTCGGGCCGATCATGGCCGCGGCGGCGACGACCACGGTCGTGCAGGTCCGCGAGCTGCGGGAGCTCGGCGGCATCGACCCCGAGCACGTCGTCACGCCGGGGCTGTATGTCGACCGGGTGGTGCACGTGCCGCAGGCCCGCGCCGGCGAGCAGGAGGAGGGCCAGTGATCACCGACGAGCCGATGGACACCGACGGCCTGGCCGCGCTGGTCGCCCGCGACATCCCGCCGGGTTCGGTGGTCAACCTCGGGATCGGGCAGCCGACCCGGGTCTCCAACCACCTCGACCCCGCCGCCGGCGTCGTGCTGCACACCGAGAACGGCATGCTCGGCATGGGCCCCGAGGCCCACGGCGACGACATCGACCCCGACCTGGTCAACGCCGGCAAGGTGCCGGTCACCGAGCTGCCGGGGGCGTCGTACTTCCACCACGCCGACTCGTTCGCGATGATGCGCGGCGGCCACCTCGACTTCTGCGTGCTCGGCGCGTTCCAGGTCTCCGCCACCGGCGACCTCGCCAACTGGCACACCGGCGCCCCCGACGCGATCCCCGCCGTCGGCGGCGCGATGGACCTCGCGATCGGCGCCCGGCAGACGTTCGTGATGATGACGCTGCTCGCCCGCGACGGCAGCCCCAAGGTGGTGCCCGAGTGCACCTACCCGCTCACCGGTGTCGGCTGCGTGAGCCGGGTCTACACCGACCGGGCGGTGCTCGACCTCGCCGGCGAGGGGGTCGTGGTGCGCGACCTGTTCGGGACGACGTACGACGAGCTGGCCGGCCTGCTCGACGTCCCGCTCCTCGACCGGAGCGACGCATGAGTCCCGCGGTCACCACCACCGAGGTGGCGATCGTCGGGGCCGGCCCGGCCGGGCTGATGCTGGCCCACCTGCTGCACCGGGCCGGCATCGAGTCGGTCGCGATCGACCTGCGCAGCCGGAAGCAGATCGAGGAGACCCACCGGGCGGGGATCCTGGAGCGCGACAGCGTCCGGCTACTGGTCGACTCCGGGGTGTCCGACCGGGTGCTGCGCGACGGCGACGAGCACGAGGGCATCGAGCTCGGCTTCGGCGGCAGCACCCACCGGGTCGACTTCCGCGACCTGGTCGGCGCGTCGGTGCAGCTCTATCCCCAGACCGACGTCTTCGTCGACCTCGCCGACGCCCGCGATCGGGACGGCGGTGACGTCCGGTTCGGGGTGTCCGACGTGGCGGTCGACGACCTGGCGACCGACCGCCCGGCCATGCGGTTCACCGACGCCGACGGTGAGCGCCACGAGGTCCGGGCGCGGGTGCTCGTCGGCGCCGACGGCTCGCGCAGCCTGTGCCGCCACGAGTTCCCGGAGACGGCGCGCCGCCAGTTCCACCGCTCCTACCCCTTCGCGTGGTTCGGCATCCTCGCCGAGGCGCCGCCCAGCGCGCCGGAGCTGATCTACAACCACTCCGACCGCGGCTTCGCCCTCATCAGCCAGCGCACGCCGACGCTGCAGCGGATGTACTTCCAGTGCGACCCCGCCGAGGACGCGGCCGACTGGTCCGACGACCGGATCTGGAGCGAGCTGCAGGCGCGGGTCGGCGCCAACGGCGTCGAGCTGGAGGAGGGGCCGATCACCGCGCGCAGCGTGCTGCCGTTCCGCTCGTTCGTGCAGGAGCCGATGCGCCACGGCAACCTGGTGCTCGCCGGCGACGCCGCCCACACCGTCCCGCCGACGGGCGCCAAGGGGCTCAACCTCGCACTGGCCGACGTCCGGGTGCTCGCCGAGAGCCTGGAGCGGCTGCTGCGCGGCGGCGCCGACGACGCGCTCGACGACTACGCGCGGCGGGCGCTCGAACGGGTGTGGAAGGCGCAGCACTTCTCGTACTGGATGACCACGATGCTGCACCGGCTCCCCGACGCGTCCGACTTCGACGTACGCCGGCAGATCGGCGAGCTCACGACCCTGGTCGGGTCGCGGGCCGGGTCGACGTACCTCGCCGAGGGGTACACAGGGTGGCCGCAGGCGACGCACTGACGCGTGGACCACTACGATTCCGCTGAGTGAAATGTGAGGGTGGTCACGGGTGAGCGGGGGACGCCACAGTGTGACGATCCCTGTCCGAGAGGAAGCGCCATGACCGCCACCCCCGCCGCCGGGTCTCCCACCGAGACCCGCCCCACCTCCGGCTTCTGGCCGGTGCTCCTGTGCTGGCTCGCCGTCGCCCTCGACGGCTACGACCTCGTCGTCCTCGGCGCGGTCATCCCGACGCTCGACTCCACGGGCGCGCTCGGCTTCACCACGGCGTCCCTCACCACGGCCGCCACCCTCGGACTGGTGGGCGTCGGCATCGGCGCGGTCTGCGTCGGCCCGATCACCGACCGGATCGGGCGCCGCAAGACCCTGATCGGCTGCATCGCCCTGTTCTCGGTGCTGACCCTGGCGACGGCGTTCGCGCCGAGCGCCACCGCCTTCATCGTGCTGCGCTTCCTCGCCGGCCTCGGGCTCGGCGCCTGCCTGCCGACCGCGCTGACCTTCATGAGCGAGTACGCCGGTGACCGGGCGTCCGGCTCGGCGATGACCCGCACCATGACCGGCTACCACGTCGGCGCCGTGCTCACCGCGCTGCTGGCGATCGCCGTCATCCCGGCCTTCGGCTGGGAGACGATGTTCGTGATCGGCGGCGTGGCCGGGCTCGTCGTCGTCCCGATCATGTGGGCGAAGCTGCCCGAGTCGCGGGCCTTCCTCGCCGCCACCGAGGGGACCGCCGATCGGGTGAAGCCCGTCGAGGTGGTCCGGGGCAAGCTGCTGTTCGTCAGCCTCGGCCTGTGGGTCGCGTCGTTCATGGGCCTGCTGCTGGTCTACGGCCTCAACACCTGGCTGCCCAAGATCATGGAGGAGGCGGGCTACTCCCTCAGCGCCGGCCTCGCACTGCTGCTGACGCTCAACGTCGGCGCCGTGCTCGGCCTCATCGTGTCCGGCCAGATCGCCGACCGCCGCGGCAACAAGGTCACCGTGCTGGCCTGGTTCGGCCTCGCCGCGGTCGCCCTCGCCCTGATGGCGATCAAGCTGGACAACTCGTTCCTGGTCTACGTCGCAGTGCTGATCGCCGGCTTCTTCGTGTTCAGCGCCCAGGTGCTGGTCTACGCCTTCGTCGGCCACCTCTACCCGGCTGCGATCCGCGGGACCGCCCTCGGCATGGCCGCCGGCGTCGGCCGGGTCGGCGCCATCGTGGGCCCGTTCCTCGGTGGCGCGCTGGTCGCCAGCGGGGCGGCGTACCCCTGGGGCTTCTTCGTGTTCGCCGGCGCCGCCGTGTGCGCGGTGCTCGCGCTGCTGACCGTCCCCGCCCACCTCGACCACGAGGCCGAGCCCGTCGGCGCCTGACCCCCGACTCCCGCGGTGGTGAGGGGACTTCTGCGGGTGTCAGCACCCGCGCCGGTACCCACAGCACCGCGGAGGACGGGTCCTGGTCAGGAGTCGAGCGCCCGGACCGCCTCGTGGATCGCGAGGGTACGGCGGGACGACTCGACGTGGAGGCTCTCGACCATCCGGCCGCGGTAGGTGACCACGCCGGAGGTCCGTGACTCCCAGGCCTCGAGGATGCCGCGGGCGTCCTCGACGGCCTGCTCGCTGGGGGCGAAGGCCCGGTTGGCGCCCTCGACCTGGCCGGGGTGGATCAGCGTCTTGCCGTCGAACCCCAGCTGCCGGCCCTGCTCGCACTCGGCGAGGAAGCCGTCGGTGTCCTTCACGTCGTTGTAGACGCCGTCGAGGATGGCCGTGCCGGTCGCGCGGGCGGCGAGCACCGCCAGCCCCAGGCCGGTGAGCAGCGGGGCGCGGCCGGGCACGTGCTCGGCGTACAGCTCCTTGACCAGGTCGTTGGTGCCCATCACCAGCACGGTGAGCCGCTCGGACGCCGAGGCGATCTCCTCGGCGTGGAGCATCGCGGCGGGGGTCTCGACCATCGCCCACAGCTTCGTGTGGTCGGGGGCGTCGTGGCCGGCCATCGCCTCGACCAGCTCGAGCACGGCGTCGGCGCTGCCGACCTTGGGTACGACGATCGCGTCGGGCCCGGCCGCGCAGGCCGCCGCCAGGTCGTCGGCGTGCCACGCGGTGTCGGCGCCGTTGACCCGGATCGTCACCTCGCGGCGGCCGTAGTCGCCGGAGGCCGCGGCGGCGCAGGCTGCCTCGCGGGCGGCGGGCTTGTCGTCGGGGGCGACGGCGTCCTCGAGGTCGAGGATCAGCCCGTCACACGGGATCGACCGCGCCTTCTCCAGCGCGCGGGCGTTGGAGGCCGGCATGTAGAGCACGCTGCGGCGCGGCCGCAGCTCCTCGGCGGCGCTCACGCCTCGATCCCCTGGTAGAGGGCCTTGAGGTCCGGGTCGATCTCCGCGAGCTGCTCGGCCAGCTCCACCATCACCAGGCACTGCTTGAGCGAGGCGTCGTCCTCCATCTTCCCGTCGAGCATCACCGCGCCGGTGCCGTCTCCCATGGCGGCGACCACCCGTCGGGCGTGCCGGACGTCGTCGGCGCTGGGGGAGAAGACGCGGTTCGCGATGGAGATCTGCTTGGGGTGGAGGCTCCACGCGCCGACGCAGCCGAGCAGGAAGGCGTTGCGGAACTGGTCCTCGCAGGCCCGCGCGTCGGCGATGTCGCCGAACGGCCCGTAGTAGGGGTAGATCCCGTGCATCGCACAGGCGTCGACCATCCGGGCGATCGTGTAGTGCCACAGGTCCTGCTGGTACGGCGTCCGCACCTTGTCGGGCTGCTGCGGGTCGGGGTCCTCCCGGACCAGGTAGCCCGGGTGTCCGCCGCCGACCCGGGTGGTCTTCATCCGCCGGTCGGCCGCGAGGTCGGCCGGGCCGAGCGAGAGCCCTTGCATCCGCGGGCTGGCGGCGCAGATCTCCTCGACGTTGGCGACGCCGCGGGCGGTCTCGAGGATCGCGTGGACCAGCAGCGGCCGCTCGAGCCCTGCCCGGGCCTCGAGCTGGGCGAGCAGCCGGTCGACGTAGTGGATGTCCTCGGCGCCCTGCACCTTCGGCACCATGACCACGTCGAGCTGGTCGCCGATCTCGGCGACCAGGGTGGTGAGGTCGTCCAGCGCCCACGGGCTGTCGAGGGCGTTGACCCGGGTCCACAGCTGGGTCGGCCCGAAGTCCGTGGCCTTGGCGATCTCGACGAGGCCGGCGCGCGCCGCCTCCTTGCGGTCGGCCTTGACGGCGTCCTCGAGGTTGCCGAGGAGGACGTCGACCGTCCCGATCATGTCGGGGACCTTGGCCGCCATCTTCTCGTTGCTCGGGTCGAAGAAGTGGATCGCCCGGCTCGGCCGGGCGGGGATCGACCGCAGCGGCTCGGGCGCGCCGACGGCGAGCGGCCGGAAGAAGTCCTTGGCGGGGCGTGAGGGGGACATGGGTCGGAACCTACCGCCGTTGCCGCGGGCCGCGGTATGACGAAGACGACACCCTGCCCGTGATCAGGGGCGCGCCACGAAGTAGGCGTTGAACGGGTCCGCCTCCAGGTCGAGGAGGGTGACCTCGGAGAACCCCGCCTCACGCAGCATCCGCTCCGCGGTCTGCACGCCCCACGCGGTGCCGAGCCCCTCGCCGCCCTGGCCCAGCGACACCGGCACGCAGTGCAGGGTCGAGATCATGTAGACGAAGCTGGCCCACGGCAGGTCGAGGTTGTCCTCGAGGTTGCTCTGGGCGTTGATGTCGGCCATGAGGTAGGTGCCGTCGGGGCGCAGGGCCCGACGGATGTTGGCCAGCACCGTCGAGGGGTGGGCCTGGTCGTGGACCGCGTCGAACGTGAGCATCAGGTCGTACGCCGCCTCTGCGCTCAGCCGCTCGACGTCGAGGTTCTCGAAGCGGGCGTTGGCGAGCCCCCAGGCCCCCGCCTCGGCCCGCGCGGCCTCGAGGGCTTCCTCGTTGAAGTCGTAGCCGACGAAGCTGCTCCTCGGAAAGGCGCGCGCCAGCAGGTTGACCACGTGACCCCGGCCGCAGCCGATGTCGGCGACGGCGATCCCGGCCTCCAGCCGGTCGACGACACCCGTGGCCGGGAGGACCGTCCCGAGCAGCGAGGCGTCGTTGACCGCGTCGCTGTCCGAGGCCATCACCTCGTGGAAGGCGGGGTAGTCGTCGTACGACAGGCCGCCCCCGGTGCGGAACGCCTCGACGACCTGGGGCGCCGCCTCGCCCATCAGCGTGATGTAGCGCATCGCCCGTGCCAGGTTGTCGGTGCCGGAGCCGGCGAGGAAGGGGGCGTGGTCGGGGCGGAGGTGGTAGGTGCCACGTTCCGGGGCGTAGTCGACGAAACCGGCCGTCACCATGCCGGCCAGCCACTCCCGGACATAGCGCTCGTCGAGGCCGGCCGCATCGGCGACCTGGCCGCTGGTCGCGGGTGGCAGGGTGGTCAGGGTCTCGAATATCCCGAGCTCGCTCCCGATGCTGGTGAGGACGCAGATGGCGCCGGCGTCGAGGATGCCGACGACTCGTTCCGCGGCGGCCTCGAGGTCGGCGGTCCCGGTGGCGGGTGTGGTGTCCGTGGTGGTCATGGTCCCTCCTGCGACGTCCGCCGGGCGGACTGCCCGGACACCGCGACGCTAGGAGCACGATCGGTCCGGGCGCGTCGGGCGCAGGCCCCATCCCTCCCGGGACGAGGTGGGGCGAACGGTGCAGGCGGTCAGATCAGAGGCCGTGCTGGTGCGCCCAGGCGGCGGCCGCGGTCCGCGAGGAGACGCCGATCTTGGTGAAGATGTTGGCGAGGTGCCGGCTCACGGTCTTGCGGCTGATGGTGAGGGCGGTGGCGACCTCCGCGTTCGACGAGCCGGTGGCCACCAGTCGCAGCACCTCGACCTCGCGCCCGGTGAGCCCTCCCGGACGGTCCCGGGGCGTGAGCCGGGCCAGGTCGGGCCCCGCGCCCAGCCGGCGGTAGATCGCGACGGCGGTCGCCTCCTCGGCCTCGGCCCGCGGGTGGTCGCCCAGGGCGCGGTACGCCGTCGCGAGCCGTTCGTGCACGACGGCCGATGCGTAGCGGTAGCGCTGCTCGCGGTAGACCTGCGCGGCGTCCTCGAGCAGCGGCACCGCCGCGGCCGGGGCGCCGTCCACCAGGCGGAGCGCCGCCGCGGCCACGTCCGTGCGGGCGCGCAGCCCGGCGGTCCCGTACCGGGCGGCCGTCTCCGCGAGCTCGTCGACGAGCGACGCGGCGTACGCCCGGTCACCGCTCTCGAGGGCGAGGTCGACGGCGGCGGGCAGCATCCCGGCCCGACCCAGCCGGTCCTGCTCGGCCAGCGCGACGCGCAGCTGCGCCAGGGCGTCGTCGGGTCGCCCCTCGTCGCGCAGGAGCAGCGCCCGTCCCGGCTGGGGATCGCGGCCCAGCTCCTCGCTCCGGTCGTACGCCGTCCGGGCGCCGTCGGCGTCGCCGCGGAGCCGCCGCACCTCGCCGAGGGCGTAGTAGCCCTCGCCGGCCAGCCAGCCGTGGGCACCGACCAGGTCGGCGCTTCGGTCACCGAGCTCGTGCTCCACGACATCCCAGTCGCCCTCGGCCGCGATCAGCTGGAGCTCGTGGATCCGGGTGACCCCGGCGAACATGAACGTGGTCGAGCGGGGCGTCGACCAGCGGGCCAGCGCCTCGGTCCACGCCCGCATCCGGGCCAGGTCGGCGAGCGCGTCGCAGAGGTGGATCACGGTGCAGTAGAGGTCGCCGGACCACAGCGGGTCGACGCGACCGGCGAGGACAGGGAGCATCGCCTCGTCGAGCTGGGCGAACCCCGCCGCCGTCCGACCGCGTCGCACCTCCGCCAGGCCGCCCAGGGCGAGCGCGAAGCTGTCGAGGGTCGGGTCGGCGAAGTCACGGGCGTGGGCCGTCACGACCGAGGCGGCGGCCGCCGCCGGCTCCGGGTCTCCCGTCACCTCCAGGTCGACCCCGGCCTCGAGGTAGGCCAGGTACCCGTGCAGCGAGCAGCGGGGCAGCGTGCGCAGCAGGCGCTGCGCCCGCGCCAGCCAGGCATACGCGATCTGGACGTCGCCCCGGGCGAACCACTGCAGGCTCAGCCGCAGCGCCCGGTCGGAGGCCTGCGCGGCCGACCCGTCGGCGACCAGCCGCTGGTAGAGGTCCTCCGAGACCGCCATCGAGTCGGGCGTGGCGCCCAGCCACCAGGCGGCCTCCTCGAGCAGCGCGAGGTCGGTCGGCTCGAGTGCCTCCCGGTCGGGCGAGAGGGCGTCGTACGCCGCGCGCCAGTCACCGCGTGCGTGCGCCGCTCGCGCGTCCACCACCGACACCGGACACCCCCTCCGGCGCCGGTTCAGCGGCGGCGCCGGCCCCGGCGTCGGGTCGGCTCCGGCGCGGACGGCGCCTGCCGCTCAGTGTGCCGCGCCCGCCGCCGGGCCCGCCACTGCTCGACCTCGACATCGACGTCGCGCGTGGGCGTGATCACCGGCGGCCCGCCCTGCAGCTGGCGGCGCGCCTCGACGACGCGCCGGTTGAACCCGTCGAGCTCCTCGCGCACCTCGCGCTCCGAGGTGAGCCGGTCGAGCGCGGCGTCGAGCTCCGCGTCGTCCTTGCGCAGCTGGAGCGCGGGCGGCAGCACGCCGGTGACCTGCTCGCGCTGGATGAGCTGCTTGACCCACCAGTCGGGGTCGTGGTCGCCCCCGAGGGTCTCGATCGGCTTGCCGGCACCGGGCAGGTCGTCGAAGGCACCGCGCTCCATCGCCTGCCGCACCTGTAGGTCGACCCAGGTGGTCTGCTGCTCCATCCTGGCCCGCGCGGCGGCCCGGTCGGTACGCCGGTCACGTTCCTCGGCGACGCGGTCGGCGGCCGCCCGCGACTGCGGACGGCCGCCGGGCCGGTGCTCGCTCTCGGGCGTCATGGTCGGAAGTCGCCTCCTCGACGTTCGACTGCCTCGAGTCTACGAGCGGATCAGGAGCCCTTCGACGTCCCGTTCCCGCGGGCGGAACCGGTCCGCGCGACCTCGTCGCCCGCGCCTGGCCGGTCCTGCTCGACCGTGAGCCGGAAGTCGTCACCGTGCTGCTCCACGCCGTTGACGACGGCCTCGTGGACGGCCGTCTGCGCGTACGCCGCCCGCACCACGAGCGGGTCACGGGTGAGGTCCTGGTAGAGGGCGAAGCAGAGCGCCACCATCACGATCGAGAACGGCACGGCGGAGACGATCGTGATCGTCTTGAGCCCCTCGAGCCCGCTGGCCCCGCCCACGAGCAGCATCACCGCGGCGACGCCACCGGTGGCGACGCCCCAGAAGATCACCACGGACTTGCGCGGCTCGATGGCCCCGTTCTGCGACAGCGTCCCCATCACCAGCGAGGCAGCGTCGGCGCCCGACACGAAGAAGATCCCGACCAGGACCATCACCAGGATGCTGGTGAGCGTCGCCCACGGGAAGTTCTCGAGCAGGGTGAACAGCTGGGCCTCGACGCCGCCGGACCCGTAGATGTCGACGCCGTCCATCTGCAGCTTGATCGCCGACCCGCCGAAGATGGCGAACCAGACCAGGCTCACCAGGCTCGGCACGAGCAGCACCCCGGTGACGAACTGCCGGATGGTGCGGCCCCTGGAGATCCGGGCGATGAACATGCCGACGAAGGGGGTCCAGGAGATCCACCAGGCCCAGTAGAAGACCGTGTAGTAGGAGAGCCAGGTCGCGACGCTGCCGCCCTGCGGCGTTGGTCCGGCCGGCCATCGACGGCAGGTCGCCGAAGTAGGCGGCGATCGCGGCGGGGACGATGTCGAGCACGAACAGCGTCGGGCCGACGACGAACACGAACAGGGCCAGCGCGATCGCCAGCACCATGTTGATGTTGGACAGCCACTGGATGCCCTTGGCGACGCCGGACACGGCGGACAGCACGAAGGCCACGGTCAGCACGGCGATGATGCCGATGATCAGCGCGTTGCCGACCTTCCCGACGCCGGCCACGATCTGAAGGCCGCTCTGGATCTGCAGGGCACCGAGGCCGAGCGAGGCGGCCGAGCCGAAGAGCGTGGCGAAGATCGCCAGGATGTCGATGACCCGGCCGGCGCCGCCCTCGGCGCGCTTGCCGAGCAGCGGGATGAACGCCGCGCTGATCAGCTGCCGCCGGCCCTTGCGGAAGGTGCCGTAGGCGATCGCCAGCCCGACCACCGCGTAGATCGCCCACGGGTGGAAGGTCCAGTGGAACAGGGTCTGCGCCATCGCCGCCTCGGCCAGCTCGGCCTGCGACAGGCCGTTGGTGCCGGGGATGGCGAACTCGCCGCCGTCGGCGAAGAAGGTGAGCGGCTCGTTGACGCCGTAGAACATCAGGCCGATGCCCATGCCGGCGGAGAACATCATCGCGATCCACGACGACGTCCGGAACTCCGGCTCGTCGTCGTCACGTCCCAGCGGGATGTTCCCGAACTTGCCGAGCGCGAGCCAGAGCGAGAAGACCACGAAGCCCGAGGCGATCAGGACGAAGAACCAGTCCAGGCCGGCCATCGTCAGCGACAGCGCGTCGGTGGAGGCCGCCGAGAGCGAGGCGGTGTTCAGGAACCCCCAGAGGAGGAAGCCGATGGCGATGACGGCCGTCACCCCGAAGACCACCTTGTCGACGGGGAGGTCCTTGGTCGACTCGTCCTTGAAGCGGTAGTCGAGCGCCGGGTGGCGCTTCTTGCGGTGTTCGTGGGGGTGGGTCGGGGGGGCTTGGTCTGGTTGGGGGTCGACAGTCGTCGCCACGGATTCCGTACCTTTCTGGGGGTCGGCAGTGCCTCCACCGTGCGCCGTCCGACCCGCCCGGTGCAAGTCGGTGGGTGGCCGGAAGGTGCCGGTTGGCACCCTCCTGCCGAGGTCGTCCCGGGCCGTGCGAGACTGACCCATTTCCCTGGCGCGGTGGAGGCGAGATGGAGTTCCGTGACGTGGTGCGGCGCCGGAGGATGGTGCGCCGGTACGCCGACCGGCCGGTCGAACCGGAGGTGCTCGAGCGGGCGCTCGACCACGCCACCCGGGCGCCGAGCGCGGGTTTCACCCAAGGCGTCGAGCTGCTCGTGCTCGACGAGCCGGAGGCCGTGGCGCGGTTCTGGGAGGCCACGGCCGACGCGGGCGCCGACAACGCGTGGATCAGCGGCATGCGCACGGCGCCGGTGGTCGTCGTACCCCTCACCAGCCGCGAGGCCTACCTCGACCGCTACGCCGAGCCCGACAAGGGCTGGACCGACCGCGACCCGGCCCGCTGGCCGGTGCCGTACTGGTACGTCGACGCCGGCATGGCCGCCCTGCTGCTCCTGCAGACGGCGGTCGACGAGGGGCTGGGGGCGTGCCTCTTCGGCATCCCGCCCGACCGGGTCGCGCCGTTCCGGGCCGCGTTCGGCGTACCCGACGACCGGCTGCCGGTCGGGGCGGTGACGCTGGGCCACCGCGTGGACGACGCGGGAGCCGCCGGCTCGCCGTCCCGTCGCGCGCGCCGGCCGCTCGCGGAGCTGGTGCACCGCGGCCGGTGGCAGGGCTGAGGCGTCTCGGATCCGAGACGCGCCGGAAGGGGCCGGTGTTGCCGCCGGGCCGTGCCGGGCGGTGGACTGGCGCCATGGGCTTCGAGGAGATGTGGCACGAGCTCGAGCCGGTCGGCCGCTCGGCGGCGTCCGGCGGCTACTTCCGGCAGCCCTGGACCGGAGCCGAGGGAGAGCTGCGGGCGTGGTTCGCCGAGGCCGCCGCGGCCCGCGGGCTCCGGCTCGAGACCGACGGGCTCGGCAACCAGGTCGCATGGTGGGACACGGGCTCGGGTGACGCCGTCCTCACCGGCTCCCACCTCGACAGCGTCCTCGACGGCGGGGCGTACGACGGCCCGCTCGGTGTGGTCTCCGGGCTGGCGGCGATCGACCTGCTGCGCGAGCGCGGTGTCCAGCCCGCCCGGCCGGTGGGCGTCTCGGTGTTCGTCGAGGAGGAGGGGTCCCGGTTCGGGCTCGCCTGCCTCGGCTCGCGGCTGGCGACCGGGACGCTGGACTGGTCGGCCGCCCGGGAGCTGCGCGACCGCGACGGGGTGTTCCTGCCCGACGCGCTCGAGGCCGCTGGACTGAACCCCCCCGTGCGGGACGCCGCCGGCGCGGGTGCGGGCCGCTGGCGCGCGCTCGACCGGGTCGGCTGCTTCGTCGAGCTCCACGTCGAGCAGGGCCGCGACCTGGTCGACCGCGGCGCGGCGGTCGGCGTCGGCAGCGGGATCTGGCCGCACGGGCGCTACCGGTTCGACTTCGCCGGCGAGGCCAACCACGCCGGGACCACCCGGATGGAGGACCGGCACGACCCGATGCTGACCTATGCGATGACCGCGCTGGCCGCGCACAAGCAGGCACGGTTGGCGGGGGAGCGCGCCACCTTCGGGCGGGTGGCCGTCGAGCCCAACGGCACCAACGCCGTCCCGTCGCGGGTCACCGCGTGGCTCGACGCCCGCGCCTCGTCGGAGGGTGCGCTGTCCGAGCTGGTCGACGTGGTGATCCGGCAGGCCGGGGAGCGGGCGGGACGTGACGGGACCACGCTCGAGGTGACGCCGGAGTCGGTGTCGGGCGAGGTCACCTTCGACGCCGGCCTCGCGGGCCGGATCGCGGCCGACCACGCCGAGGGCGACTGGCCGGTGATCCCGACCGCGGCCGGCCACGACGCCGGGATCCTCGCGGCCGCCGGCGTACCGACCGCGATGCTGTTCGTCCGCAACCCCACCGGCGTCTCCCACTCACCCGCCGAGCACGCCGAGACCTCTGACTGCCTGGTCGGCGTCTCCGCGCTGGCCGACACCCTCGAGCGGCTGGTCTCGTGACACCACCCCACTCCGCTCCCGATCCCGCGGGGGCCCCGGAAGCCACGGCCTACTGGCTCGAGAAGGCCTGGGTCGACGGCGCGGTCCGCGACGGCGTGCTGGTCGAGATCGAGGGCGGCCGGTTCACGTCGGTCGAACCTCGTGGGCGAGTCGTGAACTTCTCGGGGCAAATTTCCCCCCAGATGTCTCGGTTTCCCCGCGTACGCGGGGAAACCATCACTCTCCCCGGCCTCACCCTCCCCGGGTTCGCCAACACCCACAGCCACGCGTTCCACCGGGCGCTGCGGGGGCGGACCCAGCGCGAGCGGGGGACGTTCTGGACCTGGCGGGAGCAGATGTACGCCGTCGCCGAGCGGCTCGACCCCGACTCCTACCGCACCCTCGCCACGGCGGTCTTCCGCGAGATGGTCGCGGCCGGGATGACCAGCGTGGGGGAGTTCCACTACCTCCACCACACGGCCGACGGGACACCCTACGACGACCCCCACGCGATGTCGCACGCCCTCGTCGAGGCGGCCCGGGAGGCCGGGATCCGACTCACGCTGCTCGACACCTGCTACCTCTCCAGCGGGTTCGGCGAACCGCCGCAGGGCGTGCAGCGCCGGTTCTCCGACGGTGACGTCGACGCCTGGCGGGCCCGCGTCGACGCGCTCCCGGCCACCGACGGGGTGCGCCACGGTGCCGCGATCCACAGCGTCCGCGCGGTGCCGCCCGAGGACATGCCGACCGTCGCCGAGTGGGCGGCCGGCCGCCCGCTCCACGTCCACGTCTCCGAGCAGGTCGCCGAGAACGACGCGTGCGTCGCGGCCTACGCCCGTACTCCCGTGGAGCTGCTCGCCGACCACGACGTCCTCGGGCCGCTCACCACCGCCGTCCACGCCACCCACCTCACCGACGACGACGTCCGGCTGCTCGCCCAGACCTCGACGTACGCCGGTTTCTGCCCCACCACCGAGCGCGACCTCGGCGACGGGATCGGGCCGGGTCGCCGGCTGTACGAGGCGGGCGTGGCGCTCACCCTGGGCAGCGACAGCCACGCCGTCGTCGACCCGTTCGAGGAGATGCGGGCCCTCGAGGTCGACGAGCGGCTCGCCACGCAGGAGCGCGGTCACTGGGCCGCCGCCGAGCTCCTCGAAGCCGCCACGACGGTCGGCCACCGGAGCCTCGGCTGGGACGACGCGGGCGCCATCGCCGTCGGGCAGCGGGCCGACCTGGTCACCCTCGACACGGCCAGCCCCCGGACCGCCGGGACCGGCGCCGACGAGCACACCGCCGTGTTCGCCGCCACCGCCGCCGACGTGGTGCACGTCGTCGTCGACGGGCGGGTCGTCGTACGTGGCGACGACCGTGAGCAGCTCGGCCACGACCTCGACCTCGCGATCGGAGACCTCTGGCAATGAGCAGCACCGTCATCACCGGCATCGGCGAGCTCACCACCCACGCCCACGACCGGCCGCTCACCGACGCAGCCGTCGTCATCGAGGGCCGCGACGTCGCGTGGGTCGGCGCCGCCGCCGAGGCCCCCGCCGCCGACCAGCACCTCGACGCCGGCGGACGGGCGATGGTGCCGGGGTTCGTCGACAGCCACAGCCACCTGGTCTTCGCCGGCGACCGCTCCGAGGAGTTCGCGGCCCGGATGTCCGGCCAGTCCTACGCGGCCGGAGGGATCCGCACCACCGTCGCCGCCACCCGGGCGGCCTCCGACGAGCAGCTCACCGGCCGGGTCGCCCGGCTGGTCGGCGAGATGCTCCGGCAGGGCACCACCACCCTGGAGATCAAGAGCGGCTACGGCCTCACGGTCCACGACGAGGCCCGCAGCCTGGCGGTGGCGCGGCAGTTCACCGACGAGACCACGTTCCTCGGAGCGCACGTCGTCCCCGCCACGGAGTCAGGGGAGCCGGGCGACCCTGCGGCGTACGTCGACCTGGTCACCGGCCCGATGCTCGAGGCCTGTGCGCCCCACGCCCGCTGGGTCGACGCGTTCTGCGAGGAGGGTGCCTTCGACGTCGACCAGGCCCGGGCGGTCCTCGCGGCCGGTGCGGCCGCCGGGCTGCGCGGCCGGCTGCACGCCAACCAGCTGACGTACGGCGGCGGCGTCCGGCTCGCCGCCGAGCTCGGCCTGGCGGCCGTCGACCACTGCACCTTCCTCACCGACGGCGACGTGGCGGCGCTCGCCGACAGCGGCACCGTCGCCACCCTGCTGCCCGGGGTCGAGTTCTCGACCCGGCAGCCGTGGCCGGACGCGCGCCGGCTGCTCGACGCCGGGGTGACCGTGGCGCTGGCCAGCGACTGCAACCCGGGCTCCAGCTACACCAGCTCGGTGCCGTTCTGCATCGCGCTCGCCGTTCGCGACATGGGGATGACCCCGGCCGAGGCACTGTGGGCGGCCACTGCGGGCGGCGCCCGGGCACTGCGGCGCGACGACGTCGGCGTGATCGCGCCCGGGAAGCGGGCCGACCTGGTCCTGCTCGACGCCCCCTCGGCGATCCACCTGGCCTACCGGCCCGGGGTGCCGCTCGTCGCCGGCGTCTGGCAGGACGGCCGCGCGACCTGAGCCACCCGGGCGGTGACTGAGCCAGCTTGTCCGGGCCGGATTCGGTGGCTGGCTCACCGCCGGCCGGGGAGTGGTCCACCCGGCGGTGGCTGAGCGACCTTTCGGGGCGCGCATGCGGTACCTCTCGCACCGCCACCCGGCGTACGATCGCAGGGAACAGCGTCTCGGGGAGCCCCGGCGTCGAGGTCCAGGGGAGACCGACCATGACGTACCGCGACGACAGCACTGTCCGGCCGTGGGTCCGCGCTGGCCTGGTCGGCCTCGCGGTCTACGGGGTCCTGGTGGCCGTCGCCACCTGGCGACCCCAGCCCGACCAGGAGACCGACCCTCTCGCGTGGGCCCGCTTCGTCAGCAGCACCGAGTACGCCGTCGAGCACGTCGCCAGCAACGTCGTCGGGGGAGTGCTGGTGGTGCTGGGGACCTTCGCCCTCGGGAGCGCCCTGGCCTTCGGTCGGGGCGCGCGCTGGGGGCTCACCGGCATGGTGCTCGTGGTCGTCGCCAACGTGCTCTTCCTCGTACCGGGCGGGCTGTCCACCTTCGCGACCCCCGCCATCGGCGAGGCCTACCTCGCGGGGCACCGGGAGGTGATGGAGATCGAGTTCTCCCCGGTCCTGGACGGGGTGCTGGTGCTCGGCCTGCTGTGTGCCCTCGTCGGCAACCTCGCGCTCAGCGTCGCGATGTGGCGCTCGGAGACGGTGCCGCGAGGCGCGGCGCTGCTCTGGGCCGCCTCCGCAGTCGTCTTCTACCTCCTCGGTGCAGCCCTCGGCATGGCGACCACCGGAGCGAGCCTGCTCACCCAGCCCCTCGGCGGGCTCCTCCTCGCCGTCGCAGCAGCCTGGGTGGCCCGCGCCGTGACGGGCCCGCGGGACACGGGGACCGGGACCGGCGAAGCACCCCTGCGGGCCGCCTCCGGCGAGCCGGCCGACCGAGGTGAGACCTCAGCCAACCCCGGCGTCGGCTGAGGTAGCTGCCCGCAGAGATAAGGCACTCTCCCGATGTTCGCCCCTACCTCAGGGGACGAGTCTCGACCTCGACAACGGGAAACGAGGAGTGAGACAGATGTTCGAGATCGACCAGACCTACCTGGGCTACGAGCTGGCCTACCGCGCCGAGCGGATGCGTGGCGAGCGTCCCGACCAGCACCACGAGGGCCACCGGACCCTGCGCCCCGTACGGCGTCGCCGGAACGGCCGGATCGTGAGCCGTCGTGCCGCCTGATGTCGGTGGCACCCGCCATGATGGACGTCGTGGCGACCCAGACCAGCAAGACCCTCGTCGGTCGTGACACCGAGCTGACGGACCTCGAGTCCTGGCTCCGGGAAGCGACCGACGAGGGTCGCTCCGTCTCCGGCGTGCTGCTGGGCGGAGACGCCGGCGTCGGCAAGACCCGGCTGCTCGTCGAGATGCGCGAGCGGATGGCCGCCGACGGGTGGCGGATCGTCGTGGGCCACTGCCTCGACCTCGGCGACACCGCCCCGTCCTACCTCCCCTTCTCCGAGGTGCTCGACCAGCTCGCCACCGAGCTCCCCGAGGTCGTGTCCACCGTCGCCGGCCACCACCCGGCGCTCACCAGGCTCCAGCCCGGGCGCCGGATGCTCGCTGCCGAGGGTGCCGAGACCGCGGGCGTCGAGCGCTCCGACCTGTTCGTCGCCGTCCATGCCCTGCTCGAGGAGGCGGCCACCACCGCCCCGCTGGTCCTCGTCGTGGAGGACACCCACTGGGCCGACCGCTCCACCCGCGAGCTGCTCACCTACCTGCTCACCCGCCGCTTCGCCGGCCCCGTCGTGGTCATCGCGAGCTACCGGGCCGACGACCTCCACCGCCGCCACCCGCTCCGCAGCCAGGTCGCCGAGTGGTCGCGGCTCCCCGGCATCCGTCGGCTCACCCTCGGGCCGCTCGCCGAGTCGGCGGTCCGGGCGCTGATCGCCGAGCTCGCGCCCGACGGCCTCGACATGGCCGAGACCGTCGACATCGTCGACCGCGCCGAGGGCAACGCCTTCTTCGTCGAAGAGCTCATCAGCGCCGCCACCGGGCCAGGGCGTTGGGTGCCGGCCGATCTCGCCGACGTCCTGCTGGTGCGGCTCGACCGGCTCGGCGACGACGCCCGTGCGGTCGTGCGCGCCGCGAGCGTCGCCGGCCGGCGGGTCTCCCACGAGCTGCTCGCCGCGGCGTCCGGCCTGTCCGAAGCAGCGCTCGACGAGGGGCTGCGGCAGGCGGTGGAGATGAACGTCCTCGTCCCCGACCGCGACCGCTACGCGTTCCGCCACGCGCTGCTGGGCGAGGCCGTCTACGACGACCTGCTGCCGGGCGAGCGGGTCCGGCTCCACGACCGGTTCGCGACGGCGCTGCGCGGCCCCGAGGTCGCCGGAACCGCCGCCGAGCTGGCCCGCCACGCCCGGCTCGCCCACGACCTCGACACCGCCCTGGTCGCCTCGATCCGCGCCGGCCACGACGCCCTGGCCGTGGGCGGCCCCGACGAGGCCGCGTTCCACTACCAGCAGGCGCTCGAGCTGGTGGCCGATCCCCAGCGGGCCGGGGCGGCCGACGTCGACCGGGCCGGGCTGGTCGTCGGGCTGGCCGACGCACTGACTGCCTCCGGGCGCCCCCACAAGGCGGTCGCCGTCCTCACCGACGAGCTCTCCCGGCTCCCCGCTGACGCCCCCGATGCGTGGCGGGCCCGCATGCTGTCGTCGCAGGCCTACCTGATGCTCATCACCGAGTCCGAGGTGGAGCCGGTGGAGGTCTCCGCCGAGGCGGTGGCGCTGGCGCCCGCCGACGACCCGGCCGTCCGGGCGCGGGTGCTGGCCACGCACGCCAAGGTGCTGGTCAGCTACCGACGCCACGACGAGGCACAGGCGGTCGGCCTCGAGGCGCTCTCCCTCGCCGAGAAGCTCAACCTCACCGACGTCGTCTCCGACCTCGTGCTCACGCTCAGCCAGGTCAAGCACACCGGGCCCCGCGCGGGGCTCCGCGAGGCCCTCGCCGACGCCATCGAGACCGCGCGGCGCTCCGGAGCCGTCGAGGCCGAGCTGCGTGGCCACTACCTGCTCGGCCGCTCCTACGAGGACCACGCCGAGTGGCCCGAGGCGGCCACCTCGTTCCGCCGCGCCGTCGACCGGGCCGCCGAGGCCGGCGTGCCGCTGGCGCCGTACTCCTACGAGTCACGCTGGCACCTCGTGTTCCAGCAGCTCGTGCGCGGCCAGTGGGACGACGCCCTGGCGCTGGCCGGCGCGGCCCGGGCGCTGCCCCAGATCCCGCAGGCGATGCTCGACGCGCTCACCCTCCAGATCGAGCACGCCCGCGGCCACGACGTCGCCGGCCGGCTTCCCGGGCTGCGTCCGCTGTGGTCCGAGGAGGGCCTGATCGCGATCCATGCCGTCCCGCTGGAGATGAAGGTCGCCGCTGCCCGTCTCGACGCCCCCGGGGTCGTCGCGGCCTACGGCGATGCCGTCGCCGTCCTGTCCCGACTCTGGAACCCCTGGTTCTCGGCCCGGATCCGGCTCGCCGCGGTGGCCATGGGCGCGCTGGCCGACGCCGGGCCGTCGCTGCCGTCCGAGCAGCACGCCGGCCTGCTCGAACGCGCCGAGGAGCTCCACTCCGACGGCCATGTCGTCCTCGCCCGGCAGCAGGGGCCCGCCCAGACCTGGGGGCCCGAGGGCCAGGCGTGGGTCGCCCGCACCGACGCCGAGCTGCTCCGGCTGCGCTGGCTGGTCGGCGACCCGCCCACCCACGAGTCGCTCGTCGAGGCGTGGCGCGAGACCGAGCGGCTGACCGGTGAGTTCGGCGACGTCCACGAGCTCGCCCGCGTCCGTGCCGTGCTCGCCGGTGTGCTCCGGGCGACCGGTGACGCCGCGGCGGCCCGGGAGGTAGCCGCGCTGGCCCGCGAGACCGCTGCGGCGCTCGGGGCCCAGCCGCTGCTCGACCAGCTCCGCGGGCTCGGGGCGACGGCGCCGCGGCAACGGGCCGGCAGCACCCAGCTCACGCCACGCGAGCGGGAGATCCTGATGCTCGTCGCCGACGGGCGCAGCAACGGCGAGATCGGCAAGCAGCTCTACATCGCGACGAAGACGGTCTCGGTCCACGTCTCCAACATCCTCGGCAAGCTCGGCGCCTCCGGCCGCACCGAGGCGGCCGCCATCGCTCGCCGCGAGGGCCTGCTCGGCTGACTGTCACCCGGTGGTGGGTGACGCCCGGTGCGCACCGGGCGCTAGGTTGCGAGGAGGGGCGGACCCGCCGCCCGCGACCCAGGAGGACCAGATGTCGAACAGCACCGAGGAACCCCAGGACGCCCCGCTCTCCGACGAGGAGATGACGACCGGCGCGACGCCGCAGGCCTCCTCGACGCTCTCCGACGCAGACGGCACGGACGCCGACGGCACCGACGGCGACAGCAGCGACGCCACCGACGGCGATGCCGACGCCACCGACGGCGACGCGGACGGGACCGATGCCGACGCCGACGCTACCGACGGTGACGCCGACGGCACGGACGGTGCCGCACTCTGAACGCGCTCGACCTCCTCAGCGGTGACGCCCAGACCTTCCTGTCGAAGGTCTGGGCGACCCGCGTCCACCTCCACCACACCGACCCTGCGCGGTTGGTGGGACTGCTGTCGCTCGACGATGTCGACCGGCTGCTGACGGAGACCGCGATCCGGACGCCGTCGGTGCGGCTGGCCCGCGACGGTGCGGTGCTCCCGGAGTCCCGCTACACCCGCAGCGGCGCCTCGCTCGCAGGCAAGCCGCTCGCCGGTCTGGTCGACGCCCGCCGGCTGCTGCAGGAGTTCGACGACGGCGCGACCGCGGTGCTGCAGGGGCTCCACCGCTACTGGCCGCCGCTGCGTGACCTGGTGGCCCAGCTCGAGCTCGACCTCGGGCACCCCTGCCAGGCCAACGCCTACCTCACGCCGCCGGGCGCGCAGGGCTTCGCGGTCCACTCCGACAGCCACGACGTCTTCGTGTTCCAGACCCACGGGCACAAGCAGTGGGAGATCCACTCCGAGGGCCGGGTCGACGACGTCGTGCTCGAGCCGGGACTGTCGATGTACCTCCCGACCGGCACCCCCCACGCGGCCCGAGCCCAGGACGTCGCGTCGCTCCACGTGACGGTCGGCATCAACCAGCTGACGTGGCGCCGCGTGGTCGAGCGCACGCTGCTCGACCTGCTCGACGACGTGCCCGACACCCACGTCCCCGCCGGCTGGCTCGACGACCCCGACCAGCTGGCCGAGGGGCTCCGCCCCCACCTCGACCGGGTCGCCGACGACGTACGCCGCCTCGACGCCGACGAGGTCGCCCGGCAGCGGGCCGAGCGGTTCCTCACCAGCCGGGGCACCCGCCTGGCCGGCGGGCTGCGCGACGTGCTCGCCGTGCGCGACCTGACCGACACCACCCGGCTGGCCCGGCGACCGGGTCACCCCTGCGTGCTGGTCGACGCCGAGGGCACCGACGGGCCGGTGCTCCGGCTGCTGCTCGGCGACCGGCACCTCGACGTACCACCTCGGCTGCGCCCGGCCCTCGAGGCGCTACGGGAGCTGCCCGAGCTCACCGCGGCCGATCTCGCCGACCACCTCGACCCCGAGAGCCGGCTCGTGCTCTGCCGTCGGCTGGTGCGGGAGGGCCTGCTGCGGGTGCGCCCGTGAGCGCGTCGTTCCGCTGCTCGGCCGCGGGTGATCTCCGGGGAGACGTGCTGGCCGGGACCGCGTCCACCGTGCGCGCCTTCCTCCTGGTCGAGAACCCCGGCCCGTGGGGCGTCGACGCGGTCCGCGACAACCGGCTCCCACCCGAGGTCAAGTCGGGCCTCGCCGCGGCCGCGAAGGACGCCGGGGTCAGGGTCAACCTGGTCCGCAAGCACCACCGCCCGGCCCCCCGCACCGGCTTCCGCGTGTACGCCGCCTGGACCGGACCCGCCACCCCGTGGCTCGAGACGGCGGTCCTCGACTCCGCCGAGCAGCTGCTCGCCCTCGACCTGGCCGCGCTCGGCGCCGGCCGCTCGCCGGGGCTGGAGCCGACCGACGAGCAGCTGCTGTGCGTGTGCACGCACGGCCGGCACGACGCCTGCTGTGCCGAGCGCGGGCGGCCGGTCGCCGCCGCCCTCGCCGCGGCCCACCCCGAGGAGTCCTGGGAGATCTCCCACATCGGGGGCGACCGGTTCGCCGGCAACGCGCTGTTCCTCCCGCACGGCCTCTACTACGGGCGGCTGGACGCGGTGACCGCCGTCGCCGTCGCCGGCAGCCACCTCACCGGTCACGTCGACCTCGACCACCTGCGCGGCCGCTCGGCGTACGCCATGCCCGTGCAGGCGGCCGAGGTCGCGCTGCGGCAGCGACTCGGCGAGACCCGGCTCGACGCGGTGCGGCTGCTCGGCCAGCGCCGCGACGGCGACATCCGTGAGGTGTCCTTCCGGGTCGGCGGCGTCGACTGGCTGGTCACCGTGCGCACGACCCAGGGCGACGACCGCCACCTGCTGACGTGCCGGGCGTTGCGCGGCAACCCGGTGCCAGTGCACGACGTGCTGGCGGTGAGCCGGGCCCGGGCCACGCCCTAGAGTCGCGGCATGACCGACCAGCCCGACGCCGGAGCGCCCGCACCGACTCCGGACAAGAAGCCCGAGCCGATCGACCAGCTGGTCGCCACCAGTCACACGCTCGTCGGTCCCGACGGCGACGTCGACTACACGGCCCGCACCGGTCGGGTGGTGCTGCGGGAGGAGGTCTACGAGGACGACGTCTTCACCGGGTGGAAGCCGCGGGCCGAGATGGCCGTCACCGCCTACACCCTCGACGACGCCGACGTCACCGAGCGGCCGGTCTGCTTCGTGTTCAACGGTGGTCCGGGCTCGGCGTCGGTGTGGCTGCACCTCGGCCTGCTCGGTCCGCGCCGGGTGGCGATGGGCGACGTGGGCGACCTCGCGCCGCCGCCGTACGGGATGGTCGACAACGCCGAGACCCTGCTGCACGAGGCAGACCTGGTCTTCATCGACCCGATGTCGACCGGCCACACCCGGGCGGTGGAGGGCGGCAAGGCCAAGGAGTTCCACGGGTTCGGCAAGGACGTCGAGCAGGTCGCCGAGCTGATCCGGCTCTGGTGCACCCGCGAGGACCGCTGGATGTCACCCAAGTACCTCATCGGCGAGTCCTACGGCACGGTCCGGGCGGTCGCCGTCGCCGAACGGCTCTGGAGCACCCACATGATGGCCTTCAACGGCCTGGTGCTGGTCTCGAGCGTGCTCGACTTCGGCTCCCAGGACTTCAGCTACCACCGCTCCGACGAGGCGTGCCAGAACTTCCTGCCGACGTACGCCGCGATCGCCCACTTCCACGGCAGGCACGAGGGCCGGACGCTCCGCGAGGTGGTCGAGGAGGCCGAGGCGTTCGCCGGTGACCGCTACCGCTGGGCGCTCGGGCGGGGGTCGCGGCTCGACGCCGACGAGCGGCAGGAGGTCGTGGCGACCCTGGCCCGGCTGACCGGGCTGTCCGAGGACTACGTCGACCGGGCGGACCTGCGGGTCGAGCACGTCCGGTTCTGCACCGAGCTGCTGCGCGACCGGGGGCTCGGGGTGGGGCGGATCGACGGCCGCTTCACCGGCCCGCTCCACTTCGGCAACGCCGAGACGTGGGACGCCGACCCGTCGATCGACGCGATCGTGGGGCCCTACGCCGCGGTGATGCACCACTACCTGCGCGCGGAGCTCAACAGCGACCTCGACCTGCCCTACGAGGTCTTCGCCAACCAGGTCAAGGAGTGGTCCTACCAGGAGTTCGAGGGCCGTCCGATCAACGTCTCCGACAAGCTCGAGCGACTGATGCGCGCCAACCCGCACCTGCGGGTCCGGGTCGAGTACGGCTACTACGACCTCGCGACGCCGTTCGCGGCGGCGGCCGACATGGTCTCCCACCTGCGGCTGGTGCCCGAGCAGCGGGAGCGGATCGAGCACGACTGGTTCGAGACCGGCCACATGCCGTACCTCCACGAGGAGTCGCGGGTCCGCGAGGCCGCGGGAATCGCCGCCTTCGTCCGCGGCTAGGCTCCTGCACCCGCGAGGTCGCGCTCCGGCACCCGCGAGGGCGCGCTCCCTGCCGGAGTGTGTGGCTGACCTGGTGCGGGAGTGCCACCTCGAAGGTGCGGGACTGCTACTTCGCGGGTCGGCGAGGGGTTGCGGCCGGCTCACATACTCGTAGTATGTCCAAATGGCCACTGTGGACGACGACGTCACGCGGATCACCGAGCAGCGGTTCGCGAAGATGCGGCCGTTCGGGGGTGACGGACCGCAGCCCGTGGACGAGTCGGGGCTCCCGCCCGGGCCGCGGTGGCCGGTCATCCTGCAGAGCGCCGGGCTGCTGCGGTTCCGCCACCAGTTCGTCCCGTGGCTGCACCGCCGGTACGGCGACGCGTTCACCGTCCGGATCCTGCCCCGCGGGCGGCCGCTGGTGCTGTTCACCCGGCCCGAGCACGCCAAGGAGATCTTCGCCGGCGACCCCGAGGTGTTCCACGCCGGCAAGGGAAACGCGATCCTCGGGCCGATCATGGGCGAGCACTCGCTGCTGCTCCAGGACTCCGTGGAGCACAAGCGGGCCCGCAAGCTGTTGATGCCGGCGTTCAACGGCCACGCGCTGCGGGGCTACACCGGCCTGGTCACCGAGGTCGCCCGCGCCGAGGTGGCGACCTGGCGTGACGGCGAGACCTTCCGCTCGCTGGACCGGATGAACCGGCTCACGCTCGAGGTGATCCTGCGGGTCGTGTTCGGTGTCACCGACGAGGCCCGGCTCGCCGCGCTCCGGCCCCGCGTCAACCGGACCGTCGACGTCGGGCCCAGCGTGCTGCTCGGCTGGGGCTACCCGTTCCTGCAGCGGTTCGGCCGCTGGAAGCGGACCATTGCGAACGCCTACGAGCTCGACCGGCTGATGCTCGCCGAGATCCGCGAGCGGCGCACCGCCCCCGACCTCGGCGAGCGGACCGACGTGCTGTCGCAGCTGATCCGGGTCGACGACGGCGGGGACTCCCTCAGCGACACCGAGCTGCGCGACCAGCTGGTGACGCTGCTGCTCGCCGGGCACGAGACCACGGCGTCGGCGCTGGCCTGGACCCTGGTCGAGCTGGGCCAGGATCCGGCGCAGCTCGGGCGGGCCCGCGCCGCCGCCCGCGACGGCGGCGACGCCTGGCTGGAGGCGCTGCTCAAGGAGTCGATGCGGCTGCACCCCGTGATCCCGATGGTGGTCCGCACGCTCCAGCGCCCCGCCACCATCGGCGGCCTCGACCTCCCGGCCGGCGTCACGGTCGGGCCGTCGATCCTGATCGCCCACAGCCGGGCCGACAACCACCCCGACCCCGAGGTGTTCCGGCCCGAGCGGTTCCTCGGCCAGAACCCGCCCACCAACACCTGGATCCCCTTCGGCGGCGGCGTCCGTCGCTGCATCGGCGCCGGGTTCTCGCTGATGGAGGGCGTGGCGGTGCTGCGCGAGGTGCTCACCGCCTACGGCGTCGAGACCGTGCAGCGCGACGTGCCGAAGGTCCGCAACATCACCAGCGTGCCGCGGTACGGCGCGCGGGTCCGCGTCACCCGCTAAACCCCGTGCGCGCCGGTCGGTCCGGTGCCACCATGCTGACTCGTGAGCTGGCGGGAGCGGCTGCGCGCCGTGCGGATGGACGTCTCGCCGCTGCGCGACTCCCGTGACTTCCGGCTGCTCTTCGCCGCCGGCACGGTCTTCTACCTCGGCGGCATGGTGTCCTACGTCGCCATCCCCTTCCAGGTCTACCGGCTGACCGGCTCCAACCTCGCCGTCGGTGCGATCGGGATCGCCGAGCTGGTGCCGATCGTGGTGTTCGGCCTCTGGGGCGGCGCGCTGGCCGACCACGTCGACCGGCGCCGGCTGCTGGTCGGCTGCGGCCTCGCGCAGGTGGTGCTGACGGCCGTGCTCGCCGTCAACGCCTTCAGCGACCGGCCCAACCTGCCGCTGATCTTCGGCGTCGCCGTCCTGCTCGCGGCGGCGTCCGCGCTCCAGCGACCCAGCCGCGAGGCGCTGATGCCACGCACCGTGCGGATCGACCAGATCACCGCTGCCAACGCGCTGACGGGCTTCGGGATGCAGCTCGGGGTGCTGGTCGGCCCGATGGTCGGCGGGCTGCTGATCGCGTTCGTCGGCATCGGCTGGTGCTTCGTGGTCGACGCGGTCGGTCTGGTCGTCGCCACCCTGCTCTACGTCGCGATGCGGCCCTACCCGCACCGCACGGAGACCACGCCGCCGAGCCTGCGCGGGATCCGCGACAGCCTGGGCTACGCCGTACGCCGCCGCGACCTGCTGGGCACCTACCTGGTCGACATCGCCGCGATGTTCCTCGCGATGCCGATCGTGGTGTTCCCGGCTCTCGCGGAGCAGGTCTTCGACCGACCGGAGCTGCTCGGCCTGCTCTACTCCGCCGAGACGGTCGGCGCGATGCTGGCCACCGCCACCAGCGGCTGGACCGCCCGGGTCCACCACCACGGCCGGGCGATCGTGCTGGCCGCGTCGGCGTACGGCGCCGCCATCGCGGTCGCGGGGCTGATGCCGGAGATCTGGCTGGTGGCGTTCTTCCTGATGCTCTCGGGCATCGCCGACATGATCTCGGGGATCTTCCGCATGACGGTCTGGAACCAGACCATCCCCGAGGCGATGCGGGGCCGGCTGGCCGGCATCGAGATGCTGTCCTACTCCGTGGGGCCGCTGGCCGGACAGGTCCGCGCGGGCGTCGTGGCCGACGTCTGGTCGGTCCGCGGGTCGATCGTGAGCGGGGGCGTGGCCTGCGTGGTCGGGGTCGCGGCGACCGCGGTCGCGCTGCGCGACTTCTGGGGCTACGACGCGCGGACCGACGAGCACGCCGTCGCCGAGCGGGAGGTACGCCGGGCGGCCGGGGAGGCGGTCGACTGACGGGCCCCTTTTGGCCTGGTAGGCGGCGTCCGTGACAATGGGCCGCGTGACCGACCGACTGGAGCGCGAGGAGCGCAACGACCACCCGGTGGCCTTCGGGCTGCTCGCGCTGGTCGGCGTCGCCGTGGTGGTCGGCATCGTCGCCGGGGTGGTCGCGCTCGCGGGCGCCAAGGTCGCGGGCCTCGACAACAGCGGCGGGTCCACCGGCACCAGCGAGGAGCAGGCGTCGCTCTACCTCCCGAAGCCGGAGGTCACCAAGGCCGACGACGGGCCGCTGATCACGCTCGCTCCCGGCCGGCAGTCGCCGCAGAACCAGCCCTCGCAGCAGCCGGGCGAGGAGAAGTCGTCGAAGAAGCCCGAGGACAAGGGCATCTCGCTCCAGGTCGCGCAGCCGTCGGTCAGTCCCATGGACAACATCGACCTGACCGGTGTCTACCCCGGGGGCGAGGGCGCGATCCTGCAGGTGCAGCGGTTCGAGGGCGGCTCCTGGAAGGACTTCCCGGTGACCGCGTCGGTCAGCGACGAGACCTTCGCGACGTACGTCCAGACCGGCCAGACGGGCGTCAACCGGTTCCGGGTGGTCGACACCGACACCGGCAAGGCCTCCAACGAGGTCAAGGTCACGATCCGCGGCTGACCCGCTCCCGGTCCCGGTCGAGCCGGACCGTCCAGTAGCCGACCCAGGCCGTGCCGGCGAGCGCCAGCAGGCCGACCAGGACCGACGCGGTCGCGAGGGGCGCGACCGCGGCGACCGCGCTGACCAGCAGTGGCCCGCCCGACACCCCGAGGTCGCCGCACAGCCGCCAGCCGCCGAGGTACTGCGACCGCCCGCGCAACGGCGCGGTGTCGGCGCCGATGGTCATCACGATCCCGGACCCGAGGCCGTTGCCGACTGCGATCAGCACCATCACCGCGGCCACCCCCACGACCCCCGAGGTCAGCGGCAGCACCAGGCAGGCGACCGCCACCGACAGCACCACCGGCACCGCGACCACGGCGCGCCCGTGCTGGTCCATCACCCAGCCGCCCGGGTAGAACATCGCCATGTCGACCGCGGCCGCGAGCGCGAAGACCAGCGAGGTGGTGGCGGCGGAGAGCCCGACCTGCTCCGCCCACAGGGGCAGCAGCACGTTGCGGACCGAGCGGGAGGCGCCGAGGACCACGACGGCCACGCCGAGGGTCAGGTAGGTCCGGCGGTGCCGCACCAGCACCGACCACACCGACGCATGTCCGGCCGCCTGCTCGCGGGCGCGCTCCTCGGCGCCGAGGTCGGGCATCAGCCGGGCCATCGCGGCCGCCACCAGCGCGAGGGCGGCGGCCAGCCAGAAGACGCCCGGGATCCCGGCGAGCCGGATCACCCCGGCGCCGACCAGGGGGCCGACGAAGACCCCGATCCGGAACGAGCCGCCCATCGTCGACAGCGCCCGGGCGCGGAACCCCTCGGGCACCGCGTCGATCATGAAGCCCTGCCGCGAGATCAGGAACAGGGTGTACGCCGACCCGCTGACCGCGATCGCGACGGCCAGCCCGGCGACCGATCCGGTGAGCGCACCGGCCGCCATCGCGGCCGCGTCGAGCAGGCCGGCCAGCAGCAGCGCCGTACGCTCCCCGACCCGCGCGACCACGGCGCCGGCGGGCAGGGAGGTGAGCAACATCCCCAGCCCGAGCATGGCGACGACCAGGGCCGCGGTCCCGACGTCGGCGCCGAGCTCGCGTGCCCGCAGTGCGGTGACCGGCATGACAGCGCCGTGGCCGACCGAGACCACCACCGTCGGGCCATAGGCGACGAGGGCGATGTCACGCAGCCGGAACGGCTCGGACGCGGGGGGCACCTGCCCCATTCTCCTGCCTCCGCCCCTCAGCCGAGGGACGACTCGACTCAGTCGGGGACCATCGCGAAGGAGTCGGGGTGGGGGCCGCGGCGTCCGTCCTCGCCCCGGTCGAGGCCGTCGAGGGCTGCCATCTGCCGGTCGTCGAGCTCGAGGTCGAGGGCGCCGAAGTTCTCGCGCATCCGCTCGACCCGCGTCGACTTGGGGAACACGATGTCTCCGCGCTGCAGGTGCCAGCGCAGCGTCACCTGCGACGGCGTCGCGCCCACCTCGTCGGCGACCCGGACGACGGTGGGGTCGTCGAGGACGGCGCCCTGGGCGATCGGCGACCACGCCTCGGTCGCGATCTCGTGGCCGGCGTTGGCGGCCCGTACCGCCTCGTTGCGGAAGTAGGGGTGCACCTCGACCTGGTTGACGACCGGCACGACGCCGGTCTCGTCGACGATCCGGTCGAGGTGGTCGGGCTGGAAGTTGGAGACGCCGACCGAGGTGGCGCGGCCGTCCTTCACGAACTCGGCCAGGGTCTGCCAGGTCGACACGAGGTCGCCGTCGTAGAGCGTCGGCAGCGGCCAGTGGACGAGGAACAGGTCGATCCGGTCCAGGCGCAGCTTCTCCAGCGTCTCGTCGAAGCTGCGGCGGGCGTCGTCGGGCCGGTGGAAGGCGTTGCTGAGCTTGGAGGTCACGTAGACCTCGTCCCGCGGCAGCCCCGACGAGGCGAGCGCCTCGCCGACGCCCGCCTCGTTGCCGTACATCTGGGCGGTGTCGACGTGCCGGTAGCCGACCTCGAACGCCCCGGTCACGGCGCGGGCGGTGTCGGCGGGCGGCACCTGGAAGACGCCGAACCCGAGCTGGGGGATGGTGGTCTGGTCGTGGAGGGTGATCGTCGGAACGGTCGTACCAGTCATACCCCGTGCATCACGACACGCCGCCGCGAGTATTCCCCGGACGGTCAGCCGCAACGCTCGATGTCGCGCGGACGGAGCACCTCGGCCTCCAGCGCGGTCCCGATGGGGGAGTCGACGCCACCGGCCTCCTGCCACACGTGGACCCGGATGCCCTGGCTGCGCTTGATCCGGGGCTTGCCGCGGGCGACCTCGCCGTCGTCGAGCCAGCCGGAGCCCCAGCGCTGCCGTCGCCGGTCGCCGGCGTAGAGCACGACTCCGGCGCGGGCGTCGTCGGTGCCGGCCCGCTTGCGGACCCGGGTCAGGAAGATCCAGCCCTGCGCGGAGGGCGTGGCCTCCTTGCAGATGCGGTAGCGGGTCATGCCGCTGACGTCGCTCCAGCCCGCCTGGGCGGGTGCAGCACCCACCGTCACGACGAGCCCTGCTGCCGTCGTGACGAGCGCGAGCAACGCAGCGGACAGCCGTGATCCTCGGAACCCCATGTGAACCCCCACTGACGGGCGCCACCCCTGGCGCCGGACGGCCCCCACGACCGTCGCCGTCATCGTAGGGGCCGGTGGGGAGGCTGGCGAGGGCCCCTCCCCAGGTGTGTCCGAGCTGTGGATGTCGCGAGGCAAACTGGGCGGCCCACCCGGGAACAAGCGGCCACCAGTCCTTCGTTACGCTGGCACACATAAGTTGAGCCAGCAGGACTCAACTCCTGAACCCCAGCAGTCGACAGGGCCCGAGACCCGGGTCCTGCAGCATCGGAAGGACGAACAACCATGGCTCGTGCGGTCGGTATCGACCTCGGGACGACGAACTCCGTCGTCGCTGTCCTCGAAGGTGGCGAACCCACCGTCATCGCCAACGCGGAGGGTGCCCGGACCACTCCGTCGGTGGTGGCCTTCGCCAAGTCCGGCGAGGTGCTCGTCGGCGAGGTGGCCAAGCGCCAGGCCGTCACCAACGTCGACCGCACCATCCGGTCGGTCAAGCGGCACATGGGCACCGACTGGGAGGTGAAGATCGACGACAAGGACTTCACCGCCCAGCAGATCAGCGCCTTCGTGCTCCAGAAGCTCAAGCGCGACGCCGAGGCCTACCTCGGCGAGACGGTCACCGACGCGGTCATCACCGTGCCGGCGTACTTCTCCGACGCGCAGCGCCAGGCCACCAAGGAGGCCGGCGAGATCGCGGGCCTCACCGTCTCGCGCATCGTCAACGAGCCGACCGCGGCCGCGCTGGCGTACGGGCTCGACAAGGGCGACGACCAGACCATCCTGGTCTTCGACCTCGGTGGCGGCACCTTCGACGTTTCGCTGCTCGAGATCGGCGAGGGCGTCGTCGAGGTCAAGGCGACCTCCGGTGACAACCACCTCGGCGGTGACGACTGGGACGCCCGCGTCGTCGACTGGATGGTCGACAAGTTCAAGATGGGCAACGGCGTCGACCTGAGCAACGACAAGATCGCCAAGCAGCGCCTCCAGGAGGCCGCGGAGAAGGCGAAGATCGAGCTGTCGAGCTCCAGCGAGACCACCGTCCACCTGCCCTACATCACCCACGGCGAGTCCGGCCCGCTCCACTTCGAGGAGAAGCTGACGCGCGCCGAGTTCCAGAAGATGACCAGCGACCTGCTCGACCGGACCAAGGCGCCGTTCAAGTCGGTCCTCAAGGACGCCGGTGTCGCGGTCGCCGACATCCACCACGTCGTGATGGTCGGCGGCTCCACCCGGATGCCGGCGGTCACCGACCTGGTCAAGGAGCTGCTCAACGGCAAGGAGCCCAACAAGGGCGTCAACCCCGACGAGGTCGTCGCCGTCGGCGCGGCGTTGCAGGCCGGCGTCCTCAAGGGCGAGGTCAAGGACGTGCTGCTGCTCGACGTCACGCCGCTGTCCCTCGGGATCGAGACCAAGGGCGGCGTCATGACCAACCTGATCGAGCGCAACACGACGATCCCGACCAAGCGCTCGGAGATCTTCACCACCGCCGACGACAACCAGCCGTCGGTGGAGATCAAGGTCGCCCAGGGCGAGCGGCAGATGTGGGCGCAGAACCAGCCCCTCGGCAACTTCGACCTGACCGGCCTGCCGCCGGCTCCGCGCGGCGTGCCCAAGATCGAGGTCACCTTCGACATCGACGCCAACGGCATCGTCCACGTCTCCGCCAAGGACCAGGCGTCGGGCCGCGAGCAGTCGATGACCATCTCCGGCGGTTCGGCGCTGTCCAAGGACGAGATCGACCGGATGGTCAAGGAGGCCGAGCAGTACGCCGAGGAGGACGCCAAGCGTCGCGACGCGGTCGAGACCCGCAACCTCGCCGACTCCAAGGTCTACTCGACCGAGAAGTTCCTCGAGGAGAACTCCGAGAAGATCCCTGAGGACGTCCGGACCGAGGTCCAGGCCGACATCGACGCGGTGAAGAAGACCCTCGAGCAGGAGGATGCCTCCGCCGAGGAGATCCGCGCCGGCGTCACCAAGCTCGACGAGTCCAGCCAGAAGATGGGCGCCGCGATGTACGCCGCCGCCGAGGCCGAGCAGGCCGCGGCCGGTGGGACAAGCGAGGCGACCGGCGAGGCCGACGACGACGTGGTCGACGCCGAGATCGTCGACGACGAGTCCGACGCGTCCGGTGACGGCACGGAGGGTGAGACCAAGTGACCCAGGACCCCTCCGAGACGGGCGCAGCGCGTCCTCCTCAGGGACCACCCCACGGGTTCGGTGACGCGGCCGACGAGATGGCCAACGAGTCCTTCGAGGCGGCCGCAGACCGCCCTCCTCAGGAACCAACCGAGGTCGAGGAGGCCCTGCGTCGGCAGGGCGCCTCGGCCCCGGCCGGGTCGGATGAGGAGTCGTCCCACCCCGAGGAGGAGGCGGCCGAGCCGGCAGCCGAGCCGGACGCGCCGATCGGTGACCAGGTGGTCGACGACGAAGTGGCAGTGGCACGGATCGAGGCGGCCGAGCGGCTCGCCGACCTGCAGCGGCTGCAGGCGGAGTTCGTCAACTACAAGCGCCGGGTCGAGCGCGACCGCGAGATGGTCGCCGAGAACGCCCGCTACCAGGTGCTGGTGCCGATCATCGACGTGCTCGACACCGTCGACCGCGCTCGCGAGCACGGCGACCTCGACGAGGGCTTCCAGGCGGTCGCCGAGCAGCTCGAGCGGGTCGTCACCGGTCTGGGGCTGACCAAGTTCGGCGCGCCCGGCGAGCCCTTCGACCCGAACCTCCACGAGGCCCTCTCCCACATCGGAGAGGATCCCGACGTGGAGGTGACGACGTGCAAGGTCGTCGCCAAGGCGGGCTACCGGATCGGCGAGCGGGTCGTCCGCGCCGCGCAGGTGCTGGTGGTCGACCCGGCCGCCGGGTGAACCGACGACCGACAGGACTGAGGGGGTGAGCGGGTGAGCACCGACGAAGGGGTGCGCGCCGACTGGGCGACCAAGGACTTCTACCAGGTCCTCGGCGTCGCCAAGGACGCCAGCACGGCCGACATCAAGAAGGCCTACCGGACGCTGGCGCGCGCGAACCACCCCGACTCCAACCCCGGCGACCAGGCCAAGCACGACCGGTTCAAGCAGGTCGCCGAGGCCTACGACGTCGTGGGCGACCCCGACAAGCGGAAGAAGTACGACGAGCTGCGTGCGGCGTACGCCTCGGGTGGCTTCGGCTTCCCGCGGGGCGGGACCAGCGGCGGGTTCGACGTCAGCGACCTGTTCGGCGACCGGGTCCGGGCCGGTGGCGGCGGGCTGGGCGACATGTTCGGCGACCTGTTCGGTACCCGTGCCCGGACCACCACGCAGCCGCGGCCGCGCCGCGGCGGTGACGTCGAGACCAGCGCCACGATCGGGTTCACCGACGCCCTCGAGGGCGTCACCATCTCGCTGCGGCTGACCTCCGACTCGTCGTGCCCGGCGTGCTCCGGCACCGGTGGCAAGCCCGGCACCACCCCCCACATCTGCACCGAGTGCGAGGGGGCCGGTTTCATCGTCGCCTCGACCGGCGGCGGCTTCACGATGAACGAGACCTGCCCCGCGTGCGGCGGCCGCCAGCTGGTCTACGACGAGCCGTGCCCGACCTGCCACGGCTCCGGCCGCGGAATGTCGGCGCGCACCATCCAGGCCCGGATCCCGGCCGGGGTCAAGGACGGCCAGAAGATCCGGCTCAAGGGCAAGGGCTCCCCCGGCGAGAACGGCGGTCCCGCGGGCGACCTGTTCGTCCACGTGAAGGTGCGCCCCCACCGGGTCTTCGGACGCAGCGGCGACAACCTCACGCTCACCGTCCCCGTGTCGTTCGACGAGGCCGCGCTCGGGGCCGAGGTGAAGGTGCCCACCCTCGCCGGGGCCTCGGTCACCCTCAAGCTGCCGCCCGGCACCCCCAACGGCCGCACCTTCCGGGTGCGCGGCAAGGGCGCCCGCCGCAAGGACGGCACCATGGGCGACCTGCTGGCCACGGTCGAGGTGCAGGTGCCGGCGGTGCTCGATCAGGCGACCCGCGAGGCGGTCGAGGCCTACCGCGCCGCCACTGGCGGCCAGACGCTGCGCGCCGGCCTGTTCGAGGCCGGTGCCTGATGAGCACGGTCCCCGGCCCCGAGGTCGCGGTCTACGTCATCTCCGTGGCGGCGGAGCTCTCGGGGCTGCACCCGCAGACGCTGCGCGCCTACGAGCGGATGGGCCTGATCACGCCCGGCCGGACGGTGGGGGGCGGCCGCCGCTACTCCCACCGTGACATCGAGAAGCTGCGCGCCATCGCCGACCTCACCGCCGCAGGCGTCGGCGTCGAGGGCGTACGCCGGCTGCTGGAGCTCGAGAACCAGCTCGAGGCGCTGCAGCTCCGCAACGCCGAGCTGGTCGCCGAGCTCGAGGCGACCCGCGACGCGCTGCGGCTGTCGCTGAACGCGCGACCGCCCGCCGACCGGCTCCCGGTGCTGCGTCCCCCCGATCCCGCCCAGTCCGTGGTCGTCTGGCGACGCAGCTTCTGAGCGTGGATCTGGGGCCCTGTGGACAACGCCCGACGAGGTCGTCCGACGCGGGGTAGGACTGGGCCGTGCTCGCCCTCGACCCCCAGGTCCTCGACGACGCCGCCGGCCGCATCGCCGAGGTCGCGGCGTCGCTGACGTGCCTCGACGTGGCGAGTCCCTTCCGGGTCGCCGGCGAGGCACTCCCCGGGTCGGCGACCGCCGAGGCGTGCTGGTGGGTGGCGACCGACCTCGACGGTGCGGTCGACGCGTGGGCCGACAACCTGCTCGCGGTCTGCGAGGCGGCCCGCCTGGTCGCCCGTGACGTCGCGGCGACCGATGCGTCCGTGGCCGAGGCCTACCGGGACGGCACGCCGTGACCACGCTGACGGTCTCGACGGTGACCGGGTGGCGCCCCGGTGAGCTGGTCGCCGCGGCCGACCGGCTGGCCGGGGCGGCCGGATCCGTCGCCGACGATGCGCGCGCCGTACGCCACCGCCTGGCCGACGCGGTCGACGATGCCGGAGGAGCGTGGGCGACGACGGCCGCCGACCGGGCCGACCAGGAGGCCCGCCGCGGCGAGGCGCTCGCCGACGCACTGACCACGGCGGCCTCGGCGCTGCTCGCCGGTTCCGCCACGCTGGCGCACGCCCGCGAGGGGCTGCTCGCCGCGGTCGGCCGGGCCCGGGCCGGTGGCTTCGAGGTCGACGACGACGGGCGGGTCGTCGCCCCGCCCGCGCCGCTGCCTCCCGCCGACGTCCCTCCTGCCGAGCGGCTGGGGTGGGCCCTCGCCCCGGAGCAGGTCGCCGAGGCGCGCCGGACCGAGGCGGTGCGCGCGGGCCACGAGGCCGCGGTCGCGGCGGCGCTCGCGGCCGTGGCGGCCGCCGACGAGCGGCTCGCCGACACCGTGAGGCGGCTCGACTTCCCCGAGACCCTGCCCTCGCTGGTGGCCGGTCACCAGGCCCGCACCCACGTGCTCGGCGGCGACCCGGTGAGTGCCCTCGGCGCCGCCGGTGGCGCCGTCGTCACCGGCAAGGCGGTGGCCGACGGCGTCGGGCTGGTCAACGACGGTCGCCGGCTCCACCACTACGCCGACCTCGTCCGGCTGGGCGCTCCCGGGTCCGAGATCGAGGAGGCAAGGCGCGCGTTCGCCCACGGCACGGCCCGCAACCCGGTGCTCAAGCTCGCGGGCCGGGCGTCGATGCCGCTCACGATCGCGTCCGGGTTCCAGGACATGGTGACCGGCGGTGGCTACGACGGGGCCCGCGGCTGGGCGACCCGCGGCTTCGGTGCCGCGGGTGCGGTTGGCGCGGCCATGGTCCTGACGACGGCGCCGGCCCTGGTCGTCGTGGGCGGTACGGCGGTGATCGCCTACGGGGCGTGGACCGCCGGCAACTACGTCGTCGACCACTGGGACCAGGTCAGCGACGCCGCCGCGGCCGCGGGTGACTGGGTCGTCGACGAGGTCGCCGACGAGGCTGCCGTGGCCTCCGACGCGGTCGCGTGGGCCGGCGAGCAGCTCACTGCCGCCGGCGCCCGCGGGATGCTCGGGGAGCTGTTCTGAGATGCCGACGGCGAGCGGTGCCGCGGTCCCGGTCGGGTCGCTGACCGATGCCGAGCTCGCCGTCCTGGCGCGACCGCGCAGCCGGCTGGGGCCGCGGCCGGTGATGCCGGTCTGGTCCCGGCTCGACCCCGGGCAGCGGGCGTCGGCCGGCCGTCACGCCCGGGCCGCCCTGGCGGCCCGCCGGCTGCTCGACCCCGGATCTCGCTCTCGCGACGACCTGCGCCGTGACCTGCGGTCCGTGGTCGTGCTGCGCGAGACGGCGGCCGCGGTCGTCGCCGTCGCCCGGGCCACCTCCCGCGGCCGCGACCACTGGTACGCCCACGTCACCGGTGACGTCGTCCTCCTGGAGCAGGTCTCCGGCGACGGCGTCCACCGCTTCGCGCTCACCGCCGCGGCCACGCTCCCCACCCTCGTGGTCGCGGCGGTGCTCCACCCCGACGCCCGGGTGGCGTCGGCGGCGACGCCCGACGACCAGACCGCGTGGCTGCGGGCCGACGTCGAGCTGCGCGGCGCCGGACGGCCTCACCGCTGGGCCTGGGTGTCCGGCCCCGGCGGGACCTGGCGGGTCACGCCGGGTGCGCACGCCACCGTCGAGCCCGTCGGGCCGGACGAGGTCCGGCGCGAGCTGGGCGCCGCCCTGGCCGACCTCGCGACCCGGGAGGTCCCCGGTGACCGCTGAGCCGATCCTCATCAGCCGCGTCCCCGGGCAGCGCCGCCGCGAGGTGGGCTGGTGGCTCTACGTCGCGGCCACGTACGCCCTCGCCCTCGCCGTGGCCGCCTGGGAATGGGTCACCGACCCTGCCACCCGGCCGTGGGTGGCCGGCGGGGTGCTCCTCCTGGGCGGCATCCTCACCTCGACCGTGGCGCAGCAGACCTGGCTCGACCAGGCAGGTGGCCGGCTCCTCCACCGCCGGGCGTGGGTGGCGCGCTGGGAGGTCCCGTGGGTGGAGGCCCGGGTCGTCCGGCTCCGACACAACTTCAAGGGGATGGTGCTGCTGCAGGTGCGTGGGCGTCACCGGTTGCTCGGCCTCTACCTCCCGGTCGCGGGCGACGACGAGCGCGGACCACGGGGCCAACCCCCCGAGGTGCTCCGGCGGCTCGCCGGCGAGATCCGTCGGTGGGCGTCCGCCGCCCACCACGAGGTGGCCGACGCGCTGGACGCCCAGGCCGACCACCTCGAGCGGGGCGGCAGCATCCACGACTCGCCGGTCCTCACCGCCCACCGCGGCCCGAAGATCTTCGAGTGAGGCTCACGACCAGTGGCCGGGCCGGGTGAGGTGGGCCGGGACGGTGGTCGCGCCGTCGCCACGCGTGGTGTTGAGCTGGGCCTGGCTGAGGAACCACGCCTCAGCCAGGCGGGTGGCCCGCACGTCCGCGTCCCGCAGGTCGGCCCCCAGCAGGTCGGCCCGGGCCAGGTCGGCCCCCCGGAGGTCGGCGGCGATCAGCACCGTCCCCCGCAGGTCGGCGCGCACCAGGTCCTCGCCCCGCAGGTCGGCACCCGCCAGGTCGTCCGGCATCGGCCGGCCGGGGCCGTGCAGCCGCACCGCGGCCTCGCGCAGGGCCGGGCTCACCCGGTGCCGGACCTCGTCGAGGTCGGCGCCGAGCAGGGTCACCGGGTCGGCGTGGGTGAGGGCGAGCAGCTCGGCGCGCATCTCGGCGGCGTCTGCGGCCGGCGAGCGCCGTTGCACCTCGGTGAGGTGGGCCAGCATCTCGTGGAGCTGCCGCATCACCGACAGCACGGCCGCCATCTCGCCGAGGTCGTCCTGGTCGCGCCACGAGACCCCGCCGTACGTCACCTGCGAGACGTGCTGCCCGGCGCCGAAGCAGTCGAACGCCGCGCACCCCGGCCAGCCGTCGTCCCGCAGCGTCTCGTGGATCCCGCAGCGGTCGTCGCGCTGCAGGTGGTGGCAGGCGTGGCCGCCCTCCTTGCTGACGGCGAACCCGCTGTCGCGGTGGAACGGCAGCAGCACGCAGCACAGGCCGAAGCAGCGGCTGCAGTCGGCGACCAGCTCCACCTCGCGCACCACTCCATCGTCGCACCCGCGGCGCTACCCTCGGGTAGCCCGAGCAGCGGGCGCGGCGGTGCGAGGAGGTGAGGACGTCGAGCGAGTGGCTCGCCGAGGTCGACTGGCTGGTCTTCTGGTCGATCCCCGTCTTCACCGCCGTGGTCGGCTGGCTCATCAACTGGACCGGACTGGTGATGCTGTTCAGCCCGGTCCGGTTCCACGGCGTCACCGTCCCCGGGCTGCGCGAGCTGTCGTCGGTCCTGCCGCGCAAGGTCCAGGAGGTGCCGGGCGTGATGCAGGGCGGCCTCGGCTGGCAGGGGATCATCCCGGCCCGCGCCGCCAAGATGGGCTCGATCGCCGTCGACAAGGCGATCTCCAAGCTCGGTACGCCGGCGGAGTTCTACCAGCAGCTCGAGCCGGACCGGATCGCGGAGCGGATCGTCGAGCTGTTCAGCCCCGAGCTGCCCGACCTGATCGACGAGGTGATGCGCGCCGAGCACCCCGCGCTGTGGCGCGACCTCCCGCCCGCCGGCCGGCGCGCCGTCGTCGGGCGGGTGCGCGAGCAGCTCCCCGGCGTCGTACGGAGCATCACCACCGAGATCGGCCGCCACATAGACCAGCTGCTCGACCCCAAGATCATGGTGATCGAGCACTTCCGGGCGAACCCGGCGCTGGTGGTCCGGATCTTCCGTGACTTCGGGCAGCGCGAGCTCAACCTGATGGTGTGGTTCGGCGGGATCTTCGGCTTCCTGCTCGGCATCCCGGTGGCCGTGCTCGAGCTCGCGTTCCACCAGCCCTGGCTGTTGCCGGTGCTCGGCGTGGTGGTCGGGTGGGCCACCAACGCCCTCGGCATGTGGCTGATCTTCGAGCCGCCCGAGCCGCGCCGGATCTGGGGGGTCCGGGTCCACGGGCTGTTCCCGCGCCGCCAGCGCGAGGCAGCCGAGGTGTACGCCGGCATCATCGCCGACGACGTGATCACGCTGCAGAACATCGGCGAGTTCCTTCTCAACGGGCCGCGCGGTGACCGCACCCGGCAGATGCTGGCCGTCGCCCTCGGACCCGCCATCGACCAGGCCGCCGGCGTGGCGCGCCCGGCCGTGAAGGCGGCGCTCGGGCCCGGCCGCTACGACGCGATCCGCGCCGCGATCGCGCGTGAGGGCGTCGAGTACACGATGACCCCGTTCCGCGACCGCGACTTCAGCCGCGAGCAGGCCGACAAGATCCGCGCCCTGGTCAGCACCCGGACCAAGGAGCTGCCGCCGCGCGACTTCGTCGAGATGATGCGGGCCGCCATCAAGGAGGACGAGTGGATGCTCTACGCCCACGGCGCGATCATGGGCTTCGCCGGTGGTGTGCTGCACCTGTGGATCTTCGGAGTGGGGGCGTGATGGACGGCGGTCTGGTGGACCCGACACCCGGCGAGCGCGACGACACCGGGCCCGGGTTGCCTCGGCCGGGCGACATCGCGGCGGCCGTGCCCGGGCTGACCCGGATCGCGGCCGCCACCTGGCTGCACGCGACCCGGTGGGGCCTGCTGACCAGCTGGCGCACGAGCCGACGGTTCGTCGCGGCGGTGCGCGACCCCCAGGAGGCGGCGTCGCTGGCCCGCGAGCTCGGCACGACGGTCGGCACGGTCAGGGACTTCGGCCGCGCGATCGCCACCGGCGTACCTCTTCCGCCGGCGGCCGTGGACGCGCTGCCCCCCGGCCGGGCCGCCGAGGAGCCGGACCCCACCCGCCGGGCGTCGTTGCGGGAGCAGGGTGCCGAGCTGCTCGAGCGGTCCCGCGACGTCTGGCACGAGCAGGACGAGCACCCGGCCTACGCCCGGATCCTCGGTGATCTCGCGCCCGACGAGGCCCGGGTGCTGCTGCTCCTGGTGAGGTCGGGGCCGCAGCCCAGCGTCGACGTCCGGTCCGGCGGTCCGGTGGGTCGCGTGCACAGCCAGCTGCTCGCGCCCGGCCTGACGATGATCGGTGCCCGCGCGGGCTGCCGCTACGTCGACCGGGTCCCGGCCTACCTCGACAACCTGCACCGGCTCGGGCTGGTGTGGTTCTCCCGCGAGCAGCTCACCGACCCCATGGAGTACCAGGTGCTGGAGGCGCAGCCCGACGTGCTCGCGGCGATGCACTCCCAGCGGTTCACCAAGGTCGTACGCCGCAGCATCCACCTCACCCCGTTCGGCGAGGGGTTCTGCCGGGCGGTGCTGCTGCCCGCGGACGACGCGTCGGACTACCCGGTCCACGGGGAGCCCGACGAGGGCGAGCCGCGGCCCCGCTGACCTCACCGCTCGTGGATCGCGGTGCCGTGTGACTGCCACCATCGCGCGGCTCGCCGGTAGTCCTCCGACTCGTGCTCGGCCAGCTCTGCGAGCAGCGCGCCACCGGCCATCCCGAGCGCGAAGAGCATCCCGTGTCGCACCGGCTCCTGTGCCGTCGGCGACACCGGCGCCGCCAGGGCCCGGGCCTCTGCGGTCGACAACACGTGTGCGTCGAGCCCGACGTTGACCAGGGCCCGTGCCCGGAGCGCCGGCCGCGGCTCGCTCGTCGCGTGCAGCAGGAGGTCGCGGCGTCGCCCTGACCACCCGACCCGCATCAGCACCGACCACACCCTCGCCGCGAGGAAGGAGTCGGCGCTGCTGGTGACCTCCGCCAGCTCTCGCGACAGCGCGCGCCGATAGGGCGAGGCGGCCAGCAGCAGCGCGGCGTGGTGCCGGCGTGGGTGGTGCACGTGGAACAGCGCCTCGCGCAGCAGCCGACGCAGCATCGGGTCCGCCTCGTCGCTGCGGTGGACGCCCTCGCCCGTCTGCACGCGGGCTGCCAGCTCGGCCACGAGCACGGCCGCGTGCTCCGGCGCGACGAGCTGTGCGGAGCCGCGTGACCGGGCGAGGTGCATCTGGAGCCATCGGTCGGGGATCTGGTGGAGCACCCGCTGGAAGGACCGCAGCGGCAGCTGCACGGCGACGTCGAAGGCGTCCAGACCGCGGTCGAGCGCTCCCGTCGAGTGCAGCGTGGCGGCGACGTACGCCTCGAGCCGCGGCAGCCCGGCCTCGGGCAGCGTCCCGTGGCGGAGCTTCACGGCTGCCACCGACGCCGCGGCGTGGCGCAGGCGGGCGTTGTGGTCCCCGTTCACCATCCGCAGCACCAGGGTGCTGGCCGCGCTGTCGTGGACCTCGGTGAGCAGCCGCAGCACCGGGAGCACGACCTGCGCGTCCGGGTCCATCACGTAGCGGCCCAGCGCGCGGGAGAGGTGGCGTTGCGCGGGGGGGTACTGGATCAGGCGGGCGGCGGCCTCGTAGCGGCGGACGTACGCCGCGCCCGCCCCACGCCCCAGCTCGCCGACGAGCCGCGTGGTCAGGGTGTCCCAGTCGTCGCGCCGCAGGTAGAGGGAGGCGTACGCCGTGAGCGACCGGGTCAGGTCCTGCCACTGGACCCCGGTGAGGCCCTCGGCGCCGAGCGCGGCGTCGAGCAGTCCGTCGGTCCCGGGGGCGGAGGGGCGGCCGGGCGTCTTCGGCGGGGCGCCGAAGGCGCGGCGCAACCCCTCGACAACCGTGGCCAGGGAGCCGGGCGGTTGGTCCAGAACCGCCTCGTACACGTCGATCACCTCCCCGGGGGCCGGCGTGCCACCGCCTTCCCAGCGGGAGATCCGGGACCGGTCGACGCGCAGGCCCCGCTCCCGGGCCAGTGCACAGAACGTGTCGCACCGCCGCAGGGCCGGGTCGGGGTGAAAGATGCGGGTGGTCGCGAGCAACCATCCGACCCGGGTCTCCACCGAGATCTCGCGCGCAGAGAGGGGGATCGGGTCGTCCCGCAGCCTCTGCGGACGACCACGACGCCCCGTGTCGAGCTCCCCCCCGGCGCTCATACCTGTTTATTGCACGTCAGCGTCCCGAGCGCAACAAGTCGCGGTCTGGCCCGCCCGCGCCTTACCTTCCACTCGTGGTGCGTGCGGTGTTCGGCGCGCACCACGAACGGGGGCTTTCGGGCATCCACGCAAGGGCGGGGGCACATCTCGCCCTCCGCACTCCGAAAGGAAGACAACAGATGAACAGCAGCGGCATCACGCGGGGGGTGGCGGCCACCGCCATCGCCGCTCTCGCAGTGGCGGGTCTCCCGCTACTCACCAGTCCGGCTCACGCGGTTCTGACCACGGTCCAGATCAACAACCTGCGAGACCGGACCACCTTCGACCTCGACGAGTTCCGCGACGGCGACGACTTCAGGATCGAGACCCGCGACGAGAACGGCGTGAGGGTCGACGACACCGTTCCGGAGTTCCGATGGGTTCTCGACACCGGTGGCGCACCCATCGAGGGGACCTGGATCACGGCCGAGCGCCGAGCCGTCGGCAGCTACCGCGTCGACGGCCCGTCACGAACCGGCGGTGGCGACGGGATCACGGACGCGGAGATCCAGGCCGGGACTTGGACCCTCGAGGCGAGGGCGGGCGCGATCGACGCTTCCCCGTTGGACCTGGCGGCGGACGAGTCGGAGATCACCCTGGACGGACCGGTCAGCGAGCCCGCTGGGGGGACCCACCTGGTGACCGGCGACCTGGCGACCGCGGATGACGGCCTGGGCGGTCGTGCGGTGGAGCTGACCTATACCCGGCAGGGCGCGGGTGACGCCCGCTTCCAGGGCGGCGGCCTCACCACCACGGTTGTCACCGAGCCCGACGGCAGCTTCTCGGCCACGCTGGTCGACCCGTCCGGCACGGCGGGGGAGGACGGCACCCTCGTGGCCACTGCGTCCGGCGAGGAGGCGGACGACGAGACCCAGCTGGCGCACCGCTACGGGCCCAACGACGCCGACAACCCGGACGCCGACGCCACGGACAAGCAGGCGGTGACGTGGGAGGGTCCGGACCCGATCGTCGCCACGCTGCAGGGTCGGAGCAACGGAGCCCGGGCCGATGTGCTCAAGGTCGTGGCGCCGACCAAGGCCCGCGGCGCCACGGTCCGGCTGTTCCGGGTGGCGGCCGGCGGCCGGCTCGCCGCCCTGAAGAGCACCCAGCTCAACCAGAGCGGCGACAAGCAGTTCCGCGTCAACGACCGCAACCGCAAGAAGTTCACGACGTACGTCGCCAAGGTCGGTCCGACGGCGACGACCGCGCGTGACGACACCAACCGCCGTCGGGTCCGCTGACCGACGTCCTGGGGCACCTGCCTCCGCGCGCGAGCGGGGGCAGGTGCTCAGGGGTACTCGGTGGTCAGCGGGTAGGGCCGCACCACCTTGACCGAGCCGGCGCCGGCCACCTTCTGGAGGTGGAGGTTGACGCTGCGGGGCGAGACGCCCTTCTCGATGAAGCCGATCGCGCCCGCCTCGATGGCCGCCTCGGTCATGTGGGTCGAGGTGATCGCCGAGACCACCACGAACCGGGTCGGCCGGTGCAGCTCACGCAGCTGCGGAAGCAGCTCGATGCCCCCGATGTCGGGCATGTGGAGGTCGAGCAGCACCACGTCGGGCTGTCCCTCGCGGACCGCTGCCACCGCGGACGCCCCGTCACCGCCCTCGCCGACGATCTCGAAGCCGCCGACCTCGAGCCCCATCCGGAGGAAGTCGCGGGCGTCGGGGTCGTCGTCGACGATGACGACCCGGATGACGGGCGTCGGCTCGGGCGCCTCGGGTGCGGGAGCAGCCTCCGGCTCGCGCTTGCCGAACAGATTGCGGAGGCCCACGGGCCACCCCCCTTTCGTCGACGCCACTCTAGCCTCGGGGGACACCTCCAGGGGTGAGGTCGGGCAGAGTCGGGGCGAATGACTGGACCGCCGGCGAAGTTGAGTGGAACAGACTCAAGTCTTCGGTCGTTGACCCGTCAGAAAGGTCGTCAGTCACTGCGCAGGGAGGGAGACACGTGAGCCAGTTCGGAGCCGACAAGTTCACCACGCGGAGCCGGGAGGTCATCGAGGCCGGCCAGCTCGCCGCGACCACCGCCGGCAACACCCAGACCGAGCCGGTCCACCTGCTGCTGGCGCTGCTGCGGCAGGAGGAGGGCACCGCCCGCACCCTCGTCACGAAGGCCGGGGTCGACGCGGCGACGCTCACCGCCCGGACCGAGCAGGAGGCGCGGTCGCTGCCCAGCGCCAGTGGCTCCACCGTGCAGCAGCCCGCGGCGTCGGCCGCCCTCACCCGGGTGCTCGCCTCGGCGCTGGACCTCGCCGGGTCGATGAAGGACGACTACGTCGCGACCGAGCACCTCCTGATCGCGCTGGCCACCGTCGAGTCGTCGGCCCAGCGGCTGCTCACCGACGCCGGGCTCACCGCCGACGGGCTGCGCGAGGGGCTGACCGCGGTCCGCGGCAACCGACGCGTCACCAGCCAGGATGCCGAGTCGACGTACGAGGCCCTCGAGAAGTACTCCGTCGACCTCACCCAGGCGGCCGAGGACGGCCGGCTCGACCCGGTGATCGGGCGCGACACCGAGATCCGCCGGGTGGTCCAGGTGCTGTCCCGGCGTACCAAGAACAACCCGGTCCTGATCGGCGAGCCCGGCGTCGGCAAGACCGCCGTGGTCGAGGGGCTCGCGCAGCGGGTGGTCGACGGCGACGTGCCCGACTCGCTCAAGGGCCGGCGGGTGCTGGCGCTCGACCTGGCCGCGATGGTGGCCGGGGCGAAGTACCGCGGCGAGTTCGAGGAGCGGCTCAAGGCCGTGCTCGAGGAGATCAGGGACGCCGGCGGGCAGATCATCACCTTCATCGACGAGCTGCACACCGTGGTGGGCGCCGGTGCCGGCGGCGACTCCGCGATGGACGCCGGCAACATGCTCAAGCCGATGCTCGCCCGCGGCGAGCTGCACATGATCGGCGCGACCACGCTCGACGAGTACCGCGAGCGGGTCGAGAAGGACCCCGCGCTCGAGCGCCGGTTCCAGCAGGTCTTCGTCGGCGAGCCGTCGGTCGAGGACACCGTCCAGATCCTGCGCGGCATCCAGGAGAAGTACGAGGCGCACCACGGCGTCCGGATCACCGACGCCGCGCTGGTCGCGGCCGCGACCCTCTCCGACCGCTACATCACCGGCCGGCAGCTGCCCGACAAGGCGATCGACCTGATCGACGAGGCCGCCTCCCGGCTCCGGATGGAGCACGAGTCGTCGCCGGAGGAGATCGACCAGCTCCGCCGGCAGGTCGACCGTCTCAAGATGGAGGAGTTCGCGCTCGAGAAGGAGCACGATGACGCCTCGAAGGAGCGGCTCGAGGCGCTGCGCCGCGACCTTGCCGACAAGGAGGAGTCGCTGCGCGGCCTCGAGGTGCGCTGGGAGCGGGAGAAGGACCAGCTCCAGGGCGAGGGCGAGCTCCGCCGCCAGCTCGACGGGCTCAAGATCGAGGCGGAGAAGCTGCTCCGCGAGGGTGACCTCGCGGCCGCCAGCGAGATCCAGTACGGCCGGATCCCGGCGCTCGAGAAGCAGATCTCCGAGGTGCAGGCCGCCGAGCGGGTCGACCTCGAGCCGCTGGTCGGCGAGGAGGTGGGCGCCGAGCAGATCGCCGACGTCGTCGAGGCGTGGACCGGCATCCCGACCGGCAAGATGCTGCAGGGCGAGACCGCCAAGCTGCTCGAGATGGAGTCGGTGCTCGGCGAGCGGCTGATCGGGCAGAGGGCGGCCGTCGCGGCGGTCTCCGACGCCGTACGCCGCTCGCGGGCCGGCATCTCCGACCCCAACCGGCCGACCGGCTCGTTCCTGTTCCTCGGCCCGACCGGCACCGGCAAGACCGAGCTGGCACGTGCGATGGCCGACTTCCTGTTCGACGACGAGCGGGCGATGGTCCGGATCGACATGAGCGAGTACTCCGAGAAGCACTCGGTCGCCCGGCTGGTCGGCGCGCCTCCGGGCTACGTCGGCTACGAGGAGGGTGGCCAGCTGACCGAGGCGGTGCGCCGGCGCCCGTACTCCGTGGTGCTGCTCGACGAGGTCGAGAAGGCCCACCCCGAGGTCTTCGACATCCTGCTGCAGGTGCTCGACGACGGCCGGCTGACCGACGGCCAGGGCCGCACCGTCGACTTCCGCAACACGCTGCTGATCCTGACGTCCAACCTGGGCTCGCAGTTCCTGGTCGACCAGCTGATGGACGAGCACACCAAGCACGAGAACGTCATGGCCGTGGTGCGCGCGTCGTTCAAGCCGGAGTTCCTCAACCGGCTCGACGAGACGGTGATCTTCGACGCGCTCTCCAGGGACGACCTGGTCCGGATCGTCGACCTGCAGCTCGCGTTGCTCGAGAAGCGGCTCGCCGTACGCCGGATCGCGATCGAGGTGACCGACGCCGCCAAGGAGTGGCTGGCCGACACCGGCTACGACCCGGCCTACGGCGCCCGGCCGCTGCGCCGGCTGATCCAGACCGCCATCGGCGACCCGCTCGCCCGGCAGCTGCTGTCCGGCGACGTCGTCGACGGCGGGTCGGTCACCGTCGACGTCGAGGACGGCCAGCTGGTCCTGCGCTGAGCTTCCGCCGCCCGGAGCAAGTCACCCCAGCAGCACGGCGACCACCAGCACCACCGGGAGCGAGGCCAGCGTGGTGATCAGGATGCTCTCCCGCGCGACGTCCTCGCCCACCCGGTAGCGGGTCGCGTGCAGGAAGATGTTCTGGGCGGTGGGCAGCGCTGCGGTGATCACCACGCCGAGCAGCACCTGGCCGTGGAGGTCGAGCGCGACGCCGAGCAGGAACGCCGTCACCGGCATCACGAGCAGCTTGAGCAGCGCGACCAGCACCACCTCGTGCTGGTGACCGGACCGGCCGACCGGCGGGCTGAGCCGGAGCGCGGCGCCGTACGACAGCAGCATCATCGGGATCGCCGCGCCGCCCAGCAGCTCCAGCGGCGACGCGACGAGCGTCGGCAGCTGCCAGCCGGTGACCGCGAGCACCACGCCGACCACGGTGGCGACCGTCAACGGGTTGGTGGCCATCCGTCGGAGCAGGGCCAGGGCGCCGGACCCCCGGCCGGTGAGCCGGTCGAGCACGACGAGCGCCGCCGGTTGCACCGCGAGCATCTGCACCAGCAGCGTCGGGACCACCACGGTGATGTCGCCGACGACGTACGCCGCGATCGGGAGGCCGAGGTTGCCGGCGTTGACGTAGGACGCCGACAGCGAGCCGATGACCACCTCGCCGGTGGCGAGCCGCCACCGCAGTCGCGCCACGAGCGCGTAGATGACGAAGCAGAGTGCGAGCGAGCCCGCCGACGCGGCGAGGTTGGTCACGGCGCCGGAGACCTCGACCTGGCTGATGGTCACCAGCATCAGCGCGGGTGTGGCGACGAAGAACGCGACCTCGCCGAGGGTGCGCTGTGACCGGGAGTCGAGGACGCCGACGTGGGCGAGCCAGGTCCCGCACGCGATCGCGACGAGGATCGTGGTGAAGCCGGTCAGCAGCTGCATCGCGCCTCCCGGCGATGCGCCAACGGCAATGGACGATGCCCACCCGCGGTGCCTAGCGTCGCCGCGTGAGCGAGTCGGGGCCCCACGTCGTGATGGTCGGTCGCCTGCGCGAGCAGGTCGCGGTCCCGCTGCGTGAGCGGTACGCCGCCGTCGAGCTCGCCGACCTCGAACCGGCCGACGCCGACGAGGTCGTGGTGGCCGTGACCAGCGGTGTGTGGGGCGTCCGGCGCGAGCACCTCGACCGGCTCCCGGGCCTGCGGGCGATCGTGAACTTCGGCGTCGGCTACGACAGCACCGACGTCGAGGAGGCGCGACGCCGCGGGGTCGTCGTTGCCCACACCCCCGACGTGCTGACCGACTGTGTCGCCGACACCGCGGTGTGGCTGGTGCTCGACGTGATGCGACGGCTGGCCGCCGCCGACCGGTTCGTACGGCGCGGCGACTGGAAGTTTGGCCGGGCGCCGGCGCTGACCCGCAGGGTCACCGGTGCCCGGGTGGGGATCCTCGGGCTGGGCCGGATCGGCCGGGCCGTCGCCCACCGGCTGGCGGCGTTCGACGCCGACCTGTCCTACACCGGGCGGGCCGAGAAGCCGGACGCGCCGTACCGCTTCGTGCCCTCGCTGGTCGACCTCGCCCGCGACGTCGACGTGCTCGTCGTGGCCGCCGCCGGCGGGGAGTCGTCGCGCGGCCTGGTCGACCGCGCGGTGCTCGACGCGCTCGGCCCGGACGGGTTCCTGGTCAACGTGGCGCGCGGCTCGGTCGTCGACGAGGCGGCGTTGGTCGCGGCCCTCGAGGAGGAGCGACTCGGTGGCGCCGGCCTCGACGTTTTCGCCGACGAGCCGCACGTCCCGCCGGCGCTGCTGGAGCGCGACGACGTGACCGTGCTGCCGCACGTCGGCAGCGCGACCGTCGAGACCCGGCAGGCGATGGCCGACCTCGCGCTCGCCAACGTCGAGCGGTTCCTGGGCGACGGCACGCTGGTGACTCCCGTCGACGCCTGAGGCCTGCGAGGGCAACGCTGGACTCCCGATCAGTTGTGAGATAAGTTCGTTACTCATCATACAAGTTGCTCGACCGCGAGGGAACCCGCCCATGTCCGACGCCATCCGCCACCTCACCCTGTCCCACGTCGTGCTGCCGCTCGACAACCCGGTCAGCGACGCCAAGGTGCTGACCGGTCGCCAGAAGCCGCTCACCGAGACCGTGCTGCTCTTCGTCGAGGTGACGACCGAGGAGGGGCACACCGGCATGGGGTTCAGCTACTCCAAGCGGGCCGGGGGCCCGGCCCAGTTCACCCACCTGCGCGAGGTCGCCGAGGTGGCGATCGGGCAGGACCCCTCCGACATCGACCGGATCTACCAGTCGCTGCTGTGGGCCGGTGCCTCGGTGGGCCGCTCCGGCGTGGCCACGCAGGCGATCGCCGCGCTCGACGTCGCGCTCTGGGACCTCAAGGCCCGCCGCGCCGGGCTGCCGCTGGCCAAGCTGATCGGTGCCCACCGCGACTCGTGCGCGGTCTACAACACCTCCGGTGGCTTCCTCCAGGCGGGCGTCGAGGAGATCAAGGAGAAGGCGACCGCGTCGCTGCAGTCCGGCATCGGCGGCATCAAGATCAAGGTCGGTCAGCCTGACTGGCGCGAGGACCTGCGCCGCGTCGCCGCGCTCCGCGACCACCTCGGCGAGACCCCGTTCATGGTCGACGCCAACCAGCAGTGGGACCGGGCTCGCGCCCGCCGGATGTGCCGCGAGCTCGAGCAGTTCGACCTGGTCTGGATCGAGGAGCCGCTCGACGCGTGGGACGCCGTCGGCCACGCCGACCTCTCGCGCACCTTCGACACCCCGATCGCGACCGGCGAGATGCTGACCTCGGTCCCCGAGCACATGGCGCTGGTCGACGCCGGCTACCGCGGCATCGTGCAGCCGGACGCGCCGCGGATCGGCGGCATCACGCCCTTCCTCCGCTTCGCCACGCTCGCCTCGCACGCCGGGCTCGCGCTCGCGCCGCACTACGCGATGGAGATCCACCTGCACCTCGCCGCGGCCTACCCCACCGAGCCGTGGGTGGAGCACTTCGAGTGGCTCAACCCGCTCTTCGAGGAGCGGATCGACATCCACGACGGCCGGATGTGGGTGCCGGACCGCCCGGGCCTCGGCTTCACGCTCAGCGAGCGCATGCGCGCGCTGACCAAGGAGACCGCTACCGTCGGCCGGTGACCGTGGTGAAGGGCACCCTCGCGCAGCGCGTGGTCGACGGGCTCAAGGACCGGATCCTCGCCGGCGACCTGGTCCCCGGCGCCAAGCTGCCGTCGGAGGCCGCGCTGATCGCGGCGTACGGCGTGTCGCGGACCGTCGTCCGCGAGGCGGTGTCGCGGCTGCAGGCCGAGGGCCTGGTCGAGACCTTCCAGGGCCGCGGCTCGTTCGTGCTGGCGGTGCCGGAGCCGTCGACGTTCTCGCTGGAGTCGTCGGCGATCCGGACCCACCACGACGTGCTCGCGATGCTCGACTTCCGGCTCGGGGTCGAGAGCGAGGCGGCCGGGCTGGCGGCGGCCCGGGTGACGCCGGAGTCGGCTCGGGCGATCGAGGCGGCGATGGAGCAGTTCGTCGCGGCCGGCCACGAGGGGGCCGTCGAGGCCGACTTCGCCTTCCACCGGGCGGTCGCCGACGCCACCGGCAACCGGTTCTACGTCGAGCTGCTCGACGCGCTCGGCCCGATGATGATCATGCTGCCGCGCACCCGGCTCCCCGACGCGTACTCCATGACCGACGCCGCCCACGTCGACCGGGTCCGCCGCGAGCACGAACAGGTCGCCGGCGCCGTCCTCGCCGGTGACGTCGAGACCGCCCGGGCCGCGATGCGGGTCCACCTCGGCAACACCCGCCGCCGCGTGACGCCGTGAGTCGCCGCCCTGCATCAGTGCGGGGGTTTCGAGGCTCGCTTCGCTCGCACCTCAACCTCCGACCCGGTGCGGGGCAACGGAGCCTGAGCCTCGCAACCCCGTGACTGTGAGCAGGGCCCTACCAGCGGGAGGTGTTCGGGGTGAACGACGGGTCGATCGACTGCAGGTAGACGGTGTCCTCGCGTCGGCGTACGCCGCAGGTGAGGTACTGCTCGTGCAGCACGCCGAGCATCTCGCGGTCGAGCCTGACGCCCAGGCCGGGACCGGTCGGCACGGCGACCGAGCCGTCGACGAAGTCGAGCACACCGGGCCGGATGACGTCCTGGGTCTTCCACGGGTAGTGGGTGTCGCAGGCGTAGGTCAGGTTCGGCGACGCGGCGGCCAGGTGCACCATCGCGGCGAGGCTGATGCCGAGGTGGGAGTTGGAGTGCATCGACAGCCCGAGCCCCCACGTCTCGCAGATCCCGGCCAGCAGCGCCGACCGCCGCAGGCCGCCCCACAGGTGGTGGTCGGACAGCACCACCTGCACCGCGTCGGCCGCGATCGCCGGCGGCAGGTGGTCGAGGGCGATGACGCACATGTTGGTGGCGAGCGGCACGTCGACCGCGGCCGACACCTCGGCCATGCCGGGGATGCCGGGGGTCGGGTCCTCGAGGTACTCGACGACGCCGGCCAGCCGCGAGGCGACCTTGATCGCGGTGGCCGGCGTCCAGGCGCCGTTCGGGTCGAGCCGCAGCGGCAGGCCCGGGAACGCGTCGCGCAGCGCCTCGATCGCGTCGCACTCCTGGTCCGGCGGCAGCACCCCGCCCTTGAGCTTGAACGACCCGAAGCCCCAGCCGTCGACCATTCGTCGCGCCTGGTCGACCAGCTGGTCCGGCGTGAGGGCCTCGCCCCAGGCGTCGGCGTCGTGGCCGGGGTGCGCGGCCCACTTGTAGAACAGGTAGCCGCTGAACGGTACGGCGTCGCGCGCCCGCCCGCCGAGAAGGTCGGTGACGGGCACGCCGGCCCGCTGCCCCTGCACGTCGAGGCAGGCCACCTCGAACGGCGAGTAGACCGTGTCGAGCGCGGAGTCGACGTCGAGCATCCCGCCGAAGCTGGCGCCGGCGCCGCCGTCACCGGCCGCCAGGACAGAGGCGACCAGCCGCCGCAGGCCGACCAGGTCGTAGGCGTCGTGCCCGGGCAGCTCTTCCGCGACGGCACCGAGCCGGGCCAGGTGGGTCTCGTCGGCGTACGTCTCGCCCAGCCCGACCACGCCGTCGTCGGTGTGCAGCTCGACGATCGCGCGGAGCGCCCACGGCTGGTGGACGCCGACGACGTTGAGCAACGGCGGGTCGGCGAACGCGACGGGCGTGACGACGACGCGCGAGACGCGGCTCACCGGGGCGGCTTGACCGCGAGGACCGGTACGTCGAGCTCGAGCAGCAGCCGCTGCGCGTCGCTGCCGAGCACCAGCTTGCCGACCGGGCTGCGGCGGCGCAGCCCGATGACGACCACCCGGGCGCCGGTCGCCTCGACCGCCGTGGCGAACGCGTCGACCAGGTCGGCGCCGTGGTCGGCGTGGTCGACCCGGGCCGCGACGCCACGCTCGGAGGCCCGCGCGACCAGCGCCTCGGACGCCGCCTCGTCGACCAGGTGCGCGTCGACGTGGCTGCCGCGCCGCGGACTGTTGAGGACGACGACGTCGTCGCCGCGGACCGCGGCCTCCGCGACGCCGTGCTCGAAGGCGGCCTCGCCGAGCGGGGTCGGGACGTAGCCGATCAGGACGGTCATCGCACACCTTCTTCGTGACGGGACTCGGCGGGGGACTCGACCTCGGACCGGCGGCGCCGGATCCACTGGACGATCGGGAGCAGGATGGCGCCCAGCAGCACCAGCAGGATGACGCCGGAGATCGGGCGGGTGACGAACCCGGTCGGGTCGCCCTCGAAGAGCAGCAGCGAGCGGCGGACGTTGTCCTCGAGGATCGCGCCCAGCACGAACGCCAGCACCATCGGGCCGGGCTCGAAACCGCCCTTCTTCATCAGCCAGCCGAGGACGCCGAAGGCGATCATCACGAAGATGTCGAATGTCGAGTTGTTGATCGTGTAGACGCCGAGGATCGTGATCAGGCCGGTGATCGGCGCCAGGATCGCGGGTCGGACCCGCAGGATCCGGACGAACAGCCCGACCAGCGGGATGCTGAGGACCAGCAGCATCAGGTTGCCGATGTACATCGAGTTGATGACGCCCCAGAACACGTCGGGTCGCTCCTCGACCAGCTGCGGGCCGGGGCTGACGCCCAGGATCAGCAGCGCGCCGAAGAGCATCGCGATCGAGGCGTTGGCCGGCAGGCCCAGCGTCAGCAGCGGGATGAACGACGACGTCGCGGCCGCGTTGTTGGCGGTCTCCGGTGCGGCCACGCCCTCGACGGCGCCGCGGCCGAACCGCTCCGGGGTCTTCGAGCGGCGCTTCTCCACGGCGTACGCCACGAGCGAGGACAGGACGGCGCCGCCACCCGGCAGCACGCCGAGGCCGAAGCCGATGCCGGAGCCGCGGGCGATCGCGCCGGACGACTGCTTCAGCTCGGCGCGGGAGGGCCAGACGTTGCCGACCTCTGCGGGTGCGTGGGGCTTGCCGTGGCGCTGCTCGAGGTTGTAGAGGATCTCGCCGACGCCGAAGAGGCCCATGGCGACGATGACGAAGTCGAGACCGTCCGAGAGCTGCAGCACGTCGAAGGTGAAGCGCCCGGCGCCGGTGAACTTGTCGCGGCCGACGGTCGCCAGCAGCAGGCCGATCGCGGCGGCGATGAGTGCCTTGACCATGTTGCCGTTGCCGATCGTGGCGACCAGCAGCACGCCGAGCAGCGCGAGCGCAGCGTACTCGGGGGCCTGGAAGTCGACCGCGACACCGGCGATGACCGGGGCCAGCAGGGTGAGCCCGATGATCGACACGGTCGCGCCGACGAACGAGCCGATGGCCGCGATCCCGAGCGCCGTGCCTGCCCTGCCCTGCTTGGCGAGCGCGAAGCCGTCGAAGACGGTCACCACCGACGAGGCCTCGCCCGGCAGTCGCAGCAGCACCGAGGTGATGGTGCCGCCGTACTGGGCCCCGTAGTAGATGCCGGCCAGCATGATGATCGCCGAGACCGGGTCGACGGTGTAGGTGAGGGGCAGCAGGATCGCGATCGTGGCGGCCGGGCCGAGGCCGGGCAGCACGCCGATCAGCATGCCGATCATGACGCCGGCGAAGCACCAGAGGAGGTTGTCGGGCTGGGTGACGAGGCCGAAGCCGTCGAGGAAGGCGTTGAGGTCCATGGTCTCCCGGCCTCAGATGAGGTGCGGCAGCGGGATCCGCAGCCCGTAGAGGAACAGCAGGTAGAAGGCGGCGACGGTCGCGACGGACACGACGACCGTGCTGCGCCAGGTCTCGCCGCCGAGGAAGCGCAGCCAGACGATGCACATCGCGAGCGCCGGGAGCTCGAAGCCGATCACCGGCATCAGCGCGCCGAGCGCGAGGAAGGTGACGACGCCGATCACCGGCTGCCAGCTGGAGTGCGTGAACGCCTCGGTGTCATGGAGGTGGCGGCCGACCACGAGCAGCAGGACCGACAGGCCGACGATGACCAGGCTGATGACGAAGGGCCACAGCCCGGGCCCGGGCTCACGCAGCGAGCCCAGGCCGTACGACGACGCCAGCACCGCGCCGGCCACACCGATGACGAGCGCGACCACCGCCCCCACCACCTGGTAGGCGAGCCCGCCCTCAGGGGGGCGCCCCTCCTCCAGGTCGTGGGCGATCTCCGCCTCGATCTCGGCCAGGATGTCGCCCTGGTCGGTGATGTGGGTGCGGTGCTCGCGCTCGTCGTTCATGATCGGGCTCCTACGGTGCTGCTGGGACGGTGGCTCGCTCACTCGGCCAGGTTGATGTCGTACTCCTCGACCAGGTCGGCGTACCGCTCCTTGTCCTCCTCGAGCTGGGTGACGACCTCGTCACCCGAGATCTCCATCGGCGTGAGGGAGTTCTGCTCGTTGAACTTCTGGTAATCCTCGGTCTCGAACGTCGCTTGCATGCCCTCGACCAGGGTCTCCTGGACATCCTCGGGAGTGCCCTTCGGGACGGTCATGAAGCGGTACTGCGCGACGACGACGTCGAGGCCCTGCTCCTGGGCGGTCGGGACGTCGGGAAGGTAGTCGACGCGCTCGGAGCCGAAGACGGTGAGGGGCACCAGCTTGCCCGACTCGATGTTCTCGATCGCCTCGCCGATCTGCAGGCTGGCGAGGTCGACGCCGCCGCCGAGCACTGCTGCCAGGGCCGGCGCGCCGCCGTCGTAGGGGACGTCCGTGCCCTCGACGCCGGCGTCGCCGAGCAGCAACGCGGTCGAGAGCTGGGAGCCGGTGCCGACGCCGCTGGTGCCGTACTTCAGGGTCTCGGTGGCGTTCTTGACGTCATCGAGCGTGGTGTAGTCGCCCTTGGCGCTGGCCACGAGCACGTAGTCGTCGCGGGAGACGCCCTGGACGACCTCGAAGTCGTCGATGCTGGTGGCCTCGTCCTCGGAGACGGCCAGCGGCGTGATGGCGAAGAGCGAGGCGTTCTGGATGGCGATCGTGGAGCCGTCGGGCTCGGCCGAGGCGATCTCGGCGGCGGCCAGCGCACCGTTGGAGCCGGACTTGTTGATGACGGGGAACGACGCGCCGAGCTCGTCACTGAGGCCCTTGGACACCGCGCGGCTGATCAGGTCGCTGGACCCGCCCGGGTCGGCGCCGACGTACATCTCGACGGTGCCCGAGGGGTAGTCGCTGCCGCTGTCGTCACTGCCGCCGGTGGAGGTCGACACTCCGCCGCAGGCGGTGAGGGCGAGGCTCGCGGCGGTGAGGCCGGCGAGCAGGGAGGTGGGCTTGCGCATGGTGAGGCTCCTTGAGCTGGGGACCCGTTGTGACCACCGACACTAAGGACCGGCCACGATGCCCGTCCAAGCCCGATGAGGCATGACTTGATACCTTGCACGCATGAGCCTCACCCTCGACCAGGTGCGCTGCTTCGTGGCCGTCGCCGAGGAGCTGCACTTCGGTCGCGCCGCCGAGCGGCTGTCGATGACCCAGCCTCCCTTGTCCCGCCAGATCCAGAAGCTGGAGCGTGCCGTGGGCGCCACGCTGCTCGAGCGCGACAACCGCCGGGTGGAGCTGACCGGGGCCGGGGCGGCGTTCCTCGACGAGGCCTACCGGATGCTCAACCTGGTCGACAGCGCCGGCGACCTGGCGCGCCGGGTCGACGCCGGTACGGCGGGCGTGGTCCGGCTCGGCTTCACCGCGGTCTCGGCCATCTCGGTCCTCGGCCCGCTGCTGCGCCGGCTCACGGCCGCCCTCCCCGACGTCGAGGTGCTGCTGTCCGAGCGGGTGACCAACGCGCAGGTCGACGGCATCCGCCGCGGCGAGCTCGACATCGGCCTGGCCCGGCCGCCGTTCGACACCTCCTTCCTCGACTCCCAGGTGGTGCTGCGCGAGCCGCTGAAAGCCGTCGTCCCGGCCGACCACCCGCTCGCCGGTGCCGGGCGCCCGCTGTCGCCCTCGGACTTCGACGGCCAGCCGGTCATCGGCTACCACCCGCAGCAGTCGCGCTACTTCCACGAGCTGGTCGTCCGGTTCCTGGCCAACGCCCACCCGCGGATCGAGCAGCGGGTCCACCAGGTGCTGACGGCCATGCTGCTGGTGGCCGCCGGGCGTGGACTCGCGCTGGCGCCTGCGTCCGCCGCGTCGCTCCACGTCGAGGGGGTCGTGCTCGAGGACCTGGTCTCCGGCGGCGGCGACACACGGCTGGACGCTGACCCCGAGCGCCCCGTCGAGCTCCACACGATCTGGCCGCGCGAGTCGGTCAGCCCCGTCGTACGCCGGGTGCTGGACGTGATCGCCGAGGTCGCCGCCGAGCGCTGACCCGCCGATAACCGGTGTCGCATCGCGTCGCGGGCGCCGACAATGCGGGCATGACGACCTCGGAGCACGAGAACGACGAGCAGGCGGCGCGGTGGACGGAGGCCACGGTCTATGCGGACATGTGGGTCGATCCGGACGACGACCCGCGCGAGACCGACGTCGAATCCGGCGACGAGCGCGCCGTGCTGCTCGACTACCTGCGCTACTACCGCCTCACGGTCGAGATGAAGTGCGCGGACCTCGACGCGGAGCAGCTCGCCCGGCGGTCCGTACCGCCGTCGACCATGTCCCTCCTCGGCCTGGTCCGGCACCTGGCCGAGGACGAGCGGCACATGCGGCGCGTGATGGCGGGTGAGGACGCGCCGAAGATCTACTGCACGGAGGAGGACCGCCACGGTGACTGGAACGGCGCCGTCGCCGATCCCACAGTCGTGGACGACGCATGGCGGACGTGGCGGGCAGAGGTCGAGGCCACCGACCGGTTCGTGGCGGGGGTCCCCGACCTCGGCACCATGAACGAGGGTGCCTCCGACCTCGGCCCCGACGGCGCGGACCTGTCGCTCCGGGACATGCTGGTGGCGCAGATCGCGGAGTACGCGAGGCACTGCGGCCACGCCGACCTCCTGCGAGAGCGGGTCGACGGCCGGGTCGGTCAGTAGCGATCCAGCGTCCGACAGCGCAGCGTCATGCACCCGCTGTGCGGGTCACCGACGTCCCTCGACCACCCCGGACCCGCCACTCGGACAGAAAAGCCCGTCCTCGGAGACCTCCGTGCCATGCCCGCGCGGCGTCATCATGGGTAGGGGCGGAAGCGGAGGTGCCCGGGTGGCACTCATGGCGGAGGAAACGGGATTCAACGCATTCGTCCGTGCCCGTAGCTCCGCGCTGATGCGTACGGCGTACCTCCTGACCCAGGACCACCAGCTCGCGGAGGACCTGGTGCAGACCGCGCTCTTCAAGGCGGCGCTCCGGTGGCAACGCATCACGGGGGACCCGGAGCCCTACGTCAGGCGGATCCTGTACACGGAGAGCATCTCCTGGTGGCGGCGTCGCGGTCGCCGCGTGGCCGAGTCGGCACCAGGGTCCGACGAGCGTGCGGACGTCGACGTCGACGTCGACGTCGACCTGCAGCTGTCGCTGGAGCGCGCGCTGCAGCGGCTGACTCCCCGCCAGCGCGCGGTCCTGGTGCTGCGCTACTACGAGGACCTGACCGAGGTCGAGGCAGCCCGGGTCCTGGGGGTGGGCGTGGGGACCGTGAAGTCCATGCATCGACAGGCGCTGGCGCGCCTGAGAGTGGCTGCGCCGGACCTCGGAGAACTGATCGGGGTGGACCATGACTGAGCAGCTGCGCGACGTCCTGACGCGGGTCGCGGATCGCGCCGGACCGGTGTCCGTCGACCCCCTGCTCTGGGCGAGGGCGTCGCAGACGCGACGACGCCGGCAGCGTCTCGCCGGTGGTGCGGCCGGTCTCGTCGTGGCCGTGCTCGTCAGCGGGATCGTCCTGGCGTCGGGAGTCCTGCATACTGCTCCGCCGCCCGTCGACCGACCCGACCGCCAGGATCCGATCCAGATCGAGGGGATCGCAGGCGGTGGGGGACTGCGCGTCGAGAGGGACCTGGCCGTCGGGCGAGCGTCCCACGCGATCGTCAACGACGCCGGCGCCTTCGTGGTCACCGCAGACGACGGGGTCGCTCACCGGCTCGCCCTGCCCGGCTTCGACGCAGCCCTGTACGTCCGGACTGACGCAGCGGGTGAGGATCTTCCCGAGGTCCTGTCCCTGTCACCGGACGGCACCAAGCTCATCTACGCCTGGAGCGGGCCGCTCGTCGGAGTGGATGCGGATGGCGAGGCGAAGGCCCGAGAAGGCTGGATCGAGAGTGGTGCCCGGTTGCTGGATCTCACCACGGGCGCCATCGACACCTACCCGTCGCCTACGCCCGGACCGGAGCTCGGAGGGTTGATCACCCAGCTGGGCAGGTCCGACTGGAACTTCCGGTGGTCGCCCGACAGCCGGCTGGTGACGTTCGTCGAGGGAGGGGGGTCGCCCGGCTCGCCGACCGAGGACTGGGGGCGATACGTGCTCGACACCACGAAGAAGGTGACGTGGACCCGGTTGGGACCTCAGCTCAACCCCCGCCCGGTTCCCGAGCTGAAGCGCGACGCCGAGACCACGGCCGCTGCCCTGGACGATGCCGGCAGGGTCGTCTGGTCGAGCACCCCCGTCATCGGTGGGGAGCTCCGGTACCGGGAGCAGAGCCTGATGGTCGGGATGGCGGACAACATCCCACGGCCGCAGCCGCTCCCCCACGATGTCGTCTGGGGAAGTGGCCGATTCTCCCCGGGCGGCCGGACACTCCTGGTCGAGCCCGCGGGCCTGAGCGACCGGATCCTGGCAGTCAGTCCCGGCCGGGCCGGCTCGGCCCGCGTGCTCCTGCTGACGGGCGACCTTCCGAGCGACCAGGTCAGGACCGAGCTGCTGGGGTGGGTGGGTCCTGATCAGGTCCTGGCCGCGGTGCACCAGGCCACCAGCGCCGGGCGCTGGCGGGCGGACGCCGACCTGGCGCTGCTGACCCTGGACCTCGACGCCGGGACCGCGGACCTCTCGGTGGTCGGGCAGGTGGACGCCGGAGACACCGGCAGCGACGTCAGCTACGCGACCGACCTCCTGCCGGTCGACATCTCCCCGGACGACTCGCCCTGACGGTGCTGCGGAAGTGGCGGAGCAGGGCCGCGCCCTCACCGCCCCAGCACGTCCCGCTCGCCGGGGTCGCGGGCGGGGTCGGCGGTGGGCAACGCGTCGTACGCCCAGTCGGAGCGCTTCCACTCGGGCACCGGGGTGAGGCAGTCGTCGCTTGGGACGAAGCGGGAGCGGCGGACCAGCTCGTAGCGGTGGACGTAGCGCGGGCAGTTGGGGTAGACGGCCCGCGCCCGCACCCGGACGACGAACTGCGCCTCCGGCCACGTCGCGCGCAGCGGGTCGTCGAGGTCGATGCCGGCCTCGCCCTCCAGCCGCATCCGGTGGCCCTTCTCGAGGTCGAGGAAGAGCAGGCCGACGTGCGGGTTGACCAGCACGTTGCCGGTGGAGAGATACATGCCGTTGCCGTCGTAGTTCGGGAACGCCAGCGTGTGGGGATCGAGCACGCGGACGAAGCCGGGCTCGCCTCCCTTGTAGGAGCACGTCGGTCGGCCCTCGGCGTCGGTGGTCGCGAGGAAGAACATGTCGCGGGCCTCGATGAACGCGCGGTCGGAGTCGTCGATGGTGTCGCTGACGAGCAGGTCGTCGATCCGGTCGGCCAGGGCACGGGTGTCGAAGCGGTCCTGCAGCGAGCGGCTGCCGTCGTGGTACGCCGACGCCATGGCTCCTCCTGAGCGGGGCTCGTCCCGAGCGGTCGCGGCCCTCGCGCCCGACCCCGCCACCAGTGTCGCCCTCCCGGCGTACGCCGTCGAGCGGAGCCCGATCCTCCGGAAGACGGTCGACCCGGTCTGAGCTCCGGGTGACAAACTCCCCACAAACCAGTACGACGATGGCGCCCGGGGCCGCCGGAGTGCCACCGTGGACGGGTGGCGCCTGGGGGCATCCTGGACGACGCGATCGGGCGCGCCGCACTCGTCGAGCACGTCGGCAAGTCCGGGGCCGCGCTCGAGCGGGTGACGCTCGGCGACGGCCGTACCGTCGTGGTCAAGCGGGTAACGCCGGAGTCCGACGTGACGCTCGCGATCTTCGACCAGCCGTACGCCCACGAGTACCTGCTCTGGCACTCCGGCGGCTTCGCCCGGCTCCCGGACCTGGTCGGCCACGCCGTGCTCGACGGCTGGACCGAGGGTGACGACACCACGGTCATCGTGATGCGCGACCTCGGCGACGCCGTGCTCACGTGGGACGACCGGCTCGACGCGCTCACCTTCCACTGGGTGATCCAGCGCGTCGCCGCGCTTCACCGCGCCTACCTCGGCAGCCCGCCCGACGCGGTCGCGCCGCTGGTCCCGCTGCTCGACATGTTCGCCCCCGCCCGGATCGCCGGCCTCGCACGTGAGGGCAACGAGCTGTTCGCGGCCGCGGTCCGCGGCTGGGAGTACTTCGCCGACCCCGCCCTGGTGCCGCCCGACGTGTCGGATGCGGTCTTCGCGCTGCACGCCGACATGGGCCCCTTGGCCGAGGGGCTGCGCGCCGGCCCGGTCACCCTGGCCCACGGCGACCTCGCGACGGTCAACATGGCGCTGGAGGGGGACCGGCTGGTGCTGCTCGACTGGGCGATGCCGGTGGCCGCGCCGGGAGCGGTCGACGTCGCGCGGTTCCTGGTCGGCTGCGCCCACGTGGTCGACGTACCCCCGGACGAGGTGATCGCGCGCTACCGCAGCGCAGCCGGGCCGGCGTACGACGACCGCTCGATGCGGCTGGCCCTGGTCTCGGCCCTGTGCTGGCTGGGGTGGAACAAGACGCTCGACATCGTGGAGAGCGAAGAAGAAGGCGTTCGCGAGCGTGAGCGCGCGAGCCTTGCGTGGTGGATCGGGCAGGCACGGGAGGCCATCGAGAGAGGAGCTTGGTGATGGACCAGGAGATCGTGTACCGCCGCACCGTCGACGGGTGGAATGCCCGCGTCGACGCCGTCGACGCACACCAGTGGGAGCTGCCCACGCCGTGTGCCGACTGGAACGTCCGTACCCTCGTCAACCACGTGGTCGGCGAGGACCTGTGGACCGAGCCGCTGATGCGCGGCTCGACGATCGAGGAGGTCGGCGACGTCCTCGACGGCGACCAGCTCGGCGACCACCCCAAGGTGGTCGCCCGCGAGGCCGCCACCCGCGCGATCAACGTCGTCGCCGAGACCCTGCCCACTGCCGGCAAGGTCCACCTGTCCTACGGGGAGGAGGACATGGCCGAGTACGTCGCCCAGCTGACCGCCGACCACCTCATCCACGGCTGGGACCTCGCCGTCGCCACCGGCGGCGACACGACGATGGACGACGACCTGGTCTCGGCCGTCGCCGCGTGGTTCTCCGAACGTGAGGAGCTCTACCGCGCCGCCGGCGCCATCGGCCCCCGCGTCGAGGTCTCCGGCGATGCCCAGTCCCAGCTGCTCGCCCACTTCGGCCGCGACCCCCGCTGGAGCCAGCGGAAGGCGTGAGCCGGTCATAGGGTCCCCTCCATGAGCTCGTTGGAGTCGTGGACGCTCGCCAGCCACACGGTCGACGGGGTCACGCACCCGACGTACAGGAAGGGTGCCGGGCCGGGAGTGATCGTGATCCACGAGATCCCCGGGATCACGCCCGCGGTGCTCGAGTTCGGTGAGGAGCTGGTGGCCCGGGGCTTCACCGTCGTGATGCCGTCGCTGTTCGGTCGGCCCGGAGCCGCGGCCACGGTGGTCGAAACCGTCCGGAGCATCGGGGCTGTCTGCGTCAGCCGGGAGCTCACGATGTTCGCCCTGGGGCGCACGACGCCGGTGGCCACCTGGCTGCAGTCGCTGGCCCGTGAGCTGCATGGAGAGCTGGGAGGGCCCGGCGTCGGGGCCGTCGGCATGTGCCTCACCGGTGGCTACGCCTTGGCGATGCTCGCCGATGCGCCCGTGGCGGCGCCGGTGCTTGCCCAGCCGGCCTCGCCCGCCCCGGTGGGTCGGGCGCGCCGGGCCGACCTCGGTCTCAGCCCCCACGACCTGGAGTCGGTCAAGCGGAAGGTCGAGGCGGGCTGCCAGGTCCTCGGCCTGCGCTACGAGAACGATCCAGCCGTCGGCACACGTTTCGACACCCTGCGGCGCGAGCTCGGCGACCACTTCATCGCGGTCGAGTTCCCGGGGCGCAAGCACGCAACGCTCACCGAGCACCGCCAACAGGCAGGCGTCGAGCGGGTCCTCGCCTTCTTCGACGAGAAGCTCAGGACGCCGACGGAGTCCGCACCCTGACCGAGACAGGGGCGCAGAGCGCGCCCGGTGACCGCGCTGGCCCCGGTGGCCCAAGATGGAGAGGTGCGCGGAGTGCTGCTCGATCTCGATGGTGTCGTCTACGTGGGCGAGCAGCCGGTGGCCGGCGCGGCCGAGACCATCGGATGGCTGACGCGCGAGGGCATTCCGTACTGCTTCCTGACCAACACCACCTCGCGTCCGCGGCAGGCGATCGTCGAGAAGCTGGCCGGCTTCGGGATCTCTGCCGCGACGGGCCAGGTCCTCACTCCGGCCGTGGCGGCGGTGGCCTGGCTGCGGCGCCACGACATCGCCCGTCCCGCGGTGTTCGTCCCCGATGCCACCGCGACCGAGTTCGCCGAGCTGCACCCGGTCCCGGACGACGTCGAGCAGGACGCTGGTGCGGTGGTCGTCGGCGATCTGGGGGACGGCTGGAGCTTTGCGACACTCAACCGCGCCCTGCGGCTGCTCATGAGCGATGACGCAGTGCCTCTGGTGGCCCTGGGGATGACCCGGTACTGGCGGGCCGAGGACGGCCTTCGGCTCGACGCGGGCGCCTTCGTGCGGGCCCTGGAGTACGCCGCCGGCCGCACCGCGGTCGTCGTGGGGAAGCCCGATCCGAGGTTCTACCGCGCAGCCGTCGCCGCCCTGGATCTCGCAGCAGACGAGGTGGTCATGATCGGCGACGACATCCACACCGACGTCGAAGGCGCCCAGCGGGCGGGGTTGACCGGTGTGCTGGTGCGTACCGGCAAGTTCTCCACGTCCGATCTCGGCCGCGGCGTGTCCCCCGACGCGGTGCTCGACTCGGTGGCCGACCTGCCGCGGTGGTGGACCGAGGCCTGATCTGGGCGGCCCTGTCCGTGACCTTGGCGGTGAAAGGACGCGGCCTCGTCGCGGCACGGTCGGGGTGTGCGAGGGGGCCGTGGGGTGTTGGCGGATTCCTGGGTGCCGTGGTGAGCGTTTCTCCCGGAGTCCCTTGTGGTCGGGAGTGCTCTTCGGTTGCATGGCAGGAACGGAGATCGTCTGAAAGCCAGAGAGGGAGGCAGATGTTCGCCGAGGACTACCCGCGATTCATGGAAGCCAGCGAGCTCACACCGCAACCAGACCGGACCAACGAGCGCTACGAGGCGGTGTTCGCCAGCAACCGGGACATCTTCGACGGGGCACGGGTGCTCGATCTGGCCAGCCATGACGGTCGATACTCGTTCGCAGCGCTGAAGACAGGGGCGGCGCACGTGACCGGGGTGGAGGTCAGGCAGAGCCTCATCGACGAGGCTCAGGAGACTTTTGCCTTCTACGGCCAGGACCCGGAGACCTACCGCTTCGTCTGCGGTGATGTCTTCGACGTGCTGGCTCGGGAGAAGTTCGACGTCGACGTGGTGCTGTGCCTCGGGTACCTGTATCACACCTACCGGCACACGGAGCTGATGTACCGCCTTCACCACCTTGCCCCCCAGCACCTGATCCTCGACACGATGGTCACTCCTGGGACGGAGCCGACCCTCAGAGTGATCGGCGAACCCAACGCCAAGGACATCCGCAGTGCGGCCCAGGATGACTACTCGGTGGATCGGGTGCTGGTGCTGCGGCCCTCGGTGCCCGCGGTGCAGATGCTGCTGCACGCCTACGGTTTCGAGGTCGAGTCCGTGTACGACTGGAAGCGGAGGCTGGCGGGCCGGCCGATCATGCCCGGTCTCAAGGGCTACGCCGCGGGCGAGCGCGTGACCCTGCGATGCCGCTTCGACGAAGCGGTGATCGCAGCCAAGTGGGATCCCTTCGCTCCCCTCCCGGGCGCCGAGGCCCCACCGCCCCGGACGCCTGGAACGCACACAGGCCCCGACACCGCCCCCGCGCCCCCGGCCGGTGGGTGGCGCGGGCGGATCAACCAGGCGCTGGCCAGGACCACGGGCTATGAGCTGCACCGAGCGTCCAGCAGGCGTTGACGGTTGCCTATCCGAGGCGATCCGTCCAGCCGGGTCGCCACAACGCCACGACGATGAGGGCGACGTCGATGGCAACACCCCACAGGAGCTGACGATCCCAGAACAGCACCAGGGCGGTGAGTGACGCGACCGCGGCCCCGATCGCCAGCCCCGGCCAGATCGAAGCCAGGCCGGGTGCTCCCCACGCGGCGAGGCCGAGCAGCGCGAACCCCGCGACGATCAGCGCGACGAGGGCAATCGCGACCGGTTTCCTGGACGATTCCGAGATCAGCCATGACCGGTCCAGCCGGAATGGCCAGGCTGGGTCGTCGTGGGGTGCGAACCACATCAGGTGGACCAGGCCGTGCCCCACGAGGAGCGCGCCGAGGAAGATCCGGACGAGAACCTCCACCGGGCGCCTCCTCATGTGCTCCGCACCTCGAGGCTATGGCAGTCGCGTTCGCTCGCTCACGTTCGAACGCCACGCCCTCAGGCCACCACTGGGCGATGTACTCCTGATCGGCAGCATGCGACGCATCGCGGCGCCTCTCACTGTGCGGCGTGACGTGGGATGCCCGGCCGGAGGCGCACTGAATGCTCTGCGCGCATCGTCGGATACAACTTCGGGCTTGGACAGGCATCATGCGACGTACCTAGCGTGGTCGGCACCGACCGAGACGACGCAAAGGACGCCGCGTGAGCGACTACAGCCCGACCGACCTGGCCGCCCAGCTCAAGAGCGGGCTGCTCTCGTTCCCCGTCACCCACTTCACCGACGACCTGGAGGTCGACGAGCCGGCGTACCGCGAGCACCTCGCGTGGCTGGCGCAGTTCCCCGTCGCCGGGCTGTTCGCGGCCGGGGGGACGGGGGAGGGGTTCTCGCTGACGTCTGCGGAGACCGACTGGGTCGTCCGGGCCGCTGTCTCCGAGGTCAGGGGCGCCGTCCCGGTCCTCGCGCCGGCGACCGGCAGCACCAGGAACGCGATCGCCCAGGCGCAGGCGGCGGAGCGAGCGGGGGCGGACGGGCTGCTGCTGATGCCGCCGTACCTCACCGAGGCCGGACAGCAAGGGCTCGTCGACCACGTCAGCCAGATCTGCGACGCGACCGGGCTGGGCGTCGTCGTCTACAGCCGCGCGAACGCCGTCCTCAGGGACGAGGCGGTCGCCGTGCTGGCCGAGCGGAACCCGACGCTGATCGGGTTCAAGGACGGCGTCGGCAACGTCGAGCAGATGACCCGGACCTACGCCCGCGTCGGCGACCGGCTGACCTACATCGGCGGACTGCCGACCGCAGAGACCTTCGCGCTGCCGCTGCTCGAGCTCGGCGTCAGCACCTACTCGAGCGCGCTGTTCAACTTCGTCCCCGGGTGGGCGATCGGGTTCTACGACGCCGTCCGGGCCCAGGACCGGACCGAGGTCTACCGTCGACTCAACGAGTTCGTGATCCCCTACCTCGACATCCGCGACCGGACGCCGGGCTACGCGGTCTCGATCGTCAAGGCCGGGCTCAAGGCCATCGGCCGCCCCGCCGGGCCGGTCCGCCCGCCGCTGACGGACCTGACCGAGCAGGAGGTCGCCGAGCTCGGCGACCTGGTCAAGCGCATCAACTGATTCCCCCGGGAGGACGCACCGCATGACGCTCACCGCCTACTCGATCATCGCCGGCGCCGACGCCGAGACGCCTTCGGTCGAGGCCGCCAGCAGTGCGGCCGCCGAGGCGTTCGCCACCTACCGCGCCACCTCGCCCGAGCAGCGCGCCGCCTTCCTGGCCGGCGTCGCCGACGAGATCGAGGCCGACCGGGACGCGATCGTCGAGGCCGCCGTCTCCGAGAGCCACCTGCCCGAGGCGCGGATCGCCGGAGAGGTCGGCCGCACCACCGGCCAGCTCCGGCTGTTCGCCGACGTCGTACGCCGCGGCGACCACCTCGGTGTCCGCCTCGACCCGGCGCTGCCCGACCGGGCGCCGCTGCCGCGCCCCGACCTGCGACAGCGGATGGTGCCGCTCGGCCCGGTCGCGGTCTTCGGCGCCAGCAACTTCCCGCTCGCCTTCTCCACCGCCGGCGGCGACACCGCCTCCGCGCTCGCCGCCGGCTGCCCGGTCGTCGTCAAGGGCCACCCCGCCCACCCGCGCACCGGCGAGCTCGTCGCGCGCGCGGTCACCCGTGCCGTCGAGAAGGCCGGCCTGCCCGCTGGTGTCTTCTCCTTCGTCCTGGGCGGCGAGGGGCAGAGCGGGATCGAGCTCGGCCAGGAGCTGGTCCGCGATCCGCGGATCAAGGCGGTCGGCTTCACCGGCTCCCGCCGCGGTGGGCTCGCCCTCCTCGCGGCCGCGGCCGACCGTCCCGAGCCGATCCCGGTGTACGCCGAGATGTCGTCGATCAACCCGGTCGTCGTCCTCCCCGGTGCCCTTGCCGACGGCGACGTGGAGCAGCTCGCCCGGGCGTACGTCGGCTCGCTGACCCTCGGCGCCGGCCAGTTCTGCACCAACCCGGGCCTGCTGTTCCTGCCCGAGGGGCCCGACGGCGACGCGCTCCTGGAGGCGGCCGGCGAGGCCGTCGCTCAGGCCACCGGCGCGACCATGCTGACCTCCGGCATCGCCGCGGCGTACGCGGAGGGCACGGCCGCGCTCCGCGGCACCGCCGGCGTGCGGGTCGTCGCCGAGGGCAGCGAGGGCGGCGCCGACGCGCCCGCCCCGCAGGTCGTCGAGTCGACGGCGCTCGACGGCGTCACCTTCGAGGTCTTCGGCGCCTCCGGCGTCGTCGTCCGGTACGCCGACGCCGCGTCGCTGGTCCCGCACCTGCAGCAGCTCGAGGGACAGCTGACCGCGACCGTCCACTACGCGCCGTCCGACGCGGACGCTGCCCGGACCCTGCTGCCGGCGCTCGAGGACCGGGCCGGCCGGATCCTGTTCAACGGCTGGCCCACCGGCGTCGAGGTGGGCCACGCGATGGTCCACGGCGGCCCGTACCCCGCCACCTCCGACTCCCGCACCACCAGTGTCGGCAGCCTGGCGATCGAGCGGTTCCAGCGGCCGGTCTGCTACCAGGACGTGCCGGCCGAGCTGCTGCCCGACGCCGTCCGCGACGACAACCCCTGGGGGCTGCGCCGCCGGATCGACGGGGAGCTCGAGTGACGACCGTCGCGAGGGTCGAGGTCGTGCCCGTCGCCGGGCACGACTCGATGCTGCTCAACCTGTCCGGCGCCCACGGCCCGTGGTTCACCCGCAACATCGTGATCCTCACCGACTCCGACGGCCGCACCGGCGTCGGCGAGGTCCCCGGCGGCGAGCCGATCCGGCAGACCATCGAGGACGCCGCCGACCTGCTCGTCGGCCAGCCCGTGGCGCGCTACCGGAGTCTGCTGCGCGCGGTCGCCGAGCGGTTCCAGGACCGCGATGCCGGCGGCCGCGGGCTGCAGACCTTCGACCTGCGCACCACCGTCCACGCCGTCACCGCGCTCGAGTCGGCGCTGCTCGACCTGCACGGCCAGGCGCTCGGCGTCCCCGTCGCCGAGCTGCTCGGCGACGGCCAGCAGCGCACCCACGTCCCGATGCTCGGCTACCTCTTCTACGTCGGCGACCCCGACAAGACCGACCTGCCCTACCTGCGCGAGCACGACGGCCGCGACGAGTGGGAGAAGGTCCGCCGTGAGGAGGCGCTGACCCCTGAGGCCGTCGTACGCCTCGCCGAGGCCGCCCAGCAGCGCTACGGCTTCGCCGACTTCAAGCTCAAGGGCGGCGTGCTCGCCGGCGAGGAGGAGGTCGCGGCCGTCATCGCGCTCCACGAGCGGTTCCCCGACGCCCGGATCACCCTCGACCCCAACGGCGGCTGGCTGCTCGACGACGCCGTCCGGCTGCTCACGGGGCTGGACCACGTGCTGGCGTACGCCGAGGATCCGGTCGGCGCCGAGGGCGGCTACTCCGGTCGCGAGGTGATGGCCGAGCTCAAGCGACGTACCGGCCTGCGCACCGCCACCAACATGGTCGCCACCGACTGGCGGCAGCTGGCGCACGCCGTACGCACGCACGCCGTCGACATCCCGCTCGCCGACCCGCACTTCTGGACGATGGCCGGGTCGGTCCGGGTCGCCCAGCTCTGCCACGACTTCGGGCTGACCTGGGGCTCGCACTCCAACAACCACTTCGACGTCTCGCTGGCGATGTTCACCCACGTCGGCGCGGCCGCACCCGGCGAGATCACCGCCCTCGACACGCACTGGATCTGGCAGGACGGCCAGGGCCTCACCACGGACCCGCTGCAGATCAGGGACGGCGCGATCGAGGTGCCGACCGCGGGCGGCCTCGGCGTCGAGCTCGACCGCGACCGGCTCGCCGACGCGCACGCGCTGTACGTCGAGCACGGGCTCGGCCGGCGCGACGACGCGGCCGCGATGCAGTACCTCGTCGAGGCATGGACGTTCGACCCGAAGCGGCCCTGCCTGGTGCGGTAGGCGACGCCCTGCGGGCAGGGCGGCGGAGAACACACCCCCACGGGTTGCGAACCCGCCACGTCGGCCTGTCACGATCGACCGGTGACGTCGAGCGGTGGCAGCGGGCCGGAGACCGGGGGGTTCCTGCGGGTGCCGTCGATGCCCGTGCTCGACCTCACGATGCGGATCGGCGACCACCTGCTGGCGTCCGGCATGTCCGCCAACGACGTCGTCGTGCAGATGCTCCGCGTCATCCGCGCCTACGGCCTCGCCGGCGTCCACGTCGACCTGACGTACACCTCGATCTCGGTCACCCACTACCGCGGACCCTCCAAGGCGCCGCTGACGGTGACCCGGATCGTGCAGCCGCTGGTGATCGACTACACCAAGGTCCGCGACCTCGACGTGCTGCTGGACCGGATCGAGGACGGCCTCGGCATCGAGGAGGCGACCGAGGCGTACGAGGCGATCTCGCGCGCCGAGCCGCCGTACCCGGCGTGGTTCGCCGCCCTCGGCAGCGGCGGCATCGCAGCCGGAGCGGCGCTGACCTTCTCGACGTCGTACGTGCTGGTCGCGGTCTCGTTCCTCGCCGGCCTGACCATGGACCGGCTGCTGGTGTGGCTGCACCGGCGACGGGTGCCACCGTTCTTCAGCCAGGCGCTGGTGGCGGGGCTGATGACCATGATCGCGGGCGGCGTGGCCCAGCTCGGCCGGCTCGGTGTGCCGGCGTTCGAGGGCCTCGACCCGACCCTGATCGTCGTCGGTGGCATCGTGATGCTGCTCGCGGGCGTGATGATCGTCGGCGCGGTGCAGGACGCGATCGACCAGTTCTACGTCACCGCGACCGCTCGGATGCTCGAGGTCGTCATGCGTACCGCCGGCATCGTCGCGGGCATCCTGGTGGCCCTCGACGCGCTGGACAGCTGGGGCGTCGGGTTCGAGATCGTCAACACCTCGGGCTCGACGGCGCCGCTGTGGGCGCAGTACGCCGGCGCCGGGATCATCGCGATGTCGTTCGCGATCTACAGCTTCGCCGACATGGGCACCATCGCGCTGACCACGTCGGTGGCCCTGGTCGGCTGGTCCTTCTACGTCGCGCTCGCCGAGGCGGGATTCTCGGAGATCGCCTCCAACACCGCCGGCGCGCTGGTCGTCGGCTTCTGCGCCACCATCATCGTCCGCACCACCCACGCGCCCGGCTTCGGCATGGAGATGGGAGGCATCCTGCCGCTCGTGCCCGGCCTGGCGCTGCTCAACGGGCTGATGCGGATGGTGGGCCAGGGCGGCGACAACCCGGCCATCGTCGCCGGCGGCAAGACCCTCTTCGAGGGCATCCTCGTCGCCCTGGGCATCGCCGCGGGCGCCACGCTCGGCACCTACTTCGGCCGCCCGGTCAACGAGCAGGTACGCCGGATCCGGCGACGGGTGAAGGCGGCCGGCCGCGTCGTCGTACGCCCGGACCGCCGCTGAGCCGACCCCGTTCCGTCCGGCGCCGACCAGCCGCGTGATGCAATGACGGCGTGACCGACTCCACCCCGCGCCCCTCCCACACCACCATCGCCGCGGGCATGGTCATCGCGGGCTCGGTCATGATCGTGGTGACCGTCGGCGAGCAGATCGCATCGATCAACTCGCTGGAGACCCGCAGGTCGGTCACGGAGTTCTTCGCGCAGCTGCCCGGCACCGGGGTCGACGTCCCCGAGGGGCTGGTGCTCCTCCGCACCGCGCTGATGGTGGTGGCCGGGTGCGCCACCGCGGCTGCGATCCTCGGCTACCACGTCCTCAAGCGGAACCGAACGGCCCGGCTCGGGCTGACCCTCCTGGCCGTGCCGCTGTTCTTCGGCGGACTGGCCGCGGGCGGCTTCCTCACCTCACTGGTCGCCGCCGCGGCGATGCTGCTGTGGGTCGAGCCCTCCCGGGCGTGGCTCGACCGGAGACCGTTGCCGGAGCGGCCGGGCCCGGTGGCTCCTCCGCCCCGGTCGGCCCCCACGTGGCCGCCCCCGACACCGACCCCGCCACGCGACGACCTCCCCCCGCCCCACACCGGGACCTTCGGCGCACCGCCGCCCGTCGGGCCGCCGGTGGCGCTCCCCGAGCACCGCCCCGACGCGTTGGTCTGGGCCTGCGTCATCACGTGGGCGGTCTCGGGGCTGGTGGTGGCGCTGGTGGGGGCCAGCCTGACGATCGTGATCGCCGACCCGGCCCTGGTCTGGGCCGAGCTCGAGCGCCAGAACCCCGGCCTGCTCGCCGACAGCGGGCTCAGCCGCGACGACCTGCTCCGCACCACCTACGTGACCCTCGGGTTCGTCATCGTGTGGGCGCTGTTCGCGATCGTGCTGGCGACGCTGGCCTTCCGCCGCCGGTCGGCGGGCCGCGTCGGCCTGATCGTCTGCGCGGGCGCCGCCGGGGGGCTCTGCCTCGCGGTGTCGCTCGGCGCGCCCGTGATGCTGGTCCCGGCGTCGGCGTGCCTGGCGACCGTGCTGCTGCTGGCACGCGCGGACGTGCGTGCCTGGTTCACCGCCCGGCCCCCGCTTCCGTGATGAAATGTCGTCCATGAGCGACCCGACGGGGAACCAGCATCCCGAGCAGCCCGACGACACCACCGGCCAGCAGCCTCCGGCGTACCCGCCGCCCGCGAGCCAGCCCGAGCCGACGGCGCCCTACGGCCAACAGCCGAGCCCCTACGGCCAGCCGGGCCACGGGCAGCAGCAGCCGCCGGCCCACGGCCAGCAGCAGCCCTACGCCCAGCAGCCCTACGGCCAGCCGGGCTACGGGCAGCCCGCCTACGGGGCACCGTACGGCGGTGACCCGGACCGCCGGCCCGGCACCGTGACCGCGGCCGGCGTGCTGACGATCATCTTCTCCGGGCTGGCGTTCCTGCTGTTCGGCTTCGTGCTGGTCCTGGTGCTGGTCGCGCGCGACATGATGGCCAACGAGCTCGAGACCACCCCCGGCTTCGAGGGGATCAGCATCGACCAGGTCGTCGCGGTCGCCGCCGTCACGATGGGCGTGCTGGCCGTCTGGGCGTTGGTCGCGATCATCCTGGCGATCTTCGCGCTGCGCCGCTCCAACGGCGCCCGCATCGGCCTGGTCGTCTCGTCCGTGCTGGTGGCGCTGTTCTGCGGCTTCAGCCTGATCGGTGCCGCCGACCCGGCGTCGTTCATGCTGGTCGTGGTGGTGCTGGCCGCCGCGGTCACGACGATCATCTGCCTGTTCGCCGGCGGGGCGAGTGACTGGTACAAGCGGCAGCACGGCGGCGAGGCCGCCCAGGGCTGGCAGGGCTCGCCGGTCGCCTGACCCGGGCCGTGCTCAGCGGCGCAGGTCGGCCTTCGCGAGCCGGCGCAGCCCCTCCTCGAGCACCGAGCGTTCCTTGCAGAACGCCCAGCGGATGAGGTGCCGCCCGGCGTCCTGGTCGTCGTGGAACCCCTGGCACGGGATGGCGACGACGCCCGCGCGCTCCGGCAGCGCCTCACAGAACTGCAGCCCGTCGTCCCAGCCGAGGTGGCCGACGTCGGTCAGCGTGAAGTAGGTGCCCTCGGACACCCGCGGCGCCAGGCCGACCTCGGCGAGCCCCTCGCAGAGCAGGTCGCGGTGGTCCTGCAGCGTGCGGGCGACGCCCGCGGGGAAGTCCGGCTCCTCGTCGAGGGCGTGGGCGACCGCGTGCTGGGCGGGGGTGCCGGAGGTGTAGGTGAGCCACTGCTTGGCCGCCAGCACCGCCCCCACCAGCTCGGCCGGGCCGGTCGCCCAGCCGACCTTCCAGCCGGTGACCGACCACGACTTGCCGGCGCTCGACAGGGTGAGGGTGCGGTCCCACATGCCCGGCAGGGTCGCGATCGGCGTGTGGTGGTGGCCCTCGAAGACGAGGTGCTCGTAGACCTCGTCGGTGATCACGACCAGGTCGTGCTCGATGGCCAGGTCGGCGACGCCCTGCAGCTCGGCGTCGGTCAGCACCGTGCCGGTCGGGTTGTGCGGGGTGTTGAGCAGCACGAACCGGGTCTGGGGCGTCACCGCCGCGCGGAGCTCGTCGAGGTCGAGGCGGTAGTCGGGGGAGCGGAGCGTCACCGGCCGCCGTACGCCGCCGGCGATCTGGATCATCGCGACGTAGGAGTCGTAGTAGGGCTCGAGCACCACCACCTCGTCACCCGGGTCGACCAGCCCGAGCAGCGCGGCCGCCACCGCCTCGGTGCAGCCGGTCGTCACCACGACCTGGCTGTCGGGGTCGAGCTCGATCCCGTAGTGGCGCTGCTGGTGGCGGGCGATCGCGTGCCGCAGTGGGGGAACGCCGATGCCGGGCGCGTACTGGTTGTGCCCGGCGGCGATCGCCGCCCGGGCGGCCTCCAGCACGCTCGCCGGCCCGTCCTCGTCGGGGAACCCCTGGCCGAGGTTGACCGACCCGGTCCGGACGGCCAGCGCCGACATCGTGTTGAAGATCGTCGGCGGGATCCCGTCGAGGCGAGCAGCGAGCATGTCGCCCACCGTAACGACCCGACTTCTGCGGTGCTGTGGGGACTGGTGCGGGTGTCAGCACCCGCGGGAGACACCACTACACCGCGGGAGACGGGAAGATCCGTCGAGCGCGTACGTCGCGCATCCGGGCCGCGAACTCCTCGAGGTGGGCGGGCCGCGTCGTCCCGAGGCGTTGCTCGGTGATGGTCGCCTCGGTCTGCAGCCGCACCCGCGCCCGATCCCTCGCGGCGCCCCAGTAGTCGTCCCACACGATGCGCGACATGCCGAGCCCTTCGGCGCACACCAGCCGCTGGCGTTCCTTCTCGTCCCAGGCGACCTCGCCCGCCGGGCGCAGGGCCACGCCTCCGTCGGCGGCTGCCTTGAACTTCAGCTTGCCGTCGAACTCGAACGCATGGCAGCCCACGACGAGGTCGAGCCACACCACCCGGCCACCGATGCGAACCGGGTACTGGGTCTCGATCGGTCCGCACAGTCCCAGCTCGGCGACGAGGAGCCGCGCCATGCTCTCCCCCGCGTTCTCGGCGCCGGGATCCCCGAACGCCAGCGCGGCGCGGGCTGTCCGGATGTGGGGAAAGTGCTTCATCGCCACCAGCGCCCGGGCGAAGTCCCGCTCGGTCGCGCCCGCCCGCAGTGCGGAGTCGACCGCGCAGAGACCCGCCCACAGTCCGTGCTCGCGGGCGATGTCGACGGCGGTGCGAGCCAGGGGAGTGACCGGCAGTCCGCCGGCGAAGCTCTGCGCCCAGGGGAGTCCCTGACCCAGGTGGTGCTTGACGCCGTGCTCGGTCCGGCTGCCGCCGACCCCCGGTCGGGTCACGTGGACTAGCTGTGGCCGGCGGCGGAGGAGACTGAGGTCGTGCGCCCGACCCGCCGAGTCGTGGCTCATCACGTGGCGGCGGCGCATCGTCAGGTGCGCGGCCCAGTCGTGCGCGAGCGGCCGCCCGACGTACGGGTCAAGGACGTCCCACGTCGTGCGGGCGACGTATGCCCCGCGACGTACGACGATCCACTCACCCTTCGGCCGGGTGAGGGACCGCACCTCGTCGGCGGAGTAGCCGGCCTCGAGGGCTTGCCGGCGGGTGAACACCCCGCCCTGCTGGGCAGACACGGCGACCAGATGCGGATGCATGCGAGAACCATCGCGGAGAGAAGCATCTCGTGCGCCGGCTCATCCACAGGCCCGACTTGCGCGGTGCTGTGGGGACTGGTGCGGGTGTCAGCGCCCGCGGGAGACCCCATGACACCGCGGGAGACGGGCTCCCGGCGTCAGCGGACGGTGTGGCCGCTCGCCCGGAGGTTCTCGCAGGCCTCGACGACGCGGGCGGCCATGCCGGCCTCGGCCGCCTTGCCCCACGCCCGGGGGTCGTAGGCCTTCTTGTTGCCGACCTCGCCGTCGACCTTGAGCACGCCGTCGTAGTTGCCGAACATGTGGGCGGCGACCGGGCGGGTGAAGGCGTACTGGGTGTCGGTGTCGACGTTCATCTTCACGACCCCGAAGTCGACGGCTGCGCCGATCTCGTCGGCTGTCGAGCCCGAGCCGCCGTGGAAGACCAGGTCGAAGGGCCGCGCGTCGCCGTCGAGGCCGAGCTGCTGGGCGGCCGCCTCCTGCGCTGCCTTGAGGATCTCGGGCCGCAGCTTGACGTTGCCGGGCTTGTAGACGCCGTGGACGTTGCCGAAGGTGAGCGCGGTCAGGTAGCGGCCGTTCTCGCCGGAGCCGAGCGCCTTGACGGTCGCGATCGCGTCGTCCGGGGTCGTGTAGAGCTGCTCGTTGATCTCGTTGGCGACGCCGTCCTCCTCGCCGCCGACGACGCCGACCTCGATCTCGAGGATGATCCGGGCCGCGGCGCACTTCGCGAGCAGCTCCTCGGCGATCTCGAGGTTCTCGTCGAGGGGTACGGCGGAGCCGTCCCACATGTGCGACTGGAACAGCGGGTCTTCGCCGCGCGCCACCCGCTCGGCCGACAGCTCGACCAGCGGCCGGACGAAGCCGTCGAGCTTGTCCTTGGGGCAGTGGTCGGTGTGCAGCGCGATGTTGACGGGGTAGTTCTTCGCCACCTCGGCGGCGTACGCCGCGAACGCGACCGAGCCGGTCACCATGTTCTTCACCGTCGGGCCGGAGAGGTAGTCGGCGCCGCCGGTCGAGACCTGGATGATCCCGTCGGACTCGGCGTCGGCGAACCCCTTGAGCGCGGCGTTGAGGGTCTGCGAGGACGACACGTTGATCGCCGGGAACGCGAACGACCGGCTCTTGGCCGTGTCCAGCATCTCGGCGTACTTCTCGGGAGTGGCGATCGGCATGCGGCCACCCTAGTGGCTACTCGTGGGTCGTCCCCGGGCCGGGATCCGGTGGCCGGATGGTGGACGGGAGCGTCATGACGACTTCTCCGCGACCGCCGGTCTGGACCGCTCGCGCCGGCGCGTGACCCGGGCGCGCCCGGGCCGTTGAGCGGGCATGACGGAAGCAGCCCGAGTGTCCTGCGAGCAGCGTTCCCACCGCGCCGTCCTCGGTGCGTACGTCGCACTCGCGCTCGCCGCGTCGGTGATCGCCGTCTCCGGACTCGAGGGTGCCCACGCCGGCGAGGACGTCGCCGGCTCGAGCCAGGTGCAGCAGGGCGGACGCTGACTCCTGACCGGGCGGGCCGACCCCCCGTCGGCCCGCTTCCACCCTCCCGGCGTGGACGCTGCCGCTCCCGGCCCCGCGCCGCTAGCCTGCGCCCAAGCCGACCAGGGGAGAGACCCGCGTGACCGACAGCTCCGTACCGCCCGAGTCCGACGCCGACGGGCTGCTCACGCCGACGTCGCGCGCCGTGGCCGGGCTGGTGCTCGCCGTGGCCGCGCTGCTCGGCACCAACGGCTTCACGCTCGCCGCCCAGGTCGTCCTGATGGCCGGCCCCGAGGCCGGTGACCCCGGCGTCTACGGCGTCGGCCTCGGCCTCTTCGCCGCGGTCCCCGCCCTGCTGGCGCTGTACCTGACCTGGGGCGCCGCCCGTGGCTCCGGGACGGCCTGGCCGGCCCACCTGTCCCGGGCCGCCGTGGTGGTCGCCCTGGCCGCGCTGGTCGCCGCCGCGCTGACGGTGCTGGGCGGGTTCCTGCAGTTCTGACGTACGCCGTCACGAACCGCCCCGCCACGCGGTGTCGCCGGAGAGGTCGGCGTGGCTCCGTACCCACGTGTGCATGGCGATCGCGGCCGCGGCGCTGGCGTTGATCGAGCGGGTCGACCCGAACTGGGCGATCGAGAACGTCCCGTCGCAGACCTCGTGCGCGGCCTCGGAGAGGCCCGGCCCTTCCTGCCCGAACAGGAAGCAGACCCTGCGCGGCACCGTCATCGTCTCCAGGTGTGCCGAGCCCGGCAGGTTGTCGATGCCGAGCAGTGTCACGTCCTGTTCGTGGAGGTACGCCGCCAGGGCGGCCGGCGTCGCGTGGTGGCGCAGGTGCTGGTAGCGGTCGGTCACCATCGCGCCCCGCCGGTTCCAGCGCCGGTTGCCGACGATGTGGACCTCGGCGGCGAGGAACGCGTTGGCGGTGCGGACGATGGTGCCGATGTTGAAGTCGTGCTGCCAGTTCTCGATCGCCACGTGGAAGTCGTGGCGCCGGGTGTCGAGGTCGGCCCGGATCGCCTCGACGGTCCAGTAGCGGTAGCGGTCGACGACGTTGCGCCGGTCGCCGTCGCGCAGCAGCCGCTCGTCGTACTGCTCACCGGTGGGCCACTCGCCCTCCCACGGGCCGACACCCACCTCGGGCGGGCCGTGCGGCATCGGGTCGTACGGCGCCCGAGGTTCCTGAGGAGGTTGCGCAGCAACCGTCTCGAAGGGCTCGTCCGGTTCCTCAGGCGGCTCGATGGGCTCCACGAATCGGGAGACTAGCCGCGGCCCGGATACCCTCGGCGGCATGGTCGACCTGCTCCAGCCGCTGCTCCTGGGCATGGACTGGATGGACCCCGTGTGGCTGCTCGATCGGTTCGGGGAGGCGCTGTTCTGGCTGAGCCTGGCGATCATCTTCGTCGAGTGCGGGCTGTTCTTCCCGTTCCTGCCCGGTGACAGCCTGCTGTTCGCGATGGGGCTGTTCATCGCGGGGGAGAACGTCGACGTGTTCCCCGGCCCGCCGGGGGTCGACCTGGTGGCGGCGCTGGTGCTGTTCACCGTCGCCGCGTTCGCCGGGAACGTGGCGGGTTACGAGATCGGCCGCAAGCTGGGGCCCCCGCTCTACGAGCGGGACGGGCGGATCCTCAAGCGGAAGTACTTCGACCAGACCCGCGCCTTCTTCGACAGGCACGGCAACAAGGCGCTGGTGATCGGCCGGTTCGTGCCGTTCGTCCGCACCTACGTCACCGTCGTCGCCGGCGTCACCCGGATGGAGCGGGCACGGTTCTTCCTGTGGAGCCTGGTCGGCGCGGTGCTCTGGGTCCTCAGCATCACGCTCGCGGGGTTCTTCCTCGGTGCGGCGTTCCCGACCCTCGGCGAGAACATCGACACGGCGATCATCGTGATCATCGCCTTCTCATTGGTCCCCGTCGTCTGGGAGTGGTGGCGGCACACGCGCACCGACGCCCCCGAGGCCGACGACCGCGACGGCGACGGCCGCTCCGACCGCGACATCATGGGCCAGGACGTCGACTAGCTCTTCCGGGCCGCGTCGAGCTGGGCCTTGGTGAGCACCGGCCGGACCTCCAGGCCCACGTCGGCGAGCGGGTTGTCGCCCTCGGGGCTGCGGTCGATCGCGCAGACGACGGTGTCGACGGTGGCGCCGTAGGCGCGGAGCCTGGTCGTGGCGTCGCGCACCGCGCCGCCGGTGGTGATGACGTCCTCGACGAGGGTGACCCGCCGGCCCGCGACGTCGGGGCCCTCGGCGAGCTTGCAGGTGCCGTAGGTCTTCGCCTCCTTGCGGACGAACAGCGTCGGGAGGCCGGTCTCGGCGCTGAGCACCGTCGCGATCGGGATGCCGCCCATCTCGAGCCCGCCGAGCAGCTCGGTGCCGTCAGGGACCAGCTCGCGCATCCGCGCCACCACCCGCCGGAGCAGGGCAGGGTCGGCCTCGAAGAGGTACTTGTCGAAGTACTCGGTGCTGCGCTGCCCCGACCGGAGCGTGAAGTCGCCGGTGAGGCGGCAGCAGGCGTCGACATCGCGGGCGAGGTCCTCGATCGGCTCCGGGTCGCTCATGGCCGTGACCCTAGTGGCAGGCTGGGACGCATGAGCCACGTGGACCTGATGGCCGGACCGCCGCCGACCCACCTGCCCGCCGACCCCGCCGCCGACGAGCTGGCCTCCGGGGCCGAGCCGGCCGACGTCGTACGCCGGCACCCGGCGTCGCCCATCGCCTGGGCCGCCCTCGCCGCACTGTCGGCCGAGCGGGGCGACGACGACGTGACGACGTACGCCTTCGCGCGGGTCGGCTACCACCGCTCGCTCGACCTGCTGCGCCGCAACGGCTGGAAGGGTCACGGCCCGGTCCCGTGGTCGCACGAGCCCAACCGGGGTTTCCTCCGCTGCCTCGCTCTCCTCGCCCTCTCCGCGCAGGCCATCGGCGAGGTCGAGGAGGCCGACCGCTGCGCCACCTTCCTCCGCGACTCCTCCCCCGAGGCCGCCACCGAGCTCCTGCCCTGACGGCTCGGCCGGATGTGAGCCCGCACAAGTGACGGGTCGGCGGGATGTGAGCCCGCACAAGTGACGAGTCGCGCGGAGTGGGGTCAGCCGCCGAGGAGCGAGCGGACCTTGTCGGGGCCGAGGGCGAGGATCAGGGTGGGGAGGCGCGGGCCGCGCTCGGCGTCGACGAGCAGGTGGTAGAGCAGCCGGAAGAACTCCTTCTGGTCCGCCTTCACCTCGTCGGTGGGGGCGTCGTCGAGCCCGAGGCCGCGGGTCAGCTTGGGGACGCCGTAGACCAGCGAGGTGACGTCGTCGAGCGACAGCTCACCCTGGGGCGGGATGCCCTGCAGCAGCAGCGAGACCCACTCCGACTCGCGCGGACCGAGCGCGGCGAGCGCCACCGTGTCCGGCGCCGAGCGCACGGTCGTCCGGTCGGACGCCGGCACGAACTCCGAGGTCCACTGCATCGCCTTCGACAGCCGCGGCTCGAGGTCGGCCACGGACGAGTGGGGGTGGCCGACGTCGGAGACGAGGCGGCTGATCTGGTCGGCCGACCCGGCGGTCACGTCGGCCACCGACGACAGCACCCGGAACGGCACGGTCACCGGCGAGACCGGCAACGGCCCCGCGGCGACGGTGGAAGAGGCGCGCTCGTGGGCGAGCACCGCGCCGTCGCGCTTGCCCGACGCCGCCTTGCGGCCGAGCGCGTCCCACTCGTCGTAGAGCCGCACCACCTCGGGGCCGAAGTCGATGTCGAAGGTCTGCTTCGGGTTGCGGCGGACGTAGAGCCAGCGCAGGATCGGCGCCTCGAGCACCCGCAGCGCGTCGGCCGCAGTCGGGACGCCGCCCGCGGACGACGACATCTTCTGGACGCCGGCGAAGCCGACGAAGCCGTAGCCGAACCACGCCGGGCGCGGCATCCCGAAGACCGACTCGACCAGCTCGTGGCCGACGGTGAAGGACGAGCCCGGCGTCGCGTGGTCCATGCCGGCAGGCTCGAAGTCGACGTGCTCGGCGGCCCACCGCATCGGCCAGTCGACCTTCCACACCAGCTTGCCCTCGTCCTGGGTGGCGAGGGTGGTGACGTAGGAGTCGCCGCAGGCGCAGGTGTAGGCCAGGTCGGTGGTGTCGTCGTCGTACGACGTGAGGGTGACCGTGTCGCGACCGCAGCCGCGGCAGTAGGGCTTGAACGGGAACCGGACCAGGTCCTCCGAGGTCCCGCCCGCGGCCTCGTCGGCGTCGGCCACCGAGTCCGCGAGCGCCGCGGCCTCCTGGTCGGACTCGGCGACCCGGGCGCGCTTGGTGCGGTAGCGCGCCAGCACCTGCTCGATCTGGTCCCGGTGGCGTACGGCGTGCAGGACCTGCTCGCGGTAGTGCCCGGCCCGGTAGCGCTCGGTCTGCGAGACCTCCTCCATGTCGACGCCGAGGTCGTGCAGCGCGTCGCGCAGCGGCTGCTTGAAGTGGTCGGCCCACGAGGGGTGGCACTCCCACGGGTCGGGCACGGCCGACAGCGGCCGCCCGATGTGGTCGGCCCACGAGGCGTCGACGCCGGCCGGGACCTTGCGGAACCGGTCGTAGTCGTCCCACACGTGGAGGTGACGCACCGCGGTGCCGCGCCGCGCCAGCTCGTCGGCGACGAAGTGGACGGTGAGGAACTCACGCAGGTTGCCGAGGTGGACCGGGCCGGACGGCGAGGCCCCCGACGAGCAGGTCACCACGGCACCCTCGCGGGCGTGGCGCAGGGCGTCGTCGGCGGCGCGGGTCACCCAGTCGGTGGGGGGACCCTGCTGGCCCCGCTGGTGACGAGGTGCCATGGGGTGGGCTCCTGTGCGGACGGTGGACGTGCGGATCGGGACGCCTCACGCTACCGGGACAGACATTGGGCCCCGGAACCGTCCCCTGTGGCGACTCCGGAGCCCAAGCCTTGCGTGGAAAGGCCGCCGCAATCTCCCGATCTGGCTGCCGCCGGCCCAACAACCTCCCCCGCGAAGTGGTCGGCCGAGGTTCCACGCACGGACATCCTGACATCCGGGCGCGGCAAAGCATGGCCACGAACGGTCGCTGGCACTAACATGCCATCCGTGACCGCGCTCGCAGCAGCGCTGGGGCTCTCCAACGCCCAGGAACGGCTCTACCGCCAGGTGCTGGCGGCCACCGGCACGCCCGTCGGGCAGCTCGCCGAGGGCCTGCTCCGTACCACCGACCAGCTGCTCGAGGAGCTCGGCCCGCTGGTCCAGGTCGGCGTGGTCACCGTCGACCCCGAGGGCTGCCTGGTCGTCGTCGCACCCCCTGACGCCCTGGGGCTCGTGCTCGCCCAGCACGCCCGCGCGATGCTGGAGTGCGGCCAGCAGCTCACCACCATGAGCCGGCTGCTGCCGGAGCTGCGCGGCAACGGGCCGGTGACGCCGTCGGAGGAGGCGCTGCCCCTCGACGGCGAGGTGACGACCGGCGGCGAGGTTCCCGAGCTGCTCGCCACGTGGATCCGGGAGACGACGGGCGAGCTGCTGTTCCTGCGGCCCGACCAGTGGCGGCTGCCGAGCGAGTCGCAGATGGCGGTCGCGGTGGCGGCCGCGATCCATGAGGGCCGCTCGGCCCGCGCGATCTACCCTGCCCGCGCGCTGCGCGAGGCCCCCGCGGTGCTGGTGGGCCGGGCCTCGATCGGCGAGCGGATCCGGGTCGTCCCCGAGGTCCCGACCCGGCTGGCCGTCATCGGCGACCGGGTGCTGCTGCCCGACCCTCCCGGCCTGGGTGACGAACGCCGGCTCGCTCTTCGGCAGCCGGGCCTGGTGGAGCTGGCGATCGGCTTCTTCGAGGCGCTGTGGGACCGGGCGGTGGCGGTGCCGTCGCTCGACCAGGGGGAGCCGACGCCGGACCTCAACGGACTGCTCCTGCACCAGCTGGCCCAGGGCGCCAAGGACGAGCAGATCGCCCGCACCCTCGGCGTCAGCCTGCGCACCGTCCGGCGGAGGATCGCCACGATCATGACCGAGCTGGGGGTCGACTCGCGGTTCCAGGCCGGCGTCGAGGCGGTACGCCGCGGCTGGCTCTAGGTGTCCGAGGGCGGCAGCACCATCGAGTACGCCGACGGCACCACCCGCCAGGTCCGCTGCCGCTCCGGCCCGGAGATCTCGCCGTCGGCCGCGCTGTAGAACGCGTCGCCGGACACCGAGACCTCCCGTGCGCGGAGATAGATCACGTCGTCGCGCCGGTCGTGACGGCCGCGGGCCAGGTGGACGGCGTACCCGAGCTTGGCGGACAGGCTGACCGACCGCGAGACCATGACGTCGACCCGGCCGTCCTCGGTGTCGGCGTGCGGAGTCAGCTCGGTGCCGCCGCCGACGCTGGTGCTGTTGCCGACGGCAACCATCAGCACCGGCTCGTCGACGTCGACGACGACGTCGCCGTCGACGGCGACCCGCAGCCGGAGCTGGGGCGGCTTGAACGCGGCCTGGACGGCCCCGATCGGGTAGCCCAGCTTGCCGAGGTTGACCTTGCCGACCCCGATCGAGCCGAGCCGCTGCTTCCAGCGGTGGCCGCGGCGGCTGGCCTGGGCGCTGGCGCCGACGTGGACGGAGTTGACGACGACCTCGCCCACCTCGTCGACGACCAGGTCGACCCGTCGCGGCTCGCCCTCGAGCAGCAGCCGCGCCGCCTCCTCCGGGTCGAGCGGGATGCCGGTGCCGCGGGCGAAGTCGTTGCCGGTGCCGAGCGGGATCAGGCCGAGGGTGGCGTCGGCCAGGTCGTTGCGGCGGTGGAGGGCGGCCACGACCGCGTGCAGGCTGCCGTCGCCGCCCGCGACGACGATGCGGCGGGACCCGGCCCGGTGGAGCACCCCGTCGAGCTCGCCCGGGTGGGAGGTCGCGGCGACCTCGACCGACACCTGCCCCTCGAGCACGGACAGGGCCTGCTGCAGCGACTCCTGGTCGGCGGTGCCAGCGCCCTCGTTGGTGATGACCAGGTACGAGTCCACGGCCGGACACTATCCGACGACTGGGAGGGGTCCGGCGGGGCTTGGTAGCCTCGGCCCGCAAGAGCCCCGCTGCGGTTGTTGCCGCTCGGGGCTCGCGGCATTTCCGACCCGAAGAGACCCCGACGCGGAAGGCAGGCCCCCGATGCCGGCCATCATGATCCTCGGCGCCCAGTGGGGCGACGAGGGCAAGGGCAAGGCCACCGACCTGCTCGCGACGACCGACACCATCGACTTCGTGGTCCGCACCAGCGGCGGCCACAACGCCGGGCACACGATCGTCGTCAACGGTGAGAAGTACGCGACCCACCTGCTGCCCTCGGGGATCCTCAGCCCCGGTGCGACCTCGGTGATCGGCAACGGAGTCGTGGTCTCGCCAGAGGCGCTGTTCCACGAGCTCGACGGGCTGCTGGCCCGCGGTGTCGAGGGGGTCGAGGAGCGTCTGGTCGTGTCGGCCAACGCCCACGTGATCGCGTCCTACCACTCGACGGTCGACAAGGTGACCGAGCGGTTCCTCGGGAAGTCCAAGATCGGGACGACCGGCCGCGGGATCGGGCCGGCGTACGCCGACAAGGTCAACCGGCTCGGCATCCGGGTCGCCGACCTCTTCGACGAGAAGATCCTGGCCGCCAAGGTCGAGGGGGCGCTCGAGGTCAAGAACCAGCTGCTGGCCAAGGTCTACAACCGCCGGGCCGTCGAGGTCGAGTCGGTCGTCGAGGAGCTGCTGTCGTACGCCGACCGGTTGCGGCCGATGGTGGCCGACACCTCGCTGCTGCTCAACCGCGCGCTCGACGACGGCCGCACCGTGCTGTTCGAGGGGGCCCAGGCCACCATGCTCGACGTCGACCACGGGACCTATCCGTTCGTGACGTCGTCGAACCCGGTGGCCGGCGGCGTCTGCGTCGGCGCCGGCGTCGGCCCGACCCGCGTCGACCGGGTGATCGGCGTGATCAAGGCCTACACCACCCGCGTGGGCTCGGGCCCGTTCCCGACCGAGCTGTTCGACGCCGACGGCGAGAAGCTCTGGAAGGTCGGCGGCGAGGTCGGCGTCTCGACCGGCCGCGACCGGCGTTGTGGCTGGTACGACGCCGTCATCGCTCGCTACGCCGGCCGGGTCAACGGCCTCACCGAGCTGTTCCTCACCAAGCTCGACGTGCTGTCGAGCTGGGAGAAGGTCCCGGTCTGCGTGGCCTACGACGTCGACGGGGTGCGCCACGACGAGATGCCGATGACGCAGACCGAGTTCCACCACGCCCGGCCCGTCTACGAGCACCTCGACGGCTGGTGGGAGGACATCTCGGGCTGCCGCAGCTTCGAGGAGCTGCCGGTCAACGCGCAGCGCTACGTCCGGTCCCTCGAGGAGCTGTCCGGCACCCGGATCTGGGGTGTCGGCGTCGGCCCCGGCCGCGAGCAGACCCTCGAGGTCCCACCCGCCTAGCCGCCGCCGGGTGTGCCCGTGACCGGTGCCTGGAGCGGGCTCAGGCACACGCCGCCCCCCGTCTAGGCTGAGCGCCCGTGAGGACCCTCGTGATCGGCGCCGGTGGCCGCGAGCACGCGCTCGCCCGCGCCCTGTCCCAGGACCCCGGCGTCACCGAGGTCCACGCCGCGCCCGGCAACCCCGGGATCGCGGCCGTCGCCACGCTCCACGAGGTCGACCCGCTCGACGGCGACGCCGTCGCCGCCCTGGCCGAGGAGGTCGGCGCCGACCTGGTCGTCGTCGGGCCGGAGGCGCCGCTGGTCGCCGGAGTGGCCGACGCGGTGCGCGCTCGCGGCATCGCCTGCTTCGGCCCCACCCGCGAGGCGGCGCGGCTCGAGGGCTCCAAGGCGTTCGCCAAGGAGGTGATGGCGGCCGCCGGGGTCCCGACCGCGCGGGCGATCGTCTGCGAGTCGCGGGAGGAGGCCGAGGCGGCGCTCGACGAGCTCGGGGCGCCGTACGTCGTCAAGGACGACGGCCTGGCGGCCGGCAAGGGCGTCGTGGTGACCGACGACCGCGAGGCTGCCGTCGCCCACGCCGTCGCGTGCGGCCGGGTCGTGGTCGAGGAGTTCCTCGACGGCCCCGAGGTCTCGCTGTTCGCGCTGACCGACGGCACCACCGTCCGGCCCCTGCAGCCGGCCCAGGACTTCAAGCGCATCTACGACGCAGACGCGGGGCCCAACACGGGCGGCATGGGCGCCTACACGCCGCTGCCGTGGGCGCCGCGCGGCCTGGTCGGGCAGGTGCTCCGTGACGTGCTGCAGCCGACCGTCGACGAGATGGCGCGCCGTGGGACGCCGTTCGCGGGACTTCTCTACGCCGGCCTGGCCCTCACTCCGGACGGCGTCCGGGTGGTCGAGTTCAACGCCCGGTTCGGCGACCCCGAGACCCAGCCGCTGCTCGCGCTCCTCGACTCCCCGCTCGGCGCGCTGCTCCACGCGGCCGCGACCGGCACCCTCGCCGAGGTCGACCCGCCACGCTGGAAGCCGGGAGCCGCCGTCGGCGTGGTGATGGCCAGCGCGGGCTACCCGGCGTCGTCCTCCAGCGGCGACGTCATCACCGGGGTCGACGCGGCCGAGTCGCTGGAGGGGGTCCACGTGATCCACGCCGGCACCGCCGACCGCGACGGTGAGCTGGTCACCTCCGGCGGCCGGGTGCTGGCCGTGGTGGGCCGGGGCCACGACGTGGCGGCCGCCCGCAGCACGGCGTACACCGGGGTGGCCGCGATCCACTTCGAGGGCGCCCAGCACCGCACCGACATCGCCGCTCGCGTCTGACCGTTGCGGGACGCGGGCCTGGCAGCCGCTAGGGTCCGCCGCATGGCAGCACAGCAGAAGTGGGCGGCCGCAGCCGCCGAGGTCGTCGGCGCTCCCGTCTCGGACGCGGTCCCGCTCGCCCGTCGGAAGGACGGCGGCGTGGCGCTGTTCGTCGTCGGGATCGTCGTGTTCGCCCTGGCGGTCTTGGTGTTCCAAGTCGTGCTCCCCGACCAGCGGTTCTTCGGCTACTTCCTCGGGGCGCTCCTGATGTCGGTGTTCATCCAGCTCGGCCAGGAGCCGGTCTTCGCGGTGCGGACCCCCGACGGCATCCACATGACCAGCAGCACCCGGTGGAGCCCCAACCCGGTCGGGCCGCCGCTGGGTCCGCTCGACCCGGCGACGGTCAGTGGCCCCGGTGGGCTGTTCCGCAACGTCTTCGAGATCGGGGGCGTCAAGCACCGGACGTCGGCCACCCAGAGCCGGCGCTTCCGGGACCTCGTGGGTCAGCCGTCCCGGTAGTCGCTGTCCGGCGCGTCGGTCACGAGCATGTGGCCCGGCGCGTGGGTGATCGCGAAGGGCGGCCGCGATGCCATCAGCGCGACCTGTGGCGTCACCCCGCAGGCCCAGAACACCGGGACGTCGCCGGGCTGCGTCTCGACCGGGTCGCCGAAGTCGGGCGTGCCGAGGTCCCGGATGCCGAGGGCGTCGGGTGCCCCCACGTGGACCGGCGCACCGTGGACCCGCGGCATCCGGCCGGTCACCTGCACCGCGGTCGTGACCTGGCCGGCCGGGATCGGACGCATCGAGACGACCAGATCCCCGGACAGCCGACCGGCAGGCCGGCAGGGGACGTCGGTGCGGTACATCGCGACGTTCCGGCCCTGCTCGATGTGGCGCACCGGGACCCCGGCCTCCAGCAGCGCGGTCTCGAAGCTGAAGCTGCAGCCGATCAGGAAGCTCACCAGGTCGTCGGTCCAGAGGTCGGCGACGTCGGTCGGCTCGTCGACCAGCTCGCCGTCGCGCCAGACCCGGTAGCGCGGGACGTCGGTCGCCAGGTCGGCGCCGGGGGCGAGCACCGAGGAGCGGCTGCCGGGCTCGGTCACGTCGAGCAGCGGCACCGGCTGCGGGTTGCGCTGCCCGAACAGCAGCATGTCGAACGCCCAGTCGCGCGGCAGCACCACGAGGTTGGCCTGGGTCCAGCCGTCGCACCAGCCGGTGGTGGGTGCGACCAGCCCCTCGCGGAACTGCAGCCGCGCCTGCTCCGGGGTGGCGCCGGGTCGGTCGTCTATGGTCGTCATGACAGCTCCTCCAGCGCGGGGACCAGGTGGTCGCCTGCGGCGGCCACCGCTTCTTCCGGCAGGTCGTACGTCGTCTCCCACGAGTGTGCCGGGAACAGGAACATCCGGGTCGGGTCGAGCTCGGCGCAGGCCCGTTGCAGCCGCTCCGCGCACTGCTCGGGCGAGCCGAACAGGCCGTAGGCGTCGAGCACCCGGTCGGCCAGTGCGTCGTCGACGTCGGCGGGGGCGTAGTCGTCGGGGAGGTCGATCCCGGCCTCGCGCAGCCAGCGCAGGTTGGACGCGCTCGGGTAGCGCAGCCACGGCTGCCCCTCGCGGAACCAGCCCTGCACCCAGCCGCGCGTGGTGGCGGCGTCGCCCAGCCCGAACGGCACGATCAGGATCTCCTCGAGCCCGGCCGGGTCGCGCCCGGCACGCTCGGCACCCCGGCGGACGCAGGCCCGGGCCGCGGCGACCGAGGCCGGGTCGAGCCCGACCAGCATCATCACGCCGTCGGCCACCTCGCCCGCGAGCTCCAGCAGCCGCGGTCCGGAGGCGAGGACGATGACCCGGGAGCCCGTCGTCGGGCGGTGGAACAGCTCGAGCTCGTGGCCGTCGTACGTCGACCGGCCGTCCTGCAGCAGGCCGCGCAGCGCCAGCACGACCTCGCCGAGCTGCCGCCGGCGGGCCTGCGGCTCGCCCGCCTTCTCGACCGAGAGGAAGCCCGGCGCCACCGTCAGCAGGCTGCGGCCCGGAGCGAGCTCGTCGAGCGAGTTGGCCAGTGCAGCGAGCACCAGCGGGTGCCGGGTGACCACGTTGGAGGTCGCCGGGTAGAGCGTCAGCCGCTCCGTGGCGCCCGCCATCGCCGCCAGGGTCGCGTAGGCGTCACGGCCGACGTGGTGGTGGTCGGGCACCCCGACCCCCGACAGCCCGGCGTCCTCGCACCGGCGGGCGAAGCCGGCGAGCTCGGGCAGCGGGCGCCCGAGCGGGACGCGGACGTCGAGGGCCGGGACCGACACGCTCAGTCCTCCTGGACCGCTGCCGCGGCCGCCTTCACCAGCGCCACCGCCTGGTCGGCGATGTCATGGCGACGCTGCCGCATCTCGTCGTCGAGCAGCACGGTGCGGTCGGCGGCGTACGTCTGCGGCGGCGTGTGCACGTGACCGCCCGGGACGTCGAGCGCTCCGAGCCCGATGCGCACCCGGTTGGAGCGGTACTGGCTCTCGTTGGAGAGGTAGTTGCCACCGCCACCGGAGAACGCGCGCCACCCCGGCGTCGGCGGGCCGTCGTGGCAGACCCGGTCGGCCGGCGACGTGGCCGGGTCCCACTCACAGATCCGCGGGTTGAGCTGCACCGGGAACGGCCCGGTGCCCGCCGCGGTCATCGCCTCGTGCGGCAGCGTGGTCTCGATGAACTCCGGGGGCGGCTGCGGCATCGGCCACGCGGGGTTCTCGGGGATCACCTCGGGCTCGCCCTCGTTGTTGTTGTCGGGCGAGCCGCCGCGCCAGCGGCCGGCCCACTGCTCGATGTTGAAGGAGCTGCCCTGGCTGATGGTCGTGATCAGGTCGGCGCGCTCCGGGGAGCCGGCCCTCAGGTGGGGCCCGAAGGCGTCCTCGACGATGCCGGCGTCGAACCCGCTCCACGTCACCGGGAACACCACGGTCTCGATCGCGACTGTGCCGTGGGGGGTCTCGTAGCGCAGCCCGTCGAGCTGGAGGGCGGTCACGCCGGAGGGGTTGGAGCGCCGGGGCTCGGTCTCGAGCGTGTAGGGGTCGAAGCCGCTGACGAGGACCCGGGTGACGTCGTCGCCCCGGGGGAACGTCGTGCTGGTGAGACCGCGGGCGTTCTCGATGAACGTCGAGACCAGGTCGGCGCGCTGGGCAGCCGTCAGCCGGACGCCAGCCGGTGCCCACTGGCGGAGCGCCCGGGTGGCCCGCAGGTGGGCCCAGTAGAGCGGCCGGTCGTCGTAGGCGTCGATCGTGCCGAGATCGGGACGGCGTCCCTGCGCCCGGTCGACGGCGGTGCGCCAGAGCCGGGCACCGTGCCGGGCGGCCTCGCGCTCCGCCGCGGCCGGCGTGGTGGCCTCGCAGAGCCGGGCGTCGAACTCGTCGGCGAACCGGTCGAAGCCACCCGCGCGCAGCAGCTGGTCGGACGCCGGATCCTGGTCGGGCGCGGTGCGGACGGAGAGCCGGGACTCCTCGACGGTGGTGGGGAGCGAGGTGTCGTAGCAGTCGGCCTGCGCGCCTGACTGCTGCGGCGCCGCCGACGCGGGGGTCGACAGGGCCAGCGGGACGGCAGTGAGGGCGGTCGCCAGGGTGGCGACGGCGCTCACCCCGAGGGCGGAGCGGGGGTGCATGGGGGGTCCTCCTCCGAGTAGGTGGACTCGTCACGCTAAGCGATTGTTGAACAAACCCGCAAGGGTCAGGAACGCTCGGACCGGAGCGTCGCGAGCAGCTGGTCGCGGGAGTCGTGGAGGTAGCCCTCGAGCACCGCGACGGCCTCGGGCAGCCGGTCGGCCGCGAGCAGCGCCACCAGCTCGCGGTTGCGGCCGAGGAACGGCTCGTGCAGGGACCGCGGCCGCCGCAGGCTGAGGAACGCCAGCCGGGTCTGGGCCAGGACCTGCCGCCCGACGGTGGTCATCCGCGGGCTGTCCGAGAGCGCCAGCAGGTGCTGGTGGAAGTCCATGTTGGCGGTGCCGACCTGGCGCCACCGGCCGCGCCGGGCGGCTTCCTCGCCGCTGCGCACATCGTCGTCGAGCTGCCGCAGCCGGCGGGGGTCGACCCGGCCCAGGGAGTGAAGCACCCCGGTCTCCAAGGCGATCCGCAGCCGGTAGAGGTCGGTCAGGTCGTCATCGTCGAGCACGGGCACGAAGACGCCGCGGTGGCGGTGGTGCACCAGCAGGCCGTCGTGGCTGAGCAGCCGGAATGCTTCGCGGAGGGTGTTGCGCGAGACCTGGAGCGAGCGTCCGATCCGCTCCTCGGAGAGCTGGGTGCCCGGTGGCAGCTCGCCCTCGACGATCGCCTGGCTCAGCACGGCGGCGACGTGGTCGCCGGTGCTGACCTGCGGCGGACGTGGCACGTCGTGGCGTACGGCGAGGCGACGCAGCACCTCGTCGAGCCCCTCGTGGCCGATCCGTTCCGCAGTCACCCGCCCATCATGGCGCACGAACGAATCGGGGCGTGACCCTTGACAGACATTGTTGAACAACCACTAGTGTCGATTGACCGTCGACAACCCCCTGGAGTCGAGATGACCACCCCCGAGACAGCACCGGGCACCACTGCCACCACTACCCAGAGCCGGATGAGCGCCAGCACGCGCAGCACGCTCATCGGCGCGATCTTCCTGATGGCGACCTCCGCCATCGGGCCCGGCTTCATCACCCAGACCACGGCGTTCACCGTCGAGCTCGGGGCCGCGTTCGCCTGCGCGATCCTGGTGTCGATCCTGGTCGACATCGCCATCCAGATGAACGTCTGGCGGGTGATCGGCGTCTCCGGCATGCGGGCCCAGGAGCTCGGCAACCGGGTGCTGCCCGGCATGGGGTTCGTGATGGCCGGGCTGCTGCTGCTCGGCGGCTTCGTCTTCAACGTCGGCAACGTCGCGGGTGCCGGCCTCGGCTTCGACGCGATGATGGGGCTCGACCCGACGATCGGCGGCGTGCTCTCCGCGCTGATCGCGATCGGCATCTTCCTGTCCAGGAAGGCCGGCGTGGCCATGGACCGGGTGGTGCTGGTGCTCGGCGCGCTGATGATCGCCCTGACGACGTACATCGCCCTGACGTCCGCTCCACCCGTGGGCGAGGTGCTCCGCAACTCGGTCTTCCCCGAGGAGTTCAGCGTCCTCGCGACCACCACCCTGATCGGCGGCACCGTCGGCGGCTACATCGTGTACGCCGGCGCCCACCGGCTGCTCGACTCCGGCGTCCAGGGCCCCGACCGGGTGCGCGAGATCACTCGCGGGTCGGTGACCGGGATCATCGTCACGGGCGTGATGCGGGTGATCCTGTTCCTCGCCATCCTCGGTGTCGTCACGCAGGGCGTCGCCCTCGACCCCGAGAACCAGGCCGCCGACGCGTTCCAGGCCGCCGCTGGTGACGTCGGCCTCCGGGTGTTCGGCATCGTGCTGTGGGCGGCCGCGATCACCAGCGTGATCGGGGCGTCGTACACGACGGTCTCGTTCATCACCTCCCGCACCCGCACCAGCGACCGGGTCCGGACCGGCCTGGTCGTGGGCTTCATCGTGCTGACCACCGCGATCTTCGTCGTGGTCGGCGCCGCCCCGGCGACACTGCTGATCTTCGCGGGCGCCTTCAACGGGCTGCTGCTGCCGATCGGGATCGGCGTGATGCTGTGGGTCGCCTGGGCACGCCGCGACCTGCTCGGCGGCTACCGCTACCCGAAGTGGCTGGCCGGGCTCGGGACCGCGGCCTGGCTGCTGACGCTCTACCTGGCCATCAACTCGATCAAGCCCGTCCTCGAGCTGTTCTGACCCGGAGGGAGCCACATGTACGTCGACCTCAACTCCGACCTCGGTGAGGGGTTCGGGAACTGGGAGCTGGGCGACGACGACGCCCTGCTCGGCGTGGTCACCAGCGCCAACGTGGCGTGCGGGTTCCACGCCAGCGACGCCTCGATCATGCGCCGCGTGTGCGCCCGGGCCGTCGAGAGTGGCGTCGTGATCGGCGCCCAGGTCGGCTACGGCGACCTGTCGGGCTTCGGCCGCCGGTTCATCGACATGGAGCCCGACGCGCTCACCAACGACGTGATCTACCAGATCGGAGCGCTCGACGCGTTCGCCCGGGCCGCCGGCGGGCGGGTCGGCTACGTCAAGCCTCACGGGGCGCTCTACAACGCGATCGTCCATCACGAGGAGCAGGCGGCGGCGGTCGTCGAGGCCATCGTCGTCCACGACCGCACCCTCCCGGTCATGGGGCTCCCCGGGTCGGTGTGGCTCCGCCTGGCCGAGGCGGCAGGCCTCACGACGGTGGAGGAGTCGTTCGCCGACCGCGCCTACACCCCGGAGGGCACCCTGGTGTCGCGGCGGCTCGAGGGCGCCGTGCTCCACGACGCGGAGACCATCGCCAAGCGCTGCGTGGCGATGGCGGCCGGTGACCCGATCGAGGACGTCGAGGGCGGCTCGATCACGCTGAAGCCGCACTCGATCTGCGTCCACGGCGACACCCCCGGAGCGGTCGAGATCGCGCGCTCGGTCCGGGCCGCTCTCGAGGCGGCCGGGGTCGAGGTACGGCCCTTCGTCCCCGGGGGGTGAACGGTGCGCATCCTCCCCAGCGGCAGTGCCGGACTGCTTCTCGAGTGTGACGACCTCGCCGAGGTCCTCGGGTGGTACGGCGTGCTGCAGGGCGACCCGCCCGAAGGGGTCGTCGACCTGGTCCCGGCCTCCCGCACCCTCCTGCTGGTGCTCGACCCCGGCGCGACCACGCCCGCCCGGGTGCGAGCTTTCGTCGAGGACCTCGAGCCGGGGGAGGGGCGGACGGCGGGCGACGCCGGCGAGTCGGTGCTCGAGGTGCCGGTCGTCTACGACGGGGAGGACCTCGACGACGTCGCCGGGATCCTCGGCTGCGACCGCGACGAGGTGGTCCGCCGCCACACCAGCGGCCTCTGGACGGTCGCCTTCTGCGGCTTCGCCCCCGGGTTCGGCTACCTGACGGCCCACGCGGAGGAGTGGAGCGTCCCGCGCAGGGAGAGCCCGCGCACCAAGGTGCCGCCCGGGTCGGTGGCGCTGGCCGGCGAGTTCTCCGCGGTCTACCCCCGGCAGACCCCTGGCGGCTGGCAGCTCATCGGCCGCACCGAGCTCGCGGTGTTCGACCTCGACCGCGACCCGCCGGCCCTGCTGACGCCCGAGACCCGGGTCCGCTTCGTGGAGGCCGGCTCGTGATTCGGCACGTCGTGGTCGAGGAGCCCGGCCCGCTCACCACGGTCCAGGACGAGGGCCGGTCCGGCCAGGCCTCGATCGGGGTCGGCTGGTCCGGCGCGTGCGACCGGGCGTCGTACCGGCTCGCCAACCGGCTGGTCGGCAACCACCCCGGCGCGGCGGCGCTCGAGGTGACGTTCGGCGGGCTGGTGCTGCGGGCGGAGGCGGAGCTGACCCTCGTGACCACCGGTGCCCGGTGCCCGGGTGCACCCCACAACGCTCCGGTCCGGGTGCGCGCCGGAGACGTCGTCCGGCTGGGGCCGCCCGCCTCCGGGCTGCGGACCTACGTCGCGGTCCGCGGCGGGTTCGTGGTCGAGCCGGTGCTCGGGTCGGCCGCCACCGACGTCCTCGGCGGGCTGGGGCCGCCGCAGCTCGGCTCCGGCGACCGGCTCCACGTCGGCGGCGACGCCGGCGAGGCGCCGGGCATCGACCTGGCCGCGGTCGCCGAGCCGGCCGCCGACCTGCTGGTGGTGCGCGTGACGGAGGGACCCCGGCGCGACTGGTTCGACGACGCGGCCTGGCGGCTGCTCACCACCCAGGAGTACGCCGTCAGCGGCGACAGCAACCGGGTCGGCGTACGGCTCGAGGGCGAGGCGCTGGACCGCAGCCGGGAGGGCGAGCTGCCGAGCGAGGGGATGCTGCGGGGCGCGCTGCAGATCCCGCCGTCCGGGCTGCCGGTGCTGTTCCTGGCCGACCACCCGGTGACGGGCGGCTACCCGGTGATCGGCTATGTCGACGACGTCGACGTCGACCGCTGCGCCCAGCTCCGGCCCGGGCAACGGCTGCAGCTGCGCACCGGGCCGCGTCGCTAGGCCGGCGACGCCCCTTAGGCTGGACGCGTGACGGTCCCCAACGTGCTGGCCACCCGCTACGCCGCCGACGACCTGGTCGCGATCTGGTCCCCCGAGCACAAGGTGGTGCTGGAGCGGCAGCTCTGGGTCGCCGTGCTGAGGGCGCAGCGCGACCTCGGTGTCGACGTGCCCGACGGGGTGGTGGAGGCCTACGAGGACGTCCTCGCTCTGCAGGAGAAGGGGGTCGACCTCGAGTCGATCGCCGCCCGCGAGCGGGTCACCCGGCACGACGTGAAGGCCCGGATCGAGGAGTTCGCGGCGCTGGCCGGCCACGAGCACATCCACAAGGGGATGACCTCGCGCGACCTCACCGAGAACGTCGAGCAGCTGCAGGTCCGGCAGAGCCTCGAGCTGCTCCGCGACCGGGCGGTCGCGGCGCTGGCGCGGCTGGCGCGGCTGGCGGCCGAGCACGAGACGACGGTGATGGCCGGCCGCTCCCACAACGTGGCGGCCCAGGCGACCACGCTCGGCAAGCGGTTCGCGACCGTCGCCGACGAGCTGCTGGTGGCGGTCGAGCGGGTCGAGGAGCTGCTGGTCCGCTACCCGCTGCGCGGCATCAAGGGACCGATGGGCACCGCCCAGGACATGCTCGACCTGCTCGACGGCGACGAGGCCGCACTGGCCGACCTCGAGGAGCGGGTCGCCCGTCACCTCGGTTTCCACCGGGTGCTGACCAGCGTCGGGCAGGTCTACCCGCGCAGCCTCGACCTCGACGTTCTGTCGGCCGTCGTCCAGCTGACCGCGGCACCGTCCAACCTGGCCACCACGATCCGGCTGATGGCCGGTCACGAGCTGGTGACCGAGGGGTTCGTCGAGGGTCAGGTCGGCTCGTCGGCGATGCCGCACAAGATGAACACCCGGTCCTGCGAGCGGGTCAACGGCCTGGCCGTGGTCACCCGCGGCTACCTCTCGATGGTCGGCGAGCTCGCCGGCGACCAGTGGAACGAGGGCGACGTCTCGTGCTCCGTCGTACGCCGGGTGGCGCTGCCCGACGCGTTCTTCGCCGCCGACGGGCTGTTCCAGACCTTCCTCACCGTGCTCGACGAGTTCGGCGCGTTCCCGGCCGTCGTGCAGCGCGAGCTCGACCGCTACCTGCCGTTCCTCGCGACCACCAAGGTCCTGATGGCGGCGGTGCGGGGCGGCGTGGGCCGTGAGACCGGCCACGAGGCGATCAAGGAGCACGCCGTCGCCGTCGCGCTCGAGATGCGGCAGGGCCGGACCTCCAACGACCTGCTGGACCGGTTGGCCGGCGACTCCCGGCTGGGCCTGTCCCGCGACGCCGTCGACTCGCTTGTCGCCGACCCGATCAGCTTCACCGGTGCTGCCGTGGCGCAGACCCAGGCCGTCTGCCGCCGCGTCGCCGGGCTCGTCGAGCGGCACCCCGCCGCCGCGGCGTACTCACCCGGCGCCATCCTCTGAAATCGGGGGGCTGGAGCCTGTCAGTCCCCGAGCCGCCAGGACCGTACGGCGGCGGCGAGCGCAACGGCGAGCACCACCAGCGCGGTGAGCAGTGACCACCGGGCGGCGAGGGCCGGGGAGGTGACGGCCAGCGAGGCCTGGTAGACGGTCATCAGCAGGGCGGCGCCGAGGGCCGAACCGATCCGCTGGCCGGTCTGCAGCGCCCCGCCGGCGGCGCCCCCCATCGTCGGCGGCACCTCGGCCAGGGTCAGCGTGAAGTTGGGGGAGATCACCCCGCCGCCACCCACGCCGGCGAGGAACATCGCCGGGGCGAGCGTCCACCAGAGCGACCCGGACGGCGAGGTCACCAGCCACGCGGACAGCGCGGTGCCGGTCATCATCACCGAGAGCGCGACCAGGGTGACCCGGCGGCCGATCCGGCCGACCAGCCGCCCGGCGAGGGGGGAGGTGGTCGCGGCGCCGATCGCGAACGGGGTCAGCAGCAGCGCCGCCTGCAGCGGCGAGAGGCCGACACCCTCCTGCAGGTGCACCGACAGCACCAGGAAGATGCCGGTGAACCCGGTGAAGTACAGCGTGCCGACCAGCAGCCCGTTGGCGTAGCCCGGCAGCGTGCGCAGCAGCGAGACGTCGAGCAGCGGCGGGTGGCCGGTCCGGACGGTGCGCTGCTCCCAGCGGACGAACGCCCACGCCAGCGGCGGGGCCGCGGCCAGCAGCACGAGCGGCAGGCCCGCGCCGGCTTCGAGGCTGACCAGGGGGTAGAGCACCGCGACCACGGCCAGCCCCAGCAGCAGCGCCCCGGTGACGTCGATCCGGGGGTCGCGGTCCTCGGCGCCGTACCCGGACACGTTGTCGGGCACCAGCCGGCGGATCAGGACCAGCGCCACCAGCCCGATCGGGACGTTGACCAGGAACAGCGAGCGCCAGCCGTCCTGCTCGCCGAGCAGTCCGATCAGCAGCCCGCCGATCAGCGGTCCGGTGGCGGAGGCAACGGCGACGGTGAAGCCGAACATGCCGAACGCCCGCCCTCGCTCGTCGCCGCGGAACAGTTGCTGGATGAGCCCGGAGTTCTGCGGGGTGAGCAGCCCGGCGCTCGCCCCCTGCGCCAGCCGCGCCAGGACGATCGCCGCGGCGTTCGGCGCCAGCCCGACCGCGGCGCTGGACACGATGAAGCCGACCAGCCCGAGCGTCATCATCCGTCGCCGACCGTGGGCGTCCCCGAGCCGGCCGCCCGCGACCAGGGTCATGCCGAACGCGAGCGCGTAGCCCGACACCACCCACTGCACGGTCGCCGCCGACGTGTCGAGCCCGGCCCGGATCGAGGGCACCGCGACGTTCACGATCGTGACGTCGAGCAGCGACATGAAGCCGACCAGCAGCGTGACCGCGAGCACCCGCCAGCGACGGGGATCGGGCTCGTACGCCGTCCCCGTCGTCGCCGTGGCCTCCTCGCCGTGCTCCATCTCCGTCAGCCTCTCACCTCACCCGAAAGGCCTAGGCTGGCGTGGTGCCCGTCGACGTCCGCGTGGAGACCGTGATCGCCCGGCCGGTGGCCGAGGTGGCGGCGTACGCCGGCGACCCGTCCCACGCCCCCGACTGGTACGTCAACATCCGCGAGGTCACCTGGCAGACCCCTCCGCCGGTGGCGGTCGGCTCCCGGATGGACTTCGTCGCGCGGTTCCTCGGCCGGCGGCTCGCCTACACCTACGAGGTGGTGGAGCTGGTGCCCGACGAGCGGCTGGTGATGCGCACCGCCGACGGCCCGTTCCCGATGGAGACCACCTACACCTGGGAGCCGGTCGGCAAGGACGCCACCCGGATGACGCTGCGCAACCGCGGCACCCCGTCCGGGTTCGCCGGCGTGGCCGCGCCGGTGATGGAGCGGGCGATGCGTCGGGCCACGACCAAGGACCTGGCCCGGCTCAAGGCGATCCTGGAGCAGGCGGGGCTATAGTCGAGCGAGTTGCTCGACTATGGTGGTGGGCATGACTGCTGCCCCCGTGAGCCTCCTGCCGTCGTACGACGACTGTGAGGTCGTCGTCCCTGCCCCCGACCCCGGCCCCGGCAACTGGTCGGGCGCCGCCACGGTCGTGCTGCACGACGGTGTCTTCTGGCTGGCCTACCGCGTACGCCGCCCGCTCACCGACGGTCGCGGCGTGAGCGTCGTGGTGGCCCGCTCCGACGACGGCGTGCGCTTCGAGCAGGTCGCCGAGGTCGACCGGGACGCGTTCGGCAGCGAGTCCTTCGAGCGGCCGGCGCTGGTGCCGCTCGCCGACGGCGGCTGGCGGCTCTACCTCTCGTGCGCGACCCCGGACTCCAAGCACTGGTGGGTCGACAGCCTCACCGCGGCCACCCCCGAGGGGCTGCCGACGGGATGTCGCACCGTGGTGCTGCCCGGCGACGACTTCACGGCCGTCAAGGACCCGGTCGTCACCCGCGACGACGACGGCTGGCGGATGTGGCTGTGCTGCCACCCGCTCACCGAGCCCGGCGACGAGGACCGGATGACCACCCGGCTGCTGGTCGGCGACGACGGCCTGACCTGGCACGACCTCGGTGAGGTGCTGCGCGGCCGGCCGGGGGAGTGGGACGCGCGGGGCGCGAGGGTCACTGCCGTCCTCGACAGCACCACGCTCGAGGTGCTCTACGACGGTCGCGCCGACGCGGCGTCCAACTGGTACGAGACCACAGGGGTCGCGCGCTGGGACGGTGACCGGCTGGTGCCCGACCCGGCCGTCCGGCCGATCGCCTCACCCCACTCCGACGGGGCGTTCCGCTACGCGACGGCCGTCCGGCTGCCGGGCGGCCGTACCCGGTTCTATGTCGAGGCGGCCCGCCCCGACGGGGCTCACGACCTGGTGACCTGCGTGCGCTGAGCGAACGAGCCGCGGCTCTCCCCGGAGAGCCAGTCGGAGAAGTCCTCGCCGGTGAGCCCGGTCAGCAGCGCTACGTCGTCGGCGAAGCTCGGGACCAGTCGCCGCCTGGCTCCGGGGGAGAGGTGCGGCCGGTGGACCCCGTTGCTGCCGGACAGCTGCGCGACCAGGGGCGCGCTGGCCCTGCGCCACATCTCCGGTGGCACCAGCGCCCCGGCCCGGGCGCCCGCCCGCACCACGGGACCGATGACCCGCGGGCGCCAGCCCGGCTCGACGTAGTCGCGCGAGTTGTCGCGCGGGATGGTGGCGACCTGGCCCTGCCGGATGCCGAGGAAGTGGCACGCCCGGTCGACGGCGGCCCGCGGCTCGTCGACGATGGTGCGGTAGCGCATCACCAGGATCCGCGCCGGGTCGACGTACCGCTGGAGGTGCTGGAGCTGCTCGCCGTACAGCCCGAGCTCGCGGTAGCGCCAGAACGGCGCCCACCCGCGCGCCACCCGGTCGTCCTGGAGCGCGAACGCCTCCTCGAAGTCCTCGATCGGCTCCAGCCCGTCGGACCACAGGTGCATCCAGTTGCTGTAGGCGCGGTCGATCGGGTCCCGGACGACGGCGATCAGCTTCACGTCGGGCAGCGCCTCGGCGATCCTCCGGTGGGCACCGCGGCTCCACAGGTAGAACGGCGTGCTCTCGCCCCGCGCCCGGTGGCCGCCGGCGTCGTCGAAGAGTCGTCGGTAGTCGTCGCGGCGCCAGGTCCACTCCCGCTGGGAGTGCGCGTCACCCGGGCCGCACCACGCCGGTGGGGGTGCGTCGTCGCAGAGCCAGTACTTGGGCTCCTTGGGGTCGCTCACGAACACGTCGGGGTGGGCGCTGAGGGCGGCGTGCAGCGCGGTGGTGCCGGCCTTGGGGGCGCCGATGATCAGGAACGTCGGGTCCACGGATACAACTGTATGTCAGGTTAGAAAGTAGAGAAAGGATGACCTCTAGGATCGTCCGGGTGAGCGACGGCCTCCAGCACCTCCACTCCGGCAAGGTGCGCGACCTCTACCAGGACGACGACGGTCACCTGCTGATGGTCGCCAGCGACCGGATCAGCGCCTTCGACTTCGTCCTCGACTCCGAGATCCCCGGCAAGGGCGAGGTCCTCACCCGGATGTCCCTGTGGTGGTTCGACCAGCTCGCCGACCTGGTGCCCCACCACGTCGTCTCCACCGACGTGCCCGACCAGTACGCCGGCCGCGCGGTCGTCTGCGAGCAGCTGGAGATGTACCCCGTCGAGTGCGTCGCCCGCGGCTACCTCACCGGCTCCGGGCTGCTCGACTACCGGGCGACCGGAGAGGTGTGCGGCATCGCGCTGCCGCCCGGCCTCGAGGACGGCAGCCGGTTGCCCGAGCCGGTCTTCACCCCGGCGACCAAGGCCGACCTCGGCGAGCACGACGAGAACGTGTCCTACGACGCCGTCGTCGCGACCGTGGGCGAGGAGGTCGCGGCCGCGCTGCGCCGAACCACGCTCGCGGTCTACGCCCGCGCCGAGGAGATCGCCCGGGCGCGGGGCATCATCGTCGCCGACACCAAGCTGGAGTTCGGCCACCGTGGTGACGGCACCCTGGTGCTCGCCGACGAGGTGCTCACCCCCGACTCCTCCCGGTTCTGGCCCGCCGACGAGTGGCAGCCCGGACGCACCCAGCCGTCCTACGACAAGCAGATCGTGCGCAACTGGCTGCTCTCCCCGGAGTCCGGGTGGGACCGCCACTCGGGCCAGGCGCCGCCTCCGCTGCCGGCCGAGGTGGTCGAGCGCACCCGCGCCCGCTACGTGGAGGTCTACGAGCGGCTGACCGGGGAGTCGTTCTGACCACCGTGGGCTTCACCACGGCGGTGGAGCTGGACCACCCGCGGGAGGCCGTGTTCGACTACCTCGCCGACCCGCGCAACCGCCCCGAGTGGCAGGCCTCGCTGCTGTCGGTCACGCTGTCCGATCGCACCGCGGAGCCGCACGTGGGGATGACCTGGCGCGACAACACCCTCGCCATGGTCCGACCGCGGCTCGAGATCAGTCGGCTCGACCCGCCCCGGGTCTGGGCCGAGACCGGCCGGTGGCGTGGCATCCGTGCCGAGCTGACGATGTTCTTCGACACCACCCCCACCGGGTGCCGGGTCCGGGCCGAGGGGTCCCTCGCCGGCTCGGGGACCTGGACGGTGCCGGTGGCCGTGGCAGGCCGGCTGGCCGGACCTGCGATCGGCCACGACCTGCGCCGGGTCGACGACGTCCTCACCCGCCGACCCCGCTGATCGGCCCCTGTCGCCGTACCCGCGGGTCACCTAGGGTCAGGTCATGCCGAACCTCGCCTCGCTCCTCGAAGACTCCGCCTCCCGGTACGGCGACCGCGAGGCGGTCGTCCTGGGTGATGCCCGGCTCACCTACACGGAGGTCGACGGCGCCGCCAACCAGGTCGCCAACCTGCTGGTCGCCCGCGGCATCCGGCCCGGGGACAAGGTCGCCCTGAGCTGCCCGAACCTGCCGTACTTCCCGATCGTCTACTACGGCATCCTCAAGGCCGGCGCGACCGTGGTGCCCCTCAACGTGCTGCTCAAGGGACGCGAGGTCGCCTACCACCTCGACGACTCCGACGCGAAGGCCTACTTCTGCTTCGAGGGGACGGCCGAGCTGCCCATCGGGCAGGCCGGCCACCAGGGATTCGAGCAGACCGACGGCTGCGAGCACTTCTTCCTGATCACCGCCGACCCGGCGGCGGAGTCGCCGATCGACGGGGTCGAGACGCTGGGGCGGGCGATGCGGGACCAGCTGCCGACGTTCGACACCGTCGCCGTGGACGACGACGACACCGCGGTGATCCTCTACACCTCCGGCACCACCGGCCAGCCCAAGGGCGCCGAGCTGCGGCTCCGCAACATGCACTCCAACGCGCTCACCGGCGAGGCCCTGTTCGGGGCCGATGCGAGCAACCCCGACACCTACCTGTGCGTGCTGCCGCTGTTCCACTCCTTCGGCCAGACCGTGATCATGAACGGCGGGTTCGCGTACGGCGGCACCGTCGTGATGCTGCCGCGGTTCGAGGCCGGGCCGGCGCTGCTGACCATGGCCAAGGAGAAGGTCAGCTTCTTCGCCGGCGTCCCCACCATGTACTGGGGGCTGCTCGGCGCCCTCGACGAGTCAGGCGTCGACGTCCAGGAGCTCGCGGCCAACCTCCGGGTGGCCGCGGCCGGCGGCTCGGCGCTCCCGGTCGAGGTGCACAAGGAGTTCGAGCGCCGCTTCGGCGTCACCATCCTCGAGGGCTACGGCCTCTCCGAGACCTCTCCGGTCGCGAGCTTTGCCCCCCGTGGCGAGGAGGTGCGGGTCGGGTCGATCGGCACGCCCATCCCCGGCGTCGAGATGAAGCTGATCAACGAGGACTGGTCGGAGGTCCCCTCCGGCGACGACCAGGTCGGCGAGATCGCGATCAAGGGACCCAACATCATGAAGGGCTACTACGGCCGCCCCGACGCCACGGCCGAGGCGATCCGCGACGACTGGTTCCGCTCCGGCGACCTCGCCCGCAGGGACGACGACGGCTTCTACTACATCGTCGACCGGTCCAAGGACATGATCATCCGCGGCGGCTACAACGTGTACCCGCGGGAGGTCGAGGAGGTGCTGATGACCCACCCGGCCGTCTCGCTGGCCGCGGTCATCGGCGTCCCCCACGAGAGCCACGGCGAGGAGGTCAAGGCGGTCGTCATCAAGGAGAAGGACCACGACGACGTCACCGAGGACGACCTGGTGGCGTGGTCGAAGGAGGAGATGGCCGGCCACAAGTACCCCCGCATCGTGCAGTTCGTCGACGAGCTGCCGATGACCGCGACCGGCAAGATCCTCAAGCGCGAGCTGTCCTGATGGGGCGGCAGCTCGCCGTCGTGCTCGGCGTGGTGATGCTGCTGGTCGGCGGGCTCTGGACCCTCCAGGGCCTGGGGTACGTCGGCGGCAGTGCCATGTCCGGCTCCACCACCTGGGCGATCATCGGCCCGATCGTCGCCGGGCTGGGCGTGGCGCTGGTGATCGTCGGGCTGCAGCGGCGGGGCGAGTGAGGGGTCCGGGGCGCCATCCCGGCGCCCCGGACCTCCTCGTCCTCAGGGAAGCGGTGTGAAGGCGATCGAGTCGTGGACCACCCCGGCGAACCGGCGACCGTCGGAGCCGAACCAGATCCCGGACTGCGTCGGGTAGATGAACTTGGTCCCGACCCCGCGCGTCTTGCCCGGGTTCCACGGCAGCGCCCGGCCGGTCGACGGGTCGATCGCTCCGATCCCCTCCCGCGAGACCGCCCCGGGACCGGCCGAGTTGTTCCCGAACGGGTTGTCCAGCCACCGCTGGTGCCCGCCCACGTAGACCGCGGGGCCGGTGACCGCCACGGAGTGCAGCGTGTCACCGCCGGTGTAGTTGATCCAGGTCGGTCGGGTCGGGTTCGCGATCGAGGTCTCGAACCGGGCGGCCGCGTCGCAGATGTCCCGGCCGACGCCACCCGACAGGGGGATGTAGCCGGTCGCCGCGATCACGAAGTAGGAACCGTTGGGGCTGAAGTCGACGTCGCGCAGCTGGGCGCGCAGGCTGTTGGCCCGGCAGTTGTTGACCAGCGGCTGGTAGTACCAGGGGGCGACCGTCGCGGACGTCGGCCCGAGGTCGAGCATGAAGGCGCGGGCCCGGCTGGCGGTGCCGACGGTGGTGAAGTTGCCGATCCCGACCAGCTTGCTGCCGTCGGGCGACACCGCGATCCGCCAGACCTCGACGGGTCCGGCGCCGTTCACCTTCACGCTGCCGGTGATCGGGAGGTCGATGTAGTCGGTGTTGTCACCCGTGGCCGGGTTGAGGGCGACGAGCCGCTTGTTGAAGGCGCCCGCGACGATCAGCCGTCCGTCGACGTAGTCGAGGTCGCTCACCGGGCGCGTGACCCCCTGCGGGTTCCAGTTGGTGTCGATGACGGGCGTGCCCGACGAGAGGTTGTAGCGCACCAACCGCTCCTGGACTCCGTCGGCGGCCGTGAAGTCACCACCGACGTAGAGGTGGGGCGCGACGTAGAAGGTGCGCCAGACCTCGCCGTTGACCTGCGGCGCCCAGCCCGTCGGCTGGCCGGTGGACACGTCGAACGAGAACAGGTTGTCGCGCACCAGGGTGTTGTTGCGCCGCGGGTTCTGGACGTTGTGGAACTTCCCGCCGGCGTACATCACGCCGCCGACCTGGGTGAACGTGTGGACGGCGGCGTTGGCGACGACGGCGTCGTCGATGGCGTGCGGCGTGTCTGCCGACGGGACGGCGGAGACCGCTCCTGGATGAGTGACCGACCCCGCAACCGATGCTGCCGGAGCAAGTACTGCGATGACTGCTGCGCTCATGACAGCGCAGAGTGGACGACGAACCATGATCCCCCCTCGGATCCCCCCACCCGAGCCCCGGTCCCCCCGAACCAGGCGCACACATCGTTACACCATGACCCGCCGCGAGACAACAGGTCGATCGGTTCCTTTACGCGGCTCCGTGCGGGAGCGTCGCGGGTCCGGTGTGGTGCGGGTGTTGACCGCCGCCGCCCCCGGGTGGACGGTGAGGAGGTTCCCCGCGGACGCCGGAGGGGCCGGCCGAGGCCGGGGAGGGGGAAGCATGCCGCTGTTCATGGACGTCCACCACCTGGGCGGGGGCATCAGTGCCTCCGACGTGGCAGGGGCGCACGCGAAGGACGTCGAGACCCAGGACCGGTACGGCGTCGACTACCAGCACTACTGGGTCGACGAGAAGCAGGGGAAGATCTTCTGCCTGGTCGACGCCCCCGACGCCGAGACGGCCACCCGGGTCCACCGCGAGGCCCATGGCCTCGAGGCCGACGAGATCTACGAGGTCACCCAGGGAGCCTGATCGCTCAGGCGAACGGATCGGGCAGTGCGCCGGGCAGGCGGGCGAGCATCTCGCGCGCCTGCGCGGCCACCTTGTGCTCGACCAGCACCTCGTAGCGGGTCGCCACCACCTGGGTGACCGAGGAGAAGTCGCGGTGGCCGCGCGTCGCGGCGTACCCGACCACGGCCCAGACGGCGCCGAAGAACGCGCCGAACGCCATCGTGGCGAGCACCATCGCCCAGATGGTCCCCTCGGCGAAGAGGGCGAACACGAGTCCGATGAACAGCCCGAGCCAGATCCCGGAGAGCGCGCCGCCGAGGGCCACCCGGCCGGTGGTGAGGCGACCGGTGATCCGCTCGACCCGCTTGAGGTCGGTACCGACGATCATGCAGTGCTCGACCGGGAACCTCTCGTCGGCGAGGAAGTCGACCGTGCGCTGGGCGGCCTCGTAGTCGTCGTAGACCGCGAGCGACTGCGGGAACTCCAGCCGGAGCGGCCTCCCCGCGGGGAAGGCTGAAGTGCTGGCCATGCCACCCAGTGTGCCCCGGCAATCCCAGCCCACCGCCGCGGATAGACTCCGAGCGCCCCCAGGACCCGCCCACAAGGAGCACCGCCGTGGCCCGTGTCGTCGTCGACGTCATGCCCAAGCCCGAGATCCTCGACCCGCAGGGCAAGGCGGTCCACGGGGCGCTGCCGCGGCTGGGCTTCACGGGCGTCACCGACGTCCGCCAGGGCAAGCGGTTCGAGCTCGAGGTCGAGGGCGAGGCCACCACCGAGGTGCTCGACTCGGTGCGCCAGATGGCCGAGACCCTGCTCTCCAACCCGGTGATCGAGAACTTCACCGTCCGGGTCGAGGGCGACGACGCATGAAGATCGGGGTCGTCACCTTCCCCGGGTCCCTCGACGACGCCGACGCCCAGCGCGCCGTCCGCATCGGTGGCCACGACGCCGTCCCCCTGTGGCACGGCGACCACGACCTGCGCGAGGTCGACGCGGTGGTGCTGCCGGGAGGCTTCTCCTACGGCGACTACCTCCGCTGCGGCGCGATCAGCCGGTTCTCGCCGGTGATGGCCGAGGTCGTCGAGGCGGCCGCCCGCGGGTTGCCGGTGCTCGGCATCTGCAACGGGTTCCAGATCCTGTGCGAGTCCCACCTGCTGCCCGGGGCGCTGATCCGCAACGACCACCGCAAGTTCGTGTGCCGTGACCAGCGGCTGCGGATCGAGAACAACCGCACCGCCTGGACCTCGGCCTACCGGGCCGGCGCCGAGATCACGATCGTGCTCAAGAACGGCGAGGGCGGGTACGTCGCCGACGAGCCCACGCTCGACCGGCTCGAGGGCGAGGGCCGGGTCGTCGCGCGCTACCTCGACGACAACCCCAACGGCTCGCTGCGCGACATCGCCGGGATCACCAACGAGCGCGGCAACGTCGTGGGCCTGATGCCCCACCCCGAGCACGCCGTCGAGGAGCTCACCGGCTCCGGCACCGACGGCCTCGGCTTCTTCACCTCTCTCGCGGTGGGCGCCTTCGGGTGAGCGTCGCCGACGAACCTCAGCGGCGGCCCTTGCGGAGCGCCTTCCAGGTCCGCGCGGTCACGATGCCCGAGGTGCGCTGACCGACCCGGTCCTGCCACTGCCGCAGCTTCGACCGGGTCGCCTCGTTGAAGACGCCGGTGACCTTGAGGTCGGCGTCGTCGGACGCGCTGTCGAGCGCCCGCTGGACCCGGCGGACCGGCTCACCGGCGGAGCCGAGCTTGAGCACGGGCCGCGGGCCGGCGGCGGTCAGGCCCATCCAGTTGCGGCGGCTCCAGGTGGTGCTGGTCGCGAAGCCGTGCGCCTCCTGCCACCGTCCGACGGCGGCGCGGGTCCGGTCGTTGTAGGAGCCGTTGATGGCGCCGCCGTACTCCCCGGCCTCCTTGAGGAAGCACTGCAGCGCCGAGACCCGGCCGCCCAGCGCCGAGCCCGGCTCGACGGGCGCGTAGTTGCGGTAGTCGACCCGGGTGCCGTTGCAGTGCTCGACGGGCGCCGCCCACGACCCCTTGCCGAGGTCGAGCCAGTTGCTGTCGATGTTGATCGAGACGCCGCCCCAGGTCTCGGTGTGGCCGCCGCGGTACTGCTTCATGCGACCGCCCGGCAGCCAGCCGTCGTCGCGGATGTAGTCGGTCCGGGTGTTGGCGCGACCGTCCCACCGGGCGATCCAGATCCGGTCGGGGAGGGCGAACCGGCCGGGTCGGTTGACCCGGACGTTGTCGAGCATCTTGATGCCCGAGCCGGCGCTGGAGTAGACGCCGGAGACGTAGTCCAGATCGTGCACCTTGGTGGTCCAGGCGGACAGGAACGCCAGCGCCGACTCGCGGCACCGGGTGTGGGACAGGTCGAAGCCCTCGAGGTCGTACCAGAGGGTGCTGCCCTTGACGATGCCGAGGTGCTGCGCCTTGTCGACGGTCTCACCGGCCCAGTGGCGGGCCTGCTTGCGGGCCCGCGAGTAGTTGCCGTTGCTGCCCGGCCGCGGGTTGATGGTGTGGTCGTCGTCGTACCTCGGGAAGCTCGGGTGGCACGACGCCTGCGGCCCGAGGGTGATCGGCAGCAGCCGCCAGCCCTTGCGCAGCTGGGTCCCGACCCACGTGGGGGTGAGGTTCGGCTGGTTGCGGCAGCCGCGGCTGTCGCCGGCGATGTAGATGCCGACGGCCAGGAACGGCGAGTGCTTCAGCCAGGTGTTCATCGCCCGCTGGCTCGGCGCGAGGCACTGGTCGAACCCGTGGCCGGTGAAGTTGCCGGGCGTCACCGGGTTGGCGGCCTCGGCCGGGACCGTGGTGAGGGTCGCGACGACGGTGGCGGCGGCCGCCACGGCGGCGGCGAGGGTGCGACGGAGTCGGCGGTGCGGGGTCATCGGAGGCTCCAGCGGTTCGGGGGACGACACGACACGGTAAACCCATCAGTCACACCCGCCACAGGGATCCGGGTGAACTACAGCCGGGTAGTTCGCCGGGGGTCGCCGGCCGCGGGCCGTGCCGGGCGCCCGGCACGTCCCCCGGTAGATTGACGCGCGTGCTCGACACCGTCGCGAACGCCGCCCAGGACGCCGACCACGAGCAGCCGTGGGCCGAGCTCGGACTGAAGGCCGACGAGTACCAGCGGATCCGCGAGATCCTCGGCCGCCGCCCGACCAGCAGCGAGCTGGCCATGTACTCGGTGATGTGGAGCGAGCACTGCTCCTACAAGAGCTCGAAGGTGCACCTCAAGCAGTTCTCCGAGATCCCGCAGGAGACGCCGGTCGGCAAGATGCTGGCCGGCATCGGCGAGAACGCCGGCGTCATCGACATCGGCCAGGGCTACGCCGTCACCTTCAAGGTCGAGAGCCACAACCACCCGTCGTACGTCGAGCCCTACCAGGGCGCCGCCACGGGGGTCGGCGGCATCGTCCGCGACATCCTCGCGATGGGCGCCCGGCCGGTCGCCGTCATGGACCCGCTCCGGTTCGGCCCGCTCGACGCCGACGACACCCACCGGGTGCTGCCGGGGATCGTGGCCGGCGTCGGCGGCTACGGCAACTGCCTCGGCCTGCCCAACATCGGCGGCGAGGCGGTCTTCGACCAGACCTACCTCGGCAACCCGCTGGTCAACGCGCTGTGCGTCGGCGTCCTGCGCCACGAGGACCTCCACCTCGCCAAGGCGGCCGGCACCGGCAACCGGGTGCTCCTCTACGGCGCCCGCACCGGTGGCGACGGCATCGGTGGCGTGAGCGTGCTGGCCAGCGAGACCTTCGACGCTGCGCCGGACGGTGCCTCCGGCTCGGGTGGCCCGGCGAAGCGGCCCAGCGTCCAGGTCGGCGACCCGTTCATGGAGAAGCTGCTCATCGAGTGCACCCTCGAGCTGTTCGCCGCCGGCGTGGTCACCGGCATCCAGGACCTCGGCGGCGCCGGCCTGTCGTGCGCCACCTCCGAGCTCGCCAGCGCCGGCGACGGCGGCATGCACGTCGACCTCGACCTGGTCCCGCTCCGCGACTCGACGCTCGCCCCCGAGGAGATCCTCATGAGCGAGTCGCAGGAGCGGATGATGGCGGTCGTCGGGCCCGACGACGTCGCCCGGTTCCTGGAGATCTGCGCCAAGTGGGACGTCGAGGCCACCGACATCGGTGAGGTGACCGACACCGGTCGGCTGCACATCGACTGGCACGGTGAGCGGGTCGTCGACGTCCCTCCCCGCTCGGTCGCCCACGACGGCCCGACCTACCACCGCCCTGTCGAGCGGCCGCGGACTCAGGACGCCCTCCAGGCCGACCGGGCCGAGGACCTGCCGCGGCCCGAGGAGGGAGGCGAGCTGCGCGAGACGCTGCTGCGGCTGGCCGCCAGCCCCAACCTCTGCGACAAGTCGTGGATCACCGACCAGTACGACCGCTACGTGCGCGGCAACACCGTGCTCGCCCAGCCCAGCGACGCCGGCATGGTGCGCGTCGACGAGGAGACCGGGCTCGGCGTGGCGGTGTCGACCGACTGCAACGGCAGGTTCGCCCGGCTCGACCCCTACGCCGGTGCCCAGCTCGCCCTGCTCGAGAGCTATCGCAACGTCGCCACCGGTGGTGCCCGGCCGCTGGCCGTCTCCGACTGCCTGAACTTCGGCTCGCCCGAGGACCCCGGCGTGATGTGGCAGTTCGCCGAGGCCTGTCGCGGACTCAAGGACGCCTGCGCCGCGCTGGGCATCCCGGTCACGGGCGGCAACGTCAGCCTCTACAACCAGACCGGCGAGACGGCGATCCTGCCGACGCCGGTGGTGGCGGTGCTCGGCGTGATCGACGACGTCGCGCGCCGTACGCCGACCGGGTTCGGCGCCGAGGGCCACCGGGTCGTGCTGCTCGGTGAGACCCGCGAGGAGCTGTCCGGCTCGGAGTGGGCCCACGTCGTCCACGGGCACCTCGGCGGGCTGCCTCCGCAGGTCGACCTGCCGGCAGAGCGCTCGCTCGCGACGCTGCTCGCCGACGCCGGCCGGTCAGGTCTGCTGACCTCCGCCCACGACCTCGCCGACGGCGGGCTCGCGCAGGCGCTGGTCGAGTCGGTGCTGCGCCACGACGTCGGCGCCACGATCCGGGTGGAGGGGGACGCCTTCGTCGGGCTGTTCTCGGAGTCCGCGGCCCGGGCGCTGGCGACCGTGACCGACGACGGGCTCCAGCAGCTGCTCACGATGGCCGACGCACTCGGCGTACCGGCGGCAGTGGTCGGTGCCACCGGCGGCACCACGCTGGAGGTCGAGGGCTGGTTCGACGTCCCCCTCGCCGAGCTGCGCGAGGCGTGGACGGCGACCCTCCCGGCCGCCCTCGGCTGACGGTGCCGCCGGGCCGGGCCGGGGGACCGCCGCTGACGCGGACGGAGGTGCTCGCGGCGGGCGCCCTCGCGACGCTCGCGGCGTGCGGGCAGGATGAGGCCGTGGCCCCTCCCGGCACCCGCACCGTCCGCTACGGCGACGACCCGAGCCAGTACGCCGAGCTGAGCCTGCCGGACGGGACCCCGCGCGGCGTGGTGGTGGTCGTCCACGGCGGCTTCTGGAAGGCGCAGTACGACCTGTCGCTGGGCCGGCCGCTGGCCGAGAGCCTGGTCGGGGAGGGCTGGGCCGCCTGGAACCTGGAGTACCGGCGCGTCGGCGACGGGGGCGGCACGCCGCAGACCTTCGACGACGTCGCCGCGGGGATCGACCGGCTGGCCGAGGTCGAGGGACTCGACACCTCGGCGGTGCTCACGCTCGGCCACTCCGCCGGTGGCCACCTCGCGACCTGGGCGGCGGCCCGGCACGACGCCCGGGTACCGGTGACCGCCGTGGTCTCCCAGGCGGGCGTGCTCGACCTGGTGCTGGCCGACCGGCTGGGGCTCGGCGGGGGCGCGGTCCGGGCGCTGCTCGGTCACCCGGCCGGACCCCGCGACGCGGCGTACGACCCGGCGCAGCAGGTGCCGCTCGGCGTCCCCGTCCGGTGCGTGCACGGCACCGGCGACGACGTCGTCCCGATCGAGCTGTCGCGGACCTACGTCGACGCCGCGACGTCGGCCGGTGCCGACGCCGCGCTCACCGAGGTCGACGGCGACCACTTCGTCGTCATCGACCCGACCTCCGACGCCTGGACCCGCACCTTGGCCCTGCTCGACGACCTCACCTGACCCGGTCGCGACCACGACAACGCCGCCGGGACGCCGGTCCCGGGGCGCCGGACACGATGACCGGCGCGGGTCTTGACCGAGCGAGTTCCTAGGCTGGGGTCGTGCCCGCCCGCCTTCGCCGTGCCACGCCCGCCGAGGTGGCGGACGCGCTCGCCCGGCGCGAGCCCGCCGACGTCCGGCTGTTGGTCAAGCACTTCCTCGCCGTGCTCGCCGAACGTGCGCCGGGCAGGTCGGTGGAGGTCCGCGTGCCGCCGTACGCCGCCGCGCAGGTGGTCGAGGGGGTGCGCCACACCCGCGGCACCCCGCCGGCGGTCGTGGAGACCGACGCCGCCACCTGGCTCGACCTGGCCACCGGAGCGACTGGCTGGGCCGAGGCCGTGGCCGCGGGTCGGGTCCGGGCCTCCGGCGAGCGGACCGACCTGTCGGCGTACCTGCCCCTGCTGGAGGAGGAACCATGATCGTGTCCTACCCGGACGCCGAGCTGCGTGACGCCGTCGGGGAGGTGGCCGGCACCGAGGCGGTGGTGTGGGACGGCACGTCCGACCCCGACCCGGGGATCGAGGTGTGCGTGCCCGACTACCGCACGCTGCGGACCTTCCGGCGGCTGGGCGAGCTGCCCCGGCTGCGGGTGGTGCAGACCCAGCTGGCGGGCTACGACGGCCAGCTCGAGCTGCTGCCCGACGGGGTGACCCTGTGCAACGCGGCCGGCGTCCACGACGACGCGACGGCCGAGCACGCGGTCGCGCTGCTGCTGGCGGTGCTGCGCCGGATCCCGGAGGCGGTGCGCGGACATGGCAGCTGGCAGCAGCTCCGCACCGGCATGCGGTCGCTGGCCGACTCCCACGTGATGGTGCTCGGCTACGGGTCGATCGGGCGGGCGCTGGCCCACCGGCTGCTCGCCCACGGCGCCCGGGTCACGGCGGTCGCCAGCCGGGCACGCGACGACGACCTGGTCGGGCCGGTCCACCCGGTCGAGGAGCTGCCGGCGCTGCTGCCGGCCCAGCACGCGGTCGTCGTCCTGCTGCCGCTCGGCGACGCCACGCGGGGCTTCGTCGGGCGCGACGTGCTGGCGGCGCTCCCCGACAGCGCCGTCGTCGTGAACGTCGCCCGCGGCGGGGTCGTCGACGCCGACGCGGTGATCGCCGAGGCCGGACGGTTGCGGTTCGCGCTCGACGTGACCGATCCCGAGCCGCTGCCCGACGGACACCCTCTCTGGGACGTGCCCGACGTCCTGATCACCCCCCACGTCGCCGGCGGCACCACCGCGATGCTGCCGCGGATGTCGGCGCTGGTCCGCGAGCAGCTCGAGCGGTACGTCGCCGGCCACCCGCTGCGCAACGTGGTCGCCGGGTCAGGAGCGCCGGGCTGACCGGTGAGACCTGGATAGTCCGGGACATTTGCGGGGTGATCCCAACCGGAACCACCCCGCAAACGTCCCGGACTATCTCCGACCCCGCGGATACGTCAGCGGCCGACGAACGTGGCGAACGCCGAGACCAGCAGGTCGAGGTCCTCCTCGGAGGCCACCAGCGGCGGGGCCAGCCGGACGGTCTGGCCGTGGGCCTCCTTGGCCAGGATGCCACGGTCGAGCAGCGCCTCGGTGACGTCGCGGCCGGTGGCCAGCTCGGGGTCGATGTCGATCCCGGCCCACAGCCCCCGCACCCGGACGGCGTCGAGGCCCTGGCCGACCAGCGGCTCGAGCCCGGCGGCGAGGTGGGCGCCGAGCTTCTCGGCCCGGGACTGGTACTCGCCGGTCTGCAGCATCTTCACGACCTCGTGGCCGATCGCGGCCGCGAGCGGGTTGCCGCCGAACGTCGAGCCGTGGCTGCCCGGGGTGATGACCTCGAGCACGTCGCCGTTGGCCGCGACGGCCGAGACGGGGTAGAGGCCGCCGCCGAGCGCCTTGCCGAGGATGTACATGTCCGGGACGACGTCCTCGTGGTCGCACGCGAAGGTGCGGCCGGTCCGGGCCAGGCCGGACTGGATCTCGTCGGCCAGCATCAGCACGTTCTCGCTGTTGCAGAGGGTGCGGACGTCGTGCAGGAACCCGTCGGGCGGGATGATCACGCCGCCCTCGCCCTGGATCGGCTCGAGCAGCACCGCCACGGTGTCCTCGTCGACGGCGGCGCGCAGCGCCTCGATGTCGCCGTACGGGACCAGCCGGAAGCCCGGGGTGTACGGCGCGTAGTGCTGGGTGGCCACGCTGTCGGTCGAGAACGAGACGATGGTGGTGGTCCGGCCGTGGAAGTTGCCCTCCATCGCGACGATGTTGGCGCGCTCGTCGTGGACGCCCTTGACGAGGTATCCCCACTTGCGGGCGACCTTGATCGAGGTCTCGACGGCCTCGGCGCCGGAGTTCATCGGCAGGACCATCTCCTTGCCGGTCAGCGCCGCGAGGTCCCGCGCGAACGGCCCGAGCTGGTCGTTGTAGAAGGCCCGCGAGGTCAGCGTCAGCCGGTCGAGCTGCTCGTGGGCGCGCGCGAGGAGCTGCGGGTGGCCGTGGCCGAAGTTGAGGGCCGAGTAGCCGGCGAGGCAGTCGAGGTAGCGGCGCCCCTCGACGTCGGTCACCCACGCGCCCTGGCCCTCGGTGAGCACCACCCGGAGCGGGTGGTAGTTGTGCGCCGCGTAGCCCTCGGTGAGCTCGATGTGGGCCGCGGTGGCGTTCTGGCTGCGGGTGATCTCCTCGGTCATGGGGCCATGATGCGGCACGGGCGAGCAATCGCCAAATGATTGTCCGACAATCCGCCGGATCCTCCCGGCGCGGTGCGTCGTGGCCCCGAGCGATACCTTGACGCCCATGGCGCAGCCCCCCTCCACCGACCAGCTCCGCACCCGGGTGGCCGAGGTGCTGCCGGGCATCCGGCGGGACCTCGAGGACCTGGTCCGCATCGAGTCGGTCAGCGCCGACCCGGCCCGGTCGGGGGAGGTGCAGCGCAGCGCCGAGGCGGTGCGCGCGCTGTTCGAGGCCGAGGGCTGCGAGACCGTCGTCGTGAGCGCGTCCGGCGGCGCCCCGGCCGTGATCGCCCACAAGCCCGGGCCCGAGGGGTCGCCGACCGTCCTGCTGTACGCCCACCACGACGTGCAGCCCGAGAACGACCACGCCGAGTGGGACTCCCCGCCGTTCGAGCCCACCGAGCGCGACGGCCGACTCTTCGGCCGGGGCGCGGCAGACGACAAGGCGGGGATCGTGGCCCACCTCGCCGCGCTGCGGGTCTTCGGCGACGACCTGCCCGTCGGCGTCACCCTGTTCATCGAGGGGGAGGAGGAGGTCGGCTCGGAGACCCTGGTCGACCTGCTCCGGGAGCACCGCGAGCAGCTGGCGGCCGACGTCATCGTGATCGCCGACTCCGGCAACTGGGACATCGGCGTCCCGGCCCTCACCACCAGCCTGCGCGGGCTGGTCCGGGCCGACGTCGAGGTCCGCACCCTGACCCACGCCGTCCACTCCGGCATGTGGGGCGGCCTGGTGCCCGACGCCCTGATGGCGCTGAGCCGGCTGCTCACCAGCCTCCACGACGACGCCGGGAACGTCGCCGTCGAGGGGCTGCACCGTGGGCCCGCCGCCGACGTCGTCTACCCCGAGGACAGGCTGCGTGCCGAGTCCGGCGCCCTCCCCGACGTGCAGTGGATCGGCGACGGCTCGGCCGTCGAGCGGCTCTGGACCCGGCCCTCGCTGACGATCACCGGTCTCGACGCGCCCCAGGTCGACGGCGCCAGCAACACCCTGACGGCCACCGCCCGGGCCAAGCTCAGCCTGCGGATCGCCCCCGGCGACACCACCGGCAACGCGGTGGAGTGCCTGCGCCGCCACTGCGAGCAGCACGTCCCCTGGGGCGCCGACCTGACGTTCATGGTCGTCGACACCGGCGAAGCCACCCGGATCGAGGCCACCGGCCCGGCGTACGACGCGGCGCGTCGCGCGTTCACCGAGGCCTGGGACGGCACCCAGCCGGTCGACATGGGTGTCGGCGGCTCGATCCCGTTCATCGCCGAGTTCCTGGAGGCGTTCCCCCGGGCGTCGGTCCTGGTGACCGGCGTCGAGGACCCCGACACCCGGGCCCACGGCGCCAACGAGGGGCTGCACCTGGCGGAGTTCGAGCGGGTGGTCGTCGCCGAGGCCCTGCTGCTGCACCACCTGGGAGACGCCCCCTAGGCCCAGCGGCTGGTCAGCGGGTGGCCGACGACGTCCGCGTGCTGTGGGTGCTGCGCGACCTCCTGGGGGTCACCGGACCCAAGTACGGATGCGGCATCAACGTGTGCAAGTCGTGCACCTCCCACGTCAACGGCCGGGCGTTCAACCCGTGCGCGGTCCGGGTCGGCGACCTGCAGCCCGACGACGAGGTGACCACCATCGAGGGGCTGCCCGCGGCGGCGGGACGCTCCGGCGACGACCTCCACCCGATGCAGGAGGCCTGGCTCGACCTCGACGTCCCGCAGTGCGGCTACTGCCAGCCGGGTCAGATCATGGCAGCCGTGGCCCTGGCGCGGAAGGTACGGCGGGAGGGCCGGTCCATCAGCGAGGCCGACCTCGACTCGATCCGCAACGTCTGCCGCTGCGGCACCTACGCGCGGATCCGGGAGGCGATCCGGCAGGGCGCCGAGCAGATGTGACCCGGTTCAGGTGCTGGGCGGGACCGGCAGCGTCACCGTGAAGACGCTGCCGACGCCCAGCTCGGAGTCGAGGCTGATCCGGCCGCCGTGCCGGTCGACGATCCGCTTGACGATGGCCAGGCCGAGGCCGGTCCCCGGCTCGCGCACGGCCTCGGGGTTGGTGGAGCGGAAGAACTCGTCGAAGAGGTGTTCCTGGTCGGCCGCTGAGATGCCGAGCCCCTCGTCGCGGACCGCGACGGACACCGTGTCGCCGTCGTGGAGTATCCGGACGCCGACGGGCCGGCCGGGCCCGGTGTACTTGACCGCGTTGCTCAGCAGGTTGGTCACGACCCGGTCGATCTCCCAGGCGTCGCCGTGCGCCACGACCGGGCCGCTCGGGACCTCGGTGGTGATCGGGATGCCCTTCTGCCGCGCCTGCACCTCGATCAGGTCGACCACCTCGGCCACCAGCGGCGCCAGATCGACGGGCGCGGGGATGATCGCGTGGTTCGGGTCGCCGACCTTGGAGAGGAGCAGCAGGTCGTCGACGACCCTGCCGAGCCGGGCGCTGCCGCGGGTCATCGCGTCGACGGCCGACCGGGAGCCGGGCCCGAGCTCGGGAGCGGACTGCAGCATCTCCAGGTAGCCGCTGATCGCCGCGAGCGGGTTCTTGAGCTCGTGGGACACCGTGGCGATGAGCTGGCCCTTGTAGGTGTCGAGGGCGCGCAGCTCGACGACCAGCTGGTGCTCGCGCTCGAAGTTCCGCGCGTTCAGCACGACCCGGCCCAGGTCGTGGCCGATGTCGAGCGCCGCCGTACGGTCGAGCGTCGACCAGTCGGGGTCGCCGAGACCCCGGGTGAGGACCAGGTTGCCGAGGCACTCCGAGCCCGCACCGAGGGGCACGAAGAGCAGCGAGCTGACCCCGATGGCGTCGAGGAAGCCGACGATCCGGTGGTGGTCGTCGTCGGAGAGGACGTCGTGGGCGGGACGGTCACCGGTCACGACGACGACGATCTGCTCGGCCCACGCCTGCCGGGCGGCACGCTCGGCCAGCTCGACCAGCTCGTCGGGCAGGTGGACGTCGACCCCGGTCGAGGAGTGGATGGCACCGGTGCCGGTGCCGTCCTCGTCGAAGGTCTGGATCCAGGAGCCGCGGGACCGGAAGCCCTCGACGAGCCCCTGCTGGCAGTCCGACAGGATCCGGTCGAGGCCGTCCTGGGCGTTGGCGTCGCGGACGATCGTCCGGGCGGTCTCGGCGAGCCGCACCTGCTCGGCGAGCTCCTCGCGCTCCAGCGCGGTCACGACCGCGCGGCCGGCCTGCGCGGCGAACCGCTCGAGCAGCCGGCGCTGCTCCGCGCCCGGGCGGCGGCCGTCGTCGGGCAGATCGATCGCCAGCGTCCCGCGCAGCGTCCCGGCGTCGTCGTGGAGCAGCGCGATCAGCATGTCGAGCGGGTGCCAGGCGTCGGGGGCGTCGACCATCTCGACGTCGGGCACCACCCAGCCGTAGGCGTCGGCGACGTCGTCGACGGCGAGCAGCTCGTGGGGCAGGAACTTGAAGAGGCCCCAGTCCTCGGCCTGCTTCAGCTCGACCAGCAGGTTGTCGAGGGGCGTACGCCGACCCACGACGACCTGGTTGGCCACGTCGTGACCGGCGACCGAGATCACCTCCAGCTCGTCGCCGCCGTCGGGGGAGTGGCGGACCACGCTGATGCAGGCCAGGCCGAAGCCGACCAGCTCCGTGACCCCCTCCGCGATCAGGGTCAGGCCGGCGCGGAACATCTCCTCCGGCCCGGCGTCACGGACGGCCGGGCCCGGCCGCGCTGCGTCGTCCGAGTCCATGAGCTCCTCGATAGCTCCACGCCTCCCCCACGGAGGTGTCCAGGTCAGCCAGTGTCCACCGTGAAGATGGTCCGTGTCCCCATCATGGACCAACTGGGCGGGTTTGTATGGTGGGTGCGTGCTCCGAGCCAGCTGGAGCCGTCCCGGTGACGGCAGCCTCAGCGACGACCTCGACCCCCACGACCGCGGACCCCAGGACGCCTGTGGCGTGTTCGGGGTGTGGGCTCCCGGCGAGGACGTCGCCAAGCTCACCTACTTCGGGCTCTATGCGCTCCAGCACCGGGGCCAGGAGTCGGCCGGCATCGCGGTGAGCAACGGCCGCCAGATCCTGGTCTACAAGGACATGGGCCTGGTCTCCCAGGTCTTCGACGAGACCACCCTGGCCTCGCTGAAGGGCCACGTCGCGATCGGCCACTGCCGCTACTCGACCACCGGCTCGAGCGTCTGGAAGAACGCCCAGCCGACGTTCCGGCCGACGGCCGACGGGTCGATCGCGCTGGGCCACAACGGCAACCTGATCAACACCCACGAGCTCCGGGCGCTGGTCGCCGAGCTGCCGCCGGCCTCCGACGAGCTCGACATCCACGCCCGCGACCTCGAGGCCTCGACCAACGACACCGGGCTGGTGACGGCGCTGCTGGCCCACCACCCCGACACGTCGCTGGAGCAGCAGGCGCTCGAGGTGCTGCCGCAGCTGCGTGGTGCCTTCTGCTTCGTGTGGATGAACGAGGACACCCTCTACGCCGCCCGCGACCCGCAGGGGATCCGGCCGCTGGTGCTGGGACGGCTGGAGCGGGGCTGGGTGGTCGCGTCCGAGGACGCCGCGCTCGCCACGATCGGCGCCAGCGTCGTCCGCGAGGTCGAGCCGGGCGAGATGGTCGTCATCGACGAGAACGGCCTGCGCAGCCACCGCTTCGCCGAGCCGCAGCCGAAGGGCTGCGTGTTCGAGTACGTCTACCTCGCCCGCCCCGACGCGACGATCAGCGGCCGCAGCGTCCACGAGGCACGGGTCGAGATGGGCCGCCGGCTGGCCCGCGAGTATCCCGTCGACGCCGACCTGGTGATCCCGGTGCCCGAGTCCGGCACCCCCGCCGCCGCCGGCTACGCCGAGGAGAGCGGGATCCCGTTCGGCCAGGGCTTCGTCAAGAACGCCTACGTCGGGCGCACCTTCATCCAGCCCAGCCAGTCGCTGCGCCAGCTCGGCATCCGGCTCAAGCTCAACGCGCTCGAGCACATGATCCGCGGCAAGCGGATCGTGGTGGTCGACGACTCGATCGTCCGCGGCAACACCCAACGGGCGCAGGTCCGGATGCTCCGCGAGGCCGGAGCCCTGGAGGTGCACGTCCGGATCTCCAGCCCCCCGGTCAAGTGGCCGTGCTTCTACGGCATCGACTTCGCCACCCGTGCCGAGCTGATCGCCAACGGGCTCAGTCCCGACGAGATCGCCGCCAGCGTCGGGGCCGACACCCTCGGCTACATCTCCCTCGACGGCATGGTCGAGGCGACGGCGCAGCCCGAGGAGCGCCTGTGCCGGGCCTGCTTCACCGGCGAGTACCCGATCCCGCTCCCCGACGAGAAGCTCCTCGGCAAGCACCTCCTCGAGACGTCGCTGACGTCCGAGGCGCTGCCGGTGCTCAACAACCCCTGATCCGAGAGGCACCCCGTGACCGACGACCGTGCTCCCTCCACTGGCAACGCGTACGAGGAGGCGGGGGTCTCGATCGAGGCCGGTGACAAGGCCGTCGAGCTGATGAAGGGCTGGGTCGAGAAGGCACGCCGGCCCGAGATGATCGGCGGCATCGGCGGCTTCGCCGGCCTGTTCGACGCCTCCGCGCTCAAGGCGTACGAGCGGCCGCTGCTGGCCAGCTCCGCAGACGGGGTCGGCACCAAGGTCGCGATTGCGCAGGCGCTCGACAAGCACGACACGATCGGCTTCGACCTGGTCGGCATGCTCGTCGACGACCTCGTCGTCTGCGGCGCCGAGCCGCTGTTCCTCACCGACTACATCGCCACCGGCCGGGTGGTCCCGGAGCGGATCGCGGCCATCGTCAAGGGCATCGCCGAGGCGTGCGTCGAGGCGGGCTGTGCCCTCATCGGGGGCGAGACGGCCGAGCACCCCGGCCTGCTCGGACCCGACGAGTACGACGTGGCCGGCTCGACCACGGGCGTGGTCGAGGCCGACCGGCTGCTCGGTCCCGGACGGGTCCGGCCGGGCGACGCGGTCGTCGCGATGCGGGCCAGCGGGCTCCACTCCAACGGCTACTCCCTGGTCCGCCACGTGTTCCTCGCGGGCGCCGGCTGGGCGCTCGACCGCCACGTCGACGAGCTCGGCCGCAGCCTCGGCGAGGAGCTGCTCGAGCCGACCCGGATCTACGCCAAGGCGTGCCTGGCGCTGGCGGCGGCCACCGACACCCACGCGATGTCTCACGTGACCGGTGGCGGCCTGGCCGCCAACCTGCAGCGGGTGATGCCGGTCGAGCTGGACGCCACCCTCGAGCGCGCCACCTGGGCCCCGCAGCCGGTCTTCGACCTGGTGCGCCGGGTGGGCGACGTACCCCTGGAGGAGCTGGAGCAGACCCTCAACTGCGGCGTCGGCATGGTCGCGCTGGTGCCGCCCGCCGACGTCGACCGCGCGCTCGGGGTGTTGGCCGAGCACGACGTGCGGGCGTGGGTCGCCGGCGAGGTGACGCGGGGAGCCGGCGAGGTGCGGCTGACGGGGTCGTACGCCGGCTGGTGAGCCGGTGACCGTGAGGAACCGGTCACGTCTCGGAGCGTGGGTGTGCGGGAACACCCACCCACCTAGTAGCGTTGCCCCCACGACATAGACCGATCAGACCGGAGTCACGGTGCGGCCCACCGGCGACCCGGCCCAGTGTGCGAGGGGGCTGACCCTATGGGGCGCGGCCGAGCGAAGGCGAAGCAGACGAAGGTCGCTCGCGACCTGAAGTACCGCACTCACGAGACGGACTTCGGGGCGCTGGCGCGAGAGCTGCACGGCGAGGCGGAGGACGGGGCCGAGAGCCCCGACGCCGGCGACGACCACGGCGACGAGTGGTCCGACTACGCCGAGCGCGACCGCAGCAACTGACCTCGCCCGCCTGAGGGCGTCGGAGGTTGAGGTGCGAGGGCCGCCGGGCGCCCGAGCCCTTCGAGACGGGCGCTTCGCGCCCTCCTCAGGAACCGCCTCGAAGCCCCGTCAGTGTGGGCTGCCTCGGCCCGGGTCTGCTCTTGTCTCACCGGGTCAGCGAAGGTGGATGGCGCGCAGGCGGCCGACGTCGCGCATCCGCTGCTCGGCGAGCCGGTCGGCGGCCACGGCGGGCGGCACCTGTTCGCGTGAGGCGAGCTCGAAGACCGCGCGGGTGGTCTCGAAGATCCCACTGGCCCGCTGCTGGGCCCGCTCGAAGGAGAAGCCCTCGAGCTCGTCGGCGACCTGGATCAGGCCCCCACTGTTGACGCAGTAGTCGGGCGCGTAGAGGATCCCGTGCTCCTCGAGCACCTTCTCGATGCCCGGATGGGCGAGCTGGTTGTTGGCGGCCCCGCAGACCACCTTGGCCGACAGCTTCTCGACGACCTCGTCGGTCAGCGCGCCGCCGAGCGCGCAGGGCGCGTAGACGTCGATGTCCGAGGCGACCAGGGCAGCGGTGTCGGCGACCACGTGGACCTGCGGGAACTCGCGCAGCACCCGGTCGACCGACGGCCGGGAGGGGTCGGTGACGACGACGGCCGCGCCGTCGTCGACGAGGTGGCGCACCAGGTGGTAGCCGACCTTGCCGACCCCAGCCACGCCGACGGTGCGATCCGCGAGCGTCGGCGCGCCCCACACGACCTCGACGGCCGCCCGCATGCCCTGGAATACGCCGTACGCCGTGAGGACCGAACTGTCGCCGGCCCCTCCGTGGGCGACGGTGCGCCCCGTGACGAAGGCGCACTCCCGGGCGACGTGGTCCATGTCCTCGGAGTAGGTCCCGACGTCGCACGCGGTGTAGTAGCGCCCGTTGAGCGACTGCACGAAGCGTCCGTAGGCCCGCAGCAGCGCCTCGGTCTTCTGGGTGGCCGGGTCGCCGATGATGACCGCCTTGCCGCCGCCGAGGTCGAGTCCGGCCAGCGCGGCCTTGTAGGACATGCCGCGCGACAGGTTGAGGACGTCGCGCAGCGCGTCGTCGGTCGAGGCGTAGGGGTAGAACCGGGTGCCGCCGAGGCCGGGGCCCAGGGCGGTGGAGTGGATCGCGATGATCGCGCGCAGGCCGGAGGCGGGGTCGTTGGCGAAGACGACCTGCTCGTGCTCGGCGCCGAGCTCGAAGACGTCGACCGGGGTGCTGGACATGGGACCACTTCCTGTCGCGGGGCCACGTGGGTGGTGGCGGGTGCGGGTGGGGACACAGGGTGGCGCGTCCCGTGGGGAAATCCTAGGGCACGTCGCGGCGTCGAAGTTGGCGCGGCCGCCGTCGAGGCGGGAGGGGTCAGGCCCGGCTCGCCCGCGCGTCCGCCAGCGCGACCAGCGCCTGCTCCATCTCCTGCGCGAGCGCGACGTAGGCCGCCCCGGACACCTCCAGCCGACCCGCCCGGCCATGCTCCTCGAGCTCCGCCGCAGCGTGCCCGACCCGCGGCAGCCCGAGGTTGAGCGCGCTGCCCTTGAGCTTGTGGGCAGTCGCGCTGAGCGTCTCGGCGTCGGCCTCGTCGACGGCGGCCCGGATCGCGGTCAGGTGGTCGTGGGCATGGGCGATGAAGTTGCCCGAGCTGCGCTGGAACAGGCTCACGCCCTCCTTGACCATCGCGTGCAGCATGTCGAACCGCTCGACGTCGACCACGTCGGGCCCGTTCTCGTCGTGGGCGCCCGGCTCGCCGGGATCGCCCGGGTCGGTGCCGTCTATCCACTGGTGAAGCACCCGCTCCACCCGCGCCGAGTCGGCCGGCTTGGTGAGGAAGTCGTCCATGCCGGCCTCGAGGCAGCGCTCGCGCTCCCCTTCGAGGGCCGACGCGGTCATCGCGATGATCGGCACCCGCTCGCCCGGCTCCTCCTGCGCCCGGATCGACCGGGTCGCGGCGAAACCGTCCATCCGCGGCATCCGGCAGTCCATCAGCACTGCGGCGAACCCGTGGCCCGCCCCCAACGCGGCCACCGCCTCCACGCCGTCGGCCGCCACCGCGGCCTCGTACCCGGCGTGCTCGAGCATGCCGACCGCGACCATCTGGTTGACCTGGTTGTCCTCGACGACCAGGACCCGCGGCCGTGCCGGCCCGGACGGGCGCCTTCCCGCCACGGGCCCGGCGACGCGGGCGGCGTCGCCGGCAGCGTGGTCGAAGCGCGCAGTGAAACGGAACGTGCTGCCACGGCCCGGCTCGCTCTCCACGGTGATCCGGCCGTCCATGGCCGCCACCAGCTGCCGGGCGATGGTCAGCCCGAGGCCGGTGCCGCCGTGGCGTCGGGTGGTCGACGGGTCGGCCTGGGTGAAGGCGTCGAACAGCCGCTGCTGGGCCTCCCGGGCGATGCCCGGTCCGGTGTCGGCCACGCTCACCACGAGCTCGGTGTGGTCAGCGCTCTCGGTCAGCACCTCCACGGCGATGCGGACCTCGCCGGTGTCGGTGAACTTCACGGCGTTCGAGCCCAGGTTGGCGATCACCTGCCCCAACCGCGTCGAGTCGCCCCGGAGGAACGCCGGGACCTCGGGTGCGACGTGCGTGGTGAGCGAGAGCCCCTTCTCGACGGCCTGGCCGGCGAAGAGTGGAATGGTCTGCTCGAGCACGGCGCGGACGCTGAAGTCGACGAGCTCGAGCTCCAGCTTGCCGGCCTCGATCTTGGACAGGTCGAGGATGTCGTTGATGATCCCGCGGAGCGTGGTGCCGGCCCCGTGAAGGGCGCCGGTGAGAGCCCGCTGCTCCTCGTTGAGCTCGGTGCGCATCAGCAGGTCGGTGAGACCGAGCACGCCGTTCATCGGCGTCCGGATCTCGTGGCTCATCGTCGCCAGGAACTGCGACTTCATCTGCGAGGCCTCCATCGCCTGGTCACGGGCCTCGGCCAGCTCGGCGGCAGCCCGCTCCCGCTCGGCCACCCGGCCGAGCATCGCCGCGATCTGCTCGACCAGGTCGCGGGCGGTGGCGTCGGGCGGCGCCTCGTCGGCCAGCAGCACGACCACGCACGCCACCCCGGCGCCGTGCCGGATCGGGATCGCCACCAGGCTGTGGGTGTCCTCGTGGCCGCGGACGGGACGCACCACGATCTCGCCGCGGCGGTGGCACTCGGCGGCCAGGGCGGGGTCGGCGACCACGCCGAGCGGCGGCTCGTCGCGGGTGAGCACCAGGGGGACCAGGTCGGAGTCGTCGCGCTCCGGGAGGAACGCGCAGAGCGCGTCCCAGCCCGGGGTGGTGCTGACCGCGTCCGCCGCCCGCAGGAGGGTCTCCACCAGCCCGGTGGACTGGTTGGCGACCACCGCGACCTGGCGCAGCAGCGCGAGCCGCCGCGTGGCCTCGCGGATCTCGTGGTCGGCGAGCACCTTGTCGGTGACGTCCTGGTCGGTGCCGGCCATCCGGACGACGCGGCCGTCGCCGTCGCGCTCGGCCCGGCCGAGGCCGCGGCACCAGCGGACCGCTCCGTCGCGCCGCAGGATCCGGGCGTTCCACTCGAACTCGTCGGCCCCCTCGAAGATGCTCCCCACGGCCTCCCGCACGTGGTCGCGGTCGTCGGGGTGGATCAGCTCGAGGAACGCCTCGTAGTCGCCGTCGAACTCCTCGCGCGGGACGCCACGCATCTCGTGCAGCTGGTCGGACCACACGACCCGGTCGTCGACCACGTCCCAGGACCAGCTCCCGATGTTGGCGATCGCCTGGGCCTCTGCGAGCGAACGCTCCCGGTCCCGGAGCGCGGCGAGGAGCTCGCGGCGCTCGGTGTAGTCGGTGTAGCGGTGCAGGTAGCCGACGACCTCGCCGTCGTCGTCGTGGACCGGCCGCCAGCTCGCCAGCAGCCAGATCGGCTCCCCGTCGCGGCGGACGTACATCGTCTCGAGGTCGTCGTGGCCGGCGTCCCCGGCGCGGGCCCGGGCCATGTGGGCCGCGAACTGCACCTTGCCGACCTCGTCGTGGACGTCGTACGCCGACAGGCCGGCCATCTCCTCGGGCGTGCGGCCCAGGAGGTGCGCCATCTGCGGGTTGGACCAGAGCGTGCGACCCTCGCCGTCCAGCAACCAGATGCCGTCGGACCCGGCCTCGACCAGGTAGCGGAACAGCCTCGGGTCCGAGATCATGGCCCCCATCTTCCCCTGTGCGTCGGTCGGCCGCAGCGACTCGATCGCGCCGGTCCCGTGAGGCCCTCCGGAGACGCATCAGGGCCGCACCCTGAAGGGTACGGCCCCGTGGCTCTCGCTGGTGGTGGCCAGGGGCGGGGTCGAACCGCCGACCTTCCGATTTTCAGTCGGACGCTCGTACCAACTGAGCTACCTGGCCGGGTGCGGCCCGCCTGGCGGACAGCGAGGGGAACCATACCCGAGCCGTCACGGCCACTCCTACTCGGGGGAACGGTCGGATTGGGCCGCCCACGACCGGTCGCCCTATGCTGTCCGGGCAGTCCTGCCCCCATCGTCTAGCGGCCCAGGACCCCGCCCTTTCACGGCGGTAGCACGGGTTCGAATCCCGTTGGGGGTGCTCCTCCGGCGCCGCACCTGCCTCGATTGGGTGCCGGTGCCGCAGGTAGGTTAGAGTCTCACCGCTTCCCTTCGGGAGGCAGCACATGGTGCACATCGAGGCCCCGTAGCGCAGTTGGTTAGCGCGCCGCCCTGTCACGGCGGAGGCCGCGGGTTCGAGTCCCGTCGGGGTCGCCACCAGCGCCCGCGGACCGTCACGGTCCGCGGGCGCTCGGCATTGCGCAGCCGCTCCGTAGGCTGGAGAGCGTGCCGGTGGAGATGGGACGCGACGACTTCGAGCGGCTGGTCGACGCCGCCCTCGACGGCATCCCGGACGAGATCGCCGACCTGATCCGCAACGTCGTGGTGCTCGTCGAGGACGACCCACCGCCCGACGACCCCGACCTGCTCGGTCTCTACGAGGGGATCGCGCTCACCGAGCGGTACGGCGAACCCACCCTCGAGCTCCCCGACCGGATCACGGTGTTCCGTCGGCCGCTGCTCGGGTGGTGCGACGACGAGGAGCAGCTCGCCGACGAGGTCCGGATCACGGTCGTCCACGAGGTCGCCCACCACTTCGGGATCGACGACGACCGGCTCCACGAGCTCGGCTACGCCTGAGCCACTCTCACGCGGAGCCGGCGGCCACGACCTCCCAGGGGCGGGCGCTGCGGCCGGACCCCTGTCGGGCGAACTCGGTGAAGAACCAGGTCTGGAACCGCACCTGGCGGGGGGTGCGCGCCAGCGCCAGCAGCTGCTGCTGGCGGCAGAAGTCGTCGGCGAAGTCGAGCAGCTCCACGAACCGGCCCATGGTCTCGGCCTGCGAGGGGGAGACCGGGACGACGAGGTCGACCGCCTCCTGCCCGTCGTGGCGGGCCCGGCGCAGCTGCTCGGCGTCGAGGCCCTCCTGCACCTCGCGCTGCAACGACCCGAACAGGTCGGCCAGCGACTTGGCGAGCGGGTACTTGTCCTCGTGGGCCAGCGCCAGCAGCCGGACCTCGCGCCGCAGCTCGCGGTAGTGGGCCTCGAACTCGGCGAGCGCCCGGATGGGCGCGCCGAGGAGCTTGACAGGCACCGTGTCGCGGCTCGCGTGGGTGGGTGGCTCCGGGAGACCGGTGACGCTCCCGGAGACTCCCTCGTCGCGCGGCGTGGTCGCCGGCGCGAACCACATCACCTTGCCGTTCTCCTCGATCTCCGCCCCCCAGGCGTCGGCGCAGCGGGCGACGATGTCGAGACCGCGGCCGAAGGTCAGCAGCAGCTCGTCCTCGCCGGGCGCCGGCACGCTGGCCGCCGGCGCCACCGGCATCACGGGCGGCTCCGTCGACCCGTCGCGCACCTCGACCCGCGGGTGCTCCTGGGTGCCGCGGACCCGGACCGTGATCGGGTCGGTGGCGTGCAGGACGGCGTTGGTCACCAGCTCGGAGACGCCGAGCTCGGCCGTGTCGACCAGCTCGGGCCGCCCGATGTCCTCGATCGCCTCGACGACCCACCGGCGTGCCTGCTGCACGCTGTGGGGGACCGAGGGCACCGACAGGGCGGGCTTGTTCAAGGGCACAGTCGACCCCACGCGCAGTTCGACGGCGCGCTGACCCACGGGTGTCGGGGGTCGAACATGGGCCAAACCTACGGCACAGGAGCCCCACACGGTGTGAGGAAGCCGACCGGCACCGCGGTTTCGCGGGCAGCCACGACGCGGGACAATGGACTCATGGAAGCCGCGACCGACACCGGCACCACCACTCCCCACCCCCACCGTGTGGTCGTGGTGGGCTCCGGCTTCGGGGGTCTTTTCGGGGCCAAGGCGCTGCGCCGCTCCGACGTCGACGTGACGATGATCGCCAAGACGACCCACCACCTGTTCCAGCCGCTGCTCTACCAGGTGGCGACCGGGATCCTCTCCGAGGGCGAGATCGCGCCGCCGACGCGCGAGGTGCTGAGCCGCCAGCGGAACGCGCAGGTGCTGCTCGGCGAGGTCACCGGGATCGACCTCCGACGCCGTGAGGTGACCTCGATGGTCCTCGGCCGGCACACCGTGACGCCGTACGACTCGCTGATCGTGGCGGCCGGGGCGACCCAGTCCTACTTCGGCAACGACCACTTCGCCGAGTTCGCGCCCGGCATGAAGAGCATCGACGACGCCCTCGAGCTGCGCGGGCGGATCTTCGGCGCGTTCGAGATGGCCGAGCTCGGCGCGTCCCGGGGCGACGACGTCACCCACCACCTGACCTTCGTCGTGGTCGGGGCGGGGCCGACCGGGGTCGAGATGGCCGGCCAGATCGCGGAGCTCTCGCGGCGCACGCTGCGTCGCGACTTCCGCGCGATCCGCAGCCAGCACGCCCGGGTGATCCTGCTCGACGCCGCCCCGCAGGTGCTGCCGCCGTTCGGGCAGAAGCTGGGGGAGAAGACCAAGCGTGAGCTGGAGAACCTCGGTGTCGAGGTGATCCTCGGGGCGATGGTGACCGACGTCGACGAGCGCGGCATCGAGATGAAGTTCAAGGACGGCCGGGTCGAGCGGATCGACGCGGTGACCAAGATCTGGGCCGCCGGGGTCCAGGCCAGCGGGCTCGGCCGGACGCTGTCGGAGCAGACCGGCGCACCCCTCGACCGTGCCGGCCGGATCGGCGTCAACCCCGACCTGACGCTGCCGGGCCACCCCGAGGTGTTCGTCATCGGCGACATGATCGCCCTCGACAACCTCCCCGGCGTCGCGCAGGTGGCGATCCAGGGGGCGAAGTACGCCGCCAAGGAGATCGACGGCCGGCTGCGGGGGCGGCCGCCCCAGAAGCCCTTCTCCTACTTCGACAAGGGCTCGATGGCCATCATCAGTCGGTTCCGGGCGGTCGCGATGATCGGGAAGCTGCGGTTCACCGGCGTCATCGCCTGGCTGATGTGGCTGGGGCTGCACCTGATCTACATCACCGGCTTCAAGAGCCGGATCACAGCGCTGCTGCACTGGGTCGTCTCCTTCGTCGGCCGCGGCCGGTCCGAGCGCACCACCACCGAGCAGCAGATCTTCGCGCGCTCGGCGCTGGCGCGGCTCCAGGGCGGAGCGGCCGACCTGGTCTCCCGCCCGGGCGCCTACGACGAGGCGCGCGAGCTGATCGAGCAGACCCGGCGCGCCGAGCTCGAGGCCCGGGCGCTCGAGGAGGCCCGGCTCACCGACGCCGGCGTCCGGGGCGTGCCGTCCGAGCAGCGCTGACGGCGTACGCCGAAAACCCGTGGCCGCGGCGTCCGGCGACATGGACGATGTGCCCATGACCGGGCTCGCGCGTCCCGACCTCCGCTTCCACGCCTCGTGGGCGTCCGCGGTGCGCGAGTTCGAGCGAGACGGCACCACGATGCACGGCAGCGGGCTCTGGGAGCTCGACACCAGTCATCTGGGTCGGGCCGCGCTGGCGACCGAGGTCGAGCGGTTGCTGGCGCAGGCCGATCCCGCGACGGAGATGCCTCCCGGGATCGTGCCGTGCACCTACTTCTGGATCGTCGAGGACGAGGAGTTCCTCGGCTACCTCGCGATCCGGCACGCGCTCAACGACTTCCTGCTCGAGGAGGCGGCCACATCGGCTACAACGTCCGCCCGTCGCGGCGCGGCGAGGGCCACGCGACGCGGGCGCTCAAGCTCGCCCTCGACGAGGCCAGGGAGCTCGGGATCGACCGGGTGCTCATCACCTGCGACGACGAAAACGAGCCGTCCCGGCTCACCATCGTCCGCGCGGGCGGTGAAGTCGTCCTCGAGCACGGTGTGGTCGTGGCCGTCCACGACAGCCGCGGCACCGCGTTGCGCTCGCGCCCGGCAAGACCTCGGTGCAGGCCACCGCGGACCACACCGGCCGGACCTCCGACGATTTCGGGCTGTCGGTCCCCGAGGCCGCCGACGTGGCACGCTCGCTCGGCCTCGTCGACGCGATCAACCTCGACGGCGGCGGCTCGACCACGATGGTCGTCGACGGCCAGGTCATCTCGCGTCCGTCCGACCCCAGCGGTGAGCGGCCGGTCGGCGACGCGCTGCTGATCCAGCCCTGAACGAAGCGCGTCCGACGCCGCGTTCGGCGTCCACGGAGGACGTCGTACGTCGTTCGACCGGTCACCGGGTCGTCGAACGAGGGGAGCCGTGGGATCGGCTGCGCAGCGTCTCGACCACCTGACGGGCGATCTCTTCCTCCTCCGCCGCCCGCACCACGGCCACCGCGACTGGAGCCCCCGGGGAACTGATCACCCGGTCACCCGCCTCGACGTCGGAGTCCCGGGCGACGTCGGCGCCCAGGAACCCGAGGGTGGTGGCGAGATGGGCGCGCACACCTACCGCGTGCTCCCCGATGCCGCCCGTGATGACGAGGAGGTCCAGGCCTCCGGCGGCAGCCACCATCGCGCCTGCCTCGCGGCCGAGCCGGTGGAGGAACACGTCGTAGGCGAGAGCGCAGGCGGGATCCCCGCGGTCGCGTCCCGCGAGCACGTCGCGCAGGTCGCCTGACGTCCCGGAGAGGCCGGCAAGCCCGCTGTGGTGCACGAGGGCGTCCTCCAGATCCGCCGCGGTGACGCCGCCGCTCGAGAGCAGCCACAGGAGCAGACCGGGGTCGACGGAGCCGGCCCGGGTCGCCATCACCAGGCCTTCCAACGGCGTGAACCCCATGGTGGTGTCGACGGATCTGCCGTTGCGTACCGCCGCCAGCGACGCGCCCGCCCCGAGGTGGCACGACACCACGCGGAGCTCCTCCAGGGGTCGCCCGACGAGGGCGGCGGCTCGGCGGACGGCCGAGGCGTGGGAGAGGCCGTGGAACCCGTAACGGCGGATCTGCCATCGGTCGTTCCACTCGCGTGGCAGCGCGTACGTCGCCGCGGCCGCGGGGATGGTCCGGTGCCAGGCGGTGTCGAAGCAGGCCACGGCCGGCACGTCCGGGAGCATCTGTCGTACCGTCCTGATCGCAGCGACGGCTCGCGGGTTGTGGAGTGGTGCGAGATCGCCGAGGTCGTCGAGCCGGTCGAGCACGTCGCCCTCGACGAGGGCTGGTCGATCGTGGTCCGGGCCGCCGTGCACCACCCGGTGGCCGACGGCGTCCACACCACCGGCGCCGGTGACGAGCTCTGACACGTCGTCGAGCGGAGCGGCGACGTCCCACCTCTCCACCGCCGCGCGGGCGACCACCTGGCCCTCCTCGACGACCGCGCTCTTGAGGCTGGAGGAGCCGGTGTTGACCACCAGGACCCGCACCTAGCCCTCCGGGGCGTGCAACGGCGCGTCGTCCGTGGTGTCGATCGGTCCGTCGACCCGAGCTCCGGTCCACTGCCAGGTCCTGATCTCGGGCAGGTCCTCACCGTGGGTGCGCACGTACCTGCGGTGCTCGATGAGCCTGTTCTTCAGGTGCTCGCGGGCGTGGGCCGACGTCGCCTGCAACCTCGGGACCCGGTCGATGACATCCATCGCCAGGTTGAACCGGTCGATCTGGTTCATGACCGCCATGTCGAACGGGGTGGTCGTGGTGCCCTCCTCCTTGTACCCGCGAACGTGGAAGTTCTCGTGGTTCGCACGCCGGTACGTGAGCCGGTGGATCAGCCAGGGGTAGCCGTGGTAGGCAAAGATCACGGGCTTGTCCTTGGTGAACAGGCTGTCGAACTCGGCGTCCCGCAACCCGTGCGGATGCTCCGTGTGGTCCTGCAGCCGCATCAGGTCCACGACGTTGACGAACCTGAGGCGCAGGTCAGGGAAGAAGGCCAGGAGCAGCTGCGTCGCGGCGAGCGCCTCCATGGTCGGGACGTCGCCCGCGCACGCGACCACGACGTCGGGCTCGACACCCTCGTCCGTGCTGGCCCAGTCCCAGATGCCGACGCCCTTCGTGCAGTGGACGATCGCGTCCTCGATGGACAGGTACTGCAGGGCCGGCTGCTTTCCGGCGACGACGACGTTGACGTACTGGCGGGTGCGCAGGCAGTGGTCGCCCACCGACAGCAGGGTGTTGGCGTCGGGTGGGAAGTAGACCCGGATGACGTCGGCCTTCTTGTTGACCACGTGGTCCACGAACCCGGGGTCCTGGTGGGAGAACCCGTTGTGGTCCTGGCGCCACACGTGCGAGGTGAGCAGGTAGTTCAGCGAGGCGATGGGACGGCGCCACGTGATCTCGTTGGTCGTCTTCAGCCACTTGGCGTGCTGGTTGAACATCGAGTCCACCAGGTGGATGAAGGCCTCGTAGCAGGAGAACAGTCCGTGCCGGCCGGTGAGCAGGTAGCCCTCCAGCCAGCCCTCGCAGGTGTGCTCGGAGAGGATCTCCATGATGCGACCTTCCGCGGCCAGGTGGTCGTCGTACTCGTACCGAGCGGCGTTCCACGTCCGGTCGGTGACCTCCATGACGTCCTGGAGGCGGTTCGAGGAGTTCTCGTCCGGGGCGAAGAGCCGGAAGTTGTCCATGTTCCGGGCCATGGTGTCGCGCAGGAACCGGCCCAGGACCCGCGTCGCCTCGACCGCGCCGGTCCCCGGAGCCTCCACCGGCACGGCGTAGTCACGGAAGTCCGGCAGTCGGAGGTCGCGCAGCAGCTCTCCGCCGTTGGCGTACGGCGTCGCGCTCATCCGCAGGTCGCCCGTGGGATGGAGGTCACCGATCTCGGACGTCGGTGCGCCGGCTCGGTCGAACAGCTCCTCGGGTCGGTAGCTGCGCAGCCACTCCTCCAGCACTGCGCGGTGGCCGTCGTCGCCACGGGCGTCGGAGAACGGCACCTGGTGGGACCGCCAGTAGTCCTCCACCTTGTGGCCGTCGACCTCCGCCGGCCCGGTCCAACCCTTGGGGGAGCGGAGCACGATCATCGGCCACCGGGGTCGGGTCGTGGCTGCGGTGCCGGTCCGGGCCTCCTGCTTGATGGTCCGGATCTCGTCGAGGCAGTGGTCGAGGGTCGCCGCGAACGCCTGGTGCATCTCGGCGGGCTCCGAGCCCTCCACGACGTACGGCGTGTGTCCGTATCCGCGCATCAACGCGTCCAGCTCCTCGGGCTCGATCCGGGCCAGCACCGTGGGGTTGGCGATCTTGTAGCCGTTGAGGTGCAGGATCGGCAGCACCGCGCCGTCTCGCCGGGGGTCCAGGAACTTGTTGGAGTGCCAGCTCGTCGCCAGGGGCCCGGTCTCCGCCTCCCCGTCACCCACGATGGCGGCCACCAGCAGGTCCGGGTTGTCGAAGGCAGCGCCGTAGGCGTGCGAGAGGGCATAGCCGAGCTCGCCCCCTTCGTGGATGGACCCCGGGGTCTCCGGCGCGACGTGGCTCGGGATCCCGCCCGGGAAGGAGAACTGCCTGAAGAGCCGCCGCATGCCCGCCTCGTCACGGGAGACATCGGGGTAGACCTCCGAGTACGTGCCCTCGAGCCAGGCGGCCGCCACCAGTCCCGGACCACCGTGGCCGGGACCGATGACGTACATCGTCTGCTGCTCGCGGGCCGCGATCATGCGGTTGAGGTGGGCGTAGCAGAAGTTCAGTCCGGGCGTGGTCCCCCAGTGCCCCAGGAGGCGAGGCTTCACGTGCTCCGCCCGCAAGGGCTCACGCAGCAACGGGTTGTCCATCAGGTAGATCTGACCGACCGACAGGTAGTTCGCTGCCCGCCACCACGCGTCGAGCCGCCGCAGCTCCGTCCCTCCCATGGGGCTCCCGGCCACCGCGCTGCGTGTGGTCGAGCCCTTGCGCGCCCTGCTTCGGGTCCTCATGTGGTCCCTTTCGTCCCCGGTGCCGCACCGGCGTGGCGACCCCTCGCGAGTGCCGTACCCAGCTCGAGCGCGCGCACCCCGAAGCGGCGGTCCATCTCAGGGCCGTCCCGGTCCCGTCGTGCTCAGTCGAGCATCCCCCGATCCCGAGGGGCAAGGCTGGCCGGGCTGTTCCCCTGACACCCGATCGCGTCCTTTGCCGACGGTGCGAGGTCGGCGAGGGCGAGTGAGCCGCCGCGCACACCTCTTGACAAGATTTATTGTCAAGAGGATGGTGGCGATATGCAGGACGTCGAGGTCATCGAGAGCGCGGAGGCAGCCGCCGCCGCGCTGGATCCGGTCCGGGCCCGGCTGCTCGGCGAGCTGGCCCGACCGGCCTCCGCCGCCGGGCTCGCCGCCCGAGTCGGCATCGCGCGCCAGAAGGTCAATTACCACCTCAAGGCGCTCGAGGCGCACGGCCTGGTGGAGCTGTCCGGCGAGCGCCGGCACGGAGGCATCACCGAGCGGGTACTGCAGGCGTCGGCGGCGTCGTACGTCGTGTCGCCGGCGGTCGTCAGCGCGTACGCGGCAGACCCGGAAGCCAACGCCGACCACCTATCGGCAAGCTACCTCGTCGCGCTGGCCGGTCGGCTGGTGCGCGAGGTCGGCGCCCTGGCGCGCCGGGCAGGCGCGTCCGGCAAGCGCCTGCCGACGCTGACCATCGACACGCAGATCGGCTTCCGGTCGGCCGCCGACCGGGCTGCCTTCGCCGACGACCTGACCGCCGCGGTGCTCGACCTGGCCGCTCGCTACCACCACGACGACGGGCGCCCGCACCGGCTCCTCGTCGCCGCCCACCCCCTTCCTGAGGAGAACCCATGAGCACCACCCCGAGCGTCCCGTACCGTTTGGAGTTCAGCGTCGAGGTCCCGGGCACCCCGGAGCAGGTCTGGCAAGCCATCGCCACCGCCAAGGGCATGAGCGCCTGGTTCGCGCCGACCGAGATGGAGGAGCGCGAAGGCGGCTCCCTGCACTTCACCATGGGCCCGGAGATGGGCTCGGACGGCCAGGTCACCGCATGGGAGCCGCCGCGCCGCCTCGTCTACGAGGAGGACTGGGCCGCCCTCATGGGCAAGGACCCCGATGCGCTCAGCCCGCTGACGTCGGAGTTCCTCGTCGAGGCACAATCCGGCGGAACCTGCATCGTGCGCGTCACCAGCAGCGGCTTCGGGACCGGCGCCGACTGGGAGTCGGAGTTCTGGGACACCATGGGCCCGGGTTGGATGCCGTTCTTCGACAACCTGCGCCTCTACCTGTCGCACTTCCCCGGCCAGGAGGCCACACACCTGGAGGCCGCCGCCTCCCACCCCGGCGACGCGGAGGCGCTCTGGTCAACCCTGCACGGCGCGCTCGGGCTGGGCGACGAGGGCGCCACGGTCGAGGTGCGCGGCGCCACCGGCACGGTCGAGCGCGTCGGTGAGCGGCAGACGCTGGTTCGGCTCAGCGCGCCGGTTCCCGGAATGCTCAGCGTCTTCGCGTGGGACGAGGGCGACGGCAAGGCGACGGCGGGCGTACGGGCGTACCTGTTCTCCGCCGACGCCGCGGACTACGTGCGGCGCGAAGAGCCGGCCTGGCAGGCCTGGCTGCAGAGAATCTCCGTCCCGGCCTGATCTTCACTGCAAACGACCGACCTTCGCGTGCTTCTCGTTGCGAACCTGGGGACGACTCACTGCCGACATCTGGGTCGAACAGATCACTGATGACCTAGGTAGGTCCTAGATGAGAAGCTCGCCCCTCACGACGGCACGGGAAACATCGTGGATGCGGGCGTGATGGTCTCGGGCGTACTTGCGGAGCGTCTGGAACGCGTCATCGACGGTGATCTCTCGCCTGGCAGCGAGTACGCCTTTGGCTTGCTCGATGATGAGCCGGGTGTTCAACGCCTGTTGCAGTTGCTCCGCGGTGCGCTGTTGCTGCCGTGCGGCCGAAGCGTGGATGAGGTAGCCAGTTGCGATGCTGGCGAAGATCGTGGCGACCCGCAGATCCTCGGCTGACCAGTCGCGCGGTTGCCTGTCATACAGGTTGACCGCCCCGATCGCCACGCCGTCGGCGAGCATCGGGATGCCGGCGACGGCCTGGACCCCCGCTGTCTTGGCCGCGATGACGTAGTCCGGCCAACGCTCGTTGGCGTCTTCCGCGGCGATGTCCGGCACCGCCACTGGGCCCGCCGATGCAACAGCGTCGACGCACGGGCCCTTCTGCCAGTTCTCCTGCACACGCTCGAGGCTGGCGATCGCCTCGACGGCAGCGGTGACGAAGCGCTGCTGGCCGTCGTGAATCAACGTCACGCCCGCTCCGGCCAGCTGGAGCACGTCAGCCATCTCTTCGGTCAGGTTATGGAGTACGTCACCGATGCCGTAACCGCTGGTGAGGGCGGCGGCGAACCGCTCCAAGCTGTCGAGAAGTGTGTCGGGATCGGGCACAACACCTCACCTTCTTCGTGGGTGCGACCGAGCGCATCTCCACGCGGTCCGAATGCGGCCACTCAGCCGTAAGGATCATCATCGCACCGCAACGGAACGTGCAGTAGGGGGTGGAGGACCCCTGCGGCTCGATCCGGGTGCAGAACCCACGACCCCTTGCGCCGCAGTCGCACGATTGGCCCGCCAAACGACATGCAGGGCCGCACGTCGGCGCTGGTCACTCGGCGCAGTGGGGCTAGCCAGCAGCGCGATGTTGCGACTACATTGCCGGGCGAACGGTCGGCTAACAGGCTGGCCGGACAGGGCCCGGACCTCGCCCCGCTCGGATACGGGGAGACGCATGCCCAGGAAACGTCGGCAGGCCTGTGAGGCTCGCCCGGAGTGCGGGGCCATGCTCCCGCTCCTCGGTTGGCGGTGGTTGGCGGCTCATCGCGAGGGCGTCGTCGAATTCTCCTACCGGCCCGGCAGCGGCGCCCGGTGCGCCGGCAGCCTCCTGCTCACATCCACGCCGCTGGCGACACCACGATGATGGCGATCCTCACCGCGCTCCTGGATCGGTTGTTGTCCCAGGAGGTGGCACGCACCAACGCCGCCCGAGAGGCCGTTCGGCTGCAGAACGGTCGCCGTCGACTCGACGACGTCAACGCGTTCCTGGCCGCACACCACGACTCAGCAACGCAACAGGTCACCGCCAAGGGGGCCAACACGTTCCCGGTGTACGCCCAGCGGTCTCGACCCGAGCCTCCCTGAGCGTCCACCCCAGGGGCTGCACTCCGCCATTACGCATGGCCCGAGTGCACCGGCTGCGGCGCGGGCGACTTTCGGGGGAGGGTCGCCCGCGCCGTGCCGGATCCCCGAAGTGCACTCTCATGCCGCTGTCAGTGCTTGCCGATGTGCGTGCGTCACCCCGATTCGTAGGGGACAGTGGAACGCGAGCCCAGTGGCCGAAGGGGAGCGATCAGGGCGGACCCTGGATTATCCGACCAGATCAGCGACGTGCATCTGCGCATGTGGATGCACTACGACACTTTGCGGCAACAGAAGACTGCGACGTTCCTAACTGCGAACACGATCCTGGCTACCGTTGTGGGACTCACGGGCATGGATTCAGAGCGCCTGCTGACCATCTTGATCGCGGTCCTTGGAATGGTCATCGGAGTTTCGTGGTTTCTGCTGCTCACCCGCAACATGTCCTACATCAAGCTCCACCGCGCTCAGGTCGGACACGACTGGACGCCGAAGTCACGGACACCGCCGTCCGGAGTGCTCGATCGGGTGCTGCCCGTTGCCTTCGTCGTGTTCTGGTTGGCTGTGCTGATCTTTACGCCCATCTCATAGGCTCCGGCGTGCTCCTTGTCCTCAGCCACTGCAACTGCGGACAGAGCCTGGGTCGGGAAGCCCGTTCATTTCCTCCCTAAGCCAGCCCAAGAAGCCCTCATCTGCCGCGACGAGTTCGGCCATTGCTCATGAGCGGACCGTGAAGTTGGGCGGCTGGGCGGTCATGCTCGATATCGCCCCGTGGTGGGTCGACCACTGCGAAGAACTTGCGGGTCTTGTTGCCGGTGCTTCTCCAGTGACGGAAGGGAGCAGCCTGCGTAGGTCCCTCCGCGTTCAGGAACTGCGCAGGTGGATGATGACCTCGGCAAGCTTGGCCATGGGGACTTCGGCACGGCGAGCCGCATCCAGCATCAGTTCGTGCGCCCTCACCACGTCGACATCCCTCAGCGCAGCCAGGATCCCGGTCGCGACGTCGACGCGCATCTGGTCCCGCAGTTCCTCGGGTGCGCGAGCGGCTGCTTCACGCGTCGTGAAGGAGAGGTCGGCGTTGCTCACCGCCCCGGGCGCCCACGCGCCGAACACCGCGGCGAGCTCGTGGCTCTTGCCCGCGAAGGCGTCCTCGGAGCTTCCGTACAGGTTGACACTGCCGACGGCCTCGCCGTTCTCGATGATGGGAAAGGTCAGAGTGCTCCGCACTCCTGAGGCGGCACTGGCTTGAGCCAAGACTTGCCATTGGGGCTCGTTCATCAGATCCTCGGCCGAAGTGGCGATGCCTTGCCCGTCCTCAACCGCCTCCACGCAGGGTCCACTACCCAGGTACTGCGCTGCGTCGAGCGTCGCTACCTCCTCCGTCGTGGCCACCAGGGTGTACGTCACGCCGTGGCGATGGGATGCCAGGCTGACGCCCACACAATCGGGAGCGATCGCTTGAACCGCCGCGCCCTTGGCGAGCAGCTGCTCGAGCAGAGACCCGTCGTCGAGGTAGGGGTCCAGCTCGGCGATCGCTTCTAGCGTCTCGGGAATGGGCTCCATGACGCGGTAGGCCGTACCCCGTGTGCGTGGCCAACATGCCAACCAAGGAGCAGCGCGGCGCTTGGCGCTTGTGGACGAGGTACGCCCGCCTAGTCCGCGGGGTCGCCCGGTAGCACCTCCGCTGCCCAGCGTGAACTTGTGCGTCGAGATCCTGCGCGATGAGTTGGAGCCTGCTTCGGCTCCAGCCATGCCATGGCGAAGGGCAGCGCGAAAGCGCCGGCCAGGATCAGTGGGATCAGCAACAAGTCCATATCTGGCTCAGTACCCCACGAGGAGCCGCGCATCCCCCGGAGGCATGGATTGGGTGTGTCAGGTATGCCTCATCGTCTCGTCGTGAGTTCGTGGGTCGTGGCCCTCCGGCCCAAAGGGGCGACCTCAGCCACCGCAAAGGCGGCGACGGGGGCGGGGTGGGGTTCCTTGGGGCCGGACCGGCACCTCGGGGGACAACGAGGGTGCCGCATCGTCCTGGCCCCACCCCACGTCCACGGTAAGCATCCGCCGCTTTGACCAGCACCCCCGTGGGACTTAATCAGTCTCATCTTCAAGGAAAGATGAGAGGTTCCACCGTGTGAGTTTCGGGTCATAATCGGGTCATGAGCCCAGACCCCGCTCATGAGAGTGCTGTGCAGGCGCAGCTCGATGCCCTGGCCCGGCGGGTGTCGGTGAATCGTGCTGACATCGATGCGCTGGAGGCCCGTGCGGACAAGTCAGACGCCAGGGCCGACGATCTTGCAGGCCGCATCGAGATCGACCGCGACATGATCGCCGAACTGCAGGACGAGGGCGTCCTCAGCCGTGAGCACGCCGCGCAGATGGAGCAGGCGCTCAAGTCCTCGCGCACCATCGGAGCAGCCCTCGGAATGATCATGGCGAGTCGCAATGTGTGTGAGGACGAGGCGTTCACCATCCTGAGGACGGCCAGCCAGAACTACAACCGGAAGCTGCGCGACCTGGCGCATGAGCTGGTGGCGTCGGGCGATCCGACCAGAATGGATGGCGATGCGTGCTGACGCCTTACTCACTCGTCCTCATTGAAGATGACCCCGACATCAGGCTCTTGCTGGAGTTGTTCGCCCGACGCGACGGTCGGCTCGCCCTTGATCGCTCGTTCGACAATGCCACTGAAGCGCTCGTCGAGGTGTGTCATGGCTGCCCGGAGGTCTGTGACGTGGGCTTGTCGGGGATGAGCGGTATGGACGCCCTCCCGCTCCTCCGCGGCGCGTGCCCAGAGGCCGTCATCGTGATGTACACCGCGAACCCCGAGGGTGCCCTCGACGCGGTGACGCTCGGAGCCGTTGAGGTCATAGGCAAGGACACCCTTCCCGCTCGGCTTTTCGAACACGTTCTGGACCTTCTCGAGCAGAGGGCGTACTCCTAGGCCGGCGAGTCTGGGCCGCCCTCCCGGGTGCGCCCGTCCCCTGTGCGCTCATCAGGCATGTCCGGTAAGCGGCACCACGGGGAAGGTCACTCCCTGCTGCCCGCCACAAGGCCCACAGGATCACAGGCGCGAGCCCCGCCTTCGAATGCCGGCTCCGCGCACAAGACGCTGCGGACCCGGCTCCATAGCCGCCCCAATCACCCACTCCCGGGCTAGCCAAGCAGTCGCGACCCACCGATGCAGACCTAGACGCCATCATTGGACAGCGAAGCCGACGCCCAGCATGAGGAACGCGGTCAGCAGAAGCCAGGCGCGGACGGCCTGGAAGGACTCCCAACGTCGACGCAAACCCCTCCGGTCCTCCCGGGCTCTCCGGGTCCCACGTGGCGGTCGCAACATTGATCGGGACGTTGACGACCATGTCGTCAGCGTGGCAGTCAGCCAGGCGATGATCGCCAACCAGCGCCAGATGGACGGCCGCCCTCGCCTGGGACCAGTTGGCATGACCGAGCAGCATGAGACCGGCATCAGGATCGGTACGCCTGGCCGTAAGTGCGCAGCGGTCCCTGCTCGAACGCGATCATCTGTCCTGCGGGCAGCCGCCGGACTACTGGGTGCACGAAGGCGTAGGACCCAAACTCTGCGCACGCCGTGAAGCCGGGGAGGAAGAGCACGGCAAGCCCGAACACGTCCACCAAGCCATCGTCCCGGGACGCGTCCAGGTCACGCCACACGTCCCACCGCCGACCAGAGTTGTCATAGAAGCCCTGACCCGCCCGGATCTGCCGCGATGAGCGCGGTTTTGCCGATGAGCGAGCATCGGACGCGGGCTCCGGATCATCCGCCGTGTGTGGGTGGCTGGTGGGCCAGCTTGGGTCCCGACCGGATCTCGCGACCGCCTGGTCAAGCAGGGAGCTGCTGGCCGTGTGCACCGGGGCGCGGTACCACTCGTCGGCCCGGGGGTCTTCGTAATCGAGCACCCGCAGCACTGTGGCCGCGGCACGTCTGGACGATCGCGGCGTCGGCCCCGTTGCCCTTCTCTGCCGAGCGGGGGTCGCCTGCATGCCTCAGGGGGGCCTATGCCCGAAGATCACCCAACCGGGGTGTGGACTCACGGACCGCTTGGGTCGACCATCGGTACTCCAGGGGTAGGTGACGTGCGCCGCCCCTCGAGCCCAGACCCCGCTCGCGGCGAAGGAGATCGCCATGTCGATCACCACACCCCCGGAGCGCGTCCGGGACGCGATCGAGTTGATGACCGCGTGGTCGGACCGCCCGGATGGTCCACCCGACCTCCTGGTCGACTGTCTCCGCCGCCATGTCGACGAACGTCCCGAACAGGTCAGGGTCATCGTCGCGGTCGAGCTCGTCATGAGCCTGACCTACCTCTGCGGCTCCCTGTTGATGCTCCGCGAGGAAGAGAGCGGCGTCACCGCCCAGGAGACGCTCCGCGGGCTCGCCTTGCACTTCGCGGAAGGCTGACCGACTCCTTCCGTGCGCCGTCGGACGGGAGTACCGTTCCGAGCGGGAGGGCAACCGGGGGGCGGCGTTGTCGTCCTCCCCCGTGCGGCAGTGCCGTGCACACCACGGACCCAACCCGGGCCTCGTCGCCACGCCCGGCGGCGGGGCCCGCCCTTCCCTGAGGCCACCGACGGGCCATGCCTCTCCGCGACCTTCGTCTGGCAGGATGCCGCGGTGACCGATCAACCGCCCTTCATCGGCCGCTCCAGCGTTGAGGTCAACGTCGATGACAAGTGGCGCGCCGGACGCCTCCGATCCTGCGACCACCTCGATGACCAAGGCTGGACCTGCCTGGTGACTTGGTTTCCCGACGAGGGCCATGTCCGCACCGACCGGTTCCCGGCCGAGCGCGTGCGCTGAGACCAACGCGGACAGTCAGTGGCCCATCGTCCGGAGCGGCACCTCCCCCGATAGGCCGCTCCGGACTCTGGACCGCCTCGGATTCAGTCCACGTTCGTGCGTAACGAGCGCGGTCTGCCCTGTCGTACCCGAGCGAGATCTGGACGGCTTCGCCGGATCCTGCGGAGCTTGCTCATAGGTCCCCTCGACTGCACATGGCGTCGGGGTCCTGGACGCAGGATGAACTAGCCGCAACGCTAGGTCAGGCGGGCCCGCCGTGCCTACCCCTACCTGCGCGTAGCCTCCAGTTCACCCCCGACCTGCGCGCATGTCCCTGCCCGGGTGCCACGATGGAGACCTGACCGACGAGCAGCTTGGGGAGGTCCACCTCGTCTACTCCGGCTTCGACCGCAAGGCGTGCGAGGTCGAGGTCGACGGCACCTGGTTCGCCGGCGAGATCCGCGCCTAGGACCGCGACAACACCGGCAACTGGTCTGCGAACGTCGCCCGGACACGCGGGCCCGGGAAGTCGACCTCGCTCGATCGGATTCCGAACGAGCGGGTGGCGCTGCGGAGTTGAGCAGAGCTGTGGATGACGCCCGACGTTGACCGTCGACCGCGACAACCGTGCCGGTCATGCTCATCACCGCTACAGAGGCCGCCGAAATCCTCGGCATGCAGCTGCAGTCGGTCTACGACGCCGCCTCCCGCGGCCGCATCCCCCGCCACGCCCCGAGCCACGTCCGCCGGGCCTACGATCACGACGAGATCGAGGCCCTCTCCCTGTCTCGCCTCAACCGCATCCATCACGACCCGCACCCGTACGGGGCCACCACCGAGGAAGCCGCGGTGGAGGTCCACGTCTCCCGGTCCAACGTGCCACTGATGATGCTGTCCGACCGGCTGCCCTACGAGACCGCCGCCCCGCGGACGCCAGGTCTTCTTCATCTCGCTTCGGATCGAGGCCAATTGTGTCGGCTGATGTCGGTGGCGTAGAGGCCTTGGAAGACCAACCCCAGCCAGGTCAGCAGGATCCCCAGGATCAGGGCGTAGCCGCCTCCCCAAGCGATGGAGGCAGCGATGAAGCAGGCGCCGCGAGCGCCCACACCAAGGGGATCGCCAGCAGGTACGCGACCGCGTGGGCGGGGCCACAGGTCTTGGCTGTACCGACTGAACAGCTCGAGCAGGGTCTCGGGGTTCTCGCCCGCGGTGCCGTAGCTGACGATCATGGACTCCTGCTTCTCACCACAGGCCGTAGACCGGGCCGACCAGGTAGAACGAGACGAAACCAATCGTGTTGATGAACCCGTGGCACAGGATCGGTGCCCACAACGTGCCGTTCCAGAGCCGGAGCAAGCTGAAGAGCACACCGTCGATCGTGGCGAGCACGACGCCGACCACTCCCTGCTCGGTGTGGAGCAGGCCGAAGAGCAGTGAGCAGGCGAGGACTGCGACCACGAGCCCGGTCCGCCCGTCGCCGAGCAGCGCGCGGACTCTGGTCAGCAGGTAGCCGCGGAAGGCAGTCTCCTCGACCATCGCCGCGAGGGTCCAGGCCAGGACGAGCATCAGGAGCAGCATGCCGAGGTTCCCTTGGAGCCTCTCGAAGTCGCTCAGGTCCTGGCGCTCGCCGGAGAGATGGTTCGTCACGGGGTTCAGCAGGGCATAGTGGAGCAACGTCCAGCCCGCCGCGACCGCCAGCATCAGTCCGAGGAGTCGGCCGGGCATCGCTGGCCGGTGAAAGCCGAGTGAGGCCGGCCCCCGGCGCCGGGCGAGCAAGGACACACCGGCCAACACGAGCAACACCAGTGAAGGAATCAACAGATCGGCGAGCACCGTCACGGCGGCCGCCGCCACCTCCAGGGCGGTGACGACCCTCCAGAGGCGTCGGTCGCGGCTGGTCGACGTGACAGCCGAACCCGGCATGGTCGCTCGTGGCACGTGCCGGCTGTCCTGAGGTTCATGGATATGGGTCATGTCAGCCTCCTTCGCTCACGTGGCATGTCGCTGACGGTTCGGCGTCTCGGAGCCGTGTGGGCGCCTGGCATGCTGAACGCAGGGCCGAGCGGACGAGGTGTGCAGCAGGGTCATCATCGATGCCACCAGCTCTTCGGGTCAGTGAGGAGCGGTCTGGTGTGCCGTGGGCGCGACCCCGGTCTCGGCCTCGCCCGGCAGGAGCACCGAGGTGGCCCCCGATCCGCGGGTCAGCATCGAACGGCGGGTCACCAGCACGACAACTGCGGCGACGACACAGAAGCCGACCATGTCCCAGGGCTGCGCGTCCGGCCAGGTGGGCCCGTTCATCTGCGCGTGGAACAGGAACGCGACGAGCAGGCTGCCCCGGGAGGCATTGAACATGGCGGTCAGGATCACTGAGATCGCAACGACGCCGAAGAAGAAGGGCCCGAAGCTCCAGGCGGCTTGTTTGGTGCCCGACAACACGAAGGCGGGGGTGTGCCAGATCGCGGCCACCACCCCGACGATCAGCGCCGCCCACAGTGGTGCGAAGCGCCGTTGCAGAACAGGCAGCGCCACGCCTCGCCAGCCGAGCTCCTCGATCGGGCCGATCAGGAAGGCCGGGATCAGAGCGGGGAGAACGCCGTACCAGGGGGCGACGGGGAAGTCGCCGACGTTCCCGGTGACCATCGCGCCTGCGTAGAAGACCGCGGGCATGCCCAGCAGCAGCACGAGCCACCAGGCGGCCGACATCCGCCACAGGGTCAGGCGGCGCAGGAAGGGGACCAGACCTCGCAGCCCGTAATGCCGAATCACGAGCAGGACACCGACGATGCCCGGAGCCCACACCATCACGATGAACATCGGGTTCGTGTAGCCCATCGGGCCCAGGACTGCCTCGATCTGGTCGGCGAAGGCGACGAACAAGGCGCCCAGCCCCCAGGACAGGGCGAACGTGCCGGCGAAGAAGATCCACACCGTCCGCTGTGAGACAGGCCGTATCGGCGACTCCGCCGCCGCGGGTGGCAGTTGTCGGCCGGACACGTGGTCTTGACGCTCATCTGTGGCGGACATGCCAGCCTCCCTCACGAGGCGGCCAACGCACCGACCAGTGCAGCGGGCGCGACCCCGGCCGCTTCAGTGGTCAAGCGTTCTCCCTTCTGCTCGCACCGGCCAGTGCGGGAGGCCACGATCCGGAGGGCCCAACGTCCCGAGTTTCGCTGGTGTCCCGCACCCTCGTCACGCGAGCGGCTGCCGCTGCTCGCGAGCTCGCGATCGTTGGTGTGACACGTGCGCCGCGGAGCTGCCAGTGCGCTTGATCGAGCACGTCGTGATCGACCATGCTGCGTTCGCGGTGCCCGCTGACGGCGCCAGCAGAGCGCGCGGGGGACCTCATCGCCGCCCTGCGTCGCCGCCCGAGGTGTCGCGCGCCGGCGTCCACGTCACGACGAGCGCACCGGTCACGAAGTAGATCACCTGCAGGAAGTGGAACCCACGGATCGACGCGACCTCTCCGACGATCCAGAACATCATGATGGTGCCGGCAACGATGCTGGCGAGTTGCCAGCCGTCGATGCGTTTCACCAGGGCGGTGGCGGCGATCAGAGAGCTGCCACCCACGACGGCCATCAGGATCACGCCCGGGACGTAGTTGCTGGGGAAGTCGGTGTCCCGGACCCAGGACGCCTGCTCGGGAATCCACTCGGTCATCAACGCGAGACCCCCGACCGAGGCGCTCAAGCCGTTGAACAGCAGCAACCCGAGCAAGACCTTGCTCTTGCGGTTCATCGCGCCTCCGTCGGCGGGGGTGGGTGAGTCGTGACTGCGCATGACACTCGTGATCCTCGTCGGTCCTTCCACGGGAGAGCGGCAACCCGCTCCGTCCACCGTTCGCGAGTCTCCCCAGCTGTCCGTTGGAGTCGGTCTCTCGTGGTTCCCGCTGGCTGGCCAGGCATCATCCGCGCGGACACCCTGCGACCGGAGTTCCTCGACTACCTCAGGTGACCACCATGATGACCAAGGGCCCAAGGACGACGCCGGACTGGACAGCCTCGCCCCGGCCACGAGCCCCGCCCGCGACGCCGTCCACCTCCGCAACATCATCGCCGCCGGACAAAGGTCGCTGACGCCGAGCAAGAGCTGCGCGCGCGAGGCCGTCCAGGCAGCTCGCGAGGCGGGCGCCTCCTGGACCGTCATCGGCGCCGCACTCGACACGAGCCGGCAAGTCGCCTACCAGCGTTTCGGGACCAGGGCGGACTAGACGACAAGGAGCGCCCGCGACGAGTGGTACCGCCCCGTCATGCCGAATAGCGGACGCCGCGCTTGCTCGCTTCCCTAGTGATGGTGGGGCACCTCACCCGACAGGGTGATTGCCAGCACGGCCACCGGGAGCGCACGCTCAAATGGGCCGATCGGGGGACGGCCACAGGGGGGATGGAGTCGGGGGAACGGCTCTCTCGCGGGCGGACCTCTGGGGTAAGGGGCCGCCCGCATTCCCGCTCAGGGTGCCGGGAGATCAGAGATGTAGGAGCCGACGCCGGGCGACCTCGGCGTCGAGGCTCCGTCGTCACGACCCGGGAGCCGTCGTCGAGGTCCTGCCCGGCGAGCAGAGGCTCCACGATGAGCCGGTTGTGGGGCCTGGCTGGTGCCGTCGACCTGGCCGCAGCCCCCACGCGACGGCTGCCAAGCGACTCTCGTAGAAGCGCCTTCTCATGCCGCGATCAGTACGCATAGCGCAGTGGACTAGCCAGAAACGAGAACGCTGCGGCTACATTGCCCGGCGAACGGTCGGCTATCAGGCTGGCTGGACAGGGACCCGACCAGATCATGAAGCGCTGGAGACGACAGCCGGCGACCTCGAAATCGCGGACCCCACCGAGGTCGCCCAATACGAGCGTTGAGCGAGTCTGTTAGATGACCAGGCGCTCATCGGTCAGGACGCGGCAGACCAGTGCTCGGCATTCGCTGTTCGGCGAGGACCCGTTGGGCATCCTCACGCTCCAGCCGCCGCTCGTGGAGCACGCGGAGGGCGGACAGGGCGTTGGATCGCGCCACGGCGTTGTGGGATCGAAGGTGGCGGCCCCAGATGACGGGCCATGCGGTCTGGGTCTCGACGAAAATCATGCCATCTGACGCTAGATACGGGGCTCGGCGAGACGCCATACACAGGACCCCCACAATCGGGTGACGGTCGGGTGACGGGGTGACTCCAGCGCCGCGACTGCAGCGTCAAGTCCACCGCAAACCCAAGCGCACTCATCTGCCGCGATGAGCGTGTTCGCGGATCTCTGCGTCCACCCAGCTGCCGTCGGTCCAGCGCCGCGCGCCTGTTGTCGCCCCCTTGGCGCTGCGAGGGTCGGTACGAAGGTCCCTATTCGGCCCCCCTTGTGCGTGCTTCGGTGGGCGTCATGTTCTTTCGTCAGACGGCCCGCGTCGAGGTTCCCATCGAGGTGATTGACCAGCATCTTCGCGACCGGCTCGGCGCCGACGGCCTGCAGCAGGAGACCCATGGCGCCGTCCAGGACGGGTCAACCGCTCTGGTCCGCGTCGGCCTGGACGGCGCACTGACCAAGCAGGTCATCGTCGACTTCCTGCCGCCCTATCGCCGCGGGTCGGTGATCGCGTTCCCGATCCGCTGGCGCGCCACTGGGCCATGGGGAGCATTGCTGCCCACTTTGGATGCGAACATTGAACTGGCCCCGACCACGGACAACGCCTTCACCGAGGTCGTGTTCGTAGGCTCCTATCGCCCTCCCTTGGGGCGCGCCGGAGGGGCAGTCGACCGCGCACTGCTTCACCGAGTCGTCGACGCCACCTTGCAGGGCTACCTACGCCGGCTGACTGAGGCTGTGTCTGAACCAGGCCATCAAGCCACAGCCGACCTTGCGGACTACACAGGTCCGGTCCGGCGCCGTCACCATTCTTTGCCGCACATCAACTCGCCCGAGACCCCCTCGCAGCCTGGCTGACCCCGGCACCATGAGCGAGTCGACGCGGTCTCCAGAGCTTGGTGTGACGATGCCTTGCAGCGGACCGCATGGGGTTGGGCATGCGGACGCGCCCTCGCCGAGGGGTGCCCTCTCAGCCGAGACGAGTGCCACCCGGGGCGTCGCTGCGGCAGCCCGGGCCAAAGGCGCTGCGGAACGCGCCGCACGAGCCGCACAACGGGTTGCGGACCTGCGTTCTCGCCTCGAGTCCCTGACCCGGGGGGAGAGCCCGTCTAGGTTGCACGTGGCTGCTGCCACGACCTACGTCAACGAGTCGATAGTGCTCGCAGCCGCCGCCAGGCGAGCAGCTGTGGACGCGTTCACCCGAGCCGCACACGCTCATCGAGCCGCGGCAACAGCCGCACAACTTCGCGGCGACCTCGCTCGCGCACAGCAGCACCGAGACCTCGCCGCCGCTGACGAGCTCAGGGCGGCAGCCCTCGAGAAGGCGGAAGACTGATCGCACTCATCTGCTGCGATGTGCGCGGTCCTGCCGGTGAACGGTCGCGGCTACTGGGCCAGTTTCAGACCAATGACGCAGCTGAGCAGCCCGACCATGAGCAGCACCTTGTATGCCGTCACCGACTCAAGGCCGGTTGCCATCCCGAACACCACCGTGAGGGTCGCGCCGATCCCGACCCAGACGGCGTAGGCGGTGCCGATGGGCAGAGTGCGCATTGCATAGGCCAGCCCGCCCATGCTGAGGACGATCCCCACGAGGAAGACCAGGGAAGGCACCAGTCGGCCGAACCCCTCGGACTTGCCGAGGGCGACGGCCCACACGGCTTCGAGAACACCGGAGACAACGAGGACGATTCATGCCATGACGAGCTCCTGGAAGGCCGTCTTGTCGCAGTCCGGGTACGGCTCCCTCGCCGGTCGAGCATCGTGGCTCGCCGCCAGTTTAGGCCCGTTGCGAGCCGCCTCCGAATCGGTTGAACCGTCCGGTCATAGCCGCGAATGGCGATCGCTGATCCGCCCTGTCATGCCGCGATCAGCGCGCTCGTGCCGAGATGAGTACTCCGGGCTGTCGGCCAAGAGTCGGTGGACTATGCGCCCGTGTTTGGCTCCGTGGCCGAATCGGCGACGAGGTCCTCTGCGATCTCGAGAGCCTTGCGCCCGGCCGCCCGCGCGACGTTCTCCGCCGGCTTTCCGAGAGTGTCACCCACGCTGTCCAAGACGCCCTCCACCTTGTCCTCCACGACGTTGGTGGCGACGTTCTCGATCACGGTCTCGGACCCCTCCTCGACCGCATCCAGCAGGCTCGGCGGCCCGTGCTCCAACAGGTCCAGCCGATTGGTGGCCTCGGCGTACCGAAGGTAGGTGTCAACGCTCGCCACGACGACTCGCGCGTCGACGGTCAGCAGCTCGATACCTAGGAGCGAGACCCGGACGTAGGCGTCAAGAACCAGCCCCTTGTCCAGGACACGTTCGATCACATCGGCGAGACCGCTGGGGGCGGGTCGCGCAAGGTAGTTGCCCCCCGGTTGCGCCATGGTGCTCCCTGAGCGTCGACGTCTGCCACCGATGTCGCCCCATGGTCTCCGCTCCCCAATGCCCCCGCGCGAACCGACCCGCCACTCATCATGCGCAAGTGGGCGGCCGGGAACCTCACCCAAACGGGTTGAGCTCCCCGGGGCGCCTGGGCGTGACAGCGGACGAGGGCGGCCTCCGACCGCTCACAGCGACGGAGCGCCCATTCGATCACGGAGCCGGAAGCACACGCCCTGACCCGTGGTGAAGCGTCATCCGATCCGCACGCTCGCTCACTGGGCGAACCTCTTCTTGCTGATCGCTTTTCGCGGCAGGGTGTTGGGGCCGGCCGCGAGGTGCGGTTGGTGGCACCTGGTTCCCGTCGGGTCACTGCCACGCACGCGAGACCGCTTTCGAGGTCCTGCATGAGTTACGCGGGGCCCGGCGGCCCAGGACACGCCGACTGGCGACAGGGCTGAGCGCCACCAGAGCGCCGATCAGTGAGCGACCGGCAGTCGTGTCCCGGACCGTCGGGTGCCCAACCTGCTGGTGCAACAGCATGGAAGGACCACCATGAGTGTCGAACAGGAACCACAGACGCGTCGAGCGCCGACCCGGGTCACCGCCGGGATCGATTGGGCCAGCGAGGATCACGCGGTCGCGATCGTCGATGACCAGGGCCGGCCGGTCGACCGGTTCAGCGTCGCGCACACCGCACCCGGACTTCGTCGGTTGATCGCCCGACTGCGCCGCGGGGGTGTCACGGAAGTGGCGATCGAACGACCCGACGGCCCCGTCGTCGACGCGCTGCTCGAGGCCGAGCTGGGGGTGTTCGTGATCGATCCCAAGCAGCTCAGGAACCTGCGCGGCCGCTACGGGTCGGCCGGCAACAAGGACGACCGGTTCGACGCCTACGTGCTTGCCGATGTGCTGCGCACCGACCGTGCCAGGATGCGTCCGCTGTCCCGCGACAGCGAGGAGACGATCACCCTGCGGATGACCGTGCGGGCCCGGCAGGACCTGGTGCACGCCCGGGTCGCGATGGCCAACCAGCTCCGCGCCCACCTGCAGACCACGCTGCCGGGCGTGATCGGCCTGTTCCGCGACATCGACTCCAGCATCACGCTGCGGTTCCTGACCCGGTTCCCCAGCCAGGACAAGGCGGACTGGCTATCCCGTACCAGGCTGGGGAACTGGCTGCGCTCGATCGGCTACAACCACCTGGCCAACCTCGACCGGCTCTGGGACCACCTGCACCACGCCCCGCGCGGCACCACCGGCGACCAAGCCGCCGCCCGAGCCGAGATCACCCTGACGCTGGTGACTGCGCTGAGGGCGCTGCGCGACCAGATCAAGGCACTCGAGCAGCAGATTGCCGACCAGCTCGCCTGCCATCCCGACGCCGCGATCTTCACCTCGCTGCCCAAGGCCGGCACCGTCCGCGCTGCCCGGTTGCTGGCCGAGATCGGCGACGCCCGCGGCCGCTTCCCGACCCCCGAAGCACTCGTCTGCCTGGCTGGTGCCGCCCCCTCGACCAAACAGTCCGGCAAGGTCAAGGTCGTCACCTTCCGCTGGGCGGCCGACAAACAACTCCGCGGGGCCGTCATCGACTTCGCCGGCGACTCCTGGCAGGCCAATCCCTGGGCCGCCGACCTCTACGCCAAAGCCAGGGCGCGCGGCCACGACCACCCCCACGCCGTACGGATCCTCGCCCGCGCCTGGCTCCACATCATCTGGCGCTGCTGGCAAGACGGCGTCGCCTACGACCCCGACAAACACCACGCCCTACAACGCGTCCTCGCACAGCCGGCTTGACACAGGGCTACTCATGCCGCTGAGCGATAGTCGGCTCAGCCCCCGATGACGTAGTGGGCCGCGTCGAATTCGGGACCCCCGTGTGTGTCGTCTTCGGTGTCGCTGGCCGCATGCACGTCCAGCCACAAGACTGCGGCGTCGACGTTGCGGCTCGCAGACAGGACGTAGGCGATGACGTTCGCCTCTTCGCAGGTGAAGTGCGGGCCCACTCGCTCCGCCGTATCGGAGCGGCCAAAGACTCGGGCCAGGAGGTCCAGTGCCTTGTCCAGGTCCCGGCCTTCGTCGCGCCCGGCGCGAAGCATGCGAATCAGTGCTGGGTCCGCACCCATGCAACTGATGGTACGCCGCGCATCATTCACCACCAACCGCGGCGGAGCGCCTACCAGTTCCTCCTATACCGGCGGGTATGCGGCTCCGCGAACCGCGAGACGTGACGCCTCATCGAGTGGGTGAAGACGCATACCTGCCGGAAGACGGTGGCGACCGTGCTCGACGAGAGCGGCGCCACGGCACGCGCGATTGCTGACCAACTGGGACATTCGAGGGTGTCGATGACTCAGGACGTGTACTTCGGTCGACGGGCGGGCAACGCCGGCAACCTGCCTGCCCTGGAGGCGTGGAACCCAGACCGAGCCAGCGACGCCAAGGACGAGCCCGGAGAAACCAAGTGAGCCGCATTCGCAACCAGAGGGCGGTTTCGGTCGGGGCTGGAGGGTGGAGTCACGCTCAGTTGGTAGGCCCTGTGGGACTCGAACCCACAACCAACGGATTAAAAGTCCGGAGCTCTGCCAATTGAGCTAAGGGCCCGTGAGGTCAGGACTCTAGTCGGGACTTCGGTGTGCCCGGGACCCCGCCCGGGGACAGGTCGGGCTCCAGGAACACGAACCGACGGAACACCCAGAAGCGGGCGGCGGTGCCGAGGCCGAGCCCGATCACGTTGGCGGAGACGTTGTCGGTGACCGGGTCGGAGCGGCCGAGGACGTAGCGGCTGAAGGCCAGGCACAGGACGGGGATGGTCATGGTCAGCGCGCCGAGCGCGAAGAACCACACCACGCCCTGGACCGGGTCCTGCACCTCCCGGTCGCTGAACGCCCACAGCCGCATGCCGGCGTACGCCACGATGCCGGCGACGAGGTTGGCGAGCAGGAACGCCGTGATGGGCCAGTCCTCGAGTGGGGCCCGGCCGCCCAGGGTCCCGTGGACGAGGGTGTTGAACCCGAAGAAGGAGAGGAACGTCGCCACCCCACCCACCGTGAGGAAGCGGAGGATCTCCCCGGTCAGGGCCCGGGCTCGGGCGTGGCGGTCAGCCGGAGGCATCCGCGGACCGTCGGCGCGACCGGCGCAGCGGGCCGACGAACGCGTAGACGCCGGCGCCCAGCGTGCCGAGGATCGCCAGGTGTCCACCGAGCGACTGGACGGCCACCAGGGACGCGACCGTGCCGTGGGCCGCCAGCACCCACCGACGCACCTGGCTGCTGGCGGCCTGCCCCGTGCAGCACCAGGCAGCGAAGTGCTCGCAATTGTTGCGGACCAGGTGGTAGCCGGACGTCCCGAGACGCGACTCGGCGTTGCCGACGGTCTCCTCGGCGCCCAGCCTGCGATCGTAGGAGCGCACCCTCACCTCGGCGCCGGCGGCGAACTCCCCGATCGGCGTCCGGCCGACGTGCCGGACAGTGCCGCGCGCGCCGACGTAGTGGATCACCGTGTCGTCACCACAGTCGATGCCGTGGTGGGTGTACCGGCGTCCGCGGTGAACGAAGATGTGATCCCCACGCGCCATCCCGGCCTGCCCGTCTCTCGTCCCGTCCTCCTCAAATCGTACGTCGGGCCGCAATCGGCCGTCGTCTGTCGTGGGAGGCTCGGGCAGGTGACCGAGCGAGAGCCCCTCCGTGACCGGGTGACGCGGCTGCTGCGCACGCGAGGAGTCAGGCCGGCTCGCGAGGTCGTCGAGCGGCCCCCACTCCCCGCCCCCGGCCGGTGGGTCAGTCGGTGAGCTGGAGGGTCTTGGGGCGGTAGGGGATGTAGAAGGTCGACCCGGGCCACCACTCCAGCCCGGGGTCCCGCTCGCCCCGTTCCATCCAGGTGCGGACCGCGCGTTCGGCCGAGGGCAGCGTGGTCGTCTGGCGCTCGGTGTAGGGCGCGCGCTGGTTGTCGACGACCAGGAAGAGCTGGTCGTCGGGCTCGTGGGGCTCGATGACCATGTACCACTTGCCCCGGTCGTCGCTCTGGAGCACGACCACCCGCTTCGAGGCGTCCCCTCCGACGTCGAGACGCCCCTTGCCGCGGTAGACCGACACCGACGAGCGGGAGCTGCCGTTGAGGGCTCGTACGGCGTCGAGGACGAGGTCCGGCCGGGGGTCGACCGCCTCGTAGTCCCAGGTGCCGTCGCTCCACGTGGCCAGGAGCCCGACGTCGCGTCCGTGGCGGGGATCCAGGCCGGAGGGGGGTGCCCCTTCCGCAGAGGCGACCCGTCGGCGCGCCCAGCGACAGTGGTGGAGCTGAGCCAGCGGCGTCAGGCCCGCGCCGCTGGCGACGAACCAGGTCAGGGGGTACCCGATTCCGACGGCTCCCGGAGCCGCGGCCCACGCCAGCGCGCCCACTCCCGCGGCCACGACCAGGACGACGCCGACGACGAACGGGACGCGGAGCAGGCCGGCGAGGGTCGGAGCCGCGAAGCACGCCGCAGCGAGGACCGTCACCCGGACGGGATCACCCTCGTCGAACCACACGGCGAAGACCACCGCTCCGGTGACCGCGACCAGCGCGCCCGTCCATCCCAGCCAACCGGGGTCGCTGGGACGGAGCCGCTCACGTCTGTAGCGCGTGACTCCTTCGGGCATGCTCACGTCGGGGAGTCTAGGCAGTGGACCACCGCAGCCGGCACAGGTCAGCGGTCGGGGTCGAAGACGGCGTTGGCCAGGGTGCCGGACGGCACGTCGGCTCCGGCGCCGCCCGGCATGATGTCCCAGAAGTCGTGCGCCCGGTGGCGGCCTCCCTCGGCACTGTGTTGCGGGTTGTACGGAAGCTGTCGGCCGCCGGTGAGCCGGTCGACTCCGTGGCTGAACGCGTCGGCACCCGCCCCGGTGACTGTTCCCGCACCGCCCGCCAGGGCGACCTCGCGGCCGTCGACGCGTCCCGTGGCCATGTACTGCGAGCCGGCGTTGCCGGCCGCCCCTCCTGCGCCGTCGATGAGACCGGACACCACGTGGGTCCCCACCCGTTGCGTGACGCCTCCGAGGTTGCGGGTCGCCAGGTCACCGAGCTGGTTGGAGCCGCCCATCGCCCCGCCCGAGACGACACCGCTGAACGCCGCGCCGCCGGCGCCCCGCAGCGTGGCCGGCCCGTCGGCCAGCACGTACCGGACGCTCTCGCCGACTCCTCCGATGGCGGCGTTGGAACCCATGTTGAAGGCGAGCGCGCGGGCGCCCGTCATCCCTGCCTTCACTGCGTAGGAGCCGGCGGCGCCTCCGGCGAAGCCCATGGCACCGGAGACTGCGACCTGGCCCCAGTTGACGGTGCCGGTGGTCGCCTTCTGGATGATGGTGTCGGCGCCGGCGGAGATCAGCATCATTCCGGCCGGGCCGCCGACGCCGGTGGCCACCATCAGGACGCCGGCCACGACCATGACGCCGCCCACGATGTAGGCATGGTCGGTCGCCCACCTCTTGACCGCACCCAGCCCCGTGTTGTTGGCCGCGTTGTAGGCGCGCAGGTCCTCGTCGGTGAGCGCCTCGAGGCCCAGCGGGTCGAGCGCGTGGAGCGGGTCGTTGCCGGCGTAGGAGTACGGGTTGCCCGCCCAGCCCGCACCGAGGTGGGCGTCGAGCGGGTCGACCGACAGGAAGCCGCGGCTGGCCGGGTCGTAGACCCGGGCGCCGAGCCACTCCATGCCCGCGACCTCGAGGCCGCCGTCGGGTCCCACCGTCACGCCCCCGGGCAGCGGGACCGGGCCTGTGCCGCCCGCCGCCGCCCACGGGTCGGAGCCCGTGGCGCGGGCGGTGCGCCACCCGGCCGCGGCCCACGCCCCACCGACGGCCGTGACCGGGCCGGCGGACAGGACGGGAGCGCCGCCCACCTCGAGCAGGGAGGGGGCGTACGCCGCGGAGTCCCAGTGGACCGCGACGCCGTCGACCTCGGCGAGCTCGCCGGTGGCGTCGACGTGGACCCGCGTCCGCGTCTCCTGGCCGCCGGGCCGGCGGTCGGTGACCGAGACCAGCCAGCCGGTCGCGGTCCAGGCGAGCTCCCTCACCGTCCCGTCCGCGTTCCGTCGCCGGGTCCGCCGTCCGGCGCCGTCGTAGGCGTACTCCGTGGTGCCGCGGCCGTCGTGGCTGGTGAGCAGCTGGCCGGCGGCGTCGTAGGTGTGCTCGACGGTCGCCCCGTCGACGGTCTCCGCGACCAGACGACCGGCGGCGTCATAGCGCCACGTGTTCACCGAGCCGCCGGTGCGGGACTCGATGAGCTGGCACGCCTCGTCGTACCCGAAGGCGGTGTGGTCCTCGCCCCGGGCCAGGCCGACGATGCGGCCGTCGTCGTCGCGGTGCACCTCGGTCCGGGTGAACCCGCGGTCGTCACCGATCGTGTGTGCGGTGACGTGTCCGTCGTCGTGCTCCCAGGTCTGGACGGTGCCGCCGGCGGTGGCCTCGACCACGCGGCCCGCGGCGTCGTGGACCAGGTGCGCCCTACCCAGGAGGGGATGGTCGACCGAGGCGAGGCGACCGGCGGAGTCGTAGGCGTACGTCGTGGTGGCTCCGCCCGGTGTGGTCAGCGCCGTACGGCGGCCGTCGCCGTCGTAGGACCACGTGACGGCGTGGCCGTCGCGGGCGCGACGGACCAGCTGGCCGCGGCGGTTCCACTCGACCTCGATGGTGGTGGTGTGGTCGTCGCGGGTGTGGTCGGTGACGACGCAGCGTCGACCGAGGACGTCGCGGGTGATCGAGGAGACGACCCGCCCGTCGGCCGACAGCCCGGAGAGCCGCCCGGTCCCGTCGTAGGAGAGCGTGAACCGGCGCCCGTCAGGATCCTCCTGCCAGACCTGCCGCCCGGCCCCGTCGTAGCCCGCGCGAGTGACGCGGCCGAGCGGGTCGGTCTCGGCGACGCACCGGTCCTGGTCGTCGAACTCCCGGTGGGTGGTGTGTCCCAGGGGGTCGGTGACCGAGACCGTCCGCCCGTTGGCGTCGTGCTCGAAGCGGGTGACGCCACCGTTGCCGTTGACGGCCTCGACCAGCTGACCGGCGGCGTCGTAACGGAACTTGCGACGTCCGTACCAGGTGTCGGAGGCCTCGACGACCCGCCCCGCGGCGTCGTAGCGGTAGCGCGCCACCCCGTGCCCGGGCCGGCGGGTGGCGACCACGCGACCGCAGGCGTCGTAGTCGGTGCGGGCGACGTCGCCGGTGGGGAGCGTCACCGCGACCAGGCGGCTGTCGCCGTCGTAGTGCCGGGTGGTGCGGGCACCCACCGGGTCCGCGACCGCGGACAGACGGCCGCGCTCGTCGTACTCGTAGGACGTGGTGCGGCCCTCCGGCGAGGTGATGCTGACCGGCCTGCCGGCAGCGTCCCGCGCGATGCGGGTCAGGCCGCCCTCCGCGTCCAGCTGCTCCACCACACGGCCGCACCGGTCGTAGGTCGCCATGACGGCGGACCCGTCGGCTGCCTCCGCCGCCACCGGACGGCCCAGGGCGTCGAACCGCGTCGAGACGGACCCGGCGCCGTCGTCGACGGTCACGGTGTTGGCGCGGGCGTCGGTGGTGATGCCCTGCCGTACGCCGGTCGGGTCGACCGTGGCGACGAGCCCGCCGTTGACGTCGTGCTCCCGGGTCCAGGTGGCTCCGTCGGGTGCGGTGGCCGACACCAGGCGCGACAGCGAGTCGTGGCCGAAGCGCCAGGTGGAGCCCTCGGGGAGCTCGACCACAGCGAGGTTGCCGAAGTCGTCGAACCGGCGCCCGGTCGCCCTGCCGAGCGGGTCGATGGTGCGGACCTCGTCGCCGGCGGCGTCGTGCTCGATCTCGGTGCGCGACCCGGTGGGGTCGACGACCGCCGACAGCCGCCCGGCGGCGGTGTGCTCGAAGCGCCACACCGCGCCGTCGGGGTCGCGGCGCGACGCCAGGACCCCCGAGGGGGCATAGGTGTAGGTGGTGCGGTGCCCCATCGGACTGACGGCGGCCACGACCCGGCCGTGGGGATCGCGCTCGAGCCGTGCGCTGTTCCCCAGCGCGTCCGTCGTGGCGACCAGGTCGCCGTGGGCGTCGTGGTCGAAGGTGACGACGACTCCCACCGGGTCGACGACCCGGGTGAGCAGGCCCTCCGTCCAGGTCATCTCCGTCCGACCACCCTCGGGGTCCACCAGCACCGACGGGTTGCGGTCGTCGCCGTCATAGGAGTACTCGACGACACCGCCGGACTCGTGGACCACGGTGGTGACCCGGTCGGCGTCGTCGTAGCCGTAGGTGAGGTCAGCGCCCGAGGGGATCACCTCGCGGGTCATCCGGCCACGGTCGTCGTACTCGCGGATCGTCGTCGAACCGTCACGCTCGGTGACCATCACCCGGTTGCCGTGGGTGTCGTAGGCGAAGGACTGCCGCTGCTCGTGGGAGTCGACGACGCCGACCAGGCGGCCCCGGTGGTCGGAGAGCCAGGTGTTGGAGCGGCTGCCGTCGGTGTCGGAGACCACGGTGACGTTGCCCGGCAGGTAGACGAAACGGCTGACCCGGCCGTGGCGGGAGCGCTGCGAGGTGACGCGACGCAGGTCGTCGTAGGCGTTCTCGGCCTCGACGACGCCGTCGGCGTCGACGACTGCGGCGACCAGGCCCTGCTCGTCCCAGCGGTAGCTGCGGGTGCCGAGGGCGGTGGCCACGGCGAGCAGCCGGCCGCCGTCGTCGTAGTCGTAGGCCACGCGGCGGCCGTCCGAAGCGGTCGCCTCGACCACGCGGTCGCGCTCCCCGTCCCAGGCCAGGTCGACGGCCCGGCCGCGCTCGTGCTCCAGCCGGACCACCCGGCTGGCGGGGTCGTGGGTCAGTCGGACCGTCGTGCCGGCGCCGCGGGAGTGCTCGACCAGTCGGCCGCCGGCGGCGTACGTCCACCGTTCGCCGTCGTTGGTCGTGGCGACCAGGCGGTCGCCGTCACGGGTGAGCCACATGCTCTCGCCGGTGGCACGGTCCCAGCCCTCGCCCAGGCGCGGGAAGACCACGACCCGGCCGTCGGGCAGCCGCATCCGTGCGGCCTCGTCGTCGAGCGTCAGTCCGGCCTCGGTCCAGCTCGACCAGCCGGGCCCGAACGCGCCGCTCCCGGTGTCGAAGGAGTTGTAGGTCCGGGTCAGCACCAGGGTCGCCGCGCCTCCGGCGAACGTCAGGTCGGTCTCGTTCTCGATGAAGTTGCCGGTGGCGGCGTTGACCGGGTCGTCGGCGTACCCGCTCGTGGGCGGGTTGCCGTACGCCGTCGGCGGGTCGATGACGATGTCCTGCCGGGAGGCGTCGATGCCCTTCGCCCGGAGCGCCGCCATCAGGGCGGAGTTCGACAGGGTGGACACCGCGCCCTCCCCGCCTGCGGCCTCGAACGCGCTCGCCACCGTCGCGGCCCAGCGGATGTCCTCCTCGTTGGCCTCCAGGTACTGGACGAACCCGGCGAACACGCTGTCGGCGGTCAGCCTGCCCCAGCCGCAACCGGCCTCGAAGGCGGCATAGGCGCTGCGGCAGCTCGTGGGCTTGCCCTCGAGGCTGGCGTTGGCGCCCCGGGAGCCGCTGGCGAACGCGCGCAGGTTCGAGGGCCGGGCGGACGACGTCCCGCCGCTCCTGCCGCCACCGGAACCCGGAGCGGGGGTCTGCCGGGGCGGTGCCGGGATCGGCGTGGCCTCGAAGGACGACGGCTGCGGCATGTCGGGCACCGGGGCGTCGTTGTCGTTGGTGAGCCAGTCCCAGCCCTTCTCCGCGAGGTTGCGCTCGTCCCGCTCGCGCTGCCACTCCCGGGCCTTGTCGCGACGTGCCTGCTCGCTCCTGGCCTCCTCCGCGAGGGTGCTCGTGAACCGGGCCACGTCACGCAGCTTGGCCGCCACCTCGTGGGCGTCCGCGGCCGCGATCCGCGCGTTGGACGTGAACAGCCGGGAGAAGTGACCCTCGAAGTCGCGCTGGGCCGTGGCGACCCAGGACGCCCGGGACCCCGTCTGGCCGTCGATCACGCCCGCGGCGGCGTTGCAGAGGCTGATCAGCCGCTCCGCCGCACCGTGGTCGAACCTGACGTCCTCGTCGATCGGACCGAGATCCCCCATGCCTGCCGTTCCTTCCCCGCTCGCGTCTCTGCTCCTGGCGCACGGCACCCCGCCGGTCACTCACCACGGAGCGGCGAGTGACCGGCGGGACGCAGCGTGCGTCAGGCGCCGCCGCCGGCGGTCATGATGTTCTGGGAGATCTGGTTGAGCTGGGTGCGCAGCTCCTCCAGCTCGGTCTTGGCCTTGTCGAGGGCCGACCGGGTCTCCGGCCAGGTGGAGCCGCGGAACTTCTCGGCCAGCGGCCCGTCCCACACGTTGGGGTCGGACAGGGTCTTGCCCTGGCTGTCGAGCTGGCTGATCTGGTCGGTGAAGCCACCGTTGATGATGGCCTGCATCTGCGTGATCGCGGACTTGGCCTGCTCGGTCGAAAGAACTCGAGACATCTGTTTCCCCACTCTCGGGCCGGCCCTGCTGGACGGCCTCGTCGCTGTTCCCGGACAGACGCGAGGACTCCCCCCGAGCCACGCAGACCTCCGGTCAGCGGAGCAGGACAACCCCCGTCGTCCGCGACATGGTTCCACAGGACGTCCACCGGCGGGTAACAAACCGGCGAAAGCGGACTGGACCGGTGGTGGTGGCGGCCCTCGGACAGCGGGGTTCGTCGGCGACGGCCCCCGGGACCCCACACACGACACCGCCCGGCCCTGAGGGAGGCGGGGCCGGGCGGTGCGGGGGAGGGACGTGTCAGTACGTCGACACGTCCAGCAGCGGCTCCTTGGTGTTGTCGGGGTCGTCGACGTCGTTCCAGTCCGTCGAGCCCGACGACCGCAGCGCGCTCCTCACCTGGGTCGGCGTGGCACCCGGGTGCGTCGCGAGGTAGAGCGCCGCGCCGCCCGCGACGTGGGGAGAGGCCATCGAGGTGCCGGAGAGCGTCGCGTAGCCGCCGTTCATCGAGGTGCTGGCGATGCACACGCCCGGCGCGATGAGGTCGACGTCGCTGCCGTAGTTGGAGAACGACGCGAACGTGTCGTCCTCGTCGCTGCGGCAGGTGGGGGGCGCGCCGCCACCCGGCTGGCCGTTGAAGTCGGCGAGCGCGCTGACCGTGATCACCTGGTCGTACGCCGCCGGGGTGGACTCGGCCGCGTCGGCGGAGTCGTTGCCCGCCGCCACCACGAAGGTCACGCCGGCGTCGGTGGCCTCGCAGATCGCGGCGTGCATGGCGTCGTCGTTGGTCGCACCGCAGTCGCCGTCGTCCTCGCCGCCGCCGCCGAGGCTCATGTTGGCGACCTCGATCTGGTCGGCGTGGGCGGCGACGTAGTCGATGCCGCAGACCACGTCGGAGTTGAGGCCGGTGCCGAGCGCGGTCAGCACCTTGACCGGCCAGATCCTGGCGCCGGGGGCGACGCCGACGACGCCGGTGGCGTTGTCGAGCGCACCGATCGTGCCGGCGACGTGGGAGCCGTGGCCGTGGTCGTCGTCGGGCGAGATCGCGAGGGTGGAGCAGTTGCGGGCGCCCTGCCGGTAGACGTTGAGGTCCGGGTGGTCGAGGTCGACGCCGGTGTCGATGACGGCGACGTCGACGTCGACGCGCTGGTCGGTGCCGTCGATCGCCGCGGTCGGGCTCACGTCGGCCTGGGAACGGTCGACGCCGGTCGGGGTCGACTGGGCCGTCGCCGAGACCGGGGTGTCGGCCTGCACGAAGTCGACGCCCGGGAGCGCCTCGACCAGTGCCGCGGTCGTCGGCGTCATCGTGGCCGAGTAGCCCTGCAGCGCCGCGGAGTAGACGTGTCCGACGTCGAGGCCGAAGCGGTCGGCGTGCGCCTGGGCGACAGTCCGGGCGACGGCGGAGTCGTCGAGCACGACGATGTAGCTGCTCGCGGAGCCTGGGCTCTCCGGAGCGGCACTCGCGTCGGCAGGGAAGGACGCTGCGCCGAGCGTGAGCGCGGAGGCCGCGGCGGCCGCCGCGGCGATGAGGGTTCTGTGCATGTGGTTCCTCGCTGTCGGGGTCGCCGCCCGTGGGGCGGCCTCACCCCCGGGCAACGAGGGGACGACGTACGGCGTCACGGTCCGGGGGTCGCAGGTCCGTGCATCGCAGGTTTCTGCACCGCCACGAGCGCAGGATGTCACCGACGTGCGCGACACGGTTTCTCTGGATCGCGGGGACGGTTGGTAGTGTCAGTGCTGCAGAGGGTGCAAGTTCGCGCAGGTTGACGCCGGCGGAGTTTGTGATCCAACGGCGTTCCTTTCGGGTGTGTCTGCCAGTCACGCAAGTCGGAGCGACGTGTCACCGCATCTGATGTGGGTCGCCGAAGTGGCGGCTCTCGCCCCGATGAAGGAGTAACGAGCGAGATGGCTCAGGGCACCGTGAAGTGGTTCAACGCCGAGAAGGGCTTCGGCTTCATTGCGCAGGAGGACGGCGGCGACGACGTCTTCGTGCACTACTCGGCGATCCAGACCCAGGGCTACAAGTCCCTGGACGAGAACCAGAAGGTGGAGTTCGACGTCACCCAGGGCCCCAAGGGCCCCCAGGCTGAGAACGTCCGCCCCCTCTGATCGCACCCCGATCAGGCTTCGACGAGGCCCCGTCCCGCTCGCGGGACGGGGCCTCGTCCCGTCCCGTCCGGTTTCGAGACGCTCGGCGGGTGCTCTCTCGCTGCGCTCGCGAGCACCCCGAGCCCTCAACCTCCTCGCCCGACGCCGGTGCCACTCGTGGCACCGGCTGGGCTCGGACTTTTCGCCCAACTCCCTCCCGCGGCCATCGCGGAGCGGGCACAATGGGCGACCGGGGGCAAGAACACATCACCGAGGGGTGGGGACCGTGCAGGACCAGTTCGACGTGTCGTTGGAGGACGGCGACCTGCTGGGCGAGGTGGAGCTGACCACCAACCTCATCATCGCCGCCAGCGAGTCCGACGTGCACCTCAGCGCCGACGAGATCGACAGGATCCTCGGCATCGAGGCCGACAGGCGCTGAGCCCCCCGGTGTCATCCCCTGGGCAATCAGGGCTTCTCTAGCAGGTCGCGAACAGCACCGGGCCGCTGCTGAGGTCGGAGAGCACGTAGCTCCCCGGGACCGGGTCGAGCTCCATCACGACCACCGACCCCTCCGCGGTCACCTCTCCCAACCGGAACCGGTCGGCGAAGTCACCGCCCTGGCCCGGGGCCGGCCCCGACGCGAGCCGCGCCCGGGTGTCCGCGTTGATCCGGGCCTGGTCCTCGTCCTCGAACGACATCGCCGCCCGCACCAGGCCGTCGCGTCCGCGCGCCATGGCGAAGCCGGTCAGCGGGTTGACCTCGCCGGCAGCCGCCACCAGCTCGCGCGCCTGGTCGGCGTTGGCCGGGTCGGCGTTGCCCATGGCCAGGGAGTTGCAGGCGAGGTCGCCGCCGTACACCGCAGCGGCCAGGGGCTCGCCCACCGACTCCACCACGTCCTCGAGGTCGTCGAACCCGTCGTCCTCCCCGGTCGCGGCGTCGATCGCCACCTCGGCGTACGCCGCGGTGTCGGAGGCGACCAGGAGGTGCCGGTCGGGGTCGAGCGCGAGGTGCTGGAGCTCGGGGGTGAGGGTGCCGATCCGGGGCAGCAGGTCGCGACCGCCCTGCCACACGCCCGTGTCGTCGTCGGGCCGTTGGTAGCCGAGGTCCTCGAGCCGGTCGGCCAGCGCGTCGACGTCGGTCTCCTCGGGCAGCTGCATCAGCACGGCGGCGCCCTCCTCGGACTGGGCCAGCAGCTCCCACTCCAACGACGCGGGGGAGAAGCCGTAGGACTCCTGCATCGCGTCGGTCGACTCCAGCAGTGACGACATCGGCGACAGGTCGGCCTCGAAGGCCTCGTCGAGGAAGCCCGCGACCGCCTCGGGGTCGGAGGAAGCGCTGACCTCGGAGCCGAGGGTGTCGCGTACGCCGGCCCAGTCGGTCCAGGTGAACCGCTCGGACGACGCCGGTGCGAGGGCCAGGGCACGTTGCAGGTCGGTCGCCTGCACCGCCCGCCACCAGACCATCGCGGCGGCCACGACGGCGACCACGAGCACGACCGAGCACACGACCACCAACCGGTTGCGCACGCTCACTCCTCGCCCGGGGGCTGATGCTGGGGACACGGGTGGTGTGAGACTAGTCGGCATGGCCGAGCCCCCGGACGTCGTGGCTGCCGGCGCGGTCGTGTGGCGGCCCGGGCGCGAGGTGCTGCTGGTCCACCGTCCGCGTTACGACGACTGGTCCTTTCCCAAGGGCAAGCTCGACCCCGGCGAGTCCGCCCCGGAGGCCGCGGTCCGCGAGGTGTTTGAAGAGACCGGGGTCCGGGTCCGGCTGGGTCCGCCGCTGCCCGACCAGGCCTACCAGGTCGGGGCGGGCCGCAAGGTCGTGCACTACTGGGTGGGGTGGGCGACCGCCGACCACGACGTGTCGGACTACCGGCCCAACCACGAGATCGACGCGGTGGAGTGGGTGGCCGAGGACGAGGCGGTGCAGCGCCTCAGCTACCGCAGGGACCGCGAGATCCTCGCCGTGGCGGGACCGCTGCGCAAGCGCACCCGGGCGCTGGTCGTGCTGCGCCACGCGAAGGCACTGTCCCGCAAGTCGTGGGACGGCGACGACCGCGAGCGACCGCTCGACCCCGGCGGCCACGAGCAGGCGCAGCGCCTGGCGTCGTTGCTCGGCGTCTGGGGGGTGACCCGGGTCGTGACCTCCTCGAGCGCCCGGTGCGTCCAGACGGTGGCTCCGTACGCCGACGCGGCGGGACGGAAGGTGCGGGCCACCGACGCGCTGAGCGAGGAGGCCGCCACGGACGCCTCGGTGACCGAGGTCGTGTCGAAGCTCCTCGACCGGCGCGAGGGGACCGTGCTGTGCACGCACCGGCCGGTGCTCCCGACCGTGCTCGAGGCCGTCGGCGTACGCCCGGAGGAGCTGGAGCCCGGGGGGTTCGTCGTGGTCCACCACCGCAAGCGTGAGACGGTCGTCGCGGAGCTCTGGCCCGCCCCCTGAGCCCCCGGTTCATGTGACCGTCGTCTCACGCTCGACGGGGTGTGGGGCAGTCGCCTCGCCCCGTTCACCGCCTGTTCACCGACGCCGACGCGTCCGGTCACCTCGGCTCCCTACGTTCTGGGTTGTCAGCATCGACAACTCTGTTCAGGAGACTGAAGTGACGAGCACTTCCTTCCGCCGGGCCGTCGGGCCCGGCATCGCTGGCCTCGCCCTGGCACTTTCGGCTTGTGGCGGGGGCCAGACGTCAGCGTCGGGCGACGAGGGCTCCGGCGCCTCCGGCTCGGTTGCCGTCGACGGCTCCTCCACCGTCTTCCCCATGAGCAACGCGGCGGCCGAGCTGCTGAGCGAGGAGAACCCCAACGTCCAGGTGAGCGTGGGCGAGTCCGGCACGGGTGGCGGATTCGAGAAGTTCTGTGCGGGTGAGACCGACATCTCCGACGCGTCGCGGCCCATCGAGGACGACGAGGCCAAGATCTGCGAGGAGGAGGGGATCGAGTACACCGAGCTGCAGGTCGCCACCGACGCGCTCACGGTCGTCGTCCACCCCGACCTCGCCGTCGACTGCCTCACCACCGACCAGCTCATCCGGCTGTGGGAGCCCGGTTCCAAGGTGGACAGCTGGAGCGACCTCGACCCGAGCTTCCCCGACCAGGAGATCTCTCTCTTCGGGCCTGGCACCGACTCCGGCACCTACGACTACATGGCCGCCGACGTGATCGGCGAGGAGTCGGAGACGACGCGCGACGACTACGAGGCGTCCGAGAACGACAACGTTCTCGTCCAGGGTGTTGCCGGCACCGAGGGGGCCACCGGCTACTTCGGCTACTCCTACTACGAGGAGAACGCGGACTCGCTCAAGGCCGTGGCGATCGACGACGGCAACGGGTGCGTGGAGCCGTCGGCCGAGACTGCTCGCTCCGGCGAGTACACCCCGCTGTCGCGGCCCCTGTTCATCTACGTGAAGAACTCGGCGTACGCCGACAACGCCGCCGTGGCCGAGTACGTCGACTTCTACATCGAGAACCTCCCCGAGATCGTGGAGGCGGCCCAGTTCATCCCGCTCGACGACGCGACGTACGAGGAGACGCGGTCCGCCGTCGAGGGCCTCGGCTGACCCTGGACCCCACCACATGACCGACACCTCAACCACCGGTGCAGGCTCGCCCTCCGGGGCGGGCCTGCCCGGCGTCGTCAACCTCCGCCGCAAGCCCAGGCCGGGAGAGCGCATCATCCTCACGTCGCTGGTGGGCTGCGCGCTGCTCTCCGTGGCGATCACGGTGGGCATCCTGGTGGCACTGATCGAGCCCGTGCTCCACTTCTTCGGCCAGGTGCCCGTCGGGGACTTCTTCGCCGCAGAGGGCAGCTATGCGGTGCTGCCGCTGGTCACCGCCACCCTCATGGTCACGCTGATCGCCCTGCTGGTGGCGGTCCCGGTCGGCCTGGGTGCGGCCATCTACCTGTCCGAGTACGCGTCGGGGCGTGCCCGGAAGATCCTGAAGCCGACCGTCGAGCTCCTCGCGGGCGTGCCGTCGGTGGTCTACGGGTTCTTCGCCCTGTTCTTCGTGACCCCGACCCTGCTCCAGGACCTGCTGGGCATCGAGGTCAACTTCACCAACCTGCTGGCCGCCGGCCTGATCCTGGGAGTCATGGTGGTCCCGACCGTGGCCTCGCTGGCCGAGGACTCGCTCTCCGCCGTCCCGCAGGCACTGCGACAAGGGTCGCTGGCCATGGGGGCCAACCGGATGCAGACCACGCTGCGCGTGGTCCTGCCGGCCGCGCTGTCGGGCGTCATGGCGGCCGTGGTGCTCGGGATGTCGCGCGCCATCGGCGAGACCATGATCGTCGCGCTGGCGGCCGGCGCGCAGAAGAACCTCACCGTCGACGTCCGCGAGGGTGCGCAGACCATGACCGGCTTCATCGCCCAGACCGCGGGCGGGGAGAACCCGGTGGGGTCGGTCGACTACAACATGCTGTTCGCGGTCGGCCTCCTCCTCTTCCTGATCACCTTGGTCATCAACCTGATCAGCATCTCCATCGTCCGTCGATACCGGCAGGTGTACTGATGAGCGCCGTCGCGACCGCCGCCGAGACCGTCCGGATCACGACCGGGAGGAGCCGTGACCGCAACATCGGGTCGCTCGTCTTCGTCGGTCTGCTGTGGTTCTCGCTGTTCTTCGGTGTGGTGGTCCTCTTCGTCCTGATCGCCGACACCGCGCTGAAGGGCGCGGCCCGCTTCGACTCGGACCTCCTCCTGGGGTACGAGTCCACGATCACCCCGGAGTCGACCGGGTTCCGTGCCGGCATCATCGGCACGGCGTGGCTGATGTTCGGGACGGCGCTCTTCGCCGTCCCGCTGGGCGTGGGGGCGGGCGTGTACCTGGAGGAGTTCTCCGACCAGAAGAGGTGGTACAACCGCCTGATCGAGGTCAACCTGCAGAACCTCGCGGCGGTGCCCTCGGTGGTCTACGGTCTCCTGGCGGTCGCGGTGATGGCCCTGATCGGGTTCCAGCTGAAGAACATCGTGCTCGGGGGAGCGATCGCGCTGGCACTGCTGATCCTGCCCGTGGTCATCATCACCACCCGGGAGGCGGTGCGCGCGGTGCCGGTGGAGATCCGGCACGCGTCCCTGGCGCTCGGTGCCACCCCGTGGCAGACGACATGGCGCCAGACCCTCCCGTCGGCGGTGCCCGGCATCGCGACCGGCACCATCCTGGGCCTCTCGCGGGCCATCGGGGAGGCGGCGCCGCTCCTGCTGCTCGGCATCGGGGCGATCCGCTTCGACCCCAACGGCTTCCTCAGCCAGGTCACGGCGCTGCCCATCCAGATCTACCGCATGAGCTCACAGTCCCAGGAGGAGTTCCAGCAGGCTGCCTCCGCGGCGATCATCGTGCTGCTGGTGATGATCCTGGGGCTCAACGCGCTTGCCATCTTCATCCGCAACAAGTTCCAGAGGAGCTGGTGACCATGACCACGCGCCCTGCCACCTTCTCGACCCGTGAGGGGACCGACGTGCGCACAGCCGGAGAGCCGGGCGAAGCCGCCATCGCCATGTTGACCGAGGCGACCACGCAGGAGGAGCGGGAGCTGCCGGATGCGCCCCCGGACCCGGTCATGGAAGCCGCCGGGCTGAACGTCCACTACGGCGACTTCCACGCCGTCCACGACGTGAACCTGGCCTTCGGGAAGAACGAGATCACTGCGCTCATCGGGCCGTCGGGCTGCGGCAAGTCGACCGTGCTGCGCTGCCTCAACCGGATGAACGACCTCGTGCCCAGTGCCCGCGTCGAGGGCTCCGTGACCTACCACGGGCAGGACATCTACGCCAAGGGCGTCGACCCCATTGCTGTCCGCACCAACATCGGGATGGTGTTCCAGAAGCCGAACCCCTTCCCGAAGTCGATCTACGACAACATCGCCTACGGCCCCCGGGTCATCGGGATGAAGGTCGACAACATGGACGACGTCGTCGAGGAGGCGCTTCGCAGCGCGGCCCTGTGGGACGAGGTCAAGGACAAGCTCAAGCAGTCGGCGTACGGCCTCTCCGGTGGTCAGCAGCAACGGCTCTGCATCGCGCGCACCATCGCCACCCAGCCCGACGTCATCCTGATGGACGAGCCGTGCTCCGCGCTCGACCCGATCGCGACCTCGCGGATCGAGGACCTCATGGTCGAGCTCCGGAAGAACTTCACGATCATCATCGTCACCCACAACATGCAGCAGGCCGCACGGGTCTCGGACCGCACCGCGTTCTTCACCGCTCGCCCCGACGAGGTCACCGGAAACCGCACCGGGCTGCTCGTGGAGTTCGACCAGACCCGGAACATCTTCTCCAACCCGTACGACAAGCGGACCGAGGACTACATCTCCGGCCGCTTCGGCTGATCCCGCCGCACGGACGTCATACGAACCGTGCGTGATGGCGCACGGATCGTATGACCTCCCGGGCCGCTCCTCCACAGCCTCCGGTCGGGCCATCGCGGCGCTCCCCGCCACCAGCCATGCTCACGGCATGGCCGACGCCGCCCGCCGCTCCGCTCGTCGTCGCTGGTGCGCGCGCGTGGCCGCACACCAGGCGGGCGTCCTCTCGCGGCCCCAGCTGTACGCCGCAGGCCTGACCCGGTGGGAGATCCGAGCGAATGTCCGGGCAGGTCGGTGGCAGCTGGTCGGCACGCAGTCGGTCGCCACGTTCACCGGCGAGCTGTCCCAGGCGGCCAGGGAGTGGGCGGCGGTGTTCGAGGCAGGGCCGCGGGCCTTCCTCGACGGTGCGTCGTCGCTGGTCGCAGGTGGCCTCCGGAAGTACGACGTCGAGCGGATCCGCGTCTCGGTGCCACGCGGAGCGCGGGTGAGGCGTGGTCGGGGCCTCGACATCCGACAGACGCGCCGCTGGGAGGCCGACGACCTCGCGCCCGGCACGGGGGTGCCCCGCAGCCGCAACGAGGTGGCGGCGGTGCGTGGTGCGCTCTGGGCGAGATCGGACCGGCAGGCTGCGCTGGTGGTGACCATGGCCGTCCAGCAGGGCATGGTGACCGCCGGACAGCTGGGGCACGAGCTCATGCGGATCAAGCGGGACAAGCGCCGACGATTCCTCAGCGCCGTCGTCCTCGACCTGCTCGGCGGTGCCCGCTCACTGGGAGAGCTCGACGTCGCGCGCGAGTGCCGTCGACGCGGGCTGCCCGAGCCGTCCCGACAGGTCCTCCGGCGCGGCCGCAACGGCCACTACTACCTGGACGTCGTGTGGGACGAGTGGGGGGTCGTCGTCGAGGTCGACGGGATCCACCACACCTGGGCGCAGAACGTCGTCGGCGACGCGCTCCGCCAGAACGACGTCGTCCTGCAGGGAGCGGTGGTGCTGCGGCTGCCTCTCCTCGGACTCCGGATCGCCGCCGACGACTTCTTCGCGCAGGTCGAGCAGGCTCTCACGGACGCCGGCTGGCCCGGACGTCATGCGGACCGTGCGTCCTAGACCACATCTCGTATGACGTCCGCCGGGAGACCGGGCTAGAAGATGACCTCGAGGAGCAGGTGGCTGAGGCCGTAGCAGGCGGCGGCGGCCAGGCCGGCGGCGGGGAAGGTGAGGACCCAGGCGGTGAGGATCGACCGGGCGACGCCCCAGCGGACGGCGGAGACCCGCTTGGTGGCGCCGACGCCCATCACCGCGGAGGTGATGGTGTGGGTGGTCGAGATCGGCGCCTCGAAGACGTACGCCGTGGTGTAGAGCACCGACGAGGCGACCGTCTCGGAGGCGAACCCGCGGGCTGGGTCGAGGTGGATGATCCGGCGGCCCAGGGTGCGCATGATGCGCCACCCGCCGGAGTAGGTGCCGAGCGAGATCGCGGCGGCCGCGGAGAAGATCACCCACACGGGCAGGGGGTCGCCCTTGGCGACGTAGCCGCCGGTCAGCAGCGCCAGGAAGATCACGCCCATCGTCTTCTGCGCGTCCTGCAGGCCGTGGCCGAGCGCCATCGCCGCGGCCGAGACCGTCTGGGCCATCCTGAAGCCGCGGTTGGTCTTCCCGGGGTTGGCCCTGCGGAAGGCCCACATGATGCCGAGCATCAGCGCGAAGCCGAGCCCGAACGCCACCACCGGCGACAGGAACATCGGGATGACGACCTTCTCGATCACGACCGACCAGTTGGCGGTGGCGCCGGCCGCGACCGCCGCACCGACCAGCCCGCCGATGAGCGCGTGGGAGGACGACGAGGGCAGGCCGTAGTACCAGGTGATGAGGTTCCAGGTGATGGCGCCGAGCAGCCCGGACATCACGATGACCAGGCCGTGGGTGCCGCCGCCGGGGTCGATGGTGTCGGAGACGGTCGTCGCGACCTCCTGGCCGAGGAAGGCGCCGACGAAGTTCATGACCGCCGCCATGGCAAGCGCGACCCGCGGCGTCAGCGCGCGGGTCGAGACCGACGTGGCGATCGCGTTGGCGGCGTCGTGGAAGCCGTTGGTGTAGTCGAACACCAGGGCGACGACGACCACCGCGACGATGATCGCGATTTCCATTGTGGGGGGCTCAGCTTTCCTTGACCGCGATCTGCTCCACCGTGTTCGCGACCTTCTCGAAGGCGTCGATCGCGCCCTCCAGCGAGGTCACGATGTCCTTGAGCTTCAGCACCTCGAGCGCCTCGTACTCGCCACTGAAGAGCTTGGCGAGGGTACGCCGGTAGGACTTGTCGCCGGCGTTCTCGAGCCGGTTGACCTCGATCCAGTACTCCTCGAGGTCGGCCATCGACTTCAGCCGCGGCATCGCGTCGAAGGTCACCTCGGCGCAGCGCTGGATGACCTCGACGAGGGTGGACAGCTCGGAGGGAAGGGTCGCGACCTCGTAGAGGAGGACCAGGTCGACGACCTCGTCGATCATGTCCATCACGTCGTCGAGCCCGGACGCGAGGGAGTAGATGTCCTCGCGGTCGAACGGGGTCACGAAGGTGCTGTTGACCCGCTTCACGATGCTGTGGGTGGTGTCGTCGGCCTCGTGCTCGGCCTCACGCATCCGCCGGGCGACGTCCTCGCGGTCGCTTCCCTCGGCGAGCATCTCGGCGAGCAGCTCCGAGCCCAGCACGAGGTGCCTGGCCTGGTCGGTGAACAACTCGTAGAAGTCCCCCGCAGCGGGGCGGAACTTCATACCCATGGACAACTCCTGGTGAGCGGGTGATGAACCGCGACCACACTAGGGGGTGCTCACCCGCCGGTGGCAAACCGGCGCCGTCTCCCGGGTCAGTGACGACGGCCACGTTGCCGCGCGATGAGCTCCTCCTGGAGGTGGAGGTGACCCGGCCGGTGCACCCACGCGCCGTCCGGTCCGAGGTCCCACGCGTCGGTGGCGTCGTCGAACGCGAGGTCGAGCAGCGCCCCGAGCTCGTCGACCTCCCCCTGACCCGGCACCCGGACCAGGACCTCGACCCGCCGGTCGAGGTTGCGGTGCATCAGGTCGGCGGAGCCGATCCAGGCCTCCGGATCGCCGCCGTTGTCGAACCAGTAGATCCGGCTGTGCTCCAGGAACCGTCCGAGCACCGATCGGACCCGCGCGTTCTCCGACAGTCCGGGCACGCCGGGCCGCAGCGCGCAGATGCCGCGCACCAGGGCCTCTACGGTGACGCCGGACCGCGAGGCGGCGTACAGCGCGTCGATGACCTGCTCGTCGACGACGGAGTTGGCCTTGATCCGGATGCGGGCCGGGAGGCCGGCCCGTGCGTGGAGGACCTCGCGACGGATCCGCTCGAGCAGCCCGCTGCGGAGCGAGTCGGGCGCGACGAGCAGCTGGTCGTACGACGCGTTGCGGCTGTAGCCGCTGAGGTTGTTGAACAGGTGGGCGACGTCCTCGCCGATGACCTGGTCGGTGGTCATGAGCCCGAGGTCCTCGTAGAGGCGAGCGGTCTTGGAGTTGTAGTTGCCGGTGCCGATGTGGACGTAGCGACGGATCCCCTCGGGCTCGTCGCGCACCGCCATCGACAGCTTGCAGTGGGTCTTGAGCCCGACCAGCCCGTAGACGACGTGGCAGCCGGCCTGCTCGAGCTTGCGGGCCCAGCGGATGTTGGCCTGCTCGTCGAACCGCGCCTTGATCTCCACGATCACCAGCACCTGCTTGCCGGTCTCGGCCGCGTCGACGAGCGCGTCGATGATCGGGCTGTCGCCGGAGGTCCGGTAGAGCGTCTGCTTGATTGCCAGCACGTGGGGGTCGGCAGCCGCCTGCTCGATGAACCGCTGCACGCTGGTCGCGAACGAGTCGTAGGGGTGGTGCAGCAGCACGTCCTGGCGCTGGACGGCCTTGAACACGTCGACCGGCGCGGCCGACTCGACCTCGGCGAGCCGGGTGTGGGCGCTGGGGACGAACGCGGGGTACGTCAGCTCCTCGCGCGGCAGGTCGGCGATGTCGTGGAGGCCGGTGAGGTCGAGCGGCCCCTGCAGCCGGAACACCTCCTCCAGGGTGACGCCGAGCTCGGAGACCAGCAGGTCGAGGACCGCCGGGGTGATCGACTCCTCCACCTCCAGCCGCACGGGCGGGCCGAACCGGCGTCGGAGCAGCTCCTTCTCCAGCGCCGCCAGGAGGTTCTCGGCGTCGTCCTCCTCGACCTCGACGTCCTCGTTGCGGGTGACCCGGAACGTGTGGACCTCCAGCACCTCCATGCCCGGGAACAGCCGCTTGAGGTGCTCGCCGATGACGTCCTCGAGCGGCACGAAGCGCTGGTTGCCGAGGGGCACGAAGCGGCTGAAGCTGGGCGGGACCTTGACCCGCGCGAAGTGCTCCTTGCCGGTCTTGGGGTTGCGGACCAGGACGGCGAGGTTGAGCGACAGCCCGGAGATGTAGGGGAACGGGTGGACCGGGTCGACGGCCAGGGGCGTCAGGACCGGGAACACCCGGTCGCGGAACAGCCGCTTGCAGTGCTTCTGCTCCTCCCGGTCGAGGTCGCTCCAGCGGACCAGCTCGATCTCGTGCTCGGCCAGCGCTGGGACGATCTCGTTGCGGAACAGGTCGGCATGGCGCCGGGTGAGGCGTCGGGTCTCCTCCCAGATCGCCTCGAGCGCCTCGCGGGGCTGCATTCCGGAGGCCGCGCGGACGGCCATCCCGGCCGCGATCCGTCGCTTGAGACCGGCCACGCGGACCATGAAGAACTCGTCGAGGTTGCTGGCGAAGATGGCGAGGAAGCGGGTGCGCTCGAGCAGCGGGACCTGCCGGTCCTCGGCCAGCTCGAGCACCCGCTGGTTGAAGCGGAGCCACGAGATCTCACGGTCGAGGAAGCGGTCGTCGTACTTCGCGACCTCGGCGAGCGACCTGACCCACTCATGGTCGTGGGCGGAGGCCTCGACCGACGCGTCCTCGACCTCGGTCTCGTCGGGCTGCGGGACGGTCGTGGTCACGGTCCCAGTCTGGCACCGTCAGGTGAACAGCGGGTGTCGTCGTTCGCCGGGCTCGGTAGGTTGCCCGGCCATGGGACTCCTCCACCGGGCCGAGGCCGCCACCTACCGCGGGCTGCTGAGCCTGCCGGAGTCGGTGCAGCGGGTGCTGGCCGGGCGCCGGGTCGTCCACGACGGGCAGGCGCTGGCCACCGACGTCCAGCTGACGCTGCGGCTGATGGAGGTGACCCGCGAGCCCGGCCTCGGCGACGTGCCGGTGCCCGAAGGCCGGCGGCTGCTGCGCCGCCAGGCGGGCCTCGCCGGCGGGGCGCAGCCGATCGGCGCGGTGCGCGACCTCACCGTCGCAGGCCGACCCGGACGGCTCTACGTGCCCCGCGGGGCGCCCGCGGCCGGCCCGCTGCTGTTCTTCCTGCACGGCGGCGGCTGGGTGATGGGTGACCTGGAGAGCCACGACGCCACCTGCCGGTTCCTCGCCGAGCGGGCCGGCGTGCGGGTGCTGGCGATCGACTACCGGCTGGCGCCCGAGCACCCCTTCCCGGCGGCGTACGACGACTGCCTCGCCGGCTTCCGCTGGGTCGTCGGGCACGCCGCGGAGATCGGGGCCGACCCGGACCGGCTGGCCGTCGGCGGCGATTCGGCCGGCGGAACGCTCTCGGCGGCCGTGGCGATCGCGGCCGCGCGCGAGGGGCTGCCGCTCGCCTTCCAGCTGCTCGTCTACCCCGGCACCGACATGCGCGGCGGGACGGACAGCCGCGAGGCGTTCAACGACGGACTGGTGCTCGACCAGCGGTTCATGGACCTCGCCAAGGCCTGCTACCTGCCCCGGTCGGAGGACGTCACTGACCCGCGCGCCTCCCCGCTGCTGGCCGACATCCCCGACGGCCTCGCGCCGGCGTACGTCGCGACCGCGGGCTTCGACCCGCTGCGCGACGAGGGGGAGGCCTTCGCGCGCTGTCTGGCCAACTCCGGCGTCGACGTGGAGCTGCGCCGGTTCCCGGACCAGGTCCACGGCTTCCTGCAGATGGTGGGCGTCGGCCGGACGTCCCGTGCCGCGGTCGCCGAGGTCGCCGACCGGCTGGGTGCCGCGCTCGTCTGACCCCGTCAGCCGGGTGGTGCCAGGAGGCCAGACGCCTACGACGACTCGACGATGAGGGTCACCGGCCCGTCACCCACGCTGGTCACCCGCATCTCGGCGCCGAAGACGCCGCGCTCGACGCGGATGCCGTCGTGCTCGAGGGCCGCGCAGACCGCGTCGTACGCCGGCTCGCTGACCGGCTGCGGCGCGGCCGCGTTCCAGGTGGGACGGCGGCCCTTCCGCGGGTTGCCGTAGAGCGTGAACTGGCTGATCACGAGCACCGGAGCACCCGCGTCGGCGACCGACTGCTCGTGGCGCAGCACGCGCAGGTCGCGGATCTTGCCGGCGGTCCAGGCGATCTCGCGCTCGCCGTCGTCGTGGGTGACGCCGAGGTAGACGAGGAGGCCCGGCTCGTCGATGGCGCCGACGACCTCGCCGTCGACCGTCACCGACGCCGACAGCACGCGCTGGAGGACGGCTCGCATGGGGCTACCCTCCCAGCCGTGGTCAGGGTGGTGCTGCGGACGGCGTACTGCGTGTACCTCGCGACGCTGGTCTACCTGGTCTGGGAGCCGGACGCGTCCACCCCCGGCGGCGTCGTCGTCGTGCTCGCCGACGCCCTGGCGGCCGTCGGTGTGCCGGGTGCGGTCACGGTCGTCGAGGTCGGCCTCAACGTCGTGCTGTTCGTGCCGCTCAGCCTGCTGGGGGCGTTCGTGCTGGACCGGTGGCGGGTGGCCGGCTGGGTGCTCGTCGGCCTGGCGCTCACGCTGGTGGTCGAGGGGGTGCAGTGGCTGTTCCTGTCCGGGCGGAGCGCGACGCTCAGCGACCTGGTCGCCAACACGACGGGGGCGCTGCTGGGGATCCTCGCGGCCCACGCCGTACGACGCCTGCTGGCCGGGGTGCCGCGGCGGCGGCCGGCTGACAGGATGGCGCCGTGACCGCTGACCTGCCCGCCGACCGGCTCCTGATCACCGTCGCGCCCACGGGTGCCGAGACGGCGAAGGAGGACTGCCCCCAGCTGCCCACGACGCCGGAGGAGATCGCCCGGACGGCGGCGGAGTGCGAGGCGGCCGGGGCGGCGATGATCCACCTCCACGTCCGCGACGGCGACCACCGTCCGACGCTGGACCCGGGGCTGCTGCGCGAGTGGGTGTCGGCGGTGCGCGACGCGTCGTCGCTGGTGGTGCAGCTGTCGACCGGCGGCTCGGTCCACGACCCGCTCGACGACCGGCTGAAGGTGCTCGACGCCGAGCCCGACTCCTGCTCGCTGACGATGGGCACCACCAACTTCGGCGACGACGTCTTCTCGAACCCGTGGCCGTTCGTGTGCGAGCTCTACCAGCTCAGCCAGGAGCGGCAGGTGGTCCCGGAGTTCGAGCTGTTCGACCTCGGGCAGGTGCACGCGCTCCACCGGCTGCTCGCCAAGTACGGCCCGCCCTACGGCGGCCGGGTCCACTGCGACCTGGTCATGGGGGTCCCGGGCGGCATGAACGGCACCACCGACGCGCTGGTCGCCGCCGTACGCGACCTGCCGGACGCGGTCACCTCGTGGTCGGCCACCGGCATCGGCCGCTCCACGCTCGCCGTCGCGCTCGCATCGCTGTCGAAGGGCGGTCACCTGCGGGTCGGCATGGAGGACGTGCTCACGATCGCGAAGGGCGTCCCCGTCGAGAGCAACCGGCAGCTCGTCGAACGGGTCGTCGAGCTCGCCCGGATCGCCCAGCGCACCCCCATGACCCCCGACGAGGCCCGCACCTTCCTCGCCATCCGTTGATCCCGCGAGAGCGCACTCCCGCACCTCCGAGAGCGCACTCCTGCACCGTCGAAGGTCCGCGAGTGCGCTCTCGAGGGGGCCGGAGCGCGCCTTCGCGGGTGCGGGAGCGCGCCTTCGCGGGGGCGGGGTCAGTAGACGAGGGCCTGGACGTCGTCGGCGAGGACCTGCTCGGCGAACACCGCAGCACCGGCGATCGTCACCCCGGGGCGTACGTCGTCGGCGCTGATCGACCGGCGGCCGGCGCACTGCGAGCACACCGTGACCGACCCGCCCGCGACGACCGCCGCCATCAGGTCGGCGAGCGGCGTGGCGAGGGGGAGCGAGAAGTCCTCGGCCCGGCCGGGCAGCGCGAACCACGCTGCCTCGCCCGTCAGCCACAGCGACACGTCGGCGCCGGACGCCACGGCGGCTGCCGCGACGGTGAACGCCTGGTTGCACCGCTCGGCGTCGTCGTCTCCGCAGGTCACCTTGACCACCAGTGAGCGAGCCATGTCGAAACCATAGACTCCGTGGCATGCCGTTCGAGATCCCGCAGAACATCCACCCGAATTGCGCGCGGCTCGCCTGGCTGATCGGCACGTGGGCGGGCAACGGGCACGGCGAGTACCCCGGGATCGAGTCGTTCCAGTTCGGCCAGGAGGTCATCTTCCAGCAGGACGGCCGGCCGTTCATCCACTACTTCAGCCGCGCCTGGATCACCGACGCCGAGGGCAACGAGGTCCGCCCCGCCGCCCAGGAGACCGGGTTCCTGCGCCCCCAGCACGACGGGTCCCTCGAGGTCGTGATGACCCACAACCTCGGGTTCGTGGAGGTCTGGGTCGGCGAGATCCACCCCGAGCAGCCACGGTTCGAGATCACGACCGACGCCGTGGCCCGCACCGGCTCCGCCAAGGAGTACGTCGGCGGCAAGCGGCTCTACGGGTACGTCGACGGCAACCTGCTCTACGCCTTCGACATGGCGGCGATGGGCCACCCGCTGCAGCCGCACACCCACGCCCAGCTGGTGCGCGTCGGAGGTTGAGGTGCGAGCGGAGCGAGCCTCGAGACCCCCCGACCCCGACTGGCGGCGCACGCTCCGTGAGCGCGGCTACCGGCTGACCCCGCAGCGCGAGCTGATCCTGGCCGCGGTCGAGCGGCTGGGCCACGCGACGCCCGACGAGGTGCTCGCGGAGGTGCGCCAGCACTCTGCGGCGGTCAACGCCTCGACGGTCTACCGCACGCTCGAGGTGCTCGAGGAGCTCGAGATGGTCCGGCACGCCCACCTGTCCGACCGCGCGCCGACCTACCACTCGGTGACCGGCCACGAGCACTTCCACCTGGTCTGCCGGAATTGCCGGAAGGTGATCTCGGTTGACCCTGATGTGCTGAACCCGTTGCTCCACCAGCTCGAGGCCGACCACCGGTTCACGGTCGACGTCGGCCACCTGACCGTGTTCGGGACCTGCGAGGACTGCCGATGACCACCACCAGCCCGCTCCTCGACCTGCCCGGCGCCGTCGCGGCCGAGGGGATCGACGCCGGCGTCGCCGCCCACTACGGCTCGTTCAACACCGAGCAGCGCACGCTCGTCGCCGGCGACGGGTTCGTCGACCTGTCCCACCGCGACGTGCTGCGCGTCAGCGGCCCCGAGCGGCTGACCTGGCTGCACTCGCTGACCACCCAGCACCTCACCGACCTGCGGCCCGGCACCTGGACCCAGGCGCTGGTGCTGAGCCCGAACGGCCACGTCGAGCACGCCTTCGACGGCGTCGACGACGGCGAGGCTGTCACCCTCCACACCGAGCCCGGCGCCGGCGGCCCGCTGCTGGAGTTCCTGCAACGCATGGTCTTCATGACCCGCGTCGAGCTCGCCGACGTGACCGCCGAGCTGGCCGTCACGTGGCGTCCCAAGGGCTTCGACCTGGTGCCGCGCGACCGGTTGGCGGCGTACGCCGACGCGGCGGGCCCGGCGTGCGGCCTCTGGGCCCACGAGGCGCTGCGGATCGGGCGCGGGGAGCCGCGCTTCGGGATGGACACCGACCACCGCACGATCCCCAACGAGGCGGGCTGGATCCCGAGCGCCGTCCACCTCGACAAGGGGTGCTACCGCGGCCAGGAGACGGTCGCGCGGGTGCACACCCTCGGCCGCCCGCCGCGCCGGCTCACGCTGCTCCACCTCGACGGCTCCGAGAACCGGCTGCCCGAGCGCGGCGCCGACCTGACGCTTGCCGACGGCGGCAAGGTCGTCGGGTTCGTCGGCTCCAGCGCCCGCCACCACGAGCTCGGCCCGGTCGCGCTGGCCCTGGTCAAGCGCAACGTCGCCCTCGACGCGACGCTGTCGGCCGGCGGCCTGGTCGCGTCCCAGGAGGTCGTCGTCGACCCCGAGGTCGGGCTCCACGTCCGCCCGCGGCTGTCCTGACGACCCTCGCTGCACGGGCGGGTCAGTCGCCGCCGAACAGGTCGCGCGTGTAGACCTTCCCGGCGACGTCCTCGAGCTCGGGGACGCGACGGTTGGCGAGGATCAGGTCGGCGGACTGCTTGAACTCGTCGAGGTCGCGGTAGACCTTCGAGCCGAAGAAGACGTCGTCGTCGAGCTCGGGCTCGTAGACGATCACCTCGATGCCCTTGCCCTTGATCCGCTTCATCACGCCCTGCACGGCGGAGAAGCGGAAGTTGTCGGAGCCCGACTTCATGATCAGCCGGTGGACGCCGACCACGCCGGGCTGGCGGCCGATGACGTCCATGGCGATGAAGTCCTTGCGCGTGGTGTTGGCGTCGACGATCGCGCGGATCAGGTTCTGTGGCACCGACCAGTAGTTGGCCAGCAGCTGCCGGGTGTCCTTCGGCAGGCAGTAGCCGCCGTACCCGAACGACGGGTTGTTGTAGTGGTGGCCGATGCGCGGGTCGAGCCCGACGCCCTCGATCACCTCGCGTGACGACAGCCCGCGGGAGATCGAGAACGAGTCGAGCTCGTTGAAGAAGGCGATCCGCATCGCGAGATAGGTGTTGGCGAACAGCTTGATCGCCTCGGCGTCGGTGGGCTCGGTGAGCAGGACGGGTACGTCGGGCTCGAGCGACCCCTCGACGAGCATGTCGGCGAACCGCCTCGCCCGGTCCGACTTCTCGCCGACCACGACCCGCGACGGGTGCAGGTTGTCGTGGAGCGCCTGGCCCTCGCGGAGGAACTCCGGGGAGAAGATCACCCGGTCGGTGCCGAGCCGCTTGCGGACGTCCTCGACGAAGCCGACCGGCACCGTCGACTTCACCACCATCGTGGCCGTGGGGTTGGCCGCGGCGACCTCCCGGATGACCGCCTCGACCGAGCTGGTGTCGAACGAGTCCGACTCGGGGTCGTAGTCGGTGGGGGTCGCGATCACGACGAACTCGGCCTCGGCGTACGGCGCCGTGTCGGTGGTGAACTCGAGGTCGAGCTCCCGCTCGGCGAGGTAGTGCTCGAGCTCGGGGTCGCTGATCGGCGACCGGCCAGACCGGAGCAGCTCGACCCGCTCCGCGTCGAGGTCGATCCCGACGACGCGCTGGTGCTGGCCCAGCAGCACGGCCATGGACAGCCCGACGTATCCCAGTCCGGCGACGACAACGGTGGTCACAGCCGTGAAGTCTAGGTGCGGCGGTACATCACGTGGGTGTCTTGCGGATCATGGGTGAAACCGTCGCGGGTGTAGAGCCGGACGGCCCGCTCGTTGTCGGCCTCGACGTAGAGCAGCACCTCGTGCGTGCCGCGGTCGGCGAGGTGCTTGAGCCCGGCGCGGGTGAGCGCCCGGCCCAGGCCGGTGCCCTGCGCCGCGGGGTCGATCCCGACGACGTAGACCTCGCCGAGCTCCGGGGAGTGCTGCTTGGTCCAGTGGAACCCGAGCAGCTCACGGCCGCGGCTGGCGACGATCAGGCCGGCCGGGTCGAACCACGGCTCGGCCATCCGCTCGGCCAGGTCGTCGGCGGTCATCTTGCCCTGCTCGGGGTGCCCGGCGAACGCGCCGGCATTGACCCGCAGCAGCTCGGGCTCGTCGCCCGGCCGGAACCGGCGCACGGTCACGCCGTCGGGTACCTCGACCGGGCCCACCGGCTGCGACGAGGGCCTCCGCATCACCCACAGCTCGCGCACCCTCGCGAAGTCGCGTTCCGCGGCCAGCCGGGCAGCGGCGGGGTGGTCGGTGTGGGACCAGGCCCGCAGCGGTGCGGTGGGGTCGGGCAGCTCGGCCAGCGCCTGGTCGAGCAGCCGGGTCCCGGTCCCTCGCCGCCGGGCGGACGGGCGTACGACGAGCGACAGCTCGTCCTCGACGACCAGCGCGAACCCCTCGGCCTCGACCCAGGCCGCGACCTTGTCGGCACGGTGGCGCAGCGCCAGCCACAGGGCCTCGTCGAGCGGCGAGGTGCCGTCGTCCCCCTCGGCCTCGGCGGCGATGTCGGCGATCTGCCTGAGTCCGTCGGCGTGCACGCCCCGACCCTAGGCGACGACACCCACGGCGGCCTCCGCCCCTGTGGGTGATCTCCGCGGGGGCGTCGCCGCTCAGGACCTCGACGACTCGTCGGCGGGCCGGCGCTCGTCGGTCGACGCCCTCTCCTTGGCCGGCAGCACGAACCGGTAGCCGACGTTGCGGACGGTGCCGATCAGGGTCTCGTGCTCGGGGCCGAGCTTGGCGCGCAGCCGCCGGACGTGGACGTCGACGGTGCGGGTGCCCCCGAAGTAGTCGTAGCCCCACACCTCCTGCAGCAGCTGGTCGCGACTGAACACCCGGCCGGGGTGCTGGGCGAGGTACTTCAGCAGCTCGAACTCCTTGAACGTCAGGTCGAGCACCCGCGAGCCCAGCTTGGCGGTGTACGTCGCCTCGTCGACGACCACCTCGCCGGACCGGATGACGTGGGCGTCGGGGTCGTCGGCGTCGCGCTCGGCCCGCAGCCGGCCGAGCGCCACCCGCAGCCGGGCCTCGAGCTCGGCGGGCCCGACGGTGTCGAGGAGGACGTCGTCCATGCCCCAGTCGTGGTTGACCACGGCCAGGCCGCCCTCGGTGAGCACCAGCAGCACCGGCACGTCGACGCCGGTGGTGCGGATCAACCGGCACAGGTCGCGCGCCTGGGCGAGCTCGCGGCGCCCGTCGACCACGATCACGTCGGCGTCGGGGGCGTCGAGCAGCGCGCTGCCCTCGCGCGGGAGGATCCGGACGTGGTGGGGGAGCAGCGCCAGCGCGGGCAGCACCTCGGCGGAGGGTTGCAGCGCGCTCGTCAGCAGGAGCACCTGGCTCATCCGGCCTCCTCCCGGGCGCTGGGTCCGATGCGTCAGGATAGTCGGCGATGAGCACCTCCCCGATCGTTGTCCGCTATTGGGCCGCCGCCCGGACCGCCGCCGGCGTCGGCCACGACGAGATCGCGGCCGACGGCCCGCTCACGCTCACCGACGTCGTACGCCGTGCGGTGGCCGCCCACCCCGGCACCCGGCTCGCGGGCGTGCTGGAGATCTGCTCGGTCCTGGTGGGCGACCGGCCGGTGGCCACCGAGGACCCCGACACGGTCACCGTCGAGCCCGGCCAGACCGTGGAGTTCCTCCCGCCGTTCGCGGGCGGCTGAGCCGGCCCTGCCGACTGCAGGGGCACAACTGCGCCCCCACACCGAGTGTGTGGGTCGTGTGTGGGCTCTGTGGGTGGGCCTCCCGGCGGGGTCGGACGAGAGTCGGCGACATGAGCACCTACACCCCGCACCCGGCACCACCCGCGCTCCGGGACCCCGGCTTCCACTCGTGGCTGGGCCGGCACCCACTCACGGCGTTCTTCGCCTGGTTCTTCACGGTCGGACAGGCGTTCGCCTTCGCTCCGCTGCTCCTGCGCGGCGCAGGAGTCGACGTGCCGGTCCAGCCGTTCATCCTCGGCAGCACCCTGGTCGGGCTGCTGCTGCCCGCCCTGGTCATCACCCGGGTCGTCGACGGCCCGGACGCACTGCGCCGCATGCTCCGCAGCGCCGTCGACGTCAGGGTCCCGCTCCGCTGGTACGCAGCGACGCTGGTCGGCCTGCCGCTGCTGGTCACGGCGCTGACCGTGGCCCTGGTGGGTGTCCCGGAGGTCTCCGGCGGGGACATCGCCGCCGCGTTGGTCGCAGGCTTCGCGCTCCAGCTGTTCCTCACCTTCGTTCCGAACAACTGGTGGGAGGAGGTCGCCTGGCAGGGCTTCGTGCAGACCCGTCTCGAGGCCCGGCACGGTCCCTTCCTGGCCGCCGTCCTGACGGGGCTGCTCTTCGCGGCGCAGCACGTCGCCCTCGTGGTCGAGGGCGGTGTGGTCACGGCCCTCGCGCTGCTGGCGCTGCTCGCCGCCCTGACGATCCCGTTCCGGTTCGTCACCGGGTGGGTGCACCACCGCACCGGGAGCCTGTTCCTCGTCGGCCTGTTCCACGGGGTCGGGAACGCCGTGGCGGGTGGCAGTGGCTTCGGCGACGGACTGCTCCCGCGGCTGTTCCCCGGTGAGACCGTGGTGCGGCTGAGCCACCTGCTGGCCATCGCCCTCATCGGGCTGGTCGTCGTGGTGGCCACGCGCGGGCGTCTCGGCCTGGGCGAGCGAGCCCGGTGACCGGTCTCCGCCGTCGCCGCCCCCTCACGCGCGTGTGCCCCAGAGAGCGCCGGGGCGCACTCTGGGGCACACGGACGCGTGTCAGGCCTCGATCGCGGTGCGGTCGCGGCCGCCGAGCTCGATCTTGCGCGGCTTGGCCTTCTCGGCCACCGGCACGGTCAGCCGGAGCACGCCGTCGTCGTAGCCGGCCTCGATGCCGTCGAGGTCGAGGTTGTCACCGAGGACCAGCTGCCGGCTGAAGACGCCTCGGGGGCGCTCGGAGGCGAGCGACTCCCAGTCGCCGTTGCGGGCGACCCGCTCGGCGCGGACGGTCAGCACGTTGCGCTCGACGTCGAGGTCGATGCTGTCGCGGCTGACGCCCGGCAGGTCGAACTCGATGACGAAGCGGTCACCCTCGCGCCAGGCGTCCATCGGCATCACCGCGGGGCGGTTGGTGGTGCCGAAGATCTGCTGGGTCAGCCGGTCGAAGTCACGGAACGGGTCGGTGGTACGCAGCAACATCACAACTCCTCCTCCAGGTCTGTCTGTGTGGTGTCTGCCGGTGTAACCTGCAATGACAGTTATAGATTCCCTGTAGCCCAGATTTCAAGAGGAGGGATGGACGTGTCACGCGAGACCGGCGTCTTCGCCATCTCGGTGGTGGCCGAGATGGTCGCGATGCCCGCCCAGAACCTCCGGGTCTACGAGCGCCACGGACTGCTGGAGCCCGACCGCACCTCCGGCGGGACCCGGCGCTACAGCCGCGCCGACGTCGAGCGCCTCCACCGGATCCGCGACCTGCTGGCCGAAGGCCTCAACCTCGCGGGGATCGCCCGGGTGCTCGCGCTCGAGGCGGAGGTCGCCCGGCTGCGCGCGGAATGCGCACGGCTGCAACGTCGTTGAGCGCCCATGACCGTGGGCGTGGCCGTGATCCTGGCGAGCGTGGTGGCGGCCGTCGCCATCGGCGGCTGGCGGGCGTACGCCGACGGCCGGTTCCGCGGCACCCACGCCGTGGCCGGCGCCGACCGTGAGGCCACCGACGACGTCCCGCACGACGTACCCCTCGAGCCGGGACTGGTTCCGGCCGACCAGCTGGGGGAGCGGGCCACGCTGCTCCAGTTCTCGAGCGCCTTCTGCGCCCCGTGCCGCGCCACCCGCCGGGTGCTGGCCGACGTGGCGGCGAGCGTGCCGGGCGTCGCCCACGTCGAGATCGACGCCGAGCACCACCTCGACCTCGTGCGTCGGGTGGGGGTGCTCCGGACCCCGACCACGCTCGTGCTGGACGCCAGGGGCCACGAAGTCACCCGCGCGGCGGGCGCTCCCCGCAGGGATCAGGTGCTCGCCGCGGTGGCCGGCGCCGTCGGCTGAGGGGCTCGCACGTGACCCCGGAGCGGGGTACCGCTAAATTTGCGGGGTTGTCAGGTTTTCATCGCCGAACGGTCGATACCCGTATGTCAGCTCACGACGCCTCCGCCGCCGCGTTGCTCCAGCACGCCCAGCAGGTGGCCGACGAGCTCCACGACGAGGCACGCCGCGAGCTCGAGCAGGCCCGGTCCCGCTCCCGGGAGCTGCTCGAGGAGGCGCAGGCGCTCCACACGGAGGCGGTGGCCGACCGTGAGCAGAGCGACCGGGCGGTCGAGGCGGCCCGGGCCGAGGTCGCCGCCGCCTCCGACGAGGCCCGGCAGCGGCTCACCGACGCCGCCGACCAGGCGACAGCGCTGATGCAGGCGGCGGAGCAGCAGCGGGCGGAGACGCTCGCCGAGCTGCGGGTGGCCGACGACGAGCAGCGGCAGCGGCTGGAGCAGGAGGCCGAGCAGGCGCGCCAGGAGGCCGAGTCGATCCTGGCCTCGGCCCGGTCCGAGGCCGAGGCGCTGCTCGAGGAGGCCCGTGCCGGCGTCGAGGAGCGCACGAAGGCCCACGAGGGCGCCCTCGCCGAGCAGCAGGCGAACGCCGACGAGTCGGCCGCCCGGCTGGTCCGGGAGGCCGAGGAGCGGGCGCTCAGCCTGCGGGCCGAGGCCGACGAGGCCTCGACGGCGACCCGTGACGCCGCCGTTGCGGACGCCGAGCGGCTGCGCGCGGAGGCGCGCGCGATCGAGGAGCACGCCCAGGCGGAGGCCGAGCGGCTGGTCCGCGACGCCCGCAAGGAGGCCGAGCAGAGCCTCGAGTCCGCGGCCGAGCAGACCGCGTGGACCCGCGAGACCATGGCCGAGCTGCTCGCGACCGCCGAGCTGGAGGCGCAGCGCGCCCGGGCCGACGGTCACGAGGCGGCGGCCCAGCACCTGCGCCGCGTACGCCGCGACGTCCAGGCGGTCGTCCACCGGTTGCGCGACCGGCTCGGCGACCTGGTGGCCGAGGCGCAGCAGCGCGCCGACGAGGTCGCCGAGGCGGCCCGCGCCGAGGCGGCCGCCGCCGCCGAGCGGGCAGCCCAGCTGGTGGCCGCGGCCGAGGCCGACGCCACCCGCACCCGCGCGTCCGCCGACGACCACGCCGCGGCCGTCGAGGAGCGGACCGGGCGCCGGCTCGAGGAGGCCGAGCGCAACTCGACGATGCTGCGGGAGCGGACCGCCCAGGAGGTGATCCGCCTGCAGCGCACCGGCCAGGACGAGCTCCGCGCGGCCCGCGAGGAGGCGTCTGCGACCATCACGTCGGCCCGGGCGGAGGCCGATGACATCCGGAGCCGGGCCCGGGCGCTGCTCGAGGACGCCCGCACCGAGGTGGCCGTCCTGGGCAAGCAGCGCGACGAGATCGCCGGGGAGCTCTCGAACCTCTCGGGCGTGATCCAGGCCCTGGCCGTGCCCGCGGCCGACGGGGGTACCGATCCGCAGGGCGCGGGCGACGCCCCGCCCGACCACGAGACCCAGCCGAACCCGGAAGAGGACCACCCATGAGCGAGATGCAGCCCCAGTTCCGCGTGACCCGCCGCGGCTACGACCCGGAGGAGGTCGACCGCGCGGTCGTCGAGATGGCGGCGCGTGTCGAGACGGCGCGGCAGCGCGCCGAGGCGCTGGAGGGGCGGGTGCGTGACCTGGAGGCGGCGCAGCACACCGGCGAGCCCGCGGCGGTCGACCCGTTGTCGTTCGCCCACCTCGGCGACCGGGTCGGCCAGATCCTCACGCTCGCCGACGACGAGGCCCAGGACCTGCTCGACCGCGCCCGCGTCGACATCGCGGCGATGCGCGACGAGGCGGCGGCGGCGGTCCAGGCGCTGCGCGACGACGCCGACCACTACGCCACCCAGCGGCGCAGCGACGCCGACACCGAGGCCGCGCGGATCCTCGAGGACGCCAAGCGCACCGCCGACGACCGGATCGACGCGGCCGACCGCGACGCCGCAGCGCGGCTCCAGGAGGCCGAGGCGGTCTACGAGGACCAGCGCGCCAAGGCCGCAAAGGCGGCTGCCGACTTCGAGACCACCCTGGCCCACCGCCGGAAGCTGTCGGAGGAGGAGTTCGAGGTCCAGATGGAGGACGCCCGCAGCCGGCTGGAGGACCTCGAGCGCCAGATCGAGCGCAACCGTGCCGAGGCCGACGCCGAGCGCACCGAGGCGACCCGGGAGGCGCAGCGCCTGACCCAGAGCGCCCAGGAGCAGGCCGCAGCCCTGGTGAGCGAGGCGAAGCTGACCGCGAGCCGGGTGCGCGCCGACTCCGAGCGCGAGCTGGCGGCGGCCAGCCAGCGGCGCGACTCGATCAACGCCCAGCTGGCCAACGTGCGGCAGATGCTGGCCACCCTCACCGGCTCCGCGCCGGCCGCCTTGATCGCCGACGACGTGGCCGACCCGGGGGCCGACGATGCCCCGGCGGCCGCCGCGCAGGTCGAGGAGGCCGAGGAGGCGCCCGGGGAGGCCGCCCCGGAGGGGGCGGTCGACGACGGCTCCGAGGACGTCGTGGAGGGCGACGAGGAGGACGGCCGCTCCTGACGTCCACATGGCGGACGTACGTCTCACGAAATGAGAGCAGGTTCGTGGGTCGGCAGGGGACGGCCGTAGAGTCTCCGGCATGTCAACGACCTGGCTGACCAAGCGTCGCGCGGTGGACCACTGCCGCGTGCGCTCGGCGCTGTGTCGAATGCCCTGACGGGACTGCGTCACGTAGTGCCTTTAGTCGACTGAGTTTATTCACTAAACTCGCGACGACGCCCCGGCCGTCCCGGCCGGTCCCCACTTCCCGCAGGAGCAGCCATGTCCACCCAGACCGCCGACGAGCGCCACGCCGTCGCCTCCTCCCGCATCGACGCGCGCGGCCCCCAGTTCACGGCCGCGGTCACCGCGGCGGTGCTGGTCGCGGTGCTCTCCCTCCCGACCCCGGTCGCCACCGCGCTGATCGGCGTCCAGGCGCTGCTCTTCGCGGTGGGTGCGTTCGTCGGGGTCCAGCACACGCCGACCGCCTGGGTGTTCCGCCGCCTCGTCCGCCCCCACCTCAGGGGCGTCGCAGAGTTCGAGGACCCGCAGCCGCCGCGCTTCGCACAGGGCGTCGGCCTGGTCTTCGCGCTGGTCGCGTTCGCCGGGTTCGCCACGGGACTCCTCCCGCTGGCCCTGGTGGCGACCGGCCTGGCGCTCGTGGCGGCCCTGCTCAACGCCCTGTTCCGCTTCTGCCTGGGCTGCGAGATGTACCTCCTGATCAAGCGGGCGACCGGAGGTCGAGGTGCGAAGGCGCCCAGCGCCTGAGCCTCGAGACCGCCGCACCCGAAGACCGACAGCAACAGAAAGAGAGAACAGATGAGCCGCGACACCACCCTCGTCTCCGCCCAGTGGGTGGAGGACCACCTCGACGACGACGGCGTCGTCCTGGTCGAGGTCGACGAGGACACCAGCGCCTACGACAAGGGGCACATCCGGGGCGCCATCAAGCTCGACTGGACGACCGACCTGCAGGACCAGGTCCGCCGCGACTTCGTCGACCGCGAGCAGTTCTCGGCACTGCTGTCGGAGCGGGGCGTCGCCAACGACGACACCGTCGTGCTCTACGGCGGCAACAACAACTGGTTCGCCGCCTACGCCTACTGGTACTTCAAGCTCTACGGGCACGACGACGTCAAGCTGCTCGACGGCGGCCGCAAGAAGTGGGAGCTGGACTCCCGGGAGCTGACCGACGAGCAGCCCCAGCGCGAGCGGACGACGTACTCCGCCGGCGAGCAGGACCACTCGATCCGCGCCTTCCGCGACGAGGTGGTGGCGGCCATCGGCGCCCAGAACCTCGTCGACGTCCGCAGCCCCGACGAGTACGCCGGCCGGCTGCTCGCGCCGGCCCACCTGCCGCAGGAGCAGGCGCAGCGCGCCGGCCACATCCCGACCGCGGCCAACGTGCCGTGGAGCAAGGCGGCCAACGACGACGGCACGTTCAAGTCCGACGACGACCTCCGGGAGCTCTACACCGAGGCGGGCGTCGACTGGGACAAGGACACCATCGCCTACTGCCGGATCGGCGAGCGCTCCAGCCACACCTGGTTCGTGCTCAAGGAGCTGCTGGGCCAGCAGAACGTGAAGAACTACGACGGCTCGTGGACCGAGTACGGCTCGCTCGTCGGCGTCCCCGTGGTCACCGGTGACGACAAGGGTGAGGCCTGATGTGCGGCGCGGTCGAGGGCGGCCTGTCGCTCGACGGCGTCGACGTCGCCAAGGAGGCGGTGATCCAGGGCCAGGTGGTGCGTGAGGGCCAGCCGGTCCAGGGCGCCTACGTCCGCCTCCTCGACCGGACGGGCGAGTTCACCGCCGAGGTGCCGACCAGCGAGTCCGGCCACTTCCGGTTCTTCGCCGGCGACGGCGAGTGGACGCTGCGCACTCTCGCGCCGAGGTCGGAGCCGGTCGACCGGACCGTGGTCGCGGCCACCGGCTCGGTCGCGGAGCTGACCATCCCCCTCTGAGCCACACGCATACCCCCCAGGGCCCCGGTCGTCACGCACGGCCGGGGCCTTACGCGTGCCGGGCCCCACCCGGCCTGCTCCCGGAGGTCGGTCAGTGCCATGCTGGTCCGGCGCTGCGCGGCCGTGCGGCGTACGGGTCAGGGTCGGCGCCGCCGGCCCGCAACGTCTCGAGGGGCTGGGTCAGCGTGGTCGATCGGGTCGTCCTGCACATCGGAACCATGAAGTCCGGGACGACCTACCTCCAGCGGGTCCTCGACAGCGGTGTCCTCGAGAACGTCGGGGCGTTCTACGCCGGCGGGTCGTTCCGCGCGCAGTCGCGGGCCATCGACGGGCTGCCGCTCCTGACCAAGAGCGGCCGCGGCCGCGCGTGGCGGGAGCTGGCGGAGCGGGTGGTGAAGCGGGACGGCGTCGGCGTCTACTCCCACGAGTTCCTCTCCTTCGCCTCCAAGGAGCGGGTCGACCAGGTCGTCGAGCCGTTCGCGGGGACCCCGGTCGAGGTCCTGCTCACCGTCCGCGACCAGCGCTCGGCGCTCCCGGCGCAGTGGCAGAGCTTCGTGCGCAACAAGGGGACCGATTCCTGGGAGGCCTACCTCCGAGGCATCCAGAGCGTCCGCAAGGGCACGCGGTCTCGGAAGGGGTCGGGACCCACTCGCCCTCGCCCGGCGTTCAACTTCCGGCGCACCCAGGACGTGCCCGGCATGGTCCGGCGCTGGGCCGGACACCCGGGCGTCTCGTCGGTGTCCGTCGTCGTCGTGCCGCCGCCCGGCTCGCCTCCCCAGCTGCTGTGGGAGCGCTTCTGCGAGGCCGCCGGCATGGAGGCGGTCGAGCCCCCGAACGCCGACACCCGGCTCAACGAGTCCCTGGGCTACGCCTCCTGCGAGCTGCTCCGCCAGCTCAACGGGTCGCTGGTGGGGCTGAACCGGCTGACCTACGAACGGGCGCGGCGGCCCGTCGTCCAGGCACTGCTCCCGCTCCGTGACTCCGAGCAGCGGCCCGTGCTGGACCAGGCAGGGGGTGAGACCGCCCGCAAGCTGAACCGGAAGATCCTGCGCGTCGCCTCGCGCGACGGCGTCCGGCTCGTCGGCTCCCCCGAGGAGCTCCCGGTGGACGACCCCGCGACCGAGCCCGAGTCGGTCCCGCCCCCGGACCCCGGGGAGGTACGTCGGGCGCTCGAGGTCGCCTGGGCCGACTGCCTGCCGGGGGCCGCGCCACCCCCCGACGACGTCGACGGCGCGGTTGCGGAGCTCGGGCGGCGGCTGGCGGTGCGGTTCGGCCCCTGACGGCGGCCGGGTGCGGGAGGATGTGGCCATGAGCGAGACCCGGTGGCGGCATGCTCCCGACGCCGCCCACGTCGACTCCGGCGACCGGGTCGTGGCGCTCGACCTGTCGTCCCACGACCCACGCCCCCAGGTGCTCGAGGGGGTGGCGGCGGTCATCTGGCGGCTGCTGGAGGAGCCGCGGACCGAGGAAGAGCTGGTCTCCGAGCTGCTCGACAGCTACGGCGACGCCGAGCCCGACCAGGTGCGGGGCGACGTACGCACGTTCCTGGAGCAGCTCACGGCGGCGGGGCTGGCCACGGCCGACTGAGCGCATGGTCGCGGGCCCCGACGGGCACGGGCCGGGCGTACGACGACCACGACCCAGGAGGCACGCAGCCATGACCGGCACCGACCAGCACGACGCCCGACGCGAAGCCCTCGAGCGGGTGGTCGAGCGGGTGACCGCGTGGCAGGAGACCGCCACCGAGGGCACCGTGCACGACGAGCTCGACCGCGGCCTCGCCGAGGCCGGCGTGACCCTCACCGCCGGGCAGCGCGACGACGTCGCCGCGCGTATCTCCGATGGTCGCGAGGTGGACCTCGACGCGCTCTCCGCCGATGCGGAGGGTGGCGGGCCGGCCTGACCCGTCGCCCGCAGCCGCCGCGGCCCGGGCCACCGGGGCCGGTGTCAGGACCGCTCGGCGGCTGCCTTGAGGGCGCCGAGCCAGTGGGCGAGCGCGGCATGCAGCTTGCGGCTGTCGTAGAACAGGCCGAGCAGCGTGCCGGCCATCGACTCCTCCGTGTGCAGCAGGGTCGCGTCGCCTTCCGGGGTGAGGACGTGGCGGTGCACGGCGCGCGAGCCGAGTGCGCTGCCGGTCCACGTGAGCTCGCTGCGAGCGTCGACCACGGCGAACCTTGAGCGCAGCTTCGTCGAGCCGTTGCGCCAGGTGAAGCGGGCGTCCACCTGCACCGGACCGTCCAGCCGGACGTCGCGCACCCCCGGATCGATCTCCGGCCAGCCGGCCGGGTCGCTGAGCAGCGCCCACACCCGCTCGACCGGAGCCTCGACGCGCACCTCGTGCTCGGACCGGATGGGCGCGGCTTCGTCGATGCGCCGCTCCTTGGCGTAGTGCTCGTGCAGCTCCTCCAGGGACGGCCCCCGGTAGCGAAGTCGGCCGATCATGGGTCAGTCCTCCTTGTCGCTTCGCGGTCGTCCACCCGGCATTCGAACTATCGCCGATGGGCGTGGCTGATCACAGTGGCGATGCTGGTTTCGGCCCCGTCTGAGGGCGACGACCGGGAGTGGAGGTGGTGGGCCCGGTCCGGCTCACGTCCGCCGGGTGAAGCGGAGGTCGCCGCTGGGGAGCCGGCGGTGGTCGTAGCGGTGGTCGTGGGCGCGGTGGTGATGGTGGGAGCACAGGAGGAGACCGTCGGCGAGGTCGGTGCGGCCGCCGGCGGTCCAGGGGTTGGTGGCGTGGTGGGCCTCGCACCAGGCGGCGGGGATGTCGCAGCCCTCGGCCCGGCAGCGTCGGTCACGCAGGACCATGGCCTTGCGTTGGGCGGGGGTGAACAGGCGGCGGGCCCGGCCGAGATCGAGGATCTCCGAGGCGCCACCGAGCACGGCGGGGATGATCGAGGCGGTGCAGGCCAGCCGGCGGGCCTCGGCGGCGGTGATCGGCTGGTCGCCCACGAGGGCGGTGCCGAGCCCGCTCTGCAGGGATTGCAGGTCGAGGGTGACGATCACCGCGGTGGCATCGCCTCCGTGGACCGGCAGCCTGCGGGGGTCGACGGCCTCGAGGAAGGCGACGAAGGCGTGGCCGAGCTTGTGGGAGTGGGGCCGCCGGTCGGTCACCGGGTCGCCCGGGGTCGACGTACGCCGGGGGGAGGTGAAGGCCTCCAGGTAGGTGAGCAGCCGGCCGGCGGCCAGGTCGCTGAGCCGGATCCGCAGGTCGGTGGTGCCGTCGCCGTTGCTCCGTGAGGTCAGGAAGGTACGTCGGGCGGCCCGGGTCTCCTCCCGCTCGAGCGTCTTGCGCTCGGCGTCGTCGGCGACCTCGGGGGCGACCACGTGGAGCACCCGGCGACCCAGGATCCGCAGCGAGCGGGGGCCGAACCGGGCGGCTTCGGCGACCAGGTGGGCCTCGGCTCGGTCCCGGATCTCGGGGTCGACGTCGGCGGGGAGGTCCTGCAACGCCTGGGCGATGACCTCGGCCTGCGCCCGGTTGACGGCACCCTCGCGGAGCGCGGCCGCGAGCGCCGGCCGGTCGTGGTCGAGCGCGGCGGCCAGTCGCTGGTCGCGCCGGCACTCACCCCTGTCCAAGCGGGCCGCGTGGGCCAGCCAGGCCGCCTGGTCGCGGGCGCCGACCTCCGCGGCCACGTCGCCGGCCGAGGCGAGCACCCTCAGCCGCAGCTCGGCAACCCGGGCCTCGAGCTCGGTCAGCCGCAGCAGTGCCTCCCGCTTCTCGCCGGTGCGCATGAACGTCGGGTCGACCCCCGCGACGTCCTTCAACGCCGCATCCAGGGCCGCCGCGCACGCCAGCACCGGAGGGGACTCGGGGTGCTGGTCCATGACGCGCTCCACAGGGTCGATCGGCTACCGCGTCCGGGGCTGTGCCGGCTCTCACCCGTGTCCTCGCACCCAGGGCGACCATGCGGACGAACTGCCGGAGCGCCGGCGGCGAGATTCCTGGGAACGGTCCAACAACTACTGCGCTCTGGGCAGCATTCGAACATCAGTTCGAACAGATGTCAACCGACACGCCGCTGGTTCCACAGCCGTGAGAAGTCGACCATGCCAGCAGCGGACGGGTCAGCTGTCCTCGTCGTACCCGTAGTAGCCGTAGTAGCCCGAGCCCGCGGTCTTCCGCGACACCCGGTTGAGGACGACGCCGAGCGACCTTGGCCTGGGCGGTGTCGAGGTGGCCGAGGGCGGTCTGCAGCTCGTGGTCGACGGTGACGCCGGCCGCCACGGTCAGCAGCGCGCCGTCGGCCGCGTGGCCGAGGACCGCCGCGTCGGTCACGGGGAGCAGCGGCGGGGCGTCGATGACGACCATGCCCTCCTCGGCCAGGGTCGAGACCAGGCCGCGCATCGCCTGCGAGCCGAGCAGCTCGCTGGGGTTGGGCGGCTTGCTGCCGGAGGTCAGGACGCGCAGGCCGGTGATGTCCGGGTGCTGCTGGACCGCGTCGGTCAGCGGGAGCCGGGAGGCGAGGACGTCGGTGAGCCCGACGCTGTCGTCGAGGGTCAGCAGGCGTGCGAGGTTGGGGCGGCGCAGGTCGGCGTCGACGAGGGTGACCTTCTGGCCCGACAGTGCGATCGCCGCCGCGAGGTTGGCGGCGGTCATCGACTTGCCGTCGCCCTGCTTGGGGCTGGTGATGACGATCGCCCGCGGCGGGTGGTCGACGTCCATGTAGGAGAGGTTGGTCCGCAGCCGGCGGTAGCCCTCGGCGGCGTGGCCCGCGGCCCCCGGTCCGGTCCGGGAGACCAGGAGCCCGCTGCCGGGACCGACGTCGGGGATGGTGCCGACGACCGCGACGCCGACCTGCTCCTCGACGTCCTTCTCCGAACGGATCCGCCGGTCGAGGATGCTGCGGGCGACGGCGTACCCGAACCCGAGCAGGGCGCCGAGGAGGGCGCCGATGCCGACGTTGCGCGGGACGTTGGGGGAGACCGGGGAGGTCGGCAGCTCCGCAGACTCCGACACCTCGATCCGCATGCCGCCCTGACCGCCCCGCTTGCCGGTCGCCTCGCTGCTCTCGACGTCGGAGACGCGCTCGGCGAGCGCCGCGACCCAGGCGTCGGCGAGCTGCTGGGCGCCCTCGGCGCTCCCCGCCCGCGCGGTGATCTGGATGATGACGGTGTCCGGCGGCTGGGTGACCTCGATCTGGCCGGCCAGCGCGCCCGGCGTGGTGTCGAGGCCGAGGTCGTCGACGACGATCGAGGCGGTCTCGCGGTCGGTGGCGAGCACGACGTACGACGCGGCGCGCGACTTGGACAGGATGTCGTTGAGGTTGTCGAGACCCGGGTCGCCGCCGCCACCCGCGGTCACGAAGCCGGCCGAGCTGGCGGCGTACACCGGGGGCTGCGTGGCGCTCCACCCGAAGGCCGCGCCCGCGCCCAGCAGGGTCGCGACGACGACGGCGATCCAGTGCGTGCGCAGGATGCGCAGGTACTGCTCGAGCTCCACGAGTGTTCCCCCTACAGGCCTAGACTGCCGGGGTGTTCTCGGAGAGCTCGGCCCCCGACGAGTCCGCCCGCCCTGAGGGCGCGCGACCGAGCCCGCTGGAGTTTACGGTCCTCGAGCGGACCGTGAGGGTGGAATGCGAGGGTCCGCTCGCGGCCGACCTCGCCGACGCCGCCCTCGCCGCCTATGGCGACCTCGACGTACGCCGGCCCGACGCGGCCGCCGGACCCGCCGGAGGGACGGCTCGCCCTCGACACCACGGACCGCGACCTCCCCGGCCTGCTGGAGGAGCTGAGCCAGCTGCTGTGCCAGTGGGGGATCCAGGAGCGGCGCGGCGAGCTGCTGATGCTCCACGCGTGCGCGGTCGCCGACCCCGCCAGCGGCGCGGCGGTGGCGTTCGTCGGCCAGAGCGGTGCGGGCAAGAGCACGGCGGCGTGGACCCTCGGCGGGGAGTGGGGCTACCTCGGCGACGAGGTGGTCGCGCTGCGCGACGACGGGTCGATCGTGCCGCTGCGCAAGCCGGTCTCCCTCATCGTCGACAGCCAGCCCGCCAAGGCCCAGGTGCCGGCCGCGGAGCTCGGGCTGCGGCCGGCACCCGACAAGCCCCACCTCGCCGGGCTGGTGCTGCTCGACCGCCGCCCCGGCGCCGGGCTGTCGGTCGAACCGGTCGCCACGATCGACGCGCTGCCGCTGCTCGCTCCGCAGTGCTCCTACCTCGGTGCGCACGACCGCCCGCTCCACAGGCTTGCTGCTGCCGCCGAGATGGCCGGTGGCGTCATGCGCGCGACGTACGGCGAGGCCCAGCAGCTCTCGCCCCTCGTCTCCGAGCTCGTCGCCGGTGGTGTGCGATGACGTGGGAGCGGCTCCCGGTCGCGGACCAGTACGACGAGGGCGGTCGCCGGGCCCTCTTCGTCGATGACCAGGTCGTGGTCGTCTCCGAGCTGGCCGTCACCATCCTCGACGCACTGCCGGCCGACGAGGAACGGATCGCCCAGGTCCTGGTCGACATCCACGGTCCTCCTCCCGGCGATCTCGACCAGGCCGTGACGGCTGCCCTGGGCGAGCTCGCGGCCCGCGACCTGGTGCACGACTCATCCACAGATCGGTAACGGCTGCCCATTCCGTTGCGTGACCCAGCACACGTCCGTCTAGGGTCTCGGCACAGCAGTTCGTGGGGAACTGTGACGCAACGGCTCGTGGGGAGCCGCGAAATCGTGGGGGATCCATCGATGAATGACGTTCAGTCACGCTCGGGCATCGACCGCCGGACCGTGGTCCGCGCCGGCGTGGCCACCGCATGGACTGTGCCGCTGGTGCAGGCCGTTGGCGCGGCGCCGGCGTTCGCCGTGTCTCGGCGTCGGCCAACCTGTCGCACCTCGACCGGGACCATCACCCGTAACGGCGGTCAGCAACTACGTGATCAACGTGACGGTCCAGAACACGGGCGGGTCGCAGCCGCAGGCGCTGACCGCGCGTCGTCAGCTTCGGTGGCGGCGATCAGCTACGACAGCAGACTCGACTGCTCGACCGGCTGGACCGGCAACGGCCGACGTACACCGCGACGGCACGCTGGTTGTCGACCGGGACCAGCACGGCTTCAGTTCTCCGTTCAAGGGCAAGCCCAAGGACGCTCGCAGGCCACGGTCGACCTTCACGTTCACCGCGACGGGTGGCACCGGCTACGGCCTGTCGAAGACATTCTGAGACGACGATGTCTGCGTCACCGACGCCGACCTTGGCCGAGTCGGTCCCGCTCGTCGCAGCGCTTGCCGCGCGCATCGCCGAGGACGCCGGCATCCGGCTGCTCCTGATCAAGGGACAGCCCGCCACCGACCTCGGCGTCCGCGCCGACCGCCCGTCGGTCGACGTCGACGTCTGGATCGATCCAGCGCGTCAGTGCGAGTACCAGGACCTGCTCGCCGTCCACGGCTGGCAGCAGGCGATGTCACCACCCGCTGGCGTTCCGTGGGACCACGCGACCGTCCTGTCGCACGCACACTGGCCGTGCACGATCGATGTCCACGGCATCTACCCCGGCTTCTTGACGGATCCCGACATCGCGTTTGAGGAGGTGTGGGCACACCGAGAGGTCGCACGGATCGGTTCCGAGACGTGCCTGGTCCCCGGCGTGGTGCCTGCTGCCGCCATCACGTTCCTCCATGCCGAGCGCTCGCGATCAATCTCCGCTACAGGTTCTGACCTCCAGGTGGCTATCACCCGCGTCGAGCGGCTGTCGGACGACGAGCGGCGCGGACTCGAGGACCTCGCGCTTCGCACCAACAGTCAGGGCTCACTGCTCCCGCTGTTGCGGGTCGCGGGGGCGACGGTCCGACCGGAGCAGACACCCACGTCCAGCTCCCCGGCTCGCCGAGTGGCGGGCTCGTCTCGACCTGCAGGGGGCTAGTCCGGGGGCGGGATGGCTGCATGCCCTGCGCGGAGCCAGGTGGCGCGACCGCCCGCAACTGCTGTGGGCGGCGATGATTCCCACCGGCATCGATTACCAGGGCGCGAACGCCGAACGGGGTACGTGGACCGGGTGGCTGCGCGCCGCCGGCTTCCGGTGGCGGCGCGTGCTGCGCACTCACTGACCCACTGCGGCGAACCTGGGCACGGCCGAGGTCACTCCTCCCCGTCAAACGGCCGCGGCGTGCGGATGTGCTCATGTATCCTCGGCCGAGGCCGCCAGACAGTGGAGCCCGCGCGCTGGCACGCAAACTTCGACACGATTCTGCTTGGAGAATTTGGTGGTTCCCGACACTCGGGGTTGGACCGCGGTCACCACACTGTCCGACCTTTCGCAAGAACGTTCGACTCAGCCGTCGGCGCTTCCCAACCTCATTCACTTCGTCTGGGTCGGGTCGCCACCCCCCGCCGTGGTCTGCAGCAGGCTTGACTCGTGGGCTGCACTGAACCCGGACGCCCACGTTCTACTGTGGTCAGAGGCCGCGCTGCTCGAGCTCATGGAGATGCCCGCAGCGGCCAGGCGCCGGGGGTTGTACGACGCGTCCAAGAATCCAGCTGCCAAGAGCGACGTGGCTCGCTTTCTGCTACTTCAGTCGTTCGGTGGCATGTACTTCGACACCGACATGGAGGCGTGCCGACCAGTCACTGAGCTGCGGTGGAAGGAGCACGGTTTCATCGCGCGAGAGTCTCGCTGGCTCCTGGTCGCGAGTGCGCTGGGGCTGCCGGCGGATTCGCTCTTCGGAGAGCTTGCTCTGGAGTGCATGACGCGATGCACAGACGGCGGCGAGCTCGACAACTTCATGTCCGGACCGCCGTTAATCACTGAGCTGAATCGCGCGTTCGTGAGCAACGGTGTCGCGGGCCCGGCGGTCACCGACCCGTCAGCCTTCTTCCCCGACAACCCGTTCCGCTTCCCCCGCAGCGCCTTGGGCACGACGGTGCCCTATGCAGTGCATCTGTTCGACCACAGCTGGGCCGAAGGTGGCGAGCTGTCACGGATGCGCAAGATGCTGCGGGTCGCCCAGGTGGCAACTCCTCGCGACGTTGCCGTGGGGCTCGACGCCCGGTTCAGTTGGAGCTCCGCGCAATGGCCAACGAGCTGGTGCGCGAACGGGTGAGCTGAGGTGGCCGCCGTGGAGGCCCGGCGTCACCCGGCGCCTTCCGCGACGTCGGGTCGAGGACTCGTCACGGGACGTCGGTCCATCCTGGTGGCCCTGATCTTTCTGTCCACCCTGGCGTTTGCGGCCAGCTTGTATGTGGCTGCAGACGCGCGGCTGCTGTCCGGCACAGATGCCCCCGCGCCCGCCACACCTACCCGCACCCTCCTGCTTCGCATGGCGGCGGCGCTGGCAGTCCTGGCAGGGCTGATCAGTCATGGTCGCCAGAGTCGGAGGATCAACCGCACCGCCAAGCTCGGCGTCCTGGGACTTGCGGTCGTGATCGTGTTGATCCTCGTCGGGTGGGCACAGATTCCCCCGTGGGGAGCAGTCCAGAACGCGATCGTGGGAGCGCTGGTCGTGCTCGTATCTGCCTCCGCGTGGAGCCAGGTATCAGGGAGAGCGTTCTGGGTCTGCTTCAGCCCGCTCCTGGGCCTCGTGGCCTTGTCGATCGTCACGTTTGCCCAAGACGGCAACTATCTCTTTCCCTGGTACAACACGTGGGGGCTCGTGGCAGTCATCGCGATCGGGGCGCTCGTCGTTCACCGCCTGGGGCGGTCGGTGACTGCGCTACTTGTCGTGCTGCTGCTTGCTGCGGTCGTCCTCAGCACGTCGCGTCAGGCGCTCGTCGGGCTGGCGCTGATCGGCTTGGTCCTCATCATCCACGCGCCGCGGCTGGGCTCACGGCTGCGGTTCATCGCGGTCCTTGCCGGCGCCGGGTCGATCGCGTACTACGTGCTTTCGACAAACGAGCGGCTGACCGACCTGGGGAGTGTCACGGCGGACAATGGGAGGTCCGCTCTGTTCGCCTCTGCGATGGACTTCATCTCCGAGCATCCATTCCTTGGCGTCTCCGGCTCCCTGAGCAGTGGTTACGACACCGGGCTCGCTGCCGTGGGTCTCGGCTGGTCGACCAGCGTCCATAACTTGGTTCTGGATGCCTGGGTGCGGGCTGGCATCGTGGCCGCATTGATGGCCGTGCTGCTCCTGGTGGGTGTGTGCCTCACCCGTTCCGCCGATGGCCGCCGAGCCTTGTCACCGATCGGCGTGGGTGCGCTGCCCTTCATGCTTCTGGGATCACAGCTGCTGTACCTCGACAGTGTCGAGGGGTCGTCTACTTGGGCATGATCCTCGCCCTAGGTGCTGAGCGGATCATCACCGAAGGGACTGCCGGTGAGCCAGCGGCCTGACGTGAGCTTCGTGATCCCGAGCCAGGGGCGTGCGTCGCTGATGGCGTCGGTGCGCAGCGCCCTCGCACAGCGGGACGTCGCAGTCGAGGTCGTCGTCGTCGACACCTCGGGCGCTTACACCGTGCCTTCTGCGGGTTGGGACGAGCGGGTCCGGATCGTCCCGGGGATCGCCCGCTCAGCGCTGCCCGGGGGCGCGAACTCGGTATCGCTGAAGCCAGCGCGCCCTGGGTGGCCCTCCTCGACGACGACGACGTGTCCGTCCCCACCCGAGCGAAGACCCAGCTCGCTGCGGCGGAGTCGGTCGAACTCGTGACGACTGACTTCGTCCTCAAGCCCTATGCGGACGTCGTCGCCACGAAGTCGTTCGACGAGGCCGACTGGGCGACGTTCGTCGACGACGAGTCGCGGGGTCCGCGGCAACGACCGAGTGAGGACGACGACCTGATCTCCTACCTGTTCCGTCGCAACACCGTCACGTCCACGAAGCGCATTGTCACCAGCTCGGTGATGGTTCGCACCGATGTCGCGACCGCCGCTCCGTGGAACGACGACCTCCGTCGATTCGAGGACTGGGATTGGTTGCTGCGTGTGGAAGCCAACTCGCGAGGCTGGACGCACGTGGCCGAGCCGCTCGTCGGCATCTCCCTGGCCGCCCCCTCGTCGCTCTCCGTGGGAGGGCTCCCGAGCGACGCGGCGCATGCGGAGTGGCCGCTCAGGACGCTCCGGCACCGTCCCCGAGAGATGGCCGACGCCCTGTGTGCCGATATTGCGGTCGCCTACGCCAAGCAAGGCGACCTCGACGACGCCTGGCGGGCATGGGTCCGGGCCCGACGCGAGGGCGATCCGGGATGGCAGTCCCAGACCCGTCTGGCGCTATCGCTAGGCAGCTCGGCTCTGCAGCGCGTCCGAAGCCGGGTGCTGTCCCGATGAAGCACGCGCTCGTGCCGAACGCGGCGGATGAGGCGTCCGTGGTCAGCCTCCGGCATCGCTACGTCATCGTCGTCAACAGCAAGACAGCCGGCACGACGCTGAAGACGGTCGCGGCCCACCTGGAGCGAGAGCCACTCGCCACGCTCGGGAAGTCCCGTGAGGAGGGTCGCGCACAGCGCACCGAGAACTGGCTGCGCACCCCCACCCTGTCCGAGCTGCCGGCCGACGTCCTGCGCGAGGTCTGGTTTTCCGATCGCTTCTTCCGGTTCACCACCGTACGCAATCCGCTGACACGGTGCTGGTCGGCCTGGGTCGACAAGATCGTGGGCCGCCACCCTGAGTTCCGCTCCACGTTCGTGGACCAAGCGTGGATGTGGCGGACCATCACCCCCGACACCATGCTCGACGCCTTTGCAGAGTTCGTCGCAGCGCTCCACACGTCACCGCGACTCCTCGCAGCCGACCGGCACTGGGCACCCCAGAGCCGGGTGCTGCACCTGGGTCTGTTTCCCTACGACATGGTTGGCCGCACCGAGCAGCTCTCCGAGGTGATCGACCGCTGGTCGGCCGAGACCGGCCTGGACGTCGCGTCCGTGCTGGAGAAGGTGGGTCGTCGCAACGCGCGGTCGCTGCCATATCCCGCTGGATTGCTCGCTGACACGACGGTGAACCAGCTGTGCGACGTCTACCGCGAGGACCTCGATCGCCTCGCCTACGACGTACCTCTGGCTCCGACCGACGCGCAGCGGTGGCTCGGCAAGGCCGCGCGGTTCCTCGCCGATCTCCCTGACCCGGGTCCCGCGACGCCCGTGACCGTCGTACCGCCGCTGTGGCAGCGCGCACGTCAAGCCTCTGCCCGCACTGCTCGCCGGGCTCACGCCCACCGCTACGCCAGAAAGCGACCGTCCGACCCTCCTCCCGTGGTTAAGGGATGAGAGGCGGCAAGGGCTGGGAGGCGCTCTTCTCGTTCGGGCTGGCCCAAGGTGTCGCCTTCGTCGCGACCCTGGTCCGGATCCCCTTCGCCATCGAGAGCGTCGGGGCCGCCGGCCTCGGCGTGCTCGCGTTGGCGGTGGCGCTGGGTCCGTGGCTGTGCCTGATGGCGGTCTCGACGCGGTCGGCGATAAGAATCCTCGAGGGGGAGGGCGGCCTCGGGGGCAAGGCCGGCAAGGACGTGCTCGCTGCGGCAGCCGCCCTCACCGGCCGCTTCGGCCTGTATGTCGCCGCCCTTGGCGTCATCCTGCTCTTGGGAGTCTCTGTGGGCCCGAGACACTGCACCGGTCCGACCTCGCGGTGGCCGTGGGGATCGCTCTCGTGTGCACGGTCGGCCGGGGCGCGGCTCGGTCCGGCTGGGCCTGCTGGACGCCGCTGCTCGCTTCACGCTCGTCAATTCGACGGCCCTCCTGATCTCGATCGCCTCGCTGGCCCTGGCGATCGTCGCCTCCGTCTTCGACCTGCCGTTCTGGGTGCTGGCACTTGCCTTCGTCGCGCCGGCATACGGCGCTGCTGGATCGCCTCCCTGTTGCCGACGGCCTATGTACAGCGGGACGGGTACCAGCTCGGCCTGAGCCGACGACGGTCGGCCACGCGCGACGGCTCGTGAAGAAGTTGACACGCATGACCTTCGTACAGCAGGTACAGAACGGGCTTGATCCGTTCGTGATCGGGTGGGCGCTGGGTCCCACGGCGGTCGCCCAGTACTCGGTCGCCAGCCGGATCACCGTCGCCCTGATCACCCCGATCGTTGCCCTGCAGCCGCTCATCGTCAGGTGGTTCGCGCGCGGTCGGGTCGAGACTGTCGGCTCCGAGCTCCGCTCGCGGCAGCTGCGCTTGTCCAGTGCCCTCGCTGGGGGCACGTTGGTGATCGGCGCCGTGATCTTCGCGGTGTCGGAGCCCGTGCTCGACCTGATTGGCGGTGGGGAGGTCGAGGTTCCGACGCTGCTGACACTCGCGGTCATCGGCCAGGCCACGGCCTTCGCCTGGCAGGCTCCCGTGATCGCCGCGCTTGGCGGTGTCGCCGGAACCCGCGTGCTCAAGCGCTGGTTCGTCCTGGTGGCCGGTGTGAACGTCGTACTCAGCGTCCTGCTGGTGCGGTACGGGGTCTGGGTTCCGACCGCGGTCTCCGTCGGTTGTGCCGCCGTGGGGCATGTCGGCCTCAGCCTCTACCTGCGCCGTCGACAAGACATCTCGAAGGAGTGCACTGCGTGTCCGTTCCAACGATCCTGGTCGGCCCTTTCGGGGTGGTCGACCTGCCGGCGGACGAGGTGATCCGGTCCCGCGCTGCGTTGGCCGCCGATGACTTCCCGCGGCTCGCCTTCGCCTGCCGTCGGAGGACTGGCCGCGCGGCTTCCCCACGGACCGTGGACGCCTATGACGCTGCAGACATCGTCTACGCCGACGGCGCCTCTATCGTCATGGCCGCAAAGGCGGCGGCGCCCGCAGGATCGAGCGCGCGGCGACGACGGACATCGGGGTGCCGATCCTGGAGCAGGTCGCCCGAACCTCGGTCGACCGTTGAGACTGTGCCTGATTGGCGGCGAGGACGGTCTCGCCCGCGCCGCCGGCGACGCCTTGGAGTCCCGCGTCCCGACCGAGTCCGTGCTGTGCTTCTCCGGCTTCCACGCCGAGTGGGAGCCAGTGCTGGCAGAGGTCCGCGATGCGCGGCCGGACGTACTGGTCGTCGGCCTCGGGGCTCCCCGCGAGATGCACTGGGCGGTGGATCACCGACAGCTCTTGCCTCCCCGCTCTCGTCATCACGTGTGGCGGGTGGTTCAACTTCCTTGCCGGGCGCGAGCGCCGGGCACCTCGCGTGATGCAGCAGGCTGGGTTGGAGTGGGTGTTCCGGATCTTGCACGACCCGAGGGGCAAGGCGTGGCGCTATCTCTCCGGCGCCTGGTACACCGCCGGTGCCATCATCCAGGCAGTTGTCCGCCGGATCATGCACGTGGGAGGTCCGGCTACCTGACTCGCCCCTAGGCCAATCGGGCCGTCATCACCATCCTCGCGGCTAACGGCCGGTTGCGGCCGGCGTACGCCCATCCAACAGGTTCGAAGCCGCACTCCTGCGCCATCGCACGCAGCGTCCGCGTCGAGAAGAACTTCACATGGCAGTAGTCGTGTAGCACCTCGTGGTGACGGTCCCACTTGCCCGCGGCAGCAATCAGGGCGTTCTTGAGGTAACCGTGGTGGTACGGCGTCGTGATGATGATGTGGCCGCCCGGCGTTAGCGCCTCCGAAGCGCGACGAACAGGTTGCGCGGGAGCAGCAGGTGCTCGACCACTTCGGAGGCCACGACTGTGTCGAAGCGGCCCGTCAGGTCGTCGTGTAGAGGATGGTCGATCTCGGCCTGCATGAAGCGCACGTCTGGGAACGCCACCTGGGCTGCGGCCAGCCGCGACGAGGAGAAGTCTGTGCCTGTGACAGCCATGCCAGCGACCGCCATGCGCTGGGAGAAGGCGCCGTTCCCGCACCCGATGTCAGTACGTTCCGGGCGCTGATCTCCTGGAGTGAGCTGAGCATCGGCTCGGCCGTATACCGCAGGTGGTCGGGTGGAGCCGAGGTCATGTTGTCCGGATTGTCCACGGTGTAGTCGTCGGCTTCGTTGAGCTCTGGGCTTACGGGCGTTCGCCCTCTCCGAGTGTGTGAGACCTTTGACACGTCCTCGGCACCCTAGTCGGGGCGAGGCCTCAGACGTTGCGTTAGCGCGGCGGCCGCCAACCTGTCGCGCACCACGTGCCTGCTGGAGCACTACGACGGTCCGCAGCAGGTCAACGTCGGCACCGGCAAGGACGCCACCATCGCCGAGATCGCGGCCCTGGTGGCCGAGGCGACCGGCTTCGCCGGCGAGACGCGGTGGGACGCCTCCAAGCCCGACGGCACCCCCCAGAAGCTGCTCGACGTCTCCACGCTCGCCGGCGCCGGCTGGACGGCGCGGATCGGGCTGCGGGAGGGGCTGGCGTCGACGGTCGCCTGGTACCGCGAGCACGCTGCTGAGCTGCGCGAGGTCGGCTGAGCGCGCCGGCTTGCGAGTCCTCGCTCAGGTGGAGGAGGCGGTCGCGGTCAGGAAGTCCGCGAGGTCGTCGACGACGCGTCCGGGTTGCGCCAGGTGGGGGCCGTGTCCGATGCCCTCGTAGAGCGACAGCCGGGCGCCCGGGATGGCGGCGAGCAGCACCTGTTGGTCATCGCTGACGAAGGCGTCGTCGGTTCCTGCGAGGAGCAGCGTAGGGGCCGTGATCCGCTCCCAGGTCTCACGGAGGTCGGTGTCGATCAGCCCGCGCAGGGTCTCCCGCCAGACGTGGGCCGGCACCTCGAGGCTCTCCTCCACGAGCGTGCGGACGAGGACCTCGGGCAGTGAACCGGGCGACGTGCTGCGTACGAACTCCTCGACGAACGCGCGATCCAGCGGGTCCGTGAGGGCGCTGACGTCGTGCCACATCGCGGCGACGGCCGGCTTGTCACCGAGGTGGGCGGGACTGCTGAGCAGGACGAGCGCCGAGACGCGGTCGGGGTAGCTGCCCGCGACGAGCTGGGAGACCAACCCGCCGCTGGACGAGCCGACGAGGGCGGCGCTCCCGATGCCCAGCGCGTCCATGAATCCCACGATGTCGGCGGCGAAGTCGACGGGCCGGAATCCGTGAGCGGGCTTGTCGGCATCGCCGTGACCCCGCTGCGTGGGTGCGTAGCCGCGCAGGGTCGCGGGCAGGCGTTCCAGCACGCCCTCGAAGTACCGCCAGGACTCGACGTAGGCGTGCACGAACACCACGGGCGTGCCGAGGGAGCTGCCCGTCACGGCGTACGGAAGCCTGAGCCCGCTCGCCAGGACGGCGGTCATGACATCGACAGAGCCCATCTCGCCGCCTCGGTCGTCCGCCGTGGCGCCACGGTGCGTCCGGCGGTAGCAGCACGCTACGCCTCCCGACGCCGCCTCGGCGTGGGCCGGCCGCCGACCGGGCTATCCACGCCAGGCCCGCGTCGCCTGCCTCAGCGCATCGACCTCGGCGGGAGCGAGGGTGAACGAGAGAGCCCGGGCATTGGCGATGGCCTGGGTCCCGTTCTTCGCGCCGGGGATCGGCAGGACGGACTCGTTCTCGATCAACCAGCGGATCGCGACCTCGGTCGGTCCCGTTCCATGGCCGGCACCGATCTCCCGGAGCAGGGACACGACGGTGGCGACCGACTCCCGTCGACTCGTGCGGAAGACAGGCGTGAAGCGCCGCAGGCCTCTGGGCCGGTCCCCGGCAAGGTACTTGCCGGTGAGGGCACCGCTGGCGAGGGGCTGGTAGGCGATGAGGGTCACGCCCAGCTCGCGGCAGGCGTCCAGCACACCGTTGGTCTCGGGCTCGCGGTGCAGGAGCGAGTACTGCACCTGGTTCGCCGCCAGGGGGACGCCCCGCTCGGCCAGCGCGGCATGGGCGATCCGCATCTGCTCGGCTGAGTAGTTGCTCACCCCCACCGCCCTGACCTTGCCCGCCTCGACCGCATCGGCCATCAGCTCCATCAGCCGCCGGATGTCGACCCCCTTGGCCGGGTAGTGATGCTGGTACAGGTCGACGACGGGGCGTCCCAGCCGCGACAGGCTCGCCTCCAGGGCACGCGGCAGGTCCTCGGCCGTCGATCGCATCCTCGGCGGGAACTTGGTGGCGATCAGTGCCGTCGTACCGTGGGCCAGCTCTCCCAGCCGCCGCTCGGAGGCCCCGTTGCTGTACATGGCCGCGGTGTCGAACAAGGTCACGCCGGCGGCCAGGCTGGACTCGAAGGCGCGTGCCTCCTCCTCGGCGCTCTCGGCCCCGCCGTAGGCCAGCTTCGCCGGGGTGAGGCGGCTCAACCCCGCTGGGTCGCCCCAGGTCATCGCGCCCACCCCGAGCCGGGGCACCTGCAACGCACTTCGACCCAGCGGCCGGGTACTGCTCACGACCCATCTCCTCGTTGTCGCGGGCTCAGGGCTCGATTTCTGCTTCCCACGTCATGGCGCTGCGTGGGGGTAGACAGATCTGTCTAGCGGCTCGCAACGTAGCAGACAGATCTGTCTACTGGCAAGGGAGGATGCCTCAGGTGAGGCCCTCGAAGAGGTCGGTCAGCATGGGTGCATCGACGTCGCTCTCGGGCCAGGCGACGGCGTACCACTCCCGCCCGACGCGCCGCTCCCACTGGGCGGTGTTCGTCGGGTCGTCGGACATGACGTGCAGCTGGCTCTTGTGCTGGCGAAGGCCGGCCACCACGCGGCTGGCGGCTGCGCGGCAGTCGACGGTGATCCCGATCTGCTCGTCCGGGATGCCGCGCATGTGGTAGGTCTGCGTCGGGTCGAAGGTGTGGAGCCCGAGCTCGGCGCGTTGGCGGTTCCAGCGCTCGAACACCGACTGCGGGACGGCGCCGTGCGCGAGGCGTTGGAAGCCGGACCGGTTCTCGGTACGGAGGTGCGCGAACGCCGCGTCGGTGGCGGCGCCGATCGCGATGTGGTCGGGGTGCCCGAAGATGCCGTCGGGACCGAACGTGACGACGACGGCGGGATCCTCCTCGTCGAGGATCCGCGCGACCGCCGAGACGACGTCATCAAAGGGAACCTCGGCGACGCCACCGTCAGGCAGGCCCAGCCACTCGTGACGGTCGGGCACCCGGCCGAGGGCCCGCCACGCGGCTTCGTCCTCGGACCGGCGAAGGGATCCCAGCGTCTCGCGCGTGGCCGGGAACCCGTCTCGGATGTCCCCCTGCTCGCCGAACGTGGCGTGCACCAGGACGAACCGGAAGTCCGGCTCGTCGGCGTGCAGCGCGACGCTGCCCGCGGCCCCGTACGCGTCATCGTCGGGGTGCGCGAAGACGCACGCGAGGGTCCGGTTGCGAGACATGGATCGAGTATCGGCGATGCAGCTCGAGGCCCGGGTCGTGGCGCGGGCTGCAGCGCCACTTTCCGTCCACAGTCGGCCCTCGGGCAGCGTCGTCCACAGGTCCGCGGTGGTTGCTGGAGTCGAACTCGTGCTCGAACGAGGATGGTGGCCATGACCGTTCTCGAGCACCCCGCCACCGCACCGGGCCACCCGGCTGCGGTGGTGGCGAGGGTGCATGCGGCGCTCGACGCCCTGGGCGGTGTCGACCTGCTCGAGGGGGAGTACGCCGACGTGGTCGCCGAGTGTGCGCGGGCGCGGGCGCGGCTGCGGGCGATGGAGCTCTCGCTCGTGGCCGCGGCGGAGAAGGCGAAGGTGCCGCAGCGGTCCGGCGCCCGCAACGCCGGCGCCTGGCTCGCCCGCCAGACCCGCTCCGGGCAGGCCCAGGCGGCTCGCGACGCGAGGCTGGCGACGGACCTCGACCGGCGACTGCCGGTGACGGCGGCCGCGTTGTCGGCGGGGGAGGTGTCCGCCGAGCACGCCTCGGTGATCGCGACGGCGACGTCGAAGCTGCCGTCGGGCCTCACGGGCGACCAGCGGCGCACGGTCGAGCGGAGACTGGTCGACAAGGCGAAGCGCCTCGACCCCCAGCAGCTGCGCCGCGCCGCCCGGCGAGCGCTGGCTGCGGTCGAACCCGACACCTCGGCCGTCGACGCCCACGAGGACGGCCTGCTCCGGGACGAGGAGGCCGACGCCCTCGCCCGGACCCGGCTCACCCTCCACGACCACGGCGACGGCACCACGTCCGGTCACTTCACCGTCCCGACCCTGGCCGCGTCGGTCCTGCGCAAGGTGCTCGACGCGATGACCTCTCCCCGACGGGGACGCCTCGGCGCCGGGGAGGTCCAGGCGGGCGACCAGCGTGTCGACCGAGACCCGGCCCGCGACCGCGGGCTCGCCTTCACCACGCTCCTCGAGCACCTCCCGACCGACCGGCTCCACGGCAAGGTCGCCGCCACGGTCGTCGTCACGCTCGACCTCGACACCCTGCGCGGTCGGCTCCGCGCCGCCGGCCTCGACACCGGCGACCTGGTCTCCGCTACCGAGGCCCGCCGGCTCGCCTGCAACGCCGGCCTCGTCCCCGCCGTCCTCGGCGGTGCCTCACAGCCGCTCGACCTCGGCCGCTCCCGGCGGCTGTTCACCGAGGCGCAACGCGTCGCCGGTGCCACCCGCCACACCAGCTGCGCCGCCGACGGCTGCCAGACGCCCTACGCCTGGTGCGAGCTCCACCACCGCCAGCCGTGGTCCCGCGGCGGGCAGACCGACCTCGACGACATGGTTCCGCTGTGCGGGTTCCACCACCGCCGGGTCCACGACCCGGCGTTCCACCACCGACGAAGGCCCGACGGGGCCGTCACGTTCCATCGGAGGACGTAGTGCCGTCACGCTGGCGCGAGGTGGCCGCCTCGTCAGTGGCCCCGGAATGCCTCCTCGAGCCACCACGAGGGCTGGTCGGCGACGACCTTGACGTCGAGGAGCAGCGGGGTGTCGCGCGGGCCGTCCAGCCAGTCCCGCACCGGGGCGAGGTCGTCCTGCTCGCGGACCGTCACCCCGGTGAAGCCGTAGCCGCGGGCGACGGCGGCGATGTCGGTCTCGGGGAAGGTCACCGTGTCCAGGTTGTGCCCGTCCGGCGCGAAGTGGTGCACCTCGGCGCCGTAGGCCTCGTCGTTGTAGACCACGACCACCATCGGGAGCCCCAGCCGACGGACGGTGTCGAGCTCCGCGGCGCCCATCAACGCGCCCCCGTCGCCGAGCGCCGCCACCGGGAGCCGGTCCGGCTGGGCCAGCGCGGCACCGATCGCGGTGGCCAGCCCGAGGCCGATGGCCTGGAAGGCCTGGGTGAAGCAGAAGCCGCGCTCGTCGGGCACCGAGAGGAACATGGTCGGGTACCCCATGAAGTTGCCCGAGTCGACTGCGACGACCCGGTCGGCCGGGAGCAGGTCGTCCAGCGCCGTCGAGACGGTGCGGGGATCGATCCGACCGTCGGCGGACAGGTCCTCGAAGGGCACCTGCCGCCACCGCAGCGACGCGGCGAGCCGGGCGCGCACCTCACGGGTGCGATAGCCCTCGGTCGCGGCCCCCGAGGCCCGCCCGACCGCCCGCGCCGTGACTGCGGTGTCCCCGACCACGCCGAACGTGAGCTCGCGGTGGGCCCCCAGCGCCTCCCGGGTGTCGTCGACCTGGACGACCGTGGCCCCGGGCGCGATGAGCGCGCCGTGGCGCATCGTCCACATGTTGAGGGCGCAGCCCCAGCCGATGATCAGGTCGGCACCCCGGATCAGCTCCGCGGCCAGCGGCGAGGCGAAGCCGCCGGACACGTCGAGCGACCACTCCTCGTCGTGGAAGAGGCCCTTGGCGACGGCCGAGGTCGCCAGCAGGGCGCCGTGCGCCTCGGCCAGCGCCCGGAGCGCGTTGCGGGCGGCCGCCGACCGGGCGCCGCGACCCGCCACGAAGACCGGTCGCCGGGACCCGCGCAACGTCTCCGCGAGTCGGGCGACGTCGTCCGGGTCGGGCTCCAGCGGCGCGGGGGCGGCCGGCAGCGGCGGTGGTGCCGCCTCCACGGCTTGCTGCCCCTGCACCTCCAGCGGCAGGTTGAGCACGACCGTGCGCCGCCCGTGGCGCGCCGCGGCCACCGCGTCGACCGCCTCCCGGGCGGCGGTCTCGGCGGACGTGATCCGCATCGGGACGGCCCCGACCGAGCGCGCCAGCGCCTCCTGGTCGACGTAGAAGTTCGAGCGTGGCTGCGACACCTCCGCGGCCAGCACCACCATCGGGGTGCGCGACTTGGCCGCCTCGGCGATGCCGGTCATCGCGTTGGTCAGGCCGCAGCCCTGGTGCACCGTGAGAGCCGCGACGGTGTCGGACGTGCGGGCGTAGGCGTCGGCCATCGTGGCCGCACCACCCTCGTGCCGGCTGGCGACGAAACGGGCGCCGGCGTCCACCATCGCGCCGGTCACGTGGAAGTTCCCGGAACCGACCACGCCGAAGACGTGGTCGACCCCGGCGGAGACCAGGGCGCGGCCGACGGACTGCGAGGCCAGCATCGCCACGGGTCAGCGCTCGACGAGGGCCAGCACCCGCACCGGCGAGCCCGAGCCGCCGACGATGCGCAGCGGCGGCGCCACCACCACGGCGCCGGTGGGCGGCAGCCGGTGGAGGTTCTGCAGCTGCGCCAGGCCGTACTTGTCGTTGCCCATCAGGAAGGAGTGGCAGGGGAACGCCGGGTCGAAGGAGTGCGCGGCGCCGGCGTCGGTGCCGACCGTCTCGACGCCGATGCCCTGCAGGACCGACTCCTCGGCCACCCAACGGGCACACTCCGCCGACATCCCGGGGCTGGTCGGGCCGGTCTCGGTGTTGTTGATCATGTCGGCCTGCGTGACCCGGGCCGACCACCCGGTGCGGCACAGCAGCCAGCCACCCGCGGGCAGCGGGCCGTGCTCGTCCTCGAAGGCCCGGACGTGCTCGACCTCGATGAGGAAGTCCGGGTCGTCCGAGACCCGGTCGGCCACGTCGAGCACCACCGCAGGAGCCACGAACGCCGAGGTCGGCACCGACCCGACGTCGGCCTTGTCCTTCCCGGTGACCCAGTGGTTGGGCGCGTCGAAGTGGGTGCCGGTGTGCTCGCCGGTGTGGAAGTTGTTCCAGTACCACGCCGGCCCACGGTCGTCGTAGCGGCTGATCTCCTCGAGCCGGAAGCGCGCGGTCTGGCCGAACTCCGGCGGCAGCTCCAGGATCGGTGTCTCCTCCGAGAGCGGCGCGGTGAGGTCGACGACCTCGATCGTGCCGTCCGCGAGGGCTGTGACGAGGTCCGACAGGACCGACATGGCTACCTCCGTGGTGGGTGTCTACTGATCAGGGCGTCCGCAGCCGGAACCGCTGCAGCTTCCCGGTCGCCGTCCGGGGTAGCTCGTCGAGGAAGACCACCCGGCGCGGGTACTTGTAGGGGGCGATCGTCTGCTTGACGTGGTCCTGGATCCGCCCGGCCAGCTCCTCGTCGGCCGCGGTGCCCTCCCGGGGGACGACGTACGCCGCGACGACCTGGCCGCGGGCCTCGTCCGGCTGCCCGACCACGGCGCAGTCGGCGACGTCGGGGTGGGTGAGGACGGCCTCCTCCACCTCCGGGCCCGCGATGTTGTAGCCGGAGGACACGATCATGTCGTCGTTGCGGGCGTGGTACCAGAAGTACCCGTCGTCGTCGCGGGTGAAGGTGTCGCCGGTGATGTTCCAGCCGTTCTCCACGTAGACCTGCTGGCGGGGGTCGGTGAGGTAGCGGCAGCCTGTCGGGCCCTTGACCGCCAGCCTCCCGGCGGTGCCGTCGGGCACCTCGTGGCCGGAGCCGTCGACGATCCGCGCGGTGTAGCCGGGGACCGTGCGGCCGGTGGAGCCCGGACGGATGTCGTCGTCGGACGAGCCGATGAAGACGTGCAGCATCTCGGTGGCGCCGATGCCGTCGATGATCTCGATCCCGGTTGCCTCGTGGAACGCCCGCCAGGTGGCCTCGTCGAGGTGCTCGCCGGCCGAGACAGCGCGTCGGAGGGTGCGCAGCGAGTCGGCCTTGCCGCCGGTGAGGATCGCGCGATAGGCGGTGGGTGCGGTGAAGCACACCGACACACCGTGCTCGGCGATGGTGTCGGCGAGCTCGGCAGGGGTGGCCTTCTCGATGAGCAGCGTGGCGGCGCCGACGCGCAGCGGGAACACCACGACCCCGCCCAGCCCGAAGGTGAAGGCGACCGGCGGCGTACCGGTGAACAGGTCGTCCGCGGTCGGCTTCACGACGTGCCGGGAGAAGGTGTCGGCGATCGCCAGCACGTCGCGGTGGAAGTGCATGGTGGCCTTCGGCCTGCCGGTGGTGCCCGAGGTGAACGCCAGCAGCGCCACGTCGTCGGCGGCGGTCTCCACGTCGACGAACTCGTCGGGCCGGCCCTGCACGCGCCGGGTCAGGTCGTCGTCGGCGTCCCCGCCGTAGACGACCACCGGGGCGTCGTAGGCGGCCTCCTCGAGGTCCGCGAGGAACCTGTGGTCGCACAGGGAGAGGTCGATCGAGGCGATCGAGTCGATGTCGGTGAGCTCCCGCTTGCGCAGGACGGGCATGGTGGTGACCACGACCGCGCCGGCCTTGAGCACGCCGAACCAGCAGGCCACCAGCCACGGGTTGTTCGGCCCCCGCAGCAGCACCCGGTTGCCCGGCACGATGCCGTGCTCGTCGACCAGGACCTGTGCGACCCGGTTGGCCGTCGACCGGAGCTCGTCGTAGGTCCAGGTCTCGCCACCCGGGGTGAGCAGGCAGCGGCGGGCGCCGCCGTGGGTCGCGATGACGTCGTCGAGCAGGGCGGTGGCGCAGTTGAGCCGGTCGGGGTAGTGCGTGTCCGGGCCCAGCACGATCTCGGGCCACTCCTCCGGCGGGGGCAGGTGGTCGCGACAGAAGGTGTCGACGTGGGCGGTGGGCGACAGGGACAGTGACGTTGGCGTGGACATTCAGCTCTCCTCCCTCGAGTGCGGCTGCCAGCGGCGGTGCGCGGTGGTCGGGCCACCCTCGCGGACGAGATCGAGTCGGGGCTTCGGGCCGTCGGAGCGGCCGGTCTGCGGCTTGCGGCGGCCGGCGCGCCACGGATCGGGCCAGGTGGCCCCGGGGCCGTCGTAGTCCTGCTCGACGGCTGCGTGCAGCGTCCAGCTCGGGTCGTAGAGATGGACCCGGCCGAGCGCGCACAGGTCGGCGCGGCCGGCCAGCAGGATCGAGTTCACGTCGTCGAACGACGAGATCACGCCCACCGCGATGGTGGGGACGTCGAGCCGGTTGCGGATCGCGTCGGCGTACGGCGTCTGGTAGGACCGCCCGAACGCGGGACGCTCGGTCGCGGTGACCTGGCCCGTGGACACGTCGAGCGCCGCGGCGCCGGCCTCGTGGAACGCCCGCGCGATCGCCAGGGTGTCGTCGAGCGTGATGCCGTCGTCGACCCAGTCGGTCGCCGAGATGCGCACAGTCATCGGCCGGTCGGAGGGCCACGCCTCGCGCATCGCCGTGAACACCTCGAGGGGGAACCGCAGCCGGTTGTCCACGGAGCCGCCGTAGTCGTCCTGACGCCGGTTGCTGTAGGGCGAGAGGAACGAGGAGAGCAGGTAGCCGTGGGCGCAGTGCAGCTCGAGGAGGTCGAAGCCGGCGTCGGCCGCGCGCCGGGTGGCCGCGACGAACTGGTCGCGGATCTCCTCCATCCCGGCGCGGTCGAGCTCGCGCGGCACCTGGTTGACGCCGGCCCGGTAGGGCAGCGGGGACGCGGCGACGACGTCCCAGTTGTCGGACTCCAGCGGCTCGTCGATGCCCTCCCACATCAGCTTCGTCGACCCCTTCGCGCCGGAGTGGCCGAGCTGCATCCCGATCTTGGTGGCGGTCTCGGCGTGCACGAAGTCGGCGATCCGGCGCCAGCCGGCGGCCTGCTCGTCGGTCCAGATCCCGGTGCAGCCGGGGGTGATCCGGCCCTCGGGGGAGACGCACACCATCTCGGTCATCACCAGTCCGGGGCTGCCGAGCGCCTTGCCGGCGAGGTGGGTGAAGTGGAAGTCGCCGGGCATCCCGTCGACGGCCTTGTACATGTCCATGGGGGAGACGACGACGCGGTTCTGCAGCTCCAGCTCGCCGCGGTCGGGGTCGCCGAGCCGGAACGGCTGGAACATCGGCGGCCGGACGTCGCCGAAGCCGTGCCCGCGGCGCTTCTCGTGGTCGGCGAACCACTCGTCGATGCGGCGTACGAACTCCGGGTCGCGCACCCGGAGGTTGTCGTAGGTGATCCGGCGGCTGCGCGTCAGGATGTTGAACGCGAACTGCAACGGCTCCTGGTGGGTGTACTGGTCGAGGTTCTCGAACCACTCCAGGCTCGCTTGCGCGGCCCGCTGGGTCGACTGGACGACCGGTTTGCGCTCCTCCTCGTAGGCGGTGAGCGCGGCGTCGAGGTCGGGCTGCTCGTGCAGGCAGGCGGCCAGCGCCAGCGCGTCCTCCATGGCGAGCTTCGTGCCCGACCCGATGGAGAAGTGCGCGGTGTGCGCGGCGTCGCCGAGCAGGACGACGTTGTCGTGGCGCCAGCGCTCGTTGTGGATGGTCGTGAAGCTGATCCACCTGGAGTTGTTGGCCCGGACGCCGTAGCCGCCGAGCTCGTCGTCGAACAGCTCGACCACCCGTTCGATGGACGTGGTGTCGGACTCGCCGGGTCCGAAGGCGCCGTCGGTGAAGCCGGCCTTCTCCCAGGTCCCGGAGGTCATCTCGATGATGAAGGTGCTGCCGGTCTCGTCGAAGGGGTAGCCGTGGATCTGCATCACGCCGTAGGGCGTCTCGCGGATGTGGAAGGTGAAAGCGTCGAAGACCTTGTCGGTGCCGAGCCACATGTACTTGCAGTCGCGCACGTCGAGGGTCGGCCCGAAGGTGTCGGCGTAGCGCGCCCGGACCGCGGAGTTGAGCCCGTCGGCGGCGATGACCAGGTCGTGGGTGGCGGCCAGCTCGTCGACGTCGGGGGCCCGCGTCTCGAAGTGCACGACGACGCCGAGCTCGGCGCAGCGGGCCTGCAGGATCTCGAGCAGCCGCTTGCGGGAGAGGGCCGCGAACCCGTGGCCGCCGCTGGTGACCACCTCACCGCCGACGTGGACGTCGATGTCGTCCCAGCGGGCGAACTCCCGCTCCATGGCCTGGTGGATGACCGGGTCGGCGTGCTCGATGCCGCCGAGCGTCTCGTCGGAGAACACCACCCCGAAGCCGAACGTGTCGTCGGCGGCGTTGCGCTCCCACACGGTGATGTCGTGCTCGGGGCCGAGCTGCTGGGCGAGCGCGGCGAAGTAGAGCCCGCCGGGCCCACCTCCGATGACGGCGATACGCATTCAGGAAGTCTCTCCAGGTGAGGTTCGTGCCAGTGTAGTGCGACGTTGACGAGCGTTGTCAAGACGCTATACGGTCGCCGACATGGCTTCGTTCTTGCTGAGCCCGGCCCAGCAGCAGTACGCCGACCACGTGCGCGACCTGGCCCGCGGCGAGCTCGGCTCGAAGCCGTCCGACGGGGAGCACGGCCACGTCGACCGCCCACTGCTCCGCAGGCTCGGTGACCTCGGGCTCCTGAGGGGGCTGTTCGGCGGCGAGCCGGGCGAGGCGCCGCGCGACGCCGCGGCGCTGCAGCTGTGCCTGCTGCGCGAGACGCTCGCCGGCGTCGACACCGCGGCCGAGACGGCACTGGCGCTGCAGGGGCTCGGCAGCTATCCGATCCTGCAGTCGGGCAACCCCGAGACCGTCGAGCGGTGGATCCCGGGCGTCGTCGCCGGCGACGTCGTGGCCGCGTTCGCACTCTCGGAGTCCGGTGCGGGCTCGGACGCTGCCGCGCTCGTGCTGCGCGCCGAGCGCGACGGCGACGGGTGGCGGCTGCACGGGGAGAAGACCTGGATCTCCAACGCCCCCGAGGCCGACGTCTACACCGTCTTCGCGCGCACCACGCCCGACGCCCGGGCCCGGGGGGTGACCGCCTTCGCCGTCGCCGGCGACGCCGACGGGCTCGGCGGCGAGCACCTCGACCTGCTGGCGCCGCACGCGATCGGCCGGCTCACCTTCGACGGCGTCCGGGTCGAGCAGGCCGACGTCCTCGGCGAGGTCGATGCCGGCTTCGGGGTGGCGATGCGGACGTTGGACCTGTTCCGCCCGAGCGTGGGTGCGTTCGCCGTCGGGATGGCGCAGGCCGCCCTCGACTGCGCGGTGCGCTGGTCGACGGAGCGCGAGGTGTTCGGCGGGCCGCTGCACGCCCAGCAGGCGGTGGAGCACACGCTGGCGGAGATGGCGACCAAGGTGCAGGCGTCCCGACTGCTCGTGCACGCCGCCGCCTCGGCGTACGACGCGGGCGCTCCGGCCGCCGAGATCACCACGGCCGCGGCGATGGCCAAGCTGCACGCCACCGAGTCCGCGCAGTACGTCGTGGACCAGGCCGTCCAGCTGCACGGGGCCCGGGCCCTGCAGCGCGGCCACCTGCTCGAGCACCTCTACCGTGAGGTGCGCGCGCCGCGCATCTACGAGGGCGCCTCCGAGGTGCAGCGCACCATCATCGGGCGCGCGCTGGTGCGCGAGGCCCAGCCCGACGCCGACGGCACCTGAGAGGGACCCATGACCCGCTACCGCGCATCCGCGCACCACACCGAGGAGTGGCACCACTTCCGCTTCGAGGTGGCCGACGGCGTGGCTACGGTGACGTTGAACCGCCCGGAGAAGCTCAACCCGCTCACCTTCGAGAGCTACGCCGACCTGCGCGACCTGCTCCACGAGCTGCCCACCCGCGACGACGTGTCGGTGCTGGTGATCCGCGGCGAGGGCAAGGGGTTCTGCGGCGGGGGCGACGTCAACGAGATCATCGGCGAGCTGCTGAAGATGGACGCCCACGACCTGATGGGCTTCACCAAGATGACCGGCGACGTGATCCGGGCGATGCGCGAGTGCCCGGTGCCGATCATCTCCGGCATCCAAGGGATCGCGGCCGGCGCCGGCTCCGTGGTGGCGCTCGCCTCCGACTTCCGGGTGGTCGCCCACTCCGGACGGTTCGCCTTCCTGTTCACCAAGGTCGGGCTGTCCGGCGGCGACATGGGCGCGGCCTACCTGCTGCCGCGGATGGTGGGCACCGGCCGGGCCACCGAGCTGCTGATGCTCGGCGACACCATCGACGCCGAGACCGCCGACCGCTACGGGCTGGTGAGCGAGCTGGTGCCCGACGACGAGCTCGACGCCGCGGTCGGCCGGCTCGCCCGCCGGCTCGCGGACGGTCCGCGGCTGGCCTACGCGCAGACCAAGTCGCTGATCACGCGCGAGCTCGACATGAGCCTGGCCGCCTCGGTCGAGCTCGACGCGATGACCCAGGCGCTGCTGATGACCACCGACGACCACGCGGAGTTCCACGCCGCGTTCAACGAGGGACGACCCCCGAGCTGGAAGGGCCGCTGATGGACCCGATCGACTTCCCGGCCCCGGGGTCCCGGTGACGGGCCGGGTCGCGCTGGTCACCGGCGCCAGCAAGGGGATCGGGCTCGCCGCCGCGCAACGACTGGGGCGCGACGGCTTCCGGACGGCGCTGCTCGCGCGCGACCGGGCGTCGCTCGACGAGGCCGCCGCCTCGGTGCCGGGCGAGACCCTGGTGGTCCCGGCCGACGTCACCGACCCCGCGCAGGTCGAGGCGGCCTTCGCGGCCGTCGAGGCGGCCTGGGGACCGGTCGAGGTGCTGGTGGTCAACGCCGGCAACGGCTCGGCGTCCACGATCCCCGAGACCTCCGACGCGGAGTGGCAGCGGATGCTGGACCTCAACCTGACCGCCCCCTTCCGGTGCCTGCGGCGCGCGCTGCCGGCGATGCTCGACGCCGGCTGGGGGAGGGTCGTCGTGGTCGCGTCGGTGGCCTCGAAGGTGGGGGAGCGGCAGATCGCCGCCTACACCGCGAGCAAGCACGGGGTGCTCGGCCTGGTCCGCTCCGCGGCGGCCGAGGTCGCCCGCAGCGGGGTCACCGTCAACGCGGTCTGCCCCGGCTACGTCGACACCCCGATGACCGACCAGTCGGTCGCCGCGATCGCGGACCGCACCGGCAAGACCGCCGCCGAGGCCCGCAAGATCCTCGAGCGCAAGCAGCCGATCGGCCGACTGGTCGACGTCGCCGAGGTCGCCGATGTGCTCAGCCTGTGCGTGGCCAACGGTGCGATCAACGGGCAGGGGATCAACATCGACGGAGGAGCAGTCCAGTCATGAGCTTCGAGCGCCTGAACCCGCCCACCCTCGGCGCGCCGGCCGGCTTCAGCCACGCGGTCAGGGTGACCGGTGGGACCACGGTCCACCTGGCCGGGCAGACCGCGCTGGACGTGGACGGCGCCATCGTCGGCGACGACGTGGTCGAGCAGTTCGAGCAGGCGCTCGGCAACCTGTTGACGGCCCTCGAGAGCGCGGGTGGCACGCCGGCCGACCTGGTCTCGATGACCATCTACATCGTCGACATGGACGACTACAAGGCGCGAGCGCGCGACATCGGCAGGGTGTGGAAGCGCCTCGTCGGCACCGAATACCCGGCCATGGCCGGCATCGGCGTCGCTCGCCTGTGGGACGCCGAGGCACTGGTGGAGGTCCAGGGCGTGGCCGTCGTCCCCGACACCGACCGGGCCTAGGAGTCACCGTGCCGTCCGCGCGCACCCCTCGGGCCGGGAAGGGGCCGCAGCCGCGGGCCCTGATCGTGACCTTCTACGGCCTCTACGCGCGGGGCGCCGACGGCTGGGTGAGCGTGCGTGCGCTGATCAGGCTGCTGGCCGAGGTCGACGTCGACGCGCAGGCGGTGCGCTCGGCGATCTCGCGGCTCAAGCGTCGTGACGTCCTGGTCGCGCGGACGGTCGAGGGGCTCGCGGGCTACGCCCTCTCCGACCAGGCCCGCGAGATGCTGCTCGAGGGCGACCGTCGGATCTTCCGGCCGCCGCGCGCGCGTCCGGACGACCACTGGCTGCTGGCGGTGTTCAGCGTGCCCGAGCTCGAGCGGGACCGGCGGCACCGGCTGCGCTCCATGCTCTCCTGGCTGGGCTTCGGCACGGTCTCGTCGGGGGTCTGGATCGCGCCGGCCCACGTCGAGGCCGAGGCGCGTGCGAAGCTCGAGGGCACCGGCCTCGACGCCTACGTCGACCTCTTCCGCAGCGAGCACGTGGGCTTCCGTGCCCTGCCCGAGCAGGTCGCCGCCTGGTGGGACCTCGACAGCCTCGAGCGGGAGTACGCCGAGTTCCTCGCGGCGTACCGGCCGGTCCGCGACGCGTGGTGCCGTCGCCGCACGGTGGACGACGCCGCCGCGTTCGCCGACCACGTCCGGCTGCTGACCAGCTGGCGACGGATGCCCTACCTCGACCCCGGTCTCACGGCGGAGCTGCTCCCCGACGACTGGCCCGGCGCCGAGGCGGCGACGCTCTTCCTCGACCTCCACGAGCGGCTGGCGGCGGCGGCGTACCGGCACGTCGAGAGCGCTGGCGTCACGGCAGGTCCCGGGCCCCGGGCGACCGGCTGAGTCCCGGGCCCGTGGCTACACTGCGCGGGTGCTGGAACCGCTCGCGACCGAGGCCGCCGGGCACCCCAGGGCCACCCGACCGCGGGCCCTCATCGTCACGATCTACGGTCTCTACGCCCGCGAGGTCGGGGGCTGGCTGAGCGTCGGCGCGCTGATCCGGCTGATGGCGACGGTCGGGGTCGACGAGCCGGCCGTACGCTCGTCGATCTCCCGCCTAAAGAGGCGCGGGATCCTCGTGGCGGAGCGGGTCGAGGGCGTCGCGGGCTACTCGCTCTCCCTCGAGGCCCGCACGATCCTGCGGCGCGGTGACCGCCGCATCTTCGAGCGTCCGCGCGCCCAGGTCGATGACGGATGGATCATCGCCGTGTTCAGCGTCCCCGAGGTGGAGCGGGACAAGCGGCACCAGCTCCGCTCGCGGCTGTCGTGGCTCGGCTTCGGGACCGTCTCGTCCGCGGTGTGGATCGCCCCGGCGCACGTGGAGGCCGAGGCGCGCGAGATGCTGCTGGAGAACGAGCTGTCCGGCTACGTCAACCTCTTCCGTGCGGAGTACGCCGGCTTCGGCGCCCAGCGGGACCAGGTGGCCGCCTGGTGGGACCTCGAGGGCATCGAGCGCGCCTACGCGCAGTTCGTCACGGCCCACGAGCCGCTCCTGACGCGGTGGCGCCGCCGACGGGGCCGGGACGACGCGGCCGCGTTCGCGGCGTACGTCCAGATGCTCACGCACTGGCGCCGTCTCCCCTACCTCGACCCCGGTCTGCCGCGCGAGCTGCTGCCCCGACGGTGGAGTGGGACCCGGGCCGCGGACCTCTTCTTCGAGCTGCGCGAACGCCTCGATTCCGCCGCTCACCGGCACGTGGAGACGCTGACCGCCGGTGAGCCCGGCACTCGCGCACTCGGACGCGCCCGGGTCGGAGGAACGGGCAGCGACGTGTCATCCCCTTGACGGTCGTCACCGATCGATGATTGTGTGAAAGTGACGGCGGTCACAGCAGCGGGGGAATCGCCGCGCACCCCCAGGGATCCTCCCAGGACTCGGATGACGGAGTGGATATCCATGAGCCCAGCCCCCGCCCGGCACACCTCCCGGTTCATACCCGTGGCGCTGTGCTGCGCCACGATCATCGTCGACGGCTACGACCTCGTCGTCTACGGCACGGTCGTGCCCACCCTCGTCGGCGGCGAGGCCGAGTGGACACTCAGCGCGGCCGAGGCCGGCAGGATCGGGTCGTACGCCCTGATCGGCATGCTCATCGGGGCGCTCGTGATCGGAACCGTGACCGACCTGGTGGGCAGGCGACGCATCATGCTCGCGTGCATCGCCTGGTTCTCCTCGGCCATGATCTGGGCGGCAGTCGCCACCTCGCCCGAGATGTTCGGCCTGGCCCGCTTCGTCGCCGGCCTCGGCCTCGGCGGAGTGGTCCCCACCGCCATCGCCCTGACCGTCGAGTACGCCCACCCCCGGCGTCGCAGCACCACCAACGCCGTCATGTTCTCGGGATACTCCATCGGCGGGATGCTGGCCGCGCTGTCCGCCCTCTGGGTGATCCCCGAGCTCGGGTGGCGGACCATGTTCCTGGTCGGCGGCGTCCTCGGCTTCGTGCTGCTGCCGGTAGCGTGGCGCCTCCTGCCGGAGTCCGCGAACTACCTGCTGGCCCGCGGCCGGGACGACGAGGCCCGCGACCTCGCCGCCCGCTACCAGCTCGTGCTCGAGCCGCCGCAGGACGGCGGTCGGAAGACGGGTGCCGCCCTCAGTGGGCTCGCCGAGCTGTTCGCGGCCCGCTACCTGGCCGGCACCCTGCTGTTCTGGCTGGGGACCGGTGTGGGTCTGCTCCTCGTCTACGGGCTCAACACGTGGCTGGCGCAGATCATGCTGACCGCGGGATACGACCTGGGGTCCTCCCTGGCGTTCCTGATGGTGCTCAACCTGGGCGCGATCCTCGGGACGCCGCTGCTCGGTGCGGTCGCCGACCGGGTGGGATCCAAGCAGACCACCAGCGGCATGTTCCTCGTCGCCGCTGCCTGCATCTACCTGCTCAGCCACAACCTCCCGACGTCGATGCTCTATGTCCTCGTCGCGGTCGCCGGAGCGTGCACCATCGGGACCACCATCCTCGTCAACGCCTACACGGCGAACTTCTACCCGGCCCACATGCGGGCCACGGGCCTCGGCTGGGCGCTCGGGATCGGTCGCGTGGGCGCGATCCTCGGCCCGATCTACGGCGCGTTCGTCCTCGACAGCGGATGGGGCCTGGACGCCAACTTCTACGCCTTCGCCCTCCCCGCCGTGGTGGGCGCCGTCGCGATGCTCCTGATCCCGCAGGGAGCGCTGCGCGCACGGGTCGAAGATCCCCCCGCACCCGACGCTGCCACCGCTGCATCCCAGGGGCAGTAGCCGCGACCCGCTGACGCCCGGCTGCACCTCCTCGCTCAGCGGGCGTCGACGGAGCCCATCCATGCCTCGGTCCTCCCACCGTGGTGCGTGCGGTGGTCCCAGCACGCTACGCCTGCGACGTGGGCCCGCGGCCGGGCGTCACAATGTCCCGGTAGCGGCGGGCCGCGGCCAGCAGGTCCCGGATCACCTCGCGCGTCGCCGGCCCGTCCGGGTTGGGCCGGTCGCTGCGCCGGACGCCGTACGGCACGACGTAGGCCGGGGTGTCGCGCTGGAAGCGCCATCCCTCGGCCAGCGCGCCCGCGTCGCAGGCGTCGTAGCCGAGGGAGTCGAGGAGCTCGGTCACGGCCTGCTTGGCAGTGGCGTCGTCACCGGCGATCGGGAGCGACTGCCGGTCCGGGTCGCCCGCCTCGCGCGCCTGCGTCGCCAGGTGGCGGAAGTAGATGTTGTTGAAGCCCTTCACCACCCTCGACCCCGGCAGGTGCGCCTGCAGCAGCTCGCTGGTGGTGGTCGACTCGTCGTCGAGCGCGGCGATGTGGCCGTCGCGCTCGGGGTAGTAGTTGTTGGTGTCGATGACGACCTTGCCCCGCAGCGGCTCCACCGGGACGTCGCGGTAGGCACGGAGCGGGACCGTCACGACCACGAGGTCGCCCGCCTGCGCCGCTTCGGCGGCGGTCGCGGCCCGGGCGTGGGGCCCGAGGTCGTCGACCAGCCCGGCCAGCGTCTCCGGGCCCCGACTGTTGCTGAGGACGACGTCGTGACCGGCGGCGACCGCCAGCCGGGCGACCGTGCTGCCGATGTTGCCGCTTCCGATGAGGCCGAGGGTGGTCATGTCCGGGCGAACGGGTGGGGAGCGGAAGTCATTCCTGCGTGGTTTCGAGACGGTTGCTGCGCAACCTCCTCAACCACCGGAGTCGACGGTTGCTGCGCAACCTCCTCAACCACCGGAGTCGACGGTTGCTGCGCAACCTCCTCAACCACCGGAGTCGACGGTTGCTGCGCAACCTCCTCAACCACCCGAGTCCTCAACCACCGGAATGTCAGGCCAGCGGGCAGCGGCCCACGGCGACGGTGCCGGGCGCACGGACCCGGATGTCAGGCCCGCCGGCGAGCACGGCCACGCCCTGCTCCACCACCGTGGACGTCGCGCCCTCGAACACCTCCGCGCGGCCCGAGAGGCACAGCACGACCGCCGGGCCTGCACCGATCGGCGTGGCGTCGACACCCTCGAGCATCGTGAGCTCGAACTCGTTCACCGGAGGCGCGAACACCGCGACTCCCTCGGCCTCCCGGCGGGCGGCCCAGTGGGGTGGGGGAGAGGGCCGGAAGTCGGTGATGCGCAGCAGCTCGGGGATGTCCACGTTCTTCGGGGTGAGCCCCGCCCGGAGCACGTTGTCGGACGACGCCATGATCTCGACGCCGAACCCGGACGTGTACGCGTGGATCACCCCGGCCGGCACGAACATCGCCTCACCGGCCGCCAGTACCACGTGGTTGAGCAGCAGCGTGACGATGACGCCCGGGTCCATGGGGTAGCGGCGTACGAGTGGCTGGGTCTGTTGGAAGACCCGCAGGCTCTCGCGCGCGATGTTCTCGGCCGACATGACAGGCGGTCGGCGACGTACGGGCGGCGCATGCAGCCTGGCCTCGGCGTCAGCGCAGGCGGGGCCGAGGGCAGCGATCCGCTCCTCCAGCTCCGGGCCCGACCATGCGAGCACGTCGGTCACCACGTCGCGCAGGGTCTGGAACGGCGTCTCCGTCCCCTCCAGCCGCTCCGACAGCTCGTCGAGCCAGGGAAGCCGCAGCTCGCCGAGGATCGCCACCGTGCTCTCGAGGTCACGGAAGCCGGCCATGCCCTCGAAGCGGGTGAGGGCGTAGATGAGCTCGGGCTTGTGGGACTCGTCCTGGTAGGACCGCTCGGGTGCGTCGATCGGGATCCCGGCCGCCTCCTGGTCGGCGAAGCGGAGCCGGGCCTGCTCGCTCGAGGGGTGGACCTGCAACGACAGCGGCTCGCCGGCGGCGAGCAGCTTCATCAGGAACGGCAACCGGCCGAACGCCGTGGCGACCGACCGACCGAGGATGCCCTCGGGGTCGGCGGCGACGGCGTCGTCGAGCCGCGTGCCGTCCTCCAGCCGCGACGGGTCGGCCGGGTGGGCGCCCATCCACAGCTCGGCCCACGGCTGTCCGTCGGAGGCGTGGCCGAGCAGCCGGGGGATATGAACACCAGAACCCCATGCGTAGTGACGCACGGGGTTCTGGAGGAGGTGCACGGTCAGCTGCCGGAGTTGATCATCCCCGCGCCGACGGTGACGCCGGTCTGCTCGTCGATCAGGATGAAGGAGCCGGTGGTCCGGTTCTTCGAGTACGGGTCGCACAGCAGCGGCACGGTCGTGCGCAGCGTGACGCGGCCGATCTCGTTGAGCCCGAGCTCCTTGGTGTCCTGGTCGCGGTGCAGGGTGTTGACGTCGAGCCGGTACTGGATGTCCTTGACCATGGTCCGCCCGGTGCGGGTGGTGTGCTTGATGGCCAGCTTCTGCCGCGGCTGGAGCGGCTTGTTGGTCATCCAGCAGACCATCGCGTCGATGTCCTGGGCCGGAGTCGGCGCGTTCTTGATCCGGGCGATCATGTCGCCGCGGGACACGTCGACGTCGTCGGCGAGCCGCACCGTCACGCTCATCGGCGGGAACGCCTCGTCGAGCTCCTGGTCGAACAGGTCGATGCCCGCGATCGTCGAGGTCATGCCGCTCGGGAGGACGACGACCTCGTCGCCCGGCTTGAGCACGCCGCCGGCCACCTGGCCGGCGTACCCGCGGTAGTCGTGGTAGTCGTCGGACTTGGGACGCACGACGAACTGCACCGGGAACCGGGTGTCCATGAGGTCGCGGTCGGAGGCGACGTGGACGTGCTCGAGGTGGTGGAGCAGCGTCGGGCCGGAGTACCACGACATCTTCTCGCTGCGGTCGACGACGTTGTCGCCCTTGAGCGCCGAGATCGGGATGACCTCGAGGTCGGGGATGTTGAGCTTGGTCGCGAACTGCTTGAACTCGGCGTGGATCTTCTCGTAGATCTCCTGCGAGTAGTCGACCAGGTCCATCTTGTTGATCGCCAGCACCAGGTGGGGCACCCGCAGCAGCGAGAGCAGGACGGCGTGCCGCCGGCTCTGCTCGGTGAGGCCCTGCCGCGCGTCGACCAGCACCAGGCCGAGGTCGGCGGTCGAGGCGCCGGTGACCATGTTGCGGGTGTACTGGATGTGGCCCGGGGTGTCGGCGATGATGAACTTGCGGTTGGGCGTCGCGAAGTAGCGGTAGGCCACGTCGATGGTGATGCCCTGCTCGCGCTCCGAGCGCAGACCGTCGGTCAGCAGCGCCAGGTCGGTGTAGTCGTAGCCCTTGGCCTGCGAGGAGGACTCGACCGCCTCGAGCTGGTCCTCGAAGATCGACTTCGAGTCGAGCAGCAGCCGGCCGATGAGCGTCGACTTGCCGTCGTCGACCGAGCCGGCCGTGGCGAACCGCAGCAGGTCCATGTCGTCGCTGACGACCGCGGTCTCGGTCGCGCTCGCGGTGGTCTCGTGGGTGGCCATCAGAAGTAGCCCTCCTTCTTCCGGTCCTCCATCGCGGCCTCGGAGAACTTGTCGTCCCCACGGGTGGCGCCACGCTCGGTGACGCGGGCGATCGCGATCTCGTCGATGATCTTGGGAATCGTGTCGGCCTCGGACTCCACCGCGCCGGTGAGGGTCAGGTCGCCGACGGTGCGGAACCGCACCGTCTTCTCGATGACCTCCTCGCCCTCCTTGCAGGGGTTGAACTCGGACTCCGTCATCCACATGCCGCCGCGGTTGAACACGCGGCGCTGGTGGGCGAAGTAGATCGACGGGATGTCGATCCCCTCGCGGCCGATGTAGTGCCAGATGTCGAGCTCGGTCCAGTTGGACAGCGGGAAGATCCGCATGTGCTCGCCCTGGTGGAGCCGGCCGTTGAAGAGGCTCCACAGCTCCGGGCGCTGCATCTTGGGGTCCCACTGGCCGAACTCGTCGCGGTGGGAGTAGACGCGCTCCTTCGCACGGGCCTTCTCCTCGTCGCGGCGGCCACCACCGAACGCAGCGGTGAACTCGTTCTCCTCGATGGCGTTGAGCAGGGTGCCGATCTGGAGCCGGTTGCGGGTGGTCTTGCCGTCCTCGTGGACGATGCCGTTCTTGATCGCCTCCTCGACGCTCGCGACGATCATCCGGGTGCCGAGCCGCTCGACCCAGCGGTCGCGGCACTCGAGCACCTCGGGGAAGTCGTAGCCGGTGTCGACCTGGAGCAGCGGGAAGGGCACCTTCGCGGGGAAGAACGCCTTCTCGGCCAGGCGGAGCATGACGATGGAGTCCTTGCCTCCCGAGAACATCAGGACGGGCTTCTCGAACTCGGCGGCGACCTCACGGAAGATGTGGATCGACTCGGCCTCGAGCTGCTCCAGCTGGCTCAGCTGGTAGTCGGCATGGGTCGGGGGTGCACTCATGTGATCGTGGGACCTCTCCTCGGGTAAGCCCGATCATGCTAGCCGTGACGACCCGGCTGGGCTCAATCCGGGCAGTTCGGTCCCGAAAGTCTCCCTGAAAGGTGCTGTTTCTCAAATAGTTGCCGTGCGAATGGCCGGTTCTGCTGCGATCATCGCGGCGACCGTTTAGGTTTCTCCTGCGCGCGTACGTGGGGGACGCGTCCTCTCGGATCGATCGCGCACCCGACCCATCCATCAGCTTGGAGTTCAGATGCGCAAGTTCCACAGCGTCCTCGCCGCGGCGACGCTGCTCGGCGGCGGCCTCGTGGCCGGTGCGACCGGCACCGCCACCGCGGTCCCCTACCCCGGCTCGGTCGACACGAAGTGCGTGGCCAAGGCCCTCAACGACCCGCAGGAGGGCGGCGCTCCGGCCCGAGTCCGGTTCCGGGTGAAGGTTCCCGGCGACGGCGCGCCGGAGGGCAAGGTGACCTTCACGTACGTCCGCCGGAGCAACGGCAACGTGGTGCGGGAGTTCGACCGCAACTACACCGGTCCCCGCAACAACGAGTACGCCTTCGAGAACATCCCCCAAGGCGGCTACCGAGTCGACGTGCACTTCAACTCGAAGCCCGCAGACTCCGTCTACCAGAACTGCAACACCGCGTTCCGGCAGCGGATCCGCTGAACCCGGTCGTCCAGCCCCCCGGCCCACGTTCGCGACGGCCGGGGCGGCTGTGCGCCCGGACCCGGTGCTCTTGAGAGGATGAGGCAGTGCTGACCCCCCGCAGCCGGCTCGTCGGTGTGCTCCTGCTGGTCGTGGTGGGCTGCCTGGCCTGGCTCGGGTGGGTGGCGTTCCAGGTGCGCGGCGACCTCGCCGACGCCCGTGTCGCCGCCGAGCGGCTGCGGACCGCCGTGTCCGAGGGCGACCCGGAGGCCCGGTCTGCGGCCACCGACGACCTGGCCGACGCCGCCGGGAGCGCCGCCGAGCGCACCGACGGCCCCACGTGGAGCGTGCTGACCGCGGCCCCGGTCGTCGGTGACGACGCCGAGGGAGTGCGGGCGCTGAGCCGGTCCCTCGACGTGGTCGCGACCGACGCCGTGCAGCCGCTCGGCCGTACGGTCGACCGCCTCGACGAGGTGAGCGGCGGGGGTCGCGTCGACGTCTCCAGGGTGTCGGACCTGCGCGCGCCCCTGACCGAGGCCGCCGACGCCATGACCACCGCGCACGACCAGGTCGCGAGCGTCGACAGCAGCGGGTTCGCCGGCGGCATCCGCGGCCCCTACGACGACTACGTCGACGTCGTCGACGAGGCCCGCCGGGCCCTGGTGTCCAGCGCGACCGCCGTCGAGGTGCTCCCCGGCATGCTGGGCGGCGAGCAGCCGCGGCGCTACCTCATGGTGTTCCAGAACAACGCCGAGATCCGCGCCACCGGCGGCCTCCCCGGCTCCTGGGCGGTCGTCGAGGCCCGCGACGGCAAGCTCCGGCTGACCCTCCAGGGCACCGGCTCGGCGTTCGGCGAGCTCGACCGGCCGCTGCCCCTCAGCCAGGAGGAGGAGCGGATCTACAGCCCGGTCCACGGCAGCTACTTCCTCAACGCCAACTTCACCCCCGACTTCCCGCGGGCCGCGGAGCTCTGGAACCAGCGGTGGGAGATCGACCACCCCGGGCTGCCACTCGACGGCGTGGTCAGCCTCGACCCGGTGACCCTGTCCTACCTGGTGAAGGGCACCGGCCCGATCGAGGCCGCCGGCACCACCCTGACGACCGACAATCTCGTTGAGGAGCTGCTGAGCCGTCCGTACCGGGAGCTCGAGCCGGAGGCGCAGGACCTTCTGTTCGCGCAGGCTGCTCGCGCGATCTTCGAGTCGGTCTCCAGCGACCTGGCCTCACCCCTCGACTTCGTGCAGGGCCTCGACCGGGCCACCGCCGAGGGCCGCTTCCGGGTGGCCACCTTCGATCCGGAGGAGACCGAGGCGCTGGCCGGCACCCGCGTCGTCGGGGCGCTGAGCGGCGACGAGGGCCGGACCCCCCACGTGGACGTCGGGCTCAACGATCTCACCGGCTCCAAGATGTCCTACTACCTGCGCTACTACGGCGACGTCACCTCCCGCAGCTGCGAGCGCGGGGTGCAGCAGCTCTCCGGCTCCGCCACGCTCCGGCAGGCCATCTCGCCGCAGGACGCCCGCGACCTCCCCGTGTCCGTCACCGGGACGGGCCAGTTCGGCACCGAGCGGGGGTCGCAGTTCGTGCACATGCGGATCTACGCGCCGTACGGCGGCTCGTTCGGCGAGATCACGCTCGACGGCAAGCGCATCGACCGCGAGGTTGACGTCGTCGAGCTCGACGGCCGCCCGGTGGCGACCATCGCGGTGCTGCTGTCGTCGACCGAGGAGTCGGTCGTCAACTGGACCATGGAGACCGGCCCCGGCCAGACCGGCGACGGTGAGCTCGAGATGACCCCCAGCGTGGTGCCCGGCACCAACCACTGGAGCTTCGCCAGCGGCTGCTGACCGGCGCCGGGTGGTTTCGAGACGGTCGCTGCGCGACCTCCTCAACCACCGAAGAGTCCCATCGGTGGCCTGAGGTCGGTCGCGTGAGGTCGGTGGTCGGGCGCGGGGGTGGTTTCGAGACGGTCGCTGCGCGACCTCTTCAACCACCGGAGGGTGCCACCGGTGGTCAGTGTCGGTGGTTGAGGAGCTTGCTCTGCAAGCGTCTCGAAACCACCCCTGCCGCTGGTCCACCACGGGCGGGCAGCGGCCGCTGACCCGCCTACTTCCGCCAGAGGGTCCAGCAGGCGGCCATCCCGACCAGCCAGCAGACGGCGGCCGGGAGGTCACTCAGGTGGACCCCGTGGTCGCCGAACGTGAGCAGGATGATGGCAGTGATCTCATCCGGGTCCTGGGGCAGCGCCACGGCGATCACGAGCAGCCCGGTGAGCGCTGCCGCCGCGACCAGTGCGGCCACCCGATGCTGGGGCACCGGTCGGTCAGTCCTGGCGTTTCATCCCGACGATGCCGGGTCGGTAGGACGGGTCCTCGAGCTCGGCGACGGTCGGATGGCCGAACATCGGCATCCCCTGCGTACGCCGGATGATCCCCCACACCAGCGGCACCAGCACGACCATCACCAGGCCGACCACCGCGACGAGGACCGGTGAGGTCTCGTCCTCGCCCGCGCCGAGCGGAGCCCAGCCCGCCTTGTCGAGCAGGGCGACCCCGGACATCGTCAGCACGACGACGATGCCGCGGCGGATGATCGACTGCGGGACCCGCGGCGCCAGCCGCGCGCCGAGGATCGTGCCCGGGACCGAGCCGATCAGGAGCGGGATCAGGACGCTCCAGTCGAGGCCGTGGAGCGCGATGTTGGAGATCGCGGCGGCGAGCACCAGCGGCACGGCCTGGACGAGGTCGGTGCCGACCAGCCTGGCCGCCGACAGGCCGGGGTAGAGCATCAGCAGGGCGATCATGATGACCGAGCCCGACCCCACGCTCGTGATGCCCACGAGCAGCCCGCCGAGGGCCCCCACGAGCAGCGTCGCGATCGGCCGGATCTTCGGGTCGCTGGACCCGGTGTAGCGGCCGGCCCGCGTGCGGCGCAGGTTGATCCAGAGCCGCAGCGCGTAGGTGAGCGCGGCGAAGAGCAGGGCGAAGCCGATGCAGAGCTTGAGGACCCGGTCGAGCTCCTCGGCGTCGGAGGTGATCCAGTGGATCAGGTAGGGGCCGAGCAGCGCCATCGGGACAGAGCCGAGGATCAGCCACTTGGCCAGCGTCAGGTTGGGCGTGCCCTCACGGTGATGCACCACCGCGCCGCCGGTCTTGTAGACGGCCGCCGCCGTGAGGTCGGCGGTCACGACCGTGGCGGCGTCACCGACGCCGAGGAAGATCAGGGCAGGCGTCATCAGCGCGCCGCCCCCCATGCCGGTGAGGCCGACCACGACGCCGACGACGAACCCGGCGACCAGGATCGCCATGAAGGTGCCGGTGACCAGTTCGATCATGGGGTGATCCTCCCCGATCCGGTGAGCGCGGGAACAGCGACCCGCAGCAGGGACTCCACCTGGTGCGCACAGGTGGCGGCGGCGTCCTGGCCCCGACGGTAGGGGTCGGCCACGTCGAGCGCAGCATCGGCGGGCGGACGGCGGGCCCCGATGACCCGCACCAGGTCGGCGCCGGACGCCCCGTCGGCGTCGTGGACCGACGTCGTGAACTGGCCGAGCGTGAACACCTTCCGGACCGCGCCCGGCTGCTCCTCGAGGATGAACCGGCGGTGGGCCGCCTCCGCGGTCAGCACCAGGTCGGCCCCCGACACCAGGTCGGCGGAGACCGGACGGCTGCGGAACTGCTCCACGCGCTCCGCGGGTACGCCGCGCGCGAGCAGCGGTCCGGTCATCTCGGCGTCGATCGGGCGTCCGTCGAAGCCGTGGGTGCCGGCGCTGGAGATCTCGAGCTCGCCGTCGGCGAGGTGGGACGCCAGCAGCTCCATGAGTGGGGAGCGACAGATGTTGGCGGTGCAGACGAACAGCACCCGCAGCGGCTCGCTCACGACGTCGCCCTCGTCAGGTCGAGGTGTCCCGACTCGCGCAGCGCGACCAGGACGTCGTCGAGGGCCTCCTCGATCGTGCGGCCGGTCGTGTCGACCCGGACGGCCGCGTCGTCGGGCTCCTCGTAGGGGGAGGAGATGCCGGTGAAGTCGGGGATCTCGCCGCGTCGCGCCCGGGCGTAGAGGCCCTTCCGGTCGCGCCGCTCGCACTCCTCCAGCGGCGTGGCGACGTGGACCAGGAAGAACGCGCCCCCGGCCGACTCGACCATCTCGCGGACCTGGGCCCGGGTCTCGGCGAACGGGGCGATCGGGCTGCAGACGGCGACGCCGCCGTGCCGCGAGATCTCGGCCGCCACCCAGCCGATCCGGCGGATGTTGGTCTCGCGGTCCTCGCGGGAGAACGTCAGGCCGGCGGAGAGGTGCCGGCGGACCACGTCGCCGTCGAGGGTGGTGACGGTGCGCTCGCCGCGCTCCAGCACCAGGTCGATCAGCGCCCGGGCCAGCGTCGACTTGCCGCTGCCGGACAGGCCGGTGAAGAACAGCACCAGGCCCTGGTCGGCCGGCGCCGGCTGGTCGGCCTCGACCACGGCCGCCACGTCGTCGGGCCAGGGGTCGTCGTCGCCCGGCTCGGCGAGCGCGTGGACCGGGTCGTCGCCGGCGTACGTCGTGACGACCTGGACGCCCAGGCGGTGGTCGGCCTCGGGGTCGCCGTGGGAGGCGAGCGGGACGGCCACCACGTCGGCCTCGAGCCGGGAGGCGGCGAGCAGCGTCGCCCGCACGGTCGCGACCGGCGAGAGGGCGGGGGTGCCGGTGCCGACCAGGGCCAGCAGCACGACCGGACCGTCGATCGCCGCCAGCTCGGCGAGCTGGCCGTCGGTGAGGGCGTCGGTGACGGGGACGAAGGTGGCGCCGGCGTACCGCTCCCGCACCTCGGCGGGCGTCCCGTAGAGCCGCCGGAACGGTCCGTGCTGGTGGTGGGTGAGGGCGGTGACCTCACCGGTGGCGGTCTCGACCCGGGCCAGCGGGAGGCCCTCGGGGTCGACCAGCTCCACGACCGCCGCCGCGGACGTCCCGTCGGGGAGGGTGAGCGTGACCGGGCTGCCCGGCTCCCCGAACCGGGTGATCGGCGCGAGCGCCCCGGTGGTGAGCAGCTCGAGGTCGTCGAGCTCGCGGGCCGTGGGGCAGTACTGCGGAACGGGCTGGTCGGGCACGGGTGCATCCTGCCACCGCGGGGCCCCGTGGTCGGTGGTTAGGGTGCAGCCCATGCCAGATGAGCAGGCCGCCGGCGCCCCGACCTCGGCCGAGCGTCCGTGGGGCTCGTGGCACGTCCTCGCCACCGGCGAGGGCTACAAGGTGAAGCGGATCGAGGTGCAGCCGGGCCACCGGCTCTCCTACCAGACCCACGCCCACCGCTCCGAGCACTGGCTGGTGGTGCAGGGCGTCGCGACCTGCGTCGTCGACGGGCGTACGGTCACCGTCGGGCCGGGCGAGCACGTCGACGTGCCGAGCGGCTCGGCCCACCGGATCGGAAACGACCGGTCCGTGACCCTCGTCGTGATCGAGGTGCAGCGCGGCCACTACACCGGGGAGGACGACATCGTGCGGCTCGAGGACGACTACGACCGGTGCGAGACCCGGTGAGCGGCCCCGTCCCCGTCGCCGAGATCGTCCGCTCCGGCTTCGTCGAGGGCCACCACTACGGGTCGGTCGTCGCGCTCGACTCCGACGGCGGCCTCGCGTGGTCGGTCGGCGCGGTGGAGACCGCCGTCCTGCCCCGGTCGTGCAACAAGCCGGTCCAGGTGCTCGGCATGCTCCGCGCCGGGCTCGACCTGCCCGCCGAGCTGCTCGCGCTCGCCTGCGCGTCCCACTCGGGGGAGGACTTCCACGTCGCCGGGGTCCGGGAGGTGCTCGCGGGCGCCGGCCTCGACGAGTCGGCGCTGCAGACGCCGCCCGACTACCCGCTCGACGAGACCGCCCGCGACGCGGTGATCCGCGCCGGCGGCTCCCGTACGCCGGTGCTGATGAACTGCTCGGGCAAGCACGCCGCGATGCTCGCCACCTGCGTCGCCAACGGCTGGGACGTCGCCACCTACCGCCGGCCCGACCACCCGTTGCAGGTCGCGATCGCCGAGACCTTCGCGTCGATGACCGGCGAGCCGGTCGAGGCGGTCGCGGTCGACGGGTGCGGTGCGCCGCTGCTGTCGGCCTCGCTCACCGGGCTCGCCCGGGCGTTCCGTCGGCTGGCCCTCGGCCTCGACGGGGACGACCGGCCCTCGGACGACTCGGAGCGGGTGGCGTCGGCGATCCGGCAGCACCCGGCGTACGTCTCGGGCAGCAGCCGCGACGAGCGGGAGCTGCTGACCGCGATCCCGGGCGCGATCGGCAAGGCGGGCGCCGAGTCGTGCTACGCGGTCGCGCTGCCCGACGGGCGGGCGTTCGCGCTCAAGACCGACGACGGGGCGGCCCGGGTGCGGCCGGTCCTGATGGCCGCCGCGCTCGAGCGCAGCGGCGTGCTCGACGAGGCCGGCGTCGACGCCGACGCCGTCCGGCGTACGGGCCACGTCGCCCTCCTCGGCGGCGGCCAGCCCGTCGGTGAGCTGCGCCCCTGCTTCTGAGGGTGGGCGTCGGCGGTTTCCCCGCGTACGCGGGGAAACCGAGACATCCAGGGGCAAATCTGCCCCCAGAAGTCCATGACTCGCGGGGGAAGCTCGGGGGTGCCGAGCCGCTGTGAAGACCATCACGCTAGCCGAGTTTGCATTTTGCTAGCAGCAGCTAGCACGATGGGGGCATGGCCAAGGGAAAGGTCGGGAAGACCGTCGGGTCTCTCGGTGACTACCTCCGGGAGCAGCGGCAGGCGTCGCGGCTCTCGCTGCGTCAGCTGGCCGAGCAGGCCGGCGTGTCCAACCCCTACCTGAGCCAGATCGAGCGCGGTCTGCGCAAGCCCTCGGCCGAGGTGCTGCAGCAGATCGCCAAGGCGCTGCGGATCAGTGCCGAACAGCTCTACCTCCGGGCCGGCATCGTCAGCCCGGAGCCGTTGCCGGGACCACCCGTGCGGTCCGTGGAGCTGGCGATCCTGAACGACCCCCATCTCAACGAGCGCCAGAAGCAGTCCCTGCTCGACGTCTACGCGTCCTTCCTGGCGCTCCACACCCCTACCGAGAAGGAGTGACCTGGCTGATGGCCACGTTCAACCTCAAGACCGACCTCAAGACCGCGACCAAGCCGCTGTACGCCGGCGTGGGCGCCACCGACCTCGCCGTCGAGCGGGTGCGCGACTTCGTCGCCGGGGCCCAGAAGCGCGGCCAGAAGCGCTTCGCCGACGCCCAGAAGTCCGTCCGCGGCATCGACCTCGAGCCGAAGGCGCTGCGCGACCAGGCCGTGACCGTGGTCAACACGCGCGTCGACGCGCTCGCCAAGGACGCCAAGGCCCGCCGTACCGCGATCGAGAAGCGTGCCGCCGAGCTCCAGGCCGACGCCAAGGCCTTCCCGGGCCGGGTGCAGGCCCTGGTCGACGACAACTACGAGGAGCTCGCCACCCGCGGTGAGGGCCTGGTGACCCGGATCCGCCGCCAGGAGTCCACCAAGGCGGCGCAGGCGTCGGCGAAGACCGCGACCGCCAAGGCGAAGACGACCAAGACCCAGGCCACCAAGGCCACGAAGTCGACGGCCAAGAAGACCACCGGCACCGCCAAGAAGACGGCGGCCAAGGAGAGCGCTCCCGCCAAGAGCAGCGCCAAGGCCACCACCACCGCGGCCAAGCAGACCGCGTCCGACGCGGCGCAGGCCACCGGCGACGCTGCCGGCAAGGTCGGCGACTGACCTGAGAGCCACCAGGACCCCGGGAGCACCGCTCCCGGGGTCCTGATGCTGTGCGGAGGGAGGTCTTCGACCGGGTCAGGGTCGCCGGCGGGCGCCGCCCTTGACCCGCGGAAGCCCCTTGTCGCGACGCCGCTCGTCGGGGGCGTAGCCGTAGCCGTACCCGTAGCCGGAGCTGGACTTCTTGGCAGGCGTCTGGTTCATGACCACGCCGGCGATCTTGGCGTCGACCGCCTCGACCCGGTCGAGGGCGTGGCGCAGCTGCTCGCGCGAGGTCTTGCCGTGGCGCACCACCACGATCGCCCCGTCGGCCTGGGCCGCCAGCAGCGCCGCGTCGGTGACCGGCAGCAGCGGCGGCGCGTCGAGCAGGACGACGTCGTACTGGTCGCGGAGCTCGTGGAGCAGCTTCTCCATGGCGATCGACTGGAGCAGCTCGGAGGGGTTGGGCGGGATCGGCCCGGCGGTGAGCACCGCCAGTCCGCTGCCGCGGTGCTCCTGCAACGCCTCGTCGAGCGCCACCTGGCCGATGAGCACGCTGGTCGTGCCGACCGCGTCGTCGAGCTCGAGCCGCTCCGCCACCAGGGGGCGGCGCAGGTCGCAGTCGATGAGGACCACCCGCTGCTTGGCGAGGGCCAGCGTGATCGCGAGGTTGACCGCCGTCGTCGACTTCCCCTCGGCCGGAAGCGAGCTGCTGACGACGAACACCCGGCGGTCGTGGTCGACCTCGACGTACTGCATGTTCGTGCGGAGCACCCGGAACGCCTCCGACCACGGGGTCGGCGACTTCAGGACCGCCGCCGGTGGCTGGCCCACCGCGGAACTGTCGGAGTGGATGTTGCCGAGGATGGGTGCGTCGGTGACGTCGGCGACGTCGTCGGCCGACGAGACCGACGTGTCGAGCAGCTCGCGGGCGACCGCGAGGGCGACGCCGAGCAGCAGGCCGAGGACCGCGGCCAGGCCCAGGTTGCGCAGCGGCTGCGGGCTCACCGGCTCGCTGGAGATCTGGGCGTTGTCGACGATCGTGGCCTTGATCGGCGCCACGTCGCGACCCGGCGGCGTCTCGAGGTCGGACACCAGCTCGCTCAGCCCCTCGGCATAGGCCTGCGCGACGTCGCGCGCCCGGGCGGCGTCCGGGTCGACCACGGCCAGCTCGAGGATCACGGTCTCCGGCTTCACCGTGGCCGTGACGTTCTGCTGCAGCTGGTCGGGGTCGAGCTCGCCGCCGAGGGAGTTGGACACCCGTTCGGCGAGCTGCCGGCTCTCGTTGACCAGCTCGGCGTACGACGCCACCCGCTGGGTCGCGTAGAGACCGCCCTGGTAGGCGGTGGAGGTGTCGGACTCGCTCGTCGAGATGAACAGCTGGGCGCGCGACTCGTACTGCGGCGTCATCTGCCACGTGATCGCGCCCGCGACGGCCAGCGCGAGGAGGAAGCACACCGCGACGCTGACCCAGCGTCGGCGAATGGTGTTCCAGTAGTCCCTGAGCTCCACGAGCGCCCTTCAGTCCCGAGGGGATTCACTGTCCGGACAACTCTAGACCTGTCGGGCTCGCGGTAGGCTGATGTGGTGCCACACGTCTTCCAGCTCGAGGGCGGGCTGCTCCTCGTGGTCAGCCTGGTCCTGCTGGCCCTCAAGATCTACGCGCTGGTGACCGCGCTGATGTTCAGCCCTGACCACTACCGCGCGGCCGACAAGCTGACCAAGCCGGCCTGGGTCGCCATCCTCGGCATCGGGGTCGTCGCCCAGGTCCTGATGCCCGACGTCCGGAGCCTGATCAACCTCGCGTTCACGATCGCGGTGTTCGTCTACCTCGCCGACGTACGCCCCGCGCTCCGCGGCCTGCGCCAGCGCCGCTAGACCGTCGCCCCAGGACTACTGGCCCTGGGCGGCGTACGCCGCCTCGGTGGCCTCCTTGTGCGGGCGCCACCACGCCTCGTGGTCGCGGTACCACTCGATGGTCCGGGCCAGGCCGTCGTCGAAGTCGCGGAACCGCGGCTCCCACCCCAGCTCGGCGCGCAGCTTGCCGGACTCGATGGCGTAGCGCAGGTCGTGGCCGGCGCGGTCGGTGACGTGGTCGAAGTCGTCCTCGTCGCGGCCCATCAGCCGCAGGATCGTCCGCATCACCTCGAGGTTGCTGCGCTCGCCGTCGGCGCCGATCAGGTAGGTCTCGCCCACCCGGCCGCGCTCCAGGACCGCGAGCACCGCCGAGCTGTGGTCTTCGACGTGGATCCAGTCGCGGACGTTGGCGCCGGTGCCGTAGAGCTTGGGCCGGGTTCCCATCAGCAGGTTGGTGACCTGGCGCGGGATGAACTTCTCGACGTGCTGCCAGGGACCGTAGTTGTTGGAGCAGTTGGAGATCGTCGCCTGCACGCCGAAGCTGCGCACCCACGCCCGCACCAGGTGGTCGGAACCGGCCTTGGAGGCGGAGTAGGGGCTGCTGGGACGGTACGGCGTGTCCTCGGTGAACCGCTTCGGGTCGTCGAGCTCGAGGTCGCCGTAGACCTCGTCGGTCGAGACGTGGTGGAACCGGACGCCGACCCGCCGGACCGCCTCGAGCAGGGTGAAGGTGCCGACCAGGTTGGTCTGGACGAAGGGGGAGGGGTCGGTCAGCGAGTTGTCGTTGTGGGACTCGGCCGCGAAGTGGACGACCGCGTCGGCCTCGGCGACCAACCGGTCGACCAGGTCGGCGTCGACCACGTCGCCCACGACGAGCGAGCACCGCTCGTCCGGCAGCCCGGCCAGGGCATCCTCGCTGGCGGCGTACGTCAGCTTGTCGAGCACCGTCACGGCCGCGTCGGTGTGGTCGAGGAGGTGGTGCACGAAGTTGGCGCCGATGAACCCGGCGCCGCCGGTCACGAGGATGCGCTGCACGCCGGCAGTCTAGGAGCCGGTGGGTCTGACAGGATCGCCCGCATGCGCGGCATCATCCTCGCGGGCGGCACCGGCACCCGGCTGCACCCGATCACCCGGGCGGTCAGCAAGCAGCTGGTCCCGGTCTACGACAAGCCGATGGTCTACTACCCGCTGTCGACGCTGATGCTGGCCGGCATCCGCGAGATCCTCGTGATCACCACGCCCCACGAGTCCGAGCAGTTCCAGCGGCTGCTGGGCGACGGGTCGGCGCTCGGGGTCTCGATCAGCTACGCCGTCCAGCCCAGCCCCGACGGGCTCGCGCAGGCGTTCCTGATCGGCGCCGACCACATCGCCGGCGAGCGGGTGGCGCTGGTGCTCGGCGACAACATCTTCTACGGTGCGGGGCTCGGCAAGCACCTGCGGCGGTTCCACGACATCGACGGTGCGGCCGTCTTCGGCTACCGGGTGTCGGACCCGTCGGCGTACGGCGTGGTGGAGTTCGACGCAGACGGCCGGGCGATCTCGCTGGAGGAGAAGCCCGAGCGGCCCCGTTCGCAGTACGCCGTCCCGGGCCTCTACTTCTACGGCACCGACGTCGTCGAGCGGGCCCGGACGCTGGAGCCGTCGGCGCGCGGCGAGCTCGAGATCACCGACCTCAACCGGCTCTACCTCGCCGAGGGGCGGCTGCTCGTCGAGGTGCTGCCGCGCGGCGCGGCGTGGCTCGACACCGGGACCTTCGACGACCTCAACGACGCCAGCGACTTCGTGCGCACCGTCGAGTCGCGGCAGGGCCTGAAGATCGCGTGCCCGGAGGAGGTCGCCTGGCGGATGGGGTTCATCGACGACGACCAGCTCCGCGAGACCGCGGGCGAGCTGACCAAGAGCGGGTACGGCGACTACCTGCTCGACCTGCTCGAGCACCCCCGCTAGCGGTCAGTAGGCCCCGCTCGACCCCACGACCGCCCGTGCGGTCCGGGCCAGGATCGACAGGTCCTGCAGCATCGACCAGTTGTCGACGTAGTAGACGTCCAGCCGGATCGTCTCGCTCCACGAGAGGTCGGACCTCCCGGACACCTGCCACAGGCCGGTCATCCCCGGACGGACCTGGAGTCGTCGTGCTGCCGTGCCGTCGTAGCTCTCGACCTCGATCGGCAGGGGCGGCCGGGGGCCGACCAGGCTCATGTCTCCCCGCAGGACGTTGACCAGCTGGGGCAGCTCGTCGAAGGAGAACCGTCGCATCCAGCGGCCGGGTCGGGTGATCCGCGGGTCGTCCTTCATCTTGAACAGGCCCTGGGAGGCGTCGTACGCGAGCGTGTCGACGAGCTCGGCGCGTCGCTCCTCGGCATCGGTCACCATCGTGCGGAACTTGAGGCACGAGAAGCGGTCGCCGCCGCGGCCGACCCGCTCCTGGCGGAACATCACGGGGCCGCTGTCGTTGGTCCGCACCCTGAGGGCGAGGAAGGCCATGAGCGGCGCGAAGGCCAGGAGCAGGAAGGCGGACCCGAGCACGTCGAAGGTGCGCTTGCCCCACCGCGCCGCGTCGAGCGTGCTGGGGCCGCGCAGGTAGACGAGCGGCAGGCCGGCCACCGGGCGCACGCTGACACGCTCGCGGGCGATGTCGGTCATGCTCGGCACGACGACCACGTGGATGCGGGCGCTCTCGAGCGCGTAGAGGTGGCGGCGCATCGCCTTCGACGACGAGGCGCCTCCCCCGGCGAAGAGCACGAGGTCGGCGCCGAGCTCGACGGCCACCGCCGCGGCCTCGTCGGCGTTGCCGACCACCGGGACGCCCGACAGGGTCTCCTCGACCAGCTCGGTCGACGGGGTCAGCGCCCCCAGCACCTCGTAGCCGAGCCAGGTCTCGCGCTGCAGGACATGGGCGACGTCGTCGACGGAGTCGGTGCTGCCGACCAGCAGCACCCGCTGCCGGAGGTGGCCCTGGACGCGTGCCCGCTGGAGCGCCTGGCGCAGCAGCCAGCGGCCGAGGAGCAGCGCGGGCACCCCGACCACGAAGGCCAGCAGGTAGAAGCCGCGGGACATCTGGTACTTGGCCAGGAAGCAGGTGATGCCGACCAGGCTCGCCGTGAGCGCGGAGGCCAGGACGACGCGCTTGTACTCGTCGACGCCGGCCCCGAACAGGTCGCGGTCGTAGCCGTCGCGGGCGGCGATCATCGCGACCCAGCCGACGGCCATCAGGGTGGCCACGACGCGGACGTGGGGCAGCGACCCGCTGGTGTCGAAGACGCCGAGGCTGTCGCGCAGCAGCGCCGCGACGCCGAGCGCGCCGGCGATGACGGCTGCGTCGATCACCGCAGCCGTCACCGGCAGCGTCCGCAGCATGTGTCGTACGGGCGCGTGCGCCACGAAGTCGGGTGCCGAGATCGAGATGGTCATGTTCCCCACGCAACATGTCTTCGGATCGATCGTCCCCATGACCGACCACGTGTAGGACTACCCAACCTCCTCTGGCGCGATCCGTCTGCAGAATCGCGGAAGTGTTACCGACGCGTGGAGGAGGTTCATCCCTCCGGGTGGGGCGGCACCGTCCGTACGCCGCCGATACGCTGCCCGGCATGAAGGTTCTCGTGACCGGCGGCGCCGGCTACATCGGTTCCCACGCCACCCTGGCCCTGCTGCAGCGGGGCGACGAGGTGCACGTCATCGACAACCTCTGCAACGCCTCCGCGGAGTCGCTCACCCGGGTCGAACGGCTCGGCGACGGCACCGTGCCGTTCCACGAGGTCGACCTGCGCGACCGCGAGGCGGTCGAGAAGGTGCTGGCGCACGGCTTCGACGCGGTGATCCACTTCGCCGGCCTCAAGGCGGTCGGCGAGAGCGTGGAGATCCCGCTCGACTACTACGGCAACAACATCGAGGCGACGCTGACGCTGCTGCGCGCGATGCGGGCGACCGGCTGCCGCACGATCGTGTTCTCCTCCTCCGCGACCGTCTACGGCGACCGGGCCCCGGTGCCGTACGTGGAGGACTTCGAGCCGCTCGACGCCACCAACCCCTACGGCCGGACCAAGGTGATGCTGGAGCGGATCCTGGTCGACCTCGCCGCCGCCGAGCCGGACTGGCGGGTCGGGATCCTGCGCTACTTCAACCCGGTCGGCGCCCACCCGTCCGGCGACATCGGCGAGGACCCACTCGGCATCCCGAACAACCTGACCCCCTACATCGCCCAGGTGGCGGTCGGCCGACGCGAGCGGCTCACGGTGTTCGGCGACGACTACGACACCCCCGACGGCACCTGCCTGCGCGACTACATCCACGTCACCGACCTCGTCGACGGCCACACGGCCGCGCTCGACTGGCTCGCCGCCCACGACCCCGGCTCGCGGGCGTGGAACCTCGGCACCGGCCAGGGCACCTCGGTCCTCGAGGTGATCCGGGCCTTCGAGCGCGCGTCGGGCCGCGAGGTCCCCTACGTCATCGGGCCACGCCGGGCCGGCGACCTCCCCGCGACGTACGCCGACCCCACCCGCGCCCGCGACGAGCTCGGCTGGGTCGCCGAGCGGAACATCGACGACATGTGCGCCGACCTCTGGCGCTGGCAGTCGCAGAACCCCCAGGGCTTCGGCGGCTGATCGGGGTGTGTCGGTTTCCCCCGGCCCGGAGGTTGAGGTGCGAAGGCCGCCAAGGCCTGAGCCTCGAAACCCCCTCACCGGTAGGCCGGTGACCACCATCCACAGCCCGTCACAGGCGTGCGTCGCACTGGCCTGGACCTACATCCTCGAGTGTGCCGATGGCTCGTTCTACGTCGGGAGCACGATCGACCTGCTGCACCGGGTCTCCCGGCATCAGCTGGGCGAGGGGCCGGCGTACACCCGGCCTCGACGCCGGCGACCCGGTGCGCCTCGCGTGGGCAGGTCAGTTCGACCGGGTCGAGGACGCGTTCGCGTTCGAGAAGCAGGTGCAGGGGTGGAGCCGGGCCAAGCGGATCGCGTTGATCGAGGGACGGTACGAGGAGCTCCCGGGGCTCGCGTCTCGTCCGCACGCACGAGGTCGAGGCCCTGCCTGACCGCACCCCCGGTGCCACGGCGCCTCACACCTCGACCTCCGGTGCCACGGCCCCTCGCGCCTCGACCTCCAGCCCGGCGACGTACGACGAACGGATCCGTCGCTAGGCTCGCGGACCATGACCGACTTCCCGACCGAGCGGGTCGTGGCCGTGCTGGGCGGGACGGGGCCGCAGGGCAGGGGGCTGGCGCGGCGGTTCGCGGCCGCGGGGATCCCCGTCGTCATCGGGTCGCGCGACGCCGACCGGGCGTCGGCCGCCGCCACCGAGCTGGCGGAGGCGACCGGCGGCACCGTGTCCGGCGCCGACAACGCCACCGCGGCCGAGCAGGGCGACGTCGTCGTGGTCGCGGTCCCCTGGAACGGCCACCGCGACCTCCTGGCCGGGCTCGCCCCCCAGCTGACCGGCAAGGTGGTCGTCGACTGCGTCAACCCGCTGGGCTTCGACAAGCAGGGCGCCTACGCCGTACCCGTCGAGGAGGGCTCGGCCGCCGAGCAGGCTCGCGAGCTGCTGCCCGGGTCGACCGTGGTCGGCGCGTTCCACCACGTCAGCGCCGTCCTGCTCGACGACCCCTCCGTGGCCAGCGTCGACACCGACGTGATGGTGCTCGGCGACGACCGCGAGGCCACCGACCTGGTGCAGGCGCTGGCGGACAGCATCCCCGGCGTCCGCGGCCTCTACTCCGGCCGGCTGCGCAACGCCCACCAGGTCGAGGCCCTCACCGCCAACCTGATCAGCATCAACCGCCGCCACAAGTCCCACGCCGGCGTCCGCGTCACCGACGTCCCCCGATGACGGGCGCGGACCTCGTCGTCCGACCGCGGCAGGCGGCGGACGTGGCGGCGCTCGGCGAGGTGCTCGCCGCCCAGCGCGGGGCGAGCCGCTACCCGCTGCGCTGGCCGCTGCCCTTCCCCGTCGAGGACTTCGTCGTCCGGCCCGACGACCTCACGGCGTGGACGGCGCTGCTCGACGGCCGCCCGGTGGGCCACGTCTCGGCCCAGCGCGCCGCCGACGAGGTCGTGCTACCGCTGTGGGAGCGCGGCCACGGCCGGCCCGCCGACCGGCTCGGCGTCGTCGGCACGCTCTTCGTCGATCCGGGGGTGCGGGGTCGCGGCCTCGGTCGGTTGCTCCACGACACCGCCGTCGGCTGGCTGCGCGACCGCGACCTGGGGCCGTGCCTGGACGTCGTACCGATCCATGCGGCAGCCCAGGCGATGTACGCCGCCGCAGGCTGGCGCGAGGTCGGCAGGGTCCGCCCTCGGTGGCTGCCCGACGGCGAGCCGGACGTGGTCGCGATGGTGCTCGCGATCAGCTGATCTCGAGCACGTCGAGCGCCCGCAGCGTCCGGACGACGTGGGGCACCTCGTGGATCCGCACCAGCTGGGTGCCCCCGAGCGCGGCGAGCACCGTGAAGAACCCCTCCGCGCGCCGGAACTCGTCCTCGAACAGGTCGAAGCCGTGGGGGACCGACACGGCGACGGGGACGCCGAGCGACCGCAGCCGGAACGACTGCGACAGGATCCGCGACTGGTGACGCACCCGGTCGAGCGGCTCGACCAGGTTGCCGTAGTGGAAGCCGACCGCCGGGTCGACGATGATCCGCTCGACACCGAGCTTGCGCGCCCGCGCGATCCGCGGCGCGAAGTGGTCGGCCAGGACCGGCATCGGGTCGCCGTCGACGGGTAGCTCGCCGTCCTCGCGCACGTTGGCGACCTCGCCGAAGCACATCAGCACGGTCGCGTCGCGCTCCGCGACCAGCCGCAGCATCTCGTCCTCGTCCTCGCGGCCGGTCAGGTTGAGCACCCGGGCGCCCGCCTTCAGCACGGACTCGACGACCTCCGGCTGGTAGGTCTCGACGGAGATCACCATCTCCCGGGCGAGGGTCTCGACGACGGGCAGCAGCCGGTCGAGCTGCTCGCCGGGTGCGGTGCGGCCGGCACGGTGCCCGCTGGCCTCCGCGCCCACGTCGATGATCTTGGCGCCCTGGGCGGCCTGCACCCGGGCCATCCGGACCGCCGCCTCGGTCGAGACCGCGACGCTCTCCCGGTAGGTCGAGTCGCGGGAGAGGTTGACCACTCCCATCACGGTGACGTGTCCGTCGCGCACCACGACGCCGTCGTCGACGGTCACCGGCGCGACGGGGAGGTGGAGGTCGTCGCGGTGCCGTTGGTGCAGCTCCGCGAGCGCTGCCAGCGTGATCACGCCAGCGAGTCTAGGACGGCCCGTGTCGCCACCCGGTGGCGCATCGGTTACGGTCGGGGCGACTCCTGGAGGTGGGGCATGCGAGTCCTGATCGGCCCGGACGCGCCGTTGCGCGAGGTGTACGCCGCTCCCGAGGGGCCGTGGCTCCGCGCCAACATGGTCTCGACCGTCGACGGTGCGTCGACCGGCGCCAACGGCACCAGCCGCTCGATCAACACCGAGGCCGACCAGGTCGTGTTCGACCTGCTGCGCGACCTCTCCGACGCGATCGTCGTGGGAGCCGGGACGCTGCGTACCGAGCAGTACCGGCCCAACCCGAAGCCGATCGTCGTGGTCAGCCGCAGCGGCGCGGTCCCCACGGGGATGCTCGGCCCCGGCAGCGATCAGGTGCTGCTCGCGACCTGCTCGGCCGCCGACTCCCTCGGCGACAGCACCGAGCTGCTCGGCGACGACAACGTCATGGTGCTCGGCTCGCACCGGGTCGACCTGGCCCGGATGCGGGCCGAGCTGCTCGAGCGCGGCTACCGGCACCTGCTGTCCGAGGGTGGCCCCCACCTGCTGCGCGACCTGCTCGACCAGGGCTGTGTCGACGAGGTCGACACGACGATCGCACCGAGGCTGGTCTGCGGCCGGCACCCGCGCATCACCGACGGCCCGCCCGTCGACGTACCCCTGCAGCTGAAGACGCTGGTCGAGCAGGACGGCACCCTGCTGGCCCGGTGGACCACCGCCTGACCCGACGCCGCCACTGGTCTGGTCCCCCCTCGGCGCGAGCGGTCCCCGGCCGTACTCTGGGCGCGCCCCCCTTGTCGCGCTCAGAGGGGGAGACGTGCGGGTGGACTGGGTTCCCTATTCCGCGGCCGCGCTCGTCGTCGGCGCCGTGGCCCTCTCGATCGGCGCGATCGTCGTGCCGCAGGTCGGGCTCACGTCGTCGCCGCTCGCCGCGGTCGAGGTACGGCAGGCGAGCTGGCTGGCGGTGTCGGGGCTGTACTCCGTCGCCTCGGTCGCCCTGGTCCTCGGCCTGCCGTCGATCCTGAGCATCTTCGACGTGCGCGGTGCTCGCGCGGCGCTCGTGGGGGCGGGGTTCTTCGTCGTGGGGTGCTTCGGGATCGGGGCGTACGCCGTGCTGCTCGCCGTCTACCGGGCGCTCGCGCTCGAGGACCTCGTCGCCGTCGGGCTGCGGGGTCTGGCCGGCGACGCCGGGCTGTCGGTGATCCTCTACGCCTGGGTGCTGGGCTTCGCCCTCGGCGAGCTGGCGCTGGCGCTCGCGCTCCTGCAGGCGCGCCGGGTCCAGCGGTGGGTGCCCGGCCTGCTGGTGCTCCACGTCGCGCTCACGCCGCTGGCGCCGGTGCTGCCGGATCCGCTCGTGGCGGTGGTCGCGCTGCTGGTCACGATCGCGTTCGCGGCGCTCGGCATCGTCGCCCACCAGCGCGCCGCCGCCCGCTGAGCCCGCTGGGTGCGGCTGGCTACCGTCGACACGTGACCACCCGCACCACCCCCGCCGACCCGACCGTCGGCTGGGTGCGCGCGGGGGCGCTCAGCCTGGGCTTCGTCGCGCTGCTCTGGCTCACCGAGATCGTCGACGCCTCGCAGGGTGGTGACCTCGATCAGTACGGCATCCAGCCGCGCACCGAGGAGGGGCTCTGGGGGATCCTGTTCGCGCCGCTGCTCCACGGCGGCTTCGACCACCTCGAGGCCAACAGCGTCCCGCTGCTGGTCCTCGGGTTCCTCGTCGCGACCGTCTCCCTCGCCCGCTGGGTCTCGGTGATGGCGTGGGCGTGGCTGGCGAGCGGTCTCGGGGTGTGGCTGGTCGCGCCGGACCACTCGCTGACCATCGGTGCGTCCGGGCTGGTCTTCGGGCTGCTGACCTACCTGCTGGTGGCCGGATTCCTCGAGCGGCAACCGGTGCGGATCCTGGTCGGTGTCGCCGTGTTCCTGCTCTACGGCGGCGTGCTGCTCGGCGTCCTCCCGGGCACGCCCGGGGTCTCGTGGCAGGGCCACCTGTTCGGCGCCCTCGGCGGCCTGCTGGCCGCCCGGGTCCACGCGCGGCGTACCCGCGCCCGACGCCAGGAGTGGGCGTGAATCCCTCGGCGAACGATCAGTGCGGGGCGCGGTGATGCGCGTGGCGGCGGCACAACGAGGACAGCGGCGAACTGATCGTTCCGCGAGGGGGACCACGTCCACCAGGACGGCGTGGACGCGGTCGGCGTGCTGCATGACGTCCTCCCAGCAGAACCGGGCCACGATCCACCCTGCCCGGACCATCGCCGTGTACCGCCGGACGTCGTGGCGGAGAGCAGTGGCTTCCGTGTGGAACTCATGGGAGTCCGCCTCGATCAGCACGTGCAGCCGGCGGTCACCCAGATCGGCACGACCGATACCGCCCCTAGCAGCTGCTCGCGTCGTACGACACCCTCGCGCAGAGCAGAGTCGGCCACCGACAACGCCTCGTCGAAGGGCAGGGAGCGGGCACAGTCGATCACGGTCTGCACCCGGGTGGTCACCATGCCCTCCACGGTGCCGGGCGGGGGGTCCTGCCAGCGGACGTCGAGGCCGTCGCGGCGGTCCGCCCCGACGTTGCGCCCCCGGGGCACGGTGACGACCGGCCGTGGCGGCGCCCGCTTCACCTTCCATCCCCAGGCCTGGGCCGCACTCAGGTGGGAGACGACCCCATGGAGGCGCCCCGCACCGGCGCGGGCGTCGTCCACTCCGGGGAGCGCATAGCGGTTGCGTCCGAGGCGGACGACGCCGCCGTCACGAAACCGCTCTCCGCAGCAACCAGGGGTCGCCGAGGAGCCGCAGCGTGGTGCCGTCGGCGACACCGCCGAGACGTCGCAGGGCCTCGACCGGGTCCTGAAGGTCCATCGGGCCAGCATGGCCGCCCTCGGTCAGGCCCGCACCCGGCTCTCCACAGGGCTCAGGCGCCCACCGATTGGTCGGCCGCGAGCCCGCGTGCTGGTCGCGCAGCCCGCGCTTGAGGACCTCGCCCGAGGGATTCTTGGGGAGGCTGTCGGCGAGGACGACGTACTGGGGACGCTCGTCGGTGGCCAGCACCTGCTTCGCGGGCGTGCACGTCGTCGACGCAGCGGTGCGTGGGTCGTCGCCCTGCAGGAGTGGTGCGGGGCGCCGCCGGCGGGGAATCAGGGGCGCCCCGAGGGTGTTGCCCACCGTCGATGACCGCCACCACCGACGCCGTCCGCGGCGAGACCGTCCGCGGGGCCGACGACTCCCGGCGGGTGTCGATCCTGCTGGGGACGCTCTTCGGCCTGGCGGGCATGGGGTCGTCCTCCGTCGCGGTGGCGCTGCCGATCCTCGGCCCCGACCTCGGCGTCGGCGCCGGGCTGGCGGCGTGGGCGATCAGCCTCTACGTGCTGATGCTCGCGGTGACGACGGCCGTCTACGGCCGGATCTCCGACCTGGTGGGCGTCCGGGCACCGCTGCTCGCCGGGCTGGTGCTGATGTCCCTCGGCGCACTCGTGGCCGCCCTCGCGCCGAGCTTCGGGGTGCTGCTGGGCGCGCGGGTGCTGCAGGGCGCCGGGGCGGCCGCCGTACCGACCCTGGGCGTCGCGATCCTGTCGGCGCGCTACGAGGGGTCGGTGCGCGCGCTCGCCTTCGGCCGGCTGGCCGGCGTCGCGGCCGCCGTCAGCTGCCTCGGCCCGCTGGCCGGCGGCGTGGTCGAGGGGCTGTTCGGCTGGCGTGCGGTGATGGCGCTGCCGATCCTCGGCCTCCTGGTGATCCCGTTCCTGTGGCGGGCGCTCACGGTCGGCGGGACCGGCGCCCGGCTCGACATCGTCGGCGCCGTGCTGGTGGCGGTGACGGCGGCCGGGATGGTGCTGCTCGTGCAGTCGCCCTCCGCGGGCGTGACCGTTGCCACCGTCGGCGCGGTGCTGATCGTGCTCGGGGTCCCCGCCGTCACTGTGTCCGTACGCCGCCGGCCCCACGGCTTCCTCCCGAGGGAGGTCGTCCGCAACGGGGTCGTCGTGCGGAGCGCGATCGCCGCGGCCGCCGTCCCGGCGTCGTGGTTCGCGCTGCTGATCACGCTGCCCGCCGTCCTGCTGGCCGACGGCTGGGAGGCGTGGCAGGTCGGGCTGGCGATGGTGCCGAGCGGCGTCGTCGGCCTGCTGGTCCCGCGGGTGGCCGGCCCGTTGCTCGACCGGATCGGCGCCGCGCGGTCGCTGGCGACCGCGGCGGTCGTCTCGACGCTCGCGCTGCTGGTCGCCGCGCTCGGCGCCCACCGGGTGAGCGCCGTGGTGCTGGTGGCCGCGATCGTGCTGGTGACGTTCGCCTTCGGGGTCGGCCAGCCTGCGCTCAGCGCGGCCGTCGGCGACGCGGTCGCGCCCGACGTACGCGGGGTCGCGCTCGGCATCGCCACCCTGCTCTTCCTCGTCGGCGGCAGCGTCGGCTCGGCGGTCGTCGCCGGCCTCGGCGGACCGATCGGCCTCGACGGCGCCGTCGCCGTCCTGGCCGTGCTCCCGCTGCTCGGCCTGGCCGTCCTGGCGCCGACGCTGCGGGTCCCGTCGCCCAGTAAGACCTAGCGCGACTTGCGAGCCCGCGAGGCGAGCTTGGCGCGCTCGTTCGAGTCGAGCACGACCTTGCGGATCCGCACCGTCTCGGGGGTGACCTCGACGCACTCGTCCTCGCGGCAGAACTCCAGGCACTGCTCCAGCGACAGCCTGCGCGGCGGCACCAGCTTCTCGAAGTTGTCGGCCGTGGAGGAGCGGATGTTGGTCTGCTGCTTCTCCTTGGTGATGTTGACGTCCATGTCGTCGGCGCGGGAGTTCTCGCCGACGATCATGCCCTCGTAGACCTCGGTGGTGGGCTCGACGAACATCACGCCGCGCTCCTGCAGGTTGGTCATGGCGTACGACGTCGCCGCACCGGCCCGGTCGGCGACGAGGGAACCGGAGTTGCGCGACCGGATCTCGCCGGCCCACGGCTCGTACCGCTCGAACACGTGGTGGGCGATGCCGGTGCCGCGGGTCTCGGTGAGGAACTCGGTCCGGAAGCCGATCAGCCCGCGCGCCGGTACCAGGAACTCCATCCGCACCCAGCCGGTGCCGTGGTTGGTCATCTGCTCCATCCGGCCCTTGCGGGTGGCGAGCAGCTCGGTGATGGTGCCGAGGTACTCCTCGGGTGCGTCGATCGTCAGCCGCTCGACCGGCTCGTGGACCTTGCCGTCGACGTCCTTGGTGACCACCTGCGGCTTGCCGACGGTCAGCTCGTAGCCCTCGCGCCGCATCTGCTCGACCAGGATCGCCAGCGCCAGCTCGCCGCGGCCCTGCACCTCCCAGGCGTCGGGCCGCTCGGTCGGGAGGACCCGCAGCGACACGTTGCCGACCAGCTCGGCGTCGAGCCGGTCCTTGACCAGCCGGGCGGTGACCTTCGCGCCCTTCACCCGGCCGACCAGCGGCGAGGTGTTGGTGCCGATGGTCATCGAGATCGCCGGCTCGTCGACGTGGATGAGCGGCAGCGCGACCGGGGTCTCGGCGTCGGCGAGCGTCTCGCCGATCGTGATGTCGGGGATGCCGGCGACGGCGACGATGTCGCCCGGCCCGGCGCTCTCGCCCGGCTTGCGCTCCAGCCCCTCGGTGACCAGCAGCTCGGTGACCCGGACGTTGCGCGACGTGCCGTCGCGGCGGATCCACGCGACCGTCTGGCCCTTGCGGAGCGTGCCCTGGTGGACCCGCAGCAGCGCCAGCCGGCCCAGGAACGGCGACGCGTCCAGGTTGGTGACGTGGGCCTGCAGCGGCGCGCCCTCGTCGTACTTCGGCGCGGGGATCGTGTCGAGGATGGTGCGGAACAGCGGCTCGAGGTCGGGGGAGTCGGGCAGCCCGCCGTCGTCGGGGACCTCCAGCGACGCCCGGCCGGCCTTGGCGCTCGCGTAGACGACCGGGAAGTCGAGCGCGTCCTGGCTGTGGGACTCGTCGAGCAGGTCGAGGAACAGCTCGTAGGTCTCGTCGACCACCTCGGCGATGCGGGCGTCGGAGCGGTCGACCTTGTTGACCACGAGGACGACCGGCATGTCGGCGTTCAGCGCCTTGCGCAGCACGAACCGGGTCTGCGGCAGCGGCCCCTCGCTCGCGTCGACGAGGAGCACGATCCCGTCGACCATCGACAGCCCACGCTCGACCTCGCCGCCGAAGTCGGCGTGCCCGGGGGTGTCGATGATGTTGATCGTCATCCCGTCGGGGGCGCTGGGGCCGGTGTAGTGGACCGCGGTGTTCTTGGCGAGGATCGTGATCCCCTTCTCGCGCTCCAGGTCGCCGGAGTCCATGACGCGCTCGGCGACCCCCTCGGCCTCGTGCGCCGTGAAGGCGCCGGCCTGGTGGAGCATCGCGTCGACGAGCGTGGTCTTGCCGTGGTCGACGTGGGCGACGATCGCGACGTTTCGGAGGTCCTGACGAGTGGTGGAGGGCACCGCGGGAGTCTACGGAGCGGTGGTCGTCCACCACGATTCGCCGGCACCCCGTCGAGGCCGGCCGGCGCTGGACGCCGAACGCCGAACGCCCGACCCTAGGCTGGACCCATGCCATCGATCGCCACGAACACGAGGGTCAGCCGCGAGGAGCTGCTCGACTTCGCCCGCGAGCGGCACCGCTACGCCCTGGTCACCACGCGACACGACGGTCGCCCGCAGGTCTCCCCGGTGACCGGCGGGGTCGACCCCGAGGGCCGGCTGGTGATCGCGACCTACCCCGAGCGGGCGAAGGCGCGCAACCTCAAGCGCGTCCCGACCGCGACCGTGCTCGTGATGAGCGACGAGTTCGACGGGCCGTGGGTGCAGGTCGACGGCACCGCGGAGGTGCTCGACATGCCCTCGCAGGAGGCCGAGGACGGCCTGGTCGACTACTTCCGCTGCATCGCCGGCGAGCACGACGACTGGGACGACTACCGCGAGGCGATGCGGCGCCAGGGCAAGTCGCTGGTCCGGATCACCGTGGAGTCGTGGGGCCCGGTCGCGACCGGCGGCTTCCCGGCGCGGCTGTCGGGCGACGCATGACGCTCGTCGCCGCCGCGGACGGGTCGGCGCTCGGCAACCCCGGACCCGCCGGCTGGGCGTGGTACGTCGACGACGACTGCTGGGCCAGCGGCGGCTGGCCCCACGGCACCAACAACATGGGCGAGCTCACCGCCGTGCTCGACCTGCTGCAGCAGACTGCGGAGGTCGACGACGACCTGCTCGTCTACTGCGACTCGACGTACACGATCAACTCGATCACCAAGTGGCTGCCGGGCTGGAAGCGGCGCGGCTGGAAGAAGGGGGACGGCAAGCCGGTCGCCAACGTCGAGATCATGAAGGCGCTCGACGCCGCGCTGTCGCACATCCGGGGTCGTGGCCGGAAGGTCGAGTTCGAGTGGGTGAAGGGCCATGCCGGCCACGAGCTCAACGAGGCGGCCGACAAGCTGGCCAACGCGGCCGCGCTGGCCTTCCAGAACGGCGAGCGGCCCGCGCACGGCCCCGGGATCGGCGGCCGTCGCGGGACCCACGACTTCGAGGTGACCCGGCCGCCCGAGCCGGACGCCGACCTGTTCTCGCTGGTCGACGACGAGCTCTCCGACGAGGACCAGGTGGTCGCCCTCGAGCGGTCGCTGCTCACCGACGAGGTGCGGGGCGACCCGGCCGCGGTCGCGGCGCTGCTGGACCCCGCGTGGACCGAGGTCGGCCGCTCCGGGCGTCGGTGGTCGCGCGACGAGGTGCTCGCCGAGATCGGGCCGCTCCCCGACCCGGTCGACCTCGAGGTGCTGGGCGTCGACCGGGTCGCCGACGGCGTACTCCTGCTCCGGTGGCGCGGTCTCGCCCGCTCGGGCGAGGCCACCCTCCGCAGCTCGCTGTGGGTGCGCTCCGGCGGCGGCTGGCGGCAGCGCCACCACCAGGGGACGCCCGAGTCCTGACCGCGGCGAGTGCGGTACTCCAGTGACAAGTGGCCCCTGAACGACCCGCTGGAGGGGCCACTCGCCACGGAACTACCCCCGAAAGGGACCTTGTCGGGTGTCGGTGGTGGCGAGTAGGCAAGGGGTATGGACCACCTCGGGGACGCCTCGTGCCGCTGCCACTTCGTGCCGCCCTACCTGATGCAGGAGCTCGCCCGCACCGGGACGCTCGACGAGGCGTACGTGGACGACTGCCTGCGCATCGACACCCAGCTGCGCGACCGCCGGAGGGGCGGTGGTGGTCGGAAGACGCCCCGCGACACCACGGCCCGCTGGGTGGTCCACACCGCCGGCCACGCCGAGGAGCTCCCCGGCGACCCGGTGCGCCGCGAGGGTGAGCCGGAGTCCGGCGACGGGGCGGTCGACGAGGCCGCGGGCGGCATCACCGCGACCCTCGACCTCTACCGCGACATCTACGAGCGCGACTCCTTCGACGACCAGGGCGCGCGACTGTCGCTGACGGTCCACTACGGCCGCGACTACGCCAACGCCTTCTGGGACGGCACCCACCTGGTCTTCGGCGACGGCGACGGCACGGTCTTCCGCCGCTTCACCCGCTCCGCCGACGTCCTCGCCCACGAGCTCGCCCACGCCGTCACCGAGCACACCGCGGGGCTCGTCTACCAGGACCAGTCGGGTGCCCTCAACGAGTCGGTCTCCGACGTGTTCGCCGCCTGCCTCAAGCAGCGGCTGGCCGGCGACGACGCGGCCTCCGGCAACTGGCTGATCGGCGAGGAGATCTTCGTTCCGGGCATCAACGCCCGCGGACTGCGCGACATGGACAACCCCGGCACCGCCTACGACGACCCCGCGCTCGGCAAGGACCCCCAGCCCGCCCACATGGACGACTTCATCGAGACCGCCGACGACAACGGCGGGGTCCACCTCAACTCCGGCATCCCCAACCGCGCCTTCGTGCTGGCCGCCCGCGCCGTCGGCGGGACCTCCGCCGAGGGCGCCGGCCGGATCTGGTACGCCGCGCTCACCTCCGGCGACGTCGCGTCCGACGCCGACTTCCCGACGTTCGCCGCGGCGACCGTGGCCGCCGCCGGCGACCACGCTGACGCGGTGCGCGAGGCGTGGGAGCAGGTCGGCGTGACACCCGGCGGCGCGACGGCTCCCGCGCCCCCCGCGCCGACGACGACACCGGCCGGCGTGGTCGTCGTACGCCGCAGCGGCGGGATCGCCGGCCAGGTGGTCGAGGGGTCGGTCGACCCCGCCGCCGACGACGAGCGGGCCCGCGAGGTGCGTGAGCTGCTGGAGCGGGTCGACCTGGGCGAGCGGGCGGCGGCCGGCTCGCCGCAGCCCGACCGCTACGTCTACGAGATCGGCCTCGCCGACGGCGAGTCCTACACTGTCCAGGAGGTCGCGCTCGACGAGGACACCCGGCGGCTGATGGAGCTGGTCCTGCGCGACGAGTGAGGTCGGCTCAGGCGAGGGCGCGGTCGAGGGCGGCCTCGACGTGCAGCGACGTGCACGGGAACAGCGGCAGGTCGCAGTCGGACTGCGAGACCAGCAGCTCCAGCTCGGTGCAGCCGACGAGGATCCCCTGGGCGCCGGCGTCCCAGAGTCCGTCCATGATCTCGACGACCCGGCGCCGGGTGCGGTCGACGACGTGGCCGTGCACGAGCTCCTCGTAGATCGCGCCGTTCAGGAACGCGTGGTGCTCGGCCTCGGGCACCACCACCTCGACGCCGTGCTCGGCCATCCGGTCGCTGAAGAAGCTGTCCTCCATGGCGACCGTGGTCCCGATCAGGCCGACCTTGGTGACCCGGGCCGCCTTCACCGCCTCGGCGACCACGTCGGCGAGGTGGAGCAGCGGGATGTCGACGGCGGCGGTGATGTCGTCGGCCACCTTGTGGAACGTGGTGGTGCACAGGACCAGGAAGTCGGCCCCGGCGCGCTCGACGCCCTGTGCCGCCTCGCCGAGCAGCTGACCGATGCGGTCCCATCGCTCGGCGTCCTCGAGCGCGGTCAGCTCGGCGAAGTCGACCGTGCTGAGCACCAGCTTGGGGGACGACAGCCCGCCCAGCCGCTCGTGCACGCCGCGGTTGAGGTCGCGGTAGTAGACGAGGCTGGACTCCCAGCTCATCCCGCCGAGGAGTCCGATGGTCTGCACGGGTGCAGTCTGCCACCCGGCCTCCCGGCCCGCCGGCGGGACCGAGAGGCGGTCAGGGCCGTACGGCGCGGAGCACTCGGAACCCCGCCGCGGGCTCACTCGACGCGGTGGACCTTGTGCTGGGCGGCCTGGGCGCGCGGCCGGATCACCAGCTCGTCGATGTTGACGTGGCTCGGGCGGGTGGCGATCCACGCGACGGCGTCGGCGACGTCCTCGGCGACCAGGGGGTCGGGAACGCCGGCGTAGACGGCGTCGGCCTTGGCCCGGTCGCCCCCGAACCTGACCAGGGAGAACTCCTCGGTGCGCACCATTCCGGGCGCGATCTCGGAGACCCGGATCGGCTCCCCGCACAGCTCCAGCCGCAGCGTCTCCGACAGCACCCGGGTGCCGTGCTTGGCCGCGGTGTAGCCGCCGCCGCCCTCGTAGGCGACCCGGCCCGCGGTCGACCCCATGTTCAGGACCAGCCCGTCGCCGGAGGCGCGCAGCGCCGGCAGCAGCGCCTGGGTGACCTGGAGCGTGCCGATCACGTTGACGTCGTACATCGCCCGCCAGTCGTCGGGGTCGGCCGACGCCACCGGGTCGGAGCCGAAGGCGCCGCCGGCGTTGTTGACCAGGACGTGGCAGACCTCGCCCACGGCGTCGGCCAGCTCCGCCACCGAGGCTCGGTCGGTCACGTCGCAGGCGACCGCCACCCCGCCGATCTCGTCGGCCAGATGCTGCACCCGATCGGCCCGGCGGGCGGCGCAGATGACGTGGAAACCCTCCGCGGCGAGGGCACGTGCGGAGGCGGCGCCGATGCCGCTGCTGGCTCCCGTGACGACGGTGGTACGTGGCTGCATGGCCCCGATTGTGCCGGTCGCGCCGGGGTGGATGGCCGGTGGCGCCGTCGAAGTGGCAGACTGACGGGTCGTACGCACGGGGGTTGTGCGAGCAGACGAAGGTGAGGCGTCGCGTGGACGTGCGCGCTCTGGGCCCGGTCGCCGGGGTCCTCGGCGGCCTGTGCTGGGTTGCCCTCTGGGTCGCCGACGTGGCGGGCGTGGCCGCCGGCTGGGCCGACGCGGTCCACTGGGTCGGCCTGGGGCTGCTCGCGGTCGCCCTCGCGGTCGTGGGAGCGAACCTGGTCAGCAAGAGCGCGCTCTGGTTGCGGCTGATCGTCGCGGTCGCGTTCCCGCTGCTGGTGTGGTCGATCTACTCGGTCGTGCAGGGCGACGGTGACTCCGTCGCCGTCGACGGCGCCACCGGGCTGCTCGCCGTGATCCTCTCCGGCGTCGTGGTCGCCGTCGGACGTCGGGGCGCGGCCCCGACCCCCCAGCGTGGGGGCCGCCACGGCACCCACGCGGCCCGCTGAGAGGCTCGGCCCGCCCGACGCGCTGACCTGCACCGTCACGGGCGGCGGAATGTCTGGCGGGTGGTCGGCGTTCAACCCCGAGGACGTCCGCAGACAGGAGACCGCGTGGAACGCATCATGGGGCCGTGGGCCCGGCGCGTGGCGATGATCAGCCTGCACACCTCACCCCTCGACCAGCCCGGAACGGGCGACGCGGGCGGCATGAACGTCTACGTGGTCGAGCTCGCCAAGCGGCTGGCGGCCCGCGGTGTCGCGGTCGACGTGTTCACCCGCGCCACGACGTCGGCTCTGCCGCCGACCGTCGAGGCCGCTGAGGGTGTGCTGGTGCGTCACATCACCGCCGGCCCGTTCGAGGGGCTCACCAAGGCCCAGCTCCCCGGCCAGCTGTGCGTCTTCGCCCGCGAGGTGCTGCGGACCGAGGCGGCCCACCCGGTCGGCCACTACGACGTCGTCCACTCCCACTACTGGCTGTCCGGCCAGGTCGGCGCGCTCGCGCGCGACCGCTGGGGCGTGCCGCTGGTCCACTCCATGCACACGATGGCCAAGGTCAAGAACGACGCGCTCGCCGAGGGTGACACGCCCGAGCCGGAGGGCCGGATCATCGGCGAGGAGCAGGTGGTCGCCGCGGCCGACATGCTGGTCGCCAACACCGACCTCGAGGCCAGGCAGCTCACCGACCTCTACGACGCCCACCCGGGCCGGGTCGAGGTGGTCCACCCCGGCGTCGACCTCGACGTGTTCCGGCCGCGTGACCGCGGGGCCGCCCGCGCCGCGCTCGGGCTCCCGGACGACGCGAGCGTGCTGATGTTCGCCGGCCGGATCCAGCCGCTCAAGGCCCCGGACGTGCTGCTCCGCGCCGTCGCCGTGCTGCTCGAGGAGTCACCCGGGCTGCGGTCGCGGCTCGTGGTGCCGGTCGTGGGCGGACCGTCCGGGTCGGGCCTCGACCACCCGGAGTCGCTCGCCGACCTGGCCCGCGACCTCGGGCTCGACGACGTGGTGCGGTTCGTACCGCCCGTGGGTCGCGAGGAGCTGGCCGACTGGTGCGTCGCGGCCGACCTGGTCGCCGTACCGTCCTACAACGAGTCGTTCGGGCTGGTCGCCGTCGAGGCGCAGGCCACCGGTACGCCGGTGGTCGCCACCGCCGTGGGCGGGCTGACCACCGTCGTCCGCGACGGCGTGTCCGGCCTGCTCGTCGACGGCCACGAGCCGCGCGACTGGGCCGCCGCGCTCCGCCGGCTGGTCACCGACGACGAGCTGCGGTCGCGGCTCGCGGTTGGCGCCGTGCAGCAGGCGCAGGAGTTCTCCTGGGACCGCACCGCCGACCGCACGCTGGAGGTCTACGAGCAGGCTCAGTCGGCGCTGGCGGCCGCGTGACCGGCCCCGAGCAGGTGGCCCAGGTCGTCCGCGACCACCTCGTGGCGGCCGAGATCGAGCACGAGGAGATCGCCGACGGCGTCTTCGCGCTGCGGCTGCCGGGCGAGCGCAAGCTCGAGACCGCGGTCCGGCTCGACGTCGGTCCGCACGCGCTGGGCGTGCACGCCTTCGTGTGCCGGCGTCCCGACGAGAACTTCGAGGGCGTCTACCGCTGGCTGCTCCAGCGCAACCTCAAGATGTACGCCGTGGCCTTCGGCCTCGACTCGCTCGGCGACATCTACCTCGACGCGCGACTGCCGCTGTCGACGGTCACGCCCGACGAGCTGGACCGGCTGCTCGGGTCGGTGCTCACCTACGCCGACGAGTCGTTCAACACCATCCTGGAGCTCGGCTTCGGGTCGGCGATCCGCAAGGAGTGGGAGTGGCGCACCTCCCGCGGCGAGTCGACCCGCAACCTGGACGCCTTCCGCGGCTGGCTGGAGTCGGGCACCCGCGACTGAGTGGGCGGTGGCTGGGCTGCCGAATCGGCGGCCGGTTCGGTACGTGGCTCACCGCCGGGTGGCTGAGGTCCGGGTGGGCGGTGGCTGGGCTACCGAACCGGGGGCCGGTTCGGTACCTGGCTCACCGCCGGGTGGCACGACCCGCGGCCGCGGCTGCCGCCGGGCGACGGCCACGCCGACCAGGGCGAGCGCGCCACCGACGTACGCGATCGTGGGCGGGACCTCGTCGAGCAGCACCAGGCCCATCACGATGGTGATCGGCGGCACCAGGTAGGTCGTGACGCCGAGCCGGCTGGCCGACATGTGGCGCAGCGCGTAGCCGTAGGTCGAGAACGCGATCGCCGTCGGGAACACGCCGAGGTAGACCAGCCACCAGACCGACGACGCGGGCGCCGCCGCGGTCTCGCTCCAGAGCTGCCCGGCGAACGGCAGGCAGGTCACCGCGCCGATCGTGCAGGCGAGCCAGATCACGTGGACGCTGCGGAGCCGGGCCATGAGCGGCTTCTGGAGCACCAGGCTGACGGCGTACGTCGCGGCCGAGAGCAGGCACAGGAGGACGCCGACGACGTCGCGGTCGCCGCCGGGGGAGCTGCCGGTGCCGATCAACGCCACCCCGCCGAAGGCGAGCGCGAGCCCGAGCCCGAGGTTGCGGGTGAACGGCTCGTCGAGGAACACCGCCGAGAGGAGCGCGATCAGCACGGGCGCCACCTGGATCAGCATCGCCGCGGTGCCGGCGTCGACCCGTTGCTCACCCGCGTTGAGCGCCACGTTGTAGATGCCGAACCAGAGCACGCCGATCACCACGATCGAGAGCCACTCGCGGCCGGTCGGCCGGGGCAGCCCGCTCGCCAGCGCGATCACGGTGAGCGCCAGCGCGGCGACCACGAGCCGGCCCAGCGACAAGGCGCCGGGGGAGAAGTCGTGGCCCAGGTGACGGATCGCGACGAAGGCGCTCGCCCAGAAGACGAGCGTGGTGGCAACGGCCGCGAGGGGCATCCACGGAGGAGGGGTCCGGTTCACTGCTCCACAGTAGGAACCCGCGACCGTCGTACACACGCGGTTTTCGGACGTCGCGCCGCGACTTCCTGCCGATGTCCGGGGGTCAACCCCGCCCGTGCCCTACAGGTCCAGCTTGTAGCCCAGCCCGCGGACGGTGGTGAGGTACTTCGGGTCCGAGGGGTCGGGCTCGAGCTTGGCCCGCAGCCGCTTCACGTGGACGTCGAGGGTCTTGGTGTCGCCGACGTAGTCGGCGCCCCACACCCGGTCGATCAGCTGGCCGCGGGTCAGCACCCGGCCCGGGTTGCGCAGGAACATCTCCAGCAGCTCGAACTCCTTGAGCGGCAGCCGCTGCTCGCTGCCGTCGACGGTGACGACGTGGCGTTCGACGTCCATCCGCACCGGTCCGGCCTCGAGCACCGAGGAGTCGACGGAGGCCTCGCCGACGCCGCGGCGGAGCACGGCGCGGATCCGGGCGACCAGCTCGCGGGGCGAGTACGGCTTGGTGACGTAGTCGTCGGCACCGAGCTCGAGCCCGACGACCTTGTCGACCTCGTCGTCCTTGGCCGACACCATGATCACCGGGACGCTCGAGGTCGCCCGGATCTGCCGGCACACCTCGGTGCCGGGCAGGCCCGGCAGCATCAAGTCGAGCAGCACGATGTCGGCGCCGTTGCGTTCGAACTCGCTGAGCGCGTCGGGGCCGGTGGCCGCGATGGCGACGTCGTACCCCTCCTTGCGGAGCATGTACGCGAGAGCGTCGCTGTAGCTCTCTTCGTCCTCGACGACGAGCACTCGGGTCACAGGGGGGTCTCCAGGTCACGACGGGGGAGGGTGAGGGTGAACGTGGAGCCCTGGCCCTCGACGGACCACACCCTCACGTCGCCTCCGTGGGTGGCGGCGACGTGCTTGACGATCGAGAGGCCGAGGCCGGTGCCGCCGGTGGAGCGGTGGCGGGCCGGGTCGACGCGGTAGAACCGCTCGAAGATCCGCTCCACCTCCTCCTCGGGGATGCCGATGCCCTGGTCGACGACCGAGATCTCGACCGACTCCGGGAGGCCCTTGGTCGACACCAGGACCGTCGAGCCCTCCTCGGAGTAGGCCACGGCGTTGGCGACCAGGTTGGCGACCGCCGCGGTGATCTGCTCGGAGCTGCCGAACACCTCCAGCCCCGGCGTCCCGCCGGTCACGATGGAGACCCGCCGGGCGTCGGCGTCGATCGCGCTGGTGTCGACCGCGGTCTTGACGACCTCGTCGACGTGGATCGCGGACGGCGCGTCGATCGGCTCGTCACCCTGCAGCCGGGACAGCTCGATGACCTGCTGCACCAGCCGGGACAGCCGGTCGCTCTCGGTGATCATGCGGCCGCTGAACCGGTGCACGGCCTCGGGGTCGTCGGCGGCGTCCTGCACGGCCTCGGCCAGCAGCCGCACTGCGCCGACCGGTGTCTTCAGCTCGTGGCTCACGTTGGCCACGAAGTCTCGGCGGACCGCCTCGACCTGCCGCTCCCTGGTTCGGTCCTCGACCAGCGCGAGGACCAGCCGCGAGCTCAGCGGCGCGACCCGCGCCGTGACGTGACGTGCCGGCAGGCCGGGTCGCCGGATCAGCAGCTCGGTCTCGCGGATCTGGCCGTCGCGGCGTACCTGCCCGACCAGGGCGGCGAGCTCTTCGGAGACCAGCGAGTGGCCGCGCACCAGCCCGAGGGCGTACGCCGGCGCGCTGGCCTTGAGCACCTCGTCGCCCTCGCCGACGAGCACCGCGCTGCTGCGCAGCACCGACAGCACCGTGGCCACGCCGGGCGGGACCACCGGCTCCTCGGCCGGGACGATCCGCCGCTGCTGGCGCTCGCTCACGGCCCACGCGAGCACGGCGCCGCCGGCCACCAGCGCTCCCACGAGCGCGGCGAGCACCGCCTGGAGCGTCGGGTCCACGCGTCCAGCGTACGGCCCGATTCACCGGGAGTTGGTGCGCGCGACGAGCCGCTGTCCACTGTTCACCGCGCGTTCACGGTCCGTCCCCGTCCGGTCACCTGGGGTGCCTAGGCTCGGACTCATGCGTGAGGCTTTCCACGAACAGCTCGACTCCGTCTTCTCCGAGCTCGCCGACATGTGCCGCCTGGTCGAGACCGCCGTCGGCGACGCCACCCGGTCGTTGCTCGAGGGTGATGCCAAGGTCGCGGAGCGCGTCATCAGCGGCGACTCCGAGATCGACGCCGTCCGCGAGAAGGTCGAGGACACCTGCTTCTCCCTGCTCTCGTTGCAGCAACCCGTGGCCGGCGACCTCCGGGTCGTGGTTTCGGCGCTGCGCATGGTGAGCGAGCTGGAGCGGATGGGTGACCTGTCCGTCCACGTCGCCAAGATCGCCCGGCTGCGGGTCCCGGAGATCGCCGTACCAGAGCAGCTCCGGGGGACGATGACCCGGATGGGCGAGGTCGCCGAGGACATGGTGGCCCGGGTGTCGCGGATCATCACCGACAAGGACGTCGAGGCGGCGATCGAGCTCGGTCGCGACGACGAGGTGATGGACCAGCTGCGCCGCCGCAGCTTCACCGAGCTGATGTCGGGTGACTGGTCCCACGGTGTCGAGGCCGCCGTCGACGTGGCCCTGCTCGGCCGCTACTACGAGCGGATCGCCGACCACGCCGTGTCGGTCGCCAACCGGGTCGTCTTCGTCGTCACCGGTGAGCTGATCAGCGGCGCGTGAGGTACGAACGCGACGCGTGGGATCAGCCAGATTGAGCAAGCGACACGACTGAGCCTGCGAAGTCGTGCGAGCGCGTCGAAATCCCGTGACACGGGCGCTGCCGCGCCCTGCGGTCAGCGGCCCTGGTTGGCCACCGCGGCGGCCGCGGCCTGCGCGGCCTCGGGGTCGAGGTACTCCCCACCGGCGACGGTGGGCCGGAGGTCGTCGTCGAGGTTGTAGACCAGCGGCATGCCGGTCGGGATGTTGAGGCCGGTGATCGCGTCGTCGCTCATCTCGTCGAGGTGCTTGACGACGGCGCGCAGGCTGTTGCCGTGGGCGGCCACGAGCACGGTGCGGTCGGCCCGCAGGTCGGGGACCACCGCGTCCTCCCAGTAGGGCAGCATCCGCGCGATGACGTCCTTGAGGCACTCGGTGCGGGGCATCTCGTCACCGAGGTCGGCGTAGCGGGGGTCGCCGACCTGGGACCACTGGTCGTCGTCGGGCAGCGGCGGCGGGGGTACGTCGAACGACCGTCGCCAGGTCATGAACTGCTCCTCGCCGTACTGCTCGAGGGTCTGCTTCTTGTCCTTGCCCTGCAGCGCGCCGTAGTGGCGCTCGTTGAGCCGCCACGAGCGGTGGACCGGGATCCAGTGCCGGTCGGCGGCGTCGAGCGCCAGGTTGGCGGTCGTGATCGCGCGACGTTGCACCGAGGTGTGGACGACGTCGGGGAGCAGCCCCGCGTCGGCGAGCTGCCGGCCACCGCTGACCGCCTCGGCGCGCCCCTTGTCGGTGAGGTCGACATCGACCCAGCCGGTGAAGAGGTTCTTGGCGTTCCACTCACTCTCGCCGTGCCGCAGCAGGACCAGTGTGTACGTCATCAGTGCTCGCCCACGGGCTCGGCGACCTCGCAGTCGCTCGGGGTGGCGTCGAGGCCCTCCCACTCCCAGCAGTTGGGCACCACCGGCACGTCCATCTCGATCGGGTCGCCGCCGGCGATCTGCACGACCATCGGCAGCCGGTCGCCGGCCGCGAAGTCGCCCTCGACCGGGACGCCCTGGTCGTCGTCGGCCAGGTTGACCATCCCGTTGGGCTCGACCTCGACGGGCGAGAAGTCGAACTGGGCGGCGCCGCCGTCCTCGGGGGCGAGCGACTCGACCGTGGCCGACTCGTCGAGGTCGTTGTTGACGAAGGTGGCGACGAAGGTCCCGGAGCCCTCTTCCCCGGACACCACGGCCGCGCCGAGCACGTCGACGGGCGTGTCGCGGTCGCTGGACCCGGCGGTGATCTGGTTGACCCGGTTGGTGGCCCGGTCGAACCCGCACGAGGACAGGGGCGCGGCCAGCAGGAGCGCGCCGGACAGCAGCGCCAGGGAGCGTCGCAGATGCATGGCCCGCATGCTATCGGTCGTACGCCGGGGCCGCGCTCGTCAGGTCACTGGGTCAGCCCGACCCGGGCGCCCGCCGCCAGCAGCCCGGCCAGCACCAGGCCGGTGAGCGCCACCGTGGCCCACAGCAGCTTCGGTGCGCCGATCCGCAGGGCGATCCGCAGCGGGAGGTGTCGCCGCCCGTCCTGGTTGTCGGCGACCAGTCCGGGGAGCGCGACCAGCACGTGGACGCACACGCCGAGCAGCGCGGCCAGCGCGGTCACGCTGACCTCCGGCGGGGTGGCGTGGCCCTGGCCGGCCCAGCCGCCGTAGGCGAGGAAGGCGGGGTAGAGCGCGAAGGAGACCGCCCACGGCAGCCACGACAGCCAGCTGCCGCGCAGCACCATGTTGCCGAGGATGCCGACGATGAGGGAGCCGAGGTAGGACAGCCCGGCCCAGACGCCGTGGAACACGGCCAGCGGCACGACCAGCATCACCGCGACCGCGAGCCAGAACCAGACTGTCGAGGCGTCGACGTCGCCCCTGACCAGCGGCTTGTCGGCACGTCCGTGGGAGGCGTCACGGGCGCGGTCGACCAGGTCGTTGTGCCAGCCGAGCACGGCCTGGCCCACGAGTGCCGTGGCCAGCACCATGCCGACCGCCTGGCTGCTGCGCCCGCTGAGGGCCGCGGCACCGGCCAGTCCGAGGGCGGTGACCAGGCCCAGCCTGGGGTGCGCGGCGCGTACGAGCGCGGCCGGCGTCCACGACGACAGGCGCGCCGCGAACGGTCGCGCCCGCGTCCGCCCCGGCGCTGGGTCGGACACGGTCTCGGTCGCCTGCTGGGCCCCCATGGACGCAGTATCGGGCACGCCGCCCGGCCGCGCCAGAACTCCGCGCGACTGCTGCCCGACGGACCCGCCATCACATGAACGGAGGTTCTGTCAAGCCCTGATTGCCGCTCTGACCTGCGCAAACGGGTGAAGAAGCACCCTCGTGGCCGTGTTAGACTGGTCACCTGGAAAGGGGTACTTGACATATGACCTTCACCGTCGGCGAAACGGTTGTCTATCCAAATCACGGGGCCGCAGTCATCGAAGACATCGAGATGCGGAAGATCAAGGGAGAGGACCGGCAGTACCTCGTCCTCCGGATCGTGGCCCAGCAGGATCTCGTGGTGAGGGTTCCGGCCTGCAACCTCGACCTGGTCGGTGTCCGCGACGTCGTCGACAAGGAGGGTCTCGACCGCGTGTTCGACATCCTGCGTGCCGCCCACGTCGAGGAGCCCACCAACTGGTCCCGCCGCTACAAGGCCAACCTCGAGAAGCTGCACAGCGGTGACGTCATGAAGGTGTCGGAGGTCGTCCGCGACCTGTGGCGCCGGGAGCGTGACCGCGGTCTGTCGGCCGGCGAGAAGCGGATGCTGGCCAAGGCGCGGCAGATCCTGGTCTCGGAGCTGGCGCTGGCCGAGCACACCAACGAGGACAAGGCCGAGGCGATCCTCGACGAGGTCCTCGCGTCCTGATTCGATCCACAGCAGGCCCCCGGGAGTGATCCCGGGGGCTTGTTGCACGTCCCTGGTCAGTCGGCGGGTCTCGCTCGGTGCACCAGGGCGGTGGCGATCGCGGCCACGCCCTCGCCGCGGCCGGTGAGGCCGAGCCCGTCGGTGGTCGTCGCGGTCACGCCGACCGGCGCGCCCGCCGCCTCCGACAGCGCCGCCTCCGCCTCGGCCCGGCGTACGCCGATCCGCGGCCGGTTGCCGACCACCTGCACCACCACGTTGCCGATCTCCCATCCCGCGACGCGCAGCCGCCGGGCGGTCTCGGCGAGCAGCGCCGTACCGGCGGCGTCCGCCCACTCCGGCTCCGAGGTCCCGAAGTTCGAGCCCAGGTCGCCGAGGCCCGCGGCGGAGAGCAGCGCGTCGCAGGCCGCGTGCGCGGCGACGTCACCGTCGGAGTGACCCGCCAGCCCGCGCGGCTCCTCGGGCCAGGCCAGCCCCGCGAGGTGCATCGGGACGCCGTCGGCCAGGCGGTGGACGTCGGTGCCGACACCGACCCTCGTGGGATTCACGGGACGATCATGCCTGAGCAAGAATCGACGATGTGAGCAGCAACCGGTGGGCGTGGCCGCTGGCCGGGCTCGTGGCGGGGCTGGCGGGCCTGGCCACGAGCTACTTCGTCGCCACCCTCCTCGGTGTGCGCGACTCGCCGGTGGTCGCGGTCGCGGAGCTGGTGATCCGGGTGAGCCCCGGCGCGGCCATCGAGTGGGCGATCCAGCGCGTCGGGCACTACGACAAGCCGCTGCTGGTCGGCGGGATCCTGCTGGTGCTGTCGCTGGTGTTCGCCGCCATCGGCCGGCTCGCAGCCCGGCGCTGGTGGCTGGCGGTGGTGGCCTTCGGCGGCCTTGCTGCGGTGGGGGTCCTCGCGGTGGCGCTGGGCGAGTCGACCTCGACGGCGGCCTACCTGCCGCTCGCGGTCGGCTTCGTCACCTGGGTGGTGGCCCTCGACCTGGTCACGCGTCGGCTCCGGTCCGAAACCTCCCTGGACCACGCGGTCGCCGCCGGCACCCGGCGAGGCTTCCTGCTCGGCACGGGCGCCGTGGCCGTGCTCGCCGTGGGCCTGACCGGGGCCGGCCGGCTGGTCGGGCGCGGTCGGCGGGCCCTGGAGTCGGAGCGGGCGCTGCTCCGCCTGCCCGGGGTCAGCGAGCCGCAGGTCCCGGCGCGCGCGCGCATCGGGCTGGCGGGCGTCTCGTCGTGGGAGACGCCGGCCGACGACTTCTACCTGATCCACACCGCCCTCGCGGTCCCCACGATCGCCCCCGAGGAGTGGCGGCTGCGGATCCACGGCATGGTCGACCGCGAGCTGGAGCTGAGCTTCGCCGACCTGATCGACCGGCGCCGCACCGAGGCGTGGATCACCCTGAACTGTGTGTCCAACCCGGTCGGGGGCGAGCTGATCGGCAACGCGTGGTGGAGCGGGGTCCGGCTCGCCGACCTGCTCGCCGAGGCGGGCGTCAGCCCCGACGCCGACGCGGTGCTGCAGACCTCCGAGGACGGCTGGACCTGCGGTACGCCGCTGTCGGTGCTCACCGACGACCGCGACGCGATGCTGGCGATCGCCATGAACGGGCGGCCGTTGCCGGTCGAGCACGGCTTCCCCGTCCGCACGATCGTGCCCGGCCTCTACGGGTTCGTGTCGGCGTGCAAGTGGGTGGTCGACATGGAGGTGACCCGGTTCGACCGGTTCGAGGCCTATTGGACCACCAAGGGCTGGGCCGAGGAGGCGCCGGTGCGACTGGCGTCGCGGATCGACGTGCCGCGGTCGGGTGACGACGTCGCGGCAGGTGACGTGGCGGTCGGCGGCGTCGCGTGGGCGCAGCACGTCGGCATCGAGGGCGTCGAGGTCTCCGTCGACGGCGGCTCCTGGACGTCGGTCGAGATCGCCCAGCCCCCGACCGACGACACGTGGGTGCAGTGGGCGGGCGAGGTCCGGCTCGACCCCGGCGACCACGTGCTCCGGGTGCGCGCCATCAGCAGGTCCGGCGAGGTGCAGACCGGCGTCGAGCGCGACGTCGTCCCCGACGGCGCCACCGGGTGGCACGAGGTCGACGTCACCGCGTCGGAGGCCTGAGCCTCACCAGCCGGGGGACCGTCCGCCGGGCAGCGGGTGGTCGTCGTCGGCGATGACGTAGACCAGGCCGCCGGAGGTCGGCAGCCACACGTCCTCGAACTGGCCGCGGTCGTAGGTACGCCGCACCCCGCGGTTGGTCCGGGCGGCCGGGTCGTTGACCACGACGTCCCCGTTGTCCCGGAAGCCGGCGATCACCAGCAGGTGGCCGGCCGTCGAGGAGATCGGGGCGCCGTCGAGCTCGCCCGGTCCGAACGACACCGACGCGACGAGCGGGATGCCGGCCTTGACGAACCGCTCGGCCTGCCGCAGGTTCCTCAGCCGGGTCACGAAGGCCGGACCGCCGGTGAGCCCGCCGGCGTACGCCGTGTTGAACGGCCAGTTGCCGGTGCCGTCGTAGCCGTGGTCGAACGTCATCCGGGCGCCGTGGTCGACCCACGGCTGGCGGTGGCCGTCGGGCACCCAGGACCGGGCGCGCCTCGACGGCAGGGCGTCGTAGTGGCCGAGCACCATCGAGGTCGACGTCGGCGAGCACCACGCCTGGCCGCCGCCGCCCCACGCGGGGAAGTGGCCGGAGTGGATCATCTGCGAGTAGCGCGGCACGTCGAGCACGACCCCGCCGGCGACGCCCGGCCGCGACGTGGCCACGCCGTCGACGTCGGCGATCCGGGAGGCCATCGCGCCGACGGCCTGCAACCGGGGCGACCTCCCGCCGCTCTTCATCAGGCCGACGCGCAGCTGGAAGGAGCTCAGCCCGCCCGGCGCGCGCCAGGTGTCGACGTTGACGTCGGCCAGGTCGTCGGACTGCCCCGAGACCGTGGTCCGCCGGATCCCCTTGCCGGTGGCCGCCCAGCGGGCGAGGGTGTCCCAGCTCGACCTCCGGCCGTCGGCGTCGCGGCCGCGGACCTGCACCTCGACCCAGGAGCGGCCCGGGGTGCGGGCCTGCCACGAGGCGACCAGCTGGGTGAGCGCGAAGCCGGGCGCGCGCCAGGGCGAGGTCCAGCGGCCGACCCGGTAGGTGCGGCCGCCGTAGGTGCGCGTGGCGACCGGGTCGGTGACCCGGACGGCGCCGTGGTCGAGCGAGGTGCCGTCGAGGCTGCCCGACGCGAGGGCGGCGCCCCGCCACTCGGCGTACGAGATCTTGCGCGGCGGCGGCGCCGCCTCGGCGGGCGTCGCGGCCAGCACCGGTGTCAGCAGGGCCAGCGCGAGGGCCGGCAGCGTGCGGGGGAGGAGTCGGGGCACCCGTCGAGGGTACGGCGAAACGTCACTCCTGTCCCACGAGTCACAGCACCCGTCGATCGTGGTCTGCGTGCCGCCCGCACCTAGACTCTGCCGGGTGACTCTCCGGCTACACGACACCGCGACGCGCGAGGTGCGCGAGTTCGTCCCCCTCGAGGAGGGGAAGGCGGGCATCTACGTCTGCGGCCTGACCGTGCAGTCGGAGCCCCACGTCGGCCACGTCCGGTCGGCGGTCAACTTCGACGTGCTCCGGCGGTGGCTGAGCCACCAGGGGTACGACGTCACCTTCATCCGGAACGTCACCGACATCGACGACAAGATCCTCGCCAAGGCCGAGGCGCAGGGCCGGCCGTGGTTCAACCTCGCCTACGACATGCACCGCGAGCTCACGCAGGTGCTCGCCTCGATCAACGTGCTGCCGCCGACCTACGAGCCCGGCGCGACCGGGCACGTGCCCGAGATCCTCGACCTGATCGGGCGGCTGGTGACGCGGGGCCACGCCTACGCCGCCGACGACGGCTCCGGCGACGTCTACTTCGACGTCCGGTCGTGGCCGGCGTACGGCGAGCTGACGCGGCAGCGGATCGACGACATGGAGCCGGCGGGCGACGCCGACCCGCGCGGCAAGCGCGACCCGCGCGACTTCGCGCTGTGGAAGGGCTGGAAGAGGGAGAGCGAGCCGGAGACGGCGGCGTGGCCGTCGCCCTACGGCCCGGGCCGGCCGGGTTGGCACATCGAGTGCTCGGCGATGGCGCGCAAGTACCTCGGCGCCGCCTTCGACATCCACGGCGGCGGGGTCGACCTCCGGTTCCCGCACCACGAGAACGAGCAGGCGCAGTCGCGGGCGGCCGGCGACGGGTTCGCGGCGTACTGGCTGCACAACGCCTGGATCACGACCTCCGGCGAGAAGATGAGCAAGTCGCTCGGCAACTCGCTGCTGGTGCCGAACGTGCTCGCGCAGGTGCGCGGCATCGAGCTGCGGTTCTACATGGTGAGTGCCCACTACCGCTCGACGGTGGAGTTCTCGTTCGAGGCGCTGCAGGAGGCGGCGGCCGCGTTCCGGCGGATCGAGTCCTTCCTGGCCCGGGCCACCGACCGCCTGGGCGAGGTGGTCGGGCCCGGCATGCCGTGCGCGGACTTCGTGACCGCGATGGACGACGACCTCGGTACGCCGGCGGCCGTCGCGGCGATCCACGAGGTGGTGCGCGAGGGCAACCGGCTGCTGAGCGGCGACGACACGACGGCGCTGCGGGGCACCATCGCCTCGGTCCGGGCGATGCTCGACGTGCTCGGCCTCGACCCCGACGATCCGGCCTGGCCGACCACCGGCGGCGACGAGCGGCTCACCGCCGTCGTCGACGCGCTCGTGCACGGGCTGCTCGACGAGCGCGCCCAGGCCCGGGCCGACAAGGACTGGGCGCGCGCCGACGCGATCCGCGACCGGCTCAAGGCTGCCGGCGTCGAGATCGAGGACACCCCCGACGGCCCGAAGTGGAGCGTGTGATGGCAGGCAACAGCCAACGCAAGGGATCGGTCCGCAAGACCTCGAAGAAGCCCACGGCCGGGTCCGGGGGCCGGGTCCGCCGCGGCCTCGAGGGCAAGGGGCCGACCCCGAAGGCGAAGGACCGGCCCTACCACAAGGCGCACCAGTCGGCGAAGCGCTCCGAGAAGCAGCAGCAACGCAAGCCGCGGCAGCGGACGGGCTCGGAGGCCGAGTGGGTCGCCGGTCGCAACTCGGTCGTCGAGTCGCTGCGCGCCGGCGTACCGGTCACGGCGGTCTACGTCGCCGAGGGGGCCGAGCGCGACGGCCGGCTGCGCGAGGCGTTCAAGCTGGCGGCTGACCACGGGACCAGCCTGCTCGAGGTGACCCGCACCGAGCTCGACCGGCTCACCGACGGCGCGGTCCACCAGGGGCTCGCGGCCCGGATCCCGGCCTACCAGTACGCCCACCCCGACGACCTGCTGGCGCGCGCCGAGGAGGCGGGGGAGCCCGCGCTCGTCGTGGCGCTCGACCAGGTCACCGACCCGCGCAACCTGGGCGCGGTGGTGCGCAGCGCGTCCGGCTTCGGCGCCCACGGCGTCGTGATCCCCGAGCGGCGCGCGGCGGGCATGACCGCCGCAGCCTGGAAGACCAGCGCCGGCGCTGCGGCCCGGATCCCGGTCGCCCGCACCGTCAACCTGGTCCGGCAGCTCAAGGCCTACCAGGAGGCGGGCTGCATGGTGGTCGGCCTGGCGGCCGACGGCGAGGTGTCGCTGCCCGACCTCGCCGGCCCCGACGGCCTCGCCGACGGCCCGCTCGTCGTGGTCGTCGGCGCCGAGGGCGGCGGCCTCTCCCGGCTGGTGGCCGAGACCTGCGACCAGCTGGTGTCGATCCCGATGGCCCACCAGCTGGAGTCGCTGAACGCCGGCGTGGCCGCCTCGGTGGCCCTGTACGCGATCGCGCGAGCCCGCGCCTGACCGCGCCGCGATGACACCCCGGCTGCTGAGCGGTCTCGGCCTGGCCGCGGTCTGGCTGGTGGTCGCGCTCGCGAGCGGCTCGGCGATCTTCCTCGGGTCGAGCCGCGAGGTGGTGCTGGCCAGCCACGACTCGATCGTCCGTCCCACGCTCGACGGGTGGGTGGTCGTCAGCACCGGCCCGGTGCTGCCCGACATCAGGATCGCCTCCGGCAACCGGGTGGGCGTCGACGTCACCCTCGGCAAGACCACGGCCGAGAGCCCCGAGGCGCTGGTCGAGCGCTACGCGTTCATCGCCAGCCAGCCGGAGGGCTCGGTCGCCAAGGTCCGCGACGCCGTCGCCGACATGGCGTACGACGCGGCGGTGCGCGGGATCCTGCTCGGGCTGCTGCCCGTGGCCGTGTGGCTGCTGGTCGGCCCGGCCCGGCGGCGCGAGCTGTGGCGGTCGGCACGCAGTCGCACCGGGATCGCTGCAGGGCTGGCCGTCGTGCTCATCGGCGTCCTGCTGTGGGAGCCGTGGCAGCCCGAGGAGCCCAGCCTCGAGGCGCAGCGGACCTGGGAGGACCTCGACACCTTCCTCGACGGCCAGGTCGGCCTCCCGGAGCCGCTGCCACGGGTCCAGGTACGCACCGACGCCACCACGGTCGAATCGAAGCGGCTCGTGCTGAGTGCGATCTCGACGTACGAGAACAGCAAGGCGTTCTACGACAAGGCCGCCGCCGGCGCCGAGGACCTGCCGCTGCGCGAGCCCGGCGACGACGAGACGGTCGTGGTGCTGGTCTCGGACCGGCACGACAACATCGGCATGGACCAGGTCGCCCGCGCCATCGGCGACCGGGTCGGCGCCGAGGCGGTGTTCGATGCCGGCGACGACACCTCCTCGGGCGCCGAGTGGGAGGCCTTCAGCCTCGACTCGCTGAACGAGGCGTTCGAGGACTACGAGCGGTACGCCGTCGCGGGCAACCACGACAACGGCGAGTTCGTACGCGGCTACCTCGACGACCGGGGCTGGACGATGCTCGACGGGGCGGTCGTCGACGGGCCCGGTGACGCGCCGCTGATCGGGGTCGACGACCCGCGGGCCAGCGGGCTCGGCAACTGGCGCGACGAGACGGGCCTCGGCTTCGGCGAGGTGGCCGAGCGGCTCAGCGACGAGATCTGCGACTCCGACGAGCGGGTCGCCACCGCGCTGGTCCACGACACCGACCTCGCCCAGCCCGCGCTCGAGCGCGGCTGCGTCGACCTGGTCGTCGGCGGCCACGTGCACGTGAAGATTGGTCCCGACCGGGTCGAGGGGCCCGACGGCGAGGTCGGCTACAGCTACACGACCGGGACGACCGGCGGCGCGGCGTACGCCATCGCCATCGGGTCGAAGCCGCGGCGCGACGCCATGGTCTCGCTGATCACCTACCGCGACGGCCGCCCGGCCGGTATCCAGCCGGTGACGCTGCAAACCAACGGCCAGTTCGTCGTGGGCAGCTACCAGCCCCTGTCCTACGAGCCGCTGGAGGGCTCCCCCTCACCGCGAGAGCGCACTCCCGCACCCGCGAGGGCGCAGTGACGCACCCGCGAGGTCGCACTCCCGCACCCGCGAGGGCGCGCTCCTGCACCCGCGAGGGCGCGCTACCGCACGCTGGGTGTGGGACGCCGGCGCGGACCGTCCCACGAGCCGCGGCTGTAGCGGCGTACGGCCACCGGGGTGCGGTGGTGCAGGGCCTCACGCAGTTCGGTGAGCCAGGCGTCGAGCCGCTCCCCGCCCAGGTCGTCCTTGGTCACGACGATGACGATCCACCCCTGTCGGCGCAGGGCGTCTCGTCGCCGCTCGTCATGCTGCCGGTCGTCGTCTTCGGTGTGGAACTCCTCCCCGTCGTACTCGACCACGATCTTGAGGTGCGCGTACGCCAGGTCGAGCCGCACCCACCCGTAGTCCTCGACGTGCACCCAGACGTTGCACCTCGGGAGCGGGATGCCGGCGTCGATGATCCGCAGACGTGTCCACGACTCGCCCGGTGACTCGGCGTCCGGGGTGGCGAGCTCCACGAGCTCGCGGAGCTGCTTGACGCCGCGGCGGCCCGCGAACCGGGGCAGCATCCGGCGGTAGTCGTCGCGCGTGAGGGCGTGATGACGCATGAATGCGTCGAGGACGGCGAGGGCGGCCGAACGCCCGCGCAGGCAGGCGAGATCGCAGGCGGTGCGGAGCGCGGTGGTGGTCAGGACGCCGCAGACCTCACAGATCTCGTCCGGCTGGAGGTCGCGCTTGCCGCCGAGGAACCCGCCGCGTCGGGTGGCGGTGTTGCCGTCGATCGAGACGACCTCCAGGTCGGGCGGCAGCTCGAGCGCGGCCAGGTCGTAGGAGTCGATCCCGTGCAGCCACGCCGCAGACCGGTCGCTCACGACGACGTGGGCGGGAGCCACCAGGGCGGCGCACTGTGCCCGCAGCTCCACGGTGTCGTCGGTGTCGGTGCGGACCAGCACCCGGCGCACCGGACGTCGCAGCACGCCGGCTTCGACGAGGGCCGCGACCTTCCGGCGGGTCAGTCCGTAGCGATCGGCATCGCTGCTCAGGAAGGGGTGCTCGGGCAGTTCGTCCATGGGCTTGGTGTAGTCGAGATCGGGCCGTGACGGGGCTGTGGTCGGCGTACCTGTGGACGAGCGGTGCGTACCGCCCTTGTCGCGGGTGCGGGAGTGCGACCTCGCGGGTGCGGGAGTGCGACTTCGGGGGGCATAGGGTGACCACGTGAGCACCGACGTCGTACGCCTGCTGCCGACCGAGGAGGCCGAGGCGCTCCTCGAGCTGACCCGCGAGATCGCCACCAAGGAGCTGGCGCCGCAGGTGCACGAGGCCGAGGAGCGGGCCGAGTTCCCCGAGGCGGCCTACCGGCTGCTCGGCAAGTCGGGTCTGCTCAGCCTTCCCTTCGGCGAGGAGCACGGCGGCGGCGGCCAGCCCTACGAGGTCTACCTCCAGGTCGTCGAGGAGATCGCCGCCGTGTGGCCGAGCGTCGCCGTCGGCACCAGCGTCCACAGCCTCACCGCGAACGTCGTGGCCACCAACGCGAGCGAGGAGCAGCAGGCCGAGTGGCTGCCCCGGATGCTGGGTGGCGACTGGCTCGGTGCCTACTGCCTCTCCGAGCCGCAGGCCGGGTCCGACGTCAGCGGCCTCAAGACCAGGGCGCGACGCGACGACACCACCGGCGACTACGTGGTCGACGGCACGAAGCAGTGGATCAGCAACGGCTCGTGCGCCGACTACTACATCCTGTTCGCCCGCACCGGCGACGACCCGCGGCGCGGCCTGTCGGCGTTCATCGTCACCGACGGCACCGACGGCATGTCCTTCGGCGCCCCCGAGAAGAAGATGGGGCTGGCCTGCGACGTCACCACGCAGGTGATCTTCGAGGGCGCCCTGATCCCGGCGGCGCAGCGGATCGGTGACGAGGGCGGCGGCATGCGGGTCGCGCTGTCGGCCCTCGACGCGGGCCGGCTCGGCATCGCGGCGGTCGCGACCGGCATCGCCCAGGGGGCGTTGGCCCACGCGGTCGCCTACGCGCGGGAGCGCGAGCAGTTCGGCAAGCCGATCGGGGAGTTCCAGGGACTGCAGTTCATGCTGGCCGAGATGGGGGCCGAGGTGGAGCGTGCCCGGGCGACGTACCTCCACGCCGCCCGGCTCAAGGACGCCGGCCTGCCGTTCTCGCGGCAGGCCAGCATCGCCAAGCTGACCGCGACCGACACCGCGATGCGGGTGACGACCGACGCGGTGCAGGTGCTGGGCGGCAACGGCTACACGCGCGACTACCCCGTGGAGCGGCTGTTCCGCGACGCCAAGGTGACCCAGATCTTCGAGGGCACCAACCAGATCCAGCGGATGGTCATCGGGCGCGACCTGCTGCGCTGAGCGACGCTACGGCGCCCCGGGTGCCGGCCCGCCGGGTGCGGCGACGGCCTCCTCCGGCCTCGTCGACAGCTGGGTGTCGATGTAGTCGCGCGCCGCGTCGAAGATGCCGACCTCCTCGCGGGCGTCCTCGGAGAGGTACCACCGGTGCTCGAGGATCTCGTGGAAGATCTCGGCCGGCTCGAGCTTGCCACGCGCCTCGGGGGGGATCATGGCCATGATCGGCTCGTAGATCTGCGTGAGCCACCGGTTGGCGACCAGCGTGCGGTCCTCGCGGCCGAGGTCGTAGTGGGCGGTGAACGCCGCGATGTCGTTGAGGATCCGGCGGGCCTGGGCGTCCTCGACGTTCATGCCGGTGAGCCCCTGGAGCTCGCGGCAGTGGTGACCGAGCTCGACGACCTTCGGCTGGATCCGGACCCGGTCGCCGTCGAAGTCGGTGACGATGTCGAGCTCGTCGACGTCGAAGCCGAGCTCGTTGAGCCGCTCGATCCGGCGACCGATCCGCCACATGTCGCCCGACGGGAACTCCTCCTCGCCGGTCAGCTCGTCCCACAGCGCGTGGTAGCGGTTCCGCACCATCTCGACGATCTCGAACCCGTCGACCGCGCTGTCGAGCTGGCCACTGGCCTGCAGGTCGAGCAGCTCGGCGAAGACGTTCTCGCAGCCGACGGTGACGTCGTACTCGCGCATGTTCTTCGACAGGCTGTCCTTGAGCTCGCCGGTCTCGGCGTCGACGAGGTAGGCGGCGAAGCCACCGGCGCTGCGCCGGAACAGCACGTTGGAGAGCGACACGTCGCCCCAGTAGAAGTCGGCGAGATGGAGCCGGACGAGGAGCACGACGAGGGCGTCGACCAGGGAGGGCAGGCTCTCGGCGGTGAGGCCGTGGCAGAACAGGCTCCGGTAGGGCAGCGAGAACGTGAGGTGCTCGGTGAGCAGAGCGGCCGGGAGCTCCTCGCCGTCGTCGTCGACCCGGCCGGTGACCACTCCCTGCGGCGTGACCGCCGGCAGCCCCATCCGCTGCAGGTCGCGGAGCACGCGGTACTCGCGGAACGCGATCTCCTCGACGGTCTCCTTGACGGCGTACACCCGGTCGCCGAGGCGCACGATCCGGACCACGTGGCGGGAGAGGCCGCGCGGCAGGGGAACGACGACCTCGTCGCTCCAGTCCTCCAGCGGTGTCGACCACGGCAGGCCGACGATCGCCGGGTCGGGACGGCTGGCCACGATCCGCAGGGCCATGGCGACAGACTAGTCCCGCGCCAGGTCCGCGGTGAGGCTGCTGACCAGGCGCTGGGCGCGACCGTGGCGCGGGAGGTCCTCGAGCAGCAGCGGGGCGCCGTCGGGACCGGTGAGCGGGATCCGCCAGTTGGGGTACTCGCGGTGGGTGCCCGGCTGGTTCTGGGTACGCCGGTCGCCGACCAGGTCGGTGACCGCCACGCCGAGCAGCCGGCTCGGCGCCCGGGTGAGCAGGGCGTGCAGCGCCGCGACCACCTGCTCCTCGTCGGCGTCGGGGGACAGCAGCCCGCGGTGTCGCAGCTCGGCGATGACCACCTCGCGTTCGCGGGCGGAGACCTCGAGCTCCTCGGCCACGGGGCGGGTCAGCAGGCCGAGCGACTCGCGCAGGTGGACGTGCTCGCCCAGCAGGTAGCCGGCCGTCGGCGGCAGGTCGTGGGTGGTGACGGTGGCCAGGCACAGCTCGCGCCAGGTCTCGGGCGGCCGCGGCCGGCCGTCGTCGACCTCGAACCAGAGGATCGAGGTGCCGAGGACACCGCGCTCGGCGAGGTGGTCGCGGACGAACGGCTCGACGACGCCGAGGTCCTCGCCGACCACGAAGGCACAGGCGCGCTCGGCCTCGAGCAGCAGGATCGAGACCATCGCCTCGTGGTCGTAACGCAGGTAGGCGCCGTCGGCCGGGCTCGCGCCGTGGGGGATGCACCACAGCCGGAACAGCCCCATCACGTGGTCGATCCGCAGCCCGCCCGCGTGGCGCAGCGCGGCGCGCAGCACCGCCCGGTAGGGCGCGAATCCGAGGTCGGCGAGCACGTCGGGCCGCCAGGGCGGCTGCGACCAGTCCTGGCCGACCTGGTTGAACGCGTCGGGCGGCGCGCCGACCGACAGGCCGCGGGCGAGGGCCGGGCCGAGGGTCCAGACCTCGGCTCCCGACGGGTGGACGCCCACCGCGAGGTCGGTCATCAGGCCGATGTCCATGCCGGCGTCGAGGGCGGCGGCCTGGGCGCCGGCGAGCTGGTCGTCGGCGACCCACTGCAGCCAGCCGAAGAAGTCGACCCGGTCGGCGAGCTCGTGCGCGAGCTCGGCCACCGCGGGGGAGGCAGGGTCGAGCAGCTCCGCGGGCCACTCCCCACCGCGCAGGTGCTCGGCGAGCGCGCACCACACCGCGAACTGGTGCAGCCCCTCACCCTCCCGCTCGCGGAAGGCGGCGAGCTGCCGCTCGCGCTCGGGGGAGCGCGGAGCCCGGTGGACCAGGTCGAGCGCCTCCAGCTTGGCGGCGTACGCCGGCTGCCGGTCGAGCAGGTCGCCATCGTCGACGGCGGCCAGCCCGGCCCCCAGCTCGGCGAGCCGGGCGCGACCGGCCTCGTCGAGGGCGGCGACCTCGGGGACGTCGGCCACCCGGACGTAGATCGGGTTCAGGAACCGCCGCGAGGTCGGGAGGTACGGCGAGTCCTCGACGGGCGGCACCGGCTCGGCGGCGTGCAGCGGGTTGACGAGCACGAAGTCGGCACCGAGCCCTGCCCCCCACCTCGCGAGCGTGGCGAGGTCGCCGAAGTCGCCGACGCCCCAGGAGTCGCGGGAGCGGACCGAGTAGAGCTGGGTCATCAGCCCCCAGACCTGGCGCGCGAGCGCGTCGGGCAGCTCCAGCCGCTCGGGGGCGACCACGACCAGGCCGGTCTCGCTCCGGTCGCCGCTGCGGGCGCGGAGCGTGTGGTAACCGGTCGGCAGGTCGTCGGGGAGCGCGAACCGCGCCTCGCCGGTCAGCACGCCGTCGACCTTGCGGGGTGCGACGTCGTGGGTCCGCTGGGTCACCGCCACGGCGGTGCCGTCCTCGGTGACGAGGTCGACGTCGAGCGGGTCGCCGTGGGGCACGTGCCCCAGCACCTCGACCGGGCGGCCCGCGCGGGCGACCGTCACGACCGGGACCAGCCGGCGCCACGGTGCCGCGTCGTGCTCGGCCAGCGCGGCGCTCACCGACTCGCCGGTCGACGCGTCGACGTCGAGCGCGGCCAGCACCGCCTGGACGGTGGCGACCGGCGCGGTGACGTGCCGACCCTGCCAGTCCCAGTACTCCCGGGAGACGCCGTAGCGGTCGGCGAGCTCGGCCAGCTCCGGCCAGTCGTCGAGAGAGGTCACGGCCTCACCCTAGGTGGGCGTTCCGGCCGGGTGTCCGGGCACCCCGATCGCCGGCGGGCCACGCGTGCCCTGCCGCCGGGCGAGCGGCGTCAGGAGGGCTCGACGACGTTCTCGCAACCGACGAGGACGTCGTGGGAGTCGCTGCCTCCGACGAGCACGACCCTGTCCAGTGCGTCGCAGGTGACGCGGTCGCGCTGACCGTCGCGGCCGAGGCGGACGACGTCGGTCTCGGCGTCGGACTCACGTCGGGGGTTGTCCCTCAGGTCCACCTCGTCACGCCCGGGCCCGGGCAGCGCGCGGTCCCGGCCAGAGCTGCCCTCAAGCGCGTCGGAGTCGGCGCCCCCGACCAGCCGGTCGTTCCCCTTGCCGCCACCGAGCTGGTCGGAACCAGTGGCTCCGCGCTGCTCGTCGTCGCCCGTGCCCCCGCGCAGGTCGTCGGCACCACTTCCGCCGTAGAGCGTGTCGTCGTTGTCAGACCCCTTGATCCGGTCGGCTCCGGTACCGCCGTCGAGCTGGTCGTCCTGGGCGTCGCCGCGGAGGGCGTCGTCCCCCTTGCCACCGAGCAGCAGGTCGGCGTCGTTGTTGCCGAACAGGCGGTCGCGGCCGGACATGCCCCAGATCAGGTCACGCCCTTGGGCGCCCTTGACCCAGTCGGTGCCCTCGAGCGCTCTCACGACGTCGTTGCCGGCGAGGGAATTGATCCGGTCGGCGCCCGGGGTTCCCCGCATCCGGTCGGGGCCGGTCGTCCCGAAGGTGTCCGCCGGGGGGACGTATCCCGACGTCCCCAAGATCGAGAGGAGCACCAGCGCTCCCAGCTGGCCAGCACCGAACATGTCGACCACCCCCTCCGCCATGATGGAAGGTACGCGCGCTCGGTGCGTCCGTAAAGGGAGCGCGGCACCGACCCGCGGCGGTCTCGAGGCAACCAGCGCACTAGCACGTGCCGCGCCCCGCGCCGCGTTAGCTCAGCTGGTAGAGCACCGCTCTTGCCGCCACGGCGGTGCCGTCCTCGGTGACGTGGTCGACGTCGAGCGGGTCGCCGTGGGGCACGTGCCCCAGCACCTCGACCGGGCGGCCCGCGCGGGCGACCGCCACGACCGGGACCAGCCGGCGCCACGGGCGTCGTGCTCGGCCAGCTCCGGCCAGTCGTCGAGAGGGGTCACGACGCCAGCCTAGGGGGCACCTCCTCCGCCCGGACCGAAGCCGGGACGCACCCGGTGGCAACCACTCACCGCGTTCCGCGGCCCCGCAGAGGGCTCAGTACGAGGAGCCGTCGGCGTAGCGCTGGCGTCGGGAAAAGCGTTCCCGACCCCTGTTGCGGCTCTTGTAGGTCGGGAGCTGGGAGTCGCAGTTGGGGCAGACCAGTCGCAGGTTGTCGCGACAGTTGTTGTCCGCGTCACCGTCGACGTGGTCCAGGACCAGGCTCAGGGGCCTGCCCTCCCACACGGCCGGCATCCCGCACAACGCGCATGCGTGGTGCTGCTCCATCGCGATGTGTCGCCTCACGTGGTGGTCGGGCCGTGTACAGGCGCGGGCCACCCCCGTCTCCAGCCACAACGCCACGGCCGCTGCCTGCCGCGCCGCCTGCTGGCAGGTGACGCTGCAGTAGGACCGCTGAGACCGCTTGGTCAGGGCGCCCCCGCATCCGAGGCACGTACGCACGTGGGGCAACGTAGGTGTGCCCACTGACAGGGAGCCGGTGACAGGGGTCGAACCTGCGACATTTCCCTTACAAGGGGAACGCTCTGCCAACTGAGCTACACCGGCGGGCGGGGGTCATCCTATGGCCGCGACGTACTCGCCGGGGCCTCGAGCTCTCCGCGGTCGCGTGTACCTGAGAACGCCCCCTGGATGGTCCTCAGGCACACGCGGCGTCGTACGGCGGCCGCCGCTCAGTCGCCGAGCAGGCGCTCCATCTCGTCGATCTCCTGCTGCTGCGACGAGGCGATGTCCTCGGCGAGCGAGACCGCGTCGGCGTACTCACCGTCGGCGACCTCGTCCTCGGCCATCTCGATCGCCCCCTCGTGGTGGGCGATCATCGCGCGCAGCCACATGTCCTCGAAGGCGGTGCCGTCGGCGGAGTCGAGGTCCTCGAGCTCGTCCCCGCTCATCATCCCGGGCATGTCGCCCATGTCGCCCATGTCACCCATGTCGCCCATGCCGTGCCCGGCGTTGGCGTGGTCGCGCGGCGTCTCGGGCACCGGCTGGTCCCAGCCCTCGAGCCAGTCGGTCATCTCCTCGATCTCGGGGGCCTGGGCCGCGCGGATCTCCTCGGTGAGGGCCGCGACCTCGGGGGAGAGGTCACGGCCGGCGGTCATGTCGACCATCATCAGCGCCTGGGCGTGGTGGGGGATCATCTCGGTCGCGAAGTCGACGTCGGCGTCGTTGAACTCGGCGGACTCGGGGACCGTGCCCTCGTCGGCCGAGCCCTCGTCGCCGCTGCAGGCGGCCAGCGCCGGGGCGAGGCCCAGCACGGCAGCAGCGAGCAGCGCGGTGGTGCGGTGGGTGTTCATCGGAGGTTCCTCTCTCGGGTCTGGGTGGGCGTGCGGGAGCGGGCCGCGCCGAAGGGGCGCGGCCGGGCTCCTCAGCAGCGGCAGACCGAGAGGGACCAGCGTGAGGGCGGGTCGTGCGAGCGGGACGCCGGGCGGGCCCGGTCGACGAGGGCGGGCGCGTGTGCGGGTCCCAGCAGCAGGCCGGCCGTCGGACGGCGTACGGCGGACCAGGCGAGCAGACCGGTCAGCAGGATCGCCAGGCACATCTCCGCCGCGCCGGCAGCGAGCTCGGTCGAGACCGGCGTCACGGCTGGTGCGGTGGCCGCGGACGGGGCCGTTGTCATGACGTGCCCGACCGTATGGGGCGACGCCGTGTCGTGCGACGGCACGTGCTCGCCGTGGTGGGTCAACCCGTGCATGGCGAACAGGCCGGCCAGTGCCGCGAGCGCCACGACTGCGGCGCGGAGCGGGGTGAGCCGGCCGGTCATGCCTCCACGGTAGCCAGCGGTCCTCAACGCAGCTGACGGGCCTCGAACCGGCCGTCGGGCGAGGCGATCGCGTCCTGCGCGTCGATCAGCCGGAGCTCGCGCTCGCCCGACGTGAGGGTCTGCTCGAGGACGGCGTACACCGAGCCGACGGTCCGCTCGACGGCCTGCCGGGCGGAGCCGGTGGTGTGCAGGTGGGCGGTGAAGAGGGCGGCGGTGAGGTCGCCTGACCCGTTGGCCTTCAGGGGCAGCCGCGGGGTCTCGACCAGCCACGCGCCGTCGTCGTCGACCGCCAGCAGCCCGATCGTGTCGCCCTCCGGTCCGGGGGCGGTCTCGACGCTGGTCACCAGGATCGTACGGGGACCCATCGCCCGGGCGAGGTCGGCGCTCTCGAGCACCTCGTCCAGCGTCGACGGCTCGGTGCCGGTGAGGAAGCCGAGCTCGAACTGGTTGGGGGTCAGGACGTCGGCGACCGGCACCACCTTCTCGCGGATGATCGGCGGGATCTCGGGGTTGACGAAGCAGCCCGACCTGGCGTTGCCCATCACCGGGTCGCAGGTGTACGTCGCCGACGGGTTGGCCGCCTTCACCCGCCCGACCGCGTCGACCACGACGCCGGCGACGGCCGGGCTGCCCTGGTAGCCGGACAGCACGGCGTCACAGGTCGGCAGCACGCCGCGGTCCTCGATGCCCTGGATCACCTCGGTCACGTCGGCGGGGTCGATCAGCGGACCGCGCCAGGCGCCGTACCCGGTGTGGTTGGAGAAGTTCACCGTCAGCACCGGCCACACCTCGTGGCCGAGCCGCTGCAGCGGGAACACGGCCGCGGAGTTGCCGACGTGGCCGTAGGCGACGTGGGACTGGATCGACAGGATGCGCACCCGACGATCCTGCCGTCGCGGCCCGGTCGGCACAAACCGGGTCGAGGCCTCACGCGACCTGGAGCGACCGCTTCGAGAGCCCCATCCAGAAGCCGTCGTAGACCTGGGTGCCGGGCACCTCGGGGTCGGTTGCGGCACCGAGGGTGACGAACAGTGGGGTGTAGTGCTCGACGGTCGGGTGCGCGTACGGCATGCCGGGCGCTCGGTCGGCGTACGCCGCGAGCGCGTCGACGTCGCCGCGCGCCAGCGCCTCGCCGGCCCAGGCGTCGAAGTCGACCGACCAGCCCGGTGCCTCGGCGTCGATCCGGAACTCCTTGAGGAACGGCAGCCCGTGGGTGAGGAACCCGGACCCGATGACCAGCACGCCCTCGTCGCGCAGCGGTCGCAGCCGCTCGCCGAGCGCGAGCAGCCGCGCCGGGTCCTGGGTCGGGAGCGACATCTGCAGCACGGGGATGTCGGCCTCGGGGTACATGATCTTCAGCGGCACCCACGCGCCGTGGTCGAGGCCGCGGCTGGGGTGCTGGTGCACCGGCTCGGTCGCCGGCATCATCGCGGCCACCCGCCGGGCCAGTGCCGAGGCGTCGGGCGTCTCGTAGGTCATCCGGTAGTACTTCGGGGCGAACCCGCCGAAGTCGTAGACGAGCGGCGCGTGGCTCGCCGACAGCATCACCGGGGCGGACTCCCAGTGGGCGCTGACGATGAGGATCGCCTGCGGTCGGGGCAGGTCCCGCGCCCAGGCGGCGAGCTGCCCGGACCACACGGGGTCGTCGAGGAGCGGGGGCGCTCCGTGGCCGAGGTAGAGCGCAGGCATGCGATCGTTCATGTCCACCCCAATAGTTGTTCCTTAAACTTTATTCCCACCCGCGGTCCCACGCCACCGGCTCGCCGCCCTGTTCCCGCAGCAGCCGGTCGACGCGGGTGAACGGGCGAGACCCGAAGAAGCCGCGGCTCGCCGAGAGCGGCGACGGGTGCGCCGACTCGACCCACGGGATGCGGCCCAGCTGGCCCTTGAGCGACTGGGCGTCGCGGCCCCAGAGGATCGCGGCGCACGGCCCGCGGCGGGCGACGAGGGCGTCGATCGCGCACGACGTCACCTCCTCCCAGCCGCGGCCCCGATGGCTCGCGGGCTCGCCGGGCCGCACCGTCAGCACCCGGTTGAGCAGCATCACGCCCTGCTCGGTCCACGCCGTCAGGTCGCCGTGGTCCGGCGGCTCGACGCCGAGGTCGGTCCGGACCTCCTGGTAGATGTTGCGCAGGCTTCCGGGCAGCGGCCGGACGTCGCGGGCCACCGCGAAGCTGAGCCCGATGGGGTGGCCCGGCGTCGGGTAGGGGTCCTGCCCGACGACCAGGACCCTGACCTCCGCGAGCGGCCGCTGGAACGCCCGCAGGATCGCCTCGCCCGCCGGCAGGTAGGAGCGCCCGGCCGCGACCTCCGAGCGCAGGAACCGGCCCATCGCCGCGATCCGGTCGTCGACCGGCGCGAGCGCCTCGGCCCAGTCGGGCGCCACCAGCCCCTTGTCGACCAGGCCCGCGAGCGCGCTCATGCCCGGCACGCTAGCGGCTCGCCCGCCTACGCTGAACCGCATGAGCCGGCGCGCGACCGTCGCGGACGTCCACGAGCTCGCGCAGTCGATGCCGGGCGCGAAGCTGGTGCCGGGCGGGCAGGCGGTCTACCAGGTCTCGGGCCGCAGCTTCGTCTTCTTCCGCAACCCCCGCCCCGACGCGGTCGACCCCGAGACCGGCGAGCGGTACGCCGACGTCATCGTGTTCTGGGTCGAGTCCGACGAGGCGAAGCAGGCACTGGTGCTCGACGAGTCGACGCCGTTCTTCACCACGCCCCACTTCGACGGCCACCCCTCGGTCCTGTTGCGCGCCGCCCACCTCGGCAGCCTCACCCGCGACGAGCTCGCCGAGACCGTCTACGACGCGTGGCTGGCCCGGGCGTCCAGGACCGCCGCCCGGCGCTGGCTCCAGCAGCGGGGCCTCGAGGAGTGAGCGGCTCAGCCCCCGAAGGCGCGGGATCCGGCCGAGCCGTAGCGCCGGGTCGGGTTGGTGCCGATGGTGTCCCGCGACGGCGTACGGCGCGGGGGCGCGGTCGGGGCCACGGGATCGGCGTCGGCCTCGGCCGACCACCCGTCGATCCACTCGTCCATCAGCGGCCAGGTGGCGGTGCGGGCGGCTCGACCCGTGAGCATCCCGAGGTGGCCGCCCGGCACGACCTCGAACCGCACCTCCTCGGCCCCGGTCAGCAGCGGCACCACCGCGTTGACGGCCGCGATGGGCGCGATGCCGTCGGTGGCCCCGCCGAACACCAGCACCGGTGCGCTGATGTCGGCCAGCCGGAGCGTCCGGTCACCCAGCTCGAAGCTGCCCTCGACGAGGGCGTTGGCCTTCACGAACCGGTGGTAGAGCTGGCCGAAGGTCCGCCCGGGGTAGGCGATCATGTTGTCGGTGAACCGGTCGACTGCCTCGAGCTGGGCGAGGAAGTCGGCGTCGTCGAGGTTCTGGGCGACCGCCAGCGGCTTGGTCACCAGCTTCTGGAACGACGAGAGCTGGAAGGCCCACCGCACCAGCGGCCTCGGTGCGCCGCCCATCGCCTGGTAGGCCCGGGTGATCGCGCCGCGGCCCTGGGTCACGTTGAGCAGGGGTCGCAGCGGCGCGACGAGGGGGACCTTCTTGACGTCGAACGGCGACCCGACGACGGTCAGTGACCCGATCGGAAGTCCCGGGTCGGCCGCCGCGCTCAGCAGCGCGAAGGTCCCGCCGAGCGACCAGCCGACGACGTGCACCTGCCGGTCGCCCGCGTGCGCGGCCACCTCGCGGATCGCGGCGGGGACCACCTCGTCGACCCAGTGCTCCATGCCGAGGTTGCGGTCCTTGAACGACACCTGGCCGTACTCGACGAGGTAGGTGGGGCGTCCCTGGGCGACGAAGTGCTCGACCAGCGAGCACCCGCGGCGCAGGTCGAAGCACAGCGACGGCGCGGCCAGCGGCGTCACCAGCAGCACCGGGTCGCCCTGGTCACGCACCTTCGCGGCGGGCCGGTAGTGGTAGACCTCGCGCAGCGTCCCCTCGCCGATCAGTGTGCGGGGCATCGGCCGCAGGTCGGCCAGTCCGCCGTAGAGCACCTTGTGCGCCACGTTGCTCGCCGCCGACACCACCTGATCGGGCTTCGGCAGCAGATCCATGACACGCAAAGTACCCGCTCCTCGACACGACGGGCGATGAGGACTACAACCGGTCGCATGAACTGGAGAAAGGCCGGTGCCCTGACCGCGGGCGCCCTCGGAGCGATCACGGCGTACGACCTGGCCCAGAAGCAGCACGCGATCCTGCGCAACTTCCCGATCATCGGGCACCTGCGCTACCAGCTCGAGCGGTTCGGGCCGGAGCTGCGCCAGTACATCGTGACCTCCAACGACGAGGAGCGGCCGTTCAGCCGCGACCAGCGGCGCTGGGTCTACGCCAGCTCCAAGCTGGAGAACAACTACTTCGGGTTCGGCACCGACAACGACGTCGAGAACGTCGCCGGCTACCCCGTCATCAAGCACCGCACGTTCACGGGCCCCGGTGCACCGACCGCGACGCACGCCGGTGAGGAGGTGGCGGTGCCGTCCGCCAAGGTGCTGGGCGGGCCGCGCGGCCGCACCCACGCGTTCCGGCCGCGGTCGGTCGTCAACGTCTCCGGCATGAGCTTCGGGGCGCTCTCGCGCAACGCGATCGAGGCGCTCAACCGGGGCGCCGAGGTGGCGGGCTGCCTGCAGAACACCGGCGAGGGCGCGATCTCGCCGTACCACCGCAGCGGCGGGGAGCTGGTCTTCCAGATCGGGACGGCGTACTTCGGGTGCCGCGACGCCGACGGCCGCTTCGACCTCGAGCGGCTGAAGCAGACCGTCGCGTCGGCGCCGGTCCGGGCCATCGAGATCAAGCTGTCGCAGGGTGCCAAGCCCGGTCTGGGCGGGATGCTGCCCGGCGCCAAGGTCAGCGAGGAGATCGCCGAGATCCGCGGCATCCCGCCGGGCGTCGACTGCGCGTCCCCGAGCCGGCACACCGCATTCCACGACGTCGACTCGATGCTCGACTTCGTCGAGCTGGTGGCGACCGAGACCGGGCTCCCGACCGGGATCAAGTCGGCCGTCGGCAACCTCGAGTTCTGGGACCACCTGGTCGCCGACATGGCCGACGGGCAGCGGGGCGTCGACTTCGTCAACGTCGACGGCGGCGAGGGCGGCACGGGTGCGGCGCCGATGATCTTCGCCGACTCCGTGGCCTACCCGTTCCGGATCGGCTTCGCCGAGGTCTACCGGCGGTTCGCCGAGGCCGGCATGACCGACCGGGTGACGTTCGTCGGCGGCGGCAAGCTCGGGATCCCCGAGAACGCCGTCGTGGCCTTCGCGCTCGGCGTCGACATGGTGGCGGTCGGCCGCGAGGCGATGATGTCCATCGGGTGCATCCAGGCGCAGAAGTGCCACACCGACCACTGCCCGGTCGGGGTCGCCACCCAGAACCCACGCTACGTCCGGGGCCTCGACCCGACCCTGAAGAGCGAGCGGCTCGCCAACTACGTCCGCACCCTGCGGCGTGACCTGCTCAAGGTCTCCGAGGCGGTCGGCGTGGTCCACCCGTCGCTGATCACCGCCGACGACGTCGACTGCCTCGACGGGGTCCGCCACACGACCTCGGTGCGCGAGATCTACGGCTACAAGCCCGGCTGGGGGCAGGTCGGCCCCGAGCTCGCCGACGAGATCACGGCGATCATGTCCACCGACCCGGCCCTGGCCGGGGCAGGGGCGACCCACGACTGAGCCGCCCTCGGAGGTTGAGGTGCGAAGGCCGTCGGGCGCCTCGCACCTCGACCTCCGGCGGTGGTCAAGGGGCGGGCGGTCATGAGGCGCGCGGTGGCTTGACCGTCTTCCCGTGGTCGGGCCGGATCTCGGCGAGGCCGGTGAGGAACGCGCGGGCCCAGGCGGTGACGTCCTTCTTGAGCACGGTCCTGCGCATCGCCCGCATCCGCCTCGTCGTCTCCTTCGCGGGCGCCCTGTAGGCCTCGAGCAGGGCGGTCTTCATGCCGTTGATGTCGTAGGGGTTGACCAGCCACGCCTGCCGCAGCTCGTCGGCCGCGCCGGCGAACTCCGAGAGCACCAGCGCCCCCTTGTCGTCGTAGCGGCACGCGACGTACTCCTTGGCGACGAGGTTCATGCCGTCGCGGTAGGGCGTGACGACCATGATGTCGGCCGCGCGGTAGAGGGCGGCCATCTCCTCGCGCGGGTACGACGAGTGCAGGTAGCTGATGGCGGGCTGGCCGATCCTGCCGAGGTCGCCGTTGATCCGCCCGACCAGCCGGTCGATCTCGTCGCGCAGGATCCGGTACTGCTCGACCCGCTCCCGCGACGGGGTCGCCACCTGGACGAAGACCGCCTCGTCGACGTCGAGCTCGCCGTCCTTGATCAGCTCGCTGAAGGCGCGCAGCCGGGCGATGATCCCCTTGGTGTAGTCGAGCCGGTCGATGCCGAGGAACACCTTCCGTGGCTCCCCGAGCGCCTCGCGGATCTCCGTCGCGCGCTCCTCGACGCCCTCCTTGCGGGCCAGCTCCTCGAAGCCGGCGGTGTCGATGGAGATCGGGAACGCCGCGGCCCGCACCGTGCGGCCGTCGGGCAGGTAGACCAGGTCGCGATGGGTCTTGTGCCCGACCCGCTGCCGGACCAGGCGGACGAAGTTGCCGGCGCCGCCGCTCATCTGGAAGCCCACCAGGTCGGCCCCGAGCAGCCCCTCCAGGAGCTGCCGCCGCCACGGCAGCTGGGCGAACAGCTCGGCCGGCGGGAACGGGATGTGCAGGTAGAACCCGATCTTCAGGTCGGGCCGGAGCTCGCGCAGCATCTGCGGCACGAGCTGCAGCTGGTAGTCGTGCACCCAGACGGTCGCGCCCTCCTCGGCCACGTCGACGACCTTGTCGGCGAACCGGCGGTTGACCGTCACGTAGTCGTCCCACCACTCCCGGTGGAACTCGGGCTTGGCCACCACGTCGTGGTAGATCGGCCACAGGGTGGCGTTGGACATGCCCTCGTAGAACCCCTCGATCTCCTCGGCCGTGAGCGGCACGGGCACCAGCGACAGCCCGTCGTCCTCGAACGGCTCGAGGTCGGTCTCGGTGCCGCCCGGCCAACCGATCCAGACCCCGTCGTTGGCGCGCATCACGGGGTCCAGCGCGGTGACCAGGCCGCCGGGGGAGCGGCGCCATCGCGTGCTGCCGTCGGGCTCCTCGACACGGTCGACGGGCAACCGGTTGGCCACGATGACGAGCTGGGCTGTCTCCCTCACGGCCCCAACCCTAGGGGCACGCCCGCGGCCACCTCACCCGTCGGCGGGGTAGCGGACCCCGATCTGGCGGCGTACGTCGTCCATCTGCGCGAGCAGGCGCAGCGTCCGGTCGTGCGGGACCAGGGGGCTCTCGCGCAGCCCCTCCGCCAGGCAGCGGCCGACCTCGGCCGCCTCGTTGCCGAGCCCGGTGCCGAGCAGGGGCCCGGTGCCCTCGACCCGCTCCGGCTCGCCCTCGAGCGGCGTCCAGACGGCGTACGGCGGGTGGTGGAAGTCGCCGGGCAGGTCGATCCGGCCGCGGTCGGTCGCGATGCTCGCCGTCCGCGGCGAGACGGAGGTCATCGAGGCGGTCAGCGCCGACACCGCGCCACCCGCGTGCCGCCCGGCGATCGCGACGTCGACGTCGACCCCGCGCTCGTCGAGGACGCCCGTCGCCGCGAGCGAGGTCGCCGGGCCCAGCACCAGGTCGGCGACCGTGAGCGGGTAGATGCCCATGTCCAGCAGCGCCCCGGCCCCGAGGGCGGGGTCGTGCATCCGGTCGTCCGGCGACCCCCCGACGACGAACCCGAGGTCGGCGTGGAGCTGGCGCGGCGTCCCGAACCTGCCCTCCTGCAGCCCGTCGACGACGGCCCGGACGACCGGGTGGCAGGCGGTCCACATCGCCTCCATCAGGAACCGGTCATGCTGGCCGGCCAGCGCCACCATCTGCTCCGCCTCGGCGAGGTTGAGGGTGAGCGGCTTCTCGCAGAGCACGTGCTTGCCCGCCTCGAGGGCGAGCCGTGCGTGCTCGAGGTGCATCGCGTGCGGCGAGGCGACGTAGACCACGTCGACGTCGGGGTCACGGGCCAACGCGTCGTAGGATCCGTGGGCCCGACAGCCCTCGTCGCCGTACGCCGCCGCGAGCCGGGACGCGGACTCCTCGGATCGGGAGCCGACCGCCACCAGGGCGGCGCCGGGCACCTCGGCCAGGTCGCGGGCGAAGCTGTGGGCGATCCGGCCGGTGGCCAGGATTCCCCATCGAACGGTGGGCCGCATCACCCCATCGTGGCCGACGAAGACCGGTCGCCGCGACTCGCGCGATGCGAATGACATCGTTGTGGTTCGTCACCTAGAGTCTGCCGTGACCATCCACCACCACGCCAGGGGAGACTGCGAGATGGACGCCGCGAACGCCCTCCACGGGCACTCCGGGGAGCAGCCCGGACTCAGCGACCGCGATCGCGAGATCCTGGAGTTCGAGCGCCAGTGGTGGAAGTACTCCGGCGCCAAGGAGACCGCGGTCCGCGAGAAGTTCGACATGTCGTCGACCCGTTACTACCAGGTCCTCAACGCCCTCATCGACCGTCCCGAGGCGCTCGAGGCCGACCCGCTGCTGGTGCGTCGGCTGCGGCGGCTGCGGGCCGCGCGGCAGCGCCAGCGCTCCGCCCGCCGGCTCGGCTTCGAGGTCTAGGTCCCATGCCCATGCGCAACCAGCGCGGCGTGGCCTTCCCCTCGCCCGTCGCCATCCTCAGCATCGTCGCGATCGCCATGGCCGGCGTCACCTACGTCGCCACCCAGGGCGAGGAGCCGACCGAGCGCGAGGTCACGACCGTCGCCCGGCCCTCCGAGGCCGAGGAGACCCCGAAGCCGCAGCGCACCGTGAAGCCGCAGAAGGTCGAGAAGAAGGAGCCGCAGGTCCAGCGCGGCGAGGTCTACGTCGAGGTCTACAACAACTCCGGGATCACCGGCCTGGCCGGGCAGGTGGCCGGGACGGCCGCCGAGGTCGGCTGGCAGGTCGTCGGCTCCGACAACTGGTACGGCACCATCCCGAGCTCGACGGTCTACTACCCGCCGCGACTCGAGGAGGCCGCGACGATCCTGGGCCGCGACCTCGGCATCGACCGCACCCAGCCCGCCATCGGGCCGATGAAGCGCGACCGGCTCACGGTCATCCTCACCGCCGACGCGGCCTGACGGGCTACCGTGGCGTCGTGGTCCCTCTGAGTTTCGACGCGCCGCCGCGCCCTCGCGAGCTCGGGCGGCGCCGCTTGCTCAACCTCCCCGAGCCCACGGCGCGTCCTCGTACCTCCGACGCGCCTGCTCGGTGACATGGAGCTCACCTCCCCGGAGGCCCGGCGGCGGCTCGATGCGTACGCCGCGGCTGCCGGACGGTGCGCCGTGGGCCTCGACTTCGACGGCGTGCTCTCGCCGATCGTCGACGACCCCGACGAGGCGCGGATCCACCCCGACGCCTCGGGCGTGCTGGTCGACCTGGCCGAGGTGGTGCTGGCGATCGCGGTCATCACCGGCCGTCCCGCCCGCCAGGCGCTCACCCTCGGCGACCTCGACACCATCGGCGCCGAGATCGGCGAGCACGGCAAGGAGCTGTTCGTCTTCGGCCAGTACGGCAACGAGCGCTGGTCCTCCACCCAGCGCCGCGTCGTGTCGCCCCGACCGCCCGCCGGGCTCTCGACGTTCGAGCGCGAGCTCCCGGCGCTGCTGCGCCGGCTCGACGCGGGCGACGCCCACGTCGAGGAGAAGGGGCTCGCGGTCGCCGTCCATACCCGACGCCTCCCGGAGCCCCGGGCGGCGCGCGACCGGCTGATGGAGCCGATGCGTGAGCTAGCCGAGCGGCACCACCTCGTGCTGGAGCCGGGGCGCAACGTGATCGAGGTGCGCTCGTCCGGGATGACCAAGGGCCACGCCGTCCGCACCCTCGTCGAGGAGCAGGACGCCGGCGGCATGATGTACATCGGCGACGACCTCGGCGACCTCGACGCGTTCGAGGCCGTGGCCGACCTGCGTGAGCGGGGCCTCCCCACGCTGCTGGTCTGCTCGCTCTCCGAGGAGGAGAACGCCCTCGCCGAGCACGCCGACGTCCTGGTCAAGGGACCCGACGGGGTGCTGGAGCTGCTGCGCGACCTCACCGCCCGCGCCCGCTGACGCGCCGCCCCATCCACGATGCGGGACCGGCGGACGCATGCTGAGACGGCCCGCGTACAGTCGTCAGCAGCTCATCGAGAGGGACTGAGGGAACGGCCCGTCGACGTCCCGGCAACCGCCACGACCGCTCCGGCCGGTCGCGGAGACGGTGCCAATTCCGGCCCGGGGCGAGAGCCGCCGCGGGGAAGATGAGGAGGAGGTTTCTCTTGAGCTCCACGCTGGCCCGACCCGATGCGCAGCCCGCGACGCACACCCTGCGTGAGGGCGCCTTCGGGCACGCCACGTCCCTGGCCTGCCGCGAGTGCGGCCACCAGGTAGCGCTGGGTCCCCACTACGCCTGTCCGGAGTGCTTCGGACCACTCGAGGTGGCCTACGACTACCCGGCCGTCACCCGCGAGGAGATCGAGGCCGGGCCGCGGAACATGTGGCGCTACAAGGCGCTGCTGCCCGTCCCCACCGACATCGAGGAGTCGCCCAACACCGAGCCCGGCTTCACCCGGCTGCTCGAGGCACGCAACCTCGCCGCCGAACTGGGCCTGACCCGGCTCTGGGTCAAGGACGACTCGACCAACCCGACCAACTCCTTCAAGGACCGGGTCGTCGCCTGCGCACTCAGCGCCGCCCGCGAGCTCGACGCCAAGGTCTTCGCCTGCCCGTCGACCGGCAACCTGGCGAACGCCGTCGCCGCGGCGGGCGCCCGCGCCGGGATCAAGACCGTGGTCTTCATCCCGAGCAACCTGGAGAAGCCCAAGCAGGTCAACTCCGCGGTCTACACCGACTCCCTGGTCGCGGTCGAGGGCAACTACGACGACGTCAACAGGCTCGCCTCCGAGATCGCCGGCGAGGAGGAGGGCTGGGCGTTCGTCAACGTCAACGTCCGCCCCTACTACGCCGAGGGCTCGAAGACGCTCGGGTACGAGATCGCCGAGCAGCTCGGCTGGCGGCTCCCCGACCAGGTCGTCATCCCGGTCGCCTCGGGCGCCCAGCTGACCAAGGTCGACAAGGCGTTCCGGGAGCTGATCCGGCTCGGGCTGGTCGAGGACAAGCCCTACCGGGTGTACGGCGCCCAGGCCACCGGCTGCTCGCCGGTCGCGACGGCGTGGAAGGCCGGCGTCGACGCGATCCGGCCCCAGAAGCCCGACACGATCGCCAAGTCGCTCGCCATCGGCAACCCCGCCGACGGCATCTACGTGCTCGACATCTGCAGGCGCACCGGCGGCGCCGTCGAGGACGTCTCCGACGAGGAGGTCCGCGAGGGAATCCTGCTGCTCGCCCGCACCGAGGGGATCTTCACCGAGACCGCGGGCGGTACCACCACCGCGGTGCTGCGCAAGCTGGTCGAGAGCGGCCAGCTCGACCCCACCCTCGAGACCGTCGTCATCAACACCGGCATGGGCCTGAAGACCCTCGACGCGGTCGCCGACCGGGTCGGTGCGGCCGCCACGATCGCGCCGTCGTACGCAGCCTTCACCGCCACCGGCCTCGCCGACTAACGTCGCACCACACCCGACAGCGCACCACCGAAAGGGGCACCATGAGCGTCTCCGTCCGGATCCCCACGATCCTGCGCACCTACACCGGCGGCGAGTCCGAGGTGAGCGCCGAGGGCGGTACCCTCGCCGAGGTCCTCGAGGACCTCGACACCCACCACTCCGGCCTCAAGGGACGGATCGTCGACGAGACGGGCGAGCTGCGGCGGTTCGTCAACGTGTACGTCGGCAACGACGACGTGCGGTTCCTCGACAACCTGTCCACCCCGACCCCCGACGGCGCGCAGGTCTCCGTGATCCCCGCCGTGGCGGGTGGTTCCTGAGGAGGGCCGTCAGGCCCGTCTCGAAGGATGGTTCCTGAGGAGGGCCGTCAGGCCCGTCTCGAAGGGTGGTTCCTGAGGAGGGCCGACGTCTCAGCGCACGTCGACGACCGTGGCATTGCCCCGGTCGTCGATGCGGATCGTCGCGACGCCGCCGTGGTCGGCGAGGCTGCGCTCGAGCTCGGCCGCCCGGTCCTGGGATGCGAACCACGACTCGATCCCGCACCGGATCGCCCAGTCGGTGTCGTCGCACGCCAGGTAGGGGCCCTCGGCCGGGCGGGTACGTCGCCAGTCGTCGGCCACCCAGTAGCCGTCCTGCTCGACCAGCGTGACGTAGACCTCGCCGCTCCGCCCGTCGTCCATGCTGGGCGGCTGTGAGCCGCCCGGGGTCTGCAGCCCGGGGTAGTCGAGGGTCACGTAGGTACCACGGAACGGGTCGATCGGGTCCAGCGGCCGCACCTGCATCCGGTAGTCGTCGCCCGTGAGCCGGCTGGAGAGCTGCGGGGCGACGGCGGCACCGACGCACGCGAGCTGCGCGACCGCGACCAGTGCGACGGTCACGACCCGGTTCACGACGGCTCCCCGGCGGACTCGAGGGCCGCGGCCAGCCGGCGCCGGGTCCGGTCGAACAGCACGCCGGTCCCGAGGAAGACCAGGCCCAGGACCACGAACAGCCAGGCACCCTCGATGATCTGCGCGAACACCGCGAAGCTCTGGAAGGTCGTGAACACGACCAGCGCGACGGTCGCGGTCGCGGTGAGCGGCCAGCTGTCGCGCAGCGTCCCGACGACGGCCACCCCGACGGCGACCACGACGTAGCCGGCCACGCTGGTCACCGCGTGCAGCCAGTCGGCCGTCGTCAGGTCGCTGGTGTCGGCGCCGGTGTCCCAGGCGACGAGCAGCAGGGCGAGCGCGGCGACGGCGACCACGGCGAGTGGCTCGAGGCGATCGCGGCCCCGGGCGAGGGCCGCGCCGGCGGTGACGGCGAGGGTGGCGACGGCCACCCCGCCGACCAGCCAGCGGTCCCAGGCGAACTCCTCGGCGGTGACGAACGGGAGGGCGGCGGCGAACAGCCCGGCCAGGGCGAGCAGCGCCCCCGCCTCGCGCCATGCCTCGGAGAACTCGGTGACGAACCGTGAGTGCACGGCGGCCAGCCCGGAGGCGAACGCGGCTGCCGCCAGCAGCGCGAGCACCACCCCGAGCCCGCTCGGGGCGGCCTCCACGACCGCCCAGAGGAACCAGGTCACTCCGGCCACGAGGCCGACCAGGAGCGGGCCGACCGAGCGCACGCCGTAGGCCTGGACCAACGCGCCGAGCGCCCACCAGCCGAGCAGCGCCGGCTCCCAGGCCGGCACCTGCAGGCTCTGCGCGGCCTGGAACACGGCCGCGCCCAGGACCAGCGCAGCAAGGGTGCGCAGCGCGAGGACCAGCACGCGGGAGCCCGTCGTCCGCTGCGCGGACCGCGCGGCCAGCACCTCGCTGCCGACGAGCAGCCCGAGCCAGAGGGCGGCAACGAGGAGGAACCGACCCATCGGGCTGAGCTGGTCGAGGTTGGCGGCCACCAGCCAGATCACACCCACCCCGACGAACCCGGCGCCGAGCACGAGCAGCAGCCGGCCGACCGAGAGCCGCCGGCTCGCCTGGTAGCGGCCGAGGACGGACTCGCCCTGCCCGGGCTCGAGCAGCCCCTCGCGGGTCCACGTCGCGACCTCGCCGCGTAGCCAGTCGAGCTGGCGCGCGGTCGCGGTCCGCGGCTGCGGGTGCTGGGCGGGGCGCGTGACGGGATGGGTGGTCATGGGGCCAGTGTCGGCGGGCGAGCGTGGGCTGCGCATGGGTACGAGAACCTAGGTTCGGTGAGGTCTGGACCGGTGGTGGCCGTAGGTCCGGCCGGCCGTCCCGCGAGCGTGGAGACGTTTGCACTCGCCCACCCCGAGTGCTAAACATTGGATTGGCACTCGTACCATGAGAGTGACAACACACGACCTGGTGTGCGTTGAGGTCCGCACCGACCGGCGAGCAGGGTTCGTCGGCACGGGCAGGCCGTTCCGTCGCGGGCAACCCACCGGGTGACACCAGACTCCCAGAAGGAATCGCAGGAGTTATGCCGAAGCTGATTGCTTTCAACGAGGAGGCCCGCCGCGGGCTGGAGAAGGGCATGAACACCCTCGCCGACGCGGTCAAGGTCACGCTCGGGCCCAAGGGCCGCAACGTCGTGCTCGAGAAGAAGTGGGGCGCTCCGACGATCACCAACGACGGTGTGTCGATCGCCAAGGAGATCGAGCTCGAGGACCCCTACGAGAAGATCGGCGCCGAGCTGGTCAAGGAGGTCGCGAAGAAGACCGACGACGTCGCCGGTGACGGTACGACGACGGCGACCGTCCTGGCCCAGGCCATGGTCCGCGAGGGTCTGCGCAACGTGGCCGCGGGTGCCAACCCGATGAGCCTCAAGCGCGGCATCGAGACCGCTGTCGAGCAGGTCGCCGAGCAGCTCCTCGGCATGGCCGTGGACGTCGAGACCAAGGAGCAGATCGCCGCGACTGCGTCGATCTCCGCCGCCGACGCCACCGTCGGCGAGATCATCGCCGAGGCGATGGACAAGGTCGGCAAGGAAGGCGTCATCACCGTCGAGGAGTCGAACACCTTCGGGCTCGACCTCGAGCTCACCGAGGGCATGCGCTTCGACAAGGGCTACATCTCGGCGTACTTCGTGACCGACCCCGAGCGCATGGAGACCGTGCTCGAGGACCCCTACGTCCTCATCGCCAACTCCAAGGTGAGCTCGGTCAAGGACCTGCTGCCGCTGCTCGAGAAGGTCATGCAGTCCGGCAAGCCGCTGGTCATCATCGCCGAGGACGTCGACGGCGAGGCGCTGTCGACGCTGGTCGTCAACAAGATCCGCGGCACCTTCAAGTCCGTCGCCGTCAAGGCCCCGGGCTTCGGTGACCGCCGCAAGGCCATGCTGCAGGACATCGCGATCCTCACCGGCGGCCAGGTCATCTCCGAGGAGGTCGGCCTCAAGCTCGAGAACGCCGGGGTCGAGCTGCTCGGCCAGGCGCGCAAGGTCGTCATCACCAAGGACGAGACCACCATCGTCGAGGGCGCGGGCGACGCCGGCCAGATCGAGGGCCGGGTCAACCAGATCCGCGCCGAGATCGAGAAGAGCGACTCCGACTACGACCGCGAGAAGCTGCAGGAGCGGCTGGCCAAGCTGGCCGGCGGCGTCGCGGTGATCCAGGTCGGCGCGGCCACCGAGGTCGAGCTCAAGGAGCGCAAGCACCGCATCGAGGACGCCGTCCGCAACGCTAAGGCGGCCGTCGAGGAGGGCATCGTGGCCGGCGGTGGCGTGGCGCTGCTGCAGGCCGCCGAGTCCGCGTTCGAGAAGCTGGACCTGTCCGGCGACGAGGCCACGGGTGCCGCGATCGTGCGCGCCGCCACCGAGGCCCCGCTCAAGCAGATCGCGGTCAACGCCGGTCTCGAGGGCGGCGTCGTGGTCGAGAAGGTGCGCGGGCTGCAGGCCGGTCACGGTCTCAACGCCGCCACCGGCGAGTACGTCGACATGATCGGTGCCGGCATCCTCGACCCGGCGAAGGTGACCCGCTCGGCGCTCCAGAACGCCGCGTCGATCGCCGCGCTGTTCCTCACCACCGAGGCCGTCGTGGCCGACAAGCCGGAGAAGGCCGCCCCGGCGGGCGACCCGACCGGCGGCATGGGCGGCATGGACTTCTGAGTCCAGCCCGGCTCACCAGCCACTGAACGACCGACAGGGCCCCCGCCGCGAGGCGGGGGCCCTGTCGTGTCCCCGTGACCTGGAGCCGTCAGGGTGCTGTGGCACGGTGGAGGAGTGGTGAGCGAGGAGCGGGCCGACGAGCACCCCAACGTCCGGCGTGCCCGTTTCGCGGCGCTCGCCCGCGACGAGCTGGTCGAGCCGCTGCGGCGGTTCCTGCTGCGCCGGACCGGTCCCGACACCGCCGACGACGTGCTGGCCGAGACGCTCCTGGTGTGCTGGCGCCGGTTCGACGACCTGCCCGAGCCGGCACTCCCGTGGGCGTACGGCGTGGCCCGCAACGTCCTCGCCAACGCCCAGCGCTCCGAGCGACGCCAGCAGCGGGTGGCGGCGCGGGTGGCCTCGGTCGACCCGCCGCGCGAGGAGGCCGAGGCCGAGGGGCCGCGCGACGACGCCGTCCACGACGCCCTGGCCGGGCTCGGTGACGACGACGCCGAGCTGCTCCGGCTGTGGGCGTGGGAGCAGCTCACGCCCGCCGAGATCGCCACCGTCCTCGGCGTGACCCCCAACGCCGTCAGCGTGCGGCTCCACCGGGCCCGCGCCCGGCTGGCCGAGGAGCTCGGAAAGATCGAGGCGGGTGCCGGACATGAGGAGTCGGAAGGGGGACGCGCCCGATGAACGACGACGACCTGCTGCGCGCGCGGTTGTGCGACGCCGACCCGGCCGCGTCCCTGCCCCCGGCCGACCCCGACCGGGTGTCCCGACTGCTGGAGGACGCCATGGGACCCGACACCCCGACCGAGTCGCGGGCGAGTGGCACCCGCGGCCGGAGCCCGCTCACCTGGCTGGTCGCCGCGGCTGCCGTGGTGCTGATCGCGCTGGCCGCCGCCTTCGTGCTGACGGGGCGGGGGGAGACGCCCACCGCGCCGCCGAGCGCCGCGCCGGCACCCCACACCCTTCAGCTGGCCCTGCCCGGCGAGGAGGCGGCCGGCCGCTGCATGGTGCCCACCCCGGCGGCGCTGGGCCGGGCAGACGTCGCCTTCGACGGCGAGGTCGCCTCGATGGACGACGGACGGGTGGTGCTGCGGCCCACCCTGTTCTACGCCGGCGGGCCCGCCGACCAGGTCGAGGTCGACCAGGCCAGCGAGTCGATGCAGGCCCTGGTGCTCGGGGTCCGGTTCGAGGAGGGGCAGCGCTACCTGGTCGCGGCCAGCGGCGGCGACGTGATGGTCTGCGGGTTCAGCGGGGCCTACGACGAGCAGCTCGCCCGGCTCTACGAGGAAGCCTTCGCGGAATAATTGCGCGTTCAACTTGTTTTCGTGAGCGTCCCCTGATTCCCGACCCCCCTCAGGAGCATTCGCGTGAAGATCGGCATCGTCCTCGGCAGCACCCGCCCCGGTCGCCTCGGCACCGGCGTCGCGGAGTGGGTGGCCAAGCAGGCAGCGGCCCGGGAGGCCGCCGCCTACGAGATCCTCGACGTCGCGGAGTTCGACCTCGACCTGCTCGGTGAGCCCGTCGTCCCCGGCGCCGCCAACCGCCAGTACGAGAACGGCAAGACCTCGCGCTGGAGCGAGGTCGTCGACGGCTTCGAAGGTTTCGTGTTCGTCACCCCGGAGTACAACCACAGCGTCCCCGCGGCCATGAAGAACGCCTTCGACGTGCTCGGCCCCGAGTGGCAGAAGAAGGCCGTCGCCTTCGTCGCGTACGGCGCCGACGGCGGCGTCCGCGCCGTCGAGCACTGGCGCTCGATCACCGCCAACATGTCCATGCCCGCGGCCCGCAGCCAGGTGTCGCTGTCCCTGTTCACCGACTTCGGCGAGCACGGCTTCGTCCCGACCGAGCGTCGCGAGGGCGAGCTCGGGGCACTGCTCGACGAGGTCGAGCAGCTGGCCGGCCTGTCCCGGCAGCTCCGGGCGGCCTGACCCGCGCCCGGCGGCGGGCGGTCTGCCACGCTGGGCGGGTGACCGTCCACGGACTGCTGCTCGCCGCCGGCGCCGGGCGCCGGATGGGCACGCCCAAGGCCCTCCTGCGCGACGACGACGGCACCCCCTGGGTGGGCCGCAGTGTCGCGGCGCTCCTCGACGGCGGCTGTGACGCCGTCACGGTCGTGCTCGGCGCGGAGGCCGCCCAGGCGACCTCGCTCGTGCCCGCCGGGCCGGTCGCAGTGGTCGTGGCCGCCGACTGGGCCGAGGGCATGGGCGCGTCGCTGCGCGCCGGCCTGGCCGCGGTCCCGGCCGGCCCGGAGGCGGTCCTGGTGTCGCTGGTCGACCTGCCCGACGTCGACGCCGCCGTCGTACGTCGGGTGGTGGCGGCCCGCGGCGGGACCGGGGCACTGGCCCGGGCGACGTACGCCGGGGTGCCGGGCCACCCGGTCCTGCTGGGTCGCGACCACTGGGACGGGGTCACCGTGACCGCGTCGGGCGACTCCGGCGCCCGTGACTACCTCCGCGAGCGCGAGGTCGCGGCGGTCGAGTGCGGCGACCTCGCGACCGGTCGCGACGTCGACTCCCGGCCCTGACGCGGGCGATCCAACCAACGGCCAACATGCCGGTCGTAGCCTTGGGACATGGCCCCCGGGACACCGACCAGCGCCGCCGAGCTCGCCGAGCGGCTCGGCACGACCGGCTACCTCGCCGACGACGAGCTGGCCACCGTGCTGTTCCTCGCGCTGCGCATGGAGCGGCCGCTGCTGCTCGAGGGTGAGCCGGGCACCGGCAAGACCGCTCTGGCCGAGGCCGTTGCCGAGTCGCTCGACCTGCCGCTGATCCGGCTGCAGTGCTACGAGGGGATCGACGCCACTCAGGCGCTCTACGACTGGGACTTCCCGCGCCAGATCCTCCACCTGCGCACCCTCGAAGCGGTGCAGGGCAGTGACGGTGGTGCCGGCCTGGAGGAAACCGAGAAGTCGCTGTACGACGAGCGGTTCCTGCTGGCGCGCCCGGTGCTGCAGGCGCTCCAGCAGGCGCCCGCCGTGCTGCTGGTCGACGAGGTCGACCGGGCCGACGACGAGTTCGAGGCGTTCCTGCTCGAGGTGCTGTCGACCTACCAGGTGAGCATCCCCGAGCTCGGCACCGTCGCCGCCGCCGAGCCGCCGGTCGTCGTCCTCACCTCCAACCGCACCCGCGAGCTGCACGACGCGCTCAAGCGCCGCTGCCTCTACCACTGGATCGAGCACCCCGGGCTCGAGCGCGAGGTGGCGATCGTGCGCTCCCGCGCGCCCGAGGTCAGCGAGGCGCTGGCCCGGCAGGTGGTCGGCGTGGTGCAGCAGCTGCGCGACCGCGACGACCTGCTCAAGCCGCCGGGGGTCGCGGAGACCCTCGACTGGGCGCGCGCACTGAACCACCTCGGCACCGCCGAGCTCGACCTCGAGTCCGCCGCGACCACGCTCGGCGCGCTGGTGAAGTACCGCGAGGACGCCGACCGGGTGAAGCAGGCCCTCGACCGGATGATGGCTCGATGACCGGTTTCGAGCCCTTCGAGACGGGCGCTGAGCGCCCTCCTCAGGAACCCACGGTCGCAGAGCGACCTCCTCAACCACCGGTGAGGAGCGGAGACGAGATCCTGCTGGGCTTCACCCGCGCGCTGCGGGCGGCGGGGGTGCCGGTCACCTCTGACCGGGCCCAGGGGTTCCTGGCGGCGACGGCGCTGGTGGGGGCCGACGACCACCGGTCGGTACGGCGTGCCGGCCGGGCCACGCTCTGCGCCGGTCCCGACGACCTCGAGCGCTTCGACCAGGTCTTCGGGGCGTTCTTCGACCACCGGGACGGACTGCCGCGGCCCCGACCCGCGACGCCCTCGACGCCCGTGACGTCGTTCCCGGAGAGCGAGCCCGACGGTGGCGACGGCGAGGCCGGTCCCGACGAGGTGCTGCGGGCCGCTGCCAGCGCCGCCGAGGTGCTGCGGCACCGCGACGTGGCCGCGCTCTCACCCGCCGAGAAGCAGCGGCTGGCCACCCTCTTCGACGGGCTGGTGTGCCGGCCGCCGGTGCGGCGTACCGCCCGGCACCGGCGCTGGCACCGCGGTGACGTCGACGCGCAGCGCACGCTGCGCGCCAGCCTGCGCCGGATGGGCGAGCCCGCCGACATCGCCTGGCGCCGCCGTGCCACCCGCCCGCGCCGGTTGGTGCTGCTGGTCGACGTGTCCGGCTCGATGAGCGGGTACGCCGACGCGCTGCTGCGGCTGGCCCACCGCTGGACCCGCACCGGCGGCTCGTCGGTCGAGACGTTCACGCTCGGCACCCGGCTCACCCACGTGACCCGGGCGATGCGGTTGCGCGACCCCGACCGGGCCATCGTCGCCGCGGGCGAGACCGTGCCCGACTGGTCCGGCGGCACCCGCCTCGGCGAGACCCTGCAGATGTTCCTCACCCGCTGGGGCCAACGCGGCCTGGCGCGCGGTGCCGTCGTGGTGGTCTTCAGCGACGGCTGGGAGCGCGGCGGCACCGAGCTGCTCGCCGCGCAGATGGAGCGGCTGCAGCGCGTCGCCCACCGGGTCGTGTGGGTCAACCCGCACCGCGGCAAGTCCGGCTACGAGCCGGTGCAGGCCGGCGTACGGGCCGCGCTGCCGCACTGCGACGACTTCGTGGCCGGGCACTCGCTGGCCACCTTCGCCGAGCTGACGGAGCTGGTGTCCCGTGCGTGACGTGATGTCGGAGCTGAGGGAGTGGTGGGAGGCCGGCGAGACGGTCGGCGTCGGGACTGTCGTCGCGACCTTCCAGTCGGCCCCCCGGCCCGCCGGTGCGTCGATGCTGGTCGGGCCCGACGAGACCGCGGTCGGCTCGGTCTCCGGCGGCTGCGTCGAGGGCGCGGTCTACGAGCTGGCGCAGTCGGTGGTCGCGTCGGGCGAGCCGGTCCTCGAGCGCTACGGCGTCTCCGACGACGACGCGTTCGCCGTGGGACTGACCTGTGGCGGCATCCTCGACGTGTTCGTCGAGAAGGTCAGCCGCGAGACCTTCCCCGAGCTCGGCGAGCTCGCCGCCGACGTCGAGGCGGGCAGGCCGGTCGCCCTCGCCACCGTCATCGAGCACCCCGACCCCACCCGGCTCGGCCGCCGCCTCGTCGTCCGTCCCGAGAGTGAGGTAGTCCGGGACGTCCCGGGGGTGAGTACGCCGTCCACGACCCCGCGCACGTCCCGGACCATCTCCTCCCTGGGCTCGGAGCGGGCCGACGACGCGGTCCGCGACGACGCGCTGGGGCTGCTGGCGGCGGGGCACAACGCGACGCTGACCTACGGGCCCGACGGCGAGCGCCGGGGCGAGGGGATGCGGGTGTTCGTGTGGGCGTTCGCGCCCAAGCCGCGGATGCTGGTGTTCGGCGCGATCGACTTCGCCGCCGCGGTCGCCCGGGTCGGCAGCTTCCTCGGCTACCACGTCACGGTCTGCGACGCCCGGCCGGTGTTCGCCACCCACAGCCGGTTCCCCGACGCCGACGAGGTCATCGTCGACTGGCCGCACCGCTACCTCGAGACCGAGGTCGAGGCCGGCCGCATCGATCGGCGGACGGTGCTGGCCGTGCTCACCCACGACCCCAAGTTCGACGTCCCCCTGCTCGAGGTCGCGCTGCGGCTGCCCGAGGAGCAGCGCCCGGCCTACGTCGGCGCGATGGGCAGCCGGCGCACCCACGACGACCGGTTGGAGCGGCTGCGCGAGGCCGGGCTCGGCGAGAAGGAGATCGCGCTGCTCTCCAGCCCCATCGGCCTCGACCTGGGCGCCCGTACGCCGGAGGAGACCGCGATCAGCATCGCCGCCGAGATCGTGGCGCTGCAGTGGGGCGGCTCGGGCGACCGGCTCGGCGCCCGGGACGGCCGGATCCACCACTGAGCGCCTCCTGACCCAGTCCCGCCCCGGTTCCGCCGGAGTACCGTCGGCACGTGGTGTCACGTGCGCCGCCTCCCGATGCGGTCCGCACCGCCGAGGTGATCGGATCCCTGTGCCTCGCCACCGACCTGGCGATGGGTTTCCCCCTCGAGCACGGTCTGCGGAGCACCCTGCTCGGCGTGTCCGTCGCCGCGCGCTTGGGCCTCGACGAGGAGGAGCTCCGCCGCACCTTCTACGGATCGCTGCTGTTCTACGCCGGCTGTACGGCGGACGCCGAGGTCGCCGCGAGGATGTTCCCGCCGGGTGCGCTGCTCGAGCACTTCACGCCGGCGATGTTCGGGTCCCCCGGCGAGATCGCCGGGGGCGTCGTGCGGGCCTTGGGCAGCCCCGATCTGCCCGCACCCCTGCGGTTCGCGCAGGGGATGGCACGGCTCCCCGGTGCGAGCAGGGGACACCGTCGCCACCAGGCCGCGATGTGTGAAGTCGCGCTGATGCTCGCCGACAGGCTGGGCGCGCCTGCCGACGTGTGTGCCCTCTTCCCCGTGCTCACGGCCCGGTGGGACGGAAGGGCGCCCGGCGCCTCCGGGGACGCGATCCCGCTGCCGATCCGGATCGCCCAGGTGGCGCGGGACTTCTGCTTCCAGCGGGTGCTGGGTGGCGTCGAGCACGCCACCACCGTCATCCGGCGTCGGGCGGGCAGCGCCTTCGATCCGGCGGTCGTGGACGTGCTCGAGGCCGTCGCGCGCGATCCTTTGCCGGACGCCTCGGGCTCGGTCTGGTCGGCGACCATGGCTGCCGAGCCTTCCCCGCCGCTGATGCTCGAGGGCGAGGAGGTCGACCGGGCCCTGGCGGCCGTCGGGGACTTCGCCGACCTGGTCTGCCCCCACCTCGTGGGGCACTCGGCCGGGGTGTCGGCGCTGGCTGGACGGGCGGCCACTGTCGCGGCCCTGCCTTCGCCCGCGGTCGTCTCCGTGCGCCGCGCGGGATCGGTGCACGACATCGGCCGGGTGGCGGTCGAGGCTGCCGCCTGGAACCGGCCCGGCCCGCTCACCGCCGACGAGTGGGAGCGGGCGCGGCTGCACCCGCACCACACCGAGCGGGTGCTGTCGCGCAGCGGGTTCCTCATGCCGCTGGGCGCTCTCGCGGGCACGCACCACGAGTGTCTCGACGGCAGTGGCTATCACCGCGGGTCGTTCGCGCCCGCCCTGGAGCCTCCGGCCAGGCTCCTCGCCGCCGCCGACGCCTTCCGGACCCTGGTCGAGACCCGGCCGCACCGTCCGGCTCACCCACCGGAGGAGGCCACACGCGCCCTGGGAGAGCGCGTGCGTGCAGGCCGGCTGGACGGCGACGCCGTCGCCGCAGTGCTCGAGGCCGCGGGGCAGGAGGTGCCGCCTCTGCCCCGGCCGGCGGGTCTCACCGACCGCGAGACGCAGGTCGTCGTCCTGCTCGCCAAGGGGCTGCAGACCAAGCAGGTCGCGCACCGCCTCGGCATCTCGGCAAAGACTGCGGATCGTCACCTGCAGAACGCGTACGCCAAGACCGGGGTCTCCACGCGCGCGGCCCTCGCCCTGTTCGCGATGCAGCACGGCCTGCTCACGTGGGGAGAACTCCCGATGTCCGGGGCGCGCGGACGTCCCTAGCGTCGCGGGCATGGACACCACTCAACTCCGCTCCCCGGCGACGAGCGCGCGGTCGCCCTACCTGACACTCACGGCGTGGGCCGGCGTCGCCGGACCCGTCCTGTTCACCGCGTCGTTCCTGGTCCAGGAGCAGTTCCGGCGGGAGGAGTACAGCCCGGTCGCCGAGGTGGTCAGTGCGCTCGAGGCCGGCCCGAACGGCTGGATCCAGCAGGTGACCTTCCTGGTCTTCGGCGGCCTGACGATGGCGCACGCCGTGGGTCTACACCACGCCCTGGCACCGTCCCGGGCCGGCGTCCTCGGCCCGGCGCTCCTGTTCGTGAGCGGGGTAGGGGCCGTGGTCGCGGGTGTGTTCCCGCTCAGGGAGGACGCCTCAGGAGTGACCTACGACCCCGGCGGCCACGTCGTGGGGGGCATGCTCTTCTTCCTGGCCACTCCGCTTGCGTTCCTGCTCCTGTCGCGCCGGTTGCGCCGTGACCCGGTCTGGCAGGCGCTGGCGCCGTACGCCCTCGTCGCAGGCCTCGCGCTGCTCGTGGCCGTGGTGGCGACGATCCTGCTGGTCCTTCCGGACTCGGGCCCACTCCACGACTGGGCCGGGCTCGCCCAGCGGATCATCGTGCTGGTGCTCATCTTCCCGTTGCGCATCTGCCTGGGCATCCGCCAGCTGTCCGTGGTCGGGACGACTGCACACGTTTCCACCTAGGCTGGCGGGCCCGTGCGCGTCAGGCCCCGGAACGCGGCGACGCCGCCGGGTCGGTGACCCGGCGGCGCCGTCGACGAGGTGAGGAACGGGCCTCAGAGCATCCCGATCTCCTCGAGGTACTGCTGGGCGACCTGCTCGACCGACTGGCCGTCGACGTCGACCTGGGCGTTGAGCTCGGCCATCTTCTCGTTGTCGAGGCCCTCGAAGATCTGGTTCGCGAGCTCGTCGTAGACCTCGGCGTGCTCTTCGTAGACCGCGTTCTGGTAGGTGAACGAGAGGTTGTAGACGATCATGACGCCCGGGTCCTCGACCAGCTCGAGGTTCAGCGCCTGGATCCGGCCGTCGGTCGTGAAGACCTCACCGAAGTCGCAGTTGCCGTCGCTGGTCTCGGTGTAGATCAGACCCGTGTCGAGGATCTGGATCTGCGACTGGGGGATCTTGTAGCCCGTCGCCTTCTCCCAGAGGACCAGGCCGTCGGGGCGGTCGGGGAACTCGGTCTCCATGCAGACCGTGGTGTCGGGGTTCTCCTCCAGGTAGGCGGCCATCGAGTCGAAGTCGAAGCCCCCCTCCTGCTCGGCGAGGTCACCGTTGGCGGCGAAGCCGTAGGTGTCGTTGAAGGGGGACTGGCCGACCCACTTGATGTCGTTCTTCTCCATGTCCATCTCCGACGTCTCCTGGTAGAGCTCGTCCGGGTCCGAGCTCGGGTTCGTCTGGCCGAGGTGGACCGTCCAGCCGGTGCCGTTGTACTCGGGGTAGACGTCGATCTCGTCGTTGAGCAGCGCGTCGCGGGCGACCGAGGTGCCGCCGAGGTTGGTCTGGCTGGTGACGTCGGCTCCCTCGTTCGCGAGCGCCTGCACCAGCATCTCGCCGACGAGGATGTTCTCGGTGAAGTCCTTGGACCCCACGGTGAGGGACACGCCCTCGAGCCGATCGCCGCTCCCCCCGCCGCTGCCACCCCCTCCGCACCCGGCCAGCGCCACCCCGAGCGCCAGCGTGAGGGACAGGACGGTCAACTTCCTACGGTTGCGCATCGGTTCACCCTTCAGTCAGCATGCAGGACCCCCACGGTGCGGATACGTCGACGACCTGCGGCACCCCGAGGGGCGGACCTGCAGATCGACGACGCACCCACGTCGTGCTGTGGGCGGTCTAACCATAGGGAATCCGGCGGGGTACGCCGAGGGGTCAGGTGCACGAACTGGCAACAATTCAGTCTCGATGCTGCCCGTTCGTGCCCGAATTCGCCCGGATTCGGGCCCAGAGGGACCCGACTACAGACCGCGCGGCTTGAGGAAGCGCTCCGCCAGCGCGCCCAGCCAGTCGAAGGTGAGCGCCACCATCGCGACCAGCCAGGCGCCGACGATCAGGATCGGGTCCTGGTTGAGCTTCAGTCCGGTCTGGATGGTGATGCCCAGTCCGCCACCGCCGATCAGGAAGCCAAGGGTCGCCATGCCGATGTTGAGGATCATGGCGGTGCGTACGCCCGCGATGATGATCGGGACCGCGAGCGGGAGCTCGATCCGGGTCAGGACCTGGGCCTTGGTCATGCCCATGCCGCGACCCGCCTCGATGACACTGCGGTCGACGCCGTCGAGGCCGACCATGGTGTTGCGCAGCACCGGCAGCAGTGCGTAGAGGGACAGTGCCCAGATCACGCTCCAGCGGCCCTGGCCCATGATGAACAGGAAGATCACCAGGAGGCCGTACGCCGGCAGCGCCTGACCGGAGTTGGCGATGCTGAGGATGACCGGACTGAGCTTTCGGAACGCCGGCCGGGTGAGCAGGATGCCGACGGGCACCGCGACCACGATCACGATCACGGTGGACCAGAAGGCGATGTCGATGATCCGCACGGTCTGCGGCCACAGCTTCGTCGTCCAGTCGAGGGCCGAGACCACGGTGCTGTTGCCGGACTCCTGGAGGCTCCGGTAATAGAGGTAGAGCATCAGCGAGAGGAGGGCGATCACGGCCGGCGCCAGCCACAGCCCGGCGGTCCTGATGGCCCGGGCCGTCCGTGCGGCAGGGACGGCCTCGCCCCCCGCCTCGGCCGGGGCTCCGATGATGTCGTCGACAGAGGCGGTGATCCCGCTCATGCGTGGGCCTCCAGCTCCTCGTAGTGGAGTCGTGCTTCGTACTGGGCACGCCGGATCGCCTTCGCGAGGTCGACCATCGTGACCACGCCCTCGAAGACGCCGTTGTCGTCGACGACACAGGTCATGCCCGCCGCGCTCTGGACCATCAGCTCCAGGGCGTGGAAGAGGGTGTCGTCGCGGTGCAGCAGGTCGTCGCCGACCGGCTCCCCGCGCTCCTCGGAGGCGGGCCCTGCGAGGTCCTCCGCGTTCACCCACCGGGCCGGGCGACGCTGGTCGTCGAGCTCGACGAGCCACTCGTGCCCGGAGTCGCGGAGCTGGGCGCGCGCGGCGTCCGGGGAGTCGCCGGGGGCGATCGTCGGGTAGCCGGTGAGGGCGAGCGAGCTCACCTTCAGGAAGTTGAGACCCTTGATGGTCGACCCGGTGCCGATGAAGTCGTCCACGAAGTCGTCGACCGGGTAGGCGAGGATCCGCTCGGGCGTGTCCACCTGCCGGATCGTGCTCCGGTCGCCGAGGATCGCGATCTTGTCGCCCATCTTGATCGCCTCGTCGATGTCGTGGGTGACGAAGACGATCGTCTTGTGGAGCTCGGCCTGCAGTCGCAGGAACTCGTTCTGCAGCCGCTCGCGGGTGATCGGGTCGATCGCGCCGAAGGGCTCGTCCATCAGCATGATGTCGGGGTCGGCGCCCAGGGCGCGGGCGACGCCGACGCGCTGCGCCTGGCCGCCGGAGAGCTCCTTGGGGTAGCGGTCGCGGTACTGCTCGGGGTCGAGCCCCACCATGGTGAGCAGCTCCTCGCTGCGGGCCTTGGTCTTCGCCTTGTCCCAGCCGAGCATCCTGGGGACGGTCGCGATGTTCTGGGAGATCGTCTGGTGGGGGAACAGGCCGATCTGCTGGATGACGTAGCCGATGCGACGGCGCAGCTTGTCGGCGTTCACCTTGGTGACGTCCTCGCCGTCGAGCAGGATCCGCCCTCCGGAGGGCTCGATCATCCGGTTGATCAGGCGCAGCGTGGTGCTCTTGCCGCACCCCGACGGGCCGACCAGCACCAGGATCTCGCCCTCGTGCACGTCGAGGGTGAGCTCTTCGACGGCCGCGATCTTGCCGCCCGGGTAGGTCTTGGCCACGCGGTCCAGGTGGATCTTCGGCTCGGCGCTCATGGGTGGTCCTCTCGGTTCGGTTCCGGGTGGAGCTGGTCAGATGCGCAGGCCGCGCGGGGTGGTGAGGCGTTGCAGGATCGCCCAGACGATGTCGAGCACCAGGCCGAGCAGGACGGTGAAGACCACGCCGACCCAGACGGACTCGATGGCGTACGGCAGCCCGAGCCGGGTGAGCCCGCCCTGGATGTAGCTGCCGAGCCCGTCGCCGCCGACCAGGATCGCGATGGCCGCGATGCCGACCGTCATCAGGCTGGAGATGCGGACGCCGGCCATGATGACCGGCCAGGCCAGCGGCAGCCGCACCCGGAGCAGCTGGTGCATGGTGCCCATGCCCATGCCCTTGGCGGACTCGACCACCGCCGGACTGACCGCGTCGAGGCCGGTGACGGTGTTGCGCAGGACAGGCATGAGCGCGTAGAGGAACAGCGCGAGCATGGCCGGGGGGTTGCCGATGCCGACGAGCGGGATGAACAGCGCGAAGAGCGCCAGCGACGGGATCGTCAGGATGATGCCCGAGAGCGCCAGCACGACCGCCCGGGCCACCGGGCGCCGCTGGATCACCACGCCCAGCAGCACCGAGGTCACGGTCGCCAGTGCGATCACGATGAGGACGATCCGTGCGTGGGCCAGGGTCTCCTCGAGGATGAACTCGAGGTTGTCGTTCACGTACGTCAGCCAGTTGCTGATGTCTTCCACAGGTCCCCCCTCAGGGTCCGTTGGTGGGTGACACCTTACTGACGCTGTCACCCCCAGCGCTCCGGGCGACCTCCCGAGCGGGTCGGCCGAGGGCGGATCCCGACCGGCCGGCGGGGTCGCCGTCAGGTCCGCGGCGCTATCGTGACCTCAGTCACACGCCCTTCGTTGGGGGGACCATGAAGGCCGACCAGCAGCTGCGCGACCGCCGGGCCGACGCCGTACGCGCCTGGACCCGGTTCGTCGAGCACGGCGATGCGACCGAGCCCGAGATGCGCCCCGAGATCCTGCGGAGCTGGCAGCTCTCCGGGGCCGCGATCACCCCCGACGTCTCCGCCGCGCCCCTCGACGACGAGGCCGAGACGGCGGCGTACTTCTCCGGCTCCCCGCTCCAGCTGGCCGTGGAGCGGGTCGAGTCCGAGCTGCGACGCACCGCCGAGGACGGCGACCTGGTGCTGGCCGTCACCGACGCGCAGACCAGGATCCTGTGGACCTACGGCGGCCGGGTGATGCGGCGCAAGGCCGAGACCGTCAACTTCGTGCCGGGCGGCCGCTGGGACGAGGCCAGCGTCGGCACCAACGCCCTCGCGATCTCGATGCGCACCGGCGACCCGTCGATGGTCTTCAGCGCCGAGCACTTCGCGCCGATCGTGCACAACTGGGTGTGCTGGGCGGCCCCGGTGCACGACCCCGGCACCGGTGAGCAGCTGGGCGTGATCGACCTGTCGACGACCTGGGACCGCACCCACCCGATCGGCCTGGCGACGGCGAGGGTGCTCGCGCGGCTGATCGAGACCGCGATGCCGCGCTCGCACCAGTTCGGCCCGGTGGTGCGCGGCTTCGCGCCGACCGACCCGGGACTCACGCTGTCGCTGCTCGGCACGGCCGAGGCGTGGCTCGACGGGCAGCGGCTGCTGCTCAACCGCCGCCAGACCGAGATCCTGGCGCTGCTCGGGCTGCACCCCGAGGGGCTGTCGCTGGAGCGGCTGCACGCGATGGTCTACGGCGACCAGGCGGTCACCCTGTCGACCCTGAAGTCGGAGGTCTCCCACCTCCGCTCGGCGCTCGGCGGCCAGCTCTCGTCGCGTCCCTACCGGCTGATGATGCCGGTGTGCACCGACGTCGAGGACGTGCTGGCGCTGCTCGCACAGGGCAACGTCAAGGCCGCCGTCGCGGCCTACGGCGGTGACCTGCTGCCCGGCAGCAACGCGCCGGCGCTGGTCGAGCTGGCCGACTACGTCGCGGTCAGCATGCGCGAGGCGCTGCTCGCCGCCCCCGATCCGACGGCGGTGCTGCGCTACGTCGAGCTCGCGCCCCACGACACCGAGGTGGTCGAGCGGTGCCTGGCCGTGCTCGGCACCCGCGACCACCCCGCCAAGGCCCTGCTCAAGGGCAGGCTGGCCGCCTCCCGCGGCTGAGCCCGGGCCCGCCCACCGCGCAGTCAGTGGGCGCCGAGCCACCAGCCCAGCGCGGCGGCGGCGAGGCCGAGCCCGAGACTGGTCGCGACGTTGAGCAGCGCCGGGCGCAGTCGTCCCTCCTCGACCAGCCGCACCGTCTCGAACGAGAACGTCGAGAAGGTCGTGAGCGCGCCGCAGAGCCCGGTGCCGGCCAGCTCCACCAGCCACGTGGGGGCGGCCGCGGCCAGCAGGCCGAGCACGAACGAGCCGGCCACGTTGACGCTGAGCGTCCCCCACGGCAGGGCCGACCGGGTGCGAGCGGACACCCACCCGTCGGCGAGGTAGCGCAGCGGCGCCCCGAGCGCTCCGCCAAGGAGCACCAGCAGCAGCGTCATGCCACGGCCCGCACGTCCAGGAGGCGGCGGGTCGTGGCGACGGCGAGCCACACGGCCAGCAGCCCGGTGACCACGCTGCCGAGCAGGTACACCGCCGCGACGGCGTACTCCCCGAGCGCCAGCAGGTCGCGGGTCTCCAGGGCGTAGGTCGAGAAGGTGGTGAACCCGCCCAGCACCCCGACCCCCAGGAACGGCCGCACCAGGTGGTGGGTCTCGTAGACGTCGACCACCAGCACCATCAGCACGCCCAGCAGCAGCGAGCCGGACACGTTGGCGAGCAACGTCGGCCACGGGAACCCACCGGCGGCCGGGACCAGCTCGGAGAGGCCCCAGCGGGCGCCCGCGCCGAGCGCGCCACCTGCCGCGACCGCGAGCAGCACGCCGTGGACGCCGTCGGCCTCGGTGGCGTCCGGGTCGACCGGCAGCTCGTGATGCTCCATCGCGGGCGAACCTACCCCCGGACCGCTCCGTCCGCCGCTGGGTCTCGGCTCGCCGTCGCGGCCTCGCAGGCTCGGCGCGGGCCTCGGCCGCGGGCTCGGCCGACCGGCGGGCCGTGGGCGGCTGTACCGCTGGGGTGCTGGGTCTCGGCTCGCCGTCGCGGCCTCGCAGGCTCGGCCGCGGGCCTCGGCCGACCGGCGGCCGTGGGCGGCTGTACTGCTGGGGTGCTGGGTCTCGGCTCGCCGTCGCGGCCTCGCAGGCTCCGCCGCGGGTTCGCTCGACCGGGACGGCCTGCGCCGTGCGCTCGTTCCTCGCGCCCGGCTGGCCCGCCCCCAACCTGTGGCCAACCTTGGGGGCATAGCGTGAAAGAACTCACAGGAACGCAACTCGAGGAGGAGCCGCACATGGCCCGGATCAGCCTCACCGTCGACGGCGCCCAGGTGACCGACGACGTCGAACCCCGCATGCTGCTCGTGCACTACCTGCGCGAGAAGCTCGGCAAGACCGGAACGGTCGTCGGGTGCGACACCAGCAACTGCGGCGCCTGCACCGTCCACCTCGACGGGCGCAGCGTGAAGTCGTGCAACGTGCTGGCCGTCCAGGCCGACGGGCACGAGGTCACCACCATCGAGGGCCTCGCCCAGGGCGACCAGCTGCACCCCGTCCAGGAGGCGTTCCGGGAGTGCCACGGCCTCCAGTGCGGCTTCTGCACGCCGGGCATGATCATGCAGTCGATCGACCTGCTCAACGAGACGCCCGACCCGACCGAGCAGCAGGTGCGCGAGGGCCTCGAGGGCAACCTGTGCCGCTGCACCGGCTACCACAACATCGTCAAGAGCGTGCTCCACGCCGCCAAGGGGGGTGCGCCGGCATGACCGCCACCCAGGAAGCGCCCGTCGCCGAGATCGGTCGCGACCGGCGCCGCAAGGAGGACCAGCGGCTGATCACGGGCCGGACCCGCTGGACCGACAACCTCACGCTGCCGGGGATGCTGCACCTCGCCATGGTGCGCAGTCCCTTCGCCCACGCCACCATCACCTCGATCGACACCTCGGCCGCCAAGTCCGCCCCCAACGTGGTGGACGTGCTGACCGGGGCCGACTTCGGCGACGAGATGGGCGTGTGCATCAACGCCTGGCCGATCACGCCGGACCAGAAGGCGCCGGCGCACCCGCCGATGCCGAGCGACCGGGTCACCTTCGCCGGGGAGGTCGTCGCCGTGGTCGTCGCGCGCAGCGCGGCGGAGGCGCGCGACGCCGCCGAGCTCGTCGACGTCGACTACGACGAGCTCCCCGCGGCCCTCGACCTGAAAGAGGCTGCGGAGGCCGACGCAGATCATGGGGCGCTCGCCCACCCCGACCTCGGCACCAACAAGTCGGCACTGTGGGTCTTCGACTCCGGCGAGGCCGGCACCGGTGGCGACGTCGACGCCGCGATCGAGAAGGCGCGCACCGACGGCATCGTGATCGAGCGGGAGTTCCGCCAGCAGCGGCTGATCCCGGCGTTCATGGAGCCGCGGTCGGTGGTCGTCGATCCCACGGGCGAGCAGTACACGATGTACTCCGCGACCCAGATCCCGCACATCCTCAGGTTCGCGCTCGCCGCGACCACCGGGGTGCCCGAGTCGAAGATCCGCGTGATCGCGCCCGACGTGGGCGGCGGCTTCGGTGGCAAGCTCCAGTGCACGCCCGAGGAGTGGATCGCCTGGGCCGTCGGACGCCGCCTCGGGCGGCCGGTGAAGTACACCGAGACCCGCAGCGAGTCGCTGATGAGCGGCCACCACGGTCGTGACCAGTGGCAGAGGCTGACCCTCTCGGCCGAGAAGGACGGCACCGTCACCGGCTTCAAGGTCGACCTGCTGGCCGACCTCGGCTCCTACGTCGCCATCGTGGGCGGCGGGGTGCCCGTGCTCGGCGCGTTCATGTTCAACGCGATCTACAAGTTCCCGGCCTACCGGTTCTCCTGCCAGACCGTCCTCACCAACAAGACCTGGACCGACGCCTACCGCGGCGCCGGCCGGCCCGAGGCGACCTTCGCCATCGAGCGGATGATGACCGAGCTCGCCCACGAGGTCGGGGTCGACCCGCTCGAGATCCGCGAGAAGAACTGGATCAAGCACGAGGAGTTCCCGTTCACGACGGTGGCCGGCCTCGAGTACGACAGCGGGAACTACGAGGAGGCCACCGCCAAGGCCAGGGAGATGTTCGGGTACGACGACCTCCGGGCCGAGCAGCAGCGGCGCCGTGACGCCGGCGACCGGGTCCAGCTCGGCATCGGCATCTCGACGTTCACCGAGATGTGCGGCCTCGCGCCGTCCCGCGTCCTCGGCAGCCTCGACTACGGTGCCGGCGGCTGGGAGCACGCGAGCGTGAGGATGCTGGCCACCGGGAAGGTCGAGGCCGTGACCGGGGCCAGCGCCCACGGCCAGGGCCACGAGACGGCGTTCAGCCAGATCGTCGCGGACCGGCTCGGGGTCGCCTTCGAGGACGTCGAGGTGCTCCACGGCGACACCCAGGTCTCCCCCAAGGGCCTCGACACCTACGGCTCGCGCTCGCTGGCTGTCGGCGGGGAGGCGCTGGTGCGCGCCGCCGACAAGGTGGTCGAGAAGGCCAGGCCGGTCGCCGCCCACCTGCTGGAGGCGTCGGTCGACGACCTCGAGTTCAGCGGCGGTCGGTTCTCGGTCCGCGGCACCGACCAGGGCATGGCGATCGGCGAGATCGCGACGGCGGTGTTCGCCGCGCACAACCTGCCCGACGGCATGGAGCCGAGCCTGGACTCCGAGGCGACGTACGACCCGGAGAACTTCTCGTTCCCCCACGGGACGCACCTCTGCGCCATGGAGGTCGACACCGAGACCGGCGCGGTCAAGATGCGCAAGTACGTCTGCGTCGACGACGTCGGCAACATCATCAACCCGCTGATCGTCGCGGGCCAGGTGCACGGTGGCCTGGTCCAGGGCATCGCCCAGGCGCTGTGGGAGGAGGCGGTCCACGACGACTCCGGCACCCTGGTGTCCGGGTCGTTCGTCGACTACCTGCTGCCGACGGCGGCCGACACGATCAGCTTCGAGACCGGCCACACCACCTCGCCGTGCGTGGCCCACAGCCTCGGCGCCAAGGGCGTCGGCGAGGCGGGCACGATCGCGTCGACGCCGGCCGTGGTCAACGCGGTGATCGACGCGGTCCGCCACCTCGGCGTGGCCGACATCCAGATGCCGTGCACGCCCGAACGGGTGTGGCGCGCGATCCACGACGCCGGAGCCGGTGGCGGGGATCCCACGACCGGCGCGGCGGCTCCCCACTTCGATGAGTCGACGGGCATGGAAGGCACCGTCGACCGGACCACCGGAGGTGCCCAGTGATCCCCGCACAGTTCGACTACGTCGCACCGACGTCGGTCGAGGACGCCCTGGCCGCGCTCGCCGAGCACGGCGACGACGCCAAGATCATCGCCGGCGGGCAGAGCCTGCTGCCGGTGCTCCGGATGCGGCTCAACGCGCCGGAGACCGTGATCGACCTCGGCCGGATCGACTCGCTGCGGGGCATCCGCGACGACGGCGACGCCCTGGTGATCGGCGCCATGACCACGCACCACGAGGTCCGCACCAGCGACCTGGTGCGCGAGCACGCCGGCGTCATCGCCAAGGCGACCGACCAGCTGGCCGACGCGCAGATCCGCCACCGTGGCACCTTCGGCGGGGCGCTCGCCCACGCCGACCCCGCGGGCGACCTCGGGGCCGGGGCACTGTCGCTGGGCGCGGAGTTCGTGATCGCCGGGAGCGGCGGCAGCCGCACCGTCCCGGCCCCGGAGTTCTTCGTGGACTTCTTCGAGACCGCGATCGGTGACGACGAGATCCTCACCGAGGTCCGGGTGCCCAAGCACACCGGCTGGGGCTCGCACTACGAGAAGTTCGTGCGCGTGGTCCACCAGTGGCCGATCGTGGCAGTGGCCGCGAGCGTCCGGCTCGAGGGCGGCACCATCGCCGACGCGCGGATCGGGCTCACCAACATGGGCTCGACGCCGGTCCGGGCGACTGCGGTCGAGGAGTCGCTCGCGGGCGCGCAGGCGACCGAGGACGGCGTACGCGCGGCAGCCGACCGGGCCGCCGAGGGCACCGACCCGCCCTCGGACCTCAACGGCGACGCCGACTACCGCAAGCACCTCGCCACCGTGCTGACCCGGCGGGCTGTGCTCGCCGCTTCGGGAGGCTGACCGGCGTGGAGCTGAACCACCGGTTCACCGTCCCGGCCGGGGTCGAGGAGACCTGGGCGCACTTCAGCGACATCGAGGGCGTGGCGGGTTGCTTCCCGGGCGCGACGGTGACCGAGGCCGACGCGGAGTCGTTCTCGGGCACTGTGAAGGTCAAGCTGGGCCCGATCGCGCTCGTCTACAACGGCAGCGGCACCTTCGTCGAGAAGGACGATGCGGCGCACCGGATGGTGATCGACGCGAAGGGCAAGGACAAGCGGGGCAACGGGACGGCCGGGGCCAAGGTCACCGCGACCCTGACCGAGGCCGGACCGGGCTCGACCGACGTCGACGTCAACACCGACCTGAACATCACGGGCAAGGCGGCCCAGTTCGGCCGCGGCAACGTGATCAAGGACGTGTCCGACAAGCTGCTCGGCCAGTTCGTGGCCTGCCTCGAGCAGCAGATGAGCGCCGGGACCGGTTCTGAGCCCGAGGCCCCCACCGACGCCTCCCCGGGGGACGAGCGCGCACCTGTGGTTCCTGAGGAGCCGAGGGACGAGGCGTCTCGAAGGGCTCCGTCCCCGGGGGGTGCCCCCACCGCGGTCACTCCCGACGCTGCGACGCCCACGGAGGGGGTCACCGAGTCCCCCGCTGAGGCGCCGGTGCCAGACCCGCAGGCACCGGCGGCCTCGGCGAGCACCCCGGCCGCTGCGACGCCGCCGGCGGCCGGACCTCCGCCGCCGCGACCGCCACGGCCGCAGCAGGACGACGCCCTCGACCTCGGTGCCACGGTGCTGCCGGTGCTGCTCCGCGCGTACTGGAAGCCCGCCGCCGCGGTGCTCGCCGTGGTCGTCGCGATCATCTGGTGGCTGAGGTCGCGCGACTGAGGGCGGGGTTTCGAGACGATCGGTCGGCAGCGCCTCACTCCGTGCGGGCCTGCCGCGATCCCTCAACCTCCTCAACCCCACGCCGACGCCACTCGCGGGCTCGTGGCGTCGGCTGGGCTCGGATCAGAACACGTTGAGCGGGCGGAACTGGACCGACATGCGCGGCCCGGCCCCGGCCACCTTGGGCACGCTGTGCTCCCAGGTGCGCTGGCAGGACCCGCCCATCACGACCAGGTCGCCGTGTCCCATCTCGACCGAGATCGACGCGCCGCCACCGCGCGGCCGGAGCGCCAGCCGGCGCGGGTCGCCCACCGAGACGATCGCCACCATGGTGTCGACGCTGCGGCCGCGCCCGATCCGGTCGCCGTGCCAGGCGACGCTGTCGCGCCCGTCGCGGTAGTAGCAGCAGCCGGCGGTGACGAAGGGCTCGCCGAGCTCGGGCAGGTAGTGGGCCGAGAGCGCGTCCCGGGCCGCCTCGAGCGAGGGATGGGGCAGCGGGTCACCGACCCCGTAGGTGTGGACCAGGCGGGGGACGTCGACGACCCGGTCGTACATCTGGCGCCGCTCGGCCCGCCACGGCACGTCGTGCGCCAGCGTGGCGAGCACGTCATCGGCCCCGGTGAGCCAGGTGCGCTGCACGTCGATCCAGGCGCCGCGGGTGAGGACGGTCCGCTCCGGGTGGAGCGGTCCCGGGCCGGTCGCCGCGGGGCCGGGGTCGGTGTCGAACAGCGTCCCCTGGAACTGCATGGTCCCGAGGCTAGCACAGGATCGAACAGGTGTTCGAGAGCACGAGGTTGACCATTCCGAGGACGGGGGACCGGGTCCGCGCGTAACCTCGCGAACGTGGAAGCCCTGTTGTCCGAGCATGGTCACGTGCCCAAGCACGTGCAGGTGCGGGAGTACGTGCGGGGGCTGGTGCGCGAGGCCCAGCCCGGCACTGCCGCGCCCTCGGAGCGCGAGCTGGTGCAGCGGTTCCGCGTGGCCCGGATGACGGTGCGCCAGGCGCTCGACACGCTGGTCGCCGAGGGGCTGCTCGAGCGGGTCCCCGGCCGGGGCACCTTCGTCGCCCATCCGCGCCGCGGCATCGGCCGGCTGCGCGGCTTCACCGAGGAGATGACCGCGCGCGGTCTGCTGGCGGAGTCGCAGACGCTGCTTGCCCGGCGCGAGCAGGCAGGTCCCGGCGTCGCCCGTGCCCTCGAGATCACGGCCGGCGACCCGGTGATCCGGTGGAAGCGGCTGCGCCGCGCCGACGCGTCCCCGATGTGCATCGAGGACGCCTACCTCAACGAGGTCCTGATCCCCGGCTTCCTGCAGAGCGGGATGCCCACCAGCCTCTACGACGCCCTCGGCAGCCGCGGCCTGCGGCCCAACCGGGCCGAGGACTCCGTCGGCGCTGACCTGGCCTCCGCCGAGGAGGCCGAGATGCTCGAGGTGCCGGAGGGCAGCCCGGTGCTGCGCCACTCGCGCCGCTCGCTGGCCCGCGGCAAGGTCGTGCTGGTCTCGCGCTCGGTCTACCGGGCCGACCGGTTCACCCTCTGGGTGCAGCTGGGCCGGGAGAGCTGAGCCGACCCAGCTCGGCCACCGCGGTCCCCGACTCCTCGCAGACCCACACCGGGTCCGGTCCCCCGAGGTCCGGCTGGATGTGCAGCGCGTGCACGGGCGCATCCCGGCAGCTGCGGCACTCCGGCCAGCGGCCGCCGGCGTCGACGACGGCGTCCTGCACGTCCTGAGCGACCAGCCCGGCGACGTACACCTCGCCCTCGGGCCACTGCTCGGCCCACCAGCGGCGGGCGGCGACCGCCTCCTCGAGGGCCGAGACCACGGTCGCCGTCGCCTGCTTCCGCGCCTCGAGGTCAGCCAGCACGAGCGCACGGGCTGCGAGGAACAGCCGGTGGTCCATCCCGCCATTGTGCCTCGCGCGCCCACACCGGCACGAGCGACGGCCGCCCTACAGTGGGCGCATGGACCAGCCGCTGCTGGAGGTCGCGGTGCGCGGTCCGGGCGACGTCGCCGGAGCCGACGAGGGCGGCGCCGACCGGCTGCACCTCGCGGGCGACGCCGACCGCTCCCCGGAGCCGGCGACCGTCTCCGCGGTGTGCCGCGAGACCGACCTGCCGGTGTTCTGCCTGCTGCGGCTCAACGACTCGTGGACGACCACCGGGGGAGAGCTGACCCGGCTGGCGGGGCTTGCCGAGGACTACCTCGGCTGCGGCGCCGCGGGGGTCTCGTTCGGCTTCCTCGACGGCGACCTCGAGGTCGACGCCGAGGTCTGCACCCACCTCGCCGAGCAGCTGACGGGGGTGCCGTGGACGTTCCACCGGGCGATCGACGCCGCCCTGGACGCGGAGCGGGCCTGGGCGCGCGTGATCGACCTGCCCGGCCTGATCGCCGTCCGCTCGGCAGGGTCGCCGCAGGGGCTCGACGTGGGGTACGACGACCTGCTGGCCCTGGTGTCGCGGGCGCCGCGGGTCGCCGCGCTGCTGATGCCGGGCGGCGGACTGCTCGGCGAGCACGTCCCGTGGTTCGTCCGGGCCGGCGTCCGGTCCTTCCACCTCGGGCCGCAGGCCCGCCCGGGCGGCACCTTCAAGGCGTACGTCGACGCCGGTCACGTGCGCTCGTGGCGGCTGCTGCTCGACCACGCGGTCGCGCGGGCCGCGGCGTCCGACGTGGAGAGTCCACGTTGAGTGACCGGGCAACCCGGCTCGCGCGGACGATCGCCGACCTGGCACGCGAGCGGGGACGGACGGTGGCGACCGCGGAGTCGCTGACCAGCGGCTACGTGGCCGCGGCGCTCGGGGCCGCGCCCGGGGCGGCGGCGTGGTTCCGGGGCGGGCTGGTCTCCTACCATGACGAGGTCAAGCACGAGCTGCTCGGTGTCGACGACGGCCCGGTGGTCTGCGACCCGGCCGCGCGACAGATGGCGGCGGGGGCCGCCCGCCTCCTCGGGGCCGAGGTCGCCGTCGCGGCCACGGGCGCCGGTGGGCCCGACCCCCAGGACGGCCAGGAGCCCGGCACGGTGTTCGTGGCGGTGTGGACCCAGGGCGGGGTCGAGTGCCGCGAGCTGCACGTCGACGGCCCGCCCGAGGACGTGGTCACACGCAGTGTCGAGGCCGCCCTCGAGCTGGTCCGGGACACCCTCGAGGGCCGCGACCCGTGATCCTGATCGACCCGCCCAACGCGGCCGGCCGTGGTCGACTCTGGTCGCACCTGGCCAGCGACTCGTCGTACGACGAGCTGCACGCGTTCGCCCGCACCGTCGGCATCCCCGAGCGGGGCTTCGACCGCGACCACTACGACGTCCCGGAGGAGTGGTACGACGACATGCTCGCCGCCGGCGCCACCCCGGTCTCCTCCCGCGAGCTGGTCTCCCGCCTGATCGGCTCCGGCCTCCGCCGCCGCAAGTCCCAGCGTTGAGTCGTGCCTGGTTCACCGTCGGTCGAGCCGGGTGAGCTCGGCCGTGACGTTGGCGCGGGCCCGGTCCTCCCAGAGCCGGCGCGCGGTGCCGGTGTGGAACAGCGACTCCTTCGCCATCAGGTCGCGCAGCACCGCCGCCCGGCCGCGGGCGAAGTCGTCGTCGGGCACGGCGGCGTACTCGCGGCGTACGTCGGCGACGTACTCGGCGTAGCGGCCGGCCGGCGCGGCCAGGATCGCCAGGTCGGCGTCGCTGAGCAGCTGCCCGCGCTGGTCGTCGGGCGCGGGCCGGTGCCGCTCGGTCGTCCGCACCAGTCGCGCGACCTCCGGGGCGACGTCGGGCGGCAGCGCCCGCCCAGCCCACGCCGCCGACCGCTCCTCGTCGTCCGCCGCGCCGTCGTGCACACCGTCGTGGAACCACGCCGCCAGCACCACCACGTCGTCGTCGCAGCCGAGGTCGGTCAGCCGGTCGAGCACCTCTGCGAGGTGTCGCAGGTCGTGGTAGCACCGCCACGGGTCGCCCCAGGCGGCGAGCAGCGCGTCGCGCACGTCGAGGTGGGTCTCGAGCGGCCAGCGGCCCGCCAGGTCCATGCCGTCATTGAAGCAGCGCCGGCTCAGCCGGCCCGCCGCGAGGCGAGGCCGCGGGCGGTCTCGCGGCCCGGGCTGAGCGCCCAGCGCAGCGTCCCCGTGGCGGCGGTCCCGAGCGCGCGGACGACGGTGCGCTCCGACACCGGCAGCGACGGCAGCCGCAGCGGGCGACGGCTCCACCGCGGCATCAGCCCGACGGCGGCCGCCACCAGCACGGCGTACGCCGGCCGGGCGGCGCCGGCGATCGGCGGCCGCAGCACGACGTGACGCACCGCCTCGCGGGCGTGGTCGGTGGCCAGCAGCTCCGGCCGGTAGTCCTCCAGCGCCCGGGCCAGCTCGGCCTCCGTCGTCGGCGGGTCGGTGACGCCGAGCCGCCGGGCGACCTCGGCGGTCTGCGCGACGTAGGTGTCGCGCCCCGCCGCGTCGAGCGGGTGCCGGCCGTAGACCTGGTGAGCGAGCAGGAAGCTGTCGACCTCCGCGACGTGGACCCAGCGGAGCAGGTGCGGGTCGGTGGCGGCGTACGGCGTCCCGTCGGGGAGGGTGCCCCGCACCCGCTCGTGGAGGGTGCGGACGGCGTCGACGGCTGCCTGGGCGTCGTCGACGTGGCCGAAGGTGGTGACCGCGAGGAACCGGCTGGTGCGGGCGAGCCGGCCCAGCATGTCGGTGCGGTAGTCGGAGTGCTCGGCGACGCCGGCCATCGCCGCCGGGTGGAGGGTCTGCAGCAGCAGCGCCCGGATCCCGCCGATGAACATCGACGCGTCGCCGTGGACCCGGCCGATGGGGGAGTCGGGCTCGAACCAGCGAGGGCCCGGGCGGCCGTGGATCCGCTCCCGGTGCCGCGGCCCGTCGGGTCCGGCCGTCACCCGGAACACGGCCTCGCCGAGCCGCTGGCGCAGGCCGCTGGTGAGCATGTCGTGGAGCCTACGTCGCGGTCCGCGACGTGCTCGCCGGGTCGGCGTGGTCGCTGCGGTCGGCCCGCCGTCAGTCCTCGTCGGGCACCAGGACCCAGAGCACGATGTAGGCGATGAACTGCGGCCCCGGCAGCAGGCAGCTGAGCGCGAAGATCAGCCGCATCGTGTTGGGCGCGATGCCGAAGCGGCGGGCCAGCCCCGAGCACACGCCGGCGATCCAGCGGTCGTCGCGGGGACGGACGAGAGTACGTGGGACAGGTGTCGTGGTCATGTCTCGAGCATCCCTCGTCCGGCGACCGAATTCATCCCCGAGATCGTGATCTCAGGGACGGGTCAGGGTGCCCGCCCCCTCCCGGCCCGGCGTGCCGTGACCCCGACTCCCGCGGTGGTGTGGGGTCTCCTGCGGGTGCTGACACCCGCGCCAGTGCCCACAGCGCCGCGGAAGTCGGGTCGCTCAGAGGTCGACGGCGTCGAGGATCCGGTAGGCGTACCCCTGCTCGGCGAGGAACCGCTGCCGGTTGGCGGCGAAGTCGGCGTCGACGGTGTCGCGGGAGACGATCGCGTAGAACCGGGCGGTCCGGCCGTCCTGCTTCGGCCGGAGCAGCCGGCCGAGCCGCTGCGCCTCCTCCTGGCGGGAGCCGAACGAGCCGGACACCTGGATCGCGACCGCCGCCTCGGGCAGGTCGATGGAGAAGTTCGCCACCTTGGACACCACGAGCAGGCTGATCTCGCCGGTCCGGAACGCCTCGAACAGCCGCTGCCGCTCCCTGACGGGGGTGTCGCCCTTGATGACCGGCGCGTCGAGGTCGGCGCCGATCTCGTCGAGCTGCTCGAGGTACTGGCCGATCACCAGCGTCGGCTCGCCGGCGTGCTGGGCGACGAGCTGCTCGGCGACGCGGGTCTTGGCCGGCGTACAGGCGGCGAGCCGGTAGCGCTCGTCGGGCTCGGCCGTGGCGTACGCCAGCCGCTCGCCCTCGCCGAGGGAGACCCGGACCTCGACGCAGTCGGCGGGGGCGATCCAGCCCTGCGCCTCGATGTCCTTCCAGGGGGCGTCGTAGCGCTTCGGCCCGATCAGGCTGAACACGTCGCCCTCGCGGCCGTCCTCGCGGACCAGCGTCGCGGTCAGCCCGATCCGGCGCCGCGCCTGCAGGTTTGCGGTCATCCGGAAGATGGGGGCGGGCAGCAGGTGCACCTCGTCGTAGACGATCAGGCCCCAGTCGCGGGCGTCGAGCAGCTCGAGGTGGCTGTAGACGCCCTTCCGCCGCGTCGTCATGACCTGGTAGGTCGCGATGGTGACCGGCCGGACCTCCTTGACCGAGCCGGAGTACTCGCCGATCTCGTCCTCGGTCAGCGACGTCCGCTTGAGCAGCTCGGACTTCCACTGCCGCGCGCTGACGGTGTTGGTGACCAGGATCAGCGTCGTCGCCTGGGCGTGGGCCATCGCCGCCGCGCCCACGATCGTCTTGCCGGCGCCGCACGGGAGGACGACGACCCCGGAGCCGCCGTGCCAGAACGACTCGGCCGCCTCGCGCTGGTAGTCGCGGAGCGACCAGCCGTCCTCGGCGAGGTCGATCGCGTGGGCCTCGCCGTCGACGTAGCCGGCGAAGTCCTCGGCCGGCCACCCCAGCTTGAGCAGCGCCTGCTTGAGGTTGCCGCGCTCGGAGGGGTGGACCACCACGGTGTCGTCGTCGATCCGGGCGCCGAGCATGCCGGCGACCTTCTTGGCGCGCAGCACCTCCTCGAGCACCGGCCGGTCGGTGCTGGCGAGGACCAGGCCGTGGGTGGGGTGCTTCTCGAGCCGCAGCCGGCCGTAGCGGGCCATCGTCTCGGCGACGTCGACGAGCAGCGCGTGGGGGACGGCGTAGCGGCTGTAGGTCAGCAGGGTGTCGACCACCTGCTCGGCGTCGTGGCCGGCCGCGCGGGCGTTCCAGAGGCCGAGCGGGGTGAGCCGGTAGGTGTGGACGTGCTCGGGGCTGCGCTCGAGCTCGGCGAACGGTGCGATCGCCTTGCGGCAGTCGGCCGCCCGCTCGTGGTCGACCTCGAGCAGCAGCGTCTTGTCCGACTGGACGATGAGGGGGCCGTCGTTCATAACCTGCCCAGCCTACGGAACCAGGGCAACGACGGCAGTCCCGTCCAGCTCGTCGTCGGTCTCGACGTACGCCGACAGGCCGGCGGCCCGGCAGGCCTCGACCGTCAGCGCCGACTGCGCCCGGCCGGTCTCGACCAGCAGGTGGCCGCCGGGCCGGAGCCACTCCCGTGCTCCGGCGGCGACCCGGCGGTGCAGGTCGACGCCGTCGCGGCCGCCGTCGAGCGCGACCCGGGGCTCGTGGTCACGGGCCTCCGGTGGCATGGTCGCGATCGCGTCGGTCGGGACGTAGGGCGCGTTGACGACGACCATGTCGACCGACCCGCGCAGCCCGGTCGGCAGCGCGTCGTAGAGGTCGCCCCGCACCACCCGGTCGGGCGGCAGGTTCCGTCGCGCGCAGGCCACCGCGACCGGGTCGACGTCGGCCGCCCACACCTCGACGTCCGGGAGCTCGTGCTGCACCGCCGCGCCGATCGCCCCCGCCCCGCAGCACAGGTCGACCACCGTGGTGGATAGTCCGGGACGTTCGCGGGGTGATCCGGGCCGATCGACCCCGCGAATGTCCCGGACTATCCGGGTTGCCAGGTCGACCAGCAGCTCGGTACGGCGGCGGGGGACGAAGACGCCGGGGGTCACGACGACGCGGAGGCCGTGGAACGAAGCCCAGCCCAGCAGGTGCTCCAGCGGCTCGCCCGAGACCCGCCGGTCGACCAGGGCCGCGAGCGCACCCCCGGAGGCGGCGGCGGCGAGCAGCGCGGCCTCCTCCTCGGCGAACACGCACCCGGCCGCGCGCAGCCGGGCGACGAGCGCCGCGTCAGACAGCGGAGGCCCTCTGCCGGGCGCGGTAGGCGGCCACGTTGGCCCGCGAGGAGCAGCGGTCGGAGCAGTAGCGGCGTGACTGGTTGGGGGAGGTGTCGACGTAGACGTGGTCGCACCGGTCGGCCGAGCACACGCCCATCCGGGTCGGGCCCAGGTCGCAGACCAGGGTGGCCAGCCCGAGCAGTGCCTCGCCGATGAGCAGCTGGGACACCGAGTCGGCACGGTTCGCGACGTGGAGGTGGAGGTCGTCGGGGTCGTGGTCGGAGATCATCGGCGTGAGGGGGTGCTTCTCCATCAGCTCGTTGAGGCCGCCGATCACGCCCTGCACGTCGGCCGCGTCGGACGCCTCGAACACCGGCCGCAGCTCCCGCTGGAACCGTCGCAGCACGGTGGCGTCGCGGTCGGTGCAGGAGGGGTGCAGCCACTCGCGCGCGGCGAGGTGGCCGACGAGGGCGTCGCGGTCGGGCAGCGGCGTGTTGAGCAGCCCCGCCGTCGCCTCGGCGTACCTCACGAAGTCCACGGTGCGAGTCTACGGTCGGGGCGGGGGCCCGGCCGGGCGCACGGACGTGATCCGGTGGACCGCGAAGTGCCGGCGGTCCTCGCTCCGCACGTCGTACGCCGCCAGCTGGCCGCCCTCGACGGCGGTGGGGTGCACGAGCCGCTCGGTGCGGGTGCCGTGGTTGTCGACGTACCCGATCAGCACCGGTACGCCGGCCTCGACCGCCTCGCGCAGCGCGGCCAGCGACCCGCTCGGGGTCAGCGTCTCCACCGCACCCTCCGGCCGGGACGCCGCCACCCGGTCGCCGGCCCGGATCGCGGCCGCCACCTGGGCGGCCTGGGCGGCCTCGCGAGCCTCGACCGCGCCACCGCCGCGCCGGCCACGCGGCGTCCGGGCCCGCAGCCGGTCGGCGCGCGCGACGTGGACGGTGCCGTCGGCGGCCTCCACGACGGGTGCCGCTCCGAGCTCGCGCAACCGGGGGAGCAGCACGTCGAGCGGCAGCTCGCTGATCACCACCGTGGGCGCCAGCCGGCGCAGCCGCAGCGCACCCGCCCTGGGATGGTGGAGCAGCTCGGTCAGCACGGTCACGTCGTCGGCCCGCAGGAACGACTCGGCGTGGCCGGCGCGGACGCTCCCGAAGGTGCGCGCCGCGTCGTCGACGAGGTAACGCAGCGGCTGCGGCACCTCCGTCGCGGCCACCTCGTCGAGGAACACGTGGACCTCGTGCGCCGACCAGCCCTGGTCGAGGGCGCGCCGGACCGAGCCGGCCGTGAACCGGTAGACCGTCGCTCCGCCACGAGACTCGACGTCGGCGAGCAGGTGCAGCCGCCGGCCGACCGTCGACTCCAGCGGCCCGGGAGCGACGGCGGTGAGGTCGGCCTGGAGCACCACCTGCGACACCGGCGGCGGCAGCAGCGCCGCCAGCGCCGAGACGGCTGCCTCGTCGTCGCCGTCGAGGAGGGCCCGGCCGTGGGCCGCGAGGCCGCCGAGCCCGGTGACGCCGAGGACTGCCGACTCCTCGACGGCTGCAGCGACCTCGGTGGCGCGGGTGGCCGGCCGCCTGGGCCGCTGCCAGGCGACGTGGGCCACGAGGGACGGTACGCCGGTGCCGCTGGCCAGCACCTCGCCCGCCGGCAGGCCCGCCAGGGCGGCCAGCGCCATGCGCCGCGACTCGGCGACGGTCGGGCTGGTGAGGTCGGGCGCGAGGGCGTTGCGGCCCTTGCCGGCCGCGTCGCGGGTGCCGACCAGCGCGGGGTCGCGGACCGTCCGCAGCCACGCCGACGCCAGCGCCAGCCACCGCCGGGCCGGGTCGGCGGCCAGCCACGCGTCGAAGGCGTCGGTCGGCACCCGCACCGGGTCGCCGGCAGCGTCCGCCCGCGCGGCGAGCAGGCCCGCCTCGGCGGCCACCTCGACCAGCAGCGCCGTGACCCGCTCCGTGGTGTGGAGCAGTCCCGCGGCCGCCTTGAGGTCACGCACCGCGAGCCCGCCCGACCGCAGCTCGGCGGGCGGCTCCAGGCCCCAGTGGTCGAGGAGCAGCTCGACCCGGTGGACCGCCTCGGACGCTGCGCCGGCGGCCGCCCGGTCGACCAGCGCGGAGTCGCGCGCCGACGTCGCGAGCGGTGGTACGTCGCCCACCGGCCCGCGCGTCGTACGGCCGCCGCGCAGCGCCACCGCGACCTCACCGGGCAGCGTCACGAGCCCGTCGTCTCGGGGGACCAGCAGCCGCCGCGCCAACAGCTCCTCGGCGGGGGACGCCGCGTCCTCGGGCGTCACGTGGCGGCGGGCTGCGCCGGTCGTGGCCTGCCCGCCGTGGGCGTCGACATGCTCGAGCATCTTGCGCGCCGGCTCGCTCAGCTCGCCGAGCAGCGCCGCCAGGCGATCGGCGGGCAGCGGCGGCTCCGATCGCGGCCGGAGGCCGCTGGCGCCTGGAGAGCCCGGGGCGAGCGCCGCCGCCACCCCGGTCAGTGCCCGCAGCCCGCCGGTGGCCCGCCACACCAGCGCCAGGTCGGCCAGCCGCTCGAGCGCCGCAGCGGTGGCGTCCGGGGTGGCGTCGACCAGCGGCACCAGCTCCTTCTCGGAGATCGGTCCGACGGTCGCGACCGCGTCGAGCACCGCGAGCTCGAGGTGGCTGAGCCGGTCGAGCGCCCGGGCGAGCGAGGCGCGGGTCGCCGCTCGCGAGGCCAGCTGTGCGGAGTCCTGCGGGGCCGGGGTGGCGAGGTCGGGGCGGTCGCGCAGCAGCCGGATGAGCCGGTCCTCCGGCCACCCTCGCAGCTGGTCGGCGAGGGAGCGGTGGCCCTCGCCGTTCGCACTCGCTCCCGACATCCCCTCAACGCTACTCCGGGACTCACCCCGGAGCCTCCGGGCTGCGCCTCGGCTGGTGCGGGCTGGGCACGTCCTGCCGTCCGGCGCCCGGACGCCGTACGCTCGGCGCACCCGGGAGGTGTGATGGAGCAGGTGGAGCTGCGCTACGGCGTCCGGACCGACGTCGGTCGGGTCCGCGAGGTCAACGAGGACGACCTGCTGGCGGCACCGCCGGTGTTCGCGGTCGCCGACGGCATGGGCGGCCACGACGGCGGCGACGTCGCGAGCCGGACCGCTGTCGAGGAGCTGCGCCGGCTGGTCGACGACGGCTTCGACCCCGCGCGCGCCGACGAGGCCGTGGTCGACGCGCTCGGACGCGCGCAACAGCGGATCGCCGACTACGCCGCCGACCGCCGCGCGGAGGGGTTCCGCAGCAGCCCCGGCACCACCGCCGTGGCGGCTGTCCTCGTCGACACCGGCGACGGACCCGCGTGGCTGGTCGCCAACCTGGGCGACTCGCGCTGCTACCGGCTCGCCCACGGGATGCTCGAGCAGGTGAGCGTCGACCACAGCCTGGTGCAGCACTACGTCGACGCCGGTCAGATCACGCGGGCCGAGGCCGCGCACCACCCCGAGCGTCACGTCGTGACCCGCGCCCTGGGCGGCCCCGGGACGCCGCGGCCCGACCTGTTCGTCGTACCTCTGGAGGACGCGCCGCGGCTGCTGCTGTGCACCGACGGCGTCAACGGGATGATCGACGACGGCGTCATCGCCTCCGTGCTCCGCGACCTCGACGACCCCGAGGCGGCCGCCGGGCGGCTGGTCGACGAGGCGCTCGAGGCAGGCGGGCGCGACAACGCGACCGCTGTCGTCATCGACGTGGTGGGCGGCCGCCGGTGACGCCGACGCGCACCGTCGTTCCCGGGTCCTGGTACGCCGTGCTCGGCTCGGGTGCCGTGGTGCTGCTGCCTCCCGACGAGAAGCGACGCGTGCCGGCGGTCTGGGCGCTGGTCGACGACGGCGCCGGGTTCGACGAGGTCCTCGACGCCCTGATCGCCGACGGGCTGCGCGAACTGTCCGGCTTCGCGCTCGTCAGCCCTCGCGACGGCGACGCGCGGGTGGTCCTCCGCGGCTCCGTCACCGCCGTGCTCCACACCCACGAGGGCGAGGTCCGCGTCGAGGGCGCGTCGGCCGCGACCTGGGTGGAGCGGGAGGTGCGCCACGTCGACGGCTTCCGGGTCGAGATCGACGACGCGAGGGACGACGCCGACCCCGACGAGGAAGGGTCGCTGACCCTGCGCGACGGGATCGCCCGCGCGGGCGGCGTCGTCCAGCACCCGATCGCGGAGCCGGAGTCCGAGCCCGCCGAACCGGAGCCGGAGTTAGAGCCCGACCCGGAACCCGAGCCCGAACCGGAAACCGAACCCGAGCCCGAACCGGAACCCGAGCCCGAGCCCGAGCCCGAGCCCGAGCCCGAGCCGGAGCCCGAGGACGCCGTGACCCAGCACGTCCCCGAGCAGCCGCCGCCCGCCGGCGGGCGGGTCGCCCGGCTGGTCGTCTCCCACGGCGAGACCGTCGACGTCGACCGCCCGGTGGTCCTGGGCCGGGCGCCGGAGCCCGGCGCCTCCGAGGCCCCCGACCCACGACTGGTGAGCCTGCCCAGCCCGTCCCGCGAGATCTCCGGCACTCACCTCGAGATCCGTCCGGGCGCAGGCCCCGACCTCGGGTACGCCGTCGTCACCGACCTCGGGTCGACCAACGGCACCGTCGTCGTCCAGCCCGGCATGCCGCCGGAGGAGCTCCGGGCCGGCGTCGAGGTCCGGCTGCTCCCCGGGGCCGTGATCGACCTGGGCGACGGGATCTCGCTCGAGGTGGTCGAGCCCTGAGCTTCCTCGACCTGCTCTACGACCAGGCCCCTCGGTCCGCCTTCGACCGGGTCGTGCGCGACGCCGAGGCGGCCGGGCTGCCGGAGGCGGAGCTCGCCGACCTGCGCCGGCAGTACGACGTCGCGCTGCGGCTCCGCGAGCTGATCGCCACCCGGCAGGCCCGCGAGACCGAGATGCGGGCGCTCTACGAGACCGCCTCCGACCTGACGGCGATCCGGGACGTCGACACGATCCTCACCGCCATCGTGCGCCGCGCCCGGCAGCTGCTCGCCGCCGACATGACCTACCTGTCGCTCAACGACGAGGCCGACGGGGCGTCGTACATGAAGGTGACGGACGGGGCGCTCACACCGGAGTTCCGGTCGCTCCGGCTGCCGCTCGGCACCGGCCTGCTCGGGCTGGTCGCGCAGACGGGCGAGCCGTACTTCACCAAGGACTACCAGCACGACCAGCGGTTCCTGCACCGCGGCTACATCGACGACGCGGTGGCGGGCGAGAAGATCCGGGCCATCCTGGGCGTTCCGCTCACGGTGGAGGGCAGGGTGATCGGTGCGCTGCTGGCGGTCCACCGGGCGGTGCGGCCGTTCCCGGCCCACGAGGTGACCCTGCTGACGTCGTTCGCGGCGCACGCGTCGGTGGCGCTGGAGAACGCCCGGCTGTTCGCGGACCTCGACGCCGCCCACCGCACCATGACCGAGCACACCCTGGCGGTAGAGAGCGCGGCGCTCGCCCACGACCGGCTCACCGACCTCCTCGTCGAGGGCGGCGGGATCGACGAGGTGGCCGGGGTCCTCACGGAGGTGCTCGGGGGGGCGGTGGCGGTCCACGCCCCCGACGGGGAGCCGCTGGCCGGTGCACCTGCGACGGGTGACTGGGGCGGCGCGGTGGCCGAGGCCGCGTCGTCGGGCCGCGCGGTCCGCCACGGTGGTCGCTACGTCGCCGTGGCGCAGGCCGGTGCCGAGCACGTCGCGACCCTCGTCCTCGACACCGGCGGCGCCGAGCTGGGGCTGCCGGAGCGCCGTACCCTCGAGCGCGGCGCGGTGGTGACGGCGCTGGTGATGCTGCTCGCGCGGACGGTCGCCGAGACCGAGGACCGGCTCGGCGGTGAGCTGCTCGGCGACCTGCTCGACGCCCGGGCGGAGGCGTTGCCGGCGCTGCGTGAGCGGGCCCGACGCCGGCAGGTGTCGCTGGACCCGCCGCTCTCGATCGCGGTGGCCACCATCGACGGGCTGGAAAGGTTCGCGGCCGCGCGGGCGCTGTCGCGGGTCGCCGCCGAGCAGGGCGGGCTCGCGGGCGACCACCTCGGGCGGCTGGTGCTGCTGGTACCCGCGGCCGACCCGCTCGCCGTCGGCCGTCAGATCGCCGGCGCCGTGGCCGGGGCCGGCGGCCGGGCGACGGTCGGGGTGAGCGTCGCCGACCCCGACCGGCTGCCCGAGGCGTACGCCGAGGCGCGGCGCTGCCTCGACACGCTGCGGACCCTCGGGCGGCAGGGCGAGGTCAGCGACCCGGCCGGACTCGGCCTGACCCGGCTGCTGCTGGGGGAGAACGGGCCCGAGGAGCTGCGGGCGTTCCTGGCCACCACGCTCGGACCGGTCCTCGACTACGACGCCCTGCGCGGCACCAGCCTGGTGGAGACCCTGGAGGCGTGGTTCGCCAGCGGCGGGAGGCTCAAGGAGACGGGGGCGGTGCTGCACGTCCACCCCAACACGGTCTCGCAGCGGCTCGACCGGGTCGCCGGCCTGCTCGGCGACGACTGGCGCGACCCCGCCCGCGCGCTCGATCTCCAGCTGGCGCTGCGGGTGCACCGGCTGCAGCGCTGATTCCGGTACTCCAGTGAGAAGGGGCCCTCGACACGCCGATCGGAGGGGCCACTTCTCACTGAACTACCCGCATCCACCTGTCCCGTCGACCCACCTGGAGCCGACATCTGTGTGGTCCGCACACATGGTTGAGGGGCGACCGGCCGCCCTAGCGTCGACCGCATGCCTGAGACCCCCGTCACGTCCGCGAGCCTCGACGGACGCACGGCAGCCGTGACCGGAGGCGCCAGCGGCATCGGTGCCGCGGTCGCGCAGCACCTCGCCGGTCACGGCGCCGAGGTGCTCGTCCTCGACCGCGACGACGAGGCCGCCGCCAAGGTCGCGGCCGACGTGGGCGGCACCCACCGCACCCTCGACCTGGCCGACACCGGTGCCGTCGAGGCGCTCGGCCTCGACGCCGACGTCCTGGTCAACTGTGCCGGGCTCCAGCACGTCGCACCGATCGAGGAGTTCGACCCCGAGTGGTTCGGCTTCCTCCACCGGGTGATGCTGCACGCGCCGTTCCTGCTGACCCGGCAGGTGCTGCCCGGCATGTACGACCGCGGCTGGGGCCGGATCGTCCACGTCTCCAGCGTCCACGGCCACCGAGCGTCGGCCTACAAGGCGGCCTACGTCAGCGCCAAGCACGGCCTCGAGGGGCTCTCGAAAGTGATCGCCCTCGAAGCCGCCGAGAAGGGCGTCACCTCGAACACCGTGTGCCCGGGCTACGTCCGCACCCCCCTGGTGGAGGGCCAGATCGCCGACCAGGCCAAGGCCCACGGCATCGACGAGGCCGAGGTCGTCGACGACGTGCTGCTGGCGCGTACGCCGCTCAAGCGGCTGGTCGAGCCGACCGAGGTCGCCGAGATGGTCGGCTTCCTCTGCGGCCCGGCGTCGGCGTCGATCTCCGGCTCGTCCTTCCTGCTCGACGGCGGCTGGACCGCCGCCTGAACCCCCGAGGAACACCCGAAAGGAACACCAGCATGACCACGCAGTCATCAGCCCCGACCCCCCACACCGGGAGCTCGCAGGGGCAGAGCTCGATCGTCAGGGTCGTCTTCGCGAGCCTCGTCGGCACCGCCGTCGAGTGGTACGACTTCTTCCTCTACGGGTCCGCGGCCGCGCTGGTCTTCGGCGCGCTGTTCTTCCCGGAGTCCGACCCCGTCAACGCCACCCTGCTCGCCTTCGGCACCTACGCGGTGGGCTTCGCGGCCCGCCCGCTCGGCGGCATCGTGTTCGGCCACTTCGGCGACCGGGTCGGCCGCAAGAAGATGCTCGTCGTCTCGCTGATGCTGATGGGCGTCGCCACGTTCGCGATCGGGCTGCTGCCGACGTACGCCACGGTGGGCGTGCTCGCCCCCGTGCTGCTGATCGTGTGCCGGCTGGCCCAGGGCTTCGCCGTCGGCGGTGAGTGGGGCGGAGCCGTCCTCATGGCCGCCGAGCACGGCGACGAGGAACGCCGAGGCTTCTGGTCGTCGTGGCCGCAGGCCGGCGTCCCGCTCGGCAACCTGCTCGCCACCGGCGTGCTGTTCGTGCTCGCCGCGGTCCAGAGCGACGCCGCGTTCGAGGCGTGGGGCTGGCGGATCCCGTTCCTGCTGTCGGCGGTGCTGGTCCTGATCGGCCTCTACGTCCGGCTGCAGCTCGAGGAGTCGCCGGTCTACCAGGAGGCCAAGGCCGAGATCGCGGAGAAGAAGCACGCGGAGTCGCACATGCCGCTCGTCGAGGTGGTGAAGACCTACCCCAAGGAGGTCTTCATCGCGATGGGCATGCGGATGGCGGAGAACATCTCCTACTACATCTTCACCGTCATCTCGATCACCTTCATCACCACCTACGCCGGCACCGAGGACGACAAGGGCCTGATCCTGCAGGCGCTGCTGATCGGCTCGGCGGTCCACTTCGTCGTCATCCCCCTGATCGGTGCGCTCTCCGACCGGATCGGTCGCCGGCCGCTCTACCTGGCCGGGGCCGTCGGTGTCGCCGTGTGGACCTTCCCGTTCTTCTCCCTGGTCGCGACGAAGCAGGAGAGCATGATCCTGCTCGCGATCGTCGTCGGGCTCCTGCTGCACGCGCTGATGTACGCCCCTCAGGCGGCGTTCTTCTCCGAGCTGTTCGGCACGTCGGTCCGCTACACCGGCGCGTCGGTCGGCTACCAGCTGGCCTCGATCGTGGCCGGCGGCCTGGCGCCGTTCATCGCCGTGAAGCTGCTCGGAACGGTCGAGGAGAGCAACACGACCGCGGTGGGCATCTACGTGGCGATCGCCGGGCTGATCTCGGTCGTCGCGACGCTCGCCGCCAAGGAGACCAAGGCCTCCTCGCTGCGCCACGACAAGGTCGTGCGCGGCGCCCACGCCTGATCAGAGCAGACCGACCACGTGGTCGTACGTCGCCCGGTCGGCCGCCGCGAGCAGGCCGGCCGGGCGGCCGTCGACCTCCAGCGGGTCGCCGGGCCGGTAGCGGCGGCCGTCGTGGGTGCCGGCGTAGCCGCCGGCCTCGGTGAGCAGCAGCGATCCGGGCGCGTGGTCCCACGGGTTGGCCCGGCGTCCGTACAGCAGGACGTCGGCGTCCCCCTCGATCAGGTGGGGGTAGTCGACGCCGCAGCACACCCAGCTCAGCGTGAGGGGCTGCAGCTCGCCGAGCGTGCGACCCAGCCAGCGCCAGCGTGAGGTCACCCCACGCCACGCAGCAGGGTCGGCCGCCGGGGCCGGCCGGGTGAGCCGCTCGCCGTTGCACCACGCGCCGGCGCCCCGCTCGGCGACGTACGCGCGTTCGTGCTGGGGCTGCCAGATCCAGGCGCGGACGCTCTCGCCGCCCTGGACCTCCGCGACCATGACGGCGTGGTCGGGGGAACCCTTGACGAAGTTCTTGGTGCCGTCGACCGGGTCGACGGTGAACGCGTGGTCGGCGGCGTGGAACTCCTCCATCACCTCCGGCCGGGAGGCGTAGGCCTCCTCGCCGAGCACGACCGCGTCGGGATAGGCGTCGCGAAGGAAGCGTGTCAGCAGCCTCTCGGACTCGCGGTCGGCGACCGTCACCAGATCACCCGGTCCCTTCTCGTCGACCTGCTCGCGGGAGAGGTCGCGGAAGCGGGGGGTGACGACCTTCTCCGCCACCTCCTTCACCAGGTCCAGCACGGTGTCGGTGTCCAGCACGACCCCCACGCTACTGACCGTGCCGCGTCCGGAGCGCGGGTCGAGCCCTGACGGACCCCTGCCCACCGGCGTAGGTTCGGCCCATGGCCGAGCTCTCGACAGCACGCGGTGAGACGACTCCGGCGCTCCTGGAGGAGACGATCGGGGCCAACTTCGAGGCGACGGTGGCTCGCCACCCCGATCGCGAGGCCCTCGTCGAGGTCGCCACCGGCCGGCGCTGGACGTGGGCCGAGCTCGACCGCGACGTCGACGCGCTGGCGATCGGCCTGGTCCGGTCCGGCATCGGCAAGGGCGACCGGGTCGGCATCTGGTCGCCCAACTGCGCGGAGTGGACGCTGACGCAGTTCGCGACGGCCAAGATCGGCGCGATCCTGGTCAACGTCAACCCGGCCTACCGCACCCACGAGCTGGCGTACGCGCTCCAGCAGTCGGGCACCCGGCTGCTGATCTCGGCCACGGAGTTCAAGACCAGCGACTACCGCGCGATGGTCGAGGAGGTGCGCGGCGACTGCCCCGACCTCGAGCAGGTCCTCTACCTCGGGTCGCCGGAGTGGACCGACCACACCGTGCACGATCCGGGCGTCACGCTGCTCGAGCTGCTCGACTACAGCCTCGCCCCCGACGACCCGATCAACATCCAGTACACCTCCGGCACCACCGGTCGGCCGAAGGGCGCCACCCTCAGCCACCGGAACATCCTGAACAACGGCTTCTTCACCACCGAGCTCATCAACTTCACCGAGCAGGACCGGCTCTGCATCCCGGTGCCCTTCTACCACTGCTTCGGGATGGTGATGGGCAACCTCGGCTGCACGACCCACGGCGCCACGATGGTGATCCCCGCGCCCGCGTTCGACCCCGAGATCACGCTGCGCACGATCGCCGAGGAGCGCTGCACCGGCGTCTACGGCGTACCGACGATGTTCATCGCCATGCAGGGGCTCCTCGGCTCCGCCGAGTTCCCCCTCGAGAGCCTGAGCAGCCTGCGGACCGGCGTGATGGCCGGTTCGGTGTGCCCGGTCGAGGTCATGAAGCGGTGCATCGAGGACATGAACATGGCCGAGGTCTCGATCTGCTACGGCATGACCGAGACCAGCCCGGTCTCGACCCAGACCCGCTCCGACGACGACCTGGACCGGCGGACCGCGACCATCGGCCGGGTGCACCCCCACGTCGAGATCAAGGTGGTCGACCCCGTCACCGGCGAGACGGTCGAGCGGGGCGAGACGGGCGAGTTCTGCACCCGTGGCTACTCGGTGATGCTCGGCTACTGGCCCCTTCGAGACGCCTCGTCCCTCGGCTCCTCAGGAACCGCCCCTGAGGCGGACGGACCCGTCGACAGCGACGGCTGGATGCACACCGGCGACCTCGCCGAGATGCGCGACGACGGCTACTGCGTGATCTCCGGACGGATCAAGGACATGGTGATCCGCGGCGGCGAGAACATCTACCCGCGCGAGATCGAGGACTTCCTCCACACCCACCCCGACATCGAGGACGTCCAGGTCGTCGGCGTCCCGGACGAGCGGTACGGCGAGGAGCTGTGCGCCTGGGTCCGGATGAGGCCGGGGGCCGAGCCGCTCGACACCGACGCCGTCCGTGCCTTCGCCACGGGCAAGCTGTCCCACTACAAGATCCCGCGCTACGTCATGGTCGTCGACGCCTTCCCGATGACCGTCACCGGCAAGGTCCGCAAGGTGGAGATGCGCGAGAAGTCGACCGCCGAGCTCGGCCTGGCCTGATCGCATCCGCGTCAGTGGATACGATCGTTGATGGTTGAGCAGTGAGCGCGGCTGGGACAGCCGCGACCGAGCGTGTCGAAACCCCGTGACGTGCGCGCCGTCCCGCATCGCGGCTCAGCGGGCGATGACGACGGGGATCCGGGTGCGCACCCCGTCGGGCGCGCGCCAGGTCACCGTGCCGTCGTCGATCCCGCCCGCGAGCGTCCCCTGCCCGACGGTCACGGTGAACTCCGCGGACTCGCCCGGGTCGAGCCGCAGCGCGACCGGGGTGACCCTGACGTCGTGCCGGTGGAAGCCGCGGACCTCTGCCGACCAGTAGCGTGCGCGGCTGCCGAGGTTGGTGACGGTGCGCGTGGCGCGGCTTCGCTCGCCGCGGATCAGCAACGACGGGGTGTTGACATCGCCGCGGTCGCCCCGCAGCCAGGCCCGGTAGTCGCCGTCACCGGTGACCAGCGCGAGCCGGGTGTGCAGCGCCTCGTCCACGCGGGCGCGGCCCGAGCCGCTCCGCAGCGTGTCGGCCCGGACCGGCGCGGCGCTGGTGGCGAGCACCGAGCGCACGGCGTCGGCCGACCAGTCGTGTCGGGCCAGGAGCACGGCGGCGTCGCCCGCGGCGCGGGCGGCAGCGGCCGACGTCCCGCTGAGCATGCTCCAGCGGCCGCCGCCGATGATCCGCGGCGGGGTCGCCGCGAGGACGCCCGTGGCGGGGACGACGAAGTCCGGCTTGACGAAGCTGCCCGCGGGGTCGCCACCTGCCGACCAGTCGGGAACCCGCAGCGGTCCGAGCCTGCGCGGGCCGGGCACCAACCGGACCGGGGCGTCGGGATGCCCCGCCGCCCAGTGGGCGAACGCCCGGCCGCCGTCGCGGCCGAGGTGGACGGTCGGCACCGCGTGCAGGTCGTGGGCGAGGCCGCCGCGCGCGACGTTGACCAGCACCATGCCGACCCCGTCGGCGCGTGCTACCGCGGTCGACTTCTCCAGCCGGCCGTTCGCGCCGCGTTCGCACAGCACGATCGTGTCGGCCGTGCGGGCCGCGTCGAGGCTGCCGGGCTCGCAGACGCGGGACTGCGCCTCGGTCCAGCCGGGCGCGGGCACGTCGCGGGCCAGCACGACCGGCGCTCGCACCTCCCGGTGGACGGTCATCGCGCCGGTGAACCGCCGGCCGTCGGGCAGCACCACGCTGCCGGCGCCGCCGGTGCCGGCCAGGGCGCCGACCGTGGTCACCCACGGCTCCGCCGGAGCGGCGTACGCCGAGGCGTCGTTGCCGGCCGCCGCCACCACGACGACGCCGGCCTCGGCCGCGCCGAGGAGGGCCCGCTCGACTCCGCCGGCGACGGGAGTGCCGCGGACCGACAGGTTGAGAACGTCGACGCCGTCGGCGACGGCGTGGTCGATCGCCGTGACCAGGTCGGCGGTGGCGCAGCCGTCGTGGGAGGGGTCGGGCGCGCTCCAGCAGGCCTTGTAGACCGCGAGCCTCGCGTCCGGTGCGGCACCCGCGTAGCGACCTGGAAGTCCGGCGAGCCCGGTCGACACCCCGGCGTTGCCGACAGCGATCGAGGCGACCTGGGTGCCGTGGCCGCGGACGTCGCGCGCGGAGAGCACCTCGGCCGACGACAGCTGGTCGCGGCCGAAGCCGGCCACGAACCAGCGCGCGCCGACCAGCTTCGCGCTGCAGGTGTCGGCACCCCAGCTCTCGCCGGGCACGCAGGCGCCGTCGAACCCGCCGGACCGGCGGCCGGTGCCGGGTGCGGCCGCGAACAGTGGGCTCTCGGGCCACACCCCGGAGTCGACCACGCCCACGACGACCCCGCGTCCACCCCGGCCTCCGGGCACGACCGCGCCGGACGGCCCGCTGGTCCGGGCGGCCAGCGGCCGGACCGTGTTGGCCTCGACCTGGCTCACGCCGGGCGCGGCCTGCAGCGCTGCCGCCTGGTCGCCCGTCAGCTCGACGGCCACGCCGCTCAACGCCGTCGTCCAGCGGTAGGTGGGGACGCCGGCGCCGACCCCGGCGAGCGCCGAGTCCTGCTCGCGGCGGAGCATCGCACGATGGTGCGCGACGCCTGCCGGGCCCTGGTAGCCCGCCGTGCCGATCCCGTCGAAGGAGACGACATAGAGCCGGGGCGCCTGGGCCGCGCGGGTGGCGATGGCCGTGGCGGGCGCGAGGGACCCGACGGTGAGCCCGAGCAGGGCGACGCCGAGCGCGGCACGGCCCCGGACGCCGGCTCGACGCACCACGATCACCACCTGTCCCACACGAGGTCGAAGCCCACAGTGTCCCTCCACCTGTCAAGGGTTCGCACGCGAATGGGCGGAAGCGGGCCTCTTCGGGCAGCCGCCTACGCTTGCCGGGTGCCCCACGCGCCCGGTGTCGGATTCGACCTCGACCTCACGCTCATCGACACCGCGCCCGGCTTCGGCGCGGTCCTCGAGGCGCTGGGCGACGAGCTCGGCGTCGTGTTCCCGGTGACCGAGATGGTCACCCGGCTCGGGCCGCCACTCGACCAGATGCTGGTCCCGCACCTCGAGCCGGAGCGGATCGGGCCTGCCGTCGACCGGTTCCGGGTGCTCTACCCGGACCACGCCATCACCACGGTGCCGGCCCTGCCCGGCGCGGTCGAGGCCATCGCCGCCGTACGCCGGGCGGGCGGCCGCGTGGTCGTCGTGACCGGCAAGTTCACGCCGAACGCCCAGCTCCACCTCTCCCACCTCGGGCTCGACCACGACCACCTCGCCGGCGAGGTGTGGGGCGCAGGCAAGGGCGACGTGCTCCGGCGCGAGGGCTGCTCGATCTACGTGGGCGACCACGTCCACGATGTCGAGGGTGCGCACGCGGCCGGGATCCTCAGCGTCTCGGTCCTCACCGGCGGCTCCACCCGGGAGGAGCTGCGCGACGCCGGGACCGACGTGCTGCTCGACGACCTCACCCGGTTCCCGGAGTGGTACGCCGGCCACCTCGCCGGTTCGGGGCGTCCTGCCTGAACCCGGTTGGCCGCGCTCCCGGGCGCGACATAGGCTGGGTCGCCGCTGTGGCGAGGTGCCGCACGGACGAGGGTGGAGGGGCGCAGACGTGCCGACCGGCAAGGTGAAGTGGTTCGACCCGGCGAAGGGGTTCGGTTTCCTGTCCCAGGAGGGCGGGCCGGACGTCTACGTCCACGCCGACGCGCTGCCCGAGGGCGTCACCACGTTGCGCAACGGCGCCCGGGTCGAGTTCGGGATCGCCCAGGGCCGTCGCGGCGACCAGGCGCTCCAGGTGCGGCTGCTCGACGCGCCCCAGTCCGTGCAGCGCAACCAGGCCCACCAGCGGCGCAAGAAGCCCGAGGAGATGGTGCCGATCGTGGAGGACACGATCCGGCTGCTCGACGGCGTCGGCGAGGCCTACCGCCACGGCCGCCACCCCGACGCGAAGACCGCCCGCCCGACCGCCAAGCTGCTGCGCGCGCTCGCCGACGAGCTCGAGCTCTGAGTCCTCGCCGCGTCGGTCTCGTCAGCGGTGAGCTGGGTGCCGATCTGGGCGGTGGTTCGGTGGCTGAGCCACCGCTGGTGTGGGTGGTGACGGGTCGGCGGTGAGCTGGGTACCGAGGTGCGCGGTGGTCGGTGGCTCAGCCACCGCCGGTGCCACTGGCGGCGGCGACCGGCGCCGACGCCTGGCCCCGGGGCCGGGTGGCGAGGACGAACACCGCCCACAGCGTCAGGACGCCGCAGGCGACGCCGAGCCCGAGCTCGGGGATCAGCGGGATCCCGATGCCGACGAACCCGCCGATCACCCACGCCAGCTGGAGGGTGGTGTCGCTGCGCGCGAACGCGCTCGACTGCATCCGCTCATGGACGTCGCGCTGGATCGTCGAGTCGAGGGAGAGCTTGGCCAGCGACTGCGAGAGGCCGGCCGTCAGGCCCAGCAGCACCAGCGGCACCAGGCCGTAGAACAGCGCGGCCACGAGGGTCATGACGGCGCCGGCGAGCAGCGCCAGCACGACCGTGATCGACGGGTTGACCCGCTTGAGGACCGACGCGAGGGCGATGCCGAGGGTGTTGCCGAACCCGGCGGCGCCGATGACGAGGCCCAGCAACACCTCGGGGCGCCACTCGCCGATGGGGAACTCGCGCAGCAGGAACGCCATGAACATCGTGAGGAAGCCCGAGAGCCAGCGCGGGCCGCAGTTGGCGCGGAGCGCGAACGCCACCGCCGACGGGATCCGCATCCGGGGTCGGCGCGGCCGGCCGTCGCTGCTGCCGCCGCCGAAGCGGGGGAACAGGGTCAGGGTTCCCTCACCGACGCTCGAGTCGACCTTCTCGGGCAGCCGGATCGCCAGCACCGTGGCCACCACGAACACCACGAAGCCGAAGCGCAGCGACCACTCCGGCCCGAGCACCGAGAGCGCACCGGCGATCGGGGCCGAGATAGCCGCACCGATGACGCCGGCGAGGCCGGTGCGAGCGTTGGCCTTGACCAGGGGGAGGTGCTCCGGCGCCAGCCGGGGTACGGCGGCGGCGCGGGTGACGGCGTAGGCCTTCGACGCCACCAGCACCCCGAGCGCGGCGGGGAACAGCCACTGCGAGTCGGTGATCACCGCGGTGCCGAGCACCCAGCAGAGGAACGCGCGGACCGACATCGTGGAGCCGATGGCCCAGCGCCGGCCGTGGCTGAACCGGTCGAGGAACGGGCCGATGAGCGGCGCGACGATGGCGAACGGAAGCATCGTCAGCCCCAGGAACAGCGCCACCTGGCTGCGGGCCTCTCCGGTCGGCACCTGGAAGAACAGGGTGCCGGCGAGCGAGATCGCCACCGCGGTGTCGCCCGCGGCGTTGCACGCGTGCAGCCCGATCAGCCGGGACAGACCGGACTCGCCGGCACCCTCGGCACGGGCCGCCCGGCTGGCCTGCCGCCCGGCGTACGCGCCCAGCCGCCCGGTGGCCCGGGCCGCCCCGGCCGCGCCGCGGCCGACGGCCCGCGCGCCTGTGCGGAGCCCCTGGCCCACGTCGCGCCGCGGACGCTCGCCGGTGGCGGGCTCCTCGGCGCGGGGACGCTGCTCGGTCATGCGCCCATCCTGTCCGATGCCGCCCACCGCCCGGCCCACGGCGCCCCGACCTGACAGCCGGGGGTGCGATTTGTCATGATGCCGCCGTGACGACCACCCTGCGCGCGAAGGCCGACTCGGCCGCCGTGGCCGCGGCCGACGACGCGCGCGCCGCGCTCGTGGCCGACGTCGGGCCCGACGACGTGGGCGACCACCTCGGCCACGTGGTCGAGGGCGAGCGGCTGGTCACCCACCTGTTCGCCTGCACCCGCCGCGGCTACTCCGGCTGGCGCTGGGCGGTCACCGTCGCGCGGGCGAGCCGGCAGCGCCAGGTGACCGTCGACGAGGTGGTGCTGGTCCCGGGCGACGAAGCGATCGTGGCCCCGGCCTGGGTGCCCTACAAGGAGCGCGTCAAGCCGGGCGACCTGTCGCCGGGTGACCTGCTCCCGGTGGCCGACGAGGACCCCCGCCTGGTGCCCACCTGGTCCTTCGGCGACGACCCGCTCGACGCCGACGACAAGGCGCAGGTGCGCGAGGTCGCCCGCGAGCTCGGCCTCGGCCGGGTGCGCACGCTCTCCGTCGAGGGCCGTGACGTCGCCGCCGAGCGCTGGTACGACGGCGACGGCGGGCCCGAGTCCCCGGTGGCGAAGTCGGCGCCCGACGTGTGTGCGACCTGCGGCTTCCTGGTCCGGCTGACCGGCCCGCTGTCCTCGCTGTTCGGCGTCTGCGCCAACGGGAACGCCAACGACGACGGCAAGGTGGTCTCGCTCGACCACGGCTGCGGTGCCCACTCCGAGGTGCAGCTGGCCAAGAAGCACGAGCCGCAGCCGATGCCGCCGCCGGTCTTCGACACCCTGACCGTCGACGAGCTCGAGTCGCTCTGACGCGCTCCGCGGCTCAGTCGTCGTGCGCGGCGGCCAGCTCGGCCCGTTGACGACGGCGCCGGCGGCAGTACTCCAGCCCGCACAGGCCGAGGCCGAAGCCGGCGAGGCAGGTCCACAGCCACCACAGCCGGCCGTCCTCCACGAGCCGCCCGTAGAACGGCAGCAGCGCCAGGAAGCCGAGCAACCACAGCGCCGAGCCCACCTCGACGGTGCGCACCCCGTCGACGTCGAGCGGCTCGACGTCGGCGACGACGTAGGTGCGGTTGCCGATCTCGTGCTTCATCGGCTGGTCGTCGCGAAGGTCCACACCCCCACGATATCCGGCGACCCGCGGCCAGGGCGGGTCGCTCGATCCCATGGCCTGCCGCGCGGCGCCCCGGATCGCGCGACACGCCGCGTACGCCCGCACTCGCGGGCGGCGCTCTGCCACACTGCGCGCGTGAGCGAGCAGACCCAGCCCGGCCAGGCCCCCCAGACCCGCTCCTCCGCGGGCGGGCTCGACGGCTACTTCAAGATCTCCGCACGCGGCTCGACGGTGGAGCGCGAGATCAGGGGTGGCGTCGTCACCTTCCTGACGATGGCCTACATCATCGTCCTCAACCCGATCATCCTGCTCGGCGGCACCGACATGAACGGCGACCTGCTCGCCGGCGGTGACTTCGCGGCGATCAGCGCCGCGACCGCCCTGGCGGCGGGGGTGCTGACGGTCCTGATGGGCGTGGTCGCCAACTACCCACTGGCCCTGGCCACAGGTCTGGGCCTGAACGCGTTCGTCACCTTCTCGATCGCCAGCCAGATGACCTGGGCCGACGCGATGGGGCTGGTGGTGATCGAGGGCCTGATCATCCTGGTGCTCGTGCTCACCGGGTTCCGCGAGGCGGTCTTCAACGCGGTCCCGGCCCAGCTCAAGATCGCCATCTCGGTCGGCATCGGCCTGTTCCTCACGATCATCGCCCTGGTCGACGCCGGCTTCGTCCGCCGTACGGCCGCGGGCCCGGTGCCGGTCACCCTCGGCCCCGCCGGCCAGCTCGAGGGCTGGCCGGTCCTGATCTTCTGCCTGGGCCTGGCCCTCACCTTCTCGCTCTTCGCGCTGCGGGTGCGCGGCGCGATCCTGATCTCGATCCTGGCGATGACCGTGCTGGCGATCGCCGTCGAGGCGATCGCCGACATCGGTCCGTCGTTCACCCCGCCTGACACCGTGAACCCGACCGGCTGGTCCCTCAACGTCCCGGTGATCCCGTCCGACATCGTCGCCCTGCCCGACCTCCAGCTGCTCGGCGAGTTCAGCCTGCTCGGCTCGTGGGCGAACGCCGGCATCGTGATCTCGGCCCTGTTCGTGTTCACGCTGCTGCTCGCCGACTTCTTCGACACCCTCGGCACGATGACGGCCGTCGGCGCCGAGGCGGGCCTGCTCGACGACGACGGCAACCCGCCCAACACCCGCCGCATCCTGGTCGTCGACTCGATCGCCGCGGCGGCCGGTGGCGCGGCCTCGGTCTCCAGCAACACCTCCTACATCGAGAGCGCGTCGGGTGTCGCCGAGGGCGCCCGCACCGGCCTGGCCAGCGTCGTCACCGGCGTGCTGTTCCTGCTGGCGATGTTCTTCGCGCCACTGGTCAACGTGATCCCCAGCGAGGCTGCCGTGCCGGCGCTGGTCCTGGTCGGGTTCCTGATGATGCAGCAGGTCAAGGGCATCGACTGGGACGACCTCGAGATCGGGATCCCGGCGTTCCTCACCATCGTGCTGATGCCGTTCACCTACTCGATCAGCGTCGGCATCGGCGCCGGGTTCCTCGCCTTCGTGCTGCTCAAGGTGGTCCGTGGCAAGGCCGGCGTCGTCCACCCGCTGATGTGGGTGGTGGCGGCGCTGTTCGTCGTCTACTTCGCGATCAGCCCCATCACCGGGCTGGTCACCTGAGGGCGCGACCCATGATGTCGGCGACGACCTCCGACTTGGCGTCGGCGTAGTCCTGCACCCGGGTCCACGTGCGACCGGCGAGCTCCCGCTTGGTGCGCTCGTAGCGCGCCCGGTCGGCCTCGTCTCGTCGCAGGTGGTCGCGGAAGGCGAGCATCCGCCGGACCTCCTCGCAGCCCGGGGGGAACACGTGGAGGTTCACCCGCTGGCCCTCGCCCTCCCGGAGCAGCCGGTGGTCGTGCCAGTCGGGCTCGCGCAGGTGGAGGACATAGCCGGCCGCCTCGAGCGCCGGGACGTACGTCGCCTCGTCGGGCGGATCGGCCACGACGAGCACGACGTCGATCACCGGCTTGGCCGTCAGCCCCGGCACCGACGTCGACCCCGCGTGGTGGACCTGCACCGCGTCGTGACCGAGCGCATCCCGGATGCGTGACTCCTCGCGGGCGTACGCCGCCGGCCACTCCTCGTCGTAGGCGACCAGCACGACCTGGTCGCCACTGGCCGGGGGCTGGAGGTACTCGACCATGCGCTCAGGCTAGGCGATCAGTCGATCCGGAATAGTTAGCACAGGTAATGAGTTAGGCTAACGACATGTCTCCCACGGTCGAGAAGGCAGCGCGCACCGACGCCGGGCTGGCCTCCGAGCTCCGGCTCTCGGTGATGCGGCTGCGCCGCCGGCTGGCCAACGAGCGCCACCCCGACAACGAGTTGAGCCTCAACGCGATGGCGGTGCTCGGCTCGCTCCACCGCCACGGCGAGCTGACCGTGGGCGAGCTGGCCACCCTCGAGCGGGTCCAGCCGCCGTCGATGACGCGCACCGTCACCTGCCTGGAGGACCTCGGCCACGTCCGCCGCCGTCCCCACGACACCGACGGGCGCCAGGTGGTGGTCGTGCTGACCGACACCGGCCGCGAGACCCTCCTCGCCGACCGCCGCCGCCGCGACGCCTGGCTGGCCCGCCGGCTCGCCGAGCTCACCCCTGCCGAACGTGCCGTGCTCCGGGAGGCGGCCCCGATCCTCGAAAGGCTCTCCTCTAGTTGAGTCCCACCTTCCGCTCCCTCCGCAACCCCAACTACCGCCGCTACGCCGCCGGGGGCGTCGTCTCCAACACCGGCACCTGGATGCAGCGCGTCGCGCAGGACTGGCTGGTCCTGCAGCTGACCGGCAGCGGTGCCGCGATCGGCATCACCACGGGGCTGCAGTTCCTCCCCTTCCTGCTCCTCTCCCCGGTCGCGGGCCTGGTCGCAGATCGGATCCCCAAGCGACGGCTGCTCCAGCTGACCAACGTCGGCATGGCGGTCCCCGCCGTGGTCCTGGGTGTCCTCGCCGTCACCGGCGTCGCCCAGACCTGGCACGTGTACCTGCTCGCCCTCGCCCTCGGCGTCGCGTCCGCCTTCGACGCCCCGGCCCGGCAGAGCTTCGTCTCCGAGCTCGTCGACCACGACGACCTCACCAACGCCGTGGGTCTCAACTCGGCGAGCTTCAACGCCGCCCGGATCGTGGGGCCCGCGGTCGCGGGCGTGCTGATCGCCGCGCTCGGCGGCGGGGTGGTCGCGACCGGCTGGGTGATCCTCGCCAACGCCGTCAGCTACGTCGCCCCGGTGCTGTCGCTGCGCTCCCTCGACTCCCGGACGCTCCACACCCCCGAGCCCGTACGCCGTGAGCCCGGCCAGATCCGCGCCGGGATCCGCTACGTCCGCGGCCGGCCCGACCTGCTGCTGGTGCTCGCGATCGTGTTCTTCGTCGGCACCTTCGGCCTCAACTTCCAGCTCACGTCGGCGCTGATGGCGACCGAGGTGTTCGGGAAGGGCGCGACCGAGTACGGGCTGCTCGGCACCTTCATGGCGGTCGGCTCGCTGACCGGCTCGCTGCTCGCGGCCCGCCGGGTCCGGGTCCGGCACCGGCTGATCGTGCTGGCCGCGCTCACCTTCGCCGCGGTCGAGATCGTCGCCGGGTCGATGCCGACGTACGCCACGTATGCACTGGTGACCCCGCTGCTCGGCCTCAGCGCGCTGACGATGATCACCGCCGCCAACACCTTCGTGCAGCTCAACACCGACCCCGGGATGCGGGGCAGGGTGATGGCGCTCTACATGATGATCTTCATCGGCGGCACCCCGCTCGGCGCGCCGCTCATCGGGTGGATCGGCGAGGTGGCCGGGGCCCGCTGGACGCTGTGGCTCGGCGGCCTCGCGACCGCCCTGGGGGTGCTGGCCGCCAGCGCGCTCTACCTCCGCACCCGCCCGACCCCCGAGGTCGGGCGCGTCGAGCTGCCGCACCAGCTCCCGGAGGCCGCGACGGCGGCCTGATCGCCGTTTTGACCGCCGTTCGGGCGCGGAGTAGCCTCGATCCTCGTGTCTGGGACGACCAGACCGTTGCGCGCGCCCGGATCTCGATCTCGCGCCCACACAGGCACACCGCATCACCGCAACACCCCGTGCCGAGCACCGTGCCCGGTACTGAAGAGCTGACACAGAAAGGGAACCACCCAGGTGCCCACCATCAACCAGCTGGTCCGCAAGGGCCGCCAGGACAAGGTGTCGAAGAACAAGACGCCCGCCCTGAAGGGATCCCCGCAGCGCCGCGGCGTCTGCACCCGCGTCTACACGACCACCCCGAAGAAGCCGAACTCCGCCCTCCGCAAGGTCGCCCGCGTGCGGCTGTCGAGCGGCGTCGAGGTCACCGCCTACATCCCGGGTGTCGGTCACAACCTCCAGGAGCACTCCATCGTGCTCGTGCGCGGCGGCCGGGTGAAGGACCTCCCCGGCGTCCGCTACAAGATCATCCGCGGCACCCTCGACACCCAGGGTGTCAAGAACCGCAAGCAGGCCCGCAGCCGCTACGGCGCCAAGAAGGAGAAGAGCTGATATGCCGCGCAAGGGTCCCGCACCGAAGCGGCCGATCGACGTCGACCCGGTCTACGGGTCCCAGCTGGTGACCCAGCTGGTCTCCAAGGTGCTCCAGGACGGCAAGAAGCAGGTCGCCCAGCGCATCGTCTACGGCGCCCTCGAGGGCTGCCGCGACAAGACGGGCACCGACCCGGTCATCACGCTCAAGCGTGCGCTCGACAACGTCAAGCCGGCCATCGAGGTCAAGTCCCGCCGCGTCGGCGGCGCCACCTACCAGGTGCCGATCGAGGTCAAGGGCACGCGCGGCACCACGCTTGCGCTGCGCTGGCTGGTCGGCTACGCCCAGGCCCGGCGCGAGAAGACCATGTCCGAGCGCCTCATGAACGAGATCCTCGACGCCTCCAACGGCCTCGGCGCCGCTGTGAAGAAGCGCGAGGACACCCACAAGATGGCCGAGTCCAACAAGGCCTTCGCCCACTACCGCTGGTGACCGTACGGCGGGTGGTCGCCCGACCGGCGTACCACCCGCTGCCCACCATCCCCACTACCTGAGGAACGCTGACACAGTGGCTGTCGACATCACCACCGACCTCAACGTCGTCCGCAACATCGGCATCATGGCGCACATCGACGCCGGCAAGACGACGACGACCGAGCGCATCCTGTTCTACACCGGTATCTCCTACAAGATCGGTGAGGTCCACGACGGTGCCGCCGTCATGGACTGGATGGAGCAGGAGCAGGAGCGCGGCATCACCATCACCTCCGCCGCGACGACCTGCTGGTGGAAGGACCACCAGATCAACATCATCGACACCCCGGGCCACGTCGACTTCACCGCCGAGGTGGAGCGCTCGCTCCGGGTGCTCGACGGTGCCGTCGCCGTGTTCGACGGCGTCGCCGGCGTCGAGCCGCAGACCATGACGGTCTGGCGGCAGGCCAACAAGTACTCCGTGCCGCGGATGTGCTTCGTCAACAAGCTCGACCGCACCGGCGCCGACTTCTTCCGCTGCGTCGACATGATGGTCGAGCGGCTCAACTCCACCCCGCTGGTGCTGCAGCTGCCCATCGGCGCCGAGTCCGACTTCCTCGGTGTCGTCGACCTGGTCGGCATGCGTGCCCTGACCTGGCGCGGCGAGACCAAGATGGGCGAGGACTACGAGGTCGAGGAGATCCCCGAGGAGCTCCGGGCCCAGGCCGAGGAGTACCGCGAGAAGCTGCTGGAGACCCTCGCCGAGGCCGACGACGACGTCATGGAGAAGTACCTCGAGGGCGAGTCCTTCACCGTCGAGGAGCTCGAGGGCGCGATCCGTCGGGCCACCCTGGCCGACAAGGTCAACCCGGTGCTGTGCGGGACGGCGTTCAAGAACAAGGGCGTGCAGCCGCTGCTCGACGCCGTGGTCAAGTACCTCCCCTCGCCCCTCGACGTCGAGGGCATCGTCGGCCACGCGGTCAACGACGAGGACACCGCGATCGTCCGCAGGCCGTCCGACGACGAGCCGTTCTCCGGCCTCGCCTACAAGATCGCCTCCGACCCCCACCTCGGCAAGCTGATCTACGTCCGGGTCTACTCCGGCAAGCTGGAGGCCGGCTCGAGCGTGATCAACTCGGTCAACGGCCGCAAGGAGCGGATCGGCAAGGTCTACCAGATGCACGCCAACAAGCGTGAGGAGATCGCGTCGGTCGGCGCCGGCCAGATCGTGGCGGTCATGGGCCTCAAGGACACCAAGACCGGTCACACGCTGTGCGACGGCAACAACCAGGTCGTCCTGGAGTCGATGACGTTCCCGGCCCCGGTGATCGAGGTCGCCATCGAGCCGAAGACCAAGAGCGACCAGGAGAAGCTGGGCATGGCGATCCAGCGGCTCTCCGACGAGGACCCCACCTTCACGGTGAAGTCCGACGAGGAGACCGGCCAGACGATCATCGCCGGCATGGGTGAGCTCCACCTCGAGATCCTCGTCGACCGGATGAAGCGGGAGTTCCGCGTCGAGGCGACCGTCGGCAAGCCGCAGGTGGCCTACCGCGAGACCCTTCGCAAGGAGGTCGCGAACCACAGCTACACCCACAAGAAGCAGACGGGTGGTTCGGGTCAGTTCGCGAAGGTCGTCATCTCGCTCGGCCCCAACATCGACCCCGAGACCGGGACCGGCGCGGGCTACGAGTTCGCCAACAACGTCACCGGTGGCCGGGTGCCGAAGGAGTACATCCCGTCGGTCGACCAGGGCGGCCAGGAGGCCATGGAGTTCGGCGTCCTCGCCGGCTACCCGATGGTCGACGTGAAGTTCACGCTCGAGGACGGCGCCTACCACGACGTCGACTCCTCCGAGCTGGCCTTCAAGATCGCGGGCAACCAGGCCTTCAAGGAGGCCGCCCGCATGGCCAAGCCGGTGCTGCTCGAGCCGATGTTCGCCGTGGAGGTGACCACGCCGGAGAGCTTCCTCGGCACGGTCATCGGTGACATCAACAGCCGCCGCGGCCAGATCCAGGCACAGGAGGAGCGTCACGGTGACATGGTCATCAACGCCCTCGTGCCGCTGTCCGAGATGTTCGGGTACGTTGGCGACCTGAGGTCCAAGACCTCCGGTCAGGCGTCGTACTCGATGGAGTTCGACTCGTACGCCGAGGTTCCCTCGAACATCGCCGACGAGATCGTCAAGAAGGTCCGCGGAGAGTAGTCCCGGGCCCTCGGCACCCAGTAACCGAAACACGAGTCAGAAACACACCACACCAGGAGGAGCCCACAGTGGCTAAGGCGAAGTTCGAGCGGACCAAGCCGCACGTCAACATCGGTACGATCGGTCACATCGACCACGGCAAGACCACCTTGACCGCGGCGATCACCAAGGTGCTGCACGACGCGCACCCGGACCTCAACCCGTTCACGCCGTTCGACGAGATCGACAAGGCTCCCGAGGAGCGCCAGCGCGGCATCACCATCTCGATCGCGCACGTCGAGTACCAGACCGAGGGCCGCCACTACGCGCACGTCGACTGCCCGGGTCACGCCGACTACATCAAGAACATGATCACCGGCGCGGCCCAGATGGACGGCGCGATCCTCGTGGTCGCCGCCACCGACGGCCCGATGCCGCAGACGCGTGAGCACGTCCTGCTCGCCCGCCAGGTCGGCGTGCCGGCCCTGGTCGTCGCGCTCAACAAGTGCGACATGGTCGACGACGAGGAGCTCGTCGAGCTCGTCGAGATGGAGGTGCGCGAGCTCCTCTCCGAGTACGAGTTCCCGGGCGACGACATCCCCGTGGTCAAGGTCGCGGCCTTCCCGGCCCTCAACGGCGACGCCAAGTGGGGCGAGTCGATCCTCGAGCTGATGCAGGCCGTCGACGACTACATCCCGACCCCGGAGCGCGACACCGACAAGCCGTTCCTGATGCCGGTCGAGGACGTCTTCACCATCACCGGTCGCGGCACCGTGATCACGGGCCGCATCGAGCGGGGCATCGTGAAGGTCAACGAGGAGGTCGAGATCCTCGGCATCCGCGAGGGCTCCCAGAAGACCACCGTCACCGGTGTCGAGATGTTCCGCAAGCTGCTCGACGAGGGCCAGGCCGGTGAGAACGTCGGCCTGTTGCTCCGCGGCACCAAGCGCGAGGACGTCGAGCGCGGCATGGTCGTGTGCAAGCCCGGCACCACCACCCCGCACACCAACTTCGAGGCGAGCGTCTACATCCTCTCGAAGGAGGAGGGTGGCCGTCACACGCCGTTCTTCAACAACTACCGCCCGCAGTTCTACTTCCGCACCACCGACGTGACCGGCGTCGTGACCCTCCCCGAGGGCACCGAGATGGTCATGCCCGGTGACAACACGGAGATGGCCGTCGAGCTGATCCAGCCGATCGCCATGGACGAGGGTCTGCGGTTCGCGATCCGGGAGGGTGGCCGCACCGTCGGCGCCGGCCGGGTCACCAAGATCACGAAGTGATCACCGCCGGTCTCTGACCGGTCGATCTGCACGAAGCCCCCGAGCCACGGCTCGGGGGCTTCGTCGTATCCGGCACCTGTGTCGTCGCAAGGCAGGATCCGCGACCCGAACGCCGGGTGCGACGTCATTCCTGGAGCCAGGCCCGGTCTCGCTGCTCGGGCAGCAGCGGCCACGAGACGAGGGTGCGCGTCTGCTCCGGCGGCGTCTCCGGGCCGGTGAGGTACTCCTCCCACATCTGGGTCTCGTCGAGGTCGCGGCCGTGGTCGGCCGCGGCCTTGCGGATGCGCTCGTACGTCGCGGGCAGGTCGTCGTACGGGCCGAGGTGCTCCGCCCTCACGACCTCGCACGGGGGCAGCTGCAGGGGTCGCACGTCGCCGTCGCGCTCCACGGGGTGCGGGACGAGGAAACCGGCGGAGACGGTCATCCCGTCGGGCCGGATGTCGTAGAACGCCATGGCCGGCCCGACCGGCGGGACGTGCGCCCGGCCGAGTGCCGCCCCGACCCTGCCGAACGCCTCGCCCATCTTCTCGGCCATCGCCTCGAGGTCGGCCTCGAAGCGAGCGACGGCGAGGTGCCGTCCCTTCTCGTGCTCGATGCGGATGTCCATGGCTCCTCCTCGGTCCGGGACCTCCTCGGACGCTACGAGGGCCGCCGGTGGACGAGCAGAGGCGAGCGACACGGCCTCGCCGGGCCCTTCGGCCCGTCCGGGTGGTGACGGACCCGGGCCGCTGAGCCCTTCGAGACGCTTGCTCCTCAGGAACCACCGGGGTCGACGGCCTCGAAGTCCTCGGCGGCGTAGTCCCGTGGCTCGACCAGCACCATCCAGTTCCCGGAGTTGTCCCGCATCAGCGCCTCCACGCCGTAGGGCCGCTCCTCGGGCTCCTGGAGGAACTCCACGCCCTTGCCCCTCAGCTCCTCGTACGTCGCGCGGCAGTCGTCGACGTTCAGCCCGATCCCGGGCAGCCCGCCCTCGGCCTGGGCGCGGTTCATGGCCTCGATCAGGTAGTCGGGGAGCGGGCCGCTCGGCGTGGTCAGGTGGAGGTGGATCTCGGGCTGCTCGGGGTGCCTGATCGTGCACCACCGGAAGTCCGGCCCGAGCATGATGTCGTCCCCGGCCTCGAAGCCGAGCACGTCGGTGTAGAAGGCGAGGGACTCGTCGATGTCCTTCACCCAGAGCGACAGGAGCGAGATGTTCGTGATCATGCGACGACCCTAGGAAGGGTCGCCGCGCCGGTGCTTCTCCTGCGTTGCGAAACCTCGCTCGACGAGTCCGGCCATGAACACGTAGCAGCCCGGGATCCGCGGGTTGCCCGCGGCGGCGTACCGCCGCTGGAACTCGCTCGGCGACTCCCCGACGATCTCGCGGAACTTCGAGCTGAACGAGCCGAGGCTGGTGTAGCCGACCGCGTGGCACACCTCGGTGACGGTGAGGTTGGCCGCGCGCAGCAGGTCCTGCGCCCGCTCGACGCGACGGTCGGCGAGGTAGGCCGCAGGGGTGGTCCGGTACGTCGCCGCGAACGACCGCACGAAGTGGTAGCGGCTCATGCCGGCCAGCCCGGCCAGCAGGTCGAGGTCGAACTCGTCGGCGTAGTGGCGGTCGAGGTGGTCGCGGGCCCGGCGCAGGTGGACCAGGACGTCGCCGGGCACGCGGGGTCGCGCGGTCATCCGGCCAGGGCGGCCACGGCCTCCGCGAACACCTCGGTGTGGCGGTCGACGTCCGCCTCGGTGTGGTGGGGGCTGAACAGCGCCATGTTGTGGAACGGCGTCAGCAGCACGCCGCGGTTGAGGCACCACAGGTGCAGCAGCCCCTCGAGGTCCTCGTCGACCGCGGCGGCCGCTGCGGCGCCGTCGCGGGGCGGCGGACAGAACCAGTACTCCGCCCGGCAGCCCAGCCGCTGGACGTGCCACGGGAGCCCGTGCCGGCCGATCACCTCCGCGACGCCCGCGGTGAACCGCTCGGCGAGCGGGATCGCCACGGCGTAGTCCTCCTCCCGCAGCGCGCTCGACAGCGTGGCCCGGGCGGCCGCGAGGGCGAGCGCGTTGGCCGTCAGGGTGCCGCCGACACCGGACACGTCGGCCTCGGCACTGAGCATCGGCGCGAGCAGCCCGTCGGCCACCTCGGCGGTCATGCCGTACGCCGCCAGCGGCACCCCGCCGGCGATCGGCTTGCCGACGACGAGCAGGTCGGGCTCGAGCCCCCACGCGGCGGTGCACCCGCCGGGACCGGCGCACAGGGTGTGGGTCTCGTCGATGATCAGCAGCACGTCGTGCCGACGGGTGATCTCTCGGACCGCCTCCGAGTAGCCCTCGTCGGGGAGCACGATGCCGATGTTGGTGAGCGCGGGCTCCATCAGCAGCGCCGCCACGTCGCCCTCGGCGAGCCGACGTTCGAGCGCCCCGGGGTCGTTGAACGGCACCACGGCGGTGGTCACCGCGACGTCGACCTGCGGGCCCATCGCGCCGGGGCGCGGCACCACCCGGTCGCCGTCGAGGACCGCCAGGGTCTCGTCGACGGTGCCGTGGTAGCACCAGTCCATCACCGCGATCCGGGGCCGCCCGGTCAGGTGCCGCGCGAACCGGAGCACGAACCGGTTGGCATCGGTCGCCGACATCGCGAACTGCCAGCGGGGCAGCCCGAACCGCCGGGCCAGCTCCTCGGCGACCCAGGTCGCGTCCGACGACGGCAGCATCGTGGTGATCCCGCGCCGGGCCCGGTCGTCGATCGCCGCCGCGACCTCGGGCAGCGCGTGCCCTGTCATCGCGCCGGTGTCGCCGAGGCAGAGGTCGACGTACGTCTGCCCGTCGACGTCGGTCAGCCGCGCGCCCGAGGCGGACTCGACGAAGATCGGGAACCGGCCCGGCCAACGGGTCATCCACGGCATCGGCACCCCCGCGAGCAGGGCACCCTGGGCGTCGGCGGCGAGCTCCGCCGAGCGGGGGTGCAGCGCCACGAAGCGCTCCTCCTCGTCGGCGCGCAGGTTGGCGAGGCGGTCACGGTCGATCATGGGACGAATCTAGGGCCGCGGCGGCCCGGTGGCGACCGTCAGCGGTACGACGTCCCCAGGGGCGCCGTGCCGGCCTGTCGTGCAGCCGTGTCGCCGACCATCCGGGTGGACACCAGCTCCTCGCGGGCGGACCCACCGGAGGCGTCCAGGGTGAGCACGAGCCCGACGCCGGGGGCGTAGAGCTTGTACTCGAGCACCTTCGGCTCCAGGGCGGAGGTGTCGGCGGTGAGGAGGGCGTCGTCGTAGTGGCCGGCGGCGACCTGCGCCTGCTGGCCGGTCGCCAGGACCTCGCCGTTGTCCTCGGCGTGGCCGGCGTACCACTCCTGGCGGTACGCCGCCCCGGGCTGTGGCTCGGCCGGCATGATGACGCCCGCCAGGGCCCCGTCGACGCCTGCCTCGAACGAGCCCTCGCGCGTCGTGATCCGACCGTCCTCGAACTCGGCGGTGTCCTCGCCGAGGTACCAGACGTTGCCGTCGGGGTCCCGGGCGTACCAGTCGAGGGTGTCCTCGACGACCTGGCCGTCCTCGTACACGGTGTCGCGCACCACCCGGGCCTCGATCCCGGCGGCCACGGTGTGGGTCCGGGGCGTCACGGTCACCACCACGCGGGCGACCCCGCCCTCGACATCGGTCTCGCGGTAGACCCACCGCCGGCCCGGCTCCAAGGGGAACAGCCGGTGCTGGGAGTCGGCGGTGAAGGCGTCGGGGTCGAGGTCGACCGGCTCGTCGCCACGCGGCAACGTCGAGGTGGTCGAAGCCTCGGGCGTCGAGGCAGTGGGCGAGGCAGTGCAGGCTCCCAGGGGGAGCAGCGAGGCGGCCGCGAGGGCCACGGCGGTGGAACGGCGGGGGAGGCGCGGTGGGGCCATGCGTCCACCGTGCTCCCCGGCCGCTGAAGCGGTCCTGAACCCGGGCTGAGAACGCACGCCGGAGCGGCGTACCTTCGTCCCGACATGAACGACGACAGCGACCCGTCCGGCGTCCGCCCCGCCCGGCCCCACCAGCGGCTCACCGACGACGGCCGCCGGATGCGGGAGGTGCTGAGCTACTCGCGGCGGGGCAGCCGGTTCACCCCCACCCAGGCCGCGGCCTGGGACGCGTACGCCGACACCTGGGTGATCTCCGATGACGCCGTCGACGACGCCGGGTTCCGGCTCGCCGACTGGTTCGGCCGCGAGGCGCCGCTGGTCGTGGAGATCGGCCCGGGCGTGGGGGAGGCCACCGGTGTGCTGGCAGCCGCGCGCCCCGACCACGACGTGCTCGCGCTCGAGGTCTGGCGGCCCGGGGTCGCCAGCGCCCTCGCCGAGGTGGCCGCCGCGGGGGCGACCAACGTCCGGTTCTGCTCCGTCGACGCGGACTGGATGCTCCGGCACGTGGTCGCCGATTCCTCCCTGGCCGAGCTCTGGACCTTCTTCCCCGACCCGTGGCCCAAGAAGCGGCACCACAAGCGGCGGCTCGTCGACGCGGAGTTCGCCGCGCTCGCCGCGTCCCGGTTGCGGCCTGGCGGCTGGTGGCGGCTCGCGACCGACTGGACCGACTACGCCGGGCAGATGCGCGAGGTGCTCGACGCCGAGCCGCTGCTGACGGGCGGGCAGGTGGAGCGCTGGGCCGAACGGCCGGTCACCAAGTTCGAGCGCAAGGGGATCGCCGCCGGCCGGACGATCACCGACCTGGCGTACGTGCGGGGATGAGCCCGGCGACGACGAGCTGCTCCTCGACCTCGAGCCTGGCCACCTCGCGGTCCATCCCGTCGGGCACGTCGCGCAGGACGTCGGCGATCCCCATCGCCCGGCAGGCGTCGGCCAAGGCGTCGTCGTACGCCGCCACCAGCCCGCGTCGGCGGGCCACCGGTGTGTGCGGGTCGAGCGCGCCGAGGTCGCTCCGGATCCGCTGCAGGTCGCGCGCCAGCCGCTCGACGGGTGGCGGCAGGACCGGGGGGTCGGGGGCGACCAGTCCCCGCCGGACGCCGAGCCGGCGCACCGCGCGCGGGACCGCGGGGCCGTACAGGAACGTCGCGATCACGGCGGCCGCGACGGCTGTGACCCCGGCGAGGTAGAGCACGCCTGCCACCCGTCCACGGTAAGCGGGTGCGAGGCGGGGGGCCAGAGTCCGGCAGCATCTCGACATCCTGTGGCAGGAAACACCCGCGGTCAGGGCGTCGGCCGCGACCTAGACTCACCAGCCATGACCCAGACGCTGCCCCGCCGGACCGGGCGCGGCGTCCACCGGGCGTGGTGGGTGGCCGCGGTGACCATGGCGGCGCTGGTGGCCGCCGCCGGGTTCCGGTCCTCGACCGGTGCGCTGCTGGTGCCGCTGGAGGAGGAGTTCGGCTGGTCGCGGGCCACCACCAGCGGCGCGGTGAGCCTCAACCTCATCGTCTACGGCCTCACCGCGCCGTTCGCGGCCGCCCTCATGGAGCGGTTCGGGCTGCGCCGGGTGGTCTCGCTGTCGCTGCTGCTGGTCGCCCTCGGGTCGGGACTGACGCTGGTGATGACCAGCCCGTGGCAGCTGTGGCTGCTCTGGGGCTTCGCCGTCGGGATCGGCACCGGGTCCATCGCGCTGGTGTTCGGCGCGATCGTCGCCAACCGCTGGTTCGTCCGCCACCGCGGCGTCGTGGTGGGCGTGTTCAGCGCGGCGAGCTCCACCGGGCAACTGGTGTTCCTGCCGCTGATCGCCGCCCTCGCCGTCGGCCCCGGGTGGCGCTACGCCGCGGCCCTGGTGGCCGGCTTCGCGCTGCTGCTCGTCCCCGCGGTCTGGGTCTTCCTGCGCGACCACCCGGCCGACGTCGGCACCACGGCGTACGGCGCGGACCCGACCGTCGGCCAGGTGCCGGCCCCCGCGCGACCGTCCCCCGACCGCGGTGCGGCGGGGCTCGCGCTGGCGACGCTGCGGGACTGCTCCCGCAGCGGCACCTTCTGGATCCTGGTCGGGACGTTCTGGATCTGCGGCTGGTCGACCAACGGCCTGATCGGCACCCACTTCATCCCCGCCACCCACGACCACGGCATGCCCGCCACCACCAGCGCCACCCTGCTGGCGCTGATCGGGATCTTCGACATCATCGGCACCGTCGCCAGCGGCTGGCTCACCGACCGGGTCGACAGCCGCTACCTGCTGTTCGCCTACTACGGGCTCCGCGGGCTGTCGCTGCTGGTCGTGCCGGTGCTCCTCGGTCCACACGTGCAACCGAGCCTGTTCGTGTTCGTCCTCTTCTACGGGCTCGACTGGGTGGCGACCGTCCCACCGACGGTGGCGCTGTGCCGGCAGCACTTCGGGATCGAGCGGTCGGGCGTGGTCTTCGGCTGGGTGTTCGCCTCCCACATGGTCGGCGCCGGCGTCGCGGCGAGCTTCGCGGGCTGGGTCCGCACCGCCCAGGGCGACTACCTGCTCGCCTGGCTGACGGCGGGCGGGCTGTGCCTGGCGGCCGCCGTCGCCTGCCTGCTGGTGCCGCGACCGCCCGCCGCCGAGATCGGGGCCTGAACCGGCCCCCTGCGAACCGATTTGGCGCACCCGGGGGGCGTCTGCCAAGATGGTCCGGTTGCTTCGGCGGGTTGCCGGGGTGCACCACACATCTTGACTACTGAATCGCGTCTCACGAGCACGAGCCGGTGGTCCCTGTGTGGCCGCACCGCACCGTGAGACCCGATCGGCCCGACCCGAGGTCGGGCACCACCAACACGAGCAGGATCCATGCGGAATCGTGTTGCGCTCCAGATGCGCGACACGCCCGACCGCGGGGGTCGGAGCCCGAGGGCGGTGGTGGAGCAGCGCCGGAGCTCCGAACGGGGGACCCGGACCCAGACCTGGCACCGACGACGACGAAGGACGAGAGAGACCTATGGCGGGACAGAAGATCCGCATCAGGCTCAAGGCCTATGACCACGAGGTGATCGACACCTCGGCGCGCAAGATCGTGGACACCGTCACCCGTACGGGTGCCAAGGTCGCCGGCCCGGTGCCGCTGCCGACGGAGAAGAACGTCTACTGCGTCATCCGCTCGCCCCACAAGTACAAGGACTCCCGCGAGCACTTCGAGATGCGCACCCACAAGCGCCTGATCGACATCATCGACCCCACCCCCAAGACCGTCGACTCGCTGATGCGCCTGGACCTCCCGGCCGGCGTCGACATCGAGATCAAGCTCTGAGGGCCGAGGAGCACAGACGATGACTGCCACATTCGAACGGAACGTGAAGGGCCTGCTGGGCACCAAGCTCGGCATGACCCAGCTCTGGGACGACGACAACCGGGTCGTCCCCGTGACCGTGATTGCCGCGTCCACCAACGTGGTCACCCAGGTCCGCCTGCCCGAGACCGACGGCTACAACGCCGTCCAGGTCGGCTTCGGCGAGATCGCGGGCCGCAAGGTCACCAAGCCCCGCGCGGGCCACTTCGCCAAGGCCGGGACCACCCCGCGCCGCCACGTGGTCGAGATCCGCACCAGCGACGCCTCGTCGTACTCGGTGGGCCAGGAGCTCGGCGTCGACACCTTCGCCGCGGGCGACGAGATCGACGTGACCGGCACCAGCAAGGGCAAGGGCTTCGCCGGCACCATGAAGCGTCACGGCTTCTCCGGCGTCGGCGCCTCCCACGGCGCCCACCGCAACCACCGCAAGCCGGGCTCGATCGGCGCCTGCGCGACTCCCGGTCGCGTCTTCAAGGGCGTCCGGATGGCCGGCCGGATGGGCACCGACACGGTGACCACCCAGAACCTCACCGTCCACGCGGTCGACACCGACAAGGGCCTGATCCTGGTCAAGGGCGCCGTGCCCGGGCCCAAGGGCGGCCTGGTCGTGCTGCGGACCGCCGCGAAGAAGAGCCAGGAGGTCTGACGATGGCTACCAAGACCAAGACCGTGAAGGTCGACTTCCCCGCCGCCATCTTCGACGTCGAGGTCAACGTCCCGCTGATCCACCAGGTCGTGGTGGCCCAGCAGGCCGCGGCCCGCCAGGGCACCGCTGCCACCAAGACCCGCGGCGAGGTCCGCGGCGGTGGCCGCAAGCCCTACAAGCAGAAGGGCACCGGTCGCGCCCGCCAGGGCTCGACCCGGGCGCCGCAGTTCGCCGGCGGTGGCACCGTCCACGGCCCGCAGCCGCGCAGCTACGCCCAGCGGACCCCCAAGAAGATGAAGGCCACCGCGCTCCGCGGTGCCCTGTCCGACCGGGCCCGCAACGACCGGATCCACGTGGTCGACGCCCTGGTGACCGGCGACAAGCCATCCACCCGGACTGCGCTCGGCGCGCTGGCCGGCCTGTCCGACCGGACCCGGTTCCTCGTGGTGCTCGAGCGCACCGACTCGCTGACCTGGCTCTCGCTGCGCAACGCGCCCGAGGTCCACATCGTCGCGGTCGACCAGCTCAACACCTACGACGTGCTGGCCTCCGACGACGTGGTCTTCACCCGGGGCGCCTACGACGCCTTCGTGGCGGCCGCCACCAGCGAGAAGAAGGCTGCGAAGGCCGAGGAGGAGTCGAAGTGAGCACGTTGCACAAGGACCACCGCGACGTCCTGATCGCGCCGGTGGTGTCGGAGAAGAGCTACGGCCTCCTCGACGCCAACAAGTACACCTTCCTGGTGCGCCCCGACGCCAACAAGACCGAGATCAAGATCGCGGTCGAGAAGGTCTTCGACGTCAAGGTCACCTCGGTGAACACGATCAACCGCCAGGGCAAGACCCGCCGTACCCGCTACGGCATGGGCAAGCGCGCCAACACCAAGCGCGCCATCGTCAGCCTCGCTGAGGGCCACCGCATCGACATCTTCGGCGCCTGAGCCGCGCCACGAAGGAACGAGAGACATGGCTATCCGCAAGTACAAGCCGACCACCCCGGGCCGTCGCGGCTCCTCGGTGGCCGACTTCGTCGAGATCACCCGGACCACGCCGGAGAAGTCGCTGACCCGTCCGCTGCCCAAGAAGGGCGGCCGCAACAACCAGGGCCGGATCACCACCCGGCACCAGGGCGGCGGTCACAAGCGGGCCTACCGGATCGTCGACTTCCGTCGCTACGACAAGGACGGCGTGCCGGCCAAGGTCGCCCACATCGAGTACGACCCCAACCGCACCGCCCGGATCGCGCTGCTTCACTACGCCGACGGCGAGAAGCGCTACATCATCGCGCCGCGCGACCTGCGCCAGGGCGCCGCGGTCGAGTCCGGCCCGAACGCCGACATCAAGTCCGGCAACAACCTGCCGCTGCGCAACATCCCGGTCGGCACCACGATCCACTGCGTGGAGCTGCGGCCCGGTGGCGGCGCCAAGATCGCCCGCTCCGCCGGCATGAGCGCCCAGCTGGTCGCCAAGGAGGGGTCGCGCGCCACCCTGCGGATGCCCTCCGGCGAGATGCGCTTCGTCGACGTGCGCTGCCGCGCCACGGTCGGCGAGGTGGGCAACGCCGAGCAGTCCAACATCAACTGGGGCAAGGCCGGCCGGATGCGGTGGAAGGGCAAGCGCCCGACCGTCCGTGGTGTCGTGATGAACCCCGTCGACCACCCGCACGGCGGTGGTGAGGGCAAGACCTCCGGTGGTCGCCACCCGGTCAGCCCGTGGGGCCAGCCCGAGGGCCGGACGCGCAAGCGCAAGGCCTCCGACTCCCAGATCATCCGTCGCCGCCGTACCGGCAAGAAGCGCTGACCAGGAGAGATAGCAGATGCCTCGCAGCCTGAAGAAGGGCCCCTTCGTCGACGACCACCTGATGAAGAAGGTGGACGCCGAGAACGACAAGGGCAGCCACAACGTCATCAAGACCTGGTCTCGTCGCTCGATGATCGTCCCGGCCATGATCGGCCACACGATCGCGGTGCACGACGGCCGCAAGCACGTCCCCGTGTTCGTGACCGACTCGATGGTCGGCCACAAGCTGGGGGAGTTCGCCCCGACCCGCACCTACCGCGGGCACGTGAAGGAAGACCGGAAGGGCCGCCGTCGCTGACGGCGCCCCAGAGACTGGAGACGAGAGACTCATGAGCGTTACCGAGCGCCGGCGCACCAGCGCCCGCCGCGAGTCGCTGCTCGGCGACCAGCCGGGAGCCTTCGCGAGCGCCCGCTTCGTGCGGATCACGCCGATGAAGGCCCGCCGTGTCGTCGACATGGTGCGCGGCATGCCCGTCGACGAGGCCCTCGCGCTGCTGCAGTTCGCACCGCAGGCCGCGGCCCAGACCGTCTACAAGGTGCTGGAGAGCGCCATCGCCAACGCCGGGACCACCGAGGGTCTCGACCGCGGTGACCTGGTGGTCTCCCTCGCCCAGGTCGACGAGGGACCGACCATGAAGCGGTGGCGTCCGCGTGCGCAGGGCCGGGCCACCCGGATCCTGAAGCGCACCAGCCACATCACCCTGGCGGTCCAGCCGGCCGAGGTCGTCGCTGCTGCCAAGAACGTCAAGAAGGGACGGCGTGCCTGATGGGCCAGAAGATCAACCCGAACGGCTTCCGCCTCGGCATCTCCACGGACCACAAGTCCCGCTGGTACGCCGACAAGCTCTACAAGTCGTACGTCGGCGAGGACGTCGCCATCCGCAAGCTGCTCTCCAAGGGCATGGAGCGGGCCGGCATCGCCAAGGTGGAGATCGAGCGCACCCGTGACCGGGTCCGCGTCGACATCCACACCGCGCGTCCCGGCATCGTCATCGGCCGCCGTGGCGCCGAGGCCGACCGGATCCGTGGCGAGCTCGAGAAGCTCACCGGCAAGCAGGTGCAGCTGAACATCCTCGAGGTCAAGAGCCCCGAGGTCGACGCGCAGCTGGTCGCCCAGGGTGTCGCCGAGCAGCTGGCGGGTCGCGTGCAGTTCCGGCGCGCCATGCGCAAGGCGATGCAGACCTCGATGCGCTCCGGTGCCAAGGGCATCCGGATCCAGTGCTCCGGCCGCCTCAACGGCGCCGAGATGTCGCGCACCGAGTTCTACCGCGAGGGCCGGGTCCCGCTGCACACGCTGCGTGCCGACATCGACTACGGCTTCTACGAGGCCAAGACGACCTTCGGCCGGATCGGCGTGAAGGTCTGGATCTACAAGGGCGAGGTCGCCGGCACCCGTGCCGAGCGCCAGGCCCAGGCTGCTGCCCGCGCCGGCGTCCCCGGCCGCGGCGGCCGTCCGTCGCGCGGCGGCGACCGTCCGAGCCGTGGCTCGCGCGGCGACCGCCCCTCGCGCGCCGACCGCGCCACCGAGGCCGCTCCCGCGGCGGAGGCGGCTCCCGCGGCGGCGCCCGCGACCGATGGCACTCCCGGAAAGGAGGGCTGAGCGCCATGTTGATGCCCCGTCGCGTCAAGCACCGCAAGCAGCACCACCCCAAGCGGCGTGGTGTGGCCAAGGGTGGGACCACCCTGGCGTTCGGTGACTTCGGCATCCAGGCGGTCGAGGGTCACTACGTGACCAACCGCCAGATCGAGTCGGCCCGTATCGCCATGACCCGTCACATCAAGCGTGGCGGCAAGGTCTGGATCAACATCTACCCCGACCGTCCGCTGACGAAGAAGCCGGCCGAGACCCGCATGGGTTCCGGCAAGGGCTCGCCCGAGTGGTGGGTGGCCAACGTCAAGCCCGGTCGCGTCATGTTCGAGCTGTCCGGCGTCACCGAGGACGTGGCCCGCGAGGCGATGCGTCGCGCGATCCACAAGCTCCCGATGAAGTGCCGGTTCGTGTCCCGTGAGGCAGGTGAATTCTGATGGCGAGCACGCTCAAGGCCCACGAGCTCGACGAGCTGACCGACATCGACCTCGAGGCGCGGCTGCGCGAGGCCAAGGAGGAGCTGTTCAACCTCCGTTTCCAGGCGGCCACCGGGCAGCTGGAGAGCCACGGTCGGCTCCGCACGGTCAAGAAGGACATCGCCCGGATCTACACCGTGGTGCGCGAGCGCGAGCTCGGCATCCGGTCGACCCCCGGCGCTGACAAGGCTGCATCTGACAAGGAGGGTGCTTCCGCATGAGCGAGCAGCAGGTGCGCAACACGCGCAAGGTCCGGGAGGGCCTGATCGTCTCGGACAAGATGGACAAGACCGTGGTCGTGGCCGTCGAGGACCGGGTCAAGCACGCGCTCTACGGCAAGGTCATGCGCAAGACCTCGAAGCTCAAGGCGCACGACGAGCAGAACGACTGTGGCATCGGCGACCGGGTCCGGATCATGGAGACCCGGCCCCTGTCGGCCACCAAGCGCTGGCGGGTCGTCGAGATCCTCGAACGCGCCAAGTAACGGGCCACCAGTTCTGACCCGGGGGCCGCCCGGATCCGACCACGAGTTCCCCCAGGCTCACGCAGATGAGAACCGGGGCGACAAGGAGAGACAGAAATGATTCAGCAGGAGTCGCGACTCAAGGTCGCCGACAACACGGGTGCCAAGGAGATCCTCTGCATCCGTGTGCTCGGTGGCTCGGGACGTCGCTACGCCGGCATCGGTGACGTCATCGTCGCCACCGTCAAGGACGCCATCCCCGGCGGCAACGTCAAGAAGGGCGACGTCGTCAAGGCCGTCGTCGTGCGCACCGTCAAGGAGCGCCGCCGCGCCGACGGGTCCTACATCCGCTTCGACGAGAACGCCGCCGTGATCCTCAAGGCCGACGGCGAGCCGCGGGGCACCCGCATCTTCGGTCCCGTGGGCCGGGAGCTGCGCGAGAAGCGGTTCATGAGGATCGTGTCGCTCGCGCCGGAGGTGATCTGACCCAATGGCCAAGCAGGGGAAGAAGACTGTGAACATCAAGAAGGGCGACCAGGTCCGGGTCATCTCGGGCAAGGACAAGGGCGCCGAGGGCAAGGTCATCCGGGTGCTCCGCGAGGAGCAGCGGGTGATCGTCGAGGGCGTCAACCGCATGAAGCGCCACACCAAGGTCATCGACCAGGGCGGTCGTGCGGGCACCACCGGCGGCATCATCACCGCCGAGGCCCCGATCCACGTGTCCAACGTGATGCTGGTCGAGGGCGACGGCGTGACCCGCGTCGGCTTCAAGCGCGAAGAGGTCACCAAGCGCCGGCCCGACGGCTCGACGTACACCTCCACGCGCAGCGTCCGCGTGTCCCGCAGGACCGGGAAGGAGATCTGAGATGACCGAGACCGCAGAGACCACGGAGAAGGTCACCCAGAAGACCACCCCGAGGCTCAAGACCCGCTACCGCGAGGAGATCCTCCCCGCGCTGCAGAGCGAGTTCGAGATCGGCAACGTCATGCAGGTCCCCGGCCTGGTCAAGATCGTGGTCAACATGGGGGTGGGCGAGGCTGCCCGCGACTCCAAGCTGATCGAGGGTGCCATCAAGGACCTCACCGCCATCACCGGCCAGAAGCCGATGGTGACCCGGGCCCGCAAGTCGATCGCGCAGTTCAAGCTGCGCGAGGGCATGCCGATCGGCGCCCACGTGACGCTGCGGGGCGACCGGATGTGGGAGTTCCTGGACCGGCTGCTGGCGCTCGCGCTGCCCCGGATCCGCGACTTCCGCGGCCTGTCCCCGAAGCAGTTCGACGGCCGCGGCAACTACACCTTCGGCCTGACCGAGCAGGTCATGTTCCACGAGATCGACCAGGACCGCCTGGACCGCTCGCGGGGCATGGACATCACGGTCGTGACCACCGCCACCAACGACGACCAGGGTCGCGCGCTGCTCAAGCAGCTCGGCTTCCCCTTCGCAGAGCGCTGACAAGGAGCTAGAGATGGCGAAGACTGCACTCAGGGTCAAGGCCGCCCGCAAGCCGAAGTTCGCGGTGCGCGGCTACACCCGCTGCCAGCGCTGCGGCCGGCCCAAGGCCGTCTACCGCAAGTTCGGCCTGTGCCGCATCTGCCTGCGCGAGATGGCCCACCGTGGCGAGCTGCCCGGCGTGACCAAGTCCTCGTGGTGAGCAGGACGACCACCTACCGCTGAAGGTCCCGCCCAGCGGGAAACCACAGAAGAGAGAGAACCACCAACCATGACGATGACTGACCCGATCGCAGACATGCTGACCCGTCTGCGCAACGCCAACCAGGCGTACCACGACGACGTGACGATGCCCTACAGCAAGCTCAAGCAGGGCGTCGCCGAGATCCTCCAGCAGGAGGGCTACATCACCTCCTTCGAGGTGCAGGACGCCGAGGGCCCCGGCAAGCTGCTGGTGATCACCCTCAAGTACGGCCGCAACCGGGAGCGCTCCATCGCGGGCGTCCGCCGGATCAGCAAGCCCGGCCTCCGCGTCTACGCCAAGTCCACGGGTCTCCCGAAGGTGCTGGGCGGCCTGGGCGTCGCGATCATCTCGACGAGCCAGGGTCTGCTGACCGACCGCCAGGCCAACCAGAAGGGCGTGGGTGGGGAAGTCCTCGCCTACGTCTGGTAACCCGACGAGAGAGCGAAGGAGACAACAAGCATGTCGCGCATTGGCAAGCTTCCCATCGCGGTGCCGTCGGGTGTCGACGTCGCGATCGACGAGCGCCTGGTGACCGTGAAGGGGCCCAAGGGCACCCTGAGCCACCGGGTGGCCTCCCCGATCAGCGTGGAGAAGAACGACGGTGTCCTCGAGGTCAAGCGGCCCGACGACGAGCGGGAGAGCCGCTCGCTGCACGGGCTGACCCGCACCCTGATCAACAACATGGTCGTGGGGGTGACCGAGGGCTACGAGAAGAAGCTCGAGATCTTCGGCGTGGGCTACCGCGTGCTGTCGAAGGGCCCGACCCAGCTGGAGTTCCAGCTCGGCTACAGCCACTCGATCACGTTCAACGCCCCCGACGGGATCACATTCACCGTGGAGGGCCCGACCAAGCTCGGGGTCCAGGGCATCGACAAGCAGCTGGTCGGCGAGACCGCGGCCAACATCCGCAAGCTGCGCAAGCCGGAGCCCTACAAGGGCAAGGGCGTTCGCTACGCGGGTGAGCACATCCGCCGCAAGGTCGGAAAGGCTGGTAAGTGACCATGGGCATCAAGCTCTCCCACCACAAGCACACCTCGGCCCGGACCCGGGCGCGGCTGCGCCGCCAGGTCCGGTCCCGCAAGAAGGTCGCCGGTACCGCCGAGCGTCCGCGGCTGGTCGTCACCCGCTCCTCGCGCCACATCACGGTGCAGGTCGTCGACGACCTGGTCGGCAAGACGCTGGCGTCGGCCTCGTCGATGGAGACCGACCTGCGCACGCTCGACGGCGACAAGACCGCCAAGGCCAAGAAGGTCGGCGAGCTCGTCGCCTCCCGGGCCAAGGAGCAGGGTGTCGAGTCGGTCGTGTTCGACCGGGCCGGCAACAAGTACCACGGCCGGGTCGCGGCCCTGGCCGACGGCGCCCGCGAGGGCGGCCTGACCTTCTGATCGCAGAGACAGAGTCACAGAGAGAACCTAGAGAGATGGGAACAGTCTCATGAGCGGAGCCCAGCGCGGACAGCGCGGTGGCGAGCGCCAGTCGGGCCGCGGACGCGACGACCGTCGCGGCGGCGCCGACAAGACCGCCTACCTTGAGCGCGTCGTTGCGATCAACCGAGTCGCCAAGGTCGTGAAGGGTGGTCGTCGCTTCAGCTTCACCGCCCTCGTGATCGTGGGTGACGGCGAGGGTCTGGTCGGCGTCGGCTACGGCAAGGCCAAGGAGGTCCCGGCCGCCATCGCCAAGGGTGTCGAGGAGGCCAAGAAGAACTTCTTCCGGGTCCCCCGCATCCAGGGCACCATCCCGCATCCGGTGCAGGGTGAGAAGGCCGCCGGCGTGGTGCTGCTGCGCCCGGCCGCCCCCGGTACCGGTGTGATCGCCGGTGGCCCGGTGCGCGCCGTCCTGGAGTGCGCCGGCATCCACGACGTCCTGAGCAAGTCGCTCGGGTCGTCCAACCAGATCAACATCGTGCACGCGACCGTCGAGGCGCTCCGGATGCTCGAGCAGCCGGAGTCGGTGGCGGCCCGTCGTGGCCGTCCCGTCGAGGAGGTCGCCCCGGCGGCCCTGCTCAAGGCTCGCGCCGAGGTGCCCGAGGGCGTCTCCCAGGAGGTGTCGGCCTGATGGCGCAGCTGAAGGTCCAGCAGAAGAGGTCGACGATCGGCTGCAAGGCCAACCAGCGCGAGACCCTGCGCACGCTCGGTCTCAAGCGGATCGGCGACGTCGTGATCAAGGAGGACCGGCCCGAGATCCGTGGCATGGTCCAGACCGTCCGTCACCTCGTGACGGTCGAAGAGGTGGAGTGACATGACGCTGAAGCTGCATCACCTGCGCCCGGCGCCCGGAGCCAAGACCGCCAAGACCCGCGTGGGTCGTGGTGAGGGCTCCAAGGGCAAGACCGCCGGCCGCGGAACCAAGGGCACCAAGGCCCGCAACCAGGTGCCCGCGTCGTTCGAGGGTGGGCAGATGCCCATCCACATGCGGCTGCCCAAGCTCAAGGGCTTCAAGAACCCGTTCAAGGTGGAGTTCCAGGTCGTCAACCTCGACCGGATCAACGAGCTCTTCCCCGACGGTGGCGACGTGACCGTCGCCGACCTCGTGGCCCGGGGCGCGGTTCGCAAGGGCCAGCCCGTCAAGGTCCTCGGCCAGGGCGACCTGTCGGTCAAGGTCGACGTCACCGCCCACGCCTTCTCCGGCTCCGCCAAGGAGAAGATCGAGGCGGCCGGCGGGAGCACCACCACCGTCTGAGCGCCACACGCATCGGGAGCGGCCCGGGGTGCCTGTTAGGCTTCCTCGGGCCTCTCGCCGTCGCGGGTGCTCGCCTGGTGACGCCATGAGTGAAGGGGCCTGGCCCCACCCAGCTGGGAGGAAGAAGAAGCCGTGCTGAGCGCGTTCGCCAACGCATTCCGGACTCCGGACCTGCGGCGCAAGCTGCTGTTCGTGCTGCTGATCATCACGATCTTCAGGCTCGGGTCGCAGGTGCCCGCCCCCGGGGTCGACGTGGCCAACGTGCAGACCTGCCTCGACCAGCAGGAACAGGGCGGTATCTACAGCCTGATCAACCTGTTCTCCGGCGGCGCACTCCTGCAGCTGACGATCTTCGCGCTGGGGATCATGCCCTACATCACCGCGAGCATCATCCTGCAGCTGCTCGTGGTCGTGATCCCGCGGCTGGAGGCCCTCAAGAAGGAGGGCCAGGCCGGCCAGACCAAGATCACTCAGTACACCCGCTACCTCACCCTCGGCCTGGCGCTGCTCCAGGCGACCGGCATCGTGGCGCTGGCCCGCTCCGGCAACCTGCTCCAGAACTGCACGCTCAGCCTGCTCCACGACGACAGCACCCAGACCTTCCTGATCATGGTGATCACGATGACCGCCGGCACCGCGGTGATCATGTGGCTCGGCGAGCTGATCACCGAGCACGGGATCGGCAACGGCATGTCGCTGCTGATCTTCACCCAGGTCGTGGCGACGTTCCCCAGCTCGCTGTGGCAGGTCCGCATCACGCAGGGCTGGTGGGTCTTCGGGATCGTGCTGGTGATCGGGCTGGTGATCATCGCGGCCGTCATCTTCATCGAGCAGGCGCAGCGCCGGATCCCCGTCCAGTACGCGCGGCGGATGGTGGGCCGCAAGATGTTCGGCGGCTCCTCGACCTACATCCCGCTCAAGGTCAACCAGGCCGGCATCATCCCGGTCATCTTCGCCTCGTCACTGATGTACCTGCCGGCTCTCGCGGTCCAGTTCAACCAGAGCAGCTCCGCCGCCTGGGTCGAGTTCGTCAGCAAGTACCTCGTGCAGGGCAGCCACCCGCTCTACATGGCGGTCTTCTTCCTGCTCATCATCTTCTTCACCTACTTCTACGTGTCGATCACCTTCAACCCGCAAGAGGTGGCCGACAACATGAAGAAGTACGGCGGCTTCATCCCCGGGATCCGGGCGGGCAAGCCGACCGAGGACTACCTGTCCTACGTCCTGTCCCGCATCACGCTGCCCGGCGCTCTCTACCTCGGCCTGATCTCGCTGATCCCGTTGATCGCGCTGGTGCTGATCAACGCCAACCAGAACTTCCCGTTCGGCGGCACGTCGATCCTGATCATGGTCGGCGTCGCCCTCGACACGGTGAAGCAGATCGAGAGCCAGCTCCAGCAGCGCAACTACGAAGGATTCCTGCGGTAATGCGTTTGATCCTGATGGGGCCCCCGGGGGCCGGCAAGGGCACCCAGGCCCAGGTCGTCGCCGACCACTTCAGCATCCCGGCGATCTCGACCGGCGACATCTTCCGTGCCAACGTCTCGCAGGGCACCCCGCTCGGCGTCGAGGCCCGGCGCTACATGGACCAGGGCGAGTACGTCCCCGACGAGATCACCAACCGGATGGTCCGCAACCGGATCGACGAGGCGGACGCGGAGCCGGGTTTCCTGCTCGACGGGTACCCGCGCACCCTCGCCCAGGTCGAGGAGCTCGACGGCATGATCGAGTTCACCGGGCACAGCCTCGACGCTGCCGTCGTTCTGGTCTGCGACGGCGACGAGCTCGTCAAGCGGCTGCTCCGCCGGGCCCACGTCGAGGGTCGCGCCGACGACACCGAGGACGTCATCCGCCGCCGGCAGGAGGTCTACGCCGAGCAGACCGAGCCGCTGATCGGGGTCTACCGCGACCGCGGCATCCTGGTCGAGGTCGACGGCATGGGCGAGGTCGACCAGGTCACCAAGCGGATCTTCGACGCGCTCGACGTCGTTCCTCAGTCGTGACGAAGTCACGACTGAGGAACATCGGTGGTTGAGCAGCGAGCGCGGCTGAGGGACGAAGCCGCGACCGAGCGTGTCGAAACCCGGTGAGACGAAAGCACACCGCAACAACGGAGGAGCTCCCTCATGGCCTGGAGTGACCGCGGCATCGAGATCAAGACGCCCGAGCAGATCGCCGTGATGCGCCGTGCCGGCCTGGTGGTCGGACGCACCCTCGAGCTGCTGCGCGACTCGGTGCGGGCCGGGATCTCCACCGGCGAGCTGGACCGGATCGCCGAGGACCACATCCGCTCGAGCGGGGCGGTCCCGTCGTTCAAGGGCTACAGCCACCCGCCGTTCCCCGCGTCGATCTGCGCCTCGGTCAACGACGAGGTCGTCCACGGCATCCCCGGTGACCGGGTGCTCGCCGACGGTGACGTCATCTCCATCGACTGCGGCGCGATCGTCGAGGGCTGGCACGGCGACGCGGCGACCACGGTCGGCGTGGGGGAGGTGGCCGGCGACGTCGCCGAGCTGATGCGGGTCACCGAGGAGGCGCTGTGGCACGGCATCGCGGCCGCGCGGCTCGGCGGCCGGGTCACCGACATCTCCCACGCCGTGGAGTCCTACGTCCGGTCGCAGCCGCACCCGACGGGCGGGTCCTGGGGGATCCTCGAGGAGTACGTCGGCCACGGCATCGGTTCCGCCATGCACCAGCCCCCGAACGTGCCCAACTACGGGCGTCCGGGGCGCGGACCCAAGCTGGTGCGCGGCCTGGCGCTGGCGGTGGAGCCGATGGTGACGCTCGGGACCAACCGCACCGAGCTGCTCCCCGACGAGTGGACCGTCGGGACGGCCGACGGCAGCTGGGCGGCCCACTTCGAGCACTCGTTCACGCTCACACCCGACGGTGCCTGGGTGCTGACCGCCCTCGACGGCGGCGAGCAGCGTCTCAAGGAGCTCGGGGTCCCGTTCGGGGGCAGCTGACCTCCTGTGCGAGGATGTGGCCTCCAGGAGGGGAGTACTCCTACGTCTCGGTCTCGTCATCACGACCGCCCGCACTGCGGCGGTCCGGGGCCGCGGGCCGCATCTCGCGGCGGAAGAGACCTCCGGCGTAGTCAGCATCCCGCGACAACATCGGAGGATCCGTGGACGTCACTACCCTCGAATGGGGCATCACCCTCGCCGTGACCATCGGCGTGCTGCTCTTCGACGTCATCGTCATCGCCCGCCACCCGCACGAGCCCTCGATGAAGGAGTGCACCGTCACGCTCTCCGTCTACGTCGGTGCGGCCCTGCTGTTCGGAGGCTGGGTCTGGATCTTCCACGGCCCCGACTTCGGCATCGAGTTCCTCACCGGATGGCTCGTCGAGTACAGCCTCTCGGTCGACAACCTGTTCGTCTTCATCGTGCTGATGGCGGCGCTCAACGTCCCGCGCAAGTACCAGCAGGAAGCGCTCATGGTCGGGATCATCCTGGCGCTGGTGTTCCGGGGCATCTTCATCGCCGTCGGCTACACCCTGATCGAGCAGTTCGCCTGGGTCTTCTACGTCTTCGGCGCGTTCCTCATCTACACGGCGGTGCAGCTGGTGAGGAGCTACCGCTCCCACGAGGACGAGCACCCCGAGGACAACCGGGTCATCAAGCTCGCGCAGAGCCACCTCAACGTCGGCGAGGAGTACCGCGGGCTGAAGCTGTGGTGGAAGGACAACGGCACGCGCATCGTCTCCCCGATGCTCATCGTCATCATCGCCCTCGGCCTCACCGACATCATGTTCGCCCTGGACTCGATCCCCGCGATCTTCGGCATCACCCAGGAGCCCTACCTGGTGTTCACGGCCAACGTGTTCGCCCTGATGGGCCTGCGGCAGCTCTACTTCCTGCTCGGAGGCCTGCTCCAGCGGCTGGTCTACCTCTCCCTGGGCCTGGCGTTCATCCTCGCCTGGATCGGCGTGAAGCTGATCATCCACGCCGCTCACGAGGCGCACCTGATCGGCTTCGAGGTGCCGACGCTGCTCAGCCTCGCCGTGATCATCGCGACCCTGGCCGTCACCGCCGTGGCCAGCCTGCGCAAGACCAACAAGCAGGAGGCGGAGCAGCAGGCCTCCGCCTGACCGTCCGGGAATCCGCGGCCGACGGGCGGCGTTGGGAGCACCGATGACCACCCCCGCCCTCTCCGTCCTCGACCTCGTGCCCGTCCGCAGCGACCAGGGCTCCGGCGATGCCCTCGCGGCGACCCTCGGCCTGGCCCGGGTCGCCGACGAGCTCGGCCTGCGCCGATACTGGCTGGCCGAGCACCACAACATGCCCGCCGTCGCGGCGACGAACCCGCCGGTGCTGGTCGCCATGGTCGCCGGCGCCACCGAGCGGATCCGGGTCGGGTCCGGCGGGGTGATGCTGCCCAACCACGCGCCCCTCGTGGTGGCCGAGCAGTTCGCGCTGCTCGAGGCCGCCCACCCCGGCCGGATCGACCTCGGGATCGGCCGGGCACCCGGCACCGACCCGGTGACCAGCTGGGCGCTCCGGCACGGCGCGGGCGGGGTGAGCACCGACGCCGTCGACCGGTTCCCGTCGTACGTCGACGACGTGCTGGCGATGATGGACACCGGGGGAGTGGCGGTCTCGGTCGCGGGGCGGACCCACCCGCTCCGGGCGACGCCACGGGCCGAGGGGGTCGCCGACGTGTGGCTGCTCGGGTCGTCGGACTTCTCGGCGCGGCTGGCCGCCGAGAAGGGGCTGCCCTACGTGTTCGCCCACCACTTCTCCGGCTCCGGGACGGCCGAGGCCCTGGAGCTCTACCGGTCGCAGTTCCGGCCCTCGAGCGCGCTCGCCGAGCCGCGGACCTTCCTCACCCTCAACGTGGTGGCCGCCGAGACCCGTGCGCAGGCCGAGCGGCTGGCGCTGCCGCAGCTGCTGTCGATGCTCGCCCTCCGGACCGGCCAGCCGCTCCACCCGCAGCTGCTGGTCGAGGAGGCCGAGGCGGTGGAGCTGCCGGAGCCGCACCGGGAGCTGGTCGACGCCATGCGGTCGCGATGGGTGATCGGGGACGCCGCGAGCGCCCGCGCGCAGGTGGCGGCGCTGGCCGAGGAGCACGGCGTCGACGAGGTGATGGTCCACCCCGTGGCCGGCGCCCACGCCGGCAGCGACGTACGGCGGGCCCGGGCGCGCGAGGAGACGCTGCGGCTGGTCGTGGGGTGAGCCGGCGACCACGAGTTGGGATTCGTCGCGGTTCCCCCCTACACTGGCGTGTCGGCCCAACGTGGGTCGCGTCTCGTGGTGCCTCGCGGCTGCCCGGACCACACGTCGATCACCTGAATCAGGGGGATCCTCGCGTGCGCCCGGGAATGAGGGCCCGGGAGCGGCTGCACGAGGTCCACCGCCTGCGGGCGGAGGTTCGCGGGTCGACGGTAGACGGACGAACACCAACGGATTGTGGAGGACATGCCGAAGAAGGAAGGCGTCATCGAGATCGAGGGCACCGTCGTGGAAGCCCTCCCCAACGCCATGTTCCGCGTCGAGCTGAGCAACGGGCACAAGGTGCTCGCCCACATCAGCGGCAAGATGCGCCAGCACTACATCCGGATCCTCCCCGAGGACCGGGTCGTGGTGGAGCTCTCGCCGTACGACCTCACCCGGGGTCGCATCGTCTACCGCTACAAGTGACGAGCCGCTACCACCAGAAAGGGACCGACTGATGAAGGTCGCCCCCAGCGTCAAGAAGATCTGTGACAAGTGCCAGGTGATCCGTCGCCACGGCCGGGTCATGGTGATCTGCGACAACCCGCGCCACAAGCAGCGCCAAGGCTGATCGCGGGTCACGCACCGCGTGAACAACTGAAGAAACCATCTGACGTGATCGCTAGGTCGGGCCCACCCGACCGAACCACCTCCGGAACGGATGGCCGGAGCCCCGGGAGACCAGGGGACGCGACACGACCACACCACCGTGAACCGAAAGGGCCATCACATGGCACGCCTCCAGGGAGTCGACCTTCCGCGCGACAAGCGCATCGAGGTCGCCCTCACCTACATCTACGGCATCGGCCGTACCCGCGCCCAGCAGCTGCTGGAGGTCACCGGGGTCAGCCCCGACCTCCGCGTCCACCAGCTGGGCGACGAAGAGCTGGTCAAGCTCCGCGACGCCATCGACAACGCCGACCTCAAGATCGAGGGTGACCTGCGCCGCGAGGTGCAGGCCGACATCCGCCGCAAGATCGAGATCGGCAGCTACCAGGGTCGCCGTCACCGCCAGGGCCTCCCGGTCCGCGGTCAGCGCACCAAGACCAACGCCCGGACCCGCAAGGGCCCCAAGCGCACCGTCGCCGGCAAGAAGAAGGCCAAGTGACCCGGGTTTCGAGACGGTCGCAGCGCGACCTCCTCAACCACCGGCACTGAGCCTTCCTCGTACTCGAACCGCTTTCCCAGCTACTTCCAGGAGATACCGAATGCCTCCCAAGAGCCGCACATCGAAGGTGCGTCGCAAGGAGAAGAAGAACGTCGCCCAGGGCGAAGCCCACATCAAGAGCACGTTCAACAACACCATCGTCACGATCACCGACCCCACCGGTGCGGTGATCTCGTGGGCCTCGGCCGGCACCGTCGGCTTCAAGGGCTCGCGCAAGTCCACCCCGTTCGCCGCGCAGATGGCCGCCGAGGCCGCTGGTCGCCGGGCACAGGAGCACGGGATGAAGAAGATCGACGTCTTCGTGAAGGGCCCGGGCTCGGGCCGCGAGACGGCGATCCGTTCCCTGGGTGCGATCGGCCTCGAGGTCGGCACCATCCAGGACGTCACCCCCACGCCCCACAACGGATGCCGCCCGCCCAAGCGCCGGCGCGTCTGACCCGACACCAGAGACCCAAGGAGCACTGACACATGGCCCGCTACACCGGCCCCATGACCAAGAAGTCGCGCCGTCTCGGTGTCGACCTCGTCGGCGGCGACGCCGCCTTCGAGAAGCGTCCCTACGCCCCCGGCCAGCACGGCCGCGGCCGCATCAAGGAGAGCGAGTACCTCCTCCAGCTGCGCGAGAAGCAGAAGGCCCGCTACACCTACGGCGTGCTGGAGAAGCAGTTCCTGCGCTACTACAAGGAGGCCAGCCGTCGCCAGGGCAAGACCGGTGACAACCTGCTGCAGCTCCTCGAGTGCCGCCTCGACAACGTCGTCTACCGCGCCGGCTTCGCGCGCACCCGTCGCGCCGCCCGGCAGCTGGTCGTGCACGGCCACTTCACGGTCAACGGCCACAAGGTCGACATCCCGTCCTACCAGGTGACCACCCACGACATCATCGACGTGCGCGAGAAGTCGCTGGAGATGACCCCGTTCATCGTGGCTCGGGAGACCCACGGCGAGCGCGTCGTCCCCGCGTGGCTCGAGGCCATCCCGTCGCGGATGCGCATCCTGGTCCACCAGCTCCCCGTCCGGGCCCAGATCGACATCCCGGTCCAGGAGCAGCTCATCGTCGAGTACTACTCCAAGAAGTAACAACCTCCGGCTCCTGAGGAGGTTGCGCAGCAACCGTCTCGAAGGGTCCGTCACACCTCGCAGATCTGGTCGCCTCAAATAGCGGTCGCGGCCGGAAAGGAAAGAACCAGTGCTCATCGCACAGCGCCCCACCTTGTCGGAAGAGTCCGTCGACGAGTTCCGCTCGCGGTTCGTCATCGAGCCGCTGGAGCCCGGCTTCGGCTACACGCTCGGGAACTCGCTCCGGCGTACCCTGCTGTCCTCCATCCCCGGTGCCTCCGTCACCAGCATCAAGGTCGACGGGGTCCTCCACGAGTTCTCGACCATCGAGGGCGTCAAGGAGGACGTCACCGAGGTGATCCTCAACCTCAAGGGCCTCGTCGTCTCCTCCGAGCACGACGAGCCGGTCACCATGTACCTCCGCAAGTCGGGTGCCGGCGCTGTCACCGCCGCCGACATCAACCCGCCTGCGGGCGTCGAGGTCCACAACCCCGACCTCAAGATCGCCACCCTGTCCGACAAGGGCAAGCTGGAGATGGAGCTGGTCGTCGAGCGTGGCCGCGGCTACGTCTCGTCGGTCCAGAACAAGGGTGCCGACAACGAGATCGGCCGGATGCCGGTCGACTCGATCTACAGCCCCGTGCTGAAGGTGACCTACAAGGTCGAGGCCACCCGGGTCGAGCAGCGCACCGACTTCGACAAGCTGGTCATCGACGTCGAGACCAAGCCGTCGATCCGTCCGCGCGACGCCATCGCGTCGGCCGGCAAGACCCTGGTCGAGCTGTTCGGGCTGGCCCGCGAGCTCAACGTCGAGGCCGAGGGCATCGACATCGGGCCGTCGCCGGTCGACGAGCAGCTCGCCGCCGACCTGGCGCTGCCCGTCGAGGACCTCAACCTCACCGTCCGGTCCTACAACTGCCTCAAGCGCGAGGGCATCCACAGCGTGGGTGAGCTGATCTCGCGCTCCGAGCAGGACCTGCTCGACATCCGCAACTTCGGCGCCAAGTCCATCGACGAGGTCAAGGCCAAGCTCCACGAGATGGGCCTCTCCCTCAAGGACAGCGCGCCCGGCTTCGACCCGCACGCCGCCCTCGCCGCGTTCAGCGCGGACGACGAGGACGACGCGTTCGTCGAGGACGAGCAGTACTGAGCCTGACCCGTGACCGGGTCTGCTGCGGCAGGCCCGGTCCGGCGTACCACAACTCCCAGCACCGTCTACTCCGGTACCTGACACGGCCGGGGAGAATCGAGAGAACAGATGCCCACCCCCAAGAAGGGTCCCCGCCTCGGCGGCAGCCCCGCCCACCAGCGCCTGATCCTGTCGAACCTGGCCACCCAGTTGTTCGAGCACGGCCGGATCACCACCACCGAGTCGCGGGCGCGCACGCTGCGGCCGCTGGCGGAGAAGCTGATCACCAAGGCCAAGAAGGGCGACCTCCACAACCGCCGCGAGGTCCTCAAGACCGTCCGCGACAAGGGGGTCGTGCACACCCTCTTCACCGAGATCGCGCCGACCTTCGCCGAGCGCCCGGGTGGCTACACCCGGATCACCAAGATCGGTCCCCGCAAGGGTGACAACGCGCCCATGGCCGTGATCGAGCTGGTGACCGAAGCCTACTCGCCGAAGCCCTCGACCTCGAAGAAGAAGGCCGAGCCCGCGGCGGCCGCGCCGGCTCCGGCCGAGGTCGACGACGAGGACGTCTCGAACGACGACTCCTCCGACAGCAGCTCGAGCGACAGCTCCGACTCGGCCGACTCGGCCGACTCGGCCGAGGAGCAGGTCGACGAGGCCCAAGCCGACGCGGCCCCCGCCGAGGGGTCCTCCGACGACAACGCCGAGGAGTCCAAGGACGCCTGAGGCATCTCGCACCGCACGACGGCCCGCCACCCGCGAGGGTGGCGGGCCGTCTGCTGTGCCGGGGCCTCAGCCCTGCCAGGCCTGCTCGACCAGCCGGGTCGCCTCGGCCCGGCCGAGCCCGAGCCGGCGTACGGCGGCGACGTAGTCGGCCGCCGCCGAGCGGGCGTCGGTCGACGAGGCCGCTGCCGTGGCCGCGACGAACGTGCCGCGCCGTCCCTCGGTGACGACGACGCCGTCGGCCTCGAGCTCGCGGTAGGCGCGGGCGACCGTGTTGACGGCCAGGCCGAGCTCGGCGGCGAGCGCGCGGACGGTGGGCAGCCTGGTGCCGGCAGGCAGGTCGCCGGAGACCGCGCGGCGGGCCACCTGGGACCGCAGCTGGTCGAACGGCGGCTCCGGCGCGGCCGGGTCGGGAGGATCGATCTGCATGCCCGGAAACCCTAGGGCACCACCCGCGGGCAGGTCCTCGCGCAGGCGTCGTGGATGCGGTAGGCATGGCCCATGCCTGACACGGTGCTGGTGGTGGGGGAGTCCCTCATCGACATCGTGCGGGGTGGGGACGGGAGCACCACGGAGTTCCCCGGGGGCAGCGCCGCCAACGTCGCGGTGGCGCTCGCGCGCCTCGACCGGGTGGTGCGCTTCGCCACCAGCTGGGGGGACGACGACCGCGGCCGGGTGCTCGCCGACTGGCTCGCCCGCGACCAGGTGGAGCTCGCGACCGACCCGTTCGCGGTCGGGCACACCTCCACGGCTCTGGCGACGATCGGCACCGACGGCCACGCGACCTACGAGTTCGACCTGTCCTGGCGGCTGAACCCGCTGGGGGAGGGGCCGCCGCCCCTCGTCGTGCACACGTGCTCGCTCGGTGCGGTGCTGCAGCCGGGAGCCGACGACGTCCTGGCGATGCTGCAGCAGCTGCGCGAGGTCGCGACGATCAGCTACGACGTCAACGCCCGGCCCGCGATCACGGGCACCGGGCCGGAGCTGGTCGCCCAGGTGGAGACCCTGGCGGCGCTGAGCGACGTCGTGAAGGCGTCCGACGAGGACCTCACGGTCCTCTACGGGGGCGACGACCCGGTGGCCGGCGCCAAGCGGCTGCTGTCCCTCGGCCCGGCCGCGGTGGTGGTCACCCGCGGCTCTGCGGGCGCGACGTGGGTGACCGGTGCCCTCGAGGTCGACGTGGCCGCGGTGCCGGTCGTCGTGGCCGACACCATCGCGGCCGGTGACACCTTCAGCGCCGGGTTGATCGATGCGCTCTGGCAGCGGGACCTGCTGGGCGCCGACCGGCGCGAGCGGCTGCGTGACGCCTCCCGGGACGTGGCCGTCGACGTGATGGCGCAGGCCGCCCGGGCGGCGGCCGTGGCGGTGGGCCGGCCGGGCGCCGACCCGCCGTACCGCAGCGAGCTGCGCTGACTCAGGCCGGGGGAGCCCACGCGGGGTCGCGGCCGATGAACCCGACCAGCCGGTCGACCGCCGGGGCGTCGGCGGGCACGGCGACCCTCGGGCCGTACTGCCCCGACGAGCGCAGCAGGTCGTCCAGCGGCTCCATCCCGGCGAGCAGGGTCGCGCACTCGGCCTCGTCGAGCGCGACCGGCTGGTCGCTCGCGCGGGCGAGGTCCCAGGAGTGCATGAAGACGTCGGTCGTGTAGAACTGGTCGACCGCCCGGTCGAGCGGGAGCTCGCCGAGGTGCCGGTTGCGGAACGTGCGCCCGGGCGTGGCCGGGTCGTCCAGGAGCGCCTGTACGGCGTCCGCGTGGTGGCGCCACGCGGCGACCGGGTCGTCGGCGACCGAAGGCCCGGCGGGCAGCTCCACCCCGTCGGCGGCCAGGAAGCCCGGCAGCCAGGTGACCAGGTGGTCGACGACGTCGCGCGCCGTCCAGCCCGCCACCGGGGCCGGCGCATCCCAGTCGGTCGTGCCGTCCACCAGGGTGGTGAAGGTGCCGGCGTACGTGCGGTGCCGGGCCGCCGCGTCGGTGCCGCCGCCCACTCAGATCGCCCCGTCGGCGAGCAGCCGGTCGAGCTTGGCGTAGCCCTCGTGGACGCCGACCTCCATGCCGCTGGCCAGCATCGCGTCGCGACCCTCGATCGAGTCGCACAGCGACTGGGCGTGGAGCCGGGTGCGGCCGTCGCCGAGGTCCTCGAACCACATCGTCTCCAGGGCGATCGCCTCCGGCATGCCCTCCCAGGAGAAGGTCTGCACGATCTTGTCGTCGGTGATCGCGGGGAAGGTCCCCCGGAAGCCGTGCTCGTCGTCGCCGTGGACGGCGACGTAGCGGTAGGAGCCGAGGCTGCGGAAGTCCCAGTGGTCGATCCGGGCCCGGGTCGCGTCGGGGCCGACCCACTTCACGAACAGCTCGGGGTCGGCGTGGGCCTGCATCAGCTGGGCCGGCGTGGCCCGGAAGTCGCGGGTGATGGTCACGATCGGGAGGTCGGGGACCGCCTCGATGGCGGCCTCGTCGTAGCGGTGGTCGGTCTGCGTGCTCATGATGCGGTTCCCTCCTGGAGCTGCTCATCGGTGTCGTGCTCGTCGTTCATCTGCGCCAGCACCTCGTCGAGGCGCTGGAAGCGCTCCTCGGCCTGGCGCCGGTAGCGCTCGATCCACTTCGTCATCAGGTCGAACACCTCCGCCTCGAGGTGGACCGGCCGACGCTGCGCCTCACGGCTGCGGGTGACCAGGCCGGCCTCCTCGAGCACCTTCAGGTGCTTGGAGACCGCCTGGAGGCTGACGTCGTACGGCGCGGCGAGGTCACCCACGGTGGCGTCACCGTCGGTGAGCCGGGCGACGATGTCGCGTCGGGTCGGGTCGCCGAGCGCCGCGAAGACCCGGGAGAGCTGGTCGGCCATGTCGTTCCTCAACTGGTTGGTTGAGGATGAACCTACGACCGCGCGTCGCGCTTGTCAACCCTTTGGTTGAGCAAGGCTCAGGCGGGCCCGAGCCAGGTGTGCACCAGCGGCACGACGCTGGCACCCTCGCCGCTGGCCGCGGCGACCCGTTTCATCGAGCCCGCCCGGACGTCGCCGACGGCGAAGACCCCGGGGACCGTGGTGGCGAGGTTGGCCGGCGGCAGTCCCTCGACCCACTCGCCGGTCGGTACGTCGCGACCGGTGAGCACGAACCCGTGCTCGTCGCGCGCGACCTCGGGCGGCAGCCAGTCGCAGTGCGGCTCGGCGCCGAGCAGCAGGAACAGCCCCTCGGCGGAGATCCGCTCGACGCCGCCGGTCGCGGTGTCGCGCACGTCGAGCCACCCCAACCGGCCGTCGACACCGCCGCCGTCCACGATCTCCGAGCAGGGGCGGACGCTGATCCGGGCGTTGAAGGCGATCTCGCCGACCAGGTACTGCGACATGGTCTCCTCGAGCCCGGGCCGACGGACCAGGATCGTGACCGAGCGGGCGAACCGCGAGAGGTGGATCGCCGCCTGCCCCGCGGAGTTGCCGCCGCCCACCACCACGACGTCCTGGCCCTCCGCCTCCCGGGCGGCGCTCATCACGCTGCCGTAGGCGACGCCCTGCCCGACGAGGGTCTCGACGGACTCCACCCCGAGCTTGCGGTAGGCCACGCCCGTGGCGACCACGACCGTGCGTGCGTGGATCTCCCCGCCGTCGGTGCGGACCACGTGGTGGTCGCCGTGCTCGCAGGGGCCGAACGAGGTGACCTCCCAGCCGGTGAAGAACCGGGTGCCGAACCGGATCGCCTGGTTGCGGGCCCGCTGGGCCAGCCGCATCCCGGAGATGCCGCGCGGGAAGCCGAGGTAGTTGCGGATCATCGAGCTGGTGCCCGCCTGGCCGCCGATCGCCTCCGCCTCCACGACGACCGTGTCGAGGCCCTCGGAGGCGCCGTAGACGGCCGCGGCCAGCCCGGCCGGACCGGCACCCACGATGCACAGGTCGACGACCGCGTCGACGTCGATGTCCTCCGGTCGCCCGTAGATGGCGGCGGCAACCTCGCGCACCGAGGCGGGGGCGTGCACCTCCCGGTAGGGCGACTCCACCAGCGGGAAGGCGGGCTCTCCCTCGAAGGCGTCCGTGATCGCCCGGCCGACCTCCGACTCGGGCGGGTAGGTCCCGGAGGGCATCCCCATCCGGTCGAGGAAGTCGCGGATCTGCAGGGTCAGCGGCAGCCCCGGTGGCGAGACCACGCGGACGGTCTCGACCTCGGGCCGGGCGACGGTCGAGCCCCAGTCGGAGAGCAGCTCGGTGATCGCGGTGTGGAACTCCTCGTCGCGGACGCCGCGCGGCATCAGCAGGTAGGCGTCGAACTTGCCCTTGGCCATCCCGGCCCGCAGTCGCGGTGCGTCGTCGAGGAACCGGTCCCAGTGTGCGACCACGACGCGCTTGGCCGTCGGCACGTCACGCCGCCACTGCTGGAAGGCCTGCAGCGTGGAGACGGCCACGAGGGCGGAGTCGGCGACGAGCATCGCCACGGGGATCCCCTGGTCGTGCAGGCGGGCGACCAGCTCTCCCGTCTCCGCGACGTCGGGAGCGGAGTGGATCTCGTAGTCGCGGGCGTATCGGCCGAACTCGTCGCGGAGGGCCGGAGCGTGGTCGGCCGAGGCGATGACGATCGCGGGCATGGGCACCCCTCCAGCATGACCCATGCCCGGGAGCCACAGGAGGCCTCGCCCTAGGATCGCGGGCGTGCGCATGCGGATCGACCTGTCCTACGACGGGAGCGGGTTCCACGGCTGGGCGGCCCAGCCCGGGCTGCGCACGGTGCAGGGCACGCTCGAGGCGGCGCTGGCGACGGTGCTCCGGCTCCCCGAGGTCGCCGTCGTGTGCGCCGGCCGCACCGACACCGGTGTCCACGCCCGCGGCCAGGCGGTCCACCTCGACCTGCCGGAGGCGGCGTACGACGAGCGGCTGGAGCGGCGGCTGAACGGGGTGCTGCCGGCGGACGTGCGGGTCCGTGCCGCGGCGCCCGCCCCCGACGGCTTCGACGCCCGGTTCTCGGCGGTGTGGCGCCGCTACGCCTACCGGGTAGCCGACGGCCCGGCACTGGTCGACCCGCTCACCCGCGGCCACGTGCTGGCCTGGCCGCGGCCGCTCGACGTCGCCGCGATGGCGGACGCGTCGGCCCCGTTGCTCGGCCTGCAGGACTTCGCGGCGTTCTGCAAGCGTCGCGAGGGTGCGAGCACGATCCGCACGCTGCAGGACCTCTCGTGGGCCCGCGACGGTGCCGGGCTGGCGGTGGCCACCGTGCGCGCCGACGCGTTCTGCCACCACATGGTGCGGTCCCTGGTCGGGTGCCTGCTCGCAGTGGGGGACGGGCGCCGCCCGGTCGGCTGGCCGGCCGACGTGCTGGCGGCCGGGGTGCGTGACCCGGCGGTCGCCGTGGTGCCGGCGCACGGACTGGTCCTGGAGGAAGTCGGCTACCCCGAGCCGGCCGACCTGGCCGCCCAGGCCGACCGCGCGCGGGCGAGGCGGGAGGCGCCGTGACCGAGGACCACTACTTCTCCGCGGACCCGGCGGCGCCGTTCGCGCGGGAGACCTTCACCTGCGAGGCGTGGGGCCACGAGCTGACCCTCACCAGCGGGTCGGGCGTGTTCAGCAAGGGCCATCTCGACCACGCGACCGCCGTCCTGTTCCGCGAGACCGAGCCGCCCGCCCAGGGGCAGGTCCTCGACCTCGGTTGCGGGTACGGCGTGATCGGGCTGGCGGTCGCCCGCGCCGTACCCCTGGCGACCGTCACGGCCGTCGACGTCAACGAGCGGGCGCTGCTGCTGGCCAACGAGAACGCCCGTGGCCTCGGCGTGGAGGGCCGGTTCATCGCCTGCCGGCCCGACCAGGTGCCGCCCGACTTCACCTTCGACGAGATCTGGTCGAACCCGCCGATCCGGATCGGCAAGCAGGCGCTGCACGAGCTGCTGCTGGCGTGGCTGCCGCGGCTGCGCCTCGACGGCCGGGCCGTCATGGTCGTGGGCAAGAACCTCGGCGCCGACTCGCTCCAGCGCTGGCTGACCGACCAGGGCTGGCCGACGACCCGGCTCGCCAGCGCCAAGGGATTCCGTGTGCTGGAGGCGCGGCGGGGCTGATCCAGCGACTGCGGCGACCCGCTGCGGTAGTCCACGGCCATGTGGTGGCCCGACACCGCGCTGGGACAGCCAGCTGCCCGTGGACTACCGAGCCGCGCGCGCAACAGAACGGCGGCCGCTAGCGTCTGTGGGGCATGGACCTGGTCCTGCAGCCGGTGCCGGTCGTTGACCGAGGAGCGCGCGTGGTCGACTTCGACGAGTGGGTCGCGGTGCGGGGTGACGCGCTGTTCCGGCTCGCCTACGTCCTCACCGGCAACCGCGCCGATGCCGAGGACGTGGTGCAGGACGCGCTGTCGCGGGCGCTGCCCCGTTGGTCGCGGATCGTCGAGGCCGACGACCCGGACGCCTACGTCCGCCGGATGGTCGTCAACGCCCACACGTCGTGGTGGCGACGGTTCCGCCGGCGGGAGTCGCCGGTGGCCGAGGTGCGGCTCGGGGAGACCCGGGACCCGGGCGTCGAGGAGCACGACCGCGTCTGGCGGGCCTGCCTCGCGCTGCCGCCGGACCAGCGGGTGGCCGTCGTGCTGCGCTACTACGAGCGGCTCGACTACGCCGAGATGGCCGACCTGACCGGCGTCCGCGAGGGCACCCTCCGCTCCCGGGTGTCCCGCGGCCTGGTCGCGCTGCGCGGTGAGCTGGAGGACGACGATGAGTGACCTCGAGGACCGGGTCGCCGAGGGCCTCGCCGGCACCGCCGGGCGGGCGCCGGGTCCGGCCGACCTCGCGACGGGAGCCCGGCAGCGGCTCCGCCGCCGGCGACGTACGACGGCGGGCGTCGTGGCGGCGGTCGTGGCCGTGGTCGCGGTGCCGGTCGGCGTGGCCGTGGTGGTCACCGGCGACGAGGGCCGCGAGCCGTCGACGGCCGCCGGCGGCGTACCGACCGACTGGCGGACCGAGACCTGGCGCGACCTCTCTCTCCGGGTCCCACCCGACTGGGACTGGGGCGGCGGCACCGACTGGTGCACGAGCGGTCGCGGGGTCGAGGACACCACGCCCCAGGTCAGCCGCCCCGGAGGCGTGATCCCCACGATCGCCTGCTCGCCGTCCTACGGCTACGGCGCCCACTTCCTCGAGCCGAGCGGCGGCGAGCTGCCGCCGGGGACCGAGGGCGTGGTGCAGCGCTACCAGGGCGAGCGCTACCCCGACGACTCCTGGATCGGCTACGCCGCCACCGGCCAGGCCGCCGTGTGGGTGGTCGCCGCGGACCGCACCACGGCCCGGCTGGTGCTCGACTCGACCGAGCCGGTCGCCGGTGTCGACGCCAACGGCTGCGCGGCGTACCTGTCGATGGCCGCGCCGACCGGGAGCGACCGGATCTCGGTCTGCCGCTACGACGGCGACGGGTGGCTGGAGCAGAGCGAGCTGCTCTCCGAGAGCGACAGCCGGCTGGCGGTGGCCGCGGTGGCCGCGGCTCCGCAGGCCCCACGCTCCGCGCGCCGCTGCTTCTGGGAGAAGCTGCTGGAGCGGCCGGCGATCACGCTCGGCTCGGAGCACTTCAACGCGACCGTGCTCTCCGAGGGGTGCCACGCGGTCGACCCCGCCGGTGGCGTGGTGCCCCGCCAGCTCACGCCCGACGTCCTCTACTGGGCGCTGTCCCCGGGCTGGTCGGGGACGTTGTCCTCCCTGACCCACGACCAGGAGCCTCAGCCCCTCGAGCTGCGGCAGCCCTGACATGCTGGACGGCATGAGCTACGAGGCCGCCGAGAGCAGGTACGACGGGTTCCACGACGAGACGAGCGGCGGGATGCGCTACCGCTTCACCGGCCAGAGCGGGCTGCGGCTGCCGGTGCTGTCGCTCGGCCTGTGGCAGAACTTCGGCGACGACCGTCCCGAGGACACCCAGCGGGCGATCCTGCGGCGGGCCTTCGACCGCGGCGTCACCCACTTCGACCTCGCCAACAACTACGGCCCGCCCTACGGCCGCGCCGAGGAGAACTACGGCCGCTACCTCGCCGACGACTTCAGGCCCTACCGCGACGAGCTGGTGATCTCGACCAAGGCCGGCTACGACATGTGGCCGGGCCCCTACGGCCAGGGCGGCGGGTCGCGGAAGTACGTCCTGGCCAGCCTCGACCAGTCGCTGGTCCGGATGGGCCTGGACTACGTCGACATCTTCTACAGCCACCGGTTCGACCCGGAGACGCCGGTCGAGGAGACGATGATGGCGCTGGACACCGCGGTGCGCTCCGGCCGGGCGATCTACGCCGGGATCAGCTCCTACTCGGCCGACAAGACCCGCGAGGCGGCCTCGATCGCCCGCGACCTCGGTACGCCGCTGCTGATCCACCAGCCGTCGTACTCCATGCTCAACCGCTGGATCGAGCGCGACCTGCTCGACGAGCTGGAGCAGCAGGGGATGGGCTGCATCGTGTTCTCGGCGCTGGCCCAGGGGCTGTTGACCGACCGCTACCTCGACGGCGTGCCCGACGACTCCCGCGCGGCCCGCGACGACTCGACGCTCACCGGGCTCGACGACGACGTGCTCACCCGGGTCCGGGCCCTCAACAGCGTCGCCGAGCGGCGCGGGCAGAAGCTCGCCCAGCTCGCGCTCCAGTGGGCGGTCCGCGACCCCCGCGTCACCAGCGCCGTGATCGGCGCCTCGAGCGTCGAGCAGCTCGACACCAACCTCGACGCCGTGGAGGGGCCGCCGCTGACCGACGACGAGCTGGCCGAGATCGACCGGTACGCCGTCGAGTCCGGCATCAACCTGTGGGCCGAGTCGACCGAGGAGTGAGCGGTGTGCTGGAGCCGCTGCGGCGCGCCGACCGCGGCGACGTGCTGGCGCTCAACGCGCGCCATGAGCACCTCACCGCGCCCATGGACGCCGACCGGCTGGGGCACCTGGCCGAGGTCGGCGCCGTCGAGGTGTTCCGGCACGACGGGCGGTTCGCCGGCTTCGTGGTGACGGTGCAGAGCGGCGCTGCGTTCGACAGCGAGAACTTCGCGTGGTTCGCCGAGCGCTACGACAGCTTCTGCTACCTGGACCGGATCGTCGTGCACGAGGACGCACGACGCGTCGGGCTCGCCCGTCGGGTGTACGACGCGCTGGAGACCCGCACCGCGCGGACCGCCCCACTGCTGGCCCTCGAGGTCAACATCGACCCGCCCAACGACGCGTCGCTGGCCTTCCACGCCGGCCGCGGCTTCGAGGCGGTCGGCGAGCGGTTCATCGTCGACCACACGGTCGCGATGCTCGTCAAACGACTGCCCGGCTAGCCCAGCGGGTCGAGCATCCCGTGGTCGGTGACGGTCGAGGCGAGCCGGCCGAGGTGGAAGCCGCCGTCGCCGAGCAGGTGGTCGAGCGCGGTGAGCTGGGCGACCAGGCTGCCGACGGCGTACTCGGCGGTCATCGCGATCCCGCCATGGAGCTGGATCGCCTCCTGGCCGACGTGGCGCGAGCCGCGACTGGCCTGCAGCGCGCAGCGCGATGCGGCGTCGGCCAGCGCGTCGGCGTCGCCGGTGGCGACCACCATGGTCGCCCAGTCGACGACGCTCTGGGTGAGCTCGAGGGTGACGTACATGTCGGCGGCCCGGAACGTGAGGTCCTGGAAGGTGTTGAGGGTGACGCCGAACTGCTGGCGGCTCTTGAGGTAGTCGGTCGTGGACCGCAGCGCGGTCCGCATCGCGCCGAGCGCCTGGTGGGCCGCCATCACGCGGGCGAGGTCGAGCACCGTGGCGATGCTCCCGGTGAGGTCGCGGCCGGGCTCGCCGAGCGGGGTGGCCGGGGTCGCGTCGAGGTCGACCCGGGCGGCTCGGCTGCCGTCGTACGCCGGGTAGCCGGTGACCGACGCCTCGGACGGCTCGACCAGGAACAGGCCGGTGCCGCCGTCGGGGAGCGCGGCGCTCACGACGAGGACGTCGGCGCGGGCGCCGTGGGGCACCGGCTCCTTGGTGCCGGAGAGCGACCAGCCGTCGCCCTCCTGCGTGGCGGTCACGGAGCGGGCCTGCTCGGTCCAGCGCGCACCGGGCTCGGCGTGGGCGAACGCCGGGAGCGATTCCCCGCCGGCCAGGGGGGACACGACCTGGGCGCGCTGCTCGGGTGCGCCGCAGGCGGCGACCAGGCCGCCCGCGATCACGACGGCGGCGAGGTAGGGCTCCGGTGCCGCCACCGAGCCCAGCTCCTGGCACACGATGCCGATCTCGACCGGCCCGGCGCCGACGCCGCCGTCGTCCTCGGCGAAGGGCAGCCCGAGCAACCCCATCGCCCCCATCCGGGACCACAGCTGCTCGTCGAAGCCGGGATCGTCGGCGGTCACCTCGCGCCGGTGGTCGTGGTCGGCGTACGTCTTGCCGACCAGGCCGCGGACCGCGTCGCGCAGCGCGCGCTGCTCGTCGTCGTACGAGAAGTCCATGTCGTCTCCCTCAGAGCCCGAGGATCCGGGAGGCGATGATCTGCCGCTGGATCTCGTTGGACCCGCCGTAGATGGAAGCCTTGCGGAGGTTGAGGTAGCGCGGCGTCGTACGCCGGCGCCACGGCTCGACCGACGAGTCGTCGCCGGCCCCGCTGGCCAGCGAGCCGGGGCCGGCCAGGTCGACCGCGAGCTCGCTCACGGCCTGCTGCAGCTCCGACCCCTTCAGCTTGAGCACCGACGACGCCGGGTGGGGCTCGCCGTCGGCGGAGTGGGCGGCGACCCGGATCGCGGTCAGCTCCAGGGCGAGCAGCTCGTTCTCGAGCTCGGTGACCCGGGCCCGGGCCAGTGGGTCCTCGGTGAGCGCGTCGGCCGCGACCTCCTTGAGCCGGGCGAGTGCCCGCTTGGTGGCGGTCACCGGGGCGACGCCCACCCGCTCGTTGCCGAGCAGGAACTTGGCGATCGACCAGCCGCCGTTCTCCTCGCCGACCAGCAGGTCGCCGGGCACCCGGACGTCGTCGAACCACACCTCGTTGACCTCGTGGCCGCCGTCGATCAGCTCGATCGGGCGCACCGCCACGCCCGGGAGGCTCATGTCGATGAGCAGCATCGAGATGCCCCGCTGCTTCTTGGCCTCGGGGTCGGTGCGGACCAGGGTGAAGATCCAGTCGGCGTGCTGGCCGAGCGTGGTCCACGTCTTCTGGCCGTTGACGACCCAGTCGTCGCCGTCGCGGACCGCCGTGGTGCGCAGCGAGGCGAGGTCGGAGCCGGCATCGGGCTCGGAGAAGCCCTGCGCCCACCAGATGTCGAGGTTGGCGGTCTTCGGGAGGAACCGTTCCTTCTGCTCCTCGGTGCCGAACTGGGCCAGCACCGGGCCGATCATGGTCGCGTTGAACGCCAGCGGCGGCGGGCAGCCGGCACGCTGCATCTCGTCGTACCAGAGGTGGCGCCGGAGCTCGCTCCACCCGCGCCCGCCCCACTCCTCGGGCCAGTGCGGCACCGCCAGCCCGGCGGCGTTGAGCACCCGCATCGCGTCGACATACTGCTCCTTGGTCAGCTCCCCGCCCTCGGTCACTGTGCGGCGGATCTCCTCGGGCACCTCGCTGGTGAAGAAGGTCCGCATCTCCTCGCGGAACGCGCGGTCGTCGTCGGACAGCTGCAGCCTCATCCGGTCGCCTCCTCGAGCACTCGGACAGTCCGGGACGTTCGCGGCGTGGATCAACGTGAGCGACCCCGCGAACGTCACGGACTATCCCAGCAAGATATCGGGGTGCGGGCCGACCCCCGCTGCCGGACAATCGGGGACATGGGACACGTCGACGTCGCCGGGGTGCGCTACGAGCTGCCCGACGGCCGGGTGCTGCTCGACGATGTCTCGTTCCGGGTGGGGGAGGGCGCCAAGGTGGCGCTGGTCGGTGCCAACGGCGCCGGCAAGACCACGCTGCTGCGCATCGTCACCGGCGACCTGACGCCGCACGCGGGCGTCGTCACCCGGTCGGGCGGGCTGGGCGTGATGCGCCAGATGGTGGCCCACGGCCTCGGCGACGCCCCGACGGTCGCCGACCTGCTGCTCAGCGTGGCCCCGCCGCGGGTCCGCGCCGCGCGCGCCGAGGTCGACCGGCTCGAGCTGGCGCTGATGGACCACGACGACGAGCGCACCCAGCTCGCCTACGCCTCAGCGCTGGCGGAGTACGCCGACGCCGGCGGCTACGACGTCGAGGTGGTCTGGGACGTGTGCACGATCGCCGGGCTCGGCGTCCCGTACGACCGGGCGAAGTACCGCGAGCTGCGCACCCTCTCCGGCGGTGAGCAGAAGCGGCTGGTGCTGGAGTACCTGCTGCGCGGACCCGAGGAGGTGCTGCTCCTCGACGAGCCAGACAACTTCCTCGACGTACCCGGCAAGGTCTGGCTGGAGCAGCGGATCCGCGAGTCGGAGAAGACGATCCTGTTCATCAGCCACGACCGGGAGCTGCTCTCCAACACCGCGACCCGGATCGTGACGGTCGAGCTCGCCAGAGGAGGGGCGGGCGCCGGCAACCAGGTGTGGACCCACCCGGGAGGCTTCGCGAGCTACCACGAGGCGCGCCGCCAGCGGTTCCTGCGCTTCGAGGAGCTGACGCGCCGGTGGGAGGAGGAGCACGCCAAGCTCAGGGCCCAGATGCTGATGTACAAGCAGAAGGCGTCGTACAACGCCGACATGGCCAGCCGCTACCGGGCCGCGCAGACCCGGCTGCGGAAGTTCGAGGAGGCCGGACCGCCGACCGAGCAGCCGCGCGAGCAGCAGGTGAAGATGCGGCTCAGGGGTGGCCGCACCGGCAAACGCGCCGTCGTCTGTGAGCAGCTGGAGCTCACCGGGCTGATGAGGCCCTTCGACCTCGAGGTCTGGTACGGCGAGCGGGTCGCCGTGCTCGGCAGCAACGGGTCGGGCAAGTCCCACTTCCTGCGGCTGCTCGCCGCCGGCGGCAGCGACCCGGACGTCGAGCACAGGCCGGTCGGCGAGGTGGCCGTGAAGCCCGTCGACCACACCGGCCGCGCCCGGCTCGGGGCGCGGGTGCGGCCGGGGTGGTTCGTGCAGACCCACGAGCACCCGGAGCTGGTCGGCCGCACATTGCTGGAGATCCTCCACCGGGGCGACGACCATCGGGACGGGATGGGTCGCGAGCAGGCCGCGCGGGTGCTGGACCGCTACGAGCTCGCCCACGCCGGTGAGCAGAAGTTCGAGTCGCTGAGCGGCGGCCAGCAGGCCCGGTTCCAGATCCTGCTGCTGGAGCTCTCGGGTGCGACGCTGCTGCTGCTCGACGAGCCCACCGACAACCTCGACGTCCAGAGCGCCGAGGCGCTCGAGGACGGCCTGGAGGCGTTCGAGGGCACCGTTGTCGCGGTCACCCACGACCGCTGGTTCGCCCGCGGCTTCGACCGGTTCCTGGTGTACGGCGCCGACGGCTCGGTCTACGAGTCCGACGGCCCGGTCTGGGACGAGGGCCGGGTCGTCCGCGTCCGGTGACCCGTCGCCCTCCGCACTAGACCACCCTCGGACGGGAATCTGCATTCCGGGACCGCGCGGCGCCGTCAGCGCGCACACTGGGCCGACCAGTGACGCACACCACAGTGGGGGAACCATGATGGACTTCGAGGGCTCGGTGGGCGAGATCGCTGCGCCGGCCGCGTACGGAACCGCTCCCTCGGCGGTCGACCCTGATGCCGAGCCGACGACGTCGCTGCCCGAGGAGCCCGCGTTGAGCGCCGCCGCGCGGATGCTCGAGCTCGCTGCGGCCACCGCCGACGGACTCGTCAGCGACGCGCAGACCGAGGCCGACGCGCTCGTGACCACGGCACGGGCCCGGGCCGAGGCGATCGCGGAGGCGAGTCGCCACCAGGCGGACCAGGTCACGGTCGAGCTGGCCCGTGCCCGGGAGGAGCAGGCCGCCGAGCTCGACCGCGAGCGCGCCACGGCCCTGGCCGGCCTCGCCGAGGAGAAGGCGCACCTCGAGGCGCAGCTCGCCGCGCTGCGGGACACGGAGAGCGTGCACCGCAGCCAGCTGCGCGAGCACCTCACCCAGCACCTCTCGTTGCTCGACGCAACCCTGCCCGAGCCGCCTGCCTCCATCGCCGGCTGACACGGCGATCCGGGCAGCTGCCCCCGCGCGCGCCGACGGCTCGATCCACGGGAGCCATGGACGATCGACCGCGGTCGTGCCACGGTGGAACGAGGCCTGCTTGGAGGGGAGACACGATGGAACAGTCCGCACAGCCGATGACCTGTCCCGACTGCCACGCCCTGACCGACGACCTGGCCGCTCATGAGCTCTGGCACTCGCGCCTGGTCCATGACATCGCGGTCGCCGTCGACAGGGAGAACAAGCGCCGCGACGCGGCCGCGTCACAGGGCTGAGACCCCGGTCCGCGGCTCGCACCCACACGCCCTCGGGCGTCGGTGCCTACGTGACGACCTGCGGGATGAACACGGCCAGGAAGCTCGTGACCAGGGGCGCCGCGATACTGCTGAGCGCAACAGGTGACCGGTGGAGGGAGCCGTCGAGGTCGAGGACAGGCCCGATGGAGGACTACGAGTCCGCCGGCCGGCCCACGGGATGCCCAGTCCTCACGAGGTCCGCGGCCCCACGTCCATGACCTGGTGCTTCGCCTCCTCGGCCTCCGCTCTCGCCTCGTCCACCGCGGCCCGGGCGGTGTCGGCGACGTGGGCCGCCGCGGCCTGGACGGCGTGCGGCCGCACCACCGGCCCGACCGCCCGGGTGGGGTCGGTGCCGGAAGCACTCACCTGCTCGCGCCCTCGCCGGTCTCCGGTGAAGGCCGTCGTCACGGCCTTCACGGCCTCGGTGAGCTCCCCGGGGATCACGAAGTAGCCGTTCCCGTGCTCGGCGAGGCGGGGGAGCATCTCCAGGTACTTGTAGGCCAGCACCTTGGGGTCGGCGTTGTTGGCGTGGACGGCCTGGAAGACACGCTCCAGCGCCTTCGCCTCGCCGTCGGCCTCGAGGATCATGGCCTGCTGGTGGCCCTCGGCCTCGAGGATCTGCTTGTTCCGGTTGCCCTCGGCCGTGAGGATCAGCGCCTGCCGCTCGCCCTCGGCGTGCAGGATGGCGGCCCGCTTGTCCCGCTCGGCCCGCATCTGCTTCTCCATCGCCTCCTTGATGGAGTGGGGCGGATCGATCGCCTTGATCTCCACCCGGTTGACCCGGATGCCCCACTTCCCGGTGGCATCGTCGAGCACCTCGCGCAGCCGGGTGTTGATGGTCTCCCGGGAGGTCAGGGTGCGCTCGAGGTCCATCGACCCGATCAAGTTCCGCAGGGTGGTCACGGTGAGCTGGTCGATCGCCTGCAGGAAGTTGGCCACCTCGTACGCCGCTGCTCGGGGGTCGGTGATCTGGTAGTAGAGGACCGTGTCGATGGCGACCACCAGGTTGTCCTCGGTGATCACTGGTTTGGGTTCGGAGGAGTAGACCTGTTCGCGGACGTCGAGCTTGGTGTTCACCCGGTCGACCAGCGGGATGATCAGGTTCAGTCCGGGCTGCAGGGTCCGCTGGTAGCGGCCGAACCTCTCGATGTTGTACCGCCTGGCCTGCGGCACGATCCTGATCGCCGCGGCCACCACGAAGGCGACGAGGAAGGCCAGGACGGCGATCGGCACCAACACCTCCATCGGGCTCACCCCTCTCTCGGACTGGCATCGGGCAGCGGGTCGTGCGGATGCACCAGTGCGGTGGCGCCCTCGATCTGGAGCACGTCGACCCGCACGCCCGGTGGGATCACCAGGTACTCGTCGTACGGGCGCGCCGACCAGTCCTCACCGGACAGGCGCACCAGCCCACCCGTGGCACTGACCTCGCGCGTGACCAGGGCCGAGCGCCCGACCAGGGCGTCGCTGCCGTCGCGGGAGACCGGCGGGAGGGTCAGGTGCCGCTTCGCCACGGGACGGACGGCCACCAGTCCGATGCCGCCCGTGACGGCGAAGGTGAGGAACTGCAGGGGGACCGAGGCTCCGAGACCGGCAGCCACCGCCGCGGCGAGCGCGGCACCCGCCAGGAGGCCGAACGCCAGCGTCAGCGTGAAGAACTCCACCACGCCGAGGAAGACCGCAAGCACCAACCAGAGCAACCACATGGAAACACCCACCGCTGGGGATGGGCTCAGCATACTGCTGCGCTGTGCACGCTCAGGGCCGTCGAGGACCGGAGCCCGGACGGCAGGGCGCGGTACCGGCCCCGAGGCCGGTCCCGCGCCCTGTTCTCAGGAGGACTGCGTCGTGATCACGGGTCGATGACCACCTCGCAGGTGAGGGTGACCGTCGGATCGGTCGGGAGCAGGTCCTCGACGGCCAGTGAGCCGTCGCCGCCTGCCCCGGTGCTGCCGCTGTAGACGTTGCCGTCGGCGTCGGTGCACTCGATCGTCGAGGCGGTACCGCCCGCGACGAGCGAGTCGACCGACACGGTGACGTCGGTGAGCGGCGTGTTGGAGAAGGTGACCACCGCTTCGTCCTCGGTGTTGTCGTTGCCACAGGCGCCCTTCTCGGTGACCGACACGGTCTGGCTGACCGGGCCGTCGGCCTCGTAGTTGTCCGGCACGGTCTCGGTGACGGTGTAGTCGCCCACGAAGCCGCTCAGGACCAGGCCGTCGACGCAGGCCGTGCCGTCAGCGCCCGTCGTCACGACGGTGCCGTCAGGCCCGAGCCCGGGACCCTCGATGGTGAAGTCCACGTCGGCGTGCGGGTGCGGACCCGGACCGTCAGCAGCGTGCTTGCGCGTCTTCACGATCTCGATCGCACCGGCCTGGCGCGGGTTCTCGAACGTGAGCGACACGGTCAGGTTCTGCGCGTTGATGATGATGTTCTGGTCCGGTGCCGGGTCGTAACCGGCCGGAACCGTGGCCGGGTCCTCGACGACCCAGTACTGCCCCGGAGCCACCTCGTCGATCGTGCAGGTGCCGTCCGCGGCCGTCGTGCAGGTCTGGCCCGTCGCGGTGTCCTCGGCTCCCGCCGGCGGCGCGCCGTCGAGCGGTGCGTTGTCGTCGTACAGCTCGAACTCCACGCCTGCCAGTGGCGCACCCGTGTCGTCGGTCTTCAGGATGTCGACCGACCCGCGGATCCGGTTGGTGTAGGTGCAGTCGAGGACGTCGTTGTCACCGTTGATGTCGAAGGTGACCGTCCCCGCGGCGAGATCGACCGTCGGCGACACGTTGGCGCTGTCGGAGCAGTCGATGTCGATCAGCTCGAAACCGTCCTCCAGGACGTCCTCGGTCACCGTGTAGCCGGTCCCGAAGAGCACCGTGTTCCCGTAGTCCTGGACGCCGTCGTCAGACAGCTCGAAGGTCGCGTCCGTCGCCGGATCGGTCTCGAAGGACTTCGTGAAGCCGAACGTTCCGGCCGCACCGTCGGGATCGGTCTGCTTGCGGATGATGACCTGCGCACAGTTGTTGATGTCGATCGGGACCGGGCTGATGAAGTCCTTCAGCTGCGAGGTGAAGGCGTCCGACGACCGGCTCTTGAGCATGGCGCTGCCGAACGAGGTGCAGCTGTCGTCGTCGAAGATCAGCCGGAGGTCGATCTGGGCCTCGCCGAAGGTCCGGGGCTGCTTGGCCCCGAGGCCGTCGGACTCGCCGGCCGGGATCGCGGTCTGGTTGATCGTGCCGACCGCGCACGGTCCGCCACCGCATCCGGTGCCGTCGTCGAGGTCGATGGAAGGACCCCACGCCGTACCGGTCCAGAACCGACCGGAGATCTCGGCCCGGGCGCCGCCCTGGTCGATGGCGTACTCGATCAACAGGTCACCCTCGGTCCGGACGACGTTCGGCCCGACCGCGCACGGCGCGGTGGACTGGTTGAACTCGAAGTCCATCAGCGTCGTGCCGCTCGGGTCGGAGACCCGGCTCCACGCCAGGTTGAGGAACCCCGGGTGTCCCCCGGTGCCCGGCTCCTCGTAGGCGTGGAAGGTCAGCAGGTCGCTCTTGTTGTTGGGGATGCTGCCGGTGACCTCGTCCGGACACTCGGTGTCCTCCTTGACGCCCCCCTTGTAGGAGTCGTCGTCCTGGCCGGTCGCCACGTCGGTGGCCCGCAGCTCGGGCCCGTCGGGATGGGCGAGGTTGGCCCAGTCGGTCAGGCCGTCGTCCACCTTGAGGTTGGCGTCGTTGTCGATCTCGAACGAACTGCCGGTGAGTGAGGCCAGGCCGTGGGTGGCGCTGGCCGAGAACACGATGGACAGCGCGATCAGCAGGGCGCTGGTGACCAGCGCGAAGATGCGTATCGGCGTCCACTTGATGGACGCCCGGTCGAAAGCTCGCATGGTGACTTCCTTGCGTAGTGCTTGACTCGAAATGGGTTCGATCTGCACGTACGGCGAGCAGGCGGGTCGTGAGCGCCACGGAGCGGGGCGCCGCAGATCTTTACCTCATCGGCAGGATCCGGGCGTCCGACGCCGGTAGTCTGGCATGGCCTCCCTGCGCGACCGGCACAGAAGAACTGTGGAAGGGGACTCTGGGACCGGTATCACCGCGCAGGGAGGCGCCCTCTCCTCCGCGTCGGACGGGCCGGGGCGAGCGGGATCGTCTCGATACGACATGAACCCGGCCGTCTCCATCGGCCCTCCCCGTCGGCCCCCCTTGCGCACTTTCCGCAAATCCTGCCGCGTCACCGTTGGCGACGGCGCAGGACTCCCAAACGCGGGACCCACACAGCAACGTACCGAGGCGCCGTCGGTCCGGCAATGGTCACAAGGTGCCACCATCGGGGGCGGCCTCTGCCGATGCCGTCCTCATGCTGCCGTTCGCAGGGCCCGTAGCCGCGATCCGCGCCTGCTCGAGCGTGACCCGTCGTGCGCCGGCTCGTTGTGTCCACTGGCCGGCCCGGGGAGGGAGTCGTCCGAGCAGCACCCCCGACCGGCGGCCTGACCCGGGCCGCGACAGCCGAGGCCGGTGTGACCCGCCGGCTCGAGGAGATCCGTTGATGCGCCTCTCACCCACTCGTCCCCGCCGGCGGCTCGCGCTCGTCGGCATCCCCGCCCTCGGACTGGCGCTCGGCGCCGCCGCGGTCCCCGCGGTGGGTGAGGAGCCCGCCCGCCCCGACCCCGCGACCTTCACGTGGTCGTTCCAGGGCGAGGGAGAGGAGCAGGCGGACACCGTCGACTTCCGCGAGGGTGAGGTGGCGCCCACCGGTGCGCAGCAGGACGCGGCCGAGGCGCTCGGCGCGACCACGGTCCGATGGAACCGGTTCGGGACGCCGCGGGTGCTGTTCAACAACCGCGGCTACCTCTCCGGCGCCCGCGAGGGTGACGCCGCCGACGTGGCGCGGGCCTTCGTGGCCGACCACGCCGGCCTGTTCAAGCTCTCCTCCGGCGCCGTCGCCGGCCTCGAGGTCGTCACCGACTCGCCGCTGCTGGAGGCCCCCGACCTGGTGAAGCAGCAGCAGGGCGAGCAGGTCGCGACCGACGGCGTCCCGCACGTGGTCACCTTCCGGCAGACCTTCGCCGACGCCCTGGTCGCGGGCAACGACGGCCTGCTGACCGTCGGCGTCCAGCGCGACGGTCGGGTCGCCTACGTCTCGTCGTCGGTCACCGGCGACGAGGCGGTCTCCGGCACCCGGTCCCTGGACGCCGTGGCGGCGCTGCGCGCGGCGGCCGACGACGCCGGCCTCGACCTCGGCCAGCTCAGCGGCGTCGAGGCCGACGGCCCGTGGACGACGTTCACGTCGTCGGCGACGCGCGACCTGCAGCGGGCCCGGTTGATGGCGGTGCCGACGCCGACCGACGGCACCCGCCTCGCCTGGGAGACCACGCTGCTGGCCTCCGACCACGCCGACGACAGCCACGGGCCCGCGGCCTACATCAGCTTCATCGACGCCGAGACCGGCGCGGTGCTGCTGCGGGACAACCGGGTCGACCACCTCGCCGAGGGCCTCGACCTGCCGACCGCGGCCCCGTCGGGCGAGCCCTTCACCGGCAGCACCGCCGACGCCGGTGCCTGCACGACCGAGCCTCACGGGCCGTACGCCGTCGCGGACGGCACCGGCCAGGTCACCGTGGCCGCCGCCGTGACGGCGCCCAACGGCACCGACGACGACATCGTGATCAACCTCTACCGGGACGGCCGGGCCGATGCCGTCGCCAGCCAGGACCTGCTCGGCAGCCCCGAGGTACTGACCTACGCACCCGCGGGCGGCGTGCCGGCGGGCGACTACTTCGTCGAGGTCTGCGAGTTCACCCCCTCGGCCGGGTCCATCGGCTACGTCGGCGCCTTCGGCGCGAGCGAGGGTGGCACCGGCGGGGTGGCCCTGCCGCGGTGGCGAGAGTTCGAGTCCAACCCGAACTTCACCGACTCCGCCGCGCCCGACGCCGACACCCGCGAGCTGTGGTGCTGGGTCGACGACAGCGCGGCCTGTGACGAGCAGCAGAAGAACGTCGCGGCGCGGCTGCCGTGGGACGTCCTGGCGCCGAGCCTCCCGACGTTCACGACCCTGGGCAACAACGCGTCCACCGCGATCTCGGAGGCCAGCTTCCAGTCGCCGGACACGATGGTGCAGCGGCCGGTGAGCCCGGAGCGGACCTACGACTTCCCGTGGAAGAACACGTGGTACCGCTCCAGCTGCGACCCCACGACGTTCGACGACGTCGCCGGTGGTCGCAACGACGACGACGCCTCGGTGTCCAACCTCTTCGTGAGCCACAACCGGATGCACGACTGGAGCTACTACCTCGGGTTCACCGAGCTCAACTCCAACATGCAGGTGTCCAACTTCGGCAACACCGGGCCCACCCGGGAGAACGACCCCGAGATCGGCAACGCCCAGGCCGGGCGCCGTACCTTCAACGGTCGCGACAACGCCAACCAGCTGACGCTGCAGGACGGCATCGCGCCGATCACCAACCAGTACCTCTGGCAGCCACTGGCCGGCGCGTTCTACGCCGCCTGCACCGACGGTGCCTACGACATGGCCGTCGTCGCGCACGAGTACGGCCACGCCATCAGCAACCGGATGGTCGCCGGGCCGGACACCGGCACCGGCGCCACCCAGGGCCAGACCGAGAGCTGGTCGGACCTGATCTTCTCCGAGTACTTCCGCGGCAAGGGGATCTCGACCGGTCCGGGCGCCAACCCGTACGCGCTGGCGCCGTACGTCTCGGGCAACAAGCAGCGCGGCATCCGCAACTACGGGATGAACGCCAGCCCGCTCAACTACTCCGACCTGGAGTACGACGGCAACGGCACCACCTCGCCGCACGCCGACGGCGAGATCTGGAGCGCGGTCAACTTCGACATCGCCGAGGCGCTCAACGACACGTACGACCGCAGGTTCCCGTCGTCCAACATGACCCTCCAGATGAAGTGCTCGAAGGGCCGGCTGCCGGCCAACAAGTGCCCGGGCAACCGGCGCTGGGCGCAGATCATGTTCGACGGCTTCCTGCTGACGCCGAGCGGCTCGACGATGCTCGACTCGCGCGACGCGATGCTCGCCGCCGACCGGCTGCGGTTCGGTGGCCGCAACCAGGCCGAGCTGTGGGAGGCGTTCGCCCGGCGCGGCATGGGCGAGACGGCGTCGTCCAGCAGCGCCGAGGACCGCGAGCCGGTGCCCGGCTGGTCCTCGCCGCTGGCCTCCGACGAGGCACGGGTGACGTTCCGCTCGACCGCTGCGGACACCACCGTCTACACCGGTGTCTACGAGGCGCGGATCAGCCCGACCGCCGACAACGACCCCGAGACCGAGACGTCGCGGACGGTCGAGTTCGTGCCCGGCACCTACGCGTTCATCGCGCAGGCGCCCGGGGCCGGGGCGGTCCGGTTCACCCGGACCTTCGAGCCCGGCCAGGACGTCACGGTGGACGTGCCGGTGCGCCACAACTACGCCTCCGCCCACCACGGCGCGACCGCGACCGGTGACGGCATCAACCTCGAGAGCCTGATCGACGACACCGAGGAGACCAACTGGGCATCCCTGTCGTCGGAGGGCACCGCCAGCGCCGGCAACGGCGAGGGCAAGCAGGTGCAGGGCCGCCAGGTGACCGTCGAGCTCGGCGACGAGCCGGTCCGGATCAACCGGGTCAACGTGAGCGCCGCGCTGCGGCCGACCGACGCGGACAACGCGGACGCCGGCGCGCAGAGCCGGTTCTCGGCGCTGCGGTCCTTCGAGATCCTGGTGTGCGACGCGACCGTGGCCGGCAACACCTGCACCGACGACGAGGCCGAGTACGACGTCGCCTACCGCAGCGCCGCCGACGCCTTCCCCGGCGTCCGTCCGCGTCCCACGGCGCCCGACCTGACGCTGCGGGCGTTCCGGTTCGACGGCGTCGACGCGACGCACGTCCGGATCCGGGTACGCGACAGCCAGTGCACCGGCGGGCCGCTCTACCAGGCCGAGGCCAACCCGTCGAACGACCCGGTGTTCTCCAACCCCGACTGCGACAGCGAGGAGCAGACGCCCGACCGGGCGGTCCTCACGCCGCCGGCGGACATGGTGCGGATCGCCGAGCTCCAGGTGTTCGGGCCCGGGAGCTGAGCCGGCGCCCGCCGGCGTACGCCGGTGCGGCAGGGGCGGGCGTGCCGCCCCTGCCGGTCCGGCTCAGCTCGCGGACGCGTCCGCGTCGGAGCCGAGGGTGATCGTGGTGCTCTGCTCGTCGCCGTCGCGGCGGTAGGTGATCGTCACCTGGTCGCCGGGACGGTAGGCCCGGATGGTGGCGACCAGCTCGTCGGAGCTGGTGATCAGCTGGTCGTCGACCTTGATGATCACGTCGCCCGCCTCGAGGCCCGCGTCGTCGGCGGCCGAGCCCTGCGTCACCTCGCCCACGGCGGCACCGTCGGGCACGACCGCGCCGCCGTCGTTCGACGGGTTGTCGCGGACCGACACGCCGATCAGGGCGTGGGTCGGGGTGTCGCCGGCGACGATCTGGTCGACGATCGGCATCACCTCGTCGATCGGGATCGCGAAGCCCAGCCCGATCGAGCCGCCCTGGCCGGTGGCGCTGGACGTGCTCGTCCGGATCGAGGAGTTGATGCCGACGACGTTGCCGTGCATGTCGACGAGCGGGCCGCCGCTGTTGCCGGGGTTGATCGCCGCGTCGGTCTGGATGGCCGGGTAGACCGTGGCGTTGCCCTCGCTGTCCGTGCCGACGTTGACCGGCCGCTCGAGCGCGCTGACGATCCCGGTGGTGACCGTGGCGTCGAGACCGAACGGCGAACCGACCGCGACGACGTCCTGGCCGACGTCGACGTTGCCCGACGTGCCGATCGTGGCCGGCTGGAGACCGTCGACGTCCTCGGCCTGGATCACCGCGGTGTCGGTGAGCTCGTCGACCCCGACGACCGAGGCCGGCGCGTGGCTGCCGTCGTTGAACGAGACGGTCAGCTCGGCGCCCTCGCCGGCTCCCGCCACGACATGGGCATTGGTGAGGATCCGGCCGTCGGAGCTGAGGATGATGCCGGAGCCCGATCCCTGGCCCTGCGGTCCGTCGACGACGATCCGGACGACCGAGGGCAGCACCTTCTGGGCCACCGCCTCGACCGAGCCGTCGTCCGCCGGCTGGTCGCCGGTGTCGACGACCTTCGACGTCTGGGTGGCCGACCCGAAGGCGCTGGAGCCGTCGCCCTGGAGGTTGTCGTACGCCGCTGCTCCCCCGAAGCCGGCAGCGCCGGCCACCAGGACCGTCGCGACGGCGGCGGCGGCGAGCCCACCGCGGCGCCGGCGGGGAGGCGGGGGCGGAGCGGTGGTGGTGGACTGGTCGGGACGGTGCGGCTCCTCCGGGTACGAAGGGATGGCTCGGGTGTCGCTCATGTGCTCCACCGTGCCCAACGAGGCTGTGAGGTAACTGAGATTCGGCTGGCCGCGGCTCAAGAACCCGGATCGCCGGTTGTCGAGGGGTGTGGCGTGCGCCACAATCAGCGCCCATGACGGCCCCGCGACCGACCTTCGTCGACGAGCGCCTGGCCCACTGGGCGGAGCACGACCCGGACGGGGAGGCGATGACCTACCTGGGCCGGACCTGGACGTGGGCGGAGTGGGACCAACGGGTACGCCGGGTCGCGGGCGGCCTGCGCGACCTGGGCGTCGGCCGCGGTGACGTCGTCGGCTTCCTCGACAAGAACCACCCGGCCTGCGTCGAGCTGAGCCTCGCCGCGGCGTCCCTCGGCGCCGCCAACGCCATCGTCAACTGGCGGCTCGCGGGGGACGAGGTCGACTACACCGTCAACGACTCCGGCGCCAAGGTGCTGGTCGTCGGCTCCGAGCTGGTGCCGCTGGTGGAGACGATCCGCGACCGGCTGCCCGGCGTCGAGAAGGTCATCGAGGTGACGCCGGAGGGCGGCGACGGCGACGACTACGAGCAGTGGCTCGCGGCCTCCGAGCCGTGCGGACGGGCCGACGACGTCTCACCCGACGACGTGTGCCTGGTGATGTACTCCTCGGGCACCACCGGCCGGCCCAAGGGCATCATGCTGAGCCACGCCAACATGGTCGCCCACACCCTGAACGCCCACGAGGGCTGGGGCTTCGAGTCCGGCGACAAGAACATGGTGTCGATGCCGCTGTTCCACGTCGGCGGCTCGTCCTACGCCCTGTTCGGCATCCACGACGGCGTCCCCAGCGTGATGACCCGCGATCCCGACGGCGCCTCCCTCGCCGGCGCGATCATGGCCGGCGCCAACCGGACCTTCCTGGTGCCGGCCGTCCTGGCCCAGGTGCTGCAGTCGGGCGACGACGCGATCGAGCTGTTCGGGAGGCTGAAGACCTACTGCTACGGCGCCTCGCCCATGCCGATGCCGCTGCTGCGGGCCGCGATGCAGGCGTGGCCGGACACCGACTTCATCCAGGTCTACGGGCTCACCGAGGTCGGCGGCGTGATCACCCACCTGATGCCCGACGCCCACCGCGACGCCGACCACCCCGAGCGGCTGGTCAGCGCGGGGCAGCCGATCCCCGGCGCCGAGGTCAGGGTGGTCGACCCCGGCACCCTGACCGACGTGCCGACCGGGGAGCACGGCGAGCTGTGGTTCCGGACCCCGCAGCTGATGAAGGGGTTCCTCGGCAAGCCCGAGGCCACCGCCGAGGTCGTCACCGACGACGGCTGGTTCCGCACCGGCGACCTCGGCAAGGTCGACGCCGACGGCTTCGTCTACGTCGAGGACCGGCTCAAGGACATGATCATCAGCGGCGGCGAGAACATCTACAGCCCCGAGGTCGAGCGGGTCCTCGCCGAGCACCCTGCGGTCATGGAGGTCGCCGTCATCGGCGTCCCCGACGACCGGTGGGGCGAGGTCGTCAAGGCGGTCGTCTCGCTGCACGAGGGAGCCTCGACCACCGGGGACGAGCTGATCTCGTACTGCCGCGAGCACCTTGCTCACTTCAAGTGCCCCACCAGCGTCGACATCCTCGACGCGCTGCCCCGCAACCCCACCGGCAAGATCCTCAAGCGCGACCTGCGCAAGCCCTACTGGGAGGGCCACGACCGCCAGACCGTCTGACCCCCGGGGCGGAGGTCGCGGTGTGAGGCCGTCCACGGCTCGCTTCGCTCGCACCTCGACGTCCGGGGGTCGCGGTCTAGGGTGCCCGCATGACGACCGCGCGGACCGTCCCGGTCACGACCGAGATGGACGGCGAGGAGCTCGACGCCGAGGACGCCTGGCACCTGGTCCGCCACCACGGCGTACGCCGGGTGCTGGTCGAGGCGTTCGTCCGGTTCCGGTACGGCGACGGGTTCACCAACAGCCGGGCGCTGGCGCTGCAGACCTGCCTGGCCGTGGTGCCGTTCCTGCTGGCGGTGACCGGCCTGGCGGCCGACATCGACGAGGACCGGCCCGCCCGCGTGGTGGCCACCACCGTCGAGGCGGTCTCGCCAGGCGCCGGGCAGGACGACGCCCTCGCCGACGCGCTCGTCGGCGGCTCCGAGGCGGCGGGCGAGGTGGCGCTCACGATCGGGCTGCTGTTCGCGCTGCTCTCGATGACCACGGCGATGGCCCAGGTCGAGCGCGGAGGCAACCGGATCTACGGCATCCGCCGCGACCGTCCGGCGCTGCACAAGTACGGCCGTGCCGCCGTCTTCACCGCGCTGCTCGCCGTGCCGGTGGGTGTCGGCTTCCTGGCGCTCGTGGCCGGCGGCGCGTTCGGCGACGCCATGGTCCGCGAGTACGGCTGGTCCGACACCGCGAGGCTGTGGTGGGAGGTGCTGCGGTGGCCCGTGGGGCTGGCGGTGCTGGTGTTCTCGATCGCGGTGCTGTTCGACCACGCGCCCCGACGCCGGCAGCCGGCGCTGTCGTGGCTGTCCCTCGGCTCCGGCATCGCGGTGCTGGCCAGCATGGTCGCGGCGGCGGGGTTCGCGGCGTACGTCGGCGTCAGCGCGTCGTTCAGCAGTACCTACGGCCCGCTCGCCGGCGTGTTCGCGCTGCTGCTCTGGAGCCTGCTGTCGTCGATGGGGCTGTTCTACGGCCTCGCCGTGTGCGCCCAGCTCGAGGCGTTGCGCGCAGGCGAGGCCGACCCGGCCTACGACGACCCGGGACGACCGCACCGCACGACCGTCGGGAACAGCGATGAGATCGCGCCCGCCGCCGGGTCGGAACCCGGGTGAGGCAGCTGCGGGTCGGTGACGTCGAGCTCTGCGTCGACGAGCTCGGCGATCCGGGCGACCCGCTCGTCGTCCTCGTCGGCGGGGCGGCGGCCTCGATGGACTGGTGGGATCGCGGCCTGTGCGAGGCGATCGCGGCCGGCGGGCGGCGCGTCGTGCGCTACGACCACCGCGACACCGGCCGCTCCACGACCGGGGCTCCCGGGACGCCGGACTACGACGGCAGCACGCTGGAGCGGGACTGCGCGGCCCTCGTGGAGGCGCTCGACTGCGGTCCGGCCCACCTGGTCGGGCTGTCCATGGGCGGCGGGATCTCCCAGGCGGTGGCGCTGCGACGGCCCGAGCTCGTCGCTGCGCTCACCCTGGTGGCCACCTCCGCCGTGGGCGGGGTCGACGGGCACGACCTCCCCGGCCCGACCCCCGGGCTCCGGGCCCGCTTCGCAGACCCGCCGCCCGATCCCGACTGGACCGACCCGCGCGACGTCGTCGAGTGGCTGGTGGACGGCGAGCGCGCTTTCTCCGGGCCGCTCTTCGACGAGGCGCGCACGCGGGCCGCCGCCCGTGCGGTCGTCAGCCGCAGCCTCGACCCGGCGGCCGCCGGCAACCACTGGCTGGTGGTCGACGGCGACGACGACGAGCCGCTCGACGTACGCCGGATCACGGCCCCGACGCTCGTCGTCCACGGCGACAGCGACCCGTTGTTCCCGCTGCCGCACGGCGAGGCGTTGGCCGGCGCCATCCCGGACGCCCGGCTGCTCGTGGTGCGGGGCATGGGCCACCAGGTGCCGCCCGAGCCGGCCTGGTCCGAGGTGGTGGCCGCGCTGCTGGCGCTGCCCCACCGGGCTTGACCGGTCAGCCGACTGGCCGCCGGGTGGCGCGGGCGGCCGCGAGTGCGAGGACGCACCCCACGCCGGCGACGGCGAATCCGGCCGAGAAGCTCCACGCCGACGCCACCACCCCCACCACGACCGAGCCGAGCGCCGTACCGCCGTCGAAGCCGACGTTCCACACGGTGCTGGTCTCGTCGACGCGTCCGGCGCCGGCTCGCTGGAACGCGGAGACGAGGGTGAGGTTCTGCAGGGCGCCGTAGCCGGTGCCGCACAGCACCGCGCCGACCAGGAGCCAGGCCGTCGCCCCCGCGACATCCTCACGGGCACTCCACGCGCACGCGGTGGTGCCGGCGGCGGTCACCAGGAGCAGGGGCGCCAGCCACTGCCGGCCGCCCTGGGGCCCGGCGTCGGCGAGGTGCCCGGCCCCGAAGCGCGACCCCGCGGCCGCCGTCCCCATCAGCAGCAGCGCCAGCCCCGCGATCCCCGACGTCGTCACCTGGGGCAGGAACGTGAGCAGCGCGCCACCGGCCATCGTGGCCGCGAGCAGCACGAGGGTGGGCGGCCCGACCGCAGCGAGCAGCCCACCGCGGTGCTCCGGCTGCGCCGGAGGCTGTGCGGAGACCGGCGACGACGGGGCGGGCACCGGCCGGACCAGGTGGCCGAGCGCCAGCGCCGACGGGATCCCGACCACCGGCAGCGCCGCGACCAGCAGCACCGGGGTGAACCCGAGCAGGTCGACGGCCGGGACCCCGGCGGGCAGCAGCACCAGGTTGGGGAGGGCCACGGCGAGCCCGTAGACCCCCACCATCCGGCCGCGCAGCGCCGGCGGGGCGAGGTGCCCGACCACCGCGCTGCCGGTCACGGTGAGGATGCCGAACCCGACGCCCCGCACGACCGAGCAGGCCAGGATCCACGCCAGGGCGTCGGACACGACCAGGGCGGCGCCCGAGGCCATCAGGACCAGGCCGAGGGCCATTGTCCGTCCGTGGCCGAGGGTGCGCAGCGTCCACGGGACGGCGATCTGGGCCAGGACGGTCGTCGCGAGCAGCACCCCGTTGACCAGCCCGGCGCCCGCAGCCCCGGCGCCGCCGTGCACCGCCCACAGCGGCGCGACCGGCAGCAGCAGGGCGTACGCCGAGAAGCCGGTGACCGAGTAGACGACCAGCGGCCCCGTCCCCGGGATCGACCGGACCGAGTGGGGTCCGGCGTCGGGGGAGGGGCCGCTCGCGTCGGGGCGGGAGGAACCGCTCAGCAGTGCGCACCCATGGTCACGCCCAGCGCTGGGCGGCCGGCGTGAAGTCGAGCGTCCGGTCGCCGGTGTAGATCTGCTTGGGCCGGGCGATCTTCTGCTCCTTGTCCTGCACCAGCTCCAGCCACTGGGCCAGCCAGCCCGGCGTACGGCCGATCGCGAACAGGACGGTGAACATCTCCGGCGGGAACTGGAAGGCCTCGTAGATCAGGCCGGAGTAGAAGTCGACGTTCGGGTAGAGCTTGCGGGAGACGAAGTAGTCGTCCTCGAGCGCGATCTTCTCCAGCTCCAGCGCGATGTCGAGCAGCGGGTTGGTGCCCGTGACCTCGAAGACGTCCTCGGCGGACTTCTTGATGATCTTGGCGCGGGGGTCGTAGTTCTTGTAGACCCGGTGGCCGAAGCCCATCAGCCGCTCGTTGCCGTTCTTCACGCCCTCGATGAAGTCGGGGATCTTGTCCTTGGACCCGATCCGCTTCAGCATCCGCAGCACGGCCTCGTTGGCGCCGCCGTGGAGCGGCCCGTAGAGCGCCGCGACCCCCGCCGCCACCGCGGAGTAGGGGTCGACCTGGCTGGAGCCCACCGACCGTACGGCGTTGGTGGAGCAGTTCTGCTCGTGGTCGGCGTGCAGGATGAACAGCACGTCGAGCGCCTTGACCAGCCGCTCGTCGGCCTCGAACTTCTTCTCGCTCATCTTGAACAGCATCGAGAGGAAGTTGGCGGTGTAGGACAGGTCGTTGTCGGGGTAGATGAACGGCTTGCCCTGCGCGTGCCGGTAGGACCATGCGCCGAGCGTCGGCATCTTCGCGATCATCCGCACCATCTGCATGTGGCGGTTGTCGGCGTCGCCGATGTTGCGGGCGTCCGGGTAGAACGTCGAGAGGGCCCCCACCGACGCCATCAGCATCCCCATCGGGTGCGCGTCGTAGCGGAAGCCCTCCATGAACGTCTTGACGTTCTCGTGGACGAACGTGTGGTAGGTGATCTCGTGGACCCACGCCTCGTACTCCGCCCTCGTCGGCAGCGAGCCGTGGATCAGCAGGTAGGCGACCTCGAGGAAGTTGGAGTGCTCGGCCAGCTGCTCGATGGGGTAGCCGCGGTACTCGAGGATGCCCTCCTCGCCGTCGATGTAGGTGACGGCGCTGCGGCAGGAGGCGGTGTTGACGAAGCCCGGGTCGTAGACGGCCAGGCCGGGCTGGTCCTCGGCCGACTTGATCTGCCCGAGATCGGCTGCCCTGACGGTACCGTCGGTGATCGGTACGTCGTACTCCTGTCCGGTGCGGTTGTCGCGGACGGTGAGGGAATCAGTCACCCCGACAACCTATCCCCGGCGGGGACCGTGTGCGAATCCGAGTCTTGCCGGGACCCCCGTGCGCGGTTTTGACCCTGTCTGTCAGGCGCCGGTAGTCTTGCGGGTCGCGACTCCTGCCGCGTCGTGACCTCCCACGTGGGTCACGGTGCAGTCCCGGACCGAAGTCTGAGCCGGGCCGTGTTCGTCAGAAGCCGTGGCTCCACCACCCGACCGGGACCGCCGGCCGGGCCACCACGAACGAAGAGGGCACTCACGTGCGCACCTACAGCCCCAAGCCGGGCGACATCCAGCGCGACTGGCACGTCATCGACGCCGAGGACGTGGTCCTGGGCCGCCTCGCCGTCCAGACCGCCAACCTCCTGCGCGGCAAGCACAAGCCGATCTTCGCGCCCCACATGGACACCGGTGACTACGTCATCATCGTCAACGCCGAGAAGGTGGCGCTGACCGGCCAGAAGGCGACCAAGAAGGTCAGCTACCGCCACTCCGGATACCCGGGTGGCCTCACCGCCACCCCGATCGGCCAGGGCCTCCAGAAGGACGCCCGCAAGGTCGTCGAGAAGGCCGTCTGGGGGATGCTCCCCAAGAACAAGCTGGGACGCCAGATGCTGAAGAAGCTCAAGGTCTACACCGGCCCGCACCACCCCCACCAGGCCCAGCAGGCCCAGCCGTTCGAGATCTCGCAGATCTCCCAGTGACCACCCAGGACCGAGGACACGCAGTGACTGAGAACAGCACCGAGGTCGAGGAGACCTACGAGACCGACGAGCAGGGCGTTGCCTACAGCTCGGAGAGCGCCCCGGCCGCCGACGCGCCGGTGAGCTCCGCCATCGCACCCGCCGCCGCCACCGGCCGCCGCAAGCAGGCCGTGGCCCGCGTGCGGATCGTGCCCGGCACCGGCAACTGGACCGTCAACGGCCGGGCGCTCGACTCCTACTTCCCGAACAAGCTGCACCAGCAGGTCGTCAACGAGCCGTTCGTGACGACCCAGCTCGAGGGCCGCTTCGACGTGATCGCCCGGATCCACGGCGGCGGCATCACCGGCCAGGCCGGTGCGCTGCGGCTCGGCGTGGCCCGCGCGCTCAACGCGGTCGACGTCGAGGCCAACCGCGCGGTGCTGAAGAAGGCCGGCCTGCTCACCCGTGACGCCCGCGTCATCGAGCGCAAGAAGGCCGGTCTCAAGAAGGCCCGCAAGGCGCCTCAGTTCTCGAAGCGCTGACGCTTTACTAGGGTCCGTCGCATGACGACGAGACTCTTCGGCACGGACGGGGTCCGGGGCCTGGCCAACGGTGACCTCACCGCCGAGCTGGCCCTGGACCTTTCCGTTGCCGCGGCCCACGTCCTCGCCGACCGTGGCGACTTCGAGGGCCACCGTCCGTACGCCGTGGTCGGCCGCGACACCCGGATCTCCGGGGAGTTCCTCGAGGCGGCCGTGGTCGCGGGGCTCGCGTCGGCAGGCGTCGACGTGCTGCTCCTCGGCGTGCTCCCGACCCCGGGTGTCGCCCACCTCACCGGCGCCCTCGGTGCCGACCTCGGCGTCATGCTGTCGGCCTCTCACAACCCGATGCCCGACAACGGCATCAAGTTCCTGGCCCGCGGCGGCCGCAAGCTCGACGACGCGATCGAGATCGCGATCGAGCAGCGGCTCCGCGAGCCGTGGAACCGGCCGCGCGGCGGCGCCGTGGGCCGGGTGCGGCCCCACGAGCCGGCGGTCGACGACTACGTCACCCACCTGATCGGCTCGATCGACCACCCCCTCGTGGGGCTGAAGGTGGTGCTCGACTGTGCCGAGGGCGCGGCCTCCGAGGCCGGTCCGCGGGCGCTCGCAGGTGCCGGCGCCGAGGTCGTCGCCATCCATGCCTCGCCGGACGGCCTCAACATCAACGAGGGCTGTGGATCGACCCACCTCGGGTCGCTGCAGGAGGCGGTCGTGCGGGAGGGTGCCGCCGTCGGCTTCGCCCTTGACGGCGACTCCGACCGCTGCCTCGCGGTCGACCACGAGGGCACCGTCGTCGACGGCGACCAGATCCTGGCGATCCTCGCCCAGTCGTTGAAGGAGCAGGGTCGGCTCGCCAAGGACACCGTCGTCGCCACCGTGATGAGCAACCTCGGGTTCGTCCACGCGATGCGCGCGGCCGGGATCGGCGTCCGGCAGACCAAGGTCGGCGACCGCTACGTGCTCGAGGCGATGAACATCTCCGGCTACTCCCTCGGCGGCGAGCAGTCCGGCCACGTCATCATGAGCGACCACGCCACCACCGGCGACGGCATCCTCACCGCGCTCGCGGTGCTGGAGCGGATGGCCACCACCGGCCGGTCGTTGCGGGACCTCGCATCCGTGATGACCCGGCTTCCCCAGGTGCTGCTCAACGTCCCGGGCGTCGACAAGTCCCGCGCCGACGACGACGCGGTCGTGGCGGCCGCGGTCGCCGAGGAGGAGGCCGTGCTCGCCGGGCAGGGGCGGATCCTGCTGCGGCCGTCGGGCACCGAGCCGATCGTCCGGGTGATGGTCGAGGCGCCGACCGAGGAGCAGGCCAGCGGCGTGGCCGAACGGCTGGCCCACGTCGTACGGACCCAGCTGTCGTTGTGAGGTCCCTTCGGCGCCGCGCGGCACGTCTCGCGACCTGAGACGCACGGAAGCCTCCGCCCCGGCGGGATCGTTGTGCGGCCCATGACCTACTCACCCGAGAAGATCAAGTACACCGCTCTCGCCACCGTCACCGGCGGACGCCGGGGTGGCCACGGCAGGACCGACGACGGCCAGCTCGACGTCGACCTGCAGGCCCCCATCGAGCTGGGCGGCCCCGGCGGCGGCACCAACCCCGAGCAGCTCTTCGCCGTGGGCTACGGCGCCTGCTTCACCGGCGCACTGGGGCTCGCGGGCAAGGCGGAAGGCATTGACACGACCGGCGCCTCGACCGAGGTGAAGGTGGGCTTCGGCCCGGAGGGCGAGTCGTTCGGCATCACCGTCGACCTCGACGTCACCATCCCGGGCGTCGACGACGCCACCGCCCAGAAGCTGGTCGACCGCACCCACGAGCTCTGCCCCTACTCCAAGGCCACCCGCGGCAACATCCCCGTGACCGTCACGGGCACCGGCGTCTGAGCGGGGGCCTTTCGATAGTCCGGGACGTTCCGGGGCCCGCGGAGGCGGATCCACCCCTCGAACGTCCCGGACTATCGCTCTCTGGCGCCGTGGTCAGAGCTTGCGGAGCCGGACGTAGCGGACCGAGTGGTCCTTGTCCTTGCGCAGCACCAGGGTCGCGCGGGAGCGCGTGGGCAGGATGTTCTGCCGCAGGTTGGGCCCGTTGATGGTGTCCCAGAGCCGGGTCGCGGTCGCGACCGCCTCGTCCTCGGACAGGCCCGCGAACTTCGCGAAGTAGGAGTGCGGGTCGCGGAAGGCGGTCTCCCGCAGCCGCAGGAACCGGTCGACGTACCACTGCTTGATGTGCGCGGTGCGGGCGTCGACGTAGACGGAGAAGTCGAAGAAGTCGCTCAGCGTCAGCCCGACCCGGCCGTCCTCGCGGGCCCGGGCCGGCTGCAGCACGTTGAGGCCCTCGATGATCACGATGTCGGGCCGCTTGACGACCACCTTCTGGTCGGGGACGACGTCGTAGACGAGGTGGGAGTACGTCGGCGCCTCGACCTCGTCCTTGCCGGACTTGATGTCGACGACGAACCGGAGCAGCGCGCGGCGGTCGTAGGACTCCGGGAACCCCTTGCGCTGCAGCAGCCCGCGGCGCTCGAGCTCGGCGTTGGGGTGGAGGAAGCCGTCGGTGGTGACCAGCGCGACGTTGGGGTGCTGGGGCCAGTGGGCCAGCATCTGCTGCAGCACCCGTGCCGTCGTGGACTTGCCGACGGCGACCGATCCGGCGAGGCCGATCACGAACGGCGTCCGTGGCGGGTGGGGCTGCTGCAGGAACTCCTCCTGTTGCCGATGCAGCCCCCCGGCCGACTCGACGTAGAGGCTCAGCAGCCGCGAGATCGGCAGGTAGACCTGCTCCACCTCGTCGAGGTCCAGCGCGTCGCCGAGGCTGCGCAGCTGCGTCAGCTCCTCGGCCGTCAGCGGGCTCTCGGTCTCCCGGCTCAGGGCGGACCACGCCGTGCGGTCGAGCTCGACGTACGGCGACGGTTCGCGGCCGTTGTCGTCGGGCGGCCCGCCTTGGGGGGACATGCGCGGCATTCTTGCACCGGCACGCTCCCCCTAAACTCCACCCCATGTGCGGAATCGTGGGCTACGTCGGCAGCCAGCAGGCCCAGGACGTCGTGGTCGAGGGGCTCCGGAGGCTCGAGTACCGCGGCTACGACTCGGCCGGCGTGGCGTTGGTCGCCGACGGGACCATCGCCCACGACAAGCGGGCCGGCAAGCTCGCCAACCTCGAGAAGGCGCTCGGCGAGACCGCGCTCTCGGGCGCCACGACGGGGATCGGGCACACCCGCTGGGCCACCCACGGCGCCCCCAACGACGCCAACGCCCACCCCCACCTCGGCCGGCGCGGCCGGGTGGCGCTGGTCCACAACGGCATCATCGAGAACTTCGCGGCGCTGCGGACCGAGCTCGAGGCCGCCGGCCACGAGCTGCGGTCGGAGACCGACACCGAGGTGGCCGCCCACCTGCTGGAGCTCGAGGTCGACGCCGGCCGCGACCTGACCGAGGCCATGCAGGCCGTCTGCTGCCGGCTCGAGGGCGCGTTCACGCTCGTCGCGGTCGACTCCCGGGACCCCGACCGGGTGGTCGCGGCCCGCCGCAACAGCCCGCTGGTGGTCGGCATCGGGGAGGGCGAGAACTTCCTCGGCTCCGACGTCGCCGCCTTCATCGGGCACACCCGCGAGGCGATGGAGCTCGACCAGGACCAGGTCGTCACGATCACGCCCGACGGGGTGTCGGTGACCGGCTTCGACGGCTCGCCCGCCGAGGGGCGGCGCTACCACGTCGACTGGGACGTCGCGGCCGCCGAGAAGGACGGCTACGACTGGTTCATGCGCAAGGAGATCTTCGAGCAGCCGCGGGCGGTGGCCGACTCGCTGCTCGGGCGGCGTACGCCGGAGGGACTGCTGCAGCTCGACGAGATGCGGCTCTCCGACGGCGACCTGCGCGACATCGACAAGATCATCATCATCGCGGCCGGGACGTCCTTCTACGCCGGCATGGTCGCCAAGTACGCCATCGAGCACTGGACCCGGATCCCGGTGGAGGTCGAGCTGGCCTCGGAGTTCCGCTACCGCGACCCGATCCTCACCCAGTCGACACTGGTCGTGGCGATCAGCCAGTCGGGCGAGACCGCCGACACGCTGCAGGCGATCCGGCACGCGCGGGTGCAGCGGTCGAAGGTGCTGGCGATCTGCAACAGCAACGGCTCGACCATCCCGCGCGAGTCCGACGGCGTGATCTACACGCACGCGGGCCCCGAGATCGGCGTCGCGTCGACCAAGGGCTACCTGACCCAGCTCGTCGCCTGCTACCTGCTCGCGCTCTACCTCGCGCAGGTCAAGGGCACCCGGTTCGGCGACGAGATCGGGCAGGTCTTCGACCAGCTCGAGCAGATGCCCGACCACATCGCCTCGGTGCTCGACCGGTCCGAGCAGGTCTACGAGCTCGCCCGCGAGCACGTCGCCACGCGGTCGGTGCTGTTCCTGGGGCGGCACGCCGGCTACCCGGTCGCGCTCGAGGGGGCGCTGAAGCTCAAGGAGATCGCCTACCTGCACGCCGAGGGGTTCGCGGCGGGCGAGCTCAAGCACGGGCCGATCGCGCTGATCGAGGGCGGGCTGCCGGTGCTGTGCATCGTGCCCCCGCAGGGCCGCGACTTCCTGCACGACAAGATGGTGAGCGGCATCCAGGAGGTCCGTGCCCGCGGTGCCCGCACCATCTGCCTGGCCGAGGAGGGCGACGAGTCGATCACGCCGTACGCCGACGCGCTGGTGCGGCTGCCGCGGGTGCCGGTGCTGCTGCAACCGTTGGTGGCCGTCGTGCCGCTGCAGCTGTTCGCCTGCGAGCTGGCCACGCTGCTCGGCCACGACGTCGACCAGCCGCGCAACCTCGCCAAGTCGGTGACGGTCGAGTAGTGGCGGTCATCGGGGTCGGCATCGACGTGGTGGACATCGAGCGGTTCATGGCCTCGCTCGCGCGCACTCCCGGGCTGCGGGAGCGGCTGTTCACCCCGGCCGAGGCCGGCCTGCCCCCCGCCTCGCTGGCGGCCCGGTTCGCCGCGAAGGAGGCGCTCGCCAAGGCGCTGGGCGCCCCCGTCGGGCTGGGGTGGCACGATGCCGAGGTGGTCAGCGAGGACTCCGGCCGCCCGCTGTTCACGATCCGCGGCAGCGTCGCCGACCGCGCCGCCGAGCTCGGCGTACGCTCCACCCACCTCTCGCTCTCCCACGACGCCGGGATCGCCTCCGCAATGGTGGTCCTCGAGTCCTGACCGCGAGGGCGCGCTCCTGCACCTCCGAAAGCGCGCTCGTGCACGGTCCGGTGCCACTCGCGGGTGCGGGAGTGCGACTTCGCGGGTGCGGAAGCGCGACTTCGCGGGTGGATACGGTGGGGGGATGCGGCAGGCGCACACGGTCGAGCAGGTCCGGGGGGCCGAGGAGGCCCGGATGGCGCAGCTGCCCGAGGGTGCGCTGATGCAGCAGGCGGCGACCGGGCTGGCGGTGGCCGTGCTCGACCTGCTGGGCGGCGGCTACGGCCGCCGGGTGGTGCTGCTGGTGGGAGCGGGCAACAACGGCGGGGACGCGCTGTACGCCGGCGCGACACTCGCCCGGCGCGGCGCGGCGGTCGAGGCGTGGCTGCTCGCCGACCCGGTCCACGAGGGTGGGCTCGCGGCGCTGCGGGCCGCCGGTGGACGTGTCGACGCGCCCCACGACGGGCACGCGGCGGACGTGGTGGTCGACGGGATCGTCGGCATCGGCGGCCACCCCGGGCTGCGGCCCGACGCGGTCGCCGCGCTCGCCCACCTCGAGGGGGTCCCGATCGTGGCCGTCGACGTGCCGAGCGGCGTCGGGGTCGACACCGGCGAGCTCGACGGTCCCCACGTCGAGGCGGCGCTCACGGTCACCTTCGGCACCCACAAGACCGGGCTGCTGGTCGACCCCGCCGCGGCCGCCGCAGGGGCGGTCCACCTCGTCGATCTCGGGCTCGACCTGCCGGAGCCGCCGGTCGAGGCGCTGCAGCCCGCCGACGTACGACGGCTGCTGCCACGCCCCGCTCCCGACGGCCACAAGTACACCCGCGGCGTGGTCGGTGTCCGCGCCGGCTCGGCCACCTACCCCGGCGCCGCGCTGCTCTGCGTCGGCGGCGCCGACTGCGGTCTCGCCGGGATGGTCCGCTACGTCGGCGAGGTCGCCGACGTCGTGCGCCGCCACCACCCCGAGGTCGTGGGCGAGGGCCGGGTCCAGGCCTGGACCGTCGGCTCCGGCGGGGGCGAGTCGGCCGGCGACGAGCTCGCCGCCGCGGTCGCCGACGGCGTGCCGGTCGTGGTCGACGCCGACGCGCTCCACCACGTCGACGGTCCGCTCGGCGTCCCGACCGTCCTCACGCCCCATGCCGGCGAGCTCGCCTCGATGACCGGCGTCGACCGCGCCGACATCGAGGCGCACGGCCTCCACCACGCCCGGGCCGCGGCGGCCCGCTACGACGCCGTCGTCCTCCTCAAGGGTCGCCGCACGCTCGTCGCCCGCCCCGACGGCCGGGTGCGCGTCACCACCACCGGCGTCCCCTGGCTGGCCACGGCGGGCGCCGGTGACGTGCTCAGCGGGGTGGTCGGCGCGCTGCTCGCCACGGGCCTCACGCCGTACGACGCCGCCTCCGTCGGCTCCTGGCTCCACGGCGCGGCGGGGACCCTCGCGTCCGGCGGCGGGCCGCTGGTGGCCGGTGAGGTGGCCGCCACACTCCCCGAGACGGTCCGTCAGGTGCTCGACGGGGGGATGGAAGAATCCGGCGCATGAGCCGGGCCCGCGCCGAGATCGTCGTCGAGCTGCCCCTCATCCGCCACAACGTCGAGGTGCTCCGCGCCCACACCGGCGTCGGCATGATGACGGTGGTCAAGGCCGACGGCTACGGCCACGGCATGGTGCCCGCCGCCCGGGCGGCCCGCGAGGGCGGCGCCGCGTGGCTCGGGGTCGCGACGATCGACGAGGCGCTGGAGCTGCGCGAGGCCGGCGACACCGGCCGGGTGCTGTGCTGGCTGGGGGTGCCCGGCGAGGACTACGCCGCCGCGATCGCCGCCGACGTCGATGTCACCGCCTACTCCGTCGCCGAGCTCGCGGAGGTGTCCGCCGGGGTCGCGGCGGCCGGCCGGCCGGCGCGGCTCCAGCTCAAGGTCGACACCGGCCTCTCGCGCGGCGGTGCCCCGCTCGACACCTGGTCCGACGTCGTCGCCGGGGCCCGGGCCGGCGAGGAGCGCGGCGACTGGACGGTCACCGGCATCTGGTCCCACTTCGCCTGCTCCGACGAGCCCGACCACCCTGCCAACGACGCCCAGGAGGCGGCCTTCCGCGAGGCGCTCGCGGTCGCCGACGCGGCCGGGCTGCGGCCGGAGGTGCGCCACCTCGCCAACTCCGCGGCCGCCATCCTGAGGCCGAGCTCCCGCTTCGACCTGGTCCGCTGCGGGCTCGCGTCGTACGGCCTGGACCCCGCTCCCGGTCACACCCCCGACCTGGGGCTGGTGCCGGCGATGTTCGCCTTCGCCGACCTCGCGATGGTGAAGCAGATCGCGGCCGGGGCGGGCGTCTCCTACGGCCACACCTGGCACGCCGACCAGCCGACCACCGTCGGCCTCGTGCCGGTGGGGTACGGCGACGGCATCCCGCGCCACGCCGGCAACCGCGCCGAGGTGATGGTCGGCGAGCGCCGCCGGCCCGTGCGCGGGCGGATCTGCATGGACCAGTTCGTGGTCGACCTCGACAGGGACCGGCCGTCGGCGGGCGAGCGGGTCCTGATCTTCGGCGCCGGCCAGTGGGGCGAGCCGACGGCCCAGGACTGGGCGGAGGCCTGCGACACCATCAGCTACGAGATCGTCACCCGCATCGGCGGTCGCTTCGCGCGCCGCCACGTCGACGAGGGGACCACCACGTGAACCACCCCATTCGAATGCTCACTTCGTTCCGTTTCGAACGGGGATTCCGGAAATGAGCATGAAGCGAAGGCTGTTCGGCCTCGCCGCGTCCGCCGCCGGCGTCGCGGTCGCCGGCACCGCCGTCGGCGTCGCCCGCCGGCGCCGGGTCATCGCCCGGCGGGGCGCCGGCGACGCGACGCCGTTCCGCTCGCTGCGGTCCCGGCCGGTCACGGTCGTGGCCGACGACGGTGTGCCGCTCCACGTCGAGGTCGACGAGTGCCCGGACTCCGAGCTCACCGTGGTGTTCGTCCACGGCTACGCCCTCGACCTCGACTGCTGGCACTTCCAGCGCGCCTCCTACCGAGGCCTGGTCCGGACCGTGTTCTACGACCAGCGCTCCCACGGCCGGTCCGGCCGCTCCACCGAGGGGCGCGCCACCATCGAGCAGCTCGGCTTCGACCTGCGCCGGGTCCTCGACGACGTGGTCGGCGACGGGCCGGTCGTGCTGGTCGGCCACTCGATGGGCGGCATGAGCATCGTGGCGCTGGCCGAGGAGTCGCCCGAGCTGTTCGGCGACCGGGTCGTCGGCGTCGGCCTGATCTCCACGACCGCGGGCGGCCTCGACCCGCACCGGATGGTGGCGCCGTTCGTCCCGACCGCGCTCGGCAGCACGATCGGGATCCGCACCATCGCCACCCTGGCCCGCGGCCACCGGGCCGTCGACGGCGTACGCCGCCTCACCCGGCCGCTCGCGACCGTGATCACCGACCAGTTCGCCTTCGGCGACGCGGTGCCGGCCGGCTACATCGAGTTCGTCGACGAGATGCTCTCCTCGACGCCGTTCGAGGTGATCGCCGAGTTCTTCCCGAGCTTCGGCACCCTCGACAAGTTCGAGACCGTGCAGGCGCTCGGCGACGTCCCCGTGTCGGTGATCTGCGGGACCGACGACCGGCTGACCTCGATCGGCCACAGCCGCAAGCTGCAGTCACGGATCCCCGGGTCGCGGCTCATCGAGTGCGAGGGCGCCGGACACATGGTGCTCCTGGAACGGCACGAGCAGGTCAACGCCGAGCTCGACCAGCTGCTGGCGGCGGCGGGGGAGCGGGTCGACCAGCGGTGAGCGTCGACGTACGACGGGTCGGACCGGACGAGGCGGCCACCCTGCTGGCCGTCGTCCGGCCGGCGTTCGAGGCGCGCCCGCCCCTCGACCCGCCGGCCGCCACGCTCACCGAGACCGTCGAGTCGATGACGGTGCTGCTCGGCAAGCACGGCGGGCTGCTCGCGACCCTCGACGGCGAGCCGGTCGGCGGGCTGGTGCTCGACCCCGTCGGGTCGACGATGTACCTGCGCCGGTTCGGCGTGCTGCCCGGCCTCCAGGGCCACGGCATCGCCGGCCGGCTGATCGCCACGGCGGTCGAGGAGGCCAGCGGCTACGACGACCTCACCGTGGTCGCCCGCACCGAGCTGCCCCGCACCGTGGCGTTCTGGGAGCGGCGCGGGTTCCGCGAGATCCGCCGCAACGAGCCCAACGTCGAGCTCCGGCGGCCGCTCGACACCTTCCTCTTCGACGTCCCCGACGCCGAGACGATGCGCGAGCTGGGGCGCTCGCTCGGGGGCCAGCTGCGCGCCGGCGACCTGCTGGTGCTGACCGGCGAGCTCGGGGCCGGCAAGACGACGTTCACCCAGGGGCTCGGCGAGGGGCTCGACGTCCGGGGTGACGTCACCTCGCCCACGTTCGTGATCGCCCGGGTGCACCCCCCGCTGAGCGGTGGCCCGGCCCTGGTCCACGTCGACGCCTACCGGCTCGGCGGCATCGACGAGCTCGACGACCTCGACCTCGACGCCTCCCTCGACGAGGCCGTCACGGTGGTGGAGTGGGGCGAGGGGATCGCCGAGGGGCTGGCGGAGTCGCGGCTGGAGATCCGGATCATCCGGGCGCTGGCGCACGCCGACGAGCACGTCGACCTCGACCCGCGCCGGGTGCTGATGACGCCGGTGGGTCCGCGCTGGTACGGCCTGGAGCTGCCCGACACCCAGCGGCCGCCGCTGGCGGAGAAGCCCGACGAGACGCTGCTGGTCGACTTCCGTCCCGCCGACGGGACCGACGTCCTGGGTGACCTCGACCCCGCACCGCCGGTGCCGCTCGCGGTGATGGTGGCCGAGCACGACGGGCGGGTGCTGCTGTTCCACGACGTACGCCACGACGAGTGGGAGCTCCCGTTGGCCGACCGGCAGGAGGCCGAGTCGGCCCGCGACGCGGCGGTCCGCAACTTCACGGCCGTCACCGGGTCCGAGCCCGGCGAGGTGTCGCTCGTGGGGGTGGCGACCGTGCAGCGCGGGCACGAGCGGCTCATCGACCGCGTCGCCGTCTTCCACGGCCGGCTCCGCGAGGTGGCGGCGTTCGAGGCGACCTCCGGCGTCGACGGCCTGGCCTGGTGGGACCCGGTCGGCGACCACGCCGGGCTCTCGCCGATCGACGAGCACCTCGCCCGGCTGGCGCTGGAGCGCTGACCCGCCCCGTTAGCCTGACCACGTGCTGCTCGCCTTCGACACCGCCACACCGGCCGTGACCGCGGCGCTCCACGACGGCGACGACGTCGTCGCGGAGCTCGTCAGCGAGCAGCCGCTGCGCCACGGCGAGCAGCTCGCGCCGCTCGTCGACCGGCTGCTGCGGGAGCAGGGCCTGGTGCGGCAGGACCTCACGGCGATCGCCGTCGGGGTCGGGCCGGGCCCGTTCACGGGGCTCCGGGTCGGGCTGGTCACCGCCCGCACCCTCGGCTTCGTGCTCGAGATCCCGGTCTACGGCGCCTGCACCCTCGACGTGCTGGCCGTCGAGGCGGTCGACACCGGCTCGGTCATCGGGGATTTCGTCGTCGCCACCGACGCCCGCCGCAAGGAGGTCTACCTGGCGTCGTACGACGCGGAGGGCCACCGGCTCGACGGTCCGGTCGTCGACAAGCCCGCCGCGCTGGCCACCGAGGGCCTGGTCGTCGGCGAGGGCGCGGCGCTCTACCCGGAGCACTTCCCCCACAGCTGCCGCCCGGAGCGACCCAGCGCCGGCTGGCTGGCCCGGACCGTCGCCGAGGAGCGGGCCGAGCTCTACGACCCGGAGCCGCTCTACCTCCGTCGTCCCGACGCGGTCGTGCCCGTTACGCGCAAGCCCGCGTCGTGACGCGGCCGGGGGTCGAGCCGGCGCGGTCCGACGACGTCCCGGCGATCGCCGCGCTGGAGGCCGCGGCCCTCGGCCCGGACGCCTGGCCGCAGACTCTGGTGGAGCAGGGCGTGGCGGGCGCGCTGCCCACGGTCCACTACCTCGTGGTACGCGACGGCGACCAGGTCGTGGCCTACGCGGTGGCCAGCGTCGCCGGCGACGTCGCCGAGCTGCAGCGGGTGGCCGTCGACCCCGGTCACCGGCGGTCCGGGCTGGCCACCGACCTGCTGGCCGACGTCGTGCGCCGCGCGGCGGCAGACGGCGCCGAGCGGTTGCTGCTCGAGGTGCGCGAGGACAACGCCGACGCGCTCGCGTTCTACGCGACGTCCGGCTTCGTCGAGCTCGCCCGCCGCCCGCGCTACTACCGCGACGGCGCCACCGCGGTGGTGCTGGAGCTGTCGCTGACCGGCCCGCCGCGGTAGTCCACGGGAAATGGCTGCTGGGGACGGCGTCCGGGCAGCCGGATGGCCGTGGACTACCGAACCGGCGGCATGATGGGGCTCATGGACGAGCCCCTGGTCCTCGGCATCGAGACCTCCTGCGACGAGACCGGCGTCGGGGTGGTGCGCGGCCACACACTGCTCGCCGACGCGGTCGCCAGCAGCGTCGACGAGCACGCACGCTTCGGCGGCGTCGTCCCCGAGGTGGCCAGCCGGGCCCACCTCGAGGCGATGGTGCCGACGATCGAGCGGGCCTGCGAGACGGCCGGGATCCGGCTGCACGACGTCGACGCGATCGCGGTGACCAGCGGACCCGGCCTCGCCGGCGCGCTGCTGGTCGGAGTGGCCTCCGCCAAGGCGCTCGCGCTGGGCCTCGGCACGCCGTTGTACGGCGTCAACCACCTCGCCGCCCACGTGGCCGTCGACCAGCTCGAGCACGGTCCGCTGCCCGAGCCGTGCCTGGCGCTGCTGGTCTCCGGCGGCCACTCCAGCCTGCTGCGGGTCGGCGACGTGACCGGCGACGTCGACCCGATGGGGGCGACCATCGACGACGCCGCCGGGGAGGCCTTCGACAAGGTGGCCCGGCTGCTGGGGCTGCCGTTCCCGGGTGGCCCCCACATCGACCGGGTGGCGCGCGAGGGCGACACCGTCGCGATCGACTTCCCGCGCGGGCTCACCTCGCGCCGCGACCTCGAGCGGCACCGCTTCGACTTCTCCTTCTCGGGCCTCAAGACCGCCGTCGCCCGCTGGGTGGAGGCCCGGGAGCGCTCCGGCGAACCCGTCCCTGTGGCCGACGTGGCCGCGTCGTTCCAGGAGGCGGTGTGCGACGTGCTGGTCCGCAAGGCGCTCGACGCCGCGGCCGCCGACGGTGTCGACGACCTGCTGATCGGGGGCGGCGTGGCCGCCAACTCCCGGCTCCGGACGATGGCCGAGGAGCGCGCGGCCTCGCGCGGGATCCGGGTCCGGGTGCCGCGGCCCGGGCTGTGCACCGACAACGGCGCGATGGTGGCCGCCCTCGGTGCCGAGATGGTGACGCGGAACCGGCCGGCGTCCGCGCTGGACCTGCCGGCCGACTCCTCGCTCCCGGTCACCGAGGTGCTGGTCTGAGCTTCAGAACGTCGCGCCCAGCACGGCGTACGTCGGCTCGTGGTCCTTGCCCTTCCGGGGGTCGAGCACGACCTCGGTCCTCCCGTCGGCCCCCAGCCGGGTGACCCGCCACTCGCCGTCCTCCCACGAGGTGATGAGCAGGTGGTCGTCGTCCTCCCACACCGAGCGGGTGATCCCGCCGGCGGCCTCGTAGCGGGCGAGCTCCTCGCCCGTCTCGGCGTCGAGGATGGCGTGCCACCCGTCGCCGAACCCGTCCTGGTAGGGGTGGGTGGCCGAGAGCAGGCTGCCGTCGGGTGAGAACCGCCCGAAGGTGTAGTCGCAGGACGCGTGCACCCGGTCACCGGCCGACTGGTCAAGGACCGCGCTGCACGACCCCGGCTCGGGCAGCTCGTCGACGCCGGTGACCATCGCGACCCGGCCGTCCGCCGCCACGTCGGTCACCGCCACCGGGTCGCCCGCGACGTCGTTGACGGCGCCGTGGTTGACGGCCACGGCCGGGTCTCCCCGCTCGGTGTTGAAGTAGACCGTGCAGGTGTTCACGCCCTCCGTGCAGTCGGGGCCGCCGACCAGGCGCACCGGGGTCGTGCCCGGCTGCTCCCCGAACGACGCCTGCCCGCCGTCCCAGCGTGCGACCAGCTCGCCGTCGGTGACGTAGGCGATCGCCGATTCGTCCGCGTTGTAGGTGATGCCCGAGTCGACCTGCGTGGTCTCCACGACCGCCCCGTCGCCGTCGAGCTCCTCGAGCAGGAGCATCCCGGTGTCGTCGGTGCGCAGCCCCAGGACGGTGTCGCCGAGCACGACCGCGTTCTCGTAGGCCTGTGGGAGCTCCCGCACCGAGCCGTCGGTCAGCACGAGCCGCCCGCCGGTCAGGTAGGGCTGCCCCAGCACCGGGTCGCCGGTCGTGGCCGTCTCCACCACCGTGGGCGGCGCGACCGGGTCGGGCGTGGTGCGCTCGGCTCCGGTGCCGAGCAGGGCGGTCGGGACCGCGATCGCGGCAACGGCCAGGGCGGCGGCGCCGGCGGCTGCCACCCGGCGGGTACGCCGGATCGCGTGGGCCCGGCCGCGTACGGAGTCCAGGGTCAGGGGAGCGCCCTGCCAGCCGTCCACCTGCTCGTGCAGCTCGCGGCTGAGCTGTGTGGTGAGGTCGTCGTTCATCGGGGCTCCTCCTCCCGGGAGTCGGCGGGGTCGAGGGACTGGGGTGCGCGCTCGCGCAGGGCGGCCAGGGCGCGGCTGGTCTGGGACTTCACGGTGCCGACCGAGATGCCGAGCACCTCGGCGGTCTCCGCCTCGGTCATCTCCTCGTAGTAGCGGAGCACGACGACCGCCCGCGCCCTGCGCGGCAGCGTCTGGACGAGGTCCCACAGCTCACGCCTCGCCCCGGCGTCGTAGCTGTCGAGGTGACCGCCCTCGGGCAGCTCGTCGGTGGCGTGCTCGCGGCGCTTCCACGCCCGCCGCCACAGCGAGTTGTGCTCGTTGACGAGGATCCGGCGTACGTAGGCGTCGACCGAGTCGCGGCTCTGCACCTTCTCCCAGGAGAGGTAGAGCTTGGCGAAGGCGGTCTGCACCAGGTCCTCGGCGGTGTGCCGGTCCCCCGTGAGGAGGTACGCCGTGCGGAGCAGGCTGGACTGCCGGGCGTGCATGTACGACGAGAAGTCGGCGTCGCGCGCGCTCAGCGGCATCCCCACGGTCACCCCCGTTCCAGCGAGTGTGTGCATCGGTGCACCTCCATTCCATCGCCCCCAAGACGCGAGCGGCGGGAGGAAGGTTGCAATCGGCGCGCCTATGCTCGGCGGCATGAGCATCCCCGTGGAGATCGACCGCCTCGCCGAGGCGCTGGACGACTTCGGCTCGGGCTACCTGCTGACCGCCTCGGCCGACGGCCGGGTCAAGGCGGTGACGGTCGATCCCGTGGTCGACGGGGCAGTGGTGCGGTGCGCCACCAGCCGCGGGACGGCCGCCAACCTGGCCGGCAACCCGCAGGCCACGCTGGTGCTCTGGCCTCTCGAGGTGCACGGCTTCTCGCTGCTGGTCGACGGCACCGCCGTCGCGACCGACGACGCAATCGAGCTCACGCCGGCCTCCGCGGTCCTCCACCGACCCGCCTCTCACGCCGCGGCCGCCGGGAGCCCGGTCGCCGCCTCCGCCGACAGCGGCTGCGGGCACGACTGCTCCCCGGTCTCGTGACCCCGTTCTGGGTCAGCGGGTTCGTCGACCTCGAACCCACGGCGTACGACGCGGGGTTGGCGTTCTGGCGCGACGTCACCGGGTGGTCGGTGTCGCCGCCGCGGGGCGAGTCGGGCGAGTTCGTGACGCTGGTGCCGCCGGTGGGCGACCGGCACCTGCTCGTCCAGCGGCTGGGCTCGGGGCGCTCCCGGATCCACGTCGACCTCCACGTCGACGACCCGCGGGCGGCCGCCGACCGGGCCGCCTCGCTGGGCGCCCGCGAGGTGGCCGACCTCGGCTACGTGGTGATGGCGTCGCCGGGCGGCTTCCCGTTCTGCATGGTCGGCCTCCAGGCGTCGGAGCGGGCGCCGGCCACGGCGTGGCCCGACGGCCACACCTCGCTGGTCGACCAGGTGTGCATCGACGTCCCCTCCGAGCTCTACGAGCGTGAGGAGGCGTTCTGGCAGGAGCTGACCGGCAGCGGGCTGGAGCCCTCGCCGCGGCACGCCGAGTTCCGCTGGCTGACGCCGGCCGACGGTCACGGAGCCCGGCTGCTGCTGCAGCGGCTCGACGACCCGCTCGGCGAGGTCCGCGGCCACCTCGACCTCTCCACTACCGACCGGGCGGCCGAGGCGGCCCGGCACGAGGCGCTGGGGGCCACCCGGGTCGCCGACTTCGACATCTGGACGCTGCTCACCGACCCTGCGGGCCTGGCCTACTGCGTCACCGACCGCGTGCCGTCGTAGCCGCTGCCTCAGCAGCGGACGGTGAGCGACCCGGCCCCCCTCAGTCGCGGGCGAAACCCGGCAGGTGCTGCTCCATGATCGCGCGGAAGGGTGCCTCGGCCTCCAGCTGGGAGAGCAGGCCGAGGCCGCCGAGCCAGGTGCGGTGGATGAGCAGGTACGACGAGGGCAGGTTGAGCTTCGTGGCGGTCGTGAACGCGGGGTTGCGGGGGTTGTTGATCCGCTCGAACTGCTCGCGCATCCACGCCCGGGTGAAGCGGAACAGCTCGTGCTGCGCCGGCTCGATGAAGGGCGACAGGTAGTCGAGCACCGCCTCGGCGTCGACCCGGGTCCGCTCCTTGATGAAGCCCTCGGCCCGCAGCCCGGCGACCAGGTCGTCGGCGCCGCTCTCGGACGCGATCCGGATCAGCCTGCCCATCGCGCTGGGGAGCCGCTGCTCGGGCAGCCGCGCGACGGCGCCGAAGTCGAGCACCCCGATCTGCCCGAGGCCACCGTCGGCGGCGGGCAGCACCCGGAAGTTCCCGGGGTGGGGGTCCGCGTGCAGCATCCCGGTCCGGGTCGGCCCGTCGAAGAGGAACGTGACGAAGATCCGCCCGTAGTGGTCGCGCTCCTCCTGGGTCCCCTCACGCACCACCTGCGCGAGCGAGCAGGGGCTGTCCAGCCACTCGGTGACCAGCACCTCGCCGCCGACCGCGACCACCTCCGGCACCACGATGTCGGGGTCGTCGCGGAACGCCTCGGCGTACGTCGCCTGCGCCTCCGCCTCGAGGTGGTAGTCGAGCTCGTCGGCGGCCCGAGCCTGCAGCTCCTCGAGCAGCGGCTTGATGTCGAGGCCGGGGAACGCCGGGGCGACCCCGCGGGCAACCCGGGCGAGCTGGCGGAGGTCCGACATCAGCGCGTCGCCCGCACCGGGGTACTGCACCTTGACGGCCACGTCGCGGTCGCCGCCGGTCACCGCGTCGTGCCATCGGCCGCGGTGGACCTGGCCGATCGAGGCCGCAGCCGACGGCGCCCCCTCGAGGTGGACCAGCCGCTGGCGCCAGTCGTCGCCGAGCGAGCGGGCGATCTGCTCGCGCACCGTGCTGGTCGGCATCGGGGGAGCGGAGTCCTGCAGCCGGGTGAGCTGGTCGCGGTACGGCGCCGCGACCTCGTCGGGCAGGGCGGCCTCCAGCACGCTCAGCGCCTGGCCGAACTTCATCGCCCCGCCCTTGAGCTCGCCCAGGGTCCGGAACAGCTGCTCCGCGGTGCGCTGCTGCATCTCGCTCAGCACCATCTCCGCCGGGCGGCCGCCCAACCGCTTGCCGAACCCCATCGCCTGCCGCCCGGCGTAGCTGAGGGGCAGCGCCGCCAGCCGCGCCGTACGCGCGGCGGCCTTGCGGGGCAGCTCGGTCATGGGGCCATTGTCACCGACGCGGGTGGCGGGCGCAGCAGGACCGGGTGGACGGCGGGCTCCGGGCCCCCCGGCACGGCGCCATGCAGCGCGTGCTCGGACCTGCCTCGGCCACACCGTCCCGGTGCCGGTCACCGTCAGCGGGAGCGCCGGCGCCCGATCACCCCTCGGGTACGTCGAAGCGCAGCGTCGTCACCGGGCTCTCGAAGCGGCTCAGCCGCAGCGCCACCTGCACCTCCCAGCGACCCGGACGGGGGAGCACCACCTCGCCGCTCCAGGTGCCCGCGTCGGTGCCCTCGAGCGCCACCTCGCCGAGGTCGACGTCGGCGGAGCGGACCTCGACGACCGGTGGGCGCTCCAGCGCGACCGGCTCGCCCGCGGAGTCGAGCACCTGCAGCACCAGCGTGTTCTGTCCCTGTCGGCGCGGCGTCAGGCCGGCGTGCACCTCGAGGTCGCCGACGACCGTCTGGCTCTCGACGCCCGACTGAGCCGGCGCCACCTCGGCGGGCGCGGGCCGCGGCGGCTGGTTGACGAGGACGCCGGTGACGCCGAGCAGCACCACGATCACCGAGGCCTCGAGCGCCAGGGTGCGGGTGGCGGTGCCCGCGGTGTGGGTGCGGTCGTCGAAGCCGGCGGCGCCGGTCACCCGCGGCAGGACGACGAACCGGTTCCAGCCGCCGATCGCCGCGACGACGAGCGCCAGCCCGATCTTGACCAGCAGCAGCACCCCGTAGCGGGTGTCGACGAAGCCGGACCACGACCCGAGGATCCGCCAACCGAGCACCGCGCCGGCGGCAGCGACCGCCACCAGCAGCCCCGCGGCCAGCGTCGAGAACCGCGCCAGGGTGGTCGCCGCGAGCCGCTCGCGGCCCGCGAGGGCGCGCAGGGTCAGCACCAGGCCGACCAGCCCTCCGAGCCACACCGATCCCGCGAGGAGGTGGACCACGTCGGCGACCGCCAGCAGTCCCGTCGGCTGGTAGGAGCGGGTGTGCCCGACCAGGGCCGGGGAGACCGCCGCCACCGTGGCCCCGCAGAGGAGCAGCCACCGCGGGCCGGGCTCCGGGTGCGCCGCGGGGAGGCTCGCGACCACGACGCCGAGCCCCGCCGTCAGCATCAGCGCGGCGACGATCTCGTCGACGACCAGGGCAGGGTCGAACCCGCCGAGGACGTCGGTGAGCTCCTGGCCCTGGGCGTACGCCGCCGAAACGGGCACCAGCAGCACGGCCCCGACGACGGCCACCGAGGCCGCGACCCGGACCACGGTGCGGATCCGGCGCCGGACCCGCTCGCCGCCGAACGACTCGGGCATCACCAGCGCGACGAACGCCGCGAGTCCCGCCGCGACCAGCAGGCCGACGTACATCAGGACGCCGAGGGTGCCCTGGGCGGTCCTGACCACCCCCGACGACGTCGGGGATGGGGGCGGCTCGGCGATCCTGGCGCTGCGCTGTCCGACCGAGAAGGTGAGCGACCCGGAGATCGGGTGGCCGTCGGTCGAGACCACGAACCACGCCACGGTGAAGCTGCCGCGGCCGAGGGTGTCGGCGTCCGGGAGGTCCACGACCACGTCGCTGTCCGACGCGGCGGCCTCGGAGGCGACCGTGCGGCCCTCCGCGTCGTAGACGGTGATCTCGCGGTCGGTGAGCCGCACCGGCTCGTTGAACGACAGCGTGACCGCCTCGGGCGCGGTCTCGAGCAGCGCCCCGTCGGCCGGGTCGGTGCCGATCAGCTGGGCGTGCGCGGCCGCCGGCGAGGCGCCGGCGAGCAGCGCGCACAGCGCGAGCAGGGCGGCGACGACGAGCCCACCGGCCCGCCGCCGCGCCCGGCCGCGGTGCGTGGTCATGCGGACTTCCGGCTCCTCGCCAGCGCCGTGCCGCCGGCGAGCAGGCCGAGCGCTCCGAGCACCAGCCCGGACCAGCCGAGCACGTCGGAGGCGTCGGTGGAGGCCTCCCGGGTCTCCTCCGACGCGGCCGCCGTCGAGGTCGCCTCGGCGCCCTCCTCGGCACCGTGGCCGTCCTCCGCCGAAGCCTCGGTGATCTCGAAGGCGGGGGCCGGGTGCTCCAGCTCCTCGGCATCCTGGCCGCCCGAGGGGACCTCGACCCAGGCGGTCCGCCCCTTCCCGCAGGTCTGGACGGTCGGGAACGCGAGCGTCTCGCCGGCCGCGTCGGGCACCTGGAACGTCAGGTCGAAGGTGTCGCGCTGGCCCTCGGGGAGCGGGTCGTTCGAGGTGTAGACGATGCTGGCGGTGCGCTCGGTGACCTCGTTGCCGTGGGCGTCGGTGACCGGTTCGTCGAGCTCCTGGATGTTCGCCTCGACGTCGTAGAAGGCGTTGCGGGTCGGGGTGACCGACAGCACCGACTCGGGCACCTGGATCTCGATCTTCGTGGTGGGCGAGCCGTCGCAGCCGTGCGGGACGCTCATCGTGAGCACGGTGGACGAGCCGGCCGCGGTCTCCGACGGGGTGCCGGAGACGTGGGCGCCGGCGGGTGTGGCGACGAGGGCGACGGCCGCCAGGGCCGCCAGGGGAGCGCCGGCCCGGACGAGCGGGCGCGTGAGGGTGGGACGAGACATGCGGGTTCCTCCTGATGAGGGGGTGTGGTGGACCTCGCGTGCCACGGGACCCCCGGGTCCGCCGGAGGTCAGGCGTGGCAGGGCGCCACAGGAGGTCCCCGACGGGGGGCGGCGAGCAGCACGGCCGCCGCCGCGGCCGGGAGGCGCGGGCGCGTGGCGACGGGCCGGCCGAGCCTGCCCACGACGTACGCCGTGGGGAGCCGGAGGAGCCGGACCACTGCGACGGCCGCGCGCTCGCAGAGCCGCCAGACCAGCAGGGTCAGTACTGCGACCGCGGCGTGGGCGAGCAGCATCCGGCCGGACCACGGCGACGGGCCACCGGCGGCCGGGTGCGATGCGTGGTCCGACAGCGAGACGAAGGTGGTGTGCAGGCAGGCCTGGGCGGCGACGACCCCGGGCAGCAGCAGCCGTCGCGACAGCCGGCCGCCGAGGACCAGTCTGCTGCTGCCGAGCACGACGGCCCCCAGCAGCAGGAGGCCGGGCCAGGCGGGCACGTGACCGCCGGCCCAGGTGTGGGCGGCGGTCGCCCCCGACATCACGAGGACGGTCGCGGCGAGCGCGCGCCAGCCGGCGTGCCGCGCTCGTCGTATCTCGACCGTCACGCTCGACATCATGGCAGGTGCCACGATGGTGGAGTGCACGATTTCCGCGTCGTCGACCCCGCCTCGCCGGTGGCCCAGCGGGCGCTGGGCCACTACTTCGCCGAGATCGGTGCCGCGTTCGGCTTCGAGACCGGGTCGGCGCTGGCCGACGCCGCCGCGGCGTACGTCCCGCCGCGCGGGGCGTTCGTGGTCGCCGGGCCCGACGAGGAACCGCTCGCCTGCGGGGCGGTGCAGTTCCTCGACGCCGACCGGGGTGAGGTCAAGCGGATGTGGGTCGCCCCCGCGGCGCGCGGGCAGGGGGTCGCGGGCGCGCTCCTGGCCCACCTCGAGGGACTGATCCGCGACGCCGGCCGCACCGAGTCGCTGCTCGACACCAACAGCACGCTCACCACGGCCGTGGGGCTCTACGAGTCCCGGGGCTATCGCCGGGTGCCCGACTACAACGGCAACGCCGACGCCGACGTCTGGTTCGCCAAGCCGCTCGCGTGAGCCCCTACCGGGGCTCAGACCTCGTGCGGCCGCAGTGCCAGCGCTGCGGGATCGACGCTGGCGAGGTCGACCAGCCCGTCCGGTACGCCGAGCCGGACCGCCCCGGTCTCCGGGTCGGTGACCCGGGGCAGCGGCCCGGGGTGCTCGGCGACATGGGCCATCAGCGCCGCCGCCTCCTCCCGCCGTCCCTGCTCGACCAGCCACCCGCACAGCCGGTGGACGGGCGTGAGGCCGGAACCGACCAGGGAGCGGTCGCCCCAGATCTCGAGGATCCCGGCACGCAGCGCCTCCCACCACTCGTCGGTGCCCTCGGGCAGCAGCAGGAAGTAGCGCCACAGGTCGCCCGCGAGCACCCGGTCGACGAAGACCTCGGTCACCGCCGGGTCACCGTGCGCGCGGACCGCGGCGAGCGACTGCCGCTTTGTCTCCCACCGGTCCTGCAGGTCGGCCATCGCCGCGCGTTGCTGGGTGATCGACGTGCCGTCGGTCCGGATCCGCCAGTGGTAGACGATCTCGGGCCGGACGTCGAAGCGGCCCGCGAGGAACGCGCGCGTGGTCGCGGGCTGGTCCTCGTAGCGCACCCCCTCCGGCCACGCCAGCCCGGCGCCGGTCCAGAACGAGGTGCGGAACAGCTTGTTCCACGCGAAGACGTCGCCGAGGATCTCCGGCCGCTCGGCGATCCGGGCGCCGGTGAGCGGCGGGCTGTGAAGCCGACGCATCCAGCGTGGCTCGACCTGCTCGCCGTCCTCGAGCCGGAGCATCGAACCGGTGACGAAGTCCGACCCGGACTCCTCCAGGGCCCCGACGAGGGTGGCGTAGGCACCGGGCGGCAGCACGTCGTCGGAGTCGAGGAACGCGAGGTAGTCGCCGCGCACCTCGCGCGCTCCCAGGTTGCGGGCGGCGCCGAGGCCGCCGTTGGGCGTGTGGACCACGCGGATCCGCTTGTCGCGGACGGCCCACTCCTCGGCGATCTCGCCGGACCGGTCCGGGGACCCGTCGTCGACCACGACGGCCTCCCACTCGCGGTGGGTCTGGGCGACCAGGCCGGCCAGGCACTCCTGCAGCCACTCCTCGACGCCGTACGCCGGGACCACGACGCTCACCAGCGGGGCACGACGGCGCAGCAGCCTCATCCGGCCAACCTATCGCCGCCGACCGGCCCCGCCCCGGGCCCCGGGGGACCTCCCGGCCCGTGGCTAGGATGCTGACGCACCCACCAGCCCCGCCGACCGACTGTGAGAGAGAGCGCGGATGCCCGACCTCGAGCGTCTGGTGCGCGGTGTGCGCCGGCGGCTGCGGGGACGGCCGAGCGGTCCGGACGTGGCCGGGTCCGGACCTCCGCGCGTCGAGCGGCGGGGGATGCCCCGCGTGGTCGAGGACGAGCACACCCACGTCGGGCCGGTGATGGACGAGATCGTCACCCGCACCCGGCGCCGGATGGCCCCGGCGGGACTCGACGACGACTACGACCTCGCCCACGAGCACTTCGACGTCGCGCACTTCCTGCTCCAGGCACGCCACCTGCTGCTCTCCGACGACGTCGACCCGCTGCGCCAGTTCCTCGGCAACGGTGCACGGGCCACGGCCAGCCCCGAGATCAGCTTCGACATGCGCGCCTACCTCGCCCGGCACCCCGAGCGGGCCGAGGGCCCCGAGTCCAGCCCCTACGTGGCGTGGCTGCGCCACGGCCGGGACGCGGGCGAGATCGCCGACCCGGCGCCCCGGCTCGAGGAGCTGGCCGAGGTCCTCGGCAGCGACCCGCACGTCGTGGCCGACGAGCTGGCCGCGCTCCGCGGCGACCTGCAGGAGCGGTTGCGCCACGGCACCCTCGGCGAGATGTTCGCGCGGGCCGCCGAGGTCGAGCCGCTGATCGGGGAGGCGTGGCCCGAGACGACCCGGATGATCGTGCCGCCGTTCTTCTCCGACCTCACCGCCCGCCAGGTCGGCATCGTCCACGCCGCCCAGCGCGCCGCCGGCTTCGCCCGCGCCCGAGTGCTGCTGGTGATCGCCGACCCGCGCTGGGGAGGCGGTCGGCGGGCCGAGGGGCACATCGCGCACGCGCTGGCTGGCGACGTCGACCCCCACGACGTGGTGGTCGTCTACACCGACGCCGGGGGATCGGCCCCACCCGGCCGTTTCCCCGACGGCGTGCGCGAGGTCGACCTCGCCGGCCTCGTCGACGGGCTCCCCGAGGAGGCGGCGCGGCGGGTGCTGGTCGAGCTGGTCCGCTCGTTCCGTGCCGAGGCCGTCGTCAACGTGAACTCAGGCCTGCTCTACCAGGCGATGTCGACGTACGGCCGCGCGCTCGCGGCGTCCGAGCGGCTGTTCCTGGTGCTCTTCTGCAACGAGCAGCTCGCGTTCGGCAGCTGGGTCGGCCGGCCGCTGCGCTACGTCTACCGCTGCTTCGACCTGGTCGACGGCATCATCACCGACAGCACCTACCTGCGCGACTGGCTGCGCGAGCGGCACCAGCTCGGCCCGGGCCTCGACGACCGGCTCCACGTGTTCCGCGCTCCCGTCGACCCGGACGTGCCGGTGGCGCCGGAGCCGGCGGCCGGGCCGGACCGACCGCCGCAGGTCTTCTGGGCGGGCCGCTTCGACCGCCAGAAGCGGATCGACCTGGCCTTCGAGGTCGCGCGCCGGATGCCCGACGTGTCGTTCCGGATCTGGGGCGAGCCGGTGCTCCACATGGGAGGGGTCGGGACGCCGCCGCCCAACGCCGTGCTCGCAGGCCCCTACGCCCACTTCTCCGACCTCGACCTGGGCGCGGCCGACGCCTGGCTCTACACCTCTCGCTGGGACGGCGTGCCGAGCCAGCTGCTCGAGGTGGCGATGACGGGGGTGCCCCTGGTGGCCAGCGAGGTCGGCGGCACCGGGGAGGTGCTGGGCGCCGACGACGCGTGGCCGGTCGCCGACGCCGAGGACCCCGACGCCTACGTCGCCGCCCTCCGCGACGTGCTGGCCGACCCCGCCGCCGCGCGTCGGAGGGCGCTGGCGCTGCGGGAGCGGATGCTGCGCGAGCGCACCACCGCGCAGTACGCCGAGCAGGTCACCCGGGTGCTCCTCGGCGAGCCGAAGGAGGGTGACCGGTGAGCGTCGACCTGGCCATGGTGGTGACCGCTCACGACGAGACGGCGGTCAGCGGACCCACCATGCGCAGCGCCGACCGGGCGGTGGCCGCGGCCCGCGAGGCGGGGTACGTCGTCCGGCCCGTGCTCGCGCTCGACGCTGCGACCGAGGCGACGGCGGCGTACTTCGGGCAGGCCTGCTTCGACCACTGGGAGCGACGGGTCTTCGACGAGGGCGACATCGGCCGGGTCCGCAACGCCGTGGTGCAGCAGCTCGACAGCCGCTACGTCGCGTTCCTCGACGCCGACGACCTGTTCAGCGACAACTGGCTCGCCGCGGGCGTGGCGGCGCTCGACGAGGCGGCCGGGCGGGGCGAACGGGCGATCGCCCACCCCGAGCTCAACGTGGTCTTCGACGGGGTGCGGACCATCCAGGTCAACCTCGACCAGCGCTCGCCGCTGTTCACGCCGCACTACCTCTACCTGCGGCACTACTACGACTCGCTGTGCCTGGCCCCCCGCGAGGCGCACCTCGAGATCCCGTACGTCAGCCGCGACGTGCCCAACGGGCTGTCCTACCAGGACTTCCAGTTCACGATCGAGTCTCTCGACGCCGGCTGGCGGCACCTGGTCGTCCGCGACACCATCATCTTCAAGCGACGTCGCGACGTCTCGCTGGTCACCGAGAGCACCCAGCGCAAGGCGGTCGTCCGCTCGCTGCCCGGCATGGCCATCGACCGGATCCGCGACCTCGGCCGCTGACGAGCCGGCCCGATTCGGGTAGTCCAGTGAGAAGTGGCCCCCGACACGCCGTCCGGAGGGGCCACTTCTCACTGGACTACCGCTCCCGAGGCGCGTAGGGGGTCAGGGGTGGGCGGCCTCGTGCTCGGCGACCGTCCGCAGCGGGTCATGCCATCGGGGTGGGATCTGCAGCAGCTCGAAGAAGTGGGGGAGGCGGGAGGGGTCGAGGCGCTGCTCTGCCGTCGTGCTGCGGCTCGAGCGTGCGCCGAAGAGAGCTTCGGGGCCGCGGGGGAAGTGCTCCCGGGCGACGGCGCGGTTGGTCGCCTCCCAGCGCGACATGAAGCGGTCCATCTGCTCCTCCGGGAGGGCCAGCGTCGGGCCCTCGGACACGCGGTGAAGCGTGCGGAGCGTCTGCTTCCAGGGCGGCATGCCGGAAACCTCCCCGCCCTGCGCCTGCTCGAGGATGTTGAGGAGGCGGAGGAGCTCGACCGACTCGGCATCGAGGCTGGTGTTGCGGGTCGGACCCTCCTCGAAGTCCTCAGGGTGCAGGGCCAGTCCTGCCGCGTCGAGGAAGTCCCGCAGCAGCGTCCCTCCCACGAAGTCGGCTCGCTCGAAACGTCGCACGACCAGCTCGTCCGGGCGGAAGACGCGCTGCCAGGCCTCGAGCCTGGCGCGGTAGTCGTAGAGACCCGCCGCTCGTCCCATCCGGTCCGCACGCTCGGCCAGCCGCGCGGTGAGACCGTTCCACTTGACCACCTGCTGGTACCGGCTGCACAGGTGCTCGTCCTGCCGACGCAGGTAGAAGACGACCCGCACGGACTCGGCCACGCCGTCGAGCAGGTGGCGCAGGTTCTCGATGGCCTCGTCAGAGGCCCCGCAGAGCCCTTCGTCGGAGAGGAGCAGCCGGGACGGCTTCGAGGCGCGGATCTCCGCCACGAGCTCCTCGCGCACCACCGGACGCAGCTGCGAGGCGGGAGGTTCCTCGATTCCTCGTCTGTCGGGGGGCCTGCGGGCCTCGTCGACCTGGACGGCCAGGCTCAGGCGAGCGTGTCGCCGCTTGCCGGGCGACTGCGGGAACAGGACCCCGTGGCGGGTGAGGCGCTGTCGGTTGCGGTGGAACCAGGCCTGGATCGAGCTGGTGCCGGTCTTCCCCATGCCGACGTGAAGCACCACGGCAGGGCGGGTGCTGGCGGGCAGCGAGCTCGGGGACACGGCGTCGTCCTCGCCTTCGAGGGACCGGGATCAGGACTGGGTGTCGTTCCGTGACCGTACATGCGGGCAGGATGTCGAGCGACGGCAGGTACCGGTCGCGGCGGGCAGGGTCGAGCCGCTGTTCGGTGTGGTGCCCGACGCCTTGCTAGGTGGGCAGCACCGGGAGTCTTCCACGCCGCTGATCGCCGTGCAGGCACGGTCCCTTCGCCCGCGCAAACGTCACGGATAGGGTGGCGCACGTTGCCCGCGACGGACGGAAGAGCGCACTGATGGAGAAGGTCCTGATCACCGGGGGCGCCGGGTTCATCGGCCGCCACCTGGCGACCCACCTCACCGACCACGGCCTGGCCGTGACGGTGATCGACAACGAGTCGCTCGGTGACCGCACACACCTCGACCTCGACTCGGTGCGCTTCGTGGCGGGCGACCTGCGCAACCCCGACGACCTGCGCGAGGCGTTGACCGGCCAGGACGCCGTGGTCCACCTCGCTGCCGACACCCGGGTGATGGACAGCATCGCCGACCCGACCCACAACTTCGACAACAACGTGGTCGGGACCTTCAACCTCCTCAACGCCTGCCGCGAGCTGGGGGTCGGCCGCGTCGTGGCCGCGTCGACGGGTGGCGCGATCCTGGGCGAGGTCGAGCCGCCGGTGCACGAGGAGATGGCGCCCATGCCGACCTCGCCGTACGGCGCCTCCAAGCTGATGCTCGAGGGCTACCTGAGCGCCTACGCCAGCTCCTACGACCTCAGCAGCTGTGCGCTGCGGTTCTCCAACATCTACGGCCCCCGCTCCTTCCACAAGGGCTCGGTCGTCGCCCACTTCTTCAAGCAGGCGCTCGCCGGGGAGCGGCCCACCGTCTACGGCGACGGGTCGCAGACCCGCGACTACCTCTACGTCGGCGACCTGGTCGAGGCGATCCGGGTCGCGATGCTGAGCGACGTGACCGGTCCCTACCAGCTGGGCAGCGGTCACGGCACCACCCTCAACGAGCTGCTGGCCGCGATGCGCACGGTCACCGGCCTGCCCCTCGAGGTCGACTACGTCGACTTCCGCGCCGGCGAGGTGCGCGACACCTGGTGCCAGGTCGACAAGGCGCGGGCTGGATTCGGCTACGACCCGTCCACGCCGCTCGAGGAGGGGCTGCGGCTCACGTGGGAGTGGTTCAAGGCCACGGACAACGCTGGCTGATCGGCCGTCGCGCTCCTCCTCGCACTCGCTCCGCTACGATTTCTCCGGTGTGGAAGCAGTCAGTGAACGGCGCGCTCCGGCGCGTGGCTGGGTACCAGCTCGAGCGTGCCGATCGTCCGTCGCCGGCTGAGGTCAAGGCGGCCCGGCTGGCCGAGCGGCTGGCTCAGTCGCGGACCCAGCTACGGCAGGTGCGACGCGAGCTGAAGGAGTCGAACCGCCAGCTGAAGGCCACCAGTGCCAGAGAGGCGCAACGGACGCAAGCGGAGCGGCAGTTCGACCCGATGGACCTGGAGATCATGCGTCGCGTGATCCCACGCACCATGACCGACGAGGTCAAGCTTCTCGGGCTCCTCGAGGCGATCAGATATCTCGTCCGGCATGGCATCGGCGGAGACGTGGTGGAGTGCGGCGTCTGGCGGGGAGGCAGCATGCAGGCCGTCGCGCTGCTCCTGACGCAGCTGGGTGCGGCAGACCGGGGCCTCCACCTCTTCGACACCTTCGAGGGCATGCCACCGCCGACGGAGGTCGACCGGCGCGACGGAATCGCCGCCTCGGACCTGCTCGCGGCTCGCGGCAAGGATGACCGGATGTGGGCAGTGGCGGGTCTCGACGACGTGCGGAAAGCGATGAGTGAGACCGAGTACCCGGTCCACCTGGTGCACTTCCACCAGGGAATGGTCGAGGACACGGTGCCGGACGAGGCTCCCGAGCAGATCGCTCTGCTCCGTCTCGACACTGACTGGTATGAGTCGACCCGTCACGAGCTCGAGCACCTCTATGACCGACTCTCGCCCGGTGGGGTCCTCATCCTGGATGACTACGGCGACTGGGAGGGTGCGCGGCGGGCCACCGACGAGTTCTTCGCCAACCGCGCCGAACCTGTGTTGCTGAACCCACTCGGGTCCGGACGTGTCGCCGTCAAGCCGATCGGAGACCCACCGGCCGGCTGAGTGCACGGTCTGGGGGAGTCAGCTGCGCGTCGACCGACCGCCTGCCTCTCGCCGAGCGAGTTGCCGCAGCGGCGCGTGCACCTCGCGAGGCATCTCCGCGACCTCGAGGAAGTGGTCGAGCCGCGCGTGGTCGAGGCGCTGGATGGTGGTGGTGCCACGGGACTTGCGCGGGGTCCGGAAGAGTTCGTCCGCGTCGGCGAAGTGGCGCCGGGCCACCGCCCGGTTGGGCTTCTCCCAGCGAGCCATGAACTGGTCGAGAACGGGTCCGGGCAGCGTGAGCGTGGGCCCGTGGGACACCTCCGCCAGCCGTCTGGTCAACTGGCGGTTGTCGATCAACCCGACACGTGCTCCCTCGTGCTCGACCCGATAGAGGTTCAGCAGCCGGAGGAACTCAACGCTCTCGGCGTCCAGGCTCTCGTTGCGCCTCGGCACTTGCGCGAGGTCCGCGGCGCGAGCCGGCACACCGACCGCGTCGAGGAAGTCCTGGTAGAGGCTGCCGTCGGAGAAGCTGCTCTGCTCGAACCGTCGCACGACGAGTTCCGTGGGCGCCACCAGCCGCTCGTGCCGGCGTAGCCGCTCGTCGTAGTTGTAGAGGCCGGCCATGTCCTGGCGCGCGAACTCCTCAAGGCGGGCAACCCATCCGATCTTCACGCCCTGCTGGTAGCGGCTGACCATGTGGTCGTCCTGCCGACGCAGGTAGACGACGACGCGGAGCTGGTCGGCCAACCTGCCTGCCAAACCAGCCAGGCGACGCAAGGCAGGGGCCGAGAGCCCGAACACCTCCTCGTCGGACAAGAGGACACGGGGGAGGCCCGAGCGTTCGATCTCGTTGCGGAGCCGGCGCCGGAGAGTGCGTCGGAGTCGAGTCGGGTCCGGTTGCTGGAGCCGGTCCCAGGCAGGCGTGATGGCGAGCTCATCCTCGGTCTTGAGGGACATGCTGAGGCGGCCGTGGCGCGCATTGCCGGGTGACTTCGGGTAGAGGAGGCCGAGTTCCCCGAGTCGGTCACGGTTGTCACGGCAGAACAGCTGGAGGGACGTGGAGCCTGCCTTGCCCGTTCCGATGTGCACCACCATCTCCATCGGGACTACCGGTATTCCTGCTCGACGAGCTCGCGCACAGGCCCGTGGAGTCGATCCGGGAGGTTCGTCACAGCCAGGAAGTGGTCCAGCCGTCCTGGGTCGAGACGCTGCTCGGCCGTCGTTCCGACCGAGCTGCGCGGACTGTGGAAGAGCATGCCCTGCTCGTCCGCGAAGTATCGTCGTGCCACCTCGCGGTTGCCCTCCTCCCACAGCGACATGAACGAGTCCAGCATCGCCTCGGGGAGGGTCAGGGTCGGACCGGACCGGGCCTCGGCCAGCCGACGGATCAGCTTGCGGTTGTCGATCAGGCCCCTCTTTGCACCTTCGTGGCGCACCCTGTGGAGGTTCAGGATGCGGAGGAACTCGACCGACTCGGCGTCCAGGCTCTCGTTCTGCCGAGGTACGGGCTCGAAGGACTCGAGCGGGGCATCGACCTCGGCCGCGTGCAGGAAGTCCGTGAACAGGGAGCCGCCCAGGAAGCTGAGGCTCTCGAAGCGACGCACGACGAGCTCAGTCGGGTCGACGAGGTTTTCCCACGTCGCCAGGCGCCGCGCATAGTCGTAGGTGCCGGACAGGTCCATCGCCTCGGTGCGCTCGGCGAGCCGTCGTGTCTCGCCGACCTTCACCACCTGCTGGTATCTGCTGATCAGATGGTCGTCCTGGCGACGCAGGTAGCACACAAGTCTCACGCGGTTCGCGTGCCCGTCGGTGAACCCCCGGAGGCGGCGCAGCGCGGCGTCGGGCGCGCCGAACAGCCCCTCGTCCGAGAACAGGACCCGGCACGACGGGTGCTCGGCCACCTCGTCGAGCAGGTCGCGCTCGAACTCCTGCCGAAACCGTCCCGGGGATGCGGCCTTCTGTCGGTGCCAGGCCGGCGCCATGGGCAGCCTGTCGTCCGGGGTGACGTACAGCCCCAGCCGCACGTGACGGAACCGGCCGGGCGTGGAGGGATACAGCAACCCGTGGCCTGCCAGAGCCTGGCGATTCGTGCCCAGAAACCGCTGGATCGAGGTGGTCCCGGTCTTGCCGGAACCGATGTGGACGATCAGGTCCATGCGCTGGTCATGACTGGGTGTCGGAGGTGTCACGGGCGCTCTCTGTGGCAGTGGTTCGGACCGTCCGGGGCCACTCTCTCACGCGGAGGCGGGCGCTCGGGACGCTGGAGTGGGTGCCCGGACGCGCATACCGGCACGGATAGAGTCGTCGCCGAGCAAAGAGGATCTCGGGTCGCCGCACCCGGGCGTTCAGGACGGAGGTTGCGATGACGCGTCGTGGTCCAGGCGACATCTACCGAGGCGTGCGGAGACACGCGGGCCGCCTCCGTCGACGTCTTGTCAGCCCGGATCACCGGCTGGTGCCCCCACCGCAACCTCCCGCGGGACGCGTTCCGGATGTCTCCACGGAGACCACTCACCTGGGCCCGGTGATGGACGAGGCGGTGACCCATGCACGGCGGCAGATGCGGCTGGGGGTCGATCCCGACTACGACCTGGTTGCCGCGCACTTCGACCACGCTCACTATGTGCTCGCCCACCCGGGCACCTGGGACCAGCCGGGGGTCGATCTCATCGAGCACTTCCTCGCTGAGCCACGGGCCAACCGCAGCCCCACTCCACACTTCTCGACAGGCGCCTTCCTCGAGAACAACCCGCCACACTCCTGGTCGGGTGAGCGCCACCCCTATCTCGCCTGGCTGAAGCGCGGGAAGGCCGCCGGGCAGGTTGCGGACCCCGCTCCTCGGATCTCGGCGATGGCGGGCATGCTGGGCATGTCCAGCGAGCGCGCGGTCGAACTGCTCGTTCAGCGTCGCGCCGATGTCATTGACCGGCTCCTCCACGGTGAGCTGGGCGAGATGTACCGGAAGGCAACCCGGATCGAGCCACTCATCGGCCGCACCAGCGCCCGGTTCACTCGCCCCCGGTTGTTCCCATTCGGCCATCCGCAGGCCATCGACCAGGCGGCGGCGATCCACGCTGCCCACGAGACCGTCGGGTTCCGACGCGCCCGGCTGCTCCTCGTCGTCAACCGGCCCCGCTGGGGTGGCGGGCGCCGGATGGAAGGGCACATTGCCCACGCCCTGGCGCGGAGCATCGACCCGGACGACATCGTCGTCGTGTACGCCGACGGGCCCGGGGGTGGAGCGGCACCCGCGGGACGGTTCCCGGACGGCGTCCGTGAGCTGGACTTCGCAGCGCTGGTCGCGGACCTCGAGCCCGAGGAACAGCAGGTGGCTCTTGTGCTGCTGCTTCGGACCTTCCAGGCTGACGCGATCGTCAACCTCAACTCCGCGACCCTGTACCACGCGATGCAGTCCCTGGGGAAGGCGCTGGCGCGCTCGGAACGGATCTTCCTGTGCTTCTTCTGCAACGAGCAGATGCCGATCGGGGCCTGGACCGGCTGGAGCCTGCGCTTCTTCTACCGCCTGTACGAGCAGGTGGCGGGAGTCTTCACCGACAGTGAGTTCTTGGCGGCCGAGCTGCTCGAGACCCATCGGGTCCCCATGGCGTGGGCGGATCGGCTGCAGGTGCTGCGCGCACCGGTCGACGCCTCCGTGCCGCTCGCGTCCGAGCCGCCGCCGCAGGGACGCAGGCCGCAGGTGTACTGGGCCGGACGGTGGGTCCGACAGAAGCGGCTCGGCCTGCTGTGCGAGATCGCCGAGCAGATGCCCGACGTCGACTTCAGGATGTGGGGTGAGCCGGTCAGGGGCGGCCACGTTCCACCGATGCCCGACAACGTCATCGTGGAGGGTCGCTACCGCCATATCTCCCACATCCCGCTGGATGATGCCGACGCCTGGCTCTACACCTCGGCATGGGACGGCGTGCCCAGTCAGCTGCTCGAGGTCGGCATGACCGGCATTCCCTTGGTCGGCACGCTCGTGGGAGGCACCGGCGAGGTGCTGCTCGAGGGACACGCCTGGCGGGTGCCGGAGGACGCCGGGGCCGACGCGTACGTCGCCGCGCTTCGCCAGGTGCTCGCCGACCCGGGGGCGGCGCGGCAACGCGCGGTCGAGCTGCGTGAACGGCTGCTCGCGGAGCGCACGGAATCGGCCTTCGCCGAGCACGTGGCCCGAGTCCTGCTGCTGGCGCAGGGCCGGGAGCAGGAGGAGGCAGTATGAGCGGGACCGACCTGACATTGATCGTGACGGCACACGACGAGACGCTTGTCTGCGGTCCCACGATGGCTTCTGCTGACGCCGCCGTCGCCGCGGCCCGCGCCGCTGGCTACACGGTGCAGACGATCGTGGCACTGGACAAGGCGACCCCGCAGACGACCGAATGGTTCCATCAGCCGGCGTTCGACCACTGGGAGCGCTGGGCCATGGGTGAGGGTGACCTGGGGCGGGTCCGGAACGCGCTGCTGCCGAGGACGGACGGCCGCTACATCGCCTTCCTCGATGCCGACGACTTGTTCAGCGAGAACTGGCTGGCTCGGGGTCTCGCCTGCCTCGAGGCCGCGCGCGAGCGAGGCGAGGACGTGATCGGACACCCGGAGGTCACGATCACCTTCGACGGCGCGATCGGGGTGCACCAGAACGTCGACCAGACCTCGCCGCTCTTCACGCCGTACTTCCTGTACGTGCGCAACATCTACGACTCGCTCTGTCTGGCGCCGCGCGAAGCGCACCTGGCAGTGCCCTATGTGCACCGCGACATCCCGAACGGGCTGTCGTGGCAGGACTGGCAGTTTGCGGTCGAAACCATGTCCCGCGGCTGGCAGCACGTCGTCGTGCCGGAGACCATCATCTTCAAGCGGCGACGCGACTTCTCGTTGATGGTCGAGAGCTCACAACGCAGGTCCTTGCTGCGGTCGCTGCCCGAGCAGGCGATCGACAGGGTGCGGCAACTCGGTCGCCAACGCCGGTCGGCTACGGCTCAGTAGCCGTAGAGCTCCATGTCGACGGCGAAGAGTGTCTCGACGCGCCGCCTGAGGTCGGGCCGGCCGTCATAGACGCTGTCGGCGGTCTGGCGGGCGGGTGCGGCGTTCTTCGTGTCGGCCGGCATCCGCGGAAGGCCGGCTTCCAGGCGGATCCTCTCGAGGTCGGCCTCGAACGACTCCAGCCGACCCACGCAGTCGAGGCTGACCAGCGGGTGGAGGAGGTTGAGGTGCTGCGGACGCCAGTGCGGATCCATCTCGGTCAGGGGGTCCTGGCGTTCGACCGCCGCGAGAAACTGCTCGAACGAGACCGGTTCGGAGGGATCGGGAGGCAAGCCCAGCGTCGGGGCGACCCGGCGACGGAAGCTGTGGTGACGGCAGATCTTTCCACGGTAGACGGACTCGAGCCGACGCACGGGGTTGCGCACGAACGAGAAGCGGTAGGCGTCGCCGGAGAGCATCCGGAGCACCTGGTCGCGACCCACCTCGTGCATGCTCGGCAGCTGATGGTCCCGGTGCATGTGCGCCGGATCGGCCGCTGGGTCGCCGCTGTGGAGCCGATGCAGCCAGACCATCAGCGTCGAGCTCCCCGCCTTCGGATTCTTCACGTAGACGAGGCCGTGCTGGGGCAAGGTGACGACCCGACGGCGAAGGCCGCCGGATGGGAAGTACGCACGCAATGCGCGGCGGGTCAGCGTCTCGCTCACGGTCCCAACCCTACGCAACCCGGCACACCGGCTCAGTAGCCGTAGAGCTCCAGGTCCCGTGCGTAGACGCGCTCGACGCGGCGCACGAGATCGGGACGACCGTCGTAGACGCTGTCGCCCGTGGTGTGTCGGGTGATGTTGCGGACCTGGAGCGGGACCTGCGGCAGTTTCGCCTCGTCTCGGATCCGCGCCAGGTCGTCGGCGAAGCTCTCCACGCGACCCGACGTAGTCGTAGGTCACGACGGGGTGCAGCAGGTTGACGTGCTGCGGCCGCCAGTGGGGGTTCATCTCGCGGACAGGGTGCTGCTGCTCGATGGCGCTGAGGAACTCCTCGAACGTGGGCACCGCGTGGGGGTCCTGGGCGACGCCCAGCGCCTGCTGCACCTCGCCCCGATAGACCGGAGCCCGGGCCGCGTGGACCAGCTTGTCCCAGTAGACCGACTCCAGCCGCCGCAGCGGGTGGCGCACGAAGGAGAACCGGTAGGCCTCGCCGTCCAGCATCGCCCGGACCCTGGACCGGCCGACCTGCCCGACGCGCGGCAGCCGGTGCTGCTTGTGCACATTGCTGAACTGGTGGTCGAGTTCACCGGTGTGCAGCCGGTCGAGCCAGACCAGCAGCGTCGAGCAGGCCGCCTTGGGGTTCTTGACGTAGACGAGCGCGTGGTCGGGGAGCGGCAGGATGTAGGTGCTGATGCGCTGCCGCGGGTAGTAGTCCCGCAGCTGCGCCATCGTCACCCTGGTGGTCGTCACGGTCAGACCGGCGTGGACTCCGCCGCCCTGGCCGCTGCCGAGTCGGCGCTCCACACCGAGACGCACGGGATCTTCTCGCGGTCGCACCGGTCGGCGTACTTGCGCGTGATCTCGGTGACCTCCTCCATCAGCCCGTCGCTCAGCGTGATCGGGTTGAGGCCGAGGTGGAGGAACCGGTCGTTGGCGACGTGCAGCTCGTTCTCGTCGGCCTCGTTGCGCGGGTTGGGGAGGTTGGTCACCTCGACGCCGGTGCGGTCGGAGACCATCTTCGCCAGCTCGCGGACCCGGTGGGTCTCGGTCATCTGGTTGAAGATCGCGACCCGGTCACCGCGCTCGGGCGGGTTCTCCAGCGCCAGCTGGATGCACTTCACGGTGTCCTGGATGTGGATGAACGCCCGGGTCTGGCCGCCGGTGCCGTGGACGGTCAGCGGGTAGTCGACCGCCGCCTGCATCAGGAACCGGTTGAGCACCGTGCCGTAGTCGCCGTCGTAGTCGAAGCGGTTGATGAGCCGCTCGTCCCGCTTGGTCTCGGCGGTCTGGGTGCCCCACACGATGCCCTGGTGGAGGTCGGTGACGCGGACCTTGTCGTTCTTGTTGTAGTAGGCGAAGAGCAGCTGGTCCTGGGTCTTCGTCATGTGGTAGATGCTGCCCGGGTTGGCCGGGTAGAGGATCTCCTGGTCGACCAGGCCCTCGTCGGTCGGCACCTTGACCTGCAGGTAGCCCTCGGGGATCTTCATGCCGGCCGTCCCGTAGCCGTAGACGCCCATCGTCCCGAGGTGGGCGACGTGGATGTCGAGCCCGCTCTCGACCACCGCGGCCAGCACGTTGTTGGTCGCGTTGAGGTTGTTGCTGACGGTGTAGCGCTTGTGGCGGCTGCTCTTCATGGAGTACGGCGCCGCGCGCTGCTCGGCGAAGTGCACCAGCGCGTCGGGGCGCCAGTCCTCGAGCAGGTCGAGCAGTCGCTGGTAGTTGATCGCGACGTCGATGTCGTGGAAGGCGATGTCCTGGCCTGACACCTCCTTCCAGGCACGCAGCCGCTCGCCCATGGGGCGGATCGGCGTGAGCGACTCGCACTCGAGCTCGATGTCGATCTTGCGGCGCGAGAGGTTGTCGACGATGGCGACCTCGTGCCCCTGTGCGGACAGGTGGAGGGCCGTGGGCCAGCCGCAGAAGCCGTCGCCGCCCAGGATGAGTACCCGCATTGTCTTCCCTTCGTGGTGCGTGCCGGCCGCATCGAGCGGCTGGCTTCGGGTGATGGTGCCAGTGGTGGTGTCGATGGGGGGAATCGCCGTCGCCGGCTCGGCCGGGGGTGCGGTGCTGCTGCGCTGCATCCGGCCGGTGGTGGGGTCGAGGTGGATGCCGCACTCTTTGGCGGTGTCGAGCTCCCACCACCAGCGCCCGGCCCGGGGGTCCTCGCCGGGCGAGGTCGCCCGGGTGCACGGAGCGCAGCCGATGCTGGTGTAGCCCCGGTCGTGCAGCTTGTTGTAGGGCACCCGGTGTTCGCGGATGTAGTCCCAGACCTGCTCGCCCGTCCACTCGAGCATCGGGTTGAACTTCTCCAGCCCGTAGCCCTCGTCCCAGCTCCGGACCTCCAGGTCACGCCGGGTGGCCGACTGCTCGCGGCGCAGGCCCGTCAGCCAGGCGCGGTAGCCGGCGAGGGTACGCCGCAGCGGGGCGATCTTGCGGATGCCGCAGCACTCGTGCCGCCGTTCGATGGCGTCGTAGAACCCGTTCTGGCCGTGCTGCGCGGTCCAGGCAGCGATCTCGTCGGGATCGGGGCTGACCATCCGGATGACCGAACCGTAGCGGCGGTGGACGCTGTGGGCGAGGGCGTGGGTGTCCTCGGGCAGCCGGCCGGTGTCGATGCTGAAGATGTCGATCGCCAGGTCGTGCTTCGCGATCAGGTCGGTCATGACCATGCTCTCGGGCCCGAAGGCGTTGGCGAGGACCGCGGGCGAGTGGTCGTCGGCGATGGTGCGCAGGAGGTCCAGCGTCGCGGTGAGCGCATCGCCGTGGCGCATCCGTACTCCCTCTGGTGGCGACTCCCCCGTGCTGGCCGCGATGCTAACACCGGGCGTGGCGGCCGGCCCCCCGCGGCTCAGCGGAGCAGTCCCCGCCGACGGAGCGGCGACCGGCCCCGACCGCCGACCTTCCCGCGGGTCCGCTTCGCCGCCTTCCCTGCCTTCTTCCTCACCTGCCTGGCCGCCTTTCGGCGGGCCTTGCGCGACGTGAGCTCCGGAGCCTTCACCGAGTCCGCCGCGTCCCGGGCGTTGCGGCGGACGGACTTCCCGGTCTCCCGGACGGGGTGCCGGACCGCGCGCGGCAGGAAGAACACCATCGAGTAGCGGAACAGCCTGCGGGCAAGAGCCAGCAGGGGGATCCCGAGCGGCAGCAGGATCACGGTCACGCACAGCAGCACGCCGAGGAGTCCCAGCACACCGCTCAGGATCCACAACAGTGATCCCGCCAGAGCACGGAGCAGTCGCATCGTGCCCACCTCCCTCGTCCCGCCCGTACCCACTCGTCCCCGGCGCGACACGTGCCCGGCGGGCGTACGTACATGTGCGGATGGCCGCTGCGTGCGCGCCGGGCGCATCCTCGGGGTGGGGCCGTCCCCGGCGCGGTCCGTGGGGGAGGCGTCATGGCGGCACGAAAGATCCTGGCGACGGCGGCGGTCCTGGCGGCGGTGGCCGTGACGGGGGTCGCGACCACGGGAGGGCCCGGGTCGGCGGCGACGCGGCACGAGCCCGCCGCCCTGAGACCGGTGCCGGAGGTGCTCGAGGGCAACACCTGGCTGCGGCACCTGCGGGAGGACCTGCTGCCCTACTGGGAGCTGCCCGCGGCGCTGGGTGAGCCGCTGGGCAACTTTCCGAGCTTCCGCGACGGGCAGGGCGCCCTCGATCCCGAGCGAGGCACGTTCCGGGGGCTGTCCACGCTCGCCCGCGGGGTCTACGGCTACAGCGTCGCCTTCCACCTCACCGGCGACGAGAAGTACCTCACCTACGCCCGGGCCGGGCTGCGGTGGATCGATGAGCACGGTCGCGACCCGGAGTACGGCGGGTGGTACCGCGACCTCACCGAGACCGGTGACCCACGAGTCCCCGACGGCAACAAGCCGATCTTCGACCTGGCATCGCTGGGTATGGCGTATGGCATGTACTTCAACGTGACCCGGGAGCACTGGGCGGAGGAGCGCCTGCTGGCAGTCCGGGACCTGATCTTCGACAAGTACCGCGCCCCTGGCTCGGACGCACTGGTCGACGCCATGACGGCCAACATGCAGACTCAGGTGGTCGGGAACAACGGCTTCGACATCACCAACCTGCTGGTCCCGGGGACCGCCCTGCTGCTGCCCAACGCCGACCTGCTGACCGACCCCGCGCGGCGTACGCAGTTCCGCGACGACCTGCGCATGGTGACCGACGCCCTCATCGCCCAGCACCGCAACAAGGTGCCTCCCGAGACCTGGTGGTTCTGGGGGCGTTCTGCGCCGCTCAGGCAGGTGCACTCGGCAGCGCAGACCGACTTCGGCCACACGATCAAGAGCCACGAGATGATCTACAACGCCAACAACGTGTTCCCGGACCGGCCCTGGAGCTCCCTGGCCGTCGACCGGGACGTGATGCTGGAGCGGGCGTGGGACGACCCGGCCGCCCGCTGGCACGCCGACCTGAACAGCTTCGCTCCCGGGGACAACGAGCTCGACAGCCCCTGGTGGATGCACGACGAGGCCGACCAGACGCTGGCGGCGCTCGACCTGAAGGAGAACTTCGCCCGCAGGGACAGGCTGGCCCGCAGCGCGCAGAGCTGGCTCGACGTCTTCGTCGACCCGGAGTACCCGCACGAGGTCTGGACCCGGCCGCTGCGCGACGGGACCTTCCAGGTGCCGAACGGTGCGGAGAAGTCCCAGCGCGGCAAGAACATGTACCACGCGTTCGAGCACGTCCTCGTGATGTACCTCCACGGCCGCGCCATGCAGGGCCTCCCGGCCGAGCTCCACTACGCGCTGCCCGCGGATCTCGCCCTGACCGCCGAGGCCGAGCCCTACTGGTTCGACGCCACCACCGAGCACCGCGTCGTCGGGCGTCCCGTCGACCTGCTGCCCGGCCACCGGCACGTCACGGTCGAGCTGTCGGGGCTCGACAGCGTGCCGGCGCCGCTCTACCCACCGCCGTCCGACGAGGCCGCCCCGGTCACGACGGCGACGGTCGACCCGGCGGCCAACGACGCCGGGTGGCACCGGGTCCCGCTCTCGCTGACCCTGGCGGCCACCGACGCCGTGGCCGGCGTACGCGAGGTGCAGGTGCAGGTCCGTGATGACACCGGGGCGTCTCCGCCCGAGGCGTGGATCTCGCCGGGCGCGGAGCTGGCGCTGCCGTTCACGGAGGAGGGCGACTACGAGGTGACGTACGGCGCGATCGACCGGCTGGGCAACACCGAGCAGGCGCAGACCGGGCACGTGCGGGTGGACCTCACGGCGCCGACGGTCAGCGGCATGCCGACGCAGCCCTGCCGGATCTGGCCGCCGAACGAGCGGATGGTGACCGTGGCCGACGTCGTGGGTGCCGACGAGCTGTCCAAGGTCGCGGACGTCGACGTCGTCGTGACCGTGGACGAGCGTGCGGCGGACGGCGACGTCGAGGTGGTGGGCGGCCAGGTGAGCGTCCTCGCGTTCCGCGACGACGAGGGCGACGGTCGCGTCTACACGATCACCGCCACCGTCACAGACGGGGCGGGCAACGCCACCACGCAGACGGGGACCTGCACGGTGCCGCACGACCTGCGTCCCTGACGGGCTGCCTGCCACGACGTACCCGGGTGACAGCGGCGGGATCGCCCGTCAGGATGTCGTGCACAGGTCATCAGGGGAGGTTCCATGCTCTTCCACATCACGCAGGTGCACAGTCCCGACGCGTGCCCGAAGGGGGTCGGCGGCTCCAACTCGCTGTTCGACGTCGACGCCGAGGGCATCCGGCTGGTCGGCCGCTACGGCGCCAACGCCCAGCACACGATGTTCTACGTCGTGGAGGCCGACGACGTCGACGCGCTCCAGAAGTTCCTGTGGCCGGGCTTCACCCGGTGCACGAGCACGATCACGCCCGTGAGCGAGTCGCCCGTGCCCCTCGGCTGACCGTGGCCTACCCGGCCGGAGGCCGCGGCTTGAAGCGACGTAGCTCCTGGGGCGGCCAGCCGCACGCTTCCGGCGACCTTGCCGGCCCACATCCTGGCGACCCCCTCGTCGGCGACGTCCACCACGGTGAACCGCCCAGGAACTCCTTGGTCTCGACGAACGGTCCGTCGGTGATCAACACGGTGCCGCTGGTCGCGTCAGCGCTGAAGGCCGTGTCGACGTCCTCCTCCAGCCCCCCGGCGAACACGTCGACGCCGGCGGACACGACACCGTCAGGCCGGGAACTTCACGCCCGTGTTGGCGTGGCAGCGGTAGCCGAAGGGATTCTTGGCGAGGTACTGCTGGTGGGGCCGGAGAGGCCAAGATGTGGGAGGGTCTGCCGCCGCACTCGCACAGGAGGCATCGTGTCTACACCCGAGTCCCTCATCGTCGTGGCTCACGAGGTGTGGCTTTACGCCTTCCCGCAGAGCAGCAGCCCCGCCGATCCGTCCTGCAACGTCAGCGAGGTGAACCGGCTGCTGTGGACGGTCACCGTCGGGGCCGCGGTCATGGGCGTCTTCGCCGCCCTGTGGCCGACCTGGCGCCTGGTCGCCGGCCTGGTGGCGGCCGCACTGACCTGGGTCTGGGTCGACATGGAGGGCCCGACGCTGATATCGCGTGGGACGCACGGGTTGCACCTCGCCGACGTACCGGTCGTGATCACGCTCGCCCTCGCCGGCGTCGCCGCGCTACGGCTCGTCCTACGCAGGCGCAGCACGAGCCGCGACCGCGCTCCTGCATGAGTCGTCCGTTGCTGGCCACGCTCTTCGGGGTTCGCCGGCGGCTGTTCCCAGCCAAATGCTGTCGACGAGATGGCGCGCAGAACTGGCGGGACCCTCCGCCCTGGTGGCGGTACGGGCGATCAGGCCCCAGCGGGAAACTTCACGCCCGTGTTGGCGTGGCAGCGGTAGCCGAACGGATTCTTGGCGAGGTACTGCTGACAGTGATCCACGTAGTAGACGCTGCCTAGTGCGTCATTCTGCATGCTCAACTTTTCAGATTCGACAACCCATCAGGGCTATGGCTACTAGCGTCGGCGAGCGAGTTGTCCCAGAGGAGGCATGGTGGCCGTCTTGCGCATAATCAGGTTCATCTGTGCCCTGGTAGGGATAGGACTTTTCGTCTTCGGGGTGGCCGCGCTCGTCGGCGGAGATTGGGCGAAGGTGGGCATGACTGCCGGCGCCTATGTGGTTCTGTCGTTTGTTTGGTACTCGGCACACAGTGCCATCGAGCGCCTCGAAATCGCTGACGCACGCGATCGGACGCAAGTCGTGTCCACCATGATCGAAGCGAATGATTGGCACGGTGCCTTGGTGGCGTCGACCAAGTCGGTTCAGCAGTTGCGAAAGAGCGCAAGCAACGGCGCCGGACAGAACATGAGTGGGCCTTTGGCCGTCACGCTCGTGGGACATGCTCTGCTCCTCGGAGCAAACGGCGACCTCGACGGTGCTCAAGCCGCGTTAGGCCGAGCAGTGCCGACTCTGCACAAGCATACAGCGTCCGGAAATGCGGCAGCGATGATGTCTATTGAGATCGCCAACGAAGCCGAGGAAGACCTGCGGCGCGCTCGGGGGGCCGCAGGTGCGCAACTCTGCCGCCAGCGTGCGCGGGAGATGTTCTAAGCGCCAACCGCCGGCGATGCGCACACTCGCTGCGGACGAACGGGCAAGGCCTGCGTGCCTTCTTCTCCAGTCGACCGCCAGGTCAGGGCTGTTCAGGAAACGGCGCGCCCCTGTTGGCGTGGCAGCGGTAGCCGAACGGGTGCTTCCCGAGGTACTGCTTCTAGCGCTCGGCCGCAAGAGACCTTCAGCGCGGCGTCGACCAGGGTTGGGAGCAGGTCAGCGGGGGCCGCCGACCCCGGCGCCACCAGCGCCTCTGGAGTGAACCGAGCCACGTCCAAACGGTAACGTCGGAGCGGCCGGCATGGCCCGACTCTATAGACAGGAAACCTTCCGCCCGTCCTGGCCTGACGCGGTTGCCATTCCCTTGCGCTGCTGGATTGCGCCGCGATAACGACAGGCCGACATGCGCGTCGACCTTCTGTCGCGCTTGCGGCGGATCCTCCGCAGGCAGCCGGTCTCAGCCGGTCGTGGCTCAGGTGCCAGGAGCAAGGTCTCACGCTCGTCAGCTTGTGGCTGGCTCGACCTCGACCTGGAGCAGGTGGCCGTCGTCCTCTTCGGAAGCGCCCACCTCCACGAGCACGTACCGATCGGAGGCGACCCACGAGATGCGGGCAACGGGACCAGGTCCCAGAGCTAAGCGGGTCTCCTGCTCCGTCTTGGTGTCCCACACGGACAAGGCACTGGGGTCCCCCCACCCAGCGGCGACGTATCGACCGCTGGGGGATGCGGCGGTGACTTCGACCTTCTGAGGTTTCGCTCCGACGACCGACGTGGGCTCGGGCGGGGGCGTGAATCGGTGGACCAGGGCGTCCTGGCCAGTCTCGAGGTTCACCAAACGAACCCGCTGGCCTTGGGTCAGCGCCGCCAGTGCTGGGTCCGCCTCAACCGTCACGCCAGCGTCCCAGCAGTTGCACTCGAGCGATCCACGCAGGACGGGAGGCCATGGTTCCAGCTGCCACACCTCCAACCCGCCCGACCCAACCGCCGCGGCGTAGTGGTCGCTCACCTCGACCGCTTCGGGCCAGTAGTTCTCTCCGGTGTCCAGGCCGAGTGGCAGCATCACGCCACCGCGAGCTGACGGGTCCCATGCGTACAGTCGCCCTTCTGCTGCGACGACGGCTAGGGCGTGCTTTCCAGGAGCGAGCCCTACAGCACGAGCACCCACGGCTCGGATCCCACGAACGACGCCTGTGTCGGTATTCAGCGATTCAACCCGGTCGGGTCTGGTCCACACGAGCAAAGGCTCACGCTCGCCGCACGCGACGCTCTCCACTTGCGTTCGCGTCCTGGCGGGTCCTAGAAGCTCAACCGGTTCCCGGCCGGGCTCCCGACTCAGAACGGCACCGTCGGCCGTCAGGTAGTGGAGTCGTCCCGTGGCCGTGGTGCATCCGAGTGCCACCGAGCCTGCGTCAAACCCCTGCTCGAGGTCCATGACGGTGCGAACACTCAGGGTACGAGAGTGATCCGATCCACCGCGACTCTCGCTGTCACACCCGACCGGTCCGATCACGAGGAAGGCCACCACCGCGCAGGCGCGACCAAGACCTAGTCGCATAGTGGCGGTCCGGGGACAGGAGACTCCGCGCAACCATCGGGCCGGGACTGGGCGGCTGCCGTCGTCGATGACGTACGGAACACTGAGCCGTGCGGGGGCCTGACGGTGAGTGCTTCCGGCTCCGAGCCAGCGACTGTGTACGTAACCTCGATGGTCCAACGGCAGTAGCACTCCGTCGCTGTGGCGAGCAGGTCCACGTTCTCCTCCTCAGTGTCGTCGACATAGATCGTGAGGGGACGGATGGGGTGGCGTGCCGCGTTGACCCACTCCACGGTCCCTCGGTCGAGGTCAGCCAGAAGGAACCTGACGTTCGCGCCGCCGCCCTGGTCGCCGGTGATCCAGGTACCGCGCATCGGCTCGGATCGGTCCACGTTGACTGCGATCTGCTGGATCGTCACACGCTTGGCAAAGCTGCTGTGAAAGTTGAGACGCACCAGCGTTGTCGCCGCGTCGGCGGCCCCGGCTTCAACCGCATCAGCCCGATCCGCGTCGGCTGGCACTGCGGACTGACTCATGGGCCAGATGAATTCCTCGCGGTGTTCGCCCTCGAGGGCCGAGTCGACCTGGTGGGGATACAGCACCGTGACCTCGAGGTTCTCTGCGCCACCGGCTTGCCTCGCCGAGTCCCACAGTTCGGGGGCGAAGGTGCCGACTGCCCACGCCAGGAGCAGGGACCCCACAGTCACCGCCACCCATGTCACGAATCGCGTCACACGTGGGGGGCCGTCGTCCGTCTCAGCAGGCTCCTTCGACCGCCGTCGGCGCGACCGGCGCGTCGCCGCGTTCCCGCCTCTGTGCTGAACCCCCGTCATCAGCCACTCCCCTTAAGCCGGACCGAGCGTCGACCTTCGAGACGTGCAGTGGGTCCACAGGGCCCCCTCGTTCTCGTCGGAGTCTGGCCGACTGGAAGAGTGCGGCGGCGGGCTGCCGCAGCAAGGTCCTAGGCACGTCGCGTCCCTCCAGTCAGGGTCCGCCGGAAAGCCGTCTCGCGCAACTGCGCTAACGGGTCGGCGGACGTGCCTTATCGATGTGGCTCACGCCACGGACTCGGCAACACCGCGTACCAAGGTTCCCGCTGCCATCCCGCCCTGTCGGAGTGTGGGCCTTTGGTAGTCGCTCCTTGGAGAGGCGCGGAGCCGTCCTTCCGCTTGGTCAGCCGGTCTCCGGGAACTTCACGCCCGTGTTGGCGTGGCAGCGGTAGCCGAAGGGATTCTTGGCGAGGTACTGCTGGTGGACGTCCTCCGCGTAGAAGTACGGCGTCCCGCTCGCCGGCCGGACCTCCGTCGTGATCGCACCGAGCCCGCGGCGGGCCAGCTCGTCGGCGTACACCTGGGTGAGCTCGCGGGCGGTCTGCTCCTGCTCGGGCGTGGTCCAGTAGATCGCGGACCGGTACTGGGTGCCGACGTCGTTGCCCTGCCGCATCCCCTGGGTCGGGTCGTGCACCTCGAAGAACCGCTTCACCAGGTCGGCGTAGGAGACGACGGAGGGGTCGAAGACGACCCGGATCGCCTCGGTGTGGCCGGTCCGGCCCGTGCACACCTCCTCGTACGTCGGGTGAGGGGTGTGGCCGCCGGCGTACCCCACCGACGTCGACCAGACGCCGGGCAGCTGCCAGTAGATCTCCTCGGCACCCCAGAAGCACCCGAGCCCGAAGACCGCCACCTCGTGGCCGTCGGGCACCTCGTCGGAGACGACCGGGGTGTGGAGGACGACGTGCTCGCCGAGCGACCAGGGCTGCTCCTGACGCCCCGCCAGGGCCTGGTCCGCGCTGACCATCTCGGTCTTCCTGCCCAGTCCGAACATCGGTGCTCCTCCTCGGAGGTGTCGGGGTGTGCCTCCAGCATCCCCAACAGCGCCGACTCGCCCAACCTTCCCGGGGGCGGCGGTTTCCCCGCTCAAGCGGGGAAGTGGAGACATCTAGGGGCAAATTTCCCCCAAGATGTCTCGGTTTCCCCGCGTAGGCGGGGAAACCGACGAGCCCTCAGCGCGGGAAGCGGGAGGTCCGCTCGACGTCGTTGAGGTCGAGGTGGTTGCGCATGTACTCGGTGGTGCCGTCGGCGGGCGGGGTGTAGTCCCAGGGCGTCACGGTGCCGGTACGGAGCGCGGCGTTGACCAACCGCCGGCGCGCCTGGTCGGCGACCACGTCGGCGAACAGCGCGTCCATGTCCCAGTCGCGGTCGACCCGGTCGCGGAACTCCTTGACCCGCGCCGACCAGTCCGGGTCGTCGGCGAGGTTGACCCGCTCGTGGGGGTCGTCGGCCAGGTCGTAGAGCTGGTCGGGGTCGACGGGGGAGTGGACGTACTTCAGGTCGCCGCGCCGGATCATCACGATCGGGGCGATCGCGCCCTCGCCCATGTACTCGCCGATCACCTCGCGCTCGACCTCGGGCCCGTCGGTGGGTCGGTCGTCGCACAGCCCCAGCAGCGAGCGCCCGGCCAGCGCGTCGGGCCCGTCGGGCGTCTCGACGCCCGCGAGCTCGGTGATCGTGGGCAGCACGTCGACCAGCGAGACCGGCGCCGAGACCCGCTTGGGCCGGAACCGGGTCGGCGCGTGCACCACCAGCGGCACCCGGGCCGAGCCCTCGAAGAAGTTCATCTTGTACCAGAGCCCGCGCTCGCCGAGCATGTCGCCGTGGTCGGCCAGCAGCACCACGATGGTGTCGTCGGCGACCCCCAGCGCGTCCAGCGTCCCGGTCAGCCGGGCGGTCCATTCGTCGAGGTAGGAGATGTTGCCGTAGTAGGCCCGCCGCGCGTTGCGGACGTCGTCGTCGGTGATCTCCACCTCGTCCATCGCGCTCACCCGGCGCAGCCTCGCGGTGTGGGGGTCGAGGGGTACGTCGTCGGCCGTCACCTGCGGCAGCGGGATCTCGCGGCCCTCGTAGAGGTCCCAGTAGCGGCCGCGGGTCACGTAGGGGTCGTGGGGGTGGGTGAAGCTCACGACCAGCAGCCACGGCCGCTCGTCGTCGGCCCGCGCCAGGTCGTGGAGCGCCCGCACACCCTGGTGGCCGACCTCGTCGTCGTACAGCAGCTGGTTGGTGACCTCGGCGACCCCCGCCTGGGTGACCGAGTCCATGTTGTGGAACCACCAGTCGATCCGCTCGTCGGGCTGCAGCCAGTCGGGCGTCCAGCCGAAGTCGGCCGGGTAGATGTCGGTCGTCCGGCGCTCCTCGAAGCCGTGGAGCTGGTCGGGGCCGACGAAGTGCATCTTGCCGTCGAGCACCGTCCGGTATCCCGCCAGCCGGGCGTGGTGGGCGAACGTCGGGATGGTGCTGGCCAGGTAGGCGGCGTTGTCGTAGCCGTGGGTCGCCGACGGCAGCTGGCCGGTCATCATGCAGTAGCGCGCCGGGGTGCACAGCGGCGAGTTGGAGTAGGCCGCGTCGAACACCACGCCCTCGCGGGCCAGCCGGTCGAGGGTGGGGGCGTGGGTCACCGGGTTGCCGTAGGCACCCAGCGCCGTCGGCGCCACCTGGTCGAACATCACGACCAGGACGTTGGGGCGGTCCCCCGCCTGCTGCTGCTCCATGGGGCGAGTGTGACACCCCGCCGGGAGCGCTGAGTAGTGTCGGCGCCGTGAGCCAGGAGCATGCCGACAAGGCCGGCTTCGAGACCCGCGCCATCCACGCGGGCTACGAGCCGGATCCGACGACCGGAGCGGTGATCCCGCCGATCTACGCGACGTCGACCTACAAGCAGGACGGCGTCGGGGGGCTCCGCGGCGGCTACGAGTACAGCCGGTCCGCCAACCCCACCCGCACCGCGCTGGAGGGAGCGCTCGCGGCGGTCGAGGAGGGCGAGCAAGGATTCGCCTTCGCCTCCGGCCTGGCCGCCGAGGACACCCTGCTCCGCGCGGTGTGCCGGCCGGGCGACCACGTCGTGATCCCCGACGACGCCTACGGCGGCACCCACCGGCTGTTCGACAAGGTCGAGCAGGCCTGGGGGCTGTCCCACAGCCCGGCCCCGGTCTCCGACGTCGACGCCGTCCGCGCCGCGGTCCGACCGGGCGAGACCAAGGTCGTGTGGATCGAGACACCCACCAACCCGCTGCTCAACGTCGCCGACATCGAGGCGCTCGCCGGCGTCGCCCACGAGGCCGGGGCGCTGCTGGTCGTCGACAACACCTTCGCCTCGCCGTACCTGCAGACCCCGCTCGCGCTGGGCGCCGACGTGGCGCTGCACTCCACGACCAAGTACGTCGGCGGCCACTCCGACGTCGTCGGCGGCGCCCTGGTGGTGCGCGACCTCGACCTGGCCGAGCGGGTCGGCTACCACCAGAATGCGATGGGCGCCGTGCCCGGACCGTTCGACGCCTTCCTCACCCACCGTGGCCTGAAGACCCTGGGGGTGCGCATGGACCGCCACTGCGACAACGCCGAGGCGGTCGTGGAGTTCCTGTCGGGCCACGAGGCGGTCACCCAGGTGATCTACCCCGGGCTGCCCGAGCACGCCGGCCACGCCGTCGCGTCCCGCCAGATGAAGCGGTTCGGCGGGATGGTCTCGTTCCGGGTCGCCGGCGGGGAGGAGCAGGCGCTGCGGGTGTGCGAGCGGGCGCGGGTCTTCACCCTCGGCGAGTCGCTGGGCGGCGTCGAGAGCCTGATCGAGCACCCGGGCCGGATGACCCACGCCAGCGTCGCCGGCACCGACCTCGAGGTCCCCGCCGACCTGGTCCGGCTCAGCGTCGGCATCGAGACCGCCGCCGACCTGGTCGCCGACCTCGACCGCACCCTGTCCGGTGGCTGAGGAAGGCGCGCAGCGCCTGTCTCGAAGCCCCGCTGACCCGGCCGTCGTCTGCGTCGACTTCGGCTCCACCTTCACCAAGGCCACCCTCGTCGACCTCGACCAGGGGCGGATCGTCGCCTCGGCCGACCACCCGACCACGATCGGCAGCGACGTCCTCGACGGGTACGCCGCCTGCCTCGCGGCGCTGGTCGCCCAGGACGCGCGGGCGGCGACGGCCCGGGTGCTGGCCTGCTCCAGTGCCGGCGGCGGCCTACGGATCGCCGTGGTCGGCAACGAGGAGCTGGTCACCGCCGAGGCGGGCCGTCGGGTCGCGCTCTCCAGCGGCGGCAAGGTCGTCGGCGTGCACGCCATGGCGGCCCGTGGACCTGACCACGACCTGGCGGGCGTCCTCCGGGACACCGCACCCGACGTGGTGCTGCTGACCGGGGGCACGGACGGCGGCAACAGTGCGTCGCTGGTCGAGGGAGCCCGGGCCATGGTCGACGCCGGATGGACCGGGCCGGTCGTCGTCGCGGGCAGCATCGACGCGCGTGACGAGGTCGCCGCGGTCCTGGCCGACGTACCCCACGTGGTGACCGACAACGTCGTTCCGCGGATCGGGGTGCTGGCCCCCGAGGGCGCCCGCGCCGCGATCCGCGAGATGTTCCTCGAGCGCGTGATCGGCGGCAAGCACCTCAGCGCCAGCGACGACTTCCGCCGGATGGTGCGCGGCGCGACCCCCGACGTGGTCCTGGCCGGGGTTGAGCTGCTGGCCCACGGCCTCGACGAGGAACGCCCCGGGGTCGGCGACGTCGCGGTCGTCGACGTCGGGGGCGCCACCACCGACGTCCACAGCGTGGTCGCGCTCGATCCCGAGGACGCAGGGCTCTCGCGCGAGGTCGTCGCCGTCACGCCGGTCACCCGCACCGTCGAGGGCGACCTCGGGATGCGGTGGTCGGCCCTCTCCACGGTGGAGGAGGCCGGGCTCGACGACCTCGCGGCGTACGCCGGGACGCTGCGCGACCGCCCCGGGCATCTCCCGGCCGACGACGGCGAGGCCGACGCCGACGAGCGGATCGCCACCGCTGCTGTCGGGCTGGCGCTGCGTCGCCACGCCGGTCGCGCCAAGGTCGTGGTGTCGCCGGAGGGGCGCGTGGTCGAGCGCACCGGCAAGGACCTGCGCGAGGTCGACCTGCTGGTCGGGTCGGGCGGGGTGCTGCGACACGGCCGGGCGGGAGTCGCGGAGCGGGTGCTCGCCGGGAGCCTCGGCGAGGACGTCGAGGGGGGCTGGCAGCTGCCGCGCACGCCGCGGGTCGTCGTCGACACCGAGTACGCGCTGTGCGCCGTCGGCCTGCTCGCCACGACTCACCCCGACGCGGCCCACCGGCTGGCCCGTCGGCTCGCCGCCGCTGAGTAGCCTGTCCGGGTGGAGAGCGAGGAAGGGTCGGAGCGGTCCGGGGAGGAGTCGCCACGTCGCCGGCTCCCGCTCCGCCGGAGCCGCGACCGCGACGAGCGGCTCGCCGAGCGGCTGGCGCAGCAGTGGGCCCTCGCGCGCGCCGAACGCCGCCCCGATCCGCTGCCGATCGAGTCCGGCCCCAGCAACGTCGCCCCCGCCCAGGTGCCGTACGGCGTCGACCTCGCGGCCGCCTGGGCGTGGCGGTTCCTCGTCATCGCGGCCGCGGGCTACCTCGTCTTCCGGGTGATCGGCTTCCTCTCGGTCATCGCCCTGCCCCTGGTCGTCTCGCTCCTGATCGCGGCGCTCGTGGTGCCCCTCGTCCGGCTGCTGTCGCGGGGGCTCCCCACCAAGCTCGCGGCCGCCGTCGTCGTGGTCGGCGGGCTGCTGCTGGTCGGGCTGCTGCTGACGTTCGTCGGCCAGCAGGTCGCGACCGGCGCGACGGACCTCGCCGACTCGGTGGTGGCCGGCATCGGCCGGATCCGCGACTGGCTGGAGAGCGGGCCGCTCCAGGTCAGCGACTCCCAGCTCGACGGCTACCTGCTCGAGGTGCAGCGCACCATCACCGAGAGCACCCGCGAGGGCGGCGTCGTCACCCGGATCGGCGAGGTCGGCACCGCCCTCGGTCACGTGGTGGCCGGGTTCTTCATCGTGCTGTTCGCGACGTTCTTCTTCATCGCCGACGGCGACCGGATCTGGGCGTGGACGGTCCGGCTCGCCCCGCGAGCGGCCCGCAGGAAGGTCGACAGCAGCGGCCGCGTGGCGTGGCGCAGCCTCACCCAGTTCGTCCGGGCGACCGTCCTGGTGGCGGCCGTCGACGCCATCGGCGTCATGATCGTGGCGGCTGTCCTCGGTGTCCCGTTCGTGCTCGCGATCGGCGTGCTGGTCTTCCTCGGCGCGTTCATCCCGATGGTCGGTGCGACGATCGCCGGCACCGTCGCGGTGCTCGTCGCGCTGGTCGACCAGGGCCCGATCATCGCCCTGCTGATGCTCGGCGGGGTGATCCTGGTGCAGCAGATCGAGGGCCACGTGCTGCAGCCGTTCCTCATGGGTCACTTCGTGTCCGTCCACCCGCTCGGCGTGATCGTCGCCATCGGCTGCGGGGTCCTGATCGCGGGCATCGCCGGCGCCCTGGTCGCCGTACCGCTCGCGTCGGCGGCCAACGCCGTCGTCCACCACCTCGCCGGCGAGGCCGAGAACGGCGAGGATCACGGTGCGGGAACGGCCGCCCGGCCGGACCACAGACCTGACGACGGGGACGACGACGAGGAGGAGAGCGTCGGTGACTGACCTGCTCACGCCGGACGATCTCGACGAGGCCCGCCGGCTGCTCGAGGGGGTCGCGGTGCTGACCCCGATGGAGGAGTCGCGCTGGCTGTCCACGCTGACCGGCGGCCAGGTGCTGCTGAAGTGCGAGAACCTGCAACGCACCGGGTCGTTCAAGACCCGCGGGGCCTACGTCCGCATCGCCCGGCTCTCCGAGGAGGAGCGGGCCCGGGGTGTGGTCGCCGCGTCGGCCGGCAACCACGCCCAGGGGGTCGCCCTCGCCGCGCAGATGCTCGGCATCAAGGCCACCGTCTTCATGCCCGAGGGCGCGCCGATCCCCAAGGAGAAGGCGACCCGGGGCTACGGCGCCGACGTCGTGCTCGACGGCCGCCACCTCGAGGACGCGCTGGTCCGGGCACGGGCGTTCGCAGACGAGACGGGTGCGGTGCTGATCCACCCGTTCGACCACGTCGACATCGTCGCCGGACAGGCGTCCGCGGGCCTGGAGATCGTCGAGCAGGCGCCCGACGTCGAGACCGTGCTGGTGCCGACCGGCGGTGGTGGGCTGCTCGCCGGGATCGCGCTCGCCGTCAAGGCCCACCGGCCCGACGTCCGGGTGGTCGGCGTCCAGGCCGAGGGCGCCGCGGCGTTCCCGGGCTCGCTGGCGAAGGGGTCGCCGCAGCCGCTCGAGTCGATGCAGACGATGGCCGACGGGATCGCCGTCGGGTGTCCCGGCGAGGTCACCTTCGCTGCCGTGCGCGACCACGTCGACGAGGTCGTCACCGTCTCGGAGGAGTCGCTGTCGCAGGCACTGCTGGCGTTGCTGGAGCGGGCCAAGATGGTCGTCGAGCCCGCCGGTGCGGCGGCGGTCGCCCGGATCCTCGACGAGCCGCGGACCTACGGCGGCCGCACCGTCGCCGTGCTCTCCGGTGGCAACATCGACCCGCTGCTGCTCGGCAAGGTGATCCGCCACGGTCTGGCGGCGGGCGGCCGCTTCCTCTACCTGCGCGTGTGCATCCCCGATGTCCCCGGAGGGCTGGCCCGGCTGCTGGCCGAGCTCGGCGAGGCCGGCGCCAACATCCTCGAGGTCGCCCACGAGCGGATCTCGGCGTCGCTCCGCATCGACGAGGTCGAGGTCCGGCTGCAGATGGAGACCCGGGGCGAGCAGCACGCCGAGCAGGTCCTCGCCCGGCTCCGCGAGTGCGGCTACTCCGTCTTCGAGTGACGCCCGACGTACGACGACCGGGCACCGTGCGTGCGCACGGGTGCCCGGTCGTCGAGCCGGATGTCTCCGGTCAGACGGTGAACGGGACGGCGTCGAGGATCTCGATCCGCTGGGTGCGGCCGTTGGGGGCCTCGAACTCGACGGTCTCGCCCTTCTGGGCGCCGTTCAGTGCGGCGCCGAGCGGCGACTGCGGCGAGAAGACCTCGAAGTCGTCGCCCTCGTAGTCGTCCTCGATCTCGCGGGCACCCATGAGGAACTTCTCGGCCTCGTCGTCGCCCGCGTAGCGGTAGGTGACCAGCTTGCCCGGGGCCACGACCCCGTCGTCGTCGGGAGCGTCGGTGTCAGCGGTCCCGAGCATCTCCTCGAGCTGGCGGATCGAGGCCTCGATCTTGCCCTGTTCGTCCTTGGCCGCGTGGTACCCGCCGTTCTCCTTCAGGTCACCCTCGTCGCGGGCAGAGCTGATCCGCTCGATGACCTCCTGGCGGCGGGGACCGCGGAGGTCCTCCAGCTCGGCGGAGAGCCGGTCGAACGTCTTCTTGGTCAGCCAGACCGAGGCCGGCTGGGCGGACTGCGTCATGGTGCTCACTTCCTGCGGGACACTCTTGTGCGCGACAAAAGGAAAACCCGCCGGACCGCGAGTTGTGGTCGGCCCTGCGGGATGTTCGACCTCCACAGTAGCAAGCGAACCCACGTCGTGCAGGTCCGGCGACGGGCCCGGACGGTGCGGCCGCCGCTCAGCGGGGCCGCGGCTGGCCCTCCGCCGTGCACCCGACCAGGGTCACCGACGTGGCCTCCCGCTCGGTGCGCACCGACACCTCGTTGGTCCCGTCGACGGGCTCGAAGGCCACCTCGCCGACCGTCGTGTGGTCCTCGGCCACCGCCTGCACCACGCAGCTGGCCGTGACCCCCTCCTCCAGGGCGACCGAGACGGTCGCGGTGGCCTCGTGCTCGTCGACCACCGCCCAGGTCACCAGCTCCGACTGCACCGCCGGGGTCGCGTGGAACCACGCGGTCCACGCCAGCCAGCCGAGGAACACCACCACGACCACGGCGACCGCGCCGAGGAGCACCCGCCGCCGTACGGGCGACGGGGTGCCGTAGCGGTCCGCCAGGCCCGGCGGAGCGGTCGGGGAAGCCATGGCCCCATCCTCCCAGAGCGCGTTGCTCCCTAGACTGCCGCCATGTCGCAGCACCTCCCGGCGGCCGCACCGTCGCGCCCCCGTGCCGGCTACCGGCTGATGCACGTCCACGCCCACCCCGACGACGAGTCCAGCAAGGGAGCGGCGTCGACGGCGCGCTACGTCGCCGAGGGCGTCGACGTCCACGTCGCCACCTGCACCGGCGGCGAGCGCGGCTCGATCCTCAACCCCAAGATGGAGCGGCCCGACATCCTCGCGAACATCACCGAGGTCCGGCGGCAGGAGATGGAGCGGGCCCGCGACATCCTCGGCGTGACCCAGGACTGGCTCGGTTTCGTCGACTCCGGCTGGCCCGAGGGAGACCCCAAGCCGCCGCTGCCGGAGGGGTGCTTCGCGCTGGTCCCGGTCGAGGAGGCGGCGGAGCGGCTGGTCGCGCTGATCCGGTCGTTCCGGCCGCACGTGGTCACGACGTACGACGAGCGCGGAGGCTACCCGCACCCCGACCACGTCCAGTGCCACCTGGTGACGGTGGCGGCCTTCGAGGCGGCCGGCGATCCCGACCGCTATCCGGACGCCGGTGAGCCGTGGCAGCCGCAGAAGCTCTACTACCACCACTCGTTCAACCGCGAGCGGATGCAGGCGCTCCACGAGGCGATGTTGGCCCACGGCCTGGAGTCCCCGTGGGAGGAGCGGCTCAAGGAGTGGAAGCCGGAGCCCGAGTGGGACGCCCGGGTCACCACCAAGGTGCCGTGCGCCGACTACTTCGGGGTGCGCGACCAGGCGCTGCTGGCCCACGCCACCCAGATCGACCCCGACGGGCACTGGTTCGCGATCCCGCGCGAGATCCAGGAGAAGGTGTGGCCCACCGAGGACTACGAGCTCGTCACCAGCCACGTCGACGCGCCCACCCCCGAGGACGACCTGTTCGCCGGGATCCCGACGCCCGGGTGAGCCTGCCCGCCTGAGACAATGGCGGCATGCTGCTGATGACCGCCCTCCCGTTGCTCGAGGCCGTCGAGGAGGGTCCGGCGCCCGAGGACGTCAAGGCCGGGTGGACGGCGTTCGTGGTGTTCCTGCTGCTCTGCGCAGCGGTCGCGTTCCTGGGGTTCAGCCTGGTCAAGCAGCTCCGCAAGGCCCAGGCGGCCAAGGACGCCGGCGTCTACGGCGACGAGCCCGTCGCGCCGGCCGGTGACGACGCCGACGCCGCTGACGACAACGGCACCGCCCCGCAGCACGACGAGCCGCCCCGCGCCTGAGCCGCCGGTCGGTTTGCGTGGGTGTGGGTGTGGGTCCGGCGATGCGTGAGCCACCGTTTCGGCCGGTGATTCGGTACCTGAGCCACCGCTGGTGCGCAGGTGTGCGGGTCGGCGGTGCGTGAGCCACCGTTTCGGCCCGCGATTCGGTACCTGAGCCACCGCTGGGCGGCGACCTCGGCCAGCCGACCGTTCAGCGGCGCTCGACCCGGACCAGGCAGTCCCACGCGGTGACGTTCGGCTCGCCGGCGTGCTCGTGGTGGTCGCCGCCCGGCGCCACCTCGCGCGCCACCCGCCCGGCGCGGACGACATGCACCCCGAGGCCGTCGAGGTCGCCGAGCACGTCGTCGGCCGTCATCAGCACGGCGGGGTCCTGCGGCCCCCCGGCGCCCTCGGCCAGGTTGGTCGAGTCGTGGGCGACCAGGAGGAGCGTGCCGCCGGGTCGGAGTGCGTCGTACGCGCCCCGGACCGCGGCCCGCCGGGCGTCGGCGGGGAGCTGGAGGTAGGCGATCACGACGAGGTCGACCGGCTCCGGCGCCACCCAGGTGGTCGCATCGGCGCACACCCACGTGACGGGGGTGTCGCCCGCCAGCCGGGCCCCCTTGTCGAGCGCCACCTGCGAGAAGTCGACGGCCGTCACGGTCCAGCCCCGGCGGGCCAGCCAGATCGCGTTGCGCCCCTCTCCGGCGGCCAGGTCGACCGCGCGGCCCGGGGGCAGGTCGGCGCACTCGGCGGCGACGAACCGGTTCGGCTCCGCCGACCACACCAGCTCGGCAGCGGCGTACCGCTCGTTCCAGCCCTCAGCGTCCATGCGACCGATTGAACCAGCCTTCGGACGGCGGCTCAGGGCCTGCGCCGTGACTGCCTCGCGGCGACCCGCCACCGCACCTGCGCCAGCGGTCGTGGCGGGTCGTCGAGCGGGCCGGCGAGGGCGACCTCGTCCATCGCGTCGAGGATGTTGCGGAGGTTGATCACCAGCGCGCCGTGGACCGGCCACTGTGCCAGGTGCTGGCGGTCATGGGTCAGCTCCCGGACCAGGTCCTCCAACCCGTGCCGGACGGTGTGGATCTGGTCGGGGTCGGCGTCGGCGATGGCGCGTCCTGCAGCGGTGAGCAGGTCGGTCCAGGCGTCGGCGAAGGGCGGCTCCCACGCCTCGCGGGGGTTGGCCGGTCCGCCCAGGGTGCGCGCCATGCTCCGGGTCTCGGCGACGGCCTGCTCCATCCGGTGCAGCAGCGCGTGCCACAGCTGCGGGTCGCGGAACTCGCCGGCCGAGCGCCGCGGGTTCATCCACGCGCTCTCGCGGGCCTGGCGGACCAGCGCCCACGCCCGGCCGATCTCGCCGTCGAGGTCCCGGGTCCGCTCGACCCACCCGTCGACGTCGGTCTCGGCGGGACCGGCCCGCAGCTCCTCCGCGACGTCCACGAGCAGCTCACCGATCCCGTCGTCGATGCGGTTGAGCGCGACGATCGCCGTACGCCGCAGCAACGGCGGCCAGACGGCGACGTTGACGAGCAGCCCCACCCCGACGCCGATCCCGGTGTCGAGCAGCCGCAGCACCAGCTCCAGGTCGTCGGTGAAGCCGGTGGTGAGGACCACCAGCCCGGTCGCGGCGATCGTGGTCGCCTCCGTGCCGAACCACGGCAACGCTCCGAGCAGCACCCCCAGCGCGAGGAGCACCGCGACGGCGGTCGTGTCGAGCCCGAGGAGGTTGCCCACGACGGCCGCCAGCAGCACCGCGACCACGGTGGCGACCACTTGTCTGAGGCCGTCCGAGAAGGTGCGGTAGACGGTCGCGTGGACCACCAGCAACGCCGCCCAGGGCGCCAGGAACGGCTGCGGCAGGTCGAACACGGACGCCGCCAGCACCCACGACACCACGGCCGCGACCACGGTCTTGGCGAGCTGGGTGGCGTTCTTCCAGAAGATCGGGTCCCGCATCCTCCCGGACAGTGCTCCCTCCATACCGCCGACCCTAGGAGCGCGGGGAACCTCCACAAGGGTGAGTCGTGGACCGGACGGTCAGGTGCGGGCGCCGGGGCTGTCGGTCGGCGATCGACGGCGGCGGATCCGGACCACGGCGGTGGCGGTCGCGGTCAGCACCCCGACGAAGAGCAGCCAGCCCACGAGCGGGAGCCCGAGGTCGGTGGTGTCCACCGGGCCACCGGGGTCACCCCAGCGACCGATGCTGAGCTCCACCACCACGAACGCCGGGTACGACGCCACCAGGGCCACGAGGTAGCCGATCGCCGGGTGCCCGGTGCGCAGTGCGACCCCCTCCACCAGGCCGCCGATCCCGCCGCAGACCAGCGCGGCGACGACGACGAGCACCAGCAGGCCCGAGTCCGGCGCGGTCCACAGCCCGTCCCACACGAGCGGCCACGAGGAGCCCAGGACCAGCACCACGCCGGCCACGGCGAGGACGGCGTGCGCGACCAGCAGCGTCGGCGTACGACCGGGGTCTGCCGTCATCTGGGTTCCTCCGCCGTGCTGCGATGGTCGTACGTCGTCGGGGGCAACCTTGGCACGGCACACCCGGCCGATGCGTCTGGGAGCCGGTGACATGCTGGGCGGATGCCGAACCGACTGGCGGACGCGACCTCGCCGTACCTGCTCCAGCACGCCGACAACCCGGTGGACTGGTGGGAGTGGGGAACGGCGCCGTTCGAGGAGGCGCGGCGTCGGGGCGTGCCGGTGCTGCTGAGCGTCGGGTACGCCGCGTGCCACTGGTGCCACGTGATGGCCCACGAGTCGTTCGAGGACCCCGCGACCGCCGCGCTGATGAACGAGCACTTCGTCAGCATCAAGGTCGACCGCGAGGAGCGGCCCGACGTGGACGCCGTCTACATGAACGCGACCACGGCGATGACCGGCCAGGGCGGGTGGCCGATGACCGTCGTGCTCGACCACGACGCCCGGCCGTTCTTCGCCGGGACCTACTTCCCGGACCGGCCGCGGCACGGCCAGCCGGCGTTCCGGGAGGTGCTGGCGACGATCGCCCAGGCGTGGCGCGAGCGCGGTGACGAGGTCCAGCGGGTGGCCGAGCGGCTCGGCGACCACCTGCGCCAGCCGCTCGCGGCGGCGGCGGCGCCGATCGGCCGGGAGATCCTCGACCGGGCGCTCGACGTGCTCGCGCGCGAGTACGACGGCGAGCGGGGTGGCTTCGGGGGAGCGCCGAAGTTCCCGCCGTCGATGGTGCTGGAGCTCCTGCTGCGCGAGGGGTCGGACCGGGCTCTGGCCATGGCCGGGCAGACCCTGTCGGCGATGGCCCGCGGTGGGATCCACGACCAGCTCGGTGGCGGGTTCGCCCGCTACAGCGTCGACGCCGACTGGGTGGTGCCGCACTTCGAGAAGATGCTCTACGACAACGCCCTGCTGCTCCGGGTGTACGCCGAGTGGGCCGGATGGTGTGACAGCGCCGAGGGCGTCTGGGCGGCCGAGGGCATCGGCGACTTCCTGCTCGGCGAGCTGCGCACCCGGGAGGGCGGCTTCGCCTCGGCCCTCGACGCCGACTCCGAGGGTGCCGAGGGCACCTACTACGTCTGGACCCCCGAGCAGCTCACCTCGGTCCTGGGCCCGGACGACGGGCCGTGGGCCGCCCGCTGGCTCGGCGTGACCGAGGCCGGCACCTTCGAGCACGGCACCTCGACGCTGCAGCTGCGCGAGGACCCCGACGACCTCGAGCGGTGGTTCGACGTGCGGCGTCGGCTCCTCGAGGCACGCTCGCAGCGCGAGCGGCCCGCGCGCGACGACAAGGTCGTGGCCGCCTGGAACGGGCTGGCGATCTCGGGCCTGTGCCGCGCCGGGAAGCTCATCGGGATCCCGGCGTGCGTCGACGCGGCCGTGACCGCGGGCGAGCTGCTGTGGGACCTGCACGTGGTCGACGGCCGGCTGCGGCGGGTGTCGCGGGACGGCGTCGTCGGGGCACCGGCGGGGGTGCTCGAGGACCACGGCTGCGTCGCGGCGGGCTTCCTCGACCTGCTGCAGGCGACCGGGAACACGGTCTGGCTGGAGCGGGCCCGGGTCGTGCTCGACGCCGCGCTCGACCACTTCGTGGCCGACGACGGCGGGTTCTTCGACACCGCCGACGACGCCGAGGCGCTGGTGGCGCGTCCGCGGGACCCGTCCGACAACGCCTCGCCGTCGGGGCTGTCGGCGATGGTCCACGCCCTGGCCGACTACGCCGCCCTCACGGGTTCCGGCCGCCACCGTGACGCGGCGGAGGCTGCGCTCGCGACCGTGGCGCCGATCGCGGAACGGGCGCCGCGGTTCGCCGGGTGGTCGCTGGCGGCCGCCGTGCCGATGCTCGACGGCCCGGAGGAGGTCGCCGTGGTCGGCCCGCCGGGGCCGGAGCGGGACACGCTCGAGGCCGCCGCCCGGCGTCGCCCCGGCGCGGTCGTGGTCGTGGCCGACGGGCCCCGTGACGACGTCCCGCTGCTGGTCGGCCGGGAGCCCGTCGACGGCCGCCCGGCGGCGTACGCCTGCCGGCACCTGGTCTGCGAGCGCCCGGTCACCGACCCGGACCTGCTCTGAGGTGTCGACCAGTCCGTGGGTCTGCGGTGGGTGAGCCACCGTTCTGGGGCGTGGTTCGGTGGCTGAGCCACCGCTGGGCGGCGGCGCCGTGACAACGACGGCGTCGGCCGCCGTGGTCGTGGTAGTCGCGACGGGAGGGGACTCGCAGCCCCCGCCGTCACCGCAGTGAGTACGTCGCCAGCGAGACGCCGACGTAGTGGGTCACGAACGCCAGGATCGTCAGCGTGTGGAAGACCTCGTGGAAGCCGAACCAGCGGGGCCACGGGTTGGGGAACTGGGTCCCGTAGACCAGGCCACCGATCGTGTAGAGGCCGCCACCGACGATGACCAGCACGATCACCGCGGTGCCGATCGCGTCGCCGTAGCCCATCGCGCCGGAGATGAAGTCGCCGAAGAAGAAGACCGGCGCCCAGCCGAGGGCGATGTAGATCGGCACCGACAGCCACCGCGGGGCGCCACCCCAGAACACCTTCATCGCGACGCCGGCCAGGGCGCCGCCCCAGGTGATGGCGAGCATGGTCCAGCGCTCGGCGCCGTCGAGCAGCAGGATCGCGAACGGCGTGCAGGAGCCGGCGATCAGCAGGAAGATGTTGGCGTGGTCGAGGCGCTGCAGGAACCCGTGGACGCGGGGCGACCACGTGCCGCGGTGGTAGATCGCGGACACGGTGAACAGCGCCAGGGCCGAGCCCGCGAAGATCGCCGAGCCGACCCGCGTCGGGGCGGTCGGTGACAGCGCGATGAGCACGATCCCGGCCGCCAGCGTGAGCGGCGCGTTGACGAGGTGGAGCCACCCACGCAGCTTCGGCTTGACGTGGCGTGTGAGGTCGCCGACGTCGTGGGCGAGATGGTCCAGCCCCCGGCGTACGACATGATTCATGCCCCCGAGGTTACGGGAGTCGCGGTCGGGTCGAAGCAGAACGCGAGCAGGATCACGGGGTCTACCATCGGAGCCGTGGCCAGCCTGCGACGTGTGAAGGACGCCGTGAGGAGCGCTCTCTACCCCGCCTACGAGGCGCGGATGGTGAAGGCGCTCCCGGCCGACCGGATCCCGAAGCACGTCGGTGTGATGCTCGACGGGAACCGGCGCTGGGCGCGCGCCGTCGGCCACGACACCGCCCACGGTCACCGCGTGGGGGCGGCCAACATCGAGCCGCTGCTCGACTGGTGCGAGGAGGTCGGGGTCGAGGTGGTCACGCTGTGGCTGCTCTCCACCGACAACCTCAACCGCGGGACCGACGAGCTCGACCCGCTGCTCGACATCATCGGCGACGCGGTCACCGCGCTCGCCCGGCAGCGCCGCTGGCGGCTGCACCCCGTGGGTGCGCTCGACCTGCTGCCTGCCCGGGTCACCGCCCGGCTCAAGCAGGCCGCCGACGACACCCGCGACGTCGAGGGGCTGCTGGTCAACATCGCGGTCGGGTACGGCGGCCGGCGCGAGATCGCCGACGCCGTACGGTCGCTGCTGGCCGAGCACGCGACCAAGGGCACCAGCCTCGAGGAGCTGGCCCAGGTCATCGACGTCGAGCACATCGCCGACCACCTCTACACCAAGGGGCAGCCCGACCCCGACCTGGTGATCCGGACCTCGGGGGAGCAGCGGCTCGGCGGCTTCCTGCTGTGGCAGAGCGCCCGCTCGGAGTTCTACTTCTGCGAGGCGTACTGGCCCGACTTCCGCCGCGTCGACTTCCTGCGCGCGATCCGTGCCTACGCCCAGCGCGAGCGCCGGTACGGTTCCTGAGGAGGTGCGCTGCAACCGTCTCGAAGGGCGGTTCCTGAGGAGGTTGCGCTGCAACCGTCTCGAAGGGCGGCCTCCTGAGGAGGTTGGTTTCGAGACGAGCGCTGTGCGCCCTCCTCAACCGACGTCTCCGCAACCGTCTCGACGGGCGGCGCGTAGGGATCCTTCACCTTCCTGTCACCCCTGGTTCGGGCGTGTCGCGAGGGTGCCCGGGAGGTCCGGGCGTACTTTCCGGGGTATCGGCGAGTGGGGAAGCTCGCCGTGCTGGGAGGGCAGTTCGTGACCCAACACGACCGTCGGTCACCGCGGGGATCCCGCGGTCGCCACGGGGACCGGCACTCCGGTCCACCGCGCCCTGTCCGGTCCACCGCGTAGCAACAAGGACCGGGCGAGGAGTGCGCGCGCCGGTCCGTGAGGGGTGACATCGTGCCGACCACGGTCCAGAAGTCCCAGGCGCCCGCCTCCAGCTCCACGTCCGCCGCCACGCCTCCGGGGGCCACCCGGACCTTCGTGCTCGACACCAGCGTGCTGCTCGCCGACCCCGGCGCGATCAGGCGCTTCCACGAGCACGAGGTGGTGCTGCCGGTGGTCGTGATCACCGAGCTCGAGGCCAAGCGGCACCACCCCGAGCTGGGTTACTTCGCCCGCTCGGCGCTGCGGCTGCTCGACGAGCTGCGGGTGACCCACGGGCGCCTCGACGAGGCGGTGCCGGTGGGCGAGGAGGGCGGCACGGTCCGTGTCGAGCTCAACCACACCGACGCCGCGTCGCTGCCGTCGGGCTTCCGGCTGGGCGACAACGACACCCGGATCCTGGCGGTCGCCAACAACCTGGCCAGCGAGGGGCACGCGGTCACCCTGGTCTCCAAGGACCTCCCGATGCGGATCAAGGCGTCCGCGGTCGGCCTGGACGCCGAGGAGTACCGGGCCGAGTCCGGTCTGAAGGGCTCCGACTCCGAAACCGGCTACACGGGCATGGCCGAGCTCGACGTCACCGCCGCCGAGCTCGACGAGCTCTACGACGACGGCACCGTCGACCTGGCCGAGGCACGCGACCTGCCCTGCCACAGCGGGCTGGTGCTGCTGTCCGAGCGCGGTACGGCGCTGGGCCGCGTCGGCGCCGACAAGCAGGTCCACCTGGTGCGTGGCGACCGGGAGGCGTTCGGCATCCACGGTCGCTCGGCCGAGCAGCGGGTGGCGCTGGAGATGCTGCTCGACCCCGAGGTCGGGATCGTGTCGCTCGGCGGCCGCGCCGGCACCGGCAAGTCGGCCCTCGCGCTGTGTGCCGGCCTGGAGGCGGTGCTCGAGCGTCGCCAGCACCAGAAGGTGGTCGTCTTCCGGCCGCTGTTCGCGGTCGGCGGCCAGGAGCTCGGCTACCTCCCGGGCTCGGAGGCCGAGAAGATGAACCCCTGGGCGCAGGCGGTCTTCGACACCCTCGGCGCCGTCACCTCCCGCGACGTGATCGACGAGGTGCTCGACCGGGGGATGCTCGAGGTGCTGCCCCTCACCCACATCCGCGGCCGCTCGCTGCACGACGCCTTCGTCATCGTCGACGAGGCGCAGTCGCTGGAGCGCAACGTGCTGCTGACCGTGCTGTCCCGGATCGGCGCCAACTCCAAGGTGGTGCTGACCCACGACGTCGCCCAGCGCGACAACCTGCGGGTCGGACGGCACGACGGGGTGGTGGCCGTGGTCGACAAGCTCAAGGGGCACCCGCTGTTCGCCCACGTGACCCTCACCCGCAGCGAGCGCTCGCCGATCGCTGCCCTGGTCACCGAGATGCTGGAGAACGTCACGCTCTGACGCCGCGCGACCCGGGCCGGCCCGACGTACCAGCGGGCAGGCCGGCCGGGGGCGCCGTGGCGCGTGTGGCTCACGTGGCCCGTGGGATTCCGTGTGATGGGTATCGCATGGTGCAACCGGGCCATTTCGGGGCGTTCGGTTTGCATGCCCCGTTCATCTAGGCCAGTGTGTCGCGTAATCATTTCGTGACCTTGGTGGTTCGGGCCCCTTGTCGCGGTGAGCCCAGACCCTGCCCCCGACCCCCTCACCCCCATGTCTTTCTCCTCCCCTGCACGTCCCAAGCACGCGCCCCGACACCGACAGACCCGCGCCAACCGCTTCGCGCGGTCCGCGCCCGGCACGGTGGTGCGCAACACGATGCTGTTCTCGTCGGTCGCCGTCGCGGCGACCGGCGCGACGGTCGCGGGCGGGGTGCTCGACGCCGGCGGCGGCACGGAACCGGTCGCCGCCGACAGCACCTCGTCGTCCACCTCGTCGACCTCGACCGCGCCCATCGCGGCGACGCTGAGCAAGGCCGCGATGGAGGACCGGCGCGACACCATCTCCCGGTCCGACAGCCGTGGCCGCACCGACCAGGCCAACGCCGCCTCGCTCTCGCAGGACACCGGCGAGGGCGTGACCCGCTCCGAGGAGCTCTCCAGCAGCGACCCGCGTGAGATCGCCCAGGCCCTGCTGCCCGAGTACGGCTTCTCCAGCGACGAGTTCAGCTGCCTCGACGCGCTGTACGTCAGCGAGAGCGACTGGGACATGCACGCCGACAACCCGACCTCGTCGGCGTACGGCATCCCGCAGGCGCTGACCGAGACCCACGACATGCCCCCGGGCTACTTCACCTCCGCCGAGGTGCAGATCCGTTGGGGCCTGGACTACATCGCCGACTCCTACGGTTCGCCGTGCGCCGCGTGGGAGTTCAAGCAGGCCAACAACTGGTACTGAGCGCCACCGCGAGTGGCAGGGGTGGCCTCCCGGACGTCGGGTGGCTATGATCCGGGGCGCAGCTGCCGACAAGCGGCTCGAGAGAACCCCCACATCTGAAGACCTGAACACCTCTCGGGAGCCCCCCGCCCCCCGGCCCGAAGGACCCCCCATGGCTCGCCCTGTCCGGCGAGTGGCCTGCGCCGTTGTCGCAGCACTTGCCGCCTCCACGATCTCGCTCGTAGCGCTGAGCACGACCGCCCACGCAGACCAGCCACGCGGCTACGGCCCCGTCGACCCGTTCGACGACTCCCTCAAGCCTGACGACGGCCCCATGGAGTCGATGAGGGACAAGGCCAAGATCATCCGCACCAGGTACGGATACCGGTTCACCGCAGCTCAGCAGAACACGCACCTGAACATGAGCGTGACCAACGGTCGGCTGCGGTTCCGTGACACCAACACGCCACGGTGGAAGTCGCTGCCGAGGGCCTGCAACAACCACCGGGTGAGCCCAGGAGTCTTGGCGACGTGCCGCATCCCCGCTGCCGACAACCACATCCTTCTCGAGGTGCACCCGCGGTTGGGGAACGACTACGTCGACGGCCGTGGCCTGCCCGCCACCTTCGAGATGGCCGTGCTCGGGGACGCCGGTCGGGACACCGTGTTCGGTGGTCGCGGCAGGGACTACATCACCGGCGCGATGTACGCCGACCGCATCAGCGGCGGAGCCGGGAAGGACTGGATCCGGGGCGGCGACTCCCGCGACAGGATCTGGGGCAACGACCACAGCGACTGGATCGTCGGGATGAGTGGACGCGACTACATCCGCGGGGGCGGCGGCGAGGACCGAATCTTCCAGTGACATCCCCCGTGGTCCCGCTCGCTGTGACGTCCGGTCGCCGAGCGCTCAGGGGTGGGTCATCGACTCCACGTCGAGGACTTCGTCGAGCTGCTCCTCGGAGATCTCGCCCCGCTCGACGTAGCCCATCGCGACGACGGTGTCGCGGATCGTGGCGCCGTCGGCCAGCGCCTGCTTGGCGATCTTCGCGGCCTCCTCGTAGCCGACGACCCGGTTGAGCGGCGTCACGATCGAGGGCGACGACTGGGCGTACGTCCGCATCCGGTCGGCATCGGCCTCGATGCCGTCGACGCAGCGCTCGGCGAGCAGCCGGGTGCTGGTGGCCAGCAGCCGGACCGACTCGAGGACGTTGCGGGCGAGGACCGGCATCATCACGTTGAGCTCGAAGCTGCCGGCCGCGCCGGCCCAGGCCACCGTCGCGTCGTTGCCGACGACCTGGGCGCACACCATCAGCGTCGCCTCGGGCAGCACCGGGTTCACCTTGCCGGGCATGATGCTGGATCCCGGCTGGAGATCAGGGAGCCGGATCTCGGCGAGGCCCGTGGTGGGCCCGCTGGCCAGCCAGCGCAGGTCGTTGCAGACCTTGGTGAGGCCGACCGCCACGGTGCGGAGCACGCCGCTCAGCTCCACCAGCGAGTCGCGACCGCCCTGGGCCTCGAAGTGGTCGCGCGCCTCCGTGAACGGCTGCCCGGTGAGCTCGCCCAGCGCCTCGATGGCGCCGGCGGCGAAGCCCTCGGGCGTGTTGATGCCGGTGCCGACCGCGGTGCCGCCGAGCGGCAGCTCCCGCACCCGCGGGAGCACGGCGTCGAGCCGCTCCTGCGCGAGCGCCAGGACGGCGGCGTACCCGCCCAGCTCCTGACCGAGCATCACCGGCGTGGCGTCCATCAGGTGGGTCCGGCCCGACTTCACCAGTCCCGCGAACTCCTCGGCCTTGGCCCGGAGGCTGTCGTGGAGGACGGCGAGCGCGGGCTGCAGGTCCTCGACGACGGCCTGGGCGGCGGCGACGTGGATCGCCGTCGGGAAGGTGTCGTTGCTCGACTGGCTGGCGTTGACGTGGTCGTTGGGGTGGACGTCGGCGCCGTCGCGGGAGGCGAGCGAGGCGAGGACCTCGTTCATGTTCATGTTGGAGCTGGTGCCCGACCCGGTCTGGAACACGTCGACGGGGAAGTGGTCGAGCAGCTCGCCCGCGGCCACCCGCGCTGCGGCCGCCTCGACCGCGTCGGCCTGCTCCTGGTCGACCACCCCCAGCCGGCCGTTGGTGCGGGCCGCAGCCTGCTTGACCAGGGCCAGCGCGCGGACCAGCCGCGGCTCGATCGGGGTGCCGCTGATCGGGAAGTTCTCGACCGCCCGCTGCGTCTGCGCCCGCCAGAGCGCCTTGGCGGGCACCCGCACCTCGCCCATCGAGTCGTGCTCGGTCCGGTAGTCGTCGGTCATGCTGCCGACGCTACCGGTGACAGCTGGCCGCTCGGCCGGCCACTACCGCGCGGAGCTCTCCTGGCCGACCCGCCCCACCAGCAGCCAGTAGTGCTCGTCGCGGTCCTGCAGCCGCACCGGCTGCGGCACTGCGGCCGCCTCGTCGAAGATCCCGTCCATGGTCTCCTGCAGGGCGGGGGCCTCGTCCATCGACCAGATCACCAGCGCCCCTCCGGGCCGCAGGATCCGGCGTGCCTCGGTCAGGAAGCCCGCCTCGTAGATCCGGGCGTTGCTCTCGTGGACGAGGAAGTTCGGGCCGTTGTCGACGTCGAGCAGCACCAGGTCGTACGACGCCGTCGGCCCCTCGGCCAGCGCGACCGTGACGTCGGCGACGACGGGGTTGGCGCGCTCGTCGGCCAGCATCGTCTGGCCGTGGCCGATCGTCCCGTCGCGCATCCAGCCGACCAGGGCCTCCTCGATCTCCACGACCGTGCACCGCTCGACCCGCGGGTCCGCGAGCACCTCGTGCATCGTGAACCCCAGCCCCATCCCGCCGACCAGCACGTCGCGCGGCCGGTCGACCAGGGCCAGCGCCGAGGTGGCGAGCGCACGCTCGCTGGTGAACTCCGCGTTGTCCATCACGAACACGCCGTTGGCCCGCAGCTCGAGGATCGCCGGTCCGCCGGCGTCCTGCCGCTGCCGCAGCACCAGCTCTCCCCGCTCGGACTCGGCGCGGGCCAGCTCGACGTACTCCACGGGGAGGACGCTACTTCGGGCCGGCGAAGCCGTTCAGTGCAGGGCGCGCGTCCCGCGGCCGCGCGGTCGTTCACCGGTCGGGACATCGGAGCCGTTCGCGGGACGCAGGCACCGGATCGTGACGAGAGGCCGGGACGGTCGGGGGCCGTGCGGGCGGGGCCGGTCGGAGTGGTTTCCCGCCCACACGGGGTCACGGGACCGAGGCGGCTGCGGGGGACAGCCGCCCCGGTGCGCGGGAGGTCAGCACCAGGGGTAGACGAACAGGCTGGCCTCGCCCGCGCGGTGGTCGGCGAGCAGCAGCGACAGCGGGATCGGGTCGGGGACGGTGCTCAGGTCGAGCGCGGGGTCACGTGGAGCCACCTCGAGGCTGAGGGCAGTGGACAGGGAGATGCCGCCACGGGCCACGTCGTCGAGAAGCCCTGCAGACTGCAGCGTCTTCATACCCGCCTTCTGGCAGGCGGTGTCCTGGGCGGCCTGGGCCGAGGTGGGGCCGGCCAGCGCTCCGATCGCGGCAATCGCGAGGGCGGCGGTGGCGGTGGTGAGGCGGAGCCGGGTCATGATCGTGTCCCTTCGTGTCCAAGGTTTGTCCTAGCATCGCTCTCTGTGCAGAAGTTGTCCAGTGTTTGTCCAAAGATGCCCTACACTGGGGTGGTGTACACCGTGGGTCGCGCCGCCGAGCTCACCGGGATCCCCCGTGACACGCTGCGCAAGTGGGAGAGCCGCTACGGCGTCGTACGCCCCGCCCGCTCCGAGGGCGGCTACCGGATGTACGACGACGACGCGCTGCGCCGCCTGGCCGCCATGCGCGACCTCGTCGACGCGGGGTGGAGCCCGCGCGAGGCGGCCGCGCGGGTGCTCTCCCGGGCGGACGGCGACGGCGCCGGCGCCGAGGCCCCGGACGGCCTCGGCGACCTCGACGGGCTGACCCGCGCTGCCGAGGAGATGGACCCGCGGCTCCTCCTCCAGGCGCTCGCGGAGGGGCTGCCGGGTGACGACCTCGAGCTCGAGGTCGACCGCTGGCTGCTCCCGTCGCTCACCCGGCTCGGGCTCGCCTGGCGCGACGGGAGGGTCACCGTGGCGGGCGAGCACTTCGCGAGCGCGGGGGTGCAGCGCCGACTGGCGCAGCTCTTCGACGGCGTGCCCCCGGCCGCCGCAACCGCCCCCCACGTGGTCGTCGGGCTGGCGCGCGGCTCCCGCCACGAGCTGGGCGTCCTCGCGTTCGCCGCACTGCTGCGGCACCACGGCATCCGCGTGACCTATGTCGGTGGCGACCTGCCGGGGGAGGCGTGGCTCGCCACCGTGCGCGCCCTCTCGCCGGACGCCGTGGTCGTCGGCGTCCCGATCGCCGAGGACGTCCCGGCGGTGCGCGAGGTCGTCTCGACGCTGGTGGCGCACACGCCCGGCGTGCTCGTCGGCGTCGGCGGAGCCCACCAGGACCGGGTCACCGGGGGAGTCCCGCTCGGCCACGTCGTGGGCGAGGCGGCGTCCCGGCTCGCGGACCGGTTGCGCGAGGACCTTTCCCGATCCGCGTCCGGCGAGCCGGCGCCGTGAGGGGGTCGGAGAGGTCAGTCGAAGATCTCGCTGAGCCAGCTCTCCTTGCGCTTCTTCCGGGAGGAATGCGGCGCGTAGGGCTGTGGCTCGGCGTACCGCTGCTGCTGGCGCTGCTGCCGCTCGTCGCGCTCCCTCTCGTACGACGAGGGGGCGGGAGCAGGCGGCGGTGCGGAGTGCTGGGCGGAGCGTTCGATGAGCTTGTCGAGCTCGCCCCGGTCGAGCCACACCCCTCGGCACTCGGGGCAGTAGTCGATCTCGATGCCGCTGCGCTCGCTCATGACGAGCGTCGATCCGTCGGTCGGGCACTTCATGGGCACTCCTGTCGTCACCCGGACGAACGAGGACGCCGGACGCGAGGTTCCCGGTCCTCCTCCTGGGACCGCACCCGGATGCCCGTGAGCGGGATCGTGGTGGTGCCCGACGGGTCGGTGAAGAAGTCGTTGCCCTGGTCGTCGATGACGATGAAGGCCGGGAAGTCCTCGACCTCGATCTTCCACACCGCCTCCATGCCGAGCTCCTCGTACTCGAGGACGTCGACGGACCTGATGCAGTCCTGGGCCAGCCGCGCGGCCGGCCCGCCGATCGACCCGAGGTAGAAGCCCCCGTGCCGCTCGCAGGCCTCGGTGACGACCTTGGAACGGTTGCCCTTGGCCAGCATCACCTTCGAGCCGCCGGCGGCCTGGAACTGCTCGACGTAGGAGTCCATCCGCCCGGCGGTGGTCGGCCCGAACGAGCCCGAGGCCATGCCCTCGGGCGTCTTGGCGGGGCCGGCGTAGTAGACCGGGTGGTCACGGAGGTAGGACGGCATCTCCTCGCCGGCGTCGAGCCGCTCCTTGATCTTGGCGTGGGCGATGTCGCGGGCGACGACGAGCGGGCCGGTCAGCGACAGCCGGGTCTTGACCGGGTGCCGCCGGAGCTCGGCGAGGATCTCGTCCATCGGCCGGGTGAGGTCGATCGCCACGACCTCGCCGCCGGCGATGTCGTCGGCGGTGCCGGTGTCGGGCATGTAGTGGGCCGGGTCGGTCTCGAGCTGCTCGAGGAACACGCCCTCGGGCGTGATCTTGCCGAGCGCCTGCCGGTCGGCCGAGCAGGAGACCGCGATCGCGACCGGGCACGACGCGCCGTGGCGCGGCAGCCGGACGACACGGACGTCGTGGCAGAAGTACTTCCCGCCGAACTGCGCGCCGATGCCGAACGACTGGGTCAGCTCGAAGACCTGCTCCTCGAGCTCGAGGTCGCGGAACCCGTGGCCGCTCATCGATCCCTCGGTCGGGAGGTGGTCGAGGTAGTGCGCCGACGCCAGCTTCGCCGTCTTGAGCGCGTACTCGGCCGACGTGCCGCCGATCACCACCGCGAGGTGGTAGGGCGGGCAGGCGGCGGTGCCGAGCGAGCGGATCTTCTCGTCGAGGTAGGTGAGGATCCGCTGCTGGTTGAGGATCGCCTTGGTCTCCTGGAAGAGGAACGACTTGTTGGCCGACCCGCCGCCCTTGGCCATGAACAGGAACTTGTACTCCGGGGCGTCCCCGGGCACCGAGTAGAGCTCGACCTGCGCCGGCAGGTTGGAGCCGGTGTTCCTCTCCTCGAACATCGACAGCGGCGCCATCTGGCTGTAGCGCAGGTTGAGCCTGGTGTAGGCGTCGAACACCCCGCGCGAGATCCACTCCCCGTCGTCGGCGCCGGTGAGCACGCCCTCGGTCTTCTTGCCCATCACGATGGCGGTGCCGGTGTCCTGGCACATCGGCAGCACGCCGCCGGCGGAGATGTTGACGTTCTTGAGCAGGTCGAGGGCGACGAACCGGTCGTTGCCCGACGCCTCGGGATCGTCGATGATCTTCCGCAGCTGGGCCAGGTGGGCCGGTCGCAGGTAGTGGGCGATGTCGTGCATCGCCTCGTCGCTGAGCCTGCGGATCGCCTCCGGCTCGACCTCCAGGAAGGTGCGCCCGTCGGCCTCGAAGGTCGACACGCCCTCGGTGGTGACCAGGCGGTACGGCGTGTCGTCGGGTCCGGTGGGCAGCAGGTCGGAGTGGCGGAACTCGGGTGAGGTGCTCACCCGGGCAGGGTAGCCCGCGGGTCAGCCCTGATCGCCGTCGGCCGGGTCCTGGGCCTCTCGGTCCCGGCGCTTCTGCTCGGCTGTCCGGCGGCGCTGCTCCTCGGCCCGTTCCAGGACCCTGCCCAGGAACTCCACGTCCGCCTCCGGGGTGGTGGCCGCGGCCCGGCCGGGCCGGTCGTACTCCGGGAAGTCGGGCACGGCGCGCCCCGTACCGCGAGGCCCGCGCCACCCGCTGCGGTCGGTCGGCCGGCCACCAGCCACGCGACGGAGCCGACGAGCGGGAGGAACAGGATCAGCAGGATCCACCAGACCCTCGGCAGGTGCCGGATGTCGCCGCGCCGGCGTAGGGCAGCGGGCGGCGTCCGTCCCGAACTCGCGGGTATTCCACCGGCGCCGGGGAGGTGCCACCCTCTTCCTGAGGGCTCGGACGGGGAGGGTCGATGGCTGCCACGACGTCGCAGGCAGGGAGGACCGCGGGACTGCTCGGGCACGACGAGCTGCACGCGGTCCCGGAGGAGCAGGTACGACTGGCGGTCGTGCTCAACGGGGGTGTGTCGCTGGCCGTGTGGATGGGCGGCGTCGTCCTCGAGCTGGACCGCCTCACCAAGGCCGATCCCGGGGCGGCCACGCCGTACTCGGTCCTCAAGCGGCTGACCGGGTGCGCCGCCCGCGTCGACGTGATCACCGGGACGTCGGCGGGCGGGATCAACGGTGCCGCGCTCGCGCTGACGCAGGTCAACCGGCACGCGTCGCCGTCCGCGCTGCGCGACCTGTGGATCGAGCAGGGGCGGTTCGAGAACCTGCTTCGGCAGCCGTTCCGTGGGCAGCCACGGTCGCTGCTGCAGGGCGACGAGTACTTCCTGCCGGCGCTCAACGCCGCCCTCGGCCGGCTGGCCCGGGGGTCCGGCCACGTCGGCCCCGAGGAGGCGCCGATCGACCTGACCATCACGACGACGGTGATCGGCGGCAACCAGGCGGTGTCGGTCGACTCCATGGGCCAACCGCTGCCGCAGCGGCTGCACGCCGGCCGGTTCCGGTTCCGGCGGCGCGCCGGGATGCCCGACGACTGCTTCGCCGAGGACCGGCTGGCACGGACCGCCGACCGGCTGGCGCTGGCCTCCCGGAGCTCGGCCAGCTTCCCGTTCGCGTTCGAGCCGTCGTACGTCCCGGTCTGCCACCCCGACTACCGCGACCGGGCCGGCGTGCCGCTGACCCCGGAGCAGAAGCTGCGCCCGGACATGGGCGACCACGTCGAGTTCTGGGGCAACCCGGGCCTGACCACGAACCGCTCCCGCTACTGCGCCGACGGCGGGGCGCTCTCCAACACCCCCACCCGCGAGGCGCTGCAGGCGATCGAGGAGATGCCCGCCGCCGGACCGGTACGCCGGGTGGTGCTGCTGGTCTTCCCGCACGCCCCCGCCGAGCAGCAGGACCCGCCCGACGAGCGGGACCGGCCGTTCGAGCTCACCAGGTCGCTCACCGGGCTGCTCGGCGCGCTCACCGCCCAGGGCAGCCGGTCCTACGTGGAGGAGCTCGAGCGCCACAACCTCACCGTGTCCGGTCGGCGTGGCACGCGCAGCGAGCTGCTCGAGCAGCTGTGGGAGCCCACGGGCGGGAGCGCTCCCGGACCGGAGGAGCTGACCGCGCTCACCGGCTCGGTCTACGGCCAGTACCGCCGGCTGCGCCAACGTCGCGCCGGGCGCAACCTCGCGGCCTGGCGGACCGGGATGACCCCCGACGGGCTGATGGGCGCCACGCTGCCGGACAAGTGGAGCTACGAGAGGGTGCGGTCGGCCGCCGTCCGGGCCCAGCAGATGTGGGAGGGCGACGCCGACGGGTCCGCCGGCGACGTGTTGCCCTACGTGCCGACCGCGGCCCCGACCGCCGACCACTTCCGGATCACCGCGGGTCAGTGGGACTGGGGGATCGACGCCGCCCTCGGGGTCGCCGAGAGCGCGGCCGACCTGCTCCGCCGGCTGGTCTGGATCCTGCCGAAGGGCGAGGACTTCGACGCCGTCAACACCGCGCGGCAGAAGGTCTTCCGGCTGGCCCAGCAGGTCCGCGAGGCCCGGCACCTGACCGACGACCCGTGGGAGAAGGACCCCACCCTGCTCGAGCTGCCCCCCACCCGCGCCTACTGGACGCTGCGGCTGGCGTTCTACGCCTACCTGATGACCGGGTCGGTCACCGAGAACGGCGTCGGCGAGAAGGTCGAGAAGCTCGACGAGGCCACCGACGAGGTCGCGGCCGCGGTCGCGACGGCGCTCCAGGACGGCCGCGGCCGGCTCCGCGCCCCCGCGTCCGCGGGCGCCGAGGTACGCCGACTGGTGAACGAGACGGTGGACACCCTGCTCACCTGCGTCGGCGCGCTTGGCCGGCACGCCGGCACGCCGGTCGGGAAGGAGGCCGGGCTGCCGGGCTGGCACGCGCTGCTCGCCGGGGCCGACCGGATCACCGCACTGACCCGGCTGATGCAGCTCGAGGTCGTGAGCACCGCCCTCGGCGACGAGGTCAGCACCGGCGCCTCGATCCCGGTCGAGCTGGTGCAGGTGTCCGCCGAGACCCAGAACCCGTTCGCCACGATCACCACCCACGGCGCCGAGAAGCTCGGCGGCGACGCGATCAACCGGTTCGGCGGCTTCCTGAAGCGCTCGTGGCGGGTCAACGACTGGATCTGGGGCCGTGCCGACGGCGCCACGATGCTGGCCCGCACGCTGCTCGACCCCAAGCGGGTCCGCCGCACTGCCCGGGTGTCCGGATACCTGGTGCGGCACGAGGCGCTCGGCCCGGCGGACGCCGGACGGGTCCGGGAGCTCCACCAGGAGCAGGCGAGACGGTGCGCCGAGCAGACCCTGGCCGACGTCCTGGCGGCGCTCGGACTCGCGGCGGAGGCGTTCCCGGCCGACGCGCGGGCGGCGTACCGCGAGCTGACCACGGCGTTCGACTTCAGCGTCGCCGACGCCGACCTGCCCTCGGCGATGCCGGCGCTCGCGACCATCTTCGCCTGGGCGCTCCACCTCGACTCGCTGCCCGGCGAGCTCCCGGCCCTGGCCGCCGCGATCGTGGGCGACCGGGTCGACGGGGCCAACCCCCGGTCGCGGAGCGAGCAGTTCGTGGCCCAGCACGACGAGCTGCTCCGCCGTCTCGGCGACCCGCACCACGCGGCGGACGACGAGGACAGCCGGCGCGCGCTCGCCGCCTTCGACGGCGCCGGGATCGGGTCGGAGCCGCTGCAGGAGGAGGCCGGCAGCGACCTGCTGATCCGGACCGTCACCTCCGCCGCTGCGGTCGTGACCACCGTCGCCGACTCCACCGGCTCGGGCATGGGCGCGCTCAAGCCGGTCACCCGGACCCTCCGCGGCGCGATGCTGCTGCCGTACTGGGGGATCACCGGCCTGGCTCGTGGGGGTGTCGCGCGGGCACTCGCACTTCTGGCGTTCGCCCTCGGCGGCACCGCTCTCGCGCTGGCGCTGCTGGGTGTGCTGCCCGAGGGCCTGCAGCCGATCGCGGCCGCGGCCGGGGCCGGCGCGGTGCTCGGCGCCTTCGCGTACGGCGCGCTGCGGACCGGGTCGCTGCTCCACGGGGTGGTGCTGCTGTCGCCGGTCGTGCCGCTGGTCATCTATGCGTTGCACCGCGGGAACAGCGACGGCAGCGACACCAGCGGCGTCTCGACCTTCCTCGTCATCGGCGCCGTGGTGCTCGGGCTGATGCTGCTGGGGAGCATCCCGATGGCGTCGGGGAGCGTCTGGGCCGCCGTCGACCGGCTCGCCGACCGGCAGGGCTTCGTGCGGCCCGCACCCGCCCGGTCGGGCACCCGCAGGTCGCGGTCGGGATGGTTCGGCCGGACGGCCGCCCGCCGGGTGGTGTCGCTGGTCTGGGTCGCGCTGACCGCCCTGGCCTGGCTGGCGGTGCTCGGCGGCCTGGTGTGGGCCATCTGGTGGCTCGCCCGCACCGACCTGCTCGGCTGGGTGCAGGACCACCTGTGGGTCTGGCCGGCGGTGCTGGTCGCCGTGCTCGTGTGCGGCTGGGTCTCCGACCGCACCGGCCGGTGGTTGCAGGTGCTGGCCGCAACGGGGGAGAGCGACCCGGCCTGGACCTATGCCCCTGTCACCGACGCCCGCGCCCTCTCCGCCGGCTGGGCGGTCGTGTACGCCGTCGGCTTCGCCGCGGTCGCGCTGGTGGTGAGCCTGCCCGTCTGGGGGGAGGCCCCCGGCTTCGGACGGAAGACCACCTTCGCCACCACGCTCGCCTACGCCGCCGTGCTGCTCCTGCTGTCGCTGGTGCTGCCGTGGCTGGCCGTGCGGGCGGCGGGGCGCCGGGAGTGCCGGCGGCCGGCGGCGCCGTTGCCGGCCGGCGCCCCGGACGTGGCGGCGCGGCGCCGTACCTATGCCCTGGACCTGGTGCAGCGGGGTGCCGCCCACCGTCGCTTCGTCGGGCTCACCCCGGACCAGGTCCCGCGGCTCACCCTCAGGGGCGAGGCGCTCGACCTGAGCGTCCACCGCGCCCGGGCCGCGGCGGACCTCGAGGCCCGCTGGAACGCGCCGCGCACGCTGTCCGACGAGGACGTGGCGCGACTGGCGGAGCTGTTCCCGGAGTGGGAGCAGTCCCTCGGCGGGAACCTCGGAGCGCAGCTGCGGAAGCGGGTCGCGGCCGTCCGTGACGGCCTCCGCGATGGGGCCGACCGGGGCCGGGTGCGGTTCCTGGTCGACCGGCTGCTCCTTGCCCTGCGCTAGGCGCGGGGGGCGAGGTGGCCGACTAGGCTGCTCCGCATGGGAGGACCGCTCGAGCCGACGCCGCAGCCGGGTGACCCGTCACAGCTGCGGATCTCCGACGCCGACCGGCACAAGGTGGCCGAGCTGCTCCGCGACGCGGCCGGCGAGGGCAGGCTCGACCTCGAGGAGCTCGACGAGCGGCTCGAGGCGACGTACGCCGCCAAGACCTACGCCGACCTGGTCCCCCTCACCATCGACCTCCCCGCCCACGGCGAGCAGCCGTCGACGCCTCCGGTGCAGCGACGCGAGACGCTGCCGGCGGCCACCAGCTACGACTCCTCGCTGGCGATCCTGGGCGGCTGCACCCGCAGGGGGCCATGGCTGGTGCCGCCCCGGCACCAGGCGTTCGCCTTGATGGGCGGGGTCGAGCTCGACCTGCGTGAGGCGACGTTCGCCGCGCGCGAGACGGTCATCTACGCCAACGCGGTCATGGCCGGGGTCGACATCACGGTCGACGCGAGCACCCGCGTGATCATCGAGGGCGTCGGGATCATGGGCGCCTTCGAGCAGTCGCGCGACAAGGTGCCGGCGGAGCTGACCGCCGACTCCCCGGTCGTGCGGGTCAAGGGCGTGGCGCTGATGGCCGGCGTCACCGTCACCCGCAAGGGACCACCGCGCTTGAGGAAATGGAAGACCCTCCCGGGACAGAGATGAGTGAGGCAAGGGAAGGTGCCTGACTCGCGTCTCCCCTTGGAATCAGCCATCTCGTGACGGTGGCCCGGGGCAGGAGCCCCGGGCCACGTCGTCGCCGTCGTCGGTCGACCAGGGCAGGGGCTAGCTGCTGCTCGCCTCGTCCTGCTCGCGGCCGACCTCCTCGGCGGCCTTCATGGCGTTGGCGTCGGGCACCGTGCCGGCGTGGCCGGTGTCGAGGGTGAGGTTCTCGCCCGTGCCGGGGTCGAACAGGTGGATCCTCTCGGTGTTGACCCAGATCTCGGCCTCGTCGCCCTCGGCGATCCGGCTGGTCCCGTCGAGGCTGACGACGAGCTGGGTGCGCATCGCCTCGCCGTCGGTGTCCTTCTCGAGCTGGGTGAGCTGCGCCTGGACCTCGGGCGGCGCCTCGAACGGGATGTAGGCGTAGGCCTCGTTGCCGAGCCACTCGACGAAGTCCACCTTGGCCCGGAAGGTGTGCCCCTCCCGGCGCGGAGCTGACCACGGACGCGTCCTCGAAGTGCTCGGGCCGGATGCCCGCGATCAACAACCCCTTGCCTGCGGCCTTCTCGGCCTTGGCGGCCGGGATCTCCACCGTGCCGAAGGGCAGCTTCACCGAGGTGCCCTCGACCGTCGCCGGCAGGAAGTTCATCGGCGGGGAGCCGATGAAGCCGGCCACGAACAGGTTGCCCGGCTGCTCGTAGAGCTCCCGGGGCGTCGCCAGCTGCTGTAGCACGCCCCGTTTGAGCACCGCCACGCGGTCACCGAGCGTCATCGCCTCGGTCTGGTCGTGGGTGACGTAGATGGTGGTGATCCCCAGCCGCTTCTGGAGCCGGGAGATCTCGGTGCGCATCTGGCCGCGGAGCTTGGCGTCGAGGTTGGACAGCGGCTCGTCGAACAGGAACGCGTCGGCTTCCCGGACGATGGCCCGGCCCATCGCGACCCGCTGCCGCTGGCCACCCGACAGGTTGCCTGGCTTGCGCTGGAGGTGCTCGTCGAGCTCCAGGGTCGCCGAGGCCTTGCGCACCTTCTCGTCGACCTCGCTGTCGGGTGCCCCGGCGAGCCGCAGCGGGAACGCGATGTTCTCGTAGACGCTCAGGTGCGGGTAGAGCGCGTAGTTCTGGAACACCATCGCCAGGTTGCGGTCGCGCGGCGCCAGGTCGTTGACCTTCTTGTCGCCGATCATCATGTCGCCGGAGGTGATGTCCTCGAGCCCCACGACCATGCGCAGCAACGTGGACTTCCCGCATCCCGACGGGCCGACGAGGATCATGAACTCCCCGTCCTGCACGTCGATGCTGACGTCGTTGACGGCGGGGAACCCGTCGCCGTACTGCTTGACGATGTTCTTCATGTCGATGGCAGCCATGACACTTACCCCTTCACTGCGCCGGAGGTCAGGCCGGCGACGATCTTGCGCTGGAACAGCAGGACGATGATGATGATCGGGACCGTGACCACCACCGAGGCGGTGGCGAGCAGACCGTACGGCGGGTTGAACGGGTCGGGTCCGACGAAGTAGCGACAGCTGGGCCGGCACCGTGCGCGACGAGGTGGTCGACGTCAGCGAGATCGCGAGGACGAACTCGTTCCAGGCGAAGAAGAACGTCAAGATCGCGGCCGTGAACACCCCGGGTGCTGCCAGGGGCACGATCACCTTGCGGAACGCCTGCCACGACGTGGCCCCGTCGACCTGCGCCGCCTGCTCCATCTCCCACGGGATCTCCCGGAAGAACGCCGACAGCGTCCAGATCGCCAGCGGCAGCGTGAAGGTCATGTAGGGGATGATCAGTCCCGGCCAGGTGTTGAACAGGCCGACCGTGCGCCACAAGTCGAACAGCGGACCGACGAGCGAGACCACCGGGAACATGGCGATCGCCAGCGCCATGGTCAGCACGATCCGCTTGCCCCGGAACTCCAGCCGCGCGATGGCGTACGCCGCGAGCGTCGCGAACACCACGGCGAGGAAGGTGGAGATCAGGGAGATCCCGAACGAGTTGCGGAGTGCGTCGAGGAAGTCGTTGGCCACGGTCTCCTGGCCAGGGGTGACCGAGCCGATGCCGAGGATGTCGCGGTAGTTCTGCAGTGTGGCGTCCTTCGGCAGGAACTGCGGGCTGCCGGCGGAGGTCTCCTCGGGCGCCTTGAAGGACAGCGAGATGATCCACACGACCGGAAGAAGGCACCAGGCGAGGATCACCAGGAAGCCGATCCAGTGGCCGGCGTTCGTCTTGTTCCTCATCAGGACTCCCCCCTCGCCGAAGCCAGGTCGACACGGAACAGCTTCACGATGAGCCACGCGAGCAACAGCACGCTCAGGAACAGCAGCACCGAGAGCGCCGAGCCCAGCCCGAGCTGGACTTGCTCGATGCTCTGTCGGTAGGTGAGGAACGACACCGACTCGGTGTCCTGGGCCCCCTTCGTCATCACGAAGATGTTGTCGAAGATCCGGTAGGCGTCCAGCGCCCGGAACAGCACCGCGACCATGATGGCGGCCCGCATGTTGGGGAGGATCACCTTCCAGAGCCGCTGCCACCAGGTCGCGCCGTCGACCTGGGCGGCCTCCAGCATGTCCTCGGAGACCTGTGAGAGGCCGGCGAGGAGCAGCAGCGCCATGAACGGCGTGGTCTTCCAGATCTCGGAGATCATGATCGCGGAGATCGCCGGCCAGTGGGACCCGAACCAGTTGTAGTCGTCGGGCACGAAGGGCAGCCAGGTGTTGACGAAGCCGTTGGTGAGGCTGAACGCGAACTGCCAGGCGAACGCGGAGACGACGGTGATGATGCCGTAGGGGATCAGGATCGAGGTGCGGATCGCACCCCGGGCGAAGACGATCCGGTGCATCACCATGGCGAAAGCGAAGCCGATCACCAGCTCGACGGCCACCGTCACCACCATGATGAGCACGGTGTTCCAGGTGTCCTGCCAGAACAACCCGTCGGTGAGCACAGTCCCGTAGTTGCCGAACCAGATGAACTCCCGGTCGTCGGGCGCCGTGAGCCGGTAGCGGAACAGCGAGAGGTAGAGCGCCTGGATCATCGGGTAGGCGGTGACCAGGAGCATCATGACCACCGCGGGGGCGACCAGCTTCAGCCCGAGCCGGTTCTCGGCGCGGGTGCGGTCGCTGTCGACCGCCTTGGCCTTGCCGGTGACGTCCTTCTCAGGTGCGACGGTCGTAGTCACAGCAGGCTCCTTCCCTGGAGCACGTCCTCGATGAACTGCTTGGACTCTTCAGGCGTCTGGTCGGAGACCCCCGACGGCGGGTGCCAGGTGTTCTGGATGCTGCCCGACATGTCGCTCCAGTACGGCGACAGCGTGCGCGGCGCGGCCGAGTCCAGCGATTCCTGGAACAAGGCGATGAGGTCGGCCGGGAACAGCTTCTTCACCTGCGGCTGGTCGTAGCCGGCCTCACTGGAGGGCATGTTGCCGGTGAGCTCGGCGTTGACCGCCTGGTTCTCCGGGCTGGTGAGGCACTCCAGTGCCTGGACCGCGAACTCCTTCTCGTCGGAGAACTCGCTGACGCCGAGACCGATGCCCCCGTACGGAGGCCGGGACTCCTCGCCCTCGATCGTCTCTGGGTAACGGGCCCAGCCGAGGTCCTTGACGACCTCCTCGGTGTAGCCCGCGCCGTTGAGGATGAAGGTCCAGTTGACCATGAAGGCGCCTGCGTCGCTGGCGAAGGTGGCCGCTGCCGTGCCCTCGTTGGAGACCGACAGGTCGGCGGGTGCGGCGTCGGAGCCCGACAGCTCCTCGATGACGCCCGCTGCGTCCTGGCCGGCCTCGGAGGCGATGTCGATCTGCGCGTCCTCGCCCTTCTCGGTCTCCGAGGCGATCTCGCCCCCGGCGCCGGCGATCAGCGCGTTGATCCACACCGTGTAGCCCTCGTACTTGTTGGCCTGCACGGCGACGGTGCCGCCGTTGTCGGAGGCCGCCTGGATGATCTGGTCCCAGGTGACCGGCTGGCCCATGTCGAGCCCGGCCTCCTCGACGAACGACTTGCGATACCAGAGGACCTGGGTGTTGGACCAGAACGGCGCGACCACCAGCTGGTCCTCCCAGGTGGCGGCCTCGACCGCGCTGTCGAAGGCCTGGTCGCGGAACTTGTCCTGCATGTCCTGGGGGATCTCGGCGAGGTAGCCGGCGTTGGCGAACTCCGCCGTGAACGGCGGGTCGATGCTCATGATGTCGATCTCGGGGTCACCCGCCGCCAGCCGCCGGGCCAGCTGGATCCGCTGCTGGTTGGCGTCCTTGGGGGAGCACCTGGGTGGTGATCGTGTAGTCGTCGGTGGAGCACGCCTCCGCGACGGCGGCCTGGCCACCGGCGTCGGGGTTGATGTACCAGGTGAGCTCGGGCGGGCCGCCGTCGTCACCGGCGCAGGCGACGAGCCCGAGCATGCACGTCACGCCCAGACCGGCTGCCCCCACGCGCCTGCGTGTCTTCTGACGTCACCTTCCGAACCGAGGGCCGCCGGCATCTGGTGCTCCTCCCGTGAAGTGGTGTGGATCACAGTCAACTGGTGCGCCGAGGTCTTGGCAACCTTCGCCGTCCGCCAGGCAGGCACCGCCGCGCCTCGACCGGATGCCGCTAGCGTGAGCGCCGTCACTTCACGACGGATCGTCCGGCACGTACCTGCCGGTGAAGGAGAAGGAAGCACATGGCAACAGTGACCTTCGAGAAGGCGCAGCGCTGGTATCCCGGGGCGGACGTGCCCGCGGTGCCCGGCATCGACCTCGAGATCGGGGACGGCGAGTTCATGGTCCTCGTCGGCCCGTCGGGATGCGGGAAGTCCACCACCCTCCGGATGCTCGCCGGGCTGGAGGAGGTGAACGAGGGCAGGATCTTCATCGGCGACACCGACATCACCCACACGCCGCCCAAGGACCGGGACATCGCGATGGTGTTCCAGAACTACGCGCTGTACCCGCACATGACCGTGGCGGACAACATGGCGTTCGCGCTCAAGATGGCGAAGGTGCCGGAGGCCAAGCGCAAGGAGCGGGTCGCCGAGGCCGCCCGGCTGCTCGGACTGGAGGACTACCTCGAGCGCAAGCCCAAGGCGCTGTCCGGTGGCCAGCGGCAGCGGGTCGCGATGGGGCGCGCGATCGTGCGGAACCCGCAGGTCTTCTGCATGGACGAGCCGCTGTCCAACCTCGACGCCAAGATGCGGGTCCAGACCCGTACCGACATCGCCAAGCTCCAGGCCGACCTGGGGGTCACCACGGTCTACGTCACCCACGACCAGGTGGAGGCGATGACCATGGGCGACCGGGTGGCGGTGATGAAGGACGGCTACCTGCAGCAGGTCGACACTCCGCTGCGGCTCTACGACAAGCCGCAGAACCTCTTCGTCGCCGGCTTCATCGGCAGCCCCCAGATGAACCTGATCCGGGCCCGGGCCCAGGACGGCCAGGCGCAGATCGGCGACTACCTGGTGCCGGTGGACCCGGCGGCCTCGCACAAGCTGGGCCCCCAGCACGACGCGATCACCGTCGGCGTACGCCCCGAGGCGTGGCGGGTGGTCTCCGACGGCGAGGGTGGCCTGCCGGTCGACGTGACCGTGGTCGAGGAGCTCGGCGCCGACAGCTTCGTCTACGGCACCAGCGACGTCGAGGGCACGCCCAGCAACATCATCGTGCGGGTCTCCGCCCGCGACACGGTCCACAAGGGCGACCGGATCTACGTCACCACCGACCCGATGCACGTGCACGTCTTCGACACCGAGAGCGGTGAGCGGCTGAGTGACTAGACGAGGCTGAGGTCTGCTCTCGTCTCACCGGGTTTCGACGCGCCAGTCGCGTCCTCGCGAGCTCGGACACGTGGCTCGCTCAACCTTCGCGAGCCACGTGACCGGGCTCGTCCCTCGCCCGGTTCACTGCTCGCTCGATCGCGTCGGTGAACGTCGGGTAGAGCTCGCGTGGCAGGTCGTGGCCCATCCCGTCGACGAGCAGCAGCTCGGCGCCGGGGATCGCTCGCGCGGTCGCGCGCCCGCCGGACACGTGCACCATCCGGTCGGCGGTGCCGTGCACCACGGTGGCGGGAATCCGCAGGCTGCGCAGCCGGGGTGCCCGGTTCTGCTCGGCGACGATCGCGTGCATCTGGCGCAGCACGCCGGTGGCGGAGAAGCCGCGGTCGAAGGTCTCCCCGGCGCGGGCGAGCGCCTCCTCGCGCGGCACCGGGAAGGCCGGCGACCCGATGAGCTCGGACATCTTCGCCGAGGTGGCGGCGTACGCCTCGCGGCCGCGGCCCCGCGGCGCCACCAGCATCGGCAGCAGGCGCGGGTGCTGCCAGCCGACCGACCGCTTGCCGGTCGTGGACATGATGCTGGTCAGGCTGCGGACCCGCTCGGGCCGCGAGATGGCCATCACCTGGGCGATCATCCCGCCCATCGACACGCCGACGACGTGGGCGGCGTCGAGCCCGAGGTGGTCGAGCAGGCCGAACCCGTCGTCGGCCATGTCGGCCAGGGTGTACGGCGGGGTGACCGACTGCCCGGCGAAGGCCCGGACCAGCGCGGTCCGGGTCGCCCGGTGGTCCTTGAGCTTGGTCGACCGGCCGGTGTCGCGGTTGTCGAAACGGATGACGTAGCGGCCCTGCGCAGCGATCATCCGGCAGAGCTCGGGGTCCCACCACGTCATCGGTCCCCCGAGCCCCATCACGAGCAGCACCGGCTCGTCGGCCGGGTCGCCGAAGGTCTGGTAGCACAGCTCGATGCCGCGGCCCACCGGGGCGAACAGCTCCTCGGAGACCACGACCTCATGCTGGCGATCGGTGTGCGGCGCCATGCCCAGACCGTACCGCCCGTACGGAACCTCACTGAAGGTGTGTGAAATGCGTCGCACCCGGCGCCCGACCCCTACCCTTGAAGGGTGGCCCGCACGCTCGGCGGCTTCCTGCACCCGGACGGGTTCGACCGTCCGGGGGTCGCCGCCGTGCTCCGCGAGGGCAGCGTCGTCGGCGAGACCGGGCGCCACCTGGTGTGGCTCGCGGGGGAGCGGCGGCACCGCCGCGACCTGCCCTACGCCGCCCGGTCCCCGCAGCGGGGCGAGCCGGTGGTGCTGGTCCCGGGCTTCCTGGCCGGCGACGCCAGCCTGGCGCTCATGGCCCGGTCGCTGCGGCGGCGCGGCTACCGCACCTACCGCTCGCTGATCCACGCCAACGTCGGCTGCACCCGGACCGCCGCCGGCGAGCTCGAGGCGCGGCTGGAGGCCATCGCGCAGCGGCGCGGGTCGCGGGTCCAGGTGGTCGGCCACAGCCTGGGCGGGATGCTGGCGCGCGGGCTCGCCGTACGCCGTCCCGACCTGGTCTCCGGGATCGTCACGATGGGCAGCCCGATGCTCGCACCCGCAGCCCACCACGTCTCGCTCACCGCCAGCGTCGACGTGCTGGTCCGCCTGAGCCGGGCCGGGGTGCGTGGGTTGATGGCCGAGGACTGCGTCGCTGGCGAGTGCGCCCGCGAGAGCTTCGAGGAGAGCCGGCTGCCCGTGCCCGACGGCGTGGCGTTCACCGCGGTCTACTCCCGCCGCGACGGCATCGTCGACTGGCGGGCGTGCGTCGACCCGCTCGCCGACCCGGTCGAGGTCCGGGCCTCCCACGTCGGCATGGCGATCGACCCGCGGGTCATCGAGCAGGTGGTGGCGGCGCTGGCGCGCCACGGTGGGCGGGATTTCGAGATGTCTCGCTCACGCCTCGCAGGCTCGGCCTGATGCCTGCGACCCTCGATCTCCTCGCTCGTCCTGCTCGCTCGCAGGCTCGCGTGCAGGGCTCGGATCAGTGGTCGAAGTCGATCGAGGCGAAAGTGCGGAGCTTCTTCAGCTGGTGCTCGGAGACGATCGAGCGGATGGTGCCGCTGCGCGCCCGCATGACCAGCGAGCTGGTGGTGCAGCCGCCGGCGCGGTAGCGCACACCGTGCATCAGCTCGCCGTCGGTGATGCCGGAGGCGACGAAGAAGGCCTCGTCGCTCTGGACCAGGTCGTCGGTGGTGAGTACGTGCGCGGCGTCGAGGTTGTGCCCGGCGTCGAGCGCCCGCTGCCGCTCGTCGTCGTCGGTGGGCCACAGCTGGCCCTGGATCACGCCGCCGGTGCACTTCATGGCGCACGCCGCGATGATCCCCTCCGGGGTACCGCCGACGCCCAGCAGCAGGTCGATGCCGGTGTTGGGCCGGGCCGCCATGATCGCGCCGGCGACGTCGCCGTCGGTGATGAACTTGATCCGGGCCCCGGTCCTGCGGATCTCGTCGACCAGCTCGGCGTGGCGCGGCCGGTCGAGCAGCACGACGGTGACGTCCTCGGGGTTCGATCCCTTCGCCTTCGCGACCTGGTGGATGTTCTCGGCGACGGGGAGCCGGATGTCGACGACGTCGGCCGCCTCGGGGCCGGTGACCAGCTTCTTCATGTAGAAGACCGCGGACGGGTCGTACATCGCCCCGCGCGGTGCCACGGCGAGCACCGAGATGGCGTTGCTCATCCCCTTGGCCGTGAGCGTGGTGCCGTCGATCGGGTCGACCGCCACGTCGCACTCGGGTCCGGTGCCGTCGCCGACCTGCTCGCCGTTGTAGAGCATCGGCGCCTGGTCCTTCTCGCCCTCGCCGATGACGACCGTGCCGGCCATGCTGACCGTCGCGATCATCACGCGCATCGCGTTGACGGCGACCTCGTCGGCGCCGTTCTTGTCGCCGCGACCCACCCAGCGGCCGGCGGCCATCGCCGCGGCCTCGGTCACCCGGACCAGCTCCATCGCGAGGTTGCGGTCGACCTTGCCGGGGGTCGGGGGAGGCTCGCCCGGCGTCGGGGGCTGGGTCTCTGGCTGCGTCATGGGGCGAGGGTACCGATCCCCGGGGTGTCGGCCGGGTAGGTGCGGACCGCTGTCGCCTTGACCGACAGCCAGACGTCGGTGCCGGGGGTGAGGCCGAGGTCGGCGGCGGCCGCGGGGGTCACGTCGGCGATCAGGTCGGGCTCGGCGTGGACCAGCAGCCGCACCGCGTCGCCGTGGGGGGCGACGTCGGCGACCCGGCCCCGCCAGCGCAGCCGTGGCGAGCCGTCGGGCTCGCGGAGCCCGACGGCGACGGCGTCCGGGGTGAAGGCCGTCAGCTCGTCACCACGGCGTACGACGTTGAGCCCCACCAGCCGGGCGACGTGCTCGGTGCTGGGGCGCTGGGCGACCTCGGCCGGCGTCCCGACCTGGGCGACCCGGCCGGCGTCGAGCACCAGCACCCGGTCGGCGATGGTGAGGGCGTCGATGGCGTCGTGGGTGACCAGCAGCGTGACGCCGCCGTACGACGCGAGGTGACGCCCGAGCTCGATGCGCAGCGCGGTCGCGACCTTGACGTCGAGCCCGGTCAGCGGCTCGTCGAGCAGCAGCAGTGCGGGGTCGGTGGCGAGCGCCCGGGCGATGGCCACCCGCTGCGCCTGCCCGCCCGAGAGGCGGGGAGGCTTGCGTCCGGCGAGCTCGCCGATGCCGAACCGGTCCAGCCACTGCTGCGCCCGGGCCTCGGCGTCGGCCCGGGCGGTGCCCCTCGACCGCGGTCCGAACGCGACGTTGGCGAGCGCGGTCAGGTGGGGGAACAGCCGCTGCCCCTGGAAGACCATGCCGATGCCGCGGTCGCGGGCGGGGAGGCCGAGAAGGTCGACGCCGTCGAGCCGGGCGTGACCGGTGGCCGGGGCGAGCCCGGCGATCGCGCGCACCAGCGAGGTCTTCCCGGCCCCGTTGGGGCCGATCACGGCGCACACCGAGCCGGCGTCGACGTCGAACGCCGCCCGCACCCGGGCGTCGACCTCGATGTCGACGTCCAGCCTCCCGGCCGCGGTCATGGCGCGGTCCCCAGCCAGCGGTCGCGCAGCGCCAGCAGCACGACGACCGACACCAGCAGCATCACCAGGCTGAGGGTGAGGGCGGCGTCCTGGTCGGACTGCCGGGTGACGTAGATCAGCGTGGGCATGGTCTGGGTGGTGCCGGGGTAGTTGCCGTTGAACGTGATGGTGGCGCCGAACTCGCCGAGCGAGCGGGCCCAGCCCAGCACCATGCCGGCGATGATGCCCGGCAGCGCGAGCGGCACCGTCACCCGACGGAAGGTGGTCCAGCGGGACGCGCCGAGGGTTGCCGCGGCGGCGTCGTACTCGGGGTCGGCCGAGCGCAGGGCGCCCTCGATGGCGATCACCACGAAGGGCATCGAGACGAAGGTGTGGGCCAGCACCACGCCCCAGGTCGTGAAGGGGAAGGCGAAGCCGGTCAGCTCGAGCAGCGGCTCGCCGATCACCCCGGTGCGGCCGAACGCCGTCCGCAGCGCGACCCCGGCGACGACGGGCGGCAGCACGAGCGGCACGGTCACCAGCGCGCGTACGACGCCACGGCCGCGGAAGTCGACCCGGGCGAGCAGCCAGGCCAGCGGCAGCCCGAGGGCCAGGCACACCAGCATCGCGGCGGTGGAGGTGAGCAGCGACAGCCACAGCGCGTCCTGCAGGGACTCGGACGCCAGCTGGCTCGGCAGCTGTCGCCACGGGGTGGCCGCGACCATCGCCACCAGCGGCACGACCAGCAGCAGCGTCGCCAGGGCGGCGGGGGCCATCAGCAGTGCCGGCGGCCGGCCGAGGGGATCCTTCACCCGGCGGGTCCGCGCCGTTGCGGGAGCGTGCGTGGTCGTCACGGCAGCGTGAAGCCCGCCTCGGTCAGGGCCCGCTGACCCTCCTCCGACGTCACCAGCTCGACCCACTCCCGGGCCAGGTCGGGGTCCTCGCTCTGCGCGAGCGTCGTGACGTGGTACGACGTCAGCCGCTCGTCGGCGCCGGGGATCTCGACGGTCGCCACGTCGTCACCGGCCGCGACCGCGTCGCTCGCGTAGACCAGGCCCGCGTCGGCCTCGCCCGAGATCACCTTGTCGAGGGTGGCCCGGACGTCCTCCTCGAGACTGGCCGGCTCCGCCGTGACGCCGTGGTCGTCGAGCACGCCGAGCGCCACCCGCCCGCACGGGACCTCGTCGGTGCAGCGCACCCACGTCGTACCGTCGAGGTCGTCGAGCGACTCGATCCCGGCCGGGTTGTCGGGCGGGGTCACGATCACCATCACGTTGGTGGCGAACGTGGTGACGTCACCCGTGACGTCGGCGTCCTCGGCCACCTGCATCGAGGTCTCGTCGGCCGTGGCCAGCACGTCGCCCGGCGCGCCGTCGGCGGCCTGCTCGGCGAGGTCGGTGCTGGACCCGAACGAGAACGTGACGTCGGCGTCGTGCTCGCTCTCGAACTGCCCGGCGAGGTCCTCGTAGGCGTCGGTGAGCGACGCCGCCGCGAGCACGGTCAGCTCGCCGGCGCCCTGGTCGTCGTCCTCGTCGCCCGCCCCGCAGGCGGCGAGCGGGAGCACCAGCACCAGGGCGGGGAGGGCCCGCGTGAGTGCGTTCATCACGGCCTCTCGACGACGACGTTGGTCGACTTCACCGACACGATCGCCCGCACGCCGGGCTCGAGCCCGAGCTCCTCGGCCGCCTCGGCGCTCATCAGTGACACCATCCGGTAGGGCCCGCAGATCAGGTCGACCTGGGCCATCACGGTGTCCTTGACGACCCTGGTGACGATTCCCGTCAGCCGGTTGCGGGCGCTCACGGCACTCGCGCGGGTGCGGTCGCGGTCGGGGTGGTCGGCGAGCTCCTCGGCGAGCCGGGCGAGGTCGACACCGTCGACGACGGTCCGTCCGCCCTCCGACCTGGCGGCGACGGCCGGGATCCGGCCCGCGTCGATCCAGCGTCGCATCGTGTCGTCGCTGACCCCGAGCAGCTCGGCGGCCTCCGCGATCCGGTAGGTGCTCACGCTGGAATGGTTCCGCAGATGCGGAAGAATTTCAACGACAAGGCGGAATATGCGGGACCGATGATCGCAGTGTCCCGAGGGCGGGTAACGGACCGCTGGTGCCTCTCCTGCGCTGCTGCAACCGCGCAGGAGCGACCTCAACGGTCCGTGACCGCTCGAGGGGGGCCGGGGTGGCGGGCTCGGGGGCCGTGCCGCCTGTGAGACTGGGCCGGTGAGCGAGCAGCCCGGCCGGTACCAGCGATCGCCCGCCGGGATGGTCGGTGCGCTGCTGGTGCTGCTGCTGGTCATCGGCGCCTTCGTCGGCTTCCGTGCCCTCAACCGCGACGAGCTCGACGTGGAGCCGGAACGGGTCGACTACCTCGCCGCGGTCGAGGCCGCACAGTCCGGGGACTGGCGGGTGGCCTACCCGGCCACCGTGCCCTCGGGCTGGCGTGCCACGAGCCTCGACGCCACCGCGGGCGTCGAGTGGGGACTCGGCTTCCTGACGTCCGACGGCTTCGCGGGCGTACGGCAGTCGGAGGAGTCGGTGGCCGACCTGCTCGAGACCTACGTCGACGAGGAGACCACCTCGCGGCCCGCGGTCGAGGTCGGCGGGGACCTCGGCGGTCGCTGGGAGGCGTACGAGGATGCCGACGGCGACCTGGCCTACGCCACCGAGGTCGGCGACCAGAACCTCCTGGTGTTCGGGTCGGCACCCGAGGGCGACCTGCTCACGCTCGCCGAACGGCTCACGACCGAGCCGCTGCCGGGCGGTGGCTGAGTCACCGCCAACCGGGGGGTCGGCCGTCAGTCGTCGTCGCGGGCCATCGCGTCCTCGAGCCGCTTCCGCGCGCCGTCGAGCCACTGCTGGCAGACGGTGGCGAGGTGCTCGCCCCGCTCCCAGAGGGCCAGCGACTCCTCGAGGGTGGTGCCGCCCGCCTCGAGCCGGCGGACCACCTCGACCAGCTCCTCGCGCGCCTGCTCGTAGGGGATGGACTCCTCGCCCGCGTCGGCTGGGCTCACGGTGGGCTCCTCGCTGGTCACGACGCCTCCTCGGGTCGGGTTCCGGTGGTGGTGGCGAGCACCCGGCCGTCGACGACGCGCACGCTGACGTCCTGGCCCGCCTCGACCCCGGCCACCGACGACACCACGTGGCCGGCGTCGTCCTGCAGCACGGCGTAGCCACGGCGCAGCGTCTCCAGGGGCGACAGCGCCCGCACCCGCGCCCGCTGGTGGTCGAGGTTGTCGGCGGCCCGGTCGAGCCCGTGGCGCAGCGCCCGCCGGGTCCGGTCGCGCAGGTCGTCGACCTCGACCAGCCGCTCCTGGAGCAGGCCGCCGGGGTCGGCCAGGGACGGCCGTGAGCGGAGCGCGTCGAGCGCCGCCTGCTCCCGGGCCACCAGCTGGGCGACGGCCCCGCGGAGCCGGTCGCGGGCCGTGGTCACCCCCCGCAGCTCCTCGGCGACGTCGGGCACGACCAGCTTGGCCGCGTCGGTCGGGGTCGAGGCGCGGACGTCGGCCACCAGGTCGAGCAGCGGCGTGTCGGGCTCGTGGCCGATCGCGGACACCACGGGGGTGCGCAGGGAGTGGACGGCGCGGAGCAGCCCCTCGTCGGAGAACGGCAGCAGGTCCTCGACCGAGCCGCCACCACGGGCCACCACGATCACCTCGACCTGCGGGTCGCGGTCGAGCCGCTCGACCGCCTCGACGACCTCCAGCGCCGATCGCTGGCCCTGCATGGCGGCGTACGCCGTCTCGAACCGCACCGCCGGCCACCGCCGCCGCGCGTTGTCGAGCACGTCGCGCTCGGCCGCGGAGCCCGGTGCGGTCACGAGCCCGACGCATCCCGGGAGGAAGGGCAGCCGTCGCTTGCGGGCGGGGTCGAACAGGCCCTCGGCGGCGAGCAATTGGCGGCGGCGCTCGAGCCGGGCCAGCAGCTCGCCCAGGCCCACCATCCGCACGTCGGACGCCGCGAGCGAGAGGCTGCCGTTGCCGGCGTAGAAGGAGGGGCGGGCGTGGACGACCACGCTGGCGCCCTCGACCAGCGGCGGGTTGAGGGAGTCGAAGAGGGTGCGGGCGCAGGTCACCTGCAGCGACACCTCGGCGACCGGGTCGCGCAGCGTCAGGAACACAGTCCCGAGCCCCGGGCGTCGGGTGAACTGCGTGACCTGCCCCTCGACCCACAGCGCCCCGAGCTGGCCGATCCACTGCGACAGCGCGTTGGACACCGCGCGCACCGGCGCGGGCGCGTCGGCGGTGGTCTCACGCAGCGATGGCACGGCGATCACCCTAGGCCGTGGGTCCGACGAGTTCGGGGTGGCGCGTCCGGCTCCGTAGACTCGGGCCCATGACGACCGACCTGGGCAGCCCGCCCGTCCTGAGCCCCGACGAGGCCGAGCGCGCGGTCATGCTCGCCGCGCCGCGCGGCTACTGCGCCGGGGTCGACCGCGCGGTCGTGACCGTCGAGCAGGCCCTGGACCTCTACGGCGCTCCGGTCTACGTCCGCAAGCAGATCGTCCACAACAAGCACGTCGTCGCCGACCTCGAGTCGCGCGGCGCCGTGTTCGTCGAGGAGCTCCACGAGGTTCCGTCCGGGGCCACCGTGGTGTTCTCCGCCCACGGGGTCTCCCCGGAGGTCCACCGGCAGGCCGAGGAGCGCGACCTCAAGACCATCGACGCCACCTGCCCGCTGGTCACCAAGGTCCACCACGAGGCAAAGCGGTTCGCGGGCGAGGACTACGACATCCTGCTCATCGGCCACGAGGGGCACGAGGAGGTCGAGGGCACCGCCGGCGAGGCGCCCGACCACATCCAGCTCGTGCAGAGCCCGGCCGACGTGCCCGGCATCGTCGTCCGCGACCCCGAGAAGGTGGCCTGGCTCTCCCAGACGACGCTGAGCGTGGACGAGACCCTGGAGACCGTGGCCGCGATCCGCGAGCGGTTCCCCGCGCTGCTCGACCCGCCGAGCGACGACATCTGCTACGCCACCCAGAACCGGCAGCTGGCGATCAAGGAGATCGCGCAGGACGCCGACCTGGTGATCGTGGTCGGCTCCGGCAACTCCTCCAACTCGGTCCGCCTGGTCGAGGTGGCGCTGGAGGCGGGGGCACGGGCGGCCCACCGCGTCGACGACGCCGGCGAGATCGACGAGGCCTGGCTCGAGGGCGTCGACCGGGTCAGCGTGACCTCGGGCGCCAGCGTCCCCGAGGAGCTGGTGCAGGGCGTGCTCGGGTTCCTGGCCGAGCGCGGCTACCCCGACGCGCAGGCGGTCCACTCCGCCGAGGAGTCGCTGATCTTCGCGCTGCCCAAGGAGCTGCGTCGCGACCTCAAGGCGCGGCAGCAGGCCGGGTCGGCCCCGGACCGGGCCTAGGTCGGGTCCGGTGGCCCGCTACGTCGACCTGCACCCCGACAACCCGCAGCCGCGCCTGATCGGGCAGGTCGTCGACGCGCTGCGCGACGATGCGCTCATCGCCTACCCGACCGACTCGGGCTACGCGCTGGGCTGCCAGCTCGGCAACAGGGACGGTCGCGACCGGATCCTGCGGATCCGGCAGCTCGACGAGCGGCACCACTTCACGTTGATGTGCAAGGACTTCGCCCAGCTCGGGCAGTTCGTCCACGTCGACAACGCCGCGTTCCGGGCCATCAAGGCGGCAACACCCGGGCCGTACACCTTCGTCCTGCCCGCCACGGCGGAGGTGCCGCGCCGGCTGATGCACCCCAAGAAGCGGACGGTGGGGGTGCGGATCCCCGATCACGTCGTGGTCCACGCCCTGCTGGAGGAGCTCGGCGAGCCCCTGCTGACCAGCACGCTGATCCTGCCGGGCGAGGACGAGCCCCGGGTGCACGGCTGGGACATCAAGGAGGAGCTCGACCACGAAGTCGACATCGTCGTCGAGTCGGGTGAGGTGATCCCGGAGCCGACCACGGTGGTCGACTGGTCGGAGGGCTACCCGGAGGTGGTCCGGGTGGGCGCCGGCGACCCGGCGCGGTTCGTCGCCTGAGCCGGCTCCGGCGTACGGCGGGCGGGGGACCGGACGAAGCGCTGCCGGACGGCCAGGGTGAGCAGTGTCAGCAGGTAGCCGGTGACCAGGGCGCTGCTGTGGTCGGCAAGCCCGGTCACCAGCGACTGCACCATCCCGTCGCTCGGGTGGCCGATGACGCCGGGCCGCGCCACCTCGAGCAGCACCATCACGCCCACCATCAGCAGCGGGGGGAGCACCCCGACGGTGAAGAAGTCGGAGGGCCGCACGGCCAGCGCCAGTGCGAGGCACAGCGTCACGAAGCTCAGGTCGAAGAAGAACCCCACGTCGCCCCCGAGCCAGAGGTCGAGCGCGAGCGCGCTCAGGGCGGCCGCCACGCCGAGGACGACGACCTGCCGTCCGGGCTCGCGCCCCTCTTCCCAGAGGGTGCGTCGGCCCGGGACCGTGTGCTGGGACACGCCAGCAGCGTAGGAGCCCGTCACCCCTCGCCGGAGGCGGCGCGCCGGTCGACCGCCCGCAGCTCGACGCCGCTGACGCTGCGCGCACCCGCCTCGACCTGGCGTGGCGTGGCCAGCTCGTCGTCGGTGACCTCGAGGTCGGCGAGCCGCCGCGCGGTCACCAGCACCCGGGACTCCAGGCTCCCGACCGCCTGGTTGTAGGAGGTCACGGCCGTGTTGAGCGAGCGGCCCACCCGGTCGAGGTGGCCGCCGAGCGTGCCGAGCCGGTCGTGCAGGTCGCGGCCCAGCCGGTGGATCTCGCCGGCCCGCTCGGCCAGGGCCTCGTGGCGCCAGCCGTGGGCGACGGTGCGGAGCAGCGCGATCAGCGTGGTGGGGGACGCCAGCACGACCTGCCGGCTGGCGGCGTAGTCGATCAGGCCGGCGTCGGCCTCGAGCGCCACCGCGAGGAACGACTCGGCCGGCACGAAGAGGACGACGAACTCAGGCGTCTCGGCGAACGATCGCCAGTAGGCCTTGGACCCCAGCTGGTCGACGTGGTGGCGCAGCTGGCGGACGTGCCGGGCCATCGCGTCGGCACGGGCGCCGGGGTCGTCGGCCGACGTCGCGTCGAGGTAGGCGTCGAGGGGCACCTTGGCGTCGACCACCACGGTGCGGCCGCCGACCAGGTGGACCACGAGGTCGGGACGCCGGGCCCCGTCGTCGACCGACACCTGCTCGGAGAAGTCGCAGCGGTCGACCAGCCCCGCCAGCTCGACGGCACGCCGCAGGTGGAGCTCGCCCCAGCGGCCGCGCACCTGGGGTCGCCGCAGGGCGGTGGACAGCGAGCGGGTCTCGCGCCGCAGCTCGGACACGTGGTGGTGGAACTCGCCCTGCCACGACGCGCGCTGCCGGTCGACTTCGAGCAGCTGGTCGCTCAGCCGGTCGAGGCCCTGCATCACCTCGGACTGGTCGACCATCCCGGCCACGGCACCCGGACGCGACCGGGCCGCCAGCCAGCCCAGTGCCGCCCCGAGCACCAGGCCCAGCACCAGGACCACCAGCACCACGATCACCAGCGAGGTCTCCATGCCGCCGAGGATGCCCGAGCCCACTGACAACCCGTGGCAGGCGCCAGCCGGCCGGTCCGTGTAACGCCGGGTTGCCGACTCTCCCCACCTGGTCGGCACCGGGTGGGGAGAGCGGCCAACCCGGCGTTACAGCTGACGTGGGGCCGTCCGGCACAATCACCCCACGATGGACGAGCCGGTGGCCGCGCGAGGCGGGCGTGACGCGACGGTCCTGGCGGCCGGGTCGCTGGGGAGCGGCGTGCTGGCCTACGTCTTCTTCGCCGCCGTCACCCGGGCGCTCGGCGCCGAGGTGGCCGCGCCGGTGGCGGTGCTCTGGGCCTGGTGGAGCTTCGCCGGGGCGGCGCTGACCTTCCCGCTGCAGCACTGGATCGCCCGGCAGTCCGCGATCGACCACGGCGAGGTCGGCGTCCGGCACCAGCTGCCGAGGGTGCTGGCCGCGGTCACCGGGGCGTCGGTCCTCGCCGGCGTGGTGGCCTGGCTGGCGCGAGAGCGGCTCTTCGGCTCCGACGGCTGGGAGTTCCCGCTGCTGGTCGTCGCTGTCGGCCTCGGCTCGGCCGTCATCGGCGTGGTCCGCGGGACGCTGAGCGCGCGCCGACGGTTCACCGCGGTCGGCGTCGGGCTGGTCGCCGAGAACGGTCTGCGCTGCGTGCTGGCGGCGGGTCTCGCCCTGTCCGGCGTCGACGCCCCCGAGCCGTACGGCGTGGTGCTGGTCGCCGGCTACGCCGCTGCCGCACTCTGGCCGTCCGCCCTGGTGCCGCGGCGGACCGGCGAGGGCGGCGAGACGGCAGCGCTGGGGTTCGTCACTGGCGCGTCGGCCGGCCAGCTGCTGGCCCAGGTCGCACTGACCGGCGGACCGGTCCTCCTGGCGGCGGTCGGCGGCGCACCGGCCGAGGTGACCGCGCTGTTCGCGGGGCTGGCGCTGTTCCGGGCGCCGTACACGCTGGCGATCGGCCTGGTGTCCGCCCTCACCGGCCGGCTGACGAAGCTGGTGGTGTCGGGCCGGCGCGAGGCGCTCGCGCAGGTCCGCCGCACGGTCGTCGGCCTCACCGCGGCGCTGGTGGTCGCCGGCGGGCTCGGCGGGGCCTGGCTGGGTCCGGCCCTCATGGAGCTGGTGTTCGGCGAGGGGGTCCGCCTGGCCGCCTCCGACACCGCCGTCGTGGCCGTCGGGTCGGTCTTCGCGCTGGCCAACCTGGTGCTGATCGTGGGTGCGCTCGCCCGCGGCCGCCCGCACGCGGCGGCCGTGGTCTGGCTGCTGGCCGCGCCGGTGGGGGTCGCGGGCTACCTGCTGCGCGGCGGCGACGCGCTGGATCGCACCTGCTGGGCGTTCCTGGCGGTCGAGGCGGCGGCGTGGGTCGGCTTCCTGGTCCTCGACACCCGGTCAGACCGGCTTCTCGCCGGCCAGGAAGACCGATGAGCCGAACGGCAGGTCCCGGTTCCGCAGCCAGCGCGCCTCGGCGCGGGAGAGGCCGAGCAGCGCCCGCTCGACGACCGGTGAGGGCTGGGGCAGCCCGTCGTCTCCCGGCGCCGACGGCCTGACCCGGCGCACCAGCCGCTCTGCTGCGAAGGCGGGGAACACACCGGCGAAGCCGTAGCTGCAGCGGCGTACGTCGAAGCCCGCGGCGCGCACCGCGGCCAGCAACCGCGGCCGGGTGTAACGCCGGTGGTGCCCGGCCCGGACGTCGTGGTCGGTCCACGCCCACTGGTAGGCCGGCACCGACAGCAGCAGCCGTCCGCCCGGCCGGAGCACCCGCCACAGCTCGCCCAGCGCCTGTGCCTCCGGGTCACAGTGCTCGATGACGTCGAAGGCCGCCACCACCTCGAAGCTGGCGTCGCGGAAGGGGAGGGTGAGGGCGGACGCCTGCACTCCCTGGCCGGGGCGGAGCCCGCGTGGGTCGACGTCGACCGAGACGTGGTGGTGGTCGCCGCCCCGCATCCAGGTCACGCTCGGCCCGTCGGCGCTGCCGACGTCGAGCACCCGGGCGGCGCTGCCCACGTGGGGCGCCAGTGCCGCCTCCAGCAGCGACGCCCGGGCGGTGTACCACCAGTAGTCGGGCTGCTCGATCGAGGCCGAGCCCTCCCGCTGTGCCGGCGGGGTCACGATGCCGCCTTCACCGCTCGGACCAGGCTGTCGACGACCCGGGCCACCTCGGTCTCGGTGAGGGTGTTGAAGAAGGGCAGCCGGACCAGCCGCGAGCTGACGTCGGTCGACACGGGGCACTCGGTCGGGCGGGCCGCGAAGCGGCGCCCGCCCTCGGAGCTGTGGAGCGGCACGTAGTGGAACGTCGTCCCGACGCCCTGCTCGCGCATCGCCGACATCACCGGCGCCCGCATCTCAGCCTCGGGCAGCAGCACGTGGAACAGGTGCCACGCGGGGTCGCAGTCCTCCGGCAGCACCGGCAGCCGCAGTCCCAGCTCCTCGGCGGGCCCGGCCAGCGCCTCGAGGTAGCCCTCGAAGACCCGCCGTCGCCGGGACTGGATCGACTCGGCCTGCTCGAGCTGCGCCACCAGATAGGCCGCGAGCACGTCGGACAGCCCGAAGGAGGAGCCGGTGTCGCGCCAGGAGTACTTGTCGACCTGGCCCAGGAAGAACGCCTGCCGGTCGGTGCCCTTGTCGTAGAGCACCCGCGCCCGGTCGACGTCGGCCGGGTCGTTGAGCAGGATCGCGCCGCCCTCGCCGCACACGAAGTTCTTGGTCTCGTGGAAGCTGAGGGTGCTCATCCGGCCGATCCCTCCGAGCGGCTCGCCGCGCCAGCGGCCGAGCAGCCCGTGGGCGGCGTCCTCGACCAGGGCGACGTCGGGACGGTCGGCCAGCACCGTGCGGATGCCGTCGACGTCGCACGCGACCCCGGCGTAGTGCACCACCACGACGGCCCGGACCGTGTCGTCGAGCAGCTCGGCGAGGTGCCGCGGGTCGAGGCCGAGGGTCTCGGTCTCGATGTCGCAGAACAGGATCCGCGCGCCCTGACGGGCGAACGCCAGCGCGCTGCTGGTGAAGGTGAACGACGGCACCACGACCGTGTCGCCCGGGCCGAGGTCGAGCAGGAGGCAGCTCAGCTCGAGCGCGTCGGTGCACGACGTCGTCAGGAGCACCTCCTCGGCACCGGTCGCCTCCTGCAGGAACGCCCCGGCGCGCTTCGAGAACGGGCCTCCGGAGGAGGTGTGCCCGCTCGCCAGCGCCTCGGCCATGTAGTCGAGCTCGCGCCCGGTCACCTCGGGGCGGTTGAAGGGGATCTCCGTCATCAGTCCTGCCTGTCGGTCCAGGGGAGGTCACGGCCCAGCATCTGCGCCAGGGCAGCGTCGGAGTCGGCGAAGTAGTCGCGCAGCCGCGCCACGATCTCGTCGTCGAGCTCGTCGCCGACGGTGGAGCTGGCGTTGACCGGCCCGTTCCCGCCGGGGCGTACGTCGGCGTCGACACCCAGCCAGCCGAACAGCTCCCCGATCCGGTCGGGCTCGGCCAGCATCTCCTCGAGGAACTGCACGTGCACCGGGAACCGGTCCCGCCAGCGGGCGACGTCGTCGGCGTAGCGGCCGCGCTCGAGGTAGGCGAACGGGGACACCGACGACGAGCCCGGGTCCCACGGCGCGGGGCCCTCGAGGTTGGCGCGCAGCGCCTCGGCCAGCGGCCGGGTCTCGACGCCGTGGTCGCGGCTGAAGCTCCAGTTGGAGACGGCGCGGGCGACGGGGTCGCGCAGCTGGACCACGATCAGCGGCTCGCCGAGGGTCTCGGCGACCCGCTCCGGGGCGGTCGCGCTCTCGAGGTAGCTGGTGCTCTTCTCGCCGAGCAGGTCGCCCTCCCGGGCGTGGCCGAAGAACCGGGCGCGGTAGTCGTCGGCGTCGACCGGGCCGGGGGAGAGGAACACCTTCGGCTCCGGCGTGGCGGGCCGGGCCATCGCGATCCGGGGGTGGCCGGCGAGCTGGTCGTGCAGCCAGGTCGTGCCGCTGCGCTGGGCTCCCACCACGAGGAAGTGCCGTGGACCCCTTCGTGACGGTTGCTGCGCAACCTCCTCGGGAACCGTCACGCGCTCACCCGGCGTACGACGTGGAACGACTCGGAGGTGCTGACGGTGTTGAGCGTCCGCACGACGTACTCGCCGATCATCGAGAGCAGCGCGATGATGAAGCCCGCGAACAGGGAGAGCAGCACCATGATCGACGTCCAGCCCTCGACGACCGACTCGGTCACCAGCCCGCGCACCACCAGGAAGCCGCCGAGCACGAAGCTCAGCCCGGAGATCGCGAACCCGAGCAGCGCGGCGGCGCGCAGCGGCCACGAGCTGTAGCTGAACAGGATGGTGAAGACCAGTCGCAGGATCTTCACCAGGCTGTAGGTGCTCCTGCCGGCGGGGCGCGGGTCGTGGCGGACCGTTGCGTTGGCCCGCTGGCCCGAGAACATCAGCGCCTGCCCGGTGATGTAGGGGTACGACGTCCGCGACGCCAGGATCCGGTCGACCACGTCGCGGCGCAGGATCCGGAAGTTGGAGACGACGAGGTCGTGCGGCTGGCCGAAGACCCGCCGGTTGAGGAGGCCGATCAGCTTGCTCCCGATCCGGCGGTGGCCGGCGGCCTGCTTCTGCTCGAACCGCCCGAAGACGACCTCGTGACCCTCCAGCGCCTTGTCGATGAGCACCAGTGCCTGGTCGGGCGGGTTCTGCAGGTCGTCGTCCATGGTGATGACCCAGTCGCCCTCGGCCTCGCGCAGGCCCGCGAGGTTGGCGTAGTGCTGCCCGTAGTTCTTCATCAGGTCCAGGGCCACGACCCGGGGCGTGGTGCGGGCGCGCTCGGCGATGATGTCCCAGCTCCCGTCGGAGCTGCCGTCGTTGACCAGCACCAGCTGGAACTCCAGGCCGGCCTCGGTGAAGGTCCTCACCACCTGGTCGACCGTCTCGCCCACGATCTCGGCGCTGTTGTAGACGGGGATCACGATCGAGTAGCGGAAGCTCGCCCGGTCGCTCCGGGCAGGGGCCTGCTCGCTCATGGCAGGGATCGTCGCACGTCGGTCGCCCCGGCGGGGGGCAGGGTGTCACCGACGACGCGCCGCAGCTCGGCCCGCTCCGCCATGGTGGTCTGGCTGACGGAGACGTACCAGGAGTACGGCTTGCGCCGGCCGCCGAGGTAGAGGTAGTCGCGCTCGAGGACCGGTCGGAGCCACGCCCACGACTGGCCGAACACCGTGATCACCGTGGGGTTTGCGCGCTCGATCTCCCGGGCCAGGCCCCGCATCCCGCCCGGGTACGTCGCCCTGAGGTAGTCGGACTGGCCGCCGGAGAAGAGCTGGTAGCGGATCGGGTTGCGGGCGTGCGCGAACACCAGCGGCGCGGGGTTGTTGATGGCGAGCAGCCGTGGGTCGTCGAGCGTGGCGAGCACCACGGCGTTGTGACGTTGCTGCGGCACCAGCGCGGTGGAGCGGTCGAGCAGCGCGGTGGTGGCCGTTGCCCCGACCAGCAGCGCCACCGCGACACCGGCGACGCGCTGCACCCCGGCCGACGGCCACCGCGCGAGGAGCAGGTGACCGAGCCCGGCGAGCCCGCATGCGCTGAAGGGCAGGATGGGGAAGAGGTCGGGCCAGCCCTCGAAGGACATCAGCGCCCACAGCAGGCACACCAGCGTGCCGACCGCGAGTGCCACGACGGCGACGCCGCCGGGGGAGCCACGATCGAGGCCGCGGACCCGGGTGCCGGACACCACGAACGACCCCACGACCCCGGCGAGGACCAGGGCCAGCGACCAGCCGAAGCCGGAGACCAACCGGCGAGGGGCCGACAGCATCGTCAGCAGGCCGCGCTGGGTCGTGTAGCCGGCGTTGACCGCGTAGAAGCCCTCGTAGAGCTCGGCGAACGCGCCGACGGTGAGGAAGTAGCCGACGGTCACCGCGGCCACGGCCAGGCCCGCCCCGGCGAACCGCAGCAGGGCGGAGAGCCGGGGGCCGCGACCGCCCGGGAGCGCGAGCACCGCCACCGTGACGACGGCCAGGAGCGGGACCAACGAGCCCTGCCAGGTGAGCGTGGCCAGCGCCGTCGCCACTCCCGCGGCCGACCAGCGGCGTCGACAGACCGCCCAGAGGGCGAACACCATCATCAGCACCATGACGGTCTTCTCGCGCGGCCCCTCGGTGGCGTAGGTGACGAATCCCTGGAACGACAGGAGCGCCGCCGACGTCATCACGCCGGTCAGCCGCGACCCGTACAGGTCGCGTCCCAGCACGTACGCCGCCCACAGCGCCAGCGCCGACAGCACCATCATCGTCAGCCGCATCGCGAGCAGGTCGTCGACGCCGACGAGCCGGCCGAGAGCCGCGCCTGCGCCCGGGACCAGGTGGGCCAGCGGGCCGGCCCGGTTGAGGATCTGGACGTAGGGCGGCACCCCCTCGGCCACCTGCTGGCCTGCGTAGGCGTAGACGGCGACATCCCGGCTCAGCGGCCCTTCGAAGCCCTGCAGCAGGAAGACGACGGCCCCGGTCAGCCCGGCCAGCGGACCCCACGCGTCGACCCGAGACCAGCGCGACATCAGTCCGGCAGCCTCCGCCCGACGATCTCGCGCAGCTCGGCCAGCTCTTCCTCGCCGACCGACCGGTCGACGTACCAGGTCTCGAGGCCGTAGGTGGTGCCGAGCTCCTCGTAGTGGTCGTCGAGCACCGGGTCCACGAAGTCGTACCAGGTGGGGTGGTCCATCGTGATGAGGGTCGGCCGGTCCACCTCGATGTCGTCGGCCAGCCCGTCCATCCCACCGGGCCAGGTCGCGTCGACGTACTCGTAGAGGCCGCCGATGAACATCTGGTGGTAGATGGTGTTCTCCCGCCGCCCGAGGACCAGGGGCTGGGGGGCGCCGATCGACATGATCGTCGCGTCCGGGCCGACGACCTCGAGCACCTGCTCGTTGACGTCGGTCATCGGCCCCAGCCGCTCGTCGCGGGTCACCCAGGCGTTGACGCCGCCCGCGACGGTCACCAGCACGGCGTACGCCGCGGCGACGGCGACCGCTCCCCGGCCGGGGACCCGCCTGGCGACGGCGTGGACCAGCCCCCCGAGCCCGGCGGCCGCCAGCGGCAGCATGAACACCGCGTCGGCCCAGCCGTTGAACACGTTGAACGACCACAGCAGGCTCACCAGCGTGCCGCCGCCGAGCGCGACCACCGCCACTGCGTGCGGGTCGTCGCGGTCGAGCCCACGCAGCCGCACCGCTCCGAGGGCGACCATGGCGCCGAGGCCGGACAGGACCAGCCACAGCGTCCACCCGAAGCCGTCGAAGATCTCGGCCGGGTCGTCGGCGAGGTAGCGCAGCAGCCCCGACTGCCGGGTGTAGGTGGCGTTGATCAGGTAGAAGGCGTCCCAGAACTCCTCGAGCGCGTCGACCAGCACGAAGTAGACGACGAAGACCATTGTGGTGGCGATGCCGCCGGCGGCGTAGCGGAACAGGGCGACCAGGGTGCCGGGGCGGCCGCGGACCAGCAGCGCACCGATGACCGCGGCACCCAGGGCTCCGAAGAACACCGGCTGCCAGGTGAGGGTCGCCAGCGCCGTCGCGACGCCGGCCCAGCCCCAGCGGCGGTGGACGACAGCCCACAGTGCGAGCGCCATCAGCAGCATCATCGTCGTCTTCTCGCGCGGTCCGCCGGTGGCGTAGGTGACGAAGCCCTGGAAGGCCAGCAGGCTGGTGGCGGCGGCGACACCGGCGATCCGCGAGCCGAACGCGTCGCGGGTCATCAGGTAGACCACCCAGACCGCGACCACCGACAGCACCAGCATCAGGATCCGCATGGCGAAGAGGTCGTCGGCGCCGGAGTCGGCGCCGAGCAGCCGCCCGATCCAGGCCCCGACGCCGGGGACCATGTGGGCGAGCGGTCCGGCGCGGTTGAGCACCGCGACGAACGGCGGCACACCCTCGGCGAACTGCTGCCCGCCGTACGCGTAGAGCGCGAGGTCGCGGGTCAGGAGGCCCCCGAAACCGTGGAGCAGGAAGACCACGACGGACGCGGCCGCCAGCAGCGGCCCCCACGGGTCGAGGCTCCGGAACCGGCTCGAGGGGCTGGGCATGCGGTCGGGCACGCGGGTCAGCGTAGGACCGGAGGCGGCGGACTCGTCGGACCGGGTCATGAGTCGGCGAGGTCCACGACGACGGGCGCGTGGTCGGACGCCCCGGCGCCCGCACGCTCCTCACGGTCGATGAACGCGCCGGTGACCCGCCCGGCGAGGTGGGGGGAGGCGAGCACGAAGTCGATCCGCAGCCCGCGGTTGCGCTCGAAGCGCTGCCGGTAGTAGTCCCAGTAGGTGTAGACCCCCGGTCCCGGCGTGTGGGGTCGTACGACGTCGGCGTACCCGTCGTCGAGGAACCCCTGGAAGGCGGCGCGCTCGGCGGGCGTGACGTGGGTGGACTTCGCGAACTGCGCCGGGTCGAAGACGTCCTCGTCGGTCGGGCACACGTTCCAGTCGCCCACCAGGGCCGTCGGGGCGTCGAGCCACGGGCCGGCCGCGTCGCGCAGCCGGGCCATCCAGTCCAGCTTGTAGGCGTAGTGCGGGTCGTCGGGCTTGCGGCCGTTGGGCACGTAGAGCGACCACACCCGGACCCCGCCACACGTCGCGCCGAGCGCGCGGGCCTCCGGTGCCTCCGGCTCGCCCCAGCCGGGCATCCCCTCGAAGCCCACCTGCACGTCCTCGAGGCCGACCCGGCTCACCAGTCCCACGCCGTTCCACTGGTTGGTGCCCGCGACCGCGACCTCGTAGCCGAGGCCGTGCAGTCCCATCAGCGGCAGCTGGTCCTCGCGGGCCTTGGTCTCCTGGACTGCCAGCACGTCGACGTCGTGGCGCTGCAGGAAGGCCTCCACGCGGTCGATGCGGGAGCGGAGGGAGTTGACGTTCCACGTGGCCAGGCGCACGCGTCGACCCTAGTCGGGCACGACGCAGGAGTGCCCGGCGTGTGGAGACGGGTCGAGCAAGCCCGCGACCGGGGCTGCGAGGTCGCGACGGCGCGTCGAAGCCAAGACTCTGGACAGTCGGGGCCACTGCCTCATGTCTGTGCAGCGCACGAACATGAGTGTGCGGGGGTGTGGTGGTGGCGGCGCGCGGGGGCTTCACTCAGCGATCGACCCACCCACCCACAGGAGGACCAGGTCAGATGACCCCCACTCACCCCCGCGCACTCGGCGCTGCCATCCTCACCGCCGGCGCGCTCGCCGCCGGCGCACTCACGGCCACGGCGGCACCCAGCTACTCCGCCGACGTCCCGTCCTACCAGGACTTCCGGGCCGCGACGTTCATCGACACCGACACCCAGTACATCGTCAACGGCGACGAGCCGATCGCCACCGACGGCCGGCTCCGCCAGTTCTACGACCAGATGGTCGGCAACCGGCACACCGGCCGCCAGGTCGACGACGGTCTCATCGTCAACCGCGTCAACGGCCAGGACGACAAGTGGTCGGCCTCGCAGGTCGGCAACCTGACCTACTGCGTCTCCACGAAGTTCGGGGCCGACTACTCCCGCATGGTCAGCACCGTGGCCAGCGGCGCCGCCCAGTGGGGGGCCGCCTCCTCCGCCATCGACTACGTCTACGTGCCGAGCCAGGACGCCAACTGCAACACCCGCAACAACAGCGTGGTCTTCTCGGTGGAGCCGGTGAGCACCACGCAGTACATCGCCCGCGCGTTCTTCCCGAGCAGCCCGAAGCGGTCGCGCAACGTCCTGGTCGACGACTCGATCTGGACCTCGGGGTCGTGGACGCCGTCCAACATCATCGCCCACGAGCTCGGTCACACCCTGGGCTTCCGTCACGAGCACACCCGGCCCGAGGCCGGCACCTGCTTCGAGGACAACAACTGGCGTCCGCTGACGCCGTACGACTCGGCGTCGATCATGCACTACCCCCAGTGCAACGGCACCTCGGACGACCTGAGCATGACCAGCCAGGACCGCGCGGGCGCCGCGGCCCTCTACGGCAGCTGAGCGGCGATCCGCTGATTGGTTGAGCCACGGGCGGCGCGCCTAGACTCGCCGCCCGTGGCCCTCACCATCGGCATCGTCGGACTGCCCAACGCGGGCAAGTCCACCCTCTTCAACGCCCTCACCAAGAACGACGTGCTCGCGGCGAACTACCCGTTCGCGACGATCGAGCCGAACGTCGGCGTCGTCGGGGTGCCCGACGAGCGCCTCCCGCGCCTGGCCGAGCTGTTCGACAGCGCCCGGGTCATGCCCGCCACGGTGGAGTTCGTCGACATCGCCGGCATCGTCCGCGGCGCCAGCGAGGGGGAGGGACTGGGCAACAAGTTCCTCTCCCACATCCGCGAGTCGGCCGCGATCTGCCAGGTGACGCGGGTCTTCCGCGACGAGGACGTCACCCACGTCGACGGCACGGTCGACCCGGCCAGCGACATCTCCACCATCCAGACCGAGATGATCCTCGCCGACCTGCAGACGGTGGAGAAGGCGGTTCCGCGGCTGGAGAAGGAGGCCAAGGGCAGGAAGGAGCTCGGCCCCGTCGTCGCTGCTGCCAAGGAGGCCCAGGCGGCCCTCGAGGCCGGGACGCCGATCATCGCCACGTCCCTCGACCGGGCGCTGCTGCGCGAGCTGTCGCTGCTGACCGCGAAGCCCTACCTCTACGTCTTCAACTGCGACTCCGACGAGCTCGGCGACGAGGACCTCAAGGAGCGGATGCGCGCGCTCGTGGCCCCGGCCGAGGCGATCTTCCTCGACGCCAAGTTCGAGGCCGAGCTGGTCGAGCTCGACGACGACGAGGAAGCCCGCGAGATGCTCGCCGAGATGGGGATCACCGAGCCCGGCCTCGAGCAGCTGGCCCGGGTCGGCTTCGACACCCTCGGCCTGCAGACCTACCTCACCGCCGGACCCAAGGAGGCCCGGGCCTGGACGGTCCGCAAGGGCGCCACCGCCCCCCAGGCGGCCGGCGTCATCCACACCGACTTCGAGAAGGGTTTCATCAAGGCCGAGATCGTGTCCTACGACGACCTCATGGCCGCCGGCTCGATGCTCAAGGCCAAGGAGGCCGGCAAGGTCCGGATGGAGGGCAAGGACTACGTCATGCAGGACGGCGACGTGGTCGAATTCCGCTTCGGTCCAACCTCTGGCGGGAAGAAGTAGCACGGTCCTCCAGCCGCCGCCGTGTTCCTGGTGGCCGCCCTCGGGTTGTGGTGGACGGACGGCCTAGCGTCTGACTTCCCCAGCCGGCTTGCAGCCGTAGCCACGTTGGCGGCCCTCGTCGCCGCGGTCTTCGCGGCCCGCTACGCGGGTCGCGCCTACGAGCTGGAATTCCAGCGCGAGCGGCGATGGGAGGAGGGGCAGCGTGCGCAGCAGGCATCCCTGTTGGCCGCATGGTTCGGCACAGTTACCAGGACATATGACAGGACCGTCATAGCAGGCGTGGGCACGGGTTCCACGAGGAAGGAAGCGCGCAAGTCCCCCGGCGTCTTCTTGCGCAACGCCTCGGACCTTCCGGTTCACGAAGTCGTGTACTCGTTGGAGGTCGTGACCCGTCCCCCTGACAACCCCGGCTTCGTGCGCGAACCGTTGGGTGGCCCCCGTGTCCATGGGTTGCTCCCACCCGCAGCCGACCCGGTAGGCGTGCCCTTGCAGGGCGAGCAGGGGGATGCATTCAACAATTTTGATGCATACATGGACAGCCGCGAAGGCGAACACAGCCAGTACACCATCGATGTGAGCATCACGTTCCGGGACTCCCTGGGAAGAAGGTGGGCTCGCTGGTCGGACGAACCTTGGAGATGAGGTGAAGGCGACAGTTGGCGAAGTGGACGGCCTTGGGGCGCGACTTCGACATCCCGACCATTGGGGGAGGGATTTTCTCGCGGGTAGCGCCGGACAAGCTCACATCGTCGTCAGGAAGACGGCGCCGTCACGAATTCTGTCGCGCCGTAGCGACGTGGCTGGCTCACAGAAGAAGCGTCGTCGCTGCTCTGCCAGGCCCCCCGCCTCCTACCCCATGACAAGCGACGGGGGGCCTGGCGAAGCGACCCACTCCTGCCCGAGAGAGCGACCCACTCCTGCCCCGATAGAAGGGGGGCCGCACCACTGTTCTACTCCGGTTTGTCGGGGTTGGTGGAGTGGTCTGGACCACCAAACCGGAAAGCCCTGGGAACGACCCGACGAAACGGGTGAGGCTTCGTCCGGGAGGTCGCCGTAGCATGACAGTGCGGGGACCTATTCGCCTGCCATCCCCTCGCTTGGGGGCGAAGCCCCGTATCCGCCTTCGCCGCCTGTTGCCACCAGGCCGGGCGGCGGAGGCCCAGCTTGGTCACGGTCGGTTCCGGGGGGCGGCCTCTCGTCCGTTGTGCGCGATGACGCCGCGTGCCAACCGGCTTACGCGACGGCGGCACCCAGACTTCGCAAGATACCGAGGCAAAGGTCCCCTGGTCCAAGTCCGTCCCTCAAACCGACGACGCAATCGTCTATCAGGTGACGGCGCAGAATCCGGTGACGGGGAGCAAAGTCGTCAAGTGCGCCATCACACTGGGTGGCAAAGGTGGTCGACGAGAACACGGGCAAGGGCAGTTCGCCATAGCCTCGTGCGAGTACAACCCAAACGAGTGAACGCCGCGCGAGAGACAGGCATTGTCAGGCATCCAATTCGCTTCGCCAGGCGTCTAGTTCGTTGGCGCAGTTCTCGCAGTTCGAACGTGCTTGACGCCGTTGGCATGGTGCCCTCCTCCTTCGGCAGCTGGTGCGGTTCTGAGCAGACCAGGCACATTCACTCGCCAGGTTCGCCCCGTCCGAGGGCTGGCCAGTCCCGGTGTGCCACCCCGTGTTCTTCCTCCCAGGCGCGCACCGTGGCCAGCACGGTCTCGTCGCTGTCGTGCAAGGCGTCTGTCAAGCCTCCGGCGTAGGCCAGTCCGACCATCCCGGGAACAACCGGCTGACGCGGCTAAACGGGCATGGAACCGCGCTGCGGGGTCGCAGCTGTCATCCATCGGTCCAGTCCCGTTGTCGTCCTCGCTCGAGGCAACCCGCCAGATGTCATCGATCTCCATGACGCCGATGCGCGGGTCGCGGCCGCGGTCGCCCAGGCGCAGCAGCGGGCCGACATCGACGAGACCTTGGTGGCCGACGTCGTGGCCGCCGAGCGTGGCCGCGCCGCGGCGCGGCGGGTCCGTCTCGCCGAGGCTGCGCCTTCGGTGCCGGCCATCGTCACGGCACTCCTGATCGGCTGCGTCGCCATCACGGTGTGGTCCACCGCCGCGTTCGCCGACCGCCGTATCCGCCCGAGCCTGCGCTGGGCGCTCCTGGTGATCACCACGCTCATCTTCACGGCGTCGCTGCTCGTGATCCTGGACCTCGACCGCCCCTTCGGCGGCGTGGCCAGGATCGAGCCGACGGCCATGCGCGAGGTGGAGGAGCAGATCGGCACCACCTCCTTCGGCGCCGACCCCCCGTGTGACCAGGCAGGGGCAGCAGGGGCGGTGGCTGAGCCGGGCGGGTCCGGGAATCTGTTCCCCCCGACTGATTGAACAGACATTCAACAAGTGGCAACATGCTGACATGTCGCTGGACCCCGCCGCCATCAACGCCGCCACGGCTCGGGTCGGTGAGGGTGCCTCCTCCGGAGACCTGCCGGGCCGGGCACAGTACGTCGTCGTCGGCGGCGGGGTGATCGGGACGTCGATCGCCTACCACCTGGCTCTCCTGGGGGCGACCGACGTAGTGCTGCTGGAGCGCCAGCAGCTCACGTCGGGGACGACCTGGCACGCGGCAGGCGAGGTGGTGTCGGGCGGCACCACCGAGGACGCGCTGTGGATGGCGCGCTACTCGGCCGACCTCTATGCGCGGCTCGAGGAGGAGACCGGGCTGTCGACCGGGTTCCGCCGGTGTGGCTACCTGCAGCTCGCGACCACGGCGCGCGCCGACGAGAGTCTGCGCCGCGAAACGGCGTACATGCGCTCGGTGGGGATGACCAAGGAGGTGTTGTCGCCGCGCGAGGTCGCCGACCTGGTGCCGCTGATGCGCACCGACGACGTCGTCCACGGGTTCTGGACCCCCGACGAGGGCCGCGCCAACCCGGTGGACGTGACCATGTCGCTGGCCCGCGGCGCCCGGCAGCGCGGCGTGCGGATCTTCGAGGCGACCGAGGTGACCGGCTTCGCGCTCGAGGGTCGCCGGGTCGTCGGCGTCCGCACCGAGCGCGGGGACGTCGAGTGCGAGAAGGTCGTCCTGGCCGCCGGCCTCTGGGGCCGCGAGCTGGCGGCGAAGGCGGGCGTGAGCGTGCCGCTGCAGGCCGCCGAGCACTACTACCTGCTGACCGAGCAGATCGCGGGTGTGACCCCGGAGTCGGTGCCGGTGATCGAGGACGGCGAGGCCTACGGCTACTACCGCGAGGAGGGCGGTGGCCTGCTGGTCGGCATGTTCGAGCCGGTCGCCAAGGCCTGGGCGCTCGACGGCACGCCGCGTGACAGTGCGTTTGCGGTGCTGCCGCCGGACTGGGACCGGCTCGCACCCTTCCTCGAGGTCGCGATGCGACGCTTCCCGGCTCTCGAGGACGCCGGGATCCGCACCCTGTTCTGCGGCCCGGAGAGCTTCACCGACGACCTCTCGCCGATGCTCGGCGAGTCGCCCGAGGTCGACCACCTCTACCTCGCCTGCGGCCTCAACTCCGTGGGCATCCTGTCGGGAGGCGGGCTCGGTCACGTGATGGCGCAGTGGTTGATCGAGGGGCACCCGCCGCTCGACGTCACGGCGGTCGGCGTAGACCGGGCCCACGAGTTCCAGGCGACCCGGCTGTTCCGCCGGGAGCGCACCGTGGAGCGGCTGGGCTTCCTGCTGAACGACCTGTCGTGGCCCAACGCCCAGAACACGCGTGGCCGCAACGTCCGCCGCTCGCCGTACCACCCCCACCACGTCGCCGACGGTGCGTACTTCGTCGCCACCAGCGGGTGGGAGTACCCCGACTACTTCGCCGGGCCGGGCGTCGTCCCGACCGTCGAGTGGGGCTACACGCGTGGCGAGGCGTTCGCACGGAGCAGGGAGGAGCACCTCCACGCCCGCGAGCACGCCGCCGTCTTCGACCTGTCGCTGATGTCGCACCACGAGGTGCAGGGCCCCCACGCCGCGGCGCTCCTCAGCCGGGTCTGCGCGAACGACGTCGACACCGCGGTGGGCCGGGTCGTCTACACCCAGTGGCTCGACGAGCGCGGCGGGATCATCGCCGATGTCACGGTCACCCGGCTGGCCGACGACCGCTACGTCGTGGTCAGTGGCGACACCATCCACCGCCGGGTGCCGGCGTGGCTCCGTCGCCAGACCCGCGACGGCGAGCTCGTCGCGGTCACCGACGTCACCGGCGCCTACACGCTGCTCTCGGTGCAGGGCCCGCGGTCGCGGGACCTGCTGCAGTCGCTGAGTCCCGACGACTGGTCCGACGCCGCGTTCCCGTACCTCACCGCGCAGCGGGTGGAGCTGGGCTACACCCCGCTCTGGGCGCTCCGGATGACGTACGTGGGCGAGCTCGGCTGGGACCTGCTGGTGCCGACCGAGTTCGGCGCGACCCTCTACGACCAGCTGCGCGCCGCGGCCGGCGGGATCCTCGACGGCGGCTTCCGCCCCACGGGGCTCGGGGCGCTGGAGACCATGCGGCTGGAGAAGGCATTCCGCGACATGGGCCACGACATCGATTCGAGCGACACCCCGCTCGAGGCCGGCCTCGGGTTCGCGGTGGCCTGGGACAAGCCCGGCGGGTTCATCGGCCGCGAGGCGCTGCTGAAGCAGAAGGAGTCCGGCCCGCCTGCTCATCGACTCGTCAACCTGCTGCTCGACTCGCCCGACCACGACCTGGTCGGTGACGAGCCGGTCTACTGGGACGGCGAGCCCGTCGGGCATGTCCGCAGCGGCGGCTTCGGTCACACGCTCGGCGCCGCCTGCGGGATCGCCGGCATCTCCCGGGATGCGGGCTTCACCGCCGCCGACCTGGCCGGCGGCTCGTTCGAGATCGACGTCGCCGGCACCCTGGTGCCGGCCCGGGTGTCGCTGCGACCGTTCCTCGATCCCGAACGCGCCCGGATCCTCCGCTGACCAACGCCACTCCCAATGTTGGGCAGCACGCTCCGCTGGTCGGCAGGCATGGCCGGCAGTAGCATCGAGCTTCCGGCCCGAGGGGGATGCATGGGCATCACGGTCGTCGTCGAGTTCCAGGCGAAGCCCGGCGCGCGAGCCGAGCTCAAAGGCGTGCTCGAGGGCATCTCGGGGACCTACGCGAGGAGCCTGCCGGGATTCCTGGGCAGCACGGTGTACGAGCAGGTCGACCACCCCGACGGACTGGTCGAGATCGCCGAGTGGGAGTCCGCCGAGGCGCAGACGGCCGGGGTCGAGCAGGCGACCGCATCGGGTGTCTACGCGCGCGTGATGGAGCTGCTGGCGGCTCCGATCAGGGCAACCAGGATCGGCCGCGGGACCTGACGCGGCGGGTCACGGCGGAATACCCAGAGGGGTATCATGGTTGCGGCAACCGGGTGTTGCCCCGACCGAGGAGGACCGATGGAGCTCGACCCCGCCGACCTGAGGCCGGCCATCAACCGGATCAAGCGTGCCCAGGGCCAGCTGGCCGGCGTCCTCCGCCTGATCGAGGAGGGGCGCGACTGCGAGGACGTCGTGACCCAGCTGGCCGCCGTCTCGAAGGCACTGGACCGCGCCGGGTTCGCGATCGTCGCCACCGGCATGCAGCAGTGCCTGACCGCGGAGGGCGGCGTCGACGCCGTCGATGTGAAGAAGATGGAGAAGCTCTTCCTGTCCTTGGCCTGATCCTCCGTGCGCGATCGCCGCACATGCACGCGAACGCCCCTCGCCCACCCCGAGGGGGCGTTCCCATGTCCCGGGCCCCTGGTCGAGGGCTGCCCTGCCGGTAGCGGGGAATACCCCCCAGGGTGTTAGGGTTGAGCTCCTCAGATACCCCCACCCGTATCGGAAAGGACCTGAAGACGTGCGCACCACCTCCCCCGAGGTCACCATCGACGAGCTGGGCCTGGCGCTCGACCGCGGAGCCACCCTGATCGACGTCCGGGAGCCCGGCGAGTACGTCGACGGGCACGTCCCCGGCGCCCGCCTGGTCCCGATGGGCCAGCTTCCCTCCCGGCTCGGCGAGCTCGACCGGTCCGCCCGCCTCTACGTCGTGTGCGCCTCGGGCGGCCGCAGCAGCGCGATGGTCGACGGTCTCACGGCGGCCGGCTACGACGCCGTCTCGGTTGCCGGCGGCACCACCGGTTGGCAGCGCGCCGGCCGCCCCGTCGTCCGGGGGGAGCGCCCCCGCGCATGATCCCCGCCGATGCCCGACCGACCCTGACGTCCTCTCGGAGAGCCCCCATGACCGACCTGACCATCATCCCGATCGAGACCCCGAGCCTGGGCGACCGGAGCTACCTCGCCCACGACGGCGAGGTGGCCCTCGTCGTCGACCCGCAGCGCGACATCGACCGGGTCCTCGCCCTGCTCGACGAGCACGAGCTGCGGCTGACGCACGTGTTCGAGACCCACCTGCACAACGACTACGTGACCGGCGGCCTGGCGCTCGCGCAGCACACCGGCGCGGCGTACCTGGTCAACGGCGCCGACAAGGTCTCCTTCGACCGCACGCCCGTCAGCGACGGTGAGGTCGTCGAGGTCGGGACCCGGATGCGCGTCCTCGCCCTGGCGACGCCCGGACACACATTCACCCACCTGTCCTACGCCCTCGCCGACGCGGCCACGGGCGAGCAGGTCGCCGTGTTCTCCGGCGGGTCGCTGCTGTTCGGCGCCACCGGGCGGCCGGACCTGCTCGGCCCCGAGCACACCGACGAGCTGGTCCGCGCCCAGCACGCCTCGGCCCGTCGGCTGGCCGACTCCCTGCCGGACGACGCGGCGGTGCTCCCGACGCACGGCTTCGGTTCGTTCTGCTCGGCCACGCAGTCGGAGGCCACCAGCTCGACCGTCGGGCAGGAGAAGCAGCAGAACCCGGCACTGACCCAGGACGAGGAGACCTACGTCCGCGAGCTGCTGGCCGGGCTGACGGCCTACCCGGCCTACTACGCCCACATGGCGCCCGCCAACGCCCACGGGCCCTCGGAGCCGGACCTGACCCCTCCGGCGGAGGCCGACCCGAGCGAGCTGCGCCGGAGGATCGAGGCCGGCGAGTGGGTCGTGGACCTGCGCACCCGCAGCCTGTTCGCCGCGGGCCACGTCCCGGGGTCCCTCAACTTCGGCCTCGACGGGGGCTTCGCCACCTACCTCGGGTGGCTCGTCACATGGGGCACTCCGCTCACCCTGCTCGGCGAGAGCAGCGAGCAGGTCGCCGAGGCCCAGCGGGAGCTGGTCCGCATCGGCATCGACCGGCCCGCGGCCGCGGCCACGGGCAAGCCGGAGCAGTGGGTGGCCGGGACCGGCCACGCGGTCGCGTCGTACCCGACGGCGACGTTCGCGGACCTCGCCCAGGTGCGCCACCACCGCGAGGTGACGGTCCTCGACGTACGACGCACCGACGAGTACGCCGACTCCCACGTCGAGGGCGCGGTCAACATCCCGATCCACGAGATCCCCGCCCGGCTGTCCGAGGTCCCCGCGGGTGAGGTGTGGGTGCACTGCGCCGGCGGGTACCGGGCGTCGGTGGCCGCCTCCTTCGTCGCCACCACCGGCCGCCGCGTCGTCGCGGTCGACGACGAGTTCGCTGCCGCCGGGGAGGCCGGGCTGAGCCTGGTCGGACCCGAAGCGGGATGACGCCCGGGCTGCTGGCCGGAGCGGCACTCGCAGGACTGCTCATCGGGCTGAGCCTCGGCATGCTCGGCGGTGGTGGCTCGATCCTGGCCGTGCCGGTCCTGCTCGCCCTCGGCCAGACCGCGGGTCAGGCCACGACCGGGTCCCTGGCCGTGGTCGCGATGACCTCGCTGGTCGGGGCCGTCGCCGCCCATCGGTCCGGCTCCACCGTCCTGGTGGGCCGGGGCCTCGCCTTCGGCGGGCTGGCCGTCGGCGGCGCCGCCGTGGGGGCGACCGCCGCGGGCGCGGTCCCCGATGCGGTGCTGCTGCTGGCGCTTCGCCGCGCTGCTGCTCGTCGTCGCCGGGCTGATGGTCCGCCGACTGCTCCGGGCCCGCGCCGGCGACGCCGTCGAGAGCGCGGGGCAGCACCGGCGTACCGTCAGCATCGACGACCCGATCATCACCTTCTCCCCGGAGTTCGCCTGCGCGTGCCCCCGCGCGGTGAAGGTGCTGGTCACGGCAACCGTGGTCGGCCTGCTGACGGGGTTCCTCGGCGTGGGTGGCGGCTTCCTGGTCGTCCCCGCACTCGTGCTCGCCCTCGGGCTCCCGATGACCGCAGCGGTGGGAACGTCCCTGGTCGCCATCACGGTGACCTCCCTGGCCGCGCTCCTCGTCCGCCTGGGCTCGACGACCCAGCCGGACTGGCACCTGGTGGCCCTGCTGACCGGGCTCGCCGTGGCCGGCGCCCTCGTCGGCACGTGGGCGGCGCGCCGGGTCGACCCCGGCCGGCTCCAGGCCGCGTTCACCGCCCTCCTCCTCGTCGTCGCCGTCTGGACGGCGGCCCGCGGGCTCCCCGCCCTCATCTGACCCCCCCACCTCCCACACACCCCCACCGACGAGGCGCGCCTCGTTCCCTCCCGGAAAGGAATCACCATGACCACCACCTCCCGCAGCATCGACGCCGCCACCCTCGCGGAGCGGCTCAAGACCCACGACGTACGCCTCCTCGACGTGCGCACGCCGGCGGAGTACGACGCCGCCCACATCGCCGGCTCCTACAACGTCCCCCTCGCCCAGCTCCGCGAGCACCGCGACGAGCTCAGCCGGCACCTCGACGACGAGGTCGTCCTGGTCTGCCGTTCGGGCGCCCGTGCCGGTCAGGCCGAGCAGACCCTGGCTGCCGTGGGGCTCCCGGGGCTCCGGGTGCTCGAGGGCGGCATCTCCGCCTGGGAGGCCTCCGGCGCGCCGGTCGAACGCGGGCGGCAGACCTGGGACCTCGAGCGCCAGGTCCGGCTCGCCGCAGGTGGGCTCGTCGCTGCCGCCGTCGCCGGGTCGACGGTGGCTCCGAGGATGAAGTGGCTCGCCGGCGGGGTCGGCACCGGGCTGGTCGTCGCGGCCCTCACCGACACCTGCGCGATGGGCGCGGCCCTGGCCCGCATGCCCTGGAACGCCGGCGCCCAGGAGAGCGACGTGCGCGAGGTGCTGACCGCGCTCTCCGGCGGCCGCTGACGGCTGGACCGCCCCCGTACCGTGGAGGCGTGGACCAGAAGCAGTGGAGCGACCTCAGCAGCGGACAGAAGCGGGCCGTCTACGTCGTCGGTGCGCTCGAGACCGCGCTCACCCTGGCGGCGCTGGTCGACCTGGCCAGACGGCCCGCGGACGAGGTGCGGGGCCCGAAGGCCGCGTGGGCGGTCGGGGCGTTCGTGCAGCCGGTGGGTCCCATCGCGTACTTCCTGGCGGGGCGGCGGTAGGTCCGCCCACAACGGTGATGGGCCTCAGGCGGTGGTCGTGAGCGCGCGGGCGACCTCGGCCTGCCGGACCAGGAACGCGCGCTCGTCCCTCCGCTTGCGGCGCAGCCAGAGGGTCACCTCGGTGTTGCACTTGCTCGCGTTGCACGACGCGCACGCCGGCACCACGTTGTCGAGCGTGTAGCGCCCGCCCCGCGAGATCGGGAGCAGGCAGTCCTTCTGCAGGCCGGGACCCGCCGCGCCGCAGTAGGCGCACCCTCCCCACGCGTCGACGAGCGCCGCCCACTGCGCGGCCGTCAGGTCGTGGGCCACCGCGGCCATCCGGCGCTGGCGGCGGCGCGCGTACCTGGCGGCCCTGGTGCGTGACGGCACGGAACGGACAGTACGTCGGCCGGGGGCCCGGCGGCGACGCCGCGCCGCAGCGCTCAGCCCAGGACGTTGGTGGGCGGCTGTTCCGGGACCGGTCGCAGGCGGGACCAGGCGCCGAGGTCGACGACTGACCCGGTGCGCGGGAGCGTGAGCGTGACGGGGTCCCGGTCGTGGTCGTGGCCGGACTCGACGGCGTCGACGAGCGTGCGCATCAGGGTCCCGACCACGGGAGCGTTCTTGAACTGGTTGCCGCTGGTGCCCATCGCGACGTAGAAGCCGGGTCGGTCGGTGCGGTCGTAGACGGGGGACCAGTCGGTGGTCACGTCGTAGACGCCGGCGATCCCCGACGGGCGGTGGGGGACGGCCAGGTCGGGGAAGCGGCGCGCGGCGCGCAGCACCTGCGTCTGGAACATCGACCCGGTGGCGCGCGGGTCGGCGGCGTCGGGGTCGTCGAGCCACTCGGGCGGGTCGCACTCCGGCTCCATGCCGCCGACGAGGATCGCGCCCGGCCGGGCGGAGCGGACGTAGATCCCGAGGTCGGGGTCGGCGATGGTGACGCCGGGGCTCCCGTCCGTGCCCTCGAAGCCGGCGGGTGCGGGCACCTCGTGCACCTCCTGCCGCATCGGCCGCGCGGTCACCGTGAAGTCGGATCCCACGGCGGCCATCTCGTTGAGCCGCGACGACCACGGGCCGGCCGCGTTGACCACCACGTCGGCGTCGACCACCTCGCCGTCGGCCGTGGTGACGCGCCAGCGGCGTCGCCCGTCCTCGGCGACGTCCCGGACCTCGCGGTGCAGCAGCAGCGTGGCGCCGTGGTGGACCGCGGCCGCCGCGAGGTTGTGGGCCGCGAGGGCGGGGTCGGTGACGTAGCCGGCGTCCGGGGTGAAGCTGCCGGTGAGCGAGCCGTGGGCGTCGGCGAAGAACGCCTCGCTGTCCACCGGCGCCGGCGGACCGTAGGCGCCGGGGTCGAGCGCCGGCACCCTGGCGGCGATCTCGGTGGCGTCCCAGGCCTCCCACGGCACCCCGACCTCGTCGAGCAGCGCCGTGATCCGTGCCGAGGCGCCGGGCACCCGGTCGAGCACCAGCATGCCGGTACGCCGCAGGTCGGCCATCCCGGCCGGGTCGACGAGGCCGAGGTGGCCGGCCCAGTCGCGCCACCCGTGCAGCGACTCCCACGCGATCGCCACGCCGGCGTACGTCGAGTAGTGGAACCGGACGATGCCGCTCGACGCGCTGGTCGACCCGTGGCCGGCGCCACCGGACTTGTCGAGGACGACCACCCGGCGACCGCTCCGGGCCAGCTCGAGGGCGATCGAGGAGCCGATCACGCCCGCGCCGACGACGACCGCGTCGACCGTCTCGGTCACGAGGGGCTCCCGTCGGTCCGCCGGATCATCTGCGCATCCTAGGCTCGGCCACGTGGTGCGACGAGCGTGGGCCAGGGGCCGGTCCGTGCGCCGCCCGTCTGCCGCGGTGCCGTGGTGACTTCCGCGGTGGGCAGCACCCGCGGAAGCAGCCACACCACCGCGGAGGTGGGGCACGGCGGGCTCAGCGGCCGCGGGCGGCCGCCGGGTCGTCGAGCTCGTCGTCGACGTACACCGGGCGGGAGACCTTCAGCCCGGCCCACGTGAACGGGACGGCCGTGGCGGCAAGCAGCCACAGCACGACGTCCCAGCCGCCGGTGGCGTCGTGGAGCAGGCCGACGGCGACGGGGCCGAGCCCGGCGAGCAGGTAGCCCACCGGCTGCACGAAGCCCGAGAGCCGCGCCGTCACCGTGGAGTGGCGGGTCCGGGCCGTGATCAGCGCGATGCAGGTCGGGAAGGCGAACCCGGCGACGCCGAGCAGCACCGCCCACAGCCACGGCAGCGTGGCCGGTGCGAGCAGCAGGCCGACGTACCCCACGACGATGAGGGCGCCGAAGGTGAGCATGTGCGGCGCCAGGGTGCGGGAGCGGGCGATCACCGTCGGCATCACCAGCCCGCCGATGATCGTGATGCCGCTCAGCAGCGCCTGCAGCGCCCCGGCGTACGTCGCGGACAACCCGGCGTCGCGGTAGATCTGCGGCAGCCACCCGAACTGGATGTAGGCGTGCATCGCCTGGGTCCCGAACAGCACGGTCATCGCCACCGCCGTCGGCGACCCGGTGATCCGGCCACCGGTCGGCCGGGTCGCGACGGCGGGTCCGGTGGCCCGCTCGAGCGTCCAGGTCAGCCATGCCCAGACCGGCAGCGCCAGCGCGGCCGCGACGCCCCACGCGCCGAGGGCCGGCCGCCAGCCACCGAGCGCGTCGGCGAGGGGCGCGGTCAGCAGCGAGCCGAGCGACCCGCCCACGACCAGGCCGGAGCCGTAGATCGTCGCCAGCGTGACCTCGTTCCTGCCGCCGTGGCGCTTGATCCAGGCCGGCACCAGGACGTTGCCGACCGCCATGCCCGCGAGCGCGAGGGTGCTCAGCAGCAGGAACAGGGCCGGGGAGCCGGCGACCGCGCGCAGCAGCAGCCCGGCGGTGACCGCCACCAGCCCGAGCGTGATCCCGGTGGTGGTGCCGACCCGCCGGGCCAGCCCGACGGCAAGGGCGCCGAAGCCCGCGAAGCACAGGCCGGGGAGGCCGGTGAGGACCCCCACCACGCCGCTGCCGGCGGCGAGCCCGTCGCGGACCTCGGCGAGCACGGGCCCGACCGAGGAGGCACCGGGACGCAGGTTGACCGCGACGAGGACGACGGCCAGCCAGGCCGTGGCTCGTCCGGCCGTGCGGGCGGCCGACGGCGCGTCCGCAGGGACGCGGGGTCGACCTCGGCTCACGTGGCCGCAGCCTACGGGTCGGGACGGGACTCACCCGTCGCTGTCCGCGCGGGAGGACGCGGGTCTCACGCCGGGAGGGCGAGGTCCCTGTGTCGCAGCTGCAGCACCGCCACCCCGCTCAGGAGCACGCCCACGACGAGGAGCCCGAGGAGCGGTCCTACGCTGACCGCGACGGCGGGCGCGTTGGGCACGTGCGTGAACGGCGAGAGGTCCTGCACCCAGCCGGGCAGCTCGAGCGAGGGGCCGAACATCGGGCCGAGGACGACCGAGGCCACGAGGAGCAGCCACGAGAGGCCGACCGACCAGCGAGGCACGAGCAGCACCATGACCGCGACGCCGGCACCCAGTGCGCCGATGGCGGGGAGCTGGACCAGGGCAGCCGTGACCAGGTCGCCCAGCAGTGCTCCGGTGTCCCCGAGCACGAGCCCGCCCGTGATCGCCATCGCCACCGCGAAGACCGTCAGCAGGAGCACGGCCGAGGCCAGGGCGTTGAGGCCGTAGGCGGCCAACCAGCGGACCCGCGAGACGCCGGTCGCGAGCACCGGCTCCAGCGTGCCCTCCGCCTCGTCGCGGTGCAGCCGCAGCACCAGGGCGACCACGTAGCCCGCGACGGCCAGGCCGGCCACCTGCATCATGGAGGCCCAGAAGGCACCGATCAGGTCGACACCGCCGCCGAAGCTCTCGTACCACTCCGTGGCCGCCCCCTCCTGCATGCCGCCGATCTGCTCGCTCAGCCCGCCGAAGATCAGGCCGAAGCCGAGCAGGCCGGCCAGCCAGCCGAGCAGGGCTCCCCGCTGCAGGCGCCACACGAGGCCGGGTGGGGTGAGCAGCGCCCGGCCCGCGCGGGCGGACCCCGGGCGTTCCGGCCACAGGCCGCGACCCACGTCACGTCGGCCCACGAGCACCACGGCGACCCAGAACAGCGCCAGCGCCGTCACCGCCGCCAGTCCCACCGGCCACCACGTGTTGTCCGCGAACGGGCGCATCTGCTGTCCCCAGCCGATCGGGGAGAGCCACGCCGGCCAGGCGCTCGTCACGCGCAGCGCCGCGGCATCCACGGTCCCCGTCATGTTGCCGGCCGCCGCGAGCACGAACGACGCGCCGAGGACTGCGCCGGCCGCCCCGACGGCGCCCCGGCTCGACGCGGTCAGCTGCGCGGTCACGGCGGCCACCCCGGAGAACGCGAGGCCCACCGCGGCGATCGACGCTCCGCCCGCGAAGGACCCGGCGACAGGTTGACCGCCCGCCACCATGGCGAGACCGAGGACGACGGCGAGCACCACGTTCGCGGCGACCGCCACGAGGACGGCGGCACCGAGGGGGGCATACCTGCCCACCACGCCGGCACCCAGCATCTCCGCCCGGCCCAGCTCCTCGGCCTGCCGGGTGTGTCTCACGACCGCGAGGACGGTCATCATCGCGGCGAGCACCGAGAGGGTGAGGGCGTCCCGGTGCAGGGTGTAGCCGCCGACGCTGGCGCCGGTGACCAGTCCGAGCACGCGCATGCCGGGGTTCTCGACCACGATGCGGGTGTCGGGTCCCAGCAGCTGGGGGTTCGCGGTGTAGCTGTCGTCGAACAGTGCGGTCGTCGCCGCGAGGAAGGCCGCCATGCCGATGATCCACACCGGCAGCGTCACCCGGTCGCGACGCAGGGCGAGACGGACCAGTCGTGCCGTGCCGGTGAAGCCGCCCATCCCCGCGCTCACCCCCGGGACGTCGTGCGGTCGGCGTCGACGTCCGCGTCGTAGTGGCGCAGGAACAGCTCCTCCAGCGTGGGCGGCGCCGTGACCATGGACCGGACGTCGAGCCGCACCAGGCGCGCGAGCACCTGGTTGAGGTCGTCCTGGTCGACACTGAACTCGGCGTGGCCGTTGCGTACGTGGGCGTCGTGCACGCCGGGCCATCGCGGCACGGCCTCCAGCGGCCCGGCCGCGTCGACCACCACCGACGTACGGGTGAGGTGCCGCAGCTCGCTGAAGGTCCCGCTCTCGGCGGCGCGGCCCTCGCGGATGATCGTGACCCGGTCGCAGAGTGCCTCGACCTCGGAGAGGATGTGGCTGGAGAGCAGGACGCTGCACCCGGTGGCGCGCATCTCGCGCACGACGTCCTGGAACACCGCCTCCATCAGCGGGTCCAGGCCGGAGGTGGGCTCGTCGAGCAGGTACAGCTCGACGGCGGAGGCGAACGCCGCCACGAGCGCGACCTTCTGCCGGTTGCCCTTGGAGTAGGCCCGGATCCGCTTCGTGGGGTCGAGCTGGAAGCGCTCGAGCAGCTCCGTGCGGCGACCCTCGTCGAGCCCCCCGCGCAGGTCCCCGAGCAGGTCGATCACCTCGCCGCCGGTGAGGTTCGGCCACAGGTTCACCTCACCGGGCACGTACGCCAGGCGCCGGTGCAGCGACACCGCATCGCGCCAGGGGTCCCCGTCGAGCATCGAGACGTGGCCGGCATCGGAGCGCAGCAGGCCCAGCAGGACCCGGATCGTCGTGGTCTTCCCGGCGCCGTTGGGGCCGAGGAAGCCGTGGACCTCACCGGTCCGGACCTCGAGGTCGAGACCGTCGAGCGCCCGGGCCCGGGGCCCGAAGTCCTTCACCAGCCCCGAGATGTCGATCGCAGTCGTCATGGAGTGCCTCCCTCGCGTGTGGTGCTGTCAGGAGCCGGTGCCTCCGGTCCCAGCACACCGCCGACCGGGCAGCGACCGGCAGGGCCGAAAGCCACCAGGACCGGGGGCAGTGGTCCCCCTGCTGCGGGGGCGCGGCCGGGTCGGACGCGTCGAGGGCTGTGGGGATGTGCGGGTGGTGTGCGACCGGTGTCCACCTGCTGTCGATGGGATCCGGCCGCGCCACGCCCGAGCATCGGTGACACCCGACGGACCACGTCGGGCACCACGCCACCCACAGGGAGATCCCCACCATGGTCCACAGCACGTTGCGACGCCTCCTGACGACCGCCGTCGCGGTCGGCGTCCTCGGCGCCGGCCTCCAGGCCGTCACCGCCGTCCCCGCCCACGCGGGCCAGGTGGGGGTCACCATCGGCATCCAGGGGGCCGGCCAGGTGAGCGTCGTCGAGGGCTCCCTCGAAGACGGCGGCTCCTCCAGCTGCCAGCGCTTCGACAACCAGGACCACCGGGTGACCGAGTGGTGCCCCCGGGTCCGCAACTCCGAGGCGTTCGAGGCCTGGGTCTGGCTGCGGGCCACCCCCGCGGGCAGCCCCGCCGGGCAGTGGCAGTTCCAGTCCTGGAAGTCCTGCGACACCACGCGGGTCGTGGACGGCACGGTGGAGTGCGGCGTGCACTCCGGCGCGTTCAGCAGCGACGAGCGCTACCCGGTCGCGGTCTTCCGCGACGTCGTCGCCCCGACCGTGACGAACGTGAGGGCGCAGATGGTCCCGCTCGCGCAGGGACGGTTCACGTTCACGTGGGACGCGCCCTCCTCGGTGCGCTCGGAGTGCCGGTTCGGCGGCATCACCTGGGAGTCCTGCGAGTCCGGGCTGACCCGCAGCTTCACTGAGGGACCGGCGACGCTGTTCGTCCGCGCCGAGGACGCCTCGGGCAACGTCGGCCCCGAGACGTCGTACGGCGTGGTGGCCATGGACACCTGGTTCACCGCCCGCCCGGCGGCGATCTCCCCGACCCGCTACAACGAGTTCCGCTTCACCAGCGACTCCGGGCAGGAGTTCGAGTGCAGCCTGGACTTCGAGCCGTTCGAGCGCTGCTACAGCGGGAGCCACAACGGCATGGTCGGGTACGGCGTCGCCGACGGCCACCACACCGTCAAGGTGCGCGCCCGCAACGGCGAGTGGGTCGACCAGGTGCCCGCGGAGCACAGCTGGGTGGTCGACACCACCCCGCCGCAGTCGGAGCTGCTCAGCCGGGAGGTCGGCGGCACCGGCGCCACCTTCACGTTCCGCAGCTGGGACCTGACCAGCGGCGTGGCGGGGCAGGAGTGCCGGCTCACCGTCGGCGGGGTCGCCGGCGCCTGGTCGGCGTGCACCTCGCCGATGACCTACGAGGGCCTGGCGGACGGCACCCAGGTGTTCGAGGTCCGGGCCCGCGACAGGGCCGGCCACGTCGAGCCCGAGCCCGCCTACCACGCCTGGTCCGTCGACGGCCGCGCCCCGGAGACCACGGTCGGCGGCCCCACCGGCTTCGTCCTGTCCGACGCTGCCGAGCTCACCCTCGGCAGCAGCGAGCCCGGGGCGACGTACTCCTGCACGCTGGACGGCGCGGCCCGTCCCTGCTCCGGCCCCACGTGGTCGGTCACGGGGCTGTCGGCCGGGACGCACGTGGCGACCGCTGCCGCCCGGGACGCGGCCGGCAACAGCGACGCCACCCCGGCCAGCCGTACCTGGACCGTCCCGCACCGCGCTGCCGACCTGCAGCGGGACCGGGCGTGGAGCCTGCGCCGCAGCGCCGCGGCGTACGGCGGCGGCTACCTCCAGGCCACGCGGAAGGGGGCGACGCTCTCGCTGCGGGTGGCCGACGCCCGGCAGCTGGCGCTGGTCGTCAGCCGGGGCCGCGGGCACGGCTCGGTGCACGTCTACGCCGGGAAGCGGCGGCTGGACACCGTCCGGCTCGTCTCCCGCACCGCCCGGACCCGGCAGCTGGTGCGGCTGCCGGCCCTCGAGCAACCCTTCACCGGCACCGTGCGGGTCGTCGTCGCCACGGCGGACCGCCCGGTTCGGGTCGAGGGCCTGGGGGCGGCCACCACCCGGTGACCGGCCCGACCCCTCCGCCCACCACACCCACCACGAAGGACATCCCATGAAGAAGCTGTTGCTGGCACCCCTGGCGCTCCTCGCGCTGCTGCTCGGGTTGCTCGCCCCCACGTCGACGGCCACGGCCGCGACCGCGGTCTGGAACGACGGCACGCACGACCAGGACACGATCTGGAACTGCCTCACCCAGTCTCCGTCGACCGGCGTCACCGCGAAAGTCGGCTGGCGGTCCCCGACCGGCGAGGTCCCGGAGGTGGGCGAGAAGTCCTACCTCCGTGGCTACGTCGGTCTGGTGGGCCTGCCCTGCAGCGGCAAGGTCGCCGTGCTCCCGGAGATCCTGCTCCCGGCCGGGGTCGAGTACGTCGACGAGGACGTGCGCTGGGACCTGACCGAGGCCGGCGCCGCGCAGGACCTGTACACCGGTGACCTGGAGTTCTTCTGGGGCGCCAACGGCGGCATCGTGATCGCCCGGCCGGGCGACGAGCCGTTCGAGCTGCGGCAGGGGGACGTGCTGGATCTCCAGTTCCCGGTCCGCGCCACCCGCGAGCTCACGGGTCCCGCCACCCAGCAGCCGGAGTGCCTGTCGCGCCGGGAGGGCACCGCTCCCTGTCCCGTCAGCCAGGCGGGCGACCACCTGCAGATCGCGTTCACGGTGGCCGGGCACGGCGGCGACAAGTCCTACGTGACGCCGTACGTCGGGCTCTTCGCCCAGCGGCCGGGTGGGGACCCCGACGTCGCGGTCGACTCCAGCACGTCGGCCACGTGGCGGCTCCGCACCGGCCGGCCCGGCAAGGTGGCGGTCACCGTCACGGCCGAGCGGACGCCGACCGGTCGGCTGGTGGTGACCGACAAGGGCACGGTGATCGCCCGCGGCTCGCTGCGCACCGAGCACGACGGTCGCACCACGCTGGCCCTGCCGACGATGCGCAAGGGCAAGCACCGGCTGGTCGTGAAGTACCTCGGCTCCGACCGGGTCGAGGCCTCCACCTCCACCACCAAGCGGGTCACGCTGCGCTGACCCACGCGACGGCCGCGTCGGTGCGCGTGCCTCAGGTCACCAGCCCGGCCACCAGGCCGACGGCCGCGCACACCCCGAGCGTGCGCAGCGGGCTCCAGCCACGGCCGAGGAGCAGCCCCAGCGCCAGGGCGGTGAGGCCGAAGGCCAGCGGGTCCCAGGAGCCGAGGACCGGCACCTCCACGTCGAACGGGCCCCACGCCAGCGTCCGGGTGGCGTCGAAGAGGGTGTGGACGGCGAAGAACACCGCGAGGCTCGCGATGACGCCGACCACCGCGGCCGTGATCCCGGTGAGGGCCGCGGTCAGGTGGTGGTTGTTGCGCAGCCGCTCGATGTAGGGCGCGCCGAGGAAGATGAACAGGAAGCAGGGCACGAACGTCACCCACGTCACCAGCAGCGAACCCAGCAGCATCCCGACCCAGGGGTCCACCGCCCCGGGGTCGCGGTAGGCGCCGAGCCCGCCGACGAACTGCACGACCATGATCAGCGGGCCGGGGGTGGTCTCGGCGAGGGCGAGGCCGCGGACCATCTCGCCCGGGGCGAGCCAGCCGTAGACCTCGACGGCCTGTTGCGCGACGTAGGCCAGCACGGCGTACGCGCCACCGAACGTGACCAGGGCGGCGCCCGAGAAGAACAGGCCCTGGTCGACGTACACGCTGTCGCCGCCGAGCAGCAGGGCCGCGAGCGCGACCGGCGCGAACCACACGACGAGGCCGACGGCGACGATCCGGACGGCCCGGGCCGTGGAGGGCGGGTCGGAGTGGAGGGCGTCGTCGCTGATCAGGGGGGCGGGGCCGCCGTCCCCGTCGTCGTGGCCACCGAGCGACCGCAGCGCCGGCACCCAGCGGGCGGCCAGCCAGCCGAGCAGGCCGGCGGCGAGCACCACGACCGGGAACGGGACCGCGAAGAGCGTGAGTGCGAGGAACGAGAGCACGGCGAGCGCCACCAGCAGCGGGTGGGTGAGCGCGCGACGGCCCACCCGCTGCACGGCCTGGACCACGATCGCGATGACGGCGGGTGCCAGGCCGGCGAACAGGCCGCTGACCACGTCCGTCGAGCCGGCGGCGAGGTAGAGGACGGTCAGGCCCAGCAGGGCCAGCATCCCCGGGAGGACGAACAGGGTGCCGGCGATGAGCCCTCCGCGCAGCCCGTTGAGCAGCCAACCCGTGTAGATCGCGAGCTGCTGGGCCTCCGGGCCGGGGAGCAGCATGCAGTAGTTGAGCGCGTGCAGGAACCGGCGCTGCCCGATCCAGCGCTTCTCGTCGACGAGGTGGTGCTGCATGACTGCGATCTGCCCGGCAGGACCGCCGAAGGTCTGCAGGGAGATGGCGAACCACGTCCGGGTGGCCTCGGACAGCGGGACGACGTCGTCGTGCGACGTCCTGGGGGAGCTCACTGCGACAGTCTGCCGAAAGTCGACTGGTTGAATCAACTTTCTCGGTCGTGGACCCGACCGGTCCAGGTCGCGAGGACGTCGCCGAGGCCCTGCAGCGAGACCGGCCGGGTGAGCAGGGCGTCCACGCCGCTGGCGCGGCGCCACGCGGCGTCGACGGGGCTGTCGCCGGCGACGATCGCCACCACCGGCGTACGCCGGCCCGCGCCGTCGAGGCGGCGGATCGCCGAGGCCGTCGAGCAACCGTCGCCCTCGTGCGACGAGAGGTCGAGCAGGACCGCCGCGAACTCCTCGTCGGCCAGCGCCCGCAGCGCCTCCGCCTCGTCCGAGGCTCGCGAGACCCGGTAGCCGAGGTGCTCGACCATGCCGCCGGTGACCATCTGGCTCACCGGTCGCTGGTCGACCACCAGCACCCGGCGTCGTTCGTGCGCGGGGCGCTGCGCCCGGCCGATCGCGGCCACGCGCGGCAGCGCGGCCAGGAGGGCCGCCGAGGCGACCGGCTTGTCCAGGGTCAGGTCGCCGCCGCGCACCACCGGGGCGCCGCTCCCGGTGCCCTCGGTGCGCAGCAGCACCAGGCCGGGGCGGCTGCCGTCGGCCGCGGCCAGCTTGTCGACCAGGTCGGCGGCTCCCGGCAGCGAGGCGTCGACCACGACGGCGTCGTACGGCGCCGGCGTGTGGGCGCCCGCACCGAGGGCCTCCAGCGCCGTGGTCGGGCCGTCGGCCGTCTCGACGTCGGCGCCGGCCCGGCCGATCAGGTCGGCGAGCACCAGCCGTGCGGTCGGCTGGTCGTCGACGACGAGCACCCGCAGGTCCTCCGGGCCCGGCTCCTCCCGGGCGGGCGGCCGCGTGCGGCTCGGCTCGAACGGCACCGTGAACCAGAAGGAGCTGCCCTGCGACCGGGCGCTGTCCACGCCGATCTCACCGCCCATCAGCGTGACCAGCCGCTTGCAGATCGCCAGGCCCAGACCCGTCCCGCCGTAGACCCGCGTGGTCGAGGAGTCGGCCTGCGAGAACGCGTCGAAGAGCCGCTCGGCGTCGGCGTCGACCCCGATGCCGGTGTCGGAGACCTCGAACCGGACCAGGGCGTCCGTGCCGGTGCCGGTGACGAGGGAGGCCCGGATCAGCACCTCCCCGGAGTCGGTGAACTTCACCGCGTTGGAGGCCAGGTTGATCAGCACCTGGCGCAACCGGGCCTGGTCGCCCCGGACCCACCGGGGCAGGTCCGGGTCGCAGACCGTCAGCAGCTCCAGGCCCTTGGCGTGGGCGGCTCCGGCGACGATCTCCGCCGCTCCCTCGACGACCGTCACGACGTCGAGGTCGACCACCTCGAGCTCCAGCCGGCCGGCCTCGACCTTGGAGAAGTCGAGGATGTCGTTGATCAGCACCAGCAGGCCCTCCCCGGCGCCGCGCACTCCCTCGGCGTACGAGCGCTGGCGGTCGTCGAGGTCGGTCCGCAGCAGCAGGTCCGAGAGCCCCAGCACGCCGTTCATCGGCGTCCGGATCTCGTGGCTCATAGTGGCGAGGAACTCCGACTTGGCCCGGGAGGCGCGCAGCGCCTCGTCGCGGGCGGCGACGGACGCGCGCACCGCCTGCTGCTCCGACGCCAGCAGCAGGGCGGTGCGGACCACGGCGAGCGCCAGCAGGACCGTGCCGCCGACGATCAGGACCCACGGGCGGATCGGACGCCCCAGGAGGAGGTCGAGGGTCGGCAGCAGCACCACGACCGCGAGCGGGCCGATCGCGATGGCCAGCCTGCCGAGCCACCTCTCCTCGACGAGCCCCCGGGGCTCCGCCGACGCCCGGCCGCCGCGGTGGAACCGGGCCATCAGGATGGCGCCGAGCATCCAGCCGGCGTTCTCCCAGTTCTCGTTGAAGTCCGAGAGGGGCAGCGTGAGGAAGCCGAGGTCGGCGACCAGCCAGGCGGCCATCCCCACGCCGAACCAGGGGTCGGTCGAGGCCCGGGCTCGGCGGTCGGTGACGATCCTGATCACCAGGGCGATGACGAGCGCGTCGGCGATGGGGTACGTCGACCACACCAGCTTCACCACGGGGGTGAGCGACGGGTCGCCGGCGATCTGGGCCACCGAGAAGTTCCACAGGACCAGCACGCTGACCACGACGATGGTGAGGGCGTCGATGATCGACTCGAGGTCGAGGCGCTCGCCCTCGCGCGACTGCACCAGCGAGATCCACAGCGCGGCGCCGAGCAGCACGTAGGAGACCAGCCACCCGACGTCGGCGAACGACACGTCGGTGCTCGCGCTGTCGATGACGACGGTGTACCAGACGACCTCGCCGAGGGCGTTGGTCGTGAGCCCCGCGGCGACCAGCATCGCCGGCAGCCGAGGTGGCCGCGCAGTGCGGAACGAGGCGATCCACGCGCACAGGGCGGCGCCGGAGAGGGTCCCGATGAACGCGACCGCCACCCACAGCGTCGAGGGCCGGACGACGTGCACGAGCACGGCGGCGCCGTACGCGACCACCACGAACGCGGGCCACAGCACCCTGCGCAGGCCCTGGGGGGCGGACGAGGTGGTCGTCATCCGTGCGCCTCTCTCGAGTGTCCCGGCGCGACCAGTGTGCTGCGCAGGGCCGGTCCGGTGGGCCTATTCGGCGGGATTGGAGCGGCCCCCGGCCCGGTGAGGCGTCAGACGAACCAGTCGCGGCGCATCGCGAAGAACCAGCGCCGTCGCGGGTGCTCGGTCACAGACCAGACCCGGTCGGTCGAGGGCCAGTAGGTGAGGTCCTCCGGGCCCATCGGGACCGCCAGCCGGTGGGCCCGTAGGTCGCCGGGCCGCCCGGCATGGATGGTGCCGGGGAGCCATGGGCCGTGGGAGACGCTCACCAGGTGCAGGCCGTTGCGGACGACGACGCCCTGCATCCGGCCCACGCCCTCGGCGAGCGAGACGGGCCGGGCGGCGCCGTCGTCGTCCACTCGGGGCAGCGCCGACGCCGGGTCGAGGTCGTAGCGCACCAGTCGGCGAGAGCGTCCGCCCCGGGCGTACTCGCCCGACACCAGGGCCGGGGTCGCCTCGCTGCGGTCGAGCGCGAGGAAGGAGTAGCGGAACCGCTCCTCACCGCGGTCGGTCCCGGCGCGCAGCAGCTGCCGGACCGGCAGCACGAACCGATGGCCGTACGCCGACACCCGCCCGTCCGAGACCCCGAGCCGGTCGGCGACGTCGGGGTCGGCGACCGACAGGATGTCGTCGACCCGGCAGGACACCAGGCCGCGGGCGGTGGCGGCCAGGTGCAGCCAGGGGCCGTGCCACACGATGCCGCCGGCGTGCACGTGGACCGGGGCGAGCGTCGGCGCACCGTCGTCCGCGACGCCTGGCTCGACCAGCAGCACGTGCTCGTAACGGAGCGTCCCGAGGTCGACGAAGGTCACCCGGCACCCGTGCGACGTACCGCCGAGGTCCCGGGCGTACGACGTCGTCACCAGCAGCGGCCGGCCGGCCACGTGCTCGTCGGGCGAGGCGTCGGCGGTGCTGGAGATGCCCTGCGGCCACCAGCGCCGGTCGCGGCCGTCGGCGTCGTCCCAGGCGAACGCCTCGCTGACCGCTCGCCCGAGGGCCCGGCCCAGTCGCGAGGGTCGCGCCCGGCGGGTCATGCCGGCCACGACGCCCGCAACACCGAGCGGATCCCCGGCCGTCCCGTGCAGCGCCGCGATCTCCCGCTCCCGGTCGTCGGCGGCGGTCAGGTGGATCCCCGGACGCTCGCGCATGTCCGCACCGTAGCGGCTCGCCGTGGTGGGATGACCGGCGTGAGCCAGCGCCGGTCGGTCGTCGGGGCGGCGGTCCTGCGGGACGGCCGGGTCCTCGCGGCACGCCGTACGGCACCCGCGGCGGCGGCCGGCCGCTGGGAGTTCCCCGGCGGCAAGGTCGAGCCCGGGGAGACGGAGGAGGCGGCCCTGGTGCGCGAGATCCGCGAGGAGCTCGGGTGCGACGTCGGGGTCGACGGCTGGCTGCGCGGGACGGTGCCGGTCGGGGACCACCACGAGCTGGCGGTCGCCGTCGTCCGGCTCGTCGACGGCGAGCCGGCGCCGGTCGAGCACGACCGGGTGTGCTGGCTGGGGCCGGACGAGCTCGACGCGGTCGAGTGGCTGGAGCCGGACCGGCCGTTCCTCGCCGAGCTGCGGCAGCGGATGATGGCTCCGTGAGGGCGATCTTCTTCGACGAGGAGCACGCCGCCGCGGCGGTGGCGCGGCTGCGTCGCGACGGCCACGAGGCCCGTGCCGAGCGGGAGCGGTTCGCGGGCGAGGACGACGACGAGGACCACCCGTGGGCGGTCGTGTCCGACGCCCCGGAGATCGCGCTCGAGCTGCTGGTCGACGCGTACGACGGCTGGCTCGACACCGACGACGACCCGCCCGCCCCGACCGCCCCTCCGCCGGGCCTCCCGGCCGCCCCGCGGCGCCATCACCGACCGCCGGCCTGAGGCGGTCGGGGACAGCCCCGTCGGTCTTCCTGGGCGAGTCGTCGACATCTGGGGGTGAACTTGCCCCAGGAAGTCTCGGTTTCCCCGCGTACGCGGGGAAACCGCCGGCCCTCCGTAGGCTGGACGCATGCCCGACACGCCCGACCGACGACTGCTGCTGGTTCACGCCCACCCCGACGACGAGACCATCAACAACGGCGCCACGATGGCGAAGTACGTCGACGAGGGGGTCGGCGTCACGCTGGTCACGTGCACGGCCGGTGAGCTGGGAGAGGTGCTCGTCCCCGAGCTCGGCCACCTCGCGGCCGAGCACGACGACGCCCTCGGGCCCCACCGTCGCGAGGAGCTGGCCGCGGCGATGCGCGTGCTGGGCGTCACCGACCACCGCTTCCTCGGCGGCTTCGGCACCTACCGCGACTCCGGCATGCAGTGGCACGACGACGGCCACGCCGTGCCGGCCGACGAGATCGGCGACGACGCGTTCTGGAACGCCGACCTCACCGAGGCCGCCGACCACCTGGTCGCGGCCCTCCGCGAGGTCCGGCCGCAGGTGCTGGTGACCTACGACCAGTTCGGCAACTACGGCCACCCCGACCACATCCAGGCCCACCGGGTCGCGACGTACGCCGTGACGCTGGCCGGGGTGCCGTCCTACCGGCTCGACCTCGGCGAGCCCTGGGAGGTCGCGAAGGCCTACTGGTGCGCGACCTCGGAGGGGCGGATGCGCGAGAGCCTGCGCGCCCTCCGCGAGGCCGGCGACACCGAGACCTTCCAGGACATGGATCCCGACGGCGACATGGGACCGTTCTTCACCCCGGACGTCCTCATCTCCACCCGGATCGACGGCGCCGCCCACGTCGACCGGAAGATGGCCGCGCTGGCCGAGCACCGCACCCAGGTCGAGCAGGACGGCCCGTTCTTCCAGGGCGCCGAGAGCGGGCACGCGTTCTGGGCGGAGGAGGCCTACCGGATCGTGCGGGGGGAGGCCCGACCCGGACCCGAGGGCTTCGAGACGGACCTGTTCGCCGGCCTGTGACCCGGTCCGCGTGATGCGAGTCCTGCTAGCCCTGCTGGCTCTGGCGCTGCTGGCCGCCGGTGCCGTGTCGGCCGTCGCGGCGGTCGCCGTCCACGGCCGCTGGTGGGGGCTGGCGCTCGCCACCGTCGCGGTGCTCGCCACCCTCGTCGCCGTGGGTCCCGGCTGGTCCACCCGGCTGCCGTTCGCCGTCGGGTTCGTCGGGGTGGTGGGCCGGCTGGCCCTCACCCGGCCCGAGGGCGACTTCGTGCTGGCGGCCGACGCGCAGGGCTACCTGTTCCTGCTGCTGACGCTGGTGGTGGCCGGGTTCGCACTCGCCACCCTGCCGCGCCCGCGCCGCGAGCGTCGCCGCGAGCACGCGGCGTCCCCCACCTAGGATGTCCGCCGATGACGACTGACGCGCGCGAGTCACCGGGCGGCAAGGCCGTATTGGTGGTGCTGCTGGTGCTGACGCTGCTGCTGAGCGGTGGCTACGCCGCGGCGTACGCCGCCGCCGGCCACGACGTCCCGCCCGGCACCACCGTCGAGGGCGTCGCGATCGGTGGCCGTCCGCCGGCCGAGGCGGTCGCCGCGCTCGAGGGCGGGCTGGCCGAGCGGGCCGACGACCCGATCCCGGTCGAGGTCGACGACGTGGCACTGCAGGTCGACCCCGGCGAGGCCGGTCTCTCCGTCGACTACGAGGAGTCGGTGGCCGCCGCGGGTGGTGGCCGTTCCTGGCACCCCGCCCGGCTCTGGGACCATTACACGGGCGGCGACGACCTCGACGCGGTGGTCTCCGTCGACGAGCCCGCGCTCGAGGCGTACGTCGAGGACCTCGCCGAGCAGGTCGGGCGCCCGCCCCGCAACGGCGGGGTGGCCTTCGACGGCACCCGGATCGACATCACGCAGCCCCGTGCCGGCCGCTCCCTCGACCCCGACGCCACCGCCGACGCGCTCGTCGCGGCCTACCTCGGCGACGCTCCGGCGCAGCTGACCCTCGAGCCGCTCCAGCCCGAGGTCGACCAGGCCGACGTACGCCGCGCGGTCGAGGGCTTCGCCAACCCCGCGATGTCGGCACCGGTCATGATCCTGTTCGAGAAGGCCCGGGTCAGGCTGACCCCGGACAGCTACGCGCCCGCGCTCGGCACCGAGGCCCGCGGCGGTGTGCTGGTGCCGACGCTCGACCGCGACCGGTTGGCCCGGCTGATGGACCGGCGGGTCAGCAGCAACGCCGCTCCCGTCGACGCCCGGTTCCGGATCGTCGACGGCAAGCCGCGCATCGTGCCGTCGCGACCCGGTGTGACCTACGACCGCACCGACCTGGCCGAGGCGTTCCTCGAGCTGGTCTCGCGCACCGACCGCAAGCGCGAGGAGAGGGTGAAGGCCACCACCGACCGCGCCGACTTCACGACCGCCGAGGCCCGCCGGCTCGGCATCCGGCAACGGGTGTCGACGTTCACGACGTACTACCCGCACGCCGACTACCGCAACACCAACATCGGGCGCGCGGGCGAGCTGATCGACGGGACCGTGCTCAAGCCGGGCGAGACCTTCTCGCTCAACGACACCGTCGGCGAGCGGACCCGGGCCAACGGCTTCACCGAGGGCTACGTCATCTCGGACGGCATCCTGGTCTCCGACCTCGGCGGCGGGGTCTCGCAGATGGCGACGACGACCTTCAACGCCGCGTTCTTCGCCGGCCTCCAGGACGTCGAGCACAAGCCGCACTCCTTCTACATCGACCGCTACCCGGTCGGCCGCGAGGCCACGGTCGCGTGGGGCTCGGTCGACCTGAGGTTCCGCAACGACACCCGGCACGGTGTCCTCATCACCACGGACGTCACGCCCAGCACCGTCTCCTCCTCCGGCGTGGTGACCGTCAGCATGTGGTCGACCAAGACCTGGGACATCCGCGCCCGTACCGGTGAGCGATACAACTTCACCGAGGAGCAGACCAGGCGCGTCGACACCCGGCAGTGCCACCCCAACGACGGCTACGGCGGCTTCGACATCAACGTGTGGCGCGACTTCCGTCGGCCGGGCTCCTCGGAGGTGGTGCGGTCGGAGAAGTTCCACACGACGTACATCCCGAGCGACACCGTCATCTGCACGAACCCGAACGCGACCGACGGCTAGGCCGGACCCACCCCCCACGGTGGCAGGGTGGGCCGCATGGCTGTGACGACATCCGCGGGGGAAGGGCTCGACGACGACGAGCGCGAGATCGTGGCCCTGGTCGCCGACTGGGTCGACCGCGAGGTGCGCCCGGTGGTGCGCGAGCTCGAGCACGCGAACGCCTACCCCGAGCAGCTGGTCGAGCAGATGAAGCAGCTCGGCGTCTACGGCCTCGCGGTCCCCGAACCATGGGGCGAGGCGCAGGTGTCGACCCCGTGCTACGTCGCCGTCACCGAGGAGCTCGCCCGCGGCTGGATGAGCCTGGCCGGCGCGATGGGCGGCCACACCGTCGTCTGCGCCCTGCTGCGCGACCACGGCACCCGCGAGCAGCAGGACCGCTGGCTGCCGCGGCTGGCCACCGGCGAGGTGCGGGCGACCATGGCGCTCACCGAGCCCGGCGGCGGCTCGGACCTGCAGGCCATCCGCACCACCGCCCGCCGCCGCGACGACGGGTCGTACGCCGTCGACGGCACCAAGACCTGGATCAGCAACGCCCGCCGGGCCGGTCTGGTCGCGCTGCTCTGCAAGACCGACCCTGACGCCGACCCGCCACACGCCGGGATCAGCATCCTGCTCGTCGAGCCGGGCGACGGGCTGACGGTCTCCCGCGACCTGCCGAAGCTCGGCTACAAGGGCGTCGAGACCTGCGAGCTGGTGCTCGAGGGCTACCACGCGGACGCCGGTGCGCTGCTCGGCGGGGAGGAGGGCCGCGGGTTCGCGCAGATGATGGGCGGGCTCGAGATCGGCCGGATCCAGGTGGCGTCCCGGGCGCTCGGCGTCGGCCGGGCCGCCCTCGCCGACGCGCTCCGCTACGCCCAGGAGCGGGAGACGTTCGGGAGGCCGATCTGGCGGCACCAGGCGATCGGCCACAAGCTGGCCGACATGGCGACCTCGCTGAGCGCGGCCCAGCAGCTGGTGCTCCACGCGGCCCGCCGCTACGACTCCGGCGAGCGGGCCGACCTCGAGGCGGGCATGGCGAAGCTGTTCGCCTCCGAGACCGCGATGACGATCGCGCTCGACGCGGTCCGGATCCACGGCGGCTACGGCTACTCGACCGAGTTCGACGTCGAGCGCTACTTCCGCGACGCCCCGCTGATGATCGTCGGCGAGGGCACCAACGAGATCCAGCGCGACGTGATCGCCCGGCAGCTGGTGGCCCGGCAGGGCGACGCCCGATGAGCAGCCGCTCCGGGCTGGTGACGACCGAGCCGGGGGAGGCGCTGGCCGGGTTGCTCGGCGTACCCGCTCCGGACCCGGGCGACGGACTGCCGCTGCTGTGGCACTGGCTGCACCTGCTCGAGCGGCCGGCGCAGGCCGACCTCGGCGACGACGGGCACCCCGTGCGCGGCGGGGTCGTCGCGCCGCCGGGGCCGGGCCGGCGCCGGATGTGGGCCGGGGGCCGGGTCACCCAGTGGCGGCCGTTGCTGCCGGGCCGGGCGACCCGGACGTCCTGGGTGGTCGACGAGCAGGACAAGGAGGGCCGCTCCGGCGCGTTCACGGTGGTGACGGTCGGGCACCGGTTCGAGCAGGACGGCGCGGTCGTGGTCGACGAGGAGCAAAGCCTGGTCTACCGGCCCGCCGCCGGCGGGCCGGTGCCGCTGCCCGAGGCGCCCGCCGACCCCGCACCACGCGGCGAGGTCGCCTGGGAGCTGGAGGTCGACGCCACGGTGCTCTTCCGGTTCTCGGCGCTGACCTACAACGCCCACCGGATCCACTACGACCGGCCGTACGCGACCGGGGTGGAGGGCCATCCCGGCCTGGTCGTGCACGGACCGCTGCAGGCGATCGCGATGGCCGAGGCCGCCCGCCGCCTGGCGGGCCTATCGGCCGGCGCGGTGCGGCTCGACTACCGGCTGGTCGCCCCGATGTACGACGGCGAGGGGCTGGTCGCGTCGGCCGACCACACCGTCGACGGCACGCTCAGGACCCGGGTGGCGACCCGGGCCGGCCGGCCCACCGCCGAGGGCACGCTGACCCCGCTCGGGGAGGGGGCGCGGCCCTCCGCGTGAGCGCCGTACGCTGCCCGTCATGCTGGAGCACCTGCGGCTGACCGTGCCGCCCGACCTCGTGCAGGAGGTCCTCGACCTCGTCACCGAGCACGACTGCGTGACCAACGTCGTCCGCCACGAGGGCGTCTGCCTGGTTCCCGAGGGCGACCTGATCGAGTGCGACGTCGCCCGCGAGACCGCCAGCGAGGTGCTCGACGACCTGCACCGGCTGGGGCTCACGCAGCAGGGCGGGGTGCTCGTCATGACCCCGGACAGCACGCCCTTCGTCGAGGCGGAGCGGATCGCGGCGCTGGCCCCCGGCGACCCCGAGGACGCCGTGATCTGGCCCGAGGTGGTCGAGCGGGCGACGGGTGCGGGACGGCCGACCGTGACCTACCTGATCTTCATGGTGCTCGCCGTGATCCTCGCCGCCGTGGCGGTGCTGACCGACTCGCCGATCCTGGTGGTCGGCGCCATGGTCGTCGGGCCCGAGTTCGGCGCGGTCGCTGCGGTCTCGGTCGGGGTCGTGCTGGGCAAGTGGGCCGTCGCCGGACGCGGGGGCGCGGTGCTCGTCGGCGGCTTCGTGTTCGCGATCCTCGTCGTCGCGCTGCTCGCGCTGGTCGCCTCGTGGGGCGGCCTGGTCGACGCCGCCATGCTGCGCGCGGCACGGCCGCAGACCGGCTTCATCTGGCGCCCCGACATCTGGTCGTTCGTCGTCGCCCTGGTCGCCGGCACGGCCGGCGTCCTCGCCATGACGACCGACCGGGCGAACGCGATGGTCGGCGTGTTCATCTCGGTGACGACCGTGCCGGCGGCCGGCAACTTCGCGCTCGCCCTGGCGCTGCACGACGGGCGGGAGATGGTCGGGTCGGCCGAGCAGCTCGGCGTCAACCTGCTCGGCATGGTGCTCGCCGGCTGCCTCGTGGTGCTCCTGCAGCGGCTGCTGTGGGACCGGGTGCTGCGGCTGTCGGAGCGGGTGTTCCGCTACGGCGGAGGCCCGACCGTCAGCCCGCGGCTGCGGGACCTGGCGCCGTGAGGTCCGGCGCGACGTAGCGGTGGTCGTGGTGGGTGCGGAACCCGATCCCCTCCCACAGCCCGACCGCGGCCGTGTTGTCGGACTCGACGTGCAGCCAGGTGGTGGTCGCACCGCGCTCGGCGCCCCACTCCAGCAGCGTCGCCACGACCGCCCGGGCCAGGCCGCGGTGCCGCTGCGCCGGGTCGACGAGGACGCCGTGGAGGCCCAGCCAGTCGCCCTCGACCGCGGCGCGACCGCGCGCGGCGTCGCCGAGCCGAACCTCGACCCGCGGACCGTCCTCCTCGACCGTGGCGTCCTCGGCCGGTGGGCCGAGCCCGCGCCGTACCCGGGCCACCGACGCGAGCTGGGTGTGGACCGGTGCCAGGTCGATCGGCCTCCAGCCGAGGGTGGCCAGCTCCTCCTCCCGCGCCGACCCCAGCTCGACGACCGCCAGCGGCCGTCGCCCGTGGCTCTCGGAGAAGGCGAGCACCCGGTCCAGCGCCTCGGGCAGCGGCACGCCCGGGTCGCCCATCGCCAGCGCCGAGCTGCCCCGTCGCGGGTACCGGCCGTCGACCAGCGGCCCGGCCCGCAGCACCCATTCGCCGACCTGCTCGGTCACCACGCCCGGCCACAGCCCGGCGACGTGGCGGTGGATCTCGAGCGGCGTCGCCCGCGCCCGCACGGACGGGCGCGGCGGCACCGGCTTCCCCGCCACGACCAGCCGGAGCGGGATGGTCACCGCCGGGCCGTCGTCGGGCTGCACGACGCACTCGCCGCCGGACCAGCGCAGGCACACGCCGAGCACGTCGGTCATGGCCGGCCCGCCGCTCGGCCCCGTCTCGCCGGGCACCAGGCGCCGTACGACGACGCGGCTGCCGACGACGTGGGGGCCCAGCGTGTGGGCCTCGCGAGGAGCGGTCACGACGGGATACTAGGCTGGACAGGCAGCCGCTTCCGCGCCCGACTCCAGGAGGTACTGGTGACCTACGTCATCGCCCAGCCGTGCGTCGACCTCAAGGACCGCGCGTGCGTCGACGAGTGTCCCGTGGACTGCATCTACGAGGGCAAGCGGATGCTCTACATCCACCCCGACGAGTGCGTCGACTGCGGTGCCTGCGAGCCGGTGTGCCCCGTCGAGGCGATCTTCTACGAGGACGACACCCCGGAGGAGTGGAAGGCCTACTACGACGCCAACGTCCACTTCTTCGACGACCTCGGCTCGCCCGGTGGTGCGGCGAAGATGGGCGTCATCGACCACGACCACGAGGTCGTCGCCGCGCTGCCCCCGCAAGAACACGACGAGTGACCCGACGGGTCTCCGACCGGCTCCCGGACTTCCCCTGGGACAGCCTCACCGAGCACGCCGCGACGGCGCGCGCCCATCCCGGCGGCATGGTCGACCTCTCGATCGGCACGCCCGTCGACCCGACCCCCCAGGTCGTGCAGAAGGCGCTCGCGGCGGCCGCGGACGCCCCCGGCTACCCCCAGACCGTCGGGCTCCCCGAGACCCGGCAGGCGGTGCTGGGCTGGATGTCGCGCCGGCTCGGGGTGACCGGGCTCGGGCTCGAGCACGTGCTGCCGACGATCGGGTCCAAGGAGCTGGTCGCCTCGCTGCCGGGCCAGCTCGGGCTCGGCCCCGGTGACCTGGTCGTCCACCCCGAGGTCGCCTATCCGACGTACGCCGTCGGCGCGGCGCTCTGCGGCGCCCGGGCCGTCGCCAGCGACTCGCTGACCGCGCTGGGCCCGGAGACGCCGGCATTGCTGTGGATCAACTCGCCCGCCAACCCGTCGGGCCGGGTGCTCCCCGTCGCCCACCTGCGCAAGGTCGTCGACTGGTGCCGGGAGCGGGGGGTGCTGCTGGTCTCCGACGAGTGCTACATCGAGATGGCGTGGGAGGCCGACGCGCAGCCGGTCTCCGTGCTCCACCCCGAGGTGTGCGGTGGTTCGCCCGAGGGGATCCTGGCGGTCCACTCGCTGTCGAAGCGGTCCAACCTGGCCGGCTACCGCTGCGCCTTCGTCGCGGGTGACGCCGACGTGGTCGCCGAGCTGCTGGCCGTCCGCAAGAACCTCGGCCTGATCATGCCCGCGCCCCAGCAGCGGGCGATGGCCGCCGCGCTCGACGACGACGAGCACGTGCTGGCCCAGCACGCGACGTACGCCGCGCGGCGCGCGCTGCTGCGCGAGGCGCTGGAGCGGGCGGGGTTCCGGGTCGACCACTCCGAGGGCGCGCTCTACCTCTGGGCGACGCGACCCGACGAGGGGGGCGGCTCCGACGACGGCGAGTGCTGGTCGCTGGTGTCGTGGTTCGCCGAGCGCGGCATCCTGGTCGCCCCCGGCTCGTTCTACGGCCCCGCGGGCCGCCGCCACGTCCGGGTGGCGCTCACCGCCACCGACGAGCGCGTCGCCGCCGCCGTCGCCCGCCTCGCCTGACCCGCGAGAGCGCGCTCCCGCACGTGCGAAGGTGCACCCTCGCACGTGCGGGAGCGCGCTCTCGTGGTCACTCGTAGACGTCGACGTGGACGTGGTCGCGGTGCTCGAGGATGGCCGCGGTCTCGGCGGACTCGCCGGAGGTGTCGGGGGTGTAGCGCCGCCAGCCCTCGCCGGAGCGCCAGCCGGCGGTCCAGATCCGGCCGTCGTAGATCACGGTACGGATGTCGAGCCGGGCCGCCTGCGCGACCAGGTAGTGGGCCATCGCCCAGCCGCGGGTGCGCGACTCCGGGGAGACCGGCCGGAAGAAGACGTCGACGGCCCGGCCGTCGTAGTGGGCCGAGCCCGGCATGTGGCCGTCGCGGACCCCGCCGGGCGCGAAGCCACCGAGCGACTGGCTCCCGAACGCCGCCTGCAGGTCGCCGCGCACCGCCGCCGCCCGGCGGGTCAGCCCGGACTCGTCGAGCGTGCGGCCGGAGCTGTCCGGCTCGTCGGTCGCGGTGCAGTGGAAGGCTCGCCACGACTGGCCGGTCAGCGCGCTGGCGAGCACCCGGGCGTCGGCCTCGTGGTCGGCGTACGCCTCCGGGTATCCGGAGCGCTGCACCTCCTGCGCGGCCACCGTGACCCGCATCGTCTCGAACCCGTCGACTTGCGTGAGCGCGTCGTAGAAGGCGTTGATGGCGTGGACGGGGTCCATCACCTGCTTCGGCGTACCCCAGCCCTGCGACGGGCGCTGCTGGAACAGCCCGAGGGAGTCCCGGTCGCCGTAGTCAACGTTGACCAGCTTCGACTCCTGGTAGGCCGTGGCGATCGCGATCGTCGCCGCCCGAGCCGGGAGACCGCGCTGCACCGAGATCGCCGCCATCAGCGCCGCGTTCTCGGCCTGCTCGGGGTACAGCCGCACCGTGTCACCCTGCACGGTGGCGGTGCAGCGGTCGCCCGCGACGTACGGCACGACCGTGTCGCGCAGGGCGAACCACGCGACCACCCCACCCGCGACCAGGGCGACCACCGCGCCGATCGCCCACAGCCTGCGTCTCACGGTCGGCCTAGTTGGCGTGGAGCGCAGCGTTGAGCTCGGTGCCCTGGCCCTGCCACGGGACGGCTTCGACCGCGCCCGAGACGGAATTGCGACGGAACAGGACGTTGTCGACGCCGGACAGCGTGAGCGCCTTGACCACCTTCGGCTTGCCGTCCATGTCGGAGACGGTGACCTTGGTGCCGGCGGTGACGTAGCAGCCGGCCTCCACGATGCAGTCGTCGCCCAGGGAGATGCCGATGCCGGCGTTGGCGCCGATCAGGCAGCGCTCGCCGACCCGGACCACCTCCTTGCCGCCGCCGGAGAGGGTCCCCATGATCGAGGCGCCGCCGCCCACGTCGGAGCCGTCGCCGACCACGACGCCGGCGGACACCCGGCCCTCGATCATCGAGGCGCCGAGCGACCCGGCGTTGTAGTTGACGAACCCCTCGTGCATCACGGTCGTCCCCTCGGCCAGGTGGGCGCCGAGCCGGACCCGGTCGCCGTCGGCGATCCGGACGCCGGCCGGGGTGACGTAGTCGACCAGTCGCGGGAACTTGTCGATGCCGAGGACAGTGACGTGGTGGCCGGCCGCGCGCAGCCGGGCACGGGTGGACTCGAAGCCCTTCACCGCGCACGGACCCAGGGAGGTCCACACGACGTTGGTGAGCGCGCCGAAGACGCCCTCCATCGAGATCGTCTGCGGCTGCACCAGGCAGGTCGAGAGCAGGTGGAGCCGCAGCCAGGCGTCCTCGGTGCCGTCGATGGGTTGCTGCAGGTCGTCGACGACGACGCGGATGACGCGGCGGGTGACGGCGCGTGCCTCGTCGTCGCCGGCGAGGAGGGTGAGCTCGTCGGGTTCGGGGGACTCGTCGGGGGCGCCGAGGGCGGGCGCGGGGAACCACACGTCGAGCACGGTGTCGGCTGCGTCGAGGGTGGCCAGGCCCCAGCCCCAGGCGGAGGAGGGTGTCTCGGTCACGGGGGTCAGCCTACGGACGCCCCCCACCTTCGGGTGAGGCGGTGGGGGCTCAGCGGCCGGTCCGGAGCCGGGCGACGACGCCGTCGAACCCGGTCGCGACGTACTGCTCGCCGCCGCCGGTGAGCCCGTGGTGGACCTCCCACCAGGGCCCGAGCAGGTTCCAGTCGGCCCCGCGGGCCAGCTCGTCGCGGGTCGCGCCGTACGCCGCTGCGAGTGCGTCGGCGAAGACCCCGGAGTGCGGTGGGCCGTCCACGCCAGGTCGAGGGCCGGGTCGCCGAGGGCGACGTCGGTCCAGTCGATGACGCCGCTGACCCGCTCGTCCGTGGCCAGGAGGTGGTCGGGGCCGAGGTCGCCGTGGCGCAGCACCCGGCGACGGGAGGCGTCGCGGGCACGCCGGAGCAGCTCGCGCCCGGGCTCCAGCAGGTCGGCGGGGAGCATCGGCAGCACCTGGTGCTCCATCGCGTCGAGGGCGGCGTGCTGCTCGCCGTCGTCGCCGATGCCGGTGCCCTCCCACACCGACGAGGGGGAGTCGTGCAGGGCGCGGAGGAACTCGCCGACCCGCCGGCCGTCGTCGGCCGTGAGCCGTTCGGGGGCGACCGGCCGGCCGGGGACGAGCACGTGGCGGAACCGCTCGGGGTCGGTGCCGAGCGGCTCCGCGACCGGGACGGCGAGGGGCAGCCTCGGCGCGAGCCGACGCATCAGTCGCGCCTCGACCGCCAGCCGGCGGGCGACCTCGGGCCGGCGCGGGAGCCGGTCGAGCCACCGCGCCTCGACGACCTCGGCGTGGCTGTCCCAGCCCTGCGCGGCGACCTCGGTCCGGTCGGCGGCGCGCTCGCGGAGCCAGCCGCCCAGCAGCCCCGCGGTGTCGGGCATCCAGTCGCCGGGCTGCGCGTCGAGGGCGTCGACCAGCCGCTCGAGCGGCCACCAGTCGCCCCACGCCACTTCCTCGGGCTGCAGCCGCACGGGGCCGTCCCAGGTGGTCGTGAAGAGGTGTCCCCAGTGGTCGGTCCGGTCGTCGCCGTAGTGGGCGACGCCGAGCGGCTGCAGCGCTGCTCCGTGCACGCCGAGCTCCTCGTCGAGCTCGCGGAGGGCGGCGTCGTGGGGGTCCTCGCCCGCCGCCACGACGCCACCGGCCGCGAAGTCGTGGCGACCGGGGTAGAGGTCCTTGTCATCGGTGCGCCGATGGACGTGGACCCGGCCGAGCCGGTCCCGGACGACGACCGCCGTGGCCGCGTGGGTCAGGTTGCCGGCCCGCACCTGCCGCCGACCGGCGGTGCCGGCCGGTCGGCCCTCGGCGTCGTACAGCGCGACGAGCTCGTCCACCGGGGGCACCCCCACACCTTCTCACCCGCGGCGGACGCGCCAGACTGACGCGCATGCTGACTCTCGACGAGGCCACCTCCCTCTGCACGGCGGCCCGCGAGGCCGCCACCGAGCTGGGGGTGCCGATGTCGTTCGCGGTGATGGACCCGGCCGGCCACCTGGTGAGCCTGGCGCGGATGGACGGCGCCCCCTGGATCAGCGCCGACGTCGCCCAGGGCAAGGCCTGGACCTCCGCGGCGTACGGCGTGCCCAGCGCGGGGCAGAGGGCCAAGATGGAGCCGATGCCGAACTTCGCGGCCGCGCTGACCGCGATGACCCACGGCCGCTACACCCCGCAGACCGGCGCGGTGCCGATCTTCCGCGACGGCGTCCTGCTGGGTTCGCTCGGCGCGAGCGGCGGCACCGGCGACCAGGACGAGGCCGTCTGCAGCCGGGCCGTCTCCGCCTCGGGGTTCACCACCGCCCCCACGAAGTAGCGCTCCCGCACCCGCGAAGGAGCGCTCCCGCACCCGCGAGGGAGCAGTCGCGTCCCGGTGTGCGTGCACAGCTGCGACCTCGGAGGTGCGGGAGCGCGCCCTCGCGGGTCAGGGGAGGGCGGTCAGGACGGCGGGCAGGTCGTGGGTGGAGTCGACCTCGTGGGCGGGTGTCGGGCCGTCGGGGTCGAGGTCGTGACCGGGACGCCGCATCCGTACGACGCGGATGCCGGCCTCGAGCGCACCTCGTACGTCGCGGGCCGACGTCGGCACGTGCACCGGCGCACCGAGCAGCTCGACGGCGCGCCGGTAGACCTCGGCGTGCGGCTTGTAGGCACCGAGCCGCTCCGAGGTCAGCGCCAGGTCGTGGTCGACCAGGCCGGCCGCCGCGGTGCTGAGGAACAGGTCGTCGTCGACGCTGGACAGCAGCCCGGGACGCCAGCCCGCCTCGCGCACCGCCGGCAGCCCGGTCGCGACGTCGGGCCACAGCGGCCACTCCGGCATCGACGCCGCGAGCACCTCCACCGCCTCGGTCGGGTCGCCGTCCAGCGCGAGCGAGTCGTAGGCCACGGCCATCGCCCGGCCGGCCGGCACCCGCCACGGCTCCCACTCCCGGCAGTCGCGCTGCGCGGCCTTGTTGCGCGGGTCCCACGCGTCGTAGAGCTGGGACCCGACGACCTCCCAGCCGTGGTCGCGGGCCAGCCCGTCGAGCGCCGCCGACCCACCGGTGCGCGAGTCGAGCAGCGCCGAGAACAGGTCGAACGTGACGACGGGGCCGGTCACGCCAATGCGCTCCGGACCAGCTCCAGCGGGTGGCGGGCCTCCCGCTCGGTGCCGTGGGCGATCTGCTGCCGGCAGGAGACGCCGGTCGCGGCCACGACGGTGTCGGCGGGCTCGGCACGGACGGCGGGGAACAGCCGGTCCTCGCCGACCTGCATCGACACCTCGTAGTGCTCGGCCTCGAAGCCGAACGACCCGGCCATGCCGCAGCAGCCGGCGTCGACCTCGGACACCTCGGCCCCCGGGATGCGCGACAGCAGCGCGACGGTCGCCGCTGTGCCGACCTCGGCCTTCTGGTGACAGTGGCCGTGGTACAGGACCTTCCGCCCGGCCAGCCAGGAGTCGTCGGCCAGTCGCAGCCGCCCCGCGTCGATCGCCTCGGCCAGCAGCTCCTCGACCTGCCGCACCCGGCCGCCGACGTCGCGGACATGAGGGTCGTCGGGCAGGAGGGCGCGATGCTCGTCGCGCAGCGTGAACAGGCACGACGGCTCGCAGCCGACGATCGCGGAGCCGGGCTCGGAGCCCTCGGCCAGCCGCCGCGCGAGCGCGCCCGCCTGCTTCTTCGCGTCGTCGAGCAGTCCCTTGGACAGGCTGGCGCGGCCGCAGCAGCCGCCGCTCTCGAGCCGCACCGTGTGGCCGGCCGCCTCCAGCAGTTCGATCGCGGCCCGGCCGACGCCCGGCTCGGTGAAGCTGGTGAACGAGTCGGCGAGGAAGGTCACCGCACCCGCGGACCCGGGCGCCGGCGCCGTACGGCGCGCGAACCACCGCGGCAGCGTCTCGCGGGCGAAGACCGGCAGCGGCCGCTCCGGGGCGATCCCGATCCGGCGGCCCATCGCGCGGCGCAGGAAGCGCGTCCGGCCGGGCAGGTTCGACAGCGGTGCGGTGGCCGAGCCGAGCCGGTTGAGCCGGCGGATCGCACCGAACACCCGGGAGCGGAGCGGCGTGCCGTGCACCTCGTGGTGCTGGTGGAGCGCCTCGCTCTTGAGCGAGGCCATGTCGACGCCGAGCGGGCACTCGCTCTTGCACGCCTTGCACATCAGGCAGAGGTCGAGGATCTCGTGCACCCGGTCCCCGGCCAGCGCGGCCCGCGGGTCGGGCTCGCTGAGCGCCTTCACCAGCGCGTTGGCGCGGCCGCGGGTGGAGTCCTCCTCGAGCCGGGTCGCGATGTACGACGGGCACATGACGCCGGCGGTCGTCTTGCGGCAGGCACCGATGTTCATGCACCGGTCGGCGGCGCCGCGCATCCCTCCGACCACCTCGAAGTCGAGGCTCGTCCGCAGCGGACCCGGCGCGGGCAGGGCGGCGTCGCGGAGGTGCTCGGTCATCTTCGGGGCGTCGACGATCTTGCCGGGGTTCATCACGTTGCCGGGGTCGAACAGCGCCTTCACCTCGCGCATCGCCTCGTAGAGGTCGTCGCCGAAGATCTCGCGGTTGAACTCGCTGCGCGCCAGTCCGTCGCCGTGCTCGCTGGAGTTGACGCCGCCGTACTCGCGGACCAGGTCCTTGACCTCGGTGGCCACGGCCCGCATCGCCACCACCTGAGCCGGGTCGGCGACATCGACGAAGGGCCGGACGTGGAGGCAGCCGACCGACGCATGGCCGTAGAACCCGGCCTCCAGCCCGTGCCGGTCGAGGACGTCCTTGAACCGCTGGGTGTACGCGCTCAGGTGGGCGGGGTCGACCGCGGTGTCCTCGACGAACGCGACCGGACGCCGGGTGCCGACCGAGTTGGACATCAGCAGGCCGAGGCTGGCCTTGCGGACCTTGAGCAGCGCGGCCTGCTGGGCGGGGGTGACCGCGCGCAGCGTGTGGTAGCCGTGCCCGTGCTCGCGCCACAGCTCGATCAGCTGGTCGAGCCGGTGGGTGATCTCGTCGAGGTCGTCGCCGGTGAACGAGACGAACAGCAGCCCGACCGGGTCGCCCTCGAGGCTCCGGCCCAGGTCGGCGAACTCGATCTTGCCCCGGGAGAGGTCGAGGATCGCCTTGTCCATCAGCTCGACCTGCGCCGGGTCGAGCGACAGTGCGTCGGTGGTGGCGTCGATCGCGGCCGGGATGGTCTCGAAGTGGCCGACGGCGAAGACGGTGTGCCGCGGCTTCGGCACCAGGTCGACCTCGGCCCGGGTGGTGACCGCCAGCGTCCCCTCGGAGCCCACGACGAACTTCGCGAGGTCGAACGGCGTGGCCGGGTCGGCGAGCCGATCGAGCCGGTAGCCGCAGGCGCGCCGCCAGAACGGCGGGAAGTCGTCGGCGATCGAGCGGGCGTGCCGCTCCATGATCGCGGGCAGTCCGGCGTAGATCCGTCCCTCGAGGGTGTCCGCAGCCGCGCGACGGGCCCGCTCGGCCTCGTCGACAGGCTCCAGCCGCGCCGTCGAGCCGTCGGCCAGCACGACGTCGAGCGCGCGGACGTGGTCGATGGTCATGCCGTAGCGCACGCTGCCGCTGCCGGCGGAGTTGTTGCCGGTCATCCCGCCGATCGTGGCCCGGTTGCTGGTCGAGGTGTCGGGCCCGAACAACAGCCCGTGAGGCGCGGCCGCCTGGTTGAGCTGGTCCTGGACCACGCCCACGTCGACGACGGCCGTGCGGGACGACGGGTCGAGCTCGTGGATCCGGTCGAGGTGGCGGGAGGTGTCGATCACGAGGCCGGCCCCGACGGTCTGCCCGGCGAGGCTGGTTCCGGCGCCGCGGGGCGTGATCGGTACGCCGAGCTCGGCGGCGGCGGTCACGGCGGCGGCGATGTCGTCGGCGCTGCGCGGGTAGACCACCCCCAGCGGGAGCATCGTGTACATGCTGGCGTCCCGCGAGAACAGGTGCCGGCTGTAGTCGTCGAAGGCGACCTCGCCCTCGACGTCGCGCTCGAGCCGGCGCCGGAGCGCCTCCTGCTGGCCCTCGACCTCGGTCGCGGTCACGGCTGCTCCAGCCGGGCCAGCGCCGCCTCGACGCCGCCGTCGGTGATCGGGACGCCGGCCAGCCGCAGCCCCATCTGCACGCCGGACAGCGTGCCCGCCAGAGTCAGGTCGTTGAAGTGGCCGAGGTGGCCGATCCGGAACACCGTCCCGGCGACCTTGCCGAGCCCGGCGCCGAGCGACATGTCGAACCGCTCGAGGATGATCCTGCGTACGGCGTCGGCGTCGTGACCGTCGGGCAGCAGGATCGCCGTCAGCACCCCGGAGTGCTCGCGCTCGTCGGCGCAGAGGATCTCCAGCCCCCAGCCGCGGACGGCGGCCCTGGTCGCCTCAGCGTGCCGCTGGTGACGCGCGAAGACGTTCGCCAGCCCCTCCTCGTCGAGGATCCGGAGCGCCTCCCGCAGCCCGTAGAGCAGGTTGGTAGCCGGGGTGTAGGGCCAGTAGCCGCGCCCGTTGGCCTCGATGATCGGCTCCCAGTCCCAGTACGAGCGCGGCAGCCCGGCGGTGCGCGAGGCCGCGAGCGCCTTGTCGCTCACCGCGTTGAAGCCCAGGCCCGGCGGGAGCATCAGCCCCTTCTGCGACCCGCTGACCGTCACGTCGACGCCCCACTCGTCGTGGCGATAGTCGATCGAGCCCAGCGAGGAGATGGTGTCGACGAGCAGCAGCGCCGGATGGCCGGCCCGGTCCATGGCCTCGCGGACCTCGGCGACCCGGCTGGTCACGCCGGTGGAGGTCTCGTGGTGGACCACGCACACCGCCTTGATCTCGTGGCCGGTGTCGGCGGTGAGCCGCTCCTCGACGACGTCGGGGTCGACGCCGTGGCGCCAGTCGCCGGGCACCAGGTCGACCGCGAGCCCGAGCGCGGACGCCATCGACTGCCAGAGCATCGCGAAGTGCCCCGTCTCGAAGGCCAGCACCCGGTCACCGGGGGAGAGGGTGTTGACCAGCGCCGCCTCCCAGGCGCCGGTGCCGGACGACGGGTAGATCACCACCGGGTTGGTGGTGCCGAAGACCGGCTTGACCCCCTCGAGCACAGTGCGGCCGAGCTCGGCGAAGTCAGGGCCGCGGTGATCGATCGTCGGGGCGGACATCGCCCGCAGGACCTCGTCGGGCACGTTGCTGGGGCCGGGGATCTGCAGGAAGTGGCGGCCGGTGGTACGGGACATCGGTGTCCTCTCGTACGACGTCGTGGGGGCGATATCGTTCGTCATGCGAAATCTAACCGGCGTGCCATGACGCCGCAACGACCTGTTGACGCACGGAAGCGGGCATGCTTGGCTGCCGGGTGACTGGCGTCACAGTTCCGCATGATGGAATCGGCGGGGTGCGTGCGATGGCGTCGGTGAGATCCCCCGACACTTGGAGACCCGCGTGACGCTCGCTGCCATCGCCATCATCTCGCTGCTCGTACTGGTCGCGATCTTCCTGATCGCCACCCTCCTCCCGATCCACATGGGCGCACTCGCCATCGCGGCGGCGTTCGTGCTGGGAATCCTGTTGCTGCCGGGTGGGTTCAGTCCGGAGGCACTCGACGCGAAGTCCGAGGCGATCTCGGACGGGTTCCCGGGTGATCTCTTCATCACCCTGGCCGGTGTCACGTTCCTCTTCGGCATCGCCAAGAACAACGGCACCGTGGACTGGCTGGTCCATGCTGCCGTGCGTTCCGTCGCCGGACGCGTGGCCCTGATTCCGTGGGTCTTCTTCACCGTCACGGCGATCCTGACCGGTATCGGCGCCGTCGTGCCGGCCGCCGTCGCGATCATCGCGCCCATCGGCATGACCTTCGCGCGCAGGTACGACATCCGACAGCTGCTGATGGGCCTCATGGTGATCAACGGCGCCACCGCGGGCGGCTTCTCACCGCTCAGCATCTTCGGCTCGATCACCAACGACGTCGTGGCCAGCGCCGACCTGGACGGCAACCCGCTGTTCCTGTTCTTCGCCTCGCTCGTCTTCAACGTCGTCCTCGGGATCATCACGTTCGGTCTCTTCGGGGGCAGGCAGCTCGTCGGCGTCCGGGAGGTCGGAGACGGAGAGCTGGTCGCATCCGACGGGTCGAAGGTGCTCGGGTCCCGCGAGGGGCCGGCCGAGCAGACGGGTCAGCAGGGGCCGTCGGCGTCCAGCGCACCTCCCAATGCGGAGCCGGATCCCGAGCCGGTCACGACGCTCGACGTCCACCGGAGCCTGACCCTGGCGGGCATGGTGATCCTCACGCTCGGGGCGTTCTTCCTTCAGCTCGAGGTGGGCTTCTTCTCGTTCCTCATCGGGTCCCTGCTCTGCCTGCTGAACCCGCAGGTCACCAAGGGCGCGGTCCGCGAGATCGCCTGGCCGACGGTCCTGCTGGTCTGCGGCATCGTGACGTACGTCAGCCTGCTGCAGAATCCCGACCTGGACCCGGCCGGTGAGCGCGACGTGATCACCTGGCTCGGCGACTGGGCAGCCGGACTCGGCGCCGCCACCATCGCCGCTCTGCTGATCCTCTACCTCGGCGGCGTGGTCTCGGCGTTCGCCTCCACCACCGGCATCCTGGGCGCGCTGATCCCGCTGGCGGTGCCCTTCCTGGACGGCCCGGACGCCGTTCTCGGGGTTGTCGCCCTGGTGACCGCGCTGGCGATCTCCTCCTCGGTGGTCGACTCCTCGCCGTACTCCACCTCGGGCGCGCTGGTCGTGGCCAACGCCAACGAGGCGGACCGTGATGCCGTCTACAAGAGCCTGCTCAAGTGGGGCTTCTCCATGGTCGCGATCGCCCCGTTCGCCACGTGGTTGCTGCTGATCGTGGTGGGCGACCAGGCGCTCGGCCTACCGGTCCTGCAGTGATGGGAGCCGATGGCGGCGCGCGGCTGGTCGCCTTCGGTGACTGGACCCCCGAGGTCGACCCCGAGGCCTTCGTGGCCGCCGGGGCGACCCTCGTGGGGGCGGTCCGGCTGGGTGCCGACGCCAGCGTCTGGTACGCCGCAGTGATCCGTGCCGACGGCGCCCCGATCGAGGTCGGCGCCGGCAGCAACGTCCAGGACGGCGCCGTGCTCCACGCCGACCCGGGCCTCCCGGTCCGGGTCGGGGAACGGTGCTCCATCGGCCACCGCGCCGTGGTGCACGGGTGCACGGTCGGCGACGACGCGCTCGTCGGCATGGGCGCCGTCGTGCTCAACGGCGCGGTGGTCGGCGCCGGTTCGCTGGTGGCGGCCGGCACGGTCGTCCTCGAGGGCGCCGAGGTGCCCCCGGGCTCCTTGGTCGCCGGCATCCCGGGGAAGGTCAAGCGCGAGGTCACCGACGCCGAGCGGGAGCGGATCCGCTCCGGCGCCGCGACCTACGTGACTCGCGCCCGGCGCTACCGTGGGAACGCATGAACGACCCACGGAGGAGCGACGGGGGAGCGCCGCTGGCGGGCGTCCGGGTCCTGGAGGTCGGGGTCTTCATGGCTGCGCCCTTCGCCACGATGCAGCTGGCCGATCTCGGGGCCGAGGTCTTCAAGGTCGAGAACCCCGAGGGTGGTGAGCCGGTCCGCTCGACGGGCCCGTTCGTCGAGGGCCACAGCTCGCCGTACCTGCGGCTCAACCGGTCCAAGCGCTCCCTCGCCCTCGACCTCAAGTCCGACGAGGGGCGCGAGGCTTTCCTGCGGCTCGCGGCCGCCTGTGACGTGGTCGTCGAGAACCTCCGCCCCGGCGCGATGCGCCGCCTCGGCCTCGGGTACGACGACGTGCGGGCGGTCAACCGGGGCGTGGTCTACGCCTCGGCGTCCGGCTTCGGCCAGGACGGCCCGCTCGCCGACCGCCCGGGGCTCGACATCATGGCGCAGGCCCGGGGTGGGCTGATGAGCATCACCGGCACCCCCGACGGCGAGCCGGCCAAGGTCGGGGTCCCGGTGTGCGACCTGGTCTGCGGCGTCTACACCGCGCTCGCGGTCACCGCGGCGCTGCGGGAGCGGGACCGCTCCGGCGAGGGGCAGTACGTCGACGTCTCGCTGCTCGAGTCCGGCGTCTCGCTGGCGGTGTGGGAGGCCGGCCGGTGGTTCGCGACCGGCGAGGTCGGCGGGCCGCTGGGCTCGGCCCACCAGAGCCAGGCGCCGTACCAGGCGTTCCGGACCGCCGACGGCTGGGCGACGCTCGGCGCGATCACGCCCCGTACCTGGTCGGGACTGTGCGGCGTGCTCGGGCTCGACCACCTCGAGCACGACGAGCGCTACGTCGACTCCACGGCCCGCCACTCGCGGCGCGAGGAGCTGGCCGCGCTGGTCGAGGAGCAGACCTCGCGGCTCCCGACGGCCGACCTGGTCTCCCGGCTCGAGGAGGTCGGGGTGCCGTGCGCGCCGATCGCCGACTACGGGCAGGTCTTCACCGACGAGCACCTCACGGCGCGCGAGTTCTTCTGGGACGCCGACCACCCGGTGGCCGGCGCGGTGCGTCAGGTCGGATCGCCGATGCGCTTCTCCCGCACGCCGGTCACGCGTGCCGGCGCCGGCCCCGTGCTGGGGGCCGACACCCGCGCGGCCCTCGAGGTCGCGGGCTACGACACGGTCCAGATCGACCGGCTGGTGCAGGCCGGTGTGGCCGGGGAGTCGGCCCCGTGAGTGACCACGACGTCACCGTCGAGCAGGACGGGCCGGTGCTCACGGTCACCTTCGAACGGCCCGACCAGCACAACGCGCTGACCTTCGACATGTACGAGGCGTTGTTCGAGGCGTGCGAGCGGGCCGACGCCGCTGACGACGTCCGGGTGCTCGTGGTGCGCGGGTCGGGCGGCCGGGCGTTCGCCGCCGGCACAGACATCAGCGCCTTCCGCGACTTCCGCGACGGCGCCGACGGGGTCGCCTACGAGGAGCGGATCTCCCGCGTCGTCAACCGGCTCGAGGAGGTCACGGTCCCCACGGTGGCCGCGGTCGAGGGCTACTGCCTCGGCGGCGGGCTGGCGCTGGCGGCGGTCTGCGACCTCCGGGTCGCGACCCGCTCCTCGCGCTTCGGCGTACCGATCGCACGGACGCTCGGCAACTGCCTCTCGATGAACTCGGTCTCCGTCGTGGCCGCCCACCTTGGCGCCGCCCGCACCCTCGACCTGCTGCTCCGTGCCAGGCTCCTGGACGCCGACGAGGCGGCGGCTGCCGGCTTCGTGGCCGAGGTGTGCGACGACGGGACGCTCGACGCGGCCCTGGCCGACGTGGTCGGCACGTTGCTGCGCCACGCCCCGCTGACGATGTGGGCGAGCAAGGTCGCCGTGGCGCGGCTGCGGCGGGCGTCGCTGCCCGACGGCGACGACCTCGTGAGCGCGGCGTTCGGCAGCGACGACTTCCGGCGCGCGGTCGCCGGCTTCGGTTCCGGCGAGCGTGCGACGTGGGAGGGACGATGAGCACCACGCCGGCCGACGGCTCCCCGGCCCGCACCGCGCCGGCGGGCGTCCAGTCGCTGGGCCGGGCGTTCGACGTGCTCGAGCTGATGGCCGCGGCCGACGGCGAGATCGCGCTGAGCCGGCTGGCCGAGGAGTCCGGGCTGCCCGGTCCGACCATCCACCGGATCGTGCGCACCCTCGTGGCCCGCGGCTACGTCCTGCAGATGCCGTCGCGCCGCTACGTCCTCGGGCCGCGGCTGATCGGCCTCGGCTCCGGCGCCCGGGCGTCGGTCGAGGCGTGGGCGGGCCCGCCGCTTCAGGCGCTGGCCGAGCAGACCGGGGAGACCGCGAACCTCGCCATGCTCGACCTCGACCGGGTCGTCTACGTCGCGCAGGTGTCGTCGACCCGGCACACGATGCGGATGCTCACCGAGGTCGGCCGGCGGGTCCACGCCCACTGCACCGGGGTCGGGAAGGCGCTCCTCGCCCAGCTCCCCGACGACGACGTCGTGAGGATGCTGACCGCGGCCGGGATGCCGGCCACCACGCCCCACACCATCACCGACGTCGACCTGATGCTCGAGGAGCTCGGCCGGGTCCGCGACCAGGGCTACGCCGTCGACGACGGTGAGCAGGAGCTCGGGGTGCGCTGTGTCGCGGTCGCGGTGAACGCCGTCACCGCGGTCTCCGTCTCGGGTCCCACCAGCCGGGTGACCCGCAAGGCGGTGCCGCGGCTCGCCGGGGTGCTGCAGGAGGCGGCCCGCAGCCTGGCCGGGAGGCAGGGCCGTCGGGCGTGACCCGACGCCCTACATGACGGAACTGCATTTCGGGCATGAAGCAGGTGTCGACCCTGTCGTCACTACTGTTCCGGGTGACGGACGAATCACCCCAGTCAAGGAAGCGAGGCAGCGCCCATGGACACCCCCGAGGGCATCGAGGTCACCGGCCCGATCCACGACCGGTTCGAGGAGATCCTGAGCCCGCGTGCGCTGGGGCTGATCGGGCTGCTGCACCGCGAGCTCGGGCCGACCCGCCAGGAGCTGCTGCAGCGCCGCGGCGAGCGGTTCCGGCAGCTCGCCGAAGGCGGCACCCTCGACTTCCTCGAGGAGACCCGCGGCATCCGCGAGGACGACTCGTGGCGGGTCGCCGACCCCGCGCCGGGGCTGGAGGACCGGCGAGTGGAGATCACCGGCCCGACCGACCGCAAGATGACGATCAACGCCCTCAACTCCGGTGCGAGGGTGTGGCTGGCCGACCAGGAGGACGCCAACACCCCGCTGTGGGAGAACGTCGTGCAGGGCCAGCTCAACCTGCGCGACGCGATCGACGGCGACATCGACTTCACGACGCCGGAGGGCAAGGACTACAAGCTCCGCGACGACCAGCCGCTCGCCACCATCGTGGTGCGGCCGCGCGGCTGGCACCTGCCCGAGAAGCACATCCTCGTCGACGGCGAGCGCACCGGCGGCGGGCTGGTCGACTTCGCCCTCTACATGGCGGCGAGCGCGCAGAAGCAGATCGACCGCGGCCAGGGCCCCTACTTCTACCTGCCGAAGATGGAGTCCCACCTCGAGGCGCGGCTGTGGAACGACGCGTTCAACCTCGCCCAGGACTTCCTCGACATCCCGCGCGGCACGATCCGGGCGACGGTGCTGATCGAGACCTACCCGGCGGCGTTCGAGATGGAGGAGATCCTCTACGAGCTGCGCGACCACTCCGCCGGGCTCAACGCGGGCCGCTGGGACTACATGTTCAGCGTGATCAAGAGCTTCCGGACGCGCGGCAGGGACTTCCTGCTGCCCGACCGCAACTCGGTGACGATGACGGTGCCGTTCATGCGGGCCTACACCGAGCTCCTGGTCCGCACCTGCCACAAGCGCGGTGCCCACGCGATCGGCGGCATGGCGGCGTTCATCCCCAGCAAGGACGAGGAGCGCAACGAGCTCGCGTTCACCAAGCTCACCGAGGACAAGACCCGCGAGGCCGGCGACGGCTTCGACGGCTCGTGGGTGGCCCACCCCGGCATGGTCGACGCCTGCCGCGACGCGTTCGACAAGGTGCTCGGCGACCGGCCCGACCAGCGCGACAACCTCCGTGAGGACGTCCACGTCACCGCCGCCGACCTGCTCGACGTGAGGTCGACCCCCGGCGAGGTCACCGAGGACGGGCTGCGCAACAACGTCGCCGTGGGCATCCGCTACCTCGAGTCGTGGCTCCGCGGATCCGGCGCGGTCGGGATCTTCGGGCTGATGGAGGACGCCGCCACGGCGGAGATCTCTCGCAGCCAGGTCTGGCAGTGGCGGACGAACGACGTCGAGCTCGCCGGCGGCCAGCGGGTCACCGCGGAGATCGTCGAGCGGGCCATCGAGGACGAGATGGCGCGGATCCGCGACGAGGTCGGCGACGAGGCGTTCGGCTCGGGTCGCTGGGACGACGCCCGCGCCCTCTACAGCGAGATGGCGCTCTCCGACGAGTACGCCGACTTCCTCACCCTGCCGGCCTACGAGCGGATGCCCTGACCGTGTCCTGACGTCTCGACGGCCGTGCCGGCTACTGGCCGGTGCGGCCGTCGATGCACTCCCGCAGCAGGTCGGCGTGGCCGCAGTGGCGCGCGTACTCCTCGACCATGTGCACCAGCACGTCGCGCAGCTCGATCTCGCCGTCGTCGTGGGTCCCGGTCACCCCGAGGTCCGGCTGGCCGGCGACGTACTGCTCGGCGTACGCGACCTCGCGGCGCAGCGACGCGAACGCCTCGTCCACGCACTCCTGCGTCGGCTCGACCTGCGTGAAGTCGGCGTCCCGGTCCTCCAGCTTGCCGTAGAGCCGCGGGAGCGCGAGGTCGCGGCCCATCACCCGGCGGAACCAGCTCTGCTCGACCGCCGCCATGTGCCGGACCAGCCCGAGCAGGGTGAGGTTGGACGGCGGCACGCTTGCCGTCGCCAGCTGCTCGGGGGTGAGGCCGTCACACTTCATGACCAGCGTCTTGCGGTAGGCGTCCAGGTAGCCCAGCACGGTCTCCCGCTCGCCGTGCGTGAACCCCTGCCCCCGCGGGTCGTCCTCCGGCTCCACCCACATGTCCGGGTTCTTCCGCCGCTCGTTTTCCGTCACGGCATGCACGGTAGTCCAGTGAGAAGTGGCCCCCGTGGTAGCCCGATGAGGGGCCACTTCTCACTGGAGTAGCCGTCCCTCTCCGGCACGCCTGTGGAGGACGAACCCGGGACCCGAAGATTGCGAGGACGATCGGTCCCGTGTTCCAGCCACCGCCCTTCCACCCAGCTCGGCCGGGGCTGGTGGCGCCTGTCCGGGTCGATCCGACCGGTGAACACGGGCCAACACGCAAACAGGCTCGCGGTCGCCACTGGCGCACGACGTCGCGCGGTCTCCACATCCCGACCAGCATCGACGGGACCGATCCAGCGCAGCGGACGGTCGAGGCCGCCGAGCTTCTGTACGCCGGCGAGGCGGTGACCGGGTGGGCCGCCTTGGGCTGGGAGGACGGCCGTTGGTTCACCGGCACGGCCGGCGACGGCAGCGTGCTGCGTCCGGTGGCGTTGGTGACGGCTCGCCACGTGTTGAAGCAGCCCGGCATCGAGATCAGCCAGGAGTTCCTGGGCCCCAACGAGCGACGCTTCGTCGACGGGGTCGTGATCACCTCGTCCTTGCGGTCCGTCTGCTATGAGGCGCGATACGCGGACACGCTGGTGGATGCCGTCGTCGCCGTCGACATGGCGGCCTACTCGGACCTCCTCACCCTCGACGAGCTGGCGGCCTACGTCGCCGCACAGATGGCGCCGACCGGCATCGGCCTGGCGCGCGAGGCGGTGGCGCTGGGCGACGAGAACTGCTGGTCGCCACGGGAGGTCCTGATGAGGTTGGTGTGGACCAGGCAGGGGGAACACCCCCGGCCGCTGTGCAACGTGCCGGTCTTCGATCGGTGGGGTCGCCACGTCGGGACCCCCGACCTGCTGGACCCCGTGGCCGGGGTAGCGGGTGAGTACGACTCGGACCTCCACCTCGTCGGAGCGCAGCGCACCAAGGATGTCCGTCGGGAGGGCGAGTTCCGTTCGCTCGGACTGGAGTACGTGACCATGCTCGGCTCGGACCAGACCGACTACTTCTGCTCGTTCCTGTCGCGGCTCGAGACGGCGTACGGCAATGCCCGTCACGCCGCCGAGGCGTCACGTCCGTGGACGATCACGCCGCCGCGCTGGTGGGTCGACACCACGACCGTCGACGGCCGCCGCAACCTTCCGCCACACCTGCGCGACCGGCTGCTGCGACACCGTCGCGCGGCGTGACCGCGCCGCAGATCGAGGTACTCCAGTGAGAAGTGGCCCCTGTCGAGGTCCGTTCTGGGGCCGTTCTCCACTGGACTACCGAGAAGGGACACGGCAAACGGATTGGCGGGCTGGAGGAGGGGACCCGTACGCTGGGGACACAGGCGTCTGAGCCGTCATCAGCGGCGAGCCTCCGGAAGAAAGCCCCGGGAGGGGTGACTAGAACCGGACGGGTGGGCCCGTCACAGCCTCGAACGAAGCGGTCGTCGCGAGACGGCAAGCGAGGTGGTACCGCGGCGGCGACGTCGTCCTCGTCCAGCAGACGACGAGCAGACGACGCAGGAGCACACCACCGATGGCCTACCCGAAGGTCTCCACCGCCGGTCTCGACGGCGTCCCCTCCAGCCCGCGCTTCCCGACGATCGAGGAGGCGGTCCTCCGCTACTGGGACGCCGACGACACCTTCCGCGCCAGCGTCGACCAGCGCGACCCGGGGAAGAACGGCGACAACGAGTTCGTGTTCTACGACGGCCCGCCGTTCGCCAACGGGCTGCCCCACTACGGCCACCTGCTGACCGGCTACGTCAAGGACCTGGTCCCGCGCTACCGCACCATGCGCGGGCAGCGTGTCGAGCGCCGGTTCGGCTGGGACACCCACGGCCTGCCGGCCGAGCTGGAGGCGATGCGGCTCAAGGGCATCAAGACCACCGACGAGATCCTCGAGCTCGGCATCGAGCAGTTCAACGACGCCTGCAGGCAGTCGGTGCTGATGTACACCGACGAGTGGCGCGACTACGTCACCCGCCAGGCGCGCTGGGTCGACTTCGACCACGACTACAAGACCATGAACCCCGAGTTCATGGAGTCGGTCCTCTGGGCCTTCAAGCAGCTCCACGACAAGGGTCTGGTCTACGAGGGCTTCCGGGTGCTGCCCTACTGCTGGCAGGACGAGACGCCGCTGTCCAACCACGAGCTGCGGATGGACGACGAGACCTACCGGGTCGTGCAGGACCCCGCCGTCACCGTCGGCTTCGACATCACCACCCCGGACCCCGTCAACGGGCAGAGCCTGCAGGGCGTCAAGCTGCTCGTCTGGACGACCACCCCGTGGACCCTGCCGAGCAACCTCGCGGCCATGGTCGGCTCCGGCATCGAGTACGTCGTCGTCGACGTCGAGGGCACGCGCTACCTCCTTGCGGAGGCCCGGCTGGCGTCGTACGCCCGCGAGCTCGGGGAGACGCCGACGGTGACCTGGCGCGGGCTCGGTGCCGACCTCGTCGGGCTCACCTACACCCCGCCGTTCTCCTACTACCTCGGCCGGCCGCGTGCGTTCCGGGTGGTGGCCGCCGACCACGCGGTCACCACCACCGACGGCACCGGCGTCGTCCACACCGCCGGCGCGTTCGGTGAGGTCGACAAGGAGATCACCGACCGCGAGGGCATCGAGGCGGTGATGCCGGTCGCCAAGGACGGGAAGTTCACCCACCCGGTCGACGACTACGCCGGCATGCTGGTGTTCGACGCCAACCTGCAGATCATCGACCACCTCAAGGCGGCGACCCGCGGGACCGGCGAGATGGGCAGCGTCACGCCCGGCACCGTGCTGCTGCGCCGCGAGTCCTACGACCACTCCTACCCCCACTGCTGGCGCTGCAAGCAGCCGCTGATCTACAAGGGCGTCTCGTCGTGGTTCGTCGAGGTGACCGCGGTCAAGCAGCGGCTGATGGAGCTCAACCGGCAGATCCGGTGGGTGCCCGACCACATCCGCGACGGCATGTTCGGCAAGTGGCTCGAGAACGCCCGCGACTGGTCGATCACCCGCAACCGGTTCTGGGGCTCGCCGGTCCCGGTCTGGAAGTCCGACGACCCGGCGTACCCCCGGATCGACGTCTACGGCTCCTTCGCCGAGCTCGAGCGCGACTTCGGCCGGCTGCCGGTCGACCGCGACGGCAACCCCGACCTGCACCGGCCGTACGTCGACGACCTGACCCGTCCCAACCCCGACGACCCGACGGGCCGGTCGACTATGCGCCGGGTCAGCGACGTGCTCGACGTCTGGTTCGACTCGGGGTCGATGAGCTTCGCCCAGGTGCACTACCCGTTCGACAACGAGGAGTGGTTCGAGCACCACTTCCCGGGCGACTTCATCGTCGAGTACATCGGCCAGACCCGCGGCTGGTTCTACACGCTGCACGTCTTGGCGGGCGCGATCTTCGACAAGCCCGCGTTCGAGACCTGCGTCAGCCACGGCATCGTGCTGGGCTCGGACGGCCAGAAGATGTCCAAGAGCCTGCGCAACTACCCCGACGTCCGCGAGGTCTTCGACCGCGACGGCGCCGACGCGATGCGCTGGTTCCTGATGTCGAGCCCGATCCTGCGCGGCGGCAACCTGGTCGTGACCGAGGAGGGGATCCGCGAGTCGGTGCGGCAGGTGCTGATCCCGCTGTGGAACAGCTGGTCGTTCTTCACGCTCTACGCCAACGCGGCCGACCACGACGCCCGCCGCAGCACCGGCTCGGAGCACGTCATGGACCGCTACGTCCTCGCCAAGCTCCGGCAGTACGTCGACGAGATGACCCACCTGCTCGACGACTACGAGGTCGCCGGCGCGTGCGACGCGACCCGGTCGTTCCTCGACGTCCTGACCAACTGGTACATCCGCCGCTCGCGCGACCGGTTCTGGGCCAGTGACGGCGAGCGCGGGGCCGAGGCGTTCGACACCCTCTGGACGGTCCTGGAGACGGTCTGCCGGGTGACCGCGCCGCTGATGCCGCTGGTGACCGAGGAGGTCTGGCGGGGGCTGACCGGCGAGCGGTCGGTGCACCTCACCGACTGGCCGGAGCCGGAGGAGCTGCCGCGCGACGACAAGCTGGTCGCCGCGATGGACGAGGTGCGCGACGTGGCGTCGGCCGGGCTCGCGCTGCGCAAGGCGCACTCGCTCCGCACCCGGCTGCCGCTGGCCTCGCTCACCGTCGTGGTCGACGACGTCGCGGCCCTGGGCGGCTTCGAGCCGGTGCTGGCCGACGAGCTCAACGTCAAGCAGGTGCGGCTGGTGGAGGCCGGATCCGACGACGCTGCGGCGTACGCCGTGGAGCAGCGGCTGACCGTCAACGCCCGCGCGGCCGGGCCACGGCTGGGCAAGGACGTGCAGGCGGTGATCCGGGGCGCGAAGTCGGGCGACTGGTCGGTGGCCGCCGACGGCACCGTGACCGCGGGCGGGTTCGCGCTGCAGGAGGGCGAGTACACGCTCGAGACGGTGGCCGGCGACGCGACCGGCGGGGCGGCGACCGCCGTGCTGCCGCGCGGCGGGTTCGTGGTGCTCGACACCACGCTCACGCCGGAGCTGGAGGCCGAGGGCGTCGCCCGCGACCTGGTCCGGACCGTGCAGCAGGCACGCCGCGACGCCGGGCTCGACGTCTCGGACCGGATCGCGCTCACGATCTCCGGCCCGGACGACGTCGTGGCGGCCGCCCGGGCCCACGAGGCACTGGTCGCGGGCGAGACCCTGGCGACGTCGGTGTCCTACGAGGACGCGAGCGACACGGCGGTGTCGGTCGCCGTCTCGTGAGCGTTGCCCGTGCCGGGACCGGGGAGCGCGGCGAGGGCGATCAGGAGGCTGAGCGCGCCCCCGACCAGCAGCACCGCGAGCGGGATGAACCAGCGCGATGCGCTCCGGAGGACGAAGGGCCAGAGAGCGCCGATCACCAGCGCGGGCAGGGCCAGCTGGCCGAAGCCGCGCCCCATCCAGTAGGCGACGTCGCCGCCCGGAGGGGCGAGCACCAGCCCCAGCGGGAGCCCGAGCACGAGGGCGCTGCCGAGGGCGAGGCCGATCGTCGCCCAGACCGACGGGCGCGGCGGCCGCGGGTCGACCCAGAACTGCCAATCCGCCGGCGGCGGACCCCACTCGGGCGGCGCCTGCCAGCCCGGCGGTGGCTGCCAGCCCGGCGGTGGCGGGGGCCACGTGGGCGGCGGGTTGTACCTCACGGGCGCGGCTCCCGGGCTGGTTGGATGGGGGCATGACTCTAGACCTGACCGCCGACGCCGTGTCGCTCACCCGACAGCTCGTCGACATCGAGTCCGTGAGCCGCCACGAGCAGCGGATCGCCGACGAGGTCGAGGCCGCGCTGCGCACCCTCGACCACCTGACGGTCAGCCGGCACGGCCACACCGTGGTCGCGCGCACCGAGCTGGGACGCCCGGAGCGGGTCGTCATCGCCGGGCACCTCGACACCGTGCCCGTCAACCGCAACCTGCCGTCGCGGCTCGAGGGCGGCGTCCTGCACGGCCTCGGCACGTGCGACATGAAGGGCGGTGACGCCGTCATCCTGAGGCTCGCCGCGACCGTGCCCGAGCCGCTGCGCGACGTCACGTTCATCCTCTACGACGCCGAGGAGATCGAGGACGAGTTCAACGGGCTGCGCCGGCTCGGTGAGCGACACCCCGAGCTGATGGAGGCCGACTTCGCGATCCTGATGGAGCCCTCGGACGCGGTGGTGGAGGCCGGCTGCCAGGGCACGATGCGGGTCGAGGTCCGGACGACGGGGGAGCGCGCCCACGCCGCCCGCAGCTGGAAGGGCGTCAACGCGATCCACGGCGCCGGAGAGGTGCTCGACCGGCTCAACGCCTACGAGTCGCGACGACCGGTCATCGACGGCCTCGAGTACCGCGAGGGCCTCAACGCCGTGTTCATCAGCGGCGGCGTCGCCGGCAACGTGCTGCCCGACGAGTGCGTCGTCACCGTCAACCACCGGTTCGCGCCCGACCGTTCCGAGGCCGACGCCGAGCAGTTCCTCCGCGGGCTCTTCGACGGCTTCGAGGTGACGGTCACCGACAGTGCGCCCGGCGCGCTGCCCGGGCTGGGCCTCCCGGCCGCGAAGGAGTTCGTGGAGGCGGTCGGCGGCCCGGTCAACCCGAAGTTCGGCTGGACCGACGTCGCCCGGTTCAGTGCGCTCGGGGTGCCCGCGGTCAACTTCGGCCCCGGCGACCCGATGCTGGCCCACAAGCAGGAGGAGCACGTGCCCGTCGAGCACATCGAGCACATCGAGCGGCAGCTGCGCACCTGGCTCGGAGGTACCGCATGAGGAGCTGGACCACCAAGCGCGGAGCGCTTCCCCGCAGCACCGCCGACCAGCGGCTGCTCGATCGCGGCACCCAGCTCGACACCCACACCGACTACTGGCGGGTGCTGCGCATCCAGGCGGAGTTCGTGGAGGGCTTCGGGGCCCTGGCCGAGCTGGGCCCGGCGATCGGCGTCTTCGGCTCGGCCCGCACGCGGCCCGAGGAGCCGGCGTACGTCGTCAGTGAGGAGGTCGGGCGGCGGCTGGCCGACGCCGGGTTCGCCGTGATCACCGGCGGTGGCCCGGGGGCGATGGAGGCCGCCAACAAGGGCGCCCGCGAGGCCGGCGGGGTGTCCGTGGGGCTCGGCATCGAGCTGCCCTTCGAGGCCGGCCTCAACCACTACGTCGACCTCGGCATCAACTTCCGCTACTTCTTCGCGCGCAAGACGATGTTCGTGAAGTACGCGCAGGGCTTCGTGGTGCTGCCCGGCGGGCTCGGGACGTTCGACGAGCTGTTCGAGGCGCTGACCCTGGTGCAGACCCGGAAGGTGACCTCGTTCCCCGTGGTGCTGATGGGCGTCGACTACTGGGGCGGGCTGCTCGACTGGCTGCGCGGCACCGTCCTGGCGCAGGGCAAGATCACCGAGGCGGACCTGCAGATGCTGGTGCTCACCGACGACGTCGACGAGGCCGTCGAGCTGATGGTGCGCGCGCGCGACGAGGAGCTCCCCGCCCCGTCGCCGCACCGTTCGGAGTGAGGAGGACGTCGTGACGTGGGTCTTCGCGATCCTGGTGGTGCTGCTCCTCGGCGGCATCGCCGTCGTGGCGTCCGGGCGTGGAACCCCGATGGCCGACGCGTGGGACGACCGGCCCGACGCCGAGGTCCCGGCCGAGGGTCCGCTGGGGGCCGACGACCTGCGCCGGGTGCGGTTCTCGCTGGCCTTCCGGGGCTACCGGATGTCGGAGGTCGACGCCCTGCTCGACCGGCTCGCGCGGGAGCGCGAGGGCGAACGGGGCAGCGACCCGCCCCGGGCGCGTCGTGGCGACGGCGATGCGGGCTAGGGCACACTGCCCCCGTGTCCATCGAGGTCGTCGTCTACATCCTCACCGCCCTCGCAGCCGTGGTGGTGGTGCTGACGCGGGTGCGTCTGGGGGGTGAGGGAGGCGCCGGCCGGCTCGAGGTCGGCAGCGGCCTGCTCAACGTCCACACCGTCGCCGGGACCCTCGCCCTGATCTGCTGGGTGACCTTCCTGTTCGCCGACGATGAGACGCCGCTGGGCGGCCAGGTGATGGGCATCGTCGCGATCGCGCTGTGGTGGGTGACGACCCTCGCCGGGCTGCTGGTCCTGGTCCGCTGGCTCCCGAGCCGCGGAAAGCACGCCACGAAGGCCAAGGAGGACACCTGGTCCGAGGGCCCCGGCCTCTCGCTGCTCGCCCATGTCGGCATGCTCGCCGGCGTGCTCGTGTTCACCTACGCATACGCCCAGTCGCTGGTGTGACCGGTCCCGCGCGGGTCGCGTCCGCCGCCTTCGTGGCCACCGTGCTGGTTGCCATGGCGGCGCCCGTCGGCGCGTCGGCGGCGACCGTGTCCACCGGGCTCGCGCCAGCGGCGACCGCTGCCCCGACCGCTGCCCCGGCCGACGCCCAGGTCGGGCGCCGCAAGCTGGGTGAGTCGGTCCGCGGGCGCCCGATCATGGCCTACCGGCTGGGTGAGCGCGACGAGAAGACGGTCGTGCTGTTCTCGACGATGCACGGCGACGAGCCGCGTACCCGGCAGATCCTGGTCTCGCTGCGGGAGGGTCGGCCGATCCGGGGCGTCAACCTGTGGGTGGTCCCGACCTACAACCCCGACGGGCTGGCGCGCGGCACCCGCAAGAACGCCCACGGCGTCGACCTCAACCGGAACTTCCCCTTCCGCTGGGCCGACCTCGACGGGCCCTACGAGTCTGGTCCCCGGCCGAGGTCCGAGCCGGAGACCCGGGCGGTGGTGAGGTTCCTCAAGGACGTCGAGCCGCACCGGATCCTGAGCTTCCACCAGCCGCTCTACGGCGTCGACCAGGCCACGAAGAACCGCCGTTACGCCCGGAAGGTGGCGCGCACCCTGCGGCTGCCGCGCAAGACGTTCAGCTGCGGCGGCGTGTGCCACGGCACGATGACCCAGTGGTACAACCACAGGTTCGAGGGCGCCGCCCTGACCGTCGAGTACGGCCAGGACCCGTCCCGCCGGATGATGCGGAAGACCGCGCCGCGGCGGGTGCTCCGGGTGTTCTCGGCGCGGCGGGTGAAGCTCGACCAGCTCCGATGAGGGTCAGCGGCCCTCGAACACCGGCTTCTGCTTCGCCACGAACGCCTCGACGGCCGCCGCGTGGTCGGCGGTGGCGCCGGTGAGCGTCATCATCTCGCTCTCGAACGCCACCGCCTCCTCGAAGGTGTGGCCGGCGGCGTACGCGACGGAGCGCCGCATCGCGCCGAGCGCGACCGTCGGTCCGGCCGCCAGCCGGGCGGCGGTCTCGGCGACCAGGGCCGGCAGCTCCTCGGCCGGGACCACCTGGGTGGCCAGCCCGAGCTCCAGCGACTCGGCGGCCGAGACGGTGCGCGGGAAGTAGAGCAGCTCGATCGCCCGGGCCCGGCCGACCAGCCGCTGCAGGTGGTAGCTGCACCCGGTGTCGCAGGAGAGCGCGACGCCGGCGAACGCCAGGTTGAAGCCGGCGGTGTCGGCCAGCAGCCGCAGGTCGCACGCGAACGCCAGGCTCGCGCCCGCGCCGGCGGCCACGCCGTTGACGGCGGCGACGACCGGCTTCGGCATCGCGACCAGGGCCGACACGATCGGGTTGTAGTGCTCGTCGACGGTGCTGAACAGGGTCTCCCGGGCGCCGCCCTGGAGCAGCTGGATGTGCTCCTTGAGGTCCTGGCCGACGCAGAACGCACGCCCGCTGCCCGTGAGGACGACGCAGCGCACCGCGGGGTCGTCGCCCACCGCGGTGACGGCCTCGAGCAGCGCCACCTTGGTCGCCACGTCGAGGCTGTTCATGGCGTCGGGTCGGTTCAGGGTCACGGTGGCGACGCCGTCGGTCTGGTCGACGAGCACGGGTTCGGACGTCATGAGTGAAGTGTGCCCGAACCGCTCCCGGGTCCAGGTGTGCGCATACGTCACCGGGTTTCGACACGCTCGGTCGCGGCTTCGGGGGCCGGGGTCGCCTCCACGGTCACGGGGTTTCGACGCGCCTGACGCGACCTCGCAAGCTCGGTCGCGGGCTTGCTCAACCTTCCCTCGCCCACGCCGCGTGCTCGTGCCTCGCACGCAGCTGCTCAGTCCAGGCAGCGGGCGACGTAGCGGTCGGCCGCCGGCTTGAGCCGCTCGGCCTCGCTCGTGAACAGCGCGGCGGCGGAGCCCCCGGGCCAGTCATCCGGCAACAGCTCGGCCGGCAGGCCGGGGTCGGTGAAGAGGAACTTGCGCCACTCGTGGACCAGGTGGAAGCGGGCGGCGAACGCGGCGCGGTCGGGGTCGCCGTCGTGGTCGGCGGTGCGGTCGAGCAGCGTGTCGGCGTTCGCCACGAAGTCGTGGTACGCCGCCGCGAGGGCGTCGAGGTCCCACGCGTCGACCGGGGCCGGCTCGATCGTGTCGGCCCGCACCCGGCGGGCGGACGCCCCCGCCCGCTGCAGGACCTCGTCGAGCTCGGCCCGCTCGTAGGGGCTCACCCACACCTGCGGGGCGAGCTCGGCGTACCCGATGAACGTGAGGTCGGCGCGCAGCCGGTTGCGGGCCGACCGGTCGAGCGGCGGGTCGACCAGCCGGACCTCCCAATGCCCGTCCCACGTCTGGTCGACCCGTCGGTAGATCCGGGCGCCGGCCTCGTCGAGCCACCTGATCGCCCGACCGGTGGCGCGGTAGCCGCGGCCGACCTCCAGCTGGACCGGTTCCAGCCACTGCTGAGCGACCAGCCGCGAGATCGCGGTGCGGACCGCGGGGGGCTGGATGCCGACCGGCTCGAGGAGCTGGACCAGTCCGGCGACGGCTGCCTGGCTCCCCCGACTCCGCAGGTGGTCGCCGTAGACGTCGAACAGCGCGGACCGAGCGTGCATGGAGGGAGTGTGCCAGCCCGCGGCGCGCCCTGTGGTCGGCGTCACGCCGGGCATGGGGGATAATGGACCGGCATACGACTGGAGCATCGGCCCCTCGGCCGAGCCGTCGACGAGAAAATCATCAAGGAAGAGGTGCGCGGATGGCGGCGATGAAGCCCCGGACGGGCGACGGTCCGCTGGAGGTCACCAAGGAGGGACGCGGCCTGGTGATGCGCGTCCCGCTCGAGGGGGGCGGCCGGCTCGTCGTGGAGCTCAACGCCGACGAGGCCGCCGAGCTGCGGCAGGCCCTCGAGGGCGTCACCGGCTGACCGTGGTGCCATCCCGACTCCAGACCCTCCCGGCCCAGGTCTCTCCGCCCGACTTCGCGCTCAGCACGCTCCGTCCCCACGCCGTCGCCGGCGTCGAGGTCGTCGCGCTGCCCGTGCTCCCGGGCTCCGACGACGGCGCGCCCGTGCTCGGCCCGGGCGCCGACGAGCTGGCCGACGCGCTGGGCCTCGACCTGCTCGGCGTCCTCGAGTCGCAGCGCGCGACCGGCAAGGCCGCCGAGCTGACGGCGTGCCCGGTGCCGCCCGGTGCGTCCGGTGACTCGGCGCTCCGACTGGTGCTCCTGGTCGGCGTCGGCGACCAGACCCCGACCGACCTGCGGCGGGCCGGCGCGGCCCTGGCCCGGGCCACCCGTGACCGCGACGCGCTCGCCACCTCGGTCGCTGCCGTCTCCGACACCGCGGGGCTGACCCAGTTCGTGGTCGGCCTGGTGCTCGGCTCGTTCGGGTTCACGATGCGCTCCGACGGTCCGCAGCAGCGGCCGGTGGGCCGGGTGGTCCTCGCCGGGCTGGTCGACGCCCCCGACCTCGCCGACGCGCTCCGGCGCGGCCTGGCGGTCGGCGGGGCCGGCTGGCGGGCACGGACCCTGGCCACCGTCCCGTCCAACATCAAGAACCCGCAGTGGCTCGCCGAGCAGGCCGAGGAGGTCGCCCACGAGGCCGGCCTGCGCGTCGACGTACGCGACGAGAAGGCACTGGCGGCCGGGGGCTTCGGCGGCATCCTCGGGGTCGGGCAGGGCTCGGCCACCCCGCCGCGACTGATCCGCCTCGACTACGTCCCACCCGGCGGCCGCAAGGCGCCCCGCGTCGTGCTGGTGGGCAAGGGCATCACTTTCGACACCGGAGGCCTGTCGATCAAGCCGGCCGAGTCGATGACGACGATGAAGCGCGACATGACCGGTGGCGCGGTGGTGATCTCGGTGCTGGCGGCGCTGTCCGCCCTCGGGTGCCCGCTGCGCGTCACCGGCCTGGTCGCCGCCGCCGAGAACGCCGTCGGCGCCGACTCGATCCGGCCCGGTGACGTGCTGCGCCACTACGGCGGCCGCACCACCGAGGTCACCAACACCGACGCCGAGGGCCGGTTGGTGATGGCCGACGCGCTGGCGTACGCCGTCGCCGAGCTCGACCCCGCCGTCGTCGTCGACGTGGCCACCCTCACCGGTGCGGTCAAGGTGGCGCTCGGGCAGTCGGTCGGCGGGTTCTTCGCCAACCGTGAGCCGCTCGCCGAGGCGTTGCGCCGCGCGGGTGCCGACTCCGGCGAGCCGGTGTGGCGGATGCCGCTGGTCGCCGACTACGAGCACCACCTCGAGTCGAAGGTCGCCGACGCCGACAATGCCCCCAGGCACGCCGGGGCGATCAGCGCGGCGCTGTTCCTCCAGCACTTCGTCGGCGACGTGCCGTGGGCCCACCTCGACATCGCGTCGGTGGGCGACGCCCCGAGCGACCGCGACGAGTGGAGCCAGGGGCCCACCGGTTTCGGCGCCCGGCTGCTGCTCGAGTGGCTCACCGGTCCCGACCCCCTCGCTGGGGTGACCCGGTGAAGGGGCTCACCGTCCGGTGGTCGCTGGAGGACGCGTCCGAGGAGGTCGTCGAGGAGCTGCGGTCCTACGTCGCCGACAGCTCGCACGCGCGCTTCACCGACATGAAGGGCCTGCACTTCAAGACCTGGCGGATGCGCCCCGGTCAGTGGTTCGAGGGCTGCTACGTCTTCGCCGGCGACGAGGAGCGCTCGGAGTTCCAGCGCCACTTCGCCCAGGGCGCCGAGGAGTCGCCCGGCTCGAAGATCATCGGCAGCGCGCCGATCCTGATCGAGGAGTGCGAGGTGGTGGCGGTCGCGGAGGGCCAGGACGGCTTCCGCGCCGCCAGCCGTTTCTGAGCTGCGGTCACTCCCCGGCTTCGGGGGACCAGAGCTTCTTGGCGGCCAGCAGGCCGTCCCCCACCGGCAGCAGCACCGAGACCAGGTCCTCGTCGGCCGCGACCCGCTTGCCGAGGTCGCGGATCGCGACGGTCTCCTCGTCGCGCTGCGCCGGGTCGGCGACCCGGTCGTGCCAGAGCGCGTTGTCGAAGGCCACCACGCCACCGGGGCGCAGCAGTCGCAGCGCCTCGGTGAGGTAGTCGCCGTACTCGGCCTTGTCGCCGTCGCAGAACACCAGGTCGTAGTGGCCGTCGGTCAGCCGGGGGAGCACGTCGAGGGCGGCGCCGGGGATGGTGCGGGCCCGCTGGGACGGGATGCCGGCCTCGACGAAGGACTCCTTGGCGAGCCGCTGGTGCTCGGCCTCGATGTCGACGGTCGTGAGGATGCCGTCGGTCCGCATGCCGCGCAGCAGCCAGAGGCCGGAGACGCCCGTGCCGGTGCCGATCTCGACCACCGCCCGGGCCTCGAGGATCGAGGCGAGGAACCGCAGCGCCGCGCCACCGCCCGGGCCGATGGGCACCACCCCGACCTCCTCGGCACGGGCCCGCGCCGAGGCGAGGACCTCGTCCTCGCCGACGAAGGCCTCCGCGTAGGTCCAGCTGGCGGGCTTGAGGGGAGTGGTGATGGTGGCCTCCTCGGTCGGGCGCCCGGGACGGTCGGGCGCTCCCGACCCTATCGCTATCGACCGGGAACACGCGGCTGCCGCCGCTCGTTCAGGAGGACGTCGGGGACCGCTCACAGGTTCCTCTCAGTCCGAGCCCCTAGCGTGAAGGTCCGCAGCTGATCACCTCGAAGGCAGTGCCCATGGAGTCCCAGGACACGACGCAGTCGGCGCCCGACCCGGTCCCCACGTGGGACGAGGTCGTCGAGCGCCACTCCGACCGCGTCTACCGGCTCGCCTACCGCCTGACCGGTGACCGCCACGACGCCGAGGACCTCACCCAGGAGGTCTTCGTCCGGGTCTTCCGGAGCCTGGACACCTACACGCCCGGCACCTTCGAGGGCTGGCTCCACCGGATCACCACCAACCTGTTCCTCGACCAGGCCCGGCGTCGGCAGCGGATCCGCTTCGACGCGCTCTCCGACGAGCGCGCGGGGACGCTGCGCAGCCCCGGCCCGGCCCCGGACGCCGCGGTCGCCGACCGGCTCTTCGACGACGACGTCGAGCGGGCCCTCGCCGCGCTGCCGCCGGAGTTCCGCGCCGCGGTGGTGCTGTGCGACGTCGAGGGCCTCTCCTACGAGGAGATCGCCGACATCCTCGGCGCCAAGCTCGGCACGGTCCGGTCCCGCATCCACCGCGGGCGGGCGATGCTGCGGCGCGCGCTGGCCCACCGGGCTCCGGTCGCCGGTCGGGTGCGCTACTCCGGCCCGTCCCTCGCGTCGGAGGGCACGGCATGATCGGCCACCTCGGCTCCCGGGTGAGCGCGCTCCTCGACGGGCAGCTCTCGCAGGTCGAGACCGACCGCGCCTGGGCCCACGTCCACCTCTGCCACGTCTGCCGCGACGCCGTCGAGCGGGAGGGCTGGATCAAGACCCGGCTCTCCACCCTCGGCGGTACCTCCGCGCCGTCCCACCTCAAGGGATCGCTGAGGGGCCCGCTGCCCGCGATGGCCCCCGAGGTTCCCGTGGTGCCGGCGCGCCGTCCCAGCCGGGTCGTGCTGGGCGGCTCGGCCGCCGGGGTCGCCGTCCTCGGCGTGGTGGCCCTCGGGCTGGTCGCCGGGTCCGACGCCCCTGCTCCCGACCGACGTACGCCGGTGACGAACCTGTCCGGGTCCGACGCCCCGCAGCCGTCGCCGAGCCACACCCCCACCGGCCAGGGCCGCTGACGCCTGCCCCGGTCGGCAAGGGCTGCCGTTGGGTATCTCACCGCCCGTGGGAGAGACTGTGTCGGTGAGCGACCACCCCGAGGGTCCGGACCCGCGCGCGCCGCGCGACGGCACCGAGCCCACGCAGCCCCTGAGCCGGCCGCAGGTCGGGCCTGCGGGGGCCTCGTGGCTCCCCCCGGTCCACCAGCCGCCGCCCGTCTGGGGCCTGCAGACCCGGCCGATGCCGGCGCAGCCCCGACGCGAGCGGCCCGCCGGGTGGGTCTGGCCCGTGGTGGTCGGGCTCGCCCTTGTCGTCGGCCTCCTCGGCGGGGTCGGCGGCGCCATGCTCGTCGGTGACACTCCCGACGGCCCCGGGATCGTCGACGACGGGCTCGAGGGCGTCGAGACGCGGGAACGGGCACCGCTCACCGCCGGCAACCGCTCCGTCGTCGCGGTCGCCGACCAGCTGCTCCCCAGCACCGTGCAGATCCTGGCCGAGTACCAGGGCCAGGAGGGCGGGGCGACCGGGTCCGGGTTCGTCCTGGACCGGCAGGGGCACATCATCACCAACAACCACGTCGTCCAGGAGGCCGACGAGAACGACGGCCCGATCCAGCTCGTCGACCAGGACGGCAACACCTTCGACGCGGAGGTCGTCGGCCGCAGCCCCGTCTACGACCTCGCGGTGCTCTACTCCCGCAGCGCCCGGGGACTGCCGCCGGCGCCGCTCGGCTCCTCGCGGAGGCTCGCCGTCGGAGAGGCGGTCGTCGCCTTCGGCTCCCCGCTGGGCCTGAGCTCGACCGTGACGTCCGGCATCGTCAGCGCCCTCAACCGGCCGGTGACCACCGGCGACTCCTCCAACGACACCTCCTACATCAACGCCGTCCAGACCGACGCCGCGATCAACCCCGGCAACTCCGGCGGCCCGCTGGTCAACCTCCAGGGCCAGGTGGTGGGGGTCAACAGCGCGATCGCGACCACCGGGAGCGGCCTCGGCGGCCGCTCCGGCAACATCGGCGTCGGCTTCGCGATCCCGATCGAGCAGGTGAGGGTCACCGCCGACCAGATCCTGCGCACCGGCGAGGCGCGCTATCCCGTGATCGGCGCCCAGGTGCAGACCGGCGGCCCCCACAACGCCGAAGGCGCTCGCGTCGACGAGGTCATGGCCGACACCCCGGCCGAGCAGAGCGGGCTCGAGGAGGGTGACGTCATCACCGAGGTCAACGGGCAGCGGGTGACCGACGGCATCGCGCTCATCGTCGCGATCCGCTCCTACCAGCCCGGGGAGACGATCGAGTTCACCCTCATCCGCGACGGCGAGGAGCAGACCGTGTCGGTCCGGCTCGGCGCCGAGACCGGCTGAGACCCGCCGCGCACCGGTCCGGGCACCCCGTCCCGACGCTCGTGGTGGCCCTGCTGCGTGCTGATTGACCCCTTGCTGATGCGGGAGTAGCGTCGAATATTTGGAGAAACATCGGGGGATGTTTCGAACAACGGGGGGACACATGCCCAAGTACCTGATCAGCGCCAACTACACGACCACCGGCCTGCAGGGCGTCCGCGACGCGGGCGCGAAGTCTCGGGTCGACGCGGTCGCGACCATGCTGGAGTCGATGGGTGGGCGGCTGGAGTCGTTCCACTTCGCCTTCGGCGACACCGACGTGTTCGCCATCGCGGAGGCGCCGGACGACGAGGCGGTCGCCGCGGTGGCGATGGCGATCAACTCCAGCGGCGCGGTGTCCATCCGGACCACCAAGCTGCTCTCGCCCGAGCAGGTCGACGAGGCGCTCCGGCGCTCGGTCGACTACCGACCGCCCGGAAGCTGACCCGAAGGACGTCCCGTCCGGGCACGCTCAGTCGCCCGGCGGGACGTCGTCGATGTCGAGCGGGCGTCCCTCGGGGTCGACGAACGGGTGGGTGTCGACATAGGTCCGGGTCTCGTCGTACATGCGGGTGATGTAGCGCTCCAGCTGGTCACCCTCGACCCGCCACTGGCCGCGCCCACCGATCTTGATCGCCGGCAGGTCGCCGCGCCGGACCAGGGCGTAGACCTGGGCGACCGAGGTGTTGAGCACCTCGGCGACGTCGGCCAGGGTCAGGAAGCGCGGCGAGTCCGGCATGCGGGTCATCGTCGCACCCCGCTGCGCCCGCGCGGTACGTCGACCCCGGCCCCCTGTGGAGAGATGGGTGGCCGCCGCGCCCTCGCCGGGCCATGATGTGCCCGTGACGAGTCTCGGGGACCTCTCTTCGGCGCGCCCACCGGCGCCGGCGTCGACACCACCGCCGGGCCAGGTGGCGACGCAGCCGCCGGCCGCAGGGCGCGCGACCACGCCCGGTTGGCGCGACCCGCGGCTGTGGATCGGCGTGGTCATCGTCGCGGCCTCGGTGGTCGCCGGGTCGCGGCTGCTCGCCGCCGCCGACGACTCCGTACCGGTGTGGACGGTCTCCGCGGACATGGCGACCGGCGACGAGGTGACCGGTGCCGACCTCGCGGCACGGCGGGTGCGGTTCGTCGACCCGGCCGACCTCGACCTCTACTTCCCGGCCGCCGAGGCGCTCCCGGCCGACCTCCGGCTGCGGCAGGACGTCGGCGCGGGGGAGCTGCTCCCGCGCTCCGCGACCGCAACCGCCGCGGAGTCCGGGGTGCTGCAGCTGCCGGTGGCGGTCGAGCCCGCGGCCCTGCCGCCCGGCCTCGGCGCCGGGTCGGTCGTCGACGTCTACCTCCGCACCGAGGGCCGCTGCGGCATCTGCGCCGACGCGGCGCTGTCCGAGGTCACCGTGGTGACCGTGCCCGCACCCGACGACCTGACGGGCAACCGGCAGGTGGTGCTCGCCGTCGAGCAGCAGGACGTCGACCGGTGGTTCGCCCTGCTGTCGCGGGTCCCGCAGCCGACGGTGACGATCCTGGCGCGGGGCTGACCGTGGTCGTCGTGCTGGTGCTGGCGGCCGGTGCCGGCTGGGAGTCGGCGGCGCTGGCCGGACTCGCGGGGCGCACCGACGTGGTGGTCCTCAAGCGGTGCGTCGACGTGGCCGACCTGCTCGCCACCGCCGCGGCCGGCCAGGCCGACGTCGCGGTCGTCGGGCTCGACGCACCGGGCCTCGACGCCGCGGCGGTCGACCACCTGCGCGGCCACGGCGTCCGCACCGTCGGCGTCCTCCCCGGAGGTGCCGACCGCGACGGGGGGCAGCTGGCGGCGACCCGGATCGGCGTGCGGGCGACACTGGCCGACGACGCGCTCGACGGGCTCGGCGAGCTCGTCACGGCCGACGACCGGGTGCCCGACGCCCTTCCCGAGGGCGCCGACGTGGCCGCCCCACGGCGCCCGGGCCGGCTGGTCGCGGTGTGGGGACCGGCGGGGGCACCGGGCCGGACCACCGTCGCGGTCGGACTGGCGGCCGAGATCGGACGGCACCACCGCACCGTGCTGGTCGACGCCGATCCCTACGGCGGCGCGGTGGCCCAGCAGCTCGGCGTGGTCGACGAGGTCTCGGGCCTGCTCGCGGCGGCCCGGCTGGTGGCGACCGGCCGGCTCGAGGAGCGGTTCGCCACGGTGCCCCGCTCCCTCGACCACCGGTTCAGTGTCGTCACCGGGCTGCCCCGGCCCGACCGGTGGCCCGAGATCCGTTCCGGCGTCGTCGAGCACCTGCTCGACGTGGCGCAGGGCCACGGTCACGTCGTGGTGGACACCGGGTTCTGCCTCGAGGACGACCTGGCCCTCGACCCGGTGGCCGGGCGCCCGGGGCGCAACCGGATGACCCTCGCCGCGCTCGACAGCGCCGACGAGGTGGTGGTCGTCGGCAGCGCCGACCCGGTCGGCCTGTCCCGGCTGGCGCGGGGCCTGGTGGAGCTCGCCGAGGTGGCCCCGCCGACCTCGGTGCGGGTGCTCGTCAACCGGATGCGGCCCACGCTCGGCTGGTCCGAGCGCGACATCGTCTCGATGCTCGACGGGCTGGTGCCGCCGGGGCGGGTCCACTTCCTGCCCGACGACCGCTCCGGGGTCGACCGTGCCCTGCTGGCCGGTCGGACCCTGCAGGAGGTCGGCGACTCGGCCCTCACCCGCGCGCTCGCCGCCGTCGTGGCCGAGCTGCTCCCGGCCTAGGACGAGCCGCTCCCCGAACGGGGTCGGGTCCTAGGCCGCGAAGAGCAGGTAGAGCCCGCCGACGGTGAAGGCGATCATCACGAACAGCATGGGCAGCTGGCCGGTGAGCTGGTGGCGCGGCGGCAGCACCTTGAGGGCGCGGTCGTGCGCGGCCACCGCCGCCACCACGTGTCCCACCACGACCGCTCCCACCTTGATCGACGCCAGCAGCGCCGGCTGCGACGACAGCGACGCGAGCGGTGCGAGGTCGGCGGTCCCGAGCAGGTCGGCACCCGTGCCGAGCGGGTCGCTGGCCTGGCTCAGGGTCTGCCACCCGATGTCGACGAAGTAGTTGAGGTAGTGGGCCACGAAGTAGCCGACGACGATCGGCACGATCGAGTGGGCGAACAGGCCCGGCAGCGTCCGGCGCGGAGTGTCGTCGTCGACACCGGTGGCCATGGAGCCGACGGTCAGGATCAGCGCCACGCCCGCGCAGAACGCGAGCAGCGCCGCGAAGTTGAGCAGGGTCGCCGACATCTCGGAGGCCTGCAGGAAACGGATCCAGGAGAGCGACTCGCGGAAGGAGTCGAAGGCGGTGCTGCCGAACAGCACCCCGACGACCGCGACCAGGCCGGGGGCGACCCGGGTGGTGTCGAGGTTGGCCAGCGGGCTGCGGACGACGAGGACGCCGTCGCGCCGACCCCACACGGAGAGCTTGCCGCAGAGCGTGGAGAACACCTCGAACGGGTCACCGAGCCGATAGAACGAGGACCCGAACAGCGCGCCGCCGAGCAGCATCGCCGCGACGTACACCGCCATCCAGAGCCGGACCGGCCCGAGCTCGGTGGAGTGGGGATAGACCAGCTCCATCCACACGAACGCGAACAGGCCGACCGCGGCGGGCCAGTAGCCGAGCCGCTCGGGGTAGGTGTAGACCCCGCGGTCGGGGTCGCTGCCGGTGAGCCGGGCGACGGCGGCGTTGATGGTGCGCACCGGGCTGATCGCCCGCCAGACCGGACCCAGCAGGACCGAGGCGGGGACCAGGCCGACCCACCACCAGACGTAGAAGATGCCGAAGACCGGGTTGGTGAGCAGGTCCTTGCCGAACACTGCGGCGACCGCGACATAGAGGAGGAGCACCATCCCCACGACCCGGAGCGCGACGGCGTAGCCCGGGGAGTCGACCAGCCGGGCCAGCCAGGCCGGTGCGGGGCGGCCGCTCGTCTCCTCGTCGAAGCGCGGGGTGCGCCAGGCGACCGACAGCACGGTGAACGAGACCACGAGCGCCGCCACTGCGCCCGCGATCGCCAGCTCCGGGGGCAGCGGCAGGTCGGCGGGGCCGCCGAGCCCGTGGGCCAGCGTCAGCCTGTCGTCCACCCGGGGCTCAGCTGACCTCGAGCTGCAGGACGGTCGTCTCGAGCTCGTGCGACTCGACCTCGACGACGCCCGGCTCGTCGACGGTGAGCGTGAGGGTGGTGGTCCCGGCCCCGTACTCGAGCTCCTGCTCCGGGTCCGTGTGGACGTGCAGCTCGCCCTCGGTGTCGGACTTCACGACGATCTCGACCTCCTCGCCGACCCCGACCTCGAGGCGCTCGGGAGGCGGAGCCTCGCCGTCCTCGAAGGTGATCGTCACCGACGTGGGACCGGTCTCCTGCGCCTCGCTCGGCTCCTCGCTGCACCCACCCAGGGCCAGCACGGTCACGAGCGCGGTCACGGCCAGCACGGCACCTCGCACGATCGTTCCTCTCTTGTCGGGGCGGCGACCCGCGGGCGCCTGACCTCTGCCAGAATCCCACGGAGACCAAGGCCGCGGGCAAGTACCCCGGCCACGAGCGACTGCCGACGGGCTGGAAGGGGAACCGTGAGCCAGCGGTTGCGTCCGCGGGACCTGGCGCTGCTCGCCCACGAGTCGCCCGCGACGCCGATGCACCAGGCGACCATCGAGATCTTCGAGCCGGGCGACTCCGGCTTCGACCACGAGCGGCTGCTCGCCCTGGTGGAGGAGCGGATCTCGTTCGTGCCCCGCTACCGCAGCCGGCTGCAGACGGTGCCCGGCCGGCTGGCGACGCCCGCCTGGGTCGACGACCCGCACTTCGACCTCGCCTTCCACGTGCGCCGGTCGGCGCTCCCGCGCCCGGGCAGCATGGAGCAGCTGCGCGAGCTGGTGGCGCGCATCGTGTCCCGGCCCCTCGACCGCAGCCGGCCCCTCTGGGAGGTGTACGTCGTCGAGGGGCTCGAGGACGGCCGGGTCGCGGTGCTGTGGAAGTCACACCTCGCCCTGGTCGACGGCGTCCACACCGTCGACCTCGCCCAGGTGCTGCTCGACACCTCGCCCGAGCCTCGCCCACTCGGGTCCGACGCGTGGCTGCCGCGGCAGCGCTCCTCGCCGCTGGGCGTGCTGTCCACGGCCGTCGCCGACGTGGTCCAGGAGCCGCGCCTCGCCTGGGACGCCGTCCGCGCCAACTCCGCCTCCGCCCTCCGGGTCGCCGGTGGGGCCGCCGACCTGGCCGGGCGGGTGGCCGGTGCGCTGGCCAACCGGCGCCCGGTGCCCGACTCGCCGATCTCGGGCGAGCTGTCCCAGCAGCGCCGGGTGGTCACGGTCCGCACCACCCTCGAGGACCACCGTCGGGTCCGCGAGGCCAGCGGCGGCTCGGTCAACGACGTGGTGCTGGCGACGGTCGCGGGCGCGCTCCGCAGCTGGCTGATGACCCGGGCCGAGTCGCTGGGCGGCGTACGACGGATCCGGGCCGTGGCGCCGGTCTCGGTGATCGACGAGGAGCTCGAGGCCACCTCGCTCGGCAGCCAGATCGCTCCCCACTGGGTCGACCTGCCGGTGGGGGAGCCGAGTCCTGTGGTCCGGCTGCACCAGGTGTCCTACTCCTTCGAGGCCTACCGCGAGACCGGCCGCGGCGTGGCCGCCGACCGGCTGGCGGGCCTGTCCGGGTTCGCCCCCGCGACCTTCCACGCCGTCGGCGCACGGGTCGCCGCCGAGGAGCTGCGCCGCGGGTTCCAGCTCGCCGTCACCAACGTCCCCGGCCCGCAGGCACCGCTGTTCGCCGGCGGGGCGAGGATGCTCGAGACCTACCCGGTGCACCCGCTGCTGCCCGGGAACGCGCTCGCGATCGGCGTGACGTCGTACGACGGTGGGGTGTTCTACGGCATCACGGCCGATCGCGACCTGCTGCCCGACGCCGACCTGCTCGGCCAGTGCGTCACCGACGCGCTCGACGAGCTCGTCGACGCGACCAGCGGTACCCGCCGCCGGGCGCCCCGTGGCCGGCGGCCGCTGTCGAGGCGGAGCCCGAAGCCATGACCCGGGTCTACCTCGCGACCACCCGCGACGGCCTGTCCCACCTGCACGCGACGGGCGCGATGCCTGCCGGGGCGGAGCGGGTCGTGGCCCCCGACGACGACGAGGCGAGCGAGTACGACGCGCTGATGACCGCCGCCGCCGTGTCGGCCGACCTGGGCGGACCCGGCGGGCGCCGGGTGGTCGTCGTCGCCGAGGTCGCCCAGGCCGACGTCCCGGTGGCGATCGACGACGTGGTGGCCGTGCACGCCGACACCGACGACCGTCCGGCCGACGCCGACCCCGACGACGACCTGGGGTGGTTCGCCACCCAGGAGATCGGAACCCTGCTGGGCGACTAAGGTCGACGCATGGACGCCATCACGACCCCGCCGGTTCCGGTCAACGAACCGAACCTCACCTACGCCCCGGGCTCCGACGAGCGGAAGACCCTGGAGGCCGAGCTCGAGCGACAGGAGCGTCGGCAGCCGACGTTGCGCGCCGTGGTCAACGGCCGCCGCCGCAGCGGCGGCGGAGCGGAGATGACGGTCGTGCAGCCCCACGACCACCAGCACGTCCTGGCGACGTTCAAGAACTCGACGACCAAGGACGCCGAGGCGGCGATCAAGGCGGCGCTCGACGCCGCCCCGATGTGGCGCGCGATGCCCGTCGACGAGCGCTGCGCGATCATCCTCAAGGCCGCCGACCTGCTCGCCGGCCCCTGGCGGCAGCGGATCAACGCCGCGACCATGCTGGGCCAGTCCAAGACGGCGTTCCAGGCCGAGATCGACGCGGCGTGCGAGCTGATCGACTTCTGGCGGTTCAACGTCCACTACGCCAAGCAGCTCCTTGCCGAGCAGCCGATCGCCAACAGCCGCGGCGTCTGGAACCGCACCGACCACCGTCCGCTCGAGGGGTTCGTCTACGCGATCACGCCGTTCAACTTCACCGCCATCGCCGGCAACCTCCCGACGGCGCCGGCGCTGATGGGCAACACCGTGATCTGGAAGCCCTCGCCCACCCAACAGCTCGCCGCGTCGCTGACCATGGAGCTGCTCGAGGAGGCGGGGATGCCGCCGGGCGTCATCAACATGCTGCCCGGTGACGGGATCGACGTGTCGAAGGTGGCGCTGGCACATCCCGACCTCGCCGGGATCCACTTCACCGGCTCGACGCCGACCTTCCAGTACCTCTGGAAGACCGTCGGCGAGAACATCTCCGGTTACCGCTCCTACCCCCGGATCGTCGGCGAGACCGGTGGCAAGGACTTCATCGTCGCCCACGGCAGCGCCGACCCCGACGTGCTGCGCACCGCCATGATCCGCGGCGCCTTCGAGTTCCAGGGACAGAAGTGCTCCGCGGCCTCGCGGGCGTACGTCGCGAAGTCGGTGTGGGACAAGGTGAAGGACCAGCTGGTCGCCGAGACCGAGGCGATCGCCATGGGCGACGTCACCGACCTCCACAACTTCATGGGCGCCGTCATTGACGACCGGGCCTTCGCCAAGCACAAGAAGGCGCTCGCGCGGGTGCGCGCCAACAAGCACCTCACGACGCTCGCCGGCGGCCAGCTCGACGACTCGGTTGGCTACTTCGTGCGGCCGACGATCGTGCAGTCCACCGACCCCACCGACCAGATGTTCAAGGACGAGTACTTCGGCCCGATCCTGGCGGTCCACGTCTTCGACGACTCCCGCTACGAGCGGGTGGTCCACCAGATGGAGTCGTTCGCGCCGTACGCCCTCACGGGCGCGGTGATCGCCCAGGACCGGCAGGCGATCGCGTGGACCCGCAAGGAGCTCCGGTTTGCCGCCGGCAACTTCTACATCAACGACAAGCCCACCGGCGCGGTCGTCGGCCAGCAGCCGTTCGGCGGCGCCCGGGCGTCCGGCACCAACGACAAGGCGGGTGCGCCGCAGAACCTGATGCGCTGGACCAGCTCCCGGTCGATCAAGGAGACCTTCGACCCGCCGACCGACTACCGCTACCCCTACATGGGGTGAGGGTGGGCGACCTCCTCACGCTCCGTCGCGGCGGTCCCGGCGACGAGGAGGCCGTGCTCGGCCTGTTCGACCGGGCGGTGGCGTGGCTGGTCTCGCAGGGCTTCACCGGGCAGTGGGGCGATCGGCCCTGGTCGGGCGAGCCCCGTCGCCGTGCCCTCGCCGAGGAGTGGTGCGCCGGCGACGGCGCCTGGTTCGCCGAAGCGGCCGGCGTACCGGTCGGTTTCCTGGCGGTGGGCGAGGCGCTCGACCACGTCCCGCCGGCGGACGTCCCCGAGGTCTACGTCCGGGCCCTGGTGACCTCGCGCGAACCCGTCGCTCGCGGCGCGGGTCGGCTCCTGCTCGGGCATGCGGTGACGCTCGCGGAGCAGCAGGACGTGGCGCAGGTGCGGGTCGACTGCTTCGCCGGCAACGGCGGCCAGTTGGTGGAGTTCTACGAGTCCTGCGGGTTCGGCCGCGTCGGCTCGTTCACGGTCGGCGACGGCTGGACCGGCGCCGTCCTGAGCCTCACGACCCGGTGAGACACTGGACGCGATGACCCCGCTCCACCTCGGTTCCCTGCACCCCTACGAGCAGGTGCTCACGCTGCTGCTGGCGTTCGGGCCGTTCGTGCTGCTCGGCGTCGTGATCGTGCTGCGCCGCCGACAGGACCGGGCCGGGGCGGCGGAGGAGCACCCGGAGCGGACCGGGCGTCGCTGAGCCCCGGCCGACGCCGCGCCACGGGCCCCGGGTCGCTCAGGTGAAGACCGGGACGACGGCGTCGCCGAGGTCGGCGCGCTCCTCGTCCGTCGGGTCGGCGCGGCCGGTGGCGACCAGGGCGACCCGTTCGTCCGACCAGCCGGGGAGCTCGCGTCCGAGGAGCGCCTCCGCCACCCGCCTGACCTCGGCCAACCCCTCGGGGGTCGGCCCGCCCGCGGCGGGCAGGTGCCGGACCAGGTCGACGTGGTGCAGCGTCGCCTCGACGGCGAGCGTGCTGGCGAGGTCTTCGACCGTGAGCGCCCACCCCTGGGTGCCGATGACGGTTGCCGGGTCGCTGTGGCCGACGGCGTGCACGGCGGCCGCCGCGGCTTCGGCGTAGAGGCGGCGCAGCACCCCCCACGGGTAGGGGCTGGCCTCCACCCGGGTGCCCCGCAGGATCTCCTCGTCGGTCTCGGGGTCCGACCCCCACTGCCGCCAGTAGGCCACGGCGTCGCAGTCGGCCGGTCCGGCCACCGGGGTGTGGAGGGCGACCAGGGCGCGCAGGCAGTCCGCGCGCAGGTGGAACACCAGGTCCCGGACCGCCCACCCAGGACAGCCGGTCTCCGTCCAGCCCGCCTCGTCGCGGAGCCCGGCGACCACGCCCGCCAGGGCGTCGTACGTCGCGGGAAGGGGGCCGGTCAGCCGCGCGCCAGCCACTTCTTCCCCACCTGCTCCTCGGTCTTGAGCGCCTTGAGCAGGAGTCCGCCGATCAGGTCCTCGAGCTTGCCGCCGACCAGCGGGATGCCGACCTTGACGGTCAGCTCGACCGTCTCGGTGGTGGTGCCGCCGGACTCGGCGAGGGTCGCGGTGCCCTTCATGTCGCCGGGCTTGCCGGGGATGGTGACCGTGACGTCGGCCCGGTCGGCCGATCCCCACGACTCCTCCTGGACGATCTGGATCTCGTCGCCGACGAACTTCTGCGCGAACGACGGGATCCCGGCTGCGGGCTGGACGAGCTCGATCCGGACCTGCTTGCCGTCGCCGCGCGGCGTCACGTCGACCTCGGAGCGGAGCGCGCCCTGGCCCTCGCAGACTGCGATCCGGAAGTCGGTGTCGGCTAGCATCGCGGCCACCTCGGGCAGGGTCGCGTCGTAGGTCATCCTGTGCGTGATCCGCTTCGCCATGCGGCCCATCATGTCGGAGCCCGCCGGCCCGGCCACGGGCCGGTCCGGGTGTCCCCGACCCGACCCCCACCCTGTGTTGTCCACCCCGCCTGCTGGTCATAGTGTCGGAGTCGTGTCCATGACGCTCGACGACGAGAAGCTGGCCCTCCTCGACGAGGCTGCCGACCACCCCGAGGCGGACGGGCACGCCGAGCGGGCCGAAGTAGTGGCCGCCGGTCCGCTGGTGCGGCCCTACTACCGCAACGTGGCGGCCGAGGACGTCACCGAGCGTTCCTCCGGCGACCTCTTCGGCGCCCTCGCCTCCCACCTCGAGCTGGCCCGCACCCGGCCGCAGGGCACGGCTCGGGTCCGGGTACTCACACCGGGCGCCGACGACGGCTGGTCGGCCGGCGGCCACTCGGTCGTCGAGGTGGTCACCGACGACATGCCCTTCCTCGTCGACTCGCTCACGATGGAGCTGATGCGCCAGGACCTCGACGTCCGCCTCGTGGTGCACCCCCAGATGGACGTCGTCCGCGACATCACCGGCGGGCTCCAGTCGGTCACGGGGATCGAGGACGGGTCGGTGGCCCCGGAGGGCGAGGCGGTCCGGGAGTCCTGGATGCACATCGAGGTCTCCCGGGTCAGCGGCCGGGACGGAGCGGCCGAGATCGAGGAGGCGCTGCAGCGGGTCCTCGGCGACGTCCGCGTGGCGGTCGAGGACTGGCCCAAGATGAACGAGCAGGTCCGCGCGATCGTCGACGAGCTCGACACCGACAAGCCGCCGCTGCGCGGCGACGAGATCGCCCAGGGCCAGGCCCTGCTGCGCTGGCTGGCCGACGACCACTTCACGTTCCTCGGCTACCGCGAGTACCGCCTCGAGACCAGCGACGGCGACGACGTGCTCCGCGCGCTGCCGGGCACCGGTCTCGGCATCCTGCGTTTCGACCAGGACATGTCCTCGTCGTTCGGCAAGCTCCCCGCCGCCGTCCGTGCCAAGGCGCGCGAGAAGACGCTGCTCGTGCTCGCCAAGGCCAACTCCCGCGCCACCGTCCACCGCCCGGCCTACCTCGACTACGTCGGGATCAAGGCCTTCGACGAGCAGGGCGAGGTCGTCGGCGAGCGGCGCTTCCTCGGGCTCTTCTCGAGCGCCGCCTACACCGAGTCCGTGCTGCGGGTGCCGCTGCTGCGTGAGAAGGCGCGCGAGGTGCAGAAGCGGGCCGGCTTCGACCCCCGCAGCCACGCCGGCAAGGCGCTGATGGACACCTTGGAGACCTACCCGCGCGACGAGCTGTTCCACACCCCCGTCGACGACCTCGTGCCGATCGCCGTCGCGGTCATGCACGCTCGCGAGCGCCGGCAGGTGAAGATCTTCATTCGGCCCGACACCTACGGTCGCTACGTCTCCGCGATGGTCTACCTGCCCCGCGACCGCTACAACACCGGCGTGCGGGAGCGGTTCTCGGCGATCCTGCTGGAGGAGCTCTGCGGCGCCAGCGTGGAGTTCTCGGTCCGGCTCGGCGAGTCGCCGACCGCCAACGTCCACTTCGTCGTCCACCCGCCGCCGGGCGGCGAGCTGGTCGACTGCGACCGCGGTGAGGTCGAGCGACGGCTCGCCGAGGCCTCCCGTTCGTGGCGCGACGACTTCGTGACCGCCGCGATGGACCAGTACGGCGAGGACCGCGGCGCCGAGCTGGCCCGGACCTACGTCGAGGCGTTCCCCGAGGCCTACAAGGAGGACTTCCCGGCCGCCATCGGTGCCGCCGACCTCGAGCTGCTCGACGCCGTCGGCGACGAGGGCATCGAGATGCGCCTCTACGCCAAGGGGGACGTCGACTCCGGGCAGGGTCGGCTCAAGGTCTTCCGCACCGGCTCGCCGCTGTCGCTGTCCTACATGCTCCCGATGCTCTCCTCGATGGGCGTCGAGGTCGTCGACGAGCGCCCCTACCAGCTCGTCGGCCTCGGCCACCCGGCGTTCATCTACGAGTTCGGCCTGCGCTACGACCGACCCGCCGACCACGACTCGCCCGTCCGGTTCCAGGACGCCCTCCGCGCCGTGTGGGACGGCTTCAACGAGATCGACGGGTTCAACCGGCTGGTGCTCGACGCCGGGCTGACCTGGCGGCAGGCCACGGTGCTCCGTGCGTACGCGAAGTACATGCGGCAGGGCAACAGCCCGTTCGCGCAGGACTACATCGAGGACGCGCTCGCCGGCAACGTCGACATCACCCGGCTGCTGGTGACGATGTTCGAGACCCGCTTCGACCCGGCGGCCGACCACGACGACGTGACCCGCCAGCTCGCCCAGGCCGAGGTGGAGAAGCGGATCCTGCACGCGCTCGACGACGTCGCCAGCCTCGACCACGACCGGATCCTGCGGGCCTACCTGACCCACATCGGGGCGACGCTGCGCACCAACTACTTCCAGTCGGGCGGCGACGGGGGCGAGCACTCCTACATGTCGTTCAAGCTGGAGCCGTCGGCGATCCCGGACCTGCCGGAGCCGCGCCCGAAGTACGAGATCTTCGTCTACTCCCCACGGGTCGAGGGCGTCCACCTGCGGTTCGGGCCGGTCGCCCGCGGCGGCCTGCGCTGGTCCGACCGCCGCGACGACTTCCGCACCGAGGTGCTCGGCCTGGTCAAGGCGCAGATGGTGAAGAACACGGTCATCGTGCCGGTGGGCTCCAAGGGCGGGTTCTTCGCCAAGAACCTCCCCGACCCGTCCGACCGCGACGCCTGGCTGGCCGAGGGGATCGCCTGCTACACGACCTTCATCTCCGGGCTGCTCGACATCACCGACAACCTCGTCGACAGCGAGGCGGTCCCGCCGCGCGACGTGGTCCGCCACGACGGCGACGACGCCTACCTGGTGGTGGCCGCCGACAAGGGCACCGCCTCCTTCTCCGACATCGCCAACGGCGTGGCGAAGGACTACGGCTTCTGGCTGGGCGACGCCTTCGCCTCGGGCGGGTCGGTGGGCTACGACCACAAGGCCATGGGCATCACCGCCCGCGGCGCGTGGGTGTCGGTCCAGCGGCACTTCCGGGAGAGGGGCATCGACTGCCAGGCCGAGGACTTCACGGCCGTCGGCATCGGCGACATGTCCGGCGACGTGTTCGGCAACGGGCTGCTGTGCTCCGAGCACACCAGGCTGGTGGCCGCCTTCGACCACCGCGACATCTTCCTCGACCCCGATCCCGACCCGGCGACGTCGTACGCCGAGCGGAAGCGGCTCTTCGAGATGCCCCGGTCGAGCTGGCAGGACTACGACCGCGACCTGATCTCCGAGGGCGGCGGCGTGTTCTCCCGCTCGAAGAAGTCGGTGCCGCTGACCGCTGCGGTCCGCGCGGCCCTCGGGATCGACGACGGCGTCGACAAGATGACCCCGGCCGAGCTGATGAAGGCGATCCTCCAGGCACCCGTCGACCTGCTCTGGAACGGCGGTATCGGTACCTACGTCAAGAGCGCCGACGAGACCCACGCCGACGCCGGCGACAAGGCCAACGACGCGATCCGGATCGACGGCCGGCAGCTGCGCGCGAAGTGTGTCGGCGAGGGCGGCAACCTCGGGCTGACCCAGCGCGGCCGGATCGAGTACGCCATGAACGGCGGCCGGATCAACACCGACTTCATCGACAACTCGGCCGGCGTCGACACCTCCGACCACGAGGTCAACATCAAGATCCTGCTCGACCGGGTGGTGGCCGACGGCGACCTGACCGGCGAGCGCCGCAACGCCCTGCTCGCCGAGATGACCGACGAGGTCGCCGACCTGGTGCTGCGCGACAACTACGAGCAGAACCTCGCCCTGGCCAACGCGGTCGCCAACTCGCCGTCGCTGCTCCACGTCCACGAGGACTGGATGAAGACGCTCGAGCGGAGGGGCGTGCTCAACAGGGAGCTCGAGGACCTGCCGACCAGCCGGCAGGTTCGCCGGCGGCTCGACCGCGGCGGCGCGCTCTCCGTCCCCGAGCTGTCGGTGCTGATGTCGTGGACCAAGATCGTGCTGGCCGACGAGCTGCTGGCCAGCGACCTGCCCGACGACCCCTACCTCGACTATGACCTGGCGGCGTACTTCCCGCAGCCGATGCAGGAGGGGTTCCCCCGGCGGATCCGTGAGCACCCGCTGCGCCGCGAGATCATCGTGACCCAGGTCGTCAACGACCTGGTCAACGGCGCCGGCATGACGTTCGTGCCGCGGCTCTCCGGCGAGACCGGGGCCACCGCGGCCGAGCTGACCCGGGCCAACTTCGTGGCCCGCGAGATCTTCGGGTCGCTCGACCTGCGCAAGGAGCTGAAGACCTGGGACAACAAGATCGATGCCCAGGTGCAGACCCGGATGCGGATCCAGATGCGGACCCTCGTCGAGCGCGCGTCGCGGTGGCTGGTGAGCAACCGGCGGCCGCCGCTCGACAGCGAGGGCACGGTCACCCACTTCCGTGAGCCGGTGCAGGCCCTGATGGCCCGGCTCCCGGAGCTGATGAGCGGGCACGAGCTCGGGGAGCTGAACACCCGACGCGACACCCTGGTCCAGCGCGGGGTGCCGGACGACCTGGCGACGAGGGTGGCGGTGCTCGACCCGTCGTACTCGCTGCTCGGCATCGTCGAGACGGCCACGCGCGACGGCCTCGACCCGGCCGACGTCGCCCGGGTCCACTACGCCCTCGGCGAGCGGCTCGGGCTGTCGATCGTGATGCAGCGGATCTTCGCCCTGCCGCGGGAGGACCGGTGGCAGACGATGGCGCGCGCCGCGATCCGCGACGACCTCTACGCCGTCCACGGCGAGCTCACCGCCAAGGTGCTCGCCGCCACCCCCGAGAGCGACTCGGCACCGGCCCGGATCGCCACGTGGGAGGAGGGGGACGAGGTCGCGGTCGGCCGCGCCGCCGCCACGCTCGAGGAGATCACCGCCGACGACAGCACCGACCTGGCCCGACTCTCGGTGGGCCTCCGCGTCGTCCGTGGCCTGCTCTCCGCCGGATGAGCGTGCCCCACCTCGTCGACGCCCCGGGCGTCGTCGAGACCGCCCGTGCGGTCGCCGCGCGCGAGACCACCGCCCGGGCCGTCACCGAGGCGACGCTGGCCCGGATCGCGGAGGCCGATCGCCGGCTCAACGCGTTCTCGCTCGTCCTCGCCGACGAGGCACTCGCCGAGGCCGGCCGGCTCGACGCGGCGCTGGCCGCGGGGGAGTCGCCCGGTCCGCTCCACGGGGTCCCGCTGGTGATCAAGGAGGAGATCGACGTCGCGGGCACCGTGACCACCTTCGGGGGCCGCGGCAACAGCACCCCGGTCGCCGCCGACGCCGAGCTCGTACGCCGGCTGCGCGCCGCGGGCGCGGTCGTCGTCGGCAAGACCCTGATGCCCGAGTTCGGGGCGTTCCCCTACACCGAGTCCGACGCGCACGGATACACCCACAACCCCTGGGACACCACCCGCTCGCCCGGTGGCTCCAGCGGCGGTACGGCGGCCGCCGTGGCCGGAGGCCTGGTGCCGGCCGGCATCGGCGGCGACGGCGGCGGCTCGATCCGGATCCCGAGCGCCTGCTGCGGCCTGTTCGGGTTGAAGCCGCAGCGCGGCCGGGTCACCACGGCCCCCCACCCGCACCTGTGGTGGGCGCTCGGCACGGCCGGGCCGCTCACCCGCAGCGTCCTCGACAGCGCCCTGGTCTACGACGTGATCCGCGGGAGCGTCGACGGTGACCTGTTCCGCGCAGGACCGGTCGGCTCCTTCGTCGAGGCGGCCACCCGGGAGCCGGGTCGGCTCCGGATCGGCTGGAGCACCCGGCCGGCCGTCCGCGGCGTACGGCCCGACCCGCTGCACGTCGCGGCCGTGCGCGAGACGGCGCGGCTGCTGGCCGAGCTGGGGCACGACGTGTGCGAGGTCGAGCCGCGCTACCCCGACACGACGGCCGCCTTCGTCCCCCAGTTCTTCGCCGGCATCCGGAGCGAGGCCGACGAGGTGGAGCACTACGGCCGACTGGAGCGGCGGACCCGGCAGAGCTACCGGCTCGGCAGCTGGGTGACGCCCCGGGTGCGGGACGCCGCGCTCCGGGCGACCGAGCGGGTCTCGGCCCGCGCCAACCAGGTCTTCGACGAGGTCGACGTGCTGCTGACCCCGACCACGGCGCACCGGCCGCCCGAGGCCGGGATCATCGCCGGCACCGGCACGGTCGCTGCTTCGTTGCGGTCGTTGCCGGCCATCGCCTACGCCGCGATCTGGAACGTCGCCGGCAACCCCGCAGCCGCGGTGCCGCGGGGCCTCGGACCCGACGGCCTGCCGCTCTCGGTGCAGCTGGTCGGCCCGACCGACGGCGAGGAGCGACTGCTCTCGGTCGCGGCGCAGCTCGAGCGCACGGCGCCGTGGCCGAAGGTCGCGCCGTCAGCGACCAAAGTCGGTTGAACGGCCGGCTGCCCGCTGGAGAGGGTGGACGCATGGCGGCAATCTCCGTGCGCGACCTCGCCCTGTCCTACGGGGAGCTGCGGGCCGTGGACGGGGTGACCTTCGAGGTGGCCGAGGGCGAGTTCCTCGGCATCCTCGGCCCCAACGGGGCCGGCAAGACCACCACCCTGGAGATGATCGAGGGCCTGCGCCGGCCGGACACGGGGTCGATACGCGTGCTGGGGGAGTCGCCGTGGCCGCGCAACCAGGCGCTGCTGCCGCGGATCGGCGTACAGCTCCAGGCGTCGTCGTTCTTCGAGCGACTGACGGCGCGGGAGCAGCTGCACACCTTCGCCGCGCTCTACGACGTCCCGTCCGCCGAGGCGGACGCCTGGCTGGAGCGGGTGGGTCTCGTCGACAAGGCCGACACCCGGGTCGAGCAGCTCTCGGGTGGCCAGGCGCAGCGGCTGTCGATCGCCTGCGCGCTGGTCCACGACCCCGACGTGGTGTTCCTCGACGAGCCGACCGCGTCGCTGGACCCCCAGGCCCGCCGCAACCTCTGGGACCTGCTGTCCGGGCTCAACGACAGCGGCCGCACGGTGGTGCTCACCACCCACTACCTCGACGAGGCGGAGGCGCTCTGCGACCGGGTCGCCATCATGGACCACGGACGGGTCCTGCAGCTCGACACCCCCGCCGCGCTCATCGCCGGGCTCGCGGCGCCCACCCGGATCACCACCGCCGACGGCGAGACCGTCGAGACCACCGACCCGGCGCAGGTGCTGACCCGGCTGGCCGCCGAGCGTCGCCTCGACGGGGTCTCGGTCCGCACCGCCACCCTCGAGGACGTCTTCCTCGACCTCACCGGTCGCGAGTACCGGGCATGAGGGCGTTCTGGAGCCTCGCCCTCGCGATCAGCAGGGGCTTCGCGCGCGACCGCGCGTCGGTGTTCTTCGCCCTCGTGTTCCCGCTGATGTTCCTCGTGCTGTTCGGCGGGATCTTCGCCGACCAGACCCAGGCCAGGGTCGAGCTCGTCCAGGTGGGAGACGTCGCGCTGGTCGACGACCTGCCCGACGGCGCACGCGAGGCGTTCGGCCAGACCTTCGAGGTGTCGCGCACCGGCGACCGCGACGCGGCGCTCGCCGAGGTACGCCGCGGCGACGCCGACGTCGCGATCGAGCAGGACGGCGACACGCTGATCGCCCACTACACCCAGACCGACCAGGTGAAGGCGGCCATCACCCAGGGCACGCTGCGGGCGTTCGTCGACCACGCCAACATCGCGGTGACCGGGACCCAGCCACGGTTCACCCTCGAGACCGAGCGGGTCGAGGACGACTCGCTCAGCACCATCCAGTTCGTCACCCCCGGCCTGTTGGGCTGGGCGGTGGCGATGAGCGCCGCCTTCGGCGCTGCGGCGACGCTGCAGGGCTGGCGGCAGTCCAAGCTGTTGCGCCGGCTCCAGCTCGCGCCGCTGCGGAGCTCGACGGTGGTGGCGGCGCGGGTCGTGGTGACCGTCGCCATCGCGCTGGTGCAGATGGCGGTCTTCCTCGGCCTCGGCGCCGCGGCGTTCGGACTGCAGCTCACCGGCGCGTGGGTGGCCGCGGTCCCGCTCCTCGTCGTTGGGACGTTGTGCTTCATGTCCGTCGGGCTGCTCGCCGGGGCCGTCGCCCGCACCACGGAGGGGGCGGTCAACATGGCCAACTTCATCGTGCTGCCGATGGCGTTCCTGAGCGGCTCCTTCTTCCCGCTGGACGCAGCGCCGGGCTGGCTGCAGGGGGTGTCGCAGGCGCTCCCCCTGCGTCACCTCAACGACGGCATGCTCGACGTGATGGTGCGCGGCGAGCCCTGGACCGCGGTGCTGCTCCCGGGAGCGATCCTGCTCGGTTTCGCCGTGGTCGTGACCGCGGTCGCCGCGAGGCTCTTCCGCTGGGACACCCTCTGACGACCGCGCCTGTTGGATAGTCCGGGACGTTCGCGGGGTCTTCGGGCACGAACGACCCCGCACACGTCCCGGACTATCTGCGTGCGGCGGTCACATCATCGCGATCGCGGCGGAGACGCCGGCGATGACCACGAGGACCCGGAACAGGCCGTCGGGGATCCGCCGGCCGATCCGGGCGCCGACGTAGCCGCCGACGACCGAGCCGGCGGCGAGCAGCAGGACGACGTCCCAGGCGGGCTCCGCGGCCACCACGAAGATCAGCCCGGCCACCACGTTGCCGACCATCAGCGAGAGGGTGCGCAGCCCGCTGATCACCTTGAGCTCCAGGTCGGTGCCGAGCCCGAGGACCGCGACCATCATCACCCCGGCACCGGCCCCGAAGTAGCCGCCGTAGACGCCGGTGACGGTCGCGAAGAACGTGGTCACGGGGGAGAGGTGGTGGCGCAGCTCCGGCTCGGTGCCGTCGGCGTGGGTACGGCGCAGCCACGCCGAGATCCGCGGCTGCGCGCCGACGAGCAAGCAGGTGAAGAGGATCAGCCACGGCACGACCGCCTCGAAGACGCCGGGTGGCAGCCCCAGCAGCAGCACGGCGCCGATCACGGCGCCGACGACGCAGCACGACAGGACCTGCCAGCCCAGCCGTGGGTGCTCGCGCAGCTCCTCGCGGTAGCCGTAGGCGCCGCTCAGTCCGCCCGGCACCAGGCCGAGGGTGTTGGAGACGTTGGCGGTGACCGGTGGCAGCCCCAGCGCCACGAGGGTCGGGAAGCTGACGAGCGAGGCGACGCCGACGGTCGACGACATCACCCCGGCGACCAGGCCGGCCCCGAGCACCAGCAGCAGCTCGGTCCCGTCCACCCGCGCCACCCTAGGTGCCCGGCCCGGTCGGGACGCGCCGCCGCCCGCCACCCGGGCGGGGTGGCGGGCGGACGACGGGGTCACGCGATCTCGACCGGCTCCTCGGGGGCCGCCTGGGGGAGCGCCCGCGCCGCGGCGTACGCCGCCACCATCAGGACGGCGACCGCGACCAGCACGACCTCGTAGGCCGGACCGAACAGGTCGACCGGCGCTGCCGGGACCTGCTGCTCGGCGACCTCGAAGAACAGCGTGCCGAGCACCGCGACGCCGACGGCGTTGGCGAGCTGGGTGCTGGTGTTGAACAGGCCCGAGGCCGCGCCCGCCTTGGCGACGGGGACGTCGGCGATCGTGAACATCCCGATCGGTGCGACCATCAGCCCGAACCCGGCGCCGGTGACGACGAGCGCCGGCAGCCACACCCACCAGGGCGTGGAGGGGTCGGCCAGCCGGACCGTGGCGGCCGTGACCAGGGCTCCTGCTGCCAGGACCGTCGCGCCGAGCTGCAGCACGCGGCGTCCGATCCTCGGCGCCAGCACGGTCACGCCGATCCCGGCGCACACTGCGGTCGTGATCGCGAACGGCACGCCGACGAGGCCCGCCTTGAGCACCGACCAGTCCAGCCCGGCCTGGAACCAGATCGTCTGCGCGAGGAAGTACGCCGACATCGAGACGAAGAGCACGACCAGGACCAGCGACCCGCCGGCGAAGCCGCGGTTGCGGTAGAGCGAGAGCGCGACCAGCGGCTCGCCGCCGCGCTGCTCCGCGCGGTGCTGGCGGCGCCCGAAGCCGACGAGCACGGCGATGCCGACCGCCATCATCGCGAACACCCACGTCGGCCAGCCCTCCTCGCGACCCATGGTCAGGGGGTAGAGGACGGCGAGCAGACCGCCGCCGAGCACCAGCACACCCGCCGGGTCGAGGTCGGGCCGCCGCTCGGCGCGGGACTCGGGGATGAACCGGATCGCGGCGGCGAGCGCGAGGATCCCGACGGGGATGTTGACCAGGAAGATCGGGCGCCAGCCCGAGCCGGCGATGTCCGCCTCGGTGAGGATCGAGCCGAGCACCGGTCCGGCGACGGTGGCGAGCCCGGCCAGGCCGGTGAACGCGCCCATCGCCTTCGCCCGCTCCTCGGGTGCGTACATCACCTGGATGCTCGACATCACCTGCGGGATCATCGCCGCCGCGCCCAGTCCCTGCAGCGCCCGTGCGGCGACCAGCCAGTGGGCGTCGGGCGCCAGGCCGCAGGCTGCCGACATCACGGTGAAGGCGACCAGGCCGCCCAGGAACAGCCGTTTGCGGCCGAACGCGTCTCCGAGCCGGGCGCCGGTCACGAGCGCCACCGCGAACGACAGCGGGTACGCCGCCACCATCCACTGCAGCTGCGAGCCGGACGCTCCGAGGTCGCGCTCGATCGTCGGCAGCGCGACGTTGACGATCGTGGTGTCGATCAGCTCCATGGTCGAGGCGAGCAGCAGGCTGATCAGCGCCGCCGTACGACCGGCGGTCGCGGCCGGCGCGCAGGTCGGTGCAGCGCTGTGCGGGTCGGTGGTCGTCTGCGATTCGAGAGTGAGTGCCATGTCTCCGACGCTAGGGAGAATACCGGCCATTTTCTGACCGGTATCTGGGAGACTCTGGGTGCATGGCGAACACGAGCTCCCGGACGCTGCGGCTGCTGACGCTGCTGCAGACCCACCGGTTCTGGCCGGGCGGCGAGCTGGCCGGCCGGCTGGAGGTGTCCGAGCGCACCCTGCGGCGCGACATCGAGCGGCTGCGCGAGCTCGGCTACCCGGTCCACTCCAGCCGCGGCGTCGACGGCGGTTACCAGCTGGCCGCGGGAGGCTCGATGCCCCCGCTGGTCGTCGACGAGGACGAGGCGATCGCCATGGTGGTGGCGCTCGAGGGATCGGCGAGCGCGTTCGCCGGCACCCTGTCCGAGGCCTCGTTGTCCGCGCTGGCCAAGGTGGTCCAGGTGCTGCCGAGGCGACTGCGCCGGCGTGCCGAGTCGCTACGCGCGGCCACCGTCGACGCGCCGTTCTCCCAGGCCCCCGAGGTCGACGCGTCGGTCCTCGCGGCCGTCGCCCAGGCGATCCGCGACCGGGAGCGGATCCGGTTCGGCTACACGGCGCGCGGTGGCCGGTCTCCCGGCGAGGACCGGCAGCGGCACGCCGAACCCCACCGGCTGGTGACGGTGGGGCGCCGGTGGTACCTGCTGGCCTACGACCTCGAGCGCCACGACTGGCGCTCGTTCCGGCTCGACCGGCTCACCGACCCGGCCGGCACCCGTGCCGTGTTCCGGCCGCGGGAGATCCCGGGCGGCGACGCGGCGGCGTACGTCAGGGCGGGGCTGCGGCGCGGCGAGCAGGACCTGCGGCTGACCGTGACCGTTCACGCGCCGCGCGCCCACGTCGAGCCCCGGATCGGGCGGTGGGCCACCGTCGTCGACGAGGATGCCGCGTCGTGCCGGCTCGAGATCGAGGCCAGCGACCCGCACTGGGCCGCCTTCGGGCTGGCCTACGTCGACGCGCCGGTCACGATCGAGGACGCTCCGCCCGTCGTGCTCGACACGCTGCGGGCGTGGTCGGAGCGGCTCGGCGAGATGGTGCCCGGAAGCCGGTCCTAGGGCAGCCCGCTCCGACGCCGCACCGCCGATCACGGGTCGCAGGACTCGGGGGCGGACTCGTCGATCCGGGGGGAGCTGCCGACGGGGACCCCGTAGTACACGACGGAGGTCTGGGTGGTGACGCCGCTCTCGTTGCGCGCGAGGTGCGGGTTGCCGTCCCCGGAGTCCACGAAGGCGGTGCCGGCAGGGTAGGTACGACCCTCGCACCCCGAGCCGGTGTAGTAGGTGAGCGAACCGCTCTTCACCAGCACGATCACGGGTCCCGGGTGCGAGTGCCAGCCGGTGCTCCCGCCGGGGTCGAAGGTGAACTCTTGGAACGCGACCTGGGAGGCGTCCTTGGCCATGGAGACGGTTCTGGGTCCGCCCGCAGCCAGCTTGACCGTGAACGTCGCGCTGACGTCGTCCGTGAAGGACCCCCTGACCAGCGGCGTGCCGACGACTCCCGCCGGGGGAGTCGCCTGGGACAGACCCGGCACCAGCGCCAACCCGGCCACCAGCGCGACGCCACCCACGAGGCTGCGCTTGTACGTGTTCCGCATGCCAACCACCCTCTGCTCGGTTCTCCGCCGGGAGGATCCCGGCGCGCGAGCATCACACCCCGAGCCGGTTGTGATCCGGTTGTGGTGGTGGCGCGGCGGCCGTGTGCAGCTGCCTGGGGGCCCCGCGGCAGGTCGCTAGCTGGCCTTCTTCTTGGCCGGCTTCTTGGTGGCCTTCTTGGCCGTGGACTTCTTGGCGGGCTTGCTCGCGGACGTCGACTCCCCGCGCGCGTCCTTGGCGTCCTGGACCGACTTCTGCAGCGCGGCGAGCAGGTCGACGACCTCGCCCGAGGACTTGGTCGACGTCGGCGTGCGCTTGATCTCGCCACCCTCGATCTTGGCCTTCACCAACTCCTGGACGGCCTCGGCGTAGTCGTCCTCGAACTCCGAGGCGTCGAAGTCGCCGGCGAGCGTCTCGACCAGCATGTTGGCCATCTTGACCTCGGCGTCCTTGACCTCACCGGACTCGACCGAGAAGTCGGGAGTGCGGATCTCGTCGGGCCACATCATGGTCTGCAGCACGATCACGTCGTCCTTCACCCGGAGCACGGCGATCGTGGTCCGCTGTCGCAGCGCCACCGTGACCACGGCCATCCGGTCGGCGTCGAGCAGCGCCTGCCGCAGCAGCGCGTAGGGCTTGGCGCCGGTGTTCTCGGGCTCGAGGTAGTAGGACTTCTCGAGCAGCATCGGGTCGATCTGGTCGCGCGGGACGAACTTCTCGACCGCGATCTCGCGCGACGAGGTCACCGGCAGGTCGGCCATGTCGTCGTCGGTGAGGATGACCATCTCGCCGTCCTCGGTCTCGTAGCCCTTGGCGATGTCGGCGTAGGCCACCTCCTCGCCGTCGATCGAGCAGATCCGCTGGTACTTGACCCGGCCGCCGTCCTTGGCGTGGACCTGGCGGAACGACACGTCGTGGGACTCGGTGGCGGAGTAGAGCTTGACGGGCACGTTGACCAGGCCGAAGCTGACCGAGCCCTTCCAGATCGCGCGCATGTGATGAGGGTAGCGGCCGGCACCCCCACGCGACCGTGTCAGGCGCGGCGTACGACGCGCGAGCGTCCGCAGGCTCTTCCGGCCCGGCGGGGTCACCACCGCTCGACGAGGTGCTCCCGCCCCGGAGGTGGCTCGTAGGGCTCGGGCCAGAAGTCGTCGACGTGGGTGACCAGCCCGTCGGAGACGGTGAAGAAGTGGAGGCCGGTCATCACCTCGCCGGCGACGCGGAAGTCGGTCCACGCGACGCCGCCGGTCTCGTCGGCGACGACCCGGCGCACCGAGAGGGTCCAGTCGCCCGGGAACTCTGCGTTGAACCGGACGTAGGCCTCGCGCCCGACGACCCGTTCGCGGGTCTGGTGGACCTCGTAGACCACGTCGGGAGCGAGCGTGGCGGCGAAGCCCTCCCAGTCGCGGTGGTCGCAGGTCGCCCAGTAGCGGCGGATCAGCTCGTCGTTCGCGTGCACGACTCCATGGCAGCAGGGACCACTGACACCCGCGGTGCCCGCGCCCCTAGGGTGGCGGCATGTACTGGGAGAACGTGGTCGTCGACGCGGTCGACCCGCAGCGGCTCGGACGCTTCTGGGAGGAGGCGCTCGGTGGCACCAACCTCACCGACGCGCCCGAGGGGTTCGAGACCCGGGTGGCGGTCGACGGCGGCCCCACGCTCGACTTCTGCTTCCAGCGCGTGCCCGAGCCGCCGGCCGAGCCGCAGCGGCTCCACCTCGACCTCCTCGGCGACCAGCGGCAGGCGGAGGTGGTCGAGCGGCTGCTGGGTCTCGGTGCCCGGCACGCCGACATCGGCCAGGGCGACGTCCCGTGGGTGGTGCTGGCCGACGTCGAGGGGAACCCGTTCTGCGTGATGGAGTCGCGACCGGCGTACGTCGGCACCGGCCCGGTCGCCGCGCTGCCGCTCGACTCCGCCGATCCCGACCGCGACGCCGCCTTCTGGTCGTGGCTGACCGGCTGGACACCGGCCGAGGGCGCCGGACTGGTGACGCTGCGCCACCCGTCACGCCGCGGGCCGCTGCTCGAGCTGTGCCCGGAGCCGTCGCCCAAGGGGCCCTTCGAGACCGCCAAGAACCGGATGCACCTCGACCTCCGGCTCGAGGCCGGCGACGACCCCGCCGCGGTCACCCGCGGGATCGAGGAGCGCGGCGGCCACGCGCTCCACCCCGACTGGGGCGAGCTGCCGTGGCGGGTCTTCGCCGACCCCTCCGGCAACGAGCTCTGCGTGCTACCTGCTCGCGGCTAGTCCGGTACTCCAGTGACGAGTGGCCCCTGGAACACCCCGTGGAGGGGCCACTTCCCACTGGAGTACCGACATGATGGCCCCCATGCGTCCCATGCTCGCCACCCCGACCGACCGGGTGCCACCGGGGGCGGAGTGGGTCCACGAGGTGAAGTGGGACGGCGTCCGGGTGCTCGTCGAGGTGCGCGACGGCGGGGTCCGCATGACCAGCCGCAACGACAACCCGGTCACCGCCGCCTGGCCCGACCTGAGCCGGCCCCCGTTCGGTGACCGTGACCTGCTGGTCGACGGCGAGGTGATCGCGCTCAACGACCGCGGGATCCCCGACTTCCGGGTGCTCCAGCACCGGATGCACGTCCGCAAGGCGTCGGAGGCCACCCGGCTCGCCGAGCGGATCCCCGCCACGCTGATGGTCTTCGACCTGCTCCGGCTCGACGGCGACGACCTGACCGGGCGGCCGCTGGAGGAGCGGCGGGCGCTCCTGGAGGGGCTGGAGCTGTCGACGTGGCAGGTGCCCGCGTCGTACGACGACGGCGAGATGCTGTGGGAGGCGACCCGGCAGCAGGGACTCGAGGGGATCGTCAGCAAGCGGCGGTCCTCCCGCTACCGGTTCGGCGTCCGCAGCAAGGACTGGCTCAAGCGTGCCCACCGCCACCGGGGCACGTTCGTCGTGGGGGGCTGGCGGCCGCAGGTCGGCACCAGCGGCCGGCTCGCGGCCGTGCTGGTGGGCGAGCCGACGGCCGACGGGCTGAGGTACCGCGGCCGCGTCGGCAGCGGCATCACCGGCGCGACGGCCCGCCGGCTGCAGGACCTGCTGCTGCCGCTGCGGGCCGGGCGGAGCCCGTTCGCCGACGAGGTCCCGCGCGTCGACGCCCTCGGCACCACGTGGGTGGAGCCGCTCGTGGTGGTCGACATCGACACCCACGGCCTCGGTTACGATCGCTTGCGCCAGCCGTCGTTCCAGGGCGTCCGCTCCGACCTGACCCCCGAGGACCTCACGTGAAGCACCTGTTCCCCCTGCTCGTCGCGACCGTGCTCGCGGCCGCTCTGCTCAGCCCCATCGGCCCCGCCGCGTCCACTGCGTCCGCGGCGGCCGTGGCCGCACGGGGCGCTGACCGGGTCCGCCTCGGCGGAGTACCGGTCCGGGTGCGCCCGGCCACCCGGCAGGTGGTCACCGTCAACCGCACCTCGGGCTACCACGCCCGGGTCGTCTACTGGCAGCGCTCCGACGGCCGGTGGCGCCGCCAGTTCACCGCCGACGACGGACGGATCGGCTACGGCGGGCTGGTGCGCGCTCACCGGCGGGTGCAGGGGTCGGGCAAGACGCCGCTCGGCACCTTCCGGCTGCCGTGGGCCTTCGGCATGCACCAGCAGCGCACGACCTGGGACCCCAGCTACCGCAAGGTCCGGCGTGGCGACTACTGGGTGCTCGACAACGAGTCGCGCCACTACAACCGCTACCGCAACAAGTCCCAGGGCGGCTTCCGGTGGCGGCTGGCCCCGAGCCACCCCGACTCCTCGGAGCGGCTCCGGGACTACCCGCGCCAGTACGAGTGGGCGGTGACCACCAGCTTCAACCGCCGCCAGGTCCGGCACCGGGGCGGAGCGATCTTCCTCCACGTCAACGGCAGTGGTGCGACCGCCGGCTGCGTCAGTGCGCCGCGCTGGTTCCTGAAGCGGCTGATGCGGCGCCTCGACCCCGACCTGGCGCCGGTGGTCGGGATCGGGCGATGAGCCCGTGACCGAGGTGCGGGTCGACGTCGAGGGCCACACGCTCACGCTGAGCAACCTCGACAAGGTCCTCTACCCGCGCACCGGCACGACCAAGGGTGAGGTGCTCGACTACTACGCCCGGATCGCGCCGGTCATGCTGCCCCACCTCGCCGCCCGTCCGGTGACCCGGGTCCGCTGGCCCCACGGCGTCGAGCAGGGCAGCTTCTTCGAGAAGAACGCCCCCGCCGGTACGCCGTCGTGGGTGCACACCGCCCGGGTACCGACCACCGGGTCCCGCGGCGGGTCCCGGCACGGCGACCACCTGGTCTTCCCGATCGTCGACGACCTCGCCACCCTCACCTGGCTGGCCAACCTCGCCGCCCTCGAGCTCCACGTCCACCAGTGGACCGTGGGCAGGAACGGGCAGCCGCGCAACCCCGACCGGCTCGTCATCGACCTCGACCCCGGCGAGGGTGCCGGGCTCCACGAGTGCGCCGCGGTGGCGCTGCTGGTGCGCGACGCCCTGGTCGAGCGCGGTCTCCCTGCCTTCCCCGTCACCAGCGGCAGCAAGGGGCTGCACCTCTACGCCGCGCTGCCGGGCGACCTGAACCCCGAGGGCACCACCGGGCTCGCCAAGGCGGTCGCCGAGGAGCTGCAGGCCGCACACCCGAAGCAGGTCACCGCGACCATGACCAAGGCGCGGCGCTCGGGGAAGGTGTTCCTCGACTGGTCCCAGAACGCCGGCTCCAAGACCACGCTGTCGCCGTACTCCCTGCGCGGCCGGGAGCTGCCGTGGGTCGCGGCTCCGCTCTCCTGGGACGAGGTCGAGGAGGGCGCCGACGACCCGGTGGCCCTGGAGCAGCTGCGCTTCGAGGAGGTGCTCGAGCGGGTCTCCGAGCGAGGCGACCTGCTCTCCGGGCTCGACGACTGAGGTCGCCGCAGCCTGCCGCGCCGATGCGTTACCACCTTGTGCACCGACCGTGCACGCGACGAGGGCGCGGTGTAGCAGGCCGTCTCCTACCGTGGAGCCACGTCCCCGTCACACACGCTGAGACCCGGACGAGCGACAAACGCCGGACTGTCTCGTGGGGGGGCGAGACGGACCGGTCACGGACGTGAGCGTGGCGGCCGACCGGTAGGGGGAGATCGGCCGGCCGCCCCGCTCATCCACGTCTGGTACGGGGGCCGGGATGGAGATCACCACGCGACCTCGGTCGCACCGCTGGCAACGCGTTGCCGCCCGCCTGTCGCTGCTGACCGTCCTGATGGCGCTGCTCCTGCTGCTGCCCGCCTCGCTCGGTCTCGACCAGCACGTCGTCACCGATCGCGGCATGGGAGGCAGCCTCGCGCGCGGCACGCTCGCCTTCGAGCGTCCCGTCCGCAACGCCGACCAGCTCCGGGTGGGCGACATCATCAGCTTCCGCCAGCCGGGCGATCCCCGCGGTGCGCGGGTGACCCGGAGGGTGATCTCGATCGAGGGGTCCGAGGTCACCACCCGCGGCGACGCGATGCCCGGCTCCGACCCCTGGGTCCTCGACGCCGAGCGCCTCGAGTCGTCCCTGGCGGTCTTCGCGATCCCGTTCGTCGGCTACCCCCAGCTCCTGGTCCCGTGGCTGACGTGGGCGGTGCTCGCCGTACTGCTCGCGCTGGCCGCGCTCGCATGCGGCGTGGTGGCCCGGCGCGAGGCCACCCGGGAGCGACGCGGCCCGTCCTCCGGCCCGGGAGGGGCGACCGCGATCGCGGTGTGATGGCCCAGTGCTCCTAGAACTCACGTCCGGCGGGCTCCGACCGCCTATGCTCGACGCCATGGCAAGGGTGCTGATCGTGGAGGACGAGGAGGACATCGCATTCCCCCTGGTCCGCACGCTGGAGCGGGAGGGCTACGACGTCGAGTGGCTCGAGAGCGGCCGGGCCGCGCTCGAACAGATGCGCAACACCTTCGCCGACGTGGTGATCCTCGACCTCGGGCTGCCCGACATGGACGGTCTCGAGGTGTGCCAGCGCGCCCGCAAGGACGGCTTCACCGGGGCGATCATGATCGTCACGGCGCGCGCCGGAGAGCTCGACCGGGTGGTCGGGCTCGACTACGGCGCCGACGACTACCTGTCCAAGCCGTTCGGAGTCGCCGAGCTGCAGGCCCGGGTGCGGGCGCTGCTGCGCCGCACGAGCCAGGCCCCCGGCGGGGCCGGCGACGCCTCCGGGCGTACCGAGATCGTGATCGACCAGGACGCACGCCGGGTCTTCTACGGCGACACCGAGGTGTTGCTGACCGGCAAGGAGTTCGACGTCCTCGAGATCCTCGTCGCCCACCGCGGCAAGGTGGTCTCGCGTGACCGGCTGATGGCAGAGGTGTGGGACGCCAACTGGTACGGCTCGACCAAGACCCTCGACGTCACGATCGGACGTCTGCGCAACAAGCTCGAGGGTGCCGAGGTCGACGAGCGCGTGGTCGCGGTCCGCGGGGTGGGTTTCCGCCTCGAGGGTCCGGACCATGCGTAGGCGGCTCGCTGTCGCGTTCGGGGCGCTCGCGGTAGCCGCGGTCCTGCTGACCGGGGCCCTGCGGCTGGTCGCCCTCGACAACCTGCTCAGGGAGCAGGCCTACAGCCGCCTCGACCAGCAGGCCCGCGTCCTCGCGGCCGTCTTCGACGAGCGGGTCGAGGGCGACGAGCCGATCACGACGCGGATCGTCGGACGGGTGCTCGACGCGCGGGCCCGCCTGGAGTTCCTGCCCGCGGACGGCGGGCCGTCGCTGGTCCTCGAGGGCTCGGCCTACGCCGGCAACGGCACCGACGACGTGGTCGCCCGTGAGGAATCCGACGCGGGCGTCGTGCTGCTCGCCGCGCGGGCGCCGTCCCCGCTCGCCTACTACACCGACGACCTCTGGGCGCTGCTGGTGCAGGGAGCCCTCGTGGCCCTCCTGGCGGGGCTCATGGGCTGGTGGCTCGCGGTCCGGCTCTCCGAGCCCTTCACCCGGCTGGCCGGCGCGGCCGCGGCCCTCGGCCGCGGCCGGTTCGACCTGGCGCTGCCGGACTCCAGGGTGCCGGAGGCGCGGGCGATCGGCCGGGCGCTGCGGTCCAGCGCGGCCCAGCTGGAGGCACGGCTGGCCCGCGAGCGCGACTTCGCCGAGCACGCCTCCCACGTGCTCCGCACCCCGCTGACCGGGCTCCGGCTGGAGCTGGAGGACCTCACGCTCCGTGACGACGTCCCGGCCGACGTGCAGGAGGCGGCGCGGCGTTGCCTCGACCGCGTCGAGGCGGTCGACGCCCGGGTCGGCGACCTGGTCGAGCTGAGCCGCAGCCCCACCTTGCTGGAGGGCGCCGAGACCACCGTCGAGGACCTCGCGCGCCACGTGGCGCAGGACTGGTCCGACCGGCTCGCAGGACGGCGTACGGTCTCGGCGGCGGTCGAGGGCGACCTGTCGTTGCGGCTCACCCCGGGGCCCGTGGAGCAGCTGCTCGACCTGGTGCTCGACGACGTCCGCAGGGGGAGCGGGCCGGCTCGCCTGGTCTTCGTCGGCGAGGGCGGCCACGTGCGGGTCACGCTGCCGGCCGGCACCGTGCCGGGGGTCGGCAAGCGCGATGGCGTCGACGCAGCGGCGGTGCTCGCCGGCTCCCAGGGCGGCCGGGTGACCGACGCCGACGACGGCGAGGTCGAGCTGCTGCTGCCGCGTCGCTGAGCGACCTCGGTCGGTCGGCCCCACACGTCGACCTGCTGCCCCAGATCCGGCGGCGACGCGGGGCGCGTCGCGGTGGCTGAGCGTCGGCCTCGACGGATGCCCGCCGTGGCCGACGCACCGGCCGGCGGGTGATCCCGACGTCACCCGGTGCTGCTGTGTTCCCTCCCCCGGAACGACTTCATCGTGCCCGCGTCCGGGGGTCGCGCGCATCGGTGGAATCACTGCAGTTCGACAGTCGGGTGGGGCTCTGTCGGGGGTGCGGTACCGTCCGAAGATGGCCGCCTCCACCTCCAGCCCGCTCGGGCTCTTCGGCACCGATGACCTGATCAGCGAGGAGGACCGCGCGATCCGCGACACGGTGCGCGCCTTCGTCGCCGACCAGGTGCGGCCGCACATCGCCGAGTGGTACGAGGCGGGCGAGCTGCCGGCCCGCGAGCTGGCCCGCGAGCTCGGCAAGCTCGGCACCCTCGGCATGCACCTCGAGGGCTACGACTGCGCCGGCACCAGCGCCACGGCGTACGGCCTGACCTGCCTGGAGCTGGAGGCCGGCGACTCCGGCGTCCGATCGCTGGTGAGCGTCCAGGGCTCGCTCGCGATGTACGCCATCTGGCGGTTCGGCTCCGAGGAGCAGAAGCAGGAGTGGTTGCCCCGGATGGCGGCCGGCGAGGCGATCGGCTGCTTCGGGCTCACCGAGCCCGACTTCGGGTCCAACCCGGCCGGCATGCGCGCCCGCGCCCGGCGGGACGGCAGCGACTGGGTGCTCGACGGCACCAAGCTGTGGATCACCAACGGCTCGATCTCCGACGTCGCGGTGGTCTGGGCGCGCACCGACGACGACGACCAGCGGATCGCGGGCTTCCTGGTCCCCACCGACACCCCCGGCTTCTCGGCCACCGAGGTGAAGCGCAAGATGTCGCTGCGCGCCTCGGTCACCTCCGAGCTCGTCCTCGACGGCGTCCGGCTGCCCGCCGATGCCGTGCTGCCGGAGGCGAGCGGGCTCTCCGGGCCGCTGTCCTGCCTGAGCGAGGCCCGGTTCGGCATCGTCTTCGGGTCGCTGGGGGCGGCCCGCGACTGCCTCGAGTCGGCCCTCGACTACGCCGCCGAGCGCGACATCTTCGACAAGCCCCTGGCGGCGTACCAGCTGACGCAGGCCAAGCTGGCCGACATGACCCTCGAGCTCGGCAAGGGGATGCTGCTCGCGCTCCACCTCGGGCGGCTCAAGGACGCCGGCACGCTGCGTCCCGAGCAGGTCAGCCTCGGCAAGCTCAACAACGTGCGCGAGGCGATCGCCATCGCACGGGAGTGCCGGACCCTGCTCGGCGCCGCGGGCATCACCCTGGAGTACCCCGTGATGCGGCACGCCAACAACCTCGAGTCGGTGCTGACGTACGAGGGCACCTCGGAGGTCCACCAGCTCGTCATCGGCCAGGCGCTCACCGGCCACGCCGCCTTCCGCTGATCTCGTCCGACGATCCGTCACGCGGGCTATCTGCGGGATGTGGGGTAGTCCAGTGACAGATGGCCCTCTGGAGACCCGTCGAAGGGGACATTCGTCACTGGACTACCGTTCCTGCCAGGGTTCCAACCGCGAGAGGGGTTGCCGGATCGTCTGATGATTCCTAGGGTCGAAGACTGGTTCACCTGCTCTCGGAAGGGAATGTGGACATGTCCACGACCACCAGCGGCGGTGCCGGTCGGCGACCTGCACCGACCCCCGCCCAGCTTCGGAAGGCCACGATCGGCGCCACGGTCGGCAGCATCGTCGAGTGGTTCGACGTCGCCGTCTACGCCTACCTGGCCACCACCATCGGGGCCGTCTTCTTCGCGACCTCCGACCCGGCCACCTCGCTGCTCAGCTCGTTCGCGGTCTTCGGGGTCGCGTTCGTCGTCCGCCCGCTCGGCGGGCTGTTCTTCGGCTACCTCGGTGACCGGATCGGCCGGCAGCGGACCCTCGCCTGGGTGATCCTGCTCGTCTCCGGGGCGACCATGGCGATCGGCCTGCTGCCGGGCTACGCCACGATCGGCGTCGCCGCGCCGGTGCTGCTGGTCGTCTTCCGGCTGCTGCAGGGCTTCTCCGCGGGCGGCGAGATGGGCGGCGCGTCGGTCTTCGTGGCCGAGTACGCCGAGCCGCGCCGCCGCGGCTTCGCGGTGAGCTGGGTCGAGATGGGCTGCATCCTCGGCTTCCTGCTGGGCTCGGTCGTCGCGCTGGTCCTCAACTTCGCGCTGACCGACGACCAGCTGCTCGCGTGGGGCTGGCGGGTCCCGTTCCTGCTGGCCGGTCCGCTCGGAGCCGTCGGCCTCTACATCCGGACCCGGCTCGAGGAGACGCCGGAGTTCGAGGCGCTGCGCGCCGCGGGCGACGTGGCCCGCAGCCCGCTCGTCGAGACCCTGCGCGACCACTGGCGCGCGGTGCTGCAGACCGCCGGCTACTCGCTGTTCCAGAACGCGGCGCTCTACGTCATCCTGACCTTCGTCCCGTCGTTCCTCGCCGAGACGCTGGGCTACGGCGCCGACCTCGCGTCGCTGTCGGCGGTGCTCAGCATGACCGTGATCTGCGCGCTGATCCCGTGGATGGGCCGGGTGTCCGACCGGGTCGGCCGCCGTCCGATGCTCGGCGGGTCCTGCGCGCTGATGCTGGTCGCCGCGATCCCGCTCTTCGCCCTGATGGACCGGGGCAGCGCCGGGCTGGCGATCGTCGCCCACGTCCTGCTCGGCGCGGTGCTCGCGGTGTTCCTCGGCGTCACCCTGGTCGCGATGAACGAGCTGTTCACGACCCGCGTCCGGTACGGCGGATTCTCGATCGGCTACAACCTCTCGGTCTCCGCCTTCGGCGGCACCGCACCGTTCCTGGTGACGCTGCTGATCGGGGCGACCGGCAGCAACCTGGCGCCGGCGTTCTACATCATGGCGGCGGCCGCGATCACGCTCGGCGTCGTGCTCACCGCCCGCGAGACCGCGCCCGGCCGGGCGGATGCGCGCACGGGCGAGCCGGTGGGTCAGCCTGCCTCGTAGCGGGCGAGCAGCGCCGTCTCGGAGTCGCGCAGATAGTTCTGCAGCAGCCGCACCGCTCCGGTGAGGTCGCCGGAGCGGACGTGGTCGGCGATCTCCACGTTGCGCGCCAGGAACGACTCGTGGAACGCCTCGGTGTCGTCCATCCGGGCGTACGCCAGCCGGAACTCGCCGAGCACCTGGGCCACGAGCGCGTCGAGCCGGGCGCTGCCGGCCAGGCCGACCAGGGCCTGGTGGAACCGGATGCTGGCAGCCGCGACCGCCTGCCAGTCCTCCCGGGCCGCGGCCGCGTGACCCTCGGTGAGGGCCCGGCTGAGCCGACGCAGGCCCGCGGGCCGCAGCGACTCGACCTCGGCCAGCGCTCCGCACTCGACCACCCGGCGTACCTGGTAGAGGTCGGAGACGTCCTGCCGGGTCAGCTCGCGGACGAACACGCCACGGCTGAGGTGGTGGACCAGCAGCCCCTCGCGGAGCAGCAGCTGGAACGCCTCGCGCAGCGTGCTGCGGGCGACGCCCAGCTCGGCGCGGACGACCTCCTCGGCCAGCCGCTGCCCGGGCTGGAGCTCGCCGGCGAGCACCCGCTCGCGGAGCCGGTCGGCGACCCGGCTGGCGGTGCTGTCCCGCGGCTCCGGCTCCACTGGTCCACCTCCGGAACGCCTTGGAAAATCGTCGGACGATCCGTAGTGTGGCACAGGTCGTGACACAGCTTCGTGACACGGCCGGGCCCGAGCCCGGTGGCAGGAGTCGTGCAGGGGAGGGTCGGTGGCAGGTCCGTTGCGCGTGGGTGTCGACATCGGCGGCACCTTCACCGACCTGTGCGTGCTCGACGACGACGGCATCGTCACGGTCGGCAAGGTGCTCACCACGCACGACGAGCCAGCCCGGGCCGTCGAGGAGGTGCTGCGGCAGGCCATCGCCGACCACGACGTCGACCCCGCCGCCGTGGGGTCGCTGATCCACGGCACCACCCTGGTCACCAATGCGCTCATCGAGCGCCGCGGGGCGCCGACCGCACTGCTGACGACCGAGGGGTTCCGCGACGTCCTCGAGATGGGCCGTGAGCACCGCTACGAGCTCTACGACCTCGGCATCGAGATGCCGCGGCCGCTGGTGCCGCGCCACCTCCGGCACGGAGTCGCCGAGCGGACGCTGGCCGACGGCACCGTCGAGCGCGTGGTCGACCTCGACCACGTGCAGCGGCTGGCGCGGGAGCTGGTCGACGCGGGCGTCGAGGCGGTGGCGGTGTGCTTCCTGCACAGCCACGTCGACGACGGCAACGAGCGCGCCGCGCGTGACGCGATCGCCGAGGTGGCGCCCGACCTGCGGGTGGCGCTCTCCAGCGACATCAACCCCGAGATCCGCGAGTACGAGCGCAGCTCGACGACGGTCGCCAACGTCTACGTGCAGGCGATCGTCGAGGGCTACCTCGCCGACCTGCGGGAGCGGATGTCCGACGTCGGCGTCCCCCGGCCACCCCTGATCATGCTGTCCAACGGCGGCGTCGCCACCCTCGACGTCGCCCGCCGCCACCCGATCCGGATGCTGGAGTCCGGCCCCGCCGGCGGCGCCCTCGGGGCGGTCGCGTTCGGCGAGAGCCGTGGCGTCGCCGACCTGATGGCCTTCGACATGGGCGGCACGACCGCCAAGCTGTCGGTCATCGAGGACGGTCGGCCGCTGGTGACCCACGCCTTCGAGGTGGCGCGGCTCTACCGGATGCGGCCGGGGTCGGGTCTCCCGGTCCGGGCGCCGGTGCTCGACATGATCGAGATCGGCGCCGGGGGCGGCTCGATCGCCGGCGTCGACTCCCTGGGACTGGTCACCGTCGGCCCGCAGTCGGCGGGGTCGGAGCCCGGCCCGGTCTGCTACGGCCGGGGCGGCAGCCGGGCCACGGTCACCGACGCCGACCTGGTCCTCGGCTACCTCGGCGCCGACTCGTTCCTCGGCGGCTCGATGCCGCTCGACCTCGAGGCGGCCCGCGAGGCGATCCGGACCCAGGTGGCCGAGCCGATGGGGATCGACGTCGAGCAGGCAGCGTGGGGGATCCACGCCACGGTCAACGAGAACATGGCGAACGCCGCCCGGGTGCACGCCGTCGAGCGCGGTCAGGACGTCACCCGGCTCCCGCTGTTCGCCTCCGGCGGCAACGGGCCGCTGCACGGCCCCGGTCTGGCCCGGGCGCTCGGGTCGCCGTCCGTGCTGGTCCCGCCCGCGGCCGGCGTGCTGAGCGCGCTGGGCTTCCTGTCGGCGCCGCTGAGCATCGACCTCGTGCAGTCGGCACACGCGCGGCTGGGCGACCTCACCGCCGACCGGGCCCGGGTGCGGCTGGAGCAGCTGCGCACCGAGGCCGAGAAGGTGCTCACCGAGTCGGGCGTGCCGACCCACGAGATCACCCACGAGCACGGCTGCGACATGCGGTTCGTCGGCCAGGGCACCGAGACCGCGGTGCGGGTCCCGTCCGGGGGCGACGACTGGGTCGAGCGGGCCGAGGCCGGGTTCCGCGCGGCGTACGAGGGAAGGTACGGCACCGTCGCCCCGCGCGGCGTCGAGGTCGAGATCCTCACCTGGCGGGTCAGTGCCCGGGGCCGGGACCCGGAGGCCCGGCTGCGGTTCGCGCCCCGGGAGGGCGGTGACTCCCGCACGGGCAGCAGGCGCGCGTGGTTCCCCGACCACGGGTACGTCGAGACGGCGGTCCACGACCGCTACCGGCTGCGGCCGGGCGACGAGCTCCGCGGCCCGGCGCTGGTCGAGGAGCGCGAGTCGACGCTCGTCGTACCGCCCGGCGCCCGGTGCGCGGTGGGCGACGACAGCACGATCCTGCTCGAGCTGGACCCGGAGGGCGAGCGATGACCGCGGTCGATCCGATCACCGTCGGGCTGGTCGCCAACCGGCTCCACAGCATGCTGCAGGAGCAGCAGACCGCGCTGGTCAGCACGGCCTTCAGCCCCGTCGTGCGCGAGTCGCTCGACCTCGCCTGCGCGGTCTTCGACTCGCAGGGCGAGATGGTCGGCCAGTCGGTCGGCGGGACGCCGGGCCACATCAACGCGATGGCGACGGGGATGCGGCACTTCGTCGAGCGGTTCCCGCCCGAGCGGCTGGCCGACGGCGACGTGCTGATCACCAACGACCCGTGGCTGACGGCGGGCCAGATCAACGACCTCACGATCGCCACGCCGGTCTACCGCGACGGCCGGCTGGTGGCGTGGTTCGCCAGCTGCTGCCACTCGCCCGACATCGGCGGCCGGATCCTGTCGGCCGCGGCGACCGAGGTGTTCGAGGAGGGGCTGCGGCTGCCGATCATGCGGCTGCGGACCGCCGAGGGGCCGGACGAGGTGCTCGAGGAGCTGATCAGGGCCAACGTCCGCACCCCCGACGAGACGATGGGCGACATCTACGCGCAGGTCTCGGCCAACCAGGTCGGGGCCCGGGCGCTGAACGCGATGATGGACGACGTCGGGCTCGACGAGCTCGACGCCGTGGCCGCCGAGATCATGCTCCGCTCCGAGGAGGCGCTGCGGGCGGCGCTGCGGGAGCTGCCCGACGGCAGCCACGAGGCGGAGTTCCGCACCGACGGGTTCGGTGACGACGACCTGCTGCTGCGGGTGCGGGTGACGATCGCGGGCGACGAGGTCCACGTCGACTACGACGGGTCGTCGCCGCAGTCGCGCCACGGCATCAACGTGGTGCTCAACTACACGGCGGCCTACACGTCGTTCGCGGTCAAGGCGGCGCTGGCGCCCGACGTGCCCCACAACGCGGGGTCGTTCCGGCCGGTGACCACGACCGCGCCACGCGGGTCGGTGCTCAACTGCGTCGACCCCGCGCCGGTCGCCTCGCGGCACCTGGTCGGTCACTTCCTGCCGTCGCTGCTGTTCGAGGCGCTGCGGCCCACCGTGGGCGGCCTCCCGGCGGCGAGCGCGGACGCGCTGTGGATGACCGTGTGGCGCGGTGCCGACGTCGACGAGCCGTCGCCGTTCACGCTGACCGTGTTCGGGGCCGGCGGCTCGGGCGGTCGCCACGACAAGGACGGGCTGACCACGACCGGCTTCCCGACCGGCGTACGCGCGGCGCCGACCGAGGTCGTCGAGACCCTGTCGCCGCTGGTGCAGCGACGGCGGGAGCTGCGGCCCGACTCGGCCGGCGCCGGCCGTTTCCGCGGCGGTCTCGGGCAGGTCGTCGAGATGGGCCGGACCGGGTCGTCCGGGTGGAGCGTCAACGCGAACGTCGACCGGGTGGTCCACGCGGCCCCCGGTGCCGAGGGTGGGGCGCCAGGCGTGACCGGCGCCTTCGCCGACGTCGCGACCGGGGACGACCTGCCCCGCAAGCAGCTGGTCCGGCTGGCCGCCGACCAGTCCGTGCGGCTGAGCTTCCCGGGCGGCGGCGGCTACGGGCCGGCGTACGAGCGACCGGCCGAGGCGGTCCTGCACGACGTGGTCGAGGGCTACGTGTCGATCGACGCGGCGGCCCGGCTCTACGGCGTCGCCGTCGACTACACGGGCCCCGACGACGCACTGGTGCGGCCGCCGCACCTCTACCGGGTCGACGAGGAGCGGACCCGGAAGCTGCGGGAGGGCGGCAGGTGACCACGCCCGACGAGCAGGTCGACGCGGCGTTCCGGGAGGCCGTGGCCGGGCTGGGCGCCCGGCACGGGGTCGACCCGACGGTGCTCGACGGGCTGTCACCGGAGCGGGCGCTGGAGCTGTTCGAGGCCCAGGCGGGCAGCCGCCACCTCGACCTCGCGGCCCGCTGGCTGCGCACCCGGGACCGCGGCTTCTACACGATCGGCTCCGCGGGCCACGAGGCGAACGCGGTGGTCGCCGCCGCGACCCGGCCCACCGACCCGGCGCTGCTGCACTACCGCTCCGGCGCGTTCTTCCTCGAGCGGGCCCGGCAGGCGGGGGTGACGACCGCGCTGCGCGACGTGCTGCTCGGGATCGTCGCCTCGCGCGAGGACCCCACGTCCGGCGGCCGGCACAAGGTCTTCGGCAGCAAGCGGCTGGCGGTCCTGCCGCAGACCTCGACCATCGCCTCCCACCTGCCGCGAGCCCTCGGGATCGCCGTGTCGATCGGCCGCAGCCACCGGCTGGGCGTCCCGTCGGAGTGGCCCGACGACGCCGTCGTGGTGGCCGGCTTCGGGGACGCCTCGGCCAACCACTCGACCGCCATTGGAGCGATCAACGCCGCGCTCCACACGGCCTACCAGGGGATCGCGGTGCCGCTGCTGCTCGTCTGCGAGGACAACGGGCTCGGGATCAGCGTCCCGACGCCGCCCGGCTGGGTCGAGCACGCGTACGCCGGCCGCGCCGGCCTGGCCTGGTTCGACGCCGACGGCAACGACCTGCCGGCCGCACTGGCCACCGCCCGGCGAGCGGTCGACCACGTGCGGGAGTGCCGGTCGCCGGCGTTCCTGCGGCTGCGCACCGTCCGGCTGATGGGGCACGCCGGGTCCGACGTCGAGGCGTCCTACCGCACCACGGCGGCGGTGGCCGCCGACGTCGCGCGCGACCCTCTGGTGGCGACCGCCCGGCTCCTGGTCGAGGGCGGCGCGGCGAGTGCCGACGAGGTGCTGGCCCGCTACGAGCACCTCCGGGCGGAGGTCATCGGACTGGCCGAGGAGGTGGCCGACCTGCCGCAGCTGGGGTCGGCCGCCGAGGTGGCGGCACCGCTGGCGCCCCCGGCGCCCGACGCCGTGGCCCGGGTGGTCACGGCGGGGCCCGACCCGGACGTGCGGCGCCGGGCCTTCGGCGGGCGGCTGCCCGAGGAGCAGGGGCCGCTGACGCTGGCGCAGTCGGTCAACCACGCCCTCGCCGACGTACTGGTCAGGCACCCGGGGGCGCTGGTGTTCGGCGAGGACGTTGCGGTCAAGGGCGGCGTCTACGGCGTCACCCGCGGGCTCGTGAAGCGGTTCGGCCGGGCCCGGGTCTTCGACACGCTGCTCGACGAGCAGTCGATCCTCGGGCTGGCACTGGGCGCGGGGAGCAGCGGCCTGCTGCCGATCCCGGAGATCCAGTACCTCGCCTACCTCCACAACGCCGAGGACCAGCTGCGTGGCGAGGCCGCGAGCCAGCGGTTCTTCTCGGCCGGCCAGTTCCGCAACCCGATGGTGGTCCGGGTGGCGGGCTACGGCTACCAGAAGGGCTTCGGCGGCCACTTCCACAACGACAACGCGGTCGGGGTGCTGCGCGACGTCCCCGGCCTGGTGGTCGCCTCGCCGTCGCGGCCCGACGACGCGGCCGCGATGCTGCGGACCTGCGCGGCCGCGGCCGAGGCCGACGGGACCGTGTCGGTCTTCCTGGAGCCGATCGCGCTCTACCACACCCGGGACCTGCACGAGTCCGGCGACGGCGGCTGGCTGGCGCCGTACGCCGCCCCCGACCGGTGGGCCCAGGTCCACGTGCCGGTCGGGTCCGGACGGACGTACGGCGACGGGACCGACCTCACGCTGGTGACGTTCGGCAACGGCCTGCCGATGAGCCTGCGGACGGCCCGGACCCTGGAGCGGGAGGGCGTCGGCGTCCGGGTGCTCGACCTGCGCTGGCTCGCCCCGCTGCCCGTCGACGACCTGCTCCGCGAGGCCTCGGCGACCGGCCGGGTGCTGGTCGTCGACGAGACCCGCCGCTCGGGCGGCGTCTCCGAGGGCGTGGTCACGGCGCTGGTTGACGCCGGCTTCCCGGGCCGGGTCGCCCGGGTGGCCAGCGCCGACAGCTACGTCCCGCTCGGCGACGCGGCCCGCCTCGTCCTCGTCTCCGAGGACGAGGTGCTCGGCGCGGCACGTTCGCTGCTCGGTCGCTGAGCCCGCCTGCGAGGCCTTCCGCCACACGACGATCCACCTCGCAGGTCAGCCCTCGCGGCCCAGGACGGCGAGCACCTCGTCGGGGGTCCAGGTCACCCGGGTCCACGCGTGCTGGGTGCGCCCGTCGGCGCCGACGAGGTAGAGCTCGACGCCGTGCTGGTTGACCAGCGAGCCGGCGTACCCGACCGCGAGGTCGAAGTGCCCGCGCAGCACGGCGTGCCCGACCGGCGCCCGGAACAGCCGGACCGTGTCGGAGAACGGCACACCCCGCGCGGTGCCGTAGGCCGCCAGCCGCTCGGGCGTGTCGTAGCCCGGGTCGTAGCTGATCCCGGCGACGCCGACGACCTCGCCGGGCAGCTCGTCCGGCAGCCGGGTCGCCAGCTCGGCGAGCCGGGTCACCGTGGCCGAGCACTTCGCCGGGTTGCCGCAGCGGGTGTAGAAGAACGCCACGACGTGGCGTCGTCCGCGGAACTGCTCGGCGAACGTCGTCCGCGTCCCCGTCTGGTCCTCGAGGACGACCGCCGCGACGTCCTCGCGGCCGGTGGGGACGGGGGAGCGGTACGGCGACGGCGCCAGCTCGGTCAGCGACAGCGGCGCCCGGGCGGTCGCCTCGATCGCGGCGTCGAGCTCGGCGCACACGGTCGGGCTCCAGGTCGGTGCGTGGAGGCGGCGTGCCTCGAGGATGTCGGCGTGCACGTCGTGGGCCGTCGGGCCCAGGGCCCGCAACGTGCGCAGCACCTCGGTGAGCGCCGTCGTCGAGCCCGGGTCCGGCCAGCGGGGCCGGATGCCGCTGAACGACACGCTGTCGTCGCGGCCCCGCATCCCCAGCAGCGCGGCCACGAGGGCGGCGGGCAGCTCGGCGTCGGGGGCTGCGGCGCCGCGCGCCGCCCGGGCCGCGGCGGCGACCGCGAACGGGTCCAGGCCGGTGCGGAGCGTCTCGAGCACGGCCGGCACCGCCTCCGGTGGCAGTCCGACCGTCTCGTACGCCGCCATCACCCACCCGCGCGTCCGGAGCGCGGCCGACTCGCCACGGCCGTCGTACACGGGGTGGCCCTCGTGGAGCAGCGGCAGCAGCTCGTCGCGCCGCGTCGGGTCCGCCCGGACGTCGGCGACCAGCTGCTCGACGTCGATCACGGTCGGGTACGGCGCGTGGACCGGGAGGTCGTGAACTCCCTGGCGGCACGGTTGAGCTGGCGGGTGCCTCCGGGTGCGGCGTCGATCTGCCGCACCTTGCGCTCGACGTCGCGGCCCGGCGCCGTCGGGCCGTGGGTGATCGCGCTGATCACGGTCGCACGGAGGTCGTCGTCCTCGTCGTCGTCGAGCACGACCGTCCGGGCAACCCGGTCGAAGTCGCGCGGCGCGAGCACCTGGAGGGCGACCGCCGCGGTGGCTCGGCACTGCTTGTCCTCGGCCCGGTCGGTGGCGATGGTCCGCATCAGCGACCGCGACCCGCTGTCGGCGGCGAGCAGCCGCAGCGCCGCGCGGCGGAGTGGCTGCTGCTTCGACGTCTCGACGATGTCGCGGAGCAGCGGGTAGTGCTCGGCGTGGAGGTCGTAGCCCAGCATCCGCACCGCCTGCACTGGCGGGACCAGTGCCTGGTCCGGGTCGCGCAGCCCGTCGACCAGCAGCTGCTGGGCGTAGGAGTCGTGGTGCAGGGCGAGGACGTCGAGCGACTCGGCCCGCAGGTCTGCGTCGGCGCCGGTGGCGGCCACCCGCAGCGCCGCGTTGTAGTCGGGTGCATAGCGCCGGAACTCGACGGTCTTGAAGGAGCTCGCCTCGATCGCCGACAGCGCGGCCCGGCGTACGTCGCCGTCCTCCTCGGGGTCGGCGACGACCAGGATCAGGGCGTTCATCAGCCGCGGCCGCTTCACGGCCGTGGCGCCGGCCCGCACGATCGCGTCGATCCGGCGGCGGGAACCGAAGCGCCGGTTGGTCAGCTCCGCGAGCAGGTCGGCCACCGGCTCGGCGCGTTCGGCCCCCTTGGCCGAGGCGGCCTTCTTGGTGGCCGACCGCTGGAGCTCGGCGTCGAACTGCCGGCGGTAGTCGCTGGCCTTCATGGTTGCGGCCTCATCTCGAACGGGACGTCGTCGTAGTCGAAGCCGCACGGCGGGCGGCCGGCGGCGTGGCCCTGGAAGTCGATGAGGTCGCCGACCGTCGGGACCGGCGGCGGCCCGGCGACGATCCGGGATGCGAGCAGCGGCCGCCGCGGTGCGGTGAGCGGGCGGAGGCCTCCGGTCACGCCGTTCCACGGCCACATCGTGTCGAGCAGGTTGTGCCCGACCCGGGTCTCCACGGCGTCGCCCGCCTGCCCTCGGTAGAAGTACGTCTCCACGTCGGTGCCGTCGAACCTCTCCTCGTGCCACTGCCACAGCGCCCAGATCCGGTCGACGTTGCAGTGGAGCAGGAAGAACAGCGGGTCGCCGGCGGCAGTGCCGGGGGAGCGGATGTAGCCGGCGAAGCTCACGTGGGCCGCCCCGTGCGGGTTGCCCTCGAGGATGTCGCGGAAGCCCGGCGCCTGGTCCTCGGCCGCGACTCCGGCGAGATCCTCGAACGCGTAGGGCAGGTCCTGCTGGGCCGCGAACAGCAGCAGCGTCCGCTCGTCGAGCACGGTGCGTCCCGGCACCGGCGACGCCGCCGAGACCCGCGGGTCGGCGAACCGCGGGTGCCGGTCGACCCACGGGGCGCCGTGGATCGTCCAGGTCTGCAGCGGGTTGGCGGCCGACAGCACGGGCGGCGGCCCGCCGAACGACGACGGCGCCCCGGCCGGCGCGCCCATGAAGTCCGGGGAGAACAACCGCGGCGCGGGCGCGTCGAAGCGCCAGTAGGGCAGCGCCACCGCGGGGTCGATCACCTGCAGCTCCCGCTCGAGGTCGAGCAGGTAGGCGCGGTGCCAGGGCAGGAAGGCGTCGAGGCCGTGCGCCTCGTCGTTGGTGTCCTCGGTGTGCATGGCGTGGAAGCCGCGGAACAGGCCGAGTCCGCGGTTGTTGAGCGCCGCGAAGGCACTCACGAACCGGTCGCGCTCGGCGTCGGTCAGCGTCTCGGCGTCCTTGCGGATCCGCACCATGAACGGCACCTGGGCGACCGCCTCGCCGTCGACGACGGCCTCGAGCACGGCGTCGCCGTCGTCGGTGCTCGGCGCCATGAACTCCCCGGAGAGCAGCAGGTCGACCGGCGACCCGTCGACGGGTACCGCCAGCGTCATCTCCGGCTCGCCGTCCTCGGACGGGTCGTGGCGGAACGCCAGCCTCCCGACGTTCCAGGCCGCGTTGCGCAGCAGCACCGGCACCGGCCCGGTCGCGTCGTCCGCCGACACCAGCCGCACCTGCGCGGGGTACGGCGTCCAGCTGAGGTAGCGGCCCACGGGGTCGGCGGAGCCGTTGACCGTGATCTCGACCGTCACCGTCATCGTCCGCTCCCCTCGAACCCGACGGGTCCAGAGTGCCGCAGATCCCGGGTCGGCGGAAGTATGCCCCGGCCCCCGACGGTCCACGAGCGCCGTACGAGCGACCCCCGTCGTTTCCGGGTGGGGGCGCCCGGGTACGACTGGTCCCATGCCTTCACCTCCCAGGACGATCGCCGACCGCTACCGGGTGCTCGAGGAGGCCGGACGCGGCGGCATGGGCAGCGTCTGGCGCTGCGTCGACGAGCGACTCGGGCGCGAGGTCGCGGTGAAGCAGGTCGGCCGGCTGCCGGGGGAGTCGGTCACCGATCGCGCCCGGGCGCTCCGGGAGGCTCGCTCGTCGGCGGCGCTCCAGCACCCCCACGTCGTCTCCGTCTACGACGCCGTCGCCGAGGGCGACCACCTCTGGCTGGTCATGGAGTACGTGCCGGGGCGCACCCTCGCCCAGCTGGCCCGTGAGGACGGCCCGCTGTCGCCGGAGCGGGCCGCGCGGATCGGTGCGCAGGTCGCCGACGGACTTGCGGCCGCCCACGCGCGCGGCACCGTCCATCGTGATGTCAAGCCCGGGAACGTGCTCGTGCGCGACGACGGCCTCGCCAAGATCTCCGACTTCGGCATCGCCCGCACCCACGGGGACGACACCCTGACCCGGACCGGCATGCTCATCGGCACGCCGGCCTACTTCGCTCCGGAGGTCGCCCGCGGGGGCAGTCCGACCCCCGCCGCCGACGTCTGGGCGCTCGGGGCGACGCTGTTCACGGCCGTCGAGGGCAGGACGCCGTACGACGACAACCCGAACGCGCTGGCGCTGGTGTCGGCCATCGCCTCGACGGAGCCGGCCGCGCCCCGGCGCGCAGGTGCCCTGGCCGAGCCGATCCGGCGGATGCTGGACCGGGACCCGGCCTCGCGCTGGTCGATGAACGACGTGGCCCACGCGCTGCACCACCTCCACGACCCGCGGGCACCGGTCGCTGCCGCCGACCCGACGCCCACGCCTGCACCGACGCCCACGCCTGCACCGACGCCCACGCCGGCGCCGCAGCGCCGCAGGCGGGGTGGCCCGGTCCTGCTCGGTGCAGCCGTGCTGCTGCTGCTCGCCGCGGTGGGCGCGTTCGCACTCCTCGGCGACGACCCCGGAACGACGCCCGCGGCCGACGGGACGAGCGACGCGTCGCCCTCGCCCGACGAGGGCCCGTCCGACACCCCGACCGAGGCGGAGACCTCAGCCCCCACCGAGAGCTCCTCCCCCGAGCCGTCGCCGGACACCGCCCCCGCGACCGGACGCTCGGCCTTCGTCGAGGACTACTACGCCGCCCTGCCCGAGGACACGGAGACGGGGTACTCACGGCTCTCGCCGTCCTACCGGGCCGACCTGAGCTACGAGGAGTACGACGGCTTCTGGTCCACCGTCGACGACGTGCAGGTCACGCACACCGCCCCCGGAGGCCCGGACGCGGTCGACGCGACGCTCGTCTACAACGGCGACGAGCAGGAGGTGCGGCGGATCCACCTCGAACGAGGCGGGGATGGCTGGTTGATCACCGGCGACGAGGTGGTCGGCTGACGCGGTCACCGGCGGATCTCGAGGGCTTCTACCGAGCGCTCGCGGGGATAGAATGCGCACCGGCGCCGGTGCAGGGGGGCATCCGGCGCACGTCTCCGAGGAGTCCCGATGAGGAAGCTCGCACTCTCGCTCGTCGCCCTGCTGGTCGCCGCCTTCGTCGCTGCGACCCCGGCCGGGGCCATCACCTACGGAGAGCCGGACGCGGGGGAGCATCCCTACGTCGGCTTCATGATCTTCTTCTCGCCGGCGGACCCGGGCTGGTTCAGCTGCAGCGGGACGCTCCTCGACGCTGACACCTTCCTGACCGCCGGTCACTGCACCTCCGGGATCGGGACCGACGGCGAGCAGGTGCTCGACCCCGACGGCGAGCCGGTGACCAGCGGCGGCACCGACGTCTGGGTGACCTTCGAGGAGACCGAGGTGCTGGCCGGGTGGCCGGCCCGCGCCGACTACCCCACCGAGGAGGCGCTCTACGCCGCCCGCAGCGCATGGCTCGACGCCAATCCCGACTACACCTCCGGGACGGCCTACCCGCACCCGTCGTACGACGACTTCTCCGGCTTCCCGGTCACCTATGACGTGGGGGTCGTGGAGCTCGGCGAGCCGCACCCGATGGCCACCTACGGCGTGCTGGCGCCGCTCGGCACCGCCGAGACCATGGCCGGAGACACCGGTCGTGGTCGCAACGACGCCCTGGTCGAGAACGTGGGCTACGGCATCCAGTCGGTGCAGCCGCACCCGATGGACGTGGAGACGCGCTACAAGTCGACCTCCCGCATCGTCGAGGTCAACGGCAGCGTGTCGAGGGGCGGCAATCTGCACACCCTGAACAACCCGAGCGCCATCGGTGGCCGCGGCGGCACCTGCTTCGGCGACTCCGGCGGGCCGGTGCTGGTCAACAACACCAACCAGGTCATCGCCGTCGTGTCGTTCGGCGACAGCAGCACCTGCCACGGAGCCGACTACTCCTGGCGCGTCGACACCGCTGACAGCTACGCCTTCGTGCAGCCGTTCCTGGGCTGACCACGCACCACGACGTCACGCGGTGGCCGGTGCGCTTGGCCGGCTCGTCCGGTCAGCAGGTCGGGCCCCTGCGTGCTTGCGCCGCTGCCCGGTAGGTGCGGACCTTGCGGTCACCAAGGTGGCCCGGTGGAGCGTCCGTTCGCGCGCGGGGCCACGGCGTGGTGACAGGTCCTCAGCACGAGCTTCGCGCCCGCCCCTCCGGTGGCTCCCGGCAACGATGCATGCGTTGGGCGTAGCGATGGTGCGCGGTGTCGAACCCGCGCAGCTTCGCCCGGCTCCGACCCTGGCCTGGTTCCCCGACCGAGAGAAGGCGGTCCCGACCTGCCTGCGCGATCGCGTCGTCGGAGTCCGGGAGCGGGTCGATTCACCAGTCGGAGGGCGGCTCGACGTCGTCGAGTTCGGCGAGTTCGAGCACCCCGTCCCGTTGCTCGTTGTACGGCGGAAGTCGTCGTGAAGGGCTGGTGACCACTCTCCCGCGTCGGCTCCGTCGAGTCGCCGGAAGTCGCGGAGGGTGTCGAAGTCGGTCGGCGGTTCGGCGAGGAAGAACGCGGCCAGGGGCCGCTTGTATACCTCGGACGCCTTGCGCGCTTGGGCGATCGCCGGGGTCTCGTCGCCAGACTCCCGCGCGGCAACGCGGTCGTCCGGGACGACGATCTTCCGGGACGCGGCAACCGCGGTCAGATCGATGCAGAAGGCGCAACTCAGGGTGTGTCGCTCGCCCCGACGGGGCCGAGCCGGAGAGCCCCCGGCGCGGGATCAAGGGCATCCGTCCGTGAGTGGCCACCGGCGAGAGCGCGGGTCCCCGGGTTCTCCGCAGATCGGACCCTTCTCGAGGACGCCCCCACACCGTCCCCGAGGTCCGGCGGCGCCGCACAGACGGACGGGACGAGGAGGCCCGGCGCGTGCGCGCCGGGCCTCCTCTCCCCCACGACCGGGAGCGGCTCCGAGGCGCCGCTACCCGGATCCGGGTCACAGGTTCGGCGCCACCCCCGTTGCGACGTTCCCGTTGACCCGAAGCGTGTAGTTGTTGATCTTGTTGTCGGTGAAGCCGAAGACCTTGACGTAGAACGCGGTGTTGTCCGTCACGAACGGCGCGTCGAACCGCTTGACGTCGAAGACCTCGTCGCTGGTCCCGCCCGCACCGGATGAGCCGACGAGGGTGCCGTTGGCCCGGAAGACCTGCATGTCCAGGTCACCGCTGGTCTGGGCGGGTCCGTCCGCGACCTCGAGGTTGATCCGGGCCGTGAGGTCACGGCTGCTGAACAGGTCGGTGTTGTTCTCGTGGAGCTCCACGCGGTACCAGTCGGCGTCTCCCAGCAGGATGCTGTCGAAGCGGGTCAGCTGGCCCGAACCCGTGTCGCCGGAGAGCGTGCCGATGTTGGTCGCCGCGCCGATCCCCTCGTCGGTCGACGTGGCGTCGTCGTTGACGATCGTGCCCATGCCCTGGCCGTCGGTGATGGTGGCGTTGGACGGCGAGCCCAGGTTGACGACGAAGGTCTCGTTCCCCTCCACGTTGAGGTCTCCCGTGACCGGGACGGAGAGGCTCCTCGAGGTCTGTCCGGGCAGGAACGTCAGCGTGCCGGACTGGGCCACGAAGTCGTTGCCGGAGATGGCGCTGCCGCCAGCCGTGGAGTAGCCCACGGTGACCGTCTGCGGGCTGGGGGAGGACAGCGAGACGTTGAACGTGTAGAGGTTGCCGGCCAGCCAACCCTCGTTCTTCGCGACGTTGTCGATCGCGATGCCCGGGCCGTCGTCGTCGCGGATCGTGCCTGCGCCGGAAGCGTCGGCGATCGTTGCGTCGACGGCGTTCGCCAGGGTCAGGGCGACCTGCTCGTCGACCTCGTCGGTCGTGTCGCCGAGCACCTGGACGGTGAGCTGCTGGTGCTGCTCACCGGGGGCGAACGTCACCGTGCCCGACTGCGGCGTCACCGTGAAGTCGAGGTCGGCGGTGGCGGCCGGCGAGCCGGGGCCGAAGGAGTAGCCGACCGAGACCTGCTGGGCGCTCGGCGAGGAGAGCGAGACCGGGAAGGTCATCGCTCGCACACCCGCGTTGCCCTCGTTGACCAGGGCCGCGTTGCCGGCGGTCAGGGCCGGGGCCGGGTCGTCGTCGGTGACGGTGACGTCGGCCACGCGGTCGGCCATCGACGCCCCGCCGGCGTTGGAGAGCCTGATCTTGAAGCGCTCGGTGGGCTCGTGGAGGAGGTCTCCCTTGAGAGTCGTGCAGACGTTCCTGGTCCGGGCGGCGCCCTTCCGGAACACCAGCGTGCCGTTCTTGGCGACGTAGTCCGAGGGCGCCGTGGCCGTGCCGTTCGCCGTCGAGTAGTCGACGGTGGTGCGGCGCCTGGGCACCTGCGAGAGCTGCACCGTCGCGCACACGCTGCGGTTGGCGTCGGTCTCGATGACGGTGGTGTCCAGGATCCGGAAGGACGGGGTGGCGGCGACCGCTGCCGGCGTGCTCACGAGCCCCAGCGTGGTGACGCTCGCGGAGGCCAGGACCAGCGCGCCGAGTGCGTGCGCGCCGAACCTGCCCTTCGGGTGGGTGACGTTGACCATGGTGCTTCCTCATCTCAGTTGTGACGGTCGGCGTACCTGCCGCCGAGCCCCCTACGGGCCACACAAGGACTGAGCACCCTCCACGCGCCCTGATACATCGGATGTGGCCGGCGTCAGGCGCTTCGCCGTGGACTCCTCGGCGGAGGTCCGGAAGGTGGCCGCCGTCGACCCCCGCAGCGCGTCCCGAGCCGGAGCGCGGCCCGCGGTGCTCTCGGTCCGCGGCTGGGTTCGTCACTATGCTGAGCCACCGGTGGCGGCAGCAGGGGAGGCGGGTGTGAGCGACGACGAGGCGAATCCCGTACCGCTGCTCGTGGCGGCGGCCGTCGACGGGGACGCGACGGCCTGGCACGAGCTGGTCGCGCGGTACACCTCGCTCGTCCTGTCCGTCGTACGTCGGCACCGGCTCCAGGACGACGACGCGGAGGACGTCGTCCAGACGGTCTGGCTGCGGCTGGTCGAGCACCTGGGCGCGCTCCGGGAGCCCGCCGCCCTGCCCGGCTGGATCGTCACGACCGCACGCAACGAGTGCCTGCGGGTGATCCGCGCACGCCGGGTGGTGCCGACCTCCGACCCATTCGGGCACCCGAGCGCGGCAGGCGCGGACGTCGTGGAGACGCTGGACGCCACCATGCTCGATGCCGAGAGGCACGAGGCGCTGCTGGTGGCCATGGCCGAGCTGCCCGACCGACAGCGTGCCCTGCTCCTGGTGCTGATCGAGGACCCGCCGGTGCCCTACGAGGAGGTCAGCGCCCGGCTCGGGATCCCCGTGGGCAGCATCGGGCCGACGCGCGCGCGAGCCCTCGCCCGCGTGCGTGCCCATCCGGCCGTGAGCGGGCTGCTCGGCGGCTGAGGGAGCACCCGGGCTCAGCCAGCTCCGACGCAGACGAATCCGGCAGCCGCCGCGCGCTCCTCCTCGCTCGAGCCGCGGGCCCGGGCCTGGGCGTGCGCCAGGGCCGCGGCCGGCGCTGTCCCCGCGGTCACGGCCCGGTGGAACGCCTCCATGAGCGGGATCGTCGCGGCGTCCGAGACCTGCACGACCGGTGCCACGACGGTCGCGGTGCCGGCCGCGAGCAGCGCGGCCCCGAAGCCGAGCACCTCCTGTCCGGTGACGGCCTGCGGGCGACCGGTGTCGCAGGCGGACAGGACGACGTGCCGCGGGGCCGTGTCGAGGCCCTCGAGCTCGTAGACCGTCAACGGCCCGTCGGCGAGCGTCACCGACGAGAACAGCGGGTTGTCGGCACGCACGTGGCCGTGGGCGGCGAGGTGCAGCAACCCGGCCCCGTCGACGCGGCGGAGGACCTCTTCGCAGGTGGCCGCCTCGTCCACCAGCAGTGACGAGCCGGTGTAGAGGCCGGCGACGCGGCTCGCCTCCTCCCGACCACCCGGCAGTCCGGGGCCCGCGACCGAGACCGCGCTGCCGGCCCGCTCCCGCGACGGGCCGACCGCGGCCTTGTGCCACAGCGACGCCGAGGGGCTGACGGTGACGGCTCGCGCGAGGCAGCTCGGCAGCGCCGACCAGACCACCGACTGCAGGGCCGGGCTCGGCACCACGACGAGGGGCCGGTCGCCCACGGCCCCGATTAACGGCCGGACCAGCAGCGCGTCGAGGGTCTCGCCGGCGCGATCCAGCACGGCGGTCGCCGCCGCCGTACTGCCCCGCGACCCCCGGCCGGGGCGGGCGAGCCGGTTCAGCGCGAACGGGACGTGGGCCATCGCGTGGAGGACGTCGTGGGTGTCGGCCACAGTGTGGAGCCGGGGCCGCCCCCGGACCACCGTGACCGCGAGGACCGCGCCGCCGGTCTCCACGAACTCGATCAGGGCCGCGTCGCCCAGCGATCCGGCCAGGTCGTCCACGGTGCGTGTCGACACGCCTGCTGTCCCGGCCCGGCCGCTGGCCGTCCGGCACCGGTCCCGGATGCGACGCTCGAGCATCACCTGGCGCTGCACGAGCCGGGCGTCGTCCGCTTCGTCGCTGCGGGCCTCGTCGATCTGCGCCATGGTGGACCGGAGCTGTGTGAGATCGCGAGACAGCTCCGGGTCGTCCGGCGGCTTGGCGGGTCGCACCCGCAGGGCGCTGGCACGGTCGCGCTCGGCCCACTCCAGGACGCGTCGTGGATCTTCGTCCTCCAACGCCATCTGCAGCCCCCACCGCGCCAGCGCACCGCGATGGGCGCTGACGTGGGCCCGCAGCTCGGTGGCCCCCAGGCTGGCCTGGTGGTCGTCGACGATGCGGGCTCCGGCCCGCAGGGCCGCCAATGCCCCTGCCCGGCGTCCCTCGGCCCGGCGGAGCAGCGCCTCGGCGAGCCACGCCCGGGCGCGCACCTCCGCCGGGCCGGTCGACCGGGCGCGGCTGGCCGCTGCGAGGTAGCGGTGCGCGCTGACCGTCCGGCCCTGGTCGAGCGCGATCCGACCGGCGAGCACCAGTGCCTCGAACCCGGGCACGGTCCAGCCGGCGTGCTGGAGCTCGCGGGCCGCCCGTGCGACGCGCGCGGCGTCGACCGCTCCGGGCGTGGCCACCAGGTCGGCCTGGAGCCGGGCGTAGCGGGCCAGCACGACCGCGTGGGTGCGACCGCGCCGACGGAACCCGTCGAGGGACTCGTCGGCGGCGCTCCGTGCCGTGGTGTGGTCGCCCTGCACCAGGGCCACGGTGGAGAGGAGCAGCAGGGCCTCGGGCACGTGCACGTCGCGACCCTGCTCGGCGTACGCCGCCACCGCGGCCTCGGCGGTGGCGCGCGCCTCCGCCAGCAGCCGGACCGCCAGCAGCACCTTGGCCCGGTCCACGAAGAGTGACGGCTCGACGAGCCCGAACTGCCGGTAGCGGACCTCGGCGGCGTCGAAGTGGCGCAGTGCGGCGGGTACGTCGCCCTCGGTGGCCGCCAGACAGCCGAGGTTCTGCTCCGCGTAGGCACCGGGCAGGTCGAGACCGTGCTCGTCGCACCAGCGGCGAGCCTCCTCGAGGTCGGCCCGGGCGGCGCGGAACGCTCGTCGCTCGACATGGATCAGGCTGCGGTTGGACAGGGCCCGGGCCGCCCACTCCGCGTCGGCCTCCGCCCGCAGGACCGGTAGCGACTGTCGGAGCACCCGCAGCGCCTGGTCGTACCTGCCCAGCTCCTGGAGGATGGCGGCGTGCTGGACGCCGGCACGTGCGGCGTGGAGCCCGGCCAGGTCGTCGCGCGCAGCACGGATCGTGCGCGAGGCCTGGGCAGGGAGGCCGCGCAGGACGAACGCCGACGCCAGGCTCATCCTCGCCTCGCCGAGGCGACGTCCCGATTCCGCCCGTCGGGCCGCGGCGACGGCGCGGCGGAGGTGGTCCACCGAGGCCTCGAGGTCGCCCAGGTTCATCGCCGCTACCCCGAGCGCGCGCTCCGCGGCGCTCACGGTGTCCCACGCGCGCGTGGCCCGGGCGCGGTCCACGACTCCGGCCCCCAGCCGACGGGCCGCAGCGGGGTCGAGGGCGGCCAGTCGCAGGGCCTCCTCGGCCGTGGTTGCCAGCGCGCTGCGCACGGCGAGCTCGGGTGCCTCCTCGAGAGGCAGGGGGGCCATCTGCCGACAGTGACCGTTGGGTGAAGAGCGTGTCAATGGACCGCTGTGGCCATATCGTGAGCCCTGCCGCGCGCTCTCGGGCGGTGTTGATCACCTGTGAGGGAGATGTCATCGATGCACGTGGCGGAACGACACGGCGGCAGCGCGTCGTACTCACCGGACCTGGTCGTGGCCTTCGAGCACGCCCGCGAGGTCGCCCGCGCGCTGGAGGACCTGGCGGTGCCGATCGGTGGCGTCGAGGCGAGCCCGGCGCTCGGGCTCTCCCTGATCCGGCTGCCTGACGACGGCGCAGCGGCGGCGACCCTGCCGGCGGAGACCGCTCAGCTCGTCGCGGCCCGGGCGGCGACGTCCGGCGACGCAGAGCCCAGCGACCTGGACCGGCTGCTGATCGGCCTGCGCGCCCACTTCGCCGGGAAGTACGCCGGCTGGGTGCCCACCATCGGCAAGAACCGCCTGCTCGGCGAGGTCATCGGCGGCGGCAAGATCTCTCACGGCGGCGCGCTCGCCCCTGCCCCCAGCGACCAGCACCCGCCGGCCCGGGTGGCTCGTCGGGGTCGCGGTGTCCGGGTCGGCGTGCTGGACACCGCCATCGCCGAACATCCGTGGCTGGCGGGCGGCTGGGTGGCCGCGGCCGACGACGTGCTTCCCGCCGGGTCGACGAACAGCGCGGTGGCGGGGCACGCCACCTTCATCGCAGGCCTGGTGCTCCGCGAGGCGCCAGGGTGCGTGGTCGCTGCACGCCGGGTCCTGTCCGACGACGGTTCGGCGGACTCCTGGACCGTGGCCCAGGCGATCGTCGAGCACGGCCGGGAGGGGCTCGACGTCCTGAACCTGTCGCTCTTCTGCCACACCGAGGACGGAGAGGCGCCCCTCGTCCTGTCCAGGGCGGTCGAGCGCCTTCCCGCCGAGACGGTGGTGGTCGCCGCGGCCGGCAACCACGGTGACGACGGCGGGCAGCTCGCCGACCCCCGCCGGCCCGCGTGGCCCGCCGCCCTCGACCGTGTCGTCGCGGTCGGCGCCACCGATGACGCGGGGAGGACTGCGCCGTTCTCGCCCGAGGGTGTCCCGTGGGTGGACGTGCTCGCCCCGGGCGTCGACCGCGTCAGCACCTACCTGAGCGGCACCGTCTCGTTCGACGGTGGCGGCACGGACTCCTTCGACGGCCTCGCCCGCTGGAGCGGCACCTCCTTCGCGGCCGCGTCGGTGAGCGGCGCGATCGCGGCCCGGACGCTCCCGGGGCAGGTGAGTGCACGCAGGGCCTGGGAGGGCCTGCGCGACGGGGCCGAGCGACCGTTCGTCCTGCGGCTCGAGCGCTGACGACGCGCTAGATCTGCACCCAGTCGGTGAGGATCTCGTGGGTGGCGGTCACGCACCGCAGCCTGACCGGCCCTCGCCGGCCACCGTCGAAGCGGAACAGCCCCAGGGTGTCCGCCTCGACACTCACGAGCTCGCCGGCCGGGCCGAGGAGCGTCACGTCGCCGGGGGCCGGCGGCACCAGCTGGCCCACCAGACCGTCCGGGGTGAGCTCGAGCTCGACCCCGAGGCCCTCGCTCTCGAACGCCAGCTGCCGGGACGTCGTGCCGGCGTCACGCACGAGCACGGCTTCGTCCTCGGTCGAGTCGTAGGTCAGCGCGGCGAGCTCGGCGTCGATGGTGCGCCACGAGAACGCGGCGTCGGCGGCGGCCGCCATCGTGCCGGTGGGCTCACCTGCGCGCCGGGTCGCCTCCGCGAGCGTCGCGAGCAGCTCGTCGTCGCTCCAGTCCTCGCTCTCCATGAGGCGCCACCTCCTCCACCGTCGGGCACTCCCTTGCGCGAAACTCTCAGAGGTCGGCGATCGGGAGACGACCTCTCCGGCAGGAGCCCCGCTACCTGACAGAGTAGTGGGACCGGTCCCTGATACCCGTTGAGGAGCATCCGCCGACCTCGGTTCCGGCGGCACGGTCGCCCCGCTGGTTCTCCACAGATTTCCCGGTCGCCTCTCCCATCCGAAGGTAAAGACGCCTAGGTTGCGGGCAGGACCTCAACTCGGGACGGGGGACCCATGCCGGTGGCCGATGCCCACGCGGAGCTGGTCGAGAGCCTCGACGAGCGCGTCCGTGACCGGGTGCGCCGAGAGGGGGTCGATCCGCAGCGCGACGCGGTCGTGGTGCGGCAGATCGCCGAGGGCGTCGTACGAGACCACGACCAGCGGTCGCTCACCGGGTCCGTGGCGCCGCTCGCCGACGTCGACGCCGTGGTCGGCGAGCTGGTGGCGCGGGTCTCCGGCTTCGGACCGCTGCAGCCGTTCCTCGACGACCCGACCGTCGAGGAGATCTGGGTCAACGACCCGAGCCGGGTCTTCGTGGCCCGCAACGGCCGTCACGAGCTGACCAACCTGATGCTGACGACCGGCCAGGTGCAGGAGCTGGTCGAGCGGATGCTGAAGTCCAGCGGTCGACGCATCGACATCTCCCGACCCTTCGTCGACGCGATGCTGCCCGAGGGCCACCGGCTCCACGTCGTCCTCGAGGGCATCAGCCGCGGCTTCTCCGCGGTCAACATCCGCAAGTTCGTGCTCCGCGCGGCCAGCCTGCAGGGGCTGGTCGACCTCGGCTCGATGCCACCCACGGCCGCCCGGTTCCTCGAAGCCTCGGTGCGCGCCGGGCTCAACATCCTGGTGGCGGGCGGGACCCAGGCGGGCAAGACCACGCTTCTGAACTGCCTGTCCGCCGCGATCCCCGGCGGCGAGCGCGTGGTCAGCGTCGAGGAGGTCTTCGAGCTGCGGTTCCCGCACCCCGACTGGGTGCCGATGCAGACCCGTCAGGCCGGCCTCGAGGGCACGGGTGAAATCACGTTGCGCGAGCTCGTGAAGGAGAGCCTGCGGATGAGGCCGAGCCGGCTGATCGTCGGCGAGGTCCGGTCCGAGGAGTGCATGGACCTCCTGCTGGCGCTCAACGCCGGGCTCCCCGGCATGTGCACCATCCACGCCAACTCTGCCCGCGAGGCCCTGGTCAAGATGTGCACACTGCCGCTCCTGGCCGGAGAGAACATCTCCGCCCGGTTCGTCGTCCCGACGGTCGCGTCGTCGGTCGACCTGGTGGTCCACCTCGGCGTCGACGAGCAGGGCGTACGCCGGGTGCGCGAGATCGTCGCCGTGCCCGGCCGGGTCGAGGCCGACGTCATCGAGACCGAGGCGATCTTCGAGCAGTCCGGCGACGAGCTGCGCCGCGCCCACGGGATGCCGCCGCGGCTCGACCGGTTCGCCCGGCTCGGCATCGACGTCCACCAGGTGCTCGAGGGGGCCCGCTGATGGGGGAACTCGTCGGGCTCGGGGTCGGCGTCGGGCTGCTGCTGGTGTGGTCGGCGTTCTCCCTGCCGCGCGAGACCCGTCGCTCCCGGGGCCCCGGCAGGCTGCGCCGCGGCCTGGTCCTGGCAGGCCTGGGCGGAATCAGCACGGCCGGCTTCGTGGTCCTCTGCCTTGTCCTCGGGCTCGCTGCCGGCCTGCTCGTCCAGCTGGTCTCGCGCACCCCGCCGGTCGCGGTCAGCTTCGCGATTCTCGCCGCGGGGCTCCCGGTGGCCGTGGTGTCGGGGCGCGCCCGTCGCCGGACCCGGGAGCTCGCCGACCTCTGGCCCGAGGCCGTCGACAACCTGGCATCGGCCGTCCGCGCGGGGCTGTCCCTGCCCGAGGCGCTCGGCAACCTCGGCAGCCGCGGCCCCGAGCCGCTGCGGCCGGCGTTCCGGGCCTTCGCCGCCGACTACCAGCTCAGCGGCCGCTTCCACGAGAGCCTCGACCGGCTCAAGGAGCGGTTGGCCGACCCTGTCGGCGACCGGGTGGTCGAGGGGTTGCGGGTCGCCCGCGAGGTCGGCGGGGGTGAGCTCGGGCGGCTGTTGCGCAACCTGTCCGGCTACCTCCGCGACGACGCCCGCACCCGCTCGGAGATGGAGGCACGGCAGGCCTGGGCGGTCAACGGGGCACGGCTGGCCGTCGCCGCACCGTGGGTGGTGCTGCTCTTCATGAGCTTCCAGACCGACGTCGTACGCCGCTACGACTCGCTCGGCGGCATCGTCGTGCTGACGATCGGCGCCGCCTCGTGCCTGGTCGCCTATGCCCTGATGATGCGGATCGGGCGGCTGCCGACCGAGCGGCGGATCCTCACATGAGTGCCACGGCGTGGGGCGCCGTCCTCGGGCTGCTGGCCGCATCGGGGCTGCTCCTCGTCGTCGCCCGGGTGGCGGCGATCCGCCGTCCGCAGCTCGCGATCCGGGTACTGCCCTACCTGCAGGACCTCCCCGCGTTCGCGCGACCCCGCACGCCCGCGACGTCCGCGTACTCCCCGCTGCCCGCGGGCGTCGCCGTCTTCGGTCCCGTGGTGCGCGGCCTCGCCGGAGCCGTCGAGCGGGTGCTCGGCGGGGCCACCTCCGTACGGCGACGGCTCGACCGGGCCGGGCTGGCCCTGACTGTCGCCGACTTCCGAGTGCAGCAGGTGGTGTGGGGCCTGGCCGGCTTCGGCCTCGGTGCGGGCTGGGCACTGGTCGGCACCCTGGACGGCGACGGCGGGGTCGTCTCCGGGTCGCTGCTGTGCCTGGTCGGCTTCGCCGTGGGCGTGATCTGGCGCGACTACCACCTCACCGGCCAGGTGCGCGACCGGGAGCGGCAGATCATCCGCGAGTTCCCGACCGTGGCCGAGCTGCTCGCCCTGGCCGTGGCCGCGGGGGAGGGACCGGTCGCGGCGCTCGACCGGGTGGTGCGCCGCAGTGGGGGCGAGCTGTCCCGCGACCTCGCTGTCGTGCTGGCCGACGTCCGCACCGGTCAGCCGGTGGGGGAGGCCTTCGACCGGTGGGCCGCGTCGACCACGCAGCCGATCGTCGCGCGGTTCGCGCAGGGGATCGCCGTCGCGGTGGAGCGCGGCACCCCGCTCGCCGACGTCCTCCACGCCCAGGCGGCCGACGTGCGCGAGGCCGGTCGCCGCGAGCTGATCGAGGTCGCCGCCCGCAAGGAGGTGCTGATGCTGGTCCCCGTGGTCTTCCTGGTGCTGCCGGTCACCGTCTTCTTCGCCTTCTGGCCCGGCGTCGTCGGGCTCTCCCTGACCGTCCCCTGACACCGAGAGATCGAGGTACGACATGCACCACCTCACCCTGTGGGCCACCGCCCTCCACCTGCTCATGCGCGCACCCCGCGAGCGGGACGACCGGGGCGACGTCCCCGGCTGGGTCCTGATCACGGTCATGACCGTCGGCCTCGTGGCGATCATCAGCGCCGTGGCCGGCGACGAGCTGACCCGGCTGCTGCGCACGGCGCTGCGCAGCGTGAACTGACCCGACCATGGAACGTCGACGAGATCGGTCGACGTACGGCGCCGCGATCGTCGACTTCGTGCTGGTGCTGACGATCCTGGTGCCGCTGTTCCTCGGCGTCCTCCAGGTCGGCCTGGTGCTGATGGTCCGCAACACGCTCGCCTCCGCGGCTGCGGAGGGCGCGCGCTACGCCGCCGCACTCGACCGCGACCTCGCCGACGGCGAGGCGCGCACCCGCGCGCAGATCGACGGGGCGATCTCCGGGAGGTTCGCCGACGACGTCCGGGCCACGACCGTGGCGATCGACGGCCAGCCGACCGTCCGGGTGACGGTGCGGGCGACCGTTCCGGCGCTGGGGTTGGGCGGGCCGGGGGTCGCGGTCTCGGTGCAGGGCCACGCCGTCGAGGAGGCGCCGTGAGCCGGCCCCGCGACGAGTGCGGTACGGCGCTGGTCGAGTTCGTGTGGCTCGGGATCGTCCTGCTGGTGCCGCTCGTCTGGATCGTGTTGTCGGTCTTCGAGGTGCAGCGCGGCGCGTTCGCGGTCTCGAGCGCCGCCCGGTCGGCCGCCCGCGCGTTCGCGCTGGCCGACACCGACGCCGTCGGCGAGGCCCGGGCCCGGGCGGCCATCCGGCAGGCGTTCGACGACCAGGGCGGGGCCGACCGTGGCTTCCGGGTCCGGATCAGCTGCGGCAGCGCCGACTGCCACGTCGCGGGCGAGGTGATCACGGTCCAGGTCTGGACCCGCGTCGAACTCCCGTTGCTGCCCGGGATCCTCGGCGGCGACGCGCCGAGCTTCGCCCTCGACTCGACCCACACCGTGCCCGTCGGGCAGTTCCGGGACCTCTGATGCGACCCCGTGACGAGACCGGCCAGATGTCCCTGCTCATCGTCGGCTTGGCCGTGGTGCTGATGATGACGATCGCTGTCGTCGTCGACGCGACCGCCGCGTTCCTGCAGCGCCAGGGGCTGTCCACCCTCGCCGACGGTGCGGCCCTCGCCGCCGCCGACGCCGGGTCCCGCAACGAGGCGGACCTCTACACCGACGGCCTGTCGGGTGAGGGCCGTCTCGACCTGCGGCACCAGGCCGCGAGGGCCGCGGTGGCCGACCACCTCGCCCGCACCGGCGCCCTGGCCGCCTACCCCGGCCTGAGCTGGACCGTGACCATGGCCGACGGTGGTGACAGCGTGGTCGTGCGGGTCACGGCGCCGCTCGACCTGCCGCTCACCTTCCCGGGCGCACCCGCATCGGCGCCGGTCGGCGCCACCGCGTCGGCGACCGTCCAGCTCGACTGAGAGCGGCGCCTACCCGGGTCCCGGTCGCCCTTGTCTGATCGCCGGAGGAGGTGGACCGTGGTGGGAACGGTGTGGGCTCGGGAGACAGCTCGCAGGGGGAGGTACACGGGGATGACACGTTCACCCAGGGGATGGCCGACCTGGCTCGTCGGGATCCTGACCGTTCCGTTGCTCGTGCTCGGCGTACCGGCCGCAGACGCAGCACCCACCCCGACGTGCTTCGGGGAGCCCGCCACCGTCGTGGTGCGACACACGGCCTCCGACGTGGTCGGGACCGACGGCCCGGACGTGATGGTGGTGACGGGCAGGACCCCCACCGTCTACGGCGGTGCGGGAGGCGACCGGATCTGCACCAACGGCGACATCGTCGGCGGCCGTGGCCACGACTGGCTCCTCGGCTTCCGTCGCACCAACGTCGTGCGCCTGATCACTCTCGGGGGCGGTCCGGGCGACGACCACATCTTCCGGCGAGGCCCTCGGGACGGGGACCCCCACCTCTCACCCCTCATGCGCGGCGGGTCGGGCGACGACCGGCTCGACGGTGGCACGAACCTGGACCGACTGGTCGGCGGGCGTGGCCGCGACCGGTTGCTGGGCGGTGCCCTGGGGGACCGCCTCTGGGGCGGGCCGGGCGCGGACCTGCTGCTCGGTGAGACCGGACGCGACGAGATGTCCGGTGGACAGCGGGGCGACCGACTCGTCGGTGGGGGAGGTCGCGACGTGGCCGACGGTGGGCTGGGCGACGATCGGTGCGACGCGGAGGTCGAGAGCGACTGCTAGGCGTGATGCCCTGCCCGCCCGACCGTGGTGGTGCGGGGCCACCAGGTCACCCCGATCCCTACGACGGCGCGTTGACGGAGTCGCCGGACTGTCACCGAACTGTGCACCCGCTGTGGTCCCAATTTCGCGGCCGTTCCTCCATCGTGGTGGGACGGAGTCCGCTGCCGCGGGGGACGGTGGACACGGGGGAAGCGTGCGAACCCGTCGTTGGGAAACCAGCGGCGGGGTCGCTCGCTCGGCCTTGGGGTGGCGTGCGGCGGTCACCGGCCGCGGAGGTCCGGACGGGGGTGCCCGCCCCACGTTCCTCGGCGCTAGTCTCGGCGTCCTCACCGATGGGGGTACGCCGTGGACGCCAGCTCGAGGACGGGTCGGACTCTCGTCGCGGGAGGGGTCGGGCTCGCCCTGCTCTTGGCGCCGGCCGCGTCGACCGCGGTGACCGAAGGCGGGCGCCTCTCCTCGGTGGCGGCGAGCGGGGCCGGTGACCCCTACTTCCCGTACGCAGGCAACGGCGGCTACGACGTCCGGCACTACCGCCTCGACCTCACCTACACCCCGCCGGAGGCGGCGCCGGCGCCGCTGGCGGGGCGGCTCGACGGCGTGGCCAGGATCACGCTGACGGCGACCCAGGACCTCGACCGGTTCAACCTCGACCTCCGCGGGCTCCACGTCCGCCGGGTGACGGTCGACGACAAGCGGCTGAGGAAGGCCGCGACCGCCGTCGACCGGCGTGCCTTCTGGCAGGTCCAGGACGACGAGAAGCGGAAGTGGGAGCTGGTCGTCCAGCCGGGGCGCAGGATCGAGGCCGGCCGGACCGTCGAGGTGGTCGTGAGGTACGGCGGCGCGACGACCCGGCCCCGGGACATCGAGGGGGTGCCCTACGGCTGGGTCACGACGCGCGACGGCGCCATGGTCGTCAACGAGCCCGACGGCGCGATGACCTGGTACCCGGTCAGCGACCATCCCACGGACAAGGCGACCTACCGCTTCCGGATCACCGTGCCCCGGGGCAAGGTGGCCGTGGCCAACGGTGTGCCCGCACGCCACCCGCGGACGAGGGACGGCAGGACGACGTGGTGGTGGGACACGCCCGACCTGATGGCGAGCTACCTCACGACCGCGTCGGTGGGCGACTACGACCTGCGGAAGTCGGAGACGGCGAGCGGGCTGCCCGTGATCGACGCCGTCGACGACAACCTGACCCCCAGCAACCTCGCGGCCACCAACACCAACCTCGCGCGCGAGGCCGAGATGATCGGCTTCCTCGAGCAGTTCGGGACCTACCCGTTCAACTCAGCCGGCGCGATCGTCGACGACGACGACGTGGGGTATGCCCTGGAGACGCAGACCCGGCCGGTCTACTCCCGGGTCGCCCGCGAGGGCACCGTCATGCACGAGCTGGCGCACCAGTGGTTCGGCAACGCGGTCAGCCCTTACCGGTGGTCGGACATCTGGCTCAACGAGGGCTGGGCCACCTACGCCCAGTGGATCTGGTCGGATGACCAGGGCGACGGCACGGCCCAGCAGTCCTTCGACGAGGTGATGGCCATCCCCGCCGACGGCGACTTCTGGGACGTCGTGGTCGCCGACCCCGGGCCGTTCGGCCTGTTCTCCGGCGCGATCTACGACCGCGGCGCCGCCACGCTGTTCGCGCTCCGCGAGAAGATCGGCGAGGACGCCTTCCTCGAGGGGGTCCGGGAATGGGTGGCGCGCCACGACGACGGCACCGCCAGCACCGCCGACTTCGAGGCGCTCATGGCAGAGGTGTCGGGCGAGGACCTCGACCACTTCTTCGACGTCTGGCTGCACACCCCGGAGAAGCCGACCTCCTGGTGACCGGCGGGCGGGCCGAGGGCTCACCAGTCGAGGTGGAAGTCGCCGGCGACGGCGTCGTGGTCGGAGAACAGCTCGGACTTCCACTGGCTGGTGGACGTGACACCGGCGCCGGGCTGGTACATCAGGTAGTCGATCGTGGAGCCGCCGTGGTCGCCGGTGCCGCCCGGGGGCATGCCGTGGACGTCGTACGTCGTGGCCAACCCGCCGGCTGACAGCCCGGCCCGCGGGAACCGGCCGGACCCGTAGTGGGCGTTGAGGTCGCCACCGGCGAACACCGGTCCCTGCGCCGAGAGCTCGCGCACCAACGCCGACAGCCCGCTCATGTAGAGCGGCAGCAGGTCGGGCGTGCCCTTGCCGACCGGGGAGGCGTGGGTGGAGACGATCGACACGACCTTGCCGGTCTCGAGCGACTCCACGGTCATCCAGTTGACCGCCCGCGTGCCCCACGTGCCGCCGCGCTGGTGGAGGTAGCGGGTGCCGGTCGACAGCGCCTCCCACCGGTCGGCGCGCCACAGGACCGTGGTCTCCATCGTCCAGCGGCTGTCGGTGCCGCGGTAGGAGGAGTAGCCCGGGAGCGCCAGCAGCTCCGGCGGGCGGACGGCCTCGTTGAGGGTCACGAAGTCCGGGGCACCGGCGGTCGCCTCGCGCAGGTCGGCGACGAACGCATCCGCACCCAGATCGCTCTTGATGTTGGCCTGCACCATCCGGACGTCCATCTCGGTCGGCGGAGCCGGGCGCTGCCGCTTCCGGCCCTGGGCCTTCGCCTGCGCCTCGACGGCCTGGGCCAGCGGGTCCCGCTCGGACGCCGGGGCCTTCCGGATCACCATGCCCTGCACGATGTCCTGCGGCGGGGGCGTGGCGCCGGGGTCGTCGAGCCCGAGCGCCGGGGCGGCGCCGGTCACCGACACCACGACGGACAGCGCGGCCACCAGGCCACGAGTCATCACACCCACCGGACAGACCTTCCGCCGAACGACACCCGAGGCGTCCATCTTCGCGCGCGGCGTGCGTGCGCGGGCCGGACCCCCGGCAACGGTTCAGCATATTCGGTCGCGCCGGGGAATCCCGCCGTGATGCGATGAGTTCACTCCCCGTCGCCGGTCTGCCCCCGGCATGACCACCTCCATCACCAGCCACGACACCGAGGACTGCCGCGTGCCCGAGACGACCCCGACCCACGACCAGGCCGAGACCCGGGTCGAGTCGCCGTACGCCGTGCTGCGCTGGCTGGTGCTCGCCACCTTCGTGGTCATCCTCAACGAGACGATCATGGTCAACGCGATCCCGCGGCTGATGGTCGAGCTCGAGGTCTCGGCGCGCAGCGCGCAGTGGCTGTCGACCGCGTTCATGCTGACGATGGCCGTCGTCATCCCGGTCACCGGCTGGTTCCTCCAGCGGGTCACGACCCGGCAGGCGTTCGCCACCGCGATGACCGTGTTCCTCGCCGGCACCCTGGTCTCGGCGCTGGCACCTGTCTTCTGGATGCTCGTCGCCGGACGGGTGGTGCAGGCGGCCGGCACCGCGGTGATGCTGCCGCTGCTGATGACGACGCTGATGACGATCGTGCCCGAGCACGACCGCGGCCGCGTCATGGGCAACGTGATGCTCGCGATCTCCGTCGCCCCCGCCCTCGGCCCGGCCGTCTCCGGCGTGGTCCTGGAGGTGGCGTCGTGGCGCTGGCTGTTCGGCCTGGTGCTGCCGGTCGCCGGGCTCATCACCTGGATCTCGATGCGCCGGCTCACCGACGTCGGCGAGACCCGTGAGAGCGCGCTCGACGTGCCGAGCGTCGTGCTGGCCGCCGTCGGCTTCGGCACCCTGGTCTACGGCCTCAGCCGGATCGGCGCCGAGACCGAGTCGGCCGTGTCCCCCTCCGCGCTGGTCGGCATCGGCCTCGTCGTCGTCGCCGTCTTCCTGCTGCGTCAGCGCGCACTGCAGAAGCGCGACGTGCCGCTGCTCGACCTGCGCGTGCTGAGCCACCGCACCTACGCCGTCGGCGTCACCGTCCAGTCGGTGTCGTTCCTGGCGATGATGGGCGCGATGATCCTGCTGCCGCTCTACCTGCAGGACCTGCGTGGCCTCAGCCCGCTCCAGACCGGCCTGCTGGTCGCTCCGGGCGGGCTGGCGATGGGCCTGCTCGGCCCGCGCGTGGGCCGCGCCTTCGACCGGTTCGGTGCCCGGCCGCTGGTCATCCCGGGCAGCCTCGGCGTCGTCGTCGGCCTCGGAGTGCTCAGCCAGGTGACGGAGACCACGTCGTACGCCGTGGTGCTCGGCGCCCACGTGCTGCTGATGGTCAGCCTGGCCACGCTGTTCACGCCGGTGTTCACGCTCAGCCTCGGCGCGCTGCCGCCGCAGCTGTACTCCCACGGCTCGTCGCTGCTCGGGACCACCCAGCAGGTCTCGGCCGCCATCGGCACCGCCGTCTCGGTGACCGTGCTCTCCTCGCGCGCCAACGCCCTGCTCGAGGGCGGGGCGACCCCCTCGGCGGCCTTCGTCGGCGGGGTGCAGTGGGCCTTCGGAGCGGCCGCGCTGATCTCGGTGGTCGTCGCTGCGCTCGTGCTGACCCTGCCCTCGCGGGCCGAGGGCGGGACCCACGACGAGACCCCGCACGAGGAGCCTGCCGCCGCCTGAACCCTCGCGGGACCGCCCCGTCCGGGGTTACGCTCCCGGGAACTCCTGGAACCCCCCGAGAAGGAGCCCCCCGTGAGCATCCCCACGCCACGGGCCGTCCTGGCGGCGGTCCTGATCACCCTTCCCCTTGCCGTGGTGGCATCTCCCGCCCAGGCACAGACCACCGACCGCTACGAGGACCAGGCCCGCGTCGTCACCAACCACAAGCGGGTCGATCACGACCTGAGGCGGCTCGAGAAGGGTCCGTGCGTCCAGCGCTTCGCCGAGCGCCAGGCCCGGAGGATGGCCAGGAAGGAACGGCTCTACCACCAGGACCTCGGCGTCGTGATGCGGCACTGCAACCTGGTCACCGCGGGTGAGAACGTCGCCTACGGCTACCCGACCGGGCGCCGCGTCGTCCGCGCCTGGATGCGGTCGGAGGGTCACCGGCGCAACATCCTCGACCCGCGCTTCCGGCTGCTCGGCATGGCCGCAGCCCGTGACGACGACGGCACGGTGTACGCCGCTCAGGTGTTCGGCCGGCACTAGGGCGTGCCCCGAGCGTGCCGCGATGCCGCCGGGTGTCCGGCCCGGCGGTAGCCTTGCTCCTCGTGGCAGGACCTGACTTCGACACCGAGATCAAGCAGCTCCAGGCGACGATGAAGACCATCGGCCAGGTGCTCGACCTCGACGGCATGCGCGCCGAGATCGCCGACCTCGGCGAGCAGGTCGCCGCGCCCGACCTCTGGGACGACCAGGACAACGCCACCCGGGTCACCGGCCGGCTGTCGCTGCTCCAGGGCGAGCTCGACCGGTTCACCGAGCTCCACGGCCGCCTCGACGACCTCGAGCTGATGGTCGAGCTCGGCCGCGAGGAGGACGACGCCGAGACCCTCACCGACGCCGAGCGCGAGCTGGGCAAGATCCACAAGGCCGTCGAGAGCCTCGAGATCCGGACCCTGCTCAGCGGTGAGTACGACGCCCGCGAGGCCCTGGTCACCATCCGTTCGGGCGCGGGCGGGGTCGACGCCGCCGACTTCGCCGAGATGCTGATGCGGATGTACACGCGCTGGGCGGAGCAGCACAAGTACGGCGTCGAGGTGTTCGACACCTCCTACGCCGAGGAGGCCGGCCTGAAGTCGGCCACCTTCGCGATCCACGCGCCGTACGCCTACGGCACGCTCAGCGTCGAGGCCGGCACCCACCGGCTGGTGCGGATCAGCCCGTTCGACAACCAGGGCCGCCGCCAGACCAGCTTCGCCGCCGTCGAGGTGGTCCCGGTGCTGGAGCAGACCGACGAGATCGAGGTCCCCGACGAGGAGGTCCGGGTCGACGTCTACCGCTCGGGCGGCCCGGGTGGCCAGTCGGTCAACACCACCGACTCCGCCGTCCGCCTCACCCACATCCCGACCGGCGTGGTCGTCTCGTGCCAGAACGAGAAGAGCCAGCTCCAGAACAAGGCCAGCGCGATGGTGGTGCTCAAGGCCAAGCTGCTGGCGCTCAAGAAGGCCGAGGAGGAGGCGCAGCTCAAGGAGCTCAAGGGCGACGTGCAGGCCTCCTGGGGCGACCAGATGCGCAACTACGTGCTCAACCCCTACCAGATCGTCAAGGACCTGCGGACCGGCCACGAGTCGGGCAACCCCCAGGCGGTCTTCGACGGTGAGCTCGACGACTTCCTCGAGGCCGGCATCCGGTGGCGCCGCGGCGCCGACAAGGCGGCGGCGCAGGCCTGACCGCGGCCACCGTCCGACCAACCGTTCGGGTGGTTGCGAGGGTCCGGGCTCCGGCGGCAGAGTGAGGGGCTCTGCTGTCTCGGGAAGGACCCCATGGAACCGATCGACCCGGTCTACGGCACGACCACGCTGCTCCTCATCGCCGCCGGGGCGGTGGCCCTGCTGCTCACCCTGATCATGGGGCTGAAGCTGCACGCCTTCGTCTCGCTGGTGCTCGTCAGCGTCGTGACGGCGGTGGCCGTCGGCTTCGACTACGCCGAGATCCCCGACGTCCTGATCTACGGCTTCGCCGACACCATCGGGTCGGTCGCCCTGCTCGTCGCGTTCGGGGTGATGCTGGGCCGGCTGCTGGAGGTGACCGGGGGCGCGCAGGTACTGGCCGACACCCTGATCAACCGGTTCGGCGAGAAACGGGCGCCGTTCGCGCTCGGCGTGGCTTCGCTGCTCTTCGGCTTCCCGATCTTCTTCGACGCCGGCCTGGTCGTCTTCCTCCCGATCATCCTCACCGTCGCGCGGCGCTTCGGGGGCTCCCTGCTCTACTACGCGCTGCCCGCGGCTGGCGGCTTCGCCGCCATGCACGCCATCGTGCCTCCCCACCCCGGCCCGGTGGCTGCGGCGCAGCAGATCAACGCCGACATCGGGCTGACCCTGCTGGTCGGCATCCCGATCGCTGTGCTGGCCTGGTATGTCGGCTCCTACCTGGTCTCCAAGTTCCTCGCTGCCCGGATCGACGTGTCGGTGGCCAACGTGGTCTTCGGCAAGGCCGACGACGAGCGGGAGGAGAAGGCCGACAGGCTCGGGGAACGGCCCCCGGCCTTCCGGACCGTCCTGGGACTGCTGCTCCTCCCGCTGGTGCTGATCTCCTTCGACACCGTCCTCGACACGCTGGTCGCCACCGGCGCCCTGGAGGAGGCGGGCTGGATCGACTTCCTGGGCCTGCTCGGCCAGACGCCGGTCGCGTTGCTGATCACGGTGCTGGCCGCGATCTTCGTACTCGGTCGCCCGAACGCGTCCATGGCCCGGGTCACCACCATCCTCGACCACGCCCTGGGGCCGATCTGCGCGATCATCCTGATCACCGGAGCCGGCGGGATGTTCGGCGGCGTCCTCGAGCTCAGTGGGATCGGCGCCGCGCTGAGCTCGTCGCTGTCCGGTCTGGGCATCTCGCTGATCCTGCAGGCCTTCCTGATCGCCACCCTGCTCCGCGTGGCCCAGGGGTCGGCCACCGTGGCCCTCACGACCACGGGGGGGCTGATCGCCGGACCGGCCGCGGCCGCGAACCTGGGCGACTTCCAGCTCACGCTCATCGTTGTCGCGATCGCCGCCGGTGCGACCGTGCTGTCCCATGTCAACGACTCGGGCTTCTGGCTGGTCAGCCGGTTCTTCGGGATGGACGAGAAGACCACCTTGAAGACCTGGACGGTCATGGAGACCACGCTCGGGGTCTCGGCCTTCGCGATCGCGGCGCTGCTGTGGGTCGTGGTGTGACCGAACCGGTCTGGCACCTGGTCTTCATGGGGGTCTCCGGGTCGGGGAAGACGACTGCAGCCCGGGCGGTGCAGCGGCGGCTGGGCTGGGACTTCGCCGAGGGCGACGACTTCCACCCGCCGGCCAACATCGATAAGATGTCGGCCGGCCAGCCACTCGGCGACCAGGACCGGCTCCCGTGGCTGGAGGCGCTGGCGGACTGGACCCGCGAGCGCGATGCGGCGGGGCGACCGACGCTGATGACCTGCTCGGCGCTCCGGCGCAGCTACCGCGACATCCTGCGCGGCGGTGGCGAGCACACCTTCTTCGTCCACCTGCACGGCGACAAGGGGATGATGCTGGAGCGGATGGGTGCTCGGGACCACTTCATGCCGCCCAGCCTGCTGGAGTCGCAGCTCGACACCCTCGAGCCGCTGGGAGACGACGAGGCCGGCCTGGTCGTCGACCCGGCCGAGCCGCCCGAGCGGCTCGCCGACCAGGTGCTGGCCCGGCTCGACCTCCGCTGACCGCGACCTGTGGTCGCTCCGGTCCACCCGACGGACCCGATCGACCGCAGGTCATCCACAGGCTCCGATTCCGGGGCTGCGCAGGTCTCGTCCGGCAGCAACCCTGCTGTGCGTGGACGACCACGCCATCACCCGGCTGCTGGCCGATCAGGCCGGTGTGATCTCGCGGTCACAGCTGCTGGCGTGCGGGGCGCGGCCGCACGACCTGAAGCGGTGGCAGCGGCGCCGCGACCTGGTCCCGCTGCTCCCCGGGGTCTACGTCGACCACACCGGCGACCCCACGTGGCTGCAACGTGCCTGGGCAGGAGTCCTGGCGTGCGAGCCGGCAGCGCTGGCCGGCACGAGCGCCATCCGGGCGGTCGTGGGTCCGGGGTGGCGGGCCCACGACGACCGGGGGCCGATCCTCCTGGCCGTGACCAGGTCGCGCAAGCTGGTGGCACCCGCCGGCTACCGGTTGCAAAGGCTCACCGGGTTCGAGACCAGGGTCCAGTGGCGTGCCGGCCCGCCACGACTCCGGCTGGAGGACGCCGTCCTCCAGGTCGCGTCGTCGCAGGCGACGGAGTGGAGGACGATCGGAATCCTGACGGACGCCTGCGGCACGCGACGTACGACGGCAGGGAGACTCCTGGCTGCCTCGGAGGCGTTGCCGCGGCTCCCCGGGAGGCGCTTCATCCGTGCCGTCCTGCGCGACCTCGGCTCCGGGGCGTGCTCGGTCCTGGAGCAGGGCTACCTGCGTCGCGTCGAGCGTCCCCACGGACTGCCGATGGCCGGAAGACAGGTGTCGGTGCGCAGCGATCGGGGTCGCGAGTACCGCGACGTCGAGTACGCGCCCTGGGTCACGCTCGTCGAGCTCGACGGCCGGATCTATCACAGCTCCTCGGTGCAGCGAGACCTCGACCTCGACCGGGACCTCGACGCCGCTGTCGCCGGGGTCCTCGCGGTGCGCCTCGGCTGGGGGCAGGTCTTCGATCGTCCGTGCCGGACCGCGGTGAAGGTGGGGGCGCTGCTCACGGCGCGTGGCTGGACGGGGTCGCTCAGGCCGTGCGGGGAGGGGTGCGCGGTCATCTGAGGTCGATCCGGTCCACCCGACGGACCCGATCGACCGCAGGTCAGGCGCGGGCGGCGTCGAGCACCGACACGCACCACTCGCTGGTGCGCTCGTCGGTCGAGGCCGAGGCGTCCGGGGAGGTGAGCGTGCAGACCAGCCAGGCGTCGCCGAACAGCCCGCGCCACGACCGCTCGACGCCCTCGTCGGTGCGGCAGCGGGTGGCGACCGACGGCGTACCGAACTCGTCGGACCCGGTGCGCGCGCAGCGCCCGGCGACCGCGTCGTCGACCAGTCGTCCGGCACGGCCGCGCGTGACCGGGGGCACGAACACCCACGCGCGGGCGATGACCCCGTCGGCGCCGGCCCACTCGCAGCCGTACTCGTGGGCGATGGTGCGGGTCCCGTCGGGCAGCCGGACCCGATCGCCGTTGCCCCAGTCGCGGTGTGAGCCGGCGGCCTGGTCCAGGGCGTGCTCGATGCCGGTGGGGGAGACGCGGTCGCAGAACGGCGCGCGCTCGACCGCCACCTCGTCGGTGTCGTAGCTCTCGAGCGTGGTCGGCTCAGCGGCAGGGGTGTCGCCCGACGACGGGCCCGGCCCCGAGGATCCGGTGGTGCACGCGGCCAGCAGCAGGACGACCGCCGCCGACGTCGCCGCCACCACCCTCCGCACGGTGTGCCCCATGGAGGTGCACTGTGCCACGCCCGGCCACGGGGTTTGGGAACCGTCGTGGTGGAGGGACTACTCTCGATCCGGTGATTCGCTTCGAGAAGGTCGTGAAGGCCTACCCCGGACAGGGCGCTCCCGCCCTCGACAACGTGACAGTCGACGTCGAGAAGGGCGAGTTCGTCTTCCTCGTCGGCGCCTCCGGCTCGGGCAAGTCCACCTTCCTGCGGCTCGTGCTCCGCGAGTCCCGCCCCACCGAGGGCCGGGTCTACGTCGCCGGCAAGGAGATCAACCGGCTCGCCGGGTGGAAGGTGCCGCGGTTGCGCCGGCAGATCGGCACCGTCTTCCAGGACTTCCGGCTGCTGCCCAACAAGACCGTCTCCGAGAACGTCGCCTTCGCGCTGCAGGTGATCGGCAAGGGCGCCTCGGAGATCCGCAGCCTGGTCCCCGAGACCCTCGAGCTGGTGGGCCTCGAGGGCAAGGGCGAGCGGTTCCCCGACGAGCTCTCCGGCGGTGAGCAGCAGCGGGTCGCGGTGGCCCGCGCGTTCGTCAACCGGCCGATGATCCTGATCGCCGACGAGCCCACCGGAAACCTCGACCCGGCGACCTCGGTCGGCATCATGAAGCTCCTCGACCGGATCCAGCGCACGGGCACCACCGTGGTCATGGCGACCCACGACTCGGGCATCGTCGACCAGATGCGCAAGCGGGTCATCGAGCTGGAGGGCGGTCGCGTGGTCCGCGACCAGGCCCAGGGCGTCTACGGCTTCCAGCACTGACCCACACCCCCGAACCCCACCAGAGAGCCACCACCTGAGATGCAGCTGCGTTACGTCTTCTCCGAGCTCGGCCAGGGCCTGCGCCGCAACCTGTCGATGCACGTCGCGGTCATCCTGACCCTGTTCGTGTCGTTGACCCTCGTCGGTCTCGGCACCTTGCTGATCCAGCAGGCCGACCGGATGAGCGAGCAGTGGGGCAACGAGCTGCAGATCACGGTCTTCCTGTGCCGCGACAACGACCCCGACCCGGCCTGTCCGACCGAGGTCACCGCGCCGCAGCAGAAGGCGATCGAGGACGTCGTCGAGGAGAACCCCGAGGTGGCCGACTGGTACGTCGAGTCCAAGGCCGAGGCGTTCGAGAAGGTCAAGGAGCTTGTCGGCGCCGAGAAGTTCGAGGGCCCGAACGCCGCCGCGACCGTGGCCGACATGCCCAAGTCGATCTGGATCACCCTCGACGACCCGGCGGAGTTCGCCGGCATCACCAGCGCCGTCGAGGGCCTCGACGGGGTGAGCCAGATCCGCGACCAGCGCGAGACCGTTGGCCCCGTCCTCGGCGGCATCGAGGCGATCCAGTGGGGCGCGCTGCTCGCGGCCGCGTTCCTGATCGTCGCCGCGCTGCTGCTGGTCGCCAACACGATCCGGCTCGCGGCCCTCGCCCGCCGCAAGGAGATCGGCATCATGCGGCTGGTCGGCGCGTCGACGCTCTACATCACGCTCCCGTTCCTGCTGGAGGCGCTGGTGACCGCGGTCCTCGGCGTGGCGCTCGCCGGCGGGTCGATGGCGGCGTTCATGTACTTCGGCGTGGAGCAGCGGCTCAGCGACTTCGCGGGCTTCATCCCGTGGGTCGGCTGGCCGGAGTACGCGTACTCACTGCTCGCCGTGGCCGTGCTCGGTCCGGTGCTCACCCTGCTTCCGACACTCGTGCTGACACGCAAATACCTCAAAGTCTGACCTCGCTCGGTTACGTTCGTCGCGCACGACTTCCCCGAACCGAAGGCAGACCCGGTGCGTCTCTTCCCCCGTACCGCATGTCACCGCCTGGCCGGCGTCCTCTCCGTGGGCGCCCTGGCGGTCGGCGTGCTGAGTGTCCCGCAGGCGAACGCCAACGACCTCAAGGACCGCCGCAACCGGATCGAGCAGCAGATCCGGCACGCCGACGACGACCTCGACCACTCCAGCGCCCGGATGCGTCGCGCGATGGCGGCGCTGGGCGCGGCCCAGACCGCCCTCGACAACGCCCGCGCCGAGCTCGACCGGGCCAAGGTGGCCCTCGACGCCGCGCGGGAGCGCGACCAGGAGATGGCCGAGAAGCTCGAGCTGGCTCGTGACCGGCTGGCGCAGGCGCAGGCCGAGCTCGAGTCCGGGCGCGCCGACATGTCGGAGCAGCAGGACGAGGTGACCGAGCTGGTCACCTCGATCTACCAGGGTGAGGACCCCCACCTGGAGGCGCTCAACTCGATGATGAACGCCGAGGACCCCGCCGAGCTGACGTGGGCCGAGGAGGCCCGCGACGTCGTCGTACGCCAGGAGACCCGGGCCTACGACGAGCTGCGGGCCACCGAGGTGCTGCTCGAGGTCCGCGAGGCCCAGGTCGAGGAGGCCGAGCGGGAGGTTGAGGTGCAGCGGCAGGCTGCCGCAGAGCACCTCGTCGAGACCCAGGACCTGACCCGCCAGGCGCGGGATGCCCGGGCGCAGGTGCGGGAGACCGTCAACGCGCGGCGCGACGCGAAGAACGCCGCCGCGGCGGCCCGAGCGCGGGACCTCCGCGAGCTGCAGGAGCTCAAGCGGCAGGAGGCGAGGGTCAAGGCGCTGATCCTGGCCAAGGCCCGCCGGGCCGCACGGTCGAGCGGCGGCTACAGCGGCTCGACGGGCAGCTTTCTCGGCTGGCCGGTGCCGGGTGGCTACGTCACCTCGCCGTTCGGCTATCGCACCCACCCGATCTACGGCTACTACAGCCTCCACGACGGCACCGACATCGGGAAGGGCTGTGGCGCCCCGATGGCGGCGGCCGCCTCCGGGCGGGTGATCTCGCGGACCTATTCCTCGGTCTACGGCAACCGGCTCTACGTCAGCGTCGGGACCGTCAACGGCAAGAACGTCACGATCGTCTACAACCACGCCTCGGGCTACAACGTGGGTGTCGGCGCGACGGTGAGCCGGGGCCAGACGATCGGCTACATGGGAACCACCGGCTGGTCCACCGCCTGCCACCTGCATTTCACGGTGCTGGTCAACGGCCAGCCCGTGAACCCGATGAACTGGATGTGACCGCGCGCCCCGCCCTGCACCGGTGCGAGGGCCGCCGGGCCCGAGCCCGGCGCTCCGGTGGTTGAGGAGGGCGCGCAGCGCCCGTCTCGAGACCACCTTGCCGTCGACTGGGAGAATGCGGTCATGGCCAGGGAGCAGGGGCGCAAGCTGATCGCGCAGAACAAGAAGGCGCGGCACGACTACCACATCGACGACACCTACGAGGCCGGGCTGGTGCTGGTCGGCACCGAGGTGAAGTCGCTGCGGCAGGGTCGCGCGTCCCTGGTCGACGGCTTCGCCGACATCGACGGTGGCGAGGCCTGGCTGCACAACGTGCACATCCCTGAGTACTCCCAGGGCACCTGGACCAACCACTCCGCCCGACGCAAGCGCAAGCTGCTGCTGCACGCCTCCGAGATCGCCAAGATCCAGCGCGCCACGACGGAGAAGGGCTACACGCTGGTGCCGCTGGCCCTCTACTTCAAGGACGGCCGGGCCAAGGTCGAGATCGCGGTCGCCCGGGGCAAGAAGCAGTACGACAAGCGGCACACCCTCGCCGCCCGGACCGCCGAGCGCGAGAAGCAGCAGGCCCTCGGCCGGCGGCTGAAGGGGATGGACCAGGGTTAGGGGCTCCCCGCGGGGAGGGCCGACGCGTAGGCAGGATGCGGACATGGCGACCCGTTACACCCACGGTCATACCGAGCCGGTGCTGCGCAGCCACCGCTGGCGCACGGCCGCGAACTCCGCGCCCCACCTGCTGCCCCATCTGCGTCCAGGGATGCGGCTGCTCGACGTCGGGTCCGGACCGGGGACCATCACGGCCGACCTCGCGGAGCGGGTCGGCGCCACGACCACCTCGGCGCTGGAGCACACCGAGGAGGCGCTCGCGCTGACCCGGGCCGAGCTCGAGCGCCGCGGGGCGTCGGGCGTGACCTGCCTGGTGGGTGACGTGCATCAGCTGGACCTCCCGGACCGCGCGTACGACGTCGTGCACGCCCACCAGGTGCTGCAGCACGTCGACCGGCCGGTCGACGCGCTGCGGGAGATGCTGCGGGTGACGGCGGACGGTGGCCTGGTTGCGGTGCGCGACAGCGACTACTCGGCGTTCACCTGGTATCCCGAGGCGCCAGCGCTCGAGGAGTGGCTGGAGCTGTACCTGCGGGTGGCCCGGGCCAACGGGGGCGAGCCGGACGCCGGTCGCCGGCTGCACGCGTGGGCGCGGGAGGCCGGGGCCTCCGCGGTCGAGCCGTCGACCAGCACCTGGCTCTACGCCGGCGACGAGGCCGTGTGGTGGGGCGACCTGTGGGCCGACCGGGTGGTCGAGGGGCGGTTCGCGCACGACGCACAGCGCCAGGGGGCCTCCCTCGCCGACCTCGACCGGCTGGCCGAGGGATGGCGCACCTGGGCCGCGTCGCCCGACGCGTGGTTCGCCCTGCTGCACGGGGAGGTGCTGGCCCGGGCCTGAGCGGCTGCGAGCATGCGGGCATGCGAGAGGAGACTCGACGAGATGGTTCCTGATGAACGCGCTGCGCGCCCTCATCGAGCCCCACTCGTCGAGACCCTAGGGGTTCCCGGGATGGTCGACCTGCACACCCACTTCCTGCCGCCGCAGGTGATGGCCAAGGTGCGGGCCCAGTTCGACGAGGCGGGGCCGCTGATCGGGCGGCCGTGGCCGCTGCACTACCGCGACACCGACGAGGCACTGGTCGAGGTGCTCCGGGGGCTCGGCGTCCGCCGGTTCACGGCCCTGGCCTACGCCCACCGGCCCGGCATGGCCGAGTTCCTCAACGACTGGTCGGCCGGCTTCGCCGAGCGGGTGCCGGAGGCGGCGCGCTGCGCGACCTTCTACCCCGAGGAGTCCGCCCCGGCGTACGTCGCCGCGCGGGTCGCCGGGGGAGCGGAGGTCTGGAAGATGCACGTGCAGGTCGGGGGCTTCGACGTCCGCGACCCGCTCCTCGACGACGCCTGGGGCACGCTCGCCGACGCCGGGTCACCGGTCGTCATCCACGCAGGCAGCGGCCCGGTCGCGACCGAGTTCACCGGCCCGGGCCCGGTCGCCGAGCTGCTCGCCCGGCACCCACGGCTGCGGCTGGTGATCGCCCACGCCGGCGCCCCGGAGTACGCCGAGTTCCTCGGGCTGGCCGAGCGGCACGAGCGGGTCGGCCTCGACACCACCATGGTGTTCACCGACTTCTTCGACCAGATGGGTGCGGCGTACCCGCCGGACCTGCTGCCGCGGCTGCGCGACCTCGGCCTCGCCGGCCGGGTCTACCTCGGCAGCGACTTCCCGAACATCCCCTACCCCTGGACCCATCAGCTCGACGCGCTGGAGCGGCTCGACCTCGGCGACGACTGGCTGCGCGCGGTGCTGTGGCACAACGGCGAGGCGCTGCTCGGCCCTGCGCGCTGACCTCAGTTGGTGCCGATGGTGCCGAAGTGAGGCACGATGCGCAGGTTGTCGTCGGCGATCTGGTCCCCGTTGTTGTCCTGCGGTTCGCCCGGGCCGCGGGCGGCCAGCCGGCAGGCGCCGGTGGAGACCTGGCAGACCAGGATGTCGCCGTACCCGGTGCTGTCCACCGGCGAGTCGGGGAGCCCGGGCACGTAGCCCATGCCGGCGCCGGCCATCAGCGCCAGCCGGTCGTCGTCGAGCCACTGGAACGCCGTGAACGAGCGCGCGCGGTCGTAGCCCTCGGGGACGCGCAGCCGGACAGGGGTGCCGGTGGTGGCGAAGGCGGTGGTGAGTCTCCCCGGGACCGTCGTGCCCGGCACCGCCGCTCGCAGGTGGGTGCCCTCCCGTACGAAGGTCACGTCGAGCCCGTTCGTCACCGTGCCGCCCTCGAACGAGCCGCCCACCACCAGCGCCCGCCCCTGGCCCAGCATCTCCTGGACGAGTGTCCGCGGTCGCACGACCGTCATCTCGCCGGTGGTGACGTCGAGCCGGCGCGGGCGCTCCCCGTAGGCGTCCCAGTAGACGCTGTCGGTCCCCACCCAGCGCAGCTGGCAGGAGACCAGGTCGCAGCGGTGCCGCGCCACCACGCGCTCGCGAGCGGTGTCGTAGACCACGATCGCGGGGTCCCCTGAGCCGGGATCGGTGATCCAGGCGGCCAGCGACCCGGCGTTGCCGGTCCTGAGGTCGAGGACCGCCAGGAAGCTGTGGCTGACGCCGGTGGTGGCGATGCGACGGACGGAGGTGGTGTCCGCGAGCCAGACGCGACCGTCGACGGTGGTGACCACGACCCCGTCGTCGGTGAGGTCCATCGACGCGAAGTCGTACTTCGTCCGGTCGAGGTGGGTGTCGATCACCTCGCCGCCGTACTGGATGTGCCGGCTCGGCCAGAACTCGTCGGTGTACGTGAGCGGCCGCACCGCCTCGGGGGGCACCGGGTCCACCCGGTGCGGCCCGGGCGCCGGATCCGGGGCGGGATCGGGAGAATCGCCGAACAGGGTCGCACCGGTCAGCACGGCGGCGACCAGGGCCGCCGCGGCGACGACCGCCCCCGCCGTACGCCGCCGTCGGTGCGTCCGGATCCGGGAGTGGACCTCGGCGAGCCGGTCGTCGGCGCGACCGGTGACGTCGTCGGCGCACTCGGCGAGGCGGGTCAGCGGCTCGGTGTTCACGACCGGCTCCTCTCCTCGGTGGGCGGTGCGAGCGCGACGTCCAGCCGCAGCTTCGCGAGCGCCTTCGACGCCTGGCTCTTCACGGTGCCGACCGAGCAGCCGAGCAGCTCGGCGGTCTCCGCCTCGGTGCGGTCCTCGAGGTAGCGCAGCACGACCACGGCCCGCTGCCGGCGGGGCAGGTGCCCGACCGCCACCCAGAGGTCACGGTCCGCGCCCGCGTCGGTCGCGGTCGCCGGCGTCCGGTCGGGGAGGTCGGCGCTGGGGGTCTCCGCGTTCCAGCGCCGCCGCCACCACGACGCCGAAGTGGTGACGATGATCCGCCGCACGTAGGCCTCCGGGTCCTGGATCCGGCCCCACGCGAACCACGCCTTCGTGAGCGCCGTCTGCAGCAGGTCCTCGGCCCGACCCTCGTCGTGGACCAGCAGGAAGGCCGTCCGGAGCAGCGCCGGGGACCGGGCGACGACGAACGCGTCGAACTCCCCCTGATCCGCCATGCGACCACGACCTTCGAGGCGATCCGCCGGCCCGTCGCCGGCGTCCCTACCAAGACGACGTGGCGTCCGCGGGAGGTTGCCTCGTCGCTCAGGTTCCTCCGCTACTGGTCCCGCGGCAAGGAATCGACGTGCCTCTGTCGGCGTTGACCCGTAGAGTTGCACTGTTGAAAACTCCACAGGGGCTGATCGGTTTCGACTTGGGACGCTAGTTCCAGGGGAAGCGGGTCGAGAAGCCAGCGTCATCTCGTAAACGATCGCTGGAAAACCATAGTTGCCAACTCTGAGCGCAACGACTTCGCTCTCGCTGCCTGAGCAGTGACCGAAGGGTCTGACCGGGCATCCGTCCTCGTCCCGGACCCAGGCCTCATCTAGAGGACTTGCTGCTCATCTCCTGTCAGGAGGGGTGAGCGGGACTTTTTCCTGACTGAGCCCGTCGGCGAGGTGTCAGTGCCAGCGCCGGGGCCGAGAAAAGCGACACCACTGACTGCACCCGGAGAAGACCTGGTTCGGCGCTCGAGGACGCGGGTTCGATTCCCGCCAGCTCCACCAACCAACCAACCCACCCACCCCAGGGGTGTTCGCGAAGCACGGCTCCACCGTTCGTGCACGGTGGAGCCGTTTCGCGTGCCCTCGTGATGAAGACCGGCTCCTCGCCGCAGCCCCTCGCCCCGCTCACCCGGGGCGAATGTTCTTGTTGTGGTGGAAGACGTTGTCGGGGTCGTACGTGGTCTTGGCCTCGGCGAGTCGCCGGTAGGTCTCGTCGCCGTAGGCGTCCCGAACGCGGCTGGTGTCGTCGTCGGAGTCGAGGAAGTTGACGTAGACGCGGTCGGCGCGGTGCGGTTCGAGGGCTTGCTGGAACCCTCGTGCCCAGGCCGTCTCTGCCGTGGCGCGCTCCTCGGACTCCTCGGGGAGCCACACGGCGTCGACGACGATGTGATGGGTCACGTCGCGGCCGGCGTACGCAGTGGCGTCCTGGGGAACCCGGGCGACGGCGCCACCGAGATGGAACAACGCCGCATAGCTCCGGGGCGAGCCGGTGGTGTAGGCGTGGTCGGCGATGACGGAGATCGGGTCGTGGGAGAGTCCGGCGAGGCTCGTGGCCTTCCAGTAGTAGTGCCAGCCGTGGCGGACGGTGTCGTCGAAGCCGGCCTGGAAGGTGGCGTACGGCGTGGGTGAGACCAAGTCCACGAGTGGCGTCCCGAACTCGCGGAGAGCCCGCAGCACATGCGCGCCGTCGTCAACCGCGCCGGCGTAGCAGCAGGCGACGGCGACGGCCGGACGCCAGTGCAGCTCCTCGGCGATGCCTGGCAGTGGGGGCACGGTCCCGAAGCGGACGACGGTCCCGAGCTCGTCGGGCGCGTCGGCGACGAAGTCCCGGTAGAAGCTCAGCACGCCGGTGGTGTCGTCGGCCGCCCAGAAGACGGGGCCGGCCATGACGATCGGGCCGACGGGGTGCAGCGCGAACCGGAACGAGGTGACGACACCGAAGTTACCGCCGCCGCCGCGCAGTGCCCAGAACAGGTCGGGGTCCTCATCGGCGGATGCCCGGACGATGCTGCCGTCGGCGGTGACGACGTCAGCGGCCAGCAGGTTGTCGACGGCAAGGCCGTGCTTGCGCATGAGGAATCCGAGGCCACCGCCGAGGGTGAGCCCGGAGACGCCGGTGTGGCTCACGATGCCGCCCGTCGTGGCGAGACCGTGGGCCTGGGTCGCGTGGTCGACGTCACCCCACAGGGCGCCGCCCTGCACGTGTGCGATGCGCTCCGCCGGGTCGACCCACACCTCACGCATCGGGGCGAGGTCGATCACGATTCCGTCGTCGCACACCGCGGTGCCGGCGACGTTGTGGCCCCCGCCTCGCACTGCGATCTCGTGGTCGTGGGCGCCGGCGAAGCGCACAGCGGCGGCCACGTCGGCGGCGTCCTTGCACCGGGCGATCAATCCGGGTCGTCGGTCCACGCTGCCGTTCCACACCGCGCGGGCGTTGTCGTAGCCGTTGTGGTCCACGTCGATCAGGTCACCCCGGAACCCGGGGATCCGCACGCTGGTCCGGGTCATCATTCCTCCTTGGTCGGATGAGCCCATCGCAACATCGGGGGGTGCCGGGGAGAAGTCAGCGTTCTGGACTTCGAAGTAAGGAATCTGGACTCTTCACGGTCCTCCTCAGGCGTCCGAGACTGGCCACATGAGGACCTACGGTCAGTACTGCCCCATCGCCCGCGGCGCCGAGCTCTTCGCCGAGCGGTGGACGCCGCTGATCATCCGCAACCTCCACCTGGGCTGCGAGACCTTCGGCGAGATCCTGGCGGGCGCGCCCGGGCTCTCCCGCACCTTGCTCGCGCAGCGGCTTCAGCAGCTCGAACGCGTGGGCATCGTGGAGTCGGCACCGAAGAGTCATGGCCGCGGTCACCGCTACCGGCTCACGAGCTCGGGCCACGACCTGTTCAAGGTGTGCGAGGCGCTCGGCGAGTGGGGCGCCCGCTGGCTCGAGATCGCCCCGGAGAACCTGGATCCCTACGTGGCGCTGTGGTCGATGTGCAACGCACTCCGCCGGGACAGTCTGCCCGACAGGCGTGTCGTGATCCGGTTCGACTTCACCGGCTACCGGCCCCACGAGCGGTACTGGCTGCTCATCGAGGACCGCGAGACCGAGATCTGCAAGACCTACCCCGGTCTCGACGAGGACCTCTACATCACCGCGGATGCGGAAACCTTCGTCAAGTGGCATGCCGGCCAGCTCACCTGGGCCCAGGCAACCCGCAACCACCGCATCCAGCTCGTCGGCCCGACATGGCTGGTCAGCGCGTTCCCGCGATGGAACGCACGCAGCATGTTCGCCCACATCACACCCGACCCGAGCGTGGGTGCCTCGCGGTGAAGACTCCCGGGCCGAAAGCCGAGGGCGAAGGGCCGCGCCATGGCCGCGTGCCACGCCACGACGAGGCCTGGCACGAGCGCGTGACCGAGGGGGGCTCCGCGCTCGCGCGGAACCAGGCGCTGTGGGCGATCGTGAACGAGCGCTTCACCGATGCGGCGGCCGACGGCATGTGGGCCCGTGAGCACATGGTGTGGGGGCTGTTCGCAGTGCCGGAGCGAGACCTGGGGGTCCTGGGCGACGTCGACGGTCTCGACGTGGTGGAGGTGGCGTGCGGCACCGCCTACTTCTCGGGCTGGCTCGCGCGAGCCGGGGCCAGGACGGTGGCGGTGGACGTGTCGCACGAGCAGCTGATGACCGCGCGACGTCTGCAGCGCCAGGTCGGACCCGGGTTCCCCCTGGTCCAGGGCGACGGGGAGCAGCTCCCGCTGCCCAGCGGGAGCTACGACCTCGTGGTCAGTGAGCACGGAGCCGCGGCATGGTGCGACCCCGAGCGCTGGCTACCCGAAGCGGCCCGCCTCCTGCGACCGGGAGGACGACTGGTCTTCCTGACGAACAGCCTCCTGTCCGCGCTGTGCGTCCCGGCCGAGGCCGGCGTCGCGGGGGAGCGCCTGCTGCGTGGCCAGCGTGAGGCCTACCGCGTGACCTGGCCGGGAGGTGGCGTCGAGTTCCACCCCTCGCACGGGGACTGGGTGCGGCTGTTGCGGGCGGCGGGCCTCGTGGTCGAGGCGATGCACGAGATCTATGCGCCGCCCGACGCCGACGACCACGCCTTCTACGAGATCGTGTCGAAGCAGTGGGCGACCCGGTGGCCCGCCGAAGAGCTCTGGGTGGCGACCCGCCCGTCAGCGCAGTGACCTGACCTCCGCCGTACGACGACTGCCTCGGCCGGCGTGCACTACCGTCGGTCTGGGGGGAACCGTGGCAGCCACGTATGACGACGGACACAGCGACGTCCCGGGAGGGATCGTCGGGCCGGTTGACCGGGTGCTGGTGGTCGGTGCCGGGATCGCCGGCCTGACCGTGGCCAACGCCCTGGCTCACGCCGGGGTGGACTGCGTGGTGCTCGAGGGGCGCGACCGGCTCGGTGGGCGCCTGCACACGGTCGAGCTGGCCGGTTCCCCGGTGGACCTCGGCGGCTCGTGGATGCATCACCCGGACGGCAACCCGGTCCGCCGCTTCGCCGAGGACGCCGGCATCCCCTGCTCGCCCGGGGATCCCCTGCCGACCCTGACCGCGTTCGACTGCGGAACCGGGCGCCGGTTCCCCCACGGCGAGGTCGAAGCGAGCCTGGTCGCCGAGCTCGAGGACTTCACCCGGGCGCTCGACGGGCTGCGCGCGAGGTTGGGCCCCGCCGCCTCCGCGGCCGAGGGAATCGAGGCCCACCTGGGAGCGAGTGGGCTCGTGGGGGAGGCACTGCGCCGCGCGAGGCAGGGGCTGCGGGCGAGTGTCGAGGCGGACGCGGCCGGGGCGGCCGACGACCAGGCGCTGCAGTGGTTGTGGACCCAGGACGAGTACGGCGGCAACTTCTTCGGAGACCTTCCGGTCGGCGGGTACTCCGCCGTGGTGGAGGCGATGGCCTCGGGTCTCGACGTGCGCCACGGCTGGCCGGTGACCCGGGTGGACCGGTCCGGGGACGGCGTCGTCGTCACGTCGGCGTCGGGGGATTCCGAGGCCGGATCACATGTCGTCGTCACCGTTCCGCTCGGCGTGCTCAAGGGCGACCTGCTGACCTTCTCCCCGCCCTTGCCGCCACGCCGGCTCGAGGTGGTACGCCGGACAGGGTTCGGCCGCTACGAGAAGGTGGCGTTGACGTTCGGCGAGCCGTTCTGGCGGAAGGCGGGCTGGTCCCATCTCGTGCTGTACCCGGCGGAGCCCTCCGAGCCCGCGTGCTGGGTCTTCGACCTCGACGCGTTCGGAGTGGGACCGGTCCTGGTGGGCCACGTGTTCCACTCGGCGACCATTCACGTGCGCGGGACGCCGGTCTCGGCCACGCGCTGGCTCACCGACATGCTCACCGCGGCGCTCGGAGAGCCGTGCCCCGAACCGGTGGCGGTGGCGGTGACGTCCTGGGCCGAGGACCCCTTCACGGCCGGCGCCTACACCCACGTTCCCCCGGGCTCCTCCAACGCAGACCTCGACCTGCTCGGCGAGCCCGTCTCCGGGCGCCTGTGCTTCGCGGGTGAGCACACGCAGAGTGCCCGGGTCGGGTACGCGGACGGCGCCATGACGAGCGGCATCCGCGAGGCGAAACGCCTGCTGGCCTCACCGGCCGTGACCCTGGGCCGCATCGGCGGGTGAAGGGGCGCCGTCAGAGGGCGAGTGCACGAAGGGCAGGAACCGGTGAGCAGGCCCAGCCTGTCGTCGAGCCAGCCGAGCAGACTGAGGCTGTTGCTGATCGAGGCGGGTGGGGCGCTGATCAGGGTGTCGGCACGGAGCAGGCGCTCGAAGTCGACCAGCACAGGCGCGGTGCGGGGGCTGCCCGGTGCGGTCGACGAAGTCGATGCCGGCGAGCTCCATGATCTTGACGACCTCCTGGGCGAGGATGCCGTAGGCGATCGTGGTGGGGTGCACGCCGTCGAGCGAGAACAGCCCACCGTCGGTGCGACCCTCGGGCCCTGCCCGGAAGAACCTCGTGTTCGGGACAGGGTCCAGGGCCCGCAGCGCGGACGGCAGCTCGTAGGGGGTCCACCAGGCCGGCCGTGCCCACGGGCTCTCGATGTCGCGACGGGTGGCAAGTAGATCGAGGATCGATCCCATGTCGAACAGGTACCAGTCGAGGCCGTCGGCTCGGGCCGCGGCTACGCGAGCGGATGATCGTCTCGTTGTAGGCGTCGATCGCGGAGTCGATCGCCCGGGCCTCGTCGCCGGTGATGTGCGCGCTCCAGGCCAAGGGGCAACCCACCCGGTCCGGTCGGCCACTCGTACGTCGGGAACGTGAACTGCTCCGCAGTCAGACCCAGCTCGTACGCCGTGATGGCGGGCCACGACACGTCGGTGCGTGGATGGCGGCGCTCATGAACCCGTGGGTCAGCGAGTCGCCGATCGTGACGAGTCGGTGCTTCGTCGCGACCGCCTCTCCCCGTGGCACTTCTGTCCCGAGCGTGGGGTGGCCATGGCTCCATCACCCCTGCAGCGCCGGGAACGTCTCCAGGGCGCTACTCCTGGCAGGAGGAACCGACACCCGTCCAGCCGCGGGCAGCGTCTGGGCGCACGACAGATCGCGAGCGCCCCCGCCTTCAGCACGCGTCACGGCCACGGGACCCGTCGGGGTCACAGCACCGCGACACCGACCACGGTCAGCACGACGTAGAACACGAACGGAGGGATGTCCCCGAAGCGCACGTAGCCGGCCAGGAACAGCACCCCCGCGCCGAGGGTGAGCCAGCCGGCCCAGCCGGGCCAGTCGCCGAGCAGGAGACCGACGCCGAGCAGGAGCAGGCCGGCGAGCGTGAACCAGACGTACACCGCGAAGGGCCAGCCGGGCAGCTCGCCCAGCGCGAACTCGCGGGGACGCCTCGCGCGGACGTACGCCGACCACGACCAGGCGAGCGCCCCGACGACCAGCAACCCGCACGACGCCACGAGCCACGCCCGGCTCCGCTCCGGGCCGTCCGCCGCCAGAGTCCCGACACCCAGCGCGGCGACCAGGGCGCCCACGGCGTACAACGGCTGGCCGAGACGCCACAGGGCCGGCCGCTCCTCGAGCATCCGCAACCGCTCGTGGCGGTCGAGCTCGGTGAACACGCGGGGTACGGCGATGGCCGCGCCGAGGAAGAACAGCGCCGACCCGGCGATCATGACGACACCGGGTGTGCTGCTCGCCATCGGTCCTCCTCGGTCACACCATCATCGGCCTCGACGGCCGAGACGGGAAGCGGCCACGGCCCCACCCGGTTGCCCGGGTGGAGCCGTGGTCGGGGTCGCGTCATGCGGACGGCGCGTCCACCGTCCCGGTGGTCAGCGGGACGGGTCGGAAGCCCTTGACGATCAGGTAGATGCCCAGGCTCAGCTCCCAGAGGAACTCCGGCACCACCGCCACGGTCTGCCACGTGGAGCCGGCCTCGATCAGGCCGAGCACGACCGCGGTGCCGGACAGGACGATCAGGGGGCCGCCGACCAGGCCCAGCCAGGCCATGCCGCGCGGCACCAGGCGGGAGCGGTACATCAGGTATCCGAGGATGATGCCGTTCCCGATGCCGACGACGAAGCCGGGACCGAGGTTGAACGTCCACTCCTGGAGGACGACGAGCGCGTCGCCGACCGTGGCGAGCGCTCCCGCGTCGGCCCCGGCATAGTCCTGCCGGAGGGTCACGATGGTGAGCATGCTGAGGATGCCGACCGCGATGAAGGCAGACTCCATGACGCGCGCCGTGACGAACCCCAGGGCCAGGGCTTCGTGCTGACGCTTGAGCACGGGGAACAGCAGGACCGCCGTACCGATGTTGGCGACGATCAGGACCAGCTCGCTGACGGCTCCCCACAGCACGGTGCTGTCGGCGCCGCCCCCGACGATGTAGCCGGGGTCGTCGAGCACCGGTGCGTAGAAGACGAACTTCGCCGCGATCGACGTGACGTAGGTGATGACGAAGAGCACGCCGACGACGAGTGCGGTCCGCCTCAGGGAGTCGGCGCGGAGTGCTGCGGACGGTGTGGGTGGTGCGGTGGTGGTCATGCCGGTGTCCTTTCGTGGTGGTGGCGTCAGCCGGGGTCGACCTGGGTGACCGAGACGAGGGGGAGGCCGAGGTCGCGGAGCCTGGCCAGGTGCCCGTGGAGGGCCGCCTGGTCGGCGACGGGCCCGCTGAGGAGGGTGGTGCCGTCGGTGCCGGTCGTGAGGGTGAGCCCCTCGAACCACGCCGACCACCGCGTGTCGAGGCGCCCCTGGAGGCGGATCTCGTACCAGCCGGCCTCGGGCGGCTGGTCGACGGCGCTGGTGTCCACGGTTGCTCCTCGTGCTGTGGGCGGCCCGGCCGCCGGTGCGGCGGACCCTCTGCCCCTCATTCCCGGAAGCTAGGCGCGGATCTGATGAGCGGTCGTCATCACCTGTGATGAGCAGGGTGGGGATTTCTGCCGGACGCCGCTCAGCGCGGGCGCGAGAAGAGGTGGAGCTGGTGGGCGCGCCGGACGGCGGCGCGACGGTTGTTGACGCCGAGCTTGGCGTAGATGTGCTGGGTGTGGGTGCGCACCGTGCTCAACGCCACCCCGAGCTCGCGTGCGATCTCGGGTCCGTCGAGCTCCGAGCCCAGGTAGCGCAGGACGTCGAGCTCCCGGCCGCTCAACGGGTCGACGAGCGAATCGGGTACGGCGGCTCCGGGCGTCGGGCGGGCCGGAGCGCCCTCGGCGTCGACCGGACCACCGCTGCCGGCAACCACCGAGTCGCGCACGCGTCGAACGAAGGACCAGGTCGGGCGGCGGTCACCGAGCGCCGTCAGCAGCCCCGCCAGCGCGGTCCCCTCGACCGTGAACGGCCGGGTGCAGCCTTCGGGTTCCCCCAGCTCCACCGCCCGGGTGAGCGTGGCCAGGGCCTGCTCCCGGTGGCCGGCCTGGTCGTGGGCGAGCGACTGGAGCACCAGCACCTCCAGGACGGTGCCGGTCCGGCCGCCCCCCTCGGCGTCCGCCAGGAGCCGGTGGAGCAGGGCCGACGCGCCCGTCAGGGACGATGGCGCTCCGGTGGCTGCGTGGTCGGCGAGGAGGACCCGGGCCAGGGCGACGTGCTCGTACTCGTGCAGGAAGGACAGGTCGTCGTCGACGGAGAGGACCTGCCCGCGTGCCCACCCGAGTCCTGCGGCGACGTCGCCGGAAGTCGCGAGCACCCGGGCCCGGACGGCGTCGACCGGCCTCGCGTTCGGGTTGAAGTCGCCGACGTACACCGTCGCGGCCTCCTCGAGCAGACCTGCCGCGGTGTCCGCGTCGCCCTCGGCCTCTCGCAGGAGCGCCATCGCCACCCGCCACCGGTACGGGTGCTGCGGCAGGCCGGCCGACTCGCCCAGCTCGTCCGCCTCGCGCAGGTGACCGGCGGCGCCGGCCAGGTCACCGCGCTCCAGTGCCACGCGGCCGAGCGCGACGTGCATGTCGGCCGCCCCCCGGGGTGGTGACGGCTGCCGGGCGGCCAGGTCGAGCGCCTGCTCGCAGGCGCGCCGCGCCTCCTCGAGCGCGCCTCGGGTCATCTCGATGTCGGCGAGCGTGATCGTGCAGCCGAGGACGTCCGCGACGTGGCCGGCGCGTCGGAGGTGGTCGGCGGCGACCCGGTAGCCGTGATGGGCCGCGTCGAGGTCACCCCGGGTCAACGACGCCAGCCCGAGCAGCGCGGAGGCGGACGCGGTGGTCAGGTGGTCGTCGGCCGGGGCACGGCTCAGCGCGTGGTCGGCGTGCTCCACCGTGGCGTCGAGGTCGCCACCCACCAGCGCCAGCGCGGCCCGATAGGTCGCCACGGCGGCCGGCAGCCGCGCCAGCGCCTCGTGGTCGACCACGACCTGCTCACCATCAGGCGTGGCCAGCAGCCGTTCGGCGTCGTCCAGCCGTACGTCGAGTCCCTCGAACGCGTTGTGCTCGGCGAGGGCGGCGATGAAACCGACCGCGAGGACCGGCCGGTTCTCCACGATGTCCTGGGGCAGCTCGTCGACCCAGCGGCAGACGACGGCTTCGCGCCGCTCCCGGAGCAGTGCCGGGATCGCGGTCTCGACCCGGGCGGCGGCCAGGTCGACGTCGCCGGCGGCGAGGGCGTGGCGCACCGCCGCCTCGGCGTCGCCGGCCCGGTCGTACCAGTCGCTGGCCCGGCGGTGCAGCGCGGGCACCTCGGCGGGCCGCTCGTCGAGCAGGCGCCCACGGAGGACGTCGGCGAACAGGTGGTGGTAGCGGTACCACCTGCCGCGCGCGTCGAGGGGGACCACGAACAGGTTCTGCGCCACCAGGGACTCCAGCGCCGCCCGGCTGCCCGTCGATCCCGTGACGGCGTCGCACAGGGGAGCGGTCAGCCTGTCGAGGACCGAGGTGTCCAGCAGGAACCGTCGTACTGCCTGCGGCTGCCGCTCGAGCACCTCGTCGACGAGGTAGTCGACGACGAACCGGTCGTCACCGGCGAACCCGGCGATGAAGCCGGACCGGTCGTCACGATCCTGCAGCGACAGGGCGGCGAGCTGCAGCGCAGCTGCCCACCCCTCGGTCCGCCGTTCCAGCGCCGCGACGTCATCCGGGTCGAGGCCGAGCGCGTGCACGTCGTTCAGGTAGGCCGCCGCCTCGGCGCCCGTGAAGCGCAGGTCGGCCGCCCGGACCTCCACGAGCTCCCCGCGAGCCCGGAGCCGGGCGAGCGGCAGGACGGGGTCGGCCCGGGTGGTGATGACGACGTGCACCTGGGGTGGCAGGTGCTCGAGGAAGTACGTCGTCCCCGCCCGCACGTCCGGCCCCTCGGCGAGGTGGTAGTCGTCCAGCACCAGGGTGAGGTCAGTGGGCAGCACGCTGAGCTCGTTGAGCAGCGTCGTGAGCACGGCGTCGGTCACCCCGTGCCGGGACTGGAGCTGCGCCAGGGCGGCGGTCGCCGCCCCGGGTGCCGCGTCGTCGACGGCGTGCAGGACGTAGCTCCAGAACACCGTGGCGTCGCGGTCGCGCTCGTCGAGGGAGACCCAGGCCGTGGGACGGTCGGCAGGCCCGGCGCGGAGCCAGCCGGCGAGCAGGGTGGTCTTGCCGAACCCCGCCGGAGCCGACACCAGCGTCAGCCGGGCGTCGGCGCCGCGGGCGAGCAGGTCGTCGAGCCTGGGCCGCGCCACGGACCGCGCACGAGGGCGCGGCAGCAGGAGCTTGGTCCTCACCAGAGCCTCCGACATCGGCGCCCCCTCCTGCCGGCTGACGCGCACGAGCGTAGGCGACCTGCCTCCGACAGGTACGTGGGCTCGTCAGGCCGCGCGCGGTTCGCGGCGGCGCATACTCGGTCCATGGGGGAGGAGCGCACGGGGGAGGGCGTGACAGCCGCAGCGTCGTCCTGGGCCCCGCCGTCCGAGCGGGTCGGTGCGGGCTTCATCGCCCGCTACGTGCTCGCGTTCGCCGGCACCACCCTGGTCCTCGTCGCCCCGCTGCTGGTCACCCTGGCGCTCAAGGTCCGGGAGCTCGTGGGCCTCGAGGAGGCTCCGGGGAGCCTCGCCCTCGTCGTCGGGGTGGGCGCCGTGGTCGCCCTGGTGGCCAACCCGTTCTTCGGTCGGCTGAGCGACCGCACCACCTCGCGGTTCGGCATGCGGCGGCCGTGGATGCTGGTCGGGCTCCTGGGCGGCTCGCTCGGCGCCCTGATCGTGGCGCTGGCGCCGTCGGTCCCGGTGGTGGTGCTGGGCTGGTGCGTGGCCCAGGCCTTCTTCAACGCCCTCCTCGCCGTCCAGGTGGCCGTGCTGCCGGACCAGGTGCCGGTCTCCCAGCGCGGATTGGTGTCCGGCCTGATCGGCGTCTGCCTCCCGGTCGCCTCCGTGGTCGCCACCTTCGTCGTGAAGACGCTGGTGGGCAACACGTGGGCGATGTTCATGGCGCCGTGCGCCCTCGGCGCCGTGTTCGTGCTGCTGTTCGCCCTCACCCTGCAGGACCGGCACCTCGACCCGGCCGACAGGCGGCCGTGGTCCCTCCGGGAGCTCGCGGGCACCTTCTACGTCGCGCCGAGCAGGAGTGCAGACTTCACGTGGGCCTTCGTCAGCCGCTTCCTGTTCGTCCTCGCCTACGCGTTCCTGATCACGTTCCAGGCCTACTTCCTGCTCCACGAGCTCGGGACCGAGGAGTCCCGGGTCCCGCAGCAGATCTTCGTCGGGACGGCTGCGAGCTCCTCGGTCCTCGTCGTCGCCTCCCTGACGGCCGGCCGGCTCTCCGACAGGTGGGCTCGGCGCAAGGTGTTCGTCGGTGCGGCCGCGGTCGTGTACGCCGTCGCGCTCTTCGTGGTCGCCGGCGCGAGCGGACCGTCCGGGTACGTGGTCGGGATGGCGATCAGTGGTCTGGGCTTCGGCATCTACACGGCCGTCGACCTCGCGCTGGTGGTCGACGTGCTGCCCGACCGGGCCGACGTCGCCAAGGACCTGGGCGTGATGAACATCGCCGGTGCGCTCCCGTTCTCCGTCGGGCCGGCCCTGGCGCCCCTGGTCCTGGCCCTCGGCGGCGGCAGCTATGCCTTCCTGTACGCCGTCGCCGGCATCTGCGCGCTGGCCAGCGCCGGTGCGATCCTGCGCGTGCGACAGGTGCGGTGACGTGGCGACGGCCGCACGACGTCATCACCATCCCGGTCACATCATGGGGTGATGTGCGCTCACCACGCTGCTTCCTAGCGTCCTGGACACCGCCGGACGTCCGCCCGGCGTCCAGCCAGGAACAAGGAGCCCCGACATGACCATCACGGCTACCCGCCTCACCCAGGCCGCCGGCATCGCCGCCGCCCTGGCGGGGGCGATCTTCATCGGCGTCCAGATCAACCACCCGCACGTGGACCTCACCTCCATCACGACGACCGAGCTCGCCGTCAGGAACTCCCTGGAGATCCTCATGGCCACGCTGGCGCTGGTCGGCATCACCGGCATGTACCTGAGCCAGGTCCGCCGCAACGGCGTCCTCGGGCTCGTCGGCTACCTGGTCCTCGGCGCGGGCTACCTGCTCATCATGTGCACCACGTTCGCGAGCGCCTACGTCCTGCCGTCCGTCGCGGGGAGCGACCCCGGCTACGTGTCGGACGTCCTCGCCGCGGGCACCAACGGGTCCGCCCAGGGCGACATCGGGGCGATGGGGACGGCCATCCAGGTCCAGGGCTTCGCCTACCTGGTGGGCGGTCTGCTCTTCGGGGTGGCGCTCTACCGCGCGCACGTCCTCGCCCGCTGGGCCTCGGTGCTGCTCGCGGTCGGCGGACTGGTCAGCCTCGCGCTCGCGCTGCTGCCGGACGCCTTCTACCGGCTGCTGGCCTACCCCAACGGCATCGCGATGATCGCGCTCGGCTGGTCGCTGTGGAGCACCGCCCGCACGACCGTCGCCGCGCAGCCGGTCACCGCTGTTCCGGCGGGGGCGGCCCGATGAGCACGGTCGTGACCGCCGTACCCGTCACGGCGCCGGACCTGTCGCTGACCAGGCTCCACCTGATGCGCGCCAGCGGCCCCGAGCCGCCAGCGTCCACCTCGACCCCGCCACGGCCGAGGTCGTGGTCAGCTGCTCGCTGGTCGTGGTGGTCCTGGCCGTCGTGCCCTGGCGCTACGTGTGGCGGCACTACGTCCGCGCACCCGGCGAGCGGTGGCGGTGACGACTCCCCGCTCCCACGATCCGGCGTCGGGACCAATGGGCCAGCGTGACGTGACCGGCGACCCTGTTCGGCCGCCCGCGGGCGAACGACGATGAAAGGGCCGGAACGACGCCACGCGCGGCGTCGGACCGGGCTCGCGGATCTGAGGACGAGGAGGCGGTCAGGGTGGGTGCGCTGGTGGTGGTGATGTTGTTCGTGCTGGTGGCCGGGATCGCCCTCGTGACGGTCCTGCGCTCGATGGGCCAGGAGGAGCAGCGGACACGTGCCCGGCTCCACGACCCCCACGTCCACACGGTGGCCTACACGGTCCCTGACGGCGTCGACCCGGCAGTCGTCCTGGCCGCCGTGCACGCGGCCGGCTTCACCGGCCTGGTCGGGGAGTCCGGCCCCGACGAGCAGCTGCTCGTCGGGTGCAACGACGCCGACCGGCCGCGGCTGCGCAGCGTCATCGAGGCGATCCCGCTGACGCGGTACGACGGCACGCCCATCCTCGACCACGTGGTCTTCGAGGACGAGCGCTGAGCCACGCTGGCGAAGGCTGGTGAGGACGGATCCCGGGGGCGGGTCCGTCGGGGGAGGTTGTCGTCCGGCTGTCGCGAGGCGTCAGGTAGGCAGGCCGTACGGATCGCGGACGCTGTCCTTCACCGGCACGACCTGCTGTCCGAGCGGCACGAAGGCCAGCGGCACCATCTTCCAGCAGGCGACGCCGAACGGGATCCCGATGACGGTCAGGCAGAGCAGCAGCCCGGCGACCAGGTGGGCCAGGGCCAGCTCCCAGCCGAGGAGGACGACCCACACCACGTTGCCCAGCACCGACCAGAGGCCGGCGTCACGCCGGAACTCGGTGGTCCGCCCGAACGGCCAGACCACGAAGCTCGCCAGCCGGAACGCGGCGAAGCCGAACGGGATCGTGACGATCAGCACGAACGCCAGCACCCCCGCGAGCAGGTAGCCCAGCGCCAGCCACCAGCCGGCGAGGACGAGCCAGAGGATGTTGCCGATCGTCCTCATGTGAGGAGTCTGCGCGCGCGAGCCACCGCCCGGCAATCGACGCGGCGCGGACCCCGCGCGGGTCGAGGGCCGATGATGGGTCCATGACCCACGGAGTCGCGTTCCCGGCCCTCCCCGACGGTCGCCGCAGCACGACCGAGCTGGGCCGGGCGGTGGTGGCGGACGCGCTGCGCCCCGTGGACCCGGCCGGCGCGTTCGGGGCCGAGCAGGAGACGGCCTGGCGCAGTCGGTACGTCGTGCACTTCCGCCGGCTGGTCGAGGCAGGGCTCGTCACGCCCGAGGCGTGGCTCTCCATCGCCGACGCCGGGCTGGCGTCGCTGCACCGGCGGATGGTCGTGATCGGGGCCGACGGGGAGGACCGTCCGCTGACGAGCCTGGCCGCGGCCGAGCCGGCGCGGACGCTGGCCACGTCCGTCGTCGAGGGCGAGGCCGCACCCGTCACCCGGCTCGAGATCCCCTACCGCGGTCGTCGGCTGCACGGCGGGGAGCTGCGTGCCCAGCTGGAGGAGTGGACCCGCAGCGGTGTGCTCGAGCCCTCGGCCGCCGAGGCGGTGCTCGAGGTCGCCGACCATCCGGAGTGGCTGCGGCTCGACGGCCACACCGTGGCCGTCCTCGGTGCCGGGGCCGAGATGGGACCGCTCGCCCCGCTGCTCGCGTGGGGTGCCACCGTCGCGGGGCTCGACCTGCCCGGTCCGGCCGTCTGGGAGCGGGTGACAGCCACGGCGAGGGCGGGCGCCGGACGGCTGCTCGTCCCCGCCGCCGACCGGGGCGATCCCGCCGGGGCACCCGGTGTCGACCTGCTGGCGGAGGTGCCGGAGGCCGCCGAGTGGCTGGGCGGGCTCGACGGCAGGCTGGTGCTCGGCAACTACCTCTACGCCGACGGCGGCACCCATGTGCGCCTCTCGGTCGCTGCCGACGTCCTCGCCGACCGGCTGGTGGGCGCGCGGCCGGAGACCGCCCTGGCCTTCCTCGCCACGCCTACCGACGTGTTCGCGGTGCCGCGCGAGGCCGTCGAGCACTCCGCTCGGGCCTACGCCGAGCGATCCGGCGTCGCCCGCGTCGCCGGCCGCCCGCTCCGGTGGGCGACGCGGGGTCGGTTGCTGCGTCGTGCCTACCCGCCCGGCGCCGACCCCGGCATCGGCGACGCGCTCGTCCCGGTCCAGGGACCCAGCTACGCCCTGGCCAAGCGGGCGCAGCGCTGGCGGGCCACCGCGGCGCGCCGCGACGGGCGACCGGTGTCCTTCCACGTGGCCCCCTCGACGAGGACCCGCTCGGTCGTCAGGAACCGGGCGCTCGCGGCGGCCTTCGCCGGCGCGCACCGCTTCGGCGTCGAGGTGTTCGAGCCCGACACGGCCAACACGCTGATGGCCGCGCTGCTGGTCCGCGACGTCGCCGGCGGCACCACCCACCACGCCCACCCCTGGCAGGACGAGGCCCATGCAGCGGTCCACGGCGGCCTGTGGCGGACGGCGTACGCCCCGCCGAGCGCGCTCGGTCTCGCCGCCGTCCTCGGGTACGCCAGCGCGCGGGGCTGACCGGTCAGCGCTGCGGCGCTGCCTCGGCCCGGTTCCGCCTGACTGTCGTGCACAATCACCCCATGCTCGGGCGACTGACCGCACTGACCACGGCCCTGCTGCTCGCCCTCGGGGCGGCCCCCGCGGCGGGGGGCGCGCTCACGTCCACGACGCTGACGCTCACGGCGCCGCAGCGGTTCGCCGGCGAGGACACCCCGATACGGCTCACCCTGACGGCGGAGGACGGCAGCGACACCCGGCTGGCCGGGCAGCCGGTGACCCTCGAGCGCCGCAGCGACGGCGACTGGCAGCTGGTCGGCACCCTGGTGACCGACGAGGAGGGCCGGGCGACGTTCGACCAGACGCTGGCCCGCGACGCGAGCGACAACGTCGTCCGCGCGACGTACGACGGCGACGGGGTGACCTACGAAGGCGACGGGACCGGCAAGGTGCAGCTGCGCATGGAGCGCCGTGAGGGGATCGTCGGCGTGAGTGGTCCCGACAGCGTCGTCGACGAGCGCCGGGTGACGCTGACCGTGCGGTGGCGCACCCGCAACGGGATCCCGGTGCCGGGTCGGGTGTCGGTCTACCGCAGGCTCGGTGACGGCGACTGGAAGCGCGTCGCGCGCCCCCGGTTGGGGGAGGACGGCGAGGCGACCGTCACCTCGCGACCGCGCCAGGACTCGCGGTGGCGGGCCCGGGCGAAGCGCCTCGACTGGGTGACCGGCGACCGCAGCCGGGTCCACAGGGTCGACAACCTGCCACCGGGAAACCCGGTGCGGCTGCCCGCCGGTGCGCCCCGCCCGCGGATCAACCTCCCCGACCAGCCGCACGCCGTCGGCGACGGCGCCCACGCGGTGGTGACGCGCATCCCGAACGGGGTGTGGAACCAGATGACCGGACGCTCGTGGCACCGCGGCTGTCCCGTGGGTCGGGCCGGCCTGCGGCTGATGCGCATCAACTACTGGGACTACCGGGGCTACCGCCACCGCGGCGAGCTGGTCGCCCACGCCGACGCGATGCCCAACATGCGCGGCGCGCTCACGGCGATGTACCAGCGCAAGCTCCCGATCCGCTCGATGTACCGGGTCGACCGGTTCGGCTGGTCCCGCCGCCTGCAGGGCGCCGACGACTACCGGTCGATGGCGGCCGGGAACACGTCGGCGTTCAACTGTCGCAGCGTCGTCGGCCGCCCCGGCGTCCGGTCGCCGCACGCCTACGGGCGCGCGCTCGACCTGAACACCTGGGAGAACCCCTACCACTCCTCCCACGGCTGGACGCCCAACGGTTGGTGGCCGAGCCGCTCCCACCCGCGCGTGGCCTGGCGGTCGCGCCAGCACCCGGTGGTCCAGGTGATGCTCAACCACGGCTTCCGGTGGACCTACGGCGTGCAGGACTCCCAGCACTTCGACGCCCCCGCCGGCAGCGGCCGGGTGATCATGCCGCGCGCCCGGGTGTGCGGCACCGACGTCTGCCACTGAGCGGCCGGGGTCACCTGGAGGTGACGGGCTCGTCCTCGGCGTACCCGCCGACGTGACGGCCCGCGCGGTCCTCGTCGTTCCGGTTCCTCCTACGATGAGCCGCGTGACCTGCGTGTTCTGCGCGATCGTGGCGGGGGAGACCCCCGCCGACCTGGTGCACGAGGACGACCACTTCGTGGCCTTCCTCGATGCCCGGCCGGTGTTCAAGGGCCACACGCTGCTGGCGCCGCGCGAGCACGTCGACACCCTCCCCGATCTCCCGGCGGGGCTGCGCGACCCCTTCCTTGCGCTGGCCCAGCGGCTCGCCGTCGCCATGCAGGTGGGTCTCGAAGCCCAGGGCAGCTTCGTGGCGGTCAACAACGTGGTCAGCCAGTCGGTGCCCCACCTGCACCTGCACGTCGTGCCGCGGACCAAGGGCGACGGGCTGCGCGGGTTCTTCTGGCCTCGCACCAGGTACGCCGACGCCGAGGACGCGTCCCGATATGCGTCCCGGTTGCGTGCCGTCCTAGAGTGACCGGTCAGCACCACCCCCGACCCCCAGGAGTGAGCATGGGCCGTTTCGACGGACGTGTCGCCGTGATCACGGGTGCCGCGCGAGGAATCGGCTTCGGCATCGCCCAGCGATTCGCCGAGGAGGGCGCCCGGGTCGCCGTCCTCGACCTCGACGAGGCGACCGCCAAGAAGTCCGCCTCGGCGCTGCCCGGCGCCGACCGCCCCCGCACCAGCCACCTCGGTATCGGCTGCGACGTCTCCGACGCCGCGAGCGTCGACGCCGCGGTCGAGCGGGTCGTGGCCGAGCTCGGCGGCGTCCACATCCTGGTCAACAACGCCGGGATCACCCGCGACAACCTGCTCTTCAAGATGACCGAGGAGGACTGGGACCAGGTCATCGGCGTCCACCTGCGCGGCGCCTTCCTGATGACCCGGGCGGCCCAGAAGCACTTCGTCGCCCAGAAGTACGGCAAGGTCCTCAACCTCTCCAGCACCTCTGCGCTGGGCAACCGTGGCCAGGCCAACTACTCGGCCGCGAAGATGGGGATCCAGGGCTTCACCCGCACCCTCGGCATCGAGCTGGGGCCGTTCGGCATCAACGCCAACGCGATCGCGCCCGGCTTCATCGCCACCGAGATGACCGACGCCACCGCCGAGCGGCTGGGCCTGGGCGTGGAGGAGTTCCAGAAGTTGAATGCGGAGGCCAACCCGGTCCGCCGCGTGGGAACACCTGCGGACATCGCGGCGGCGGCCGCGTTCCTGTGCAGCGACGAGGCGTCGTACGTCACGGGCCAGGTCCTCTACGTCGACGGCGGTGCCCGCCTCGACTGACGGCCGGTTCGCATTGTCCAGCGTGTTGCTGCACAATGCGACGGCGACCCGGGCGCGCCTGTCACACTGCCGTGGGGTGCGCATCCACACTTGACCGAGTTGCACCGAAAACCCCCGAGATCCACCGATCGGAGTCATCGTGCGCCACCTGCACCTGACCGCCCTGAAGACCACCGCCACCGTGCTGAGCGCCGGCCTCCTGCTGGCCGGCTGTGGCGGGAGCGACGAGCCCAGCGACGAGCCGACCGCCGGCCAGGAGGTCGCGGGAGGCTCGACCCTGAGCCAGACCTGGCCGCTCACCGGCCTCGACGTGGAGGGTGACGCCAGCGCCGCCCAGGCCCACCCGGTGATGGTCGCCAAGATCGACAACACCGACTCCAGTGCCCCCCAGGTCGGCCTCGGCTCGGCCGACATGGTCGTCGAGGAGCTGGTCGAGGGCGGGTCGACGCGGCTCGCGGCGTTCTTCTACTCCGAGATCCCCGACCAGGTGGGCCCGATCCGCTCGATGCGCGCCAGCGACATCGGGATCGTCTCGCCGGTCGACGCCTCGGTCGTCACCAGCGGCGCTGCCCCGGTGACCATCAAGCGGATCCAGGGCGCCGGGATCAAGTTCTACGGTGAGGGCTCCGAGGGCATGTCGCGGGCGAGCGACCGCAGCGCGCCGTACAACCTGATGAACGACATGTCCCAGCTGGTCGACTCGCTGCCCGACAGCGACGAGGCACGACCCGACGACTACCTGCCGTGGGGCGAGTCCTCCGACCTGCCGAAGGGCAAGAAGGCCACCACCCTGGCCGCCAACTTCGGCAACCACACGACGAATTGGACCTTCCAGGGCGGCCAGTACGTCAACCAGAACTCCTTCGCCGCCGACGGTGACGAGTTCACCCCCGACAACGTGCTGGTGCTGCGGGTCCAGGTCGGTGACGCCGGCTACCGCGACCCCGCGGGCAACCCGGTTCCCGAGACCAAGCTCGAGGGCAAGGGCGAGGCGCTGCTCTTCCACGACGGCGAGGTGGTCAAGGGCAGCTGGGAGAAGTCGGGCCTCGAGGCCCCGATCGAGCTGAGCGCCGGCAAGAAGGAGCTCACCGTGCCCGCGGGCAACACCTGGATCGAGCTGGTCCCCGCCGCCAACGGCAACGTCACCTACAAGTGACCTGAGGATCCCGCAGCGACTCAGGTGGGGGAGGCGTCGCCGATCTGGACGCCCTGCTCGGCGAGGGCGGCGAACCCGGCGAGGATGAACCGGATGGCGGCCTCCACCCGCTGCGCGGCCGCCTCGGGGTCGTCACTGGTCGACACCGATTCGCCGGCTGACGACATCGCGCCGAAGAAGATCCGGGTGAAGGTCTCGACCATGTCGTCGTCGAGGTTCCAGTCGCCCGCCTCGAGGACCGAGCCGACGATGTCCATGACGGTGGAGAACGTCGAGCGCTCCGCCTGCTCCCGGAACCGGGCCCAGCCGAGAACCGCCGGCCCCTCCAGGATCACGATCCGGCGGTAGGGCGGCTGCTGCACGACCTCGAGGAACCGGTCGAGTCCCGCCAGCGCCTTCTCCCACGGGTCGTCGTGCCCCTCGAGCGCGTCGGTGATGTCGCGCGCCGCTTGGCTCTCCACGCGCTCGAAGGCGGCCTCGAACAGTGCCTGCTTGCCGCTGAAGTGGTGGTAGAGCGCCCCCTTGGTCACCTGGGCACCCGCCACGATCGCGTCGAGCGAGGTCGCGGAGTAGCCGTGCTCGGTGAACAGCTGCTCGGCCATGTCGATCAGCGCCCGGCGCGTGGATGCGGAGTACTGCTGTCGCCGGGAGGGCACCCGCGGGACCAGCTTGGACACCGTCGCCTTGCTCATTCCACGGAGTCTAGGGGCCAGTGAGCGAGGTCACCGTGCCCCGCTTTGCATACCGAGAGTACGGCAAGCCATACTGTGAGTACGTACCAACGGTATGTGAATCGAAGGAGCCGACCATGACCTGGAACGCCTTCCACTCCCGTGGGGGGATCCTCCGCACCGTGACCGCTGCTGCGGACGCCCGTCTCGACGGCCGCCTCCCGCTCGACGTCGAGGGCGTCCGGGAGGTGTTCGACGACGAGCTCGACCTGCTCGGGGCGCTGCAGCTGAAGTGGCACACCCGGCTGGCCGGGCGCATCGACCGCGCCCTGATGGGCCAGCCCCTCGACCTCGAGGCCGCCGTCATCGGTGCGTGGCACGACACGGCCGCCGACCTCCCGGGGCTCCGGCTGGTCCTCGACCACCACCGCGAGCACCCGCTCGACGACCGGATGGCCGACGCCCTGGCGACCGCCGCGGCGAAGGAGCAGACCATGCTCGCCGTGATGGCCGGCCGCGCCGGCACCGAGAACACCGGTGCCGCGTCGGTCGGTGCCGTCCTCGAGAGCAAGGCCCGCGCCAGCCGGCCGCCGCTCCGGCGTGCGCCGTCGGGCCACCGTGCCCCCGGGCTGCTCGACAGGCTCCGGGCGGCCCTCGCCGCCTGACCCCGACCCGGCGGCCCCGGCTGTCGACGCACCCTCCCACGGCGTCGGCACCGGGGCCGCCGTACGCCCGGACCGTCCGTCGGCGCCGGGCTGTGCCTGTGCCGTCACCTCGGTCATGATGGATCCATGAACGAGGGGTCGGGCGCACGTGCGGGGATGCTGCTCGTGGCCACGCCCCAGCTGGTCGACCCCAACTTCGCCGACACCGTCGTGCTGCTGCTCGACGTCGACGAGCAGGGTGCCCTCGGTGTGGTGCTCAACCGGCCGACGCCGGTCGCGGTGAGCGAGGTGCTCGCCGGCTGGGGCGAGGTCGTGGCCGAGCCCGAGGTGCTCTTCCAGGGCGGACCGGTCAGCACCGAGGGCGCGCTCGCGGTGGGCTGGCTGCGTGACCTCGACGACGTGCCCGTGGGGTTCCGCGAGGTGGTCGACGGACTGGGCGTGGTCGACCTCGACACACCCGTCGAGCTGGTCGACGGCTCGCTCAGCGGCATGCGGATCTTCGCCGGGTACGCCGGCTGGGGGGCCGAGCAGCTCGACGGCGAGATCGAGGAGGGCAGCTGGTACGTCGTGCCGGCCCAGGCGCTCGACGTGTTCCGCGACGACCCGACCGGCCTGTGGCGCGAGGTGATGCGTCGCCAGCCCGGCGAGCTCGCCTGGCACTCCACCCGGCCGGTCGACCCCCACCTGAACTGAGCGAGCGGGCAGGGACCGGGCGAGGAACGAGCCCGGTCCCGTCGCCCGCGAAGGTTGAGCGAGCGCAGCGCCCGAGCCCGCGAGGGCGCGAAGCGCGTCGAAACCCGCGGAGACGGGTCGGCGCCTCGGTCCGGGCGTGTGTGGACGCAACCTCAACTGTGCCGAGTCTGTGAGTCCGGCTCGGACGACGGGCGGATCTGAACTAGAGTGCGGTGATCATGAGCCCCCTCGGATTCGGCCAGCCCAGCGGCGGCACCGACACGATCGAGGACCGTCGTACGTCCCCGACCGAGCCCGGTGACCACGAGCGCTTCTCCCACTACGTGGACAAGCACAAGCTGACCGAGGCGATGGTGATGGGCACCCCCGTGGTCGCGCTCTGCGGCAAGGTCTGGGTGCCGAGCCGGGCTCCCGAGAAGTACCCCGTGTGCCCCGCCTGCCAGGAGATCTGGGAGCAGATGAAGCCCGGGGGCGGCGACGGCGACGGCGGAGGGGACCCCGCCGAGTGACCGGCCGGCTCGAGCCGGTCCCCCTCTCACCTGCGTGGCCCGACCGCGCCGCCTGGGGGACCGCCCCCTCCCTGCGCGCCTGGCAGCAGGCCGCGATGGAGGACTACTTCTCCCGCGCCCCGCGCGACTTCCTCGCCGTGGCGACGCCCGGCGCCGGCAAGACCACCTTCGCGCTCTCGGTCGCGGCCGAGCTGATCGGGCGCCGCGTGGTCGACCGGGTCGTCGTGGTCGCGCCGACCGAGCACCTCAAGAGCCAGTGGGCCGAGGCGGCGGCGCGGGCCGGGATCCCGATCGATCCCACCTACAGTCCGGGCAAGGGCAAGACCTCGACCGACTACGTCGGCGTGGCGGTGACCTACGCCGGCGTCGCGGTCAACCCGCTCGCGATGCGGATCCGCACCGAGCGGTTCAAGACGCTGGTGATCCTCGACGAGATCCACCACGCCGGTGACGCGCTGTCGTGGGGCGACGGGGTCCGCGAGGCGTTCGAGCCGGCCACCCGTCGACTGGCGCTGACCGGTACGCCGTTCCGCTCCGACGTCAGCCCGATCCCGTTCGTGACCTACGCACCCGGTGGCGACGGGATCCCGCGGTCGGTCGCCGACTTCACCTACGGCTACGCCCACGCGCTGGCCGACCACGTGGTGCGTCCGGTCCTGTTCATGGCGTACTCCGGCCAGATGGAGTGGCGCACCCGCGCCGGCGACGAGGTGTCGGCGCGGCTCGGCGAGCCGCTGACCAAGGACCTGCACGCCCAGGCGCTCCGGACCGCCCTCGATCCCCAGGGCGCCTGGATCCCGGCGGTGCTCGCGGCGGCCGACAAACGGCTCTCGGAGGTACGACGCCACGTCCCGGACGCCGGCGGCCTGGTCATCGCGACCGACCAGACCCAGGCCCGGGCCTACGCCGCGCTGCTGGGGAAGATCGCCGGTGAGAAGCCGACCGTCGTGCTGTCGGACGAGAAGAGCGCGTCCAAGCGGATCGCCGGCTTCGCCGCCGACGAGTCGCGGTGGATGGTCGCCGTGCGGATGGTGTCGGAGGGCGTCGACGTACCCCGGCTGGCGGTCGGCGTCTACGCCACCACCACCGCCACGCCGCTGTTCTTCGCGCAGGCTGTCGGGCGGTTCGTCCGGGCCCGTGCCAAGGGCGAGACGGCCACCGTGTTCGTCCCGTCGGTGCCGTCGCTGCTGGGCTTCGCCACCGAGCTGGAGGCGCAGCGCGACCACGTCCTGGGCCGCAAGGTCACCGACGAGGACGACCTCTTCGCCGCCGAGCGCGACCTGCTCGAGCGCGCCCAGCAGGGGGAGGGCGCCTCCGACGAGCTCGAGGGATCCTACGAGGCGATCGGCTCCGACGCCCGGTTCGACCACGTCCTCTACGACGGCGCCTCGTTCGGTCACGCGGGGGAGGTCCACGTCGGCTCGGAGGAGGAGATGGACTTCCTCGGCATCCCAGGGCTGCTCGAGCCCGACCAGGTCCGCGAGCTGCTCCACCACCGCCAGTCCGAGCGTGCGAAGCGTCGGCCCGCCCCGGAGGCCGACGACGTCGAGCAGGTCACGACCCACGAGCAGCTGGCCGTGCTGCGCCGCGAGCTCAACGGCCTGGTCGCCGCCTGGCACCACCGCACCGGCCAGGCCCACGGCATCACCCACGCCGCGCTGCGCAAGGAGTGCGGTGGGCCGGCTGCGGCCATCGCCAACGCAGAGCAGCTGCTCGCCCGGATCGACCGGATCCGGGAGTGGGCGGCGCGCAAGACCTCCTGACGCCGGCCGCCGACGCGACTCGCTACCCTCCACCCCATGGCGACCGAGACGTCGCAGACCCTCGACCGCGGGCTGCGGGTGCTGACCGTGCTGGCGGCGACGCCGGCCGGGCTGACCGTCACCCAGCTGGCCGCGGCGGTCGGCGTCAACCGGACCGTCGTCTACCGGCTGATCAGCACCCTCGAGCAGCACGCGCTCGTACGCCGTGACCGCCAGGGCCGGCTCCACGTCGGCCTGGGGGTGCTGCAGCTCTCGGCGGCGGTGCAGCCGGTGCTGCGGGAGGCCGCCGCGCCGGTGCTCCGTGCGCTCGCCGAGCGGGTCGGCTGCACCGCCCACCTCACGGTCTCCGACGGCGACGAGGCGCTCGCGCTCTCGGTGATCGAGCCGTCGTGGACCGACTTCCACGTCAGCTACCGGGTCGGCGCCCGGCACCCGCTCGACCGGGGCGCGGCCGGGCGCGCGATCCTCGCCGGTCGCGAACCCGAGGGCCCGCCGTTCGTCGCCACGAGCGGTGAGCTGCAGCCCGGCGCGCGGGGGATCGCCGCTGCGGTGCGCGACGTCGACGGGCTCGAGGCCAGCGTCGGCATCGTCACGCTGGCCGACATCGACGTCGACCGGCTCGGCCCTCAGGTGACCGCGGCCGCCGAGGAGCTCGCCTCACGCCTGCGCTGAGGCCTGCCGGCGTACCCCGGGGCCGGGGCGGCTGACGATGGCGCGCGGTTCGGTCACGTCGTGCCCGGCAGCGCACCGCACCTGCACCTCGACGGGCGCCTCGCAGTCGCGGTGGGCGAACGCCACCGGCGGGCCGCCGGGGTCGGCCAGGTAGCGGTCGCCCCACTGCGCGACGGCGACGAGCACGGGGTAGAGGTCGAGGCCCTTCCCGGTCAGCCGGTACTCGTGGCGTTCTCTCTTGCCCGACTCTCGGTAGGGCTCGCGGCGAAGCACGTCCTGCTCGACGAGGAGCGCCAGCCGGTTGGTGAGCACCTGGCGGGGGATGCCGGTGTGCCGCTGCATGTCCTCGAAGCGGCGGATGCCGTTGAACACCTCGCGCAGCACGACGAAGGTCCACCGCTCGCCCAGCACCGCCATCGCCCGGCCGATGGTGCAGTTGTCGGTGGAGTAGGCGAGCGCAGGAGGTGTGACCACCGTCCCATGCTAGGTCTTGTTGACAGACTCAGCAACGGAGTGACACGCTCGGTCCATGACGCAGACCCAGCCCTTCCGTACCGAGTCGCGCACCTTCAGCTGGGCCTCGCCCGGCCAGGGGGACATGGCCCGGCTCGCGGAGCTCGACGGGCTCGGCCAGCTGCAGGCGATGGTCGACGGCGAGCTGCCGCCGCCGCCGATCATGGCCACCCTGGGGTTCTCCGACTTCCGGCCCGAGCGCGGTCGCGTGGTGGTCGAGATGCCGGCGGCAGAGTTCCACTACAACCCGCTCGGCGGGGTCCACGGCGGCGTGATCTCGACGCTGCTGGACACGGCGGCAGCCTGCGCGGTCCACTCCACGCTGACGGTGGGGGAGATGTACACCTCGCTCGACCTGACCGTGAAGTTCCTCCGGCCGGTGACGACCGAGTCGGGGCTGCTGACCTGCGAGGGCACGGTGATCCAGCGCGGGCGGCGTACGGCGCTGGCCCAGTCGCAGCTCACCGACGAGCGCGGCAAGCTGGTCGCGCACGGGACCAGCAGCTGCATGGTCTTCACGCCCCAGGGCTGAGCATGCGAAGCCCTGACAAGGGCGGGAGATTGAGGAGGGCTCGGCTCGGGCGCGCCAGCGCACGAGCGACCCGCCTCGAAATCTGCGGGCGACGTGCGCTGACGCCTCACCCCCTGAGATGCCGGGCGAGGGCACTCAGGTCGGCGTCTCCGAGACCGGCGTCGATCGCCTCGCCGACCACGCGCCGGTTGGTCGCGAGCTGGGGAACCTGCGCACCCACGGCGTCCGCGAGGGCGGCGGCGAGGTCGAGGTCCTTGGCGACCAGGTCGAGGGCGAAGGCCACGGGCGCCGACTCGGGGTGCTCGTAGGCCGCCCGCTTGTAGGCCACGAAGGGCGCGGCCACGGCGCTGTTCGCGATCACCTCGTAGGCGAGCCCCCTGTCGACCCCCGCCCTCTCCGCGAGCACGAGCGCCTCCGCGAGGGTCTGGTTGAGGCCGAACACCATCGCGTTGACAGCGAGCTTCATCGTGGCTCCCGAGCCGAGCGGGCCGAGCTGGATGATCCGCTGCGCGAACGACTCCAGGGCGGGCCGGGCCCGCTCGACCGCGTCGGCGTCGCCGCCCGCCATCACCAGGATCGTGCCGCTCTCGACGCTCGGCACGCTGCCCGAGACCGGGGTGTCGACCAGGGTGGCCCCGGTCGCGCCCACCTCGGCAGCCAGCTCGCGGACCGTCTCGGGAGCCACGGTGCTGACGTCGGCCACCACGGTGCCGACCCCGAGGCCCGCCACCAGCCCGTCCGGGCCGCCGTAGGTCGCCCGGGCCGCCGCGTCGTCGGCCAGCGACACGATCACCACGCCGGCCGCCGAGGCAGCCTCGCGTGCGGTACCGACGACGGCCACGTCGCCGTCGCAGCGTCCGGCCACCTGCTCCGCAATGGCCCTGGTCCGGTTGAAGACGGTGAGCGCATGGCCGGCGGCCGCGACGCGCACCGCCATGGCACCGCCCATCCGGCCGGTCCCGACCACGGCCACCCGGTGCGGTTCGGTCATGTCACCAGCCACCCCCCGTCGACGTAGAGGTTGGTGGCGTTGACGCCGCGGTTCTCCAGCAGGAAGTCGACCGCGTCGACGATGTCGGCCATCGTCGCCAGCCGTCGCGTGGGGGTCCGCGACACGTAGCCGTCGAGCACGCCCTCCGGCTTCCCGGACCAGAAGGGGCTGTCGCCCACGATCCCGGGGTGCAGCGCGTTCACCCGGATCGGGGCCATCTCCAGCGCCAGCGCGTTGACGAGGCCGACGACGCCGCCGTTGACCGTCGAGACGGTGACCGAGCCGGGGTAGGGGCGGTCCTTGGCGCGGCCGCCGAACAGCACCACCGAGGACTCGTCGTCCATCCGGGGGAGCAGCGTGTGCACGACCTCCGTGTATCCGACCAGCTTGAGGACGGCGAGCCGGGTCGCGCGGTCGACGTCGTAGTCGGCCACGGAGTTCTGGTCGCGTTCGATCGCGGCGATCACCAGCCGGTCGACGTGGTCGACGTCGGCGAGCGCGGCGCCGAGCCCGTGGGGGTCGTTGAGGTCGACGGCCAGGCCGGTGACGTCCCCCTCGACCGACGAGGCCACCTCCGCCGCGTGGCCGGCGTCGCGGCCGGTCAGCACCACCGCGTCGTCACGGGCGGCGCGCGCTCGCGCCACCTCGAGCCCGATTCCGGACGTGCCGCCGATGACCACGGTCCTCATCCAGCGCCTCCTTCGAGTCGTCTCCGGAGGTAGTCCCAGTCGCGGGCGAACCGGTAGCCGTGGCGCGATGGCAACGGCGGGGCCTGCGTCTCCAGCCACCGCACCACCCCGTCGCCGTTGCGGAAGCTGTGCTGGCAGCCGACGCCCGCCCACGCCACGTCTCCCGGCTCGAGGTGGTAGACGGCGCCGTCGAACGTCGCGTGGACCGACCCCTCGAGGATCAGGTAGGTCTCCTCGAGCGGGTGGTCGTGCAGCCCGGCGGCACCGTGCGGCTCGTACTGCACCATGAACATCGACGACAGCACCGCCCCCAGGTCGGAGTCCACCATCATCTTCAGGGTGATGCCGCTGTAGACGAGCAGCGCGGTGCGCATGCTCGCCGACACGTCGAGCAGCTCCTGCGACTGCTGCGCCGGGTCCATGTGCGCCTCGGTGATCCGGCCGTAGCGCCGGGTCCTCGGGTCGCGTACGTCGGCGACGAGCGCGTCGGTCTCGGCGACCTCCGGCACCAGCTGGGTGTCGAAGTCGTGCTCGGGCCGTGGCACCGGCACCGACACCCGCACGAAGCGGGACTCCTCGTCGCCCTCGTTGCGCAGCGAGTGGGGGACCCCGATCGGGATCAGGCCGTAGCCGCCCGGCCCGAGCCGGGCGGCCTCACCGGGGGTCTGCACCACGACCTCGCCCTGGGTGACGTAGAGGCTCTCCTCGTAGGAGTGGACGTGGCTCTGCACCCGTCCGCCCGCCGCCAGCCGGCTCAGCCCGAAGCCCGTGTGCACGGCCGGCGTCGAGGCGTCGACGACCGACCACTGCTCGAGCCCGTCCGAGCCGGCCAGCGGCCCGGCGAGCGCCGACCAGGTCAGCTCGCTCGCCCGTCGTACGAGGTGGTGGGTGGTCACGTCGAATCCCCGAGAAAGGGAAGGGGGCGGAGCGAAGCTCTCCGTTCGAACGGGGTGTTCATGCCGGGGCCGGCTCCTGCTTCGCCGCCGCCGCGTCGGCGGCCGCCCCCACGAGGTGGTCGCGGGAGCCCTGCACCAGCGACATCGCCCGGGCCACGTCGGCCGTGAGCGCGAAGTCACGCTTCACGAACCGCCCGGCCACCAGCACGTGCTCGACGTTCGACACGTCGGCGCAGAGCGTCACGGCGGCCACCGGGTCGTGGATCGGGCCGACGTTGACCGCCGTCGCGTCGATCACGACGACGTCCGCCTGCTTGCCGGGAGTCAGTGAGCCGGTCCGGTCCTCGAGGCCGGCGACGTGCGCGCCGTCGAGGGTGGCCATCTTCAGCATGTCCCGGGCGGTCAGCATCTCCTCGGGGATCGGGGTGTCGAGGTCCCAGCAGACCGCGTTCACCCGCGCCCGCTCGGCACCGAAGGCTGCCCGGATCTGCGTGAACATGTCACCCGGCACCGTGGTCACGACGTCGATCGACAGGCTCGGGCGGAGCCCGAACTTCCGGGCCTTGTTGACCGGGGGCCAGCCGTGCCCCATCTGGGTCTCCACCTGCGCCGCGATCGAGATGGTGCCGCCCGTGTCGGCCACCCGCTGCCACTCGTGGTCGCTGAAGTAGCAGCAGTGGACGTACGTCGTGTCGGGACCGAGCAGGCCGAGCCGGTCGAGCTGCTCGACCATGCCGAACCGCCCGGCCATCCGCCCCATGCCGACGTGCACGGTCAGCGGGATGCCGAGCTCGCGGGCCAGTGCCCATTCCGCCTGCACGACCTGGTCCTGGGTGAAGCCCGGGCCGCGGGTCGCCAGCGCCATGGTCAGCAGCCCGCCGTCTCCGGGGACGTGGGTCGACCTCACGCGCCGTACGTCGTCGCCCGGGATCTCCTCGGCGCTGAAGAACCAGTACTTCTCCAGCGACGTGTTCGCGCTGCCGTAGGCGTACTGTGCCCGGATCCCGGACTCCCGCAGGCCCTGGACCGCCGCGTCGGCGTGCTCGGGCGTGTTGTTGATGTGCGACCAGTCGACCAGCGTGGTGATGCCGGCGTTGAGGCACTCGAGCGACCCGGCCAGGTTGCTGGAGTAGACGTCCTCGGGCCGGTAGAGCGGGGCGAAGGTGTCGAGGATCGCGACGAAGTAGTCGTCCAGCGTCGCGTTGGGTGCGCTGTTGCGGATGGCCGTCTCCCACGTGTGACGGTGGGTGTCGACGAAGCCGGGGATGACGATCTTGCCGCTGCAGTCGACCACCTCGGCGTCCGCCTCGATGTTGGCCTCGACGGCGGTGATCGTGTCGTCGTCGATCAGGACGTCGCCGGTGGTCCGGTCCCCGATGCCCGGGTCCACCGACAGGACGGTGCCGCCCTTGAGGAGGATCTTGCCCATGGTGCTGACCCCTTTCTGATCGGCCGGACGGTCCGGACGGTCGGTTTCTCCGCTAGTAGGAAGCGAGGCGGTGAACCTCCTCGACGAGCTTGTCCACGGTCGGGATGACCCGCTCCTCCAGGGCGTCCGCGAACGGCAGCGGGACGTTCTCGCCGGCCAGCCGGCGTACGGGGGCGTCGAGCATCTCGAAGCCCTCGTCGGCGACGATCGACGCGACGGTGGCACCCCAGCCACCCTGGTAGGGGTTCTCCTCGACCACGATCAGCCGGCTGGTCCTCTCCAGCGACCGGAGGACGGCGGCCATGTCGAGCGGGATCAGGCAGCGCAGGTCGACCACCTCGAGCGAGATCCCCTCGGCGTCCAGGTCGGCAGCGGCGGCCAGCGCGAGCGGGACGGTGGCGGCGAGCGCGACGACGGTGACGTCGCTGCCCTCGCGCGCGACCCGCGCCTCACCGAGCGGTACGACGTGCTCCGGCGGTGCCGCCTCGCCCTTGGACGCGAAGAGCCCCTTGTGCTCGAAGAAGACGACCGGGTCGTCGCTCCGGATCGCCGAGGCCATCAGTCCGACGACGTCGGCCGGTGTGGACGGGGCCGCGATCTTGAGGCCGGGCACGGTCATCGCCCAGTTCTCCACCGACTGCGAGTGCTGGGCGCCGAACCCGAGCCCGCCGCCGTTCGCCGTCCGCACCACCAGGGGAACGGTCACCTGGCCGCCGGTCATGTAGCGCGCCTTCGGGATCTCGTTGGCCAGGTAGTCCCAGCAGCACGCCAGGAAGTCGCTGAACATGATCTCCGCGACGGGACGCATCCCGGTCATCGCGGCGCCCATGGCCGCGCCCATGATCGCCTGTTCCGAGATGGGGGTGTCCCAGACCCGCTCGGCACCGAACTCCTCGAACAGCCCGACCGTCGTCTTGAAGACCCCACCCGCCCGGCCGATGTCCTCGCCGAGGCAGACCACGGTGGGGTCGCGCCGAAGCTCGCGCGCGATCCCGTCGGCCACCGCGTCCCGGTAGGTCGTGCTTTTCGGGGTCCCTGCGGCGTTGCGAGCGGAGCGAGCAACGTCGTGGGGTGAACTCAGGTCCGCCATGCGCACCCCCCGTCGGCCCACACGTCGGTGAACGCGGCCTCGGGGTCGGCCGCCGGCGCCGCCTGCGCGGCCCGCGAGGCGGCCGCCACGATCTCGGCGGCCCGGCTGTCGGCCGCGGCAACGTCGGACTCGGTGACGCCGAGCTCGTGCAGCCGCGCCCTGGCCACGATCAGCGGGTCGCGAGCGAGCCACTCCTCGACCTCCTCCTGGGGCCGGTAGGTCGCCGGGTCGGTGCGGCTGTGCCCGAAGTGCCGGTAGGTGAGCGCCTCGATGACGGTCGGGCCGTTGCCGGACCGCGCCCGTACGACGGCCTCGGTCATCGTGTCGTGCACCGCCACGACGTCGTTGCCGTCGACCAGCACGCCGGGCATGCCGTTGGCCGCGGCCCGGTCGGCAGCCGGGTTGGCGACCGAGGTGACCGCGCGGATCGGGGTGTACTCCATGTAGCCGTTGTTCTCGCAGACGAACACGACCGGCAGCTTCCAGATCGAGGCCAGATTGAGCGCCTCGTGGAACGCCCCGATGTTGGTGGCGCCGTCGCCGAAGAAGGCGACGGCGACCTGCGTCGTACCGCGGAGCATCGCCGACCAGGCCGCGCCGTTGGCCATGGGCAGGTGGGCACCGACGATGGCGTAGGAGCCGAGCATCCCGTGGTCGGCCCGGGTGAGGTGCATCGAGCCGCCCTTGGCCTGGCACACGCCGGTGGCCTTCTGCATCAGCTCGGCCAGACAGCCTTCCGGGGAGGCACCCCGGGCGATCGCGTGGTGGTGCCCGCGGTAGGTCGCGAACACGTAGTCGTCGGGCCGCAGCGCTGCGCTCGCCCCGACCGCGACCGCCTCGTGACCCGCGGCCAGGTGCGTCGTGCCCTTCACCAGGCCGCGCAGGAACAGGTCGTGCGCGGCCTTCTCGGTGCCGCGGATGACGGCCATCTGCTCGTACCAGTCGAGCAGGGTGGACGTGGCCACCCCCTCGATCGTGCCCCCGGTCACTCGCCGCGCCCCTTCGCCGTGTTGAGGTGCGACTGCGCGTCGCGCACCGTGGGCAGCGACCCGTCGACGGTCCAGTAGCGCTGGCCGGCGACCAGGAGGTCCTCGGCCGGGAACTTGGTGATCACCTCGCACCCGTCGGCGGTGACCACGACCTCCTCCTCGATCCGGGCCGCGGACCAGCCGTCGCCCGCGGGCCAGTAGGTCTCCAGCGCGAAGACCATGCCCTCCTCGAGCACCTCCGGGTGGTCGAGCGACACCAGCCGGCTGAAGATCGGCTTCTCCCAGATCGACAGCCCGACGCCGTGGCCGTACTGCAGCGCGAACGCCGCCTCCTCGTCGGGGAACCCGAACTCCTGGGCGGTCGGCCACAGCTCGACCACGTCTGCGGTGGTGGTGCCGGGCCGCACGATCGCGATCGCCGCGTCCATGTACTCGCGGCAGCGGGTGTAGGCGTCGCGCATCGCCGGGCTCGCGGACCCGACCGCGAAGCAGCGGTAGTAGCAGGTGCGGTAGCCGAGGTGGCTGTGCAGGATGTCGAAGAAGGCGGGGTCGCCGGGACGGACCACGCGGTCGCTGTAGACGTGAGGGTGCGGTGAGCAGCGTTCGCCGGAGATCGCGTTCACGCCCTCGACGTACTCGCTGCCGAGGTCGTAGAGCACCTTGCTGACCAGCCCGACGCACTCGTTCTCGCGGACACCGGGACGGAGGAAGGAGTAGAGCTCGTCGTACGCCGCGTCCACCATCGAGCAGGCCTGGGTCAGCAGGCTGATCTCGTCGGGGGTCTTGATCCGCCGGGCCTCCAGGAAGACCTGCTGGCCGTCGACCACGTCGATCCCTTCGGCCTGTAGCGCCGCCAGGATCGGCATCTCGACCAGGTCGACGCCGAGCGGCTCGTGGTGCAGCCCGTGCTCGCGCAGCACGGTCGCGACCTTGCGGGCCACCTCCTCGGCGATGCCGGCCTCGGGGTGGAACGCGCCGCGGAGGGTCGAGATGCCGGCGCGGGCCCGCTCGGTGCCGTCGAGCCAGGGGTTGAACAGCTGGTGGTGCTTGGCCGCGGACCCGAAGTCCCAGAGCACGGGTTCGCCGCCCCGGGGGAGGACGGCGAACCGGATCAGCTTGTCCATCGCCCAGGTGCCGATGTGGGTGGCCGTCAGGTAGCGGATGTTCGAGAAGTCGAAGGTCAGCAGCGAGCCCAACGACGAGGCCTCGAGCGTGGCGTCGACCCGTGCCAGCCGCTCGTGGCGCAGGCGGTCGAGGTCGACGCGCTGCTCCCAGTCGACGGCATTGGGGCCGAAGGTGCGGATCGCCATCGTTCACCGGCTTTCTCGGGTCTTCCGAGTGAATGCCCGCATCCCGCGTCTGTCAAGTGTCACTGGACATCGGAACCGCCAGTACGCCGCAAGGGCGGGAATTCGGGCCCATTCTGTGTACAGTCGTGTCGCACAGCGAGAGTGAGGTGTCATGACCACCACCGCGGCCGGGACCACGCCGGTGGAGCTCGGCCAGTCGATCCGGGCCCTCCGCGAGCAACGTGGGCTCTCACTGCGGGAGCTGGCCCGGCGGGTGAGCGTCTCGCCGAGCTTCGTCAGCCAGATCGAGCTCGGCAAGGCCAACCCCTCGGTCGGGACGCTGTACTCCCTGCTCTCCGTGCTCGGCACCACGCTCGACGACCTGATCGGCGGGCAGCCGGGCGGCTCGGGTCCGGAGCTGGTCGACCTGCCGCTGGCCGACGGTCGCGCACCGGACACCTGGGCCCGCGTCGACGAGCCCGTCCAGCCGGCGGCGGGCCGCCAGCGGGTCGAGATGTCGGGGGTGGTCTGGGAGCGGCTGACCCACGACCACGACCCCTACGTCGACTTCCTGCACGTCGAGTACGCCCCGGGGTCGTCGTCGTGCGCGCCCGACCAGATGATGCGGCACGGCGGTCGCGAGTACGGCCACCTGCTGCGGGGCCGGCTCGACGTCCAGGTCGGGTTCGAGACCCACTCACTGGGTCCCGGCGACTCGATCCGTTTCGACTCGATGACGCCGCACCGCCTGAGCAACCCCTACGACGAGCCCTGCGTCGCGGTGTGGTTCGTGCTGGCGAGGCGGGACGACGACCGGCTGAGCGCGAGCGGCAGCACCCGGTAGGGGACCTGCGTCGCCAGCGCGATCACGGTGGACGACCGCACGATGGCCGGGTCGTTCAGCACCAGGTCGATCACCCGCTGCAGGTCGGTGTTGGACCGGGCCACGACCCGGGCCCACATGTCGCCGGCGCCGGTGATCGTGAAGGCCTCGAGCACCTCCGGGATGCTCGCCAGGTGGCCGGCGACGGTGTCGTGCCCGGCGCCCTGCCGGATCTCGAGGGTCAGGAACGCCGTCACCGGGTGGCCCAGCGCCTCCGCCGACAGCTCCGGCCCCCAGCCGGTGATCACGCCGGCGGCGACGAGCTTGTCGAGGCGGGCCTGGACGGTGCCGCGCGCCACCCCGAGGCGGCGTGACGCCTCCAGCACGCCGATCCGTGGCTCGTGCGTGAACAGGTCGATCAGTCTGCCGTCGAGATCGTCCATGTCGCACCCTCCGTGTGAACAGGTTGTGCAGTGAATCCGTCCCGTGTTGCACAGTGTGCCCGATCGCGACAGGCTGCGCTGCATGACCGACTCGACGCTCACCGTCCTGACCCACGAAGAAGAGCAGGCAGGGCTCACCCTCGACCAGCTCAAGCAGCTGGTCGGCCTGGTCGAGTACGACGCCAGCAGCGACCCGTTCCCCGTGACCGCGATGGACTCGGTCGGCTTCGTGGTCGGCAACGCCACCCAGACCGCGACCTTCTACCAGCTCGCGCTCGGGATGGAGCTGGAGGCCTACCGTGGCCCCGAGACCGGCACCCGCGAGTCGAAGTCCTACGTGCTGCGCTCGGGCTCGGCGCGCTTCGTGTTCACCGGGGGCGTCACCCCCGGCAGCCCGGTGCTCGACCACCACCGCTCGCACGGCGACGGCGTCGTCGACCTGGCGCTGGAGGTCCCCGACGTCGACCAGTGCATCGCGCACGCCCGGTCGGTCGGCGCCACGATCCTCGAGGAGCCCCACGACGTCTCCGACGAGCACGGCACCGTCCGGACCGCCGCCATCGCGACGTACGGCGAGACCCGGCACACCCTGGTCGACCGCTCCCGCTACGACGGCCCCTACCTCCCCGGCTACGTCGCCCGCTCGACGACCGTCTCCCGGCGCGAGGGCCACCCCAAGCGGCTGTTCCAGGCGATCGACCACTGCGTCGGCAACGTCGAGCTCGGCCGGATGGACGAGTGGGTCGAGTTCTACAACAAGGTGCTCGGCTTCACGAACATGGCCGAGTTCATCGGCGACGACATCGCCACCGACTACTCCGCGCTGATGTCCAAGGTGGTCGCGAGCGGCAACCACCGGGTCAAGTTCCCGCTCAACGAGCCGGCGGTGGCGAAGAAGAAGTCGCAGATCGACGAGTACCTCGAGTTCTACGACGGCGCCGGCTGCCAGCACATCGCGCTCGCGACCAACGACATCCTGCGCTCGGTCGACATCCTGCGCGACAACGGCATCCAGTTCCTCGACACCCCCGACTCCTACTACGACGACCCCGAGCTGCGGGCACGGATCGGGGACGTGCGGGTGCCGATCGAGGAGCTCAAGAAGCGCCGGATCCTGGTCGACCGCGACGAGGACGGCTACCTGCTCCAGATCTTCACCAAGCCGATGGGCGACCGCCCGACGGTCTTCTACGAGTTCATCGAGCGACACGGCTCGCTGGGCTTCGGGAAGGGCAACTTCAAGGCGCTGTTCGAGGCGATCGAGCGCGAGCAGGAGGCCCGCGGCAACCTCTGACGAGGGGGCCATCGCGGCTCCACCAGGTCGAGTCGTGTCCCGATCGGATCGATTCGTGCCCGGTTCGCGAACGGGACACGAACCAACCTGGATCATCCCGGACTCGACGTGCCTGGGGCGACGCTCAGCGGGTCGTGACGACGACGGTGTCGGCGGCGCGGTCGTGGATGGTCTGGCGGCGCGCGCCGAGGGCGGTCAGGCCGTCGACGAGGAAGAAGAGGGACGCGAGCAGCTGGCCCACCAGGAAGACGGTGGTCGAGCCGGTGGCGGCGGCCAGGGCGAGGACGGCCCAGCCGGGCCCGAGCTGGACGCCGATCCGGGTCGCAATACTGCCCCACGACAGGCGTCCGTCCGCGCGCCGCGGCCGCACCCGCAGTCCGCAGAGCAGCTTGCCGAGGGTCGCGCCACGCCACCGGAGCATGCCGCCCTGGTAGGCGGCGGCGAGCGCGATCGGGAACACCACGAGCATGAGGACGTGCTCGCCGTAGAAGTCGCCGAGGGGGCCCCAGAAGTCGGTGAACGAGAAGGGCTCGCCGCGCGCGATCCGTTCCTGCAGGTCACGCTGGTGGGCCTGCTGCTGACGCTGCATCTCGATCTGGAGGGGCAGGGTGACCAGGAAGTTCACGACGCCGATCACCACCGTGTCGACGACCAGCGCGAGGACCCGCCACCACCAGCCCGCGAGGGGCTGACCGTCGGCCGTCGTGGGGCGCTGCCGGACGGGAACGGTGCCGGTCGCGGCACCGCCCGCGCGGGCATGCCCGGTCCACTGCGTTCCGTCCCACCAGCGCAGCGACGACGGCGGCGCGGCGGGGGAGGGGTCCGGGTACCAGCCGGGCTGGGGGGTCGACATGCGCGCAGGCTACGGGGCGGGCGGGGCCACCGGAGGCGATTGCGCGGACGCTCACCGGGAGTGTGTCCCCAGCCTCACGTCCGCAGATCCGGCGCGTGTGCCTGCGGGGCGGCCGGAGACAGGCACGGACTCGGTCAGAGCGGCGCGCCGTCGCAGCAGTTGGCCTTCATGTGGCAGTGGGGGCACAGCCACCGGGTCGCGATCGGGTCGAACTCTTCCCCGCAGTAGTCGCACGGCACCCGCCCACGGTACGTCCCGGAGGAGGGTGACGGGCGGAGGCTCGGCGAGCCTCAGGCGGCGTCGCCGACGAGGTGCACCACGCACCCGACGCCCATCCAGAACGGCGCGTGCGCCGAGATCTCCTCGCCCAGCCGTCCGGCGGCCCGGGGCGCCACGGCGCCATCGCCGAACTGCACGAACGAGTACGCCGCCGAGGCGGCCGGTGTGGGGCAGGATGTGGCCATGCCGACGTACGTCGCGTTCCTGCGGGCCATCAACCTCGGCCCGACCCGCAAGTTCCCGAAGGCCGACATCGTCGCCGCCGCGGAGGGCGCGGGCTTCGCCGACGTGGCCACCCACATCAACACCGGCAACGTGCGGCTGACGACAGCGATGCGGTCGCGGGCGAGGATCGAGGCGGCGCTGGAGCGGGCCTTCGAGGCCGACAGGGGGTTCGCGGTGCCGACCATCGTGTTCACGCCGGCCGAGATCTGCGCGATCGCCGACGACGCCGACGAGTTGCAGCACGCCGGTCGGCACTACGTCTCGCTGCTCAAGGAGCCGCCCACCGCGAGCGGCACCCGGACCATCGAGGCGGCCGGCGCCGACGGCGAGCGAGCGGTGGTCCGCGACCGGGCGGTGCACCTGCTGCTGCGCGAGAACTACCGCGAGGCCTCGATCGAGAACTCCGCGGTCGAGAAGGCGCTCGGGGTCGCCACCAACCGCAACATCACCGTGATCCGTACCCTCGCCGAGAAGTGGTGCCGCTGACGATCGGGTGGCCCCGCGGTCATCCGGACGCCACGGCGCTGACCGGCTCGCGCGGTGCGGTCCGCCGCCCGAGGTTGTGGACCGACGGGGACGCCAGCGTCGCCAGGCAGACGGCGGCGTACAGGAACGCGCTGGCGACGATCACCGGGCGGTTGCCGAACCACTCGCCCAGCGGTCCGAAGAGGAGCTGGCCCACGGGTACGGCGACCATCGAGCCGAGGGCGTCGTAGGAGTAGGCGCGCGAGAGCATCTCCTCGGGCACGTGCTCCTGCATCGCCAGGCTCCAGCCGATGCTGAACACCTCCAGGCCGGCGCCGGCGAGGAACATCGCGACCAGCAGCGGGACCAGCTCGGGGTCCAGGCCCAGCATCAGCAGCGGCACCGCGTAGACCAGGCACCCGAGCATGCCGGCCCGCAGCGGGCGGCGTACGGACAGCCGCAGCATCACCACGCCGGTGAGCACCAGGCCGATCGCCTGCGCCGAGAGCAGGTAGCCCCACCCGGTGATGCCGATGGTGTGCTTCGCGACCGGCGGGCCCAGGGTCTGCCAGGCGCCGGCGAGAATGGCGTTGATCGCGGCGAACGCCGCGACCACGACCCACAGCCAGGTCGTGGTGCGGAAGTAGTGCCAGCCCGCCCGCAGGTCGGCCACCACGCCCGTACCCCCGGTCGAGGCGGGGCGCGGCACGTGGACCGGCACCAGCAGCACCAGGGCCACCAGCCAGGTGGCGGCGTCGACCGCCAGCGCCCAGCCGGGCCCGGTCGTCACGACGAGCACGGCCGCGGTGGTCGGGCCGACGGCGAACAGGGTGCCGCGCACCATCGAGAGCAGGGCGTTGGCGGGCTGCAACTGGTCGCGCGGCACCAGCTGCGGGACCATCGCCTGCATCGCGGGGAGGGACGCCGCGGCCGCCGTGCCGTTGACCGCCTCGATCACGACCAGCTGCCACAGCTCGGCGTGCCCGGTGATCACCAGCCCGGCCGCCAGTCCCTGCGACACCACGCAGACCGCGTTGGCGACCTGGATGACCAGCCGGCGTCCGAACCGGTCGGCGATCACCCCGCCGGCCAGCAGGAACAGCACCATCGGGATGCTTCGGGCCGCGAGCACCTGGCCGAGGGCGGCGGCGCTCTCCTCGATGGCCAGGACGGCGAAGGCCAGAGCGACCGGCGCCATCGTGGTGCCCCAGAGGTTGATCGCGCGCGAGGCGAAGAACCAGCGGAACCGCCGGTCGGCCAGAGGGGCGAGCGACGCGCGCCAGGTCATCGGGACTTCCAGGAGCCGGGCCGCATCCGGAAGAGCGCGGCGGTGAAGCCGGTGCGGACGGTGCCCTCGGTCCGCGGGGGTCGGGCCCCGTCGTGGAGCAGCGCGGAGGCCTGGTGGAGAGCCTCGCGGGCGGCGTCGAAGTCCTCGGGCGTCACCCACAGCTCGGCGTCGGTGTAGTGGCCCGGACGGCCCGGCTCGGCGAGGCGCACCCGGCGTACCAGCTCCTCGGCGAGGGCGCGGGCGTAGACCTCGCGGTCCTCGTCGCTGGTCCGGCCCCGGCGGGGGGTGTGCTGGTCCCAGGGGTGTCGGTAGCGCTTGGCGATCCCGCCGCGGATCCGCTCCTCGCCTGCCACCTCGAGCAGCCCGGCGTCCTGGAGCAGCCGCAGGTGGTACGACGCGTTCGCGTGGGTGATCCCGAGCTCACGGGCGACCTCGGCCGCACTCAGCTCGGCCCCGGTGAGCAGCGACAGCATCTGCAGCCGTACCGGGTGTGCGACCGCCCGCAGGCTGCGGGTGGCCTGCTCCGGTCCATCGGTCCCTCGCTCCGCCATCTGACCCTCCAATGTCTCTTGGGGAGTATGCGGCGCGAGCAGACAACTGTCAAAGGGTTCTTGGGGAGATGGTGCCGACTAGGTTGGCGGCCATGACGACCGAGGGGCTGGTGGTGACCGAGGGCGACGGCGTGCTGACGCTCAGGTTCGACCGTCCGGAGTCGTTCAACGCGCTCACGGAGGCGATGACCGTCGGCGCGGCCGAGCACCTCGAACGGGCCGGGGCTCGCGACGACGTCCGGGTCGTGGTGCTCACCGGCACCGGAGCGGCGTTCACCACCGGGGCCGACATCGGGGGAGCGGACGCCCACGAGCGGTTCGACGTCCGTGCCCTCGACGCCGCCAACCGGCTGGTGCGGTCGATCCTGCACTGTGACACCCCCGTCGTCGCCGGCGTCAACGGCGTCGCCGCGGGGGTCGGCCTCTCCGCGGTGCTGGCGTGCGACCTCGCCGTGTGCACCGAGTCGGCCTCGCTGCTGCTGGCCTTCGCCCGGGTCGGTCTGATGCCCGACGGCGGCGCCACCGCCACGGTGGCCGCGTCCATCGGCCGGGCCCGGACGCTGCGGATGGCGTTGCTGGCCGAGCCGCTCGCGGCGCGCGAGGCCCACGACGCCGGCCTGGTGTCCCACGTCGTCGCCGACGACGACTACGAGGCCGAGCTGGCCTCGGTCGTCGACCGGCTCCGTCGCGGGGCACCGCTGGGCCAGGCCGCCACCAAGCGCGCCGTCAACGCGGCCGCGCTGGCGGAGGTCGAGCCGGCGCTGGAACTGGAGCGCACGACGCAGGCCATGCTGCTGCGCACGTCCGACGTGGCGGAGGGGATGCGGGCGTTCTCGGAGAAGCGCCGCCCGCGCTTCACCGGCGACTGACGTCGCTCAGGTCTCGATCCCGGCCTCGGCCATCTCGCGGACCGCGGCGTCGCCGGTCTCGGGAGCGACGGCCGCGCACAGGTCGAGCAGGACCCGCGTCGTGAAGCCCTCACGGGCCGCGTCGAGGGCGGTGGCCCGGACGCAGTAGTCGGTCGCGATCCCGCAGACGTCGACGTCGGTCACCTCCCGCCGGCGCAGCCACGCCGCGAGTGCGACGCCGTCGGCGGTGCCCTCGAAGCCGGAGTACGCCGCCTCGTGCTCCCCCTTGAGGAAGATCGCGTCGAAGGGCTGGGGATCGAGGTTGGGGTGGAAGGCCTCGCCCTCGGTCCCGACCTTGCAGTGCACCGGCCAGCTGTCGCGGAAGTCCGGATCGGCCGACCAGTGGTCGCCGGGGTCGACGTGGTGGTCCTTGGTGGCGACGACGTGGGCGTAGTCGGCCGCGTCGTAGTCGCGCGCCGCCCAGTGGCGCAGCACCTCGGCGATGTCACTGGCGACCCGGGCGCCTCCGGGCACGCCCATCGAGCCGCCCTCGCAGAAGTCGTTCTGGACGTCGACGACGATCATCGCGCGCTTCATGCCGTGACCCTAGTGCTCTGCATCCAGTCGATGACGTCGCGGACCATGGCGTCCCACAGTCCCCAGTCGTGCTCGCCCGGGCGGAAGTCGGTGGTGACGTCGACGCCGGCGCGGCGGGCACGGGCGGCGAACCGCTCGTTGGCCGCCCGCAGCACGTCACCGTTCCCGCAGCCGACGTAGAGGGGCGGGACCGCCCCGCCGGCGGCGTCGAGCAGCGCGTCGAGGTCGGCCTCCGGAGGGATCCGGCCGCCGAACACCCGGTGCAGCAGCTCGGCGCGCTCCGGTCGCTCGAGGACGCGGACGTCCACGGCACCCGACAGGCTGGCCACCGCGGCGTACCGCTCGGGGTGGGTGAGGCCCAGCTTCAGGGCTCCGTAGCCTCCCATCGAGAGGCCGGCGACGTAGGTGTCCTCGGGCCGCACCGACACGCGGAACATCTCGGCCACTCGCTCGGGCAGCTCCTCGGAGATCCAGGTCCAGTACGCGTGGCCGTGCACCTCGTCGGCGTAGAAGCTGCGGCCGGCGGCCGGCATCACCACGGCCAGTCCCGCCGCCCGGGCGTGCCGTTCGATCGCCGTGTGGCGCACCCAGGCGGAGTGGTCGTCGGAGAGCCCGTGCAGGAGGTAGAGCACCGGCCAGCCGTGTGCTGGCACGGTCACGGGCGCCACCCCGATCTGTGCCCGCGTGGCCTGCGGCAGCACCACTCCGAGCGTGGTCCCGACCTGCAGCGACTCGGAGAAGAGGTCGACGGTCAGCTGGGCCATGCGCCCGACCCTAGAGCGGGTCCTGGGTGCGGGTACGCCGCGCGTGTGCGGCCTGCTTGGCCCGGTTGCCGCACACCGCCATCTGGCACCACCGTCGGCGACCCGACGTATCGACGAACAGCCATCCGCAACCGTGGCCGGGACACGCGCCGATGCGAGGGGGGTCGACGAGCAGGTCGCCGGCGGCCACGAGGAAGGCGTCGAGGGGGTCGGCCAGGGTGGGCTGCCCCGGGAAGGACCACCGCGCCCCGGACCCGGTCAGCTCGAGGCGCTGCCGCGACCTTGCCTCCGACAGGGCAGCCGTGACCCGGGCCGTCGCTGCTCGACCGGCGCTCCCCAGCAGCACGTCGTGGAGGTCGGCCCGCGCGCGCCGGGCGCGGTCGACCTCGGCGTCGGCCTGGTGCGGTTCCCGTCGGACCCGTCGGGCCAGCCGGGCCGTGGTGCGCTCGTCGAGCAGGCCGTTGACCCGGGCGAGGGTCACGAGGTGGTCGAGGCTGCGGAGGTAGTCCTGTCGTCGGGGGTCGTAGGTGTCACCCCAACCGGCGCGGGTGTTGACCAGCTCGAGGGCGGGGTGTCCCGCGACCTGGCGGGGGAGCACCAGGCCGTCGACCTCCACGTACCAGCTCACCCGGCGTCACCTCCTTGACACCGTGCACTCTAACCTGTTGAGGTTGATAACCGGTTAGATCATTTCAACGGTTAGGACTTCCCTCCATGCTTCGCACCTCCCTCGTGGCCGCCGCCACCGCACTCGCCGCCGTCGCCGTCCTCGCCCCCGCGCCAGGCGCCACCGCGGCCGACGAGGGCTGGCACCCCGTCACCGAGCAGTGGCAGCCCTACCCGGAGGGCGAGCTGTTCCTGCCGGCGGGCCGCTACTGCGACGGCTTCGACGTGCGCTCCACGCCGGTCTTCCAGGACGTGCAGTACCGCGTGGTCACGCGCTGGGACTCCGGCGGCGCCCGCGACACCGAGTACACCGGTCCGCTGCTCGTCGACGCGACCAGCACCTCATCCGGGAAGACGGTGCGCCTCGACCTGTCCGGTCGCGCCGAGACCCTGCAGCGACCTGACGGTTCGCTGGCGGTCTACGAGACCGACGGCCCGGTGGGGTTCGGGTGGCCGACCGGCTCGGTCGGGCTGCCGCAGGGCTACTACGTCTTCCGGGGTCGCCACGTCGTGGAGTTCCCGGTCGGCTCGTCGCGCGAGCTGGTCGTCGACCAGGGCACCGAGACCGACGTGTGCGCCATGCTCGACTGATCCTCGTCAGCCGCCCAGGTGCACGGTCTCGATGACCGGGTCGCCCTTGCTCATCATCTGGATCGCGAAGGGGAGCTCGGCCCGCGACGACGCGTGCCTGTCGCGGGCCGCGTCGAGCGGCTCGCAGCCGACCACCTCCCCGTCGCGGACCAGCGGCACCAGGAGTGCCCGGTCGTCGCCGTCGTCGACCGGGGGCCGACCGATCCCGACCACCTCGGTCTCGGCCGTGCCGTGGCGGTCGCGGCGGCGCAGGGCGTACTTGCGGCCGCCGACCGAGATCTTGTCCTTGCTCTTCTTCGCGACCGACACCAGCTCGCCGTCGGCACCCTCGCGGGCCACCAGCTTGTAGACGAAGCCGCACGTCGGGTGGCCGCTGCCGGTCACCAGCTGGGTCCCGACGCCGTACGCGTCCACCGGGGCCGTGGCCAGCGCGGCGATGGCGTGCTCGTCGAGATCGCTGGTGACCACGACCCGGGTGCGCGTGGCGCCGAGCGAGTCCAGCTGGTCGCGCACCCGGTGGGCCAGGACGCCCAGGTCGCCGGAGTCGATCCGCACCGCCCCCAGGTCGGGTCCGGCGACCTCGACGCCCAGCCGCACCGCCTCGACGATGTCGTAGGTGTCGACCAGCAGCGTGGTCCCGACCCCCAGTGACTCGACCTGTGCGCGGAAGGCGTCGCGCTCGGAGTCGTGGAGCAGCGTGAACGAGTGGGCAGACGTGCCGGCCGTCGGTACGCCGTGGCGCTGCCGGGCGGCGAGGTTGGACGACGACGCGAACCCGGCGACGTACGCCGCCCGCGCGCTGGCGACCGCGGCCTGCTCGTGGGTGCGCCGCGACCCCATCTCGATGCACGGGCGGTCGCCGGCGACCAGGGTCATGCGCGACGCGGCCGAGGCGATCGCCGAGTCGTGGTTGTAGATCGACAGCAGCAGCGTCTCCAGGAGCACGGCCTCGGCGAACGTGGACTCCACGACGACCAGCGGTGAGTACGGGAAGTAGGCCTCGCCCTCGGCGTACCCCCAGATGTCGCCGTGGAACCGGTAGTCGGCGAGCCAGGCCAGCGTCGCCTCGTCGACGACCCGCTCCTCGTCGAGCACGCCGAGGACCTCGTGGTCGAAGCGGAAGGCCTCGAACGCGTCGAGGAACCGGCCCACCCCGGCGACCACGCCGTAGCGGCGCCCCTCCGGCAGCCGGCGGGGGAACAGCTCGAAGACCGCGCGGCGCTCGGCGGTGCCCGAGGCCAGCGCCGCCTGCAGCATGGTCAGCTCGTAGTGGTCGGTCAGCAGGGCCGTGGACGCGGTCACGCGGACACTGTGCCACCACGGGTGAGGTGGGCGTGCTGTGCGACGATGAGCAGGTGTCCGCCGCCAGTCCCGTCGAGGTCGAGCCGACCCAGACTCCCGACGAGATCACGCTGGTCGAGAAGCCCTGGGCGACGATCGTCTGGGACGACCCCGTCAACCTGATGTCCTACGTGACCTACGTCTTCCAGAAGTACTTCGGCTACGAGAAGAAGAAGGCCGAGAAGCTGATGCTGGAGGTCCACAACGACGGCAAGTCGGCGGTCAGCCACGGCACCCGCGAGGAGATGGAGCGCGATGTCCAGGCCATGCACGAGTACGGCCTGTGGGCCACCATGGAGAAGCAGTAGCCCGTGAGCGGATTCGCCCGACACCGTCGCAGCGGCCACGTGATCGCGACGTTCACCGGCTTCGAGGCCGACCTGCTGCGCTCGCTCGCCTCCCAGCTCGTCGAGCTGTTGCGCAACGAGGCCGCGGTGCCGCGGCACGACATCGACCCGTTCGAGTCGCTGCTCGACTTCAGCGGGCCGACGACGGAGCCCGACGACCCGGTGCTGGCCCGGCTGTTCCCCACCGCCTACGCCGACGACGAGGAGGCGGCCGCCGAGTTCCGCCGCTACACCGAGGCGGGGCTGCGCGACGGCAAGGCAGCCGGAGCCGCCAGCGTGATCGACACGCTCGAGGAGGCCGGTCTGCCGACCGAGCTCACCGAGGAGGGGCTGGTCATCGACGTCGAGATCGACCAGCCCACCGCCGAGACCTGGGTGCGCACCTTCACCGACCTGCGGCTGGCGCTCGCCACCCGGCTCGAGGTCGAGGAGGGCGACGAGGACTACTGGCTCTCGCTCCCCGACGACGACCCGCGGTCCCAGGCCTACGACATCTACCACTGGCTCGGGCTGCTGCAGGAGACCCTGGTCGAGGCCCTCTCCCGCTAGGCGGTCGCGGGCACCATCCGCTGCCGTCGGACGACGACCGTGGTGCTGAGCGCCGCCACCACGCCCCACAGCACCATGACCACCGCGGCGCCGGCCACCGAGCCGACCTCGCCGCCGGACACCAGCCGGTTGGCACCGTCGACGAACACCGTGAGCGGCAGCAGGCCGTTGAGCTGTTGCAGTGGTCCGGGGGCGGTCTCGAGCGGCAGCACGTTGGCCAGGGCCGCGATCTGGACCAGCAGGAACAGCCCGAACAACGCCACGCCGGCGGCTCCGAGGGCCAGCCGGAACGCGTAGCCGATCGCGGAGAAGCACACCGCGGCCAGCAGCGAGAGCAGCGTGAGCGACACCGCCGACTCGACGCTCACCTTGGTGAGGGCCAGCGCCAGCAGCACCGCCAGGCCCTGCAGCACCGCCAGGCCGAGCACCGGGAGCATCTGCGTCATCGCGATCCGGCGCGACGACACCGGGGCCAGCGCGAACCGCCGGCTGGCGGACACGTCGGCCCTGGCGGCGCCGGCGAGGGCGGCGAGCCACAGGATCACGCCCACGATCGCCCCGAGCAGCCAGCCGTTGTCGTGCTCCTCGTTCTGGGTGCTGTGGCTCAGCAGCACCGGCTGGCTGACCGTCGCCTCCAGCGCCTTCTTCTCGGACTTCGAGTACGTCGGGCTCTTCCGTGCCTGCTTGTCCAGCCCCTTGCTGAGCTTCTGAGCGCCCTGGTCGGTCTCGGCGGCGCTGCTGCTGAGGGTGTCGCTGCCCGAGGCCAGCGAGGAGCCGGCCTCGGAGGCGGCGACCGTGCCGCCGGCCAGCTGGACGGTGGCGGTGTCGACCTCTGCCGCGGCCGTTGCCAGGCCGGCGGCGCCCCGCGCGAGCGAGTCGGCGCTGCGGTCGAGCCGCCCCGAGGCGCTCGCGACCTGGTGGGTGCCCCGCGCGAGCGCGCGGTCGCCGGCGGCGAGCTCGCCTGCGCCCGTGGCGAGCGCGACCGCGCCCTTTGCGACCCCGTCGCTGGTACGGGCGAGCACCTGGTTGCCGACGTTGACGAGCCGCGAGCGGAAGCGGGCCTCGCGCAGCTCGGCGCAGAACCGGATCGTCGCGCCGGAGGCCCGGCAGCGCGGCCCGACGAGGTCGCCGAGCTGGTCGGACAGCCGCTGCGCGGCGACGGCGAGCCGATCGGACCCGCGGGCGATCAGGGCCGTGGGACGCACCGTCTTCCGGGCTCGGTGGGCGAACGTGTCGGCGTTGCGGGCGAGCCGGTCCGCGTCGCCGGCGAGGCCGCTGAGCGCGCCCGAGAGCTTGCCGACGCCCGCGGCGAGCTCCCGCGAGCCCTGCCGCAGCTCGCTCGCGCCGGTGCTGACGCCGGAGGTGCCGGTCTCGAGCTCGGCAGCGCCGCTGGCGACCTCGCCGAGGCTCGACGCGAGCTCCTGGGCGCCGGAGTCGAGGTCGCCGGCGCCGGCGGCGAGCTGCTGGGTGCCGCCGGCGAGCTGGTCGGCGCCCTGGGCCGCCTGCTGGTTGGCACTGGCGAGCTGGTTGAAGCCGCCGTACACCTGCCCGAGGTAGGACTCGGTGACCTGGGTGCCGAGGGCGTCGGCGGCGGCGGTGACGACCGCGTTGCTGATGTAGGGGACGGTCTGGCTGGCGGCCGCGTTGCTCTGCAGGGTCAGCTGGCCACTGCTGGGCGAGCTGGAGCCGGTGGAGACGATCGCCGCCGAGAAGTCGGACGGGATCGTGAGGACGGCGTAGTAGGTCCCGTCCTGCAGCCCCGACGAGGCGTCGTCGGCGTCCGTGAGCGTCCAGTCGAGCTGCTCGCTGCCGGAGGAGGGGTTGGTCAGCGAGGCGGAGAGCGCGCGCCCGGCCGCCATCGGCTGCGAACCGGTCAGGATCGTGTCGTCGTTGACGATCGCGACCGGGACCTTGTCGAGCGCCTCCTGCCGGTCGGTCGTGGACCACACGAGCACCCACGCTGCGAGCAACGGCAGCAGCACCGTGACGGTGAGGGCGGTCGGCCAGTGCCGGCGGCCCGTCCTGCTGGTCTGTTCAGCCATGGGTCACCTTCCTCTCCGTCCGCTGGGACGGATCCGGTGGAGCAGGAGTGGGGTGCGGCGCCCGGTCGAGCAGGACGACCGCCGGCCCGCGGTCGGCGAGGGCCGCGGCGAGCCGTTCGGCACGGTGCCGGTCGTCGGCCAGGAGCAGGTCGTCGAGACCCGTGAGTACGACGACCTCGACTCCCTGGGCCAGGGCCTGCGCTGCCTCCACGACGGCGGGGCCGAGGGCGGGCGACGAGGCCGACCCGACGGCGTCGTTCAGCTCGACGACCAGGGCGAGGGCGCGGTCGACGTGCTCGCGCCGGGTGTGCCGACGCGGGCTGGCCACCTTGGCCGTGGCGCGCAGGTCCCGCTGCACGGTGTCGTCGTCGCGCTGGTCCCGGCCGAGCTCGACGAGCGTCGCCAGCCGATTGACCTCCTCGCGCTGCTCGGGCAGCAACCGGCCGGCCACGACCAGCTCGCCGCCCACGTGGCGGGTCCGGCCGACCAGCACGTGGCCGAGGGTCCGCTCGTCCACGTCGTCGGGGACATCGACCCGGGTCACCTCACCGGGCGCCACGCCGACGTCGAGCGGGGGGCCGCCGGCGCGCAGCACGAGCCCGCGGGCGTGCACGGCGGTCGGCCCGGTCACGGCGGCCCAGTCCTCGTAGTCGATCTTGCGGTGGAGCGCCGCTCCCTCGACGTCCACCTCCGGCAACACCCGGTCGAGCCACCGCGGCAGCCACCAGGCGTGGCGGCCCATCAGGACCATCACGGCCGGCACCAGTGTCATCCGCACGATGAAGGCGTCGACCGCCACGCCGACGGCGAGCCCGAGGGCGATCGGCTTGATCGTCGACGAGCCACCGGGGATGAAGGCGATGAAGACGCTGGTCATGATCATGGCGGCGGCCGTGACCACCCTTGACGAGGCGCGGAAGCCCTGGATCACCGACGCGTGCGCGTCTCCCGTCTGGACGAACTCCTCCCGCATCGCCGACACGAGGAACATCTCGTAGTCCATCGCCAGGCCGAACAGCACGCCCATGACGAAGATGGGGAGGAAGCTGACGATCGGCGCGGCCGACTGGCCCACGAACGCGTCCAGCCACCCCCACTGGAAACCGGCTACCACGGCGCCGAGCGCCGCCCCGACCGACAGCAGGTAGCCGAGCGTGGCCTTGATCGGGACGGCCACCGACCGGAACACGATCATCAGCAGCACGAGGGACAGGCCGATGACCAGCGCGCCGAAGGGCAGCAGCGCGGCGCCGAGCCGCTGGGAGACGTCGATGTTCACCGCCGTCGTACCGGCCACCAGGATCTCGCTCACCCCGAGCTCGTCCTCCCACCCCGGGCTGCGGTCGCGCAGCTGCTGCACGAGCCGGCTGGTCGACTCTGCAGTCTGGCCCTGCCGCGGCACCAGCGCGACCAGTGCGGTGTCGGCCTCGGTATTGGGCGTCGCCTGCAGGATGTCGACCACGTCGGGGACCGCGGACACCTTGGTGGTCAGCCGGTCGACGGTGTTCTCGGGGTCGGTGCTGGTGATGATGTCGGCCGACACCGACAGCGGCGCGTTGTAGCCCTCGCCGAACTCCTCGGTGATCGCGTCGTACGTCTGTCGTTGCTGGCTGCCGGCCGGGGCGGTGCTGCCGTCGGGCAGCGCCAGGTCGAGGCTGGCGAACGGGATGGCCGCGATGCCCAGGATGACCAGGACACCGGCCACGGTCAGCAGCGGGATCCGGGTGACCGTCCGTACCCATCGGGTGGCGAAGCCGGGGCCCGGCGAGCGCGGCGTGGCCTCGGCGTCGCCGGTGCGGTGGCGTCGCGGCCGCTTGTCGCGACGGGGCTTCGGACGCAGCCGCTCACCCAGCAGCAGCGCGACCGCCGGCAGCAGGGTGAGCGCCAGCATGACGGCGATCGACACGGCTCCGGCCGCCGCGAGCCCCATCACCGTCAGCACCGGGATGTGAGCGATCGTCAGGCCGGTCAACGCGATCACCACGGTCGCCCCGGCGAACACGACCGCGCTGCCCGCGGTCGCCAGGGCGCGCGACATCGCCTCGGTGGGGGAGTGCCCTTCGCCCAGGTGGCGTCGGTAGCGGGACAGAATGAAGAGGGCGTAGTCGATGCCGACCGCCAGGCCGAGCATCTCGGCGAGCGTGGGGGCGCTGCTCGACACCGTGGTCAACGACGTGACCAGGACGATCGAGCTGAGCGTCACACCCACGCCGATGAGGGAGGAGACGATCGGCATCCCCGCCGCGAGCAGCGAGCTGAAGGTGACGGACAGGATCAGGTACGACACCAGCAGGCCGAGCAGCTCGGGAACCCGGCTGGGTTCGGAGGTGTCCCCGTACGCGTCGCCGCCGACCCAGGTCTGGAGGCCGCTGGAGCGGTCCGGTGTCCCCGCGTCGGTGACCTGCTCCAGCAACCCGTCCGACGGCGTGTCGGAGGTGAACCGCACCTGCACGATCGTCGAGGTGCTGTCGCGGGAGACCAGCGGGTAGTCGCCGGTCAGCGGGTCGCTGGCCGCTACGCCGGGGAGGTCGTTGATCTGCTTCGCGAGGTCCTTGACCTGCTGGGCTGCCGCGCTGTCGGTGATGGCCCCGGACGTCGCGCTGACCATCACCTGGCCGCTGGTGCCGGTGATCCCGAACCGGTCGGCCAGCAAGTCCTGCCCCTGCTGGGACTGGGTGCCGGGGATGACGAACGTGTCGTCGTAGTGGGTGCCGAGCATTCCGGCGCCGCCGATCAGGGCTCCCAGGATCAGGAACCACGCCGCGACCACGACGCCGCGTGCCCTGGCGATCCGGCCACCCAGCCGGAACAGGAACATCGACATGCGACCCCCGTTTCGTCGCAGCCGGTTCGACCGTCGCGCCCGGCTCCCGAGGATCGACCCGTTCCTCGCCATGATGAACCGGGAGACTCCTGCCGCGCAACGGCGCAACGGTGCCGCGCTCCCGCCCGCGGCCCGCGGCCCCGCTCACATGGTGGCGGCGGCACGAGGCCGTACGCCGACTCCCTACCCTTGAACCGTGCTGACCATCGAGCAGGCGACGTACGACGCGATCGTCGCGCACGCCAAGCGGGACCACCCCGACGAGGCGTGCGGCGTGGTGGCCGGACCGGCCGGGAGCGACCGGCCCGAGCGGTTCATCGAGATGGTCAACGCGGCCGGCAGCCCGACCTTCTACGAGTTCGACTCCACCGACCTGCTCGCGCTCTACAAGGAGATGGACCAGCGCGACGAGGAACCGGTCGTGATCTACCACTCCCACACGGCCACCGAGGCCTACCCGAGCCGCACCGACATCGGCCTCGCGATGGAGCCCGGGGCCCACTACGTGCTGGTCAGCACCCGCGAGCACGGGAATAACGAGGGCCCCGTGGAGTTCAGGTCCTACAGGATCGTCGACGGCGACGTGACCGAGGAATCGGTCTCGGTCGTCGACGCGCCCCCCAAGTGACTGACCTGCTGACAGCGACACCCCCAGGAGTTCACCATGGCCATCGAGGTCCGGATCCCGACCATCCTCCGCACCTACACCGACGGCGAGAAGGCCGTCACCGGTGAGGGCGGGAGCCTCGCGGCGCTCATCGACCACCTCGAGGCGAGCCACCCCGGCATCAAGGAGCGGCTGGTCGACGTCAACGACGACAGCGCCGACCTGCGCCGGTTCGTCAACGTCTACGTCAACGACGAGGACGTCCGCTTCATCGGCGGCCTCAAGGCCGAGCTGAGCGACGGCGACGAGGTGGTCGTGCTGCCCGCGGTCGCTGGGGGCTGAGTGACCCGGTACGACGACCTCCTCGCCTCGGTCGGCAACACGCCGCTGGTCGGGCTGCCGAGGCTGTCCCCGAGCCCCGACGTACGTCTCTGGGCCAAGCTCGAGGACCGCAACCCGACCGGCTCGATCAAGGACCGCCCGGCCCTGACGATGATCGAGATGGCGGAGAAGGACGGCCTGGTCCGCCCCGGCTCGACCCTGCTCGAGCCGACCAGTGGCAACACCGGCATCTCGCTGGCGATGGCCGCGCGGCTGAAGGGCTACCGGCTGGTGTGCGTGATGCCCGAGAACACCTCCGAGGAACGGCGCCAGCTGCTGCGGATGTGGGGCGCCGAGATCGTCTCCTCACCCGCCGCGGGCGGCTCCAACGAGGCCGTCCGGGTCGCCAAGGAGGTCGCCGCCGACCACCCCGACTGGGTGATGCTCTACCAGTACGGCAACGAGGCCAACGCCCTCGCCCACGAGCAGGGCACCGGCCCGGAGCTGCTCGCCGACCTCCCCGACATCACCCACTTCATCGGCGGCCTCGGCACGACCGGCACCCTGATGGGCGTCTCGCGGTTCTTCCGCCGCGAGAAGCCCGACGTGCGGGTCGTCGCCGCCGAGCCGCGCTACGGCGAGCTGGTCTACGGGCTGCGCAACCTCGAGGAGGGGTTCGTCCCCGAGCTCTACGACGAGACGCTGATCGACGGTCGGTTCTCGGTCGGGCCACGCGACGCCGTACGCCGGGTGCGCGAGCTGCTCGACCTCGAGGGGATCTTCGCCGGCATCTCCACGGGCGCGATCCTGCACGCCGCCCTCGCCCAGGCCGCGAAGGCCGTGAAGGCCGGGGAGCGCGCTGACATCGCGTTCGTCGTGTGCGACGCTGGCTGGAAATACCTCTCCACCGGCGCCTACGAGGGCACGATCGACGAGGCCGAGGACCGACTCGAAGGGCAGCTCTGGGCATGACGCTCCGGTCACCGCGCAGGGGCGCGGTGACCGTCGTCGCACTGCTGGTCGCCACGCTCCTGGCCGGTCCCGCGCTGCCGGCGTCCGCGGCCGACCCGCCGGTGTCGACAGGCGCCCCGACCGTGACGGGAGACCCGGTCTACCGCGGCCGACTGGTCGCCGCCCCCGGCACCTGGGAGCCGTCCGACGAACTGACCTACACCTACCAGTGGCTCCGCGGCGACCGGCCGATCGACGGTGCCACCGCGCGCCGCTACCGGCCCCGGCTCGGCGACCTCGGCACCCGGCTCGCCGTCGAGGTCACCGCGACCGACGGGACCGGGCAGACGGGCTCCGCGACCAGCGACCCCACCGCGCGCGTACGGCGGGCCGAGCTGGTGCTGGTCGAGCGGCCCGGCGTGACCGGGACCCGGCGCTACGCCCACCGGCTGACCGCCGACCGCGGCGACTGGAAGCAGCCGCGGGTGGCGACGTCGTACCGGTGGCTGCGCGACGGGAAGCGGATCCGGGGGTCCCGGCACCGCCGCTACCGGCTCGGCCACCGCGACGTCGGTCACCACGTGCAGGTCCGGGTGACCGCCCGCAAGGAGGGCTACCGGGTCGCCCGCGCCACCTCGCGGCGCGGCGGGGAGATCGGCCACCGGATCGCGGTGCGGCGGACCGCGACCTACCGCATCGAGACCCGCGGCCGGATCACCGCCGACATGGGCACCTTCCGCCGCCAGGTCGCCGAGACGTTCGCCGACCCGCGTGGCTGGCGCTCCGCCGGCGTCGCCTTCCGTCGGGTGGCCCGGGGCGGCGACTTCTCCGTCGTCCTCGCCGAGGCGTCTCGGGTGCCGGGCTTCTCGCCGGTCTGCAGTGCGCGGTGGAGCTGCCGGGTCGGCCGCTACGTCGTCATCAACCAGCTGCGCTGGCTGCACGCCTCGCCCTCGTGGAACCGCGCCCACCGCTCGCTGCGCAGCTACCGGCACATGGTGGTCGACCACGAGACGGGCCACTGGCTGGGCCACGGCCACCTGGGCTGCCCGGGGCGGGGTCGCCCGGCCCCGGTGATGATGCAGCAGTCCAAGGGCCTCGACGGCTGCCGCCACAACCCGTGGCCGCTGCCCTCCGAGCTCTGGCTCGGCTGACGCGCCCTGGCGTCGGACCTCAGCACCCGGTTGAACGGCGTCTGCCGCGCAGGCGGTGGTCGACGCGCTGGTCGCGGGCACCCGGCGCTACCGGACCGCGGCGCCGCCGCGAGTCAGCCGCCGAGGCGGGGGAGCACCTGCTCCGAGATGAGCCGCAGCTGCCGGGGCTCCTCGCCGATCGGCCACAGGTAGACGCGTGCGCACCCGGCGTCGGCGTACGCCGCCAGCAGCTCCGCGCAGTGGCCGGCGGGGCCGACGCACACCACCGGCAGCAGCTCGTCGGGATCGGCGGACAGCATGGGGGCCAGCCGCTCGCGCCCGACCCGCTCGGCCTCGACCCGGTCCTCGGTGACCCAGGTCCACATCGTCGCCAGCGCGGCGGGCAGGTCGTCGCGGCCGGCCGCCTCCAGCAGACCCCGCAGGCGGCTCCGGTCCTCGCGGAAGCGCTCCGGATCCGTGTGGTACGCCGACGCCAGCCAGCCGTCGCCCCACCGGGCGACCCGGCGCAACCCGGCCGGCGAGCCCCAGCTGGCCAGCCACAGCGGGATCCCGCCGGGACGGACCGGTCCCGGCTCCAGGCGGCCACCGGGAGCGGGCTCGCCGCGGAGCACCTCGTGCAGGAGCGCGGCGTCCTGGTCGAGCCGGCGCCAGCGCTCGTCGAAGCCGACCCCGACCGCCTCGAGGTCGACCCGCGACGACCCGGCCCCGATGCCCGCGACCACCCGCCCGCCGGAGACCACGTCGAGGGCGGTGAGTGCCTTGGCCAGCGGCAGCGGCCCGCGGACGGTCGGCAGCGCCACGGTGGTGGCCAGCTCGAGCTCGCCGGAGTGCTCGACGACGGCGGCCAGCGCCGTCAGGCCGTCGAGCCAGGGCCGCGAGAAGAAGAGGTGGTCGTTGGCCGACACCGCGGCGTACCCCGCGTCCCGGGCGGCGCGGGCCGTGTCGGTGACCCGCCGCAGTGACAGCCCCTCCCCGGTGAGGTCCACCTGCGGCAGGTGCACGCCGAGGTCCATCCCGGCATTGTCGCGAGCGGGTCAGCGGACGTCGAGGTCCTGCGCGGAGTCGTGCTCGCTACCCCGGACCGCCGGCAGCCCGAGCAGGTCGGTGGCGAGGTTGGCGACGTCGCCGTTGCGCACCGGCTGCCGGTCCGACCGGTAGCGGGTACGCCGGCGGCCGGGATCGGCATGGTCCGGGTTGATCCGGTAGAGCCCGGTCCCGCGGGCGACGCCCGCGCCCCACGCCAGGAACGGGACCCGGTAGCTCGAGGCGCGGGTCGGGTCGCTGTGGCCGTCGCCGAGGCCGCCGTGGTCGGCGGTGAGGAGGACCGTCGTCGCACCACGGAGCTGGCGGTCGTCGCGCACCGTGGCGACGAGCCGCCCGACCAGCCGGTCGACCCGGGCGACCGCGTCGAGGTAGTTCGCCGACATGAAGCCCGACTCGTGGCCCACGATGTCCGGCAGCGACAGGTGGACGAACGTGAACGCCCGCCCCTCCCGAGCCAGGTCGCGCCGCGCCAGGCGCACCAGCCGCGCGTTGTCCTGCCGGATCACCGAGCGGTTGACGGCGCGCGGCCAGGAGCGCTCGAAGAGCGTGAACTTCTGCTTCGAGGCGAACACCGCACTTCGTCGTCCCGCGGCGTGGACGACGCCGAACACCGAGCGCACGGGGTGGCCGGCCGCGTCCTCGACGGTCCGCGGGCGGAGCCGGTCGTCGTTCCACGTGACGCCGTGGCCCCGGTGGTCGGCGTCGACGCGCCGGCCGGTGACCATCCCGGTGTGGTTGGGGAGCGTGACGGTCATCTCCCGCTCCGTACGGGCGTTGAGGGTCCCGGCGCCCCGCGAGCGCAGCCGGTGCAGGACAGGTGCGCGGGACCGGCCGAGCTCACGGATCGCGTGGGGGTTGAGGCCGTCGACGGAGATCGCCACGACGTGCCGTGCCGCCGGGGCCGGGGCCCGGTGCTGCGCGTTCGGCGCCGACGCGGGCGGACCGAGCAGCCCGAGGACGACCGCCAGGGCAGCGGTGACGGGTGCCAGGGGAGGGGGCATCCCCGGCAGGCTACGTGACTTCGGTCGCGTCAGCGTGCCGTGCGGGCGGTGCGGCACGTACCCTTCCGTGCTGTGCAGGCCGTGACCGCCGATGCGCCCATCGGCATCTTCGACTCGGGCTTCGGTGGTCTCACCGTGGCCCGCTCGGTCATCGACCAGCTGCCCCACGAGTCGGTCGTCTACCTCGGTGACACCGCTCGCCAGCCCTACGGTCCCAAGCCGATCGCCGAGGTGCGCGAGTACGCCCTCGAGTGCCTCGACCACCTGGTCGAACGCGGCGTCAAGGCGCTGGTCATCGCCTGCAACTCGGCCAGCGCCGCGGTGCTGCGCGACGCCCGCGAGCGCTACGACGTCCCGGTCGTCGAGGTGATCCTGCCGGCGACCAGGCGCGCCGTCGCCGCGACCCGGAACGGCCACATCGGGGTCGTCTGCACCCGGGCGACCGCGGAGTCCATGGCCTACGCCGACGCCTTCGCCGCTGCACCCCACGTCGACCTGGTGACCCGCGCGTGCCCGGCCTTCGTCGACTACGTCGAGGCCGGCGTCACCGGCGGCGACGAGCTGCTCGCCGTCGCCCACGACTACCTCGACCCGCTGGCCGAGGCCGGCGTCGACACCCTGGTGCTCGGGTGCACCCACTACCCGCTGCTGACCGGCGTGATCTCGCTGGTCATGGGTGACGAGGTCACGCTCGTGTCGAGCGCCGAGGAGTGCGCCAAGGACGTCTGGAAGATGCTCTCCACGACCGACCTGATGCGCCCCGACGGCGAGGCCTCCTACGACTTCCTGACGACCGGGACGCCCGACGACTTCGCCGCGGTCGGCCGCCGCTTCCTCGGCCCGGAGATGGCGGTCGCGTCGCAGTTCGCCGGCGGCCTCAGATGAAGCTGACCGTCATCGGCTGCAGCGGGTCCTACCCGGGCCCGGACTCGCCTGCCAGCTCCTACCTCCTGGAGACCGAGGCCGAGGGCCGCACCTGGCGGCTGCTGCTCGACCTCGGCTCGGGAGCGCTCGGCGCCCTGCAGCGGTACGTCGACCCGCTCGCGATCGACGCCGTGTTCCTCAGCCACCTGCACGCCGACCACTGCCTCGACCTGTGCGGCTACTACGTCCTGCGCAAGTACCACCCCGCCGGGCCCCAGCCTCGGATCCCCGTGTGGGGACCCGAGGGGACCGCCGACCGGATGGCCCGTGCCTACGACCTCCCGCCCCAGCCGGGCATGCACGGCGAGTTCGACTTCCGGCTCCACGGCGACCCGGTCGAGCTCGGCCCGTTCCGGGTCGAGCCGGTCCCGGTCGTGCACCCGGTGGCGGCGTACGGGCTGCGGATCAGCGCCGACGGCGTCACTCTCGGCTACTCCGGCGACACCGGCCCCTGCGCGGGGCTCGACGAGGTCGCCCGCGACGTCGACCTGCTGCTGGCCGAGGCGTCGTTCCGCACGGGTGACGACAACCCGCCCGACCTCCACCTGACCGGCGCCGACGGCGGCCGGGCCGCCACCCGCGGCCGTGCCCGCCGGCTGCTGCTGACCCACGTGCCGCCGTGGTTCGACCGCCACCAGGCGGCCGCCGAGGCCCGCGCGGTCTACGACGGCCCCGTCGAGCTCGCCCGCTGCGGGGAGTCCTACGAGATCTGACTCGGGGCCGTGTCCGGGCCGGCGTGCCGGCTCGCTTGTAGCGCCGGGTTACCTTCTCCTCCCACCCGGTCCGGACCCGGTGGGTACTGCAGCTGACCCGGCGTTACAGCTGCACGCCGGGTGCCGGTCGCGGCCCCCCAGAACGACGTACGTCAGCCCTTCGGCGGCAGCGTCCGGACGTACGCCGTCCCGCGGTCGACCCACGTACGGAGCGTGGCGTCGTCGGCCACGGTGGACGGCTCGACCAGCAGCCAGCCGGCCATGGTCCGGCCGCCCATCTCCATCGGTGCGACGGTGGAACCGTCGACCAGCCCCTCCCCGTCGGCCGGGTCGACCCGGACCATCAGCCCGCCGGTGCTGCTCGCCGCGACCGCCATGTGGCCGTCGAGCATGAAGCCGAGGCCGCCGAACATCTTCCGCTCGGTCAGGCCGGACTCGCCGGACACCATCGCGCGGATCCGGTCGGCCAGCTCCTCGTCGTAGGCCATGGGGAGAGTGTGCTCCTCAGAGCAGCCCGGCGTCGTGGACGACGATCGCGATCTGGACCCGGTTGGTGACGTCGAGCTTGTCGAAGAGCCGGGAGACGTGGGCCTTGACCGTCGGCACCGAGAGGTGCAGCTCGGCGGCGCTCTCGGCGTTGCTGAGCCCGCGGCCCACCGCGAGCGCGACGTCGTGCTCGCGCTCGGTGAGGGAGTCGAGCCGGGCCAGGGCGGCGGCGGTGCGGTCCTCGGCGGCCACAGCGCGCACCCGGTCGATGAGCGACCGGGTCGCGGTCGGCGACAGCATCGGCTCACCGGACGCCACCCGCCTGACCGCCTCGAGGATGTGGGCCGGCGGGGTGTCCTTGAGCAGGAACCCATCGGCGCCCGCCGCGATCGACCCCAGGACGTGCTCGTCCGCGTCGAACGTGGTCAGCACGATGACCCGCGGCGGGTCCGGCCGGCGGTGCAGCTCGCGGGTCGCCTCCAGCCCGCCCAGGACCGGCATCCGGAGGTCCATCAGGACGACGTCGGGACGCAGCCGCGTTGCCGCCTCCAGGCACTCCCGGCCGTCGGCCGCCTCGCCGACGACCGTGACGTCGTCGCGCCCGCCCATCATCAGGGTCAGCGCGCCCCGCACGAGCGGGTCGTCGTCGACCACGAGCACCCCGACACTCATCCGGGGTCCCTGCGGAATCGTGCGCTGGAGGAGCGCAGCGGGGGAAGCCCGCGATTCCGTGGGGTGGTACTCATGCCGCCCACGGTATCCAGCCGCGCAGCACCCACGTCGCACCCTCGCGGTGGTAGTCGAGCCGGCCGCCGTGGAGGTCGGCCCGTTCGGACAGTCCGATCAGGCCGAGCCCGGACCCTGGTGTCCGCGACCGGGCGAACCCGACCGGGTTGCGCAGCTCCACCTCGAGACCCTCGCCCGGCCCGCCGGTGACGCACACCGACAGCCGGCTCCCGGGGGCGTGCTTGTGGGCGTTGGTCATCCCCTCCTGGACGATCCGGTAGACCGTGCGGCCGAGCACGTCCGGGACGTCGCCCTGGGCGACGCGGTCGTCGAAGTCGACGGTGAGTCCCGCGTGCCGGGCCTCCTCGACCAGCACCGCGAGGTCGGCGTACGTCGGCTGCGGACGGTCCATCACCTCGCCGGTGCGGTCGTCGCGCAGCACGCCGAGGACGGCCCGGAGGTCCTCGAGCGCCTCGTGGGAGCGCTCCTGGATTCGTTGCGCCCCCTCCCGCATCTCGCCCGACGTGAGGTCGTCGCGGAACCCGAGCGCCCCGGCGAGCACCGAGATCTGGGAGATCCGGTGGGCGAGGACGTCGTGCATCTCCCGCGCGATGCGGGCGCGCTCGGTGCTGCGCGCCTGCGCGACGCGCATCTCCTGCTCGGCCTCGGCGCGCTCGGCGCGCGCCCGCAGTGTCCAGAGCAGCTCGCGGCGCGAGCCGATGAACATGCCCCAGCCCAGGATCCCGGCCGTGATGGCGACGTTGAACGCGAAGGACAGCCAGATCGGATCCCTCGACTCCGGGGCCACCTGCCAGTCGTTGTAGCCCTGCCCGGCGACGATCCCGATGACCGCGACCAGCAGCACGGGCCTGACCCGCTGCCGGGTGGCGAGCGACACGGCGGCGAGCGTGGCGGGGCCGGCGGCGAGGCCCGACGCGACTCCGAACGCGCCGGTGACCACCGCGACCAGCAGGGGGTACCGCCGCCGCCAGAAGACCAGGGCGTACGCCGTGGCGCCGAGCGCCACGTCGAGCCAGAACAGCCACGGCCGCTCGGTCCACTGGCCGACGACCGCCATCGACCAGACCAGGCCCGACAGCGCCGCGCAGATCGCCAGCCGCCAGGTGTGCCCCCACGGCGTGAGCCGGGGCTGGTACTGCTCCGGCGTCGGTCCGTCCACGGGAGCACGCTAGGCCACCCACCGCCCGGGCTCCCAGCCTCCCGACGGCGGTCGCCGACCCCTACTTTGGTCACCGGAGAGCCTTCCTCCGACCGATGTGCCTGCCGGCGGTGCCCGGCAGGATCGGAGCCATGATCGAAGTCCGTGGACTCACGAAGTCCTACGGCGGCTTCCGCGCCGTCGACGACATCACGTTCACCTGCCGGCCGGGCCGGGTCACCGGCTTCCTCGGTCCGAACGGCGCCGGCAAGACCACGACCATGCGGGTCATGACCGGCCTCACGCCGGCGACCAGCGGCGAGGTCACCATCGGGAGGCTGCACTACCGCGACATCCCCAACCCGGGCCGCCATGTCGGCGTACTCCTCGACGCCTCGGCCCAGCACGCCGGCCGCACCGGCCGAGAGGTGCTCACCGTCAGCGTCCGCACCATGGGGCTGCCGGAGTCGCGGGTCGAGGAGATGCTGGCGCTGGTGTCGCTGTCCGACACCGAGGCCAAGCGGCGGCTGCGCGACTACTCCCTCGGAATGCGGCAGCGGCTCGGCATCGCCCACGCGCTGCTCGGCGACCCGTCGGTGCTGGTGCTCGACGAGCCCGCCAACGGCCTCGACCCCGCCGGGATCCGGTGGATGCGCGACCTGCTCAAGCAGTACGCCGACCGCGGAGGCACTGTGCTGCTCTCGAGCCACCTGCTCAACGAGGTCGAGCTGATCGCCGACGAGATGATCCTCATCGGCCGCGGCCGGATCGTCGCCCAGGGCGACAAGAAGTCGCTGCTCGCAGACCGGGGAACCGGCACCCACGCCGCGGCCGTCGACAACGACGCGCTCGGCGCGGCGCTCAGGGAGGCCGGCCTCGACGTGGTGGCCGCGGGCGACGGGTGGTCGGTCCAGGCCACGACCCGCCAGGTGGGCGAGGTCGCCGCCCGGCACCAGCTGGTCCTCACCGAGCTCCGCTCCGCCGACGGCGGGTTGGAGAACCTGTTCCTCGAGCTCACCTCCGACAGCCAGCGCGACGACCTGACCCCGGGAGCCTCCTCATGACCACCACCGTCACCCCGGACATTCCCGCGCTCGACGTCGCCGGTACGCCGCGGGTCCCCTTCGGCCGCCTGGTCTCCGTCGAGGCCCGCAAGATGCGCGACACCCGGGCCGGCTTCTGGCTGCTCCTGGTGACCGGGCTGCTCCTCGTCGCGACCATGGTCGTGGCACTGCTCGTCACGGTGCTCAACGACCTCAACCCCGGCTTCGGCACCTGGACCACCCAGATCATGGTGCTGCCGCTGTCGCTGCTGCTGCCGGTGTTCGCCATCACGACCGTCACCAGCGAGTGGGGCCAGCGGACGTCCCTGGTGACCTTCACGCTCGAGCCGCACCGCTCGCGGGTCCTGCTCGCCAAGCTCGTCGTGGTGCTCGCCCTCGTCGTGGCGGTGGTCGCGCTGGCGCTGGCGCTGGCGGCGTGCGGCGTCCTGCTGCAGGAGGCGTTCGGCGGCGCCGAGGCCGTCTGGACGGTCGACGGCTCCGTCCTCGCCTGGACGCTCGTCAACCAGCTCGCGTACTTCGTCATGGCCTTCGCGTTCGGGCTGGTGCTCCTCAACAGCGCCGCCGCGGTGGTCATCTACTACGTCGTCGCGCTGCTGCTGCCGCTCATGGTGTGGGGCCCGGTCTACGGCCTGGTGAGCTGGGGCCCCGACGTGATCCCGTGGTTCGACATCGGCTTCGCGACCGCGCCGCTCACCTCGAGCGACGTGCCTCGACCCGACGAGGTCTACGCGCAGATCGCCGTCACGATCACCGCGTGGGTCGTGCTGCCGATGGCCGTCGGCCTGCGCCGGGCGCTGCGCACCGAGCTGAAGTAGCCCCCCGACTCGGCGGGCCGGGACCTCCACGGGGGTGGGGCCCGGCCCGCCGCCTCTTCTTCGGGGCCTAGGGTCGGCGCCATGACCGACGCTCCTGCCCGCGTCGACGGCCGCGCCGACGACCAGCTCCGCCCGATCACGATCACCCGCCACTGGCTCGACCACGCCGCGGGGTCGGTCCTCGTCGAGTTCGGCCGCACCCGCGTCCTGTGTGCGGCCTCCGCCTCCGCGGGTGTCCCGCGCTGGCGGAAGGGCTCCGGGCTGGGCTGGGTCACCGCCGAGTACGCCATGCTCCCGGCCTCGACCAACACCCGCTCCGACCGGGAGTCGGTCAAGGGCCGGATCGGCGGCCGGACCCACGAGATCTCCCGGCTGATCGGCCGGTCGCTGCGCGCAGTGATCGACTACCGGGCCCTCGGCGAGAACACGATCGTGCTTGACTGCGACGTGCTCCAGGCCGACGGCGGGACCCGGACCGCCGCCATCACCGGGGCGTACGTCGCCCTGGCCGACGCGGTCGCCCACCTGCGTGCCGAGGGCGCGCTGACCGGTGAGCCGCTCACCGGCTCGGTCGCGGCCGTGAGCGTCGGGATCATCGACGGCGCCCCGCGCCTCGACCTGCCCTACGAGGAGGACGTGCGCGCCGAGACCGACATGAACGTCGTGATGACCGGCGCCGGCCACTACGTCGAGGTGCAGGGGACCGCCGAGGGGGCCGCGTTCGACCGCGCCGAGCTCGACGCGATGCTCGGCCTGGCCGAGAAGGGGTGCGCCGACCTCACCCGGCTGCAGCAGGAGGCGCTGGGCTCGTGACCCCGGAGACCGAGCCCGTCCAGGTCTTCCTGGCCTCGCGCAACGGCAAGAAGCTGGCCGAGATGGAGCGGATCCTCGCGCCCCTGGTCGCCGGGGTGCGGGTGCTCGGCCTCGACGACGTCGTGGCCTACGAGGAGCCGGTCGAGGACCGGCCGGACTTCGCCGGCAACGCGCTGCTCAAGGCCCGCGCCGGCCGGGCCTTGACCGGGCTGCCGACCCTCGCCGACGACAGCGGGCTCTGCGTCGACGCGCTCAACGGCATGCCCGGCATCCTCTCGGCGCGTTGGGGCGGCCGGGAGAAGTCCGACCACCGGAACAACGAGCTGCTCCTCGACCAGCTCGCCGACGTACCGGACGAGCGCCGCGGCGCCCACTTCACGTGTGTGGTGGCGTTCTGCCACCCCGACGGGAGCGAGCTGGTCGCCGAGGGGCGGATGGACGGCCGGATCGTCCACGAGACCCGGGGGAGTGGCGGGTTCGGCTACGACGTGCTCTTCGCCGCGGTCGAGCACCCCGACCTCACCACCGCCGAGCTCGACCCCGACACCAAGGACGCGATCTCCCACCGCGGCCGGGCGCTGCGCGACATCGCCCCCCAGGTCGCGGCGCTGCTCGGCGGTGGGTGAGGAACCGTCCGGTGCGCCCGGCGAGAGTCGAACTCGCACTGGCCAGGACCTAAACCTGGTGCCTCTCCCTGTTGGGCTACGGGCGCGTTGGGGTGCATCCTGCCGTCTCCCGCGGTGCTGTTGCGGCTTCCGCGGTGGTCAGCACCCGCGGAAGACCCCACAGCGCCGCTGAAGTCAGGTCTGGGAGGCGAGGCCGAGGTCGCGGCGCAGCTTGGCGACGTGGCCGGACGCCTTGACGTTGTACTGCGCGAGCTCGACCTTCCCCTCCTCGTCGACCACGAAGGTGGAGCGGAGGACGCCCTCGACGACCTTGCCGTAGAGCTTCTTCTCGCCGTACGCCGCGTAGGCCCGGTGGACGGCGAGGTCCTGGTCGGAGAGCAGCGTGAGGGTCAGCTGGTCCCGCTCGCGGAACTTCGCCAGCTTGGCGGGGGCGTCCTTGGAGATGCCGAGCACCTCGTAGCCGGCGCCCCGCAGGGAGTCGAGGGACTCGCTGAAGTCGCAGGCCTGCGTCGTGCAGCCGGGCGTCATGGCGGCGGGGTAGAAGTAGACGATCACCTTGCGGCCGCGCAGCCCCGACAGCGACACCTCGTCGCCGGTGTCGGAGGTGAGCGTGAAGTCGGGGGCGGTGTCGCCGGGGGTGAGCCGCTCGCTCATCGGTGGGTGCTCCTGTCCGTTCGGGCAGTTGTTGCAACTGATGTGCAACAGCGTAGTGTGATCGACATGCACGTCCCCGACGGGTTCCTCGACGCCCCCACCTCCGTCGCGACCGGGGTCGTGGCGGCCGCGGGGATCGCGGTGGCGCTGCGGGGCGCACGCCGTGAACTCGACGACCGTACCGCCCCGATGGCGGGCCTCGTCGCGGCGTTCGTGTTCGCGGCCCAGATGATCAACTTCCCGGTCGGCGCCGGCACCAGCGGCCACCTGCTCGGTGGGGCGCTGGCCGCCGTGCTGGTCGGTCCCTACACGGGTGCGCTGTGCCTCGCGGTGGTGCTGCTGGTGCAGGGGTTGCTGTTCGCCGACGGCGGGATCACCGCCCTCGGCACCAACATCACGCTGTTCTCGATCGTCGGCGTGGGCACCGGCTGGCTGGTGTTCCGGGGGTTGCAGCGCGTGCTGCCCCAGCGTCTGTCGATGGTGCCCGTCGCTGCCGGCCTGGCCGCGCTGGTGTCGGTGCCCGTGACGGCCATGGCCTTCGTCGGACTCTTCGCGATCGGCGGCCAGGCGCCGGTGCCGCTGGGCGCGGTGACGACCGCGATGCTGGGGTGGCACGTCCTCATCGGCATCGGCGAGGCGCTGATCACCGCGCTCGCCGTCAGCAGCGTGGTCGCCACCCGGCCCGACCTGGTCCGCGGCGCCCGCCGGCTGCTGGCCGCCCGCCCGCTCGAGGTCCGCACGAGGGCGACGGCATGAGGACACGCTCGTTCCTCCTCGGCGGCCTGCTGGTCGCGCTGCTGCTCGCCGGCGTCGCGAGCTACTACGCCAGCGCCCATCCCGACGGCCTCGCGCACGTCGCCGAGAAGACCGGCTTCCTCGACACCGCCGACGACCACGCCACCGGCGACGGGCCGATGGCCGACTACTCCGTCAAGGGCGTTGACAGTCCCCGGCTGGCCGGCGGCCTCGCCGGCGTGACCGGCGTCCTGGTGACCCTCGTGCTGGCCGGCGGCCTCGGCTACGCCGTACGTCGGCGCCGGCCACGGTCGGGTGAGGACGCGCAGCGGCCCGAGGAACGGGTCTGATGGGAGCCGGCCACGGCCACCGGCTGCACTACCACGGCCACTCGTCCGTGCACCGCGCCGAGCCGCACCTGAAGATCGTGGCGCTGCTGACGTTCGTGCTCGTGGTCGTCGCCACTCCCCGCGACTGGTTCTGGGCGTACGCCGCCTACCTCGCCGCCCTGCTGGGCGTGATCGTCCTCAGCCGGGTCCCGCTGCGCTATCTGCTGCCCCGGCTGGTCGTCGAGGTGCCGTTCGTCGTCTTCGCGCTGCTGGTGCCGTTCATCTCCCACGGCCCGCGCACCGAGCTCCTCGGCCTCGAGGTCAGCGAGCCAGGGCTGCTCGCCGCCTGGGGCCTGCTCGTCAAGGGCACGCTGGGCGTGCTCGCCTCCCTCACGCTCGCCGCGACCACCGAGCCGGACGACCTGCTCCGCGGCCTGCAGCGGCTGCGGGTGCCCGACCTGCTCGTGCAGATCATGGGCTTCATGGTCCGCTACCTCGACGTCGTCACCGCCGAGCTCGGGCGGATGGTGGTCGCCATGCGCTCGCGCGGCTGCGACACCCGCTCGCCACGCCACTGGCCGGCGCTCGCCAAGGCGATGGGGGCGCTGTTCGTGCGGTCCTACGAGCGGGGCGAGCGGGTCCACCTCGCGATGCTGTCGCGGGGCTACACCGGCAGGCTGCCGCGATGACGGCTCCCACCCTCGACGTGCGCGGCCTCGCCTACGCCTACCCGGACGGGCACCAGGCGCTCTACGGCGTCGACCTCCACGTCCACCCGGGGGAGCGGGTCGCGCTGCTCGGCCCCAACGGCGCCGGCAAGACGACGCTGGTGCTCCACCTCAACGGCATCCTCGCTGCTGGCGCCGGGTCGGTGACCGTCAGCGGGCTGCCGGTCACCAAGAAGAACCTGCAGGAGGTGCGCCGCCGGGTCGGCATCGTGTTCCAGGACCCCGACGACCAGCTGTTCCTCGGCACCGTCCGGCAGGACGTCGCCTTCGGCCCGGCCAACCTCGGCGTCAAGGGGTCCGCGCTGGACCGCCGTGTCACGGACGCCCTCGACAAGGTCGGCATGGCCGACTTCGCCGACCGGCCGCCCCACCACCTCTCCTTCGGCCAGCGCCGCAGGGTGGCGGTGGCGACCGTGCTGGCGATGGAGCCGGAGATCCTGGTGCTCGACGAGCCCTCGTCCAACCTCGACCCCGCGTCGCGCCGCGAGCTCGCCGACATCCTGCGCTCGCTCGACGTCACGGTGCTGATGGTGACCCACGACCTGCCCTACGCGCTGGAGCTCTGCCCCCGCTCGGTGGTGCTCGCCGACGGCGTGATCGTGGCCGACGGGGCGACGTACGACCTGCTCACCGACGAGGCGCTGATGAACGCCCACCGGCTCGAGCTGCCGATCGGGTTCGACCCCGACCGCATTGGTAGCCTGCCCGCGTGAGCAACCAGCTGTCGGCCCTCGAGACCGAGATCGAAGAGACCCGGGAACGCCTCGCGGGGACGATCGACCAGCTCCTCTACCGATCCCACCCCAAGACGATCGTGTCGCGGGAGATCACGGCCATCAAGGGCCACTACGTCGACCTGCAGACCGGTGAGCCGCGCACCGACAACATCCTCAAGACGGTCGGGGCCGTCGTCGGCGCGATCGCGGTGTTCGTCGTGGTCCGCAAGGTCGCGAGCTGACGGGCTTCTGCCGGTGGTGAACGACGGGCCGGCGGGCGCCGCCGACAGCGGAGCCCCCATCAAGATGCTCCACGACCGGATCCTGGTCGAGGTCGACGCGGACGCCGGTGAACGCCGCTCCAGCGGCGGCATCGTCATCCCCGCCACCGCCGCCATGGGGGCCCGACGGCTGTCGTGGTCGCGGGTCATCGCGGTCGGTCCGCACGCCCGGTCGGTCGAGAAGGGCGACCGGGTGCTGTTCGACCCCGCCGACAAGGCCGAGGTCGAGGTGTCCGGCGAGGTCTACGTCGTGATGCGGGAGCGCGACGTCCACGCGGTCGCCGCCGACCGGCTCGGCGACGACGCGACCGGCCTCTATCTCTGACCGCGGCTTCGGTAGTCCACGGCCATCTGGTCGTCGGATCGGCACATTGGCAGGCCGTTTGTCCGTGTTCTACCGACCGCGCCGGGCCGGTTACCGGTGCGTAACCACGGGCTGCGCGGACCGTTGGGGAGGTCATGCGCCGACCGCTCGCTGCTGCCCTGTCCGGCCTGCTGGCCGGCGCCGTCGTGACGCCGCTCGGCGGCGCGACCGGACCGGTCACCGCGTCTCCTGCGACGGCGACCCGCGCCGACCGGCCGACCTACTCCGCGACCATCGAGCGGACCAGCCACGGCATCCCGCACATCACCGGAGACAGCTTCGGCGACCTCGGCTTCGGCTCGGGCTACGCCGCGGCGCAGACCTCGACCTGCACCCTGGTCGACACCGTCGTCACCGCCCGCGGTGAGCGGTCGCGGTGGTTCGGCCCGAAGCGGCGCTACGACGACCAGGTCACCCTCGACGCCAGCAACCTCCAGGTCGACGCGTTCGTGACCGACCTGCGCAACCGCCACGTGGTCGAGAAGCTGCTCGCCGACCGCGCGCACGGTCCCAGCCCCGAGGCCCGGGCGATGGTGCGCGGCTACGTCGCCGGCGCCAACCGGTGGTTGCGCGAGACCGGGCCCGACGGCGTCACCGACCCCGCGTGCGCCGGACGGCGCTACCTGGCCCAGCGGGCCACCCCGCTCGACCTCTGGTACGGCGTCTACCTCGCCAACCTGCTCGCCTCGGGCGGGGTGTTCGTGAAGCAGGTCGTCGACGCCGAGCCGCCGTCGCCGACCGATCCGGGCCTGCCGGTGCCGACCGCCGCAGACGTCGACCGCGAGGCGCTGATGAAGGCGCTCGGCACGGGGACGCCGTTCGGCTCCAACGCCACCGCGGTCGGCGGCGACGCGACGACCACCGGCCGGGGCATGCTCCTCGGCAACCCGCACTTCCCGTGGCGGGGCCGTTACCGGTTCACCCAGCAGCACCTCACCATCCCGGGCCGCTACGACGTGGCGGGCGCCTCGCTGATCGGTTCGCCGGCGGTCAACATCGGCTGGAACCGCGACGTCGCCTGGAGCCACACGGTGTCGACGGCCTACCGGTTCACGCCCTACGAGTACCGGCTCGTCCCCGGCTCGCCCACGACGTACGTCACCGAGGAGGGCCCGCAGGAGCTGCAGCGGCGCCGGGTGACGGTCACCGTGCGGACCGAGGACGGGCTCGAGCAACGTCACGAGGACGTCTACCGCACCCCGCAGGGGTACGTCGCCGACTCCCCGGACACGCTGATGCCGTGGACGCCCGCGAGCGTGTGGGCGATCCGCGACGCCAACGCCGAGCACCTGCGCACCATCGACACCTTCCTCGACATGGGCCGCGCCGACAGCGTGCGCGACCTGCTTCGGCGCCAGGACCGGCAGGGCGGGATCCCGTGGGTCAACACCACAGCGGCCGACCGCTCCGGCCGGGTCGTGTACGCCGACCACTCGGTCGTGCCCGACGTACCGGACGAGATGGCGCAGCAGTGCATGACGCCGTCCGGCCGGGTGCTCTTCCAGGTGGCCGGGCTGCCCGGCCTCGACGGGACCACGGCCGGGTCGACCTGCGCCTGGCGGACCGACGACGACTCGGTCCGGCCGGGGGTGTTCGGCCCCTCCCACCTGCCGGAGCTGTTCGGCCGCGGCTGGGCCGGCAACGCCAACGACTCCTACTGGACGCCCAACGCCACCCAGCGGCTCGAGGGCTTCGCCCGGATCATCGGCTGCGAGGACTGCGAGCGCACGATGCGCACCCGGAGGGTCTTCCGCTACGTCACCGACCGGCTCGAGCGGGCCGGGGACGCGCTCGTGTCACCACGCGTGCTGCGCGGCTGGGAGCACCAGAACCGGGTGATGGCCGCCGAGGTGATGCGGGCGAATGGCGACCTCGACACGGTCTGTGACGCGACCGGGGAGGTCGAGGCCTGCCAGGTGCTCGCGGCCTGGGACGGCCGCTCCGACACAGACTCCGTCGGCACCCACCTCTTCGAGGCCTTCGTGGCGAAGCTCGGCGAGCTGCCCGACCAGACGACCGTGTGGCAGCAGCCGTTCTCGGCCGACGACCCGATGCACACCCCGCGCGACCTCGCCGAGGACAACCCGCTGGTCGTCCAGGCGATGCACGACGCGATCGACTCGATCCGCGACGCCGGCGTGCCGTTCGACGCGGCCTGGGGCTCGTTGCAGGTGGCCGGGGACCGTGGGGCGCCGCCGATCCCGCTCGGCGGCGGCACCGGTGACACGGTCGGCAACGCCAACGCGCTCGCGTCGCGCAAGCCGCTCGACAACACCGACCACTACCGGCCGATCACCTACGGCTCCTCCCACATCCAGGCGATCTCGTTCCTCGACGGCGGCCGGGTGAGTGCGCGGACGATCCTGACCTACGGGCAGTCCGAGGACCCGACCTCGCCGTGGTCGAAGGACCAGACCCGGCTGTTCTCCGACGAGCGGTGGGTGCGGTTCCCCTGGACCGACCGGCAGGTCGAGCGCGACCTGGTCCGGCGGTACGTCGTCGGTGGCTGAGTCGCCAGAAGCACTGCCTCGCGTCCTACCGCGGGCCGCCGGCGTCGCTGGCGACCGACGGGCGGGCGTCGTGCCGGGCCTGCACCGCCTGCACGAGGGCCACCACCGCGACGCCGACCACGCCGAGCGCCAGCAGCGGCCCCGCCGCCAGCGCAGCCAGCAGCACTGCCGTGTCGGCGGGGGAGAGGGTGCAGCCGAAGCCGATCCCCTCGCACTGGCCCGGCGGCAGGTCCTGCGGCAGCACCAGCCAGGCGACGCCGACCAGGGCAGCGGGCAGCACCCAGAGCAGGCCCAGGACCCAGAGGTACGGGCGGAGCCGGAGACGGCGGGAGGTGTCCATGGCGCCAGCGTGACGGCGTACGCGTGTCCGTGTCGTGAGTACCGGACCTCAACTGCCGGTGGACCGCAGGGCACTCGACGCGGAACACTGGTCGGCACACGAACACAGAGGGAGGCCATGGACACCCTGTTCATCGCCGGCGCCTGGCGACCGGCACGTGACTCGGGAACCCGGACCATCCACTGCCCGGCAGACGGCCGCGAGGTCGTGACCGTCGCCGAGGCGACAGCCGACGACGCGCGCGAGGCGGTCGCCGCGGCACGCGCGGCGTACGACCGCGGACCGTGGCCACGCACCCCGGCGCCGGAGCGGGCGGCACTGCTGAGACGGGTCGCCGACCGGCTGGCCGCCGAGAAGGACGAGGTGGCGCGGCTGGAGTCGCTCGACACCGGCAAGCGGTTCGTGGAGTCGCAGATCGACGTCGACGACATCGAGAGCGTCTTCCGGCACTTCGCCGACGTCGCGACCTCCGACGCCGGCCGCGTGGTCGAGACCGGCATGCCCGACGTGTCCAGCCGGGTGGTGCACGAGCCGGTGGGGGTCTGTTCCCTGATCACGCCGTGGAACTACCCGTTGCTGCAGACCTCGTGGAAGGTGGCCCCCTGCCTGGCGGCCGGCAACACCTTCGTGCTCAAGCCCAGCGAGCTCACGCCGTCCACCTCGATCTGGCTGATGCGTGCGCTGGCCGAGGAGGGCCTGCCCGACGGCGTGGCCAACCTGGTGCTCGGGGCCGGGGCCACCGCCGGAGCGCCGCTGGTCGACGACGACGGTGTCGATCTGGTCTCGTTCACCGGCGGCCTCCAGACCGGCCGCGCGATCATGGCGGCGGGCGCGGCGACGGTGAAGCGGGTCGCGCTCGAGCTCGGCGGCAAGAACCCCAACGTGGTCTTCGCCGACGCCGACCTGCCCGCCGCCATCGACAACGCGCTCACCGCCGTGTTCCTCGACTCCGGCCAGGTCTGCTCGGCCGGCGCCCGGCTGATCGTCGAGGCCGACGTCCACGACCAGGTCGTCGACGCGCTCGTCGAGCGCGCGGGCGACATCCGGCTCGGGGGGCCGTTCGACGACGAGGCCGAGACCGGCCCGCTGATCAGCGAGGCCCACCGCGCCAAGGTCGAGCGCTACGTCGCCGACGCGCTCGACGACGGCGCCGAGCTGCGCTGTGGCGGCACCCGCCCCGAGGGGGCGGCGTACGCTCACCTCGATCCGGGGGGCTTCTACTACCTGCCGACGATCCTCGACCACTGCGCGACCGACATGCGCTGCGTCCAGGACGAGTCGTTCGGGCCGGTGCTGACGGTGGAGACGTTCGAGGGGGCCGACCGCGACGCCGCCGAGGAGGCCGCGATCAGCCTGGCCAACGACACCATCTACGGGCTCGCCGGCGCCGTGTGGAGCGAGAACGCCGGCCGCGCCGAGCGGGTCGCCAGCCGGTTGCGTCACGGGACGATCTGGATCAACGACTACCACCCCTACGTCGCCGGTGCCGAGTGGGGCGGCTTCAAGCAGTCCGGCAACGGCCGGGAGCTCGGGCTGACCGGGCTGGAGGAGTACCGCGAGACCAAGCATGTCTGGCACAACACCCGACCGGCGCCCGCCGGCTGGTTCGCCGACCGCACGACCGATCGAGGAGGCGGGACGCACCCGTGACCGCGAAGAGCTACGACTACGTGATCGTCGGCGGCGGGTCGGCGGGCTCGGCCCTCGGCAACCGGCTGTCCTCCGACCCGCACACGAGCGTGCTGGTGCTCGAGGCGGGCCGCAACGACAACATCCTCGACCCGTTCATCCACATGCCGGCCGCGCTGCCGTACCCCATCGGCAACCGGCTCTACGACTGGAAGTACGAGAGCGAGCCGGAGCCCCACATGGGCGGCCGCAAGGTCTACCACGCCCGCGGCAAGGTGCTCGGCGGCTCCAGCTCGATCAACGGGATGATCTTCCAGCGCGGCAACCCGATGGACCTCGAGCGGTGGGCCGGGGAGCCCGGCATGGCGGCGTGGGACTACGCCCACTGCCTGCCCTACTTCAAGCGGATGGAGACCTGCCTGGCCTCCGTCGACGCCTGGCGGGGCGGGTCGGGCCCGCTGGTGCTGGAGCGCGGGCCGGCGACCTCGCCGCTGTTCGGTGCGTTCTTCGAGTCGGTGCAGCAGGCCGGCTACCCGCTCACCGACGACGTCAACGGCTACCGGCAGGAGGGGTTCGCCAAGTTCGACCGCAACGTCCACCGGGGCCGGCGGCTGTCGGCGGCGCGGGCCTACCTGCACCCCGTCATGCACCGCAAGAACCTCGACGTCGAGACGCTCGCGATGGTGACCGGGCTCCGGATGGAGGGCGACCGCTGCACCGGCGTCGACTACACCCGTGCGGGCCGGCTGCACCGGTCGGTGACCGCCGGCGAGGTGATCCTGTGCGGCGGCGCCTTCAACAGCCCGCAGCTGCTGCAGCTGGCCGGGATCGGCGACCCCGAGCACCTCCGGACGGCGGGGGTCACGACGCGCGTCGAGCTGCCCGGGGTCGGCGCCAACCTGCAGGACCACCTGGAGGTCTACCTGCAGCACGCCGCCACCCAGCCGGTCTCGATCGCGCCGTGGCTGGCCCACCACCACAAGCCGCGGATCGGCGCCGAGTGGCTGTTCGCGCGCAAGGGCGTCGGGGCGTCCAACCACTTCGAGGCGGGCGGGTTCATCCGCAGCAACGACCAGGTGGAGTGGCCGAACGTGATGTTCCACTTCCTCCCGATCGCGATCCGCTACGACGGCAGCAAGCCGGCCGAGACCGATTACGGCATCCACGGCTACCAGGTCCACATCGGCCCGATGTACGCCGACACCCGCGGGTCGGTGCGGATCCGCTCGACCGACCCGTACGAGCACCCGGCCATCCAGTTCAACTACCTGTCGACCGAGACCGACCGCCGTGAGTGGATCGAGATCGTGCGTGCGGCCCGCAACATCCTCGAGCAGCCGGGGTTCGCGGCCTTCAGCGGCGGCGAGATCTCGCCCGGCCCCTCGGTGGAGACCGACCAGGAGATCGTCGACTGGGTCGCCCGCGACGCCGAGACCGCGCTCCACCCGTCGTGCACCACCAAGATGGGCACCGACGACCAGGCTGTGGTCGACCCGGCCACGATGCGGGTGCACGGCACGCAGGGGCTGCGGGTCGTCGACGCATCGGTCTTCCCGTTCGTCACCAACGGCAACATCTACGCGCCGGTGATGATGGTCGCCGAGAAGGCGGCCGACCTCATCGCCGGCAACACGCCGCTGCCCGCGACCGACGTCCCGTGGTACCGCCACGGCCGCGGCGACCCGCCGTACCCCCGCGGAGACCCGCGCAACGACGCCTGGGACACCAGCCACGATCTCCCGAGCGCCACCGGCGCCCGTCTCGCACACCCGACAGGAGACACCGTATGAGCACCGACACCAGGCCCGCAGAGCCGGCGGCGGCGGCACCCCGTCCCGTACGCTCCTCGCCCTCGGTCAAGTGGCCCGTCTTCGGCGCCTCGCTGGTCGGCGTCGTCGCCGTGGCGATCTGGGCCATCATCCAGCCCACGGCCGCATACGAGCGGATCTACTCCTGGACGGTCTGGGTCGGCAGTGCGTTCGGGTGGTTCTACATCGCCCTCGGCACCGCCATCCTGGTGTTCGTCATCTACCTGGGCGTCTCCCGGTTCGGCACGCTGCGGCTCGGTCCCGCCCACTCCCGCCCGGAGTTCTCGACGTTCGCATGGGCGTCGATGCTCTTCGCCGCCGGTATCGGGACCGACGTCATGTTCTTCTCCGTCGTCGAGCCCGTCACCCAGTACGTCGCACCGCCGGTCGGCGACGGGGAGACGGTCAACGCCGCCCGCGAGGCCACCGTCTGGACGATCTTCCACTACGGCATCACGGGCTGGGCGATGTACGCACTGATGGGGATGGCGCTCGGGTTCTTCGCCTACCGGCTCAACCTGCCGCTGGCGGTGCGATCCGCGCTCTACCCGATCTTCGGCAAGCGCATCGAGGGCCCGCTCGGGCACGCGGTGGACACCGCCGCCGTCCTGGGGACCATCTTCGGCGTGGCCACCAGCCTGGGCATCGGCGTGGTCTTCCTCAACTTCGGGCTCAACCAGATCTTCGGCGTCCCGATCGGGCTGGGTGCCCAGATCGGCCTGGCCGTGCTGGCCATCACCATGGCGGCGATCTCGGCCACGACAGGTGTCGACAAAGGCATCCGGTTCCTCTCCCAGCTCAACGTGATCCTCGCCCTCGGGCTCGCCGGGTGGGTGCTGGTCACGGGCAAGACCGAGATGCTGCTCGAGGGCGTCGTGATGAACGTCGGCGACTTCGTCGCATCCTTCCCCGGCCTGACCATGGACACGATGGCCTTCGACCAGGCCAACGAGTGGATGAACCTCTGGACGCTGTTCTTCTGGGCGTGGTGGGTGGCCTGGGCGTCGTTCGTCGGCCTGTTCCTGGCCCGGATCTCCCGGGGCCGCACCATCCGCCAGTTCGTCGTCGGCACCATGGTGATCCCGTTCGCCTACATCGTGATGTGGGTGTCCATCTTCGGCAACGCCGCCCTCGATCGGGTGCGGGGCGGTGACGCCGACTTCGCCGAGGCGGCGCAGAACTACGACGGCCGCGGCTTCTTCATGCTCGTGGAGCAGTACCCCGCGTCCGGAGTGGTGATCGCGCTCGCCACGTTCGTCGGGCTGCTGTTCTACGTCACCTCCGCCGACTCCGGGGCGCTGGTGATGGGAAACTTGTGCTCGAACCTGCGCCACGTGCAGGAGGACTGCGCGGCCTGGCAGCGGATCGTCTGGGCCGCGGTCACCGGCCTGCTGACCATTGCCGTGCTGGCCGTGGGCGGCATCTACGCCCTCCAGTACGCCACGGTGATCATGGGGCTGCCGTTCGCGTTCGTGATGATCCTCGTCATGTGGGGGCTCTACACGGCCATGCGACGCGAGCTGCTGCGGGTGGAGGCAGGAGCCATCCATCACCGACCGCCGGTCACCGGTGCCGACCACGAGCCGTGGACCGCCCGGATCGCGCGGGTCACCAACTTCGTCGACGCCGACGACGCCGAGCGTCACCTCGACACGGTCATCGCCCCCGCGCTCACCAAGGTCGCCGACGAGCTGCAGGCGCGAGGTGTCGAGGCGACCACGGACCGGGGGGTCGCCGAGCCGTCCGAGGACGACGCCCACGGCGGCGTGTACGTCGCGCTCCGGGCCCCCGACGCCGAGCACCCCTTCTCCTACCGGGTGCAGGTGCGGTTGACGCCGGTGCCGACGTACGGCGGCCGGATGATCGGCGACCGCGACCTCTACGCGCGGCTCGACGTGCACCTCGAGGACGGTTCCCAGGACTACGACGTGATGGGCTACCGCGAGGAGCAGGTGATCCACGACTGCCTCGACCAGTACGAGCGGCACCTGGAGTTCTTGCGGCTCCGGTCAGCGGACCGGTCGGACACCTAGGCCGGGAGACAAGAAGCCCCGCAGGCGTCTCGGGTCACCTGCGGGGCTTCTAGGACCCCGCAGGCGTCTCGGGTCACCTGCGGGGTCGAGAACCACTATGCATGACTCGTCGGGTCGATCAAAGCGATGCGGTTGAAATGTTGATGTGACGTTACCCATTCGTTGAGCGGGACAATTTCGGGTGGGTCTGGACCCAACTGATTGGTGGGAGGACAGTGGGTCCACGAGGGTCGCTTGACGGGGGAGGGCGCATGCGACTCACCTGGAGCCTGGGGATCGCCGCCATGGTGCTGGTCGCCTGCTCCAGGCAGGAAGCGGGCGACGGCTCGTGGCGCCCGCTCCCGACGCCGACCGGGCCCGTCGACGACAGCCGTCGCTGCGAGCGGGCCCAGCGCACCGAGGTGCGCGGGGTCGCCTACCAGCTGCAACGGGTCGTGCTCCGGGTGCTGCGCGAGGAGGAGCCGCAACCCGAGAACGCGGTCTGGGTGCGGAGGATCGTCCACGGGCTGGAGCGGGCCGTGGCGCGTCGGTGCGACGAGCGAACCGCCCTCGATCCCCTCGTCGAGGTGGTCGAGACCCGGGTCGGGGATGCCCGCGACGCGCTGGACGAGCCGACCCTTCGCCTGGTCGTCGACACCTTCCGGGAGTGGGCCCGCGACGTGGGGGGCCACGGGGTCATCTACGTCCGGAGCGAACCGTGCGAGCTGTTCGGCCGGCGGGTTGCCGTCTCGATCGACGTGGTGCGGAGATCCGTACCGGAAGGCACGGTCGCACGGGTCGTGCTGGTCGTGGACAACCGTCTGCCCGAACGCATCTACGTCGACCACGGCGGCAGGATCCTGGTCGACGGACTGGCACCGGATGGTCGCCGGAAGTGGCTGTACTGGGGCGGCTCGTCCGCCGACACCGCGGCCGCCGGTGCCGGACGGACCTCGCGCAGCCCGGCCTTCCCGGCCCAGCTCCCCGAGGTCGACATCCCCGTGGTCTCCGGCGCCTCGCTGGAGATCTCCGACGTCTACGCCACGGCCTACTCGAAGGTCACCTGCCGCGTGCCCGTCCACCTGCCGGGCGGGACCTGACCGGAGTGCCGCCACACCCCACTCCTGGGGTCCTTCCGTCACGTTCCTGAGGAGGGAGAAGGGCCCACGGGAGGCGGGACCATGGCCTCTGCGGCGCGAGGCGCGCCCGGACGAGCATGGCCAGCATGACCACACCAACGCACGCCCGTCGTGAGGTGCGCTGGTCACCGGACTCCCGGCGCGGCCAGTGGGCGGTCGCGATGGCTGGCTGCACCATCGGCGGTGTCGTGCTCCTGGTCCTCGGATTCGCGAGCGGCGTCGTCGAACCCGCCGACAGCTACGCCGACGGCGGGTGGCAGGCCCTGTGGGGCCTGTTCATCTGGGCGAGCGCGATCGCTGCCCTCGTCGTGGGCACCCTGGCCGTGCGTCGCGCGCACGAGCGCTCGTGGCTGGTCCGGGGAGCCATCGCCGTCGGGCTGCTCCCGCCCGTCCTGCTGGTCTCCGAGATCGCCTTGGGCAAGTTCTGACCCTGGCTCGGGGCCGGCCAACGAAAGGAAACCGTGATGACTGTGACGGCAGCTCGGTCCGCACCCTCGCGTGAGGTCGGTCCCGACCTGGTCCGCACGGCACGCACGACCGGCCTCCTGTACCTCGGCCTGGCCATCACTGGCCTCGTCGGAGCCCTCGTGCTGCGCGCACAGCTCTACGTCGTCGACGATCCCGGGGGCACCCTGTCCAACCTGCTCGAGCACGGCTCGCTGGCGCGCCTCGGCATCCTGATGGAGCTCGGCATCGTGGTCACCCAGGCGCTGGCGGCCCTGTGGTTCTACCGCCTCTTCCGCGGGATCGACACCTTCGCCGCGGGCGCACTCGTTGCCTTCGGGATGGTCAATGCGGTCGCGATCCTGGGCAGCGCGGCGCTGCTGGCCACGGCTCTCGACGTGGCCGAGGACCCTTCCCTGGCCGCGACCGGTGGCGCGGCTGCCACCGTCCAGCTGCTGTACGTCGCCAGCGGTCACCTGTGGGGAGTGGCGGGGCTCTTCTTCGGCCTGTGGCTCGTCCCCATGGGCTGGCTCGTGCTCGAGTCCGGCTGGCTGCCACGGCCACTGGGCTGGCTCCTGATCGGCGGCGGTGCGGGCTACGTCGTCAGCACGCTGATCATCTACGCGCTCCCGGACGCCGATCTCGTCAGCCAGCTACTGACCGTGCCCGCGACCATCGGCGAGCTCTGGATCGTCGGGTACCTCCTCGTCTTCGGCGTCCGCGCGCATCCCACACGGGACTTCGGTTCACGCACAGTCCCGGCCGAAGGGAGCTGATCCCCATGACCGCCACCGCCCCGTCGACCCGCAGGGGTGCGACCCGCCGCCACTACCGGGACACGCCCGTCGACGTGAAGCTCGCGTTGAGCGCCCTGTGGACGGCGATGCTGTTCGTCTTCGCCTACGTCGACATCTTCGGCTTCCTGCGTGCCGACGTCCTCGAGGCCGCACTCGACGGAGAGGTCGCGACCACCGGATTCACCGTGGACCAGACCTTCCTCACCCTGACGCTGGTCTACATCCTCGTGCCGGCGTTGATGGTGGTCCTGTCCCTGATGCTCCGACCCCGACTCAACCGGCTCGTCAACCTCGTGGCGAGCATCATCTACGCGGTCACGATCGTCGCGTCCGCCGTGGGGGAGTCGTGGGCCTACTACATCATCGGCAGCGTCGTCGAGGTGCTGCTGCTTGCTGCCATCGCCCGCCTCGCGTGGACGTGGCCCCCGCCCGAGACCACCACCCGGTAGGCACTCGCTGGCGCGGTTCCTCGCCGAGCGGCGGTCTGGTACCGGGCCAGGGTCACAGGTAGCGGGGGACCCGGGTGCGGTAGGCGTCGTACTGCTCGCCGAACCTCTCGTGGAGCCACCGTTCCTCGCGCAGCACCCACCGGTGCACCAGCGCCGCGCTCACGGGGCAGGTGACAAGCATCCAGCCGTTGCGGGTCGCACCCGCGACTCCGAGACTCATCGCCGTGAAGCCGAGGTAGATCGGATTGCGCGTGAGGCCGTGCAGCCCCGTGGTGACCAGTGATTCAGGCTCCTCCAGTGACCCGGCGCCACGCTCCCGCCATGCAGCCAGCACCATGGTGAGCCCGCCGGCGGCGATCACCAGGCCGGCCGGTCGTACCCGATCCGCGAGCCGGAGCGGCTGCACTCGTTGCGTCAGCATGGCGACGAGCATCCCGACGAGTGTCTCCGCCGGAAGCGGAATCCGGTCCGCGACTGCCTGCAACCTCGCCCGGGTGGTCACCGCGGCGCCACCCTCCTGACTGCGTTCAACGGCGCCGCTCTCGACGTCGCCACCGGCCGTTCTCGCCGGATGGTGTGAGAGCGCAGGTACCAGTAGAGCATCAGCGCCGAGCTGACCATGTAGAACGTGTGCAGGAACCAGATCGGCCCGGGCGGCAGGTGGAAGACGTAGACGGAGTGCACGGCGTTGCCGACGTTGGCCAGGGCGATGTTGCTGAGGCTGTACGACGAGAGTTCGCGGGTACGCAGAGCCTTGTGAAGCATCGGCAGCGTGCTGCCCGCGAAGACGACCGTCGAGACCATTCCCGCGAGCACCGGCACCGTCGTCTCCATGCGTCGACGGTAGGTGTCCGAGGCGTCGCCGGCATCGGGTGAACCATGCACTCCGGGCCCACACGCACGTGGGACGTACCACCCATGTGCCGGCGAGGGCCTATCCGTCGAGCGCTGGTACTGGGACCGCCGAACCTCGCGCTCCCGGGGCCGTTCTGAGCGTGATCTGGACCCTCGTCGGCGGTGGTCCTCCGGGCGCCGATGACTGGCACTGTCACCGCGACGGTTACCCGGGGCGTGAAGGGCCCCGCAGGCGTCTCGGGTCACCTGCGGGGCTGGTTCCATGGTACCCCGCGGTGGAAATGTCTGTCCGACACTTGTTGGTGGCGCCGGGCGGATGATCAGTCCGGCTCGTTCGGCAGAGATCTCCGGCCTTGGGGACGCTGACGCTGCAGAGTGTCGCAGCAAGTGGCGCCCCGCCACTGCTGGAGCTTGCCGGCTCTCGGCGCTGACGCGGCTCCGCGCCGACGTTGGCGTTAGGCTTGGCTGACGAGGGGGTCGTCATGAGTCAGCAAGGTGAGCCTTCGCAGGAACGACGTCGACTCGGTGGCGGAGCGATAGCGTCGCTCTCCGGCCTCGCGGTGCTGGCCATCTTCGTGATCCAGAACACCCAGGAGGTCAGGTTCCACTTCCTGTTCCTCGACTTCACCTGGCCGCTGTGGCTCTACACGATCGTGGTGGCCCTGTTCGGCGCTGTGGTGTGGTTCGGGCTGGGCGCGTTGCGACGCCACCGCCGTCGCCAGGCACGACGCGCAGAGCGACGCGACTGATCCTCGGCCTCGCCCGGGCCTTCCTGTGCCGCGATGAGTTCGGACCGCAGGGACCGTAGCGCCTGGCTGCTGAGCAGTGCCAGCATGGGGGCGCTGGACCCGTCTCGATGAGTCGTTGCCAGCGGGGGGGACAGGATGAACCAGCACGAAGGCAAGGCGTCACGCGCCTGGGTGAGGCGTCATGAGGTTGCGTTCTACCTTGTGTTGGCCTATGCGATCTCATGGAGCATCTGGCCGCTCGTGCTGCAGAACCCGGAGAGCAGCCCACTGGTGCCGTTCGGGCCGGGACTGGCCGCCCTGCTGGTCGCCGTGGTGGCGGGTGGCCGGCCAGAGCTGCTTGCGCTCCTCCGCCAGTTGGGGCGATGGCGGGTCAACGCGAGATGGTACGGCGTCGCCTTGGGCGTGCCGGTGGTGATTCCCGCCGCCGCGCTGGGGGCGGCGGTGATCGCAGGAGCGCCGGTTCCGCGCTGGGAGCCAGCCGATGTGCTGCAGGTGGCAGGCTCGCTTGCGGTCACGTTGATCCTCGTCGGACTGTTCGAGGAGCTGGGGTGGCGAGGGTTCCTGCTTCCACGGCTGCAGCGCGACCGCGACGCGCTGTGGGCCGCGTTGCTGGTGGGACTGGCGTGGCTTCCCTGGCATCTGCCGGAACTGGTGTCGAACCCGGGGCAACGCCCCGTGCCACAGTTCGCCCTCTACATCCTGGCGCTGTCCGTCCTGCTGGCGTGGCTCTACAACAGCACCCGAGCCAGCCTGCCCCTCGTGATTCTCATGCACGCTGCGTTCAACAGCTTCGCGAGGTTCTTCCTGTCCGAGCTGGAGGGCAGCGCAGAGCTGGTGGCCTGGTGGACTCTGGCCGGTCTGACCGCTCTGCTGGCGCTGGCCGTGGTCCGATACGCGGGCGCCCGGTCACTCGCGAGAGGGAGTGCCGACGCCTTGGGCCAGCCCAGCGAGGCGCGCTGACCTCAGGGAGGCAGTTCACGCCCACGTGCGTCCGCAACTGCCGCGGGTCGCGTGCCCGCTTGACGTCGGTTGCCGCCGAGCGTGCAGACCCTCAGCGATCGGGTCGGGGGCGTCTACGCGCACGGCACAGATCAGGTCAGATGTCGAAGCCCCGCTCGCGGGCCCAGGCTCGCGCATCGTCGGCCATCGCTTGTCGAGCTCGAACGAGCGCTGGCAAGTGCTTCTCAACCTTGCTGAGGTTGATCGGTGGCTGCCAGTGGCTGATGACGCCAGTCTCGATGTCGTCGAGATCCTTCTTGGTTGCTGGCTTGGTTCGAGCATCCACGTGGAGAGCTGGTGGTCTCCGGTGCCGTCAAGACCGAAGTTGGCTGGTTGTTCCGGCTTCTCCGTATTCCTGGGAACGGCGCGCAGCCCGAGGCTGTCTCTCAGAAGGGCGGCGAAGGAGCGACGCGCCGTCACTCGAGTCGCGGCGACCTGGCACGAGTCAGGATCAGGCGATTGCGGCCGCATGGGCGCGCGTCTTTCCGCCCAGAAATGACGCGCGAGAGACCGGAGACTCCACGCACAGGTCTTGCTCGGTCCTGCGCCGCCCAGTCAGGACCAATGGCCCTACTCGCCGAGGCGATCGGCGCTTTCCACTGGCACGGTAGGTAGGCGGCTACGCCCGTCGAGAAGGAACCCAGGTGGAGCCCGAAGCGACGAGGGCGCATCGCTGCTGGAAGCCAATCCAGCAGCGGAAGTATCTGTCGTCTTGGCGAGGAGAAGGCAATGAAACGCGTGATCGTGGATCACTACGGTGGCCCTGAGGTCTTGAGGGTGGTCGACGAGGACGATCCCCGCCCCGGTCCGGGTGAGGTCCGTGTCCGGGTCCTGGCCGCCGGCGTATCGTTCACCGACGCACTCATACGCGCCGGGACGTATCTGGGAGGTCCGAAGCCACCGTTCACCCCAGGCTACGAGCTCGTCGGCATCGTCGAGGAACTCGGCTCGGGGTGCGTGAGGCTGAAGGAGGGGGATCGAGTCGGCGCGCTGACGGTGTGGGGCGCCGACGCTGAGCGCGTCTGCGTGCCGGAGAAGTACACGGTCGAGGTACCCCACGATGTCGACCCGGCCGAAGTGGTAAGCCTGATCTTCCCGTACATGACCGCCTACCAGATGCTGCACCGCACGGCGCGAGTCAGAAGCGGCGAGACGGTGCTTGTGCACGGTGCGGCCGGCAGAGTGGGGACTGCGGCTCTCGAACTGGGAGCGGTAGCGGGACTTCGACTCTTCGGCACCTGCTCGGCGGGAGACAAGGCCGCGGTCGAGCGGCTCGGGGCGGTGGCGATCGACTACCAGAAAGAGGACTTCCTGGCTCGGGTGCGGGAGCTGACCGGCGGCGAAGGCGTCGATGTCGTGCTGGATGGCATCGGTGGCCAAGTGGCGCTGCGCTCCTTCCGAGGGCTACGCCTCGGCGACCCGGTCAAAGGAGATCCCGGCGGACGGCTCGTCACGATGGGCAACTACAACACCATGAGCAAGGGGCACAAGAGCTGGCGAGGATGGCTGCAATGGTGGCCGGCGACTGTGCTCACCGTTCTCTGGGGCACCCTCTCGCCCCGCAGAGAGGTCATGGGCTATCGGGTTCAAATGCTACGAGTCGGCCATCAGGACTGGTTCGCGGAAGACTTCAAGGCGCTGCTCGAGTTACTGCGCGAGCACAAGATCCACCCGATCGTCGCGGAGCGCCTGCCGTTGTCCGAGGCCCGTCGCGCGCACGAGCTCCTCGACAGCTCGGCGTCGAAAGGCAAGCTCGTCCTGGTCCCGTAGGCGCTGGGGAGGGACCCGATGACGCACGACGTCCACACGAGCCGAGTCGCGAGAGCCGTGCCCGTTGGACCGGGATCGGCACCAAGGGTGCGCTTTCTGCCGATCGCGGAACACGGCCTGATCGGCGACCTCCACTCAGTCGCGCTCGTTGGCACCGACGGCACGATCGACTGGTACTGCTGTCCGCGCTTCGACTCGCCGAGCGTCTTCGCGGCTATCCTCGACGCCGACCACGGGGGGCTGTTCCGTATCACGCCCGACTCCGACGGGTGGACCTCCAAGCAGCTCTACCTCCCCGACACCAACGTCCTGATCACACGGTTTCTGATGCCCGAGGGAGTCGGCGAGGTCCAAGACTTCATGCCCCCGCCACGAAGCGGCGGAACTGCACACCGACAGCGCATCATCCGCCGAGTCGTTGCGGTGCGAGGACGGATGCGCTTCCTTGTCGACGTAGCCCCGCGCTTCGACTACGCGCGCGCTGGCCACGAGGTCACACTCACCCAGCACGGGGCGCTCTTCCGCTCTCCGGGGTTCCACCTGTGTCTCTCCACACGCTGCCCCCTCACGATCGTCGACGGTGTCGACGTCCGCACCCGCAGCGAGCTCCGGGCCGGCGAGACGGCCACGTTCGTCCTCGGCCAGGTCGAGCGCGGGGAGGCGCCAGCACCGTACTCCGATGCGGACATCGCCGCCGAGTTCGACGACACCGTGGCGTTCTGGCGTCGCTGGCTCAGCCGCTCGCGCTACAGCGGGCGCTGGCGTGAGACCGTGCACCGCTCCGCGCTCACGCTCAAGCTGCTCACGTACGCGCCCACCGGCGCCATCGTGGCCGCCCCCACCACCAGCCTGCCGGAGGTGCTTGGCGGAGCACGCAACTGGGACTACCGCTACACCTGGATGCGTGATGCCGCCTTCAGCCTCTACGCGCTGCTCAGGTTGGGATTCACCGACGAGGCCGGCGCGTTCATGGGGTGGCTGGAGGGTCGGCTCCGTCCCGGGGCTGATCGCGAGTCGGGCCCGCTGCAGGTCATGTACGGCATCGACGGCCGCGAAGACCTGCCCGAGGAGGAGCTCTCGAACTTGGGGGGCTACCTGGGCTCGGCTCCGGTGCGGATCGGCAATCGGGCGGCGAAGCAGCTACAGCTCGACATATATGGCGAGCTGATGGACTCCGTCTACCTCGCCAACAAGTACGGGCTTCCGATCTACCACGACGGCTGGCGGGAGGTCACCCGCAACCTAGAGTGGCTGATCGACCACTGGGACCAGCCAGACGAGGGGATCTGGGAGATGCGCAGCGGCCGCAGTCACTACACCTATTCGCGGCTGATGAGCTGGGTCGCGGTCGAGCGGGCGATCCGGGTCGCCCACCAGCGCGGCCTGCCCGCAGACCTCATGCGCTGGATGTCGGTTCGTGACCGCATCTACAGCCAGATAATGCAGCGCGGCTGGCACCCGACCCGCCGCGCCTTCGTCCAGCACTACGACAGCGAGGTGCTCGATGCCTCCTTGCTGCTGATGCCACTGTGCAAGTTCATCGCACCCACCGACCCGCGCTGGACTTCCACCCTCGACGCCATTACCGCGGAGTTGGTCTCCGACAGTCTCGTCTACCGCTACAACGCCGAGGCGTCGCCCGATGGACTCGCCGGCAAGGAGGCCACCTTCTCCATGTGTTCCTTCTGGTGGGTGGAGGCCCTCGCAAGGGCCGGGCGACTCGATGACGCGCGGTTGGCTTTCGAGAAGATGCTCACCTATTCAAACCATGTCGGCCTGTACTCAGAGGAGATCGGACCGACTGGTGAGCAACTCGGGAACTTCCCGCAGGCACTGACGCACCTGGCCCTGATCAGCGCCGCCTACGACCTGGACCGCCGACTCGGGTGAGGGGCAGGCAAGCCGATCACGTCAGATTCCCCCTCGCCGAGAAGGTGACACAACGCGCACCTGGACCGGTGCGGAAGCCGCGTAGCCACCGCAGTCGACGAGCCCGCGTCCTTCCGCCGCGAACGTGGAACTCCGAGAACGTGGGGATCTGCCGCAGTGCGCGCGCTCGACGACGCGGGCAGGGCCCGCAGCCCCGTGGCTTCACGGCGTGCTCGGCGACGACGTCGATGACCTCGTCGGACAGGTCCGTGAGGTTCGTGGCTTTCCAGTAGTAGTTCCATCCGTGAGGGACGGTGTCGTCGATGCCGCTCTGGTGATGATCGGTGTGGAGCGTGGGTCCGACGAGGTCCACGAGCGGGGTCCCGAACTGGCGGAGCCTCCTTGACTTCGTCCTCGGTGAGCCGGCTGCCGTCACTGCCGCCGGGCACCACCTGCGGAAGGGTGGGTTCAGAGGTCTGCTGTGCTGCGCTGTCCGGCAGCGCCTTGACGATCTTCCCGTCCGGCCCGGTAAACCGCCGGACACGGCCCTGAGCCTCAAGACGGCGCGCCGCCTGGTTCACCGCCTGCCGGTGTCCGACCCCAAGCCGCTTCGCCAGCACGTCATCGTCCAACGGCGAGTAGCGGATCGCCTGCCGCGGGGAACGGGCCGAGGGGCCGCTTGTGCTCAGGCCGATCTCAGGTAAGCCGATCGACCGACGGTCAGCAGCGGCGCATTCCGCGTCTCGTCCGGCAGCCGGGCTTCGGTGGACGATGCCGCCCGGGCACCGATGACCTCGTCGGCGATCCGTGGCGCCATGGCTGGCTGCGCGCAGCAAATCGCGGGTCCCCGTTTCTCTCGAGCGCCTCGCGCCGCAGCGGCATCCATCCACTACGCGCGTTTCAGCACAAGGCCCGGTGCCGAACGCCGGGGCCTTGTGGGGTGTGCTCGGACTAGGGGCCGACCTCGCGGGTGACGATGTTCGCGGGGTCGGTCGCCGTGGTGACGGTGAAGAACGGGAAGAATGCGGTCCCGCTCTGCCCGAGGCCGACGTAGTCGCCGAGGAAGAATCCACGGGCTACGGGGGCCTTCCGGCTGTCGAACGGTGCGTCGGTTACCGGGACCTCCTCACCCCAGCTGCCTGCCACCGAGCAGTCCGCAGAGTCGGGGTGGCAGTGTGCGATAAACGCTTCCGTGGGAGTGGTGGCGCCGTTGTCGGCCGTGTTGCTGCGGAAGTCGTAGTACGAAACACCCACGGTGCCGTCGTCCAGCACCTGGACCATCGGCGTGAAGGCTTGCTCGTTCAGGTTGCTCGCCAGATCCGGCGTCTGGTTCACCTTGATCGGGGTCGACCAGGTCAGGCCCCCATCGAGGGACTGACTGAACGCGATGCTGGACCGGGGGCCGAACCGGCTGTCCTGCCACACCAGATACACCGCGCCGCTGGTCCGGTCGACGGCCACTTCGGCGTTGATGTCCCCGGTGCGGTGGCTAGCCACGACGCCTGCGGGCAACGGTGAATCCGGGTCGATCACAATCCCCCGGAAGAACCTGTCCACGATGGTCTCCTTCTTGTCCCACGTCGCGCCCTGGTCCGACGACCGGATCACGGCGATGTGGGCGCCCCGGGTTCCCTGGTCGTTCCTGGCCCCCCGGATCAGCGTGAACACATTGATCAGCTCGCCGTCGAACTCGTCGTTGTCCGGAAGCACGGCGATCTGGTTGCCAATGGTTTGGGCGATGACCCCGGCCCTGAAGATCCTCCGGGCGGGCTCCCATGTCTCGCCGCCGTCGGTGGTCCGGGCGAACAGAGGGTCGCCGGCGAAGGCGATGGCGTTCTCGAACGCCTGCTGGTTCTGGTTACCGCTCGGCGGCGACACCACCAGATCCCACACCGCGTACACGAAGTCGGAGTCGTTCGGGTCCGCGGTGATGGCGTTCTTGTCGTTGAACGAGTTCTGGCTCTCGTCGCGGTTGAGGGAGACCGGGTCCTCCCACGTCGCTCCGTGATCGGTCGAACGGGTGACGAGCATGTCATCGGGGTTGGTGTCGAAGCCCCCGGGGACGGTGTCGGTGGACAGGCTCATCAGATACGCGGTCCCGTCCGGGGAGATGGCCACCCACGGGTCGGAGGCCCGCTCGAAGTTCCCCCCGTTCGCCGGCGTTCCCCCGGTGCAGTTCGACGACTTGGTCAGGGCGTTGATCGTCCAGCTCGCCCCGCCGTCGAGGCTGGTAGCGCTGACGTTGCCCTCCGATCCGCCGTTGTTCCAGCGGTCTTGCTGCCAGGCCCCGATGATGATGTCCGGGTTCGACGGATCCACCATCACATGCGGCTCGACCTCGCTGTTGACGAACTGGACGGCCGGCACGCCGCCGACGTCGCGGAATCCGGTGTCACCCTCGCAAGCAGCGATCGGACTAGCTCCCGAGACAGTGACCAGCGGGCCCGTGGTGGAAGGGTCAGCCGTGGCCGGAACGGAGCCGATCACAGCCAGGGCAACCATGGACGCCGTCAGCGCGGCGATCTTGTTCCTGGCACGATGCATCCAACGCCTCCTCGTCGCCGACTCAGCGGACAGCACTGAGACAAAGGGACAAAACAACCTGCGCCTGCTTCCCGCCAAGTGTGTCAACGACCGGTGGTGACCGGGAGAGTCCAAAGGCCCTGGATGTACTCGGCTGAGCCCAAAGGCCGCCCGTGGCCCTGAGCCGCCGGCACGCCATAGCGGCCAGCCAACGACCATCGACCTTGTCAGCGAGGAGCTACAACTCGCAGCCGGTGGACGCCGGGCTTGGGATCACCAGCGTGCAAGTGGCGTGTGGTTCTCGACGTGGCGGGCGATCGCCTCGAGTGGTTCACGGCTGTGTGGCACCCGTTCACGGCAAGGGGCAAGGTTCGCGGTGATGAGATCGAGGATCTCGGAGGGCGACGCCAGATCACGGGTGGCGTCCGAGAAGACGGCCGCGTTGTTCACCCACCCGGAGAGCACGCCCGACCCCTCGGCTGCCCGCGCGGCCTTGACCGCGACATCGGGGTCACGGGCGTCCCCGGTGATCTGGCTGACCCGCTCATCCCTCCGATCCGGCTCCTCGGCCACGTCGATGACGACAACGTGCCCGGAATCGGCGAGGCGATCCACTATCGCTCGGCCGACGCCATGAGCAGCTCCGGTCACGACGCAAGACGGAGAATCCGGCATTTGTATCCCCCAACCGTCGAAAGCGACGACGCCAACCTACGCACAGGGCAGGGCAGCATGCGGCGACGTGGGCTCTCCCGCAGGTCTCGAGCCGGCCGTTCGAGTGACACCCTCCTGAAGTGCGTCATACCGCCGGCAGAGCGGCCAGTGTTATGGCGCCGCCAGTGGGGCCACTGTCATCGCGCCGCGTTGGTCGCGTCGCCATGATCGTCTGTGGGCCCGATGACTCGGAGGACGGACGCTCAGGACGTGCCGGCCGGGCCGTGCAGCACCCTCGGCACGTATTCGACCAGCTGGATCTGGCTGTCGAAGGTGCGGCTGTCCACCATGTCGAGAGCAACGTCGCGGTCGCCATTCTCCTTCATCTCCCGCACCGCATCGGCCGGATCGCCGGTGACCAGCGTCGAGTTCTCCCACTCCAGCGGCTCGGTCAGCCTGCTGGAGAAGACCACCTTCGAGAGACCGCCGAGCGCGTCCGTCCCTGGCTCGCCCTCCTTCGTGAAGGGAGTGCCCGTCGGTGCTCGAGACTTCTACTTCACAAGTTTTCACGCGCGGGGCACGTCGGCGAGGCGCCTCTGCCGCTGGCCTAGTGCCGAGTCTCGGCGTGTTGCCTCACGGCCGCCTGATCCTCCTCGCGGGTCCGCATCGTGCCGTGGCCGGTGACGATCCGCTGACGCAGACTCTCGGTGATGTAGTGCCGCCAGGCGTCATGGCAGACGTCGAAGCATTCGTCGGCTGGCGCGAGGCCCTCGTGAGTGAAGGTCACCTGCGTCTGGCCGCCGTCGGAGGCGATGTCGAAGCGGCCCGTCGTCCCGATCCACTCGCCCTTCTCTGCGATGAAGTCGAGGTAGCCGTCGGTGAACTCCCACGCCACGCGCTCGCCGGGGACGAGCTCGGCGGTGCGCTGCTTGGAGTAATGGATGTCTGGCACCAGGTAGAACCAGTCGGCGCCCAGTTGGTCGGTGGGGCCGACGATGTTGGTCGCACCCCACCAGGAGCGGACGTCGATGATGGCCTCGTAGACCTCCTGCGGCGTCGCGTCCACGGTGAAGGTGTGGGTCAGGTCGCTCATGCATCGATCCTTTCGTGATCTGGCGGGGGAATCCCGCCGTTGAATTGGCTGCGCCCGTGCCGGATGACAGCGAGGCGTCGTGCTCGAAGGCCCCGATCGTCCGATCGTCCAGTCGCCGTCGTCGCGTAGAGGCCAGTCGATGGTCGTACGCTCGACTCCTCGGGGCTGTCCACGACCTCCCAACGCAGGTGCTCGGGCGGCGCGTCGCGAGCACCCTCAGGTCGAACCCACCGGGCGGGGAGCGCAATGCGACGACGCCGCCCTCCGGTGGGCCGCCGGTCGTGTCGGTCGTCTGTCAGCTCGCGAGGATCTCGATGGCGGTCAGCGCTTCGGAGACGGCCGCTGGTGAGCCTTCGCAACCGCAACCTGGCGCGCGCTGTCGACCATCTCACTTCTCCTTCTCGTTGTTCTGCAGCGCCTCGGCAAGGCGCTTGATGCGTCGGAGCCGGGCGTCCCAGGCGGTGCTCACGGCGTTGAGCTGCGCGAGCGCGCGGGCGAACTGTTCCTCGTCGATCCGGTAGTGCCGCTCGCGGCCGGCCGTCTGCCCGTGCACGAGCCCAGCCCTGTCGAGCACGGCAAGGTGCTTCGCGACCGCCTGCCGGCTCACCGGAAGCCGCTCGCTGAGCGAGGTCGATGTACCCGACCCAGCCGCAAGCAGCAGATCGAGCATCTGGCGCCGGGTGGGGTCGCCGATCGCCGACCACAGCTCGTCGTCGACTCGGTGGGTCATGGCCGGGCGTCCAGCGTCGCGGCGTACGTGACGAGGCGTGGCAGGAAGTAGTCCCACCCGTGGACGATGGTCCCGGTAGTTCCCCTCGAGCACGGCGGCTGTCCAGCCCCGCTCGCGGAAGCCGGTCTCTCGGAAGCGCACCAGCGTGCCTTCCCCCTGAGGGACGAACTCGAAGGTGACGAGCAGCGAGTTGCCCTCCACCGCCTTCTCCCCTGCCGGATGTGTCCAGCGGAACGAGAAGCGGGTCGGCGGCTGCAGGTCGACGACGGTGAACGCCTCGACCTTCCCCCCGTCGGCGTCGGCGAACAGGATCTCGCCCGCCGACCCGACCACGGTCTCGTAGCGCGCGTCGTCGGACCACCACTGCTTCACGTGGGCCGGGTCGCTCACCACCTCGAAGACGATCTCGGGCGTCGCCTCGACGTAGAGCTCGCGCTCGATGGTTCCCAGCTCCATGGCAGCCTCCCGCAACGTTTGGTTGCTTGTGACCCTACCGGCGACGTGCCGAATACGCAACCATCGATTGCGCGACTGCGCCCGATCTTGGGGCCGCTACCGCTCGACTCGCCTGGATCGTGGAGAGAGGACCTTGTGCGTCCCTGACCCACCCCGCTCGTGCGGGTGCGTGGGTTGCCACACCGAGATGCGGTTCGTGCCCGTGAAGGGCAGCACGGATGGAAACTTCCGCATCTGCCTGCGCTCCGTGTTTCAGAGTGCGTCATACCGCCGCGAGCGGGACGCACCTCGTCTGCCGAGTTGGTGGGAGTCCGATCCGGTCGGTGCGAACGCGGTTCCGTGCGGAGCAATCTGGTCGACTCCACCTGTTGAACCACCGTTGATGGGTGAACCAGCACCCACCAAGAGGGAAGCCACATGAAGCGCATTCTCGCCGCAGGATCCATCGCTGCCATTGCAGCGCTCGGCCTCGCCGCCCCGGCCAGCGCTGCACCAGCCGAGGCGGCTTGCTTCGGCCAGGTGCACAAGACGGTCAACGGCGGCGGCCTTCCCGGGTTCGACAATGTCGGCGAGCTCGTCCGGGCCGCCGGCGGCCCGGGAGGACGCAGCCGCGAGGGGTCTCCGTTCGCCGCCTGCACCAGCGATGGCGGCTGACCGCCGCCTGTCGGGCAGCTCGAATTTCACGGACAAGGAGCCGATTCCGGTCGTTCGCCGTCGCTTGGGGGTCCGGATGCTTCTCCGCGGCAGCGTCATCGGCCCGGCGGGCCCACCCGTTCACGGGACGTACGGCCCTGTCAATGCGCTTTCACGTAGCGAAGGCTGAGAGCGCCACGCGGCGCCCACCAATCGGCCGTGGGCCCTGGGCCGGGGGTCATCATGCATGTGTCGCTGTCTCATCGACACGACGACGTCGACCGGATCACCGCGCTGGACCTGAGCAACCTCCGGGTCGAGGAGCACGGCATGCCGATGCACATCGCGGCCCTCGCGGTGCTCGACGGGCAGCCGCTGTTGGACGAGGTCGGCGACCTCCACATGGAGCAGCTCCGCCGCCATGTCGCGGAACGCATTGGTGACGCCGAGCGGCTTCATCAGGTGCTGGTCTGGCCGAAGAGTCGGCAACGGCCCCCTGTCTGGGAGGACGACCACGACTTCACCGTCGCTGACCACGTCAGGACACGCAGGCTGCCCCCGCCCGGAGACGAGGAGACGCTGCTTCGAGTCTGCTGCGAGCTCAACGCGTCGGCACTCGACCGCAGCCGACCCTTGTGGGAGCTGTGGCTGCTCAACGGGCTGGCCGACGGTCGCGTGGCATTCCTGCTGCGCCTGCATCACGTGGTGGCCGACGGTGCCGCGGCGCTCGAGCTGTTCTCCCCGATGCTCGACCTGGCGCCCGGAGCACCGGTGCCTGCGCCGGTCTCGGAGAACATCGCCGGACGGTCACCGACCATCCCGTCTCCAGCAGCGTCACACCACACGCAGCACCGACATTCACCGGCCGCTCGGCTCAAGGGCATCGCGGCCAGCGGGGCGATGCGGTTCCGGCGAGGTTGGTCAGTCGTCCGTCTCGGGATGGCACCCGCGTTGTCGTGGAACCAGCCGGTCGGGTCCCGCCGGGTGCATCGGTTCGTTCGTGGGGACCTCGCCCGCGCGAAGGCGGTGGCGCACGAGTGCGGCGGGAAGGTCAACGACGTGGTGCTCGCAGCGGTTGCCGGAGGGGCCCATGCGCTCCTCGAGAGCCGCAGGGAACTCGCATCGGATCTCGACATGCACGTCTCGGTGGCGGCCTCCATCCGGCGTCCCGGTGAGACAGGCGGTAACCGCGTCGGGGTACGTCTGGTTCCGGTCCCGGTGAGCGACCCTGACGCCGCGAACCGCCTTCGCACCATCGCCGCGCGCACCGCGACGCAGCGCCGATGGCCGCCACTGCAGCCCAACGGACGCTTCCAGCAACGGTGGGTAGTCCACGTCATGACACACCAACGGCTCATCAACATGGTGCTCAGCAACATGCCGGGTCCGCCGGTGCCCCTGTCGTTCGCCGGTGCGTCCGTTCAGGAGATGTTCCAGATCGGCCTTCTGCAGGGCAACTGCGCGATCGGCGTCGGAGTGCTTTCCTACGCCGGACAGCTCAACGTCGACATTGTGGCCGACCCCGATGTCGTCCCGGACGTCGAGGTCTTCACGAACGGCGTCGCCGAGGCGTTCGAACAACTCGGCGTCGCACGCACCACGAGCACGCCTCGGGTGGCAGACGGTACGAGCGACGCATCCTGAACGCACGGAATTGCCGCGATCCGCGCTCAAGTGGAGATGCGTCATACCGCCGCAAGAGGACGCATTCGAATCGAACGTCCGGAAAGGCCATCGTCCCGATCTAAGCGCGACGCGGTCGTGCTGTTTGGCCTGGCTGCGCTGGACGAGGGAAGCCGTGACCGCAACGATGGGTGAGGATTTCACTTCGCCGCTCGGGAGACCACATGACGACGCCGAAAGCGACCGCGCCAGCCCTGGGTGAGGCCAATGCCGACGCGTGGTGGAAGGACGCGCCGGGCATCATCGGCGCGATCGCCTTGCTCTCCGGGGTCGTGGTCTACGGGCTCCTGGCTACCGCTTACGACAAGTTCTACGCCGAACTCGGGTTGACTCCGGCCGACGTCGGGATGCAGTACGGCAAGACTCTAGGAGGCGCCGCTGCGTTGACCATCCTGGTGTTCGTGGTGATGGGGCTCTGCACATGGGCGTTCCGAGCCCTGCTCGTCAGCGACGCGTTCCGGTCGGCCTCGGGAGAGTTGCGCACGGCAGTCGTGGCGATCGCGGCGGCACTCGGCTTGGCGGTACTCGTTGCCAGCGTCGCCACTGGCGGTGTGCTGGCCGCGCTGGTCTTGGTGGCGTCACTTCTGGTGCTCTACATAGGATCCCGCAAGCCCCCGGGGCCACAGTCCAGGCACACCACCCTCGTAGTAGCGGGAACGGCCGCGGCAGGTGTCACATGGCTGACGCTGTCGGCGGGGATGAACGCCTACGCCGACTACCGAGCAGACCAGATCAAGGCCGGCGGCTGGGTAGAGCCCCCAGAGAGCGGTGGCCTGGTCTTCTTCTCGGTCCGGGCGATGCCGACGAAGTTGCAGGCCTCGACCGACGCCGCGACCGACAAGGTCTTCGCGGCGGAGCGAGCCGAGCACAAGCTGCGATTCCTCGGCGTGGCCAACGGGTTGTTGGTTGTCTACGACGCCACCACGCAGGAGGCGCTGATGCTGCCGGCAACCCAGTTCAGACTGCCGATCCTCAACTGCGAGACCGATAAGCTCGACGACGACGAGCGCTGCGAGCAGCCTTGACCCCTGCGCGGATCCATCGCCAGGCGCGTCTTTCCGCCGCGATTGCCGACGCGTCCGTTCCTCGGGTTGGCTGGCCGGCCGCCGCGCCACACCAGGCACTCATCGGCCGCGTTGGGGACGGCTACGCTCGACCGACTCCGCCGCGATGATCGTGCGCGTGCCCAGCACGGTCTCGCCTGCGCCACCGAGTGCGTGTCTCCCGGACGTCAGATCGCAGGGCAACGGGGAACGCGCAACACTGGTGGGTAGACGCGATCCGGGGGCACAGGAGAGTCGATGGAACCGAACTCGTCCACAACAGACCAGGCCTTCCTCGAGGAGTTGCGGCGGCATCGTGCGGAGCTGCGCGAGTCGATGAGCGCGCTGGAAGGCGCCCTGGCCGCGGCTGCCACCGCCGATCAAGCGCGCTGGACCCAACGTGTCCGCGCTGCCCTGATGGAGCTCTCCGCCGACTTTCGTGAGCACATCGACATCACAGAGGGTCCCCACGGACTGTATGGAGACCTCCTCACGACCTCCCCGCGGTTGTCCGATGCCGTAGCCAGCCTCACCCACGAACACGTTCTGATCTGTGGTCAGGTCGACAACCTGCTAACCCGGGTGACAGCCTCAGACCTCATCGACGACATGGACAGTGTTCGTCACCTGGGCACGGCGATCCTGGGCAGACTCGTCCGACATCGACAACGAGGCTCCGATCTCGTCTTCGAGGCCTACGAGTTCGACATCGGGGGCGAGACCTGAGCAGAAGATCCCGACGGCCGACGCCCCCGCACGACAGGCCAGCCAAACGAGACAAGATGTCCTGTCACCCGCCGACAGGTATGCGGCCGAGCCGACACATCGCGATCGTGGATCGGCCAGGGTGATCCGGCAGTCAATCGCCGTAGACTCGGCGTAGGTGCGCACCGACCTTCAAGAACTCGAGGGGTTGGTGAAAGGCAATCCTGGGAGCGATCACGTGGCCCTGTACCTCGTCGTGGCCAACCAGACGATCGGCGGCGAACAGCTCACCGCCAAACTGGACGAACTCGTCAGCGCTGGCTCCTGCGCCTTCCGATTCCTGGTGCCGGTCACTGACACCGAAGGCACTCAACAGTGGGACTACCCCCCGATCGACCGGCTCATCCCCGACGCGCACCAGATCGCCCGGGTGCTGGCGGAGGGCCGGCTGGAGCATGAGCTCTCCCGGCTGCGGCGGTCCGGGATCGAGGCCAGCGGAGAGGTCGTCGACGCCCTGCCGGTCAGTCGAGCCCAGGAGCTGCTCCGCGAGGAGCCCTTCGACGGTGTCGTCGTCTCGACCCTGCCGCGTCGACTGTCCCGGTGGTTGATCAGGGATTTGCCGCACCGCATCGCAAGCATCTCCGAAGTCCCGGTGACCCACGTCGAAGGCAACGCCGGTCCTTCGCTGTGAACGCGGAACTTCGGGGCCGTCGGCAGGGAACTCCAGGTCCTCCTGTGGCTGCGGAGACCGGCTCGCTGGCGGAAGTGTCGAAGTCCTCTTGAACCGCCCAGGCTCTGGTGGATTCATCGATCCCACGGAAGGGTGGAGCACCGAAGTACCCGGTCGAGCTTCGTGACCCGGGGCCATTCGTCTGGGCGAGGAACTGCATGCGGATCCTGACCTGGAGCTGCCGGTGACCGGCGCGTGCAACCGGGTGGCACAGCAACTCGGTTTCAACCGCCTTGCCTAGACGGCTGGCTGAGTATCGCTCTCCCAGGCAGCCAATCCGAGTTCGGGCACGACCCGGGTCGCCAAGGCGTCGAGGGTGCTGACGACCATGCGCACTCCCTATTGTGATCGTGACGCCCGCCCATCTCCGGAAGGAGGAGTACAACCACGACCGGCCGCACTCATCGCTGCGCTACCGAACCCCACGGGCCTACGCTGCGATCTGTACCCACTAATCGGCTCTCACGCGTCTGGTGTCGTATGCCCACATCGCGATCTCGACGCGGTTGCGGGCGCCGAGCTTGGTCATCAACGATGCGACGTGGGTCTTGACCGTGCTCAGGCCGACGAAGAGCTCGGTGGCGATCTCGGCGTTGGTCCGGCCCCGTGCCACCAGCGCGAGCACCTCCTCCTCGCGCCCGGTGAGCGGGTCGATGGGCTGGACCGGTACCACCGGCGCCTGGTCGGCGAAGGTCGCCAGCAGCCGGCGGGTGACGTTGGGGGCGATCAGCGCGTCCCCGTTGGCCGCCGCGTGGATGGCCTGCACGAGGAGCTCCGGCCCGGCGTCTTTGAGCAGGAAGCCGAGGGCGCCGGCGCGTAGGGCGCCGAGGACGTACTCATCGAGGTCGAAGGTGGTGATCACGACGACCGCCATCGGGTCCGTCACGTCTGGCCCGGCCAGGCGCCGCGTCACCTCGACGCCGTCGAGCCCGGGCATCCGGATGTCGACGAGGAGGACATCGGGACGCAGCCGGGTCGCCAGGTCGAGCGCTGCGGGCCCGTCTGCTGCCTCCCCCACGACCTCGAGGTCGGGTTGCGCGCCGAGGATCATCACCAGCCCGGTCCGGACCAAGTCCTGGTCGTCGGCTACGACAACACGGATGCTCATGCCAGCGCCTCCACCGGCAGCACTGCCTCCACCACCCAGCCACCCTCGGGCCCCGGCCCCGCGGAGAGCGATCCGCCAAGGAGCTGGGCGCGTTCGGCCATGCCCAGCAGGCCGAACCCAGGCTCCGGGGCTGGCCCCGGCTCGGTCTGTCCATCGTCGCTGACACGCAGCTTGACGGCGTCTCCCTCCCGGCGTACGTCGATCCCGACGCGGGTCGCGCTCCGGGCGTGCCGTACGGCGTTGGTCAGCGACTCCTGCGCGAGCCGGTAGAGCGCGGCGTCCACGGGTCGTGCCAGCCGGGTTAACGAACCGTTCAGCGAGACCTCGACGGTGGGCGTCGCGTCGGCGCGCGCCAGACCAGGCAGGTCCGCGACACCCAGCTGCGGTGAGTAGGCGACGGCTTCCTCCTCACGCAGCACCCGCACCATGGATCTCATCTCCGCCAGGGTTCGCGACGCTTCAGACTCGATCGCGGCCAGGACCTCGGCAGCCTTCTCAGGCTGGATGCCGGCGACCACGCCACCGGCCTGCGCCTGCACCGCGATGGCCGAGACGTGGTGGGCCACGGTGTCGTGCAGCTCGCGCGCCAGCGCCACCCGCTCCTGATTGCGGATCTCGCGCTGTTGGCGATGCCAGAGGTCCGCGCGGTAGCGGAACACCGCCGCGAGGGCGACGAACAGCAGCAAGAGGACGCTCCCGCCGAAAACGTCGGCCCAGCCCGCGGAGGAGGCGTACATCCCAAGCGCGACGACGACTGTCACGAACGCCGTCCCCAAGACCATCTCCCGTCCCGAGCCCCACCGCACCAGGGAGTAGAGCAGGATCAGGACGGCCATCATGGAGTAGAGGCCGAGGTTCCCGGCGTGCGCAGTCAGCTGGAGGACCGAGAGCAGCCCGGCGACGCCCCACCCGACCAGGGCGGCCATCAGGGGGCGACTCCGCCGCCAGAGCAGGGCAGGCATCAGCGCCAGGGCGAGCACCGTCACAAGGGGTCGCCAGGCCAAGCCCGGCCGAACGATGCCCTCGACCAAGGCGGCGGCCGCGAACACGCCCACCAGCAGCCAGTCGAGACGACCGATGGGTGGGGCGTCAGCAGGCCGCGGCTCATGCCAGATGGAGCGCCGGACGGTGACCACAGCTCCAGCCTAGGGATCGGCGCGCCTCGGCGTCCCCGCCGAAAGTACGAGAGAGAGACCATGCCATCGGCCAGGCGAACTCCGGCCTCCGGGCCGGTGTGCCCGCCGCCGGGCTCAGCGATCGTGGACCTACCGATCCTCACCACAACAACGGAGCCCATGATGAGCACACGTCAGCCCACCACCACACTGGAAGACCAGCGGATCCCGGTGAGAGCCAAGCTCGCCGCAACGTGGACAAGCTTCATGTTCCTGTACGCCTACGTAGACATTCTCAACTTCTTCAAGCCCGGCGTCATCGAAGACATCCTCGACGGCAAGGTCTTCGAGTTCGACCTCTCCCAGACCTTTTCGACCACGGCGCTGGCTCTCATGGCCATCCCGATCCTCATGATCGTGCTGTCGACGACGCTGCCCGCCCGGGTGAGCCGCATCGCGAACCTCATCGTGGCCGCGCTCTACGTCCCCGTCACGGTATTCAACGCGGCGGGCGGGACCTGGCTGTTCTTCTACGGCCTTGGCATCGTGCTGGAAGTGATCCTTCTCGCCCTCATCATGCGGTACGCCTGGACCTGGCCCCGCACCGCACCGTTGGCGACCATGGCGACCAGCCCGGACCGTGAAACCGTTCGCGCCCAGCAGCAAGCGTGACCCCAAGAGCAGTCCCCGCCCTGTTCGGAGCCATCTGCCTCGGTGCCGTGGTGTGGGCCTCCTGGCGGTGGGGCACCAACTACCACCGGGACGTCGCGTAGGGGCCTTCCAAGGCCCCTACCGACAGGTCAGGTCATCGGATGCGCACACAGGCCCATCGCATCGTCGACACCGACGCCGAGCGCGGCAACGTCGTCGACCGCGTCACTGGCACCCGCCACGACGAGCCGACCCATCAGGTCCGCCAGTCCCTACCGAACACCCAGGAGGTCCCCGGTCATGATCACCACACCAACCGTGTCCGGGAAACCGGGTCAGGCTCCGACGGGTCTATTCTGCGATCTGCACCCACTGATCGGCTCTCACAGCACCTGGACCGATCCTCGGGGTCCCGTCAGTGGCTCATTGCGGGGCGTCCTGAGCGTATGCGATCCTCACGTAATAACTCTGCGGCAGATTAGCCGTGTGATCGGGGGCATCATGAACAATCCTCTCACCGACGTCCTATCGCCGGGCGCCCGCAAGATGATCTACTTTGCCTACGCACTGGTCGGCCTCGGTGTGGGGGCTGTTCAGGCTGGATACGGTTCGGTGAATGTCGCCACACCCGACTGGCTGAAGATCACGTTGGCCGTCTACGCATTCGTGGGGACCTTCATCGGTGCGACTGCCGCGAGCAACGTCAAGGCCTCTGCTCCAGTTCCTGGCAGCGCCGCGCCCACTCCGGGTCCAGCTGCCGGGTCGGCTTGAGCATGTAGGGCGTTCCATGCCCAGGGTCTCGAGAGATTCTGGGCCAGGTCGAGCCACCGGGCAACGCACCTCCGTGCCGATTGCCCGGGTGGTGGGTCAGCAGGGACAGCGCGGCCCGCGCGGCGATCCGGTTGCCCAATCGGGCGGCGGGAGAATCGTGCGGTAGGTCGGGCTCGGCGTCCGGGAACTGGGCACCGCGAGGCATCGCGGCAGACCGAAAGCCGGGATGGACGCCGGGGATCGGCCCGTTGCCTCGCGCCACGCCGCGGAGCACCACGACGAGCACGACCACGAGCAACCGTACGGCTGGCAGGGTCCGGTCGTACACCGTGGCGGCCGAGCTGAGGCGGTCCGAGGGGACGCCCAGTTCATTGCGAGGCGCACGTGGCCGGCACGGGCCACACGTGGTTGTCGCGAATGCCGAAGATTTCCCGTGCCGGACTCAGGAGGCGCGGATCGCGCATCCCGGTGGCCAACGCGCGTCGCATCTCGGCCGCGGCGCTGTCGCGATGTCCCGCCCGGTGCAGGGCCCAGGCCAAGGAGGCGCGAGTGAGGTGGTTGGAGCGGAGCTCGACGTCCCGACGCGCCCAGCCGATTGCCTCATTCGGTCCCCCGGTGTCAGGTGGCTGCCTGGCACACACCTCCACGAGATGGTGCAGGTAGCGCGCCTCACCCCGCTCCGCGGACGATCGGAAGGCCGACGTCGCTGCCTGCCGGTGTGCGCGTGCCTGGTTGGCGTGGCCCATGCGCTCGTGGAGCGCCGCGAGTGCCTGGTCCGCCTCGGGCCTCCCGGTCAGCTCCCGCACCCGCTCCTGCTCCCTGATCGCCTCGTCGAGGTCGCCCTCAGCGGCCAGCAGCTCGGCAGATGCCTGCATCGTCCGCCAGTTGCCCGTGTAGGCCCGGCCCGCGGTCTCGAGGTGTGCTCGGGCGCGCCCCCTCTCGCCGGTCAGGAGCGCCCACCGGCCACGCTCGAGCTCAACCCAGGCGTAGGCACGCATCGACTTGGCGGTTATCTCGCCCTCGGCGTCGGCGTAGAAGGCGTCTGCGCGATCCAGTTCCCCGCGGCAGGCCGCCAGGTACGCCAGCCGGACGAGGTGGTCCCAGGTCCGTTCTTGTTCGACCAGGCCGCGAGCGAGCTCCTCTGCCTCGTCGTACCTGCCGAGCTGCAGCGCCACGTCGGCGAGTACCGCCCGGGCCTGGCTACAGCTGAGGAGCCCGGGAACCTGCTCCAGGGTTTCGGCGGCCTGGGCCACTTCATGTGCCCGGGCCAAGAGGTCGGCCTTGAGGAGGCAGAGGTCCGGCCACGGTCCGACGTCGGTCAGGGCCGAGTCCACCACTCGCACCGCACGCTCATGGTCACCCGGACTGCCGGTCAGCGACGCGCGCCGTACGCGCAGGTGTGCCACTCGCGTCACCGTTTCGGCGTCACTGCCCGCTGGCTCGGCATCCTCCGCGGCGCGGAGCTCCCCGTCGATCGCGGCCAGGTCGCGACCGAAGTCGGTCACCACGGCTCGGCCAGGTACGGGAAGTGGTCGAGGAACTCCCTATCGTTGTGCAGCGGGTTGGGCGGGGTCTTCGGGGTGATGGGTGCCGCGTCCCACATGGCCTGGTCCGCCAGAGTCTCGAGGTGGTGTGACGAACCGTCTGGGCCCGGCTCCATGTCGAGGAAGAGCGCGAGAAACCGGGTGGCGACCTGGTCCTCGAGCCGGCGACCGAATGGCCAGGTCCCCGTGGTGTCCATGTCGATCGCGCAGACATTGGGCACGAAGATCTCGACCGGTCTGCGTAGGGGGATGTCCAAGCCGCGCTTGTTCCAGGTGTCGTCTGGCATGTTGAGCTGCTGGAAGAGCGTCTTCTTTGCCCGAGGGAAGGCTGACACCGCCGTGCGGTATTCCTTGTGCACCGACACAGGCGAGTCGTCGTGGTCGAAGGAGCATCGCAGGCCCAACGCGCTGATGGACGGGCCGAAGCCCCAGCCGAGGTGCGCCAGCCGCTTCACGAACTGCGGGGCCAGCCAGAAGTTGTTGGCACCCAGCTGCCGATTGTCCTCGCGCTCGCTGAGCGCCGCGTCGGCGAAGGGCTGCCCGACCGTGTCGATCAGCTTGTAGCGACGCAGCTCGTCGTCGAGGCGGATCGGGTCCAGCAGAGCCCAAGGGTGCTCGATCCACAACGGGTTGTCGGGGACCGTCTCGACCTTGCTGGACGCCTTGAGCACCCAGCTTTCGGCCCAGCAGTTGACGATGCGGTCTTCTCTTGGCTGCCGGGTGAGGAACGTCAAGGGCACTTCGAAGACGAGGGCGTTGACGTTCATGCCTGCCTGGGCGTCCTCCCCCGTGTAGACGAAGCGGTAGTTGCCCTCGTCGTCCTTGAGGAACTGGTTTCCCTCCCAGGTCAGCGGGCCGGGCGGGAGGTCCTTCTTCATGCCGCGGCCGTGGTCGGGGTAGGCGGGGTCGTAGTTGAACAGGTGGTTGCCCTCGAGCTCGAGCAGGGTCTTGGGTATCGGCAGCTCGCGCATGTCGGTCATGGCGTGGGGCACGTGGTAGAACTGCGGCGCGTAGTTGATCGACCGGAAGAAGCCGGGAAGGTCGTTGAAGAACGCGTCGTCGCGGCCGCCCATGAATACTTTGATCGGCGTCCCCTCCCGGGTAGGGATCTCCAGGACTTGGTTCGTCTCGAGGACCGTGTGGATATCGCCGCCAGGAAAGTCGGAGAGAGTGATCTCGGCTCGCTGGTCGTCGCCGACCCGGACCCGGATCTCGGCTGGCCGGAAGTTGCCGAAGTACTGCTCCTTGACCGCACCGAAGTAGTTCATCAGGGCATCCAGCGACCAGTCACCGTCCTGCCACGCCACGCGTGATCGGGGCGCCACCAGTATCCGATAGAGCATGTCGGTGTCGAAGATCCCGGTCTCGGGGACGGCGGCGAATGTCAGCGCGATCACGACCTTCTCACCGCCTTCGGCGTCGTCGCTGGGGTAGCCGAACATGTCGTAGACGTCGGCAGCACTGACGTCGATGTCGGAAAAGATCGAGTTGACCGCATTCGGGTCGTTGTGGTCTGCCATGTTCTCCCTGCCGTTCCGGCGAGTGATTTCAGGTAGCGGACTCGAGCCGCCTCATGGTGCGACGCAGGTCTCGTCCGAAGTAGAAACCGCCGCCGAGCCACAGGAAGGGTTCGACCCAGCGCCCCTTGGTGGTGGTCGGGTTTCGGATGATCACGAGGTCGACACGACAGCCCGACTCCGTGGGCGTGATCTCGTAGGTCCACGAGCTTCCTGGCCCGAAGGCATTGCTCTCCAGGACCTTCAACGTCACCAGTCCTGGCGTGCCCCAGTCGTAGCGGTAGCGCTGCCAGATACCGGCACCACGGGACCCCTCCGTGACCTCGGCCCACGTGTCGCCTCGGGAGTGGACCTGGAGCAGGGAGTCCGAGCTGTTGCCCCAGATCCTCGAGCGTCCGGGACCGAAGTCGGTGAGAGCGTCGATGAAGCGCCCCGGTGGGAACCGGCCCTCGGCGGATGCCGTCACCTTGCCCATGGCTGCCTCGAGATCCCGTAGGGGGTCACGTCGTACCCCGCGAATCCATGGTCAACCCCTCACGGGTGGTGAAGGGAGATGTCCACTCACAGCCTGCGGCCGTGGGTAACAAGTAGTCAAACGCGAGCTCAGCCAACTGTCCATTGTGGGGGCATCTGCCGCAGATCGCCTCGCTGCCTGGATTGGAGGACCCCTTCTGCACGGATTTGGGGCTGACCCACGAACCAGAACATGGGTTCGCCCACCTTTCGATCAACGTGTGTCGCCGGCTTCACATGTTCGTCGCCTTGAGAGGTCGAGCGAATCAGTACTTCTACGTATTGCCTGGCGTCCGGCTGCGCACGACCGTGAATGGGGCAGCACGGCGCGTGCCAGTTCCCAGCGAGGAACGGGCGAGGACCACTCCCCACGGGAGCCTCTCCATGAGGAACGCGCATTCGACTACACGCAGTCACATGCGTCTTTGTCGGCGGGAGGTGTGGTGTCCAACGACGGTGAGTGCTGTGACAACGTTGCGACTGGCGGACTAGACCTCTCGCAGTCCTCTAGCCATCGCTCACGACTTGGTGGTGTGATGCAGACGAAGATCTTTCGCCGCGTCACTACGGGGAGCACGCGATGACCGAAGACTCTGTTGGCCGGGCGGCCCGTCTCGCGCTGGGCCTGATCCGCTCGATCAACGGTGGCCTCGGTCTGTTCGTCCCACAGGTGTTGATCCGGCGGATCGATCCGCAGGACCCGCCGAGTCCCGCCGCCGTCTACGCGTTCCGCCTGTTCGGGGTGCGCACGCTGCTGCTGGGGCGCGAATTGCTGCGTCCGCCGGGAGAGCGTCTGGACCGCAGCATCGCGGAGGCTCCGCTGATCCACGCCTCCGACACGGTCACGGCGACCCTGCTCACGGTCAGCAAGCGGGTTCCGCTTCGATCGGGACTGACCTTGGTCGGGATCTCCGGACTCAATACGGTCCTGGCGGCGGTGGCACACCGACGACTCCTCGGCTGAGACGGGACACGCTGTGGACGCCTACGACTTCGTAGTCGTGGGCTCCGGCGCAGGTGGCGGACCGCTCGCGGCCAACCTCGCTGAAGCCGGGTTCTCCGTCCTCGTGCTCGAGGCGGGTGGCGATGATGCCCCCGAGGTCTACGCGGTGCCGGCTTTCCATGCGCTCGCCTCAGAGGACCCGGCGATGAGCTGGGACGTCTTCGTGGACCACTACGCCAACGAGCAGCAGGCGGCCCGAGACTCCAAGCGGGTTGATGGCAAGGGTGTGCTCTACCCGCGTGCCGGCACACTCGGAGGCTGTACGGCACACCACGCGATGATCACGATGTATCCCCACAACAGCGACTGGGACGCGATCGCGGACCTCACCGGCGACCTGACGTGGCGCGCAGCTGCGATGCGCGGCTACTTCGAGCGCCTAGAACGCTGCACCTACCGCGACCGGCCGAAGATGCTGCCCCGCAACCAGCTCCTTGCCAGGCTTCTCAGCAAGCTCCCGTTGGTTTCGGACCGCTACGTCAACAAGGGCCGCCACGGTTTCGACGGGTGGCTGGAGACCCGGCTCGCCGACCCGGGCCTCGTCGTCCGCGACCGCGACCTGCTGACCGTGCTCCTCAAGGCGGCCGAGTCCTCCCTGGCGCAGCTGCTGGAGCGTGACCTGCAGCCGTGGGAGCTGCTCGAGGGCGCTACCGACCCCAATGACTGGCGGGCTGTGGGGAAGGGCGGCGAGGGACTCTGGCAGGTGCCCACCTCGATCTCGCGCACCGGCCGTGTCGGCGCCCGCGAGCGGCTGCTCGCCGTGGCTGCGGCCCACCCTGAGCGGCTCCACCTCCGGACCGGTGCGCTGGCCTGCCGGGTACTTTTCGACCAGGACGGCGCGGCCACCGGGGTGGAGTATCTCGACCTCCCGCAGGGCTACCGCGCCAGTCGTACACCGAGCACCGCCGACCCGGGCGACCGCGTCGTCGTCACGGCCCGGCACGAGGTAGTCCTCAGCGCAGGCGCCTTCAACACCCCGCAGTTGCTGATGCTCTCTGGCATCGGCCCCCGCGAGGAACTGGACCGTCACGGCATCACCTGCCGCGTCGACGCGCCCGGCGTCGGGAGCAATCTGCAGGATCGTTATGAGGTTGGTGTGGTCAGCGAGGCTAACGCCGACTTCGCCCTGCTGGAGGGCGCGGCCTTCCGACCACCGCGGGAGGGCGACGACCCGGACGAACAGTGGGATGCCTGGACCCGCGGTGAGGGGATCTACGCCACCAACGGCGCCCTGGTCGCCGTCGTGCACCGCTCACGACCCGAGCTGCGCGACCCCGACCTGTTCCTCTTCGGCCTGCCGGCCGACTTCCGAGGCTATGCACCGGGCTACTCGGCCTCGCTCGCGCAGAGCCGGCGGCGCTTCACCTGGGCGGTGCTCAAGGCGCACACCGCCAACACCGCCGGCACCGTACGGCTGCGCAGCGACGACCCGCGCGACACCCCGCGGGTCTCGTTCGGCTACTTCGCCGAAGGTGTCGACGCGGGGACCCCGGGCGGGCAGGGGGACATCGCCCACGACCTCGACGACGTCGTCCGGGGAGTCGAGCTGGTCCGCGAGCTCAATCGTCGCGCCGGCGAGGTGTTCAGCGAGGAGGTCCACCCGGGACCGCACGTGGCCACCCGCGACCAGCTGCGGGAGTTCGTCGCCGACGAGGCCTGGGGCCACCACGCCTCCTGCACCGCGCGCATCGGCCGCGCCGACGACCCGATGGCGGTCGTCGACAGCGAGTTCCGCGTCCACGGCGCCCCCCGGCTGCGGGTGGTCGACGCCTCGGTCTTCCCCCGCATCCCGGGCTTCTTCGTCGTGCTGCCCACCTACATGGTCAGCGAGAAGGCCAGCGACGTGATCATCCGGTCCGCCAGGGCCCGTGCGGACGTCTCCCGTTCCCGTCCCCCCGACGACCCTCTCAGATCGGAGAGCTCATGAGCACCTACCGTTCCTCGGCGTTCTGGCGCATCTACACTGCGGTGGCGCAGTTCGTCGACCAGAGACGTGGCTGGGACAAGCTCTCGCCGCCGCTCGGTCTAGCCGTGCTCGTGGGTGTGCGTACCAGACTGCGGCAGCGCAACCTGTTCGACACCCAGTCGTTGCCGATCCAGGACGCGCCGACGGCCGCGCCGGCAGATCCAAAGCGGCGGACCGAGCGCACGCCGGACGGCAGCTGGAACGACCTCGAGCACCCCACGATGGGCATGGCCGGCACCCGGTTCGGGCGCAACATCCCGCTGGAGGCGATCCCGACGGTCACGCGCGAGGACGTCCTGCACCCCAGCCCGCGTGAGGTGAGCCGCCGACTGCTGACCCGCCACGAGCTCGCCGCCGCCGAGGGGGTCAATTCCCTCGTCGCGGCGTGGCTGCAGTTCATGATCCACGACTGGTTCAGCCACGGCAGCAGTCCGCAGGACAACCCGTGGGTCATCGAGCTCGCCGACGACGACCCGTGGGCCGAGCGGCCGATGACGATCCTGCGCACCATGGACGACCCGACCCGCCCGCCGGGCACCACCGGCCCGCCGACCACGGTCAATGTGCTGACCCATTGGTGGGACGGCTCCTCGATCTACGGCGAGAGCGAGGAGGTGGGCCACCAGCGGCGCTCCCACGTCGACGGCAAGCTGCAGTTGACCGAGGACGGCCTGGTGCCGCGCCCGACCGACCCCGCCAAAGACCCCTCCCAGGTGCCCGGCTTCTGGGTCGGCCTGGCGATGCTGGTCACGCTGTTCGCCCGCGAGCACAACGCGATCTGCGACCGCCTCAAGGGGGAGTACCCCCACTGGTCGGACGAGGAGCTCTTCCAGCGGGCGCGTCTGGTCAATGCGGCCCTGCTCGCCAAGATCCACACCGTCGAGTGGACGCCCGCCGTGATCAGCCATCCGATCACCGTGACCGCGCTGCGCGCCAACTGGTTCGGACTGGCCGGTGAGCGGGTCGCCCGGCTCTTCGGCCGGATCAGCGACAGCGAGGTGGTCAGCGGCATCCCCGGCAGCAAGACCGACCACTACGGCATCCCGTACTCGCTCACCGAGGAGTTCACCTCCGTCTACCGGATGCACCCGCTGCTGCGCGACGACTGGAGCCTGCGCCGGGTCGCCGACGATTCGCTGCTGCGCGAGTGCACGTTCGCCGACCTGACCGGGCCCCGGGCGTTCGACGTCATCGGGGAGGCCGGGCTCACCGACCTCCTCTACTCCTTCGGCACCCAGCCGCCCGGTCTGGTGACCCTGCACAACTTCCCGCGGTTCCTGCAGGAGTTCGAACGTCCCGACGGTCGGCTGATGGACCTCGGCGCGGTCGACATCCTCCGCTCCCGCGAGCTCGGGGTCCCGCGCTACAACGACTTCCGTCGGCTGATGCACCTCAAGCCGTTCACCAGCTTCGAGGAGCTGGTCGGCGAGCCCGAGTGGGCGCGCGAGATCAGCGATCTGTACGACGGCGACATCGAGCGGGTGGACCTCACCGTCGGGCTGTTCGCCGAAAAGCGGCCGAAGGGCTTCGCGTTCAGCGACACGGCGTTCCGGGTCTTCGTGCTGATGGCGTCGCGCCGGCTCAACAGCGACCGCTTCTTCACCGAGTACTACACGCCGGCCGTCTACACCCAGGCCGGGCTGGACTGGATCGCGGACAACTCCATGGCCAGTGTGCTGCTGCGCCACCACCCGGAGCTGAGGCCCGCCATGACCGGGGTGGACAACGCGTTCGCGGCCTGGCAGCGGACCCGGGGCTGAGGCGGCGGCGATGTCACCCGACGAACCGGTCGAGCTGCCCTCGGGCGCCACGTTCGAGGCGAGCGTGGTGCCGGACGCCTTCGACGCCCGCGACCTGGACTACCGGCCCCGGCTGCAGCCGCTGCTGCGGGAGCTCGAGTGCCGGCCCGAGGACCGCTGGGTCACCACGCAGGCCGGCAGCTCCTGCACCGGTCACGCGGTCGCGGCGATGTTCAACGCGGTGCACGCCACGCAGGTGCGGCAGGAGCAGGCCGCAGCCCCCGGGACGGCGCGTCCGGTGGTCCACGCCAGCCCGTACATGCTCTACGCGATGGCACGCCGCTACGACGAGTTCGAGGGCGAGGCCGACGCCGGGTCCTCGCTGCGGGGCGCGCTGAAGGGGTGGTACTACCACGGGGTCCTGCCCGAGGAGGACTGGCCGGCTCTGGACACCAGCCCGGAGCCCGACCCCGACCACGACCCGGCCGTCGCCGCGGCCGCCAGGCGCCACCCGCTCGGTGCCTTCTACCGGGTCGACACCGCCCGGCTCGACGACCTGCAGTCGGCCATCGCCGAGCTCTCGGTGGTCGTGGTCTCCGCGGCGATCCACGACGGGTGGAACCATCCGGAGCGGATCACCCGCACCGTGGACGGGACCGAGCGGACGATGCACCTGATCAACCGCACCGACTCCTCCCAGGGCCTGGGAGGCCACGCCTTCTGCCTTGTGGGCTACAACGAGGTCGGGTTCCTCGTGCAAAACTCCTGGGGCACCGAGTGGGGCGGCGGCGGCTTCGCGACGCTGCCCTACGACGACTGGCTGGAGTCCGGCTACGATGCCTGGGTCGCCCGGCCCGGCGTCCCGTCCGTGGTCTCCGAGCGCACCCGTCGCCGGATCCTCGCCGCGGGCGACGGCTTGGTCGAGGCACCGGGCCCGGACCTGCAGGAGCTGGCCTCCCACGTGGTCAACCTCGGCAACGACGGGCGGCTCTCCCGCACCGGCCGGTTCACCAGCACCCCGGTCCAGCTGGACCGGATCTTCGCCACCATGGACCAGCAGCACGGGCGCTGGTCCGGCTCGGTGCGGCGCGTGGTGCTGTACGCGCACGGTGGGCTCAACAGCGAGCGCACCGGGCTCAGCGTCGCGCAGCGCCAGCTCAACTGGTGGCTGCGAAACGAGGTCTACCCGGTGACGTTCGCCTGGCAGAGCGGACTGGTCGAGACGATCGAGAACCAGGTCGGGGACCTGATCGGCCCCCGGCAGCCCGCTGGCGGGTTCTCCACCAGCCTGCTCGAGCAGGCCGACCGCCTCGTGGAGAACATCGTGCGGTCGCGGCTGCAGTGGCTGTGGTCGCAGATGAAGGAGAACGCCGAGGCGGCGTCGCAGCCGCTGAGCAGCGGCGTACCGGAGGCCGAGCAGCCCGGAGTCTCGCTGGTGGTGGAGCGGTTGCGCCAGTACGTCGAGCGCCAGCGGGAGGCGGGCGTGAGCACCGAGCTCCACCTGGTCGGCCACAGCGCGGGCTCGATCTTCCTGGCAGGGGTCCTCGACCGCCTCGTCGACGTCGGCGTCCCGGTCGCCTCCCTCAGCTATCTCGCCGGGGCCCTGCGCACCGACACCTGGCTGCAACGGGTGCTGCCGCACCTGGAGGCCGACAGGGTCGGCTCCTTCAGCGCGTTCGGGATGAGCACCCGGCTCGAGCTCGACGACTCCCTGTCGGCGGGACCAGTCACGCCGTACCGCAAGTCGCTGCTCTATCTGGTCTCGCGCGCCTTCGAGGAGGGCGCGTCCAGGACCCACGAGGTGCCGCTGGTGGGTATGCAGCACTTCGTCGGCGCCTCCGTAAACGGACGGAGCTTCGCCGAGGCGGTCGCCGCCGTGGGCGGCGAGCTGGTCTGGTCGCCCAGCGGGACGCCTCCGCGCAGCCGATCGGAGTCGACGAGCCACGGCGGGTTCGACGACGACACCGCCACCATGACCTCGGTGATGCTGCGGATCCTCGACGAGGACACCGTGACCCCGCGGCGCGTGTACGCCCCGCACCTCCCGCCGCCGACCGGGTCGGGGGACCAGACCACAGCGCCGGGGCAGGTCGAGGACGACCAGCCACCCGAGGTGGTGCCCGCCGAGGTCCACGGCGACCCGCCGTCCCCCGCCCTGGTGCCGGCGGCCGCGGCCGCCCCGCCAACGACCCGGTCGGCGCTACGCGGCGGGCCGGGCGGCGGGGCCGGGCCGAGCCGCGTGATGCAGGCCCTCACCGAGCTGGGATGGACCCCCACCGCCGACGAGAGCAAGGAGCCGTCCTCGTGACCACCACCTCCCCCCGCCCCCCGCTGGCCGAGTCGGTACCACGGCTGCTGCGCCGGCTGGGCGTGACCTACCCCGCCCTCTCGCGCGGCAAGACCGCGCTGGCGCCGCGCGCCCTTCAGCGGCTCACCGCGGTGCCGCAGCTGCGGCGCTTCGCCAGCCGGCAGTTCATCAACTTTTACGCCTACGCGACGCCTCCCCGGCCCCGCGCGTGGTCGCTGGACAGCGACTACACCACCTGGACCGGCCTGAGCGACCCGCGATTCACCGGACGCCACCTTCCGCCCGCCTCTCCCGAGGCAATCGCCAAGTGGCCCGAGGAGCACGACGTGGCCGCGCTGTTCCGCCGGGAGCGGGAGACGAAGTCGACTGACACCAGCGTGTGGTTCATGTTCTTCGCGCAGTGGTTCACGGACAGCTTTCTGCGGACGAGCCGGGAGGACTACCGGCGCAACACCTCCAACCAAGACATCGACCTGTGCCAGATCTACGGCTTGGGGCCGGCGCAGACGCGGATGCTGCGGGCTATGGAGGGGGGCCGGCTCAAGAGCCAGCTCATCGATGGGGAGGAGTTTCCCGTCTTTCTCTTCGCCGAGCGCGAGCCCGGGGCGCCGCTGGCGTTCAAGCCCGAGTTCGAGGGACTCCACGACGAACGCTTCGTCATCGACACCATCCTCGGCGGCGGGGCGGACGAGCGCTGCGACACAGTCTTCGCCGTGGGGCTCGAGCACGGCAACGCCACCATCGGCAACACGCTGTTCAACACGCTGTTCCTGCGCGAGCACAACCGGATGGCCGCGGTCCTCTCCGGGGAGCACCCCGACTGGGACGACGACCGCCTCTTCGAAACCACGCGCAATGTGATGATCGTGCTGCTGCTCAAGGTCGTGGTCGAGGACTACATCCGCCACATCGGCCCCTTCGACTTCGCCCTTGAGGCAGTGCCACTGATCGCCGACCAGGAGCGGTGGAACCGCCCCAACCGGATCGCTGTCGAGTTCAACCTGCTCTACCGCTGGCACGCGTTGGTGCCCGACTCGATCGGCGAGGGCGCTGACGGGCTTTCGCCGGGCGAGTTCCTGAACAACAACAACCTGGTCATCTCGCGCGGGTTCGACTCGCTGGTCACCCAATGCTCGAGCGCCAGATCGGGAAAGATCGGGCTGCTCAACACTCCGGCCTTCCTCGTCGACCGGTCCGACCCCGAGCGCCCCTCCCTGGAGGAGCGCAGCGTCGCCTTGATGCGCAAGGCGAGGCTGCGGTCCTTCAACGACTACCGCGAGTCTTATGGGCTCAACCGGCTGAACGGTTACGGCGACCTGACCAGCGACCCCGGGGTGCGCGAGCGGCTCAAGGCGCTGTACGGCCCGGACATCGACGACCTGGAGTGGTACCCCGGCATCTTCGCAGAGGAATACCCGGAGTACCTGATGATGGGTGAGCTCCTGATGACCATGGTGGCGAACGACGCTTTCACCCAAGCGCTGACCAACCCTTTGCTGGCCCGCAGCGTGTTCACAGAGGAAACGTTCGCGCCGGCCGGAATGCGGACCATCACCGAGACCACTTCTCTCGCCGACATTGTCCGCCGCAACGCGGCTGACCCCGACCGCGTCGTCGCAACCTTCTCGTGGGCTGGGACGACGCACTAGTCCGGTCAGGCTTGGTGATATTCATGCTCGCCACCGGCGCGTCCGGATCGGCGAAGCCCTTGTGTGCTGTGGTCGGAGGTTGACTTCGACTCGGGCACGGTCCAGATCAGCAGCACGGTGATCAGGATCAAGGGGGGAGGGCCCGCTGCGGAAGGGGCGCACCAAGAGTCGGGCGGGGAAACGGATCCTGCCGCTGCCGATGACGTCGGTGGCGATGTTGCGGCGCCGGCTCATGCCGGGCGCGCGTCTCGATCAGCCGCTCTTCCCGAGCCTGACCGGGCTTCCGCGACCCGGCTAACCTGCGCCGTGAGCCGCGGGGGCCCGTGGTGACAATGCCCTGGCGTGGATCACGTCCCACACGTTCCGGAAGACCGTTGCGACGATCCTTGACGAGGCCGCGTTGACGGCTCGGTTGGTCGATCACTTGGGTCACTCCCGGACGTCGATGACGCAGGACTACTACCTCGGGCGGCGGGCGAAGGACCCACAGGCAGCGGAGGTGCTGGAGGCGCCGTTAAGGGACGCGTGGCCCGGAGCCAGAACCGTGGCAAAACCGTGGGGAATGACGAAGGCCAGGACACGTGATGCGTCCTGGCCGGCGGGTGCGTACGCCATCAGGGACTCGAACCCCGAACCCGCTGATTAAGAGTTCCGGCGACCCCGTCATCGAGGTGCCGTCGAGTGCTGGTTCGTCCATCTGCGTCCGCGTTCAGGCGTGGTCGCGTCCGTCCGTCTGGTCCGGCCTGGTGCCCCTCGGTACCGACGCGTCTGTGACCAATCCGTGACCAGTCCTGGTCATCTCAATGAAGGGAACTGCATGACGACAAACAACCACCTGAAGCTGACCCCGCCCGGCGTCGAGACCACGGTCGGCTCAAGGACGGAGTGGTCAAGGCACGACCGAGCGCATGCCCGCGCAGACGGCGCGGGCCTCGTGCACAACATGACGGGAGAGCGCCGATGAGAATCATCCGCAGGTCTGGCGAGCGCGTGATGGTCGACCCTGCCCGCAACGCTGAGGACCGATCCACGGGCGGATCCTCGCCCGCGCCCGGGCGGACGCGCCGAGGCCCCGGGGCGGACGCATCATCCACGATCGATCAGCCGCTTGGCCGCTCCAGGGGCCTGAGGATCGTGCGGTCCAACTCCGGGGCCAGCGAATCCACCCTCGACCACACCGAGCTGGAGCGGCGGCTCCACGACACACGTCATGCAGAGCGAGTGCTGGCGCAGGTGTATCACTCCTCGCCAGTGGACGGGCAGGAGATGCCAGCGTCCACCAGGGCACTGCTTCGATCCGTGGCCGCCGACCCATCCCTGACAGAGGACGCGTTCCGAGCTGTCGCGAGTCAGCACGGACTGATGCCGAACTCGGCCATCGAACACCTCAACAGCTGGGCGGTCAGGGAGACCGGGGCGCCCGTCCTCCAGCCGCAACCCAACGGCTACGTAGTCAACCAGAACATTGCAAAGGACCTTGCATGGTGATCACCGACCCCCTCCACCACCCCGTGACTGCACACCTGTCGACGGCGACCAGCATCTCCGGCTACGAGCGAGACGCGGTGCTCGCGGCCCTGCACGCTGGGGTGGTCCCCGCCGTCGGACAGCGACACATCCAGGTAGGACGGGGTGCCGAGCTCGAGGCCCTCGTGGGCGACCAGCGGCGGATAGCCGCCGGAAACGCCTCGCTTCGTCTGGTGGTCGGCGACTACGGGGCCGGCAAGAGCTTCTTCCTCGCCATGGCTCGAGCCCCGGCGCACCGCCAGAACCTGGTCACCATGAACGCGGACGTGGGTACGAGTCACCGTCTCCACTCCACTACCGGGAACTCTCGCGCCCTGCTCGCGGAGCTGACCCGCAGCACCGCTACCTTGGCAACCCCAGGCGGTGGAGGCCTCGCCGCCGTCGTCGAGCGCGCGATCGGGGACGAGGGCAGGTGACCTGGGTGCCATCGCCGCCGCGTTGAGGATCATCGACAAACGCATCAGGCTACTCGGCCTCGACCAAGGGTCTACATCGGGACGCGACAGTCCCGCGTACCTGGTGGTCGGTCCGCTCGCGGAAGGCAACCCAGGAGAGGCAACGCCCGATCCACGAAGGCGCAATTAGCCTGTGGTCCCATGGAGGACCTGGTTGCCGTGGACGTCACCCGCAAGACCGGCGACGAACCGTTCCGGGTCGCCGGGGAGGCCGCCGGCTCCACGCTGCCGGAGTTCTGGCGCTGGTCCGGATCGGACCTCCTCGGCAACACCATGCGCGGCATCCTCGCCGAGTACATCGTCGGCCTCGCGCTCGGCTGCACGGCTCAGGGAACCCGACGGGAGTGGGACGCTGCCGACCTGGTCACCGCCGACGGGGTGAAGGTCGAGGTCAAGTCGGCGGCGTACCTGCAGACCTGGACCCAGGAACGACTCTCCCGGATCTCCTTCGGCATCCAGCCCACCACCGGCTGGGACGCCACCACCAACACCGTCTCGGAAGCCCGCCAGCGGCAAGCCGACGTATACGTCTTCGCGGTCCTCACCAACATCACGAAGCGGACGGTCGACCCCCTCGACCTCGACCAGTGGGACTTCCACGTGCTGCCCACCGCGCGGCTGAACGAGGCCGTCCCGCAGAAACGCACCATCAGCCTCGCCCGGCTGCTGGCCCTGCACCCGACCACGGCGGGCTTCGGAGCCTTGCGCGAGGCGGTCACCGCCGCAGGCCGCTCGGTGCCGCTTGGCGATCCAGAAGCCTGAAAGTGATGGGTGGGCGAACCGCAGGCGTCCCGCGTAGCGTGACGCCCGGGAACGCTGCTGTCCAACTCAGCGGCGGGGACCCGGAGGAGGATCCGGTGACGGGGGAGCTGGTGTTCGCCGTGGAGGGGCCGAAGGCCGAGGTGGCCGACCCGGTGACCCTGGCCGAGGCCGGGCTGAGGGAGCGGACGGACCTGCAGGAATGGGTGCTGGAGCACCCGGGGATCCTGGGCGATGGCGTCCTGGTGATCACCTTCGAGTTCGACAGCTGGCGTTCAGGCGGGTCCGGGGAGCGGGAGCGGGACCGCCTCGACGTACTGGGGCTGGGACACCGACGGCCGACTCGTCGTCGCCGAGCTGAAGCGGGACCGGGCGCCGGAGACGGTGAACATGCAGGCAATCAAGTACGCCGCCATGACCAGCCGCTTCACCGAGGACACCCTGGTCGAGCACTACGTGCGGTTCCGCAGCCGCTCCGGAGTCGGGCTGACCGAGGAGCAGGCCCGCGAGGAGCTGATCGCCCACGCCGGTGAGCTCGACCCTGAGGTCCTCCGGACCCCGCGCATCGTGCTGGTGGCGGGGTCGTTCCCGCCCACCGTGACCGCCACCGCCGTCTGGCTCACCGAGATGGGCCTGGACATCACCATGCAGAAGGTGCAGGCCTACCGCGTCTTCGGCGACCGGATCGTGGTGACCGTGTCCCAGCACTTCCCGGTCCCGGACGTGGAGGACTTCACCGTCTCCCCACAGCGCGCCCAGGCGCGGGTGACCCAGGAGCGGCGCCGCACCACGCGGGAGAAGAGCACGGTCCACCGGCTGGTGGCCGGCAAGACGATCCCCGAGGGCACGCCGCTCACGCTGCGCCCCACCAACGAGGTGACCGAGGAGATCCGCCAGGCGCTGGAGGCTTGGATCGCCGAGGATCCCCGACGCGGCACGGCGACCTGGTTCAACCGGGTCCGCGACCCGCTGCGCTGGGACCTCGACGGCCTGACCTACCGGCCCACCCCGCTGGTGGCCCGGATGCTCACCGAGGCCGCCGAGGTCACCCGGTCACCGCGCGGCCCGTCCTGGTGGGTGCTGCCCGACGGCCGCGACCTGACTACCGCCGCCGGCAGCGTCACCGGCACCGGGTTCGACTGGTCCCTTCTGCACCGGCTGATGGCCGCGCTCCCGCCGGGGCGCTGGACCACCTACGGCGACCTCGCAGGACTGGTGGGGACAGCGGCGCAACCGCTGGGCCTGCACATCTCCCGGTGTGAGGAGTGCGTCAACGCCCACCGGGTGCTCGGAGCCGACGGCCGGGTGCGACCCAATTTCGCCTGGAGCGACCCCACCGATGACCGCAAGCCCGAGGACCTGCTGCGGGCCGAGGGCGTCGAGGTCACCGACGGCGTGGTCAGCCCCGGCCACCGGCTCACGACGGACGAGCTGGAACACATCGCGCACGACGAGGCGTGAGAGTGATCGCAGATCCGATCCGATCACCTCGTGGTGCACGCTCATGCCGATGAGCGTGTGGTTGTGGAGGGTGTCGACCCGTCGTTCACTAACTGCCGCGAGTGTGGTGGCCATGTCGCCTAGAGATCGCACTTCTCGCCGGTGCCGTGGCCAGGATCGGTGGGACGATCGTGGCCCCAGTGCGCTCTAGGAAGGATTGGTCGTCATCATGGCTCGTTTGTTGGTCATGCGCCGGTTCGAGGAGTTCCGGCGCGCCCCACTGTCGGTGCGCAAGGCGATGGGAGTGATCGTCGCCGCAACGCTGGTGAGCACGCTGGTCGGCGGTGTGCTGATCACCTTGGTTGATCCGGAGGAGTTCCCGGACCTGAGTACTGGGTTGTGGTGGGCGTTGCAGACCGTGACCACGGTCGGGTACGGCGACGTGACTCCCAAGAACCCGGCCGGGCGGTTGGTGGGGGCGTTGTTCCTGCTGGAGGCGATTGCGTTCGTGACGATGGTGACGGCGGTGATCACCTCCAGCTTCGTGGAGCGGGCGCGCCAGGAAGGGCTCGCCGACATCGAGGCCGCGGAGGCGGTTGGTGCGGAGCAGTTGACCGCCCAGCTCGCGGAGATCACCTCACGGCTGGATCGGATCCAGCAAACCCTCGACTCCGCGGGATCGGCGGACGCCGCTCTCCGGTGAAACGTGTGCACCCGCAACGGTCGGAGAGGGATCGGGGTCAGTGCCCGCCCAGCAGGTTCTTCAGGACGGCAATGGCGACCGCGCCAGCAAGCACGAGCATCGCGTAGACCACGGACCGGAGGCGGGATGCGCCAGCGCCCCGAGCGACGGCGAACCCGATCAGGGAGATCAACGCCGCGAGGAGGAACTCGGCGCCTTCGAGCTCCAGGGAGTCGGGCAGGACGAGCACACCACCAGAGACCAACCCTGCGACACCGCTGGCGCCGAGCAGTTGGGCACCAATCAGTTCGAGGTCGGAAGAGCGGACCGTGCCAGCCCCCACCATCCGGGCCGAGACGCGGAAGGCGAACCAGTGCGCCAGCGCAAGGCCGAGCGTGATCCCCCAGATCAGTCCGAACACGTTGGTGTGCTCGGCGGCGCTCTCCGGTATGACGATCAGGGAGGCCATCAGACAGATCGCCACATACAGCGCCATGGTCAAGGCTTCCTTGCGGAACTCTTGCTCATTCCCGCCCGGCAACGCGGTGGCTGACCCCTCCGCCATGGGGACAGCCTCCCATGCGAGCTTGCGCCGGACCCATCCAATCTGAGGGCCAACGGTGGCGTGTCCGCTCATGCCGCGATCCGCGCGGACGCCACCTAATGCTGGCGCAAGCTCGGGCACGCTCGGTGGGTGCGGCGCGCGGCGATGCGTCGTATCGTCACCGGGGTCGTCCCGTGCGCGCGGGACGACCACGGGGGAACAGGGGAATCATGGCGCGCTTACGGATCCTGCTTACGGCAGCACTGGTCGGCAGCTCGACACTGGTCGGCACCACAGGGGCCACCGCGGCACCGACCTACTGGTGCTACGGCCAACCGGCCACCATCGTCGGTCCACCTGGTGACGACGTCCTTGCCGGCAGCGAGCACACCGCCGACGTCATCGTCGGCCTCGGCGGCAACGACACCAACCGCGGCTACGACGAGAACATCTACGGCGGGTCATCGTCGGGCGACCGGCTGTGCGGCGGCCCCGGCGACGACAACATCCAGGGCGCCGCCAGCCCCGACCGCATCCAGGGTGGCGCCGGCAACGACAACCTCAACGGAAGCTTCTACTACGACTGGAACCTGCAAGGCGGCCCCGGCAACGACCGCGTGTGCGCGGACAACTACGTGGTCCACATGTACGGCAACGGCGGCAACGACGTGCTGCACGACTGGGACTGCGACACCGACAGCTTGCTCTCGGGCGGCCCCGGGGACGACCAGGTCGTCTCCTACCGAGACAGCTCCGAGGGCGGCAACTGCACCGAACCCTGGAATCGCTTGGACGCCGACCGGGTCCGTGGCGGCGACGGCAGCGACACCGCAAGGGTCAACCCAAGCGACATCGTGACCGACACCGAGAGAGTGACGCGCGAGTGACCCGGGAGCGGCAGGGCAGTCGCGGTCAGACTCTCGGAGTGGTCATGCCGGTGAGCGTGCGGTCCTCGTCGCTTTGGTGCACAGTGAGTGCGTGAACTGGCATCGGGTTGTATCCGCAGCGCCGCTCAGGATGGCGTAGCGTCATGATCGCGTACGGGGGCCGCAGTGTCAGCACCGTCGTGCGTGACTACCTGGTTGCACTGACTATCATCTCGATCCTCCTCGCCGCGCTCGTCGGCATCCTCGCGTTCTACGACCACGACGGCGGTAAATCCAGCGAACTGGAGTGGCAGGCGATCATGACCACGTTGATCATGACGGTCATCGGCATCGCGACCCTGTGCTACCTCGCCACCGCCGGCACCCGCTACTGGGGGGTCGGGGTCCTCGGAGGGCTGGTCCTGGGCTGGTCCGCGGCCTACACGCTGCTCTTGATCTGGGACCCGGACTTCCGAGGCGACGAAACCGAGCCGATGATGCGGCTCTACGGCGTCGGCGTCATCCTCACCGTCCTTCTGGCCCAGATCGCGCTCCTCCTCGGTGTCGCCGGCGACCGACCTCGGCTGCGGGTGGTGCTGTGGCCGACCGTGGCGCTCTCCGGTGCCGCGGCGGCACTGGCCGTCTCGCTGGCGCCGGCCGGGGGCGGGCTCGGTGCCCTTGGCGCCGAGGCGCCCACGACCGAGCATGAGAACGCCACTTTCGTCGCGCTAGCGATCATCGCCGCGCTCGGCGCACCGTTGTCGCTCGCGCTGTTCGGCACCCGCTCACCGAGGGGGGAGGCCCCGCTCACCGCCGGGTTGACCCGCAACCCCTGACGAAACGCACCCGTGGCCGGTTGTCGACCCGGAGCGCCCCCACCACCTTGGGGACATCAGGCGACGCCCCAACCCAGGGCCGGGTCGGGGCGTCGCGAAAATGCTCGTGCCGTTCATGCTGACCTTCAGCGCCCACGGTTCTTGATACCGCCGATGGCGCGGGAACGGCCGCACGCTGACTGACCGGTCATGCCGATGAGCGAGCGATCGATGCACCACCATTGACGGCCGGGACTCGCCGGGTACCTACTGTCCACAGGGACCCGCCGTGGCAGTAGGCATGGAGTCGATGATGCAGTGACCACCGAGGCATTGCTCCAGGCAGGAGTGGGCGCGGCCGTCGTCTTCACGGTCGTCCTGCTCATCGAAGGAGCGCGTCGTCCCGGCTACAACCCGATCTACCACACGGGCAGCGAACTGGAACTGGGAAATCGGGGTTGGATCCAGCGCGCCAACTTCCTCCTCATGGCGATTGGAGTGTTCGCTTTCGCCTTCGGGGTCGATCGGACCTTGGGGACAACTGTAGGAACCGTCCTGCTGGTGATCTTCGGGTTGGGCATGGCCGTTGCCGGCGTCTTCGTTCCGGACGCTGTGCGTGGCTATCCACCCGGGGCCCCAACCCAGCCATCGGCCAAACCGACCTGGCATCACCAGGTTCACGGCGTCGTTGGCGGACCAATCGCATTTTTCGCGCTCTTCGGGGCATGTCTAACGTTGGCCGGCCAGCTTCAGGGCGTCTGGCGCTGGTATACGGTGCTGACCGCGATCGCAGGCCTGGGCATGACCATTTGGACGGCCCTGGCGTACCAGAGAGACGCCGCCCACACGGGACTCATTCAGCGCGGCCTCATCGCCGTCTACTGGAGTTGGATCGTGGTGCTGGGAATCCACCTCGTGATGAATCCTGCCCAACCCTGAACCCGGCGACCTCGGCTGTCCTTCGGTCATCCCCGCCACCATCGCCGAACGTCCTCACATGCCGCTGTTAGCACGGCATAGCGTGACCGCTCCTGCCGCGATGAGCGCGGTCGTGCCGATGCGGGTTCACTCGACCGCAAACCGACCCACGGACCCAACCCCCGCCGTATGTCAAGAAACTCGCTCGCGTTCGCATGCTCTCGTCCGGTCGAGCCCCTCATGCCTGCTTATCCAAACCACAAGATCGTTTCCAGGACCACATGCGACTAGATCGGGATGACTGTCCGTCTCGACAATGAACTTGTCGTGGCCGAAACCCCCGAACGATCTGTCCGGACCGCCCGGAACCAGGATGAGCAGGTCGCCGCTCCTTCCGCCATGCATCTCATCCCGTCCGCCGCCATCCTCTAACCGGTCGACACCATCGCCACCAAAGATGGTGTCATTGCCAGCTTGCCCATTGCCCTGGTCGTTCCGCGCCATCTGAGCGCGTCCATCCCAGCCACCCCCTTTGTTGGGGCCCAGTCTGATGATGTCGTCGCCGCCCCCGCCCGGCGCTCTGTCCCCTGCGCCTCCTGCTGACACGACATCGTCGCCGCCCCGGGCTCTGATGAGATCCTTCTGCGGCGTACCGACGATGTGGTCATCACCCTGGGTCCCCTCGAACACCTCGGCATTTGCATTCGGTGTCGGCATGAGCGGGGCGACACCCATCGCAATCGTCACGGCGACGGCGATCACCACTGCGGCCATGGTCGTTGGCCTCGCCGATCGAAGGGCGCACCCAGCGCCGGATTCCATGGGCATGACGCCTCCTTAGAATTTCACTCGTGGCGACGATGCCCTTGTCTGTCGGATTGGTCGACGACCCGCACCTCGGTGCCGACTACATCGGTGGAAGGGTTCTCGCCGGCCCAGTCGCCCCGGAGCGTGGTGTGGGGCCGGGAGCCGACGGCGGCGTCCGGTTGGATCCGGGTGATGATGCGCAGTGGCTGGCAGCGACCGGTGACGACCCGCACCGTGAGGCCTTCGGGCGAGGTGATCCTGTCGGTGACCTCACGCCGCCCGCGGTACCAGCGGGTCCTCGACTCCTGATCGGCCACCTCGGCGTGCAGCGCGAGCGGAGCCGAGAAGTCGTCGGGACGCCGGAACCGGGGGTCGTTGCACACGTCCACCTCGAAGGTCCGGATCCCGCCCGGCGTGCTCGCCCAGTGGCGGGTCTGCTCGGCGGCGGTCTCGGTGAACACGTCCTCGCCCAGCCAGGTCTCCTCCGTGGTGCGCCGCACCAGGAGGTCCGGGCGTACGTCGCTGGTGCGGATCCGGACGGCGGCTACCTGGCCCGCCCCGAGGACGGCGCCCTGGGGATCTGCCAGGTGTAGCCCGATCGTCTCGAGCGGTTCGGTGCGGTCGTCCTGGAGGATCGGTACGTCGAAGAAGGCGATGCTCTCGCCGGGTGCGAAGCCGACCTCCGTGGGGACCGGTCCATAGTCCTGCCCGAGCTTGCCTCCGCGGTACCCGGGGTGCATCACTCGGATCGCCGCGCTGGCCGGAGCCGCGGCGCTCCCCACGCGCTCCACGGTCACTGTGACCAGGTCTGCTCCTCCTCGACCACGCGCTCCATAGCGGTGAAACGCAGTCGTGGTTCCGAGGACCGTTCCAGCCGCCAGAGCACGGCGCGCGGGTCGTAGGCGGCACCCATCTGTCCGATGACAAGCCCAGCGTCGACGTCGGTGGGGCGGGCGGTGGCGTAGCCGGGCAACACGCCGAGGTCGGTCATCGCGTCGTCATCGGTCAGGTCGTCGGCGAAAGCGCGCAGGCCGCCTACCGGGCCGTAGGTGTAGCCGACGACGGTGATGTCGTCGACGTCGACGGCCTTGCCCCACCCTCCCAGGGTGCCCAAGTCGACCACCGGTGCGTCGGTGGACTGAAGGTCGAAGACCGCGGGGCGTGTGGGGCCGGACGGGGAGGCGGCCCCGACGACGACTCCCTCGTCAACGGCGGTGGCCGACCCCACGCCACCACCCAGCCGCTTCAGTGCCGGCTCCGGCCCGTTCAGGTCGAACGCGACCGCCCGTGGCCCGATCCGCGAGTAGTAGTGCCCGACGACGAGCCCGTCGTCGACGTCGAGTGCGGAGCTGGCGACATCGGGCGGCCCCAGGGGAACCATCTCGGGGTCAGCCGCCCGGGCGTGGACCGCGAAGGCCCGGGAGCTGTCGCCCGGGACCTGGGCGAACCCGACCAGCACCCCGCCCTGGACCGCAAACGCCGCGCTGCTCCAGCCGCCCAGGGTCCCGTAGCGGACGACGCGTGGCCGGGCCGCGTGCATGTCGTAGGAGAACGCGATCGTCCGCGAGCCACTCCGTCGTCCGGCGATCTGGCCGGCGATGAGGCCGTCGTCGACGAAGGGTCCCGGGGGATCGCCGTACTCCGACCCACCCTTGGGACCAAGGTCGATCATGCCGGTCGCGGGGTCGCTCAGGTCGTAGGCGAACAGGTGGTATCCGTCGCGGGGTCGCCCCGTCTTGGAGTGACCGACCACCACGTTCCCGCTGACGTCAGTGGCAGCGCTTTGGCGGCCGCCAAGGGTGCCGAGGTCGACCGGCCGGGGCTCGGGCGACCCGAGGTCGAGGACGTAGGCGTGGAAGGCACCCCGCTCGGTCTGGGCATACCCCACGACGAGGTCGCCGTCGATCGCCGCCGCGGTGCTGTAATCGCCGCCCAGTGTGCCCAGGTCGAGCGGCGTCGCCACCAACCATCCACCCTCGGGTGCCGCCTCGGCCCCGACACTCGGTCCCGGTGCGGCGCCGACCACTCCGAGCGCCAGGGCCGCGATAAGGAGCAAAGCGAGTGGACGTCCACGCACCAGCCGAGTGAGAGTCATGGGCTGTCCCCGTGTCCTCGTCGTCGAGTGGCCTGTCGACCGTCTCGCAGGCTACGCCTGTCCCGCGTGCTTCCGGCATACGTAAAAATGCCGATTAGCGGCCCCCCTGATGGCCATGTGGCGCGGCAACGAGCTTTGGCGCCCTGCCCGGAGGACAAACCTCGCGGACCGAGATCAATGTGGATCGTTTCCCGCACCGATAGTGATCGGATATGCACTCCGATCACCCTCGCGGCCGACCACCGTCTCGTCGCGGTGATCACGATCACGGCCAGACGAGCTGGCCAGCGTTCTTCCCGGGATAGATGAGAGGACGGGACGCTGCGCGAGGTACCAGTTGGATCGACGCTGGGCTGGGCCTGTGCTGCCCCAGTCTTGGCCACCCCGGAGTTACCCGTGGTGAGGTCCAGATCCTGACCCGAGTGTTGCGCACGCCACACCGAGAGCGTAGGAACGAAGACCCTCCCAACTATATGGATCATTCTCCAAATAATGGAGGTCGAGTTGAGTGGCGTCGGAGTGCTGGACAAGGTGATGGCGGTCATGCATGCCTTCCCGGACGGGACGACGCGGTTGGAGCCGGTCCAGGTAGCGGCCCGGCTCGGGATCAGCCAGCCCACGGCCTACCGGCTGATGAAGGCCATGGCCGAGCACGGGCTGCTCGAGCGGGACCCGGCGGGTTACAGGCTCGGGGTAGCTCTGCTGCACCTCGGGGCCAAGGTCGCCGAAGGACTCGACGTCAAGCACGCCGCGCACCCACACATGGTCTGGCTGCGTGACGAGACCGGGGAGAACGCCGAGCTGCACCTGCGGCACGGCCATACAAGAGTGCCGATCGACGTGGTGGCGAGTCGGCTGAACCTGCGCCCGATGGGTCAGGTCGGGATCCCGTTCCCGCTGCACGTGGGGGCCAGCGCCAAGGTGCTGCTGGCCTGGCTGGAGCCCGACGAGGTGTGCGCCCTGACCGAGGCCAGCCTGGCCGCCGATCCCGACCATCACCCGCTTCAGTTCGACGCCACGGACTTCGAGCGCGAGCTGGCGCAGACTCGGCATCGCGGCTGGGCCAGCAGTGACGGCGAACGCGAGGCCGGCGTGGCCTCGTACGCCGCTCCGGTGCGCGACCGGTTCGGGGTCGTTGTGGCCGCCATGGTGGTCTCCGGACCGTCGACCCGGGTGATGGCAGAGCCGGCGCTCGGACGCATCGTGGAGGCCGTGAGCGAGGCTGCCCAGCGCGCCTCCGCCAACCTCGGCTACCAGGCAGCACAGGAGGTGGCCCAGTGACCACAGGACCCCTGCGCGGGCTGCGGGTGATCGACGCGGCGACGGTGTACGCCGGTCCGTTCGCTGCCGCGCTGCTGGGTGACCTTGGGGCCGACGTGGTCAAGGTCGAGATGCCCGGCCGGGGCGACCCGCTGCGCGGGATGGAGCCCTTCGAGGGCGACCATTCGCTGACCTGGGCCGCCGCCGCCCGCAACAAGCGCGGGGTCACCCTGGACCTGCACCAGCCGGAGGGCCAGGACATCTTCTGCCGACTGCTGGCCTCCCGGGACATCCTCATCGAGAACTTCCGGCCCGGCACGCTCACCCGTTGGGGCCTCGGCCTGGACCGGCTCCGCGAGGCCAACCCGCGGCTGATCGTGGTGCGGGTCAGCGGGTTCGGGCAGACCGGTCCGTACCGCGAGCGCGCCGGTTTCGGTACGCCGGCCACCGGCTTCAGCGGCTACACCTACATCTCTGGCTACCCCGAGCTGCCCCCGGTGCTCCCATCGATCTCGCTCACCGACTACGTCACCGGCATGTTCGGCGCCCTGGGTGCGCTGGCCGCGATCTACCTGCGGGACGTGGCGGGCGGCGAGCCCGAGGAGATCGACGTCGCGCTGTACGAGTCGATGTTCCGGATGCTCGAGGGCGTCGTGGCGGAGTACGACCGACTCGACCGGGTGCGCGAGCGGACCGGCAACCAGCTCAGCGCGTCCGTGCCAGCCGGGATGTTCCAGGCCGGCGACGGGACGTGGCTGGTGCTCACCACGAGCACCGACCGGACCTTCGATCGACTCGCGGAGGCGATCGGCCGCGAGGACCTGAAGACCGACCCCCGTTACTCCACGAACCGGGCCCGGGTGCAGCGGCGCGACGAGGTCAACCAGATCGTCGCCGAGTGGTTCCAGGCCCACCCTGCGGGGAAGATCCTCGACGTACTCAACTCGCGGGGCTGCCCGGTGTCCGCAGTCAACAGCATCGCCGACATCTTCGCCGACCCTCACTACGCCGCCCGGGACATGCTGGTCGAGGTCGAACATCCCGACTTCGGCACGCTGACCGTCCCCGGCGTCGTACCCAAGTTCAGCAACAACCCGGGCGGCGTCCGCAGCCCGGGACCACGCCTGGGGGAGCACAACGCCGAAGTGTTCGCGGAGATCGGCCTGGGCGCCGACGACCTCGCCGAGCTCGCAGACAGGGGAGTTATCTGACATGACACGGACCGTGAGCCTCGAGGAGTACGCCGGACGTCGCGCCGATCTGCCGTTCGAGCTGCCCACGCGGGTCTGGATCAACGAGGTCGGACCGCGCGACGGGTTCCAGCTCGAGACGGCGATGATCCCGACCGAGCGCAAGATCCAGATCGTCGATGCGCTCTCGCGGACCGGCGTCGACGGGGTGCAGGTGACGTCCTTCGTTCGCCCGAACGCCGTTCCCCAGCTGCGTGACGGCGCCGAGGTGCTGCGCGGGATGACGCCCCGCGACGGCGTGGAGTACGCCGTACTCGTGCCGAACCTCAAGGGCGCCCAGCGGGCCGCCGAACACCAGGTGGACGTCTGGGAGACCATGCTCTCGGTCAGCGACGCCCACAGCCGGGCCAACGCCAACCGCAACACGGCCGAGGCGCTGGCCGGCATGGCGGACGTGGTCGCGCTGGCCGCGGACGTTGGCGTGGATGTCATCGGCGGGCTCGCCACCGCGCTCGGTTGCCCGTTCGAGGGACGCCTGCCCTACGACCGGGTGGCTTGGGTGGTGGGCGAGTACCAGGCGATGGGGGTAGGCCGGGTGACCGTGGCCGACACCGCCGGGCTGGCCGACCCCGCGCACGTGTACGGACTCTGCTCGAGACTGCGCGCCGACTTCCCCGACATACGAGTCGCGCTCCACCTCCACGACACCCGAGGACTCGGCCTCGCCAACGCACTGGCCGGACTGGCGGCCGGGATCGTCGACTTCGACTCGTCGGTCGGCGGTCTCGGCGGGTGCCCGTTCGCCCCCGGGGCGACCGGCAACATCGCCACCGAAGACCTCGCGCACATGCTGATGCTGCTCGGCGTCGACACCGGCCCCGTCGACCTGGAAGCCCTCACCCGGATCTCCCGCGGGCCGGTCGCCGAGTCGGTCGACCACCCGCTGGAGAGCTCGCTCAGCCGGGCCGACCCCTCCTGGTTCCTGTACCCGATCCCGGACGGGCAGGAGCTCCCCTCCCGCTGAACCCCCGAACGAGCCGCCACCCCCGACGGCCGACAAAGGAGTCACCATGAAGAAGCAGATCGGGACCGCTGCCACCGTCCTCGGCGTACTGCTCGCCAGCGGCTGCGGTGCCTTCGACACCTCCGAGCAGCGCGCCGGCTCCGGCGACTACCCGGACAAGCCGGTCACCCTGACCGCGCCCGCCGAGCCCGGGTCGGGCTGGGACACCACGGCTCGCGCCATGGCCGAGGCGATGGAGAAGGAAGGACTGGCCGATACCTCGCTGCCGGTCCAGAACCGCACCGGAGCCACGGGGTGCGTGTGGCTGGAGCAGATGGTCAACGACCACGCCGGCGACCCGTACCAGATCGCGGTGACGTCGACGCCGATCATGTCGAACCACCTGCGCGGCGACTGCGACCCGACGTACGAGGACGTCACGATGATCGCCACCCTCTTCGTGGAGACGTACGTCCTGGTCGCGCCGGCCGACTCGGAGTACCAGACCGCCGACGACCTGCTGGCCGCCATCGAGAAGGACCCGGAGTCCGTCCCGATCGCGGCCTCGGGTGACGACCAGCTGCCGTTCGCGCTGCTCGTCGACGCCGCCGGCGGGGACCCCTCGACGATCAACTTCATCCAGTACGAAGGCGGCGGTGAGCAGATCACCGCGATGCTCAACGGCGACGTCGTCGCAGCCGTCGCGGGTGTCAGCGAGTTCCGGGGGCAGCTCGAGGCCGGCAAGCTCAAGGGCCTGACCGTGATGCGTGAGGAACCCCTCACTCCGCCGCTGGACAACGTTCCCACCGCACCGTCCCTGGGGTACGACGTCACGCTCGCCAACTGGCGCGGCGTCTACGGACCTCCCGACATGCCCGAGGACGCGGTCACCTACTGGCAAGACAAGCTGGCGGAGCTGGTCGAGACGCCGACCTGGAAGGACGTGGAGGAGACGAACCAGTGGGAGTCGAAGTTCCTCACCGGGGCCGAGATGGACGACTACCTCGACCGGGCGAACTCCGACATCGAGGACGGGCTCGAGTCGACCGGAGGAGTGGGGTGATCCCATGTCTGCCCTGACCCGCTACCGGGACGCGGTCGCTGGCGCGGTCGCAGGGCTGCTCGCCATGGTCTACATCGTCGGCGCCCTCCAGATCGAGCCGGATCCCTCCGCCGCCTCCGTGATCGGACCGTCGGCCGCCCCTCTCGCGATCGGTACCGCGACGCTCCTCTGCGGCGTGGCGCTGGCGGTGCGCGGCCTGCGACGGCCGGCCGCCGCGGAGGAGATGGAGGCTGACCCTGTTACCGGAGAGGCGATTGAGGGGGAGTCGTCTCTCGACACCAGGAAGGTGCTGGTCACCTTCGCCGTTTTCGCGGCGTACATCGTCGCGTTCATCCCGCTCGGCTTCCTGCTGTCGACGTTCCTCTTCATGGTCGCCCTGTCGACGTACGTCGACCGGACCAAGTGGCTGCGCAACGTCATCGTCGCGGCCGGGTTCGCCGCCGTGGTCTACCTGCTGTTCGAGCGCGGCCTTCGGGTGGAGCTGCCTCCCGGGCTCTTGGGGTAGGCCATGGACTCGTTCACCGGACTTGCGGAAGGGTTCGCCCAGGCGCTCACGCCGACGGCGCTGCTCTTCGCGTTCATCGGTGTGCTCATCGGCACGGTCGTCGGCGTGCTCCCAGGCATCGGCCCGATCACGGCGATCGCGCTGCTGATCCCCCTGTCCTTCGGGTTGGAGCCCGTTCACGGCCTGATCATGCTGTGTGCCATCTACTACGGGGCCATGTACGGCGGCTCAATCACCGCCACGCTCATCCGTACCCCGGGGGAGGTGGCCAGTGTCGTCACCACGATCGACGGCTACGAGATGGCCCGGCAGGGCAGGGCCGGTCCGGCCCTGGCGACGGCGGCGGTGGGCTCGTTCCTGGCCGGGACTCTCGCCCTCGTGGGGTTGATGCTGCTCTCGCCGCTCCTGGTCGAGGTGGCGGTGGCCTTCGGCGCCGCGGAGTACTTCCTGCTGATGCTGCTGGCGCTGATGATGTGCTCCACCCTGACGACGGCTTCGCGGCTCAAGACCGGCCTGGCGATCCTGTTCGGGCTCGCGGTGGGCGTGATCGGCTTGGATCCCCAGACCGGCACCCCGCGGGAGACATTCGGCATCCTCCCGCTCCACGACGGCGTGGACTTCGCGATCTTCGCGATGGCCCTGCTCGCCGTGCCCGAGGCCGTCGAGAACCTGTGCGGACGCAGTGGACACGAACGCCCGCAGGAGATCCAGGGCAGCCTGTGGATGTCCCGCGAGGACTGGCGCCGCTCGGCCGGTCCGTATGCCCGCGGGTCGGTGCTGGGGTTCGTGATCGGCGTCCTGCCGGGGATCGGCCCGTCGCTGGCGTCGTTCGTGTCGTACGTCACCGAAAAGCGGGTCTCCCGGCGCAAGGAGGAGTTCGGCCACGGCGCCATCGAGGGCGTCGCAGGTCCCGAGGCGGCCAACAACGCTGCCGTCGGCGGCGCCATGGTGCCGCTGCTTAGCCTCGGCATCCCCGGGTCTGCCACCACGGCGCTGCTGCTGTTCGTGTTCATGATGTACGGCCTGCAGCCCGGACCGCTGCTTTTCGAGGAGGATCCGGCTCTCGTCTGGGCCATCATCGCCAGCATGTACGTCGGCAACCTGGTGCTGCTCGTGCTCAACCTGCCGCTGGTGGGGATCTTCGTGAAGCTCCTGTCCGTGCCCGGGCCACTGCTGTTCTCCGGCGTGCTCGCGTTCGTCGTACTCGGTGCCTACGCGCTGAGCTTCAGCATCTTCAGCATGCTGCTGCTCCTGGTGTTCGGACTGGTGGGCTTCCTGATGCAGCGCTGCGACTTCCCGCTGGCGCCGGCGGTGCTGGCGCTGGTCCTGGAGCCGCTGCTGGAGACCAACCTGCGCCGGGCACTGCAGATCTCGGGCGGTGACTACACCCAGTTCGTGACCCGTCCGGCGTCCCTGGTGATCTTGATCCTGTGCGCCCTCGCCGCATTGACACCGCTGGTGATGCGACTGCGGAGGGGCAGCGACGTGGTGGAGAAGGTCGTGACCTGATCTGGCCGATGGGCGTGCTTTGGTTGCCCGGATGCGACCGAGCGCAAGAGCCCTGGTCCCTGCGCTCCTTCTGCGCCGGTGAGCGGCCGTGCGCTTGCTATTCGGAACGTGCGTCGCGATGGCCGGCGAATCCTGCAACGTTTCAGGTTGACTCCGTAAAGTGTGCTCGTCGAAAACGATCACACCCCGGTCAACCCAGTGCGTGGTGCGAGGAGGCCCAGGAATACCCCAGCATGTGCCCAAGGCCCTAGTCGGCAGGGGTCCTCGAGTCGCCGGAGATGTCGCGGCGCCGGCTCGGTGATCGGATAAGGAGTCCGATCACCCCCAACGGCGCGGCATCTGCGCCGATGAGGGCGTAACGTGCGCGATCCTGCTAACGGCGTGCTAACACGAATCCCCGAACTCCGGTGGATGCCTGCGCACCCGCGCAGCGTTGGGGCCCGGCAATGGACGACATGTGAGCCCGTTCGCGGCCCTGTGTGGACCCCAACGAACCTGGCGCGACTGACTACGGATCAGAAGGTTTTGGGGCGTGGGGAATGAACGAGATCGAGCGGCTCATCGCCCAGCATCCCGAGCTCGATGCTCACGAGCTGGAGTCGGCTTATGCGGCCATGGATGAAGACGAAGATTTCCAGCCCCGGCCCTACGAGAGGGACGAGCGACACGCCCACGACATCGCGCTGGCCCACCTTCAGCACATCGGCACCGAGGACTGGGATGGCCGGGAGGGTGAACAGAGCGACCGGTCGCGGAAGATGTTGATCGAGAAGGCCGGGGTCGTGACGGCCCAGACCGACGAGGGCGACCAACCCGCAGTCCTCCTGCCGATCGGCGTCTTCCACAATCTCATGGCCGACTTGAACCAGCTGGCCCACATGAAGGCCAGCGCGGACGGTGTCGGCAACGCCCAAGACTTCTGGCTGCAGGTCGTCCAGCGTCGACTCGCCCAGGACGCTGCGAGAAGGGCATGGCTGGCCGACCACGGGCGCGACGAGGTGTGAGTCCGGCCGCATCCACCCACCCTCGGAGCCGTTGCTTGTGCGCCCGCAGTCCACCGGCACGCCGAGCCGCCGGCGCGATGGGATGGAGCTACCCCGCTGGCGACGGACGCACCGGTCGGGTGGTCGTCACCGTTCCGGTCTTATGACGAGTGTGATGACAGCAGGAGGGTGGGACGAGGTAGTGGCCCGGTGATCGGAGAGGCGAACCGATGACATGGGGGGCGCCCGACAACCACGACCTTGCTGCCCGGTTACGAGCGCGTGAGTCGCTGTCATTTCCGTCCGTCCGGGACTATTGGAGCAGTGGGGTCATTCTGGTCACGGCCAGTAGCGCATGGACGCCGCCGTGCAGCTACTCGGTACTTGTGCGTATTGGCGGCGTACTTGCGCGGCGCGATCCTTGGGTGAGGGCTAGGTTGCGATTGGTCGCCGGGTGGCTCGATGATCAAGTACGCCACCCAACGAACGGGAGACCAGGTGGTTCTGGTGTCAGTCTTCAGTCGAAGCGGACCCAGATGGTTTGTCGGCGCGACAATTGCATGGCTCGTCAGCGCCAGTGCTGCTCGTGCCATCTGCTCTGGCACAGACGGCAGCACACGCCTCGACGGCAAGTGGAGATGCGTCGATAAGAGATCCCCGCACCGGCCGCATCGCTTACGTGGCGCGGTCTGACGCGGGTTCCGACATCTTTACGATCCTGCCGGACGGCTCGGACCGGCGACGCATCACCTTCTCGGGCGCGGGTCAACCCACCTGGGCACCCGAGGGGCGCCGTCTGGCCTATTCGCAGGGCGGAGACATCTGGATCGGCGTCACCGCCGACCGCTGGAACCGGACGCAGGTGACGTCCGGTGATGGCTTGGACTCCGACCCCGCCTGGTCACCCGACGGCGATCGTCTGGCATTCACGCGCGACAGCGCCATCGTCGTGCTCGACCTGAACAGCGGCACCGAGAAAACCCTCACGACTCCTTCGGACCAATGGCTGAGTGCCTTCCAGCCGGCATGGTCACCGGACTCCACACGCATCGCATATGTCCAGGAGAGCTCCGATGACGACGACTATGACAACTACCGTCGACTATTCGTCATGAATGCCGACGGCACCGACCAGCATCAGGTGCCGAACAGCGACTCATTCGCCCACAACCCCTCATGGTCACCCGACGGCAGCACCCTGCTCTACAGCCACCGGTACTACGGCCGCGGCTATTGCGAAGACGTGATTCTGTCGATTCACCCAAACGGATCGCAGCCCAGGCGTGTCATGAAGCAGGGCTGCCTCAGCGCGGCGGGCACCTGGTCGCCCACCGGCGGTCGTGTCGCGCTCGTCATGGGTGGACCGGTGTATGACTTCGACGCTGGAGATGACCCCAGGCTGACCGGTATCTGGACGGTGCGACCTGACGGCACCGGGCACCGCCGCCTCGTGGTGCGTCACGGCTGGGATCCCGCTTGGCAACCCACCGCGGTCTCGAGGTTCACCCCGGGCGCTGACCAGAGAACAAGCCAACTCGAGGGCCGCCGAATGGCGTTTACCGCGACCTCGTCCGACGGCTGGGACGTATTCACTGTGCGCCCTGACGGGCGGGGCGTGCACAGATTGACCCACGCCGGTGACGCGATGTCCCCAAACTGGTCACCCGATCATCAGCGGATCGCATACGTGACGGACGAGAACGTCCGGGTGATGAGCAGGAGTGGGGATCACAAGCGACGAGTGGGGTCCGGAGGCTGGAACGAGGTGTCGTGGTCCCCGGACGGGCGCCACCTCGTGGTGTCGTGGACGTTCAACATCGGTGTGATCAATCTGAGGAGCGGACGCGAGCGTACCTTGGACATCGATGCCTACCAGATCGGCCGCGCTGTGTGGTCTCCGAACGGACGATGGTTGGCTTTCTCCGCCGCATCCCCCCGCTTCGGCCAGAGCGAGGTCTACCGCGTTCGACCGAACGGGTCCAGAATGCAACGCATCACCAGGACGCCAGGCTCCGAGAGCGAACCGTCCTGGTCCAAAAACGGTCGGCGTATTGCGTTCACCTATTCCCCGCCAGGCACGGCGGAGACGGATGTACGCACGATGCGCAGGAACGGGGTCGCTAGCCAGATCGTCGCCGAGCCAGCGGGGATGGACTACTCTCCGGCCTGGTCACCAAGTGGTCGACAGATTGCCTTCTACAGCGAAGGACCCGACCCTTACGGCGACGATCCGCGACCCGGTCTCTGGGTCTCCGCCGCTGACGGCGGCCACCACCGTATGGTCTTCGAAAAGCGGGAAGTCCAAGGCATCGACTGGTGAGCTGATCACTGCCACGAGACACACGTCCGCTCTGAGTGCTCGTGCCGACGAGCACGTCCAAGCAGACGTTCACGACCGTTTCGAACGGCGGATCGCCGACCCGCCGGGCGCAGCCATGAGGACGGGCCCCCGAGGGCAACCAAGCAACGACTCTGGACTTCAGCGCGACCGGGTCCCGCCGGCTCTTCGCAGAGCCAATTCCCAGACCCGCTGAATCAGCAGCCTAGAACTCCACCCCGGCAGCGTCTTGACACAGAAGTGAGCCATGAGCGAGCACTCAGTGGAGTGATCGGATAACAAGTCCGATCATGGCTGGGAAGCGGGGCTCAGTCGATGGGGGGCGCGTCCTTTCACCCACTATGTCGCGGTTGCGGTCCGACTCGAATTCTGTGGAGTCGCGGTCTCGCCCGCGCGCCGCAGCCACCTGTCTGGGCAAGACGCCTAGCCGGCCGCCTGACCACGATGGTTCAACGCATGGGCGCCGAGCCAGGCGGATAGCTATTCATGATGAACACTACTGGGAATCTTCGATGCATTCTTCGGGTGACACATCTCCGATATCCCTTTCAGGAGAATGCGCCGTAGAAGGGCTTCTTGCGGGCCAGGCGTCGCGTCACCAATAAATCGGGCCGTCCGTCTGAAGCCACGTTGAGAGGCAGTGGCACAAGCCCGCTGACCTACGGCGATGCGCCGATTGCGGCTATGAGGCGGGCCATGACCCCCGCGTTTTGCGGGTATGGGCATGTCGATAATGGTGCCACCGTCCTTCGTGGGCTGCCAGACGCCTCGTGCCTTTCCAAGATGGCCGAATGAGTGTCACGCTCGGTGCATGGGTAGTGCCACTCACGAGCTGGTCGACTCCGTGTGGGGGCATCAGAGCCTGTGGTCCCAGACCGCCAACCTGCTGAAGGCGCGGCTCGACCGGCTGCGGCTGGTGATGCTGGTCCTCGCGGCGGCCTCGGCCGTCCTCACCACGGCAGCGGCCCAGGTGTCGTCGCTGAGCTCGCCGGTCGGGCAGCTCCTCGCCTTGGCAGCCGGGACCGCGTTGGGGCTGGTCCCGGTTGTCCGTGCGCGGCTGGGACGGGATGCGGTGAGCCGGTGGGCGCGGGCACGGGCGGTGTCCGAAGAACTGAAGGGCGAGACCTTTCGTTTCCTGGCGGGGGCGTCGCCGTTCCGAGGAGAGGACCGTGACGCGGTCTTCGCCGACCGGACCTACCGCGTCCGCGCAGAGGCGGCCGACCTGCTCCCCTACACGGCAACCTTGAAGCCGGTCTCTCGCGAAGCACCGCGGGTGGGTGACGTCGAGACCTACGTCCAGGGACGACTGGTCCCGCAGATCGCTTGGTACAACCAGCGTGCCAGGACGCTCGCTGCCCGGCTCGCGTGGTTCCGCCGGGTCGAGTTGGTGCTCAGCGTCGTCGCGGTTGTGCTGGGCGCCGTGGCCGCAGCGACGGAGATCACCGCCGCTGCTGCCTGGGTTGCGGTGGTGTCGACCCTCACGGTTGCGGCCAGCTCCCATGTCGCCAGCTCGCGGTGGGAGTACCAGCTGGTGGAGTACCTCCGCACGGCTGGTGAGCTCGGTCGGTTGCACGAGGAGTGGGTCAGGATCGGTGCGTCGGACGAGGCCGACGAGGACCGGTTCGTGGACCGCTGCGAGCAGGTGATCTCGATCCAGAACGACGGATGGATGGCGAAATGGACTGCCGAGCAAGCGTGAGCTGCCCGCTGTGCAGGCCCCGGACGTCCGGCCCCCGGCCGGCTCGCACCCGGAGGCGAAGATGACCGATCTGCACGGCTCGGACAGTGGGCGCGACGACTGTCGCGTGCGGGTCTTCATCAGCTACCGGCGGCAGGACACCAAGCACGCCGCCGGCCGGTTGCGCGACGTCCTCGCGGAGGAGTTCGGTCCCGACTGCGTCTTCGTCGACGTGACGGCCATCGCGCCCGGCGTCAACTACGTCGCAGCGATCGACCAAGCGGTCAGTAGCTGTGACGTCATGCTCGTGATGATCGGGGAGGCGTGGCTGCGAGCCGCGGACAATGATCATCGTCGCATCGACGATCCACAGGATCGGTTGCGTCTCGAGGTCGAAGCCGGTCTCCGACACAGCACCCGGGTCATTCCCGTGCTGGTGGACTCCGCGGAGATGCCGACACGGATCGAGCTCCCGACCTCCCTGGCGCAGCTGGCGCAGCACCATTACGCACGGCTTCGTCACGAGTCGTTCCGTGAGGACACGAACCGTCTGCTGCGTGCCATCGACGAAGGGTCGCCTCCTCCTCCTCCGCCGACGACCCAGGGGAGCACCGCCAGGTGGGTCATTGTGGGCCTCCTCGTCGCTGCCGCGGTGACTCTCGTCCTCGCCGCGCCCGAGGTGGTGGACACGACCCTCGAGAGTCGCCCCAACCTGCCCCGTACCGGCCCGTGGGCGACGTTCGTGTGGCTGATGCCGCTACCGCTGATAGTGGTCGCTGCATGGCTAGTGGTGACGGGCAAGCGCACCGGCGTCGCGCTCGGTTGCGTGGCCGGCGGCGCCCTGTGGGTGCTCACGTCGTGGGTCCTTGCGGAGCGGGTCATCGAGCCGGAGCTGGACCGGCTGGTCACGCTGAGCCACGCCGTGGTGCTCGGCCTGTTGATCGCGACCAGCGCGGGCCTCGTCACCGCCTTCTCTGACATACGGGAACGCATGGGGGCAAACACCAGGAACGGCGCGCTCGCCGGGGCGGTGCTCATGGCGATCGCCATCGCCCTGCGCGCGGTCCCGCAGCCCTTGGCCCAGACGATCGTCACCGCCGGTGAGATCCGGTGGTCGGCTGCATACGAGGCTGCAACCTTCCTATTGAGCATCATCATCCCCCTCCTCGTCTGCCTGCCCGCCGTGCTCGCACGATGCAACGGCGTACAGCTCGAGACGTTGACCACCGTCGCGTTCTTGCAGGTCCTCCACCCCCTCGTGCTCGGGGCCTTGCGGCTGGACGCGATCCTCCAAACTGCCAAAGCCGACGTGATCCTCGTCCAAAACGTCCTCTTCCTCACCGGGTCGGTGTGCATGCTCCTGGCCGTACGGGCCAGTCAGTCCGGCGCAAGGGGTGGTGCGACCACGCCCCGCACCCGTGCACCGACCCTGTAGCACCGAGCCGTGCCGAACCCTCGCTCGGCGCGGCGCACACCGCGCGCCGTTCGCATGTGCGGTCGGTCGAGGGGCTGCTCCAGGTCACGATCGAGAACGACCCGCGAACGCCCGAAGCGTGGTTGACGGCCGTGGGGGCTCGCGGATGACCAGTGCGCGCTTGCGATGACTCGAGGGCTTCACGCCGGAGCAGGACTGCCCCGGTGCCGCTGCCTCCAGGCGTCCAACGGCTGCTCACGCTCCTGGCGCTACGCGGCCCCAGCCACCGATGTGGTTAGTCACCTTCATGCCGGAAGTTGTCTCCAGTTCAGAGCGTTGGCGGCCGGCGGAAGCTGATTTGCGGGGCAATCTGATTCTCGTCGTTTCGGGCATGAGTGGCACGGTGTCCTAATCAAGGGCTGATCTCTGCGGGTGCGTCTTTCCGCCGCGAGTCGGCGCACGTCGGTGACCGCAAGTGCCGAAAAGTTCCCGCAGCACCCACCCCGCTGGACTCGTCGACGGGGGACGGTTGGTTGTCAGGCTAGCGCCGGCAGCCTCGAGAGCGCGTCGGAGACGGCGGCCTGGATGTCGGCGTCCTCCCACTCGTGGTCGACGACGTGGCCTGACAGGTAGGCGTCGTACGCGGCCAGGTCGAGGTGGCCGTGCCCGCACAGCGCGGTCAGGATTACCCTTTCCTCGCCGGTCTCCTTGCACCGCAGTGCTTCCTCGACGGTTGCCGCCAGCGCATGCGTCGGCTCCGGGGCGGGAAGGATGCCCTCCGTTCGGGCGAACAGCACCCCAGCGGAGAAGCACTCGGTCTGCGGCTTGGCGACCGCCTCGATCTCGCCCGTCTCGTAGAGGTGGCTGATCAGCGGGCTCATCCCGTGGTAGCGCAGACCACCGGCATGGATCGGGTCCGGCACGAAGTCATGGCCGAGCGTGTGCATCTTCATCAAGGGCGTCATCCCTGCGGTGTCGCCGAAGTCGTAGGCGTACGTGCCCTGGGTCAACGACGGACATGCGGCCGGCTCGACCGCCAGGACGGTCGGCGCTCATCCGGCCCGCCCACTTCTCCCGCAGGAACGGAAATGCCAACCCCGCGAAGTTCGACCCACCGCCCGTGCAGCCGACGAGGAGGTCGGGGGTCTCCCCCGCCTGGGCGAGCTGGAGCAGCGCCTCCTCGCCGATGATTGTCTGGTGCAGCAGAACGTGGTTGAGCACGCTGCCCAGCGAGTAGTTGGTGGTCGGGTCCTGGGCCGCGACCTCGACGGCCTCGCTGATCGCGATGCCCAGTGACCCGGTCGAGTCTGGGTGCTCAGCCAGGATCTTCCGGCCGGCCTCGGTCAGGTCCGAAGGGCTGGGGTGGATCGTGCCGCCGAACGTCTCGATCATCATCCGCCGGTAGGGCTTCTGGTCATACGACGCCCGCACCTGCCAGACCTCGCAGGCGAGGCCATACTGGGCGCACGCGAACGCCAGCGCCGTGCCCCACTGCCCGGCTCCGGTCTCGGTGGCAAGCCTCTTGATCCCAGCCTTGGCGTTGTAGAACGCCTGCGGAACTGCGGTGTTCGGCTTGTGCGAGCCGGCCGGCGAGACCCCTTCGTACTTGTAGTAGATCCGCGCCGGCGTGCCCAGCGCCTTCTCCAACCGGTGCGCGCGATACAAAGGGCTCGGCCGCCACAGTCGGTAGACGTCGAGAACCTCCTCCGGAATGTCCACGTACTGCTCTGTGGACACCTCCTGGAGGATCAGGTCCATCGGGAACAAGGGCGCCAAGTCCTCCGGCCCCACCGGCTGCCCGGTGCCCGGGTGCAGCACCGGTGGCGGCGGGGTCGGCAGGTCGTGCAACACGTTGTACCAGCGGGTCGGCATCTTGCTCTCATCGAGCTGGAACTTGTGCTGCAGCACCTGCGACATGGCGCGCTCCCAAATCGTGCGACGAAAGACCGATCCGAGACTAGTGACCCGAAACGAGCAGCGCACCCCTTGGCCAGTCCGCCTCTGGCGCTCAGCTCACTGCGCGATCCGCCAAGCGCCAGGCAGCGTCCTTTCGCCGCGTCTGGGCGCGCTGCGGATGCGGCCCAGCGCCGGGAGCCACAGCTGACGTTGGCTTTCACCTCGGCGTCCGACTGACGACCGAATCGGGATAAGTCCCGTACACCGTGCGTCTGGCGAAACCGATGGACACTCGTTCGGTCACCTGGCGAACCTGTCCGCCAAGACCAACATGAACACCCAGGCCACTGCGAAGACCAATGGGAGGAACGAGTCAGCCCAAAGCCCCCATTTCGTCGTCCTTGTCCTCACTCCCCACTGCACATGCGGACCTCCAGGGAACGGCCACTTCGCGTCGCGCTTTTCCACAAACGACTTGTAATCGGTGTAGACGTGATACTTCGCGCGGAAGTTCCCCGCCATCCCGAACGCGACAACCAGACACACGGCGAGACCCGCCCCGGCCAGGAGCCGGATGAACGCAGCCTCTGCCAGATCTGCTGCGAAACTGGCGCCAGCGAAAAGGAGCGCCTGGGACCCCAACAAACGAGTGAGCTTGCGATCGATCAGCTCGTGTTCGAACTCAAGAGCCCTTCGGTAATCCTCGTAGGCCGAGCGCATCTCGGCGTCATCGTAGTGAGCCTCAGTCATCCGTATCCCTCCCTATGCACTGATAAAGAGAGCCGTCACGGGCCCAGCTGGCGGAGCCAGTTCGCGGAGCTCGTGCAGGTGGGAACGCAGAACGGCCGCCAGAATGCACGTCTTTCGAGGCTAGCCACCCATCTGGACCCGCGCCACCCGTTGCTTGGCGATGATCCCAACGGGTCGTTGCGCAGAGAGGGACCTCGCGGCCGCTGCAGTCATCCGGAAATGTCGCCGCGGACGCGCACTTCAAACCTTCGCCTATTCCCCGCGAAAGCCGCCTAGGTCGATGCCGAGCGACGGCTCAGTGGTGCCAGAGGTGGTGGATGTGGATCGGCTCTGAGCCACCGCGGCGGGCCGAACTCTGATGACCGCGTGACGACGGGCCCCTACGAGTTGAGCGCCGGGGGCCGCGGACGTGTCCCTTTCAGGGGAGTCCCGGCCAATCGTCGGCGACCAGTCGCGGGAAGCCGTCGGCGACGCGGTCGTCGGCAGGGTCGTAGCGGCTGTACTCCGCTCCGGCGAGGAAGTAGATCTCCCCGGAGGGCCAGGGCAGGGCCGTTGTGATCCCGGAGCGGAAGAGACCGGGCCAATCCTCGCCGATCGGCCGCGGTCCTCCGATCACACCGCCTTCGGAGGTGTCCCAGACGACGTACTCATCGCCCTTGAAGAAGAACGCAAGGCCGGTTTTCAGCCGCGCAACCGCGTTGATGCCACTGTCGAACACGCCCGGCCAGTCGGCGCCAAGGGGCCGGGCGGGGCGGAGGGCGCGGTCATCGGTCAAGTCGTAGAAGAGGTACTCGGCCCCGCGGAGGAACATCACGGTCGTCTCGTCCCAAGCGGTCACCGCGTCGACGTCGGCCTCGAATAGTCCCGGCCAGAAGTCGACGATGCGGAGAGGAAAGCCCGCGTCCACACCCTTGCCGCTGGGGATGTCGTAACGGTAGTAGAGGTCGCCTTTGAAGAAGTAGGCATGGCGGCCCAGCGGGTGGACGAAGCCCGTGAGCTGGGGCTCACGAGGCTGCGCAGGGTCACCGATGAGCAGGATCTCGGGATCGATGCCCTCGGCCACCGCGCGGGCCGCGTTGCGGAAACATTGCTCGTTGAGGTCGTTGCGACGTCTGACGGTCCCCGCGTCGGGGCTGATCCGGCACACACCGGCCGCGCCCTCCCAATCATCGTCTTGGGCGAATCTCTGGAAGCCCGGAAAGTTGAACGCTGGCCCCATCACCCAGGCCATGCTCAGCAGTCCGAGCTGGGCGTCGGCCGGCCAGTCGTCGAAGCGGGTGAACGGATCACGCGACCTCAATGGCTCCTCGATCCGTTCCAACCTCACCAGGACCGCCCGCTCAATTGCCTCATCAGTGAGTCGCAGCGCGGTCAAGGGTTCGAAGGCGCGCGCCCCCTGCGGCGCCAGGTCCGTGCGCCTCTTGACCACGTCCCACTCCGCAGCCACCGCCTCGCGCGAGGCGGGTTGACCGTCCCTGGTACGCCAACCAAGCTCGGCCGCCAGCGACACCGACGCTGCACGCTCGGCCAGGGTCGGTGGCCCGAAGGGCCCCGAGGTGACGTCAATCAGGTTGCCCATCCCAGCGCGGACCAGGCCCCTGACATCGAGGTGCATGAAGGGGACGCTGCCCTCAATCGGCTGGTTGAGCTCGGCCCAATGGGCTTTCACGCTGGTTCGCATGACTGCGTCCTCCTCGGCTCTGATGCGCGACAGCTTCACCGCCACACCGCCGCCGGGCCAGTTTCCCACTCAACACCTCCGTGGCGGGCGGTGCACGTATGGTCCTTGCCCTCGCGAGCCATAGGCGAGCAGCGAGTTCACCGAGCGATCCCACCCCTTGGAACAGCGCGTCATTCCGCCGCGAGCGGTGCATGCCTGCCGACCAGGAGTGAAGTCCCCTGGGCTTCCTATTGGCAGCTTGTTGCCCGCGGCTAGAGACTTGCCTGCTTCGGCCAGCCGCCGTACGGAACGGTGAGGATCTCGAGGATGTGACTGTCGGGGTCCAGCCAGTACAGCCCGCGGCCGCCGTCGTTGGTGTTCATCTGCTGCGGTCGACGCCGCTCGGGGTCGGCCCAGTAGGGGAGGCCGCGGGCCAGGATTCGCCCGTGGATCTGGTCGAACTCGTTCTCGTCGACAAGGAACGCGTAGTGCTGCGGGTGCACCGTCCCCTCCTCGAGAAAGTCCAGCGAGACGTCGTTCGCCACCTGGACCACTGAGAACGGTCCGAAGCTCGTCGGGGCGGGCAGCCCCAGGATCTCGGACAAGAACGATGCCGAGGCCTGCTTGTCGCGGCAATACACAATCGTGTGGTTGAGCCTCACCGGCATCCGAACCTCCTCTGTCGGATCATGCAGCGGTGCGGTGGCGGTTCTCCGCAGACCGGGTTATCGCCCCCGCGTTTGTCGGAGAGCGTTGGCCGCGTGCCCTTGAAGTGCGAAAGCCAATCTAGACCGTCGGGTGCGAGGGCTCGTCCGTGGCGTGAGCGTCGACGCTGGCAGAAGGTCCGCGCCAGGTCCCGTCGCGGAACGGCCCCCGCGTCATTCGCCGCTTGCGGCTCCAGGACCCCGGCGAGCCGACCTGACTTGCAAGAGTCGAGGACATGCCAGCATGGAGTCGGAGTCGCGCCCAGACTCTTTCGAGGCAAGGAGGCCCCGCGCGTGACCGAACCACCGAACGAAGCGAGCGTGCCCCCGAGCGCGGTGCTGCCGTGGTACGTCTACGACCGGCACGCGAACCTGCTGCGAGTAGCCGGCAGCCTTCCTGAGGCGGAGGAGTGGGTGTTCGCGCACTGGGACGTCGTCGAAGTCGCAGATCGAGAAGAGGTTGCAGCGAACGACTACTACTACCTGCTGTACGCGAAGAAGCCCGATGCGGGTGACTTCCACTCCCGCGACTTCCAGGCCCGCATCGTGCGGCAGGACCGGGTCGTGGCACTCGGTAGGGACCCGGAAGCCACGCCACTCCACCCTGGGAAGGACTAGCAGCACAACCGCAGAAGCGCGCGCTCATGCCGCGTTGAGTTTCGGTCGTGCCGATGAGCGTGCGAGGGCGGCCATCGCCCGGCGCGGGACGCCGGTGTCATGGCGGCTCGGGAGCGGCCCGGACTTTGCTCGCCCCTTGTCTTCCGGAGGGACGCGGAGGGGGCGCGCCGAGCATTGCGGCGGTCCGTGTCGCAGGTAGCGTCGATGTGTTGCCACCTTGTTCGGTGCTGCCCCGGACCCCGGTGGTCGTGCACGAAACGCGCAGGGCCCTGCTAGCGGTCCGTTCTCCGCTCTCATGTCGCTGTCGCTCGTCGCTCCTGCCGTTTGGGTGCGTTCCACACGATGCGAGCGGGAGGCGAGCGTGGTGTTGAAAGAGAACCGGGGGAGAATGGGAGCCGCCCCCGTGCTGGCTGCGGTGCCAGGCGATCGAACGATAGGTGAGCAAGAGGTCGCCGACGTGAAGGGCATGGAGGCCGTGTTCGAGCGCATAAGCGCGACCCGCGAGATCCTGGCGGTGGCGGAGGAGCGGGATGCCGTCGCCGATGCGCGAGACCTTGCTGCCGACAGACGTGGGCACGATCTCGACCTCGCTCAGTTCCTGGCTGTTGATGGCGACTACGGCCACGACTGGCCGGAGCGACGAGCCGCAGCTCTGGATCGCCAGCACGCGAAGCAGGACCGCACCGCAGCCCGCCGCGATCGGATGGCCTTGGCTCAGAACTGGCCTTGGACGTTCGATCACGCCCGCTGAAAGTTCTGTGGGCGGTTGGGGTCTGCCCGTCGTCGCGCGCGATGTGGGGTAGTTCGCCAAGGGCACGTGCGGCGCTCGCCGCTTACCTCGCGGGTGGCATGCACGGCGTCGTGTTGGCGGGCGTCATCTAGGTCGCCGTCGTGATGCCGCTCGGCTTCCTAGTCTCCACGGTGGTCGTGCGTTCCGGCGTGCTCTACGACGGGGGTAGGAAACGCTCTCTTCGGCCGCGATGAGTTCGCTCGTGCCGATGAGAGTGCGCGCCTCAACCGAGCAGCGCCGAGCTGGTGCTGTGCGGCGCAGCCGATACCGACGGTCGGGGTAGGGCTAGCCGATCAGGGCGCGGCATTCCTGTGCGATGTTGACCTGCTCGCCGGTCACGCGTCCCGAGTTGTAGTCACCGACGCTGTTGCCGTCCACGACGGTTCCGTCCGGCAACGTCCTCTTGGGCCCGGGTGACTGGCTGGGCACGATGTCGCCCTCGGCGTCGCGGTTTGGCTGGTTTCCGTAGAAGCCATCACTGACGCAGTAACCGACGTTGTCGCGGGGCTCATCGGGAGCGGCCTGCGCAGGTGCCGCGAGACCAATGGCGCTGAGAGCGACAGCCGAGACCACCATTGCAAGGTTTCGCACTGGGACGTACCCCCTATGGGTTGTGTGTGTCGTGCGTGACCATACGCGTGCGAAAAGGTGGACGTCTGTACAAACGACGAAGTCCCGCGGACCCAGCCTCGACATGCCCACTGAAAGTTGCTCCGCCCGGAGCCTGCTGGATTGTCGTGAAGTCTGTAGGTGGCTGGACGTCATCGACGGCGAGGCCCACTTCTTCCTGCAGTTCGACAGACCCCTGGACTAACGGGTCACGCACACTCATGCCGCTGTCAGTACGGCATAGCGTGCCGCTGTCCGCTCGATGCGGACTCGTCCGGTATGGAAGCCTGATGGATCATCGACACCCCCCGAAGGAGGCTCCATGCCGCAGACGATCACGTATCGGGGACCGAGGGTCCTCGTGGGTGCGCTCGCACACCTGCTGCGTGATGAGGGCGTCGAGTTCGACCAGCCACGTGAGGACCGCACAGACGTCGTTGAGCGCACGGTGATCCGGGTCCGTGGTCAGGGGCTCCGGGCGAAGGAGCTGAAGACCAGGAGCTCGGCGCGGGTCCTGATGCTCCCGGACTGGTGCGTGCGGTTGCTCGAGAGCCGGCGGGAGCAGAGCGAGGGGAAAGGGCCGGTCTTCCCGGATGCTCGCGGCGGTTTCCGGGACCGGAATAACGTCGCGGCCGCGTATCGCAAGGTCCGGGAGGGGACGCCGTACGAGTGGGTCACGCCGCACACCTACCGGCGCACCGTTGCGACCTTGCTGGACGGTGGGGGAGCCTCGGCCCGGTTGATCGCGGACCAGCTGGGTCACTCGCGGGTATCCATGACGCAGGACCACTACATGGGCCGGAAGTCGGTGGCCTCGCAGGTCGCAGACGTGCTCAACCTGCACGACCCGGACCGCGGCCGCGACGGCGGCGAGGCGAGCGCATGATGACCCGAACGGTTACCCGGTCGGCCTCGAAATCCACGAAGGTCAGGCCTGTGATGGGTCCTGGCCTGCGGGTTTGTACGCCATCAGGGACTCGAACCCCGAACCCGCTGATTAAGAGTCAGCTGCTCTGCCAATTGAGCTAATGGCGCGTGCTGTGGAGCGACCGCAACTTTAGCAGCGGGCCGACGGGCCGAGAAATCGAGAGCGCATTCGTCAGCGGGTGGCCAGGACGGCCCGGGCGGCGTTGTGGCCGCCGATGCCGGAGACCGCGCCACCGCGTCGGGCGCCCGCGCCGCAGACCAGCACCGAGTCGACGTCGGTCTGGACGCCCCACTGCCGGGCGGGGGTGTCGAGCCGCGCCCGGTTGGGGGCCCAGGGCCAGTCGAGGTCGCCGTGGTGGATGTGGCCGCCGGGCATCGCGAGGTCTGCCTCGACGTCCTGCGGCGCCTTCGCCTCGATGCACGGCCGGCCCGCCTCGTCGGTCGCCAGGCAGCTCTCGATCGGGTCGACCAGGTGCTCGTCGATCGCGGCCAGCGCCCGTTCGACCGCCAGGGCCTTGACGGCGTCGCGGTCGTCGCCGTCGAACAGCGCTGCCGGCGTGTGGACGCCGAGGTAGGTCAGGGTGTGCATGCCGTCCGGGGCGTCGCCGAGGATCGAGCGGTCGGTGAGGGTGTGGCAGTGGACCTCACCGGGCATCGTGGTCGGGACCTTGCCGGCGGCTGCCTCGGCGTACGCCCGTTCGAGCTGGGAGTAGTCCTGGGCGACGTGCAGCGTGCCGGCGAAGGCGACCTCCGGGGCGACGCCGGACTTCAGCTGGGGGAGCCGGTCGAGCAGCAGGTTGATCTTGAGCTGGGAGCCCTGCGGCTTGGTCTCGGGGTCCTCGCCCTGGCCGGTCAGGATCCGCAGCACCCAAGGGGCGACGTTGGCGAGCACGTGGCGGGCGGTGACGGTGTGGGTGGAGTGCCCGTCGTGCCACGTGACCTCGGCGCCCTGGTCGGCGGCATCGATCCTCGACACCCCGGCGGACGTGACCAGCTCGGCTCCCGCGCCGGCCGCGTTCTTCGCGAGCGCCCCCGTGACCGCTCCCATGCCGCCGACCGGCACCCGCCACTCGCCGGTGCCGTTGCCCATCAGGTGGTAGAGGAAGCAGCGGTTCTGGACGAGCGACGGGTCGTGCAGTGACGCGAAGCTGCCGATGACGGCGTGGGCGGCGACCACACCCCGGACCGTGTCGTCGGCGAACCGTTGCTCGATGGCCGTACCGATCGGCGTCGTGACCAGGTCGGCCCAGACCGCGGGGTCGACCTGCTCGCGGATCGCCCTCTCGGTCGGGAGCGGGCCGAGCATCGTTGGCGCCACGACCCGCGCCAGGTCACCGACGCCGGCGTGGAACGCCTGCCAGGCCGCGTAGTCGTCGTCGCTCCCGGTCAGGGTCCGGAACGACTCGGCCGTCCCCGGGCCCTCTGGCCGCTCCACGAGCAGCCCGCCCATGGTCCCGTCGCGCAGCGTGGGGGCGTACGCCGCCGTGGCCCGCGACCGCAGCTCGATGTCGAGCTCGAGGTCGGAGACCAGCTGCTCGGGCAGCAGCGAGGCCAGGTCGGAGTAGCGCGACACCCGGGCCGGCTGTCCCGGGAATGCGACGGCCGAGACGGCGGCGCCGCCGACGTGGGCCAGCCGCTCGAGCACCAGCACCGACAGCCCCTCCCGGGCGAGGTAGGACGCGGCCACCAGGCCGTTGTGTCCGGCACCGACCACGACGACGTCGTACGTGCTGCGCTGCGTTGCCACCGCCCCAACCTAGGGCACGCCTCCCGATTTCGGAGGCGACAGGCGCACCCCCAGGCATCACGCCATGACAACAGGGCCCCGGCACGGAGCCGGGGCCCTGCTGTGTGAATGGGGTGAGCGACGGGGCTTGAACCCGCGACCCTCGCGACCACAACGCGATGCTCTACCAGCTGAGCTACGCCCACCATGGAGAACCCCGGCAGGGCCGGGGACCGGGGAAGAGTGTAGCCCTAGGGGGCCGTGGTCTCCGCATCGGGAGAGGCCTCGTCACCGAGCCCAGTGAGGGACCCACCGTGCCGTGCCGCGATGGCACGGGCGGCGTCGGAGTCGGGGCCCGGCGGGGGCACGAACACGGCCTCGCGGTAGTAGCGCAGCTCCTCGATGCTCTCCCGGATGTCGGCCAGGGCGCGGTGGTTCCCGCGCTTGGGCGGCGCCTGGTAGTAGGCCCGGGGGTACCAGCGTCGCGAGAGCTCCTTGATCGAGGAGACGTCGACGATCCGGTAGTGGAGGAACGTCTCGAGCGTTGGCATGTCGCGGGCCAGGAACGACCGGTCGGTGGCGACCGTGTTGCCGGCCAGCGGCGGCCGGCTGCCCTCGGCGCAGTGCTCCTTGACGTAGGCCAGCACCTGCTCCTCGGCCTCCGCGAGCGTGATCCCCGAGGCCAGGTGGTCGAGCAGCCCCGACTTCCGGTGCATCTCGCGGACGAAGTCGCCCATCTGGTCCAACGCCTCGGCCGGCGGCTTGACGACGAGGTCGACCCCCTCGCCCAGGACATTCAGCTCGAAGTCGGTGACCAGCGCCGCCACCTCGATGAGGGCGTCGGACACGAGGTCGAGCCCGGTCATCTCGCAGTCGATCCAGACGAGTCGGTCGTTCACGAGGGGTCACCCTACGCCCGTCGGCGGTCGCCTCAGGATTCGCTCAGGACGAGGACGTACGGTCGCCGGCGTGACGGACTGGTTCGGGCTGCTCGCGCGGCTGGTGACGGGTGGGGTCTGGATCGTGGCCGGCGTGCTGAAGCTCCCTGACCCCGCCGGCAGCGTGCGGGCCGTGCGCGCCTACGAGCTACTGCCCGAGGCCGTCGTCCCGACCGTCGGCTACCTGCTGCCGACCCTCGAGGTCGTCGTCGGGGTGCTGCTGGTGCTCGGGCTGCTGACCCGGGCTGCGGCCGTGGTCTCGAGCCTGCTGTTCGTCGGGTTCGTGATCGGCATCGCGTCGGCGTGGGCGCGGGGCCTGCAGATCGACTGCGGCTGCTTCGGGGGCGGCGGGTTCGAGGCCGGTGCCGACAAGGACTACCCGTGGGAGATCGCCCGCGACGTCGGTCTGCTGCTGCTGTCGCTGTGGCTGGTGGTGCGGCCGGCGTCGCGCTGGTCGCTGGACGGCGTCCTGTTCCGCCCGGCCGCAGAGTGGGAGACGTGATGTCGAGGAAGTCAGCCGCACGGAGCCGTGCGGACCGGGCGGCCGCGGTCGTCGCCGAGCAACGGCGCCGGGAGCAGCGGCGGCGTACGGGGATCATCGCCGCGGTCGTGCTGGCGGTCGTCGCGGTCCTCGCCGTCGCCGTCGTCCTCGGCAGCCGCAGCGACACCTCCGGCGAGACGGCCTTGCAGACGCCGAGCGGCGTGGACGACTACACGGTGAGCGTCGGCGACGCGGCCGCGCCGACGACGATCACGGTCTACGAGGACCCGCAGTGCCCGATCTGCCGCGCGTTCGAGCAGCAGGTCGGTGACCGGGTCGCCGATGCCGTGGAGGCGGGGGACGTCAGGGTCGACTACCGGATCGTGTCCTTCCTCGACAACGCCTCCGACAACGACTACTCGTCGCGTGCCGCCAACGCGCTCTACGCGGTGCAGGACGTCGCGGGTGCCGACGCCTTCGCGGAGATGCACCGGGTGCTCTACGAGAATCAGCCGGCCGAGGGCAGCGCCGGTCCCGAGGACGCCCAGCTCGTCGACTGGGCCGTCGAGGCCGGCGCCGACGAGGCCGAGGTCCGGCCCTTGATCGAGGACGAGGCCTTCGCGCAGTACGTCGTCAACGCCACCGACCAGATGTCGAAGGACGGCGTCACCGGCACCCCGACAGTGCTCATCGACGGCAAGCCGGCGGGGGAGACGCCCCAGGAGTCGGCGCAGGCGGTGCTGGACGCCCTCGGGTAGTCGCCGGTTGGGGGTACGGGGCCGCCCGCTGACACACTCCGGCGGGTGAGCCTCACCGACTTCATCGCCGGCCTGCCCAAGGCCGAGCTGCACGTCCACCACGTCGGCTCGGCGAGCCCCCGTATCGTGTCCGAGCTCGCGGAGCGGCACCCGGGCGTCGTCCCGTCCGACCCCGACCGGCTGCGGGAGTTCTTCGCGTTCCGCGACTTCGCCCACTTCGTCGACGTGTACCTCGCCGTGGTCGACCTGATCCGGACCCCGGACGACGTCCGGACGCTCACCTACGAGGTGGCGCGCGACATGACGACCCAGGGGCTGCGGTACGCCGAGCTCACGTGCACGCCGTACACCTCGGTGCTCCGCGGGATCCCGATCGAGGCCTACACCGAGGCGATCGAGGACGCGCGCGTCGCGGCGGAGCGCGACCTCGGGCTGGTGCTGCGGTGGATCTACGACATCCCGGGGGAGTCGGGGCTGCCGGCGGCCGACGAGACGCTCGGCTACGCGCTCGACCACGCCCCGGACGCGCTGGTGGGGTTCGGCCTCGGGGGGCCCGAGATCGGGGTGCCGCGCCCGCAGTTCCAGCCCCACTTCGACGCGGCCCGCGCGGCGGGGCTGCGCAGCGTCCCCCACGCCGGCGAGACGACCGGGCCCGAGACCGTCTGGGACGCCTGCCACCTACTCGGCGCGGAGCGGATCGGCCACGGCATCAGCGCCGCGCAGGACCCTGACCTGCTCGCCCACCTCGCCGCCGAGGGCATCACCCTCGAGGTCTGCCCATCGTCGAACGTGGCGACTCGGGCGGTCGACCGGCTCGACGACCACCCGCTCGCAGCGATCGTCGCCGCCGGCGTCCGGGTGACCATCAACTCCGACGACCCGCCGATGTTCGGGACCACCCTGGTGCGGGAGTACGAGATCGCGGCCGACCTGCTCGACCTCGACGCGGAGGGGGTCGCCGACCTCGCCCGGGCCGCCGTGCGGGCGTCATTCGCGCCCGCGGACGTCAAGGCGTCGCTGGGGGCGGAGATCGACGACTGGACGACGGCGCACGCCGCGCGCTGAGGGACTCCGGACCGGGAAGCATCTGGCCCCGCGAGCTCATACATCGCGGGGCCATCCCATGTGTAGCTGCCGGCGCACGAGTGACCCGGGATTTCCCCGGGTGTGTCGCCGTGGCGGTGTGTAGTGGCGTACTTTTCTGATCATGCAGCCCGTCCGGATCGCCATCGCCAACGACTACGAGATCGTGGTCGCCGGGGTGGCCGCTCTCCTCTCCCGCTTCGGCGACCGGGTACAGATCGTCGAGCTCGCCGCGAACATGCAGGTGGCCAGTGACGTCGACGTCGTCCTCTACGACACCTTCGGGCAGGTCCAGGGCGACGGCTTCGACCTCGAGGACCTGCTCCACGGCAGCGGCGCCAAGGTCGCGGTCTTCAGCTGGAACGTGCAGCCCGAGCTGGTCGAGCGCGCGCTGGCGCGCGGCGTCCGCGGCTATCTCTCCAAGGCGCTGACGGCCGAGGAGATCGTCTCCGGCCTCGAGGCGATCCATCGCGGCGAGATCGTCACCGAGATGCGGCAGCTCGAGGTCGAGGGCGGAGAGAGCGGGGAGTGGCCGGGCCGGGAGTTCGGCCTCACCCAGCGGGAGTCGGAGGTGCTCGCCCTCATCACGCAGGGCCTCACCAACCAGGAGATCGCCGACAAGGCCTACCTCAGCATCAACTCGGTGAAGACCTACATCCGCACCGCCTACCGCAAGATCGGCGTCTCCCGCCGCGCCCAGGCCGTCAGCTGGGGCATCGACCACGGGTTCCGGCCGCAGCGCGCCCGGAGGGTCGGGATCCACGCCTGAGACCGACCGGAGATATCTCGTCCCTTCGGCCGTGGTCGTGGCGAGCTCTCCGGCGTACAGTCGAACCAGGCAGTTCAGCTGCCGCGCGACCCGGCGTCCAGGGCGGGTGGCCCACGATTCCCCCTCGTTCCTGCCCTGGACGTCGAGTACCGACCCCCGTCGGCGCTCCTGAGACCCCACGCGACAACCGGGACGTGCGTGAGAGTGGGGCCCACCCGGGAGCGAGGCCGTCGTGGCGACCGGTGGAACGCGTCAGGAGGGACCACTCACGATGCTCGTGGCGTCGGGGTCCGGGACGCGCGAACGCACCTGAGTCTAGGACCACTGGGCCGTCCTGCCAACCGTCACCGTCACGGTCGCGTCTGACCTGCGGGTTCACGCATAGCGGACGCCGTCGCCTCGATTTCACCCGTAGGGGTGGACATCCCATGCCATATGGTGTTTGGCCGTGTCCCCCGTCAGAACCGCGATCGTCGACGAGCACGAGATCGACATCGCCGGAGTCTCCGCAGTCCTCGAACGCTTCGACGAGCGCATCAGTCTCGTCGACTACGCGCCCACGGCCCGGGGGGAGGTCGACGTCATCCTCTACGGCGTCCGCGAGCAGCGCCCCGGCCACGACGCCGACCTGCACCTCCTGCTGCGCGACCAGGCCGCGACGGTCATCGTCCTCGGGTGGGGTCCTGACGGGCCGCAGGTCGAGTGGGCGCTGTCGTGCGGTGCCCACGGGCGGCTCTCGAAGACGATGACGGGCGAGCAGATCGTGTCGGGGGTCGAGGCGATCCACGGCGGCCGTGACCACGCGGTCGTGCCACCCCTCGACGGTCGCTGCCACCCCGGCCTGATGGCAGTGGGGCTCACCCCGCGCGAGCTGGAGGTGCTGACCCTCATCACCCAGGGCCGCACCAACCAGGAGATCGCCGACGAGGTCTTCATCAGCATCAACTCGGTGAAGACCTACGTCCGCACCGGCTACCGCAAGATCGGCGTCACCCGGCGCGCCCAGGCCGTGAGCTGGGGCGTCCAGCACGGCCTCGACGTCCACACCGCCCGCCGCGACCTCGCGGCTCCGGTCGTCTGACCTACGGCATACGGCGGAGCTGTTCGGCAGCTCCCGGCGTCAAGGGTGTCGTGATGATGCCTCGGCATCGTCGCGCCCGGTCGGCGCTGGATGGACGCGAATCACCTGATCCAGCTTGGTCAGGCTGATCATCGCTCGGATCGGTCCTTCGACGGGAACCACGAGCTGCAGCTCCTGACGGTTGTAGCTGAGCCTCTCGGCGAGGAGAAAGAACATGGCGATTCCGGCGCTGTCGAGATACTCGGTGCCGCTCAGGTCCACGCAGACCTCGGGGAGGTCGGGGATGGCTGCCCCGATGGCGTCCCGCACACGGGCCGCGTTCGAGAGGTCGATCTCGCCGGTGACGGTGATGATCTGGTTGGAGTCGAGCGCAACCCGCGCGAGGTCTGTCATCTGTCACTCCTCCGGGCCCGGAGCCTGCGACGCATCGTGACGACGCTGCCGGTGGGGCCGCTGGCCAGGTCGACGGTGTCCATGAGGTCGCGGATGAGCTGCAGACCCCAGCCTCCCCCGCGATCGGCAGGCGGTCGCCACGTCCCGTCGTCGCGCACCGTCACCGTGAGTATCCCGTCGAGGATACGCGCCTCGAGCACCACATCGCCTACTGCGGTGGGGTAGGCGTGCCGTACGACGTTGGTGCATGCCTCACCGCATGCGATGAGGATCTCACTTTCCTCATCGGCGGTCACCGCAGAGTCACGCAGCCACTGGCGGAGTGTCCGGCGCAGCTCGACGAGCATCCTCGGCGCCGCGGGGAGCGTCAGGGTGAGTTGTCCGCTGATGTCAGAAAGTGGGCGCATCGCCACGAGCGCGATGTCATCGGCCAGGTGGTCGCCGTGGATGAGCGACGAGACCAGCGTGTCGCAGAGCCCGTCGAGGTCGGAGCCTTCATGTCCGGAAGCCTCATGCCTGAGCCTGTCCATGCCGAGCCGGATGGATTCTCGGCGACGTTCGATCAAGCCGTCGGTGTAGAGCAACAGCGTCGACCCCGGCCACATCTCCAGGGTTGCCTGGGTGAAGTGCGGATCCGCAGTGACGCCGAGCGGAGGAGACACACCGTCCTCCAGGTAGGTGCTGCGCCCGGCGCCGAAGACCAACGGCGGCGGATGTCCGGCAATGGAGTAACGCAGCGTGCGGGTAGGCGGGTCGAACACGAGGTAAGCCAAGGTCACCATCTCCTGCACCGGGAGGTGGGAGGCCAGCTGGTGTACGCCGTGCATCACCGACGCCGGCGAGGGATCCTGGAGGGCGTAGGCGCGCACGGCCATCCGGAGCTGGCCCATCGTGCCGGCCGCCTGGAGACCGTGGCCGGCGACGTCACCGATGGCCAGTCCGATGAGTCCGTTGCCCAGTGGCATGACGTCGTACCAGTCGCCGCCCACCTCCAGGTGGGCGGTGGCCGGAACATAGCGGGCGGTCAATGCCACGCCCGGGACATGGGGGATGCGGTCCGGAAGCAGGCTGCGCTGCAACGTCTCGGCGATCTCGTGGTCGCGTCGAGCGATCGCCCGCCCCCGGCTCAGCTGCGCCTGCGCCTCGAATCGCCCCTGGATCTCGTGCACGAGTCGCTGGTTCGCCTCGGAGAGCTCGGCGGTCCTCCGCCGCACGCGATCCTCGAGCTCGACAGCAGCCGCTGACAGTGCGTCCGCGGCCTGGTTGCGCTCGCTCACCAGAGCGGCGAGGAAGCACGAGGTCATGGCGACGCAGGCGTTGAAGGCCTGCAGCGTGAACATCTCCTCGGACAGTGACTGCTGAGCGAACACCCCGTCCCCCTGGGCCGCCGCCCGGGTCGCGATCAGGCACACCAGCAACGCGGTCGGCGCGGCACCTCGCAGCTGGAGCCGCCAGGCAGCCCACCCCACGACCGGAAGCGAGAGGTACAACAGCGGTAGCTCGGAGCCGGCTGCCCAGATGGCCACGGCACCAGCCAGCGTCAGCACCGCGGCTGCCTCGAGCCAGCGGGTGGGCGACCACCGCGGGGCCTCTCGGAACAGGGGCAGGCAGAGCAGGAACGGGGCGACCGCCAAGACACCCATCGCGTCGCCGGTCCACCAGACCGCCCAGGCGGCAGGCAGCTGCTCCGGGCCGATGGCACCGGACACGGCAAGGGTTGCCGCTCCGATGGTGGCGCTCACCATCATGCTGACCAGAGCGCCCAGAAGGACGATGGCCAGGGCGTCGCGGTGACGGTCCAGCTGACGCCGGAAGCCCACCCGGGCAAGGAGGGTGGCTGCCAGCAGAGGGGCGAGCGTGTTCCCCGCCGCCGTGACCGCCGCCGGTAGCGGACCCTCGCTGATCGGAAGGTTCACGGCGAACGCGGCCATGGCGACACCCGGCCACATCGACCTGCCCATGAGCAGGAACGCGGCGACGGCGATGCCCGTAGGGGGCCACAACGGCGTGACGTTCTGCTCGACCAAGGACAGGGTCAGGCCCACGCGAGCACCCAGGTAGTAGACGACGCCCACCGCGACCAGCATGCCCACACGGGCCATCACGGTCCGACGCGAGCGTTGCTCGGCGACCCGCCACGTATCTCGGTCGGCCGCGAGTTCGGTCATAGGCGTCACCGACCTTTCGGTCGGCCTCCCTCCGGTAAGGGCGTCGCCTTGCCCGAGTGCAGCCCAAGGTCAAGAAGCGGAACCCGAACGCCTGGCTTCCGGACATCCGCGCGTCCCAGTCTGAAAGCCACGCGTTCGGTAGCCCACGAGGATAAGCCGCAACCATCGTCCTGGACCAGTGGTGGGCGGCGCGCCGAGCTGTCCCTCTGGTCGCGACCCACGGTTGTCCCGGGACGATCGACGGCGCACCGCGAGCCGAGGACGTGCTCGCTTTGTCCCGGGGCAGTGGGTATCCGCATAGACGCGGCTGCCCACACGGGACGCACAAGCTGGCACACGCGCGCACGGCCCCGCCCGATCAGAGCTGGCGAGGATGCGGGTGGCGTGGGGGTGGTCCTTCCGAGGTTGGCCGGGCAACCCGACGTGATTCATTGCCACCGCCCGTGGGCCGGAGCAGACTTGCCCTACTCGGGAGCGTCGGCATCCCGCCAAGGCCTCCCGACGTCCCGAAGGAGACTCGCCATGCCGAAGATGGTCGTCACCCACGCAGTCGTCGAGATCGATCGCTGGCTCCAGGGCAAGGCCGAGCGTGCGGACGTCATCGGCAGGTACGCCACGAACGTGACGGACTACGTGGCGGCGGATGGCAGCACCAACGTCGCCGTCACGGCCGACATCCACGACATGGCGGGCTTGCAGGCGCTGATGGCCTCTCCCTCGCCCGAGGACGCAGCCGCTCAGGAGCGCCACGGCGTCATCCAACCCATCATTGCCTACGTCGAGAAGTAGCCCGGACAGACAGAACCGAGACACCAGCCGTCAGAGCGACCTCACGCTCGATGTGCGGGGATGAGTCGCGCGACAAGCGGCATGAGCGTTCACTGTCACTCAATACCCCGGCGCTCTTGGCCCTCGCGGTATCCCGCCACGGCAGCGGTCACGATGGCTGGTATACCTCCGAACACGAAGACCACGCCGACCACGAGGACTTTGACGGCATCGCTGGCGTGAGAGATGTCGCGCCGAGGCAATACTGAGCGCCACCTGCACGCCTTCGCCGTGCGATGGCTCAGCTCAGGCGGGACGCACCTCGAACGTAAAGCACTGGGCCACGGCACTTCGAACGTGCAGGAAGGAGACCTCGGGCCTGTCGAGCACCGCTCGCACGGCAGCGTCGTGGTCTTCATGTCGCTCGACGAAGGTGATGTGCTCGTACGCGCGTGCACCGCTGTGATCGAACGGGTTCAGCTGGGCGTGCTGTGCCTGGAGCTTGGGGGATAGCGATCAGGGGTCCGGTAGCCCGGGCATCGATCGAAGCAAACGAACACCGGGCCCGCTTCTGACCATGGGGTGGTCCACGGAAGCGTCCATGGGCTGTAGCTGATCAACGTGATGTCCTCTCCGTCGGCGGCCTTCCGCAGGCAGCACCGCAAGGGCTCCCAGCCCTCGGCGACCTGCGGCTTCCACGGGTTGCCGAACTCGTCTGCTCCGTGATGACGCATCGCGTCCAACCGGTCGGGGTCGATGGCCAGGTATCTGGGATTGGTGTTCACGCCCTCACACTGGCCGCAGTCGGAGTTGAGTGCTGGCGGGTATGCGACATCCTTGCGGCTCGGACATGCAGGAGAGGGGTGGCCGGCGGGCGGTGGTACTCATCCTCATCCACTTCCGGAGGCGACCCCGCGACGTCACCGACTGAGCGCCGCTGCCGCACCCACGCGCACGTCGGCACAATCGAGCTCCTCGCGACAAGAGAGCGTTCTATCGTCCGCATGGCTGAGTTCAGGAGTGCCTGACCATGCGGAGTTCGGTGCCGTACTCATCCGTTCGCGTCCCCGCCGTCCTCGGCGAAACCATGCTTCCGATAGAAGGCGATCGCCCGATCATTTCCGCGGAGCACCCACAGGTAGGCCGGGCGGTCAGCCATGGCCGCCATCAGGAGTGCATGCCCCAACCGCTTGCCCCACCACGGCGCCCGCACGTACAGCGCCCACAGCTCCTCGTCGACCGTGACGTCCTCGGCCCGCGGCGGGCCAACGCCGGCAAACCCGAGGAGTCCATCTGAGATCTCGGCAACGATGGGGCGCGATGGCGCCTCCACGAGTACCCGGCGCCAGCGCTCGATTCGTTGCGCAAGCGTGGCCCGCCGCTCATCGACACGGTGGCCGGCATCAGGTCCGCATACGCGTCCTCCCAGACGTCGACCTGGAGCCAACGCCTCGGCATCGTCCGCGATCGTTGCCCGGATCGTGACGCCGGCAGGGACCTCATGGCGTGGAGGCTCATCGCGTGGTCGCACGCCCACTGCCACGACAAGCGGTCGGCAATCGGGCAAAGTCGGTCGAGAGACCTGCACAGGGCCTCATGCTCCTTCGGTCGACCCTGGAGGCACGACCCAGTCTGCGGCTGAGCGTGCACGTCGCCACTAGCCTTGCCAGCGATGAAGACCGTTCACAAGATGGCGTTCATGGCAGTCGCGAGCGCTGTGGTGACCGCGTACGCGGCTTCTCAGGTCGTCGAGGAGACTGGGGGTACACGCGTGTTTGCGCTCGTGTTCGCCATCCTGGCTCTGCTCAACACGCTGATGTTCGGCGCAGCCTGGGCGAAGCTGCGCAAGGGGTAGGAGGCAGGTACACGCTCATCGGCTGAGCGGGCACGCCGTGCCGTTCTGCCAGCGGCATGATGAGCGCGTCCACCATGCCCCTTCAGGCGCGCTGGCACGGCCAGATCCTGCACTGGACGGACGTCGGCGCCAGGAGGCGGGGAACGGCTACGGCGCTATGCTCATCCCACCAGTCATCCCAGGGGGCGAGGGCGACGTGGCGAAGGGGCAGGCGTTCCTCGACGAGCTGCGCGAGTTCCTCGCGTTCCTCGCCAGTCTGTGGGGGATGCTCGCCGCTGTCTCGCTGTTCTTTCCCCTCTCGAACCTCTTGATCAAAGTCATTCCGCTCGGCGATCTCGACAAGCCGTTCCACGATCTGTCTCCGGCCTTGGTCGCAGTCCTGACGACGCTGACGTGCATCTTCTTGACGTTCGCGACCTTCGGTCGACGGGTCCAGTTCGCAGACGGCCCACGTCGGACGCAGTACGCGAGGTCCGCACGACTCTCCTTTCCGGTCGCCCTCATCCTGCTTGCCTTCTACGTGCTGCTACCGCACAGCCTGTACGAGGCTCTGGTCTCGGGTCAGGGCAGCACAGCGGAAGGCGTCGCACTCTACGACGGGCTTCTGGCTGCCCTTTACATCCTGTCGTTCGCACTCATCACCCGCGCGTTTCTGCTCCTGGCGATGCTCGAGTACTTCCCCGAGCAGTCGACACCGAGTGATCCGCGAACCTAGGACCGCACTCCCCAACGTGTCGTGACACAGAGGGACGCCGCGCGCCTACGAGGCACGCTGCTGGGAAGCGGCCGGAGGATTCGGTGTTCACCTCCGCGGCGGGTGGTCCGCCCCGACCGAGGAGCAGGCGGTCGCGGACCTCGACCCGGCCTGTGCCGCGGTCGGCCTGGTCGACGTCCAGCCTCTCGTGCCCCAAGTGCGCCTCGAGGGGGAGACGACGGAACGGCGAGGGTGCTGCTGGTGCTCTCACCCCAGCCTGAGCTGCCGACACGCGTGGCGCCCCCGCCAGGACTCGAACCTGGGACCCGCGGATTAGAAGGCCGCTGCTCTGTCCAGCTGAGCTACGGGGGCAGGGGGCAGGAACCACAGCTGGACAAGCCTCGGGACCATCACCGTGCCTCTCCCGACCGATCGTCCTACCCGCCGGGACAGTATGCCGGAGCAGACGTTGTCGGGGACTCGCGGCCATGCTGCTCCCGCGGGAAGAGCCATTCCTCGCTGCCGCTCAGGGCAGTCGGGGGTGGAAGGTCCCGAGCATGTCGTCACCCTCCTGGACGATGCCGTAGCTCGACTCGGGCACGGCGTTCCACGCGCCGCCGAGGTCGCCGAGCGGTTCGGACACGACGACCCGGGTCTCGTCGGAGAGGCCCTGGAACACCGGGTTGTCCGGGTACAGCTCGCGCAGCGATGCCAGCGCGGTGCTGACGTACAACGTGCGACTCTGCCCGATGCTGGAGTAGCGGAACGCCCACAGCCTGTCGCCGTCGCTGGTTGCCACGGTCATCTGCATCGGGTGGTCGATCCCGTGGCGGCGGGCGGTCGCCTCGACGAAACCGACCATCCGCTCGACCCCGGCCACGGCGTCCTCCCGGAGCCCGAAGGTCAGCGCGAGGTGGAACATGACCTCCGAGTCCGTGGATCCTGCGATGAACGGGTAGAGGCCCGGGTCGACGGCGAGCACCAGGTCGCGCTTGAGGATCTCGAAGCCCGTGATCGCGCCGTTGTGGACCCAGAGCCATTGCTCGTGACGGAACGGGTGGCAGTTCGTCTGCTGCACCGGCGTGCCGGTACTGGCACGGATGTGGGCGAGGAACAGACCCGATGAGATGTGGTGGCCCAGCTCGCGAAGGTTCACGTCGCCCCATGCGGGGCCGACACCACGGAACAGAGCGGGCACGCCTGCCGTGGAACCCGACGCCGCCACATCAGGATCCCCGACGCCGTACCAGCCGATCCCGAAGCCGTCGCCGTTGGTGGTTTCCACGCCCATCCTGGAGTGCATGCTCTGGTCGATGAGGGAGTAGGCGGGCTTGTAGAGCAGCTCCTCCAGCAGGATGGGCGTCCCGGAGTAGGCCAGCCAACGACACATCTGCTCTCCCCCGGCCCGACGTGGACGGACAGACCCAGCCTCCCGGCCCCCTCCGACCTCCGCCTCACCCGGCCGGGGTGAGATGGAGGAGCTCGTGACCGGCTGCTCCCCGCGTCCGGACCCGACACGACTCGTGGGACCGCTGCCACCTCGGCGAGAACGTCTCGAAGGCGCTGCCGCTACCCGTCGCCCGGGAGGAGGTCGCACACGCGGCGGTAGGGCTCGCCCGGCAGGTAGCGGTCCCACTCGGTCCGGGTCAGGTCGCGGCCGGCGACGGTGCAGGCACGCGCCAGCAGCTCGGCGGGGTCCAGCGGGTAGCGATGGCCGGCCTCGCCCTCGTTGAACACGACGACCTCGTCGTCCGGCGAGGGCAGCAGGAAGGTGAACCCGTCACCGGGGTGGACGGAGGCAGGAAGGGCACGAGACCGCACCAGGTCCCGGTCCACGTCGTACAGGGAGACCAGCTCGTCCTTGCCCGCCGTCACCACTGTGTTGCTGTCCGGGAGCCACTCGACGTCCAGCACCGCCTCGGCGTGCACCCGGGCCGGCTCGTGGACCAGTCGCCAGGTCCTCGTGTCGATGACGGAGAGGGTTCCATCGGTCCTGCCGGCGGCGAGCAGGCTTCCGTCCGGGGAGAACTGCAGGTCGAAGGCGGAGCCACCCTCGCCGAGGTCGATCGTGCGCAGCTCGCGCAGCTGGTCGTCGTAGAGGACGACGGACTCGGTGGGGAACGCGCCGACCGCGAGCACCGAGTCGTCCGGGCTCCATTCGAGGACATGGGCCTCGCCGGTGGGAAGGGGGACGGTCCGCGCCACGTCCCAGGAGTCGGGGTCGACGACGAAGAGGGCACCACCGAACGGGCCCTCGTCCTCGATCGTGCTCGCCGCCAGGATGAGCGCGGTCCCGTCGGGGAGCCAGCTCGAGTCGCCCAGGAAGGTGTCGGGGACCCGCACGCGAGCGAGCACCTCCCTCGTCCTGGCATCCAGGACGGTCGCCCTGCGTAGCGAGGTCACCGAGACCAGGGTCGCGTCGCCCGGGCTGGGGGCGACCGACGATCCGAAGTAGGAGCCGGTGTGGCCAACCACGACCTCGTCCACGACCCGGCCGGTGCGCGGATCCAGGAACGTGGCCGCCAGCTCGGACGTGCCCGGGCCCGGTTCCTCCTGGAAGGCCCGGGGCCCTGAGGACAGCGACCTGGTGGGTGCCACCACCAGCCGACCCGGCTCGACGTCCTCGATCCGGTTCGAGACGTAGCGCTGCTCGAGGCCTGGGTACGCCGTCCCGAGGCCGGCGTCCGGCGTCAGGTCCCACGTCACGAGCTGGCCGTCGGCGGAGCCCGTGAGCAACGTCCGGCCGTCGGCAGAGGGTTCGGCCTGGACGACGCGAGCCGAGTGCCCGACCAGGGACTCGCCCAGCGACCAGCGACCATCGCGGGGCGAGATGTTCCAGAGCTCGACCTGCCCGGAGTCCCCGGTGGTCACCGCGGTCCGCCCCCCGGGCAGGACCCGGATGTCGCGTACGGGGGCCCGGTGACCGGTGAGCTCCTGCACCGCCCGGCCAGCCGGGTCGTACAGGGTGACGGCTCCGTCGGACCACAGCTGGGCGGCACCGTTGGGCACTGGCACGAGCTCCAGACTGGTCGCGTCGCGCTGTGCCAGGTCGAGCCGGGTGACCTCGCCCGTCGTCACGTCCATGCGCACCGCCTGATCACGGTCGGTGCGCCAGACGACCAGCGTGGACCCGTCGTCGCTGAACGCGGCGCCGTCTTCGAAGGGGCTCGACCAGGGCCCCTGGACGACGACCTTCCGCTGGTGGACGGCGCCCGTCTCCAGGTCGACCTCGGCGAGGACCGGGCGCAGTCCGTGCAGCTGATCCATGCACAGCAGCAGGTCGCCCGAGCGGGTGAAGGCGACATCGCGGGGATATCCACCCAGGGCCGGATTGCGAAAGCCGCGCACCAGGGACCCGTCGCGCGTGTAGGCGAACACGCCGGTCCGTGTCAGGGCAGCCGCAGCCACCAGGATCCTCCCGTCCGGGGACACCGCCACGCTCTCGGGCCACCACGACGCGATGGTCCGTGGCGGGGAGGTCGACCCAGGCCGCCACGCGACGATCCCGCCGTTCCCGCCGGTCGCCATCATGGTGCGGCCGTCGGCGCTCAGGGCGGTCTTTTCGATCCCCTGCTGCCCGATCTGGGTCACGCCGGTCGCCCTTCGGTGCTCGACGAGCGCGTTGAGCAGGCCGTCCCGCGTGGCCGGGGTGTCGGCGGTCTGCACGGCAGCGGCCGCGAGCAGCATCGACACGTCAAGGGCGCGCGCGGACGAGGAGAGCGCGGCCAGCCGGTTCGCGTCGGCGACGGTGCCGGCCTCGCGGGCCTCCGTGGCGCGCTCGTCCGCCGTGCGCTGGAAGCTCGAGTGCCACGGCGGCGGCGAGGACCGCCACCACCAGCGAAGCGGCGAGGACTGCGGCGAGGCGTCGGGTACGCCGGGCCTGCTCGCGGGCCGCGGCGAGCTCGGCGTCGGCCGCCGCCCGCCCGGCGTCGAGGAAATCCCGCTCCACGTCGGTCGGCCCGGCTCCCGGCTCGGCGGCCCACTCCGAGGCGGCCTCCAGCCGGGCACCCCGGTAGAGCTCGTCGTCGGGTCGCCCGTGGGTGTCCCACTCGAGGGCGGCCGGCGCGAGGTGGCGCCGCACCGACCTCCCGATGGCGTCGTCGTCGAGCCATCCGGCCAGCCGCGGCCACGCGGTGAGCAGCGCCTCGTGGGCGACCTCGAGGTGGTCGCCGTCGCGGGCGACCAGTCGGTTCGACACCAGGGCCTCGACCACCTGGCTCGTGAGTGCGGCGTCCGAACCTTCGAGCGCCAGCTCGGCGACCGGCATCCGCCGGGCACGCATCGTCCCGTCCGGGTCCTGTTCCGCGAGCCGGACCAGGACCCGGCGTGCCAGGTCACGCGCCGACTCGGACAACGAGTCGTACACGAGCTCGGCGGCCCGGCCCACCGCCCCGGTCACCCCGCCGGTGGCGAGGTAGCCGGCGAGGGTCAGCGTGTCGTCGCGTCGGCGTACCCACGTCTCCGCCAGCGCCGTCGACAGCAACGGCAGGGCACCGGAGCGGCCCTCGACCTCGCGGACGGCGACGTCGGTGAGGTCCGGCTCCACGGTGAGCCCGGCCGCCCGGGCCGGCTCCTCGACCACCTGCCGCAGCTCGGTCTCGGACATCGGCGGCACCATGACCAGTGCGCCCAGCATCCGTTGGGCCAGGTCGGCGTGCTCGGACAACCGCCCGACGTGGTCGCCCCGGACCACGAGCACGCAGCGGGCTGCGACGTCGTCGTCGAGCAGGCCCAGCACGGCGTCGAGGAAGGCGACCCGCTCCCCGGTGGGGATGTCCGCCGACCACAGCTGCTCCAGCTGGTCGCACACCAGCACGACTGGCTCGGCAGGGGAGTCCTCTCCCGTGAGAGCCGACAGCGAGTCGACCGGGCTCGCCCCCGGGACGACCACGACCGGGTCCCAGCCGGTGCTCCCGGGAAGCACGCCCGTCTGCAGCTCGGGCAGCAACCCCGCGCGCACCACGCTGGACTTCCCGGCGCCGCTGGATCCTGCGACCACGAGCAGCCGGTGGTCGACCAGGGTCGCGACCAGGGTGGTCACCAGCCGGTCGCGGCCGTGGAACAGCTCGACGTCGTCCATCTCGTAGCGGGCCAGCCCCTTGTAGGGGCAGCCGAGGACGGCCCGGCGCGGTGCGCTGAGCTGGTCCGCCGGTGACGACTCCGGTGCGGGGAGATCGACGCCCGGGTCGTGGGTGAGCATCGCCTCCTCGAGATCTCTGAGCCGACGGCCGGGGTCGACGCCGAGCTCCTCGGCCAGCACGCCACGAGCCCGGCGTACGGCGTCGAGGGCGTCGCCCTGCCGACCACTGCGGTAGAGCGCCAGCGCCAGCAGGAACCACCAGCTCTCGTGCAGCGGGCGCTCCTCGACCAGCCGTTCCAGCTCCGGGACCGCCTCGGCGTGGCGACCCAACGCGAGCTCTGCTTCCCAGAACGCTTCGGTCGCGTTGCTCCGGATGCCCTCGAGCCGGGCGCGCTCTGCCTCGAGGTCGGTCGAGTCGGGCCAGTCCGCGAACGCCTGCCCCCGCCACAGGTCGAGCGCCGCGCGCAGCATGTCGCTCGCCGCCGGTGCGTCGCCGGCTGCCAGCAGAGCCCGGCCGCGTGCGGTCAGGTCCGCGAAGGCCGTCGCGTCGAGCTGGTCGCGATCGAGCACCAGGCTGTATCCGTCCTGGCGACGCACGACGTACCGACCCGGTGAGCCCGACGGGCGCCCGGGCTCGAGCGCCGTACGGAGCCGGACGACGTGGGCCTGCAGGGACTTCCGACCCGACGGCGGCGGCGACCCGTCCCACAGCGACTCCAGCAGGTGGTCCACGCTCGCGGGGTGCGGGTACGCGACGGCGAGTGCGGCCAGCACCTGCCGCTCCTTCGCCCCCCGAATGGTGAGGATCTCCCCGTCTTCGCCGCGAACCTCCAGCGGTCCGAGCACTGCGCACCGCACGTGTTCACGATAGGCCGGTCAGCGTGGTGCGGATAGCCCGCCATGGGCAGCGTCCTCTGGTAGCGGCCGGACTCGAGCTGGGAATCCCGGACGGAGCGCAGGGAGTGCTCCCCGTGTGCCATGCTGCGCCTCCACGCCGTCCGGACCGGGGTCGGGTCCGTCATCCTGCGCCTCCCGCCCCCTCGTCCTGACCGGCCCCGCGGGTGCGGCGGGCTGCACGGTCGTCGGGACGTCCGGCAACGACCGCAGGGTCGGCACGAGCCGCGCGGACGTCATCTGCGGGAGGGCGGCCACGACGTGCTCGTCGGCCGGGTCGCAACGACATCCTCAACGACGGTCACGGAACCATGCCGGGGTCGTCGGGCTTCTTCTGCAAGGACCGGACGCTGGTGACCGGCACCGTCCACGACGGTACGTGGCGACTCCGTTGCACCATGCCGGCCGGGAGGGCCGGGGAGTGCGTGATCATGGGGCACACGCCCGGGACGTGCTGGGCACCTGCACCAACGTGTGCCGAGGGCACGTGGGACGAGACGCGAGGACCGCTCACCGTCGCCCCGACTAGTCACTCACCCACGTCCTCCCCGGGGACCGCGGTGACGACGAGATTCTCCTGGTAGCCGCCGGCGTCAGGGAGGTAGGTGCCGGTGCAGGTGACCAGCCGCAGCCGCTCCGGGCCCGTGCGGGTGAAGACGGAATCCGGCAGGGACCGGCGCTCGAAGGTCTGGATGCTGTCGACGCGGAATCGGTGCCACCGTCCCGTGGCGAGCCGCACGTCGACCACGTCCCCGGGGCGCAGCTCGCCGAGCCGCACGAGCGGCCCCACGCCGTAAGCCTGGGAGTCGACGTGACCGGCCAGCACCGCCGACCCCCGACCGCTGCCGGGTGAGGGGCCGAAGCGGTACCACCCCAGCCGTCGCGGATCACCCGGGAGTCGCATCTGTCGATCCCGTGCGACGCCGACAGCGTCGACCGGCGCTGTCACCTCGATGGCCGGCGCGCGCAGCAGGACCGGGCGAGGGGCCGCTGGTCTGGCAGCGGGAAGCGCCGCCGAGGTCCGTGCGACCCGGTCACTGCTGTCGGGCTCCCGTGAGCGGGCGACGGGGGACTCGGGCCGCTGACCCACTGCCGCCGGTCCCTGGACCTCCACCGTGGGCTCCGGCCGGTCCGGTGGGCGGAGGAGGGTGACGAGGCTGAGCAGGAGTCCCGCCAGGGCGACCGCGGCGACGGTGCCCCAGGCCGGCCTGCCCAGCCTCGTCACGACGAGGCCTCAGCGGCGCACATCGACGGGCAGGAGCCGCCGCGTGGCCAGCAGGAGTGTTGCCAGGGAGACCAGCCCGAGGCCCCATGCCCAGGGCGCGGCGCCGGAGCCGGCCGCCTCACCGGTCTCTCCGCCCGGCACGCCGGACGGCGAGGAGTGCAGACCGTCGATCGTCTGGACCGCCAGGTCGAGGTTGTCCTCCTCGGCGGATCCCCAGGCGTAGACGATGGTCGAGGTGCCCTCGGCCAGGTCGAGGTCGGCCGGCCCGAGCACGGCGTCCTTCTCGCCGGCCAGCGTGACGTCGGCGGAGTAGGTGCCGGCCGGGACGTCACCCGACTCCTCGTCCGGGTTCGAGAGCCCCCCGAAGAGCACGTCCTCGTCGGCCCGCACGTCTACTGCCGGCGCGGCAGCCGTGTGACGCACCACCAGGCGTGCCTCGCCGGGCGCGGTGGCCGCGAGGTCGTTCACGTACGGCGTCAGCGTGGGGTTGCCCTGCTCGTCCAAGTGCGCCACGACCGTGGCGTTGGCCCCGGCCGGGACCTCGACGTCGTTGGCCTCGATGGCCGGGTCGGCGTTGTCGGGGTCGTCGCCGTCGGCGTACACCGCGAGGTCGTAGGTGCCGGCGGGCAGCGACTGGGGATCGGTGAGGGTGCCGGGCTCGAAGTCCGGAATCAGCTCCTCCCCGTTGGCGTAGACATCCACGGTCAGCCCGGGGACTCCGTGCAGCACCGACACGGTCGCCTCGCCCGCCTGGGCGGACGCCGGGACAGCCGGTACGAGGGCGAGGGCGGCGACACAGGCAGTCGCCGCGATGGTCAGGATGCGCTTCATTCGTGCTTCCTCCTCTTTCAGGGACGTGGTGAACCTGATTCGGTGCCGCACTCGCGCCGGATGGGAAAACTTTGGACAAACCGTCGACAAAGCGCGAAAGAGGGAGAAGTCGCCTCCCCGACCTGACGGCCGCACCGGGCGCCGGATGCGGCCGGGGTGAGGGTCAGCCGCGGAGCGCGCCCATCCACGCCTCGACGTCGGCCGAGGTCCGGGGGAGCGAGGCGGAGAGGTTCCGGTGGCCCTCGGCGGTGACGAGGATGTCGTCCTCGATCCGGATGCCGATGCCGCGCAGCTCCTCGGGGACCAGCAGGTCGTCCTCCTGGAAGTAGAGCCCCGGCTCGACGGTCAGCACGTAACCCTCGTCGAGGGTGCCGTTGCGGTAGGCGTCGTCGGACGCCTTGCCGCAGTCGTGGACGTCCAGGCCCAGCATGTGGCTGGTCCCGTGGAGGGTCCAGCGGGCGTAGACCTTGGAGTCGGGGTCGAGCGCCTCCTGCGCCGACACCGGCAGCAGGCCCAGGCCCTCGAGCCCCTGGGCCAGCACCTCCATGGCGGCGTCGTGAGCGGCGAGGAAGGGTACGCCGGGGCGGACCGCCTGGATGCCGGCCTCCTGGGCGGCGTGGACGAGGTCGTAGAGCTCGCGCTGCAGCGGGGTGAAGGTGCCGTCGACCGGCAAAGTCCGGGTGACGTCGGCCGTGTAGAGGCTGCGGTTCTCGACGCCCATGTCGAGCAGCACCAGCTCGCCCGGGGTGATCGGTCCGGTGTTGTCGATCCAGTGCAGCGTCGTGGCGTGCTTGCCGCCGCCGACGATCGAGTCGTAGCCGATGTCGTTGCCCATCGCGCGGGCGCGGCGGAAGAAGGTGCCCTCGATCCAGCGCTCGCCGTAGTCCAGCACCCGGTCCCACTCGCGGACGGAGTCCTCGAACCCGAGCGCGGTGATGTCGCACGCCTCCTGCAGCTGCTCGATCTCCCACTCGTCCTTGACGAGCCGCATCTCCGAGGCGACCCGCGCCAGCTCGTCGTCGGAGGTGAGGTCACGGGTCTTGGCGCCGGTGAGGTCGGGGAGGTCGTCGATGTGGCGGACCTCGAGGCCCAGCGACGACGCCAGCTCGTGCGCGGATGGGCGGCGGCCGGCCCACAGCTCGCCGTACTGCCGGTCCCGGAAGAACTCGTCGGTCTCGCGCGAGGAGCGCGGGCGCGCGTAGAGGACGGACTCGCCGGCCCCGGTGGAGTCGGAGTCGATGACCAGGACCGCGTCGCTGGTCTGGTTGCCGGAGTAGTAGGTGTGGGCCGTGTCGGGCCGGAACCGGTAGTCGGTGTCGTTGGACCGGACCTTGAAGGTGCCGGCCGGGAGCACCAGCCGCTCGCCCGGGAAGTTGGCCGCCAGCCGGGCGCGGCGTTGGGCGGCGAGGTCGGCGACGGGGTGACGCGGCAGGTCGAGCTCTCGGTCGCCCCACCCAGTCCGCATGAACTTCTGCCAGGCCTCGGGGACCTTGGGGTCGTGGGACTCGGTGTGGGGCTGGGTGGTGTCGTCGGTCACGCGCGTCACTGTACGCCGACCGCGCGGCGCCCCGGACCCTCCCAAGTAGGCTGCCCGGCATGCAGGGAGCAGCTCGGGGCCAGGTCGTGTTCACGGTCGTCGTCACCGTGCTCGTGTGCCTCGGCGCGCTGCCCGTGCTGCTGCTCCTGGTCGTCTCCGGGGCACCCGGGTCGCTGCTCGTGGCGACGGTCCTGGCCGCGCTGCCAGTTGGTCCGCTGGTGGCGTGCTACCTGTGGCTCGACCGCTACGAGCCGGAGCCGCGGTGGCTGCTGGCGCTCGGCCTGCTGTGGGGTGGCTTCGTCGCCACCGCCGGCGCGCTCCTCGTCCAGGGCGCCGGGGGCTGGGTGCTCGGCTACAGCGAGCAGGAGTCGCTCGCAGTCGTGGCGCCGGTGACCGAGGAGCTCACCAAGGGGCTGTTCCTCGTGCTGCTGCTGTGGTGGCGCCGCAACGAGCTCGACGGCATCCTCGACGGCATCGTCTACGCCGGCATGGTCGGCATCGGCTTCGCCTTCATCGAGAACATCCTCTACCTGGCGGCCGCCTACAACGGCAGCGACGGCCTGCCCGGTGGCCCGGAGGCGCTGACCTCGGTCTTCGTGATGCGGTGCCTGCTCAGCCCGTTCGCGCACCCGCTCTTCACCACGTTCACCGGCATCGGCGTCGGGATCGCGGTCAACAGCCGCAGCCGCGGCGTCCGTGTCGTCGCGCCGGTCGCCGGCTACGTCGTCGCCGTGATCACCCACATGATCTGGAACAGCTCGACGCTCTACGGCTTCACCGGCTTCGTCGGCGCGTACGCCGCGCTGATGGCGCCGGCCTTCATCGGCATGATCGCGCTGGCGGTGTGGGCCCGCCGCTCGGAGCAGCGGATGCTGGTCGCCTCGCTGACGGACGCCGCGGAGCGCGGGCTGATCCCCGCCACCGACATCGGCTGGCTGGTCAACCTGCAGGCCCGGCGCGCCAGCCGCGCCCACGCGTTGCAGCTGGGCGGCCCGCAGGCCCAGGCGGCGATGCGCGACTACCAGCAGGCCGCGATCGAGCTCGGCTTCCTCCACCACCGCTACCTGCGCGGCACCCCGCCACCCGACTTCGCCGCGCGGGGCCAGGGCTACGTCGAGCGGATCGCCGCCGTCCGGCCGTTCGTGGTGTTCCCCGGACAGGTGGTCCCGAGTCGATGACCGACACCCCCGCCTCCCCCCAGATGGCGACCGCGCTGGTGCGGCTCCGCCAGGCGCTGCAGGACACGACGCTGCCGCTGGACCTCCCGGGCGTCGAGGAGGAGCGCGCGACCCGCACCGAGATGGTCGACCAGCTCGAGGACTACGTGATCCCGCGGCTGATGACCCTCGAGGCGCCGCTGCTGGCCGTCGTCGGCGGGTCCACCGGGGCGGGCAAGTCGACGCTGGTCAACTCGCTGGCCGGCCGCCCGGTCACCGAGCAGGGCGTGCTCCGGCCGACCACCCGGTCGCCCGTGCTCGTACACCACCCCGACGACGCCTCGTGGTTCGGCGCCGATCGGCTGCTGAGCGAGCTGGAGCGGGTCGACCGCCCGACGACCGACCCTGCCGCCCTGCAGCTGGTGCCGGTCGAGAGCGTGCCGTCCGGGCTGGCGATCCTCGACGCCCCTGACATCGACTCCGTCGAGGAGCAGAACCGCACGCTCGCGGCGCAGCTGCTGGCCGCGGCCGACCTGTGGCTGTTCGTGACGTCCGCCGCACGCTACGCCGACCAGGTGCCGTGGGGCTTCCTGCGCCAGGCGGCCGACCGGTCCGCCGCCGTCGCGGTGGTGCTCGACCGGACCCCGCCCGACGCCATCGACACCGTGTCCAGCCACCTGGCCCGGATGCTCGCCAGCCGCGGCCTCAAGGACTCGCCGCTGTTCGTCGTGACCGAGGGGGTCGTGAGCGACGAGGGGCTGCTGCCCGCCGACGCGGTCGCCGAGATCAAGGGCTGGCTCGACTCGCTGGCCGCCGATGCCGAAGCACGGGGCATGGTCGTCCGGCAGACGCTCGAGGGCGCCGTCCGGACCCTCGCCCGCCGTACCCACGGTGTGGCCGACGCCGCCGCCGAGCAGGCCGCCACCTGGCAGCGGCTGCGCGAGGGCGCCGACACCGCGTACGACAGCGCGATCGAGCAGGTCGTCGAGGCCACCGCCGACGGGACGCTGCTGCGGGGCGAGGTGCTGGCCCGGTGGCAGGAGTTCGTCGGCACCGGCGAGCTGCTGAAGTCGCTGGAGCACCGGGTCGGGCGGATCCGCGACCGGGTGGTCAACGCCGTCCGGGGTCGCCCGCAGCAGGCCGAGCGGGTCACCGTCGCGGTCGAGTCGGGCCTGGAGACGCTGCTGCTCGAGCACGCCGAGGCCGCCGCCGAGCGGGCCGAGGCGTCCTGGCAGGGCCTCGCCGCCGGCCAGGCGCTGCTGGCCGACGCCGGCGAGGACCTGGGCCGCGCCTCCCGCGACTTCCGGCGGCGGGCCGAGCGGACGGTGCGCGACTGGCAGCAGGACGTGCTGTCGATGGTGCGCTCCGAGGGAGCCGACAAGCGCGGCACCGCGCGCTTCCTGGCGTACGGCGTCAACGGGCTCGGCGTCGCGGTGATGATCGTGGTGTTCGCCCACACCGGCGGGATGCTCGCCGGCGCCGAGGCCGGCGTGGCAGGCGGGACCGCGATCCTCGCCCAGAAGCTGCTGGAGGCGGTCTTCGGCGACCAGGCGGTGCGCACCCTCGCGCAGCGGGCGCGGCGCGACCTCGAGGCGCGGACCCGCACCCTCCTCGACGCCGAGCGGCGTCGCTTCACCGACCTGCTCGGCACCGTCAAGGTCGACTCGGCGGCCGCCGACCGGCTCCGGGGTGCGGCCCGCCGCGTCGACGACCTGCGCTTCGCTGCGGCCGGCTCGGGATCTGAGAACCCGGAACCCTCGGGGGGTGCGTCGTCGGCAACCTCCTAGGCTTGGGCACCAACGACGGGGACCACAAAGGGAGACCATGACGTCCTTGCTGGAGGGTGCCAGGCGGCTGGTCACCCGGGGCACCGACATCGGCCGACGCATCGAGGGCCTGGAGGCTGCCACCATCGCCGCGCGCGGGCACCTCGACGACGCCCTGGTCGACGAGGCCACCGCCGTCGTCGAGCGCGCCTCCGGCCGGCTGCGGCTCTCCGCCGACCACACCGTCGTCGCGCTCGCGGGGGCGACCGGCTCCGGCAAGTCCTCGACCTTCAACGCGCTCAACGGCCTCGACCTGGCCGCGGTCGGCGTCCGCCGGCCCACGACGTCGTGGACGACCGCGTGCGTGTGGGGCGACGAGGGTGCCGACGAGCTGCTCGACTGGCTCGGCATCCCGCAACGCCACCGCACGGTGCGCGACTCGATGCTCGACACCGGCCGCGAGGACCGTGCGCTCGACGGCGTCGTCCTGCTCGACCTGCCCGACCACGACTCCACCGAGGTGTCCCACCACCTCGAGGTCGACCGGCTGGTCGCCCTCGCCGACGTGATGGTGTGGATCCTCGACCCGCAGAAGTACGCCGACGCGGCGGTCCACGACCGCTACCTCGCGCCGATGGCCGGCTACCGCGAGGTGCTCCTCGTGGTGCTCAACCACCTCGACGCGGTGCCCGAGCCGCGGCGTGACGCGATGCTCGCCGACGTGAGCCGGCTGCTGGACGCCGACGGCCTCGCCGGCGTACCCGTGATGGGCATCAGCGCCCGCCACGGCCTCGGCGTCTCCGAGCTGCGCGACGAGATCGCCCGTCGGGCGGCGTCGAAGAAGGCCACGCGGAGCCGGCTCGCGGCCGACGTGCGCGCGGTGGCCGAGCGCCTCGACGAGGCCACCGGCCGCGCGCCGGTCGACCGGCTCACCCAGGAGCGGGTCGCCGCGCTCGACGACGCGGTGGCCGAGGCAGCGGGCGTGCCCACCGTCGTCGACGCGGTCGAGCAGTCCACGCGGCTGCGGGCCAACCGTGCGACCGGCTGGCCGGTCACCTCGTGGCTCTCGCGCCTCAAGCCCGACCCGCTCAAACGGCTCCACCTCGACCTCGGTGCGGAGGGCAAGCAGCTCACCGGAGCCGCCCGCACCTCGGTGCCGGAGGCCACGCAGGTGCAGCGCGCCCGCGTCGACACCGAGGTGCGTGCCCTGGCCGACGACGCCTCGTCCGGGATGACGCGGCCGTGGTCGGCCGCCGTACGCCGGGCGTCGACCTCGCGGCTCGAGGAGCTGGGCGACCGGCTCGACGCCGCCCTCGGCGCCACCGATCTCGGCGCCGCACGGATCCCGTGGTGGGCGGGCGTGGTGCGGCTCCTGCAGTGGGTGCTCATCCTGGCGGCGCTCGGGGGCGGCGCGTGGCTGGGGGTGCTCGCCGTCATGGGCTACCTGCAGCTGCCGGAGCCGGCGACCCCGGCCTGGCGGGGGTTCCCGCTGCCGACGCTCATGCTGCTCGGCGGGGTGGTGCTGGGGCTGCTCCTGGCGCTGGTGTGCCGGCTGCTCGTCTCGATGTCCGCCCGCCGTCGGGCGCGGACCGCCGACCACCGGCTGCGCCGGGCGATCGGAGAGGTCTCCGACGAGCTCGTGGTGCAGCCGGTCCAGGGCGTGCTCGCGTCGTACGCCGACGTGCGCGCCGGCCTCGAGAGGGCGTTGGGCGGTTCCTGAGGAGCGGGCGTCACGAAGGGCTGACGACCGCTGCGCCGCGCGGCGCACCACTTCCCGTCCACAGCGGGGACGGCAGGACGCTCCTCCACAGCCCGTGCCCGCCCCGGCGGTCGCTGTCGTCGGCTCCTCGCAGTCTGGTTGCCGCGACCACCCGGTCGCCCGACACAGAGGAGACACCCGATGAACGAGTCCATGGTCACCTTCCAGGGGTGGCTCGGCGGCGACGTCCGCACCCACCAGGCCGGCGGCGCGGTGGTCGCCCGGTTCCGCGTCGCCAGCACCCCGCGCCGGCTCAACCGCGGGACCGGCGAGTGGCACGACGGCCCGACGCAGTGGTACTCCGTGAGCGCCTGGCGCGGCCTCGGCGAGCACTGCGCGGCCTCGCTCCGCCGCGGTGACCCGGTGGTGGTCCACGGGCGGCTCACCCAGTCCAGCTGGGTCAACCAGGAGGGCGTCGAGATGACCTCGCTGGAGGTCGACGCGAGCTTCGTCGGCCACGACCTCAACCGCGGCACGAGCGACTTCACGCGCGCGAGCGGCCGCCCGACGACCGAGGCCGTCCCGGCGACCGTCTCGCCCGTCGCCGCGGCCCCCGTGGTGGCCTCCGGCGACCAGCCGGCCGCATCGCCCGAGCCGCGAGACTGGGTCGCCTGACCGGCCCGCCTGGTCGGCCGCAGCGGATTGGGAGCGGGGCGGACGCGCCCCGTAGGCTTCCTGATCATGGCTGACTATGTGTTCACCCTGCGCAACGTGCGGAAGGCCCACGGCGACAAGGTGGTGCTCGACAACGTCACGCTGTCGTTCCTGCACGGTGCCAAGATCGGCGTCGTCGGCCCCAACGGCACCGGCAAGTCCTCGCTGCTGAAGATCATGGCCGGGCTCGACCAGCCCAACAACGGCGACGCGATCATCGACCCCGAGGCGACGGTCGGGATGCTCCAGCAGGAGCCCCCGCTGACCGAGGGCAGGACCGTGCAGGAGAACGTCGAGGAGGCCGTCGGCGAGATCAAGCGCAAGCTCGACCGCTTCAACGAGGTCTCCGAGGCGCTCGGCGACCCCGACGCCGACTACGACGCGCTGCTCGCCGAGATGGGTGACCTGCAGACCGACCTCGACCACGCCGGCGCGTGGGACCTCGACAGCCGGCTCGACCAGGCGATGGACGCGCTGCGCTGCCCGCCGCCCGAGGCACTGGTCGACAACCTCTCCGGAGGGGAGCGCCGCCGCGTCGCGCTGTGCAAGCTGCTCCTCCAGCAGCCCGACCTGCTGCTCCTCGACGAGCCCACCAACCACCTCGACGCCGAGTCGGTGCAGTGGCTGGAGGGCCACCTGGCCGCCTACCCCGGTTGCGTGCTGGCCGTCACCCACGACCGCTACTTCCTCGACAACGTCGCCCAGTGGATCCTCGAGCTCGACCGCGGCAAGACCCACCCCTACGAGGGCAACTACTCGACCTACCTCGAGACCAAGAAGGACCGCCTCAAGATCGAGGGGCAGAAGGACGCCAAGCGCGCCAAGATGCTCGAGAAGGAGCTGGAGTGGGTCCGCTCCAACCCCAAGGCCCGCCAGGCCAAGAGCAAGTCGCGTCTGGCCCGCTACGAGGAGATGGCGGCCGAGGCCGACCGGATGCGCAAGATCGACACCTCCGAGATCAACATCCCGGCCGGACCGCGGCTCGGTGACGTGGTCCTGGAGGCCAAGGGCCTGACCAAGGGCTTCGACGGCCGGGCGCTGATGCACGACCTGTCCTTCACGCTGCCCCGCGCCGGCATCGTCGGCGTGATCGGTCCCAACGGAGTCGGCAAGACCACGCTGTTCCGGATGATCACCGGCCAGGAGAAGCCTGACTCAGGTGACCTCGACGTCGGCCAGACGGTGAAGATCTCCTACGTCGACCAGAGCCGCGGCGGCCTCGACGGCCAGAAGAACGTCTGGGAGGTCGTCTCCGACGGCCTCGACTTCATCAAGGTCGCCAACTTCGAGATGAACTCCCGCGCCTACGTCGCGTCGTTCGGCTTCAAGGGCCCCGACCAGCAGAAGAAGGCGGGCGTCCTCTCCGGCGGGGAGCGCAACCGGCTCAACCTGGCGCTGACGCTGAAGATGGGCGGGAACATGCTGCTCCTCGACGAGCCGACCAACGACCTCGACGTCGAGACGCTGTCGTCGCTCGAGGACGCGCTGCTCGACTTCCCGGGCTGTGCCGTGGTCACCTCCCACGACCGGTGGTTCCTCGACCGCATCGCCACCCACATCCTGGCGTGGGAGGGCGACGACGAGGACCCCTCGAAGTGGTTCTGGTTCGAGGGCAACTTCGCCGCCTACGAGGAGAACAAGGTGCAGCGCCTCGGCGCCGAGGCGGCCCGGCCCCACCGGGTCACCCACCGCCGGCTCACCCGCGACTGAGGCGGAGGGCCCGCGGGCTCAGCCCCCGGTGCCCCCGTCGTCCGCCGGTTCGCCGTCGGGCTCCCGGATCTCCATCTCGGGGTGGCCGGCGATGAGGTGGTCGGCCACCACGTTCATGACCCGTCCGACCGCGCGGAGGTCCTCGGGCGTGGCGAGGTCGACCAGGTGCTCGCGGACGCCCGTGACGTGGGTGGGCGCCATGGCCTCGAGCAGCCGCATGCCTTCCTCGGTCATCGTGCAGTCGATGCCGCGGCCGTCGTCGGGTGACCGGTCACGCTTGACGAGGCCCGCCGTCTCGAGACGCTTCACCGTGTGGGTGACCCGGCTGCGGCTGTGGCGCACCGAGTCGGCGAGCTGGGCCATCCGCAGCCGCCATCCCTCGGTCTCGGACAGTCGCACCAGGATCTCGTACTCGGCGAGCGAGATCCCGTGGCGGCGGTTCAGGTCGCTGTCGAGGCGGTCGAAGAGCAGGGTCGTCCCGAGCACCAGCGCCCGCCAGTCCTGTTGTTGCTCAGGATCGAGCCACCGGACCCCCGTCTCCTCCATGGCCGGCACCCTATCGCCGTCCGGCCGGCCAGAGGTTCAGAGACGCTCGAGGATCAGCGCCATGCCCTGCCCGCCGCCGACGCACATCGTGATCAGGCCGGTCGACCTGTCGTGCCAGTCGAGGCTGTTGAGCATGGTGTTCTGCAGCCGGGCGCCGGTCATGCCGAACGGGTGGCCGACCGCGATGGCGCCGCCGTTGACGTTGAGCCGGTCGAGGTCGATGCCGAGGTCGTGGTAGGACGGCACGACCTGGGCGGCGAACGCCTCGTTGATCTCGACCAGGTCGATGTCGCCGATGCTCATGCCGGCGTTCGCCAGCGCCCGCTTCGTGGCCTCGACCGGCCCGAGGCCCATGATCTCGGGGGAGAGGCCGCTCACGCCCGTCGACACGATGCGGGCGAGCGGCGTCAGCCCCAGCTCGGCCGCCCTGGTGTCGGAGGTGACGACGACCGCGGCGGCACCGTCGTTGAGCGGGCAGCAGTTGGCGGCCGTGACCACGCCGTCGGGGCGGAAGACCGGGTCGAGCTGCGAGGCGCCCTCGATCGTGACGCCGGGACGGGGTCCGTCGTCGGCGGTCACCAGGGTGCCGTCGGGGGCGGTCACCGGGGTGATCTCCCGCGCCCAGAACCCGTCGGCGATCGCCTTCTCGGCGAGGTTCTGGCTGCGTACGCCGAACTCGTCGAGCTCCTGGCGCGAGAGCCCGCGGAGCCGGGCGACGTTCTCGGCGGTCTGCCCCATCGCGATGTAGACGTCGGGGACCGCGCCGTCGCGGCGGGGGTCGTGCCAGTCCACGCCGCCCTGGGCGGTCTTCACGGTGCGAGCCACGGCGTCGGCGAACTCGGGGTTGCGGGTGTCGGGCCAGTGGTCGGAGGTGCCTCGCGCGAAGCGCGACACCATCTCCACGCCCGCCGACACGAAGACGTCACCCTCGCCGGCCTTGATGGCGTGGAAGGCCATCCGGGTGGTCTGCACCGACGAGGCGCAGTAGCGGGTGATGGTGGCGCCGGGCACGTCGTCCATGCCGTTGAGGACGTTGACGACCCGCGCCATGTTGAAGCCCTGCTCACCCCCGGGGAGCCCGCACCCGAGGTAGACGTCGTCGACGGTCGCGGGGTCGAGGGCGGGTACCTGCTCGAGCGCGGTCCTGACGATCGTGGCGGCGAGGTCGTCGGGCCGCAGGTCCTTGAGCGACCCCTTGTTGGCCCGCCCGATCGGGGAGCGGGCAGCGGACACGATGACGGCCTCGGGCATGGGGACTCCGATCTCGGTACGGCGGGCTCCCCTCACCCTACGGGTGCGACACCCGACGCCGCGCGGCGCAGGAGCTCGAGGTGCGCGGTCGCCCAGGCGGCGTGACCCGGCATCTCGAGAGTGCCGCGACAGCACCGCCCCCCGCAGCGAGATGACCATGAGCGCGGGAGGATGAAGTCATGCCACACATCAGGCGTTTCGACCATGTCGGGATCACCGTCTCCGACCTCGACTCCGTGGCGGCGTTCTTCGTCGGGTTGGGTCTCGAGGTCGAGGGCCGCGCGTTCGTGGAGGGCGAGTTCCTCGACACGGTCATCGGGATCCCGGACTCGCGCACGGAGATCCTCATGCTGCGGCCGCCCGGTGGCGGACCCGGGATCGAGCTCTCGACCTTCGTCAGGCCCGACCACGAGCCCGGATCGCCCGCCGCGATGGCGAACGAGCTGGGCGTGCGCAACGTCTGCTTCGAGGTCGCCGACCTGCAGGCCGCCGTCGACGACCTGGCCGCGGGCGGGTACGGACTGATCGGCGGCATCGGCCAGCACGAGAACATCTGGCGCATGGCCTACGTCCGCGGACCCGAGGGGATCATCGTCTCGCTGGCCGAGCAGATCGGCTGACACCAGCGGGTCGACCCCGCCTGCCCGCGACGACGCGCGGCTCCCGGGCCACGTGTACTTCCTGCCGAACGAGGTGCCGGAACGGGTCGCGGCCGTGGCGAGCGATTCCGTCGCCGCGGTGGGCACCTGACCCCACAGCGGGAGGCCGACCGCGCGGTGCTGCGGATCGCACCTCTGGCAGAGTCGGGGCGTGCGCCACCGCTACGAGTGCCCGATGCGCTGGGCCGACCTCGACCTGCTGGGCCACGTCAACAACGTGACGTACGTCGACTACCTCCAGGAGGCCCGGGTCGACCTGCTGCGTCACCACGGGCCCCGGGCGACCGCCGATGAGGGCCTCGTGGAGGGGGTGGTCGTCGTCCGGCACGAGGTGTCGTACGTCGCGCCGCTGCTGTTCGGCCGGGACACCGTCAGCATCGAGGTGTGGGTGACCGAGATCCGGGCCGGGTCGTTCACGCTCGCCTACGAGATCTTCCACGACTTCGACGACGGACGACGGGTGTACGCCCGGGCCAGCACGCTGCTGACGCCGTACGTCTTCGCCACCGAGCGGCCCCGGCGGCTCTCCGCCGAGGAGAAGCAGGCGCTGGAGGGCTATCTCGAGCCCGGCGACCCGGTGCGCGGACGGCGCTCCGAGCCGGTCCGCGACGAGCTCGGGCACTACCCCGTCCACGTCCGGTTCTCCGACGTCGACGTCTACGGCCACACCAACAACGTGAAGTACTTCGAGTACTTCCAGGAGTCCCGGATCAGGCTGTTCGGGCGGCTGTGGGACGGGCTCGGTGACGACGGCGCGCCGCCGCCGGTGGTGGTCGCGCAGATCGACGTCGACTACGCCGTCCCGATCCTGTTCCGACCCGAGCCCTACGACACCTGGTCGTGGGTCTCCGACCTCGGCTCCACGTCGATGACCGTCGAGGGCGTGGTCTGCGACGGCGACACCGTGCTGTCCCGTGCCCGGGTCGTCGTGGTCTTCGTCGACCCCGCCACGGGTCGGTCCGCACCACCCCCCGAGAGGTACGCCGAACGCCTCAGGGCTGTTCGAAGGTGTTGACCATGAACTGCGCCGCGTGCGTGACGTAGTCCCAGAACCTCGCGTCCTGCTCCGGGGTGAGCTCGACCGAGTCCAGCCCCTCCCGGAAGTGCACCAGCCACCGCTGCGCAGCCTGCGGCGTCACGGCGAACGGCGCGTGCCGCATCCGCAGCCGCGGGTGCCCGCGGGTGTCGGAGTACGTCGTCGGGCCGCCCCAGTACTGCACGAGGAAGTGCAGGAACCGCTCCTCGGCCGGGCCGAGGTCCTCCTCGGGGTAGAGCGCGCGCAGCACGTCGTCCTCGGCCACCCCCTCGTAGAAGCGGTGGACGATCCGGCGGAACGTCTCGAAGCCGCCGACCTCCTCGTAGAACGTGGTCACCGGCTCATTGTGCCGGGCGGTCATGCGGAGGGGTCCGTGGTGGTCATCCCGGGGACCTCGTCGCCCTCGCCGGGGGCGGAACGGTGCCACACCATCCGCTGGGGGCGGGGGATCTCGATGCCCTCGTGGTCGAACCGGGCCTTGATCCGCTGCCGCATCTCGCGGGCGACCGCCCACTGCTCCAGCGGCGCGGTCTTGAGGGCGACCCGCACCAGGACGCCGTCGATGCCGAGCTCCTGGACGCCCCACACGGAGGGCTCCTCGATGATGACGCCCTTGAAGTCCTCGTCCTCCCACATGTCGTGGGCGACGTCCTCGAGCACGCGGCGCACCCGGGCGAGGTCCTCGTGGTAGGCGACGCTGACGTCGATGACGCTGCGCGCCCAGTTCTGGGACATGTTGCCGACCCGGACGATCTCGCCGTTGCGGACGTACCAGACGGTGCCGTTGACGTCGCGCACCCGGGTGACCCGGAGGCTGACCGCCTCGACCGTGCCGGAGGCCTCGCCGAGGTCGACCTCGTCGCCGACGCCGTACTGGTCCTCGAAGACCATGAAGACGCCGGCGAGGTAGTCGCTCACCAGGCTCTGGGCGCCGAAGCCGAGGGCGATACCGACGATCCCGGCGCTGGCGATGATCGGACCGACGTTGACGCCCACCTGGGCCAGGACCATGGTGCCGAACACGGCGAGCAGGACGCCGGCGATGAGGCTCTTGAGCAGCGACCCCATCGCCTTCGCGCGCTGCACCCGGCGGGTGGCGGTCGCCAGCTCGGCGGGACTGGGTGCCTTGGCGCGGCCGGCGCCCAGCGAGAGCCGGCCGACCTTGGCGGTGAGCGCACCGCCCTCGGCCCGCTTGACCAGCCGGTCGACCAGCCGGTTGAGGACCCACCGGAGGACGAAGAAGAGGATGATCAGGCTGACCACGGCCAGCGGCGTGCCGATCAGGAAGTCGACCGCCCACGCGGCCTTCTCGCTCCCGGTGGTGTCGAGCACGTAGTTGCAGACGACTTCGTCGGAGGTGCAGGGGTTGGTCGTCGTGATCTGCCACATGGAGCCCCAGTATTGCGGTCTCGCCCAGCATCCAAAATCGGTGCACGCGCAGCCCGCCGAGATGTGACGTAGCCGACGTCAGGGCGGCGCCCGGAGTGCCGGGACCTGGGTCGACGGACGGGTCCACCGGGCCCGCGCCGGGTTCCGATATCCTCGCCCCGTGACTGCGACGACGACCCGCCTCGCCCGCCGGACCGGTGTGGTCCTGACGGCCGCCGCGCTGGCGGTGCTGACCGCCGCACCCGCGTACGCCGAGGCGCCGGAGGGCTGGAGCGACCCCGACGACGTGAGCCTGCTGCAGCTGTTCACGGTGATCTTCGCCGTGCCCGCCGTGCTGTTCGTGGTGATCACCGGCCTGGTGCTGCTGCCGGCGCTGGCCCGGGGCGAGAAGCTGCTGCCCAGCACGTCGCCGGCACCCGACCAGTGGTTCGGCGGCCCCGACCGCCCCACCGGCGAGCTCGAGACCACCTCCCGCGAGGTCGGGCCCACGGGCGGTGCCAGTGGCACCTGGTGAGCTCCGTGACTCCGACCGCTACGAGATCGACAAGGCGATCCGGGCGGCCGAGCAGTCCAGCCGCTACGAGTTCTCGGTCTTCGTCGGCCGCGTCGAGGGGACGCCCCGCGGCTTCGCCGAGCGGCTCCACAGCGCCTCGGTCGCGCCCGATCGCAGCGTGCTCGTGATGGTCGACCCGCGGGCGCGGGTCATCGAGGTGGTGACCGGCGCCGACGTACGCCGGGTGCTCGACGACCAGTCGGTCGACCTCGCCGTCCTGCAGATGCGCTCGGCGTTCGCCGAGGACGACCTGGTCGGCGGCCTGGTGCGCGGGGTCGCCCAGCTCGCCGACCACGCCCGGGCCCCCCAGACCCGCCATTTCTGATCCGAGCCCAGCCGCCGCGGCTAAGCCGCGGCGGCGTCGGGGCGAGGAGGTTGAGGAGGACGCGGCACCCGTGCGAAGCCGGGGGCCGACCGTCCGTCTCGAAACCCCGTGAGCCTCCAGCAGACCTCGAGGGCGTTCAGCCCCTCACATCAGTCCTGCGCGTCCCGCTCCTGCGCCGCGAGCGCGCGAGCGGCGTCGGCCCGTCCCTCGGCGACGTAGCGCTTGGCGCCGGCCTTGGCCGGCGTGGTCTCGAGCCACGCGTCCACCCGCTCGATCAGCTCGGGCGAGGCGAGCGGCCGCGGGAACATGTGCTCCAGCACGACCGACGCCTTGTGGGTGCCGAGCGTGTCCCAGATCGACTCCGCGGCCTCGAGGTACTTCTCCACGTACGGCGCCAGCACCTCGGCCTGGCCGTGGCGCATGAACGCCAGCACGATCGACCGCGAGGTCTCGTTGGGGGTCTGCTTCTGCATGACGGTCGCCCACGCGTCCGCCTTGGCCCCGGCCGCGGGCCGTGACGCCCGGACGGCTGCCGCCCGCTCCTGGCCGACGATAGTGCCGTCGCGCTCCTGCTCGGCGGCGATCTCGGCGTCGTCGACCCGGTCGTTGCGGGCCAGTCCGGTGAGCAGCGTCCAGCGCAGGTCCTGGTCGACCTGGAGCTCCTCGGGCGTCCACGAGCCGTCGAGCAGCTCGCGCAGGTCGGCGCCTGCGCGCTCGCTGCGCGCGGCCAGCGCGTAGTGGCGGACGAACGTCAGCTGGTGGTCGCTTCCCGGCGCCGCCTGCTCCACCAGGGTGCGCAGGCCCTGCTCCCACTCCTCGAGCAGCCGCTCGCGGTGGGCGGGCGCCGAGTAGGCGTGGGCGGCCAGCGCCGCGAAGCGCGGCAGCGAGGACAGGCCGGAGGGGTCGGTCTCGCGGGCGATGTTGCGCAGCACCAGGTGGACGAAGTCGGTGGCCCGCATCTGGGCGTCCCGCGTCATGTCCCAGGCGGCGCCCCAGACCACCGCCCGGGCGAGCGAGTCGTCGAGCCGGCCGAGCTCGTCGACCGCGGTCGTCAGCGAGCGCTCGTCGAGCCGGATCTTGGCGTAGGCGAGGTCCTCGTCGTTGAGCAGCAGCAGGTCGGGCTGGCGGAGGCCGACGAGCTCGTCGAGCGTGGTGAGCTCGCCCTGGACGTCGACCTCGATCCGGTCGCGGCGGACCAGCGAGCCCGCCACGTCGTCGTAGAGCCCGATCGCGATCCGGTGCCGGCGCAGCGTCGGCCAGTCGGGGTGCGCGCTCTGGCGGACGGCGAACGTCGCGTAGCGGCCCTCGTCGTCGAGCTCGAACTCCGGGGCCAGCGTGTTGACCCCCGCCGTCTGCAGCCACTCGGCCGCCCAGCCGTCGAGCTCGCGTCCGGAGGAGGCCTCCAGCGCCGAGAGCAGGTCGGCGAAGGTGCTGTTGTCATAGGCGTGGTCGCGGAAGTACTGGTGGAGGCCGGCCAGGAACGGCTCGAGCCCCACCCAGGCGACCAGCTGCTTGAGCACCGCGGCGCCCTTGGCGTAGGTGATCATGTCGAAGTTGACCTCGACGGCGTGGAGGTCGACGTTGTCGGCGGCGATCGGGTGGGTGCTCGGCAGCTGGTCCTGCCGGTAGCCGGTCTGCTTGCGGGAGTTGGTGAAGCCGGTCCACGACTCGGTGAACTCGGTCGCCTGGACCGCCGCGTGGTAGCACGCCCACTCCGCGAACGACTCGTTGAGCCACAGGTCGTCCCACCACTTCATGGTCACCAGGTCGCCGAACCACATGTGGGCCATCTCGTGCAGGATCACCGAGGCGCGGAACTCGTAGAACGACCGGTCCTGCCGGCTGCGCGGGAGGTACTCGTCGCGGAGGGTGACGCACCCGGCGTTCTCCATCGCGCCCATGTTGTACTCCGGCACGTAGAGCTGGTCGTACTTCTCGAACGGGTACGGGTGGTCGAAGGCCTCCTCGAAGAACTCGAAGCCCTGCCGGGTCAGCAGCAGCACCTCGTCGAGGTCGAGGTGCTCGACCAGCGACTGCCGGCAGTAGTGGCCGAGCGGGATGGTGCCGTGCTTGCCCTCGTAGACGTCGAGGGCCTCGTGGTACTCGCCCGCGACGACCGCCGTGATGTAGGTCGACATCCGCTTGGTCTCGGGGAAGTGCCACACCGCCGAGCCGTCACCGGTGGGCTTCGGCTCCGGCGTCGGCGCGTTGGAGACGACCTTCCAGTGGTCGGGGGCGGTGACGGTGAACGTGAAGCGGGCCTTGAGGTCGGGCTGCTCGAAGGTCGTGTAGACGCGACGGGCGTCGGGGACCTCGAACTGGCTGTAGCAGTAGACCCGGCCGTCGACCGGGTCGACGAAGCGGTGCAGCCCCTCGCCGGTGTGGCTGTAGGTGCAGTCGGCCACCACGACCAGCTCGTTGTCGGCGGCCAGGTCGGGCAGCGCGATCCGGCTGTCGGCGTACGCCGTCGCGGGGTCGAGGTCGACGCCGTTGAGGGTGATCGCGTGGACGGTCGCGTCGACCAGCTCCGCGAAGGTGTCGCGGCCGGGCTCGCGGCAGGTGAAGCGCAGCGTCGTCGTCGAGCGGAACGTCTCGTCGCCGGTCGTGAGGTCGAGGTCGACGGCGTAGGAGTCGACGGCGAGCAGGGCGGCGCGGGTGCCGGCCTCGTCGCGGGTCAGGTTGGTCCCGGGCATGGCCGCGATCCTCTCACCGGCCGGCGGACCTCACGAACTCGGCGTGTCCACGGGCTCGACCACCGCGGCGTACGACGCCGCGAGGGGCGGGTGCTGCACGTGAGGCCGATGGGAATCTTGTGGTTTTTGTGGCGCGCCGCCTTGACATGAGGTTGAATTCCCTCCCGTGAGTCCGCCCCCGACGTCCCGACGCGCGCGCCTGCTCGCAGCAGTGCCCCTCGGCGTGCTGCTCGCGGTGGTGGTGTCGGTGCTCGGTCCGGTGCCCACGTCGCAGGCGTCGATCACCTACCTCTGCACCGGCTACGACCGCTGCAAGGACGAGGGCTACAGCAACGCGGGCTACAAGCGGGCGAACCACCGGATGTACTGGCGCATGTACTCCGGCCACAACTGCACCAACTACGCCGCCTACCGCATGGTCAGGAGCGGCATGAGCAACGAGCGGCCCTGGAGCGGCAGCGGCAACGCGATGTACTGGGGCACCGAGATGCGCCGGATCACCGACGACAAGCCGATGGTGGGCGCCGTCGCGTGGTGGAAGGCCAACGTCCCCGGGGCCGGCTCGGTCGGCCACGTCGCGTACGTCGAGAAGGTCGTGTCCCGCCGGCGGATCATCGTCTCCGAGGACAGCTGGGGCGGCGACTTCGGCTGGAAGGTCGTCACCCGCGGCGGGACCGGGTGGCCCTCGGGCTTCATCCACTTCAACGACCGCAAGGTCCGCGCGACGTCCGCGCCGGAGATCGTCGGCACGCCCGCCGTCGGCGACACCGTCCGGGTCGACGTCGGCCGCTGGACCAACGACGCCTCGCTCTCGCTGCAGTGGCTCGCCGGTGGCGAGCCGATCGCCGACGCCACCGACAGGACGTTCACCCCGACGCTGGCCGAGCGGCGCAAGCGGCTCGCCGTCCGGGTCACCGCCACGGCACGCGGCTACGAGACGGGCGTGGTGAAGACGGCGCTCACCCCGCGGGTGGCTCGCGGCACCATGACCACCGACGTCGCGCCCACCCTCACCGGCACCCCCCGGGTCGACGAGGTGCTCGAGCTGCGCGCCGGCTCGGTCAGCCCGTCGTCCGACAGCCGCAGCTTCCGCTGGTACGCCGACGGGGAGCGGATCGAGGGGGCCGACCGGCCCCGGCTGCGACTGGCCCAGGAGCACATCCGGAGCCGGATCACCGCGACGGTCGTCTCCCGGCGCGAGGGCTACCGCAAGCTCGTGGTCTCGACCGCGCGCACGACCGCGGTCGAGGCGGGGCGGTTCGAGGTGACCAACCCGTTCGAGCTCGACGGCACGCCGCAGCGTGGCCACGCGCTCACGGTCGTGCCCGGCACCTACACGCCCCGGGACGCGCTGGTCCGCTACACCTGGCTGCGCGACGGCGAGGGGATCCCGAAGGCGACCGCGACGACGTACGACGCAGGCGTCGACGACGTCGGCCACCGGCTCGCGGTGCGGGTCGACCTGAGCCGGACCGGCTACCGCGACCACACGGTCACCGTGCGGGCCGCCGGGCCGGTCACCACGGAACCCACGCTCCGCGTCGACGCCGAGGGTCGCCGCCACCGCGCGATCGTCCGGCTGCGGGTCGGGGCCCCGGGCGTCGACGAGCCCGGCGGCGACGCCACCGTCCGGGTGGGCCGGAAGTCGGTCACCGGCGAGGTCGTCGACGGTCGGCTGCGCGTGGTCGTGGGCGACCTGGCACGCGGTCGCTACGACGTCCGGGTCGCCTACGCCGGGACCACGGTCATCCTGCCGGCCAAGGCGGCCACCAGCGTGCGGGTCCCGCGGCGCTGACTCGCCGGGCGGAATAGCCGCGGGGACGGAGGCGTTCCTGTTCCACATGACGAACGCCGACTTCTGGTTCGACCCGTCCTGCCCGTTCGCGTGGATCACCTCACGGTGGATCCTCGAGGTCGAGAAGGTGCGCGACATCTCGGTGACCTGGCACGTGATGAGCCTCAGCTACCTCAACCAGGACAAGGACGTCCCCGACTCCTACCGCGAGTTCCTGGCCGACAAGTGGGGCCCGGTGCGGGTCTGCATGGCGGCCGAGCAGCACTACGGCAAGGAGTCGCTGCTCCCGCTCTACACCGCGCTCGGCACCCGCCGGCACCACGACAAGCGCGAGTTCGACCGCGAGATGGTCGAGGAGGCGCTGGCCGAGGCCGGGCTGCCGTCGGGGCTCGCCGACGCGATGGACGACGAGTCCTACGACGACGCGATCAGGAAGTCCCACCACCTCGGCATGGACCAGGTGGGCGACGACGTCGGGACCCCCACGATCGCCTTCGACGGCTACGCGTTCTTCGGCCCGGTGCTCAACCGGATCCCGCGCGGCGAGGAGGCCGGCGAGCTCTGGGACGGCTGCGTCACGCTGGCGAAGGTGCCCGCGTTCTTCGAGCTGAAGCGCAGCCGGACGGGCGACCTCGACTTCAGCTGAGCCGGTTCCGGCGGCCGGACAGGGGTCGACGGATGCGACGGGTGTGACGCATGATGCTGGTGTCATGCGACGTACCCCTACCCCCCTCGACCGCGCCCGCCCCCTGCTGGCCGGCGCGGTGACCCTGCTCCTCCTCCCGGCCGCCGTCGGAGCCTCCGCCGTCGGAGCCTCCGCCGTCGCGCCGGCGGCGTCCGCCGCGCCCGCCGGGCCGGGCGACCGCTTCGTCCGGCTCGCGCCCGACCCCGGCTCGGTGGTGCGTGCGGCCGACGTGGACGTGCCCTCCGGCACCACCCGGCTGGAGACCTCGACGTACTCGATGGTCGCCGCCACCTGGTACGGCGACGCGCCGCGGGTGTCGGTCCGGACGGCGCCGGGGGCGTCGTGGCGGCGGCTGCCGCCGCTCGAGGACGGCCCGACCGTGGGCGCCGCGGAGGGGGTGCCCGGACTCCACGGCACCGACCTGGTGTGGACCGGCGAGGCCACCGACATCGACGTCCGGGTCACCGGGACCGGCCACCGCGACCTGGAGCTGGTGCTGATCGAGCCCGGCGAGCTCGCCTCCGACGAGGCCGCCGCCGCGCCGGACGCCCGGCAACGCACGATGCTCGGCAGCAGCACCGTCGCAGAGGAGGAGCGGGCCCCGCGTCCCGACCTGCGCAGCCGACGTAGCTGGGGCGCCGACAACAGCTGGCGCAACGGCCGGCCGCACTACAACGACCGGCTCAAGCAGGTCCACGTCCACCACACGGCGACCGGCAACGCCTACCGCCGGACCGACGTGCCGGGCCTGATCCGCGGGATGTACCGCTACCACACGCAGAGCCTCGGCTGGTTCGACATCGGCTACAACTTCCTCGTCGACCGGTTCGGCCGCGCGTGGGTGGGCCGCTCCGGCGGACCCGCCCGGCTCGTGCGCGGCGCCCACACCCTCGGCTTCAACCACCAGTCCGTCGGCATCGCCATGATCGGGACCCTGGAGTCGCGCAAGCCGTGGCGTCCCGCGCTGTCAGCGGTGGTCCGGCTGGCCGCCTGGAAGCTCGACCAGCACGGCAGCGACGCGGTCGGGCGGGTCCGGACGACGTCGACGGGCAGCGACAAGTACCGCGACGGCGAGCGGGTGCGGCTGCCGATCATCGACGGCCACCGCGACACCAACGACACCGCCTGCCCGGGTCAACGGCTCTACGACCGGCTGCCGTCGATCCGCAAGCGCACCCAGCGGCGCATCGACCGCTTCGGACTGAGGTGCTGCCCCCGGCACGCCTGTCCCGGCGCCGAAACCGGGTGAGGGTGGCGGGGGAGCGCCACCTAGGATCACCCGCATGACGCATGTCCTGTCCGCCGTCGCCTGGCCGTACGCCAACGGCCCGCGCCACATCGGCCACGTGGCCGGGTTCGGCGTGCCCTCCGACGTCTTCAGCCGCTACATGCGCATGGCCGGCCACGAGGTGCTGATGGTGTCGGGCACCGACGAGCACGGCACGCCCATCCTGGTCGCCGCCGACCAGCAGGGCGTGACCGCGCGCGACCTCGCCGACAAGAACAACGCGGTGATCGTCCAGGACCTCGTCGACCTCGGGCTGTCCTACGACCTGTTCACCCGCACCACGACCGGCAACCACTACCGGGTGGTGCAGGAGATGTTCCGGACCTGCCACGCCAACGGCTACATGGTCGAGCGGACGACGCAGTCGGCCATCAGCCCGTCGACCGGACGGACCCTGCCCGACCGCTACATCGAGGGCACCTGCCCGATCTGCGGCTACCCCGACGCCCGCGGCGACCAGTGCGACAACTGCGGCAACCAGCTCGACCCGACCGACCTGATCGACCCGCGCAGCAAGATCAACGGGGAGACGCCCCAGTTCGTCGAGACCCAGCACTTCTTCCTCGACCTGCCGGCCCTCGCCGGCGCGCTGGGGGAGTGGCTCGACGAGCGGGAGGCGTCGGGCACCTGGCGTCCCAACGTCATCAAGTTCAGCCAGAACATCCTCGAGGAGATCCGGCCGCGGGCGATGACCCGCGACATCGACTGGGGCATCCCGGTGCCGGGCTGGGAGGACCAGCCCACCAAGCGGCTCTACGTCTGGTTCGACGCCGTCATCGGCTACCTGTCGGCGTCCATCGAGTGGGCCCGCCGGCTGGGCGAGCCGGACCGGTGGCGGGAGTGGTGGAACGACCCCGGCTCCGAGGCCTTCTACTTCATGGGCAAGGACAACATCGTCTTCCACTCCCAGATCTGGCCCGCCGAGCTGCTGGCCTACGGCGGCAAGGGCGACCGCGGCGGCGAGCCGGGCCAGTACGGCGAGCTCAACCTGCCCACCGAGGTGGTGTCGAGCGAGTTCATGACCATGGAGAGCAAGCAGTTCTCCACCTCTCGCGGCCACGTCATCCTCGTGGGCGACGTGCTCGCCCGCTACGGCCCCGACCCGCTGCGCTACTTCATCTGCGCCGCCGGCCCCGAGACGTCCGACGCCGACTTCACCTGGTCGGAGTTCGTGCAGCGCAACAACTCCGAGCTGGTCGCCGGATGGGGCAACCTGGTCAACCGCACCGCGACCATGCTGGCGAAGAGCTTCGGCGAGATCCCGGCCGCCGGTCCGCTGGAGCCGGTCGACGAGGCGGTGCTCGACGCGGTGCGCCGCGGCTTCGACTCCGTCGGCGACGCGCTGGGCCGCCACCGGCTCCGGGCCGGCATCTCCGAGGCGATGCGGGTCGTCGGCGAGGTGAACAAGTACCTCACCGCGACCGAGCCCTACAAGATGAAGGACGAGTCGCAGCGGGAGCGGCTGGCGACGGTGCTCCACGTGGCCGCGCAGTGCGTGAGCGACTGCAACACCCTGCTCGCGCCGTTCCTCCCGCACGCCGCCAACCGGGTCCACGCCGTCCTCGGCGGCGACGGCGAGCTGGTCCCGATGCCCGTGGCGGAGATCGTCGACGAGCTCGACCCCGGCCATGGCGCCGGCCTGACGACGTACCCCGTCATCACCGGTGACTACTCCACGACGCCGCGCTGGGAGTCGCGGCCGGTGGTGGTCGGGACGCCGATCGGGAAGCCGACGCCGGTCTTCACCAAGCTCGACCCGTCGGTCGTCGACGAGGAGCTGGCCCGGCTGGGCTGACCCATGTCCAGCGAGCCGACGGTCGTGAGCGAGCAGCTGCTCGCCGAGCTCGCGCGCGAGCGGGCCGAGGCCCGCGCCGAGGCGGAGGCCGAGCCCAAGGTCGCGGTCGCGCGGGTGGACGACGTCGACGCCGGCGGGGTGCCGGCCCGGCTCTACGTCCCGGGCGGTGCGCCCGGCGCGGTGCTCTACCTGCACGGCGGCGGCTTCGCGATGGGCGACCTGGTCACCCACGACGGCTTCGCCCGTCGGCTGGCCGACCGGACGGGGTGGGCGGTGCTGATGCCGGACTACCGCCGGTCGCCGGAGCACGCCTGGCCGGCGGCGGCCGACGACGCGGCCGCGGCGTCCGACTGGCTGGCCGGCCAGGGCTTCGCGAGGCTCGCGGTCGTCGGCGACTCCGCCGGGTCGGCCCTCGCGATCGGCGAGGCACTGCGCCACCCGGACCGGTGGGTGGCCCAGGTGCAGGTCTACCCCTTCGTCGACCCCTCGTGCGCGTCGTACGACACGAGCTGGTGGAGCCGGACCTGCCGGTCGAGCGCTGCCGGCTGTACTGGGACCTCTACCTGCAGGGTGCCGACGGCGACGAGGCGCTGCACGTCCTGGAACGTGACCGCCTGGCCGGGCAGCCGCCGGCACTGGTGCAGCTGGCCGAGATCGACGTGCTGACCCCGACCGGACGGCGGTACGCCGCGCGGCTGGCCGCCGACGGTGTCGACGTCCGGCTGGAGGTCTACCCCGGTGTCCAGCACGGCTTCTGGCGGCGCACCGACAACGACCAGTCCGGCCCGGCGCTCGCCCACGTGGTGGAGTTCCTGGCCGGCGTGGTGTGAGGCTCACCCGACGCGGCGACCACGTCCGCCGGGGCCGGCCCGGAGGACCGGTCAGTCCGTCGGCACCAGCTCGCGCACGAACCGCAGCTGCGCCAGCCCGTTGACCACGAGCGAGAACGCCAGCAGCGCGACCGCCCAGCCCGGGTGGCCGGCCAGCCACAGGCCGGCGCAGGCGGTGCCGAAGACCAGCACCTTGGCGACCGGCCGGGCCACGGGCCCGCCCCGTGGCGCCTTCGGCGAGGCGAACGCCCACCACACGGCGACCGCGACGAGGGGCGCGAGGACCGCGCCGGTGACGCCGGCCCCGGCGAAGCCCGCGACCCCGACGGCGACCACGGTGAGCACCTCGTCGACGAACACCAGCGTGAGCACCACCCAGCCGAGGGCCGCCATCGGTCAGAACCCGATCGCGGGGTGGGGTGGGAGGTCGGTCCGGAACGCCCGCCACAGCTCGGCCACGGCACCCGGGCGGAGCTCCGGCAGCCGCCCCGCCCGCTGCACCGCGAGCAGGTTGGTGCCGCCCAGGTAGGCCGACCCCAGGGCGGCGACCGGGAGCGACACGTCGGCCGCCGCGTCGGTGCGCTCCGCGCGCCCCTCGCCGCCGGCGACGACGATCCGCCACCGACCGGCCTGCCACGGGGCGAGCGGGTCGACCAGCTCGACCACGACGTCGCACTCGCCGTCGTACGACCGCAGCGGCAGCGCCGCCTCGAGGTCGACGACCCGCAGCCACAGGCCGTCGACGGGGATCACGTCGCTGGCCGACCGCGGGCCGATCCACTGCCAGATCGGGTCGTCGACCGCCGCATCGGGGAGCTTGATCGTCCCCATCAGGTCGAAGTCGACCAAGCGGCGCAGCAGCGCCAGGCGAGCCGCGGGCTCGCCGATCAGGGCGATCACCTCGAGGGTGCCATTGGGGCGGTGCTGCTCCCACTTGTGGGTACGGCGGAACGTCGCCAGGCCGACGTCGACGCCGTCACGGACGGCGTACAGCGTCCGGCGGGGCTCCTTGTCGCGCAGCCGCTGCGGCGTCTCGCGGAGCACCGCGGTGTAGTAGCTCTCGGCCCCGACGACCGATCCCGGGAGCGCCGCCGCCACCCGCAGCTCGGTCGCGAGTACCCGCTGGACCAGCTCGTCGCCCGTGTCGCTGCCGAGCCGGGTCTCGATCGCGGCCGCCTCGTCGTCGAGGCCGGGGGCCGTGAACGTCGCCCCCCGGCTCACCGAGAGGGTCGCCGCGTGGGACGCGACGCCGTAGCCGTAGCGGCCGTAGATCACCGGCTCGCTCGCGTGCAGCCCGGACAGGGCGACGCCCTCGCGATGGGTCTGCTCGACGTGGTGGCGGATCATCGCGCTGAGCACGCCGCGGCGCCGGTGGTCGGGGTGCACACCGACCCAGGTCAGCCCCGCCATCGGCACCAGCCGCCCGCGCGAGCCCGCCGGCACCGACAGCTGCATCGGCCGTACCCCGTAGATGCCCGGGTAGGTGTCGGTCGCCGCCCCGGGCCGGTCGGCGGCGAACCGTTGCTCGGGCGGCACGCCCACCATCTGCTCGGCGGGCGGCAGCTCGTCGGGCTCCTCGAACCACACCAGCTCGTCAGTGGCGACGAAGCGCCGGTGGTCGGCGGCGCGGTCGACCCGGACGTCGGACTGCACCTCGGGCTGGGTCATGGCACCAGCCTGCCCTCCGGCCGGGCCCGCGGCCACCGGGTTTCGCCGCGGAGGGATGTCGCCCTACCCTTCGCCGCATGACCGCCGAGATGCACCTGCCGACGTTCTACGTGCTGCAGAAGCTGGCGATGACGACCAACCGATACGCGGTCCACGCGGCCGAGCCGGACGGCGCTGTCGGTCGGCTGATGGCGGTCGCCCAGCAGAAGCGGATGGCCCTCAAGGAGCAGGTGACCTTCTACGAGGACGAGTCGAAGGCGCGGCCGGTGTTCGCCTTCGCCGCACGGCACCGGATCGACCTCAACGCCGGGTACGACGTCACCGACGAGTCCGGCGCCCAGATCGGGTTCTTCCGCAAGGACTTCGGGGCCAGCCTGCTGCGCAGCACCTTCCACGTCGAGGGGCCGGGCTACACCGGGACCGGGCAGGAGCGCAGCCCGGGCGTCGCCGTCGTACGCCGGTTCGTCGACCTCCCGTTCCTGCCGATCCACTTCGACTTCGTCGACCCCGCGGACCAGCCGTTGCTGTCCGTGGAGCGCCAGGGCAGCGTCCGCGACCGCTACACGGTCCAGGTCCCCGACCCACGCGTCGACTTCCGGGTCGCCGCTTCGCTGGCCGTCGGGCTCGACGCGCTGATGCAGCGCTGAGGCGTCCACCCGGCCGCGTGCGCCGGTCCGGCTCTGGGAGACTCCCCCCATGCGCGTCCACCTGGGCTCCGACCACGCCGGGCTCGACCTCAAGTCCCACCTGACGACCTGGCTCACCGACCACGGCTACGGGCCGGTCGACCACGGACCGTTCGTCCAGGACCCGGACGACGACTACCCGTGCTTCTGCCTCCGGGCCGCGGTCGGCGTCGCCGAGGACCGCGAGGCGGGCCTCGACAGCTTCGGCGTGGTGATCGGTGGCTCCGGCAACGGCGAGCAGATGTCGGCCAACAAGGTCACCGGGATCCGGTGCGCCCTGGTGTGGTCCGACGAGACGGCGGTGCTGGCCCGCGAGCACAACGACGCGAACATGGTCTCCGTCGGGGGCCGGATGCACGAGCTGGACGAGATGACCCGCTTCGTCGAGACCTTCCTGGCCACCCCGTTCCCGGGCGAGGAGCGACACGTCCGGCGGATCGAGCAGATGTCGTCCTACGAGGCCACCGGCGTGCTGCCGCCGCTGCCCCCGTCCGCGGTGGGCCGGGGCGATGCCTGAGGGGCACACCCTCTTCCGGGTCGCCCGGGAGCTGCGCGAGGCCTTCGCGGGGCTGCCGACCCGGGTCGGCTCGCCCCAGGGCCGGTTCGCGGCCGACGCGGCGGTGCTCGACGGGTCCCTCCTCGTCGGGGCGGAATCGGCCGGCAAGCACCTCTTCGTCGAGTTCGAGGGGGACCGGCTGGTCCACGTCCACCTGGGCCTGATCGGCACCTTCGACGTCGTCACCGGCGTCGCCGGACTGCCGCCGCCGGTCGGTCAGGTCCGGATGAGGCTGGCCGCCGAGCGCCCCGACGGAACGGCGTACGCCGACCTCCGCGGCGCCATCGCCTGCGCCCTCGTCGGCGCCGGGCGGCGTGACCAGGTCGTCGGCGACCTCGGGCCGGACCCGCTGCGCGAGGACGCCGACCCCGACCGCGCGTGGCAGCGGATCCGCCGCAGCGAGCGACCGGTCGGAGCGCTGCTGATGGACCAGAAGGTGCTCGCCGGGGTCGGCAACGTCTACCGGGCCGAGGTGCTGTTCCGGCACCGGATCCACCCGCTCCGGCCGGGCCGGACGCTGCGCGTCGGCCAGTGGCGGTCGATGTGGGACGACCTGCGCGCGCTGCTCGCCGAGGGGGTGCGGGTCGGCCGGATCGACACCGTCCGCCCCGAGCACACGCCGGAGGCGATGGGCCGGCCACCGCGCGCCGACGACCACGGCGGCGAGGTCTACGTCTACCGCCGCACCGGCCAGCCCTGCCTGGTCTGCGACCGTCCGGTCCGTACCGCCGAGCTCGCCGGGCGCAACGTCTTCTGGTGTTCTCGTTGTCAGCCGAAGTACCGGTCCCGGGCCGTACAGTGACCCACCTGATGACCGAGACGACGCGGCGACCGAGCCGGTCCCCACGCCTGCGCGAGGCGGCCAACGCCGCGCTGCGCCGCAGCTCGCCCGAGGGCGACCGCGCGCTGCTCTCGCTGGTCGCGCTGACGCTGGTGCTGGCGATCCCGGGCTGGATCTTCCCCGACTACGTGCCGGTCACCGCGCTGGTGCTGCCGCTGATCCTCGGCAGCCTGATCCTCGGGCCGCGCCACCTGCCGTGGTTCATCGTCTTCGTGCTGCTGTGCATCGTCGGGTCGATGTCGCAGCTGACCGACATCACCCCGCGCATCGTCGGCGGCGTGGTGGTGCTGTTCATCGCGGGCTTCATCATCCTGCTGACCTCGTTCCGCCGCACCCGGCTCGGCGTCGGCGGCGCCCGCGGCGAGTCGATGCTCGTCGACCTCCGCGACCGGATCCAGAGCCAGGGCACCATCCCGGCGCTCCCCGTCGGCTACCACGCCGAGTCCGCGCTCCGCTCCGCCGGCGGTACGCCGTTCGCGGGCGACTTCGTGGTCACGGCGGGCCCGCCCGACAACGAGCGGCTCGAGGTCGTCGTGGTCGACGTGTCGGGCAAGGGCGAGGGCGCCGGCACGCGCGCGCTGCTGCTGTCGGGCGCGTTCGGCGGGCTGCTGGGTGCGCTGCCGCCGGCCGACTTCCTGCCCGCCGCCAACCACTACCTCCTCCAGCAGCACTGGGAGGAGGGGTTCGCGACCGCCATCCACCTCTCCCTCGACCTCAGCTCGGGGATCTACGAGATCCGCAGCGCGGGCCACCCGCCCGCCGCCCACCGGATCGCCGGCTCGGGGCGGTGGGCCGTCCGCTCCGGGGAGGGCCCGGCCCTCGGCCTGCTCGACGGCGTCGACTTCCCGGCGGTCCGCGGACAGCTGCGGCCCGGCGACGCGATCATGCTCTACACCGACGGACTCGTGGAGACGCCGACGATGGACATCGGGCTCGGCATCGACCGGATGCTCGGCCAGGCCGAGCTGCTGCTGCGGGGCAACTTCGACGGGGGAGCGCAGCGCATGATCGACGCCCTGGGGTCCCGCAGCGACGACCGGGCGATGGTGCTGGTCTCGCGCCGCTGAGCGGAGGCGACCGGCCGCGCCGGTTGGAGCCGCCGGAGCCGCGTGTGGCACCATGTCAGCCGCACATTTCGCGGCGCCCCAGCGGTGTGGAGTGAGCGCGCGGATGTAGCTCAATGGTAGAGCCCCAGTCTTCCAAACTGGCTACGCGGGTTCGATTCCCGTCATCCGCTCCAAGTGGTCGACGGGTCGTCGGGAGACGGCGCCGGCGGCGCACTTGGCGGGGCGTAGCGTAGTGGCTAGCGCGCCTGCTTTGGGAGCAGGAGATCGCAGGTTCGAGTCCTGTCGCCCCGACCCAGCACCCGTGAGCCGTCACTCGTGCACGCTCGGCGGCTTCTGGGCCTGCACGGTGACGGCTCACGTCGTGGCGTGGAACGCGATTTCGGGGGGACGACGCCCGGCCAGTAGGCTGGCCGGTGGCCCGCCGCGGCCGTCGGACGCGTCTGCCCGCGGGTTCGACCGCGGCCGGCCCCGCCCGTCGCCCGACGGGCCCACGGACATTCAGAGAACGACTGAGGAGACAACCTGTGAAGAGCGCCGTCGAGACCTTGAGCCCGACCCGGGCCAAGCTGACCGTCGAGGTGCCCTTCGAGGAGCTCAAGCCGAGCCTCGACGCGGCGTACCGCACCATCGCCCAGCAGATCAACGTGCCCGGCTTCCGCCGGGGCAAGGTCCCGCCGACCGTGATCGACCGCCAGGTCGGCCGCGGCGCGGTCCTCGACCAGGCGATCAACGACGTGGTCCCGCAGAAGTACATCGAGGCGCTGCAGGAGAACTCGCTCGAGCCCCTGGCCCAGCCCGAGATCGAGATCACGAAGCTCGAGGACAACGACACCCTCGAGTTCACCGCCGAGGTCGACGTGAAGCCCGAGATCGAGGTGCCCTCCTACGAGGGGCTCGAGGCCCAGGTCGACGACATCGAGCTGTCCGACGACGACGTCGAGGAGCAGGTGCAGGCGCTGCGCGAGCGGTTCGCCACCCTGACCGAGGTCGACCGGGCGGCCGCCGACGGTGACTTCGTCACCATCGACCTCGTGGCCACCCAGGGCGGCGAGCCCGTGGCGGGCGCCGAGGTCTCCGGCATGTCCTACAAGGTCGGCCGCGGCGGCATGCTCGACGGCCTCGACGAGGCCCTGGTCGGCATGTCCAAGGGTGACGACACGACGTTCACCTCCCAGCTGGTCGGCGGCGACCTCGTGGGCGAGGACGTCGAGGTCCGGGTCACCGTCGGCCAGGTGCAGGAGCAGGAGCTGCCCGAGCTCGACGACGACTTCGCCCAGATGGCGAGCGAGTTCGACACCGCCGAGGAGCTGCAGGCCGACGTCCGCGAGCGGCTGGGGCGCGGCAAGCGCCTCGAGCAGGCCGCCGCCGCCCGCGACGCCGTGCTCGAGGTGCTCCTCGAGAAGGTGTCGGTGCCGCTGCCGGAGACGATGGTCACCGACGAGCTCAACTCCCGCCGCGAGTCGATCGAGCAGCAGCTGGTGATGGCCGGCCTGACCATGGAGAAGTACCTCGAGGACGAGGGCCAGACCCAGGAGGAGTTCGAGGCCGAGCTCGAGCGGCGGGTGCGCGACGCCGTCACCGCTCAGTTCCTCCTCGACGAGGTCGCCAAGCAGCACGAGTACGGCGTCGACCAGGCCGAGCTGTCCGAGCACCTCGTCCGCCGCGCGCAGCAGTCCGGCCAGGACCCGCAGGAGTTCGCCAACCACATGTTCGAGCACAACCACGTGCCCGAGCTGGTCCAGGAGATCCTGCGCGGCAAGGCGCTGGCCGCGATCGTCGAGTCCGCGACCGTCACCGACGCCTCCGGCAACGTGGTCGAGCTCAAGAACCTCCGGCCCGACGGCACCATCGGTGACCCCGAGGACGAGGCAGCGGCCGAGGCCACGGAGGCCGAGGAGGTCGCGGAGGCCGCGGAGGCGGAGCCCGAGAAGGCCTGACCACCCGTAGCCCGCACGAGACCCCCGCCGCCGCGCGGGGGTCTCGTCGTCTCGCCCGGCGGGTTGGGTGCACAGGTGTGCACCGAGTGGTTAGGGTGGCCCGCATGAGCAGCAACCGGGCAGGAGTCGTCGACGCGCTGTCCCTGGTCGCGGAGGTCGCCGACGAGCTCGTCGTCCGTACCGTCCGCGACACCCACGTCGCCGTGCTCGACCGGGTGCACGCGCGGCGCGGAGCGGCCGGCGCCGGCGGCCGGCGCGTGGGGGAGCGGCTGCACCGCGGCGTCGCCGGCGGCGTGTACGGCGGGCTCGGGTGGGGGCTGCGCGGCACCTCCCGAGCGCTCGACCGGCTCGCCGACCGCCATGCGGGACCCGAGCTCGAGGCCGACCCACGAGGCCGGTTCCTCAGCTCCGCGGTCAACGGGTTGATCGGCGACCGGCTGCTGCGCGAGCGGCCGCAGCTGGCGATCCCGATGGCGGTGCGGCACGAGGGCCGCGACGTCGTGGTCGACCCGGCCGGGCTGGCGGAGGCCTTCCCCGGCGCGACCGGCCGGTTGGTGGTGTTCCTGCACGGGCTGTGCGAGAACGAGTCCCACTGGGACCGGCGTCGCGACCGGCACGGCACAACGTACGCCGAGACGCTGGCCGCCGACGGCTGGACGCCGGTGATGCTCCGCGCCAACACCGGTCTGCCGCTGCGTGAGAACGGCGTCGCGCTCACCGCCCTGCTCCACGAGCTCGTCGAGGCGTGGCCGGTTCCGGTCGAGCGGGTCGCCCTGGTCGGGCACTCCCTCGGGGGGCTGGTGATGCGCGCCGCCGCCGCGGTGACGACCCCGGCGGACCGGCCGTGGACCTCCCTGGTCACAGACGTGGTCACCCTCGGGACCCCGCACCTCGGCGCCCCGCTGGCCGGGCAGGTGGGCACCGGGAGCGGGCTGCTCGGCCGGCTGCCCGAGTCGGCGGCCCTCGGCCGGATCCTCGACCAGCGCTCGGCCGGGGTGCTCGACCTCGTGGCCGGACTGGCCGAGGACGTGCCGCCGCTGCCGCACGCGCGCTACCGGCTGGTGGCCGCCACGGTCACCGCCTCGGCCCGGCACCCGGTCGGGGCATGGGTCGGGGACGGGCTGGTGCGGCCCCCGTCGGCGTACGGTCGGGCCCGCGGCGTCGACCTGTTCCCGGGCGCCGAGGTGCTGCACGTGCCCGGCGCAGGCCACTTCGACCTGCTCAACCACCCCCGGGTCGCGGAGGCGCTGCGCGGCTGGCTGGGTGCGGTCTGAACCGGCTTCCGCTGTGCGCGAACAGCGGCGCCTCCCCCGTGGAAGTGACGGTCCTTGCGGCTAGGGTCGCAGTCGTGAACCAGAACTCCAGCCACTCGCTCCCGGAGGCCAACGGTGCCTCCTCCACGATGTACGGGCTCGACGACCACATCTACCAGCGGCTGCTGCGCGAGCGGATCGTCTTCCTCGGCTCGGAGGTGCGCGACCAGAACGCCAACGCGATCTGCGCCCAGCTGCTGCTGCTCTCCGCCGAGGACCCCGAGGCCGACATCTTCCTCCACATCAACTCCCCGGGCGGCTCCGTCGACGCCGGCATGGCGATCTACGACACCATGAACTACATCCCCAACGACGTCGCGACGGTCGGCATGGGCCTGGCCGCGTCGATGGGCCAGTTCCTGCTCTGTGCCGGCACCAAGGGCAAGCGCTACGCGCTGCCTCACGCCCGGATCATGATGCACCAGCCCTCCTCGGGCATGGGCGGCTCGGCCTCCGACATCAAGATCCAGGCCCAGCAGTCGCTCCACATCAAGCAGGTGCTGCTCGACCTGATCTCCCAGCACACCGGCCAGGACCTCGAGCAGGTCATCACCGACGCCGACCGTGACCGCTGGTTCACCGCCGAGCAGGCCCTCGAGTACGGCCTGGTCGACCAGGTCATCAAGAGCGCCCGCGAGGCTGCCGACCAGGGCCGGCCCGCCCACTCCGACGACAAGAAGTGACGAGGACGCCAGACATGAACTACTACATCCCGCAGTGGGAGGAGCGGACGTCCTACGGCTTCCGCCGCATCGACCCCTACGCCAAGCTGTTCGAGGACCGGATCATCTACCTCGGCACGCCGATCTCCGACGACGTGGCCAACGCGGTCATCGCCCAGCTGATGTGCCTGGAGTCGATGAACCCCGACCAGGACGTCCAGATCTACATCAACTCCCCGGGCGGCTCGTTCACCGCGCTCACCGCGATCTACGACACGATGAACTTCATCAAGCCCGACGTGCAGACGGTCTGCATCGGCCAGGCCGCCTCGGCCGCGGCGATCCTGCTCGCGGCCGGCACGCCCGGCAAGCGCACCGCGCTGCCCAACAGCCGGATCCTGATCCACCAGCCCTACACCGAGGGCACCTTCGGGCAGACCTCCGACATCGAGATCCAGGCCAACGAGATCCTGCGGATGCGCGAGCTGCTCGAGCAGATGATCGCCGACCACAGCGGCCGTGACCGCGAGCAGGTCAGCCGCGACATCGAGCGCGACAAGATCCTGACCGCCGAGCAGGCCGTCGAGTACGGCCTGGTCGACGCGGTGATCCAGCCGCGCAAGGGCGCTCCGGCGCTGGCCTGACCCGAAGATGGTCCGACACGGCGCGTTCCTCGTGTCACCCGCCACCGGGCGGGTGTCACGGGGTACCGTCATCTGGCTGCCGCGCGACACCGTGCACCCACGGAGCGGCGGCACGATCGAGTCCAGCAACATCCGGCGTACCCCTGGCGCCGGACGGGAGTGGAGGATGGATCCCTGTGGCACGCATCGGTGACGGCGGTGACCTGCTGAAGTGCTCCTTCTGCGGGAAGAGCCAGAAGCAGGTCAAGAAGCTCATCGCCGGCCCCGGCGTCTACATCTGCGACGAGTGCATCGACCTCTGCAACGAGATCATCGAGGAAGAGCTCAGCGAGGGCTCCGACGTCGAGCTCGCCAACCTCCCCAAGCCGCAGGAGATCTTCGAGTTCCTCAACTCCTACGTGATCGGCCAGGAGCAGGCGAAGAAGTCGCTCGCCGTGGCCGTCTACAACCACTACAAGCGGGTCCAGGCCGGGCTGCAGCCCTCCGTCGGCAAGCACTCCAAGGAGGAGGCGGTCGAGGTCGCCAAGTCCAACATCCTGGTCGTCGGCCCGACCGGGTGCGGCAAGACCTACCTCGCCCAGACCCTGGCCCGGATGCTCAACGTGCCGTTCGCGATCGCCGACGCCACCGCGCTCACCGAGGCCGGCTACGTCGGCGAGGACGTCGAGAACATCCTGCTCAAGCTCATCCAGGCCGCCGACTACGACGTCAAGAAGGCCGAGACCGGGATCATCTACATCGACGAGATCGACAAGGTCGCGCGCAAGGCCGAGAACCCCTCGATCACCCGTGACGTCTCCGGCGAGGGCGTGCAGCAGGCGCTGCTGAAGATCATCGAGGGCACCACCGCCTCGGTGCCGCCGCAGGGCGGTCGCAAGCACCCCCACCAGGAGTTCATCCAGATCGACACCACCAACATCCTGTTCGTGGTGGGTGGCGCCTTCGCGGGCCTGGAGAACATCATCGAGCAGCGCGTCGGCAAGAAGACGCTCGGCTTCACCGCCGAGGTGCGCGGCGCCGCCGAGCGAGACGCCGACGACCTGCTCGCGCAGGTGCGACCCGAAGACCTCACCAAGTTCGGCCTGATCCCCGAGTTCATCGGCCGGCTGCCCCTGATCGCGAGCGTCAGCAAGCTCGACCAGGAGGCGCTCTGCGAGATTCTCACCGAGCCCCGCAACGCGCTGGTCAAGCAGTACCAGAAGCTGTTCGAGCTCGACGGCGTCGAGCTCGAGTTCACCGACGACGCCGTCAAGGCGGTCGCCGACCAGGCGATGGAGCGCGGCACCGGGGCCCGGGGCCTTCGCGCGATCATCGAGGAGGTCCTGCTCCACGTGATGTACGACGTCCCCTCGCGCGCCGACGTCGCCAAGGTCGTCGTGACGTCCGAGGTCGTGACCGACGAGGTCGCGCCGACGCTGGTCCCGCGTGAGGCCGAGACCAAGAAGAAGAAGTCCGCGTGACCCTCGACCTCATGGTCAACCCGGCCTAGTCACTTCTAGTCATTTCCGTCCCGGGGTCTGGTCCCTGCTCCCCGTTGCCTCCGACACTGGGGTGAGGACTCGGGGAGGGGCCTGCCATGACCATCGATCACCGCCGACCACTGGTCGCTTTCATCTGTGTGACGGTGCTGTGCGCGCTGGTGATGGTCCAGACGATGCTCTACGTCGTCCGCTCCCCGCTCGGCACCGGGCTCGTGGTGACGCGAGGCGCCGTCTCCACCCTCGTGGGCACGGCGGCTACCGCACTGCTGCCCCAGGTGGTGGCGGGCGCCCAGCTCCCGCAGCTGCCGGAGGTGCCCGACGGGTTCACCACCCGGACCGAGCTGCCACCGCTGCTCTCGGAGCCGGAGACCGATGCAGGGGCCGGGGCCGAGAGCGCGGCGCCCGCCGGCCCGACGGGGACCGGGGCGGGCGGTGGCGACGAACAGGCCGGGTCGCCGGGGCCGGTGCAGGACGACGGACCGGGAGCCGGCACGACCGGCGACGGCGCGGGCGGCAACGGCGGCAACGCAACCGGCGGCAGCCCGAGTGGCAACGGCAACGGTCCGCGCGGCAACGGCAACGGTCCGGGCGGCAACGGCGCGAATGGTGGCGGCCCGGGCGGTCCGCCGCAGGGTGGCCCCGGGCAGGGCGAGCAGCCACCGCCCGTCGAGCCGGACTCACCGCTGGTGCAGCTGGCGCGGGTCGTCGACCTGGCCGAGCAGGGAGTCGACCTGCCGGCGCTGGTCAAGGAAGCCGAGCTGCCCGAGCTGGCCCAGCTCGCCGGGCTGATCGACGCCAAGGCGGAGCGGGACAAGCCGATCGTCATCGAGCAGCTCGTGGAGCGCATCGAGCCCGAGGTTCTCGCACAGCTGGACGAGCTGGTGGCGGACGTCGAGGTGCCGCCCGAGCCCGAGCAGCCGGACCAGCCGGAGCCGGGCGAGGACGACGGCCACGGCGACGGGGACGACCAGGGCGACGACCAGGGCGACGACCACGGTGACCAGGGCCAGGGCCAGGGCGCCGACAAGGATGCCGACGAGCGGCAGCCGGGCGACGCCGTCGACGGGCAGGAGCGCGGCCAGGGCGGGAAGTCCGAGGAGTCCGACGAGCCCGTGACGACCGGCCGCGACGCGTCCGGGGAGCCCGGACGGCAGTCCGTGGCGCCCGCCCGGGGCGAGGACGCAGAGCAGCCGGCGGAGCAGGAGCCGGTCGCCGAGCCCGAACCCGCCGAGCCGGTGATCCAGCCGGCCCCCGCCGAGCCCGTCGCGCAGCCCGCGGCTCCGGCCGAGACGGTCGAGCAGCCCGAGGCTCCGGCGGAGCCCGTCGCGCAGCCCGAGGCTCCGGCCCAGCCGGAAACCCCCACCGTTCAGCCCGCCGCTCCGGCGCCGGCGGCCGAGCCGCAGCCGGACCCGCCGGCCGAGCCCGCCCAGCAGGCCACGCCGGTCGTGCAGCCGGAGTCGCCCGAGCCCCCGGCGGCGCGTGCGGAGGGCGGCGACGCAGGCGAGGGCACCGGGCACTAGGGGAACGCGTGGTGGAACCGGCCGATCGGCTGACCGGATGGGCCGCCCGGTCTAGTCACTTCTAGTCATTTCGGCCGCGGGGCCTGTTGTCGCACCGCGCGGCCCTCGACACTTGGTCCAAGTACTCGGGAGGGCCACATGACCAGCGAACATCGGCGACCGCTCGTCGCGTTCATCGGCGTGACCCTGCTGTGCGCGTTGGTGGTCGGCAACGGGATGCTGTTCGCCGCCCGGTCCGCCCTGGGCGGCGACCTGGCCAGTGCCCGGGGCATCTTCTCCGGCCTCGAGGGTGCCCAGCAGCCCGAGCTGCTGCCCGAGGTCGTCGACGGCACTTCTCTCCCCGGGGAGACGGTGACGGAGCCGCCGGCGGGCACCTTCACCGAGGCCCGGGTCCCGGCGCTCGACGCGATCCGCGACACCGCCGGGGCGGCGACCGACCAGTCGGGCGATGCCACGGGCAACGGTGGCACGCCCCGCGGCGACACGGACGGTGGCGGTACGGCCGGAGGGACGGCTGGTGGTGACCGGAAAGTGGCCGGGGGCGAGGTCTCGGGCCGGACGGGCGGCAGTGGGTCCGGGGGCGACGACACCCGCGCGGGCGGTGGCACCACCACTCCCCGGTCGGGCAGTGGCGACGGTCAGGAGCCCGGTTCCGGCACGACAGACCCCGAGCCGGGTCAGGGGGTGGGCCAGCCCACCGCGCCGGGCAGGTCCGGGCAGGCGCCCGGCCAGACAGCCAAGACCCACGCGCCCCAGGCCGACAAGCCGGCGAAGGCCGACAAGCCCGAGAAGGCGCCGAAGCCGGACGAGCCTGCGAAGCCGGCCAAGCCGGAGAAGCCGGCGAAGGCCGACAAGCCTGACAAGGCGCCGACGCCGGACAAGCCGGCGAAGCCCGCCAAGGCCGACAAGCCGGGCAAGCAGACGAAGAGCAACCCGGGGAAGGGGCACGACAAGGCTCCCTCGGGCAAGGCCCACGGCTCGTCCAAGGGCTAGGCCAAGGGCCGCGCCCGCTGAGCGGTCGGCCCCCTACTCGGTCTCGGCGAGCTCCGCAACCACCGCGATCTCGGTCGCGTCGGTGCGCGGGGTCAGGACGAGCTCACCGGTGATCCGGCCCGACGCCCGCAGGTCGGACGCCGCCTTCTCGATCGCCTCGACCTGGTCGGCCGATCCGGTGATCTCCACCCGGGCGAGGGGCGCCTTCATCGACGTCTTCGCCTGCGACTTCGCGCCGCGGATGCCGATCAGCGCGGCCGCCACGGCGTCGATGACCGAGGAGTCGGCGGCCGCCGCCGAGCCGAGGTCGGCGCTGACCGGCCACGGGGCGAGGTGGATCGACCCGTCGTGCCACCACGACCACACCTCCTCGGTCACGTAGGGCAGGAACGGCGCCAGCAGCCGCAGCTGGACGTCGAGCGCGATCGCCAGGGTGGCCCGGGCCGACGCCGTGCCCGGACCGCCGTCCTCGGCGTACGCGCGCTCCTTGACCAGCTCGAGGTAGTCGTCGCAGAACTCCCAGAAGAACTTCTCGACGGTCTCGAGCGCGGTCGTGTAGTCGTAGGACTCGAAGGCCTCGGTCGCCCGGACGACGACGACCTCGAGACGCCCGAGCAGCGCGCAGTCGACCGGGTCGTGGACGGCCGCGTGGTTGAGGTCGGGCCCCGCCATGCCGAGCACGAACCGGGAGGCGTTGAGCACCTTCATCGCCAGTCTGCGGCCGACCTTCATCTGGCTCTCGTCGAACGGCGAGTCCAGACCCGGGCGGGCCATCGCGGCCCGCCAGCGCACCGCGTCGGCGCCGTACTTGTCGAGGATCTCGGAGGGCACCACGACGTTGCCCTTCGACTTCGACATCTTCTTGCGGTCGGGATCGACGATGAAGCCGGAGATCATCGCGTGCCGCCACGGCGCGGCGTGGTTCTCGAAGTGGGCGCGCACCGCCCGGGAGAACAGCCAGGTCCGGATGATGTCGTGGGCATGGGTGCACAGGTCCATCGGGAACACCCGCTGCCACAGGTCGTCGTCGGTCTCCCAGCCGCCTGCGATCTGGGGAGTCAGCGAGGAGGTGGCCCAGGTGTCCATCACGTCCGGGTCGCCGATGAACCCGCCCGGCTTGCCCCGCTGGTCCTCGGCGTACCCCTGCGGCGCCACCGTCGAGGGGTCGAGCGGCAGCTCGTCCTCCCGAGGCAGCAGCGGGTGGTCGTAGTCGGGGTCGCCGTCGTCGTCGAGCGGGTACCAGACCGGGAACGGGATGCCGAAGTAGCGCTGCCGCGAGATCAGCCAGTCGCCGTTGAGGCCGCCCACCCAGTTGTCGTAGCGGTGCCGCATGTGGGCCGGGACCCAGTCGATCTCGGCACCTCGCTCCAGCAGCTCGTCGCGCAGGTCGGCGTCGCGGCCGCCGTTGCGGATGTACCACTGGCGGGTGGCGACGATCTCGAGAGGCTTGTCGCCCTTCTCGTAGAAGTTCGCCATCCGCTGGGTCGGCGTCGGCTCGCCGTCGAGGTCGCCGGACTCCGTCAGCTTCGCCACCATCACCTCACGGGCGGAGAACGCCGTCTTGCCCTGGAGCTCCGCGTACGCCGCGGCGGCGGGCTGGCCCGCGAGCCACTCGGGCGTCTCGCGCGACATCCGGCCGTCGCGGCCGATCAGCGTGCGCACGGGCAGGGCCAGCTCGCGCCACCAGGTGACGTCGGTCAGGTCGCCGAAGGTGCAGCACATCGCGATGCCGGCGCCCTTGTCGGGCTCGGCCAGGTGGTGGGCCAGGACGGGGATCTCCACGCCGAAGACCGGACTGGTGACGGTGGTGCCGAAGAGGTGGGCGTACCGCTCGTCGTCGGGGTGGGCGATCAGCGCCACCACGCTGGGGATCAGCTCGGGCCGGGTGGTCTCGATCCACACCGGCTCACCGTCGGGCCGGTGGAAGGAGACCCGGTAGTAGTGGCCGGCGTACTCCCGCGCCTCGAGCTCGGCCTGCGCGACCGCGGTCTGGAAGGTGACGTCCCACAGCGTGGGTGCCTCGGAGAGGTAGGCCTCACCCCGGGCGAAGTTGCGCAGGAACGCCTTCTGGCTCACCAGCTGCGCCTTCGGCCCGATGGTCGTGTAGTGCTCCTTCCAGTCGACCGAGAGGCCGACCGTGCGCCACAGCTGCTCGAAGACCTCCTCGTCCTGCTCGACCAGCTGCTCGCAGAGCTCGATGAAGTTGGGGCGGCTGATCGGCACCTGGCGCTTGGCGTCGGGCTTCTCGGGCGGGGTGTAGTCGGCCTCGTAGGGCAGCGACGGGTCGCACCGCACGCCGTAGTAGTTCTGGACCCGACGCTCGGTCGGCAGTCCGTTGTCGTCCCAGCCCATGGGGTAGAAGACGGCCTTGCCGCACATCCGCTGGAACCGCGCGACCAGGTCGGTGTGGGTGTAGGAGAAGACGTGGCCGACGTGGAGCGAGCCGCTCACCGTCGGCGGGGGCGTGTCGATCGAGTAGACGTCGGCGCGGTCGCGGGTGCGGTCGAAGGCGTAGGTGTCGTCGGCCCGCCACCGCCCTGCCCACTTCTCCTCGAGCCCCTCCAGTGCAGGCTTGTCCGGTACGGCGACGGCGCGCCTTTCGGGCCCCGGGGTGGTGGTCGCCTGCTCGGTCTGGGTCATGACCGAGAAGTCTAGGTTGGGCGCGCGAGACCGGGAAAACCAGTTCCCGGCAGCCGACGCGGGCCGGACGCCCGGTGGAACGACACCAGCGGGAAGGCCGGCCGATCCTCGGCGCCGGCGAGCCGCCGGTCGAGGGGGACGCCCAGCTCCTCGAGCATGGTGCGCAGCTCCGGGACCAGGTCCGGGTCGTCGACCACCATCCGCGCCACCCGGGACGGCTCGAGGGACACGCCCCGCGCGTCGACCACGTCGATGGTCCCGGACCAGCCGGCGCTGATCCGGCCGGCGCCGGCGTCGCCCATGGCGGTGGCCAGCAGCCCGGCCAGCAGGAAGCTGCCCAGCTCGTCGGTGTCGGCCTCCGGGTCGCGCACGGCGTCGCGCACCCAGCCGGCCAACCGCTTCTCGGCCACCCCACGGAGCACGGCGTCCAGGTCGGCTCCGTGCTCGGCCAGGATCGCGGCGCTGCTGTGGCTGGTGCGGATCGCCCAGGCGTCCAGTGCGTCGGCCCACGTCCGGGGCCGCTCCGTGTGGCCCAGGGCGGCCTCGGCGACCTGTTCCAGCACGGTGGAGGGAGCATGCACCAGGTCGGCGGCGGCCCTTCCGGGGAGCAGGTCGGGGACCTCGGCCCCGGTCTGCATCGCGTAGACCCGGTCGGCCACGCCCGGGACGGTGCCGTCGCCGTTCGGGAGACCGGAGCTGACTGCGCGGATCAGCTGCCGCTGCCGGGACCGCTCGCCGAGCAGGGACTCCAGTCCGGAGAGCAGGGGTCGGGGCTGGCCCTCCAGCAGCAGCTCCGGGAGCACGAACTCGTCGAACCACCACAGCGTGGCCGCGTGCACGACGTGCGCCCACGCGAGCGCCCGACCCACGGTGGGCCGGCCCCCGACCCGGGTCGCCACGGCGTCGGCCTCGAGGACGCCCTCGGCGCGCAGTCGGTCCAGCCGCCGCAGCAGCTGGCCGGCGACGCCGCTCGGCAGCTGCCGCCCCGACACCCCCTGGAGCAGCCACCGGAACCGGTCGACCGGCTCGGCCGCGTCGGTCCACCCCGACTCGGCCACCGCCAGGGCGCGCGCGACGAGGGCGCCGACCGCGGGCGGGTCGAGCACGAAGAGCACCGGGACCCCGAGGTCGAGGCGGGTGCGCCGGCGGGGCCAGGCCACGACGTGCCCCACGGCGGTGAGCCGCAGCTCGTCCGGGGGCCTGACGCCCGCCTGCCGTGCCGAGTCGCGGACCAGTCGCCACAGGTCGGGCTGCTCCTCGGGCGTGACCACGACACCGGCCTCGTGCTCGTCGGGGTGGTCGGCCGGGCGCGGACGGCGACGACTCGCGCCGAGCAGGCCCCAGCCGAGGTTGCCCAGCCACATGGCGGTGAGCAGCCACATGACGGGTGCGACGACCCGTACCGGCTGGAGTGCGAGCAGCATCGATGCGGCGACCAGCCACACCACCGGTGTGACCAGCACGATCCAGCCACCCGAGACCAGGCGACGGGCGCGCTGAGCGGAACCAGACACGACGATCCTCCCCGACACGTCCGGCCCCCACGACCGGACGTGTGCCGTGAGAGTAGCGGCGGCCCGACCACGGGGGCGGCACCTCGGCGGGAACTTTGCCATCCGGTCTGGACGGGTCGGCGCGGCCGAAAACCGGTGTCGACCCACGTCTGCGCACGCCTAGCGTGGTGGGCGTGCCCGCCCCCACGCTGAGCTTCTTCGACGACCCCGCCGCCTTCCTGGCCGAGGCGGCCGACCACCTCGCGGCCGATCCGGTGCTCAACACGGTGCTCGCGACGGTCGCGGCTCGGGCGGCGGCCGACGACGCGGCCGGGGTCCCGCCCGACCCGGCAGCGCCGTACCGCTGGTGGGTCGTGGTGCGGGTGGGCGACGAGGTGGTCGGGGCCGCGATGCGGACCGCTCCGTTCGAGCCCTTCCCGCTGTTCCTGCTCCCGATGCCGGAGGAGGGCGCCCGGGCCCTGGCCCGCGCGCTGCACGAGCGCGGCGAACGGGTCGGCGGGGTCAACGGTGCCCGGCCCGCGGCCGATGTGTGCGCGGCCGAGCTGGCCGTTCTGACCGGCGGCACGGTCGACGGCGGGCTGCACACCCGGCTGCACCGTCTCGACCGGGTGGTCCCGCCGGCGCCCGCACGCGGATCCCTGCGTCCGGCCACGACCGACGAGGTCGGCCTGGCCGTCGACTGGTTCAACGCCTTCTCGGCGGCGGCCGACGAACAGGCTGGTCGGCCGCCGGGGTCGATGCACCGGATCGCGGCGACCCGGGAGGACATGGAACGACGCGTGGCGCGGGAGCAGGTGTGGCTGTGGCTCGACGAGGCCGGCGTCCCCGTGCACCTCACCGCGACGCACCCGCCGTCGTTCGGCGCGGCGCGGATCGCGCCGGTCTACACCCCGCCCGAGCACCGCGGCCACGGCTACGCCGGCAACACGGTCGCCGCGCTCTCGCAACGGATCCTCGACGCGGGGGCGGTGCCCTGCCTCTACACCGACCAGGCCAACCCGACGTCCAACCGCCTCTACACCGCGCTCGGCTACCGGCCCGTGGTCGACATGGTCGACCTCGTGCTCGGTTCGGGCAGTCCGTAGCGCACGCCTAGACTCGGCCGCGATGAGTGAGAGTCCTGTCGCGCGCCCCGCCGAGACCGTCGAGGAGGTCGAGGACGCGCTGCTGTCCCGCTGGCCCGAGGACCGCCTCGAGCCGTCCCTCGACCGGATCCGCGCGTTCACCGAGCTGCTCGGCGACCCCCAGCGCAGCTACCCCGTCATCCACCTGACCGGCACCAACGGGAAGACGTCGACCTCGCGGATGATCGACACCCTGCTGCGGGCGACCGAGCTGCGGACGGGGCGCTTCACCAGCCCCCACGTCGAGCGGATGGGGGAGCGGATCTGCATCGACGGGCAGCCGCTCACCGACGAGGAGCTGGTGCGTGCGTTCAACGACGTCGCGCCCTACACCCACCTGGTCGACGAGGCGGAGGCCCACCCGCTGTCGTTCTTCGAGACCATGGTCGGCATGGCGTACGCCGCGTTCGCGGACGCGCCCGTCGACGTCGCTGTCGTCGAGGTCGGCCTCGGCGGGGCCTGGGACGCCACCAACGTGGCCGACGGGGCAGTGGCCGTGGTGCTGCCGGTGGCCGTCGACCACGCGGCCTACCTCGGCGACCGCCCGACCCAGGTTGCCGTCGAGAAGGCCGGGATCATCAAGCCCGGGGCGATCGCCGTGCTCGCCCGGCAGCAGCCCGACGTCGAGGAGCTGCTGCTCAGCAGGGCGGCGGAGGTCGGCGCGACCGTGGTGCGCGAGGGGGTCGACTTCGGGGTGACGTCGCGGACCGCGGCGGTCGGCGGCCAGGTGATGTCGTTGCGCTCGCTCCGCAGCACCTACGACGACCTCTTCCTGCCCCTGCACGGCGCCCACCAGGCGCAGAACGCTGCCGTGGCGCTCGCCGCGGTCGAGGCCTTCGCCGGCGACCGTCCCCTCGACCCCGAGCTGGTGGCGGGGGCCTTCGCCCAGGTCACCTCGCCCGGCCGGCTCGAGGTCGTACGGCGCAGCCCGACCATCGTGCTCGACTCGGCCCACAACCCACACGGCGCCGACGCGGCCGCCGCGGCGCTCGAGGACTCCTTCGCCTTCGACCCGCTCGTCGGCGTCGTCGGCGTGATGGCCGACAAGGACCACGAGGGCGTGCTCGCGGCGTTCGAGCCCCACCTGTCCCACGTGGTCATCACCCAGAACTCCACCCACCGCGCGCTGCCCGCCGACGAGCTCGGGGCGGTCGCGCGCGGGATCTACGGCGACGACCGGGTGACCGTGGTGCCGCGGCTCGCCGACGCCATCGACGTCGCCACCGGGCTGGCCGAGGCGGGCGACACCGGCAGCTCGCTCTCCTCCGGCGCGGTGCTCGTCACCGGCTCGGTGGTCACGGTCGGGGAGGCCCGGACCATGCTGCGGCGGCGGTCGTGAGCGCTACTGCCCCGGCCGCCGCCCGGTCGCCGCGGCGCGGGATGTGTGCCGCCGTTCTCGCCCTCGAGGGGATCGTGGTCGCGCTGTCGACGCCGGTGATGATCGCCATCTCCGACGTCCCCGTCGGGACCGCGCTGCCGGTCGGGCTCGGCGTGGCGGTCGCCTGCCTGCTGCTCGCCGGGCTGCTCCGCTCCGAGGCGGCGTACGTCGCAGGCTGGGTCCTGCAGGCCGCTGCGATCACGCTCGGCGTGGTGGTGCCGACGATGTTCTTCCTCGGTGCCGTGTTCGCGTTGCTGTGGGGCACGGCGTACTTCCTCGGCCGCAAGATCGAGCGGGAGCGGGCGGCCGCCTACGCCGCCCACGAGCGCTCGGACGGGACGTGAGGCACCTCGACGCCCGGACCGCGATCTCCGGTGGTGGGTGGGTCCCCGCCCGGCCCGGCGTGGTCGGGACCCGTCTCTGCTGCCTGGGCCGGGGCGAGCCCGGCGTCACCGTCGACGTCGAGCACGAGGGAACCCTCCGTCGCGTGGTCGTGTCCGACCGGGGTTGGTGGCTCGTCCTGGTCCCGCGCGAGGCGTGATCAGGCCGAGTCGGCTGCCGGCCGCTGCCGCTCGGCTCGCAGTGCGGGCAGGTAGAGCAGCGCGCCGAGGACGCTGAACGCGCCGGCAGAGACCATCGCCATCTGGGTGGTGGTCGCCTGGGCGAGCAGCCCGAGCGGCGGCCCGACGAGCGAGAAGGCGATGAAGAACACCATCGAGTTCATGGAGAGCACCGTCGCCCGGTTGCGGGCCTCGGCCTCACGGTGGAGCAGTGCGGAGTGCATCGGGCTGCCGGAGCCGTGCAGGCCGTAGGTGAACAGGTAGGCCGCGATCAGCCCGACCGGACCGGTCACGAGCCCCATCGTGACCGCTCCCAGGCCGTTGAGGACCCGGGCGAGGATGGCGGTGCGGGCCACGCCGATCCGGCGGCTGGACTGCCCGGCCAGCGCCGAGCCGAGCGCGAAGACGCCCCAGCCGACCGCGGCGACGGGCCCCATCAGTGCGCCGGCGCGCTCCTCGCCGCCCACCAGCTCGGCCAGCCGCACGGGCTGGAGGGTCTCGAACACGACGAGCGCGGCGGTCCAGAACAGCTCGACCATGACCAGCGACAGCAGCACCCGGTTGTGGCGCAGCATGGAGAGTCCGTCGCGGATCACGCCCGGGGCCTCCCGCGCGGAGACCGCCGCCCGGCGGAGCCCGGTGGTGTCGACGTGGGTGCGCGGTTCCTTCATCAGCACCAGGAGGCCGAGCAGGTAGACGGCGTTGAGGGAGACCCAGCCCAGCATCGGGAGGAGGAGCGCGGTGTCGGCGGGCAGCGGGTCCCAGGCGATCAGGGCGCCCGAGACGACCGCGCCGACGGCCATCGAGGCACCCATCACGCTCCCCTCGGCGGCCAGGGTCTGGTCGACGTCGGCCCCCGGCTCGGTCGCGTGGACGGTGTCGACGTACCACGCCTCGAGCGGCCCGGAGTCGAGCGCGCGGAAGACCCCCTGCAGCGCGGCGCCGACCAGGAACACCCAGAACGACGCACCCAGGATCAGCACCGCACCCGCGACGAGGTTGACCGCGGCCGCGGCCACCAGCACCGGACGACGCCCCATGGCGTCGGCGAAGCCCCCGGTCGGCAGCTCCAGCGAGAACACGACGACCCCGGTGACGGCGAACATCACCAACGCCTGGGACACCGTCAGCCCACGCTCGAGGAACCACAGCGTGAAGATCCCGACCACCAGGCCCACCGGGAACCAGCGTGCGACCGTCAGCAGGAGGAAGGCGCGACGTGCCGCGACGGGCGTGAGCGCGTCGGTCACAGCTCCTCCTGTGGACGGTCGCCGCCCCTCGGCAACAGGTGGAGCCGCTGAGTGGACCCCGAGTGCGCCGACCGTACCCGGCGCCGGCAGTCACCGTAAGGCTTTCCCCTCGGTTTCCACAGCCGGTCCAGACGTCGCGCGCTCGGCCCGGAGCGCCGGGAGGTAGAGCAGTGCGCCCAGCACGCTGACCGCTCCCGCGGTCACCATGGCGACCTGCAACGACATGCCGTCCGCGAGGAAGCCCAGCGCGGGCGCGATCACGCTGAACGCCGCGAAGGCGACCATCGAGTTGATCGACAGCACCGTGGCGCGGTTGCGGGCCCGGGCCTCGCGGTGCAGCAGGCTGGCGTGCATCGGATCCGTGGAGCCGTGCAGCCCGTAGGTGACGAGGTACGCCGCGATCAGGCCCACCGGACCGACCGCCAGGCCCATGGCGACCGCGCCCACGCCGTTGAGCACCCTGGCGAGGATCGCGGTCCGGCTCACCCCGATCCGGCGGCTGGCGAGGCCGGCCAGCGCCGAGCCGAGGGCGAAGATCGCCCACCCGGCCGCCGCCACCGGACCCATGAGCGCACCCGCCCGCTCCTCGCCGCCGACCAGCTCGGCGAGCCGGACCGGTTGGAAGATCTCGAACACGACCATCGCCGTGCCCGCGAAGACCTCGACCAGGACCAGGCCGCGCAAGACCCGGTTGTGCCGGAGCAGGCCGAGGCCGTCGCGGATGACGCCCGGCGCCTCGCGGACCGAGGCCATCGCCCGCCGCGCGCCGGTCGCGTCGACGTGGGTGCGCGGCTCCCTCATCAGCACGACGACCGCGACCAGGTGGACGACGTTGAGTGCGGCCCACGCGAGGATCGGCAGCACCAGCGCCGACTCCAGGGGCTGCGGGTGCCAGGCAACCAGGCCGCCGGAGATCAGCGCTCCCGCGGCGATCGAGATGCCCAGCACGGTGCCCTGCGCCGCCAGCGTGCCGTCGACGTCGGCGCCGGGCTCGGTCTCGTGGACGGTGTCGACGTACCACGCCTCGAGCGGCCCGGAGTCGAGGGCGCGGAAGACGCCCTGCAGCGCCGCCGCGAGGGCGAAGCCCCAGAAGGAGTCGGCCCCGAGCATCACGACGCTGGCCACGATGTTGATCACGGCAGCCGCGATTAGCACCGGGCGCCGGCCGAAGGCGTCGGCGAAGCCGCTGGTCGGGAGCTCGAGGGCGAAGATCAGCAGGCCCTGGAACGAGAACGCGAGCAGCGCCGTCGACACCGACAGCCCCTGCTCGAGGATCCACAGCACGAACAGGCTCACGACCAGGCCCACCGGGAACCAGCGGGTGAAGGTCAGCAGCAGGAGGACCCGCCGGGCCCCGGCGGGGGAGAGGACCTGGTTCACGAGGGCTCCCCGGGGATGTCGTCGTCCATGGGCAGGACGTGGGTCCACACCCGCAGCCGGATCGCCGCCGGGTCGCCGGCCCCGGCCTCCCGGTAGCGACGGACCACCTCGGCGATCTCGTCCCACATCGCCCGCGCCTGGGCGGCGGTGGCGGTGACCCCGTCGTCACCCGAGCCGAGCGTGTCGCGCCACGGGGCAGGCCACCTCCGCTGGTGGTCGGCCCACCACTCGGCGCGCTCGGCGAGCTGGGACTGGTAGTGCCGGTTGAGCCAGGTCAGCGAGGCCTCGGCGTCGTCGTCGCCCGCGAAGTCGCTGGGCGTCCACTCGTGGCCCCGGGTGGACGCCGCCCACACCCGCCGCTTGCCCTCGCCGGTGCCGGTGTCGGTCACCAGGCCGACCGACTCCAGCTTGCGGAGGTGGTAGCTGGTCGCACCGGTGTTGGTGTCGAGGACGTCGGCGAGGCCGGTGGCGGTCGCTGGCCCGTGCAGCCGCAGCTGCGAGAGCAGGCGGGAGCGCAGCGGGTGGGCGAGCACGCGCAACGACGTCGCATCGAGGTGGATCAGTTCGGCCATGCGTGCACACTACCTCTGCAGAACTTTTATGCACAAGTCTTGTGCACGACCGGTGACGCGTCCCGCCACAGCCGATGGCTAGGCTCCGCGGCATGGCAGACCCCGCAGCCGAGCGCACCCTCGTCCTCATCAAGCCCGACGGCGTACGCCGCGGCCTGACCGGCGAGGTGATCCGCAGGATCGAGGCCAAGGGCTACTCCCTGGTCCGCCTCGAGCTGCGGTGGGCGACCCCCGACCTGCTGGCCGCGCACTACGCCGAGCACGCGGGCAAGCCGTTCTACGACCCGCTGGTGGAGTTCATGCTCTCGGGCCCGGTGGTCGCGATGGTGGTCGAGGGCCAGCGTTGCATCGAGGGCTTCCGGGCGCTCGCCGGCGCCACCGACCCGACCGCCGCCCTGCCCGGCACCATCCGCGGCGACCTCGGGCGCGACTGGGGCCTGAAGGTCCAGCAGAACCTCGTGCACGGCTCCGACAGCCCCGAGTCGGCCGCCCGCGAGATCGGCATCTGGTACCCCGGACTCTGACGCCCCTCGCCCGTCGTAGGTCGAGGTGCGAGTGCAGCCAGCCTCCCCGCACCGGTCCGCTGGGGTGACCACGGCTGTGGACGACGCACGACGGCGTTCCGTGGATGCCTCTGGATCGGCATGCTCGGTCGCAGCCGATCCTGAGGAGCCGCCGTGGAGCTGTCAGCCGAGCGGATGCGTGCCGCTGCCCGTCGCTGGGACACGCTGGCCGACGAGCTCGCCGGTGCGGCGTCGCGGCTGCGCGCTGCTCCGTCCGGAGGACTCGGAGACGCTGCCGGTGAGGCCCTGCTGCTGCTGGACGCCGCCGTGGCCGCCGTGTCACGACTCCACCACGACACGCGCGGTGTGGTCGACGGCCTGCTCCTGACGGTGGCCCTGGCGTACGGCGCCGACGACCGCGCGGCGGCCGCGCTCGGGCCCGTCGAGGGCGGGGCAGGGTGGTGAGACCCGACCCCGCGGGGCTCCACGACCTCGCCGAGCGGCTCCGGGTCGTGGCCGCGAACCTCCGCGAGGTGGTCGCCGCTCCCGCCGCCGTGGAGGCGTGGGACGGCGCCGCCGCCGAGGCCTACTGCGACACGGTCCGGACGCTGCGACGTCGCGCCGAGGGGGTGGCCGAGGTGCTCGAGGAGCTCGCGGCCCGGCTCGGGAGCGATCCCGGCGTGGAACAGGCGCTGGTCCAGGCGCGACTGCTGCTGGCGGTGGAGGCCGACCTGGCGGCGCCGACCGGATCCGCCGCGCTCGACACCGCCCGCGCCACCCGCGACGCCCTCGACGACATCGCCACGACGGCCGATCCCGTCACCGGCCGCCCGGTCGAGGCCCACCTGCTCGCCTACGACTCCGACGCGTTCGGCGGTGACGGCCGGGTCGTCGTCGCGGCGGGCGATCCGTCGACGGCCGACGACGTCGCGGTCGTCGTTCCCGGGCTCGGGACCGACGGAGGTGCCGCTGACGTCCAGGCCGGGCGGGCGCTGCAGGTCCACCTGGCCGCCCGGAGGGCCGACCCGGCCGACGGCAACGCCGTCGTCGCGTGGATCGGCTACGACGCCCCGGAGGGCCTCGGCGTGCTGTCCGAACGGACGGCGGCCGCAGGCGGTGCGGTGCTCGGCGACGCCGTCCACGACCTGCGCACCGACCGCGCCGGCGACCCCGCCCACCTCACCGTCGTGGGCCACAGCTACGGCGCCACGACGGTGTCGTTCGCGGCTACCGGGCCAGGTGGTCTCGACGCCGACGACGTGGTGCTCGCGGGCAGCCCGGGTGCGGGCGACGCCGGCACCGCCCGCGACCTCGGCCTTCCGCCCGGTCACGTCTGGGTGCTGCGCAACAGCCACGACCCGGTCGCGGCCCTCGGTGCCCCTGGCCCGGTCGGCCTCGGGCCCGATCCCGCGCTCGACACGTGGGGCGCGACCCGGCTGCGGGCCGAGTCGCCGGCGGCATGGGACGCCTGGCCGGTGGCCGACCACGCGTCGTACTTCACCCCGCACGGCGAGGGCCTCGGCAACCTGGCCCGCGTCGTGGCCGGACAGCACGACGAGGTCACGTCCGCACCGCCGGTGCGCGACCCGTGGTGGGCTCCGCCGCTCGACCCCGAGCTCGGCCGCACCCCCGCCGGTCCCGTCCCTCACCCCGTGCGCTAAGAGAGGAACCGGCCGCCTGCGTGTCGTGCCGGGCTCCGCGCCCGCGCGAACCTACCCTCGGGGCAGGGCGTGGATTCCCATGCGTCCCTCCTTCCCCACCGTACGACGAGCGAGCGCGAGGCATTCGAGCGATGGCGAACAGCTTCATCGGCCGCGACATGGCGGTCGACCTCGGCACGGCCAACACGCTGGTCTACGTCCGCGGCAAGGGGGTCCTGCTCGACGAGCCCAGCGTCGTCGCGCTCAACGACGCCAACGGCGAGATCCTCGCGGTCGGCCACGAGGCGAAGCGGATGATCGGGCGCACCCCCGACAACATCACTCCCATCCGCCCCCTGAAGGACGGCGTGATCGCCGACTTCGAGGCGACCGAGCAGATGCTGCGCTACTTCATCCAGCAGGTCCACCGGCGCCGCTACTTCGCCAAGCCCCGCATGGTCGTCTGCGTCCCGAGCGGCATCACCGCGGTCGAGCAGCGCGCGGTCAAGGAGGCCGGCTACCAGGCCGGTGCGCGCCGGGTCTACATCGTCGAGGAGCCGATGGCCGCCGCGATCGGCGCGGGGCTTCCCGTCCACCAGGCGACCGGCAACATGGTCGTCGACGTCGGCGGCGGCACCACCGAGGTGGCCGTCATCAGCCTCGGCGGCATCGTGACCAGCCTCTCCATCCGCACCGCCGGCGACGACCTCGACCAGGCGATCGTCGTGTGGATGAAGAAGGAGTACTCCCTCATGCTCGGCGACCGCACCGCCGAGGAGGTCAAGATGACCCTCGGGTCGGCGTTCCCGCTGCCCGACGAGCCCGAGGCCGAGATCCGGGGCCGCGACATGGTGTCCGGCCTTCCGCGCACCGTCGTGGTGTCGAGCTCGGAGATCCGGCAGGCGCTCGAGGAGCCGCTGCACGCGATCGTCGACGCCGTGCGGGCCACCCTCGACCAGACCCCGCCCGAGCTGGCCGGCGACATCATGGACCGCGGCATCGTCCTCACCGGCGGCGGCGCCCTGCTGCGCGGGCTCGACGAACGGCTGCGCCACGAGACCGGCATGCCGGTCCACGTCGCCGACGACCCGCTGGTCAGCGTCGCGCTGGGTGCCGGCAAGTGCGTCGAGGAGTTCGAGGCGCTGCAGCAGGTGCTGGTCTCCGAGCCTCGGCGGTATTAGGTCGTGTCCCTCAATCCCATGGCCTGCTGCGCGGCGTCCCACGGGCGCCTCGCTGCGTTGTCGTCAGTCGCCATGGCTCCGCCATGTCTCCCTCCTCCGCCTTGCGAGGCATCCCGTGGATCCGCCGCTCGCGACGGCCGAGGATTGAGGGGCACGACCTGATGGGTGGTGACTTCCGCAACCGGGAGCGCCGGTGGCGCAGCCTGGGCGACCTCGACCGGGACCACCGACGCCCCTCGCGCGCGCTGCTGGTCGCGCTGCTGCTCGCCTGCGCCTCGTTGATGGCCCTGGACCACCAGGGCGGTGACGACTCGCCGATCGAGCCCGCCCGGCAGGCCGCCGGCGAGCTGCTCGGTCCGCTCGAGGCCGGGGTGTCCGCGGTCGCCCGGCCGATCGGCGCCGTGCCCGACTGGTTCCGGTCGCGCGACGACATGCGGGCCGAGCTCAGCGCGCTGGAGTCCGAGAACGCCGAGCTGCGTTCCCAGGTCGCCACCTCCGACTTCGACCGCAACCGGCTCGAGGAGTACGACGGCCTCACCACCGCCGCGGCCAACCTCGGCTACGCGCTGGTCCCGGCGCGGGTGATCGCGGTCGGTCCCTCGCAGTCGTTCTCCCGCACCGTCACCATCGACGCCGGTTCCGACGCCGGGCTCCGCGCCGACCTCACGGTCGTCAACGACGACGGGCTCGTCGGCCGGGTGCTGCGGGTGACCCGCGACACCGCCACGGTGCTGCTCGTCATCGACTCCGGGTCGGTGGTCGGCGGCCGGGTCGGCTCCTCCATGGAGATGGGCTTCCTCGAGGGCCGCGGCGACGTCGGCGACAGCGGCCTGCTCGACCTCGAGCTGGTCGACCAGGCGGAGGTCCCGGCCAAGCACGACGTCGTGGTGACCTGGGGGAGCGACGGCGGGGCGCCGTACGTCTCGGGCGTGCCCGTCGGCCGGGTGACCGCGGTCTACTCCAGCCTCCGCGAGACCACGCAGCGGGCGGAGATCGAGCCCTTCGTCGACTTCGGCGCCCTCGACCTGGTCGGCGTGGTCGTGCCCTCCGGCACCGCCAGCGACCGCGCCGTCATCGAGGCGGACGGGAGCCTGCGATGAACCTGGTCCGGGGCCTGGTGGCCCTCGCCGCCGTGCTGGTCGCGCTGGTGCTGCAGGTGACGGTCTTCCCGCAGCCCGCCTGGCACGGCATCGTCCCCAACCTGGTGCTGCTGGTCGTGGTCGCGGCCGCCCTCACGCGGGGCGCCCAGTTCGCGGCCGTGCTCGGCTTCGTCGCCGGGGTGCTGCTCGACCTCGCCCCGCCCGCCGACCACGTGGCCGGCCAGTGGGCGCTGGCGCTGGTGCTGGTCGGGTACGTCGCCGGTCGGGTCCAGCAGGAGGTCCGGCCCTCCGCGACGGCCGTCGTGGTCACCGTGGCCGCCTCGTCGTTCGTCGGCACCAGCGTGTTCGCGCTGCTCGGGACGGCGCTCGGCGAGGTCCCGCTCGACGTCGGGGCGCTGCTCGGCGTGATCGCGGTGTCGGTGCTCTGGGACGTCCTGCTCACGCCCTTCGTGCTGCCGCTCCTGATGGGGATGTTCCGCCGTCTGGAGCACGAGCGCGGGCGGGTCCCGGCGTAATGGCGACCGCCTCCGACACGCGCAGCCGGCTGCGCCTGCTGGTCATCCAGGCGCTGGTGTTCTCGCTCTTCGCCACCCTCTTCGCCCGGCTCTACTACCTGCAGGTGGTCACCGGGGCCGACTACCGCACCCAGGCCGCCTCCCAGTCGGTGCGCGAGGTCGTGGTCCAGCCCCAGCGCGGGCTGATCGTGGACGCCCAGGGCCGGCCACTCGTGACCAACCGGATGTCGTGGGTGATCTCGATCGACCGGACCCTGCTCGGCAAGATGCCCGAGCGCCGTCAGGACGCGCTGCTGGAGCGGATCGGCGCCGAGGTCCACCTCTCGCCGGCCAGGATCCGCAAGCAGCTGGTGACCTGCGGAGACGAGGGCAGCGTGCCGGGCGTGTGCTGGAACGGCTCGCCCTACCAGCCGGTTCCGATCGCCCGCGAGGTGCGAGAGCCGGTCGCGCTGCGGGTCCTCGAGCAACCCGAGGACCACCCGGCGGTGCTCGCCCAGCAGCAGACCGTGCGCGCCTACCCCCACCCCTACGGCATCAACGCCGCCCACGTCCTCGGCTACCTCAGCCCGATCACCGAGGGCGAGTACGACAAGGCGCGCGAGAGCGGCGACCGGTCGGTCAACGGTGCCTCGTCGGTGGGCCGCGCCGGCATCGAGAAGCAGTACGACGCGTGGCTGCGCGGCATGCCGGGCTACCGCCGGGTCGCGGTCGACTCGATGGGTCGGGTGCTGGGCGAGGAGAGCACCATCCCGGGCCAGCCCGGCGACACCCTGGTCACCTCGATCGACGCCAAGGTGCAGGGCGTCGTCGAGAGGCAGCTCGCGCAGACGATCCAGACCGCGCGGCAGACCTTCGACACCGTCTCCGGGCGCAACTACGTCGCCGACGCAGGCGCGGCCGTCGTCATGGAGGTCGACACCGGTCGGATCGTCGCCATGGCCAGCCAGCCGACGTACGACCCCGGGGTGTGGGTCGGCGGCATCAGCAAGGCCCAGCTGGCCCGCCTCTACTCCGAGAAGGCCGGTACGCCGCTGCTGGGGCGCGCCACCCAGGGGCAGTTCGCGCCGGGGTCGACCTGGAAGCCGTTCATGACGGCCGGGGCGCTGACCCACGGCTACACCACCGACACCCAGCTGAACTGCTCGTCGGGCTTCCCGGTCGGCAACCGGGTGTTCAAGAACTACGAGTCCGGCGCCTACGGCTACATCACGTTCGCGCGGGCGCTCGAGGTCTCGTGCAACACTTTCTTCTACCGGGTCGGCCACGACTTCTGGCGCCGGCTGGGCTCCGACGTCGACGACGTCAACGCTCCTGATCCGCTGGTCTCGGAGGCCAAGACTTTCGGCTTCGGCGACGAGACCGGCATCGACCTGCCGGGCGAGGCCTCCGGCCGGATCGCCGACCGGAAGTGGAAGCGCGCCTACTGGGAGCAGATGAAGGACTACTACTGCGGCATCGCGGGCAAGCCGCAGGACAGCGAGACCAGCGACTTCGTCTACAAGTTCGCCGGAGAGTTCTGCGTCGAGGGCTTCGCCTACCGGGCCGGCGACGCGGTCAACTTCGCGATCGGCCAGGGCGACACCATCGTGACGCCGCTGCAGCTGACCCGGGCGTACGCCGCGATCGCCAACGGCGGCACCCTCTGGGAGCCGCGCATCGCGAAGGCGATCGTCAGCCCCGACGGCACCGTGCTGAAGCGGATCAAGCCCGAGATGGGCGGCGACGTGCACGTCCCTGACAACGTCATCAGCTACATCGACACCGCGCTCAAGGGCGTCGCCCTGCGCGGCACCATGAGCTGGCGGCTGCTGGAGTTCCCGCTCGACCAGGTCCGGATCCGGGCCAAGACCGGTTCGGCCGAGGTCTACGGCAAGCAGTCGACCTCGTGGGTGGCGTCCTACACCGACGACTACGCGGTGGTGATGATGGTGAGCCAGGGTGGCACCGGCTCGGGCACCTCCGGCCCGGCCATCCGCAAGATCTACGAGGCGCTCTACGGCATCAAGGGCATGGACGTCGACCGCGAGCGCGCAGCCATCCCGGGCGTCGTCGCCCCCGACGAGCTGCCCTCGTTCAAGCGCGACGGGTCGATCCTGCCGCCGAAGCCGAGGAGCCCGAAGTGAGTCGCCGGACGCCGTGGACCGCGGGTCGGTCAGCGACGACGCGGCGGGTCCCGGGGCTCGACTGGGTGCTGCTGGCGGCCGTGGCGGCGCTGCTGGTGCTCGGCACGCTGCTGGTGTGGTCGGCCACGACCGCCCGGGAGGGGCTGACCGCCGGCGACTCGTCGGCGTACCTCCGCAAGCAGCTGGTCAACGTGGCCATCGGGCTGGTGCTGATGGTGATGGTGACGGCGACCGACCACCGGTGGGTGCGGATCCTGGCGCCGGTCGCCTACCTCGCCTCGATCGGCGGCCTGGTGCTGGTGCTGACCAACGGCGAGACGATCAACGGCTCGCGGTCGTGGATCCAGCTCGCCGGCATGTCGATCCAGCCCTCCGAGCTCGCCAAGCTCGCGGTCGTGATCGGGATGGCGCTGGTGGTGGCCGAGCGGGCCGAGGGGCGCCGGCGCCGTACGGTCGACTGGGTCGACGTGACGCTGATGCTGCTCATCGCCGCCGTCCCGGCCTCGCTGATCATGCTGCAGCCCGACCTCGGCACCATGCTGGTGCTCGCCGCGACCGTCTTCGGGGTGCTCGCCGCCTCCGGGGCCCCGCGCCGGTGGCTGGTCATGCTCTCCGGCGGAGGGGTCGCCACGGCCGCGGTCGCGGCCTGGGCGGGTCTGCTCGAGGACTACCAGGTCGACCGGTTCCTGGCCTTCACCAACCCCGACCTCGACCCGCGGGGTGCCGGCTACAACACCGAGCAGGCCCGAATCGCGGTCGGCAACGGCGGGCTGTTCGGCGAAGGACTGTTCGACGGTTCGCAGACCCGTTCCGGGTTCGTGCCCGAGCAGCACACCGACTTCATCTTCACCGTCGCCGGCGAGGAGCTCGGCCTGGTCGGAGCCGGCGTCCTGATCGGGCTGCTCGCCATCGTCGTGTGGCGGGCCCTGGTGATCGCCTCGCGCACCGACGACGTCTTCGGCCGGATCGCCGCCGCCGGCATCGCCTGCTGGCTCGGCTTCCAGGCCTTCCAGAACGTCGGCATGTGCCTCGGCATCATGCCGGTCACCGGCGTCCCGCTGCCCTTCGTCTCCTACGGCGGCAGCTCGATGTTCGCGGCGCTGCTGGCGGTCGGGCTGCTGCAGAACATCCACCTGCGCGCCTCGGCCTCACCGGCACGGTTCCTGGCGCCCGACCGGGTGCTGGTCCGCCGCTGAACGCGACCCGTCACATCTGCACGTGTGAACAGCGCCGAGCCGTCACTTCTGCAGGCATGGACGGTGCCGAACCGTCAGGTGTGAGCCTCGGGGCGCTCCAGCAGCGTCGCCACTCGCTGCGCGAGTGACGGCTCGGCCGCGTCTGGACCTGCACGAGTGGCGGCTCGGCAAGTTCAGAGGTCAGACCACCTGGACGCCGCGCACCCACACCGCGGCGGGCCGGCCGAGCGCCTCTGCGTCCGCGCGGAGGTCGCCGTCGACGACCAGCAGGTCGGCGGCCAGCCCGGCGGCAAGCCGGCCGGTCTCGTCGTCGACACCGCACGCTCGGGCCGCGACCGACGTTGCGGTGGCCAGCGCCTCGGCCATGGAGCAGCCCGCGTCGAGGAGCTGCACCACGGCGCGCCACTGGACGCCGTGGTCCTTCATCGGGCCGACTCCCGCGTCGGTGCCGCTCACCAGCACCACCCCGTGCTCGCGGGCCCTGCGCAGCTGCTGACCGCGACGCTCGTTGAGCTCGGCCGGCATCAACCCGAAGCGTCGGACCAGCTCCCGGATCTGCGGGGGCGCGACCTCCAGAGGTGGGAACTTCTCGGCGTCGGCGCCCAGGGTGGGGCCGACCACCACGCCGCTGCTGGCGAGCTGAGCAAGCAGGTCCTCCGGGGTGCGGATGCCGTCCTCGGTCAGGCAGGTGAAGTGCTCGATGCCGTCGACGCCGGCCCGCAGCGCGTGCCACGCCCCGGCCTGCGAGTGTGCGTGGGCCACCACCGGGAGGCCGACGCCGTGGGCCAGCCGGACGGCGAGGGACAGCTCGTCGGCGGAGAACTGGACGCCCAGGATGTCGGTGTCCGGGGTGAGCATGCCGCCGCTGGCCATCACCTTGACGACGTCGACCCCGCGCTCGGCCCGCTCGGCTATCGCGGCGCCCACTGCCTCCTCGTCCGCGACGGCGCCGCCGAGGTAGTGGCAGTGCCCGCCGGTGACCGTCACCGGCGGACCCGCGCACACCAGGCGCGGAAGCCCGGGCACGGCGCGGTCGCGGAACCCCAGCGTCCGGTAGTCGCAGTCGCCGAGGTCGCGGACTGTCGTCACACCGGCAGCCGCCTGCCGAGCCAGGGAGTCTGCGATGACGGCGTCGAGCTCGTCGTCGGAGAGGGACGGCGCCCGCTCCAGCCCGCCGATCGTGGCGTCCGCGACGAGGTGGACATGGGCGTCGACCAGGCCCGGCAGCAGCGTGCCGTCGTACGTCGTGACCTCGCAGCCGTCCGGCGGGTCGTGGTGGGGGCCCTCGACCCCCGCGATGCGCTCGCCGTCGACGAGGACGGTGACACCGCCGTCGAGGAAGCGGGACCCGTCGAATGCGCTCGTGGCCCGGATCGCGTGCATCCCCCAGTGTGGGACCGGTGCCGGTCCGGACGCCAGCGTCAGGGGGCGATGGTCAGGAACACGAACGAGGCCAGGATCACCAGGTGGATGCCACCGGCGAGGGGCTTGGCGCGGCCGGGCACGACGGTCAGCACGCCCACGACCGCCGAGAGCAGGAGGAGCACCATCTCCGTCGTGCCGAGCCCCAGCTCCAGCGGGCTGTCGAGCCAGATCGACGCCACCGCGAGCGTCGGGATGGTCAGCCCGATCGAGGCCATGGCCGAGCCGTAGGCCAGGTTGAGCGCGATCTGCGTCCGTCGCCGCGCAGCCGCCCTCACCGCGGCGATCGACTCCGGCAGCAGCACGAGGAGCGCGATCACGATGCCGACGACCGCGTGGGGGAAGCCCAGCGACTCGACCGCGTCCTCGATCGGTGGGGACTCGACCTTGGCCAGCCCGACGACCGAGACCAGCGCGACCAGCAGCAGACCGAGGCTGGCGGCGGCCTCGCGGCCGGTCGGCGGGTCGGCGTGGCCGTCGCGGTCGTCGTCGGGGGCCGGGCCGCCGTCCTCGACAGGGAGGAAGAAGTCGCGGTGCCGGACGGTCTGGGTGAAGACGAACAGGGCGTAGAGGGCCAGCGAGGCGACGGCGGCGAAGGCCAGCTGTCCGGACGTGAACTCCGGCCCCGAGGCCGAGGTCGTGAACCGGGGCAGGACCAGGGTGAGGGTGGCGAGCGTGATCACCGTGGCCAGGGCGGACCCCGCGCCCTCGGCGTTGAACACCGCGAGGTGGTGGCGCAGCGCCCCGACGACGAGCGAGAGGCCCACGATGCCGTTGACGGTGATCATCACCGCGGCGAACACCGTGTCGCGGGCCAGGCCGGCGGTGTTGTCGCCCCCGCTGACCATGAGGCTGAGGATCAGCCCCACCTCGATCACCGTCACCGCGACGGCGAGGAGGAGCGACCCGAAGGGTTCGCCGACCCGGTGGGCGACGACCTCGGCGTGGTGGACGGCCGCCAGCACGGAGCCCATGAGCAGGACCGCGACCACGAGCAGCACGACGTCGCCGGGCTTGCGGCCCCACGTCGCCACCAGCGCACCGAGCGCGAGGACGGGGACGACGAGGGTCCAGCCGAAGCGCCCGCCCACGACCTCGCTCATGGTGCGAACCCTAGGGGTCAGGCCAACGAGGACGGGTCAGCCGGCGGGGAGGGTGAAGGCGAAGACCGTGCCGGCGTCGGGGTCGTTGTAGGCGCGGATGGTGCCGCCGTGACGGACCACGATCTTGCGGCACAGCGAGAGCCCGAGCCCGGTGCCGGCGTAGGCGGCCGCGTGGCCGGGTGCGCGGTGGAACTCCCGGAAGACCAGCTCCTCCTCGCCCTCGGGCAGCCCGATGCCGTCGTCGGCGACGGTCACCCGCACGAAGCCCGGCTCCTCGTCGGGCACCGAGCGGATCGTGACCCGTGGCCGGACGCCGGGGGAGGTGTACTTGACCGCGTTGCTGACCAGGTTGGCGAACAGCTGACGGGTGAGCGCCGGGTCGGCCTGCACGCTGTCGTCGACGTCGATGTCGAACACCGGCGCCAGGTCGTCGCCCGCGGACGCGAACGGCGCGACGACGGCGGCCACCAGCGGCTTGAGCGCGACCTCGGCGGGGGCCAGCAGCCCGTCGCGCTGCACGGTGTAGCTGAGCCAGTCCTCGATCACCTGCTGCATCCGGTCGCCGCTCGCCCGCGCCCGTCCGACGAACGACGACGCCGCGGCCCCGTCGGTGTCGTCGAGCGCGTCGGCGGCCATCTCCAGCCAGCCGGAGAGGCTGGCCAGCGGGCTGCGCAGGTCGTGGGCGACGACGCCGGCGAAGCTGGCCAGCTCGCCGAGTCGCTCCCGCTGGGCGGTGACGTCGGAGAAGAGGACCAGGGTGCGGCCGTCGCGCCCGGGCAGCGGCCAGGCGCCGACGTCGAGCACCCGCTGGCCGTCCTCGCGGGAGACCACGACCTGCTGGGCGTAGTCGTCGGGGTTGTCGACACCGGGCAGCTGGGCGTCGGAGAGCGGCTGGTCGTCGAGCCCGTGGAGGCCGAGGTGGGACGACAGGTCGAGCTCCTGGCCGAGCGGGATCCGGCGGCCGAGCAGCTGCCGCGCTGCGGTGTTGTGCATGACCACCCGCCGCCGCTCGTCCATGACGACGAGGCCGTCGGACATGCTGTCGAACACGGTCGCGAGCAGCGCGGCCTGCTCCTGGGCGCTGCGGGTCTGCCGGTCGAGCTCCTGGGTCGCGGTGGAGCGCTGGTCGCGGAGGATGGCCAGCTGGAGGGTGATGAAGGTCGAGGCCGTCAGCAGCAGGTCGATGATCAGCGAACCCGGCAGGAAGCCCTCGTAGCCGAACTGGTTGATCGGGTCGAAGGTGGCCAGCGCGGCCCCGATGGCGACGCCCAGGGCGTAGGCGGCCGCGCCCCGCGGGGTGAGCATGCTGCCCGCCACGATCGCGGGCAGCAGCAGGAACCAGGTCAGCGGCAGCCCGGGGTCGGAGTAGGTCACGTAGAGGCACGCGGCACCGAGCGGGACCAGCAGCGCGACGGCCCACCGCGGCGCCCGCTGTGCCGCGGGGCGGCGGGGGGCGAAGAGGAACAGGAACGTGACGCCGCCGACGTACGCGTAGACGGTGTTGCGGATCACCCACCACAGCTGCATTCGCTCGAACGTGCCGACCTCGACGTAGGGGAAGCCGCCGACCAGGACGACCACCGTCCCGGCGAGGACGGCCGAGGCCAGCAGGCCCACGTGGGCCACGGCCGTGGTGGGCGCCCAGCCGGGCTCGGGCCGGAACCGGCTGTACACGACGGCCATCAGCACCCCGCCGCCCACGTTGGCCAGGGCCATCCAGGACGCGTCGACGAGGTCCCAGCCGAACCCGGTGGCGATGCCGAGGAAGAGCGCGACCTGGGCGACGAGGTGGGGAACCACTTCCCGCCCCGGGTCGGCCCGACCGTCCCAGACCACCGTGGTCCAGATGAACGACGCCGCCAGGCTCGGCCACAGCTCGGTCGGGGTGTTGTCGGGCGGGATCTCCGAGAGTGCCAGCACCGTGCCGATCAGCGTCGCGAGGGCAACCACGATCACCCGGCGTTCGGTCAGCCGGGTGTCGCGCCCACGAAAGCGCGTCGCAGTATGAGAGCTGCCCACGAAGATCTCCCCCTAGCGCCACCAAGGTTAGGCGTTCGCGGGGACACCCGTGGCCGTTGCGCGGAATCGGTCCAGACCCCTTCGCGACGTACGATGGACCGTTCCCCCACGAGCTCGAGAGGTGTTCGCGTGTCCGTCGCATCGGTCTTCCCCCGGCTCGAGCCGAGGCTGCCGTCGGTGCAGAAGCCCATCCAGTACGTCGGCGGCGAGCTCAACTCCACCGTCAAGGACTGGGAGGCGGCGGCGGTGCGATGGGCGTTGATGTACCCCGACGCCTACGAGGTCGGGCTCCCCAACCAGGGCGTGCAGATCCTCTACGAGGTGCTCAACGAGCGCGACTGGATCCTGGCCGAGCGCACCTACTCGGTGTGGCCCGACATGGAGTCGGTGATGCGCGAGGGCGACGCCGACGGACCGATCCCGCAGTTCACCGTCGACTCCCACCGGCCGGTGCGGGCCTTCGACCTGTTCGGCGTCTCGTTCGCGACCGAGCTGGGCTACACCAACCTGCTCACCGCGCTCGACCTGGCCGGCATCCCGATCCACGCAGCCGACCGCGGCGACGACGACCCACTGGTGGTCGCAGGCGGTCACGCGGCGTTCAACCCCGAGCCCGTGGCCGACTTCCTCGACGCGGCCGTGCTCGGCGACGGCGAGGAGGTCGTGCTGGCGATCTCCGACGTGGTCCGCGAGTGGAAGGACGAGGGCAGGCCGGGCGGGCGCGACGAGCTGCTGCGCCGGCTCGCGGTCTCCGGCTCGGTCTACGTGCCTCGCTTCTACGACGTGGCGTACGCCGCCGACGGCTCCATCGCCTCGGTCGCGCCCAACCGTCCCGGCATCCCCCACCGGGTCCGCAAGCACACGCTGATGGACCTCGACGCCTGGCCCTACCCGGCGAAGCCGCTGGTGCCGCTGGCCGAGACCGTCCACGAGCGCTACAGCGTCGAGATCTTCCGCGGCTGCACGCGCGGCTGCCGGTTCTGCCAGGCGGGGATGATCACCCGTCCGGTGCGCGAGCGGTCGATCAACACCATCGGCGAGATGGTCGACAACGGCATCCGGAAGTCGGGCTTCGAGGAGGTCGGCCTGCTGTCGCTCTCCAGCGCCGACCACACCGAGATCGGCGACGTGGCCACCGGGCTCGCCGACCGCTACGAGGGTTCCAACGTCTCGCTGTCGCTGCCCTCGACCCGGGTCGACGCCTTCAACATCACGCTCGCCAACGAGTTCTCCCGCAACGGCCGCCGGTCGGGGCTGACCTTCGCGCCCGAGGGTGGTTCGGAGCGGATGCGCAAGGTGATCAACAAGGCGGTCACCGAGGACGACCTGATCCGCACGGTCGCGACGGCGTACTCCCACGGCTGGCGGCAGGTGAAGCTCTACTTCATGTGCGGCCTCCCGACCGAGACCGACGACGACGTCCTCCAGATCGCCGAGCTGGCGAAGAGGGTCATCGCCAAGGGCCGCGAGGTGTCGGGCCGCAACGACATCCGGTGCACGGTCTCGATCGGCGGGTTCGTGCCCAAGCCGCACACCCCGTTCCAGTGGGCCGCCCAGCTCGACCACGAGACGACCGACGAGCGGCTGCGCCGCCTCCGCGAGAACGTCCGCGCCGACAAGCGCTTCGGCCGCGCGATCGGGTTCCGCTACCACGACGGCAAGCCCGGGATCATCGAGGGACTGCTCTCCCGCGGCGACCGACGGGTCGGCCGGGTGATCGAGCAGGTGTGGCGCGACGGCGGCCGCTTCGACGGCTGGAGCGAGTACTTCTCCTACGACCGCTGGATCGACTCGGCCGCCTCCGCGCTGGCCGGCACCGGCGTCGACGTCGACTGGTACACCACGCGCGAGCGCGACGTCGACGAGGTGCTGCCCTGGGACCACCTCGACTCCGGGCTCGACAAGGACTGGCTGTGGGCCGACTGGGAGGACTCCCTCGCCGCGGCCGACGACCCCGACGGCGTCGAGGACGTCGAGGACTGCCGCTGGACGCCCTGCTACGACTGCGGCGTCTGCCCCGAGATGGGTACCGAGATCCAGGTCGGCCCCACGGGCCAGAGGCTGCTGCCGCTCTCGGTGGTCTGAACCCGCCGTCCCTTCGGTCGTGGAGGAGGACGCCCTCATCGGTGGTTGAGGAGGACGCCCCTCATCGGTGGTTGCGGAGGGCGCCGCTCATCGGTGGTTGAGGAGGGCCGCCAGGCCCGTCTCGAAACCACCTGTGGACGACCGGTGTCCCTGGACCGAAGTGTGTCGGCGGTCGGGCGGCGGCGGAGCTGGCCGCCGCGCTGGGGATGGGCCGGAGGCGGGGACCGGTGTGCCTGCGAGTGCTCTCCGCCGTGCGCAGGCACAGGGGTGTTTGACTTCCGGTACGACCGTGTCGGATTCGCCGGTCGCCGTTCGTGGGGTAGGTGAGCGCGGTCCACCGGGTCCGCCAGAGCAGAAGGAGCAGACATGACCGAGTACCTCCTCTACTTCAACCAGCAGTGGGTGGGCGACCACAGCGAGGACTGGTTCCGTGGACGCGCGCCGCTCGCCACGGCGGTCGTGAACGAGATGAAGGCTGCTGGCGTGTACGTCTTCGCCGGGGGTCTGGAGGAGGACGGGCCGGTCTACAGCGCCGACCCCACCGGTGGCGACGTGTTGGTCACCGACGGGCCCTACGTCGAGACCAAGGAGTGGCTGGGCGGGTTCGCCGTGGTGGACGTGGCCGATGACGAGGCCGCCACGATGTGGGCGGGCAAGATCGCGGAGGCATGCGGCTGGCCCCATGAGGTTCGCCGATTCGGGCCGCACCCTCAGACCGAGTGACTCCCTCGTCGAGGCTCGTGGCAGCGCCCTGTCGACGTCGGGCGGGCGCTGCCGGGTAGCTGTGTCCGCGATCGGGACGAGAGAGGGAGGGAGCCTGCTGCCCCCGCCACTTCCAGGATATCGAGGACAGGGGGTCTTGCGGCAAGACCCGGGTCGTGCCCCAGACTTCTCGGCCGTGCCGTGGGAAGCGAGGGGTCGGACATGAGAGACGTGACCATCGTCGGTGCCGGGCCGACCGGCCTGATGCTGGCGGGGGAGCTGGCGCTGGCGGGAGTCGACGTCGAGGTCGTCGAGCGACGTACGACGCCGGACCTCGCCGGCACGCGTGCTCGCGGTTTCCACTCCCGCACGATCGAGCTCCTCGACCAGCGCGGCATCGCCGACCGGTTCCTCGCCGAGGGACGAACAGCCCAGGGACTGAGCTTCGGCGGCACGTCCCTGGACGTCGGCAGCCTCCCCTCCCGGCACCCGTACACGCTGGGGCTGGGGCAGAGCCACATGGAGCGGATCCTGCTCGGCTGGGTCGAGGAGCTGGGCGTGCCGATCCGTCGCGGGCTCGAGGTCACCGGCTTCGTCCAGGACGACGCGGGGGTCGACGTGCACCTCGTCGGGGACGAGTCGCTCCGTACGACGTACCTGGTCGGGGCCGATGGTGGACGCAGTGCCATCCGCAGGGTGGCCGGCATCGAGTTCGTCGGCGCGGAGGCGACCCGGAGCCACCTCATCGCCGAGGTCCAGGCGACCGAGGCGACACCCACGGGCATCCGGCTCGACGACGTCGGCATCCACGCGATGAACCTGATGGAGGACGGGCGGACCGTGGGCCTCGTCGTGACCGAGCAGCAGCTCGGACCCGCGACCGAGCCGACCCTGGCGGACCTGCGCGCAGCACTGAGGGCGGTGTTCGGCACCGACTTCGGGATCCACGACCCGACGTGGATGTCGCGGTTCACCGACGCCACGCGGCAGGCGGCCGCCTACCGCACGGGGCGGGTCCTGCTGGCCGGCGACGCCGCACACATCCACCCGCCCACCGGTGGGCAGGGCATCGGCCTCGGCGTGCAGGATGCGGTCAACCTCGGCTGGAAGCTCGCCCAGGTCGTGCAGGGCGTCTCGCCCGACGACCTCCTCGACAGCTACCACGCGGAGCGGCACCCTGCCTCCGCCCGGGTCCTGAAGAACGTGATGACGCAGGCCCTCCTCCAGCGAGGGGACCCGCGGACCGAGGCGGTGCGCGACACGTTCGCCGACCTGCTGGATCTCGCAGGGCCACGCGCCCGGCTCGCCGGTCTCCTGTCCGGGCTCGACGTGCGCTACGACCTCGGCGAGGGACACCCCTTGCTCGGACGCCGCATGCCGGATCTCGACCTCGGCACGGCCCAGGGCCCGCGACGGGTCTTCGAGCTCCTCCACGACGCCCGGGCGGTGCTGCTCGACCTCGGGGCACCCGACCGCATCGACATCACACCCTGGGCGGACCGGCTCCGGCACGTCCGGGCCGACCACACCGGGACCTGGGAGCTGCCCGTCGTGGGAGCCGTCACCGCTCCTGCTGCCGTCCTGATCCGGCCTGACGGCCACGTGGCCTGGGTGGGCGAGGGTACCGCGGCCGGGCTCAGCGACGCCCTGACGACCTGGTGCGGCCGGCCCGCATCGCCAGGAAGGTGAGGATCCGCGCCGCGCGCCGGGGCGGCGGGCGGTTTCCCCGCCTGGGCGGGGAAGCCGGACTTGGCGCGGGATATATCCCGCGCCAGCCTCCAGTTGCGCCCGCCAGCCCCGGTGACGCATGACGCCAGCCCCCATGCTCGGTTCGCAACCGGGCGACGACACGACGGCGTGCGGCATGCCCTCGGACCTCGGTGAACGCGGAGCCCCGTCGATCAACCGCCGACGCGGTGGAACAGCACGACCTCGACCCTGGGCCGTCAGTCGGCGAAGACCAGCCGCAGGATGATCTCGCCCTCGGGGTCGAGGTCACCTCGCGGGACGAAGCCGAGGCGGGCGTAGAAGCCGGCCGGACCACCCTCGCCCGGCACGTGGCTGGTGAGGAGCTCGGTGCCTCCCTGGTCGCGCACGATGTCGACGACCTGCTGCACGACCTCCCGGCCGTAGCCCCGGCCCTGGTAGCGGTGGTCGATGAGCAGCTTCCAGAGGAACCACGGGCCGTTGATGTCGGGCGGCCGCGGCTCGACGTCCCAGCTCAGCATCACGAAGCCGACGGGCCGGTCACCGTCGTAGACGCCCCGGAACCAGGGGTTGCCCTCCGGATGCTCCTCGGCCTCCTCCAGGGAGTCGGGCACGGTGCTGACGAACCGCTCCTGGTCGGGCGTGGTCCGCAGGGCGCGGACGGCGCCGACGTTGTCGCCGGTGATCTCCCGCAGGGTGACCGTCACGCCGGTCACGCTACTCGCGCGGGCGCCCCTTTCCTCCACGCCCGGACTGCGACACCGTAGGGGCGGGGGGTGGCACATGGCAGGGCGACAGCCGTACCGCAACCGGACGCTCTCGAACGGGATGGAGCTGCAGTCCTGGGGGGCGGGGCCGAGGACGCTCCTCTTCATCCCGGGCGGTCCCGGGAGCGGCCTGCCGCGGGGGATGTCGGGCCGACTGGCCCGGCGCTGGTTCGACCCGTTCGTCGAGGCGGGGTACGCCGTCCACTACGTCACCCGGCGCCGGAACATGCCCTCCGGGCACACCGTCGCCGACATGGCCGACGACCACGCCCACGCGATCCGCGAGGGCCTCGGCGGGCGGGTCGACCTGGTGGTGGGGGAGTCGTACGGCGGGATGGTCGCGCAGTACCTCGCCGCCCGCCACGGCGACTGCTGGCGTCACCTGGCGATCGTGATCGCGGCCGCCGAGGTGAGCGACTGGGGCAAGGAGGTGGACTCCCGCCTCGCGGCCGCGCTCGTCCGGGACGACGCCGCCGGCGCCGGAGCGGCCTTCGCCGAGTACGCGCTTCCGGGACCGCGCAGCCGGTGGGTCCGGCGCCTGGTCGGCCCGGTGATCGGGCGCACGATGCTGGGCGGCACGAGCTACCCGGCCACCGACCTCCTCGTCGAGACCGAGGCGGAGATGGCGTTCGACTCCCGGGCCGTCCTTCCGGACATCGCGGCACCGGTGATCCTGCTGTGCGGCGACGCCGACCGGTTCTTCCCGGTGGATCTGGTCGAGGAGACTGCGCGGCTCATCCCGGACTGCACCCTCGTCCGCTACGCGGGGCAGGGCCACATGAAGGTGGCCACCAGCAGACGCGTCGTGCAGGACGTGCTGGACTTCGTCGACGGGCGCCGAGGGGGACCGACGACGTCGCCGTAGGGCTCAGCGGATCGGGCCGAGCATCTGCTCGGCCGAGGCCAGCTGAAGCATGCAGACCGCGTTGTCCTCCTGGGTGGCCCAGGTGGCGGGGAGGTAGTAGGCGAGGATCTTGTCGCGCAGCAGCTTCCGGTCGGCTGCCCACTCCGCGCGGAGCCGCTGGACGCAGCCCTGGTGGACCGCCTTCCTGAGGGCTTCGGCCTCGGAGTAGTCCCGGTCGGGGACGGTGAACGCGGCGGTCACCTCGAAGTCGTGGCGCTGCTCGCACGGGACCACCTCGACAGTGCTGCTCTGCGTCTGCAGGTCGCCGCCGAGCTCGAGGTCGCGGAGCGCCTCGTCGTTGACGCAGTCGCCGGTGCGCAGCGCGTTCTTGCTGACCGTCGCCCTCGCGACGACCTGGCCGTCGCCGTCCCGCTCGGCCTCCTGCGGCGCCTGCTCGACGAGCGGGCCGAGGACCGCGACCGCCGCGACGAGCAGCCCGCCGACGAGCAGCAGCCCGGCCAGCGTGACCAGGACGATCCGTCCGGCGCCCCACGGCTTCCGCGGCGGGGGAGGGACCGGGTAGCCGGGCGGCGGACCCCATCCCGGAGGGGGAGGCGGCGGGTACGCCGGAGGCCCGGGTGGCTGCTGCTTGCCGTACCCCGGGTCCTGCGTCATGGTGCCTCCCTGCCCCGGACGCGCTCCGGCGTCGTGCGCGCATCGTAGGCCGACCGGCCGGACTTCACCGCGTTGTCGGGGCAATCGGGCACGATTCCCCCATGGAGAGCCCTGCCCGCCACGTCGCCGACGACGAGCGCCGCGCGCGGCTGGTCAGCCGCCACGCGATCGCGCCCGACCACCGCGTCTCCGAGGCCGAGGCGGCCGCCCGGGCGGTGGTGGTGCTCCACGCCACCGAGCCGGCCACGGTCCACCTGTCCGTGGCGGCCCGCACCGAGGGCGTTTCCGTGGCCGACATCGACACCGCCTTCTACGACGACCGGTCGCTGGTCAAGCAGCTCGCGATGCGCCGCACCCTCTTCGCGTTCCCGCGCGACCTGCTCCCGGCGGCCTGGGGGAGTGCGTCGAGCCGGGTGGCCGAGGCCGAGCGGAAGCGGATCGGCGGCAACGCGGTCTCCGCCGGGCTCGCCGACGACGGCGACGCCTGGCTCGAGGCGCGCCGGACCGAGGTGCTCGACCTGCTGGCCGCCGAGGGGCCGATGGCCGCACAGGCGCTGCGCGAGCGACTGCCCGCGCTCGACGTCAAGGTCGCCACGTCACCCACCGCCACGTGGGGCGGCCCGATCCCGATCGCGCCGCGGGTGCTGGGGTGGCTCGGTGCCCGGGCCGACATCGTCCGCGGAGTCAACGGCGGCCACTGGCGGCTCTCGCGCCCGCGCTGGACTCCGATGGCCGACTGGCTGGGCGCGCAGCCGGCGCCCGCGACCGAGGCCGACGGCTACGCCGAGCTGGTGCGTCGCTGGCTGGCGCGCTTCGGGCCCGGCACCGAGGCCGACGTCGTCTGGTGGCTGGGGGCCACCAAGACCGCCGTACGCCGTGCGCTGTCCGACCTCGGCGCCGTGCCGGTCTCCCTCGACGCGGGCGACACCGGATGGCTGCTGCCCGACGACCTCGACGTCGAGGAGCCGGCCGAGCCGACGGCTGCGCTGCTGCCGACGCTCGACTCCACGACCATGGGCTGGAAGCAGCGCGGCTTCTATCTCGCCCCCGACGACGTCCCCTACCTCTTCGACACGGCCGGCAACGCCGGCACCACCGCGTGGTGGGACGGCCGCGTCGTCGGCTGCTGGGTGCAGGACGACGACGGCCGGGTCCGGGTCGTGCTGCGCGGCGACCCGGGCCTCGCGGCACGGCGGGCGCTCGACGTCGAGGCCGAGCGGCTCACCGCCTGGCTGGGCGGCGAGGTCGTCGGCAACATCTACAAGTCCCGGCTGATGAAGGGCGTCCCGCTCTCGTGACCGCTCAGCGGACGCCTCGGTGCAGGTTTGTGCGATGCACGAACCTGTCGCTCCCCAGGGGTCGCTTCCGGCACTAGGTTCACAGCGACCCCGCACCTCGCTGGGCATGCACTCTCGGGAGAACCGCATGACGAAGCACTCCTCCCTGCCGCGCCACGTGCGCGTCAGGTCCACGGTCGCCGCCACCGCGGCCGCCGTCCTCGCCCTCGGCGCCCTCACCTCCGGCGCCGGCTCCGCCCAGGCAGCACCCGACCGGGACCGGCCGGCACCGCTGCTGGGCACCGCCAAGAAGTCCGCCATCGACGGCAGCTGGATCGTCGTCCTCGAGGGCCGGGCGAGCAGCGCCCAGGCCGGCAACGCCATCGACCAGGCCCGCGCCGACGGCGCCACCCGGGTCGACCGCTTCAGCGCCGCGATCGACGGCTTCTCGGCACGGATGTCCGACAGCGCCGTCGACCAGCTGCGCGAGAACCCGAACGTCGCCTGGATCGAGGCCGACCAGCGGGTCACCGCCGACGCGACCCAGTCGCCCGCGACCTGGGGTCTCGACCGGATCGACCAGCGCAGCCTGCCGCTCAACAACGCCTACACCTACAACGCCACCGGCTCGGGCGTGACGGCCTACATCATCGACACCGGCATCCTCGCCTCCCACAACGAGTTCGGCGGCCGCGTCGGATCCGGCTACACCGCCATCAACGACGGTCGCGGCACCACCGACTGCAACGGCCACGGCACCCACGTCGCCGGCACGGTCGGCGGGTCGACGTACGGCGTCGCCAAGCAGGTCTCGCTGCGACCCGTCCGCGTGCTCGACTGCAGCGGCTCGGGCAGCACCTCGGGGGTGATCGCCGGCGTCGACTGGGTGACCGGCAACCACGCGGCCGGCGCCCCCGCGGTAGCCAACATGAGCCTCGGTGGCGGCGTGTCCAGCGCGCTCGACACCGCGGTCAACAACTCGATCGCCGACGGGGTCACCTATGCGGTGGCCGCCGGCAACGAGAACACCAACGCCTGCAACGGCTCGCCGTCGCGGGTCGCGTCGGCCCTGACGGTCGGCTCGACGACCAGCACCGACGCCCGGTCGAGCTTCTCCAACTACGGCTCCTGCCTCGACCTGTTCGCGCCGGGCTCCACCATCACCTCCGCCTGGTACACCGGCAACACGGCGACCAACACCATCTCGGGCACCTCGATGGCCACCCCCCACGTGGCCGGCGCCGCCGCCCTCTACCTGCAGGGCAGCCCGAGTGCCTCGCCGGCGACGGTCTCCAACGCCATCGTCAGCACCGCCACCACCGGCGTCGTCTCCAACCCCGGGACCGGGTCGCCCAACCGGCTGCTCTACTCGCTGCTGACCGGCGGCGGCACCACGCCGCCGCCGACCGGTGGCAACCTGATCGCCAACCCGGGCTTCGAGTCCGGCGCGGTGTCGTGGAGCAGCACCAGCGGCGTGATCACCAACGACCCGAACGCACCGGCCCGCACCGGCTCGTGGAAGGCGTGGCTCAACGGCTACGGCACCACCACCACCGACACGGTCTCGCAGAACGTGACCATCCCGGCCGCCTCGAGCGCCACGCTGTCGTTCCACCTCTACATCAGCAGCGCCGAGACGACCACGACGACGGCCTACGACCGGTTGCAGGTCCAGGTGGTGTCCGGCGGCTCCACGACGACGCTGGGAACCTTCTCCAACCTCAACGAGGGGACGTCGTACGTGCAGCGCAGCTTCAACATGGCCGCCTTCACCGGCAAGACGGTCACGGTGCGCTTCACGGGCACCGAGGACTCCAGCCTCGCCACGAGCTTCGTCGTCGACGACGCCTCGCTGACGACCGGCTGACCCCACTCGACGCGGAGAACGTCACCTCCGGGGGAGGCGCCCGGATCGGTCTGACCGGTCCGGGCGCGCACCCGTCTGAGAGGCTGTCCGGGTGCGTGAGCAGCCCGAGCAGCAAGCACCCCCGGTCCAGCGGCTCCGCATCCGGTACGCCAAGCGGGGCCGGCTCCGCTTCACCTCCCACCGGGACTTCTCCCGGGCCTTCGAGCGGGCCCTGGTCCGCGCCCGGGTCCCGATGGCCTACAGCTCGGGCTTCAACCCCCACCCGCGGATCTCGTACGCCGGCGCCGCGCCGACCGGGGCCGCCAGCGAGGCGGAGTACCTCGAGATCGGGCTGGCGGCCCGCACCGACCCCGACGACGTACGCCGTGACCTCGACGCGGTCATGCCCGACGGGCTCGACGTGGTCGCCGTCGCCGAGTCACCCGGCGGGGCGCTGGCCGACCGGCTCACCGCCAGCCGCTGGCGGATCGACACGGCGGCCGGACCCGCGGCCGTGGCCGACGCGGTGTCGGCGTTCCTCGCCGCCGACTCGGTGCTCGTCGAGCGGATGACCAAGAAGGGGATGCGCGAGTTCGACTGCCGGGCGGCGGTGCACCGCCTCGAGGCCGACGGCTCCTCGCTCGACCTGGTGCTGCACCACACGGTGCCGGCCGTCCGGCCCGACGACGTGCTCACCGGCCTCCGCGAGGTCGCGGGGCTGGAGGTCCCGGGTGCGCCCCTGCTCACCCGCACCGGACAGGGCGTGCTCGACGTCGACAGCGGCGAGCTGGCCGACCCGCTCGGCTGAGCGGGCATGCCGCCCGCGGGCGCCGGATGTGCGATACTCGGCCACGGTCGGCGTCCGCGCCGGCCCGACGACGTTCTCGCCGACCACGATCCCAGTGGATCGGCACGGCGGACGGCCGTCGCCAGCCAGACCGCGACGCGGCCGGCCGGAGAGGGTGACAGACCTCCGGCACACACGGCCCGGCGACCGCGGCAGGTCGGTGGCGGAGGTCCATCGACGCACCGCGGAGGGTGTTGTCGCCACCGAAGGCTTTGTGTCGCTCCCGGCTGACCGGGGGCCGGCGCCGACCGTCCGGCCGTTCGATCGGCCGGGCAGAGGGAGCAGGGATGCTCGAGGACACCCCGGGCCAGGAGCCCGCCACCGAGACCACGACCGCGGAGACACCGCCGGCCAGGAAGACCGCCGCCAAGAAGGCCGCGGCGAAGAAGCCGCCCGCGAAGAAGGCCCCGGCCAAGAAGGCGGCCGCCAAGAAGACCGCGGCGAAGAAGACCCCGGCCGCCACGGTGGACCCAGCCCCCGAGGCCGCCGCCGAGGCGGGCCCCGAGGGCGCCGACGCCGCTCCGGTGAAGAAGGCGGCGTCCCGCAGCCGGACCACGAAGAAGGCCGCCGCACAGCCCGCGGAGGAGTCCGCCGGGTCGGACGCCGGCCAGCCGGCGGCCGGCACCGTCCCGCTGTTCCAGGCGCCCGACACCGCCACCCAGGCGCCGGCCCCCCGCCGGTCCAGGAAGCAGGCGGCGGGCTCCGAGGAGGCCGTGTCCGGGAAGCCGGCGGAGAAGGCGACCGCCGACAGGGCCGGCGACAAGGCCACGGACAAGGGCACGGACGAGAAGCCCTCCTCCGAGGGCGACCAGGCCGCCCCCGGCGGAGAGGACGACACCCAGAGCCAGCCCGAGTCGGATGAGGGCGGCGAGTCCGCCGGCCGCCGCCGCCGCCGTCGCGGGGGCCGCCGGCGCCGCAAGCCGGGCGGCGAGGGTGGGTCGGCCGACGACCAGCAGGATCAGCAGGACGAGAAGCCCGAGACCGCGGCCTCCCAGGACGCGAAGGCCGACGGGCCCGAGAAGTCCGACCCGGACGAGAAGGCCGACGGCGAGAAGGAGGGCGGCGAGAGCAGCTCCTCGCGCCGCCGCCGGAGGCGCCGCCGGGCCGGCGACGGCGGCTCCGACCAGGGGACCACCGACGACCCGCAGAACACCGTCACCAAGGTCCGCCAGGGACGCTCCGCCGAGGACCAGATCACCTCGCTGAGCGGGTCCACCCGGCTCGAGGCCAAGAAGCAGCGGCGCCGCGAGGGCCGCGAGGCCGGACGGCGCCGGGCTCCGATCGTCAGCGAGGCCGAGTTCCTCGCCCGGCGGGAGGCCGTCGACCGGGTGATGGCGGTGCGGCAGCGCGACGGCCTCACCCAGATCGCCGTGCTCGAGGACAAGGTGCTGGTCGAGCACTACGTCGCCCGCGAGTCGCAGACCAGCCTCATCGGCAACGTCTACCTCGGGCGCGTCCAGAACGTGCTGCCCTCGATGGAGGCCGCCTTCATCGACATCGGCAAGGGCCGCAACGCGGTGCTCTACGCCGGCGAGGTCAACTGGGCCGCGCTCGGCCACAAGGAGGGCCAGCCGCGCAAGATCGAGTCCGTCCTGTCGTCCGGCCAGACCGTGATGGTGCAGGTCACCAAGGACCCCGTCGGCCACAAGGGCGCCCGCCTGACCAGCCAGATCAGCCTCGCCGGCCGGTTCCTGGTCTACGTGCCCGACGGCACCAACAGCGGCATCTCGCGCAAGCTGCCCGACACCGAGCGCAACCGGCTCAAGACCCTGCTCAAGGAGATCGTCCCCGACGGCGCCGGCGTGATCGTCCGCACCGCCGCGGAGGGCGCGAGCGAGGAGGAGCTGACCCGCGACGTCGAGCGGCTCACCGCACGCTGGGCCGACATCGAGAAGAAGGCCAAGGGCAGCGCCCCCCAGCTGCTGTACGGCGAGCCGGACCTGATGCTCAAGGTGGTCCGCGACCTGTTCACCGAGGACTTCGCCAAGCTCGTCGTCCAGGGCGAGGAGGCGTGGGAGACCGTCCACGGCTACGTCACCCACGTCGCTCCCGACCTCGAGGACCGGCTGGAGAAGCACGACGGCGAGAAGTCCGACCTGTTCACGACGTACCGGATCGACGAGCAGATCGCCAAGGGGCTCGACCGGAAGGTCTGGCTACCGTCGGGCGGCTCGCTGATCATCGACCGCACCGAGGCGATGACGGTCGTCGACGTCAACACCGGGAAGTTCACCGGGTCCGGCGGCAACCTCGAGGAGACGGTCACCAAGAACAACCTCGAGGCCGCCGAGGAGATGGTGCGCCAGCTCCGGCTGCGCGACATCGGCGGGATCATCGTCATCGACTTCATCGACATGGTCCTGGAGTCCAACCGCGACCTGGTGCTGCGCCGGCTGGTGGAGTGCCTGGGTCGCGACCGCACCCGGCACCAGGTCGCCGAGGTGACCTCGCTCGGGTTGGTGCAGATGACCCGCAAGCGGATCGGCACCGGGCTGCTCGAGGCGTTCTCCGAGACCTGCTCCCACTGCCAGGGCCGCGGGCTGCTGGTGTCGGAGATGCCGGTCGAGAAGGCGTTGACCGAGGAGGAGCCCCGGCGCGCCCGGCGCTCCCGTGGCAGCAAGGGCCGCGGCGGCGACTCCGGGAGCAAGCAGGAGACCAAGCCCGCCGCGCCGCCCTCGCCCAAGGACGTCGCCGCCATGGCGCGCCCGCCCAAGGACGACGACGCCGCCGCCGGGACCGATCAGGTGCCCTCCGCGGAGGCGCCCGTGGAGGAGGTCCCCGCGCCGGAGCAGCCGGCCGAGGAGAAGGCCCCGGACGCCACCCCCGCCGTCGAGCAGCCGGCGGACGAGGGACCCGCGGCCGAGAAGGACGCGGACGAGGCGCCGGCGGCCGAGAAGGACGCGGACGAGGCGCCGGCGGCCGAGAAGGACGCGGACAGAGCCCGCAGCGAAGGAGGCCCCGGCGGAGGCCGAGAGCGAGCCCGCCGCGTCTCCGGAGCCGGAGCCGGAGGCGTCACCCCCGGCGGTCGTGACCCGGACGCGCCGGCGCAGCGCGACCCGGCCCGCGGGCCCGCCCGCGCTCACCTCGCCCGCGGCCACGCCGCCGCCCGGTGCGGTCGGCTCGGTCGGCGAGCCGCCGCAGACGGGCGTTGTCGAGCCGGGGACGGCGGACTCCGAGCCGTCGCCGGTCGAGCACGTCCCGGTCAAGAAGCGCGGGTCGCGCAAGCGGTGACCGAGGTCAGCGCGCCCTGAACCAGGCGTTGGAGTCGGGACGGAAGAGCATCACCACGGCGACGACCGTCAGCAGCAGCGAGAGCAGGCTGAGCACGGTCAGCTCGATCGGCTGCGAGGCGTACCCGAACACGCTGCCCAGCACCCCGATGACGGCCAGCACCGTGTAGACGATGCGGGCCCAGTTGGCTCCCTTGCCGATGAAGATCACCAGCAGGGTGGCGATGCCCACGCTGATGACGAGTCCGAAGACAGCACCGGCGATGGTGATCGAGCGGATGGAGTCGCTGCTGATCGTCTCGGAGAGGCCCGCCTTCTCCAGCTCCCTGTCGATGATCGAGTCGAGCAGGACGAACGTGACGACCGCGCTGACGAGGCTGAGCGCGATGGTTGCCCAGATCAGCTTGACCGCGAGGTCGACCGACGACGGCCGGGGCCCACGACCGGCGACGGGGGCGCCGTACGCCGGACCTCCGGACGGGTTGTTCGGGTCGGCCGGGTACTGCGGGTAGTCGGACATGTCTCCCCCTGGGACGGTGCTCGGTCGATCTGACGGTACCGAGGGGGCGACGTTTTGCGGCAGCACCGCGCCGTCCGTAGTATTGGCCCTCGGCGCGCGGCTGCGTGCCCTCCCTGCTCGGCATCCCGGTCCTTTCGAACCGGTCCGAGGCGTGCCGCAGGGCCGCAGACGAAGCAATGACGTGAAGGAGACCGCGGTGTACGCGATCGTGCGCGCAGGCGCCACCCAGCACAAGGTCGCCGTGGGCGACGTCCTCGAGATCGACAAGGTCTCGACGCCGGTGGGTGAGACGCTGACCCTGCCCGTGGTCATGACCGTCGACGACGAAAAGGTCACCACCGACGGCAACAAGCTCGGCAAGGCCACCGTGACCGTCGAGGTCCTGGGCGGCACCAAGGGCCCCAAGGTCGTCATCCAGAAGTACAAGAACAAGACCGGCTACAAGAAGCGCCAGGGTCACCGCCAGAAGTACACCCAGGTCAAGGTCACCGACATCTCCCTCTGAGCTCCGGCTCGAGGACTTCACGCGAAGGACTAGTCACATGGCACACAAGAAGGGCGCAGCCTCGACCAAGAACGGTCGCGACTCGAACTCGCAGCGCCTCGGCGTCAAGCGCTTCGGCGGCCAGGTCGTCGGCGCCGGCGAGATCATCGTCCGCCAGCGTGGCACCCACTTCCACCCGGGCTCCGGCGTGGGGCGCGGTGGCGACGACACCCTGTTCGCCCTGGTCGGCGGCGCGGTCGAGTTCGGCACCCGGCGCGGTCGCCGCGTGGTCAACATCGTCCCGGGGGAGTGACCTGGCGTCACTCACACCTGCATCCGAAGGGCGTCCCTGAGATCGGGGCGCCCTTCGTCATTTCCGTACGGAAGGATTGAGCCATGGCGGTCCCGAGCTTCGTCGACCGGGTGACGCTCCACGTCGCCGCCGGTCGCGGCGGCAACGGGGTGGCGTCGGTCCACCGCGAGAAGTTCAAGCCCCTCGGGGGTCCCGACGGCGGCAACGGCGGTCCCGGTGGCTCGGTCGTCCTCCGGGTGGACCCCGACGTGACCACGCTGGTCGACTACCACCACAGCCCGAAGCGACGCGCCGAGCACGGCGGGCACGGCGCGGGGGGCATGCGCAACGGCGGCCACGGTGCCGACCTCGTGCTGCCGGTGCCCGACGGGACGGTGGTCACCGACCCGCAAGGTCGGGTGCTGGCCGACCTGGTGGGCCCCGGCTCGGAGCTGGTCGTCGCCCAGGGCGGTCGCGGCGGGCTCGGGAACGCCGCGCTGGCCTCGTCGAAGCGGAAGGCCCCGGGGTTCGCCCTGCTCGGCGAGCCCGGCGACGAGCTCGACATCGTCCTCGAGCTCAAGGTGGTGGCCGACATCGGCCTGGTGGGCTTCCCGAGCGCCGGCAAGTCCAGCCTGATCGCCGCGATGTCGAGGGCGCGGCCCAAGATCGCCGACTACCCGTTCACCACGCTGGTGCCCAACCTGGGCGTCGTGACCGCGGGCGACACCACGTTCACCGTCGCCGACGTGCCAGGCCTCATCGAGGGCGCCAGCGAGGGCCGCGGGCTCGGCCACGACTTCCTGCGCCACATCGAGCGCTGTGCCGCCCTGGTGCACGTCGTCGACACCGCGACCATGGAGCCCGGCCGCAACCCGGTCGACGACCTCGACGTGATCGAGAACGAGCTCAGCCGCTACGGCGGGCTCGAGGACCGGCCGAGACTGGTCGCGCTCAACAAGATCGACGTGCCCGACGGCCGCGACCTCGCCGACATCGTGCTCGGCGACCTCGAGGCCCGAGGGCTGAGGGTGTTCCCGGTCTCCGCGGCGTCCGGGGTCGGGCTGCGCGAGCTGACGTTCGCCATGGCGGGGATCGTGCAGGAGGCTCGGGCCCACCACGAGGTCGTCGAGGCGACCCGGATCGTGCTCCGCCCTGCCGGAGTCGACGGGGGCGCCGACTTCACGGTCAAGGAGACCGGCGAGGGCTGGCGGGTCCGCGGCGAGAAGCCCGAGCGCTGGGTCCGCCAGACGGACTTCAGCAACGACGAGGCGGTCGGTTTCCTCGCCGACCGGCTCAACCGGCTCGGGGTCGAGGAAAGGCTGCTCGAGCTCGGGGCGGTCGAGGGCGACACCGTGCTCATCGGCCACCCCGACAACGCGGTCGTGTTCGACTTCAAGCCCGGCGTCGACGCCGGCGCCGAGAACCTCGCCCGCCGCGGCGAGGACTCCCGCTTCGACGAGTCCCGGCCCGCCGCCCGGCGGCGCCGCGACATCCAGAGCGGCATGGCCGACCGCGGCGAGGGCGAGACCCGGGCCGACGTCGCGCGCCGGCTCCGGCAGGGCGACGACGAGGAGCGACCGGCCGGCCCCACGTCGTACGAGATCGGTGGGGCGGACGACCCCGACTGGGCGGAATCGGACCCCGAAGGATGAACCGCGACGCGGTGACGGCCGCCCGCCGCGTGGTGGTGAAGGTCGGCTCGTCGTCGCTGACCACCGCCGCCGGCGGGATCGACCCCGACCGGCTGCGCGCGCTGGTCGACGTCCTGGCCGGCGTACGGCGCGACGGGACCGAGGTGGTGCTGGTCTCCTCGGGCGCGATCGCCGCCGGCCTCGCGCCGCTCGGGCTCCGACGCCGGCCACGTGCCCTGCCCGCGCAGCAGGCAGCGGCGTCGGTGGGGCAGGGGCTGCTGGTGCACCGCTACACCGAGGAGCTGGCCCGGCACGGCGTGACGGCCGGGCAGGTGCTGCTGACCGTCGACGACGTGACCCGCCGCGCGCACTACCGCAACGCCTACCAGACCTTCGCCAAGCTGCTCGAGCTCGGCGTGCTGCCGATCGTCAACGAGAACGACACGGTCGCCACCTCCGAGATCCGGTTCGGAGACAACGACCGGCTCGCGGCCCTGGTGGCCCACCTGGTCCACGCCGAACTGCTGGTGCTGCTGAGCGACGTCGACGGCCTCTACGACGGCGACCCGGCCCGTCCCGGCACCGTCCTGCTGCCGGAGGTCGGCGCCGACGACGACCTCGCGTGGGCGCGTCTCGAGAGCACGGGCTCGGCGGGGGTCGGCACCGGGGGGATGCGCACCAAGGTCGACGCCGCCCGGATCGCCGGGGGCGCCGGCATCCCGGTGGTGCTGACGTCGGCCGGGCAGGCGAGGGCCGCCTTGGCCGGCGACCCGGTCGGCACCCTCTTCCACCCCACCGGCAAGCGACGCCCGACCCGGCTGCTGTGGCTGGCGCACGCCACCGAGCCGCTGGGACGGCTGCGTCTCGACCCCGGGGCGGTCCGTGCCGTGGTCGAGCGCGGTGCCTCGTTGCTCGCCGCCGGCGTCACCGACGTCCACGGCAGCTTCGTCGCCGGCGACCCGGTGGACCTCACCGACCCCGAGGGCGGTGTGGTCGCCCGCGGGCTCGTCAACTTCGACGCCGAGGAGCTGCCCGCGCTGCTCGGCCGCTCGACCCACGACCTGGCCCGCGAGCTCGGGACGGCGTACGAGCGGGAGGTCGTGCACCGCGACGACCTGGTGCTGCTCTGAACCGGGCCGTTTGATCTCGCCGGCGTCCCCACGCAGGGTGGTGGCATGAGCGACGACCAGCGGATCACAGTCCAGCGCACGATCGACGCCCCGACCACGGCCGTGTTCGACGTGCTCACCAACCCCGAGCGGCACCCCGAGCTCGACGGCTCGGGCTTCGTGGTGAGTGACGAGAAGACCGACCGGATCACCGGGACCGGGCAGGTCTTCCGGATGAACATGACCGGCGACCACATGGGCGGCGACTACCAGACCGACAACACCGTCACCGGCTACGACCCGAACCACCTGGTCGCCTGGCAGACCGCGCCCGCCGACACCGACCCGCCCGGCTGGGAGTGGACGTGGCAGTTGACCGCCCAGGGCTCCGGCGCCACGGACGTCAGCCTCACCTACGACTGGAGCAAGGTCACCGACCCGCAGATCCTGGAGAAGGTGGCGTTTCCACTGGTCAGCCAGCAGCAGCTCGAGAACAGCCTCGGTAACCTGGCCGCGGCCGCTGTGGGCTGAACCTGCCGAAGTCGATCCGGTGGGTGGGACCGGGCGCGACACGCCGTAGGCTGGGTGGGACATGAGCGAGCCCACCCCCGTCTATCTGGATCACGCTGCCACCACGCCGATGCTGCCGGTGGCCGTCGAGGCGATGACCGCGCACCTCGCCGAGGTGGGCAACGCGAGCTCGCTGCACGCCAGCGGCAGGCGGGCGCGCCGCGTGGTCGAGGAGTCGCGCGAGACGATCGCGCGCGCCCTCGGGTGCCGCCCCGGCGAGGTGGTGTTCACCTCCGGCGGCACCGAGGCCGACAACCTCGCGGTCAAGGGCATCTTCTGGTCGCGCCGCGACGCCGACCCGCGCCGGAGCCGGGTGCTGTCGAGCGCGATCGAGCACCACGCGGTCCTGGACCCTCTCGACTGGCTGGCCGAGCACGAGGGCGCCGAGGTCGAGCTGGTCCCCGTCGACGAGCGCGGCCTGCTCGACGTCGACGCGCTGCGGGAGAGCATCGTGCGCGACCCGGAGTCGGTCGCCCTGATCTCCGTGATGTGGGCCAACAACGAGGTCGGCACGCTGCAGCCGATCACCGACGTGGTCGAGGTCGCGGCGGCCCACGGGATCCCGGTCCACACCGACGCGGTGCAGGCCGTCGGGTCGGTCCCGGTCGACTTCGCCGCGAGCGGGGTCGACGCGCTGACGCTGACCGGGCACAAGCTGGGCGGCCCCTACGGCGTGGGCGCCCTCGTCGTACGCCGAGAGCTGGCCGTGACGCCGCTGGGCCACGGCGGCGGCCAGGAGCGCGACGTCCGCAGCGGCACCCTCGACACCCCCGGCATCGCCGCGTTCGCGGCCGCGGTCGAGGCCGCCGTGAAGGGCCAGCCCGAGTACGCCGACCGGGTGCAGGCGTTGCGCGACGACCTGGTCCGCCGGGTGGTCGAGGCGGTGCCCGAGGCCCACCTGCACGGCCCCCAGCTCGACCGCGCGGCCGCCGAGCGCCTGCCCGGCAACGCCCACCTGGGCTTCCCCGGCTGCGAGGGCGACTCGCTGCTGATGCTGCTCGACGCCCGCGGCATCGAGTGCTCGACCGGCTCGGCCTGCTCGGCGGGCGTCCCGCAGCCCTCCCACGTGCTGCTCGCCATGGGCTGTGACGAGGAGCAGGCGCGCCACTCGCTGCGGTTCTCCTTCGGCCACACGTCGACGCCGTCCGACGTCGACGCGGTCGTCGACGCGATCGTCCCGGTCGTCGAACGGGCTCGTGCGGTGAGGCGCTGATCATGAGGGTGGTCGCTGCCATGTCCGGCGGCGTCGACTCCGCCGTCGCCGCGGCGCGCGCCGCCGAGGCCGGCCACGACGTCACCGGCATCCACCTCGCGCTGTCGCGCAACCCCGCGTCGTACCGCTCGGGCGCCCGGGGCTGCTGCACCATCGAGGACGCCAACGACGCCCGCCGCGCGGCCGACGTCATCGGGATCCCGTTCTACGTCTGGGACCTCTCCGAGCGGTTCCACGACGACGTGGTCGAGGACTTCATGGACGAGTACGCCGCGGGGAGGACTCCCAACCCGTGCCTGCGGTGCAACGAGAAGATCAAGTTCGCCGCGGTGCTCGACCGGGCGCTGGCGCTGGGCTTCGACGCGGTCGCGACGGGGCACTACGCGCGGCTGCGCACCGGCGACGACGGGCTGGTCGAGATGCACCGGGCCGTCGACCACGGCAAGGACCAGTCCTACGTGCTCGGGGTCCTCGACCAGCAGCAGCTGCGGCACTCGCTGTTCCCGCTCGGCGACACCTCGAAGCCGGCCGTGCGCGAGGAGGCCGCCCGCCGCGGCCTGCTGGTCGCCGACAAGCCCGACAGCCACGACATCTGCTTCGTCGCGAACGGCGACAACGCCGGTTGGCTCGCCGAGAAGCTCGGCGACCGGTCGCCCAACCACGGCGGCGAGATCGTCGACTCCGCCAGTGGTGACGTGCTGGGCCGGCACGAGGGGACCTACGGCTTCACCATCGGCCAGCGACGCGGCCTGCGGATCGGCCGGCCGGCCGCCGACGGCAAGCCGCGGTTCGTGCTCGACATCGAGCCGGTGACCGGCACGGTCACCGTCGGGCCCCGCGAGGAGCTCGCGGTCGACCGGATCACCGGCATCCGGCCGCGGTGGTGCGGCACCGTCCCCGACCGGCTCGACGGGACCGTCCAGCTGCGCGCCCACGGCGCCGAGCACCGGGCCGTCGTCGCGGTGGCGGGGGAGTCCGTCGAGATCGAGCTGCTCGAGCCGGCGTACGGCATCGCACCCGGCCAGGCGGCCGTCGTCTACGACGGCACCCGCGTCGTGGGGTCGGCCACGATCAGCGCGACGGGGCGGCGGTCCCTGGCGCGGGAAGCGTCCCGCGCCAGCCTCCGGCTTCGCCCGCCAGCCTCGGGTGACGCATGACGCTCGCCACCGGCATCGGCTCCCACCCGGGCGACGACGCGGCGGCGTACGCCGAGGCGGTGCGCGTCGTGCTCGGCGAGCTGGGTGACCACCTACCCCACGTCCCCGAGCTGCCCGGCCGGGGCGCCGCCGCGACGATGACCGGACGCGCCGTCGCCGTCGCCACCGACCTCGGCTTCGACCTGCAGCCCGCCGGCTGGCGGCTGACCGACGCCGAGGGGGTCGAGCAGCGGCGGGCGCGCAGCCTGCTGGCCCAGGACCTCGACCAGGTCGAGGAGCAGACCCAGGGCTTCACGGGTGCGTTCAAGACCCAGGTCGCCGGCCCGTGGACCCTGGCCGCGACCGTGGAGCGGCCGCGCGGCGACCGCCTGCTCGCCGACCACGGAGCACGGCGCGAGCTGGCCCAGGCCCTCGCCGAGGGCGTACGTCGCCACCTAGCCGACCTGCGCCGCCGGCTGCCCGGCGTCGACCGGTGGGTGGTGCAGGTCGACGAGCCCGCTCTGCCCGGCGTGCTGGCGGGTGGCGTCCCGACCGCGTCGGGCTTCGGGAAGCACCGGGCCGTCGGGCCGCCCGAGGCCAGCGCCGCATTGGGTTGGGTGCTGGAGGCCGCCGCCGAGGAGGGCGCCGAGCCGTGGGTGCACTGCTGCGCCGCCGAGGCTCCGCTCGCGCTGCTGCGCGGCGCGGGTGCCCGCGGGCTCGCGGTCGACCTGGCGCTGGTCGACGCAGCGGGCCACGAGGCGCTCGCGGAGGCGCTGGAGGCGGGGGAGCCGGTCGCGCTCGGCGTCGTCCCGACGTCGGAGGCCGCCACCGAGGCCGCCACCGAGGCCACCGTCACCGAGGCGGTCACGCGCTGGCTCGACATCGTCGGCCTCGAGCCCACGGACGCGCTCGTCGTCAGCCCGACCTGCGGCCTGGCGGGGGTGTCTCCGGCCGCTGCCCGCCGGGCCCTCCAGCTGGCCCGAGGTGCGGCGGGCCAGCTGTGACCGGAGTCAGCCGACGTGGACGGCCTCCGACGGCCCGTCGGTGGCCAGCTCCTCGTGCTTCACGTCGAGGAAGAGCCAGACGAGCGCCGACGCGCCGACCATCATCAGGCTGCCCACGAGGAACGCCATCGTGGCGCCCTCGGTGAACGACCCCAGGCCGGCGAGCTGGCCGACGAGCTGCTGGAACTCGCCCGGTGAGACCGCCTGGTCGAGCCCCGCGGCCTGCGCCGCCTGCGCCACGTCGGGGGCGAGCTCGGCGGCGCGGTCCTGGCTGAAGTGGAGCGCGACCGTGCTGAGCGTCGCGAGGCCCAGCGCACCGCCGACCTGCTGCATCGTGTTCAGGACGCCGGACCCGATGCCGGAGTCCTCGCGGCGCAGCCGGTGCACCGCCACCAGGGTCAGCGGGACGAAGTTGAGCCCCATCCCGAACGCCATCAGGACGACGAACGGCAGCACCTGGGTCCAGTAGTTGATGTCGGCGCCGAGGGCCACGCCCTGGCCGCCCATGCTCGCGGGCAGCGTCGCCAGCAGCGAGGCGCCGTCCTCGGGGACGGTGAGCCGGTGGAAGCCGTAGAGCGCGGACGCCGAGAGCAGGGTGCCGATGCCGGAGAGGAACCGCGGGTCGACCCGGCCGATGAGCTTGGAGGCGGCCGTCGCCGAGAAGATCATCGCCACCGAGAACGGCAGGAACGCGACACCGGTCTTCAGCGGGGAGTAGCCGACGACGAGCTGCACGGTGAGGCTGAGGAAGAAGAACATCGCGAACATCGCCGCCGGGGCGATCATCATCACCGCGAACGCGACCGCACGGTTCCTCGACCTCAGGATCCGGAAGGGCAGCAGCGGGTGCTCCACCCGCGACTCGACGAGCAGGAAGATCCCGAGCAGCGCGGCACCCGCCACCAGGCTGGTGATCGTCCACTGGTCGCCCCAGCCGTAGCGGGCGTCGCCGGCCCGGGAGAGGCCGTAGACGATGGCCAGCAGACCGCCCGTGCCGAGGATCGCGCCGGGGACGTCGAGCTGGCCCTCGTGGCGCTCGGACTCCGCGAACACCCGCGGCGCGAAGAACGCCGCGCCGAGCCCGATCGGGATCACGATCAGGAAGGTGTAGCGCCAGCCCGCGATCCCCAGCGGGGAGTCGAGGCCGGTGAGCCAGCCGCCGAGGACCAGCCCGACGGCGGCGCCCACGCCGGCCATCGAGGCGAACACGGCGAAGGCACGGTTGCGCTCCTTGCCGGCCGGGAACGTGGTCGTGATCAGGGCAAGCGCGGCCGGCGAGGCCATCGCGGCGCCGAGGCCCTGCGTGCCCCGAGCGACGAGCAGCACGGCCTCCGACTGCGCCGTACCGCCGACGAGCGAGGCGGCTGCGAAGACAAGGACGCCGATCATGAAGATGCGGCGGCGGCCGTAGAGGTCGGCGAGCCGTCCTCCGAGCAGCAGGAAGCCGCCGAAGGTGAGGGCGTAACCGGTGACGATCCAGGACAGGTTGGCCTGGTCGATGTCGAGGTCGGTGCCGATGTAGGGGAGCGCGATGTTGGCGATGGTGCTGTCGAGCACCACCATCAGCTGCGCCAGGGAGAGCAGCACCAACGCCCAGGTCAGCTTGCGGTGCTGGGCCGGAGTGACCTCCGGCGCGGTGAGGGTCGTGTCGGACATGAGGTTCCTTCGGAGTGGCTTCGGGTCAGGGACGGTGGGCGACGGCGGGCAGGATGATCTGGTCGATCACCCGTGCCACGAGGTCGGGAGTGGCGTCGTCCCCGAGCAGGAAGACGCGGTGCAGGACGATGCCGGGCAGGGCGGGGGCGACCAGGTCGAGGTCGACGTCGTCGCGGATCTCGCCGCGGGCCACGGCCCGCTCGAAGATGGCGCGGGACGCGGCCTGCTTGGGACCGAGGAACTCGCGACGGTACGTCGCCGCGAACTCCTCGTCGCGGGCCATGGCGGTGACCACGGCCGCCTGGATGGCGGTGGCACGCGGGTCGCCGAGGCCGCCCATGCCGCAGTGGGCGGCCAGCAGGTCGCTGCGCAGGCTGCCGGTGTCCGGGGTGGGTGGGTGCTGCTTGTGCGAGCAGATGGCGTCGACGACCAGCTGGCTCTTGGAGGTCCAGCGTCGGTAGAGCGTGGCCTTGGAGGCCTTGGCCTCGGTGGCGACGGCGTCCATCGTGAGCCGGTCGTAGCCGGTCTCGGCGAGCACGGTCAGCGCAGCATCGAGGATCTCCTGCTCGCGATCACCCTCGACGCGGGGTCGGATGATCGTGGGGTCGGGCACCATGCGGAACACTCCTGCGGACGGTACGAAACGGTTTCGTTCCAAACGATAGAACGAAACTGTTTCGTTTCGCAAGCCGCGCGGGTCGCCCGGGCCGAACTTCCTGGGCGAGTCGTGCACTTCCGGGGGGAGATTTGCCCCCAGAAGTCTCGGTTTCCCCGCGTAGGCGGGGAAACCACCGCCGCACGCAGCGCCGTCTAGCCCAAGAGCTGCAGCGCGTGGTGCAGGGCGGCGCGGTTCCAGTCGCCGACGCGGCGGAGCATGTAGTGGCCGACGGGGCCCATGTCGACGTACGTCGCCTCGGCGCCGGCCGCCCGGGCCCGCGCGACGTATGCGCGGGTGGCGCGGGCCGAGGTGATCCGGTCACGGCTGCCGTGGGCGGCCACGAGCCGGCGGCCGGCGAGCGCACCGACCGGCTCGCCCGGGGGGAACCACGGCGCGAGCGCGACGACCCCGCGGACCGTCGGGTCGTCGGCGACCTGGGCGGAGGTACGGGCACCCATCGAGTGGCCGAGCAGCACGACGGGCAGGCCGTCGAGCCGCTCCCGGGCCCGGGCGAGCGCCCAGCGGGCGTCGGCGACGGGGCCGGCGCCGCCGTTCCAGCCGCGGTGCCGGTAGCGCAGCAGCCACACCGCGACCCCGGCCTCCGCGAACCGCCCGGAGAGCGCGTCGGCCATCGCCGCCGACCGGCGCCACGAGGCGCTGCGGCCGTCGACGACCTCGGTGCCGCGGTCCTTGCCGCCGTGGAGCATCAGCACCAGTCCCGTCGGGGCCTCCGGGGCGGCGTGTTCGGTCAACGTCGGGGCGTGTTCGGCCACGTGTGAGGTCTCCTCCACGGAGGGTGTTCGGCGCCGCCACCCTGTCAGATGGGTCGGGCAGGATAGGGCCCATGACCGACGCCGCGCCTGCCCACGCTCCGCAGCCCGCGCCGCCCGAGGCCCGCGAGCGCCACCAGGAGCTGGTCGAGCAGGTCGAGGAGGCGCGGTGGCGCTACTACGTGCTCGACGACCCCACCCTGTCCGACGCCGACTTCGACGTCCGGTTGCGCGAGCTCGAGGCGCTGGAGGAGCACCATCCCGAGCTCCGCACTCCCGACTCGCCGACCCAGAAGGTCGGCGGGGCGGTGTCGACCGAGTTCACCGCCGTCGACCACCTGCGCCGGATGGAGAGCCTCGACAACGCCTTCACCCACGAGGAGCTCGAGCGCTGGTACGCCCGGCTGGCCCGTGACGGCGTCGAGTCGCCCGCCCTTCTGTGCGAGCTCAAGGTCGACGGGCTGGCGATCAACCTGCTCTACGAGGGGGGCCGGCTGGTCCGCGCGCTCACCCGGGGCGACGGGACCACGGGCGAGGACGTGACGCCCAACGTCAAGACGATCGACTCGGTGCCCCACAGGTTGACCGCGAGCGACGGGTTCGCGGTGCCGTCGCTGCTCGAGGTGCGCGGTGAGGTGTTCCTCCCGGTGGCGGCCTTCGAGCGGCTCAACGAGTCGATGGCCGACGCCGGCAAGCCGGTCTTCGCCAACCCCCGCAACGCCGCCGCGGGGTCGCTGCGCCAGAAGGACCCCCGCGTCACTGCCACCCGCGCGCTCGGGATGGTCTGCCACGGCATCGGCGAGCGCAAGGGGTTCGAGCCGCAGGCCCAGTCCCACGCCTACCAGGCGCTGGCCGCGTGGGGGCTCCCGACCAGCGACCAGGTCCGGGTGGTGCCGACCCTCGACGACGTCCAGGCCTACATCGCGAACGCCGGCGACAACCGCCACTCGATCGTCGCCTACGAGATCGACGGCGTCGTGGTGAAGGTCGACGACGTCGCGCTGCAGCGGCGGCTGGGCTCGACCAGCCGCGCTCCGCGCTGGGCGATCGCGTTCAAGTACCCGCCCGAGGAGGTCAACGCCAAGCTGCTCTCGATCGAGGTCAACACGGGGCGCACCGGCCGGGTGACGCCGTTCGGCGTCATGGAGCCCACCCGCGTGGCCGGCTCGACCGTCGAGCGCGCCACGCTCCACAACGCCCACGAGGTGAAGCGCAAGGACGTACGCCCGGGCGACACCGTGGTGCTGCGCAAGGCCGGTGACGTGATCCCCGAGATCGTCGGCCCGGTGCTGCCGCTGCGGCCCGACGGGCTCGCGGAGTGGGTGATGCCGACCGAGTGCCCGTCGTGCGGGACCACGCTGGCCCAGCAGAAGGAGGGCGACAAGGACCTGCGCTGCCCCAACCACCGCAAGTGTCCCGCCCAGCTGCTCGATCGGGTCTTCCACGTCGCCGGTCGCGGCGCCTTCGACATCGAGGGGCTCGGGTCCGAGGCCGCGCACGCCCTGCTCGAGGCCGGCGTGATCGAGGACGAGGGCGACGTGTTCGACCTCGACGAGGCCAAGCTGCTTCGCACCGACCTGTTCACGCGGGCGGCGAAGAAGACCGCCCTTCGAGACGGCGCTGGCGCGCCTCCTCAGGATCCGGCGGCTCGAGAAATCAATGCCAACGGCGAGCGGCTGCTGTCGCTGCTCGACCGGGCCAAGGACGTACCCCTGTGGCGGGTGGTCGTCGCGCTCTCGATCCGTCACGTCGGACCGACCGCGGCCCGGGCGCTGGCGACCCGGTTCGGGTCGATGGCCGAGATCCGCGAGGCCGACGAGGAGCTGCTCGCCGACACCGAGGGGGTCGGCCCGACGATCGCGGCCGCCGTACGCGAGTGGTTCGACGGCCCCGAGTCGGACTGGCACCGACGGATCGTGGAGAAGTGGGAGGCCGCCGGCGTCCGGATGGCCGACGAGCGCGATGCGTCGATCGCGCGCACGCTGGAGGGGCTGACGGTCGTCGCTACGGGGTCGTTGCAGGACTTCACGCGTGACTCCGTCAAGGAGGCGATCATCAGCCGCGGCGGCAAGGCCTCGGGGTCGGTGTCGAAGAAGACCGACTACGTCGTGGTCGGCGACAACGCCGGCTCCAAGGCCGAGAAGGCCGAACAGCTCGGCGTGCCCACGCTCGACGAGGCTGACTTCAAGCGGCTGCTCGACGGCGGCCCCGACGCGGTCTAGGCGCGGCCGGCGAGCCGTGCCCTCGTCGTCAGTCGGCCTTCGGCTCCCAGACCAGCTCCGCGACGTCGATCACCAGGGGCTCTCCTGGCTCGAGTCGCAGGGAGAGCGGACCTCCCCGACGCACACGCAGACGACGTCGTTGAGCCGCCGGTAGCGATCGTCGTCGCTGAGGTGATAGACCGCGCCCACGATCTGCCGGCGCCCCGGCGGGTAGGTGCGGCCGTACCCCTGGCACTCGAACATCACCGTCGCGCCGTCATCGGTCTCGATCACCGCGCGGAGGTCGGGACAGAACGGGCGGTCCGGGGTGCGGCGGCGCGGAGCGTTCATGCCCCGGAACAGCCCGCTGACTCCGCCCTCGCAGCGACCTTCGACCAGGTACAGGTGCTGTTGCCACCCGCCCTCGAGCTCGACCGCCCAGCCCTGCGGGTAGCCGAACCGGACCCGGTACAGCGATTCGAGCCTCACCGTCGACTCCTCACGTCAGCGAGCCTGACCCGACCCTGACAGAGCAGCTCACGCGCCGCCACCCCGCGGTCGTCAGCGTTGCTCTGGCAAGCAGAGATGGACCTCCATGTGCATCACCATGCGCTCCGGGTCGATTGCGCCCTCCGTCATGCAGACGGTGTTGTTGAGCCAGCTGTACCTGTCGTCGTCGGACTCGAACAGGGTCATGAGCAACTGCCGTCCAACCGTGTCTCCGTCGCGTTCGGCGAACACCGTGCGACCGGTGAGGTCCATCAGCACCTCAGCTCCGTCCGGCGTACTGATCACGCCCCGTGCCCGGGGCTGCATGGCTCCGTCGCCGCGCCCCGTCGGATGGTTGGACCACTGCACGGTGCCAGTGAGTCGCGTGCCGGTCGCCGCGCCCTCACCGCGGCCCCATCCGCTGCCTGACTCTCCTGCGTACGGACTGACGAAGTGGAAGTCAGTCACGTAGTGCAGATCGAGCTCGCACAACCTTTCCAGCCGCATGTGGGGCACCCCCGTTCGGACACCACCCTCTCAGCGTAGTGGGGCGGCATGGCCGGACGTCCCCATCGCTCGCGTGGACCCGAGCCACGCAGAGGTTCGGCGGGGCGGACATCTCGGTCGCCCCCTGCACTGGGGCCGCCGTTTGGGCGGCGGGGAGGTGCTCGAGTTCGCACCTTGCACTTCGGAGCGGCTCAGGCGCCGCCACCCCCGCGGTCCTCAGCGTGCGGCGTCCACGCGGGCCCGGTGCCGGTCGGTCAGCTCACGCATGGCGTCGAGGAGGGCGCGCATCTCGGCGAGCTGCTCCTCGTCGAGGCCGGCCAGGAGATGCTGGCCCTCGGCCACCAGCGGCCCGTAGCACTCCCAGGTGAGGGTGGCTCCCTGCTCGGTCATCTCGACCAGGACCCGCCGCCGGTCCGCCTCGCTCGGTACCCGGCGGACCAGCCCGCGCGCCGCCAGCCGGTCGACCAGGGCGGTCGTCGCTGCCGGGCGCAGCCCCGTGGCGTCCGCGAGCTGGCCCGCCGACTTCGGGCCGTCGGCCAGCCAGTCGAGGCACCGCAGGTCGGTCGGGTTCAGCCGCAGCGAGCGGCCGACCGCGTCGTCGAAGGCCTGCACGCTCCGCTGGTAGCGCTGCATGGCGACGCCGAGCGCGTCGACGTGGGCTTGACGGGTCTGCGCCACGAGCATACCTTTCGGATATCGAAATATCTGAAAATCAGATAATCATTATGATCGAAGGGTAACGCGATGAGGGCTGTGGTGGTCGGAGGAGGAGTGGCGGGTCCCGCCGTGGTGTTGGGCCTGCAGCGGGTGGGCGTCGACGCCGTGGTCCTGGAGTCCCGGTCGGAGGCGGAGCTGGAGGCCGGGTCGTACCTGACTCTGTCGCCGAACGGCGTGCACGCGGCCGACCAGCTCGGCGTCGGCGACGAGGTCCGAGCGGCGGCGTTCCCGACCCGGCGCAACGTCCTGGTCTCCGGAACCGGTCGCGAGCTGGGGTCGGTCTCGCTGGGGGCGCCGCTGTCCGACGGGACGCCGGGACTCACCCTGAAGCGCCCCGGGCTGGCGCGGCTGCTGGCCGCGTCCGCGGCCCGCACCGGGACCGAGGTGAGGTACGGCGCCCGCGTGGTCGCCGTTCACGAGACGGCGGAACGGGTGGAGGTGGAGCTGGCCGACGGCGCCCGCGTCGGCGGCGACCTGCTGGTGGCGGCCGACGGCGTGCGCTCGACGATCCGGCCACTCGTCGACCCCTCGGCCCCCGAGGGCCGCTACGTCGGGCTCACCAACTTCGGCGGAGTCACCCGGGGCACCCCGTGGGCTTCCTCGTTGCCCCACGAGGCCTGGCACATGGTGTTCGGGGCGCGGGCGTTCTTCGGCGCCCACCGCACCCCGGACGGCGACGTGGTCTGGTTCGCCAACGTCCCGCGCCCGGTGATCGGCGCCGAGGAGCGGGGGTCGACCTCCGAGGCGGAGTGGCGGGCGTGGCTGGTGGACCTGTTCGTCGACGACGTCGGGCCGGCCGCCGAGCTGGTCCGTACCGGCGAGCTGGAGCTCGCCGGCGACAGCACCTACGACCTGGGGCACGTGCCGGTGTGGCACCGGGGCCGGCTGGTCCTCGTCGGCGACGCGGCCCACGCGCCGGCCCCGAGCTCCGGGCAGGGAGCGTCGATGGCCCTGGAGGGCGCGGTCGAGCTCGCCCGGTGCCTGCGCGACTTCCCGGCCGGGGTCGAGCAGGCGTTCGCGGCGTACGAGGGGCTGCGACGCGCTCGGGTGGAGCGGATCGTGAAGGCCGGCGCACGGAGCAGCAGCAGCAAGGTGCCGGGCCCGGTGGGCCGCGCCTTCCGCGACGCGATCCTGCGGGTGCTCTTCCGGTACGTCGTGACCGATCGGTCTGTGGCCTGGATGAGCGACCACCGGGTGAGCCTGGACGCCCCCGTCCTCCCCACTGCAGCAGGTCGGGAAGCGCGGTGAGCGTGACAGGTCGGATCACTCGAGTCGGGGTCGGCTCCGGGTCCACTCGCGCTCGGGTCTGCCCAGCCTGGGTGGCGGGAGGAACTCGGGGCGGCGGTCGGCTGCCGAGCCTGACCTCCCACGGCGTGTGATGGATGGCTCGATGGTGGTGGCCGCAGAGCAGCACGAGGTTGTCGAGCGCGGTGACGCCGCCGTCGATCCAGTGCCGGACGTGATGGGCGTGGCACATCACCGGCGGGCGGGCGCAGCCGGGAAAGGCGCAGTGGGCCTCGCGCGCCACGAGGGCAGTCCAGATCGCGGGGGTGACGAGCCGGCGGTCGCGGCCGACGTCGAGGACGCAGCCGTCGGAGTCGAGCAGGACCCGGACCAGGTCGCAGTCGCAGGCGAGGCGGCGTACGGCGGAACCTGCGAGCTCGAGCCCGTCTTCGGTCACCCCGACCCCGGCGGTGGCGCCGTGGAGGGTGGCGTGGTCGACGGTGACGGCCAACCGCGGACGCATCCCGTGGCCGGAGGGTGGCAACCCGGTGTCGAGGGCGTGTTGGGCCAGGAGCACGAGGGAGTCCCACATCCGGGCGCCGTGGTCGCGCGGATCGGGCAGCTCCTCGCAGGTGTCGGGGTCGACGGTCGGCGTCGGTCTGGTCAGCGGCAGCAGCGCGGCCCGCAGGGTGGCGCCGTCCTCCATCGTGCCGTGGCCCTTGAGCCGGATCCCGCCGCAGCCGTCATCGCTGATGGTGAGGAACCTGCCCAGATGGGCGGCACGGTCTTCCCGGTCGAGCGCCTTCTCCGCGTCGCGCTCCTCGCGGTCGGGATCGACCACCCGAGCCAGGTGGCGGCCGACGCGCTGCAGGTCGGTGGCGTTGAGCCTGGCGGACTCCTCGATCATGAGCTGCTCCCCACGGCGCCGGACGTGGGCGCCCGAGGGGAGTCGGTCGATGGCGCCGACCACGACCGCCGCCTGGTCCGGCGAGAGCGCCCCGGCCGCCAGTGATCGACGGGTGGCCGCGAGGTCGCCGGTCAGCCGGCGGGCATGCTCGACGGTGCGCTTGCCCTGGCAGCGGGTGGTGCCGGCCAGGTGGGTGAACCAGTCGGCGGTCGACCCCCAGCCCAGCTCACGCCTCGGCACCTCGCGGGCGTCGAGCTCGGCCAGCAGCGAAGCCTCCAGCGACGCCGTCGCGGCCTTGAGCCGCTGCAGCTCTTCGACTCCCGAGACGAGCTCCTCGGAAGTCCGGGCTGACCAGAGCACGTCGTGGAGGGCGTCGATCTCCGCGCGCGCCGCACCCACGACACGAGCCGGTGTCGGCTGCGGGAGCGGGGTGATCGTCATGACCCCATCCAAGCCGCCACCACTGACATCGACGATGCCGAGAACCCGTTGTCCACAAGGGTTTTCGGCATCGTCATCCCACCGTGACGCAAGGCCCCGGCGCACGTAGATCCGGGTGGGGGCAGCACGACGTCCAGCGGACCGTCGTGCATGCGTCCTTCCGCCCAGAGTGATGCGATCCCGCAACGCGTCGTGCATCTGGCTACGTCCTCATGGACGCCGACGCGTTCGAGAGCGAGGACCTGGTGTCGTAGTGGGAGTGGCTGGGCACCTGCCGCGATGAGGTCAGCGCTGGTCCAGGAGCCGCTGTAGCAGCCGACGCAACTCCCGATGACCTCGCTCACCGAGAAGCGCGCTGATGCTCTCCTCGAGGGTGGTGATCGTGGCGATCCCGGCCGAAACGCATGCCTGCCCCTTCTCGGTCAGCACGATCAGCTTGGCGCGGCCGTCGGTGGGATCGGGCCGGCGTACGACGTACTCCATCTCCACCAGCTCGTCGACCAGCTCGCCCATCGCCTGCGGCGACATGTTGGCGCCCCTCGCCAGCTCGGTGAGCCGCGAACCCTCTGGCTTGATCTGCGCGAAGACCGCTGAGTGTGACGGCTTCTGCGGGAAGCCTGCGCCGACCACGCCGTCGACGATCTGGAAGCCGAGCAGGCTGTAGGCGCGGCCCAGCATGCTCACGGTGTTGAGCTCTTGTGGGGCGGACGGCACATTACTAAGGTAGCCTGAACATCTGGCGATCGGGCGGCAAGTCATCTAGGAGCGGCCCATGGCAATGCGAACGCGTGCATGGTGCGCATGGCTGTGGGGCGCCTCGGCGGCCCTCAGCGCCACCACGGCTGTCCTCACCGCCATGGCGTGGAGCGAGCTCAAGCCTGTCGACCAGGCCCTGGCTCCGATCAACCCGGTCGCGAGCCTGCTCTACGCCAGCCTCGGCGTGCTGGTGGTCCTGCGGGTGGCCAACCGCATCGGGTGGATGCTGCTTGCTGTAGCCGTCGTGAGCGGCGCGCAGTTCGCGACGACGATGTACGCCGTGGTGGCAGTCCTCACGCACCCGGACACCTTTCCCGCCGGAGAACTCGTGGGCATGGTCTCCGAGTTGCTGTTCCTGCCGCTCTTCGTGCTGCTGATCGGCATGCTGGTGCTCTTCCCGGACGGCCAGCTCCCCTCCTCGCGGTGGCGGCCCGTGACCGCAGTGATACTGGGAATCTGTGCGGTGGAAGGGATGCTGTTCGCCGTCGCACCCCGATCGGTCGGAATTCCCGCGCCGGGTGGCGTCTCTCTGACCTATGACAACCCCCTCGCCCTGGACTTCCTCGGAGACTTCGCCCGACGGGTGGGATCACTCAACGCGCTGGCCGCGATCTACCTCCCGCTGTTCCTCCTGGCGCTCGCCTCCCTGGTCGCGCGGTATCGAAGGGGAAGCAACGAGGTACGACGGCAGATCCTCTGGCTCGCTCTCGTCGCCGGCGTGAGCCTCGGCCTCCAGGTGGTCGCCTCGACCGGCCAGCTGGTCTGCGAGTGCTCGTCGTCGCCCGTGACGGTCGTCGCGCAGCAGGCGGAGGGCGCTGTGGTGCTCCTCGGAATCCCCTCGGCGATCACCGTCGCGATCCTGAAGTACCGCCTGTACCAGATCGATCGGATCCTCAACCGGGCCCTCGTCTACGGAGGACTCACGATCATCCTCGGTGCCGTGTACCTCGTCTCCGTCCTGCTCCTCCAGCTCGTCCCGAGCCCGATCACCGCCCAGTCCGACGTGGCGGTCGCCGCCTCCACGTTGGCCGCGGCTGCGCTGTTCCGGCCCGCACGGCGGCGCATCCAGGACGTCGTCGACCGGCGGTTCTACAGGAGCAGGTACGACGCGACCACCACGCTTGACGCCTTCGCCGCCCAGCTGCGCCATGAGGTGGACCTCGACTCGGTCGCCCGAGACCTCCGAGCGGCCGTCGACAAGACCTGGCAGCCGGACCATGTCAGTGTGTGGCTGCGCTCGTAGGTCGTGTCACCGATCCCGAAGATGCGAATGTGGTCATCGGGCTGGAGGGGTGGACATCGACCCGAGACCTGCTGAACATGCAGTTCAGAGGCCTAATGGCGAGGGTAGCCGGCCCAAAGATTCGAACTACGTACGCAGACGCCAACGGATTTCCTGCCTTGCAGTCCGCAGCGTGGTCCTGGGGAGTTTCCAAGGCCAGCAAGCACCCACATCGATGGAGACGACCGGCCCGCTCGCCGATCGAAGCCGCGCCCCTTCCGCCCACTATGACGCAGGCTGGACCGCGGCGAAGAACGTCCGCCCATGTCGGACTGCGGGTGCTCCACGGGACGCCTCGGCATGCGGCCCCGCAACTGACCATGCGAGGCCGACGTGCGCGCGGGGCAACCGCGCTGGAAGACCGACTCGTCGAGTTGCCCCGCGCAATTGGGACTATTCGTTCTCGGGCACGCGCCCCTGCGTGCTGCTCGACATCTGTCCGTATGCTCCCCGTGTGCCGGGACGGCTTCCGGACGGGCTATCCGGCGACGGCTGCCCCGACGTGACGGCGCCTCACTCCGTTGACCTGCTCGTCGTCAATTGCGGTTCCTGAGCTGGGACGGGCACTGAGTTGCCCTGGCCCCATGGGGGAACAGTCCCGGCCGCACCCGAGGATGTTCACCTGAGGCACTAGGCGAAACTACGGGTCGCCGTCATCCACCGCCCTCCACAGGGAGCCCGCCACAGGAGCACACGCTTCCCCGGTCAGGCGGCGTCAGACCTCCGGGACAGAGGAACTGTGTGCCGCTGTTGGGGCCACCCTCAGCCGTCGGCCGCCATCGCCTTCGCGGCGACGCGCTTGTACAAGGCATCCGCCCGGGCGAGCAGGTCCGGGGAGAACAGGTCCTCAGGCGTTGGGTCGGCTCCCGGCCGGAACTCGGACGTGAAGTCGGTGCCGGCGTTGTCGATGCTCAGGCTCGAGCACACCCGCTCCATAGTGGCTTGCGGCCGAGCGCGGAGGTCGTCCTGCTGCACCACGACCACCTCGCCCTGGTGGCGTGCCACCTCCTCGAAAGCGGCGATCCAGTACGCCAGCCAGTAGTCCGGCTCCGACGGCTCACGAGCACCGACCAGGTCGGCGAGGTCGGCGAAGTCGATGGGCTGGTGCAGCTCCCCGAACTCCAGGTGCCCGATGTCGCGCATGTAGTCGCGGACGAAAGGGTCCTCTGCGTGCAGCCGCAGGAAGCGTTCGTGCTGACGGTGCAGGGAGGCCGCGTGCGCGGCCGGCCGCCGAAGTGCGACCACGATGGAGCACCCCGGGAACATCCGGTCGAGAACTCGCAGTCTCCCGATGTTGGCATTGTTCTTCGACACGTAACGACAGGCGTCGGCGCTCCGGCTGTGGCGCACCAGAGCCACCTTCGCGTGATGCCGCGCGAAGTCGTCGGTCGCGTCGTCGTCGAGATCCCCCTCGTCAAAGGTCCGGATTCGCCCTGCGGCGTACTTCTGGGGCCAGTGGGCGCGCCACAGCACCTCGTCGAAGGCCTCCGGGCTGTCCAGACCGATCTCCAGGCCGTCGCCGTGCGCACGCTCCCGCTTCTCGACCCGCTTGCTGCGGTCACCGCCGAGTCGCGACCAGAGCAGGGGCGCGGTGACGAAAGGCATGTCTCGGTACTCGTGGGTGGCCACCCCGGGAAGTCGGTGCAGAGCGTTGAGAAGGGCGGTGGTGCCCCCGCGAGGCAGCGAGACGATGAACACCGGAGGGGCGACGGGCACCCTCTGGATGGAGCGACGGAAGATCCGGTTGTCCAGCCTGGCCGCCGCCAGGACCGTCCGCCGGTTGGCGAAAGCCAGACGGTGCATCAGCTGGTCGGCCTCGGCGTAGGCGGGCTCCTCGGCCGGACGCCGACGACCGACGACCCCGGCCTTGACCAGGGCCCACCAGACCACCGCAGCCGCCACGGAGATCCCGGCGATGAAGTCCAGCCCCACCATCATGGCGAGCACGCGTTCAGTCAGCTCGACTCCGCTCGCGTCCGCGCCGACGACCACCAAGCCAGCGGCCCCCAAGGCGAGACAGAACCGCCAGGCCAGTCCGAACGCACCCCTGAGCAGACGCACGCCCGCACGCCTGGCGGCTCCCTCCTTCTCCAGGTCGTCCAGGTCGGGGTCGAGCACGGCGGTGACCCCGTCCAGGGCAGCGCGGAGGATCCGCTGCACGACGGCGCCGAGACGGGACCTCGCCAGGACCAGCGCGAATCCGAGGACCGCCGCGCTCGCGACGACGAGCGTCATCGCCCGGCGCCCTCCTCGGCAGACGCTTTGCCCCGGCGGGAGCGGACCATCCGCTTGATCGGGTACCAGAACACCCCCGCGAACAGCAGCAGGACGCCGAGCGCGACCACGATCAGCACTGCGATGGCACCTGCTCCGGCGCCAGGTCCGATGTAGCCGCTGGTGGCCAGCACCGTTCCGACCAGCACCAGCACGACGCCGAAGCGCCTCCACCTGTTCAACTCGCGCATGCGCCGTTTCTCTCCTCGAAGAACTCGCGGTCCATGGACGCCGGTAGGACCGACGCCTCGAAGGTACGTCCGTTGGTCTGGTTGTCAAGAAGGTTCTGCCACCACCACGCCAGGCGGCCGTCGGGCGTGTACTCGAGCACCCGGCCGTCGCCCGGTGTGACCAGGACGTTCCCGTTCGACAGATACTCGTGGTCGCCCAAGATCTCGCTGTAGAACGGCTCCTCGCCGGGGCCGTCCCCGCCGAGGACGACGGTCGCCTCACCCGTCCGCGCGTTCACCTCCATGATCTGGCTCTCCTGAGAGCCGTCGTCGTTGGCGACCGGTCGGTTGTCGAAGACAGAGATCCGGTCTCCGGGAAGGAAGATCGGGTCGTGCTGCCGGAAGAACGGCCCGGTTGTGTGCCACTTGACCTCCATGGTGTCGCCGTCCAGCACCAGCAGGGTGCTGATGTTGCGCAGCGAAACGACCAGGTCCCCCGGGTCGAACAGCCGTGACCGGACGCCCTCGGGCAATGCCTTCACGCTGTTCAAGTGCAGCGGGTCGTAGGTGATCTGGGGTGCGCCGCGGTTCGGGCTGGTCAGGTAGAGCAGGGACTCGAGCCCGTTGTCCCGCAGGATGTCGGCGACCGAGTAGGAGCGCAGCAGCTCGCCGTCGAGGCTGAGGTTCGTGATCGTCCAGTCGTGGAACGGCGGCGTGGCGTTCGGGATGTCCACCTCGCCGTCGGCAGGAATGTAGTTCTCCGCTGGCACCCACAACGTTCCGTCCGGGTCCAGCCCGACGGAGTGGTGCCCGAGATTCGGCAACCGCCACACGACGTTTCCACACACATCCATGCGGAAGGTGCTCTGTTGGGCGAAGTTGGCGACGATCGAGGCGTCCGGCAACAGCTCGAGGCCGAAGACGTGGTCGGCCGTAGCAACGCGTGGCGGGAAGTCCTGGTAGCCCTCGGGCCAGACCTCGTCGAAATCGGGGGTCCAGGAGTGGATGACATTTGCGTCGCGGTCCATGACCTTGATGAGCATCTCGTCCGACTGCGCGGTGGAGACGAGAAGCAGGCCGGGCTCGACCTCGTCGGGGAGGAGTGTCTTCACGGGGTCGCCACCATGCGACGGTGTTGTCCACCACTCCTCCTCGGCGGACCCGAAGAGCGATCCGTAGGTGTCTTCAAGTTCGCGCAGCTGTGGGACCGGGGGGAGCTCACGTGCGGAGACGAACATCCCTGCCCCGAAGACGGCGAGCACGCCGACGATGCCCGCGCTAAGGCGCGATACCTCGCGTGCAAACCTGTCGTTCATCCATTCTCCCTCACCGGTCCGGGGTCACTCTATCCGCGCCGGATGTGAACCCGGACGCCCACCGCCGCTCGGTGAGCCGGACGCACGCGAGCGTGTAGCGTCCTTCCGCCGCATGTCGGCGAGCCGGAAACGGGCCGGCCGATGAACGCCGGCAGAACACACCACTCACTGGCGGATGGTCCGGTGCGTCGGCTCGACGCCTTCGGCGTGAGACGTCGCCTGGCTGCAGGCGATCAGGTCGGACGGGCGAGCAGCTTGCCGAGCTGCGGAAGCAGGTTGTCCCGGCGCGTGTCACGCAACCAGCCGTTGGGGAGCGAGAGTCGCACGACCCGGTGCCACGCGGAACACACCTGCGGCACCAGCGGGCGTACGCAGTAGTTGAGGCCGTACTTCTCGAAGAGCGCGCGCACCTGAGGAGCGATCTCCGAGTAGCGGTTGCTGGGCAGGTCCGGGAACAGGTGGTGCTCGATCTGGTGGGACAGGTTGCCGGCCAACAGATGCAACGTCCTGGATCCGGAGATGTTGGCCGAACCGAGCATCTGGCGCAGGTACCAGTCGCCGCGGCCCTCAGCGGGATCGAGCTCTTCGAGCTCGAAGACCTCCACACCCTCGGGGAAGTGGCCGCACATGATCACCGAGTGCGACCACAGGTTGCGGGTGAGGTTCGCGACAGCGTTGGCACCGAGCGTCGCACGCCAGCCGCGGCCGGACAGCGCCGGCCAGACGACGTAGTCCTTCAGGACCTGCTTCGCGGCCTTCTTCAACGTCTGCTTGGCCTCGTTCTTCCTCTCCGGGGACATGGTCCGCTTGTCTCGCAGGTGATCGCCCAGGTCGAGGTCGTACATCGCGATGCCCCACTCGAAGATGCAGGCAGTGACCAGGTTCCACACCGGCTGGAGGAGGTAACGCGGCTTCCACTCCTGCGCCTCGTCGACCCGCATGATCCCGTAGCCGAGGTCGTCGTCATGACCCACGATGTTGGTGAAGGTGTGGTGTACCTCGTTGTGCGCGCGCTTCCACTGCGCCGACGGCGTCGCGTGGTCCCACTCCCACGTGGTCGAATGGATCTTCGGATCTCGCATCCAGTCCCACTGGCCGTGCAGCACGTTGTGGCCGATCTCCATGTTGTCGAGGATCTTGGCGAGCGCGAGGCCGGTCGTACCGACGAGCCGGGCGCTTCTGTGCCGGCTTCCGAGCAAGCACAAGCGGCTGCCGAGCTCGAGCGCCCGCTGGATCTTGATGACGCGGCGGATGTACGACGCGTCCCGCTCGCCACGGCTGTCCAAGACCCCCTGCCGGATGGCGTCGAGCTCCTGACGGAGCTCGATCACCTCCGCGCCTGTCAGGCCCCCAGGTCGGGTCGGCTCGATCGAGACGCTTCGTTCTGCCGCCGAAACCGCTCCCCTCCGCCTGTGTACGGCGCGCTGATTCGTGGCGACATGGGCAGCAGTCATCCCTCACCCGTACCCAGCACGGGCGGGATCACCCCAAGAACCTGGACGGACCCGCACGGACCTGCCACGATCCGCGTCTTCGGGAAGGCGCCTCTTACCGCCGCTTGTGGGCTCCTCGAGCTACTCGCGGAGCATGAGGTCCTCAGGCGCGCCCAATACCGAGTCAGTGCCCGAGGTGTGCCCGGAGCCGGTTGACGGTGCCATCGACATCTCTGAGCTTGTCGAGGCCGAAGAGTCCTACCCGGAAGGTGGAGAAGTCGTCTCCTTCGCCGCACATCAGCGGTACGCCGGCGGCGACCTGGATGCCACGCTCCTTGAACTTTGCGCCGCTCCGGATCTCGGGATCATCCGTGAACGCCACCACGACGCTGGGTGCAGCGAATGCCTCGGACGCGACAGACGCGAACCCGAGCTCGGCGAGCATGGCGCGGACCCGCGTGCCGAGGCAGATCTGGGCCTGACGCAGCTCGCCGAGCCCGATGGCGCGGGTCTCGAGCATGAGCGCAGCGTCGTGCGCCAGCGTGTCGGTCGGCATCGTGGCGTGGTACGGCGTCTGTCCCTGGGTGTAGGCCTCGGTGATCGTCAACCACTTGCGCAGGTCGACCGCGAAGCTCGTCGAGGTCGTCGACATGACCTGGGCCCGAGCGGCCTCACCGAGCATCACGTAACCCGCGCACGGCGAGCCGCTCCATCCCTTCTGCGGGGCGCTGAGCACGACGTCGACGTCGAGCTCGTTCATGTCCACCCACAGCGCGCCCGAGGCGATGCAGTCGAGGACGAAGAGGCCACCGACCGCATGCGTCGCCGCGGCGACGGTGCGGACGTAGTCATCGGGCAGCACCATGCCTGCCGCCGTCTCCACGTGTGCCGCGAAGACGACCTCGGGACGCGTGCGCTCGATGGCCTCGACCACCTCGGCGACCGGAGGCGGGACCCAGGGAGCGTGCCGCCCATCGGACACCGGGCGGGCGCTGCAGACCGTCGTCTCACCGGCCACGGACCCCGCGTCGAAGATCTGCGACCAGCGGTAGGAGAACAGGCCGTTGCGGACGACGAGGCATCGCCGCCCCGTCGCCAGCTGCCGGGCGACGGCTTCCATGGCATAGGTGCCGCCACCCGGGACGACCGCGACCGTCTCGGCGCCGTAGGTCGCACGCAGGACGTCGATGATGTCCTGCATCACCCCGACAAAGCGTTGGGACATGTGGTTCAAGGATCGGTCGGTGAAGACCACCGAGTACTCGAGCAGTCCATCGGGATCGACGTCGCGACGAGGAAGACTCACCTCCGCAGGTTGCCACAGGTCGGTTCTTCGCGCGGTGGCCACCCATCCCGCTGTCGGTTCAGATCGTCCACAACTACCGCCATCCAGGTGGTCGACACAGGTGCGTCATGTCGCCGCCAGTGACCTCGACCCGTACGCATCCAAACAGCTCACGAGGCGTGGCAGGTCAGGAGTGGCGGGCCCCGTCGATCTGCGCCTGCGCGTCTGCGAGCAGCTCCACAATGCGGGCGCCGAAGGCGACGTCGACCTCGTGGGGCTCGCCGCTGAGGGCCGACTCCACGAGCTCCTGGGCCGCGATGGCCAACAGATCCGCCGGAGAGCGATCGGGGCGTTCGGGCATGGGGGACACGCCGACGTCGCCCCACACCGCGGCCTCGAACCCGGCCGCAGCCGGTGGCGCGAACAGTGTGAGCGAAGCGGTGCTGGTCGCGCCCGACTCATGACGAATCACCAGCGTCACCAGGTCGCCGTCACCACCGACGGCCGTGAGAGACCTGACCGGGCCGAGGGCGGCACTCAACGTCGACAGCGCGTGCGGGCCGGTGTCCCACAAGGCGCCGCTCTCCCACCGCCACGGCGAGGAACCGAACGGGTTGTCCTTCTCCTGCAGCGAGCTGAACGACCGCACCCAGCCGCCACGCCAGCCCGCAGTCGCCCGGACATCCCGGAACCACGCCCGCGAGGTGTCTGCGAAGCGGTCGGTGAAGAAGACCACCGAGGCCACACCGGCCGCCGCGGCGGCGTCACGGAGCGCGTGCGCGGCGGCAACGGTCATGGCCACCGGCTTGTCCAGGAGCAGGTGCTTCCCCACCTTCGCGGCCGTCAGTGCGAGTTCTGCCTGGGCCTCGGGAGGCACGGCGAGGGCGACGGCGTCCACGTCCGCGAGCAGCGCCTCGACGTCGTCATAGGCCGAGACGCCCAGCCCCGTCGCCAGAATCCGCGCCCTCTCCGGGCTACGACCCCAGACACCGACCAGCTCGACACCCTCTGCTGCCATCAGCCCCGGGCCATGCGCCATGCCTGCCCAGGGTCCCGTTCCCACCAAGCCGAATCGCACGGCGGCACGCTACCGTGCGTCTCGCAGCCGAGCGGTCCCCATGTCGCCAGCCGGACCCCGAGTGCGGTGAGGTGCCAGGCTGCACGCAAGCGGCCGGCAACCGGCGAGCGGTAGGGGCTTCTCCGGTCGGACCTGCGCCCATCACTGTTCCTGGAGCGAGCGCGCTCGACCCGGGCCCGAGGCGAAGCGGCGGAGCCCGTCGAGGTCGGTCACGACGATCCTGCGGCGCATGGTCCTGATCAGGCCCCTGGTCCGCAGGGTCCTCAACCCTCGCACAGCCGAGTCGCGTGAGCAGGAGATCAGTCCTGCGAGCTCCTCCTGCGTCAAAGGGAAGGCGACGTCGATGCCGGATTCGCGGGCCAGGCCATACCGGTCGGAGAGCTCGATGAGATAGGACGCGAGGCTGCGCCCCACGTCCATGGACGCGGAGGCCTCGCGACGACGATCCGCCGCGCTCAACCGGTCGACCAGAACCCGCATCAGCGCCAGCGCCAGAGCGGGACGGGCCCCCAGTGCGGTCATGAACCTCTCGCCGGCGATGACCAGACACTCCAGTTCCTGGACGGCAACGTTGCCCGCCATGCGCACCGACGCGCCGCCCTCGATGACCTCGAACTCACCGAGGAGGTCTCCTGGGCCCAACAACGACAGAACGACCTCGCGGCCCTCCGGTGTGTCGACGGTGACCTTGACCAGGCCCGAGATCACCAGGAACACCGTGTCGCTGTGATCGCCCTGGACGATCGGCCTGGCGCCTGCGCGGAAGGTCCTGGGCTCACCGAGCGAGAGCAGGAACTCCCGGTCGGCCGGGTCGAGCATGCCGAGGAAGGAGCGGTGGTCAACAGACTCCGCAATGGCCACCTGGTCAGCGTAGTAGTGCATCCGGAGGTGCTCCGGGTTCAGTGCGTGCGGACCGATCGATGTCCGCACAGCCGCTGTCGAGGATCCACGCAGTCAGGTGGGGGGCGTAGTCGACACCGTGACCTCCGTACGCACCGGGTGGTACCCGATCCCGCCGGATGGCCACCACGCGGTCGCCGCTGACGTACACAGCAGGGTTGGACGCGCGAGGTGACGAGCCGGACTCATCCGATCGAGGGTCTGCCGCGACCGGTGCGGTCAGCATCGCGACGCCGAGAGCACTCACGGCACCGACTGCCGCAACAGTCAGCCAGCGCGGACGGGGATTCGCCTTCATCGTCATTACTCCTTGACCTGGATGGATGCTGTGTCCTTCATGGCCAGAGTGCGCCCGCCCCCGCTCGGCGTCTGCCGCAGATCACGCGGACCGAGTGCGTCATTTCCGTCACTCGGCGGAACCCCGAACGGGCCAGCAGCCCGGGCGGGTCGGCCCCCACCGGGCACCACCTCCACCTCCGGACAAATGGGGTTGTCCTCCAGCTGGGCGAGTGAGTCAGGGCGAGGCCTGACGCTCGACCTCGTCGAGCACCAGGTCGGCCACGGCCCGCTGGCCGGCGGGGAGCGGGTGGAACGGGATGGCGCCGCCCTCGACGCCGTTCTGCCCGTTGACCCACGGCTCGTCGGAGCAGATGTCGTGGCCGGCCGACGCGCGCCAGACGTCGACGTACGTCGTGCCGGTGCGCTCGGCGGCCCGCGCCAGGTTGTCGGTGAGGGCCTTGTTGACGTGGCGGGCGAAGGGCAGGTCGCCGCTGGCCAGCGGCAGCAGGTCGGCGCATCCGCCCTGCGCAGGCGCGAGCTGGGGGTAGCCGACCACCAGCACTTCGGCGTCCGGCGCCCGGCGGCGGATCTCCTCGATCGCGCGGACCAGCCGGCCCTCGATCTTCGCCTGGGTCCGGGCCAGCAGGTCGCCCTGCTCGCGGGCGGCGTCGCGGCAGGGAGAGCCGGCGGGGTCCTGGGCGGCCAGCGACACGCACCCGCCGACCAGCCGCAGGAAGACGCCGAAGTCGTTGCCGCCGATCGACAGGGTCACCAGGTCGGTGTCGCGGTCGAGCGCGTCGAGCTGGGGTGGGAGCGTCGTACCCCCGAAGGTCTGCTCCCCGGCCAGGCTGCTGGTGACGGCGCCGCTGCAGCTGCGGTCGGCGAGCCGGACGTCGTAGTCGTCGGCGAGCCGGCCGGCCACGAGCGAGGGGTAGTTGTGCGAGGAGCGGAGGCAGCTGTCGGAGCCGTCGGTCTCGGGGATCCCGGGGGCGGCCGTGAACGAGTCGCCGAGCGCGACGTACGAGAACGACGGCAGCGGCGGGCCCGACGGCGAGTCGCGTGACGGTTCGGGCGCCGGGCTGGCCGAGCCGATGCAGCCGCCGAGCAACAGCGTCGCCGTCAGGACGGCGACGAGGTGCGGACGCAGCGGCATGGGTTCACGGTGGCACGCCGGGCCAAGCCTGTCAGTCGAGCAGCGCCAGGGATGCCGGGAAGTCCTCGAGCTGCTCGCGCAGCTGGGTCCAGAGCACGTCGGTCACGTCGTCCGGTGCCCCGCGGCGGCGCAGCACGTCGTCGAGCCACGTCCTGGCCGCGGTCGGGACGGATGGGTCGGACGCGACCAGGCCCCCGGCGACCGACGCGACCAGGTGGGGCGTGAACGTCGCCAGCACCACGCGCCAGTGGTCGGGAGCCAGCGCCTCGGGGCCCATGTCGAGCCGGACCTCGGTCGCCTCGAGCACCCAGCGGGCCATGGTGTCCGACAGCGCCGCCAGCCGGACCGCCTCGGCCTCGAGGGTCACCGGCTGCGGGATCACGATGTCGGGCAGCCCCTCGAGCAGGGTGCGTGCCTCCTCGGGCGACGCGCCGTAGCCGCTGGCCCCGAGCCGGCCCGCACGGACGCCTCCTTCGTCGAAGGCGGCCCCACCGACGATGACCGGCACGCCGGTGGCGGTGACGTCGGCGATCTGCCGGGCGACCCGGGTCAGGGACGACGACAGCGAGGCGCTGAGCAGCACCGCGGCGGGACGCGTGGCCTCGAGCCGTCGGAGCAGCTGCTCGCGCCGGGTGTTCGGGCCGAGGTGGTCGGCCGGCCACCCCCACGAGCGCAGCGACACCGCGACCACCTGGGAGGCCAGGCTGTGGAACTCACGCTCAGCGCAGATCACGAGCACCGGCAGCCGCTCCGGGTCGGGCGGCGGGAGCGCCGCGTCGACCCAGGAGACGACCTGCTCGCTGATGGCGGTGGCCGTGTGCTCCTGGCCGACGGTCCAGTGGCCGGCCGCCCACGAGTCCCCGATCCGCTGCTGGTTGTGGACCACGATCCCGGCCAGCGCCTCCGCAGGGTGGACGCCGGCCTCGATCACCCGGGCGACCACCGCGAGGGCCGCGTCGGCGTCGTTGCGCACCAGCGTGGACCAGTAGTGGTCCGCGGCCGGGATGAGCTGGGGCTGCAGGTGCATGACCCTCGCATGGTCGCACGCAGTCCGCGCGACCGTCACCACTCGCGGAGGGGTCAGCGGAGGGCGCCGGTGCCGGTCAGGATCCGCCACACCTGCTCGCGGCGGCTCTCGGCGTAGTCCGCCGTGACGTGGTGGTCGTCGCGCCACACCACCTCGTCGTCCACCACCGGCAGGCAGATCGGCGCGTCGGGGCAGAACGCCGGATTGAGGTCGAGGGTGTCGACCTTCCGGGACGTCGCCGCCTCGGTCAGCGAGAGCCCGTCGGTCACGCTCTCGCCGGCCGTCACCGGTACGGCGCAGCGGGCGGCGTCCTGCTCGGTGGTGAGGCAGTCGGCGGGGTCGAAGGTCTCGGGCATGATGAGCTTCTCCACCAGCAGCGTGCGCGGGACGGTGCGGGTGATGTCACGCAGCGTCCGCCGCGACTCTTCCACGGTCATCTCCGCCAACGGTTGCCGCTCGCCGTCGCGGCGCCGTACGAGACCTGACCAGGTCTGCGCGTCGTCACGCGGCCGCGCCATGATCACCACGACGTCGGGGTCGAGCTCCGGCAGCACGTCGTCGTACCAGCCGACGCGGGCGTCCTCGCAGTTCTGCTGCTCCTCGTCGGAGGACTTGGTGTTGTAGAGCCCTTCCTGCCACAGGCAGCCCTCGACCACGTTGAGCGAGAGCGTCAGGTCGTGCTCGCGGGCGAGCGTCCGGAACATCGGCACCAGCGACTGCGCCTGGCTGTCGCCGACGAGCAGCACGTGGGGGCCCGACCCCTCGACCACGGTGCACGCGCCGGGGTCGTCGGCGGTGCACCAGCCGGTGTCGCCGTAGTCCGTGGTGACGGCCTCCCAGTCGACGTCGGCGGGGACCTGCACGTGAGCCCGGCTCACGATGTCGGGCCGTTCCTCGTCGCCGGAGGCGAGCGCGGGTCGCCGTTCGGCCTGCAGCGTCGCCGGCACGACCGTGGCGGCGAGGAGGGCGCTGGCGGCCACGCCCACGACGGCGGGCGACCAGCTCAGCCCGTGCAGCCACGTGGACTTCCGGATCGGCATCTCCAGCACCTCGTACGACGCCGCCGCGAGGCCGGTGCTGAGGGCGACCGCCAGCGCGGCGACGACGGCCGGGCCGACGTCGAGCACCTGCTGGAGCACCAGGATCACCGGCCAGTGCCACAGGTAGGTGCCGTAGGACACCCGGCCGAGGAAGACGGGGACCCGGCGCGAGAGCACCCGCGCCAGCGGGGACTCGTCGGCGAGCATCAGCGACCCGACCAGCGCAACCGCGGCGACCGTGGCCGCGAGGCCGCGCACCGACGGCGACACCGGGAGCAGGCCGGTGCACAGCGCCACGAAGCCGGCCAGCCCGACCCAGGCCACGACCCCCGGCCGGAGCCGGACCGCGTGCGGCTGCAGCCGGTGCAGCACCAGCGCGAGCAGCGACCCGGCGAGCAGCTGGTAGAGCCGTGCGTCCGTGCCGTAGTAGGCGTGGTCGGTGTCGACCTGGGCCCAGACCAGCTGGCTGGCGACCGAGGCGGCGAACAGCGCGGCCAGCACGCCGACCACCCACCGGCGGCCGCGCCGGCTCAGCAGCAGCAGGAGGACGGGGAAGAAGACGTAGTACTGCTCCTCGATGGCCAGCGACCAGAAGTGCAGGAACGGGCTCTTCTCGGCGTCGGCGGCGAAGTAGTCGCCGGACTGGGCGAGGAAGTTCCAGTTGGCCACGTAGAGCAGCGCGCTCTGGGCGTCGCGCACCAGGGAGAGGCGATCGGAGACCGGGGCGATCAGGACGTAGACCGCCGCCGTCGCCACGACCACCACCGCGGCCGCGGGCAGCAGCCGCCGTACGCGCCGGGCGTAGAAGTGGCCGAGCCGCAGCGAGCCGGTGCCGTCGATCTCGCTCACGATGACGCTGGTCACCAGGAAGCCGGACAGCACGAAGAACAGGTCGACGCCCACGAACCCGCCCTCGGCCCACGGGTGCCCCGTGTGGAAGAGCAGCACGCTGTAGACGGCCAGGGTCCGGAGCCCGTCGAGCGCAGGGCGGTAGGACCAGGGCATGCCCGCGAGGATAGTGACGGAGGGCGGGCGGCCCGGAATCGGCGAGACCGCTCCACCTAGGATGGCGGCCATGCCTGACACCCCTGGTGCGTCGCTCACCCGGGAGCAGGTCGCCCACCTGGCCGACCTCGCCCGGATCGACCTCTCCGACGCCGAGCTCGACCACCTCGCCCCGCAGCTGGAGGTCATCCTGGAGTCGATCGCCTCGATCCAGGGGGTCGCCGGGGACGACGTCCCGCCCACCTCGCACGCGCTCCCGATGACCAACGTCTTCCGCGACGACGTCGTCGTGCCGGGGCTCACCGCCGAGGAGGCGCTGGCCGGGGCGCCCGAGGCCGAGCACCAGCGGTTCAGCGTCCCCCGCATCCTGGGGGAGGAGCAGTGAGCGGCGGTACGGCGACGACGGCCGCCTGGCTCGCCGACGAGCTCGCGGCCGGTCGCGTCACGTCGGTCGAGGTCACCCAGCGGCACCTCGACCGGATCGCCGAGGTCGACGGCCGGGTGCACGCGTTCCTCCACGTCGACACCGACGGGGCGCTCGAGGCGGCCGCGGCCTCCGACGAGCGGCGCGCCGCGGGTCAGCCGCTGTCGGCGCTCGACGGCGTACCGATCGCGGTCAAGGACGTGCTGACCACGAAGGGGATCCCGACGACCTGCGGGTCGCGGATCCTGGAGGGCTGGGTGCCGCCCTACGACGCCACGGTGGTGCGCCGGCTCCGCGAGGCCGGGCTGCCGATCCTCGGCAAGACCAACATGGACGAGTTCGCCATGGGCTCCTCGACCGAGCACTCCGCCTACGGTCCGACCCGCAACCCGTGGGACCTCGACCGGATCCCGGGCGGCTCCGGCGGCGGCTCGGCCGCGGCCGTCGCGGCCTACGAGGCGCCGTTCGCGATCGGCACCGACACCGGCGGCTCGATCCGCCAGCCGGGCGCGGTCACCGGCACGGTCGGTGTGAAGCCGACGTACGGCGGGGTCAGCCGCTACGGCCTGGTCGCGCTCGCCAACTCGCTCGACCAGGCCGGTCCGGTGACCCGGACCGTGCTCGACGCCGCGCTGCTCCACGAGGTGATCGGCGGCCACGACCCGCTCGACTCGACCAGCATCGACCAGCCGCTGCCCGCGCTCGTCGACGCTGTACGGCAGGGAGAGTCGGGCGACCTGAGCGGCGTCCGCATCGGCGTCGTCACCGAGCTCGGGGGCGAGGGCTACCAGTCCGGCGTGCTGGGCCGGTTTCAGGAGTCGGTCGACCTGATGGTCAAGGCCGGCGCCGAGGTGGTCGAGGTGTCGTGCCCCCACTTCGTCCACGCGCTGGCGACCTACTACCTGATCCTCCCGGCGGAGGCGTCGAGCAACCTCGCGAAGTTCGACGCGATGCGCTACGGCCTCCGGGTCGTGCCGGAGGGCTCCGCAGGATCGAGCGGGCCGAGCGCCGAGGAGGTGATGCGCGCCACCCGCGACGCCGGCTTCGGCGACGAGGTGAAGCGGCGGATCATCCTCGGCACCTACGCGCTCTCCAGCGGCTACTACGACGCCTACTACGGCCAGGCCCAGAAGGTGCGCACGCTGATCACCCGCGACTTCGAGGCGGCGTTCGAGCAGGCCGACGTGCTGGTCTCGCCGACCGCGCCCACCACGGCGTTCCGGCTCGGGGAGAAGCTCGACGACCCGCTGGCGATGTACCTCAACGACCTGGCCACGATCCCGGCCAACCTCTCCGGCGTGCCCGGCATCTCGGTGCCCAACGGCCTGGCCGACGAGGACGGGCTGCCGACCGGCGTCCAGGTCCTCGCGCCGGCGATGGCCGACGACCGGGTCTACCGGGTCGGCGCGGCGCTGGAGACACTCCTCACCCGCGAGTGGGGTGGCCCGCTGCTCGACCGCGCGACCGCCCTCCAAGGAGGCGCCGCATGACCGCCGATACGCTGCTGTCGTTCGAGGAGGCGCTGGAGAAGTTCGACCCGGCGCTCGGTCTCGAGGTCCACGTCGAGCTCAACACCGCCACGAAGATGTTCTGCGGCTGCCCGACCGGGTTCGGTGCGGAGCCCAACACCCAGGTGTGCCCGACCTGCCTCGGCCTGCCCGGGGCGATGCCGGTGGTCAACCGGGTCGCGGTCGAGTCGGCGATCCGGATCGGGCTGGCGCTCAACTGCGAGATCGCGGAGTGGTGCCGGTTCGCGCGGAAGAACTACTTCTATCCGGACATGCCGAAGAACTTCCAGACCTCCCAGTACGACGAGCCGATCGCGTACGACGGCTCGATGGACGTCGAGGTCGACGGTGAGACGTTCCGGGTCGGGATCGAGCGGGCCCACATGGAGGAGGACACCGGCAAGTCGACCCACGTCGGCACCACCGGCCGGATCCACGGTGCCGACTACTCGCTCGTCGACTACAACCGCGCCGGCATCCCCCTGATCGAGATCGTCACCCGGCCGATCACCGGCACGGGCGCGAGAGCGCCGGAGGTGGCGCGGGCCTACGTCCAGCAGCTGCGCGACCTGATCGTCGCGCTGGGCGTCTCCGAGGCCCGGATGGACCAGGGCAACCTGCGTGCCGACGTCAACCTCTCCCTGGCCCCGGTGGGCAGCGAGGTACTCGGCACCCGCACCGAGACCAAGAACGTCAACTCCTTCCGCTCGGTCGAGCGGGCGGTGCGCTTCGAGGTGCAGCGGCACGCAGCGATCCTCGACGCGGGCGGCTCGATCCTGCAGGAGACCCGGCACTGGCACGAGGACACCGGGATCACCACGTCGGGCCGTGAGAAGTCCGACGCCGAGGACTACCGCTACTTCCCCGAGCCCGACCTGGTGCCGGTCGCGCCGTCGCGTGAGTGGGTCGAGGATCTTCGCGGCACGCTGCCCGAGAACCCGACCGCGAAGCGCGCTCGGCTGCAGGCCGAGTGGGGCTTCTCCGACCTCGAGATGCGCGACACCGTGGGTGCGGGCGCGCTCGGCCTCGTCGAGGAGACCATCGCCGCGGGCGTCGCCCCGGCGGCCGCCCGGAAGTGGTGGCTGGGCGAGCTCGCCCGCCGCGCCAACGACACCGGGACCGACCTCGCCGGGCTCGGTGTGACCCCCGCGCAGGTGGCGGAGGTGCAGGGACTCGTCGACGCCGGCACGCTGAACGACAAGCTGGCCCGACAGGTCTTCGACGGTCTCCTCGCGGGGGAGGGCACCCCGCAGCAGATCGTGGAGGCCCGCGGCCTCGCGATCGTGTCCGACGACGGCGCGCTGTCGGCCGCCGTCGACAACGCGATCGCCGCCAACCCCGACGTCGCCGACAAGATCCGCGACGGGAAGGTCGCGGCGGCCGGAGCCCTGATCGGCGTCGTGATGAAGGAGATGCGCGGTCAGGCCGACGCCGGCCGGGTGCGTGAGCTGATCCTCGAGAAGCTCACCTGATCCCGAGCCGTCACTTCTGCAGGTTCGAGGGTGCCCGAGCCGTCACGTCTGCAGCTTCTGAACACGCGAGCCGTCGTGCTCGTCGCGCACGAGTGACGGCTCGCTGGGGTGTGGATCTGCCAAGGGCTCGGTCGCCTCAGGTGACGAGGCCGCCCCGGACCGGCGCGAGGTCCGGGGTGCGCCGTGCTCGACGAGGTCGAGCACGGCGTCGAGGTCGAGGTGCTCCTCGACCGCGTCGGCGATCGCGTCGATCCGGGCCTCCCGGGCCGCGGCGAACGACACGGTCCCGACGTCGAGGTCGTCGCGGCCCGCTGCGGCCGCCGCCTCCTGCAGCCAGGCCGCCCGGAACGCGTCACCCTCGAGACAGCCGTGCCACATGGTGCCGAGGACCGCGCCCGAGCGGACGCCGCCGGGGAGCTCGTCGCCGTCGCCCACCCGCACCCGCCCGTGGTGGATCTCGTAGCCGGCCACGGGCACGCCCAGGCCGGTCCCGGACGGGGTGCCGAGCACCTTGTCGGGGCCGAACGTGGTCGTCACGTCGAGCAACCCGAGGCCCGGCACGCTCACCCCGGCCTCGCCCTCGACGCCGTCCGGGTCGGCCACCTCGTGGCCCAGCATCTGGAAGCCGCCGCAGATCCCGAGCACCGCGCCGCCACGCGTCGCGTGGTCGCACACGGCGTCGGCGAGGCCGAGGTCGCGCAGCCACGCGAGGTCGGCGATCGTCGCCCGGGTGCCGGGCAGCACGACCACGTCGGCCGTGCGCACGGACCGCGGGTCGTCGGTGAAGGCCACCTCCAGGCCGGGCTCGAGGCAGAGCGCGTCGACGTCGGTGAAGTTGCTGATCCGGGGCAGCCGCACCACCGCCACGCGCAAGGGCCGGCGACCGGGCAGGGTCGCGGGCGTCCGGTCGCGGACCGACAACGAGTCCTCGGAGTCCAGCCACAGCCCGGCCAGCCACGGGACCACGCCGAGCACAGGGCGGCCGGTCAGCCGCTCGACGGCGTCCAGCCCGGGCTGCAGCAGGCCACGGTCGCCCCGGAACCGGTTGACGACCAGGCCGCACACGAGCGCCTGGTCGGCCTCGTCGAGCAGGGCGAGGGTGCCGTGCATCGCGGCGAAGACACCGCCGCGGTCGATGTCGCCGACCAGCAGCGACGGGACCGCCGCGTGCCGGGCCAGGCCCAGGTTGACGTAGTCGTGGGCCCGCAGGTTGATCTCAGCAGGGGAGCCCGCCCCCTCGCACACCACGACGTCGTAGCGGCTGGCGAGGTCGTCGAAGGCGTCGTACGCCGCCCGCGCGAGCGCCGTCCCGCCGCCAGCGAACTCGCCCGCGTCGAGGGTGCCGGCGGGCCGGCCCATGACCACCACGTGGCTGCGCAGGTCGCTGCCCGGCTTGAGCAGGACCGGGTTCATCGCCGTCTCGGGCTCGGCCCGGGCGGCCACGGCCTGGATCCACTGGGCGCGCCCGATCTCCGCCCCGTCGGCGGTCACCATCGAGTTGTTGGACATGTTCTGTGCCTTGAACGGCGCCACCCGCAGCCCGCGCCGGGAGAACGCCCGGCACAACCCCGTCGTCAGCACCGTCTTGCCCGCGTCGGACGTGGTGCCGAGCACCATCAGGCTGCCGCTCACCGGAGCGACCCTAGGCCCCAGAGAGCTGCCGGCGGAGGTTGAGGTGCGAAGGCCGCCAAGGCCCGAGCCCTACGGTCGTCGTAATCCGGAGGGTGAGCGCGAAGGCAATGTGGCTGACCACCGCCGGAGGTTGAGGTGCGAGGGCCGCCAAGGCCTGAGCCCTTCGAGACGGGCGCAGAGCGCCCTCCTCAGGAACCACCTCGAAACCGCTGGAGCCGCACAGGGCCCGGACCACGGTGGTCGTCGCCCTGCCTGAGGTCCCGGGGTTTCGAGGCTCGGCGCTGGGGCGCTCTCGCACCTCAATCTCCGGCTGGGGCGCCTCGCACCTTGGGGCGCCTCGCACCTCAACCTCCGGCTGGGGCGCCTCGCACCTCAACCTGCCGTGCCGCTCAACCCCTCCGGAGGGGTCTCGGACCTCGACGAGGGTGGGGCGACGGGGTGGGCTAGGGTGCTGGATGCTCCCGCCGGATGCGGGAGTGCCACGGCGCTTCAGTGAAGTCCGGTGCGAACCCGGTGCTGTCCCGCAACTGTGAAGCCGGTCCCCAGTGTCACGCAGGGGGCCGGACGAGCCAGGTCACCTGGCCCGTGGCCACGCAACTGACCTCGGACGAAGGTAGTTCGTGCAGCAGCGGGCCTCCGGGGCTCGTGCGGCCCGAAGACTCTCGTCCTCCGAGTCCGGAGGATGCCGTGCACCAGCCGACCACCACCTCTCGCCGTCACCGGCGCCTGCTCCCCCTGTTGTTCCTGTTGCTCTCGCTGGTCCTGGCCGGCTGCGGCTCCGTCGACACCGTCGACGAGGCCAGCGAGGCGTCGCCGTCGGCCACCGCCGACCCGGAGTTCCCGGTCTCGGTGCTGTCGGGCCCGGTGGACGGTGACACCCAGGTCACCCTCGAGGCCGAGCCGACCTCGATCGTCTCCCTGAGCCCCACGGCCACCGAGATGCTGTGGGCGGTCGGCGCGGGCGACCAGGTGGTCGCCGTCGACGACCAGTCCGACTACCCCGAGGACGTGCCCACCACGAAGCTGTCGGGCTACCAGCCCAACGTCGAGGCGATCCTCGCGAAGGAGCCCGACCTCGTGATCGCCTCGGACGACACCGGTGACCTGGTGTCGGGGCTGGACAAGGCGCGGGTGCCGACCCTGCTGCTGCCGGCCGCGGCCGACCTCGAGGAGACCTACTCGCAGATGGAGCGGATCGGCCAGGCCACCGGCCACGTGGAGGAGGCCGAGGAGCTGGTCGACGAGACCCGCACCGGCATCGAGCAGGCCGTCGCCGACGCCCCGGACGCAGAGGGCGTCAGCTACTTCCACGAGCTCAGCCCCGACCTCTACACCGCCACCAGCGACACCTTCATCGGGGAGGTCTACGGCCTGTTCGGCCTCGAGAACGTCGCCGACAAGGCCAAGGGCGCCGACGACTACCCGCAGCTGTCCAGCGAGTACGTCGTGGGCGCCGACCCCGACCTGGTGTTCCTGGCTGACAACCAGTGCTGCGGGGTGGCCGAGAAGGACGTCGCCCAGCGCCCGGGCTGGGAGCAGGTGCCGGCGGTGGCCGAGGACCAGGTCCACGTCCTCGACGAGGACATCGCCAGTCGGTGGGGTCCCCGCACCCTCGACTTCGCGCAGCAGGTGAGCGAGCTGCTGCAGGAGCGCGAGGCCGCGCTCGCCGGCGGCTGACCGACGATGGCACTCGACCTGGTCGGCGGGCGCCGCGGAGAGGCGGCGGTCGCGCGAGCGCGCGCGCTGCGCCGGCTCGCCGCCCGCCCCGGCCTCCGCCGCACCAAGATCGGCCTCGGTGCCGTGGTGTGCCTCGGCGCGGTGCTGGTCGGGTGCCTGGTCGGGCCGGCCGGGCTGTCGGTCGGCGGCGTGCTGCTGGAGCTGCTCGACGCGGTCCCCGGGGTCGAGGTCGACTCCGGCATGTCCCTCACGCAACAGGCGATCTTCTGGGAGATCCGGTTGCCGCGGGTCGTGCTCGGCGTCCTCGTCGGCGCCATGCTGGCCGTGGCCGGGACGGCCTACCAGGGCGTCTTCCGCAACCCGCTGGCCGATCCCTACCTGCTCGGCATCTCCAGCGGCGCGGGTCTGGGCGCCACCCTCGGCATCGTGGCCGGCGGTGCCGTCGGGCCGGTCGGCATCCCGCTGCTGGCGTTCGTCGGCGGCCTGCTGGGGGTCGGGGCGACGTACGCCCTCGGCAGCACCGTCGGCGGCGGGCGCGGGGCGGTCGTGATCATCCTGGCGGGCGTGGCGGTGGGCGCGTTCTTCAACGCGATCCAGAACTTCGTCCAGCAGCAGTACGACGACTCACTGCTCTCGGTCTACTCCTGGATGCTCGGCCGGCTCAGCACCGACGGCTGGTCCGACGTCGTGATCGCCCTGCCGTACGTCGTGGTGTCGTGCGTCGCGATCCTCGCGCACCGACGGCTGCTCGACGTGATGGCGGTCGGTGACGTCGAGGCTGCAAGCCTCGGCGTCGACCCGACGCGGGTCCGGCTCGTGCTCGTCGTCACCGCCACCCTCGGCACCGCGGCGGTGGTGAGCGTGAGCGGGCTGATCGGCTTCGTCGGCATCGTGGTCCCGCACGCGGTGCGGCTGCTGTTCGGGGCCGGCCACCGGACGCTGCTGCCGCTGGCGCTGCTGCTCGGGGCGGCGTTCCTGGTGCTGTGCGACGTGGTCGCCCGGACCGCGCTGGCACCGGCCGAGGTGCCGATCGGTGTGGTGACCGCGCTGGTCGGCGCGCCGTTCTTCCTCGTCGTGCTGCGGCGCCACAAGGGGGCCCTCTGATGGGTGCTGTGGGTGCGCGGGTGAGACCGGTGGAGTGCCGCGGCGTCTGCGTCGACCGCGGCGGGGTGCAGGTCGTCACCGACGTCGACCTCGTGGTCGAGCCCGGTGACTGGGTAGCGGTGGTCGGTCCCAACGGCGCCGGCAAGACCTCGTTGCTGCACGCCGTCGCCGGCCTGATCCCGGCCACCGGGTCTCTCCGGGTGGGTGGCCTCGACCCGGGGCGGGCGTCGCGACGGCGGGTCGCCCAGGTCGTCGCGCTGATGCCGCAGCGGCCGGTGGTGCCCGAGGGGACGACCGTGCGGGAGCTGGTCGCGCTCGGCCGCACCCCCCACCTGCGCCGGTTCGCCACCGAGACCGCGGCCGACCGGGACGCCGTGGAGCGGACGCTCGACCGGCTGGAGCTGGTCGATCTCGCCGACCGGCCTGCCGTGGGGTTGTCCGGCGGCGAGCTGCAACGGGTGGTGCTCGGTCGGGCGCTGGCCCAGCAGCCGCAGGTGCTGCTGCTCGACGAGCCGACCAGCGCGCTCGACATCGGGCACCAGCAGAGCGTCCTCGACCTGGTCAACCGGATGCGGCTCCAGGACGAGCTCAGCGTGGTCGCCGCCATGCACGACCTCACCCTCGCCGGGCAGTACGGCCGCCGGGTCGTGCTCCTCCACCGGGGCCGGGTCGTCGCGGACGCGAGTCCCACCGAGGTGCTGCAGCCGGTGCGGCTGGCCGAGGTGTACGGCGCCCGGGTCGAGGTGCTGCAGCGCGACGGCGGCCCCGCAGTGTTGCCGGTGAGGGCCGACCGGTGAGCGTCGTGGTGGCCGCGCTGCTCGACACCACGGTCGGCGAGCCCCGGCCGCCGGTCCACCCGGTCGTGTGGACCGGCCGCTACCTCGACGCCGCCGCCGACCGGGTGCCGTCGGAGCCACCTGCCCAGGCCGTCGCCGCGGGCGGGGCCGCCTGGCTCGCCGGCGCCGCGACCGCCCTCGGCCTGGCCGTCGGCGTCGAGCGGCTTGCCCGGCGCGCCGGGGAAGTCTGGCTGCGCGGCCTCGCCCTGTGGCCGCTGCTCTCGGCACGGATGCTGCTCAGCGAGGTCGCGGCCGTCGAGCACGCCGTACGGCGCGACCTCGACGCCGGCCGCGAGGCGCTGGCGCGCATCGTCAGCCGCGACACCACCGCGCTGTCCCCGGAGGAGGTCCGCGCCGCGGCGATCGAGTCGCTCGCCGAGAACCTCTCCGACGCCGTCGTCGCGACCCTGTTCTGGTACGTCGCCGCCGGGCTGCCCGGCGCCGCGCTCCACCGCTACGCCAACACCGCCGACGCGTGCTGGGGCTACCGCACCCCGCGCTGGGAGCACGCCGGCCGGGTCGCCGCCCGGGCCGACGACGTGCTCAACCTGGTGCCGGCCCGGCTCACCGCCCTGCTGCTGGCCCGCCCGGCCGACTGGCGGGCCCTGCCCGGTGAGGCCCGGCGCACGGCGTCGCCCAACGCCGGCTGGCCGATGGCCGCCCTCGCGCTGCGGCTGGGCCTGGCCCTGACCAAGCCCGGCCACTACGCGCTCAACGCCGGGGGAGTGGCCCCGGGTCCGGACGACGTCGACCGGGCGCTTCGCGTCGCCCGCCGCACGACCCTCGTGGCCGTGGGCCTCGCCGCCCTCGCCGAACACCTGACCCACCGACGCCGAGGAGGCCCCCGATGACCGCCACGCCCCGCGAGGAGCTGCCCCCGAAGCAGCGGACCCGATCGCCCCGGCGTGACGTCGCGTCGATCGTGCTGGTCGCGACCGGCGACGGGAAGGGCAAGTCGACGGCGGCGTTCGGCACCGTGATGCGGGCGGTGGCCCGCGACTGGTCTGTGTGCGTCGTGCAGTTCATGAAGTCCGGGAAGTGGCGGGTCGGTGAGGAGGCGGTCGCGCGCCGGCTCGGGGTCGAGTGGTGGACCATCGGCGACGGCTTCACCTGGGAGTCCGACGACCTCGACCGCTCCGCGGCGATCGCCCGCGAGGCGTGGACCGCCGCCGCCGAGGCGCTCGCCTCGGGGAGGTACGACCTGGTCGTGCTCGACGAGGTCACCTACCCGGTCAACTACGGCTGGATCGACGGCGGGCCGGTGTGGGCCGCGATCCGCGACCGCGCCGAGCGGACCAACGTGTTCTGCACCGGCCGCAACGCGCCACCGGAGCTGGTCGGGCTCGCCGACACGGTCACCGAGATGCGCAAGGTCAAGCACGCCTACGAGACCGGCGTCCGCGCCCGGCGCGGTCTCGACTTCTAGGACGACGTGATGGACCCGCTCCTCGACCACGGCGACCGCCAGGTCCCGTCCGGCGCGCTCGACCTCGCGGTCAACGTGCTCGGCCCGACGCCCGACTGGCTGCGCGAGGAGCTGCGCGACGTCGACCTGGTGGGCTACCCCGACCCGGCACCGGCGCTCGCCGCGCTGGCCGCTCGGCACGCCACCACGCCCGACCGGTGCCTGGTCGTCAACGGCGCGGCCGAGGCGTTCACGCTCCTCGCGCAGGGGCTGCGGCCGCGACTGGCCGCCTGCGTGCACCCGTCGTTCACCGCTCCCGAGGCCGCACTGCGCGCCGCCGGCGTCCCGGTCCACCGGGTGCTGCGCGACCCGGCCGACGACTTCGCCCTCCATCCGGGGCAGGTCCCCGAGGAGGCCGACCTGGTGGTGCTCGGCCGGCCCGACAACCCCACGGGCCGGGTCGACCCGGTCGAGGCGGTCGCGGAGCTCGCCCGCCCCGGCCGGGTGCTGGTGGTCGACGAGGCGTTCGCCGACTTCCTCCCCGACGCCGACGGGCTCCACCGTTCCGGGATCCCCGGCCTGGTCTGCGTCCGCAGCCTGACCAAGCTCTGGGGGCTGGCGGGCCTGCGGGTGGGCTACGTGCTCGGTCCCGCGACCCTCCTCGCGCGGCTCAAGGCGGTCCGACAGCCGTGGCCCGTGGGCACCCCGGGGCTCCGGGCGGTTGCCGCTCTCGCCAGCGCCGAGGACGAGCGGCGGCTCCGGGCCCGGGCGGTCGACGCCGACCGGGCGTCGCTGCTGGGGGCGCTCGCGCCGCTCCCGCTGACCGTGTGGCCGTCGCCGGCCAACTTCCTGCTGCTGCGCGGGCCGTCGCCGGACCTGCGCGCCCGGCTGCTCGAGCACGGCGTCGCCGTACGCCGCGGCGAGACGTTCCCGGGACTCGACGCGCGCCACGTGCGGGTGGCGGTGCACCCCGACCCCGGCGCGCGGGAGGCCCTGGTCTCGGCGTTAGGCCGGGTCCTGCCCGACGGTGCCGCCGACGTCCGCCCGGGTGGGCCGCCTCCCACCGGTCACCGGACGCTGGTGCTCGGGGGCGCCCGGTCCGGCAAGTCGCGGCACGCCCAGCGGCTGCTGGCCGGCCGCGACGACGTGCTGTACGTCGCGCCGGGCCCGGTCCCCGACGGCACCGACTCGGACTGGGCGGCCCGGGTGGCCGCGCACCAGCGGGACCGCCCCGCCTCCTGGGCGACCCGCGAGACCACCGACGTCGCCGCCGCGCTGGCGTCGGCGGACCGGCCGGTGCTGGTCGACTGCCTGGCCACCTGGCTGGCGGCCGCCATGGACGCGGCCGGCGCCTGGGCGTCCGCCGACGGCGACACCCGCTGGCAGCGGAAGCTCGACGAGGAGGTCGACCGGCTGGTGGCCGCCTGGCGGGCGGTGCGGGTGCCGGTCGTGGCGGTCAGCAACGAGGTGGGCTCGGGCGTCGTGCCCGGCACCCGGTCGGGCGTGCTGTTCCGCGACGCGCTCGGCCGCCTCAACCGGAGGCTCGCCGACGAGAGCGACGACGTCCGCCTGGTGGTCGCCGGGCGGGTCCAACGACTGGAAGGAGACGCGCCGAGATGAGCGCAGCACTGACCGACGAGGCCGCCCGTGCCGAGGCCCGACGCCGGGTGGACGGGCTGGCCAAGCCCCTGGGGGCGCTCGGCCGGCTCGAGGAGCTCGCCGTCTGGCTTGCCGGCGTCCAGGGCACGTCGGAGCCGCGGCCGCCGCAGGACGTGTCGGTGGTGGTGTTCGCGGGTGACCACGGCGTCACCGACGACCGCGCGGTGTCGGCGTACCCCCGGGCGGTGACGGCGGCCATGGTCCGCGAGTTCCTGCGTGGCGGCGCCGCCGTCAACGTGCTCTCCCGCGCCCACGGAGCCCGGGTCCGGGTGGTCGACGTCGCCGTCGACGACGACCTGGCCGACACCCCGGCCGAGGTACGGCGCCACAAGGTGCGCCGCGGGTCCGGGGCGATCCACCGCGAGGACGCGCTCACCGCCGACGAGGTCGCCGCCGGGTTCGCCGCCGGCCGGGCCGTCGCCGACGAGGAGGTCGACGCCGGAGCCGACCTGCTCGTCCCGGGTGACATGGGCATCGGCAACACCACCGTCGCCGCCACGCTCGTGGGCGCGGTCCTCGGCCTCGACGCCGACCACGTGGTCGGCCGGGGGACCGGCGTCGACGACGAGACGTGGCGGGGCAAGCGGGACGTCGTCGCGGCCGCGCTCGAGCGGGCACGGCCCCACTGTGCCCACCCGCTCGCGCTGCTCCGCGCGGTCGGCAGCGCCGACCTGGCCGCCGCCACCGGCTTCCTGATCCGGGCAGCCGAGCGAGGCGTACCCGTGCTCCTGGACGGCGTGGTGTCGGGGGCCTGCGCGCTGCTGGCCGAGCGGCTGGTGCCGGGCGCCGTCGCGTGGTGGTACGCCGGCCACCGCTCGACCGAGCCGGCCCACCGGCTGGCCCTCGAGGAGCTCGACCTGCTGCCGCTGCTCGACCTGGAGCTGCGGCTCGGCGAGGCGAGCGGCGCGCTGGCGGCGCTGCCGCTGCTGCGGACCGCCCCGCTCCTGCTGGCCGGCATGACCACCCTCGACTCGGTCACGCTGCCGGAGCGAGTGTGAGCGCTCCGGCCGATGCGGCCCGGCTCGCCGTCGGCACGTTGACAGTGCTGCCCGTGCGGCCGCCGCAGGGTGTCGGCCGGCGGGTGGCCGGGCTGGCGATGGTGCTCGCTCCCGCGGCGGTGCTGCCGCTCGCGGTGGCCGCCGGGCTCGTGGTGTGGGCGGGTGACGCCGTGCTCGCTCCGCCGCTGCTGACCGCCGTGCTCGCGGTCGGGGTCCTCGCACTGGGGTCGGGCGGCCTGCACCTCGACGGCCTGGCCGACACCGCCGACGGGCTGGCGGTGCCGGGGGACGACGCGCGCCGGCTGGAGGTCATGCGCACCGGGGACGTGGGGCCGGTCGGCGCCGTGGCCCTGGTGCTGGTGCTGGTGACGCAGGCGGCAGCGATCACCGGCGTCCTCGACCGGTACGCCGGCCCGGACGCTGCCGTCACCGTCGGCCTGGCCGTCGTCGCCAGTCGCGGCTGCCTGGCCGCCGCCTGTGCCCGCGGCGTCCCCGCCGCCCGCGGGGAGGGGCTCGGAAGCACCGTCGCCGGCTCCGTCCCGGTGGCCGGCGCCGGCCTGGTCGTGGTGGTGCTGGCCGCTGCGGCTCTGTCGATCGACGGCGGTCACGGCCTCGGCGGCGTGGTGGCCGCCTTGGCGGCCGCCGTCGTGGTGGTGACGCAGGCGCGGCGCCGCCTCGGCGGGGTCACCGGCGACGTGCTGGGGGCGGTCGTCGAGCTCGCACTGGTGGCGTACCTCGTCGCCCAGGTCGTGGTCCTGCCGGCGGTCTAGGGGTCAGGGCCGGACCACGAGGATCCGGTCGTCGTCGGCGGCCGGGGCGCCGCGACCGTCGCGGTTGGACGTCGTGACCCACAGCATCCCGTCGGGAGCCACCTCGACCGCGCGCAGCCGGCCGTAGTCATCGGTCAGGAACGGGATCGGGTCGCTCGCCTCCCCGTCCCTGATCGTCACCCGCCACAGCCGGGTGCCACCGAGCGCGCCCAGCCACACGTGGTCCTCGGCGAAGGCGATGCCCGAGGGGGACGCCTCGCTGGTGCTCCACACCACCCGCGGGTCGACGAAGCCGGCGCGGTCGCCCCGGCCCTCGACCTCGGGCCAGCCGTAGTTGCCGCCCTTCCGGATCAGGTTGAGCTCGTCGTACGTCGACTGGCCGAACTCGCTCGCCCAGAGGTTGCCGTCGTCGTCGAAGGTCAGCCCCTGCACGTTGCGGTGGCCCCAGCTCCACACCGGTGAGTCGGGGTCGGGGTTGCCGGGGGCCGGGTCGCCGTCGGGGATGATCCGCAGGATCTTGCCGCCGAGGGAGGAGCGGTCCTGGGACTGCGCGCCGTCGCCGGTCTCGCCGGTGGAGACGTAGAGCAGCCCGTCGGGTCCGAAGCGCAGCCGGCCGCCGTTGTGGATGAACCCCTTCGGGATGCCGTCGAGCACGGCCTCGAGGGGACCGAGCCGGTCGTCGCGGCCGAGCCGGCCGCGCAGCACGGCGTTGTCTCCGGACCGGGTGGCGTAGAAGTAGAGCATCCGGTCGCGTTCGAAGTCGGGCGAGACCGCGACGCCGAGCAGCCCGCCCTCGCCCTCGGGTACGGCCTGCTCGACGACGCCGACGGTCTCGGGGGCGCCGCCGTCGGGGTCGACCAGCAGCACGTTGCGGGTGTCGCGCTCGGTGACCACGGCCCGGCCGTCGGGCAGGAAGCCGAGGCCCCACGGCACCTCCAGCCCGGTCGCCACGGTGTCGACGACCACGCCGGGCCGCCCCTCGGTGGGGTCGCCCGGGCCGTCGCCGCGCGGTGAGCGGGTGGTTGAGGGCGTGCTCGTGTCGCTCGCCGAGGTGTCGTCGGTCGGTGCCGTGACCGTGTCGGCGCCTGGCTCCTCGTCGCCGTCCGAGCACGCGGCCAGCCCGAGGGCGAGCAAGGCGCCGACGACGGCGAGGCGGCGCATCAGCCCACGCGCTCCAGGAAGTCCAGCAGCAGCGCGTGGACCTGGTCGGGCTGCTCCATCTGGAGGAAGTGGGTGCCCTCGAGCTCGACGTACGTCGCGTCCGCGAGCCGCTCGGCGGCGGTGAACATGTCGCGGGCCCCGCTCAGGACGTCCCACCGCGCGGCCACGAAGAACGCGGGCACGCTCACCTGGCTCAGCCGTACCCGGGCGTGCCGGGAGGTGTGCAGCGCGAGGTGGAAGTACCAGTCGACCGGGGTCCGGAGGAACTCCCGCACCGCCGTCGCGGCGAGCTCGCGGTCGGGCACCGGGAACATGAAGCCGGTGCGGCCCAGCGCCGCGATCGTCCGGGGACCGACGGGGAGGCGCCGGGTGAACGGGGTGAGCGCCCGGCCGCCGTGATGGAGCAGCCGGGCCGCGCTGACCGTGATCGCGCCGGCCACCACGTGGGGGAGGTGGAACGGGCCGAGCATCGTCGCGAAGGTGCCGCCCGGCACGCCGGCGACCGCGAACAGCCCGCGCACCCGCTCGGGGTGGCGGGTGGCGAGCTCGAAGCTGGTGTTGACGCCCATCGACCAGCCCATGAGCACGGCCTGGTCGATGCCGAAGTGGTCCATCACCGAGAGCGCGTCCTCGACGAACTCGTCGATGCCGACCCGACGGGGATCGGCGGGGCGCTCGGAGCCGCCGGTGCCGCGGTGGTTCCAGCTCACGACCCGGACGCCGCAGTCGGGCTCGAGCAGCGCCGGCCAGGTCCACGGGCTGGTCCCGAGCCCGTTGCAGAGCACCACGGTCGGACCGTCGACGGCACCGTCGGGGTCGTTGGTCCACGCGCGGAGACGGGTGCCGTCGTCGGACTGCACGTCGGTGAAGGCGAGGCGGGGGTGGGTGGTCACGGGCTCCGTGGCGGAGCCGGCAGGGGTGGCCATGCCGTCCAGTGTGCCGGACCGGGCCGGCCGGTCTCACTGCGGCACGGTCAGCCGTTCCGTCGGGTCGGCGGCCCGCCGTACGCCCTGCGCGGCCAGGAAGTCCTCGACCTCGCGGGTCTCCGCGCGGCGCTGCGTGAGTGCGGTGGCGGCGACCATCGCGTTGCGGCGGGCCTGCTGCTGGGACGCGACGGCCCACTGGTCGACCCAGCGGTCGAGGTGGACGACGAGGGGCAGGTGCATGGCGGTCCTGGTGCTGGGTGCGGCTGCGTCGGGTGCGACGCTAGGCGGGGCGTCTTGCGGCTGCGTCAACCCCGTGTGACGACGGCGTGAACGATGCTCGCGGGATCAGTCGGGCGCCGGCTCGGTGAGGACGCGGCCCGACCGGGTGGCGCCCACCGAGGCGACCACCACGCAGGCCATGGCGACCCACTGTGCCGGCGTCAGGTACTCGCCCAGCACGACGATCGCCGCCAGGGCGGCGGCGGCCGGCTCCAGGCTCATCAGGATCGAGAACACGGCGGGCCGCAACCGCCGCAGCGCCACCATCTCGAAGCTGTAGGGGATCACCGAGCTGAGCAGCCCGACCATGGCCCCGATCGCCAGGATCCGGGGGTCGAGCAGTGCGTCGCCGGCACTGCCGACCGCGACCGGCGCGAGCAGCAGCGTGGCCACGACGCTGGCCACCGCGAGGCCGTCGAGGCCGGGCCACCGGGCGCCGGTGCTGGCGCTCAGCAGGATGTAGGCCGCCCACATCGCACCGGCGAGCAGGGCGAACCCGGCACCGGCGAGCGTCACGTCGCCCGGCTGGAGGCCGAGGAGCAGCACACCGGTGCCCGCCAGACCCACCCAGAGCAGGTCGCGCGGCCGTCGCGACCCGAGGACCGCGATGCTCAGCGGGCCGACGAACTCGATGGTCACCGCGACGCCGAGCGGGATCCGGGCGAAGGCCTGGTAGAACGCCCAGTTCATCACGCCCAGCGCCACGCCGAAGCCCACGACGACGACCCAGTCGCCGCGCGCCCGCCCGCGCCAGGCCGGCCGCGCGACCAGGCCGAGGACCACGGCACTCGTGAGCTGTCGCAGCCAGACCATGCCCGTCGGCGAGATCTCCCCGAACAGCGCCTTCGCGACGGCCGCGCCGAGCTGGACGGAAAGAATTCCGAGAAGCACCAGCCAGACCGGTGAGAATCGGGGCGCCACCCGGTCAATGTAGGACGTGCGGTGCCGACGCAATTCGGATGACCCTGTCGGTGGACGGGTCTAGCGTCGTGCCCGCACTCCGACGACCATGGAACGGGGAGGGACCACGGGTGACCACCACGGCAAGGGACGCGGCACCGGGGGCCGTGGCAGCAGGCCCGGCCATCGAGGCCGACGAGCTGGTCAAGCACTTCGGCGAGACCGTCGCCGTCGACGGCGTCAGCTTCAGCGTGCCGCGCGGCTCGGTGCTGGGGCTGCTGGGGCCCAACGGGGCCGGCAAGACCACGACGGTGCGGATGATGACCACCCTGACGACGCCGACGAGCGGGACAGCGCGGGTGGCGGGCCACGACGTGGTGCGCGAGCCCGACGCCGTACGCCGCGCAATGGGGCTCACCGGCCAGAGCGCCACCGTCGACGAGCTGCTCACCGGGCGCGAGAACCTCTGGCTGGTCGGCAGCCTCTACGGACTCGACCGGGCCACGATCAGGCGGCAGTCCGACGAGCTGCTCGAGCGGTTCTCGCTCACCGACGCTGCCGACCGCACCATCAAGACCTACTCCGGCGGCATGCGTCGCCGGCTCGACCTCGCCGTGAGCCTGGTCGCCACGCCGCCGGTGCTGTTCCTCGACGAGCCGACCACCGGCCTCGACCCGCGCAGCCGGGTCGAGCTGTGGGAGGTGCTCCGCGGGCTGGTGCGCGACGGCACCACGCTGCTGCTCACGACCCAATACCTCGAGGAGGCCGACCAGCTCGCCGACGACATCGTCGTGATCGACCACGGCACCGTCATCGCCCACGGCACGCCGCTGCAGCTCAAGGACGCCTCCGGCCGCGCCGCCCTGGTGGTCACCGTGTCGCGCCCCGACGACCTCGCCGAGGCGACCGAGCTGCTGAGGCCGGCAGTGTCCGGGCTCCACGTCGACGAGGCCGCCCGGACCCTCACCGCGCCGGCCGATGGCCTCGCCGACGTGACCCGGGTCGCGACCCTGTTCGACGGCTGCGGCATCGAGCTCGACGACCTGGGCCTGCAGCGTCCCAGCCTCGACGACGTCTTCCTCCACCTCACCGGCCACCGCGCCGAGGAGCCCACCGATGACGAGGAGGCCTCGGCATGACCACCACCGACGACCGCGTCGCGAGCCACCCCACTCTGGAGCGGCCCGAGATCCGCCGGACCGGACTGCTGTCGCAGTCCCTCACCATCACCCGGCGCAACCTGATCCACATCCGGCGGATGCCCGAGATGCTGATGGACGTCACCATCCAGCCGGTCATGTTCGTGATGCTGTTCGCCTTCGTGTTCGGCGGCGCGATCGCCACCGACGCCCCGTCCGGCTACAAGGAGTGGCTGCTGGCGGGGATCATGGCCCAGACGATCGCCTTCTCGTCGTTCATCGTGGCCGTCGGCCTCACCGCCGACATCGACAAGGGCATCGTCGACCGGATGCGGTCGCTGCCGATCCACTCCGCCGCCGTCCTGGTCGGCCGCAGCCTCTCCAGCCTGATCCACTCCAGCATCGGCATCGTCGTGATGTCCCTGACCGGGCTGGTGATCGGCTGGCGGATCCGCGGCACGGTCCTCGAGGCGGTGGCCGCCTACGGGCTGCTGCTGCTGTGGGGCTTCGCGATGATCTGGCTCGGGATCCTGGTCGGGTCGGCGATGCGCTCGGTCGAGGCGGTCCAGGGCGTGATGTTCACGACCATCTTCCCGCTGACGTTCCTGTCCAACGCGTTCGCGCCGACCGAGCCGATGGGGCCGGTGCTGCGCACCATCGCCGAGTGGAACCCGATCTCGGCCCTGGTCCAGGCGGTGCGTGAGCTCTGGGGCAACACCGTCCCCGCGCCCCCGGACGCCGCGCTGCCGTTGCAGTACCCCGTCATCGCGACGCTGCTCTGGACCGTCGCCCTGACCGCGGTCCTCGCGCCGCTCTCGATCCGCACCTTCAAGAACCGCACCCAGCAGTAAGGAGTCCTCATGGCACCCGCCACCCTGCTCATGATCGGAACCCGCAAGGGACTCTGGCTGGCCACCTCCGACGCCGAGCGCCGGACGTGGGACGTCAGCGGTCCCCACTTCCCGATGGAGGAGGTCTACTCCGTCCTCGTCGACACCCGCGGTGACCGGCCACGGCTGTTCGCGGGCTGCTCGTCCAGCTGGTTCGGCCCCCAGGTGCGTCGTTCCGACGACCTGGGCGGGACCTGGGACGAGACGCCCAACGGGGCGCTCCGCTTCCCCGACGACACCGGCGAGGCGCTGGCCCGGGTCTGGCAGCTGGTCCCCGGGGCCGACGACGGCGTCGTGTGGGCCGGCACCGAGCCCGGGGCGATCTTCCGCTCCACCGACCGCGGCGAGACCTTCGAGCTGGTGCGCGGGCTGTGGGACCACCCCCACCGCACCGAGTGGAACGCCGGTTTCGGGGGGCAGGCCTTCCACACGATCCTGCCCCACCCGACCGACGCGCAGTCGGTGCTGGCGGCGATCTCGACCGGCGGCGTCTACCGCACCTCCGACGGGGGCGAGTCGTGGGCGCCCTCCAACACCGGCGTCAAGGCCGAGTTCTTCCCCGGCGAGCGCAGCTTCCCCGAGTTCGGGCAGTGCGTCCACAAGGTCGCTCGCGACCCGGGCGACAGCGACCGGCTGTTCCTCCAGAACCACGGCGGCGTCTACCGGTCCGACGACGGAGGCGGCACCTGGAACGACATCGCCCCCGGCCTGCCGAGCGAGTTCGGCTTCGCCATGGTCACCCACCCGCGCGAGTCGGCCACCGCCTACACCTTCCCGATCACCGACGCCGGCGCCCGCTGGCCGGTCGACGGGCGGGCGAGGGTCTGGCGCACCGCCGACGCGGGGGAGTCCTGGCAGGAGCTCGGCGACGGCGACCTCCCCGACGACTACTTCGCGGCCGTGATGCGTGACGCGATGTGCGCCGACACCCACGACCCGGCCGGGCTCTACTTCGGCGGCCGCAACGGCGCCGTGTGGGCATCGCCCGACGAGGGTGCGTCCTGGCACGAGGTCGCCGAGGGGCTGCCCGACGTGATGGTGGTGCGGGCGGTCGCCCTCGGCTGACCGTTCCTCGCCGGACCTGGTTCACCGGGTCGTCACCGTGACGTCGCCTGGCTGCGCTGGGCTGCCGGCATGGATTCGACTCGGAGGACCCTGTTGCGCGGCAGCGCCATCGCCGCCCTGCTGCCCGCCGGCGCGCTCGCCGGCACCCGCCCCTCGGCCGCCGCACCGCCGCTCCGCAGCGACCCGTTCACCCTGGGTGTCGCCAGCGGCGACCCGGCTCCCGACGGCTTCGTCATCTGGACCCGGCTCGCGCCCGACCCGATCGCCGCCACCGGTCTCGGCGGGATGCCGTCGAGCGACTACCAGGTGCCGTGGCAGGTGGCCACCGACGAGGCGTTCGCCGACGTGGTGCGTGCCGGCGTCGCGGTCGCCCGTCCCGAGTCGGCACACAGCGTGCACGTCGAGGTCGCCGGCCTGCAGCCCGGCCGCGAGTACTACTACCGGTTCCGTCAGGGCAGCTGGGTGTCCCCGGCGGGACGCAGCCTGACCACTCCGGCTCTCGGCGAGGCCGTGTCGTCGCTGGCGATGGCGTTCGTGTCCTGCTCGAACTGGCAGGCCGGCTGGTTCACCGCCTACCGCCACCTGGCCGAGGAGCGACCTGACCTCGTGCTCCACCTCGGGGACTACCAGTACGAGGGGCCGGGGAGCTCCTTCTCCCGGGCCCATGCCGGCGGGGAGACCGTCAGCCTCGCCGACTACCGACGCCGCCACGCGCAGTACCGGACCGACGCCGACCTCCAGGCCGCCCACGCGGCCGCACCGTGGCTGCCGGTGTGGGACGACCACGAGGTCGACAACAACTACGCCGACGAGGTGGCCGACAGGGCGGTCGAGCAGGCGGGGTTCCTCGCGCGCCGGGCCGCGGCCTACCAGGCGTACTACGAGAACATGCCGCTGCGGCGCCGCTCGGTTCCCCGGGGGATCGACCTGCAGCTCTACCGCAGGGTGCGGTGGGGGAGCCTTGCGACCTTCCACATGCTCGACACCCGGCAGTACCGCGACGACCAGGCCTGCGGCGACGGCTACCAGAACTGCCCCGACGCCTACGCTCCCGGTCGCAGCCTTCCGGGCTGGGAGCAGGAGCGGTGGCTGCTCGACGGCTTGCGCGAGTCGCGGGCGACCTGGGACGTGCTCGGCCAGCAGGTGTTCTTCGGTCGCCGCGACAACAATGCCGACCCGGCCGCGACCGTGGTGTCGATGGACGCCTGGGACGGCTACGACGCCTCCCGGAACCGCATCGTCGAGGGAATGGTGGCGTCGGGGGTCCGCAACCCGGTGGTGCTCACCGGCGACGTCCATGCGCACTGGGCGTCCGAGGTGTTCCGGGACCAGGACGACCCGGACTCCGGCGTGGTGGCCTCGGAGTTCGTCACCAGCTCCATCACCAGCGGCGGCGACGGCTACGACAAGCCGGACGGCCAGCACCCGTGGGCGGCGTGGAACCCGAACCTGCGGTTCTGGACGAACCTGCGCGGATACGTCAGCACGACCATCACGGCCAGCGAGATGTCGGTCGACTACCAGTGCCTGCGCTACGTCACGCAGCCGGGCTCGCCGGTGTTCACGCGGACGAGCTACGTGGTGGAGGACGGCGTCCGTGGCATGCACCGGACGGCCGACGACCCACTGCTCACCGCCCGGCGGGCCGCGCCCTCGGACCAACAGATCATCGAGGACACCTTGCGGGAGGAGACCGGCGCGTCGGAAGACTAGAGTCGGTGGATGGCCGGTTACACGATCACTCGCTCCGTCGACGTCGGCGCGGAGCCGGGCACCGTGCACGCCCTGGTCGACGACTTCCACGAGTGGACGAAGTGGTCCCCGTGGGAGGACGTCGACCCGGCCCTGCGGCGCACCTACTCCGGCTCCGGGAGCGGCGTCGGCGCACACTACGCCTGGTCGGGCAACCGCAAGGCCGGCCAGGGGTCGATGGAGATCGTCAGCTCGACCCCCGAGCAGATCGCCGTGACGCTCGTCTTCGAGAAGCCCTGGAAGGCCGAGAACCCGGTCGAGTTCCGTTTCGAGCCGACCGGCGCCGGCACCCGCGTCACCTGGACGATGAGTGGCGAGAACACCGGGATGGCCGCGGTCTTCGCCAAGGTGTTCAACATGGACAAGATGCTCGGCAACGACTTCGACAAGGGCCTCGCGCGCCTCAAGGCCGTCGCAGAGGAAGGCTGACCGGCCGGTCTCGCGGGCAGGCCCCTCGCCACGCTGGGACCTGCCCCGCTGAGCGACCCAGCTTTGAGCTGCCCCGCTGAGCGACCTAGGTTCGACCTGCCCCGCTGGGCGGCCCAGGTCCCAGTGACCGGATGCGGGGGTCTCCGGTCGGGCCCGACGGCGCGGGGTCTGTGGACAACCAGGTCGGCGGCTTCCGCACGTCAGTGGCCCGGGGTGGGATGAGGGGCACCACCAGCCGGGGGAGTGACGATGGAGCACCGACCAGCAGCACCGCCGCCGGACCCGGCCGTGCTGGTGCGCCGGGTCCGCCGGATCGTCTGACTGTCGCAGCGCGACGTCGCGCGCCTGCTCGGCGTCGGACACTCCACCATCGCCCGCTGGGAGACCGGTGAGACGTGTCCCGACCTCGAGACGTTCGGGCGGCTGGCGTCCCTGGCCGACCTTCAGGTGGTGGCGCTCGACTCCGACGGGTCGGTCGTCGAGCCGACGCGCGCTGACGCCGCCCGTGACCGGGCCGGGCGCCGGTATCCGTCGCACTTCGACCCGCACGCCCGCGACTGGTGGATCCCCCGCGGCGTCCACGTGTCGGTGGAGTGGGTCGAGGCGTGGCGACGGTCGGTGGCCGACCAGGTGCCGCGGGTGCGGTTCGAGCACGCCGAGTGGCGGGACCTGCTGCGGGGCCTGCTCGGCGTACCTCCTGACCATCCGACCCGGGAGGCGCTGGTCGCAGAGGGTGCGCACCTGGCTCGGTGAGACCTCCGACGCCGACGTGCAACGATCCGACTAGCCTCGACCGCATGACCCACGCCGCGGAACCGAAGGTCGACCTCAAGCCCCGCTCGCGCGACGTCACCGACGGCCTCGAGGCCGCCGCCGCCCGCGGGATGCTGCGGGCCGTCGGCATGGGGGACGACGACTGGGCGAAGCCCCAGATCGGCGTCGCCTCGAGCTGGAACGAGATCACCCCGTGCAACCTCTCGCTGCAGCGGCTCGCCCAGGCCGCCAAGAACGGCGTCCACGCCGCCGGCGGCTTCCCGCTCGAGTTCGGCACCATCTCCGTCTCCGACGGGATCTCGATGGGGCACGAGGGCATGCACTTCTCGCTGGTCTCGCGCGAGGTGATCGCCGACTCCGTGGAGACGGTGATGATGGCCGAGCGCCTCGACGGCTCGGTCCTGCTCGCCGGCTGCGACAAGTCGTTGCCGGGGATGCTGATGGCGGCCGCGCGGCTCGACCTCTCCAGCGTCTTCCTGTACGCCGGCACCATCCTCCCGGGCCGGGTCGACGGCGAGGACGTCACGATCATCGACGCCTTCGAGGCGGTCGGGGCGTGCCTGGCCGGCCGGATCTCGCGGGAGCAGGTCGACAAGGTCGAGCGCGCCATCTGCCCGGGTGAAGGCGCGTGCGGCGGGGCCTACACGGCGAACACGATGGCCAGCGTGGCCGAGGCCCTCGGCATGGCGCTGCCCGGCTCGTCCACGCCGCCCGCGGTCGACCGTCGCCGCGACGGGATCGCCCACCGCTCCGGCGAGGCGGTCGTCGAGATGCTGCGTCGCGGCATCACCGCCCGCCAGATCCTCACCCGCGAGGCCTTCGAGAACGCGATCGCAATGGCGATGGCCCTCGGCGGCTCCACCAACTCCGTCCTGCACCTGCTGGCCATCGCGCGCGAGGCGGAGGTCGACCTGACTCTCGACGACTTCACCAGGATCGGCGAACGGGTGCCCCACCTGGCCGACATGAAGCCGTTCGGCCGCTACGTCTGGGTCGACTTCGACCGGGTCGGCGGCATCCCGGTTGTGATGAAGGCCCTGCTCGACGCCGGCCTGATGCACGGCGACGCGCTCACGGTGACCGGGAAGACGCTGGCCGAGAACCTCGCCGACCTCGACCCGCCCTCGCTCGACGGCACGATCGTGCGGTCGCTGGACCAGCCGATCCACGGCACCGGCGGCCTCACCATCCTCAAGGGGTCGCTCGCCCCGGAGGGCGCCGTGGTCAAGAGCGCCGGCTTCGACGACTCGACGTTCACCGGGACGGCGCGGGTCTTCGACGGGGAGCGCGCCGCCCTCGACGCCCTCGCCGAGGGCGCCATCGTCGCCGGCGACGTCGTGGTGATCCGCTACGAGGGCCCCAAGGGCGGTCCGGGCATGCGCGAGATGCTGGCGATCACGGGTGCGATCAAGGGCGCCGGGCTGGGCAAGGACGTGCTGCTGGTGACCGACGGCCGTTTCTCGGGCGGCACGACCGGGCTGTGCGTCGGGCACATCGCGCCGGAGGCCGTGGACGCCGGACCGATCGCCTTCGTGCGGGACGGCGACCGGGTCACTCTCGACGTCGCCCACCGCACGCTCGACCTCGACGTCACCGCCGAGGAGCTGGAGTCCCGTCGCGAGGGCTGGGAGCCGTTGCCCCCGAAGTACACCCGCGGGGTGCTGGGCAAGTACGCCCGGGTCGTGCAGTCCGCCGCCCACGGGGCGGTCTGCGGCTGACGGCCGGGCGGCGTACGTCCGTCAGTGGAGGTGGGCGCGCCAGTCTGCCGGCACCCGACCCTCCGGCCCGGGTGACGGCTGCTCCTCGGGCCGGGAGGTCGGGGGCGACAACGGCGGCAGCACCACCCGCGCCTCACGGGCGTAGTCCCAGCCCCAGTCCTCGCCGGGCTCGAAGCTCTGGACCACCGGGTGCCCGGACGCCCTGAAGTGCGCCGTCGCGTGCTGGGCGGGCGAGGAGTCGCAGCACGCCACGTGGCCGCACTCCGCGCAGCGCCGCAGGTGCATCCACCAGCCACCGACCTCGTCGCACTCGACGCACCCGGTGCCGCTCGGCGGCGCCTCGGGGCGGACGTGCTCGTATGCCATGCCGCCAGTGTGACGCAGCGCCTGCCCGGCCGACAGGTCAGACAGGTGGGCGGCGCTCTTCACGTCGACGCGACGACGCCCGGACACAGGCAGTGCCCGGGCGTCGTTCCGGCGAGGAATCAGAGGCCGAGGCCGAGCTGACCCAGGATCCGGTTGAGCAGCCTCGTCAGGCGCCCGAGGAGACCGTCCAGCCCGCCGTCCAGCAGGCCGGCGACGGCGCAGAGCAGGTTGCCGAGCAGGTTGCCCGGGCCCGGGTCCGCGTCGATGTTGAGGACCACCTTGTCGAGGTGGATCTTCAGTCCGAGCAGATCGAGGTCGAGCGGTCCGAGCACCAGGTGGAGGATGTCGCAGGCCCCACCCCGGAGGGCCGTCCGGGCTGCTGCGCCGGTCCGGATCGGGGTGCCGTTGATCGACTTGACGCGCAGGGTCCGCATCACGCCGAACGTGCGCTTCACGGAACCGTTGTCCTTGTGGACCACACCCTGGATCAGGCCGCGGACGAAGACCTTGCCGTTGCGCTTCTTGAACTCCAGCGGGACGAACTTGCCGGTCACGTCGCGCCCGCTGGCGGTGTCTCCGACGACGCGGGTGCGCAGCTCGCCGTCAGGCGACTGAGCCGTCGGCCGCGCCGCCGTGACCTCTGCCGTGCGCGAGGGCGCCGCGCTGGTAGCGGCACTACCCCAGACGAGTGCCAGGACTGTCGTCAGCGCCAGGCTGACAAGCAGCGCGACGGGTCCGGCGAGATACCTGTTCCTGAACTTGACCATCGGGTTTCCCTCCCTTGTGGGCGGTCCAGAGGACCGCAGCTCCCCCGAGTCGACGGAGCCATCTCGCCACGCTAGGTCTAGACCGGGGGGCCGGGCTCACCCGTACGGGGGTGTGGACGGATGCGGTAGACAGGTCCCGTGGACGCTGCCCCCCGGGACGAGGCCGACCCGCTGGCCCACCTCCGCGACCGGTTCGTCGGAGCGGAGAGCGACCTCGTCTACTTCGACGGCAACTCGTTGGGGCGCCCCCTCCGCACGACCGAGCAGACCCTCGCGCGCTTCGTCACCGGCCCGTGGGGCAGCCGGTTGATCCGGGGCTGGGACGAGGAGTGGTTCGACCTGCCGCTGACCCTGGGCGACGAGCTCGGGCGGGTCGCGCTGGGCGCCGCTGCCGGACAGGTGGCGGTCGGTGACTCCACGACGGTCCTGCTCTACAAGGGAATGCGTGCCGCGGTGGCCGCGCGCCCCGGCCGGACCGAGATCGTGCTCCACCGCGACGAGTTCCCCACGGACCGCTACGTCGCCGACGGCGTCGCGCGCGAGTGCGGGCTGACCCTGCGCTGGATCGACACCGACCCGGCGGCAGGGGTGACGGCCGACCACCTCGCCGAGGTCGTCGGTGAGCAGACCGCGCTGGTGTCGCTGAGCCACGTCGCCTACCGCTCGGCGTGGCTGGCCGACGCCGCGGCGATCACCGCGGTCGCCCACGACGCCGGTGCGCTGGTGCTGTGGGACCTCTCGCACGCCGGCGGCTCGGTTCCGGTCGAGCTCGACGCCTGGGGCGCCGACCTCGCAGTCGGGTGCACCTACAAGTACCTCAACGGCGGCCCCGGTTCCCCCGCCTACGTCTACCTCGCCGCCCGGCACCATGACGAGCTGACCCAGCCGGTCCAGGGCTGGATGGGTGCGACCGACCCGTTCACCATGGGGCCGACCTACACGCCCGTCGCCGGAATACGCCGGTTCCTCTCCGGGACGCCACCCGTGCTCGGCATGGTGCCGCTGCGCGACATGCTCGCGCTGCTGACCGAGGTCGGTATCGACGCGGTCCGCGAGAAGTCGGTGGCGCTGACGTCGTACGCCGTGGAGCTGGCCGACGAGCAGCTGGCCCCGCTCGGGGTCGAGGTCGCCTCGCCGCGTGATCCCGCACGTCGCGGCGGCCACGTCACACTGCAGCACCCCGCCATGGCCGAGGTGGTGGCGGCGCTGTGGAAGCGCGACGTGATCCCCGACTTCCGCGAGCCGGGCGGACTCCGAGTCGGCCTGTCCCCGCTGTCGACCTCGTTCGCCGAGGTGGCCGCCGGCATCGCCGCCATCCGGGAGGAGCTCTCCCTCCGCGCGTGAGCCGACGATGGCAGAGTCGGGTGCATGGATCCTCGCGTCTCCTTCATCACCCTCGCCGTCGCCGACCTCGCCGCGACCCGACGCTTCTACGTCGACGGGCTCGGCTGGGAGCCGGCGTTCGAGCACGAGGGTGAGGTGCTGATGTTCCAGGTGGCCGACAAGGTCGTGCTGTCGCTGTGGGCGGAGTGGGGCTTCGAGGCCGAGGTCGGGCCGGTGCGCCGGGGAAGCGGCATCGTCCCGATCACGCTGGCCCACAACCTGCCGACCCGGCCCGAGGTCGACGCCGTGCTGGCCGACGCCCGGGCCGCGGGCGCTCCGGAGGTGTCCGATGCCGTCGAGCGCGAGTGGGGCGGCTACACCGGCTACTTCGCCGACCCCGACGGGTTCCGGTGGGAGATCGCCTGGAACCCCGGCCCGATCGGACAGGTCGTGCTGCCGGCCTGACGCCAGCATGTGGGACCGGCGTCCCGGGATCCGAGACGCCTGTCACACTCGGGTGACGGGCCGACGAGCCGCGGCGTACGCTCCGAGCATGCTGCAGCAGCTGCTTGTACGCCACGGGCGCGCCGACTGATCGCACGATCCGCCGACGCGTCACCCCTCGTTGCCTGGCAACCGAGGGGCTTTTCTTTGTTGACACCACTGTTGGGCCGACCACGAGGGACGAAGGACTGACCAGTCAGATGAGCGACATGACCGGCGCGCAGAGCCTGATCGCGTCACTGGAGGCGGCCGGGGCCGAGCACGTCTTCGGCATCCCCGGCGGCGCCATCCTCCCGGCCTACGACCCCCTGATGGACTCCTCGATCCGGCACGTCCTGGTCCGCCACGAGCAGGGGGCCGGCCACGCCGCCCAGGGGTACGCCGCCGCCACCGGCCGGGTCGGCGTCTGCATGGCGACCTCGGGTCCGGGTGCGACCAACCTGGTGACGCCGATCGCCGACGCCCACATGGACTCGGTGCCGATGGTCGCGGTCACCGGTCAGGTCGGTGCGGCCGCCATCGGGACCGACGCCTTCCAGGAGGCCGACATCCGCGGCATCACGATGCCGATCACCAAGCACAACTTCCTGGTCACCGACCCCGCCGACATCCCGCGCACGGTGGCCGAGGCGTTCTACATCGCCTCCACCGGGCGACCGGGCCCGGTGCTGGTCGACGTGGCCAAGTCGGCGCTCACGGCGACCACGTCGTACGCCTGGCCCGTTGAGCTGCACCTTCCCGGCTACCGGCCGGTGACCCGGCCCCACTCCAAGCAGATCCGTGAGGCCGCGCGGATGATCCTCGAGGCCCGCCGTCCGGTGCTCTACGTCGGCGGCGGCGTGATCCGGGCCCGGGCCAGTGCCGAGCTCGCGCGCTTGGCCGAGCTCACCGGCATGCCGGTCGTCACGACGCTGATGGCCCGCGGCGCCTTCCCCGACAGCCACCCGCAGCATCTCGGCATGCCGGGCATGCACGGCACGGTCGCGGCGGTGGCCGGGCTCCAGAAGAGCGACCTGATCATCAGCCTCGGGGCCCGGTTCGACGACCGGGTCACCGGCAACCTGGCCTCCTTCGCGCCGGGCGCACGGGTGATCCACGCCGACATCGACCCCGCCGAGATCGGCAAGAACCGCCACGCCGACGTCCCGATCGTGGGCGACTGCCGCGAGGTGATCTCCGACCTGGTCGTGGCGCTGCAGGCCGAGGCCGAGCAGGGACACAGCGGCGACTACGAGGCCTGGGTCGCGTTCCTCGCCGGGGTGAAGCAGAACTACCCTCTCGGCTACGACGCCCCGGCCGACGGCTCGCTTGCCCCGCAGCTGGTGACCGAGCGGCTCGGCGCCATCGCCGGCCCGGACGCCGTCTACTGCGCGGGGGTGGGGCAGCACCAGATGTGGGCCGCCCACTTCGTGGGCTACGAGAAGCCGAACACCTGGATCAACTCCGGCGGACTCGGGACGATGGGCTTCGCGGTCCCGGCCGCGATGGGCGCCAAGGTCGGCCGCCCCGACGCCACCGTGTGGGCCATCGACGGCGACGGCTGCTTCCAAATGACCAACCAGGAGCTCGCCACCTGCGCGATCAACGACATCCCGATCAAGGTCGCGGTCATCAACAACGAGTCGCTCGGCATGGTGCGCCAGTGGCAGACGCTGTTCTACAGCGAGCGCTACTCCAACACCGACCTGCAGCGGGTCGGTGAGCCGGTCCGGATCCCCGACTTCCCGAAGCTCGCCGAGGCCTACGGCTGCGTCGGGCTCGCGTGCGACAGCCCCGACGACGTCGACGCCACGATCGAGAAGGCGATGGAGATCGACGACGTCCCGGTGGTCGTCGACTTCCGGGTCCACCGCGACGCGATGGTCTGGCCGATGGTCGCCGCCGGCGCGAGCAACGACGACATCCAGTACGCGCGCGACCTGGCCCCCGACTTCGAGGAAGACGACCTGTGACCACTCTTCCGACCACCCACACGCTGTCGGTCCTCGTCGAGAACAAGCCGGGCGTGCTCGCCCGCATCGCCGGACTCTTCAGCCGGCGCGGCTTCAACATCCACTCGCTGGCGGTGGGCCCGACCGAGCACGCCGCGATCTCGCGGATGACGATCGTGGTCAACGTCGACGAGTCGCCGCTGGAGCAGGTCACCAAGCAGCTCAACAAGCTGGTGGAGGTGATCAAGGTCGTCGAGCTCGACGACCCCGCCTCGGTCAACCGCGAGCTCCTGCTGGTCAAGCTGCGTGCCGACGCGGCGACCCGCGGACAGGTGCTCGACGCCGTCCAGCTCTTCAAGGCGCGGGTGGTCGACGTGGCCCCCGACGCGGTGACCGTCGAGGTCACAGGCAACGCCGACAAGCTCGCCGGCTTCCTCAAGGTGGTCGAGCCGTTCGGCATCCGCGAGCTCGTCCAGTCCGGCATGGTCGCGATCGGCCGCGGCTCCCGCTCGATCTCCGAGCGCACGCTGCGTCCGGTCCCCGTCCCGGCGCCACCACCCGGCCGGAAGGCCGCCCCCGCCGGCTGAACCACGCCCACCGGTGGTTGAGGAGGGCGCTCAGCGCCCGTCTCGAAACCCCGCACCCGACAGACGACCGCACCGCACCGCAACCAGAAGGAGAGCCACCAGTGGCTGAGATGTTCTACGACGACGACGCCGACCTCACCCTGATCCAGGGGAAGAACGTCGCGGTCATCGGCTACGGCAGCCAGGGCCACGCGCACGCGCTGTCGCTGCGCGACTCCGGCGTCGACGTCCGCGTCGGTCTGAAGGAGGGCAGCTCGTCGCGTGCCAAGGCCGAGGCCGAGGGGCTGCGCGTCCTCACTCCGGCCGAGGCGGTCGAGGAGGCCGACGTCGTCGTGATCCTCGCGCCCGACCAGGTGCAGCGGAACCTCTACCGCGACGAGATCGAGCCCCACCTCGCCGCCGGCGACACCCTGGTCTTCGGCCACGGCTTCAACATCCGCTTCGGCTACATCACCCCGCCCGAGGGCGTCGACGTCTTCATGGTCGCGCCGAAGGGTCCGGGCCACCTGGTGCGCCGCGAGTACGTCGACGGCCGCGGCGTCCCGGTCCTCGTCGCCGTCGAGGAGGACGCGTCCGGCCACGCGTGGGACGTCGCGCTGTCCTACGCAAAGGCGATCGGCGGCCTGCGCGCCGGCGGCATCCGGACCACCTTCGCCGAGGAGACCGAGACCGACCTGTTCGGTGAGCAGGCCGTGCTCTGCGGCGGCGCCAGCCAGCTGGTCCAGTACGGCTTCGAGACCCTGATCGAGGCCGGCTACCAGCCCGAGGTCGCCTACTTCGAGTGCCTGCACGAGCTGAAGTTGATCGTGGACCTGATGTACGAGGGCGGCATCGCCAAGCAGCGCTGGTCGGTGTCCGACACCGCCGAGTACGGCGACTATGTCTCCGGCCCGCGGGTGATCACCCCCGACGTGAAGCAGAACATGCAGACGATCCTCGCCGAGATCAAGGACGGCACCTTCGCCCAGCGGTTCATCGCCGACCAGGACGCCGGCGCGCCCGAGTTCGCCGAGCTCCGCAAGAAGGGCGAGCAGCACCCGATCGAGGAGACCGGCCGCGAGCTGCGCAAGCTGATGGCCTGGGTGAAGTCGCACGACTCCGACTACGTGGAGGGCACCGCCACCCGCGGCTGACGCCGTACGAACGCGGCGTGTGCCTGAGATCGGTCCGGGACCGTCCTCAGGCACACGCGGCGTCAGGGCCAGGGGCTACTTCACCTCGGAGCGGCGCAGCATCAGCAGGCCGACCCCGAGCGGGAGCACCAGCCAGACCAGGCCGGAAACGCCGAGCTGGGCCCACATCTCTCCGGTGAGCGACTCGTCGAAGAGCCGGGTCTGGGCGAAGTTGAAGTCGATCCAGGGCTGCAGGTCCCGGAACCACTCCTGGAAGCCCGCGAGCATGGCGAAGGCCGTGGGCAGCAGCAGCGAGTAGACGAAGTAGCCCACGATCGCGCCCGGCGAGCTCCGGATGACGACACCGAGCATGAAGCCGACGGCCATGCCGAGGACGTTGGCGAGCACGATGTTGGCGAACTCCGCCACCTGCACGTCCCACACGGTCGGCGCGCCGGAGATGGCGGTGCCGACCAGGTTGCCGACCGCGCCGATGCCGAGCGCCACGAACATCGACACGACGCCGATGACGACGGCGCCGACCGCCTTCGCCGCGATCACCCGGCCCCGGCTCGGGAGGAGCGTGAAGGTGGTCAGGCCGCTGCGCTGGCTCCACTCGCTGGTCACCGAGAGGATCGCGACCATCGGCAGCACGACGGCCATGGGGAAGCCGATCGCACTGGCGAAGGCCTCGTACGTCTGCGCGTTCTCGGGTGCGAAGGCGATGGTCGCGGCCGTGGCGAGCACGGCCAGGATGCCGATGCTGGCCATCAACCAGAAGCCGGAGCGGGTGTCGAACATCTTGCGCAGCTCGACCTCGATCACGCGGCTCATCGGGATCGGGCGTACGTCGGGCCGGGCCCGGACGGTGGCCGCTGTCTCGCGGTCCTCGGTGGTGGCGGTCAGGGTGGTCATGCTGCTGCTCCTTCGTGGGTGGACTCGCGCTGGGACTCCGCGGTGAGCTCGAGGAACATCTCCTCCAGACCGGCGCTGTCCGCGGAGCGCAGCTCGGTCAGGGCCACGCCGGCCGCCAGGGCGGCACGACCGACCACGTCGGGGTCGGCGTCGGTGTGGAGGGCGCCGCTCCCCGAGACGGACGCGCCGATGCCGGCGGCGGCCAGCGCTGCGGCCAGGCCGGCGACGTCGTGGGCGGAGACGACCGTCCCGGCCGACGACAGCAGCTCCTGCTTGGTGCCCTGGGCGACGATCCGGCCGTGGCCGATGACGACGAGGTCGTCGGCGATGACCTCGATCTCGTGCAGCAGGTGCGAGGAGAGCAGCACGGTCCCGCCCTGGTCGGCGTACTCCCTCAGCAGGTCGCGCATCCAGCGGATGCCGGCGGGGTCGAGTCCGTTGGCCGGCTCGTCGAGGATCAGCACGGCCGGGTCGCCGATGAGCGCGGTGGCGATGCCGAGCCGCTGCCGCATGCCGAGCGAGTAGTTGCGGACCCGGCGGTCGGCCTCGTTCTCGCTGAGCGACACCCGCTCCAGCATCGCGGCCACCCGGCTGCTCGGCAGCCCCATGGTGCGGGCCGTGAGCGTGAGGATCTCGCGCCCGGTGCGGCCGGCGTGCTGGGCCGAGGCGTCGAGGAGGACGCCGACCTCGCGACCCGGGTTCGGCAGGTCGGCGTAGCGGCCGCCGAGGACGTCGACGCGTCCCGATCCGGCCGGGGTCAGGCCGACCATGATCCGCATGGTGGTGGACTTGCCGGCCCCGTTCGGGCCGAGGAAGCCGGTCACGCGGCCCGGACGGGCGGTGAAGGTGACGTCGTCGACGGCGGTGACGCCGCGGTAGGTCTTGGACAGGTGGTCAACGGTGATCATGTCCGCAGCCTCGCCGCCGGGAACGGCTGCGCACATCGGGGACAGAACCCCCGAGGACCCCGGTGCGCCCCCGGCGCGCCCCCTACTCCGGGAGCGCACTGCCCCCTGACCCGGCAGCGTCGATGGTCCACACCACCCTTTCTCGAACGCGCGAGGTCTGGCACCATCCGGCCCATGGGGGAACGGGAGCGGGGGCCCGACGTCGCGCGCGGCCTGGCGGTGTTCAGCATGTACGTCGCGCACACGGGCCCGGCCGACGGGCAGGTGTGGGGCTTCCCGTTGGCGGACTACCTCACGTTCCCGCTGTTCGGGCTGCTGGTGGGCGTGGGGGCCGAGCTCGCCCGCCGCCGTTCGACGCCCCGCGACCACCTGGTGGCCTCGTTGGTCCGGGCGTCCGCCCTGGTGGCGGTGGGGCTGCTCCTCGTCCTGGCCTCCAGTGGCATCGTCATCGTGCTCGCCCAGCTCGGTGTGCTGACCTTGCTGTGCTGGGGCGTCAGTCGGTTGCCGTCGCTGCCCGTCGCCGTCGTGGGCGTCGTCGCCTGGCTGCTGGCGCCGTGGGTGGTCGACGCGACGCAACCGTGGCGGGCCGCGTCGAGCGGGATGCCGCTGCAGCTCCCCAACACGGTCGCCAGCGACATCTACCCGCAGGCGGTGCTGCTGTTCGCCGCTTGTGCCGGCGTCCTGCTGACCCGTTGGCTGGTGCCGAGCCGGGGGGTTGCACCCCCGCGGTCCCAGGTCGGCGTGGTGGGCCTCGCCCTGCTGGTGGCGTGGGCCGCGCTGGTGGCGGCCGACGTCCGCGGCGCGATCACGGTGGAGCCCTACACGACCACCTGGGTCGAGCAGGTCTTCGTCGTCCTTCTCGCCTCGGGAGTGTTCGTCATGTGCGTCGTCGCGGCCCGGGTCCTGGGTCGCAGGCTGGCTCCGCTGGCCAGGGTCGGAGCGATGACGTTCACGCTCTACGTGCTGCAGATCTGCTACCTGTCCGCGTGGGCGCACGTGCTGGCACCGGGCGCCTCCGAGGACACGTGGTGGAACGTGGCGCTGCTGTGCGCCGGTTCGCTCGTGCTCGCGACCGTGTGGCCGGCGTTGCGGCTCGACAAGCCGTGGGACCGTGGGCCGCTCGAGGGCGCCGTCGGAGTGGCCGTCGGCTCCGCGGTGGCCCGGTGGGGCACCGGCTCGCGCGATCGGGTGCCTGCGACGGCCCGATCAGCGTGACCGTTCGCCGCGAGCCGCTCGGGCCGCGGTCTCGGTGATGCGCGTGGCGCGGGTGTCCGGCCTCTTCGCCAGCACGATCCAGGCCAGCATCTGCTTGCGCGCCGACGGCGGGAACGACTCCCAGGTCTCGCGCGACCCGGGCCGGGCGGCGAACGCCTCGGCGAGGTCGGGCGGCACGAGGAGGTCCTCGACGTCGTCCATCAGCGTCCACATGCCGCTGGTCCTCGCGGCCGCCACCGCCTCGGCGCCCGCGGCCTCCATCCGGCCCTCCGCCTCCAGCCGGGCGACGCGCTCCTTGTTGCGGCGGGTCCAGACGCTGCCGCGGCGGCGCGGGGCCCACCACATCATCGACCGCTGCTCGTCGACCGGACGCTGGGTGGAGTCGACCCACCCGAAGCGCAGCGCCTCGCAGATCGCGGTCTCGTAGTCGATCGCCTGGTCGACCGCCCGCCGCGCCGAGACCAGCCACACCCCCGGGGTGTCGGCGTGGTGCGCGGCGAGCCACGCCGTCCACTCCTCGGCACTCGCCGGCTCGAACCGTTCGGCGTCGTCCTGCACTCCCACGGGCCGATCATGTCACCGGTCTCACGGTGTCCGGGCCGGCCGATGCCCCACGGCGGGGGAGGGCGGTGAGTGATCCGGTTCTCCGGACAGGTGGTGCGGGCGTGCCACACACTGGGCCGATGCGATGGGGGCATGCGTGGCGGCTCGGGCGGCGCCCGGCGCTGGACGGGCTGCGCGGCGTAGCGGTGCTGCTGGTCATCGCATGCCACTGGCTGAACCTGTACGCGGGCATCGACGCGACGCCGGCGGGTGCCGCAGGGGTGATGGTCTTCTTCACCCTGTCCGGGTTCCTCATCACCGCGCTGCTGCTCGACGAGCGCGCCCGTGACGGGCGGGTGTCGCTGGCGGGCTTCTACGCCCGCCGTGCGCTGCGGCTGCTGCCGGCGCTCGTGGTGTTCCTCGTCGTCGCCGGGGCGTTCTACGGCGTGTCGTCGGCGGCGTCCGGGTCCGTCCTGCTCTACGTCGCCAACTGGGCGTCGCTGATGGGCGTGGAGCTCAGCGGACTCGGGCACACCTGGTCACTGGCCGTGGAGGAGCAGTTCTACCTGATCTGGCCGGTCGCGATGCTGGTGTCCCTGCGCTGGCGGAGGGGGCTGGTGTGGCTCTGCGCCGCCGGTATCGCCGGATCCTGTGCCCTGCGCTTCGTGCTGTGGGACGGCGGCGCGGGCGCGGTCCGCATCTACCGGGGCTCGGACACGGAGGCGTTCGCCCTGCTGGTGGGTTGCCTGCTGGCGGTGCTGCTGCACCGGGGGCTGCTGCGCCCGTCCCCACGGGGCTGGCCCGCCGGCGTCGCCCTCGGCGTCGTGTCGGCGCTCGCCATGATGCCGGCGACGGACTGGAACTCCAGCGTGGTGGTCCCGCTCGTGGCCCCGCTCGCCGCCGCGGTGGCGATCTGGGGGGTGGCAGGGGACGTGGCGACGCGGTGGCTGTCCTCGCCCGTCCTGCGGTACGTCGGGCGCCGGTCCTACGCGCTGTACCTGTGGCACAGCCTCGTGCTGCTGGCGGGGGCGGTGCTCGTGGGCCGGACGCCGATGGGGCTGGTCGTCAGCCTCGCGGCGCTGGTGCTGGTCGTGGAGACGTCGTGGCTGCTGGTCGAGGCGCCGTGCCTGCGGTTGAAGGGACGGTTCCAGGGACGCCGGGAAGATCCGGCCGAAGCCCGCCCTCACCCGCTCGCTGCCGCCAGGGCAGGCAGTGGCAGCGATGGACTCGGTGCGGGTCACGTCGGCCCCGCTCGGCCCTGAGATCAGGACGGCGGCTCGCAACCCCGTGACGTCGGCCACGCCCGGAACAAAGCCCCCGACACCCGAGGTTGGTCCCGGCATGCAGATCGAGATCTGGTCCGACGTCGTGTGCCCGTGGTGCTACATCGGCAAGCGCCGACTCGAGTCCGCCCTCGCTGACTTCGAGCACGCCGACGAGGTCGAGGTCGTGTGGCGCTCCTTCCAGCTCGACCCCACCGCGCCGCGCGAGGCGACCGAGAGCATCGCCACCCACCTCGGCAGCAAGTACGGCGGCGGCCCCGAGGCCGGCCGGCAGATGATCGACCGGGTGACGGAGGTGGCCGCGGGCGAGGGGCTGGCCTTCGACTACCACGACGCCCAGCGCGCCTCGACCGTCGACGCCCACCGGCTGATCCACCTCGCGCACGCCGAGGGCGGCCCCGAGCTGCAGGGCCGACTCAAGGAGCGGCTGCTGCACGCCTACTTCGTGGACGCCCAGAACCCCGCCGACCCCGAGGTGCTCACCGCGGCCGCGGTCGAGGCCGGGCTGCCCGGGGAGCGGGTCGCGGCCGTCCTCGGCTCCGACGAGTACGCCGACGCGGTCGCGGCCGACGCGGCCCAGGCGGCGGCGTACGGCGCCACCGGCGTGCCGTTCTTCGTCGTCGACCGCACGTACGGCGTGTCTGGCGCCCAGCCGAGCGAGCTGTTCGGCCAGCTGCTGGAGCGGGCGTGGGCGGAGTCGCAGCCGCAGGTGCAGGTCGTCGCAGCGGGCGACGCGGAGGCGTGCGGCCCGGACGGCTGCCCCGTCTGAGCTGCCCGGTCTGAGTGGCACCGTCTGACCCGCGGCACCGAATCGGCTGCGGCCTGGCTGCGGGGTAGGGTGGAGCCGCACAGCGTCGTGCACCTCCCCGTCCGATCGTTCCCGATCCCCTTCGCGAGGACCCGCTGTGACTGACAAGCCCGTCGTACTCATCGCCGAAGAGCTCAGCCCCGCCACCGTCGAGGCTCTGGGCCCGGACTTCGAGATCCGACACTGCAGCGGCGCCGACCGCGCCGAGCTGCTGCCCGCCATCGCCGACGTCGACGCGATCCTGGTGCGCTCCGCGACCAAGGTCGACGCCGAGGCCCTGGCCGCCGCCCAGCGGCTGACCGTCGTCGCCCGCGCCGGCGTCGGGCTCGACAACGTCGATGTCAAGGCCGCCACCCAGGCCGGCGTCATGGTCGTCAACGCGCCGACCTCCAACATCGTCTCGGCGGCCGAGCTCGCCGTCGCGCTGATGCTCGCGGCCGCCCGCAACCTCAGCCCGGCGCACGCCGCGTTGCGCCAGGGGGAGTGGAAGCGGTCGAAGTACACCGGCATCGAGCTCTACGAGAAGACCGTCGGGATCGTCGGGCTGGGCCGGATCGGTGTGCTCGTCGCGCAGCGGCTGAGCGCCTTCGGCATGAACGTCATCGCCTTCGACCCCTACGTGCAGGCCGGCCGCGCCGCCCAGATGGGGGTCCGGCTGGTCGACCTCGACACGCTGCTCGCCGAGGCCGACTTCATGAGCGTCCACCTGCCCAAGACGCCCGAGACGCTCGGCCTGATCGGTGCCGACGAGCTCGCCAGGGCGAAGCCGCAGCTGGTCCTGGTCAACGCCGCCCGCGGCGGGATCGTCGACGAGGCCGCCCTCTACGACGCGCTCAAGACCGGCCGGATCGCGGCCGCCGGGCTCGACGTCTTCGCCTCGGAGCCGTGCACCGACAGCCCGCTGTTCGAGCTCGAGAACGTCGTGGCCACGCCCCACCTGGGCGCCTCGACCGACGAGGCGCAGGAGAAGGCCGGGGTCGCGGTCGCCCGCTCGGTGCGGCTCGCCCTGTCCGGCGAGCTGGTCCCCGACGCGGTCAACGTCCAGGGCGGCGCGATCGCCGAGGACGTCCGGCCCGGCCTGCCGCTGACCGAGAAGCTCGGCCGGGTCTTCACCGGCCTGGCCGGCGAGGTCGCCCAGCAGCTCGACGTCGAGGTGCGCGGCGAGATCACCGAGCACGACGTCAAGGTGCTCGAGCTGGCCGCGCTCAAGGGCGTGTTCTCCGACATCGTCGAGGACTCGGTGTCCTACGTGAACGCGCCGCTGCTCGCGGCCGAGCGCGGCACCGCCGTACGCCTGGTCACCGACCCGGAGAGCCCCGACCACCGCAACCTGATCACGATCCGCGGCACCCTCGCCGACGGTTCGCAGGTCTCGGTGAGCGGCACCCTGATCGGGATCAGCCAGAAGGAGCGGCTGGTCGAGGTCAACGGGTTCGACGTCGACATCGAGCCGACCGACCACCTGGCCTTCCTCACCTACCAGGACCGGCCCGGCATGGTCGGGACGGTGGGTCGGATCCTCGGCGACGCCGCCGTCAACATCGCGGGCATGCAGGTCTCGCGCGACACCAAGGGCGGCTCGGCGCTGGTCGCGCTGTCGGTCGACTCCGCGATCCCCGCCGACACCCTGGTGGAGATCGAGGCGGCGATCGACGCCCGCGCGGTGCGGGCCGTCAGCCTGGTGTGACCGCCCGGCCGCCGCTGGCCGACCTCGGCCCGGTCGCCCAGCTTCGCGCGGGGAGGCTGCCACGGCGGCTGCTCCAGCTGTACGCCGGCCTGGTGCTGTACGGCGCCTCGCTGGCGCTGATGGTGCGCGGCGAGCTCGGGCTGGCGCCGTGGGACGTGCTGCACTCGGGGTTCATCCGGCACGTGCCGATCACGCTCGGCCAGGCGGTGATCCTGTTCAGCCTGCTGGTGCTGGTCGCGTGGGTCCCGCTGCGAGAGGTGCCCGGCCTCGGCACGGTGTCCAACGCCCTCGTGGTCGGGCTCGCGGCCGACGCCACGCTGGCCGTGCTGGAGGCGCCGGAGCCGATGGCCGCGCGGGTCGGGCTGATGGTGGCCGGGATCGCGGTCAACGGCCTGGCCACGGCGATGTACATCGGCGCCCAGCTCGGCCGCGGTCCGCGTGACGGGCTGATGACCGGTCTCGCCCGGGTGACGGGGCGCTCCCTGCGGCTGGTGCGGACCGGCCTCGAGGTGGGCGTCGTCCTGGTCGGGCTCCTGCTCGGCGGCGCGCTGGGGGTCGGGACGGTGCTGTACGCCGTCCTGATCGGCCCGCTGGCCCAGGCGATGCTGCCGGCCTGGGTGGTCGAGGTCTCGGCGGACGGGCGTCCCCCGGACTAGGTCGCTGCGGCCTCGGTGCCCCTCAGAACCCGTTGCCGATCTGGGTGGCCTGGTGGGGCCCGTCGAAGCCGAGGGCCCCCGTCGGGTCCTGCTCGCCGTCTCCGGTGTACCGCCAGAAGAGCAGGTCGCCGTTGTCCTTGACCCCGAAGAGCATGCGGGCCCGGCCGCCCCGGTCGGTGAAGCCGCCGAAGAGGTGGCGGAAGTCCGTGAAACCGTTTCCGATCTGGTTGCCGGAGTTGTTCCCGGCTTCCGTGAACCCGTGGGCGCCCGTGGGGTCGTGCTCGCCCCGGCCGGTGTACCGGAACCACAGCAGGTCACCGTTCTGGGGGACGGCCAGGAACGCACCGCCACCCCAGCCCACGAGGTGGCGGAAGCCGGTGAAGCCGCGGCCGATCTGGTTGCCCTGGTTCGGGCCCTCGAAGCCGAGCGTCCCCGACGAGTCCGGCTCGCCGTTGCCGCCGTACCGGAACCAGAGCAGGTCGCCGGCTTGGTTCACCACGAAGATGGTCGTCCGCGTCTCACGGCCCTCCCGGGGCGACACGAACGCGTGTGGGAAGGTGTGGAAGCCGTTGCCGATCACCGTCGCCTGGTGGGGCGGGTCGAAGCCCTGGGTCCCGGACTCGTCGCGCTCGCCGTTCCCGGTGTACCGGAAGAACGTGAGGTCACCGCTGGGCGGGATGGCCAGGATGATCCCGTCGCCCCCGCCGAGCAGGTGGAGCATGCTCCGGAAGCCGTTTCCGATCGGGTTCGAGGAGTTGTTGCCGTTCTCGGTGAAGCCCGTGGCCCCCGAGGGATCCGGCTCGCCGTTCCCCGTGTAGTGGAAGAAGCGGAGGAGCCCGACATCGTCGTCGTCCACCGTGAAGAACCGGCCGACGTGCGGCAACCCGCTGTCCACGGGTGTCGTGCCGTTGCCTGCGTAGAAGATGTGCTTCATGGTCATGCTGAATCCTTCCCCCGACGTTGGCTGACTGCTCCTCAGCCGAGGGCCCGCTCCCACCCCCATGGCAGCGGCACCAGTCGCGCAGGTCTTCGGATGCACCGGGACTCAGGGGCCCTTTCGTGGTATCCGGACCCGATGCGGCTTGTCAAGGGTGGGGTCGGTGCACGTCATGCCCGACCGGGCTCGCAGGCTCCAGCGCGACCGTCCGACCCCACCGGCATGATGGGCGCCGTGCCCCTGGACGCCGAGCTCGCCGACCTGCGCGACTTCCTCGCGTCCCGCGGTGTGGACGACCCGGCCGAGCGGCTCGCGCTGACCTTCCGGCCGCGCGGCAGCCACGTCGGCGTGGCCGACGAGGTGGTCGTGGTGCGGTCCGGTGCCATGGACGGTGGGCTCGAGGTGACCGACGACGCGCTGCTGGTGGTGCGCCCGGCGCCGGTGCCGCCGGACTCCCTGCGGCTGCTCGCGCTCGACGTGGAGACCACCGGACTGGTCGCCGGGCGTGACCGGGTGGTCGCGGTCGGGTGGGTCCCGGTCGACGGTGATCGGCTCGACCTCGCCGGAGCCCGCCGCTTCGTCGTCCGCGGCGACGACCCGGGCGGCGCCGCCGAGATCCACGGGCTGACCCGTGCCGACCTGGCGGCCGGGGTCCCGCTGCCGGAGGTGCTGCACGAGCTGCGGGCTGCCCTCGACGGCCGCGCGCTGCTCGCCCACCACGCGACGTTCGACGTGGGCTTCCTGCGGGCGGCGTTCCGCGAGGCGGGGGAGCGGATGCCGCGGCTGTCAGTGGTCTGCACGTTGACTCTGCAGAAGCGGCTGCTGCGGGCCGACGCGCTCGACGAGTGGCCGGAGGGCGCGCTCAGGCTCTGGGTCGCCCGCGAGCGCTACGGCCTCCCCGGGGGCAGCCCCCACGACGCGCTCGGCGACGCGCTGGCATGTGCCGAGCTCTATCTCGGCCAGGCCGCCGAGCTCGGTCGCGGACGAACGCTCACCCTGCGCGAGCTGCGGATGCCCACCGGCTGGAGCCACCGCACCCGGCGGTGGCTGCGCCGACGCTGGTGGCGGCTGCGCCGCCGGTTCCGTCAGCTGCTCGGGCTCAGCGCTTCGTCGCGATGAGCGTGGCGGCGTCGGAGGCCACCATCACCTCGACGGTCGTGAACCGCTCGTCGGTGAGCCAGTGCTCCCGCAGGGTGTCGACGCGTCCGTGGAACACCGGTGGCCACTGCTCGCACGGCGTCAGGTCGTCGAGCACCACGATCCCGCCCGGCGCCACGAGGTCGGCGACCGCGTCCACCCGGACGGCGTCCTCGTCGCCGGAATCGAGGAACAGCAACGAGAACGGACCCTCCTCCTTCAGCGTCTCCCAGTCGGCGGCCCGGACCTCGACCTGCGGGTCGTCGGTGAAGATCTCCGCCGCCGCTCCGGCCAGCTTCGGGTCCAGCTCGGCGGTCAGGATGCGGGCGTCGGTCCGCACCCCCGACCGTAGCCAGGCGGTTCCGACCCCGGTGCCGGTCCCGAACTCCGCCAGCGTTCCCTCCCTCGTCGCCGCGAGCGTGGCCAGCAGCCGGCCGGTCTCGTTGCGGCAGAACGACACGTAGCCGGCCCGGCGGGTCACGTCGAAGGCGCGCCGGACGATCTCGGGCAGCTCGGGAGGTGCGCTCATGCGGGGAGTCTCTCATTGCGGTCATGCCGTCTCGCATCCCGGACGGTCGGTCGGAACTGGTCGCGGGGCGCCGCGACGCCACGTACGGTGGTCCCATCATGCGGAGCGTGTTCGTACTTATCGAGCGCCGCGGCGAGGCCTGACGAGCGGGCCACCTCGCCGCGGAGTTCGGCGTTGCGTGGCCCCTCATCCATCTGCAGACGACACCGCCCCGCGGCGGGACCGCGACGTACCGCGCAACCCGCACACCTCTCCTGGAACCGCCGACGCCTCGGGCACGCGATCCGTGACCCGCAGCCGTGGCCGCCCGCCGCGGGGCAGCCCAACTGACGACCAGACCAGGAGACAGGAACCGATGTACGAGATGTACCCCGACTGGGGACCGGCCGCCCACGACCCCGAGAACCCGCGCAGCCACGAGGCGATCCAGGCCTCGCTCGACCTGCGGGACAACGGCGGGCCGAGGCCGGACGACAACTAGCCTCCGCCCCATGACGCCCCCACAGATTGTCGGCCACCGGATCGCGGTCATCGGCGGCGACGGCATCGGCCCCGAGGTCACCGACGAGGCGCTCAAGGTGCTCGGGTCCGTCCCGGACGCCACCTTCGAGCCGACGCGCTACGACCTCGGCGCCGAGCGCTACCTCGCCACCGGCGAGGTGCTGCCCGACTCCGTGCTCGCGGAGGTCCGCGAGCACGACGCGATCCTGTTGGGGGCCGTCGGCGGCAGGCCGGGTGACCCGAGCCTGCCGCCGGGCATCCTGGAGCGCGGCCTGCTGCTCAAGCTGCGTTTCACCCTCGACCACTACGTCAACCTGCGGCCGTCCCGGGTCTTCCCGGGCGTACCGACGCCGCTCGCCGACAGCGTGCTCGCCCGGGGAGACATCGACTTCGTGGTCGTGCGCGAGGGGACCGAGGGCCCCTACACCGGCAACGGCGGGGCGATCCGGGCCGGCACCCCGCACGAGGTCGCGACCGAGGTCTCGCTCAACACGGCGTACGGCGTGGAGCGGGTGGTGCGCGACGCGTTCGCGCGGGCGCAGGCCCGACCGCGCCGGAAGCTGACGCTGGTCCACAAGACCAACGTGCTGGTCCACGCCGGCGCGGTGTGGTCGCGGGTCGTGGCCGAGGTGGCGGAGGAGTTCCCGGACGTCGAGGTCGACTACCTGCACGTCGACGCGGCCACCATCTTCCTCGCGACCGACCCCGCCCGGTTCGACGTGATCGTCACCGACAACCTGTTCGGCGACATCATCACCGACCTGGCCGCGGCCGTGACCGGTGGGATCGGGCTGGCGGCGTCCGGCAACGTCAACCCCGACCGCACCGCGCCGTCGATGTTCGAGCCGGTGCACGGCTCCGCGCCCGACATCGCCGGCAAGCAGAAGGCCGACCCGACCGCTGCGATTCTCTCCGCGGCGCTGCTGCTCGACCACCTCGGCCACCCCAAGGCCGCCGCCCGGGTCGAGGAGGCCGTCGTCGCCGACCTCGCCGACCGGGTGCCGGGGGAGTCCCGGCGTACCTCCGAGGTGGGCGACGCCATCGCCGCCCGCGTCGCGGGCTGAGCGGCCGGAGCCCTCCCAGATACTCCATTTGGCGAATGGCCGCCACGGTCGACCGCGCCTAGCGTCGAGGGCACCGCTACAGGTCGAGGGAGAGGAGCGGTTCATGAAGTACGTCGTGACGTGGACACCCAGGCAGGGCATCACCGAGGAGGCGTTCGCCCGGTCGCTGCAGGTGTTCGGCAAGTGGACTCCGGAAGGCAACTTCACCGAGTTCCTGGGCCGGGTCGACGGCGAGGGCGGGTTCGCGGTCATCGAGGCCGACGACCCGGCAATTGTCGCCAAGGACGTGGCGCCGTTCGGGAGCTGGTTCGAGTTCGCGGTCTACCCGGTGATGGAGATCGCCGACACCACCGCGGTCGCCACCGAGGCGGTCGCGTTCCTCGGCTCGGTGGACTGAGCCGGTCGGGGTGCTGACGGTTTCCCCGGCTGGGCGGGGAGACCGGACGTCGGCGCGCGAAACTTCCCGCGCCAGCCTCCAGTTTCCCCGCCTGAGCGGGGAAGCCGACCTCGGATAGGTTGACCCCATGGAGATCAGCACCACCCCGAACGAGCGGCCGGTCGCCGACGACCGGCTCGCCGAGATCCTCGCCGAGCCGGGTTTCGGCACCCACTTCACCGACCACATGTTCACGGTCGAGTGGACGCCCGACCGGGGTTGGCACGACGCCCGGATCACGCCGTACGGCCCGCTCACGCTGGACCCTGCCACGGCGGTGCTGCACTACGCCCAGGAGACCTTCGAGGGGATGAAGGCCTACCGCCACGACGACGGCTCGGTGTGGACATTCCGGCCGGAGGCCAACGCCCAGCGGATGGTCCGCTCCTCCCACCGGCTGGCCTTCCCCGAGCTTCCCGAGGCCGACTTCGTGGCGGCCGTCGACGCGCTGATCACCCGGGACCAGCGGTGGGTCCCCGACAGCACCGGCGAGAAGTCGCTCTACGTCCGCCCGTTCATGATCGCCTCCGAGAAGTTCCTCGGTGTGCGGCCGGCCCAGCACGTCACGTTCATGGTGATCGCGAGCCCCGCCGGCGCCTACTTCAAGGGCGGCGTCAAGCCGGTCACGCTCTGGCTGACCGAGGAGTACACCCGCGCCGGCCGCGGCGGCATGGGCGCGGCCAAGACCGGCGGCAATTACGCCAGCTCGCTCGTGGCGCAGCGGGAGGCGATCGCGCAGGGCTGCGACCAGGTGGTCTTCCTCGACTGCCTCGAGGGGAAGTACGTCGAGGAGCTCGGCGGCATGAACCTCTACTTCGTCCACGCCGACGGCCGGATCGTCACCCCCGAGACCGGCACCATCCTCGAGGGGATCACCCGCGCCAGCATCATCGAGCTCGCCGGCAAGCTCGGCCGCCCGGTCGAGGAGCGGAGGTTCTCCATCGACGAGTGGCGCGACGGGGTCACCAGCGGTGAGATCGTCGAGATCTTCGCCTGCGGCACCGCCGCGGTCGTCACCCCGGTCGGCACCCTGAAGTGGGACGGCGGGCAGGCGCCCGCTCCCGCGCGCCAGGACCTCACGCTGGAGATCCGCCGGTCGCTCGTCGACATCCAGTACGGCCGCGCCGAGGACGCCTTCGGCTGGATGCACCGGGTCTGCTGACGGTCCGACGCGTCGTCGCGCCGCAGTCGGGTCCGGCCAGTAACCTGCAGGCGTGACTTCCCCGCGGCCCGAGCATGCCCCGACGCTCTACGTCGGCGGCTACCGGCTGCTCGCCCGGCTCGGCGAGGGCGGCATGGGGGTGGTCCACCTGGCCCGTCGCGACGACGGTCCCCGGGTGGCGCTGAAGGTGCTGCGACCCCACATCGTGGGCGACGAGGAGGCCCGGCAGCGGCTCGACCGCGAGGTCCACTCGCTCTCGCTCATCCGCAGCCGCTGGGTGGCCGAGATCGTCGACGCCGACCCGTGGGGCGAGATCCCCTACGTCGCCACCCGCTACGTCCCCGGCCTCTCCCTCCACGAGCTGATCCAGGAGGAGGGCGCGGTCACCGGTGACGACCTTCGCTGGCTCGCCGACTGCCTCGCCGAGGGGATCGCCTCGGTCCACGCGGTCGGTGTGCTCCACCGAGACGTCAAGCCGTCCAACGTGCTGATGGAGGGGCGCACCCCGATCCTCATCGACTTCGGGCTGGCCCGGGTCGCGGACGACCCGCGGCTGACCCACACGGGCTGGCTGCTCGGCACCCCGGGCTACCTCGCTCCCGAGATCCTCTACGGCGACGACGCCGCGGCCGCCTCCGACGTCCACTCCTGGGCGGCGACGGTGGCCTACGCCGGCACCGGTCGGCCACCGTTCGGCCGCGGCCCCTCGATGGCGGTCATGGACCGGGTCCGACGCGGCCAGCACGACCTCTCCGGCCTACCCCACGACCTGGCCCCCGTCGTCGCACAGGCCCTGGACCCCGACCCGCGGCGTCGTCCGACGCTCGACCAGGTCCGCGACGCCCTCGGCGGCGGGCCGATGCCGGTGGTGGCCACGCCGGGACCGATCGACGACGACGTCGACGACCCCTACACCGCGCCGCTGGCGATCGCCGCCGCCGGCCGGCAGCCCACCATCAGCCTGTTCGAGGACGACGAGGAGGATCCGCCCGGCCCCACCCGCTACCTCGACGAGCCGCCCGCGCCCCGGACGCCGTTCGTCGAGCGGTTGCGGCGCGGGGTGCTGCTGACCACCCTCGGCCTCGCGACGGCCACCGCGGTCACGGCCGCACCCTGGGTCACGCTGGCCGTGGTGGCGCTGCTGGTGTGGCTGGTGCGCAGCGGTTCGCTCGCGGGGAGCGCGGCCGGCGCCCGCCGTACCCTCCGCGGGAACCGCTGGTACGACGGCCCGCAGCTGCTGCTCGCCTCCCCGTGGCACGTAGTGCAGGCGATCCCGGGAGCGGTGCTGCTCCTCCTGTGGAGCCTCGGCCTGGCCCTCGCCTGCGGCCTGCTGTGCTACGCGTTCGCGCTCGAGACCCAGCCGACGCTGCTGGCGTGCGGCGCGGTGCTCGCCCTCTCGCTGTGGTGGGGCCCGGGCGGCTCGCGGCTCAGCGGCCCGGTCAACCGGGTGGTCCGTCCGGTGTCCCGCTCACTGGCGCCCTGGGCCGTCGCGTGGCTGCTGGTCCTCGCCGCGGCGATCGGCGCCGGCGCGTACGCCGCCCAGCAGGGGACCAGCTGGGAGCCCGTCGGGCCGCCACTGCCACAGCTGCGCTGAGCGACCGCATCGCGAGAACGCCGTCCCACTCCGCGGCACACCGTGCGACACTCGTCGGGTGCTGCACCGCATCATCATCGTCTAGCGCGTCGACCTCCTCGACGCGCCCACCTCTCGTTCCCGCGGGAGGTTTTTTGTTGCCCGACCGACCTCCGGAGGACCCGGACCGATGGACACGCAGGACCTGCAGGGTGGCTTCCACGTCTACGACACGACGCTGCGCGACGGCGCGCAGCAGGAGGGCCTGAACCTCTCCGTCGCCGACAAGCTCACCATCGCCCGCCACCTCGACGACCTCGGCGTCGGCTACATCGAGGGCGGCTGGCCGGGTGCCAACCCCAAGGACACCGACTTCTTCCGCCGGGCCCGCGACGAGCTCGACCTGCGCCACGCACGGCTGGCGGCCTTCGGGGCCACCCGCCGCGCGGGCGTGGCGGCGGCCGACGACCCGCTCGTGGCCGCGCTGCGCGACTCCGGGGCCGGCGTGGTGACGCTGGTGGCCAAGTCGCACGACCGCCACGTCGAGCTGGCGCTGCGGACCACGCTCGAGGAGAACCTCGCGATGGTCCGCGACACGGTCACCCACCTCCGCGAGGAGGGGAAGGAGGTGTTCCTCGACGCCGAGCACTTCTTCGACGGCTACCGCGCCAACCGGGACTACGCACTCGAGGTGCTCCGGACGGCGTACGACGCGGGCGCGTCGGTCGTCGCCCTGTGCGACACCAACGGCGGGATGCTGCCGGGCTGGGTCGCCGACGTCGTGCACGACGTGGTCACCCACGTCACCGGCGACAGTGCCCTGAAGGTCGGCATCCACTGCCACAACGACACCGGCTGCGCGGTCGCCAACACGCTGGCGGCCGTCGACGCCGGGGCCTCCCACGTGCAGGGGACGATCAACGGCTACGGCGAACGCACCGGCAACGCCGACCTGGTCTCGGTGGTGGCCAACCTCGAGCTCAAGCTGGACCGGACGGTGCTGCCGGCCGGGCTGCTGCGCGACGCGACGCGGGTCGCCCACGCGGTCGCCGACGTCACCAACGTCCCGCCCGCGGGCCGGCAGCCGTACGTCGGCACGTCGGCGTTCACCCACAAGGCCGGTCTCCACGCGAGCGCGATCAAGGTCGACCCCGACCTCTACCAGCACATGGACCCGGCCGGCGTCGGCAACGACATGCGGCTGCTGGTCTCCGACATGGCCGGCCGCGCGTCGGTCGAGCTGAAGGGCCGCGAGCTGGGGTTCGACCTGTCCGGCGACCAGGACCTGGTCACCCGCCTCACCGCCCGGGTCAAGGAGCTGGAGTCGCGTGGCCACACCTTCGAGGCCGCCGATGCCTCCTTCGAGCTGCTGCTGATCGAGGAGGCCGACGGGGTGCGGCCGGCGTACTTCGACGTCGAGTCGTGGCGGGTGATCACCGAGACCCGGCCGGGCGACGAGGCGGTGTCGGAGGCGACGGTCAAGCTGCGGGCCGAAGGGGTGCGCTACGTCGTCACCGGCGAGGGCAACGGCCCGGTCAACGCCCTCGACCAGGCGCTGCGCGAGGCGATCGGGCAGGCCTTCCCGGAGGTCGCCAAGTTCGAGCTGATCGACTACAAGGTGCGGATCCTCGACCAGGGCCACGGCACCGACGCGGTCACCCGGGTGCTGATCGAGACCAGCGACGGAGGCTCCTCGTGGGTCACCGTGGGCGTGGGCGCCAACGTCATCGAGGCGTCATGGGGTGCCCTGGTCGACGGGGTGACCTACGGGTTGCGCCGCCACCACGAGTCCTGACCGGCCAAACCGTCACACAGGCCCCATCCGTCACGTACCCTGATGTGGCCCTGCTCCCGTCCCTTCTCGGAAATCATCCGTGCCCACACGAATCCTGCTGCCCCTGCTCCTGCTCGCCTCCGCACTGCTGACTCCCGTGGCAGTCGGACACGCCGCCGACCCACTCTCCGCCCGGGAGGACGTCCGCCCCAACATCGTCCTGATCATGACCGACGACATGGCGGCGTCCGACCTGAGGTGGATGCCCCGCACGGAGCGGTTGCTGGGGCGGCAGGGCCTGACGTTCGACCAGGCCCTCGCCCCCAACCCGATGTGCTGTCCGGCGCGCGCGACCGTGCTGACCGGGCAGGAGTCCCACAACAACGACGTGTGGTCCAACACCGGAGCGCGCGGCGGCTACGGTGCGCTGACCGCGGGGCCGAGGCTGCCTGACTGGTTGCAGGACGCCGGCTACCGCACGGCGTTCCTGGGCAAGCACCTCAACGGCTTCCACGCCGACGACGCAGCCGCCGAGAGCGGCTGGGACGTGCTCGACGCGCTCGTGAGGGGTGTCTACTCCTACCGCTCGTTCACGACGTGGGACAACGGCGGCCTCGACCGGGTCCGGGACGGCTACGTCACCGACCACCTGACCGAGCGCGCGACTGGAGTCATCCGGCGCTTCGACCGGGACGACCGCGACCCGTTCTTCACCTGGATCTCCCACGTCGGCCCCCACAAGGCGAGCGTCCCAGGCTGCGGTGGCAGTGGGTGCTGGCAGCCGCCGGTCCCGGCCGCCCGGGATCTCGGCGACTTCAGCGGGGTGCGCTCGCCCAGCCGCGACCTCCCCTCGTGGAACCTGAGCAGCGACCAGAGCAGGCCGCCGTTCCTGCGCGACCTCGACCGGGTCGACCGGCGCTACGTCGACACCCTCTTCCAGCGGCGGGTCGAGGCCCTGCAGTCCGTCGACCGGTCCGTGGCCGCCACCGTCCGTGCGCTGCGGGACCACGGCGAGCTGGGTCGGACCCTGCTGGTCTTCACCTCCGACAACGGCTTCATGCTGGGCCAGTACCGACACCTCGGGAAGCGGCTGCCCTACGAGGAGTCGATCCGGGTGCCATTGCTCGTCCGGGGCCCCGGCGTGCAGACCGACTCCCGCACCGACCAAACGGCCACCGCCGCGGACCTCACCCGAACCATCGTCGGTGTCGCCGGAGCGAAGCCGACCCACGACCTCGACGGGGTCTCCCTGGTGCCGGTGTTCGCGGGCGGCTCGAGCGGGCGCAGCGCGACGATCCTGCAGTCGGGAGCGGCGATCGACCCGGAGGGCGACGGGGTGCTCGAGGGAGCCGACGACCACGGCTGGCTCTACCGCGGTTACCGCGACGCGCGCTGGACCTATGCGCTCTACCCCGATCCGGCGGGCCCGGAGACTCCGGCCTTCGAGGAGCTCTACGACCGGCGGGCCGACCCCCACGAGCTGCACAACCTCGCGGGCGACAGCGCCTACGCCCACGTGCTCGCGCAGGCGCGGCACCGGGCCGCCCTTCTCGAGGCGTGCGCGGGCGAGTCCTGCCATCCGGCGTGGGAGCCGATCCCCGGAGGGGACTGACGAGGCTCGGTCCTCAGTCGCCGACGCCGCGGGCGTCGAGCGCCTCGCCGGTGGCGCGGGCGCGGGCGACCGAGCGGATCACCAGCGGCACCAGCCGGGCACGGGGGTCGCGCTCCACGCCTCGGGCCCGCGCGGCGTCGCGGGTCTCGGCGGCGAGGTCGAGCGTGAGGGGTACGGCGCGGATCATCAGCGAGAACGCCAGCGCGACCCGTTCCGGGTCGACCCCGACCCGGCGCAGCGGCCCCAGCCCACGGGTGATCGCGTCCAGGATCTCGTCGATCGCCGTGGTCACCGTCAGCACCGTCGCCAGCAGCACCAGCGCCAGCAGGTCGGCGGTCACCTCGACGGCCCGTTCCCACCCGCGCTGCCAGGCGGTGTAGGCCAGCAGCAGCGTCGCCATCAGGAGCACGGTCCGCATCGACCGCACCAAGGGCCGTGCGCCGGCGCCCGACCACGCAGCCACGACGACCGCGACGGCGAGCGCGGCCGCGCCACTCACGGGCCCGCGCAGCACCACGACCACGACGCTGGCGGCGAGCAGACCGAGCAGCTTGGCGCCCGCCGGCAGCCGGTGCAGCCACGTGGTGCCGGGCTGGTGCAGCCCCAGGAGACTCATGCCCTGCTCCGGTAGGTGTCGACCACCTCGGCCGGCGGGCCGTCGGCGACCACCCGGCCCGCCTCGACCAGCAGCGCCCGCTCGCACCGCTCCGCCAGCGCGAGGTCGTGGGTGACCAGCACCAGCTGCTGGGGGAGCGCGAACAGCAGGTCGGCGACCTGCCGGGTGTTGCGCAGGTCGAGCAGCGTGGTCGGCTCGTCCGCCACCAGTACGTCGGGATCCGTCGCGAGCACCCCGGCGAGGGCGAGCAGCTGTCGCTGGCCGCCGGACAGGGCGTGGACGCTGCGGTCGGCGAGCCCGGCCAGCCCGTACCGCTCCAGCACCGCGACCGCCGCCACCCGCCGCTCGCGCCGGTCGCGGTGGCGGCGTCGCAGCGAGAGGGCGACGTCCTCGGCCACGGTCGGCATCACCAGCTGCGCCGCCGGGTCGGTGAAGCAGAACGCCACCCTCCGTCGTACGGCGGCACCGTCGCGCGCGACGTCGAGCCCGTCGACGACGACCCGGCCGGTGGTGGGCGTCACCAGGCCGTTGAGGAGCCGTGCCAGCGTGGACTTCCCGGAGCCGTTGGCGCCCACCAGGGCGACTCGCTGCTCGGTGAGGGTCAACGTGGTCGGGTCCAGGACCGCAACGTCCCCCTCCGCGGTGGGGAAGCGGACCGTGACGTCGTGGAGCTCGATCCGGCTCACGCGGGGGCGGGCTGGCCCTGCCGCGAGGTGCGGGAGCGCTGGGGGAGCAGGTCGGGGAAGGCGCGGTGGACGGCCGTGGCGACCACGGCCATGGCGAGGTTCTTGAGCGCGTCGCCGATCCAGAACACCTTGTCGACGTCGAACGCCTCGGCCCAGGTCAGGTCGGCACGCAGCACCAGGCCTGCGATCCCGAGGGTGTGGATGCACAGCGCGCTGCTGACCAGGCCGGCGAGGAAGATCAGCGGCACGCTGGTCGCGACACTGTGCCGGGGGAGCCGCTCGACCAGGAAGCCGCACAGCGCGGCGGCGAGCGGGAAGCCGACGAGGTAGCCGCCCGTCGGGCCGGCCAGCACGGCGAGGCCGGCCGCGCCTCCCGAGAACACCGGCAGCCCGGCGGCCCCCGCCGCGACGTAGAGCAGCACCGCGAGGAACCCACGGCGGGCCCCGAGCACGGCGCCGGCGAGCAGCACCGCGAAGGTCTGCAGCGTGATCGGCACCAGACCGGCGCCGACCTGGATGGCCGGCAGCAGCGCGCACACGGCGATCAGGGCGGCGAATCCGGCGATGAGGGCGAGGTCGGTGCTGCTGCGGCGGGCGCTCATGGTGGGTCCTTCTCGAGGCGAACTGAACGGCGTTCAGGTTAGGGTGGGCGCCGGAGCCGGGTCAACGCCGACGAGTGAGGGGAGCATCACGTGCGCCACCGCCGCGAGGACGTCGTCGAGCGTGCACTGCGGGTGCTCGACGACCACGGCCTGGCCGACCTCACCATGCGCCGGCTCGGCACCGAGCTGGGACTGCAGCCCAGCGCGCTCTACCACCACTTCCCGAGCAAGCAGGTGCTGCTGGCCGCGGTCGCCGACGAGATCCTCGCCCGGGGCGCGCGACCCCCGGCCGACGTGCCCGTGGGGAGCTGGGAGGAGCGGGCACGCCTCGCCTGCCACACGCTCCGCGACGCGTGCCTGGCGTGGACCGACGGGGCCGAGGTGGTCGCGACCGCGCGGGCGTTCGGCCTGGGCGCGCGGGCGCCGTACGACGAGCTGGTGGCGGTGCTGGTCGACGGCGGGATCCCCGACGAGGTCTCCGGAGCGGCCGCCCGGACGCTGCTCCACTTCGCGCTCGGCCACGCGACGGACGAGCAGACCCACCGGCAGGCGGGCAGCGCGGGCGCGATCGACGCCGACCCGGCCACCGACTTCTCCGCGGACTTCGCGACCGGGGTCGACCTCGTGCTGGCCGGGCTGTCCGTGCGGGTGGGGGATGGTCCGGGACGTTCCGGGGGGTGAACCTGCCGGACCGACCCCCCGAACGACCCGGACCATCCGAGCGGCCCGCGGGGTCAGGGGGTGACGTCGGCGCCGTGCAGCTCGGCGAGCAGCACAGCGCCCGGCAGGTCGAGCTTCGTACGCCGCAGCCGGGCCGCCGCCAGGTCGACCCGGTCGAGGGAGGCGCCGCGCAGGTCGGTGTCGCCGAGGTCGGTGTCGCGCAGGTGGGCGCCGTCGAGCCGGCAGTCGCGGAGCACCGAGCCCGACAGGTCGGCGAGGGACAGGTCGGCCTCGCGCAGGTCGACGCCGGTGAGGTCGAGCTTCGACAGCTTCGCCCCGCGCGCGACCACGCCGCTCCACTGGCCGCCGGTCACCGTCATCGGCCGCAGCGTGCAGTCGGCGAACACCGACCCGGAGAGCTTGCAGCCGTCGAGCGTCGCGTCGAACAGGCTGGTGCGGACGAACTCACACGCGACGAACGCCGTCGCGCGGTGCACCGAGGAGTTGAGCCGGCACCCCGCGAACCGGCAGCCCTCGAACATCGCGCCCGACGTCGAGGCCTCGGTGAGGTCGACGTCAGTGAAGGTGCAGTCGGTGAACCGGGCCGCTCCCAGCTCCTCGGCGTACCAGTCGTCGCCGCGGAACTCGCGCCCCTCGGCGCGCATCGGGTCAGCCATGGTTCGGCCCAGGGGTTTCGAGACGGTCGGTCGACCGGTCCCCGCCGCTGCGCCAGAGCCGGCCGGCTTCGTCGGTCAGGAAGTGGTGGAGGACCCGCGCGTCGGACACGCGCCCAGCGTAGGTGTCGTCACCGACGGTCCTTCAGGTCGAGCAGCTTGCGCGGCGGCTCGGCGGTGGAGAGCCCGCCCCGGATCGCACGCTTCTCGAAATGCAGGTGGCAGCCGTCCGGAGCCGCGTTGGCGCCGGCGCGGGCGATCCGCTGCCCGGCGTGGAGCCGGTCGCCGGGCTCGACGAGCACCCGGCGCGCGTGGCCGATCACGACGTCCCAGTCGCGGCTGAAGTTGCGGATCCGCAGCACCTTGCTGCCGTACGCCGGCCCGAGCCCCTCGGTCCCGACCACCCAGCCGCGGCGACCGGCCCGCAGCGGCGTTCCGCACTTCATGGCGAGATCGATCCCGTGGTGGAAGCCGTGGTCCTTCCGGCAGCGCGGGTCGGGGGAGTAGTAGGGCGCCCGGGTGCAGCCGAACCGGATCATGATCCGGTGGCCGCCGCGGAACCACGGCGAGCCGTAGCGGGTGTCGTCGTTGGTGTAGAACTCCCAGCGCGGGTCGGCCACCGCCGGCGTGGACCCGGCAGTCAGCGCGATGACCAGCAGCAGGGCTCCGAGCAGCCTCATGGGGCCACGCTAGCGCGGTCGACCGTCACCGGGCGCGAGCTGGGCCCTCACGCAGTGCCGAGCAGCCGCTCGCACTCCTCGACCAGCCGGGCCCGCAAGGGCGCGCCACGCTCGGCGAAGCCGGCCTGCGCGTCGGCGTACTCGCGCTTGCCGGCCGCCGTCTCGATCCGGACCGGCGTCCAGAGATCCCCCGTGGGGTCGAGCACCACGCCGGTCATGTCGTACGGCGCTGCGCGCATGTCGAGCACCCGGATGTCCCAGGCGAGTTCGAAGCAGTCGGCCACGAGGTCGGAGCAGACGAGCGGCGTGAGCCGGAAGGCGTGCTTGTAGAGGTCCATCCCGGCGTGCAGGCAGCCGGGCTGCTCGAAGTCCGGCCGGTCGTCCCGGCCGGGGGAGAGCGTGTTGCGGGGCCGGGCGTCGTCGGTGAAGAACCGGAACGCGTCGAAGTGGGTGCACGCGATCCGGTGCGACTCGACCACGGTGTCGGTGCCCGCGCCGCCGAGCCGCAGCGGCTCGGGGTGGCGGGTCCCCGCGTCGGACGCCGCGCGGTAGACCATCGCCCACTCGTGCAGGCCGAAGCAGCCGGTGTGCGCCGGCCGCGACGCCGTGGCCACCAGCAGCCGGCGGGTCGCCTCCAGCAGCAGCCGCTGCGACTCGAGGTGGTCACGGGTGACGGTGCCGTCGGCGTACCCCTTCAGCCCGTCGTACGCCGGCGCGTCGACCAGCCGGACGCCGTACCCGGGGTGCCATCGCAGCAGCTGCGCCGGCCGCTGCGAGTAGTAGCCGAACAGGAAGTCGTGGACCGGGTGTCGGTCACCGCGCCGACGACGCGCCAGGTGCGGCTCGACGTACGGCGCCAGCCGGCCGGCGTGCGCGTCGGACCGCGCGCGCCACTGCGCGGGCAGCAGGGTCTCGGTCGGCACTTGACGAGGGTACGAGGATGACGTCATGCCCGACGAAGCCACCGCGGCGGCGCTCGACCGGGCTCACGCCCGGGTGCTGGCCTGGCTCGACAGCCTCCCCGACCGCGCGGTCCCGCCGCGTCTGCAGGTGGCCGACCTCGTGGCGCGACTCGGCCCCGACCTCCCCGACGGCCCCTGCGACCCCGCCGACGTGGTCGAGCTGCTGGCCGAGGCGAGCGAGCCAGGCCTGACGGCGATGCCGTCGGGCCGGTTCTTCGGCTTCGTCATCGGTGGCACCCACCCTGCCGCCCTGGCGGCCGACTGGCTGGTCTCGGCCTGGGACCAGAACGCCGGCCTCCGCACGCTCACGCCCGCGGCGACCGCCGCCGAGGACATTGCCGAGGCCTGGGTGACCGACCTGCTCGGCCTGCCGGAGGGGAGCGCGGTCGGGTTCGTCACCGGCGGGACCATGGCCAACTTCACCTGCCTCACCGCGGCGCGCGACGCCGTTCTCGCCCGGGCCGGATGGGACGTCGGCGAGCGCGGGCTGCTGGGGTCGCCGGGCGTCCGGGTGCTGGTGGGGGAGGAGCGGCACGACTCCATCGACCTGGTGCTGCGCTACCTCGGGCTCGGTGCCCCCGAGCAGGTGCCGGCCGACGACCAGGGCCGGATCGACGCCGAGGCGCTGCGCTCCCGGCTCGGGGACGGCGACCAGCGCCCGACCGTGGTGGCGCTCCAGGCCGGCAACGTGCACTCGGGCGCCTTCGACCCGTTCGCCCAGGCCATCGCCGCCGCCCACGAGCACGGTGCGTGGGTCCACGTCGACGGTGCCTTCGGGCTGTTCGCGGCGGCGTCCGCCCGCCACCGGCACCTGGTCGCCGGGTTCGAGGCGGCCGACTCGTGGGCGAGCGACGCCCACAAGACCCTCAACGTGCCCTACGACTGCGGGCTCGCGATCGTCCGTGACCCGGCCGCGCTCCGGACGTCGATGTCGATGTCCGGCCCCTACCTGATCCGCGACGCCGCCGGCGACCCGTTCGAGAAGGTGCCGGAGCTGAGCCGCCGGAGCCGGGCGGTGCCGGTCTGGGCGGTGCTCCGCGCGCTGGGGCGCAGCGGCGTCGCCGGCCTGGTGGACCGGATGGCAGGGCACGCCGCACGGTTCGCCGCGGCCATCCGGGAGATCGACGGCGCCGAGGTGCTCAACGAGGTGGACTACACCCAGGTCTGCGCGGTCTTCGGCGACGACGCCCGCACCCTCGACGTCGTGGGCCGGATGCTGGCCGACGGCGTGGCGTGGACGAGCGGCTCGGTGTGGCGGGGACGGGCGGTGCTGCGGATCTCGGTGAGCAACTGGTCGACGACCGACGACGACGTCGACCGCACCCTGGCCGCACTCCGCACGGCCGTGGCCGCGGCCGGTGGGGTGGATCCCGCTCGATAGGCTCGCCCCCGTGCGCATCGCAAGGTTCACGACAGGGGACGACCCGCTCTACGGCGTGGTGACCGGCGAGCTCGACGAGTTCGGCCAGGCGTCCGACGACGCCGTGGTCGTCACGCTCGCGGGCGACCCGCTCTACGCCGGCGTCAAGGCGACCAGCGAGGAGCACAAGCTGTCCGACGTCCGGCTGCTCGCGCCGGTGCTGCCGCGCAGCAAGGTGGTCGGCGTCGGCCACAACTACGCCGCACACGCCGACGAGCTCGGCAGCGACGTCCCCGACGAGCCGCTGCTGTTCCTCAAGCCCAACACCAGCGTCATCGGCCCCGGTGACCCGATCCAGTACCCGAAGCAGACCGAGGAGCTCCACTACGAGGGCGAGCTCGCCGTCGTGATCGGCCGGATCTGCCGCGACGTCCCCGCCTCGCAGGCCACCGACGTGATCTTCGGCTACACGATCGCCAACGACGTGACCGCGCGCGACCTGCAGCGCTCCGACGGGCAGTTCACCCGCGCCAAGGGCTTCGACTCCTTCTGCCCGCTCGGCCCGTGGATCGAGACCGACCTCGACCCGCAGCACTTCGTCGACGGCGTCGGCGTCCAGACCCACCTCGAGGGCGACCTCAAGCAGGACGGCAACACCCGCGACATGGTGTTCGACGTCCCGACGCTCATCGAGAAGATCTCCAGCGTGATGACCCTGCTGCCCGGCGACGTCATCCTCACCGGTACGCCCGAGGGAGTCGGCCCGATGCAGGTCGGCGACGAGGTCGAGGTGTCGATCGACGGCCTGGGCGTCCTGACCAACAAGGTGGCGAAACGATGACCTCCCCCGTCCGGGTCCGGATGGCGCCCTCGCCGACCGGCAGCCCCCACGTCGGCCTGGCCCGCACCGCCCTGTTCAACTGGGCCTTCGCGCGCCACCACGGTGGCACCTTCGTGTTCCGGATCGAGGACACCGACAAGGAGCGCAACACCGAGGAGTCCTACAAGGGGCTGCTCGAGGTGATGCGCTGGCTCGGTCTCGACTGGGACGAGGGCCCGCTGGTCGGCGGCGACTACGGCCCCTACCGGCAGTCCGAGCGGTCCGACATCTATGCCGACGTCCTGGCCCGGCTGCGCGACCACGGGTCGACCTACGACTGCTACTGCACGACCGACGAGGTCGCCGAGCGCCGCAAGACCTCCGGCTCCAAGGTCATGGGGTACGACGGCTTCTGCCGCGAGCTCACCGACGAGCAGGTCGCCGCGTTCCGCGCCGAGGGTCGGGCGCCCGTCGTGCGGTTCCGGATGCCCGACGGCGAGATCGTCTTCGACGACCTGGTGCGCGGCGAGATCACGTTCCACACCGACCACGTGCCGGACTTCGCCCTCTGCCGCGCCAACGGCGACCCGCTCTACACACTGGTCAACCCGGTCGACGACGCGCTGATGCGGATCACCCACGTGCTGCGCGGCGAGGACCTGCTGTCGTCGACGCCGCGGCAAGTGGCGTTGTTCGAGGCGCTCGAGGACCTCGGCGTGGCCGAGCAGACGCCGCGGTTCGGCCACCTGCCCTACGTGATGGGGGAGGGCAACAAGAAGCTCTCCAAGCGCGACCCGCAGGCCCACCTGCTGGCCTACCGCGACGCCGGCTTCCTGCCCGAGGGGCTGCTCAACTACCTGGCGCTGCTCGGCTGGGCGATCGCGCCGGACCGCGACGTGTTCACCCTCGCCGAGATGGTGGAGAAGTTCGAGATCGGCGACGTCAACCCCAACCCGGCCCGCTTCGACCTCAAGAAGGCCGAGGCCATCAACGCCGACCACATGCGGATGCTGTCGCTAGACGACCTGACCCACCGGGTGCTGCCCCACCTGAAGGCGGCCGGGGTCGTCGGCGACCCGGTCCACGACTCCGACGCCCAGCTGCTCGAGCGGGCGATGCCGCTGGTCGCCGAGCGCATGAACAAGCTGACCGAGGCCGTCGACATGCTCGGCTTCCTCTTCGTCGACGACGACCAGCTGGTCCGTCACGAGCAGGTCGACGAGGCCGGCCGCGAGGTCGTGAAGACCGCCCACGACGCCCTCGCCGGCCTCGCGCACTGGTCGACCGCCGAGATCGAGGAGGCGCTGCGCAGCTCCCTCGTCGACGGGCTCGGGCTCAAGCCGCGGCACGCCTTCGGTCCGGTGCGGGTCGCGGTGACCGGCCGCAAGGTCTCCCCACCGCTCTTCGAGTCCCTCGAGCTGCTGGGGCGCGCCCGGTCGCTGGTTCGGCTGAACGGGGCCCTGCAGTGACCCAGCCGCCGCCGTTCCCTCCGGGTCCGCCGCGCAGCCCGCAGCAGCCGAGCGGCCCGTGGCCGCCGCCGCAGGGTCGGCCGGTGGGTCCGCCCCCGCCGACCGCCTCCTGGCCGCCGCCGCAGGGTCGGCCGGTCGCGCCGCCGCCGTACACCCCGGCGACGCCGTACGGCGCTCCGCCGCCCGCCGAGCGCCCCACCGACGAGGAGGGGCGGACCGGGCTGCCCTACCACCTGATGCTGCGCGGTGGCTGGCCCGGCACCTGGTGGCGCGGCCTCATCGGCATCGCCTGTCTAGGGGTCGGCATGGTGCTGGTGCTGCCGCTGGTCATGATGCTGCCGTTCGTCTTCTACTACGTCGCCGTCGGCGCCGACCTCGGCAGCTCGGTCAGCGCGCTCGTCGACCTCACCGACCCCACTCCCGCGTCGCTGGCCTACCTCAACCTGTCCCTGGCCGGGCTGATCCCGCTCACCTGGGTGCTGGTGCGGTGGCTCCACGGGCTCCGCCCGCGCTGGCTGGCGTCGATCCGGCCGCGGCTGCGCTGGGGCTACCTCTCCGCCTGCTTCGGGCTGTCGTTCGTCGCGTTGCTCGCCACCATCGCGGTCTCCGCGCTGTTGCCCACCGCCGCCACCGGGGACGTGGCCGGTGAGCTCAACGACTTCACGCCGGAGATCCGCGACTTCATGCTCGTCGTGCTGCTGCTCACCCCGCTGCAGGCCGCCGCCGAGGAGTACGCCTTCCGCGGCTACCTCCTCCAGGCCTTCGGCGGCATCTTCGGCCAGCTGGGCGAGGGGCTGAAGGCGCCCTGGTTGCGCCACCCGGCGTTCGCCGTGGTGCTGTCGTCGTTCCTGTTCGCCCTCGCCCACGGTGCCGGCCAGGACATCCCGATCTTCTTCGACCGGTTCGCGTTCGGGATCGTCGCCGCGACCCTGGTGGTCGTCACCGGCGGGCTCGAGGCCGGCATCGCGATGCACGTCCTCAACAACTGGCTCGCCTTCGGGGCCGCCCTGGCGTACGGCGACATGGGCTCGGCCCTCAACCCCACCGGCGGCACCTGGTGGAGCATCCCGGTCACCCTCACCCAGTCTCTGGTCTACCTCGGCCTGGCGTGGTGGGTGGCGCACCTGATGGGGGTCAAGCGGCGCACCGATCCGGCCGTTTTGGCCGCCCCGGAAAGCCGCGTGTAAGGTTTCCCCTCGGTCCGCGAGGGCCGAGGAGCGAGGGCTCGAAAGCCCTTGTCACCATTGGGATATGGTGTAATTGGCAGCACGACTGGTTCTGGTCCAGTTAGTCTAGGTTCGAGTCCTAGTATCCCAGCGAAGTCCCGGATCTCCCCCCGTGTGGAGGCCCGGGATTTGGTCTGGATCCCGGCCCTTCGCTAGGGTTCCGACCGCTGTCGAAAGCAGCAAGGCCCCCGTTGTGTAGCGGCCTAGCACGCCGCCCTCTCAAGGCGGTAGCGCCGGTTCGAATCCGGTCGGGGGTACCACCACACCCAGCGCCTCGGTCCACCCGGACCGGGGCGCTTCGCCTTGTCGGAGGTTGAGGTGCGAGGGCCGCCAGGCCCGAGCCTCGAAACCCCCCGGTTCCCGGTCCGGGGTACCGGGCGCTTCGCCTTGACGGGCGTCGTGCGACACGCCGCACTCCGCTGATGGCGGTAGCGCGGGTGCGCATCCGGTCGGGGGACCAAAGGCCCTGATGGCGGCGGGACGGATGGTGCGACCGTCGTGGTGATGGAACTACGGCCACTCGGTCCTGTCCGAGCGCTTCGTGGCGGGGAGGAGTTCCAGCTCCGCGGGAGGCGCGAGCGGACCCTGCACGCTGCGCTGAGCCTGCAGGCCGGCGAAATGGTGTCCACGCACCAGCTCGGGCAGCGCCTTCACAGTCGGCCCGCCGCTCCGGGGCCGCGCCGGCGCCGGGTCGTCGCACCCTTCTCGCCGGCGTCTTCACGATCTCTTGATTCCCCATCCTTGCGAGGGCCACGATGAGTCGATCTCGCCACACCCGAACCGTCACCGCCCCTGGTGGGCGGCACGAGGATGTCAGCCGGCCGTCCGCAACGCAGCGGCTCGCGTCAGCGTGCGCACGGCACCCGTGGCGCACGTTGGGGGCCTGGGCCGCCGTGCTGCTCATGGCGGTGGCGTCCAGCGCGCTCCTCCTGGGTTCTGCGCTGACGCAGGAGGGCAGCGTCACCAGCGAACCCGAGTCCATCCAGGGCCTCGACCTGCTCGATGAGCGGTTCCCCGACCGGGGCGCGGTCAGCGACTTCGTCGTCGTCGCGGCCGAGCAGGGCGACGTCCAGGACCCAGGGGTCCAGCAGGTGGTCGCCCGCCTGCGGGACGAGGTCGCCCGGGCGGAGGCGGTCCGTGACGTCGCCGACCCGTACACCGCCGGTGCCACGGGCCTGGTCTCGGTGGACGGTGACGCGGTGCTCATCCCCGTCGTCATGGACGACCCGGACGCCGCCGACAGGCTCGGCACCGACCCGATGGCCGGCATCACCGACGTGGTCGACGCGGTCGAGGCCGCCGACGCGCGGGCGGAGACAGCCGCCTCGGTGACGGGCAGCTGGACCCTCAACAAGGACTTCACCGAGGTCTCGCAGGAGGACCTGGAGCGGGGCGAGATGCGGTTCGGCCTACCCGCCGCGCTCATCGTGCTGCTGCTGGTCTTCGGTGCGGTCGTGGCCGCCCTCGTGCCGCTGCTCATGGCGGTGGTCTCGATCGTCGTGGCGCTCGGGATCGCGGCGGTGGCAGGGCAGGGCTTCGAGCTGTCGTTCTTCATCGTCAACATGGCTGTCGCCATGGGGCTGGCGCTCGGCATCGACTACAGCCTGTTCGTGGTCTCCCGCTATCGCGAGGAGCGGCACGCCGGACTCGAGAAGGTGGACGCCATCGCCGCGTCCGGGGCCACGGCGAGCAAGGCAGTGCTCTTCTCGGGGTCGGCGTTCGTGGTGGCGTTGCTCGGCATGCTGCTGGTGCCGGACACGGTGCTGCGAAGCCTGGCCTTCGGCGCCGTGCTCGTGGGCATCGTGACCGTCGCCAGCGCGCTGACCCTGCTTCCCGCGACCCTGTCCCTGCTCGGCGACCGCATCGAGCGGCTGCGAGTTCCTTTCGTGGCGCAGCAGCACGGTGGGGAGAGTCGCTTCTGGCGGCGCGCGGTGAAGGCCGTCACCCGCCGTCCCGGCATCACGGCAGGAGTCACGACGGCAGCGTTGGTGGCGCTGGCACTTCCGGTGCTCACCCTGGCCACCGGATCGGCCGGGCTCACCTCGTTGCCCGACGACCGGATGAGCCAACGCGGCTTCGCCGCGCTCGAGACCTACTTCCCCGCGGGCGCCCGGAGCAACCCCGCGCAGGTGGTGGTGGACGCGCCGACCGGAGGCGAGGTGGAGTCTGCGGTCGACCAGCTCCAGGCACTCGCGGAAGCCGACGACGCGTTCGGTGCGGCGACGGTCTCGACCGCACCCGGCGGCGACCTCACCCTGATCGAGCTCGCGCTCGCCGGCGACCCGGCTGGCGACCGAGCCAGTGCCGCGGTGGAGCGACTGCGGGAGGATCTCGTGCCCGCCGCCTTCGCCGATGTGGACGCAGCGGTGTACGTCACCGGTCAGACGGCGTTCGACCTCGACTACACCGCGCTGATCGACCGCTGGCTGCCGATCGTGATCGCCTTCGTGCTGTCCTTGAGCTTCCTGCTCCTGCTGCTCGTCTTCCGCTCGATCGTGCTGCCCCTGAAGGCGGTCGCCCTGAACCTGCTGTCGGTGGGTGCGGCGTACGGCCTGATGGTGCTCGTCTTCCAGGAGGGCATCGGCGCGGACCTGCTGGGCCTCCAGCAGATCGACGAGGTGGAACCGTGGGTGCCGGTGTTCCTGTTCTCGGTGCTGTTCGCACTGTCGATGGACTACCACGTGTTCTTGTTGAGCCGGATCCGGGAGCGTTACCTGGCAACGGGAGACACGCTCGACGCCGTGACCCATGGCGTGGGTGCCACCGGTCGCATCATCACCGGTGCGGCACTGATCATCGTGGTGGTGTTCATCGGGTTCGCCACGGGCGACCTCGTCGGCTTCCAGCAGATGGGCTTCGGCGTGGGAGTCGCGTTGCTCCTCGACGCGACCGTGATCCGAACGGTCCTGGTGCCGGCCAGCATGGTGCTGCTCGGGAAGTGGAACTGGTACCTCCCGAGCTGGCTCGAGTGGCTGCCCGAGCTCCACGTCGAGGGTGGTGCCGAGGGGGACGCCGAGCACCAGCTTGCCGATGCCCGCGCATCCGAGCCGGCCACCCCCGCCTGACACCGAGCCACAGGGAGCACACCGACGAGCGGCACGACGGCCGTGTCCGATTCCCGCGAGAACCTGTCGGTGGGGTGAGGCAGGATAGGGGTCATGACACCGACCCCGCGGCTGGACCCCGAGTCCTGCTACCGCGCCGTCAAGGCACGGGACCGCCGCTTCGACGGAGTGTTCTACACCGCAGTGCGGACCACCGGGATCTACTGCCGGCCCTCGTGCCCGGCCCGCACGCCGGCGTACGCCAACGTCAGCTTCCACCCGAGCGCGGCCGCCGCCCAGGGGGCCGGCTACCGCGCCTGCAAGCGCTGTCTCCCCGACGCCACCCCCGGCAGCCCCGACTGGGACGTCGCCGCAGACGTCGCCGGCCGCGCGATGCGGCTGATCGCCGACGGCGTCGTCGACCGTGAGGGGGTCGACGGGCTCGCCGCCCGCGTCGGCTACACGCCGCGGCACCTCGGCCGGATCCTCGCCGCCGAGCTCGGGGCCGGACCCCTGGCGCTCGCCCGGGCGCGCCGGGCCCAGACCGCACGGGTGCTGATCGAGACCACCGAGCTGACCTACGCCGACATCGCCTTCGCGGCCGGGTTCGCGAGCGTCCGGCAGTTCAACGACACCGTCCGGGAGGTCTACGCCGCCACCCCGACCGAGCTCCGCGGCCGTCCCGGGCACCGCCCGGCCACCGGCGAGATGCGGATGCGGCTCGCGGTCCGGACGCCGTTCGCCGGCCGCGCCCTCCACGCGTTCCTCGCCGCCCACGTCGTCGCCGGGGTCGAGGAGACCGGCCCCGGCTGGTACGCCCGCAGCCTCGCGTTGCCCCACGGGCCCGGCACCGTCCGGATCGAGCTCGACGACCTCATCGGCCACGACGGCACCGCGCTGGTCCCGGCGACGTTCCGGCTGGTCGACCTGCGCGACACCGGCGCCGCGGTCGAGCGGGTCCGCCGGATGCTCGACGCCGACTGCGACCCGGTGGCCGTCGACGACGCGTTCGCCGGCGACCCGGTGATCGGACCGCTGGTGCGTGGCCGTCCGGGGCTCCGGGTGCCGGGCCACCCCGACGGCCACGAGCTCGCCGTCCGGACCGTGGTCGGCCAGCAGGTGAGCGTCGTCGGCGCCCGGACGGTCACCGCCCGGATCGTGCGGGCGCACGGCCGGCCGCTCCCCGAACCGGTCGGCGGCCTCACCCACGTCTTCCCGGACGCCGAGGCGCTCGCCGCCGCCGACCCGGAGACGCTCCCGATGCCGCGGTCGCGCGGCCGTGCGGTGGTCGGCCTGGCGACGGCGCTCGCCGCCGGCGACATCGCCCTCGACCGCGGCGCCGACCGCGACGACGTACGCCGCCGGCTGCTCGACCTGCCCGGCATCGGCCCGTGGACGGCCGACTACGTCGCGATGCGCGCGCTCGGCCACCCCGACGTGTTCCTCTCCACCGACCTCGGGATCCGCGACGCCCTCCGGGGCCTCGGCCACGATCCCACCCGCGCCGCGACGCTCGCCCAGGAGTGGCGACCGTGGCGCTCCTACGCCCAGCTGCACCTGTGGCAGACCCTCGATGTCCTCCAGGAGAAATGACATGTGGACCCTCACCGACAGCCCCGTCGGCTTGCTCCGGATCGTGGAGCACGACGGCGCGATCACCGCGATCGAGTTCGAGCCGTTCCGCACCACCGGACGCCCGCTGGGCGAGCGCGACGACGACCACCCGGTCCTCGCGGCGGCAACGGAACAGCTCGCCGCCTACTTCGCCCGTGACCTCAAGGAGTTCGACCTGCCGCTCGCGCAGCACGGCAGCGCGTGGCAGCAGCAGGTGTGGGAGCAGCTCCGGCTGATCGGCTACGGCGAGACCGCGTCGTACGGCCAGATCGCCGCGCGGCTCGGCCGCAGCAACGCCGCGTCGCGGGCCGTCGGGCTCGCCAACGGCCAGAACCCGATCCCGATCGTCGTGCCCTGCCACCGGGTGATCGGGTCCGACGGCACCCTCACCGGCTACGCTGGCGGGCTGGAGCGCAAGAGGCTGTTGCTCGACCTCGAGCAGGAGGCGCTGTTCTGATCCCCGACGAGGCCGTCTGGTACGCCGCCTACGGCTCGAACGTCGACCCCGACCGGTTCGCCTGCTACCTGCTCGGCGGCTGCCCGCCCGGCGCCACCCGAAGCTATCCCGGCACCCGGGCGGGCGTCTCGGCCCTCGATGCCCGGCCGTTCTCGATGCCCGGCCGGCTGCTCTTCGCCTGGCACTCGGCGACGTGGGACGGGGCGATCGCCTTCCACGACCCCACGGCGGAGGGGGAGGTGCTCAGCACCGCCTACCTGCTGCCACCGGCCACCTTCTCCGACGTGGTCGAGCAGGAGATGTGGCGCGAGCCGGGGGCCGAGCACGACCTGGCCGAGGTCCTCGGCACCGGCCGGCAGGTGCTCGGGCCGGGTCGCTACGAGACGCTCCACCTCACCGGCGAGCTCGACGGTCGTCCGGTGGTGACCTTCAGCGCCGACGACCCGGAGCTGCTCGAGTCGGGGACGGCCCCGGCGCCGGCGTACCTCGCCACCATCGCCCGCGGCCTGCGTCGCGCCCACGACCTCACCGACGACGCGATCGCCGACTACCTGCTCCTGGCCGACGGCATCACCCACGACCGCGACTCCATCCTCGCAGCCATCACCTGACCCCACGAAGGCGCACTCCCGCACCCGCGAGAGCGCACTCCCGCACCCGCGAGGGCACTGCACCCGCGAAGGCGCACTCGCGGCAGCGTCAGCCGAGCCGACGACGCGCGGGCGCCGGTCGTACTGCTCCCTCGTGCGGTGCGGGAGCGCGACTTCGGGGGTGCGGGAGCGCGACTTCGTGGGTGCGGGACGGCGACTTCGGGGGTGCGGGAGCGCGACTTCGTGGGCTACTCGCTGGCGGCTGCGGCCCGGCGGAGCGACTCCGAGAGTCGCTCGGCGGCGGCAAGTACGGCGGGTGCGTGCATCCGGCCCGGCTGGCGAGAGAGCCGCTCCAGCGGCCCGGAGACCGAGACCGCCGCGAGGATCTTCCCGCCGGGGGAGCGCACCGGCGCGGAGACCGACGCCACTCCCTGCTCCCGCTCGCCCACCGACTGCGCCCAGCCGCGGCGCCGGATCCCGGAGAGCGCAGCGGCGGAGAACGCGGCGTGCTGGAGGCCGCGCTGCATCCGGTCGGGGTCCTCCCACGCCAGCAGCACCTGCGCCGCCGACCCAGCGTTCATCGTGAGCTGGGTGCCGACCGGGATGGTGTCGCGCAACCCCGAGGGCCGCTCGGCGGCGGCGACGCAGACCCGGTGGTCGCCCTGGCGGCGCCACAGCTGCGCCGACTCGCCGGTGATGTCGCGCAGCCGTGCCAGGACCGGCCCGGCCGTGGCCAGCAGCCGGTCCTCGCCCGCCGCGGCGGACAGCTCGGCGAGCCGCGGGCCCAGGACGAACCGGCCCTGCATGTCGCGGGCCACCAGCCGGTGGTGCTCCAGCGCGACGGCGAGCCGGTGGGCGGTCGGCCGGGCGAGCCCGGTGCCGGCGACCAGGCCGGCGAGCGTCGCGGGCCCGGACTCCAGGGCCGTGAGGACGAGCGCCGCCTTGTCGAGGACGCCGACTCCGCTGCTGGTGTTGTCCATATGTCAATACTGCCGTCTCGGATTGTGGATGGCAAGGCGATAGAGTCGTGAGCATCACCACGACCGTCCAGAGACGAGGAGGAGCAGCCATGGGTCGGACCCTGGCGGAGAAGGTCTGGGACGACCACGTCGTCCGTTCACGCGACGGGGAGCCCGACCTCCTCTACGTCGACCTCCACCTCGTCCACGAGGTGACCTCGCCGCAGGCGTTCGACGGGCTCCGGCTGGCGGGCCGGCAGGTCCGACGGCCCGACCTCACCCTCGCGACCGAGGACCACAACGTCCCGACCGTCGACGTCGACAAGCCGATCGCCGACCCGGTGAGCCGGACCCAAGTCGAGACGCTGCGGCTGAACGCCGAGGAGTTCGGCGTACGGCTGCATCCGCTCGGCGACGTCGAGCAGGGCATCGTCCACATCATCGGCCCTCAGCTCGGCCTCACCCAGCCCGGCATGACGATCGTGTGCGGCGACAGTCACACCAGCACGCACGGTGCCTTCGGCGCGCTCGCGTTCGGCATCGGCACCTCGGAGGTCGAGCACGTGCTGGCGACCCAGACGCTGCCGCAGGCGCGGCCCCGGACCATGGCGGTCACCGTCGAGGGCAGCCTGCCCGAGGGGGTCACCGCCAAGGACCTGGTGCTGTCACTGATCGCCCACACCGGCACCGGCGGCGGACAGGGCTACGTCGTCGAGTACCGCGGCCAGGCCATCGAGGAGCTCTCGATGGAGGGCCGGATGACGGTCTGCAACATGTCGATCGAGTGGGGCGCCAAGGCCGGCATGATCGCGCCCGACCAGACGACCCTCGACTACCTGCAAGGCCGGCCGGAGGCGCCGTCGGGCGCCGACTGGGACGTCGCGGTCGAGCACTGGCTGGGCCTGCGCACCGACGACGACGCGTCGTACGACCGGGAGATCGTGCTCGACGCCTCGCAGATGACGCCGTTCGTCACCTGGGGCACCAACCCCGGGCAGGGTGTGCCGCTCGGCGGCGTGGTCCCCGGCCCCGAGGAGTTCGACGACGCCGGCGACGCGGTCGCCGCCGAGAAGGCGCTGGCCTACATGGGGCTCGAGGCCGGTACGCCGATGCGCGAGATCGCCGTCGACACCGTCTTCGTCGGCTCGTGCACCAACGGCCGGATCGAAGACCTGCGGCTCGCGGCCGAGGTGGTCCGCGGCCGGCACGTCGCGCAGGGCACCCGGCTGCTCGTCGTCCCGGGCTCGGTCCGGGTCCGGTTGCAGGCCGAGGAGGAGGGGCTCGACGTGGTCTTCAAGGAGGCCGGGGGTGAGTGGCGCGGGGCCGGGTGCTCGATGTGTCTCGGCATGAATCCCGACCAGCTGGCCCCGCAGGAGCGCAGCGCGTCGACCTCCAACCGCAACTTCGAGGGCCGACAGGGCGTCGGCGGACGCACCCACCTGGTGTCGGTGCCCGTCGCGGCCGCGACGGCGATCCGCGGCACCCTGTCGTCCCCGGCCGACCTGGACTGATCGGAGCAGCCATGGAGAAGTTCACCAGCCACACCGGCGTCGGCGTCCCGCTGCGCCGCAGCAACGTCGACACCGACCAGATCATCCCGGCGTCCTACCTCAAGCGTGTGACCCGCACCGGCTTCGAGGACGGGCTGTTCGCCGCCTGGCGGGGCGACCCGGGTTTCGTCCTCAACCAGCACCCGTACGACGCCGGCTCGGTGCTCGTCGCCGGGCCCGACTTCGGCACCGGCTCGTCTCGCGAGCACGCCGTCTGGGCGTTGCAGAACTACGGCTTCCGGGCCGTCGTCTCGCCGCGGTTCGGCGACATCTTCCGCGGCAACGCCGGCAAGGCCGGGCTGGTCGCGGCGCAGGTCGACGAGAAGGTCGTGCAGCGGCTGTGGGACCTGCTGGAGGCCGACCCCGGCACCGAGGTGACCGTCGACCTCGAGGCCCGCACGGTGCGCGCCGGCGAGGGCGTCGACGCGGTCGAGGACTCCTTCGACATCGACGACTACACGCGCTGGCGGCTGCTCGAGGGGCTCGACGACATCGACATCACCCTCGGCCACCACGCCGACATCGCGGCGTACGAGGAGCGTCGCCCGGCCTGGCTCCCGAGCACCAGCTGAGGCGATCGACCCCCAAAACCCCGCAATTTCGGGGTTTTCACCGGCGTGGCGATTGTGAGGCGCGCCACGAGTCCCTAGCGTGCAGAACGTGAGTCGAGCAGCGGCTCGGCACGTCAGGCACCGAAAGGGAAGCTCGTGAACAAGTCTCAGCTCATCGACAAGCTGGCCCAGCGGTTCGAGGGCAACCGCAAGCAGGCCGCGCACGCGCTGGACTCCGTGCTCGACACCATCACCCGGGAGGTCGCCCGGGGTGAGAAGGTCGCGATCACTGGGTTCGGCTCGTTCGAGCGCAAGATCCGCAAGGCAGGCAAGGCCCGCAACCCACAGACCGGGGAGACCATCCGCACCAAGAAGAAGAACGTCCCCAAGTTCACCGCGGGCCAGGAGCTCAAGAACGTCGTGTCCGGCGCCAAGAAGCTGCCCAAGCTCGTGGTCTCCGCACCGACGGCGGCAGCCGGCGCCGCCAAGAAGGCCACCGCCAAGAAGACCTCTGCCACGAAGGCGGCCGGCGGCACTGCGAAGAAGTCGGCGGCGGCCACGAAGTCGACGGCGAAGAAGGCTCCGGCCAAGAAGTCGGCAGCGACGTCGACGGCGAAGAAGTCCGCCGCCAAGAAGGCGCCCGCGAAGACGTCGGCAGCCAAGAAGTCGGCGGCGAAGAAGAGCAGCGCCGCGTCGACCGCCGCCAAGAAGTCGACCGCCAAGAAGGCGCCCGCGAAGAAGGCGAGCACCGCCGCGAAGAAGTCGACCGCCAAGAAGGCACCGGCGAAGAAGTCGACGGCGAAGAAGGCTCCGGCCAAGAAGTCCTGACCGGTTCCGCCACGAGGCCGGACCCCGCGTGGGTCCGGCCTCGTCGCGTCCCCGGACCCCGGCCCGGGTTCAGCCGACGGCGAGTGCGGCGACGACCTCGGCGGTCCGGGGTCCGAGGCCCAGCCGCCGGGCGGCGCCGAGCGCGGCGACGTCGTCGACGTCCCGTCGCAGCGTCGGCAGGTCGCCGGTGATCTCGGTGGCTCCCGCCACGAGGTGGGCGTGACGTGAGTCGCCGCCGAAGGCGGGGGCGAAGTCGTCGGTCGCGGCGACGTAGAGCGTGGTGCCGAGGCCGTCGCTGTCCCCGACGAAGCCCGGCGGCGCGGGCGGACCGGGCCAGGCCGCCAGGGCTGTGTCCAGGTCGGCGGGCCGCAGCGCGGGCAGGTCGGCACACACCGCCACCGGGACCAGTCCGGGCCAGCGTCGGGCCGCCTCGAGCGCGGCCTGCCGCAGCGTCTCGTTGAGGTCGCCCGCGACCCCGTCCGGCACCACCGCGGCGCCTGCCTGCCCGAGCACGGTCGCGAACCGGGCGTCGTCGGTCACCGCCAGCACCCGCGAGACCGAGGGCGTGGCCAGGCACGCGGCCACGACGTCGAGGGCGAACCCGGCCGCCAGCCGCACCCGGTCGGCGTCCGCCAGGTCGCGCAGCCGCGACTTGCCGACGGCAGGGGGCTTGACCGGCACCAGGGCCGCGAACTCCGGGCGTTTCATGGAGGCCGATCCTGCCACCGGAGGGAGTAGCCTGCTGCGGACACTTCGCCCATACCGTCGGCGTGCGCCGGCCCAGCCCTCGAAGGACCTCCGTGACCGTACGCAAGCTGCAGCAGGAGCGCGGCTGGGCGTTCAACCTCGCGGTCCCGATCGTGAAGCCGACGCTGCTCGCGGCGACGAGCCGGACCTGGATCGACGGCGAGAAGGTGCCCGCCACCGGTGGGTGCGTCGTGGTGTTCAACCACATCTCCCACATCGACCCGCTGCTCGCGGCCCACTTCCTCTACGACCACGGACGGCTGCCGCGCTACCTCGCGAAGTCCGGGCTCTTCAAGAACCGGTTCCTCGGGAGGTTCCTGCGCGATGCCGGTCAGATCCCGGTCGAGCGGCTGAGCCGCACCGCGGTGGGCGCCTTCGACGCCGCCGTCGAGGCCGTACGCCGCGGCGAGTGCGTCGTGGTCTACCCCGAGGGCACGCTCACCCGCGACCCCGACCTGTGGCCGATGGTCGGCAAGTCGGGTGCCGCGCGGATCGCGCTGGCCACCGGCGCGCCGGTGGTCCCGGTCGGGCAGTGGGGCGCCCACGAGGTGCTGCCGCCGTACACGACGCGGCCGAGGCTGGTGCCGCGCAAGCGGGTCGTGATGAAGGCGGGCGACCCGGTCGACCTCTCCGACCTGATGTCGGACGAGAAGGCCTCGACGGCGGTCATCAACCAGGCGACCGCGCGGATCATGGCGGCGCTGGTCGCGATCGTCGAGGACCTGCGGGGTGAGCAGGCGCCGGCCGAGCGGTTCGACCCGCGCCGCGCCGGCGTCCAGCAGATCGGCAATCCGCGCAAGCAGCGCACCGACGACGGAAAGGGGACCACCTGATGGGGAGGGTCGCGGTGTTCGGGGCCGGGTCGTGGGGGACGGCGTTCTCGATCGTGCTCGCCGACGCCGGCAACGAGGTCACGATGTGGGGCCGCCGCGAGGAGGTGTGCGAGGCGATCACCCGGCGCCACGTCAACGCCGACTACCTGCCCGACGTGCAGCTGCCGCCGACGATCACGGCGACCCACGACCCCGTGGCGGCGCTCGACGGCGCCGAGGCGGTGGTCTTCGCCGTACCTTCGCAGTCGTTCCGCGCCAACCTCGAGGAGTGGGCGCCGAAGCTGCCCGACGACGTCCCGTTCGTCTCGCTGATGAAGGGGGTCGAGCTCGGCAGCCTCAAGCGGATGAGCGAGGTGATCGACGAGGTCACAGGCGCCGGCCCGGGTCGGATCGCGGTCGTCAGCGGCCCCAACCTGTCCCACGAGATCGCCACCCGGGAGCCGGCCGCCTCGGTCGTCGCGTGCGCCGACGAGGACGTCGCCAAGCGGCTGCAGGACATGTGCCACTCCACGGCGTTCCGGCCCTACACCTCCGTCGACGTGCTCGGCTGCGAGCTGGGCGGCGCCTACAAGAACGTCGTCGCGCTGGCTGTCGGCATGGCGGTCGGGCTCGGCTTCGGCGACAACACGACCGCCTCGGTCATCACTCGCGGCCTCGCCGAGACCGCCCGGCTGGCCACCGCCCTCGGGGCCAACCCGCTCACGCTCATGGGCCTCGCGGGACTGGGCGACCTGGTCGCGACCTGCTCCTCGCCGCTCTCGCGCAACCGCACCTTCGGCGAGAAGCTGGGCCGCGGGCAGACCACCGAGGAGATCATCGCCTCCACCCGGCAGGTGGCCGAGGGGGCCAAGTCGTGCTCGTCGCTGCTCGCGCTGGCCCGCGAGACCGGCGTCGACGCCCCGATCGCCGAGCACGTCGAGGCGGTCGTCGCCGGCAAGCTCACCGCCGGCGACATGATGCAGGCGTTCATCGCCCGCGACACCAAGGCAGAAACGGACTGAGCAGGCCGGTCCGAGGAACGAGGACCGGCCGTGGCAGAGGAAGGTTGAGCAAGCGGCGCGAGCGAGCCTGCGAGCTCGCGGTCCGCGCGTCGAAACCCAGTGAGGCGCGCAGGGCGGCGACCGCGGTCAGCCCACGCACCCGTCGAGCGCGGTGCGCAGGTCGTCCCACAGGTCCTCGACGTCCTCGATGCCGACGCTCAGCCGGACCAGGCCCTCGGGGATGGTGGCGGCCTCGGTCTTCCAGCGCCGCCGCCGCTCGAACGTCGACTCGACGCCGCCGAGGGACGTCGCGTGCACCCACAGGGACGTCTTCCGGGTGAGCAGGTCGGCGGCCATCGCCCCCTGGGCGAGCACGATCGCGACGATCGCCCCGAAGCCGGGGTAGCGCACCTCGCCGACGGCGGGGTGCTCCTCCAGTCGCCGCACCAGCTCCTGAGCGTTCTCCTGGGCCCGCTCGACGCGGAGGTGGAGGGTCCGCAGGCCGCGCAGCGCCAGCCACGCCTCGAGCGTCCCGGGGATAGAGCCGGTGAGGTCGCGTCGCCCCTTCAGCACGCCCCGGAGCTCCTCGTCGCGGGTGACGACGGCGCCGAGCACCGCGTCGCTGTGGCCCGCCAGGAACTTGGTCGCCGAGTGGAGCACCAGGTCTGCTCCGAGGTCGAGCGGTCGCTGCAGCAGGGGAGTGGCGAAGGTGTTGTCGACGACGACGTACGCCCCGGCGTCGTGGGCGGCCTTCGTGATGGTCTCGATGTCGGCGACCTCGAGCGCGGGGTTGGTCGGTGACTCCAGCCAGACCAGCGCCGCGTCGGCGCAGGCGGCCACGACCGCGTCGGTGTCGGTGACGTCGACGAGCCGGGCCTTGAGCCGACCCCGCGTCTCGAGGTCGGCCAGCTGCATCACGCTGCCGAGGTAGGCGTGACGGGGCGCGACGACGACGGCGTCCTGCCCGACCAGGTCGAGCAAGGTCGCGACCGCGGCGAGTCCGGAGGAGAACGCGAGGCAGCGACCTCCCTCGAGCTCGCCGAGGGCGTCCTCGAAGGCGGTCCAGGTCGGGTTGCCGTAACGGCCGTACTCGAGGTCGCCGCCCGCGACGTACGTCGACGCCATGGTGAGCGGCTCGTTGAGCGGGCGGTCCGGCTCGTGCGGCGGCCGGCCGGCCGTGACGGCGATCGTGCTCGGTCGCAACGGGGTGTCCTCGGGCATGCCCGACAGGCTAGGCCGCTAGGGTCGTTCGCGATGAGCCAGTCCACCTCCAAGCCCCGCGTCGCCGTCGTCTTCGGAGGTCGCTCCGACGAGCACGGCGTCTCCTGCGTCACCGCCGGCAGCGTGCTGGCCGCGATCGACCGCGACCGCTACGACGTGGTGCCGGTCGGCATCGCGCGCGACGGCCGCTGGGTGCTCGAGGCCGACGAGCCGGCGCGGCTCGCGATCCGTGACAACGAGTTCCCCGCCGTCGACGAGGCCGCCTCGACGGTGAGCCTGGCCCGGGTCGAGGGCTCGGCCGACCTGGTCGTCTCCGACCCGTCACGGCCGCCCGAGACGCTGGGGCAGGTCGACGTGGTGTTCCCGCTGCTGCACGGCCCGTGGGGCGAGGACGGCACCCTCCAGGGAATGCTCGAGATGGCCGGCGTCCGTTATGTCGGCGCCGGGGTGCTGGCGTCCGCGGTCAGCATGGACAAGGAGTACATGAAGACCGTGCTCGCGGCGGCGGGGCTGCCGGTGATGCCCTCGATCACGGTGACCGAGAAGCAGTGGGCGCGCGAGCAGGCGGACGTGCAGGCGCGGGCCGACGAGCTGGGCTACCCGCTGTTCGTGAAGCCCGCCCGCGGCGGCTCCTCCTACGGCATCAGCAAGGTGCACGACGCGGGCGAGCTGGCCGCCGCCGTCGTCGAGGCCCACCGGCACGATCCGAAGGCCCTGGTCGAGGCCGGGGCGGTCGGCGCCCGGGAGGTCGAGTGCGGCGTCCTCGGTGGCCTCGACGGTGACCCGGAGACCAGCGTCCCCGGCGAGATCCGGGTGGGTGGCGAGCACGAGTTCTACGACCTCGAGGCCAAGTACCTCCCCGACCAGCAGACCGAGCTCGACGTCCCCGCCGACGTCCCGGCCGACGTCGAGCGCGAGCTGCGGTCGATGTCCGCACGTGCCTTCGAGGCCGTCGGCTGCGAGGGGCTGGCGAGGGTCGACTTCTTCGTGTGGCCCGACGGCTCACTGGTGATCAACGAGCTCAACACGATGCCCGGCTTCACGCCGACGTCGATGTACCCCCAGCTGTGGGCGGCCACCGGCCTCGACTACGCCGCGCTCGTCGACCGGCTGCTCCAGCTCGCCCTGCGCCGCGGCACCGGTCTGCGCTGAGCCGGGTCAGGGTCCCCGAACCCGTTCAGGAGCAGGAAGACCACCACGACGCCGTCGAGGCCGGCGACGGCCCCGGTCACGGGGTCGGGCCAGCGGCGTACGTCACCGGCAGGGCCGGACCACCTCGAGCTGCTCGGCGACGACCGCGCCGATCCGGCCCGAGGCGTTGGGGAAGCCGTCGGGGCGGTAGTCCCCGGGGAGGAACACCTCGACCCGCGGCCGGACCCCGACGGCCGTCATGGTGACGTCGAGGGTCTGGTCGTCGGCATTCAGGACGTCGTCGGGGACGTACCAGCCGGTCCCGTTGGCCTCGATGCAGGTCGCGGTGTCGGTGAAGTCCGACGGCTGCGGCACGCCGCACCGCAGCACGATCGCCGGGTCACCCCACGCGGCGGCCCGACCGTCGGCGCCGGTGACCTCGCGCCGCTCCTGGCCGTCGACCTCGTCGGGCAGCGCCGCGACCAGGTCGCGGCACGTCGCCGCCTCGTCGTCCGGCACGTCGGGAACCTCGACGGCCACCGGGTCGGTCCCGCAGCCGGCGAGCAGGGCGGCCGCCAGGGCGCACAGCACGACGCCCCGGGTGCCGACGAGGCTCCCGGGGCGCGCACAGGCCGTACGGCGGATCAGATGTGCACCACCGGGCAGGTGAGCGTGCGCGTGATCCCGTCGAGGTTCTGCACCTTCGACACGACCAGCTTGCCGAGCTCGTCGACGTTGCGCGCCTCGGCGCGGACGATGACGTCGTAGGGCCCGGTGACGTCCTCGGCCAGCGTGACGCCCTTGACCTGCGCGATCTCGCGGGCCACCTCGGCGGCCTTGCCGACGTCGGTCTGGATCAGGATGTAGGCCTGGACGACCATCGGATCTCCTCATCTGCTGCGGGCTGCTGACCGGGTCAACCTATCGTGCGCCCGACACGCGCCGGTAGGCCACGCCCGCGCTGTCCGTGGAGCGGTATCTGGTGGGATGGGCGCATGGCACTTCCTCCCGACGCGACGCTGGCCGACGTGGGTGAGTTCGCGCTCATCGAGGAGCTCAGCGGCGTCTTCGAGCAGGGCGAGCAGGTCCTCGTCGGGCCCGGCGACGACGCCGCGGTGCTGCGGGTGCGCAACGGCCACGTCGTCGTCTCGACCGACCTGATGGTCGAGGGGCGCCACTTCCGGCGCGAGTGGGTCTCGGCCGGCGACGTCGGCCACCGCGCCGCCGCCCAGAACCTCTCCGACGTCAACGCGATGGGTGGCCGCGCCACCTCGCTCACGGTCGGCCTCGCCGCGCCGGGCGACCTGCCGGCGCAGTGGGCCCTCGACTTCGCCCGCGGCTTCGCCGAGGAGTGCGCCCTGGTCGGCGCCTCCGTCGTCGGTGGCGACCTGACCCGCAGCGACCAGGTCGTGATCGCGGTGACCGTGATCGGCGGGTGCACGGTCGCCCCCGTGCTGCGCAGCGGAGCCACGGCGGGCGACGTTCTGGCCCTGCGCGGCCGGCAGGGTTGGGCGGCCGGCGGGCTGGCGGTGCTGGGGCGCGGCTTCCGGTCACCCCGGGTGCTGGTCGAGGCCTACCGCCGTCCGGAGCCGCCCTACGACGCCGGCCTGGTGGCCGCCGAGGCCGGTGCCACCGCGATGATCGACATCTCCGACGGGCTGCTCGCCGAGGCGCGGCACCTCGCCGAGGCTTCCGGGGTCGCCGTCGACGTACGTCGGGACGCGTTCGAGGTGCCCGAGCCGCTGGTCGCGGTGGGATCGGCGCTGGGCGCCGACCCGCTCGGCTTCATCCTCGGCGGGGGCGACGACCACGCCCTGCTCGCGACCTTCCCCGACGAGGGGTCGGTCCCGGAGGGCTGGCAGGTCGTCGGCAGCGTCGCCGAGGGCAGTGGTGTCACCGTCGACGGCGGCGACTACGACGGCCCCACCGGCTGGACCCACTTCTGACCGGGCCCGGTCGTACCGGGCGGTGGCTCAGCCACCGAGTGGGTCCGGGAAGGGTGGCTCAGCCACCGCTGGGTGATCGGTCGTAGCGGGCGGTGGCTCAGCTACCGAATAGAGTTCCGGAACGGTGGCTCAGCCACCGCCGACCAGCGACCGACGCCCGATGAACGACGAAGGCCGTCACCCGGTCGGGTGACGGCCTGCGGCGACTGCGGCTCGGGGTCAGCGGGTGACCTTGCCGGCCTTCAGGCAGCTGGTGCAGACGTTGAGGCGCTTCGGGGCGCCGTTGACCTTGGCGCGGACCCGCTGGATGTTGGGGTCGAAGCGACGCTTCGTGATCTTGCGCGACCACGGACGGTTGTTGCCGAAGCCGGGCTTCTTGGCGCAGATGTCACAGACGGCGGCCACCGGATGCTCCTGGATCAGTCGAGAATGTCTGGTAGGCCCGACGAAGCGGGCAACCGGGAGAGCGTATCCGATGGGCGCGCGGGCGAGCGAATCGTCGTGGCCCCCGACTACGGTAGGGCGGCATCCCCGAGCCCGACCGGTCCTGCCACCATGCGCAGGCGGTCACCGAGCACCACGAGACAAGGACATGTTGGCACCCACCGGCGGCACCTTCACGTTGGGCACGGTGCTGCGCTTCGTCGGCGTCGCCGCCGACGACCTGGGCGCCGCGCGCGAGGAGATCGACGCGCTCAACGTCTTCCCGGTTCCCGACGGCGACACCGGCACCAACATGTTCCTCACCGTCTCGGCCGCCCGCGACGCGATGCGCGAGGCCGGCGACGACGACCTCGGTACGGCGCTCGCCGCCATGGCCCGGGGCGCGCTGCTCGGAGCCCGCGGCAACTCCGGCGTCATCCTGAGCCAGATGCTGGGCGCGCTCGCGGGCCGGATCGACCGGGCCACGCCGGAGGAGCGGACCGCCACGGTGGTCGCCGAGGCACTGCGGGAGGCGACCGATGCCAGCTACGCCGCCGTGGGGGAGCCCGTCGAGGGCACGATCCTCACGGTTGCCCGGGCGGCGGCCGACGCCGCGCTGAAGGCCGCCGAGCCCGAGCGGGCCCGCGCCCGCGACGTCTTCGCCGCCGCGGCGGCGGCCGCACGCGAGGCCCTCGCGCACACCCCCGAACAGCTGCCGGCGCTCAGGGACGCCGGAGTGGTCGACGCGGGCGGCCGCGGCCTGTGCGTCGTCCTCGACGCGGCCGAGACCGTGCTGACCGGACGCCGGCCCCCGCCGGGCCCCGCACCCGCCCGGGGTCACACCATCCCGGTCCCCGCCGAGCCGGGCGACCACGTGCTCACGGCCGACGGCCCGGCCTACGAGGTGATGTACCTCCTCGACGCCGACGACGACCGCGTACCCGACCTGCGCCGGGCGCTCGCGCCGCTCGGAGACTCCCTGGTCGTGGTCGGCGGGGGCGGCCTCTGGAACGTCCACGTCCACGTCGACGACGTCGGCGCCGCGATCGAGGCCGGCATCGAGGCCGGCCGCCCCCACCGGGTGCAGGTGACCCACTTCGCCGAGCAGCTGGCCGCCCACCGCGAGCGCACCGAGGCCCGCAGCGGGCGGGGCGTGGTCGCGGTCGCCGCCGGTCCCGGGTTGGCCGCGCTCTTCTCGGAGGCCGGGGCCGAGGTCGTCGAGGGCGGACCCGGCCGGCGACCCAGCACCCAGCAGCTGCTCGACGCGATCCTCGCGACCGGCGCGGGGGAGGTGATCGTGCTCCCCAACGACGACGACTCGGTGCGGGTCGCCCAGGTCGCCGCCCGTACGGCGGAGGCCGACGCCGGCGTCCGGGTGACGGTGATCCCGACCCGGGCCCAGGTGCAGGGCCTCGCCGCGCTCGCCGTCCACGAGCCCGGGCGCAGCTTCGACCAGGACGTCCTCGAGATGACCGCGACCGCGCGTCACGCGCGTCACGGCGCGGTCACCGTGGCCGCGCGCGAGGCGATCACGATGGCGGGCCCCTGCCGTCCTGGCGACGTGCTGGGCGTCGTCGCCGGCGACTTCGCGGTCATCGGCGACGACCTCGCCGCGGTCGCGGTCGACGTGCTCGACCGGCTGCTCGCCGGTGGCGGCGAGCTGGTGACCGTGGTCCGCGGGTCCGAGGGCCCGGCCGACCTGGCCGACCGCTGCGCCGCCTGGGTCGAGGAGCACCACCCCTACGTCGACGTCGTGCTCTACGACGGCGGCCAGGAGCGCTACCCGGTGCTGGTGTCGGTCGAGTGATCACCGTCGACAGCCCCGTCGCCAGTGTCTTCGGGAAGTCCCACCAGAAGCGGAAGCTCGTCCACGACGGGCTCGGCCTCGAGTCGGTCGGCGACCTGCTCTTCCACTTCCCGCGCCGCTACGTGAAGACCAACGAGCTCAGCGAGGTCGCCGAGCCTGTCGAGGGGGAGGCGCTGTCGGTGGTCGGCCGGATCACCGCCAGCGAGGTCAAGACCTTCCAGGACCGGCGCACCCGGCGGCTCAGCTACCGGGTCGAGGTCCGGATCACGACCGACGGTCCCGACTTCTCGATGTCGTTCTTCACCCCCCACAAGGGGCAGGCCGACAAGGAGGCCGCCCGGATGGCCGTGGGCCGGTTCGGCATGTTCACCGGCAAGGCAAAGCGGTTCGGTCGCACCTGGCAGATCGCCCAACCCCACTCGGTGGTCTTCGACACCGACCTCGCCGACGACGGGGGCGGCGGGCTGGCCGACAGCCTGCGCGGTCTGCTGCCGGTCTACCCCGTGACCGCCAAGCTCTACTCCTGGGACGTCCAGAAGGTCGTGCAGGGCGCGCTCGACCTGGTCGACGAGGTGCCCGACGTGCTCCCCGACGACGTACGCCGCCGCCACGGGCTGCTCGACGTCATGACGGCGCTGCGGTGGATCCACGGCCCCGACGGCTACGAGCAGGTCGGCGCGGCCCACAAGCGGTTCCGCTTCGAGGAGGCGCTGGTCACCCAGCTGGTCCTCGCGCGGCGCCGGGCCGAGCAGCGGGCGCTCGGCGCCCGGGCCCGCACGGGCGGCGGCGGGCTCCTGGCGGCGTTCGACGCCCGGCTGCCGTTCGAGCTCACCCGCGGCCAGCGCGAGGTGGGCGAGCAGGTCGAGGCCGACCTCGCGCGCGACCACCCGATGCACCGGCTGCTGCAGGGCGAGGTCGGGTCCGGCAAGACGCTGGTGGCGCTGCGCGCCATGCTCCGGGTCGTCGACAGCGGCGCGCAGGCGGCGTTGCTCGCGCCGACCGAGGTGCTGGCCCAGCAGCACCACCGCTCCATCGGCGCGATGCTCGGTGACCTCGCCGGTGGCGGGATGCTGGGCGGGGCGGCCGAGGCGACCGGCCTGGCGCTGCTCACCGGCTCCATGACCAAGCAGCAGCGCCAGGAGGCGCGGCTGCGCATCACCACCGGCGAGGCCGGGATCGTGATCGGCACCCACGCACTGCTCGAGGGCGGGGTCGAGTTCGCCGACCTCGGCCTGGTCGTCGTCGACGAGCAGCACCGGTTCGGCGTCGAACAGCGCGCCGCGCTCACCGACAAGGCCGGCACCCCGCCCCACGTGCTGGTCATGACCGCGACCCCCATCCCGCGGACCGTCGCGATGACCGTGTTCGGTGACCTCGAGGTGTCGGTGCTCTCCGAGCTCCCCGCCGGGCGCGCGCCCATCCAGACCACGGTGGTGCCGCTCGCCGAGCAGCCCCAGTGGATCGAACGGGTCTGGCAGCGGGTCCGCGAGGAGGTCGCCGCGGGCCACCAGGCCTACGTCGTGTGCCCGCGGATCAGCGGCGACGTCCAGGAGCAGGGCGAGACCGACCAGCTCGACCTCGACGACGACGACAACCCCGTCCCCGTGAAGGCCGCGCATGACCGCGGTCACCGAGCTGGTCGAGGAGCTGGCCGACGGGCCGCTCTCGGGGCTGCGGGTGGCCGAGCTCCACGGCCGGATGACTCCCGACGACAAGGAGCGCACGATGCGCTCGTTCGCCGCCGGCGACGTCGACGTCCTGGTGTCGACGACGGTCGTCGAGGTCGGCGTCGACGTCGCGAACGCGACGGCAATGGTGCTCATGGACGCCGACCGGTTCGGCGTCTCCCAGCTCCACCAGCTGCGGGGCCGGGTCGGTCGAGGCGGGCTGCCCGGCCTGTGCCTGCTGGTGAGCCGCGCCGACGCCGGCTCCCAGGCACGCGAGCGGCTCGACGCGGTCGCGGCCACCACCGACGGCTTCGAGCTGAGCCGGGTCGACCTCGAGCAACGGCGCGAGGGTGACGTGCTCGGGCGGTCGCAGAGCGGCTTCCGGTCCAGCCTGCGGACGCTGCGGGTGCTGCGCGACGAGAAGACGATCGTCGCCGCACGCGAGGCGGCGGAGGCGCTTCTCGACGCCGATCCGCGGCTCGAGGCGGCGCCCGGGCTCGCCGCAGCGGTGGCGGACCTCGAGCGTTCGGGGCACTCTGACTTCATGGAGAAGGCATGACCCTCTCGGGAGTTGATGCCTCGTGACCAGGATCATCGGCGGCCATGCCGGCGGCCGGCGGCTCCAGACGCAGCGGGGGTCCCACACCCGGCCGACCAGCGACCGGGTGCGCGAGGCGCTGTTCTCCACGATCGAGTCCTGGTACGGCTCGCTCAGCGGGCTGCGCTTCCTCGACCTCTACGCCGGCTCGGGTGCGGTCGGCCTCGAGGCCTGGTCGCGGGGCGCCGGTGTCGTGACCCTCGTCGAGCAGGACCGACGCGCGTCCGGGCTGATCCGCGACAACGCCCGCACTGTCGGCTTCTGGGCCGCCCACGTGGTCAACGCCAACGTTGCGACCACGCTGCGCCGTCCACCGACGGCGCCCTACGACTTGGCGTTCCTCGACCCGCCCTACCCCCACGGCACCGACAGCGTCGACGCCGACCTGCAGGCGCTGGCCGACCAGGGCTGGCTGGTCCCCGGCGCGCTGATCGCCGTGGAGCGGTCGTCCCGCAGCGCGGCACCCAGCTTCCCGGAGGGCTTCTCCGACGTCCGGGAGAAGCACTACGGCGAGACCACGCTCTGGTACGGTCACGCCGCCTCGTCCAGTGATGCCGCCGCCCCGGCGGCCGACTGAGCCCCAGCGGAGGAAGCCGTGCGCCGTGCCGTGTGCCCCGGGTCGTTCGACCCCGTCACCAACGGCCACCTCGACATCGTCGGCCGCGCCGCGCGGCTCTTCGACGAGGTCATCGTCGCCGTGGGGGTCAACGCCTCCAAGAAGCGGTTGTTCACACCGGAGGAGCGGATGGTGATGCTGGAGCGGGCCTGCCGGCCGTGGGCCAACGTCCGGGTCGACTCCTTCTCCGGGCTGCTGACCGACTTCTGCCGCGAACGCGATGTCCAGGCCATCGTCAAGGGGCTGCGGGCCGTCAGCGACTTCGACTACGAGCTGCAGATGGCGCAGATGAACGCCTCCCTGACCGACGTCGAGACCGTCTTCGTCCCGACCAGCCCGGAGTGGTCGTTCCTCGCCTCGAGCCTGGTCAAGGAGGTCGCCGCGTTCGGGGGCGACGTCTCGGGGCTGCTGCCCGACTTCGTGCGGGAGGCGTTGGTCGAGCGGTTGGCCGGCGACCGGGGCTGACCGGAAGAGGATGGCCGTTTTGCCGCGGTTCCACCCGCGCGGTTAGGCTGAACCCCAGTTCTGTCGTGCCCGGACCCGGAGTGACCCCCTGAAGAGCCTGGACCCGAGAGCGCCGCTCGTGCTCGACACCCGCGAGCTCGGCCGCCGCCCGGGGTCTCAGCTCGAGGTGGCTCGCCAGGTCCCCGCACCGGCAGAGCTGGGCATCGAAGTCCTGCACGTCCCCGAGGGCTCGCCGGTCGACCTCGACCTGCGGCTCGAGGCGGTCATGGAGGGGGTGCTGGTCACGGGCGTCGCCACGGCGGCGCTCGAGGGCGAGTGCGTACGGTGCCTGGAGCCGATCGACGACGAGCTCGACGTGCGGTTCCAGGAGCTCTACGCCTACGCCGACCGCGCCCCCGACGATGACGGCGAGCAGGACGACGAGGTCCGCCGGCTCGAGGGCGACCTGCTCGACCTCGAGCCACTGCTGCGGGACGCGGTGGTGCTCGCACTGCCGTTCCAGCCGCTGTGCGAGGACGACTGTCCGGGGTTGTGCACCGAGTGTGGTGCGCGACTGGCGGATGACCCCGGCCACGCGCACGCGGCGCCGGTCGACCCGCGGTGGGCGGGTCTCGCGGCGCTGAAGACAGAGAACGACGACGACTGACACCCCCGGCCGGGGCCCCGGCCGGGACGAACAGGGCCGGCACGCCGGCCGAGGGCAAGAGGAGAACGAAGTGGCTGTCCCGAAGCGGAAGATGTCGCGCAGCAACACGCGCCACCGTCGCTCGCAGTGGAAGGCCGTGGCGCCGACCCTGGTGACCTGCGCCAACCCCGCCTGCGGTGCCAAGCACCTCCCGCACCGGGCGTGCGGCGAGTGCGGCCAGTACGGCGCCCGCGCCGACCGTCGTCAGGTCCTCTGAGTCGACCGGCCCTCGTCCGGGTGAGCAACTACGCGGAGCTGCGCGACGCGCTCGGGGACCCCATCCTGGACCCCGAGCTGCTGGAGCGCGCGCTCACGCACCGTTCGTTCGCCTACGAGAACGGCGGCCTGCCGACCAACGAGCGGCTGGAGTTCCTCGGTGACTCCGTGCTGGGCGTGGTCGTCACCGAGACGCTCTACCGCACCCACCCCGACCTCTCCGAGGGACGCCTGGCCAAGCTCCGGGCCGCGGTCGTCAACGCCCGCGCACTCGCCGAGGTGGGCCGGGGCATCGGCCTCGGCCAGCACATCAAGCTGGGTCGCGGCGAGCAGTCCACCGGCGGCCGCAACAAGGCCTCCATCCTCTCCGACACCGTCGAGGCCGTCCTGGGCGCGGTCCACCTCTCCGGTGGCTTCGAGGTCTCCGCGGCCGTGGTCCACCATCTCTTCGACCCGCTGCTCGAGACCGCGTCGTCGCTCGGGGCCGGGCTCGACTGGAAGACCTCCCTCCAGGAGCTGTCCGCCGAGCACGGCCTGGGCGTCCCCGAGTACCTCATCGAGGACGAGGGACCCGACCACGCCAAGACCTTCACCGCCCAGGTCCGGGTCGGGGAGGACGTCTACGGCAACGGAGTCGGCCGCTCCAAGAAGGAGGCCGAGCAGGCCGCTGCCGAGACGGCGTACGGCGAGATCCTGGAGCGCGTCGGCGCCGCTCCCGTGCCCGACCCCCAGTCCTAGGCCGTAGCCGTGCCCGAGCTTCCCGAGGTGGAGGTCGTGCGGCGGGGCCTCGAGCGGCACGTCGTCGGCGCCACCGTGACGTCGGTGGCGGTGCTCCACCCCCGCCCGGTCCGGCGCGACCCCCGGGGACCGGAGGGGTTCGCCACGGCGCTGACCGGCCGCGCGATCACCGGTGCCCGCCGCCGCGGCAAGTACTTCTGGCTGCCGCTCGACGGCGGTGACGCCCTGCTCGGCCACCTCGGGATGAGTGGTCAGATGCTGGTGCAGCCGCCGACCACGCCCGACGAGCGGCACCTGCGGGTCCGGATCGGGCTCGACACCGGCACCGAGCTGCGGTTCGTCGACCAGCGGATGTTCGGTGGCCTGCTCTACTCGGCGGGCGGCGCCGGCCTGCCGCCCGAGATCGCCCACATCGCGCGCGACCCGCTCGACCCCGAGTTCGACGACGACGACTTCGTACGGCGCGTGCGCCGGCGCGCGGCCGGGGTGAAGCGGCTGCTGCTGGACCAGGGGCTGGTGTCCGGCGTCGGGAACATCTACGCCGACGAGGCGCTGTGGCGGGCGCGGATCCACGGCGAGCGACCCGGTGACCGGCTGTCGGCGGCGCAGGTGCGGCTGCTGCTCGCGGAGGCCCGGGCAGTCCTGAGCGCCGCGCTCGAGCAGGGCGGAACCTCCTTCGACTCCCTCTACGTCAACGTCAACGGCGAGTCGGGATACTTCGACCGCTCTCTGCACGCCTACGGCCGGGAGGGGGAGCCCTGCGACCGGTGCGGCACCCCGTTGCGGCGGGTCGCGTTCACCAACCGGTCGTCGTTCTTCTGCCCCCGCTGTCAGCCCGCGCCCCGGGCCCGGCGGCCAGCGGTCGGGTGACCTCTCGGCTCACCGGGTGTCGAGACGGCTCGCTCGTCGGTGGCGGCGCCCCCGCTTGCACCGGCGGGCTCGGAGTGGGACTCTTGAAGACAGCCCACATCCCGGGCTCATCTCCTCCCGGAAGGCTCGTCTATGGCCAAGGCGCTGATCGGTCACCTCCACAGCGACCCTCGGACCACTGCTCGTCTCGCAGCCGACAACGCCAGGCTGCGCGCCCGGGTGGCGGACCTCGAAGCACTCACCGCACGCCTCATGCGTGACAACGACGCCCTCGTGGCGGCGCGCGCCGACGAGCTCCTCGAGCGGGAGTCCGACCTCCAGCCTGCCTGAGGCGCGTGACCCGGCGCACGGCCGGTCGTTGACCGGTCCATGCGCGCACTTTCCCTCGTCGCGGCCGCGGGCCTGCTGCTGACCACCGTCGGCGCCGCTGCGCCGGCCTTCGCCCACGGCGACTCCGCGCGGAACCGTGAGGTCCGCACCCAGCTCCTCGCCGAGGAGGACGCCCCGCTCATCAGCGGCAACGTCTCCCACCTCGGCAACCACCCCGGCACCGCCGGCATCTCCGGCTGCTTCACCCAGACCGCTCCGCTGTTCGTGACCAGCGGCCTGGAGGCCGTCACCGTCTGGGACGTCTCGGACGCGACCAACCCCACTCGGGCCGGAGTGCTGCCCAACGCGGTGTTCGAGAACGAGGCCATGAACTGCGGCGAGCGCCGCGTCGGGGACGGCGGGACCCGGCGGTTCGCCCTGGTCGGCGTCGACCTCTACCAGGCCTCGCCGACCGAGCCGCAGCACGTTGGCGACTCCAACGTCGGCGGCAACGAGCTGGTCATCGTCGAGGTCACCGACCCGGCCGCACCCAGGATCGTGGGCCGCGCCCCGGCCACGACGAGCACCCACACCGTTGCGTGCGTCGACGACACCGACTGCCGCTACGCGTACTCGGCCGGCGACAGCGGCTCCGACAGCTTCTCGGTCTTCGATCTGCGCCGGCTTGGTGAGCCGCGCGAGGTCGACGCCGATCCCGACAAGGCCGGGGTCCAGCCCTTCCGCTCGCCGACGGCCGGACACAAGTGGAACTTCGACGCGGCCGGCGTCGGGACCCACACCGGCTTCGACGGCTCCTCGATGTGGGACGTCGAGCGTCCCCGCCATCCCCGGCTGCTGGCCACCACCGGCAGGGCCGGCGGTGCGGGCGAGGCCAGCGGTGCCGACGGCTACAACGACTTCATCCACCACAACTCGTTCCGCCCGAACGCCAAGGCGTTCAGGCCGAACTCTCCGCCCTCGCTGAGGAACGGCAACATCCTGCTCGTCACCGAGGAGGACTACGAGCAGACCGACTGCACCAGGGCCGGCTCGTTCCAGACCTGGCACGTGAAGCGTCTCAACGGCGGCGCCGGGGGCATCGTCCCGCTCGACAAGGTCGAGCTGTCCGATCTCGGCTCCTACCCGCTACCGCAGGGCGCCTTCTGCTCCGCACACTGGTTCGACTACCGCCCCGGCGGCATCGTCGCCATCGGTTACTACGGGGGTGGCACGCAGTTCATCGACGTCCGGGACCCGAAGCGCCTCGAGGCCTTCGGTCACGCCTTCTGGGGCGCCAGTGAGGTCTGGGACGCGATGTGGGTCCCCGGCTACGACCGCCACGGCGACCAGACCGGCCGTTCGACCAACGTGGTCTACTCCATCGACCTGGTCCGCGGGCTCGACGTCTACAGCGTCGACGTGCCCGGCAAGGTCGGGATCGAGCCGACCACAGGTGCTCCGGGGCGGGACGTCGTGGGCGCCGCGGCGGCCGCCGCGCTGCCCCTCGGACTGGTGCTCGGCACGCTGCTCGTGGCCCTCGGCGTACGACGTCGGGCGCGGCGCGGCGAGTCCGCCTGACCCACGGGCGGGGACCTGCGTGGCCCCCGCCTGCCGGCGCGACTAGCCTGCTGGTCTCGTGGGGCTACTCGGGCTGGTCTTCCCCCCGCGACTCGGGCGTGAGTTCCGCAAGAACGTCGCCGCGTCGTGGGCGAGCAACCTCGCGGACGGGCTCGGCCTGGCCGCGGGGCCGCTGCTCGTCGCCTCCCAGACCTCCGACCCGTTCCTGGTGGCGATGGCGCTGCTGCTCCAACAGCTGCCCTGGCTGCTGTTCGGCCTGTACGCCGGCGTGGTGGCCGACCGGGTGGACCGCCGGTGGCTGGTGGCGGCCGGCAGCCTCTGCCGCGCCGCGGTGCTCGCCGTCCTGGTGACCTTCCTGGCCACCGGGCACGTGACCATCTGGGTCGTGCTGGTGTCGGTCTTCCTGCTCGGCACCTGCGAGGTGTTCGTCGACACCAGCGCCGCCACCGTGATGCCGATGCTGGTGGACAAGCCGGACCTCGGCATCGCCAACGCCCGCGTCTACACCGGCTTCATCACGCTCAACAACCTCGTCGGGCCACCGCTCGGCGCGGCCCTGTTCGCCGTGGGGACCGTGTGGCCGTTCGCCGGACAGATGGTGTGCGTGCTGGCCGCCGCGGCGATCATCTCGCGGGTGCGGCTGCCGGCCCACGGCGTCGCCCGCGAGCACCGCGGGCGGGTGACCACCGACCTGATGGAGGGTTTGCGCTGGCTCCGGAACAGCCCCCCGGTGCGGACCCTGGCGCTGGTCATCGTCACCTTCAACGTGACGTGGGGGGCGTCCTGGTCGGTGCTGGTCCTCTACGCCACGGTCCACCTCCGCACCGGCCCGGTGGGCTTCGGGCTGCTCACCACGGCGGCGGCCATCGGAGGCCTGGTCTCCACGTCGGCGTACGGCTGGCTGGAGAGGCACGTCCCGCTCGGCACGCTGATGAAGACCTGCCTCACCCTCGAGGTGCTGCTCCACCTCGGGCTGGCGGTCGCCACCACGCAGTGGGTCGCGACCCTGATCCTCTTCGGCTTCGGCTGCTACGCGTTCGTCTGGGGCACCCTGGCGACGTCGGTGCGGCAGCGGGCGGTGCCGACCGAGCTGCAGGGGCGGGTCGGCAGTGTCTACCGGGTCGGCGTCTACGGCGGGATCGTGCTCGGCAACCTGATCGGGGGGCTGCTGGCCCAGCACTACGGGATCCTCGCCCCCTACTGGGTCGGCTTCGTCGCGACCGGCGTCTTCCTGGCCCTGATCTGGCGGCAGCTGAAGCTGATCGTGCACGCGGACGAGGAGGCACTTCAGCGGGGGTGAGTGGTTCGATGGGGCCATGGCCCCTCACGACGGACCGTCTGCAGCCCCCCTCGACGAGCTGACCGCCGCCCTGCCCGAGGGCGTGGTGGTCACCGACCCCGAGCGGGTCGAGAAGTACCGCTGGGACCGCTCGCAGGACCCCGGCACCGGGACCCCCGCCGCCGTGGTGCGGGCCCACGACGCCTCGCACGTGCAGGCAGCGGTGCGCTGGGCCGCGGCCCACCGGGTCCCGGTCGTGCCGCGCGGCGCCGGTAGCGGGCTCTCGGGCGGGTCGAGCGCGGTCGACGGCGGCATCGTGATCAGCCTGGAGCGGATGGACGCCGTCGAGGTCGATCCCACCTGCCAGGTCGCGGTCGTCGAGCCGGGCGCGTTCAACAAGGACGTCAAGGCCGCCGCCGCCGAGCACGGGCTGTGGTACCCGCCCGACCCGTCGTCGTACGAGTTCTGCTCGATCGGGGGCAACGTCGCCACCAACGCCGGCGGCCTGTGCTGTGTGAAGTACGGCGTCACCACCGACTACGTCCTCGGCCTCGACGTCGTGCTCGCCGACGGCAGCCTGGTGACCCTCGGCGGCAAGCGGATCAAGGACGTCGCCGGGCTCAGCCTGCTCAAGCTGTTCGTCGGCAGCGAGGGGACGCTCGGCATCGTGACCCGGGCGGTGCTGCGGCTGGTCCCGAAGCAGCCCGAGCGCTCCACCCTGGTCGCGACCTTCACCACGCCGACCGTCGCCGCCGAGGCGGTCGTGGCCATCCGCTCCTCGCTGCGCCCCTCGATGCTGGAGCTGATGGACCAGCCCTCGATCCGGGCGGTGGAGGACCACCGGTCGATGGGCCTCGACGTCGAGGCCGGGGCGCTGCTCGTCGCCCAGAGCGATGCTCCGGGCTCCTCGCGCAGCGAGGAGATCGCACTGATGGAGAAGGCCTGCCACGACAACGGCGCGACCGAGGTGTTCGTGACCGACGACGCCGACGAGGGCGAGCTGTTCGTGCAGGCGCGGCGGATGGTGATCCCCGCCGTCGAGGAGATGGGCGCGCTGATGCTCGAGGACGTCGGCGTACCGGTGCCGCGACTGCCCGAGCTGCTCGAGGCGGTGGCCGACGTGGCGAAGGAGCAGGACCTGCTGATCCCGGTGATCGCCCACGCCGGCGACGGCAACACCCACCCGCTGATCGTGGTGCCGCGCGACGACGACGCCGCCCACCTGCGGGCGCTGCAGGCGTTCGAGGACATCATGCAGGCCGCGATCCGGCTCGACGGCACCATCACCGGCGAGCACGGCGTCGGCCGGACCAAGAAGTCGGCACTGCCCGACCAGCTCGGTGAGGACGTGATCGCCCTCAACCGACGGGTCAAGGACGCGCTCGACCCCGACGGCATCCTCAACCCCGGGGCGATCATCTGACCCCGGCGCGAGTCGGGCGCGCCGCCGGCCTGCTCTGCGTGGCCGGGCTGGTGGCGGCGGCCGCCGTGGCGTCGGAGCCCCGACCGCCTTCTCGCGCTCCGTTGCGCCCCGACGGGGCGGTCACGGTCTACATCGCCGGCGACTCCCTCGCCTCGGTCTACGCCGACGGCGAGCGGCCGCGCGCCGGGTGGGGCCAGGCGCTGGGCCTCTACCTGGCCCACGGCGTCCGGGTCGTCGACGAGGCGGCCCCCGGCGCCAGCACCCGCACCTTCCTCGCGGAGGGGCGCCTGGACCGGATCCTGGGGGCGGTCGAACCCGGCGACGTCGTCGTCGTGTCGTTCGGTCACAACGACCAGCAGCGCGACGAGCGGCACACCGATCCGGCGACCACCTTCCGCGACAACCTCCGGACGTTCGTCGCCCTGACCCGGACCGCCGGGGCCACGCCGGTCCTGGTCACGCCGATCGAGCGGCGGCGGTTCGACGACCTCGGCAGGGCCGTGCCGTCCCTGGGCGGCTACCCCCGGGCCATGCGGGTCGTCGCCGAGGAGACGGGAACATCGTTGGTCGACCTGCACGCGATGAGCCTCGCCCGCTGGGACACCCTCGGCCCGGGTGGCACCCGCGCCGAGTTCCTGTGGCTGGAGCCGGGGGAGTCCGCGGCCTACCCCGACGGCGTCCACGACGGCACCCACCTCCAGGTCGCGGGCGCTGTCGCCCTGGCCCGGCTGGTCGCGCGCGGGCTCGAGCGGCGACGCGTGCTCGCCCCCTCAGACGTCCACCACCTGCACCGCGCGTACGACGCCTCCGACCTCGTCTGGCCGGCCGTGCGCCCCGCCGGCCCCTGAGCGTCGCCACGCGCCTGCGGCTGGGCGCACACCTCCCACGGCTCGGGGGAACGCGCAGGTAGGGTGAGCCGCGCTGAGCTTCCCCTTGTGTCAGCAGCCTGCGCGCAACTTGTGTCGGACCTGATGAGGAGCCTGCGTTGTACCTGAAGAGCCTGACCCTGAAGGGGTTCAAGTCCTTCGCCTCCTCCACGACCCTTCAGCTCGAGCCCGGCATCACGTGCATCGTCGGGCCCAACGGCTCGGGCAAGTCCAACGTCGTCGACGCGCTGGCGTGGGTGATGGGAGAGCAGGGGGCCAAGAGCCTGCGCGGCGGCAAGATGGAGGACGTCATCTTCGCCGGCACCGCCGGCCGCCCGCCGCTCGGTCGCGCCGAGGTGCTGCTCACGATCGACAACTCCGACGGCGCGCTGCCGATCGACTACGCCGAGGTGACGATCAGCCGCACGATGTTCCGCTCCGGCGGGTCTGACTACGCCATCAACGGCACGCCCTGCCGGCTGCTCGACGTCCAGGAGCTGCTGTCGGACTCCGGTATCGGCCGCGAGATGCACGTCATCGTCGGCCAGGGCCAGCTCGACTCGATCCTCCACGCGACGCCCGAGGACCGGCGCGGCTTCATCGAGGAGGCCGCCGGCGTCCTCAAGCACCGCAAGCGCAAGGAGAAGGCGCTCCGCAAGCTCGACTCCACCGAGGGCAACCTGCACCGGCTCGGCGACCTGCTGACCGAGATCCGGCGCCAGCTCAAGCCGTTGGGCCGGCAGGCCGAGGTCGCCCGCAAGGCGGTCGGCGTGCAGGCCGACGTCCGCGACGCACGGGCCCGGCTGATGGCCGACGACCTCGCCGCCGCGCGGGGCGCCCTCGAGCAGGAGCTCGCCGACGAGACGCAGCTCGTCGAGCGGCGCGCCTCGGTCGAGACCGCGATCGCCGACGCCCAGCAGCAGGAGGCCGCGCTCGAGGCAGGGCTGCGCGAGCAGCTGCCCGCGCTGTCCCGTGCCCAGGACACCTGGTTCGCGCTGTCCGGGCTGCGCGAGCGGCTCCGCGGCACCCAGTCGCTGGCCGCCGAGCGGGTGCGCAACGCCGGCACCGTCGAGGAGGAGGCCGAGTCCGGTCGCGACCCCGAACAGCTCGAGGCGGAGGCGGCCGAGGTCCGCGAGCAGGAGCGGGTCATCGAGACCGAGGTCGCCGGGCGGCGTACGGCGCTCGAGGACGCCGTGACCGCCCGTCGGGCCGCCGAGGACGCCGCCGCCGAGGAGGAGCGCCGGGTCGCCGGGCTCCACCGCGCCGCCGCCGACCGCCGCGAGGGGCTCGCCCGGCTGCACGGCCAGGTCAACGCCCTCAAGTCGCGGGCCGCCGCGGCCGCTGACGAGGTGGGCAGGCTGGCGCAGTCGCGCGAGGAGGCAGAGGCGCGGGCCGCCCGGGCACAGCGCGACTTCACCTCCCTCGAGACCCGGATCGCCGGCCTCGACGCCGGCGAGGAGGGGCTCGACGCCGAGCACGAGGCCGCGAGCGCCGAGCTCGACGACCTCGACGAGCGGCTCGCCAAGGTCCGCGACGAGGTGCAGCAGGCCGACCGCGAGCGGGCCTCGCTGCTGGCCCGCAAGGACGCGCTCGAGCTGGGCCTGGCCCGCAAGGACGGCGCGGGTGCCCTGCTGGCGGCCACCGACGACGTGTCCGGGCTGCTCGGCTCGGTCGCGGCGCTGCTCTCGGTGCGGGCCGGGTTCGAGACCGCCGTCGCCGCTGCCCTCGGCAGCGCCGCCGACGCGGTCGTGGTCGCTGACGCCGACGCGGCCGTCGGGGCACTCGGCCACCTCAAGGCCGACGACCTGGGGCGGGCCGGGCTGCTGCTCGGCGGTGCCCCCGAGGCCGACCGCGACTGGCCCGGCCTGCCCGTCGGCGCGACGTACGCCGTCGACGTGGTCGACGTGCCCGGCGCCCACGCCGCGGCGCTGACCCGGCTGCTCCACAAGACCGCCGTCGTCGACGACCTGGCGGCGGCCCGGGCGCTGGTCCGGGAGGCGTCCGACGTCACGGCGGTCACCCGCGAGGGCGACGTGCTGGGCGCCCACTTCGCCTCCGGCGGGTCGTCCACCCAGCCCAGCCTGATCGAGATCCAGGCCGCCGTCGACGACGCCACCGCCCAGCTGGCGGAGGCCACCGCCACCGCCGAGCGGCTGGGCTTCGACATCTCTCGCCTGGAGTCGGAGCGGCTCGCCGCCCAGCAGCGGGTCGACGTGGCGCTGGCCAAGCTCCACGAGTCCGACGCGACGCTCGCCGCCGTGGCCGAGGAGCTCGGCCAGTACGGCTCCCAGGCGCGCGCCGCCCGCGGTGAGGCCGAGCGGCTGGTGGCCGCCATCGCCAAGGCCGAGGAGGCCCGCGACGCCGACCTCGCGGGGCTGGCCGACCTGGAGGCGCGGCTCGCCGCCGCCGAGGAGGCTCCCGACGAGGAGCCCGACACCGCCAATCGCGAGCGGCTCGTCGAGGCGGCTCGCGAGGCCCGCCAGGGCGAGATGGACGCGCGGCTGGCGTTGCGGACCTCCGAGGAGCGGGCCCGTGCCCTCCACGGACGGGCCGACCAGCTCGCGCGCGCCGCCCAGGCCGAGCGGGAGGCCCGCGCCCGGGCCGCCGAGCGGCGGGAGCGGCTGCTGCGCGAGGGCCGGGCCGCCGAGGCGGTCGGCGTGGCGGTCGGGGTGGTGCTCCAGCGGTTGGAGGTGTCGATCCACCGGGCCGCCGAGGCACGGTCGGCCGTCGAGGCGAGCCGGGCCGAGCGCGAGCAGCAGCTGCTGACGGTGCGGGGCGCGCTGCGCGACCTGTCCCGCGAGCACGACGAGCTGGTGAGCTCGGTCCACCGCGACGAGATGGCGCGGGCCCAACAGCGGATGCGCATCGAGCAGCTCGAGGAGCGGGCGCTCGAGGAGCTCGGGCTCGACGGCGACGCCCTCGTCGCCGACTACGGCCCCGACCAGCTGGTCCCGCAGCAGCCCGCCGACGACACGGCGGACGACGCCGAGCCCGTGCCCTACGTCCGCGAGGAGCAGCAGAAGCGGCTGAAGACGGCCGAGCGGGCGCTGGCCATGCTGGGCCGGGTCAACCCGCTCGCGCTCGAGGAGTTCGCCGCGATGGAGGAGCGCCACAAGTTCCTCACCGAGCAGCTCGAGGACCTCAAGAAGACACGCAAGGACCTCCTCGACATCGTCCGCGAGGTCGACGCCCGTGTCGAGGAGGTCTTCACCCAGGCGTACGCCGACGTGTCGAAGGCCTTCGACTCGACCTTCTCCCGGCTGTTCCCCGGTGGCGAGGGGCGGCTGGTCCTCACCGAGCCTGGTGACATGCTGGCCACCGGCGTCGAGGTCGAGGCCCGGCCGCCGGGCAAGAAGGTGAAGCGGCTCTCGCTGCTCTCGGGCGGCGAGCGGTCGCTGGTGGCGGTGGCGTTCCTGGTGGCCCTGTTCAAGGCGCGGCCGTCGCCGTTCTACATCCTCGACGAGGTCGAGGCGGCGCTCGACGACACCAACCTCGGCCGGCTGCTCGAGATCTACGAGGAGCTGCGCGAGAGCTCGCAGCTGCTGGTGATCACCCACCAGAAGCGGACCATGGAGGTCGGCGACGCCCTCTACGGCGTCACCATGCGCGGCGACGGTGTGACCACGGTGATCAGCCAGCGGTTGCGCGACGCAGAGGCCGGCTGAGCCGTCCCGGGCTCACCCCCTCGCGAGCTGCTCGGCAGCGGCGGCGAGGTCGTCGACGCCTTGCGCGAGCTCCTCGGGCCGGTCGGTCGTGAGGTCGAGGTGGAAGCCGTAGAGCGCCGAGTCGACCAGGGTGACGATCCGCTCCACCCGGTCGGCGGGTGCGCCGGACGCCACCAGGTGGTCGCGGAGCGTGGCCGCCCACCGCTCGTTGCTGGCCCGGGCGTCGGAGCGGTAGGGCTCCTCGCCGATCAGGCCGCTGGCCGCGGCCTGGCAGTAGAGGGTCAGGCAGGACCGCAACGGTTCCTGCCGGTAGGCCTCCCAGAGCCGGTTGACTGCGTCTCGGACCGAGGGGGCCGGGGGGAGCGCGCCGACCACGCGGGTGGCCCGGGCGGTGGTCTCGGCGACGACCGCCGACACCAGGGCGTCGCGGCTGCCGAAGTGGTAGACGAGCATCCGGTCGCTGGTGCCCACCGCCGCGGCGAGCGGCCGCAGCGTCAGGCCGATCAGGCCGCGGGACAGCACGTGGTCGGTGACCCGCTCCAGCAGCTCCTCGCGACGATCCACCCCAGCAGTGTAGCGAGTGCTACAGTGGGGGATGTAGCGACCGCTACACACCAAGGTTCGCCGTACCACTGGAGGGAAGTCATGGCTGGGGCCGTCCTGCTGCTCCTGCTCGCCATCGTCGTCGAGGTCGTCGCGACCGCGTTGCTGCCCCGCACGGCCGGGTTCAGCGACCCGGTGTGGTCCGCCGTGGTCGTGGCCGGCTACGCCGCCTCGATCTGGCTGCTGGCGGTGGTGGTCCGCACGCTCTCGGTCTCCGCGGCGTACGCCGTGTGGTCCGGGCTCGGCACCGCCCTGGTGGCGGTCGCGGGCTACCTGTTCCTCGGCGAGCAAATGGGCTGGCTCAAGGGGCTCTCGCTGGGCCTGATCGTGCTGGGCGTGGTCGGGCTCAACGTGGCGGGCGCGCACTGACCTCGGGGCGGGGACTGCCATGATCACCGCATGGCCGCCGCCCGACCCACCCGCGACGAGTTCGTCTCCTGGGAGACCGTGACCACCCGCTGGGCCGACATCGACGTCTACGGGCACATGAACAACGCCCGCTACTTCGAGCTGATCGACACCGTCGTCAACAACCACCTGGTCGCCGCCACCGGCGTCGACATCCGCGAGCTGCCGGCCATCGGGGTGGTGGCCGAGGTCGGCTGCCGCTACTTCGCGGAGGTCGGCTACCCGGATCCGGTCGACCTCGGCATCGTGGTCGACCGGGTCGGCCGGTCGTCGGTGAGCTACCGGGTGGGCCTGTTCCAGGGCTCCGACGAAGCCGCGGCCGAGGGGCGGTTCGTGCACGTGTACGTCGACAACACCGACCCCGCCCGGCCGGTCGTGCCGCTCCCGGACCCGATCCGGGACGCCGTCACGCCGCTGCTCCGAGGAGCTGGCTCCCCGACCGGGGCCCGAACGCGCGAGTAGCGGTCCGGTGTGGAACTGTGGGCACAAGCCCCCCACCCCTCGGTAAGGAACGCGCGTGCTCACAATCGTGATCTCGATGGTCGTCATCGTCGTGCTGGCCGGTCTGGTCGTCACCTTCGTCGCCTTCCCCCACCGGGGCGAGGAGGTGCCGGGCGCCACCTGGCTGGGGGACGGCATGAGCCGGGCCATCGACATCCTGCCGACCCTCGACAACACCTCGGACGACGGCGAGGTCGCCGAGGCCGAGAAGCGCTCCGTCTGACGGCCCCGAACGACGGGTCGTGCGGATGCGTCCGTGACGACCTGTGGCTGATTGGATGAGCCCATGGGTGACCTGCTGTACCTGATCGTCGGGATCGCCGTCCTCGGTGTCCTGCTCGTCGTCGGCCTGCTGGCGCGGGCGCGTGGGAAGGGCCGAGGCGACCTCCGCGAGCCCACGGGCGGGACCGATGTCATCACCCGGCCGCCGGCCGAGCCCGGTGCCGACCAGGGCGCCGGCACGGAGGTCGAGACGCCGGTCGCCGCGCCCGCGGAGGCGCCGGGGGAGCCGGCCGCCCCACCGACCGTCGAGCGGCCCGAGGGCACCGCGTCGCGGATGCAGCGGCTCCGGCAGCGGCTCGCCGGTGCGCAGGGCGGCTTCGGTCGGGGACTGCTGGCGCTGATCTCGCGCGACCGCCTCGATGAGGACACGTGGGAGGCGATCGAGGACGTCCTGCTCACCGCCGACATCGGGGTGGCTCCCACCCAGCAGGTCGTCGACCATCTCCGCACCCGCCTGCGGGTCGAGGGCGGGCAGGCGCCCGACCCGCGCGCCGTCCTCCAGGAGGAGCTCGTCGAGCTGGTCGACCCCACCATGGACCGGCGGCTGCGGATCAGCGGCGACGACGGCAGGCCCGGCGTCGTGCTGGTCGTCGGCGTCAACGGCTCCGGCAAGACCACCACCGTCGGCAAGATCGCCCGGATCCTGGTCGCCGAGGACAAGCAGGTGGTCCTCGGGGCCGCCGACACGTTCCGCGCCGCCGCCGTCGAGCAGCTCGCCACCTGGGGTGAGCGGGTCGGTGTCGAGGTGGTGCGCGGCCCCGAGGGCGGCGACCCCGCGTCCGTGGCCTTCGAGGCCGTCCGCTCCGGTGTCGACACCGGCGCCGACACCGTCATCGTCGACACCGCCGGCCGGCTGCAGAACAAGGCCGGGCTCATGGACGAGCTCGGCAAGGTCAAGCGGGTGATCGAGAAGCAGGCACCCGTCACCGAGGTGCTGCTCGTCCTCGACGCCACGACCGGCCAGAACGGACTGATCCAGGCCCGGGTGTTCTCCGAGGTCGTCGACGTGAGCGGAATCGTGCTGACCAAGCTCGACGGGTCCGCCAAGGGCGGCATCGTGGTCGCCGTGCAGCGCGAGCTCGGCGTACCCGTCAAGCTGGTCGGGCTGGGGGAGGGCCCCGACGACCTCGCCCCCTTCGACCCCCGCGCCTTCGTCGACGCGCTGCTGGGGTGAATTTTCGGTAGTCCAGTGAGAAGTGGCCCCTGCCCGCCGGCGTGTCGGGGGCCACTTCTCACTGGACTACCGCGCGCCGGGGGCCGCGACGTCCGTAACCGGGACGTAACACGGGCCGCAGATCCGTTGCCTGCCGGCAACACGTCCCGCCGCGGACCGAAACCTGCGCCGACCACCCTCGGGCTCAATGGGTCCAGGGGGGCGCGGACAGCGCCGTCCGACCTCCCGGCCCTGCCACGTGAAGATCCCCTGGAGGTCCCATGGACTACGGCTATCACGCCTGGATGCTGGTAGCGGCGTCCCTCGTCATCGTCATGACAGCCCCCGGCCTGGCGCTGTTCTACGGCGGCATGAGCCGCTCGAAGAGCGTCCTCAACATGATGATGATGTCGTTCGGCACCATCGGCGTCGCCGGCATCGTCTACGTGCTGTGGGGCTGGTCGATGTCCTTCGGCGAGTCCGACATCGGGATGGTCATCAACAACCCGTTCGAGACCTTCGGCCTGTCCGGGATCTCAGGCCAGGACTACATCTTCGTGGGCTTCCAGCTCACCTTCGCGGTGATCACCGCGGCGCTGATCAGCGGCGCGGTCGCCGACCGGTTGAAGTTCTCGTCGTGGATGCTGTTCGTGCCGCTCTGGCTCACGCTGTCCTACTTCCCGATCGCCCACATGGTGTGGGGCGGCGGCTTCCTCGGTACGGCGGAGAACGGGATCTCGGGGCTGCTGTTCGGCGGCGACCCGGCCCCCGTCGACTACGCGGGCGGCACGGTCGTCCACATCAACGCCGGTGTCGCCGGGATGGTGCTCGCGCTGATGCTCGGCAAGCGGCTCGGCTTCGGCAAGGAGCCGATGAAGCCGCACAACCTGACGCTGACCATGCTCGGCGCGGGACTGCTGTGGTTCGGCTGGTACGGCTTCAACGTCGGCTCGATCGTCTTCGGCGGCGAGAATGCCGAGGCCGACGCGGCCCAGTTCCTCAGCGAGACCAGCCTGGTGTGGCTCAACACCACCGTCGCGACCTGTGCGGCGATCCTCGGCTGGCTGTTCGTCGAGAAGGTGCGCGACGGCAAGGCGACCTCGCTGGGCGCGGCCTCGGGTGTCGTGGCCGGCCTGGTCGCGATCACCCCGGCGTGCGGCGCGCTGTCGCCGGTCGGCTCGATCGTGCTGGGCGTGGCCGCCGGCGTGCTCTGCTCGCTCGCGGTGGGCCTGAAGTACCGCTTCGGGTACGACGACGCGCTCGACGTGGTGGGCGTCCACCTGGTCGGCGGCCTCGTGGGCACCATCGGCATCGGGTTCCTCGCCACCTCGACCGGACTGTTCTACGGCGGTGGCCTCTCCCAGCTGGTCGTGCAGGTCCTGGTCGCCCTCGGGGCGATGCTCTGGTCGGCCGTGGCCACGTTCGTGGTCGCCTCCGTCGTGAAGCTCCTCATCGGGCTGCGCGTGGACGAGGATGTGGAGGTCGAGGGCATCGACGCCACCGAGCACGGTGAGTCGGCCTACGACCTGAGCGGTACCGGCACCCGGCGTGGCGGCTCGTCCCTCGCGCCGAGCACCGGCGTGCTGGACGGCACCCGGAAGGACAGCACCGACACGAAGGAGGGTGTGAACGCATGAAGCTCGTCACCGCGGTCATCAAGCCGCACAAGTGGGACGACGTCCGTGAGGCCCTCGAGACCTTCGGGGTGACCGGGATGACCGTCAGCGAGGTCAGCGGCTACGGCCGGCAGAAGGGGCACACCGAGGTCTACCGGGGCGCGGAGTACGACATCGCCCTGGTGCCCAAGATCCGGATCGAGATCGTCGTCGACGACGCCGACGCGGACGACGTGGTGGGGATCGTGGTCAAGACCGCGCAGACCGGCCGCATCGGCGACGGCAAGGTCTGGGTCAGCCCGGTGGAGTCGGTCACCCGGGTCCGCACCGGCGAGCAGGACGGCGCAGCGCTCTAGCGAGCGCTCCGATGACGGCGAGCGACCGGTCCGATCGGACGACTGCCGCGGACGCACTGTGCGCGGCGGCGTACGAGATGACCGGCGCTCCCGTCACCGGCCTGGCCCTGGTGGCGGTCGGGGGCTACGGGCGCGGCGAGCTCGCGCCCTGCTCCGACCTCGACGTGGTCCTGGTCCACGAGGAGGGGGTCGACCCCGGCGAGGTGGCGGCCGAGGTGTGGTACCCGCTCTGGGACAGCGGCACCCGTCTCGACCACTCGGTGCGGAGCCTTCCGGAGATGGTGGCGGCCGGCGCGGCCGACCTCAAGGTCGCCCTGGGCCTGCTCGACGTGCGCCACGTCGCGGGTGACCCGAACCTGACGCTACGGCTCCGGGGGGCGGTGCTCACGGCGTGGCGGCGGGACGCGCGCGAGCGGCTGCCCGGCCTGCGTCGGCTGGTCACCTCGCGTCACGAGCTGCTCGGTGAGCTGGCCCACCTGTCGGTCCCGGACCTCAAGGAGGCCGAGGGCGGCCTGCGCGACGCCACGGTGCTCAACGCCCTGGTCGCCTCGTGGCTGGTCGACGTGCCCCACGCCGACCTCGAACGCTCGCGGCAGGCGCTCCTCGACGTCCGCGACGTCCTCCACGAGGTCGCCGGGCGGGCCACCGACCGGATCGCGCCGGAGGCCTGGCCCGACCTCGCGGCGGCGCTCGGCCTCGACGCCGACCGGGCCGCCCAGGTCCACGTCCGCGAGCTGGGCCGCCGGATCGCCCACCTCTCACGACTGACCTGGCGCCGGGCCGACGCCGTCCTGGCGCGACCCCGCACCGGGCGCCGGGCCCGTACGCCGGACCTCACGCCGATCGGCTCGGGGCTCGCGCTCTCGGGCAGCGAGGTCGTGCTCGCGTCCTGGGCGCGACCCGCGGACGACCCGCTGCTGCTGCTGCGAGCCGCCGCCGAGTCGGCGGAACGGGACGTGGTGCTGGCGCCGGCGACGGCCGCGCGACTGGTGCGCGACGGTGCGCCGCTGCCGGACCCGTGGCCAGACTCCGCTCGGCAGCTGCTGGTCCGCCTGCTCGCCTCCGGCCGCGGGCTGCTGCCGGTCTGGGAGACGCTGGAGGAGACCGGCGCGCTGGCGGCCGTGCTGCCGGAGTGGGAGCGGGTCCGGCTGCTGCCGCACGCCTCGCCGGTGCACCGGTTCACCGTCGACCGCCACGTCGTCGAGACCTGCATCGAGGCCTCGGCGCTGATCCGCGACGTGGCCCGTCCCGACGTGCTGGTCGTGGCGGCCCTCCTCCACGACATCGGCAAGGGCGGGCTGGTCGAGCACAGCGTCGCCGGGGAGCCGGTCGCCCGGGCGGTCGCGACCCGGATGGGGTTCGACGGGGCCGGTGTCGAGCTCGTGGCGCGAATGGTCCGGTGGCACCTGTTGCTGTCGCAGATCGCCACGACCCGGGACCCCGAGGACCCCGCAACCGTCGACGTGGTCGCCGGTCACCTCGGCGACGCCGAGTCGGTCGGCCTGCTGCTCGCGCTCACCGAGGCCGACGCCCGCGCCACCGCGCCCAAGGCGTGGTCGTCCTGGCGGGCGAGCCTGGTCCGAGACCTCGCCGCGCGGGTCGTGGCCTCGCTCGGCGACGGCCCCCGCCCGACGCACGACGAGCCGGAGGTCGACGCCGCGCGGCTCCTCGGCGACGCGCCCGTGGGCCTCGACGTCGAGGAGACCGCCGACGGCGTCCGGGTCACGGTGGTGGCCGCGGACCGGGTCGGCCTGCTGGCCGACGTCGCGGCGATGTTCGCGCTGCAGCGCGCTTCCGTCCGTGCGGCACGGGCGTGGGCCCAGGACGATCTCGGCGTCTCGGTGTGGGAGGTCGCCGACCCGGTGGTCGACCCCGCCGTGCTGCGGCAGCGGTACGACGCCGTGGTCGGTGGCCGGGTGGACCCGACCACCCGGCTGCGCCCCGCCGACCGGCGTGACCTCGACCCGACCGTCGGCGTACGCCCGGAGGCCTCGCGCGGCGCCACCGTGCTGGAGGTGCGGGCCGCCGACCGGCCGGGCGTGCTCCACCTGACCCTGGCGGCCCTCGCGACCCTCGACCTCAGCGTCCGCTCCGCCCACGTCGACACCCTAGGCCCGCAGGCGGTCGACGTGTTCTACGTGCAGGAGTCCGGCGCGGGCGCGCTTTCCGAACCGCGGGCCGCTCAGGCCGCCCATGCCGTCCGGCAGGTGCTCGGCGGCCACCTCGAACTGCTTGCCCGGAGCGGCGGCGAGTAGGGCCGCTCGCCGACCGGCGGCTAGGGTTGGCCACCGGAACACCCGCCACCAGTGCCAGGGAAAGACACTTGTTCGCCACACTCTCCGACCGGCTCGCCGACACCTTCAAGAACCTTCGCGGCAAGGGGAAGCTGTCCGAGGCCGACATCGACGCGACCGCGCGCGAGATCCGGATCGCCCTGCTCGAGGCCGACGTCGCGCTGCCCGTCGTCAAGGAGTTCGTCGCCGCGGTCAAGGAGCGGGCTCGCGGCGAGGAGGTCAGCCAGGCGCTCAACCCGGCGCAGCAGGTCGTCAAGATCGTCAACGACGAGCTCGTCGAGATCCTGGGCGGCGAGACCCGCCGGCTGCGCTTCGCCAAGACCGGCCCGACCGTGATCATGCTGGCCGGCCTCCAGGGAGCCGGCAAGACGACGCTGGCGGCCAAGCTCGCGCTCTGGCTCAAGGACCAGGGCCGTACGCCGCTGCTGGTGGCGGCCGACCTGCAGCGGCCCAACGCCGTCAACCAGCTCCAGGTGAACGCCGAGCGGGTCGGCGTACCGGTGTTCGCGCCCGAGCCGGGAAACGGCGTCGGCGACCCGGTCGCGGTCGCCCGCGGCTCGATCGAGGAGGCCACCCGCAAGCTGCACGACGTCGTCATCGTCGACACCGCCGGCCGGCTCGGCGTCGACGCGGAGATGATGCAGCAGGCCGCCGACATCCGGGACGCCGTCGACCCCGACGAGGTCCTGTTCGTGGTCGACGCGATGATCGGCCAGGACGCCGTCATCACCGCGCAGGCGTTCCTCGACGGGGTCGGCTACGACGGCGTCGTCCTGACCAAGCTCGACGGCGACGCCCGTGGTGGCGCCGCGCTGTCGATCGCCAAGGTCACCGGCAAGCCGGTCATGTTCGCCTCCGCGGGCGAGAAGATGACCGACTTCGACCTCTTCCACCCCGACCGGATGGCCTCCCGGATCCTCGACATGGGCGACATGCTCACTCTGATCGAGCAGGCCGAGAAGACCTTCGACCAGGAGCAGGCGCTCAAGGCGGCCCAGAAGCTGAGCGGCGAGGGCGGCGAGTTCACCCTCGAGGACTTCCTCGAGCAGATGCAGCAGGTCCGCAAGCTCGGGTCCCTGTCGAAGATCATGGGGATGCTCCCCGGGATGGGGCAGTTCCGCGACCAGCTCGACAACTTCGACGACCGCGAGATCGACCGGATCCAGGCGATCATCCACTCGATGACCCCGGCCGAGCGGGCCAACCCCAAGATGATCGACGGGTCCCGCCGGGCCCGCATCGCCAGGGGGGCCGGGCGGGCCGTCTCCGACGTCAACCAGCTGGTCGACCGGTTCTTCGAGGCCCGCAAGATGATGCAGCAGCTCGCCCGCGGCGGCGGCATGCCCGGGATGCCGGGAATGCCGGGTGTGGGCGGAGGCAAGCGGTCGAAGGCCAAGCAGCAGTCCAAGAAGGGCAAGGGCAAGCGGGTCTCCGGCAACCCCGCCAAGGCCGCGGCGCAGCGGAAGGTGCAGCAGGAGAAGGCGTCTTCCGCCGGCAACCCGTTCGGTTCCCCCGACGGCGAGTCGGTCGACTACGAGCAGGCCGCGGCGGCACTCGACCTGCCGAAGGACTTCTCGAAGTACCTGAAGTGATGCCTGAGCAGACGCGTGCGAGGCACGAGCACGCGGCGTGGGCGAAGGTGGCTTGAGCAAGGCCGCGACTGAGCGTGCGAAGTCGCGCGTCGAGACCCAGTGAGACGGGAGGCAGCCCGCATGACCTCGGTGCTCGTCGTCGACGGCGCCAACGTCGTCGGCGCCCGGCCCGACGGCTGGTGGAAGGACCGTGCCGGCGCGGCGGCGAGGCTCCACGACGCGCTGCTCCACGCCGACGTGCCGCACGACGAGATCGTGCTGGTGCTGGAGGGGCAGGCCAAGCAGGGCGTGCGGGCCGGTGGACCGGCGTCGCTGCGCGTGGTCCACGCGGCCCGCGACGGTGACAGCGAGATCCGGCGCCAGGCGACCCTGGCGACGCAGGCCGGCAAGGACGTCACCGTGGTGACCGCCGACCGGGCCCTCGCCGCCAACGTCGCCCCGGCCCGGGTCGTCGGCCCGTCGTGGCTGCTCGACCGGCTCGTCGACTGAGCGACTCACCGATCGGCGCCTTGCCCTCGCTAGGGTCGGGCCATGGCTGCCCTGCGGTTCTCCGGCCCGGTCCTGCCCGACGGTGAGGCGCGGGAGCTGTACGTCGTCGACGGCCGGGTCACCTACGAGCGACCACAGGGGGCCGAGACGGCCGCGGAGGGCTGGATCGTCCCGGGCCTGGTCGACGCCCATTGCCACGTCGGCCTCGACCAGAACGGCGGCGTCGACGACGAGACCTGCGAGGAGCAGGCGGTGGCCGACCGCGACGCCGGCGCGCTGTTGCTGCGCGACTGCGGCTCGCCGGTCGACACCGCGTGGATCCACGACCGCGACGACCTGCCGCGGCTCGTGAGGTGCGGCCGTCACGTGGCCCGCACCAAGCGCTACATCCGCAACTACGCCCACGAGGTCGAGCCCGCCGAGCTCCCCGACCACCTCGCCCGCGAGGCGCAGCGGAGCGACGGCTGGGTCAAGGTCGTGGGGGACTGGATCGACCGCGACGTCGGCGACCTGGGGCCGTCGTTCCCGGCGGAGGCCTTCCGCGCCGCCATCGACGCCGCGCACGCCCAGGGCGCCCGGGTCACCGCCCACTGCTTCGGGCGCGAGGTGCTGCCGGGCCTGATCGAGTCCGGGATCGACTGCATCGAGCACGGCACCGGCCTCACCCCCGACCTGGTCGACGCGATGGTCGCCCACGGCACCGCGCTGGTTCCGACGGTCGTACAGCTGGACCTCTTCCCGGACTTCGCGGCCGCGGCGGCCGGGAAGTTCCCGGCCTTCGCCACGACGATGACCGACCTGCACGCCCGCCGCCGCGACACGATCATGGCGGCGTACGACGCCGGCGTCCCGATCTACGCCGGCACCGACGCCGGGGGAGTGCTACCCCATGGCGGGATCGCCGATGAGGTGATCGAGCTGGCGGCGTACGGAATCCCCGCCCACGACGCGCTCGGCGCGGCGAGCTGGCGGGCGCGGGAGTGGCTCGGCCACCCGTCGCTGGACGAGGGTGATCCCGCGGACTTCGTGGTCTACGCGAGCGACCCGACGGCCGACCTCTCCGTGCTGCGGCGGCCCGTCTGCGTCGTGCTGCGGGGCGCCGTCGTCGCCTGACCGCAGCCAGGTCCCGGATCAGTCGAGGCGGGTGCGGCGGTCGGACCTCTGCCGGCGGACCGCGCCGGGCACCTCTCGCGTGCGGCGCCGTCGACCGCTGCGCGACCGGCGGACCGGCTCGTCGGTCCACAGCTGCTGGATGACCGTACCGAGGTACTGCATCTTCATCGCCTCCTGCTGCCGCCTCTGCGACACCGGCTATCACATTACGCCGGTAACATCCCGGATGCAACCACCAAACGCGCTACGCTGGTGTCGTACCACACCGAGGAGTGCCCATGGAGCCGCCCAACCCCGACGCGCCGCCGGCGATCGCCGTCGTGCGCGACTTCGTGAACACCACCGACCACGAGACCGGGACCGACGACCTGTCCTCGCCGGCCGAGCTCAGCCGCTATCTCGTGGCGCACGGCCTGATGCCGCGGGCGACCCGCGCCACCACCGCCGACCTCGAGGCGGCACTGCGGCTCCGGGTCGGGCTGCGGCGGGCACTGGTCCTCAACCACGACGGCGACTCCGCTGCGCTCCCGGAGCTGGCTGAGGCGCTGGCCGACCAGCCGGTCACCCTGACGTGGACCCCCGAGGGCACCGTCCTCACCACGTCCGCGCCGGGCGTGAGGGGCGGGCTGGCCCGGATCGCGATCGCGGCCCACGAGGCGACGACCGAGGGCCTGTGGTGGCGCCTGAAGATCTGCGCCTCCGAGGAGTGCGAGTGGGCCTATTACGACCACTCGAAGAACCGGTCCCGCTCCTGGTGCGAGTACGGCTGCGGCAACAAGATCAAGACCCGCGCCTACCGGGCACGCCGGGCCGCAGCCGCCACAGGCTGATGGAGCGGAGACGCAGGCGGCGCCCGGCGGCCGCACGTACGGTGGCGGGCCGCGTCCCGCGCTGACCTGTCCGATTTCGGGTGACTCGCGTGGCTCTGGCACAATGAGCCGCTGAGTCGTGCAGGACCCGGACCCTCTCATCCGGTGCCCGCCCGCCCACCGAGGAACCGGCCTGGTGCCCCACCCGGCGTACGGTCCTCACCACCACACAACGTCGAGGAGACACCACAGACGTGTCCGTCAAGATCCGTTTGAAGCGCCTGGGCAAGATCCGGGTTCCGCAGTACCGCATCGTCGTCGTCGACTCGCGCAAGAAGCGTGACGGTCGCGTGATCGAGGAGATCGGCAAGTACCACCCCAAGGAGGACCCGTCCTACATCGACGTGGTCTCCGACCGGGCGCAGTACTGGCTGGGCGTCGGCGCGCAGCCGAGCGACGCCGTCGCCGCGATCCTCAAGGTCACCGGCGACTGGCAGAAGTACAAGGGTGAGCCGGGCGCCGAGGGCACCCTGAAGACGGCGGAGCCCAAGCGCGACAAGACCGAGATCTTCAACGAGGCGCTCAAGGAGTCCGCCAAGGAGCCCAAGGGCGAGGCGGTCACCAAGAAGGCGTCCAAGAAGGCCGAGCCCAAGGCCGAGGAGCCGAAGGCCAAGGAGCCGAAGGCCGAGGCCGCGCCCGAGGAGACCCCGTCCGAGGTCCCGGCCGCCGAGACCCCGGAGGGCGCCGCCGACCAGGCGGAGGCCACCGAGGAGGTCACCGCCGACGACGCCGGGAAGAGCGAGGCCTGAGCGCCGTGCTCGCCGACGCACTCGAGCACCTCGTGCGCGGGGTCGTCGCGCACCCCGACGACGTGACCGTCCGCGACAAGCAGCTGCGTCGCGGCTCGATGCTCGAGGTCCGGGTCCACCCCGACGACCTCGGCAAGGTGATCGGCCGCGGCGGCCGCACGGCGACCGCGTTCCGCACCGTCGTGTCCGCCCTCGCCGGCCGCGGCGGGGCCCGGATCGACTTCGTGGACGTCGACCGGAGGCGCTGAGCCGCGTGTCGAGGCCCGGCCTGGTGCGCGAGTCTGCCGCCTGGTGCGGGACACTGCCCGCGCCAGGCTTCCCCGCCCAGGCGGGGAACCCGACCACCACCCCACCAGACACCCCCGGCCATGCCTGAGATCGAGGTCGTGGTGGGGCGGATCGGCAAGCCGCACGGCATCCGCGGCGAGGTCACCGTCGACGTGCGGACCGACGAGCCGGACCGACGCTTCACGGCGGGGACCCGGCTGCGGGCCGAGCCGCCGCGGGGCGCGACCGGCCGGCCCACCGCGCTCACCGTCGCCGGCACCCGCTGGCACCGCGGCGTCCTGCTGGCCCGGTTCGAGGAGCTGCCCGACCGCGACGCCGCCGAGGCGGCCCGGGGCACGGTCCTCCACACCTCGATCGACGCCGATGCGCGTCCCGACGACCCCGACGAGTTCTACGACCACCAGCTCGTCGGCCTCGCGGCGGTCGACGTCGCGGGCGGCTCGCTCGGCGAGGTGGTCGCGCTGGTCCACGGGGGAGCGCAGGACCTGCTGACCGTCCGCACGGTCGACGGCCGTGAGGCGCTGGTGCCCTTCGTGAGCGCCCTGGTGCCCGAGGTGGACCTGGCCGAGGGCCGTGTCGTGATCGCGGATCGCCCGGGCCTGGTGTCCCCGCTCCCGGACGACGACTGACCGGTCGGGACGCGGGTCGGCGACCCTCAGGTGACGGTCAGGTCACGGTCCGAAACCAGATGGATACGGTCCGATAACGATGCCGGTGTGGGTGCTTGCCCTCCCTTGTTACAGGGGCCAAGGTTGGCGCCGCTAAGCGTTTCATGCGCACCTTTTCCAAGGAGGACCAATGAAGGTCACCATGCCTTTTCGCGCGACGGCCGCTGCCGCGGTGCTCGCGCTGGGGCTTGCCGCCTGTGGTGGCGGCGGTAGCGACGAAGAATCGACCTCGAGCGAGGGTCAGCCGTCCGGCCAGCCGGGCGGTGAGTACTCCACGTACCTCAGCGAGCCCACGTTCCTGGCCCCGAGCTCCAACTGCTACGAGTCCGAGTGCTCTGCGGTTCTCGACATGATCAACGACCCCCTGGTCACCACCGACTTCGAGACCGGCGAGCTGGTCTACGACGGTCTCGCCGAGAGCATCGAGAGTGAGGACAACACCGTCTGGACGATCACCCTCAAGGAGGGCCGCACCTTCCAGAACGGCGAGCCCGTCGACGCCGAGTCGTTCGAGCGGGCCTGGGCCTACACCGCCGACCCGAAGAACGCGATGTCGACCGCCGGCTTCATGTCCCACATCGAGGGCGCCGGCGAGGGCAAGACCCTGTCGGGCTTCAAGGTCGTCGACGAGCGCACCTTCGAGGTGACCCTCACCGGTCCGTTCTCGCAGTTCGGCCAGCAGCTGTCCTACGCCCCGGCCTTCGTCCCGATCGCCCAGGAGTGCCTCGATGACATCAAGGCCTGCAACGAGGAGCCCATCGGCACCGGCCCCTACATGATGGACGGTCCGTGGAAGCACAACGAGAGCATCACGGTCACCAAGTGGCCCGACTACGCGGGTGACCAGCCCGCCGTCGCCGACACGGTCGACTTCAAGATGTACACCACCCCGAACGCCGCGTTCCGCGACGTCCAGAACGGTGGCCTCGACGTCTTCGACCTGGCCGCGGCTCCCGAGCTCTACCTGGAGGCCCAGGGCCAGTACGGCGACGAGATCATCGAGGACCCGACCGCGAGCCTGACCTACCTGGGCTTCCCGACCAAGGAGGCTCCGTTCGACAACCCGCAGGTGCGCCAGGCCATCTCGATGTCCATCGACCGGCAGCTGATCGTCGACCAGGTCCTCAACGGTCTGGCCTACCCGTCCACCGACATCGTGACGCCGCCCATCCCGGGTTCGCGTGACGACGCCTGTGACTACTGCACCTACGACCCCGAGCAGGCCAAGGCGCTGCTCGAGGAGGCCGGTGTGAGCGGCGAGGGTGAGACGCTCACCTTCTACTTCAACGCCGACGCCGGTCACGACCAGTGGGTCGAGGCCGCTGCCCGTCAGGTCCAGGAGAACCTCGGCTTCGACTACAAGCTCGAGGCGCAGGAGTGGGCTCAGTACCTCGAGTTCCTCGACGGCGAGTCCTTCATCGGTCCGTTCCGCCTCGGTTGGTCGCTCGACTACCCCTCGCCGGAGAACTACATCCGGCCGATCGTGGGCACCGGTGGTGACTCCAACTACACCGGGTACTCCAACCCGGAGGTCGACGACCTGCTGACGCAGGGCGACGAGGCCGAGAACCTCGAGGAGTCGATCAGCTTCTACCAGGAGGCCGGCGACGTGGCGCTCGAGGACATGCCGATCATCCCGATGTGGAGCGGCTCGACCTCGATCATCCACTCCGACAACGTGGGTGACGTCCGGTACGACCAGGGCGACGGCGAGATCATGTTCAAGGAGATCTCGGTCACCCAGTGACACAGCGCCTGAGGTAACCTGCCACAGGCGACCAACGCGGGGGTCGGGCTTCGGCTCGGCCCCCGCATCTGGTTGCTCACTCCCTGCGTCACCGAAAGGCAACTCGTATGGGGCGCTACATTGCCCGTCGATTCATCCAGTTCATCCCCGTGATCATCGGGACCCTGTTCCTGCTCCACCTGATGAGCGTGCTCACGATCCAGATCGTGGGCGACCCGGTCCGCGCTCTGTTCGGCGAGAACGCACCCCCCGCCGAGGTCATCGCCCAGCTGCAGGCCCAGTACGGCCTCGACGACCCGTGCCTCGACACGACGGGCAACCCCTGCTTCGGCATGTTCTTCGACCGGATGAGCCAATACCTCCAGGGCGACTTCGGCGTCAACTACCAGGGCCGCCCGGTGGCCGAGCTGGTCGGCGAGCGGATCGGCGTCACGCTGCGGCTGATGACGATCGCGATCGTGGTCGAGACCATCGTCGGCATTGCCTTGGGCGTTGTCGCCGGTCTCCGCAAGGACAAGTTCGTCGACAACTTCGTCCGCGCGCTCACCTCGGTGCTCGTCGCCATCCCGACGTTCGTGTTCGGCTCGCTGGCGCTGCTCTTCGTGGGCCTGCAGTTCGGCCTCTACCTGCGCAACAGCGACTGGGCGCCGGAGTGGCTCGGCCAGATGTTCAACATCGGCTACAACCCCGACTACCCGTGGCTCAGCCTCGTTCTGCCTGGCTTGTGCCTCGCTGCGTTCTCGCTCGCCGCCGTGGCCCGGCTGACCCGGACCAGCCTGATCGAGAACCTGCGCTCCGACTACGTCCGCACCGCCCGGGCCAAGGGGCTCACGACCAGCCGGACCATCGGCATCCACACGCTCCGCAACTCGCTGATCCCCGTGGTGACCTACATCGGCATCGACATCGGCGCTGCGTTGGCTGGAGCGCTGATCACCGAGGGCATCTTCAACATCCCCGGTATTGGGCAGCTGGTCTTCATCGCCGTCCAGGCCAACGACACGCCGGTCGTCATCGGCGTGGTGACGATCCTCACCTTCGTCTTCCTGCTGGCCAACCTGGCCGTCGACATCCTGTACGCCGCACTCGACCCGAGGATCCGTTATGAGTGACTTCAAAGCGGTGGAAGCCGCGACCTCCGTGGAGCCCGGTGGTGAACCGGGCTCGGACAGTGGGCGCACGCTCTGGGGCGACGTCCGCTACGAGTTGGTCCGCAACCCGGTGTTCTGGTTCTCGGCCGTGCTGGTGGTCGTCATCCTGGTGATGGCGTTCTTCCCGCAGCTGTTCGCGGCCACCTCGCCCAACGAGAGCGGCGCCTGCCAGCTCGAGAACGCCCGGGTGGAGCCCACTGCGTCCCACCCGTTCGGCTACACCGTCGCCGGGTGCGACATGTGGGCCTCGCTGGTGTGGGGCACCGGCAAGTCGATTAACGTGGCCATCATCGCCACGATCGGAATCGTGTTGATCGGGGTCCTGACAGGTACTGTAGGCGGGTGGTTCGGCGGCGTCATCGACTCCGTGATCGGACGGATCACAGACGTCTTCTTCGGACTGCCGTTCATCCTCGGCGCCATCGTGTTCCTGGCGATCTTCCCGGTGCGCAACGTCTGGACGATCTCGGGAGTGCTGATGCTGCTGGCGTGGCCCTCGATCACCCGGGTCATGCGCGGCTCGGTGATCGCCACCAAGCAGCGCGACTACATCGATGCGGCCCGGGCACTCGGTGCCAGGGACGGCCTCATCATCCGCAAGCACGTCCTGGCCAACAGCATCGCACCGGTGGTCGTCCTGGCCACGATCGCCTTGGGCCAGTTCATCGGGACCGAGGCGACCCTGACCTTCCTTGGGGTGGGCTACCAGCGGCCGACGGTGTCGTGGGGCCTCTTGGTCAACGAGGGCCAGACCCAGGCCCTGGCCGGGCTCTGGCACCTGCTCGTCTACCCCTGCGGATTCATCGTGATCACGGTGCTCGCCTTCATCCTGCTGGGCGACGTGCTGCGTGACGCGCTCGACCCCCGGACCCGGTGAGGACTGATCCCGTGACAGACACCAAGACCGAGACCTCGACCGGCCCGGCGAAGTCGCCGCTGAGCAGCGTCGCGTTCGACGACTCCGCACCCCTGCTGGAGGTGGAGGACCTCCGGGTCGAGTTCCACACCCGCGACGGCGTCGCCCAGGCGGTCAACGGGGTGAACTTCACCCTCCGCGAGGGCGAGACCCTGGGCATCCTGGGCGAGTCCGGTTGCGGCAAGTCGGTGACCGCCCAGGCGGTCATGGGCATCCTTGACATTCCACCGGCGCGCATCGCCGGCGGCCAGGTGCGCTTTCGAGGCGTCGACCTGCTCCAGATGGACGAGTCCAAGCGCCGCCACGTGCGGGCCAACCGGATCGCGATGATCTTCCAGGACGCGCTGTCGTCGCTTAACCCCGTGTTCACGGTGGGCTGGCAGCTCGGCGAGCTGTTCCGGAAGCACCACGGAGACAGTCGAAGGGAGGCCAAGGCCAAGGCGATCGAGATGCTGGAGATGGTCGGCATCCCGGCAGCCGCCTCGCGGGTCAACGACTTCCCCCACCAGTTCTCCGGTGGCATGCGGCAGCGCGTGATGATCGCGATGGCGCTGGCCCTCAAGCCCGACGTGATCATCGCCGACGAGCCGACCACGGCCCTCGACGTGACGGTTCAGGCGCAGGTCATGCAGCTGCTGGCCGACCTGCAGCAGGAGATGAAGATGGGCCTCATCCTCATCACCCACGACATGGGCGTCGTCGCCGACGTCGCCGACAAGATCTGCGTCATGTACGCCGGCAACGCCGTCGAGCAGGCCGACGTCTACCAGATCTACGAGACCCCGGCCCACCCCTACACCAAGGCGCTGCTGGAGTCGATCCCGCGGGTCGACCAGAAGGGGCAGCAGCTGACCGTGATCAAGGGCCTGCCCCCGACGCTGGTCAACGCGCCGCCGGGCTGTGCCTTCCACCCTCGCTGCACCTTCGCCCGGGACAGGTGCAAGAGCGAGAAGCCGGAGCTCTACACCGTCCCCGGTGGCCGCTCCAGCGCCTGTCACTACTGGGAGGAGGTGATGGGCAAGTGAGCACCTCCACCGAAACTCAGGGCCAACAGGGCCCCACTGCCCAGGGCGAGGTCGTCCTGGAGGTCCGTGACGTCAAGAAGCACTTCCCGCTCACCCGGGGGATCGTCTTCCAGCGCACCGTCGGCCACGTGAAGGCCGTCGACGGCGTCTCCTTCGACCTGCACAAGGGAGAGACCCTCGGAGTCGTCGGGGAGTCGGGCTGTGGCAAGTCGACTCTGGGTCGGCTGCTGATGGGTCTGGAGACCCCGACCGACGGCTCCATCAAGCTGCTCGGCCGCGAGATGGCCGGGCTCAGGCCGAGCCAGCTGCGCAAGCTCCGGCGCGACATCCAGATCGTGCTCCAGGACCCGTACACCTCGCTCGACCCGAGGATGACGGTCGGCGACATCGTGGGCGAGCCCTTCCAGATCCACCCTGACGCGCTCGAAGGTCGCAAGCGTCGCGGCGTCGTCCAGGAGCTGCTGGAGGTCGTGGGTCTCAACCCTGAGCACATCAACCGCTACCCCCATCAGTTCTCCGGGGGTCAGCGGCAGCGCATCGGCATCGCCCGGGCGCTCACGCTGCGACCCAAGGTGCTGGTCTGCGACGAGCCGGTGTCGGCGCTCGACGTCTCGGTACAGGCGCAGGTGGTCAACCTCTTCGAGCGGGTGCAGGAGGAGTTCGGCCTCGCCTACGTCTTCATCGCCCACGACCTGTCGGTCGTGCGCCACATCTCCGACCGGGTGATGGTGATGTACCTCGGCAAGGCCGTCGAGATCGGCGACGAGGACGAGATCTACGGCACGCCGACCCACCCCTACACCCAGGCGCTGCTGTCGGCTGTGCCGGTGCCCGACCCCCGGATGAAGGACCGCCGCGACCACATCGTGCTGCAGGGGGACGTCCCGAGCCCGGCCAACCCTCCCTCGGGCTGCCGGTTCCGCACCCGATGCTGGAAGGCCGAGGACATCTGCGCCGAGGAGGAGCCGCTGCTCCAGATCCGGGACCGCTCCGACCACCCGTCCGCCTGCCACTTCGCCCAGGGCCGTGAGGTCATTCACTCCAGCGAGGTGCAGGACCTCTGATCGTGCCCGACCGACGCCCCACCTGGTGGCGCGGACCGGCCGCCGCGGTGCTCCTGCTCTGCGGGCTGCTGGCCGGCTGCGCCTCCGGGGAGGAGCCGTCGCCTGGGTCGACCTCCGGGTCCGGGAGTGCGGGGGAGGCGTCCTCGGCCCCGCCCGGCGAGGTGGTCGGTCCATCGACGCGCTCCGACGACCACCCGCAGTGGGACGCCCTCGAGGGGCTCTACGTGCCGCGCGACGACTTCGGGACCGCGGTCGTCGGACGCCGGGTGTGGGTGCTCGGCGGCATGACCGGTGAGCGCGGCAACCGGCTGCTCTCGATCGAGGTCCTCGACACCCGGACCGGTGAGTGGGAGACCTCCGACGTCGAGATGCCGGTCGGCATCGCGTCGTTCGAGTCGGTCGCCGTGGGCCCCCTGATCTACTCCTTCGGCGGCCTCGACCACGACAACCACGCGACCACGTTCTCCGGCGTCCTCGACACCCGCACCGGCCGGTGGCGCGACCTGCCGCCGCTACCGCACCGCCGCTACGCCCACACCGTCACCGCGTGGGACGGCAAGTTCTACGTCATCGGCGGCCGTGACGACCGGGGCCGCGTCATCGCCACCGACGTGTTCGACCCGCGCAGCGAGTCGTGGACCACGGCGAAGACCTCGATGGCCCATGCCCGCGACTCCCACGACACGGTCGCCACCCCCGACGGGCTGATGGTCGTCGGCGGCTGGAAGGGCTACGGGCCGACCGACCTGGTCGACCTCTACGACCCCGGGACCGACACCTGGAGCCCGGGGCCGCGGCTGCCGAAGCCGGTCTCCCGCGCCGGAGTCACCGTCGCCGACGGCCAGGTCTGGGTCTCCTACCACGAGCTGTCCTACGTCCTCGACCTCCGGACGGGCCGCTGGGAGGAGGCCAACGCGCTCCCGCTGCCGCGCCACGGGCTGGGCTACGTCCACGTCGGCAACGCCATCTTCGCCATCGGTGGCTGCGCCCTGAACCCGCTCCGAGACGTCCGCGACGTCGACGCGATCAGGCTCGGCTAGGCGATGCGGATCGACGTCGTCTCGATCTTCCCGGACTACCTGACGCCGCTGGAGCTCTCGCTCCCCGGAAAGGCACGCGAGCGGGGACTGCTTGACGTCCACGTCCACGACCTGCGCACCTGGACCCACGACCGCCACCGCACCGTCGACGACACCCCCTACGGCGGCGGAGCCGGGATGGTGATGAAGCCCGAGCCGTGGGGTGAGGCCCTCGACGCGGTCCTGACACCCGGCGCGACCCTCGTGGTCCCGACCCCTGGCGGCGTGCCGTTCACGCAGGCGGTGGCCCGGGAGCTCGCGGAGCGCGAGCACCTGGTGGTGGCCTGCGGCCGCTACGAGGGCATCGACCAGCGGGTCCCCGACCACTACGCGGCCTCCCACGACGTCCGCGAGCTGTCGATCGGCGACTACGTCCTCAACGGGGGAGAGGTGGCGGCGCTCGTCGTCGTCGAGGCCGTCGCCCGGCTGCTGCCCGGGTTCATGGGCAACGCCGACTCGCTGCTCGAGGAGTCCCACGAGGCGGGTCTGCTCGAGTACCCCGGCTACACCAAGCCCGCGAGCTGGCGCGGGCACGACGTACCACCGGTGCTGCTGTCCGGGGACCACGCGGCCATCGCCGCCTGGCGCCGCCGGGAGTCGGTGCGGCGTACCGTCGCCCGGCGTCCCGACCTGCTGTCGGCCTCGGTCCTGCCGGGCGGCGACGAGGTGCGGCCCGCCGTCCCCGCCGACGCCGGCGAGCTGCTCACCCTGCAGCGGGCGTGCTGGGTGCAGGAGCAACAGGCCAATCCCGAGGCGTGGGTTCCCGCCCTGCACGAGTCCCTCGACGACGTACGCCGCTGGCTGCCGGAGTGGACGGTGCTCACGGTGCGGCGGGCCGGGCGCCTGGTCGCCGCCGCCCGCGCCCGGCTCGAGGGCGACGTCTGGGACGTCGGCCGGCTGATGGTCGCCCCGGACCTGCAGGGCCGGGGGCTCGGGCGGCTCCTGCTGGAGGCCATCGAGGCTGCGGCGCCGGAGGAGGCGACGACGTACTCCCTCTTCACCGGTGCGGGGAGCGTCGACAACCAGCGGTTCTACAAGCGGGCGGGCTACCGGCTGCGTGGGCCGGACCCCGATGTTCCCGGCGCAGTGCGGCTGACCAAGCGGTGTCCGCAGAGATAGTCCACGGGCGAATGGCTGCTTCCACCGACGTTCGCCGACCATGCGCCCGTGGACTATCGCCATTTCGACGTAGCCTTCCACCTCTGGCAGACTTGCTCCTCGGCCCCGTCGGCCAGAACCGGGTCTCCTCGAGGACGTCAGTCCGGCAGGGAGGCCTGCGTCTTGCTCCTGCCACAGGGGGAGCCGGACGCCGCCGGCCACACGACCGGGCCACCCACGTCGACAGACTCGAATCCGCGGCTGACCTGTGGCACTCGTGAGGAGAGACATGAACCACGTGATCGCCGAGCTGGGCGCCCAGGTCAAGCGGGACGACGTCCCCGACTTCCGCGCCGGTGACACCGTCAACGTCCACGTCAAGGTCGTCGAGGGCAACCGGGCGCGCATCCAGCAGTTCCAGGGCGTCGTGATCCGCGTGCAGGGCTCCGGCGTGGGCCGCACCTTCACCGTCCGCAAGGTCTCCTTCGGCGTCGGTGTCGAGCGCACCTTCCCGCTGCACTCCCCGATCTTCGACAAGATCGAGGTCGTCACCCGCGGCGACGTCCGCCGGGCGAAGCTCTACTACCTGCGCAACCTGCGCGGCAAGGCCGCCAAGATCAAGGAGCGTCGGGAGTCCTGAGCCCGTCGCTGCGGCGTCTGGTTAGGCTCTGCGCGTGATCTCTGACGACCGCGGCTCCGCCGCCTCCGTCTCCGACGGGGACGACCCGCGGTCCTCGCGCACCCGAGCGGGGAAGAAGCCCAAGAAGCACCTGCCGCTGTGGCAGGAGACGATCCTGCTGCTCCTGCTCGCACTGGTGCTCGCGGTCGGGATCAAGGCCTTCCTCGCCCAGGCGTTCTACATCCCCTCGGAGTCGATGGAGCCCGGCCTGATCCGCAACGACCGGATCCTGGTCCAGAAGGTCTCCTACTGGTTCGGTGGCGAGCCCCAGCGCGGCGACATCGTGGTCTTCCAGGACCCCGGTGGCTGGCTGACCGACGCCGAGGCCGCCGGGCCCGACAACCCCCTGGCCCAGGCGATGGCGGCCGTCGGGCTCTACCCCGAGGGCGGTCACCTGGTGAAGCGGGTGATCGGGGTCGCCGGCGACACCATCACTTGCTGCGACGACCAGGGTCGGATCTCGGTCAACGGCCAGCCGCTCGACGAGGACTCCTACGTCCGCGAGCAGGGGATCCGTTGCAACGGGCCGATGGTCGGCAACTGCGACTGGAAGGCCGGCCCGGTCCCCGAGGGCCACGTGTTCGTCATGGGCGACAACCGCGGCCACTCCGCCGACTCGTCGGTCCACCTGTGCCGGGCCGACCAGACCGACTGCGTGCCGGGCGACGAGTTCGTCCCCAACGACCTCGTCGTCGGCAAGGTGTTCGTGCTGCTGTGGCCGCTCCAACGGTTCGACCTGACCCAGCGCCCCGACTCGTTCGCGGACGTGCCCGACCGGTCCTAGGCCATGTCCCACCTGCCGCGAGGTCTCACCGTCCGACGTGACGCCGGGCTCTACGGCTACGAGCGCGCGCTGCGCCGGGTCGGCATCGAACCGATCGCCGGGGTCGACGAAGCGGGCCGCGGCGCCTGCGCCGGACCGCTGGTGGCCGCGGCGGCGGTGCTGCCCGCCGGCCGGGCAGGGATCGTTCCCGGCCTCGCCGACTCCAAGCTGCTGACCGAGCGGGCACGCGAGCGCTGCTACGAGCAGGTGGTGAAGCGGGCGACCGCCTGGTCGGTCGTCGTGATCGAGTCCGACGAGTGCGACCGGCTCGGCATGCACGTCGCCAACGTGGAGGCGCTGCGACGGGCCGTGGCGCTGCTCGACGTGCCGCCGGCGTACGTCCTGACCGACGGGTTCCCTGTCGACGGGCTCGGCGTCCCCGGCCTGGCGGTCTGGAAGGGCGACCGGGTCGCGGCGTGCATCTCGGCGGCGAGCGTGCTGGCGAAGGTCACCCGGGACCGGATCATGACCGGCCTCGACGAGCGGTTCCCGGCGTACGACTTCAAGACCCACAAGGGCTACATCACCGACGTCCACGCGGAGGCCCTGACCACCCACGGCCCCTGCCCGGAGCACCGGATGCGGTTCGTCAACGTGCGGCGGGCCGCAGGCCTCGAACCGCTCCTCGACGTGCAGAATGAACGGGTGGAGCTGGCGGAGGAGGCACGATGAGCGCCGAGGACCTCGAGAAGTACGAGACCGAGATGGAGCTGACGCTCTACCGCGAGTACCGCGACGTCGTCGGCATCTTCAAGTACGTCGTCGAGACCGACCGCCGGTTCTACCTCTGCAACCAGGTGGACGTGAAGGCCCGCACCGAGTCCGGCGACGTGTTCTTCGAGGTGACCATGACCGACGCCTGGGTCTGGGACATGTACCGGCCCGCCCGGTTCGCCCGGAACGTCAAGGTGCTGACCTTCAAAGACGTCAACGTCGAGGAGCTCTCCCCGCAGGAGATCGACCCCCCGAAGGGGTGACCAGACCGGTCCGAGCGAGGTTCCCCATTCCGCGGACAGGCCTCCGGAAGCACAACTAGTCTGACGCTGCTGCAGACGCCCTTGCCCCCGAGGAGGTGACCCCCGTGCCTCGCCGCACCCTCCGTCGACGCCGTTCCGAGGAAGGCGCCTCCGCCGTCGAGTTCGCACTCGTGGTGCCGCTGCTGCTCATGCTCCTCTTCGGGATCATCTCCACGGGACTGGTCTTCTCCGACCACCTCTCCGCGACGAACGCGGCGCGTGAGGGGGCGCGCTACGGCGCCGCAGCCGACATCTCCTCGGCCGACTGGGCCACGTCCGTGCGGGACCGGGTGAAGGCCACCTATTTCAACGGCGCCGAGACGGTCACCGACGACCAGATCTGCGTGAGCCTCGTTCAGGCCGACGGGACCACGGCGGCCCAGTACACCGGAGCCAACTGCGGCACCGCTCCGGCCACCCCCACCGGGATGGCGGCCGGAAGCTGCGCGGTGCTCGTCTGGATGGAGCGGCCACACACCATCCAGCTGATCGCCTTCCCGAACGTCAGCCTCGAGATCGGCGGGGAGTCGGTGGCCTACTACAGCCGAGAGGTGGCGCCGACGTGCACCGCCCCCTGACCTTCTCGCGGCGACGGGTGCGCGACGAGCGCGGAGCCGTCGCCATCCTGGTGGCCTTGGCGCTCACGAGCCTGATGGTCCTGACCGCGATGGTCCTCGACTTCGGGTTGGCCCGGGTCGATCGCCAGATCGACAGGTCCGCCGCCGACGAGGCGACCCTGGCGGGTCTCCACGGGCTCAACACCGGTGACGGCACCCCGCACCCGGCCGTCGGCGTCTGCACGGCGGCGCAATACCTTCAGGCCAACAACGACCGGTTCGCCGGGATCGACGAGAACGTCGGCTGGACGGACGGGAACGGCGGCAGCATCGCCGACGGGTGCACGAACGCCGCGCTGCGCAACAAGGTCTGCACGCCCGGTGACCTGTCCTCCTGGGCCAGATGGTCGGGGACCGGCACGTCGGGAGGCGTCACCTTCACCGTCACCATCGAGAGCGGCTACGACCTCGGCGCCGCGGCCGCGACCTGGGAGGAGGACGCGCTGCCTGCCTCCAACGGTGACAACGGGCAGGCGAGCTACCAGGGCTGCGACAACCTCGCGGTCACGATCCGCCAGAGCCGCGAACCCGGTCTCGGCAGCATCGCCACGACTGCGGACCTCAAGACCGCGATCCGCTCGGTGGGCCGCATCAAGGCCGTCCCGGGCGACAGTGCCCCCGCGATGCTCTTGCTGAAGCGGACCGGGTGCCCGGTCCTCAAGACCGGTTCCAGCGGTGGCGGCTCGTACGTCCACGTGCTCGGCGCGAAGTCGGCCGACGGCAACACCCAGGCGGGCAGCATCCACAGCGACAGCGATGGCGTCGGCTGCACCGGCAGCATGAACGGCTGGGTCTACGGCGGCCTGGCGAGCAACGGCATCGTGGCCTACGCGGCCCCGCTGGCGGCAACGCCCACCTCCCCGGACCCGGCCAAGCCCGGGGTCATCACCTCGGTCGCGGCCGCGAACGGCATCACCGGGACCAGGATCCGCGACGGCCTCGGCAACGTCTACAGCAGCTCGGCACTCAGCGGCGCGGGCGGAACACACTCCGAGGTGACCGGACGCAGTCTCGTCACGCGTCGGCTGGTGGACGAGAGGTACTTCGACGGCGTCAAGCCCGCGATCGCGGGAGCGAACACGGTGTTCACCTCGGGAGCCTCCGGAGCACCCGACGCCTCGTGGAAGACGTTCCCGGCCAGCGCGGACGCGTGCAAGCCTTCGCCGGCCGAGGTGACCGCGCTCAGCCTCACGGCGAGCGACAAACTGTACGTCAACTGCAACGGCAAGTTCGTCGGTGACAGTGCAGGCAACACCCTCGACGCCGGCACCATCTTCTTCCGCGGCTGGGTCAACCCCAGCGGGTCGCTGAAGATGCCCAACGCCCACCACGTCTACATCCGCAACAACACCGACGTCTCCGACGCCGTCAGCCTCGGCACCGGTGCGGAGTTCCAGATGAACAACGCGACGACCAACCTGGACGCATCGGGGTACTGCGCGACCGGCCAGAGCACCAGCAAGTCGGTGCTCTTCGTCCGCAGCGGCCAGTTCAAGGAGACCGGTGGACTGCTGCGCATGTGTCGCACGACCGCGTTCATGATGGGCGGGCAGAGCACGGGATGCGTCCCGGCCACCACCGGGACCGTGCCCAACGCCACGACTCCTTGCGGGGGTGGCCTCGGGACCGGACAGTTCACGCAGAACGGCGGTGGCATCGACTGGACCGCGCCCGACACGCTCGACACCGTCGTCGACCCCGTCACCGGCAACCCGCTGCCTGCCGCGATCGCTGCGTGGCACGACGTGAACGGCCCCGAGGACCTGGCGCTGTGGAGCGAGAGTGGATCCAGCGCCAGCAGCACCTACGGCATGGCCGGCGGCGGTCTGTTCCGGGTGCGGGGCGTGTTCATGGCGCCCAACGCCACCCCGTTCATCATCAGCGGCGGAGCCAGCCTCGACCTGACCAACGCACAGTACGTGGCGTCGAGCGTCGAGCTGAACGGCAGCACGACCAACATCACGATGCGGGTGGACCCGAACGCCGCCGTCACCCTCCCGGACCAGGGGCTGGTCGGCCTGGTCCGCTGACGGACCACCACTTTCCGTCCACAGGGGCGGTTCCTGACGCTGTGTCCACAGGCCAGGTCCGGACCTGCCGCAGCTGTCCCCGTCACCGGGAACGCTGGCCCGCGAGGAGGTCAGCAGATGACGGACACGGCAATGACCCACCACCAGGCGCTCGGCCGCTACGGCGAACGACTCGCCGCCGACCACCTGGTCGCGCAGGGGATGATGGTGCTCGACCGCAACTGGCGGTGTGACGAGGGCGAGCTCGACCTGGTCCTGAAGGACGGCGCGACGCTGGTGGCGTGCGAGGTCAAGACCCGCACCAGCCTCGACCACGGGACGCCGCACGAGGCGATCACCGACGCCAAGCTGGAGCGGTTGCGGCGACTCGCGGTGCGCTGGGCCGAGGCGCGTGGAGTCCACCCGCCCGAGACCCGGGTCGACCTCGTGGCCGTGCTCCGCCCGCGCAAGGGCAGGTCCGCGGTCGACCACGTGAGGGGGATCGGCTGATGCCCGTCGCCTCGACCACCACCATCGCCCTCGACGGAGCCGTCGGCCACCTGGTCGACGTGCAGGCCGACGTCTCGCCGGGGCAGGCGGGGCTGACCATGGTCGGCCGGTGCGACGTCTCGCTCCACCAGGCGCCCCACCGGTGCCAGATGGCGGTCCACAACACCCATCTCCCGTGGCCCACCAGCAAGCGGGTCACGATCCTGCTCTCGCCCGCCGACCTGCCCAAGCGCGGCACCCACTTCGACCTGGCCGTCGCGCTGGCCGTGCTCAAGGCCGACGGCCAGCTGCCCGCGGCCGACGTCGAGAGATCGGTCTTCATCGGCGAGCTCACCCTCAACGGTGGCCTCCGGTCCGTGCCCGGCGTCCTTCCGATGACTTTGGCCGCGGCCCGCCGCGGCTTCCGGCGGGTCTTCGTGCCCGAGCCCCAGGCCCACGAGGCCGCGTTGGTCCCCGACGTCGAGGTGCTCGGCGTCAGGTCGCTCGGCCAGGTCCTCGCCGAGCTCACCGGCGCCGAGGTTCCCGAGGCGCCGCCGGTCGCCCCCATGTCCGGCAGCCGCCTGCTGTCCTGGCGCGGGCAGCAACGCCTCGACGAGGTCGACATGGCCGACGTGCTCGGCATGGCCGATGCCCGCTACGCCGCCGAGGTGGCCGCGGCTGGCGGACACCACCTCCTGCTCAGCGGCCCCAAGGGGTGCGGCAAGACCACGCTCGCGGAGCGGATCCCCTCGATCCTGCCCGACCTCTCCCTCGACGAGTCGATCGAGGTCACCGCCCTCCACTCCCTGGCCGGCGCGCTCGACGACGGAGACCGGCTGATCGTCCGGCCACCGTTCTCCGCACCCCACCACGACGCCAGCAAGGCCAGCATCGTCGGCGGGGGATCGGGTCGCGTGAGGCCGGGCGAGGTGAGCCGGGCCCACTGCGGCGTCCTGCTCCTCGATGAGTTCCCGCTGCTGCGCACCGACGTGATCGACGCTCTCCGGCAGCCCCTCGAGAGCGGCGACGTCACCATCGCTCGAGGCGACGACGCGGTGACCTACCCCGCCCGGGGGCTGGTCGTGTTCGCGGCCAACCCCTGCCCGTGCGGCGACTACCGCACCGACCCCGGCGGCAACCGGTGCAGCTGTCGAGAGGTCCAGCGCCAGGACTACCGGCGCCGGGTCCGCGGCCCCATCACCGACCGGATCGACATCACCCGCCACCTCGAACCCCTGCAGCCCCACGACGAACGCGACCGTTTTGCGAGGCCCGAGTCGTCGGCCGTCGTGCGGGAGCGCGTGGCCGAGGCGCGTGCCCGCCAGGCCGAGCGCTACGCCGGACGGAGCTGGCGCCTCAACGGGCAGGTGCCCGGGCCGGCGCTCACCCAGGAGTGGCCGCTGTCGCCGGAGGCGCAGAAGGTCGTCGACGACCGGACCTACGCGGGCAGGCTGAGCCGTCGCGGTGCGATCCGGGTCCACCGGATCGCCTGGACCGTGGCCGACCTCCGCGGCGCCGAGACCCCCTCGGTCGCCGACGCACACACTGCCCTGCGGCTCCGCACCGGCGAACCGCTGCTCTCCTCCGCGCTCCGGCGGGCCGCATCGTGACCGACGAGCGACTGGCCCGAGCGGCGCTCAGCCGGCTCACCGAACCGGCCGACCTGCGGGTCGCCGGCGCGCTCGCCGGGGTGGGCGCCGTACGCCTCTACGACGACGTGCTCGGCAACCGGGGCGACGACGAGCTCGTCGCCGACGCCGCCGGGAGGCTCACCCGGCTCGATCCGGTGCGCGAGCTCGAACAGGCGGCCGCCCTGGGCATCCGGTTCGTGATCCCCGGTGACGACGAGTGGCCCGAGCAGCTCGACCAGCTCGGCCACTCCGAGCCGGTGTCCGAGCTCGGCGGACCTCCGATCGGGCTGTGGGTGCGGGGGCCGCTCCGGCTCGACGAGGTCGCCGACGCGGTCGCCGTGGTGGGTTCGCGCTCGGCGACCAGCTACGGCGAGAGCGTGGCCCGCGAGATGGGGGCCGGCGTCGCCCGGTCCGGACGCAGCCTGGTCAGTGGGGCGGCGTTCGGCATCGACCAGGCCGCCCACCGGGGAGCGCTGGCCGTCGAGGGACCGTCGATCGCGGTGCTCGCCTGCGGCGTCGACCGCCCCTACCCCGCCGAGCACCGCGCCCTGATCGACCACATGGCGACCGTCGGCGCCGTGGTGTCCGAGCTGCCGCCCGGGTGTGCGCCGCTGCGGATCCGCTTCCTGGCGCGCAACCGGATCATCGCCGGGCTCACCTGCGGCACCGTCGTGGTCGAGGCGGCCGCCCGCAGCGGCGCGCTCAACACGGCAGCCTGGGCGACCAGCCTGAGCCGACCCCTCATGGGGGTGCCCGGTCCGGTGACCAGCGCCCCCTCGCAGGGCGTCCACCACTGGATCCGCAGCGGCGCGGCCGCGCTGGTGACCAGGCCGGCCGAGGTGCTCGAGATGGTCGGAGGCGCCGGTGACCACCTCACCGACGACCCCCGCGGCGCCGAGCGCCCTCGCGACCGGCTGACCCGGCGTCACCGCCAGGTGCTGGAGGCCGTCCCGGTCCGGAGGCCGGCCGGCCTGGAGTCGATCGCCGCCGCGGCCGGGATCGCCCTGCTCGACACGCAGAGCGCCCTGATCTACCTGACCGACCGCGGCTACGTGGTGGGCGACGGGAGCGGCTGGCGACTCGGTGCCCTCGCCCGCTCGGGGCTCCCCGGATCAGGGCCGTGACCCGCCTACGATCGGGCCATGACCGAGGAGTCGGCGGACGAGGCCCTCCCGGAGCAGTTCGCGCGGGCGCTGGGCGACTACGAACGCCACCTGCGCTCCGAACGGGATGTGTCCGAGCACACCGTCCGGAGCTACCTCGGTGACCTGGAGTCGATGCTCGAGCACAGCCACCGGCTGGGACTGACCCGGCTCGACGAGATCGACCTGCGGACGATGCGCAGCTGGCTGGCCAACCAGCAGACCCGGGGCCGGGCCCGCACGACTCTCGCGCGCCGTGCCACGGCGGCCCGGGTGTTCACCGCCTGGCTCGCCCGCACCGGACGGGTGTCCGTCGATCCGGGGGCCAGCCTCGGCTCGCCGAAGCCGCACCGGACCCTGCCGTCGGTGCTCCGCGCCGACGAGGCACATGCGCTGGTCGAGGCGGCCGCCCGGCTCGCCGACGACGGCTCGCCGATCGGGCTCCGCGACGTCGCAATGCTGGAGCTGCTCTACGCCACCGGAGTCCGGGTGGGGGAGCTGGTCGGCCTCGACGTCGACGACCTCGACCGGGAGCGCCAGGTGGTGCGGGTGCTCGGCAAGGGCCGCAAGGAACGGACCGTTCCCTACGGCCGCCCCGCCGCGCGGGCGCTCGAGCGCTGGCTCGCCCAGGGGCGTGCAGCGCTGCTCGCGGAGGGGGCTGGTGGCGCACTGTTCCTGGGCGCGCGGGGCCGCCGGATCGACCAGCGCGCGGTCCGCACGCTGGTCCACCGCCGGATCGCCGACGTCCCCGGCGCACCTGACCTGGGCCCCCACGGGCTGCGTCACACCGCTGCCACCCACCTGTTGGAGGGCGGGGCCGACCTGCGGTCGGTCCAGGAGCTGCTGGGCCACGCCTCGCTCGCCACCACCCAGCTCTACACGCACGTCACCACCGACCGGTTGCGCAAGGCCTATCAGCAAGCGCACCCCCGGGCCTGAGCCGTCACGGCCACAGCCGCAGCGCGTCGGCCGGCGGCACCCAGCCGGCGTAGGGCGAGAGCGGGAGTGTCGGCGCCGCGGCCGGCCCGTTGGTGGAGGTGGCGAGCCCCGCGAGCGGCAGCAACCGGACCGGGCCGCCCGCGACCAACCGGAGCGGGTCGAGGTAGGTCTCGTCGCGGATCCAGCCCCAGTGCAGGCACGCAGCGGGGAAGCAGTGGGAGCCCGCGACGCCGAGACTGCCGATGACCGACCCGGCGGCGACCCGCGTCCCGCGGGGGAGCGTGGTGGCGACCGGCTCGTAGGTGGTGCGGGTGGCGCCGTGGGACACCGTCACCACGGGCCGACCCGCGATCGTCCCGGCGAAGGCGATCCGGCCGGGCAGGGCGGCCCGCACCGGTTGCCCCGGACGGCCGGCGAGGTCGACGCCGCGGTGCCCGGCCCCCCAGGTCGACTCCGGCGGGTCGAAGCCGGCCACCACGTCGGGTGGCAGCAGCGGCCACTGGCCTACCGGGTCGGTGGTGGCACCCGCTGGCGGGTGGCCGTGCAGCGCCAGGAGGGGCGCGAGGACGAGCGTCAGGAGGGTCGTCGCGAGCACGCGGGTAGGAGTCGTCACGGGACCAGCGTGCGGCTGCTCCGCCGGTGGGCCGAGTCCCGCGGCGCAGGCTGTGGACGAGTGGGTCCGGGGGCCTGCGTGTGGACGACTCGTGGCCTGTCCTTCCGATTGGCGGCCCGGCGCGCGCGTCGACTACCCTGTGCGGAGCAGCCCACCCTGTGGGTTGACTTCGCACGTTCGCAGACCACGACGGAGTGCATCCCTGGCTCCGGCCGCCCGTGGGCGTCGATCCTCGGTCCCGACCACCGGTCGGGTCGGATCGCGCGTGAGCGTCAGGGCCGACGGCACCCGCCCGAGGCAGCAACTGAAAACCCGATGCGGCGCGTGACCCCGCTCGACCTGCAGTGTTGTGTCAAAGGTCGGGCTCGTGGGGGAGCGCCCCGCGACCACAGGAGATCACATGGCAGTCGTCACCATGCGCCAGCTTCTCGAGAGCGGCGTGCACTTCGGACACCAGACCCGTCGGTGGAACCCGAAGATGAAGCGCTTCATCATGACCGAGCGCAACGGCATCTACATCATCGACCTGCAGCAGTCGCTGGCCTACATCGACCGCTGCTACGCGTTCGTCAAGGAGACCGTCGCCAAGGGCGGCACCGTGATGTTCGTCGGCACCAAGAAGCAGGCCCAGGAGGCCATCGCCGAGCAGGCGATGCGCGTCGGCATGCCCTATGTCAACCAGCGGTGGCTGGGTGGCATGCTCACCAACTTCCAGACGGTCCACCAGCGGATCAACCGTCTCAAGGAGCTCGACGAGATCGATTTCGACGACGTCGCCGGCAGCAGCCGCACCAAGAAGGAGCTGCTGCAGATGCGCCGCGAGCGCGACAAGCTGGAGAAGTCGCTGGGCGGCATCCGGGAGATGGGCCGTACCCCCTCCGCCGTCTGGATCGTCGACACCAACAAGGAGCACCTCGCCGTCGAGGAGGCCCGCAAGCTGCGGATCCCGATCATCGGCATCCTCGACTCCAACTGCGACCCCGACCTGGTCGACTACCCGATCCCGGGCAACGACGACGCCATCCGCGCGGTCGGCCTGCTGACCCGCGTGGTCGCGGACGCGGTGGCCGAGGGCCTGATCGCTCGCTCGGGCGCCAAGACCGACGCCGCCACCTCCGGCGGCGACGTCGCCACCGACGAGCCGCTGGCCGAGTGGGAGCGCGAGCTCCTGCAGGGCGACGCCGACAAGGCTGCCGTGACCGCGACCGGTGGCGACACCGCCGTCGAGGACACCCCCGCCGCCGAGGCGACCGGTGCCGCCACCGAGGCCCCGGCCGCCGAGGCCGCCGCGCAGGCGGCCACCGAGGCTCCGGCGGAGGTCACCTCGACCGAGGCGCCCGCTGCCGAGGCTCCGGCCGAGCCCACGACCGAGGCACCCGCTGCCGAGGCTCCCGCCGAGCCCACGACCGAGGCACCCGGTGCCGAGGCCACGACCGAGGCGCCCCCCGCGGCCGGCACCGAGGTCGGCGAGGGCGAGCTCGGCGCCGGCTCCGCCGCCCCGCTCGAGAGCGGCGAGGCGCCGTCCGGCTTCGAGATCAAGGGCAACAAGACCTCGAAGAAGTTCCACGCTCCGTCGAGCCCCTGGTACGACCGGACCAATGCCGAGGTGTGGTTCCGCACCGCCGAGGACGCCGAGGCGGCCGGCTTCGTCAACGCCGAGGCCAAGGCCGAGGAGCAGGCCTGAGGCCTGCGGCCCACGGGGCCCGCGAGAGCCCCCGGCACGGACCACCACCACTGACGAGTACGAGGGAAGAGGAACGACATGGCTGTCTCCGCCGCTGACGTCAAGAAGCTCCGGGAGCTCACCGGCGCCGGGATGATGGACTGCAAGAAGGCGCTCGAGGAGGCCGACGGCGACTTCGACAAGGCCGCCGAGCTGATCCGCATCAAGCTGGGCAAGAAGATGGCTGCTCGAGGCGCCGAGCGCGAGGCCTCGGCCGGGCTGGTCGCCACCTCCGGCGGCGCCCTGGTCGAGCTCAACTGCGAGACCGACTTCGTGGCCAAGGGCGACGAGTTCGTCGCGACCGCGCAGCGGATCGCCGATGCGGCCGCCGAGGCGCAGGCCGGCGACACCGAGGCGCTCAAGGCGGTCCCGCTCGACGGCAAGACCGTCGGGGAGGTCGTCGAGAGCCTCGCGATCACGATCGGCGAGAAGATCGAGCTCGGCCGCGTCGCCTACTTCGGCGGCAACGTCGTCTCCTACATGCACAAGCGTGCCGCCGACCTGCCGCCCGCCGTGGGCGTGCTGGTCGAGTACGACGGGGACGAGCAGGGTGCCCGCGGAGCAGCGATGCAGATCGCTGCGATGCGTCCCAAGTTCCTCACCCGCGACGACGTCCCCGCCGACCAGGTCGCCAAGGAGCGGGAGATCGCCGAGGCGACCTCGCGCGAGGAGGGGAAGCCCGAGCAAGCGATCGCCAAGATCACCGAGGGCCGGCTCAACGGCTACTTCAAGGAGGTCGTCCTCCTCGAGCAGCCGTCGGTGACCGAGAGCAAGAAGTCGGTGAAGGCCGTCCTCGACGAGGCCGGCACCAGCGTGTCCCGCTTCGCGCGCTTCGAGGTCGGCGCCTGACGGCCCACCTCACCCGCACGGGCCGGCCGGATCACCAGATCCGGCCGGCCCGTGCTGTTGTGCGCTCGCGCCTTCGGCGCCCGCGAGGACGACTGCGGGACGCCCCGCGCGGCAAGGTAGTCTCGCGCACGTCGGCAGCCACGGCGGAAGGAGCCGCGTGACCAGGTACGAACGTGTCTTGCTCAAGCTCTCGGGCGAGGTCTTCGGCGGCGGCAAGGTGGGCGTCGACCCCGACGTCGTCGCGTCGATCGCCCGGGAGATCGCCGACGTGGCCCGGCAGGGCGTGGGGGTGTGCATCGTGGTCGGCGGCGGCAACTTCTTCCGCGGCGCGGAGATGCAGATGCGGGGCATGGACCGGGCGCGCGCCGACTACATGGGCATGCTCGGCACGGTCATGAACTGCCTGGCCCTCCAGGACTTCCTCGAGAAGGAGGGCATCGAGACCCGGGTCCAGACCGCGATCGCGATGGGTCAGGTCGCCGAGCCCTACATCCCGCGCCGGGCGATGCGCCACCTCGACAAGGGCCGCGTGGTGATCTTCGGCGCCGGCGCCGGGATGCCGTTCTTCTCCACCGACACCGTGGCCGCGCAGCGAGCGCTGGAGACCAAGTGCGAGGTGGTGCTGATGGCCAAGCAGGGCGTCGACGGCCTCTACTCCGCCGACCCCAACCTCGACCCGACTGCCACCAAGTACGACGAGATCAGCTATCAGGACGTGCTGCTTCAGGGGCTGAAGGCCGCCGACGCCACCGCCTTCGCGCTGTGCATGGAGAACAAGATGCCGCTCATCGTGTTCGGCGCCCAGGAGGGCGCGCTCGCGAGGATCGTGGCGGGTGAGAAGATCGGCACGCTGGTCAGCTGACCCAGCGTGAGACACCGAGCACACAGGAGCGTTCCGTGATCAACGACATCCTCGCCGAGGCCGACCAGAAGATGGACAAGTCGGTCGAAGCGACCCGTGAGGAGTTCGCGGCGATCCGTGCGGGGCGCGCCAACCCGGCGATGTTCGCCAAGCTGACGGCCGACTACTACGGCACCCAGACGCCGCTGCAGCAGCTCGCGTCCTTCACCTCCCAGGACGCCCGCACCATCATCGTGGCGCCGTTCGACATGGGCGCGATGAGCAACATCGAGAAGGCGATCCGCGACTCCGACCTCGGGGTCAACCCCGCCAACGACGGCAAGGTGCTGCGGTGCGTCTTCCCCGAGCTCACCGAGGAGCGCCGCAAGGAGTTCATCAAGGTGGCCCGCGCCAAGGCCGAGGACGGTCGGGTCGCGGTCCGCAACCTGCGCCGTACGGCGAAGCAGGCGCTGGAGAAGCTCGGCCACGACGGCGAGGTCGGCCAGGACGACGTGACCGGCGCCGAGAAGCGGCTCGACGGCGCCACCAAGAAGCACACCGACGCCATCGACGAGATGCTCAAGCACAAGGAGTCCGAGCTGCTCGAGGTCTGAGCGGCCCACGCCCGATGACGTCCACCCCCGCCCCGCCGAAGGACCACGGTCGGGCCGGCCGCAACCTACCCGCGGCGATCGGCTCCGCCGCGGTCCTGCTCGCCGCCATCGGTGCCTCGCTGGCGTTCTGGAAGACGGCGTTCCTGATCATCGTGGGGGCGGCCGTCGTGGTCGCGATCTGGGAGCTCCGACGGGGGCTGCTGGCCCGCGACATCGACCTGCCGGAGCAGCCGCTGATGATCGGCGGGGTCGTGATGGTGGTCGTCGCCTACTTCTACGGCGCCCCGGCCCTGGTCACCGCGACGGCGGTGACCGGGCTGGTGACGATGCTGTGGCTGCTGCGCCGCGGGGTCCCGGGCTACGTCCAGACCGCTACCGGCTCCATCTTCACGCTGTTCTACGTACCGTTCCTCGGCTCGTTCGTCGCGCTGCTGCTGGCCGAGGGCGGGGCGACCGACTTCGAACCCTGGGACGACGGGGTCCGCGGGATCCTCGTCTTCATCCTGGTCACGATCGCCTCCGACATCGGCGGGTACGTCGCCGGCGTGCTGTTCGGCCGGCACCCGATGGCCCCGGTGATCTCGCCCAAGAAGTCGTGGGAGGGCCTCGCCGGCTCGGTGCTCTCCTGCGTCGGCGTCGGCTGGCTGCTGGTGGTCCAGCTGCTCGACGGCGCGTGGTGGGTCGGCGTCGTCCTCGGCCTGATCACGGCGGTGATGGCGACCCTCGGCGACCTCTGCGAGTCGGTCATCAAGCGCGACCTGGGGGTCAAGGACATGAGCCAGGTCATCCCGGGCCACGGCGGGCTCATGGACCGGCTCGACTCCCTCCTGGCGACGATCGCCCCGATCTGGCTGCTGCTCCACTACACCGTCTTCTCGGCCCGGGCCGGCGGCTGAGCAACCGCCCCCGTGCCCGATCTCACACCGCCGAGCCTCGCTGGACGAGCGGCGGGTGCGGCGTACCGTGGGGGCATGACCACGCAGACCACCGAGGGCTCGGGTCCCACCAGCATGGTCGAGGAGACTCACGGGCCGCCGCGTGACTGGTGGCACCGAGACCACCCGACGTTCATCGCGCTGACCGGCTTCTTCTCCGGCATGCTGTTCGTGACCGTCGTCCCCGGTGGGTTCATCGGGGTGCTACGGCTGCTGTTCACCTTCGAGACCGCCGAGCGGCTGTTCCCGATCGTGGCAGTGATGCTGGTGGTGCCGGCGGTGCTGGTCGCCAACGCCCGGACCCGCCGGTTCGGGATCTACATGGTCATCGGCATGGCGCTGACCGCGCTGGTCGTGCTCGCGGTGGCCTCGTTGGTCCTCTACGTCATGGTGCGCCAGCAACAGGGCTGACTCCCGGCCGCCGACGAATCGGCGGCGGCGTCGTCGCGTGGGAGAATCGACGACCGATGTCCGAGAGCACCGAACCCACCCGGACCCTGCCGCTGGTCCTCGCCGAGCCGCGCGGTCGCAAGAAGCCGCCGCGGCACCTCGCCGACCTCACCGAGGCGGAGCGGGCCGAGGCGGCCACGGCCGCCGGTCTGCCCGCCTTCCGCGCCAAGCAGCTCTCCACCCACTACTTCTCCCGACTGGTCGACGACCCGGCCGAGATGACCGACCTGCCGGCGGCGCAGCGCGCGGACCTGGTGGCGACCCTGCTGCCGCCGCTGATGACGCCGCTGCGCACCCTCGAGGCCGACCGCGGCACCACCCGCAAGACCCTCTGGAAGCTCTTCGACGGGGCACTGGTCGAGTCGGTCCTGATGCGCTACCCCGACAGGGTCACGATGTGCGTGTCCAGCCAGGCCGGCTGCGGGATGGCCTGCCCGTTCTGCGCAACCGGCCAGGGCGGACTGCAGCGCAACATGTCGACCGCCGAGATCGTCGAGCAGGTCGTCGCCGGCGCGCGGTCGCTGGCGCGCGGCGAGGTGCCGGGCGGGCCGGGCCGGGTCTCGAACGTCGTGTTCATGGGCATGGGGGAGCCGCTCGCCAACTACAGGGCCGTGATCGGCGCCGTACGCCGTCTCACCGACCCTGCCCCGGCCGGGCTCGGCATGTCGGCGCGCGGCGTGACCGTGTCGACGGTCGGTCTGGTGCCGCGGATCAACCAGCTGACCGACGAGGGCATCCCGGTCACGCTGGCCCTCTCCCTGCACGCGCCCGACGACGAGCTGCGCAACGAGCTGGTCCCGATCAACACCCGGTACTCCGTCGAGGAGACGGTGGCCGCGGCCTGGAACTACGCGAAGATCACCCGCCGGCGGGTCTCGATCGAGTACGCCATGATGCGCGGCATCAACGACCAGGCCTGGCGCGCCGACCTGCTGGCCGACGTGCTGCTCGCGCAGGGCGACTGGGGCTGGGTCCACGTCAACCTGATCCCGCTCAACCCGACGCCGGGGTCGAAGTGGACCGCGTCCGACCCCGCCGACGAGCGCGAGTTCGTCCGCCGGCTGGAGGCGCGGGGCATCCCGACCACGGTCCGCGACACCCGGGGCCGCGAGATCGACGGCGCCTGCGGTCAGCTCGCCGCTACCGAGTCCTGAGCGGCGTCAGCCGATGACCTCGGCGGCCTCGTCGACGGTGTCGACGAGGTGCACGTGGCCGGACATCACCCGGTCTCGGGACAGCCGCTCCAGCAGCGGCCACACGGGGAGCTCCTCGGTCCAGTGGCGCCGGCCGACCAGCACCATGGGCGCCACCGACGCCGGGTCGGCGTAGAAGTTCTCGCAGCCGTCCTGGAACACCTCCTGCACGGTGCCCGCGGCCCCGGGCAGGTAGACGATCCCGGCGTCGCAGATCTCCAGCAGCACCGCCTCGCGCAACGAGTTGCGGACGTACTTGGCGATGGCGGAGGCGAACACGTTGGGCGGCTCGTGGCCGTAGTGCCACGTGGGGATGCCCAGGGTTTCGGTCGTGCCGGCAACGCCGGCGAGGGCGTCGAGCCCGGCGCTCGCCCACGCGCCGATCCGACCGCGGTAGTCGGGCACGCGCGCGACGGCGGCCATCACTGCTGCGAGCTCCCTGTAGCTCGCACCCGCCAACCGGGCGCCGAGGTTCGCCGCCTCCATCGCGCCCGGGCCGCCGCCGGTCGCCACCGTGTGGCGCTCGCCGAGCAGCCGCCCGAGGCGTACGGCGTCCTCGTAGCCAGGGCTCCCACGGCCGACGCCGTGGCCCCCCATGACGCCGACCACCCAGCGGCCCGCCACCCACGTGGAGAGCGCCTCGTCGATGGCGTGGTCGTGCAGGGTGGCGGCGAGCAGGCCGTCGGAGTCGAGCCCGGACTGCGCCCAGGCGTAGCCACGAGCGTCGAGGCTGGTGCCGTAGCCCGCGTCGCCGTAGAGCTCGCGCGCCGAGTAGAGCCCAGCCCGGTAGGGGTCGAGCGGGACGTCGGGGAGCGTCGGGAACACCACCGCGCCGCGACCCTCGACGTCGGCCTCGTCGCCGTCGGCGAACCGGCACCCGAGGAACATCGCCCCCGCCACTCGGCACGACCTCAGCTCGTCGCCGCGCTCCCGCAGGTCGAGCGAGCGGCACCGCCAGCCACCCAGGTCGCGGGCTCCGGCGGCGAGCCGACGGTCGAAGTCGTCGAGGTCGTCGACCTCGACGACCCGGCCCCGGGTGTGCCTCATGGCGGCACCCTATGCGGCGGTGTCACCGCTCTCCTGCGGGGTAGTCCAGTGAGAAGTGGCCCCTCACGGCCCGTCAGGAGGGCCACTTCTCACTGGAGTACCGGTTCTCTGCCTCAGAACGCGTGCGCCACCAGCTCGCCGAACAGCGCGTGCTCGTCGACCTCCAGCCCCCGCGCCCGGAACCAGCGGCAGACGTTGGTGCAGTCGCGCAGCAGGAAGTCCATGCCCGCCGGGTTGCCCACCAGGTCGACCATCTGTGGCAGGTCGATCACGACCAGCCGGTCACCGGAAGCCAGCACGTTGTACGGCGACAGGTCGCCGTGCACGAGGCCGTGGCGCGCCAGCTCGGCCAGCACGTCGCGCAGCTGGTCGAAGTACGACGCCAGCAGCTCGGGGTCGGGACGGGTCTGCGCCAGCCGCGGCGCGGTCTCCCCGTCGACGGTGATCCACTCCATGAGCAGCTCGGTGCCGTCGATCTGCACGGGGTAGGGGACCGACAGGCCCAGCTCGTGGCAGCGGACCAGCGCCGACCACTCGGCGAAGGCCCACTGACCGGCGGCGACCGCGCGGCCGTGGGCGGTCTTCTTGGCCATCGCCCGGTTGTCGCGCGACCGGCGCATCTTGCGACCCTCGGTGTAGGCCGCGGAGCGGTGGAAGCTGCGGTGCTCCTCGCCGCGGTAGCGCTTGGCCGCCATCACCACCCCGCCGCCGGGGTCGTGGGGGTCGGCGCGCTCGAGCAGGAAGACGTCGGCCTCCTTGCCGGTCTTGAGGACGCCGAGCTCGGTGTCGATCGCGCCCTGCGACGTCACGACCCAGTCGGGGCGTGGCTCGGGGCCGCGGCACAGCGGCTCGACGTCGTACCAGGTGGTCCAGCGCTGCGACGCGTCGTCGGGGTCGTCGTAGGACTGGAAGTCGAAGACGAAGCGAGGGTCGATGCCCTCGTGGGTGTGTTGCTCAGTGAGTGACTCGTGGAAGGTCAACGGTGCTCCGGGTGAGAGAAGGGGTGCGGTCTGCGGACAGGCCGGTGACAGTGGTCGTCATGTCACGCCTCCTCTCGTCGGGCACGGGCACACGCAGTCGGTACGCCGCGCGGCCCCACCATGGTGACGCTGGGGCCGCTCGAGGGCAAGCGATTTTCCAGCGGTCCGGGGCGGGCGCCGCTCCTGACCCGATCGTGCCGGGCTCCCGTCCGGCGGTGGATGCTCCACCGTTTCCGCGAGCCGATCGGTGGGTGGGCCACCGCCGGCCCGCTGGCCGGCACCCGAGTCGGGCCGGACGCGCCGGCCCTAGCAGACCGAGTCGGTCGGGAGCAGGCTGGTGTCGACGTGGTTCTTGATCCAGTACGTGCGGCCGTCGGCTGCGTCGAACGCAGACGTGTCGGCCACGATCGAGTCGCCGAGCGCGCCGTCCAGGAGGCTGTCGACCTGGGGGTCGCTGCCGACCGGACCGGTGTCGGTCGGGTCGTCGGCCCGGGCGATCTCGAGGGGAGCACACGAGACCGAGCGCCGTGAGGGCTGCTCCGATCGTGAGGCGGCGCCCGTGAAGCCTGCGCGCGTCACTTCCTGTCAGTTGGGTCTGCACGATCCTGTTACCTCCAGGCGGCCCCATGTCCGCCCTGTCGGGTCATGTCTTCTGCCGAGTCAGTGCATGGTCAGCAAGCTGTCGCAGGCGGCTCCTCTCGTCCGGGGGCGGCTGGGCTCAGGCGGCGACGGAGCCGCGGACGGGGAGCTGCAGCTCGGCGGCACGGGAGAGGTCGTCGTCGACGTGCACGACCGGGTGGCCGGCACGCTGCAGCAGGCTGGCCGCGATGCCGGCGCGGAAGCCGGAGCGGCAGTAGACCCAGATCTCACCGGGGGGCAGCTCGGCCATCCGGTCCTCGAGCTCGTGCAGCGGCACGTGGAGCGCGGTGCGGACGGCACCGGAGTCGAACTCGTCGTGGCGACGTACGTCGAGCAGCACGGGGGTCTCGTCGAGCTCGCGGAGCGCCTCCCACCTCACCCGTCGGTGACGCGCGGGCAGCAGCGTCTCCGGCGCCAGCACGTGGGTGCCGACCCCCTCGATGCCGATCGCGGACAGGTCGGTGACCGCGTCGTCGAGCCGGCTCGGGTCGTCGGCCAGCAGCACGATGTCGTCCTGCCACGGCACCAGCCACCCGACGTACGTCGCGAACTGGTCGCCGTGCTCGACGTTCAGGCTGCCGGCGACGTGCCCGTCGGCGAACGCGGGGCGCCGGCGAACGTCGATGACCCACTGCCCGGCGAGCACGGCGTCGGTCACGCCCTCGACGGTGACCGGCACGGCCGGCCTGCCGGGCGAGTCCCCCGCGCCCGCCCGGTTGAGGCCCGCCATGTGCCTGTAGTAGGAGGGAACGGGTCCGTACCCGGCGAGCAGGTCGGACATGAATGTGTCGAGGTCGAGGGTCAGCGCCGGGTTGACGAGGTGCTCGTCACCGACCGTGCCGGCGTCGTCGGGCCCGGCCGTGCCGCCGGCGCAGAAGCTGCCGAACCCGTGGGTCGGCAGCAGCACGGTGCTCCGCGGCAGCTCCGCGAGCCGGCGGGCGGTCGACCACTGGGCCCGGGCCAGGTCTGCGGTGCGGTCCGGGGACACCAGGTCGGTGCGCCCGACGGTCCCGTGGAGCAGGCTGCCGCCGGAGAGCAGGGCGGCCGGGCCGGTGCGGTCGCCGACGAGGAACGCCTGGTGGTGCTCGGTGTGGCCCGGCGCGTGCAGCACCTCGAGCCGCAGGTCGCCCACCTCGACCGCATCTCCGCCCCGGACACCCACGTGGGGCACGGCCAGCGACTCGGCGGCCGACACCAGGTAGTCGGCCGCGTGCCGCCGCGCGAGCAGTGGCGCGCCGGACACGTAGTCGTTGTGGACGTGGGTGTCGGCGACGACCGCCACGGCCACCCCGGCCTCCTCGGCCGCGCGCTCGACCACGGAGTGGTCGCGCGGCGGGTCGACGACGATGCCGTGGCTGCCGTCGTGCAGCAGGTGGCAGCGGTTGCCGAGCTGGGGGAGGGGGAGGGTCACGATCTGCACGGACTGCTCCTGACCGAATAAGGATAGTAAGTCAGTAGAGTTTGACCACAGGCTGCCGACCTTGTCCAACCGCCCACGCCGTGTCGGCCGGATTCGTGGCCGTGATCACATGGCTCCGCCTTCCGGTGGCGCCGTCGCGGTTCGCCGCAGCCACTCCGCTGCCACACGGCGCGGACCTCTCGATCACGGACTCGGGCGTGGTCACCCTCCGGGGTTCGCGCGCGCGTCTGGAGGCTGGCGCGGAAAGCTTCCCGCGCCAGGCTCCGGTTTCCCCGCTCAGGGAAACCGACGGGCGGACTACGGACCGGTCAGCGCAGCCGCACCGACAGGCACGTGACACAACCCTCGAGCTTCTCGAACTCGGAGATGTCCACGGCGACGACGCGGAGCCCGCGCTGCTCGAGGAGACTGTGGGTGCGCGGCGCGTCGGCGGCCATCAGGACCGTGTGGCCCCCGAGCAGGACGACGTGGGCGCCGGACTCCTCGGGCACGGGGAGGAACGGGTCCCACACGGTCGGGTCGTCGACCAGCGGCTCGTGGCCGACCACCGTGCCGTCGGGCAGGGCCGTGACGGCCGACTTGAGATGGAGCACCCTGGTGACCGGCACCGGCACCACGCGGGCACCGAGCGGCTCGAGGAGGGCGGCGAGCTGGCCGGCTCCGTGGCGGTCGGTGCGCCCGCCCAGCCCCACCCACACCGTGCCGCCGTGCTTGAGGACATCGCCGCCGTCGAGGGTGCCCGGTGGCTCGATCCGGGCGATCCGGAAGCCGAGGCCGCGCAGCGACTCCTCGGTGGCCGCGGTCTCGGGGCGACGCTCGACGGCGCCCGGGCGCGTGACCACGGCGAGGTCGCCGTGGACGACGACGGTGTCCTCGACGAAGACGGCGTCCGGACAGTCGTCGGCGGCGGGCACCTCCACGGTCTCCCAGCCCTCCGCCTCCAGCGCTGCGACGTACGCCGCCCACTGCCGCTGCGCGCGGTCGACGTCGACGGGCGTCCGTTCGAGGTGGGTCAGCAGGCCCTCGGCCAGGCGGGGACCGGGGCGGCGGACGAGGGCGCGAGGCATGGCGCCAGCATCCCACCCCGTCGGAGGTTGAGGTGCGAGGCTTCGAGACGCTCGCCTCGCTCGCTCCTCAGCCCGCGTCTCCGCTCAGGCCTTGGCGGCCTTCGCGCCCCAACCTCGGGAGGCGCTCAGCCCCCGATGAGCGGCCGGACCGCGCGGGCCACCATGCTCGGCCGGCCGGTCAGCCGCTCCTCGGTGTCGGCGAACGCCATCGCCCGCAGCCCGATGTTGATCCCGAGCCAGCGCAGCGGCTCGGGCTCCCACCGCCGCGACCGGTGCCCGACCCACGGCAGCCGGGTCAGGCCGGTGTCGCGCTCCAGCACCAGGTCGCGCAACGTTCGTCCCGCCAGGTTGGTCGTGGTCACCCCGTCGCCGACGTAGCCGCCGGCCCAGCCGAGGCCGGTCGCCCGGTCGAGCCCCACGGACGCGCACCAGTCGCGCGGGATGCCCAGGGCGCCGCCCCATGCGTGGGTGATCCGCACGTCGCGCAGCACCGGCAGCAGGTCGACCAGGGTCGCCCGGAGCGAGGCGAAGACCCGGTGCTCCTGCTCGAACCCGGGGGAGACCCGGGAGCCGAAGTGGTACGGCGCCCCGCGGCCACCGAACACCAGCCGGTCGTCGGCCGTGCGCTGTCCGTAGATGACCAGGTGGCGCTGGTCGGTGAAGGTCTCGCGCCGCGCCAGCCCGATCCGCTCCCAGGCCTGCGGCGGCAGCGGCTCGGTGGCGATCACGAGGGAGTAGACGGGCGCCAGGGTCCGGCGCTCGCCCACCAGCCCGGCGGTGTAGCCCTCGGTGGCGCGCAGCACCGTGCCGGCCCGCACGGTCCCGGACGTGGTCTCGGCCCGCCCGGGGGAGATGCCCAGCACCCGGGTGTGCTCGTGGACGCGCACGCCGCGGGCGACCACCGCACCCGCCAGGCCGCGTGCCAGTCGCAGCGGATGGATCGCCGCGCAGTCCGGGGTGTACAGCGCCGCGAGCGTCCGGGTTCCGGCGAGCACGGCGCGAGCGGCGTCCGCGTCGAGCAGCCGGAGCCGGTCCTCGCCCAGCCCCCAGCCGCGGGCGTGGTCGACCTCCGCGCGGGCCCGGGCGAGCTGGGCCCGGTTGCGGACCAGGCTGATGGTGCCGCCCTTGGCGACGTGGGCGTCGATCCCCTCGTCGGCCGTGGCCCGGGCGACCTCGTCGACCGCGCCGCGCATGGCCGCGTCCAGGGCGAGCGCCCCGTTGCGGTCCCCGAGCCGTGCCAGCTTGTCCAGGGACGCCGGGAACAGCGCGGAGCTCCAGCCGCCGTTGCGGCCGGAGGCGCCGAAGCCGACGGCCTCGGCCTCCAGCACCGCGATCCGCAGCGAGGGGTCGGCGTCGGCAAGGTAGTACGCGGTCCACAGCCCGGTGAAGCCGGCACCCACGATCGCGACGTCGACCGAGGTGTCACCCGGCAGGGCGGCGTACGACGCCGCGGGCGGAGCTGTGTCGGCCCACAACGCCGTCAGCGCACACCCCACGAGTAGGTCTGCTTGCGCAGCGTCAGGTACATGAAGGTCTCGGTCCGGGAGATGCCGTCGATGCGGCGGATCTTCTCCGAGATGAGCTCCAGCAGCCGTTCGTCGCTCTCGCAGACCACCTCGGCGAGCAGGTCGTAGGAGCCCGCGGTGATCACCACGTAGTCGACCTCCTCCATGTCGGCGAGCGCGTCGGCGACGGGCCCGAGCGGCCCGTTCACCTCGATGCCGACCATCGCCTGGCGGGCGAAGCCGAGCTGGAGCGGATCGGTCACGGCGACCACCTGCATGACGCCGCTCTCGATGAGTCGCTGCACCCGCTGCCGGACGGCGGCCTCGGACAGGCCCACCTCCTTGCCGATGGCGGCGTACGAGCGGCGGCCGTCCTGCTGCAGCTGCTCGATGATGGCCTTGGCCACGTCGTCGAGCACCACCCCGTTGCGCTCCTGCCTGCGGCTCATGCCGGGCATGCTTCCACACGCACGACCCGCAAGCCACTGAACGGCAAAGGATTCCGAAGGTGACGGTAACGAAACGTGCGGAATCCCTTGTCTGCCCCGACCCTGCATGACACGATCCGTGTGGCACTCTCGCATCGAGGAGGCACTACCGCATGAGCGTTCGTGGGCCACGCGCACCGATCGGCGGCACCGACGCCGATCGGCTGGCAGCACAGTTCATCCGACAGCTCGGGACCCGCGGGGGGTTGTTGTCACGCCGGTCGCTGCTGCGCGGCGCCGGGGCGTCCGCCTTCGCCCTTGGCTCGAGTGGGCTCCTCGCTGCGTGCGGCACCGAGGGCGCGAAGATCGCTTCCGGGGAGTGCCAGAGCACCGATCTCAGCGACGAGCAGAAATCGATCGTCTTCTCGAACTGGATCGGCTACGTCGACCCGGTGAAGAAGTCCGACACCTCCACGCTGGAGAAGTTCCAGCAGGAGACCGGCATCACCGTGGAGTACCAGAACGGCGACGTCAACGACAACGAGACGTTCTTCGCCAAGGTCTCGCCGCAGCTGCAGGCGTGCCGGTCGACCGGTCGCGACGTCTTCGTCGTCACCGACTACATGGCCGCGCGGATGATCGACCTCGGCTGGATCCAGAAGCTCGACCACTCCAACATGCCCAACGTCGACGCCAACCTGATCGACTTCCTGAAGTCGCCCGACTGGGACCCGAACCGCGATTACAGCGTCCCGTGGCAGAGCGGAATGACCGGCATCTGCTACAACTCCGAGCTCACCGACCCGGTGAGCAGCTTCGAGGAGCTGCTCACGCGCTCCGATCTCAAGGGCAAGGTCGAGCTGCTCACCGAGATGCGCGACACGATGCTGTTCTTGCTGCTCATGGAGGGCTCCGACCCGGAGGACTTCACCGGCGAGGAGTTCACCGCTGCGATCGACCGGCTGCAGGGCTACGTCGAGAACGGCCACGTCCGCCGCTTCGCCGGCAACGACTACGTCGACGACATGAAGTCCGGTGACATCGTGGCCTGCGAGGCGTGGAGCGGCGACGTCATCAACCTGCTCGGCGGCGACCCCTACAAGTGGATCCCGCCGGAGGAGGGCTTCGCCATCTGGACCGACAACATGCTGGTCCCCAACAAGGCGGAGCACAAGACGAACGTCGAGACGATGATGAACTTCTACTACGACCCGGTCAACGCGGCGAAGCTCTCGGCGTGGAACTACTACTTCTGCCCGGTCCAGGGGGCGCAGGAAGAGATCGCCCAGTTCGACAGGTCCGCGGTCAACAGCGACTTCATCTTCCTCGACGACCAGACGCTCGAGTCGGGTTACATGTTCATGGCGCTCGACGACGAGCAGGAAACGACATACCAGCGGCAGTTCAACGAGGTCATCAGTGGCTGAGGGCAAGCACCTCCGGCTGGAGGGAGTGACGAAGCGCTTCGGCAGCTTCACGGCTGTCGACGACCTCTCGCTGACCGTGCCGGAGGGTTCGTTCTTCGCCCTGCTCGGGCCGTCCGGATGCGGGAAGACCACCACGTTGCGGATGGTCGCGGGGCTCGAGGACCCGACCGCCGGGCGGGTCTACATCGGTGACGACGACGTCACCCGGCTCCGTCCCTACAAGCGGCCCGTCAACACCGTCTTCCAGTCCTACGCCCTGTTCCCGCACCTGACGATCTCCGACAACGTGGCCTTCGGGCTCCGGCGCCGCGGCGTCAAGGACCACAAGCAGAAGACCGTCGACATGATCGAGCTGGTCCAGCTCTCCGGCTACGGCGACCGCAAGCCCGCGCAGCTCTCGGGCGGCCAGCAGCAGCGGGTGGCGCTCGGCCGCGCCCTGATCAACGAGCCCGGCGTGCTGCTGCTCGACGAGCCGCTCGGGGCCCTCGACCTCAAGCTGCGCCGGCAGATGCAGATCGAGCTGAAGCGGATCCAGACCGAGGTCGGCATCACCTTCGTCCACGTCACCCACGACCAGGAGGAGGCCATGACCATGGCCGACTCCATCGCGGTCATGAACCAGGGCGTCATCGAGCAGATGGGGGCGCCGGGTGAGCTCTACGAGAACCCCGCCACCACCTTCGTCGCCAACTTCCTCGGCCAGTCCAACCTGATCCGCTCCGATGTCGTCGACACCGCCGGTGACGACGTGATGATCGACTGCAACGGCCAGAAGGTCGCGGTGGAGTCCTCGCGCAGCCACGTCGACGGCCGGTCCGCCTGGCTCGGGATCCGCCCCGAGAAGATCTTCGTCAGCGAGGCCGGCAGCACCCAGCAGAACGGCCACAACCGGCTGACCGGGGGCCGGGTCACCGACGTGAGCTTCGTCGGCGTCAGCACCCAGTACCTCGTCGCGATGCCCTGGGGCCAGGAGCTGATGGTGTTCGAGCAGAACACCGGCCAGCGGCCGCCGCTCAGCAACGGCTCCGAGGTCGACCTGGTCTGGTCGGGTGCCCACGCGTTCCTGCTGGACGCCCACCAGGACGCGACCGCCGGGATGATGAGGCCGGAGGACGACGAGTGACGGCAGGTCCCGCCACTGCCGCCGGCCCGACGGGGCCGGCCGTCGACGGCGAGACGTCCAAGCGGCGTGGCCTGGGCTGGCTGCTGCTGGTCCCCGGCATGCTCTGGCTGGCGGTCTTCTTCCTGTTCCCGACGGTGCAGCTGTTCTTCACCTCGCTCTACGACCCCACCGGGTCCTACGAGACCGGCTACGCGATGACCTGGCACTTCGCCAACTACGCCGACGCCCTCCGCGACAACTGGAACCTGTTCCTCCGGTCCTTCGTGTACGCCGGCACCGCGACCCTGCTGTGCCTGATGATGGGCTACCCGCTGGCCTACGCGATCGCGTTCAAGGCCGGCCGCTGGAAGCACTTCATGCTGGTGCTGGTGATCGCGCCGTTCTTCACCAGCTTCCTGCTCCGGACCCTGGCGTGGCGCACGATCCTCTCCGACCAGGGCCCGGTCACCGACTTCCTGCAGGCGATCGCGGTCATCCCCGAGGACGGCCGGCTGCTGGCCACCCCGGTGGCCGTGATCGCGGGTCTGACCTACAACTTCATGCCGTTCATGACGCTGCCGATCTACGCCTCGCTCGACAAGGTCGACCACCGGCTGATCGAGGCCGCCGGCGACCTCTACGCCAGCCCGTTCACGGGCTTCCGCAAGGTCACCCTCCCGCTGTCGATGCCCGGTGTGGTGTCGGGGACGCTGCTCACGTTCATCCCGGCCTGTGGTGACTACATCAATGCCGAGCTGCTGGGGACGCCCAGCCAGTACATGGTCGGCAACCGGATCCAGTCGGCGTTCCTGACCGAGCACAACTACCCGCTGGCCGCGAGCCTGTCACTGATCCTGATGGCGATCGTGGTGCTGATGGTCGTCCTCTACGTCCGACGTGCCGGGACGGAGGACCTGGTGTGACCGCCACCGCCCACCGTGACCCCACCACCCGGGAGCCCTCGACCACACCGCCCCCGGCGCCTCGTCGGTCTCCTGTCCGCTGGCTCGCCGACCACCTCGTGCTGTTCGTCGGGATCCTGGTCCTCGTCTACACGTTCGTCCCGATCGCCTACATCTTCGCGCTGTCCTTCAACCAGCCGACGGCCCGGTCGGCGACGGCGGAGTTCGAGGGCTTCACCTGGAACAACTGGACGACCATCTGCGAGCCCGACGGGCTGTGCGACTCCCTCTGGCTGAGCATCCTGGTCGGGCTCACGGCCACCGTCCTGGCGACCGTCCTCGGCACGCTGATGGCGTTCGCGCTGGTCCGGCACTCCTTCCGGGGCCGGTCGGCGTCCAACCTGGTGATCTTCCTGCCGATGGCCACCCCCGAGGTCGTGATGGGCTCCTCGCTGCTCGCGATGTTCGTCTCGCTCGGGGTCGACGGCCTGCTCGGGTTCACCACGCTGGTCATCGCCCACACGCTGTTCTGCCTGTCCTTCGTCGTGGTCACGGTCAAGGCGCGGCTGACCGGCATGGACAACCGGCTGGAGCAGGCGGCGATGGACCTCTACGCCAACGAGTGGCAGACCTTCCGGCTGGTCACGCTGCCGCTGGCGATGCCCGGTATCGTCGCGGCTGCGATGCTCGCTTTCTCCCTGTCCTTCGACGACTTCATCGTCAGCAACTTCACGGCCGGCCAGTCCGTGACGTTCCCGCTGTTCGTCTACGGCAGCAAGCTCAAGGAGTTCCCGCCGCAGCTGTTCGTGGTCGGCTCGATCATGTTCCTGGTGTCGTTCGTCTTCGTCATCCTCGCTGAAGTGTGGCGGCGGCGCCGGGCGGTGGCCGCCCGATGACCGCCACGATCCCGCACTGGCGCAACGGTGAGCACTGGGACGGCTCCACCGACCGCTACGGCGACGTCCACGACCCGGCGACCGGCGAGGTGACCGGCAGGGTCGCCTTCGCCACCGGTGCCGACGTCCAGGCGGTCGTGGCCGACGCGGTGGCGGCCGGCCTCGCCTGGGGCGAGACGTCCCTCACCCGGCGTACGTCGGTGATGTTCGCGTTCCGCGAGGTGCTGGCGCGCCGCCGCGAGGAGGTGGCGGCCGCGATCACCGCCGAGCACGGCAAGGTGCTCGACGACGCGCTGGGCGAGGTGCAGCGCGGCCTCGAGGTGGCCGAGTTCGCCTGCGGCGCACCCCACCTCCTCAAGGGCGGCTTCAGCGACGCGGTCTCGACCGGGGTCGACGTCTACTCGTTGCGCCAGCCGGTGGGCGTGGTGGCCGTGATCTCGCCGTTCAACTTCCCCGCGATGGTGCCGCTCTGGTTCGTGCCGATCGCGATCGCCTGCGGCAACGCGGTGATCCTGAAGCCGTCGGAGAAGGACCCGTCCGCCGCGCTGCTGCTCGGCGAGATCTGGGCCGAAGCCGGGCTGCCGCCCGGGGTGTTCAACGTCGTCCAGGGCGACAAGGTCGCCGTCGACGCGCTGCTCACCCACGACGACGTCGGCGCGGTGTCGTTCGTGGGGTCCACGCCGATCGCGCGCTACGTCTACGAGACCGGCACCGCCCACGGCAAGCGGGTGCAGGCCCTCGGCGGCGCCAAGAACCACATGGTCGTGCTGCCCGACGCCGACCTCGACGGGGCTGCCGACGCCGCGGTGTCGGCCGGCTTCGGCTCGGCGGGGGAGCGGTGCATGGCGATCTCGGTGGTCGTGGCCGTCGACCCGGTCGGCGACGCCCTGGTCGAGGCGATCTCCTCGCGCATCGGTGGGCTCACCACCGGTGACGGCCGCGAGGGCGCCGACATGGGCCCGCTGGTGACCGGGGCCCACCGTGACAAGGTCACCTCCTACCTCGACGCCGGCGTCCGGGAGGGGGCGCGGCTGGTCGTCGACGGCCGCGACGTGGAGCCGAAGGGGGCGGCCGGAGGCTTCTGGCTGGGGCCGACCCTGTTCGACGACGTCCGGCCCGGCATGTCGGTCTACGACGACGAGATCTTCGGGCCGGTGCTGAGCGTGGTGCGGGTGCCGACGTACGACGAGGCGGTGGCGCTGGTCAACGGCTCGCCCTACGGCAACGGCACGGCGATCTTCACGACAGACGGCGGTGCTGCCCGCCGGTTCCAGCGCGAGGTGACGGTCGGGATGATCGGCGTCAACGTGCCGATCCCGGTGCCGATGGCCTACTACTCCTTCGGCGGCTGGAAGGCCTCCTTGTTCGGCGACACCCGGGCCCACGGAACCGAGGGGATCCATTTCTTCACCCGCTCCAAGGTCGTCACCTCACGGTGGCCGGACCCTGCCCAGCGGGGCGGGGTCGACCTCGGGTTCCCGCGCCACTCCTGAAGCAGGCGCCCGACCCGGGTGTAGGTTGCCGGGATGGGCGTCGCCCGGGTCCGTGGGCTGGAGATCGCCTACGAGCGCGTGGGCGACGGGCCGCCGCTCGTGCTGGTGCACGGAGCCGCCTCCGATTCGCGGGTGTGGGCGCCGCAGCTGGCTGCCCTGGCCGACGAGTTCACGGTCGTCGCGTGGGACGAGCCGGGGGCAGGCCGCTCCTCGGACGTGCCGTTCGGGTTCGGCCTGGCTGACTACGCGGAATGCCTGGCCGCGCTGATCGAGTCACTCTCGCTCGCCCCGGCCCGCGTGGTGGGCATCTCGTGGGGCGGCGCGGTCGTCCAGGAGCTCTTCCGCCTCCACCGCGACCTGGTGGCGATGTTGGTCCTCGTCGACACCTATGCCGGCTGGAAGGGTTCGCTGCCGGAGGCCGAGGTGCAGTCCCGGCTGAGGGGCATGTACCAGGCGCTGGAGGGTGCGTCCGACGTGGTCGACGTCGCGCGTGTCCTTCCGGGCTGGTTCGCGGGAGACCCGCCGACCGAGTTCGTCCCGCTGCTGGGGGAGATGGCCGCCGCAGTGCGCCCCGCCAGCGTGCGGACTGCCCTGTCGGCCATGGCCGAGGCTGATCTGCGCGACCTGCTGCCCCGCATCGACGTGCCGACCCTCCTGATCTGGGGCGAACGCGACACCCGGTCGCCGCTCGACGTCGCGCGCCAGTTCCACGACGCGATCCCGGACTCCAGACTCGTCGTGATCCCCGGCGCCGGCCACGTGAGCAACCTCGAGCAGCCGGAGCTGTTCACCGACGCCGTCCGCGGGTTCTGTCGCGCGGTCGCCCAGCACCCGGACTGAACGCGACATCCGTCCCGGCGTGAGCGAGGGGGACGTCGCCCCCGCTGCACGACGTCCTCGCCCGGCTCCGACCGGGCCGGCGTCACTCAGAACAGCGAGTACGCCTTGTCGAGCACCACCCGGAGCACCTGCTCCATCTCGTCGAAGTGCTCCTGCTCGCAGATGAGCGGCGGGGCGAGCTGGACCACCGGGTCGCCGCGGTCGTCGGCCCGGCAGTAGAGCCCCTCCGCGTAGAGGCCCTTGGACACGTGGCCGTAGAGGATCCGCTCGCACTCCTCGTCGGTGAAGGTCTCCCTGGTCGCCTGGTCCTTGACCAGCTCGATGCCGTAGAAGTAGCCCTCGCCGCGGACGTCGCCCACGATCGGCAGGTCACGCAGCCGGTCGAGGGTGGCGCGGAACGCCGCCTCGGTGTCGCGGACGTGCTCGAGGATCTTCTCGTCCTCGAAGATCTGCAGGTTGCGCAGGCCCACCGCGGTCGACACGGGGTGGCCGCCGAAGGTGTAGCCGTGGGCGAACATGGCGCCCGGCTCGAGGAACGGCTCCATCAGCCGGTCGGTGGCGATCATCGCGCCGAGCGGGGCGTAGCCGGAGGTGATGCCCTTGGCGCAGGTGATCATGTCGGGCTGGTAGTCGAACCGCTCCGAGCCGAACATGTAGCCGAGGCGACCGAAGGCGCAGATCACCTCGTCGGAGACCAGCAGCACGTCGTACGCGTCGCAGATCTCGCGGACCCGTTGGAAGTAGCCCGGCGGCGGCGGGAAGCAGCCGCCGGCGTTCTGCACCGGCTCCAGGAAGACCGCGGCCACGGTGTCGGGCCCCTCGTTCTCGATGGCGACGGCGATCTGGTCGGCGGCCCAGCGGCCGAAGGCCGCCAGCGACTCGGCGTGCTCCGGCTCATGGTGCACGGCGGGCGAGGATCCCTGGCGCCAGGAGCTCGCCGTCTGATCCCCCGAGGCGCGGTAGAAGTTGGTGTTGGGCACCCGGAAGGTCGACGGCACCAGCGGCTCGAACTGCTGCTTGAGCAGCGGGAGGCCGGTGATCGACAGCGCGCCCTGGGGCGTGCCGTGGTAGGCGATCGCGCGGCTGATCACCTTGTGCTTCATCGGCTTGCCGACGAGCTTGAAGTAGTTCTTGGCGAGCTTCCACGCGGTCTCGACGGCCTCGCCGCCGCCGCTGGTGAAGAACACCCGGTTGAGGTCGCCGGGGGCGTACGACGCCACCTTGTCGGCGAGCTCGATCGCCGAGGGGTGCGCGTAGGACCACAGGGGCATGAACGCGAGCTCCCTGGCCTGCGCCGCGGCGGCGTCGGCGAGCTCGGTGCGGCCGTGGCCGAGCTGGCTCACGAAGAGGCCGGCCAGCGCGTCGAGGTAGCGCTTGCCCTTGGAGTCCCAGATGTAGGGCCCCTCGCCGCGCACGATCACGGGCACGTCGGCGTGGTCGTACGCCGAGTGCCGCGCGAAGTGCATCCAGAGGTGGTCGCGGGCGGACTGCTGCAGCTGGTCGTGGTCGAACGCCATGGCGCCATCATGCGGGGACGATCACGGCCTTGGCAAGCGAATCCGTCGTTCGGGGCGCACGACTTGTTCGGATTTCGTCGTAGCGGCCCGCTACGACTGACTGATAGGAATTCCGCATGACCGCAGTCCTGTTCGCCGGCGGCTCGGTGTTCGACGGGCACCGACACCTCGGACCGGCCTCGGTGCTGCTCGAGGACGGGCGCGTGGCCGCCGTCGGGGAGGTTGCCTCCGAGCGGGCCCGGAGCGCCGAGGTGGTCGACGTCGCCGGCGGCCTGGTGGCGCCCGGCTTCACCGACGCCCACGTCCACCCGATCCAGGGCGGCCTCGAGCGGCTCCGGTGCGACCTCACGCCGTGGATCACCCGGGACGACTACCTCGAGGCGATCGGACGCTACGCCGCCGACCACCCCGACCTGCCGTGGATCGTCGGCGGTGGCTGGGCGATGGCGGCGTTCCCCGGCGGGACCCCGTCGGCGGCCGACCTCGACGGGGTGGTGCCGGACCGGCCGGTCTACCTGCCCAACCGCGACCACCACGGCGCGTGGGTCAACTCCCGCGCGATGGAGCTGGCCGGCCTCGACCGCGACACCCCCGACCCCGCGGACGGCCGCATCGAGCGCGACCCGGACGGCCGGCCGAGCGGCACCCTCCACGAGGCAGCGACGTCGCTGGTCGCGCGGCTGCTGCCGCGCACGACGGGCGATGACTACCACGCGGCGCTGATGGAGGGGCAGGCCTACCTGCACTCCCTGGGCGTGACCAGCTGGCAGGACGCCATCGTCGGCGCCTACTCCGGCATGGACGACCCCGCGACGACCTACGTCACCGCGGCCGGCAACGGCGACCTGCGGTCCCACGTGGTCGGGGCACTGTGGTGGGAGCGGCGGCAGGGTGTCGAGCAGGTGGCCGACCTGGTCGGGCGGCGCGAGGCGATGACCGGCGGCCGGTTCCGGGCGACGACCGTGAAGATCATGCAGGACGGCGTCGCCGAGAACTTCACCGCGGCGCTGACCTCGCCGTACCTCGACCGCGAGGGCGAGCCGACCGACAACGCCGGGCACTCCTTCGTCGAGGCCGCCGCGCTGCGCGAGGCGGTGCGGGCGCTCGACGCGGCCGGGTTCCAGGTCCACGTGCATGCGATCGGCGACCGCGCCGCGCGCGAGGCGCTGGACGCCTTCGAGGGCACCGACCCCGCCCGCCGCCACCACGTCGCCCACCTGCAGCTGGTGCATCCCGACGACGTGCCCCGGTTCGCCGCGCTCGGTGTCGCCGCCAACGCCCAGGCGCTGTGGGCCTGCCTCGACGACCAGATGACGGAGCTGACCGTGCCCTTCCTCGGGGAGCAGCGCGCACGCTGGCAGTACCCCTTCGGCGCACTCCACCGCGCCGGCGCGCGCCTGGTCATGGGGAGCGACTGGCCCGTCAGCACGCCCGACCCGCTGGCGGCGATCCACACCGCGGTCACCCGTACCACGTACGGCGACCCCGGCCGGGCCGGCACCGACCCGTTCCTGCCCGAGCAGGCCCTCGACCTGGCGACCGCGTTCGCGGCGTACACCTCCGGCAGCGGGTGGGTGAACCACCGCGACGACGCGGGCGAGCTACGGCCGGGGGCGGAGGCCGACGTCGTGGTGCTGGACCGCGACCCGTTCGCGGGGCCGCCGGACGAGATCGGGGCGGCTCGTGTGGTGTCGACCTGGGTCGCCGGGGAGTGCGTGCACCTCAGCTGACCCGGCGCGGGTCGTCGAGCTCGTCGTCGTGGCGCTTCCGGAGGTAGGCGTGTCGAGCTCGGCTGGCAGCGGGTCGTGGTGGCCGGGACGCAAATTGACGACGGATTCCGGCACTGGATCGCCCGAGGGCCTACCGATTCCGTCGTTCCAGCGTCTAGGGTGCGAGCATGGCTGACACCACCTTCCGCAACGTGATCAACGGTGAGCTGGTCGACTCGGCGTCCGGCGAGACCTACGACGTCATCGACCCGACGACCGGTGAGGTCTACGCGCACGCTCCGATGAGCGGACGCGAGGACGTCGACCGGGCCTACGAGGCCGCCGCGCGCGCCTTCGAGACGTGGGGCGAGACCACGCCACAGGATCGCGCCGCGGCCCTGCTCAAGATCGCCGACGCCGTCGAGGCGCGCGTCGAGGAGATCTGCGAGGTGGAGTGCCGCGACACCGGCAAGCCGCAGGGGCTCACGATGGAGGAGGAGATGCCCTACGCCTCCGACCACTTCCGGTTCTTCGCCGGGGCCGCACGCGTGCTCGAGGGTCGCTCGGCCGGGGAGTACATGGCCGACCACACCTCGTGGGTGCGCCGCGAGCCGATCGGTGTCGTCGGCCAGGTGACGCCGTGGAACTACCCGCTGATGATGATGGTCTGGAAGGTGGCGCCGGCCCTCGCGGCGGGCAACACCATCGTCCTGAAGCCGAGCGACACCACGCCGGCCAGCACCACCCTCTTCGCCGAGCTGGCCCAGGAGTTCCTGCCGCCGGGCGTCTTCAACGTCGTGTGCGGCGACCGCGACACCGGTCGCACCCTCGTCGAGCACCCCACCCCGCAGATGGTGGCCATCACCGGCTCGGTACGCGCGGGCATGGAGGTGGCCGGGTCGGCCGCCCACGACCTGAAGCGGGTCCACCTCGAGCTCGGTGGCAAGGCGCCGGTCATCGTCTTCGACGACGCCGACGTCGAGAAGGCCGCCGAGGGGATCGCGGGCGCCGGCCTGTTCAACGCCGGCCAGGACTGCACCGCGGCGACCCGGGTGCTGGCCGGTCCGGGGGTCCACGACGACTTCGTCGCGGCCCTCACCGAGGCTGCGAAGGGGATGCCCACCGGCGACCCGGCCGACGACGGCACCTACTACGGGCCGCTCAACAACCAGAACCAGTTCGACCGGGTGTCGGGCATGGTCGACCGGCTGCCCGACCACGCCCGCGTCGAGACCGGGGGCTCCCGGTGGGGCGACAAGGGCTACTTCTACGAGCCCACGGTCCTCGCCGGCCTGCAGCAGGACGACGAGCAGATCCAGGACGAGATCTTCGGCCCGGTCATGACCGTCCAGAAGTTCAGCGACGAGGGCGAGGCGCTGCGGTGGGCCAACGGTGTGCAGTACGGCCTGGCGTCGAGCGTCTGGACGAAGGATCACGCCCGCGCGCTGCGGATGTCCAAGCGGCTCGACTTCGGCTGCGTGTGGATCAACACCCACATCCCCTTCATCTCCGAGATGCCCCACGGCGGGTTCAAGCACTCCGGCTACGGGAAGGACCTGTCGATCTACGGTCTCGAGGACTACACGCGGATCAAGCACGTCATGTCCTACATCGGCCAGTAGGCGTCGTGAAACGCGGCACCTGGCGGCGTTCTCGTCGCTCGACGGCCAAACCCGGGCCGCCTTCGCTCCTCGGCCTTGCCATGCACCACGTTTGACGACGCCCAAGGAGAAACCATGAGGATCCTGCTGGTCGGCGCCGGCGGCGTCGGCGGTGCGTTCACCGCGATCGCAGCCCGGCGCGACTTCTTCGAGACGATCGTGGTCGCCGACTACGACCTCGGGAAGGCGGAGAAGGCCGCCGCGACCGACGACCGCTACGTCGCCGCCCGGATCGACGCGTCCGACGCCGAGTCGGTCGCCGCGCTGTGCCGTGACCACCGGATCACCCACGTGATGAACGCCGTCGACCCGGTGTTCGACATGCCGGTGTTCGAGGGCGCGTTCGCGGCGGGTGCCGACTACCTCGACATGGCGATGTCGCTGAGCAGACCGCACCCGGACGCGCCGTACTCCAAGTGCGGGGTCAAGCTCGGCGACGAGCAGTTCGCGGCCGCCACGCAGTGGGAGCAGGCCGGTCGGCTCGCGCTGGTCGGGATCGGCGTGGAGCCGGGGCTGTCCGACGTCTTCGCGCGCTACGCCGCCGACCACCTGTTCTCCGACATCGACGAGCTCGGCACCCGCGACGGCGCCAACCTGGTGGTGACCGACGATGCCGGCCACGAGATCTTCGCGCCGTCGTTCTCGATGTGGACCACGATCGAGGAGTGCCTCAACCCGCCGGTGGTCTACGAGCGGGCACGGGCCGACGTCGACGGTGGCTGGTTCACCACGCCGCCGTTCAGCGAGCCGGAGGTCTTCGACTTCCCCGAGGGGATCGGCCCGGTCGAGTGCGTCAACGTCGAGCACGAGGAGGTGCTCCTCATGCCGCGCTGGGTCGACTGCAAGCGGGCGACGTTCAAGTACGGCCTCGGCGACGAGTTCATCACCATCCTCAAGGTGCTGCACACCCTCGGCCTCGACTCCACCGAGAAGGTCACCGTCAAGGGCGTCGAGGTCAGCCCGCGCGACGTGGTCGCGGCCGTGCTGCCCGACCCGGCGACGGTCGGGCCGCGGATGACGGGCAAGACCTGCGCCGGGCTCTGGGTGACCGGCACCGGGAAGGACGGGCAGCCCCGCTCGACATACCTCCACCACGTCGTCGACAACGAGTGGTCGATGGCGGAGTACGGCCACCAGTGCGTGGTGTGGCAGACCGCGGTCAACCCGGTCGTGGCGCTCGAGCTGCTGGCCAGCGGCACCTGGAGCGGCGCCGGCATCCTCGGCCCGGAGGCCTTCGACGCGGTGCCCTTCCTCGACCTGCTGAAGGACTACGGGTCGCCGTGGGGGATCCAGGAGCTGCAGCCGTGAGCGCCGCGACGGGCGGCCCGGGCCTCCCGCAGGAGCGTCGGCTGGTCACGGAGATCCCGGGCCCGGCCTCGCAGGCGTGGCTGGAGCAGAAGAAGGCGCACGTCGCCGACGGGGTCGGGACGGTGCTCCCGGTGTTCGTCACCGCGGCAGGTGGTGGCGTGCTGGTCGACGTCGACGGCAACTCGCTCATCGACCTCGGCTCCGGCATCGCCGTGACCACGGTCGGCAACGCCGCGCCCGAGGTGACCCGCCGGGTGCACGAGCAGGTCGACGCGTTCACCCACACCTGCTTCATGGTCACGCCCTACGAGGGGTACGTCGACGTCTGCGCGACCCTGGCCGAGCTGACCCCGGGCGACCACGCCAAGAAGTCGGCGCTGTTCAACTCCGGGGCCGAGGCGGTCGAGAACGCCGTCAAGATCGCCCGCGTCGCGACGGGTCGCGACGCCGTGGGCGTGTTCGACCACGGCTACCACGGGCGCACCAACCTCACGATGGCGATGACCGCCAAGAACATGCCCTACAAGCACGGCTTCGGACCGTTCGCCGGCGAGGTCTACCGGGCGCCGATGTCCTACCCGTTCCGCGACGGCCTGTCCGGCGGCGAGGCGGCCGCCCGGGCGGTGGACGTGCTCGACAAGCAGGTGGGTGCCGACAACCTGGCCTGCGTGGTGGTCGAGCCGATCCAGGGCGAGGGCGGCTTCGTGGTGCCGGCCGACGGCTTCCTGCCGGCCGTGGCGGAGTGGTGCCGGGAGCGCGACGTGGTCTTCGTGGCCGACGAGATCCAGTCCGGCTTCTGCCGCACCGGCGACTGGTTCGCCTGCGATCACGAGGGGGTCGTCCCCGACCTGGTCACCACCGCCAAGGGGATGGCCGGCGGGCTGCCGCTCGCCGGCGTCACCGGCCGCGCCGAGCTGATGGACAGCGTCCACGTCGGCGGCCTCGGCGGCACCTACGGCGGCAACCCGGTCGCGTGCGCAGCCGCGCTGGGCGCGATCGAGGAGATGCGCCGACACGACCTGGTCGGCCGGGCCCGCGCGATCGGCGGCATCGTCCGCGGGCGGCTCGACGACCTGCGCGAGCAGCATCCCGGGATCGGCGATGTCCGCGGACGCGGCGCGATGCAGGCGATCGAGCTCACGGCGCCGGGCACCATCGAGCCGGACGCCGCCCGGGCGGCCGCCGTGTCGGCGTACTGCCACCGGCAGGGCGTGGTGACACTGACCTGCGGCACCTGGGGCAACGTGTTCCGGTTCCTCCCGCCGCTGTCCATCTCCGACGCTTTGCTGGAGGAGGCCTTCGACGTGGTGGCGGAGGCGTTCGACGCGACCGCCTGAGACGCCCGCGATGCTGGCGTCAGCAGATGAGGCCAGCGGGGATGTCCGTGTCGCAGGTGATGGCGGTCCAGGTGTTGCCCAGGGTTCCGTCCGGAAGGACGTTGAACTCGGCGGCGTCGGTGCCGTTGTCGCGGAAGACCCCGTTCACCACCTCGTTCTGCGTCGACGCGACGCCGATCCTGAACCCCACGACGGCGTTCCCCTCGGCGACGTGGTCGACGAACTCGTTGCGGTGGGCGAGCGCGTCGGTGTTGACGCCCAGACCGACGTTGTTGCGGCTGGTGGTGTTGCCGGCGAACGCGTAGCGGTTCACCCTCGAGCCGGGTCCCAGCACGATCCCCCCACCGGTGTGACCGGTCACGGTGTTGCCGGCCACCAGACCCTGGGTGGTCGGTCGCTGACCGACAGCGGACGGGAACAGGATCCCGGCCTGACCGCCGGTCACGGTGTTGCCCGTCATGGTCAGCCCCTGAGTATCGCCGCGGACGTACGTGCCGTACCGGCTTCCCCCGATGTCGTTGTCGCTCACGACCGTCGCAGTGGAGGTGCTGACGTAGATCGCGGCGAAACCGGTCTTCCGGATGTCGTTGTCGTACACCCGGACGTGGTCGGTGCTGGCGTACGGCCAGCCGATCTCGAACGCGAGGAACTCGGTCCCGGACAAGTCGTTGTCGTGGATCATGGCCTGCGCGAGAACATGGCGCTGGTTGGACAGGCCCCAGCGGTTGTCGCGGAAGCAGTTGTGATCGACGCGGTGCGGCGGCGCGCCGTCACCGCCCAGCTCGACGCCGAGCGTGTTTCCCCGGAACAGGTTGTGGTGCAGCCGCACGCCGCCGGTGTCGGGCGCCACGGTGACGGCCGGGTCGTAGAGGCCACCCCCGGGGACGGGCTCGAAGACCTCGTCGAGGTGACCCTGAAAGACCAGGCCGCTGAGGTCGACGTCGTCGGAGGTCACCCGTACCCATGGGCCGTCGAGCTCGGGTGGCGCCTCGACGAGGGCGAACCGGGTCGGGTCGAGCTCGCCGGGCGCCGGGAATGTCGGGGCAAGGCAGTCGAGTCCGGTCAGCCCGTCCGTCGGCCCGACGACCGTGAGCGGTCGGTCGATCTCCACCGGAGCGGCGTAGGTGCCGGGGCAGACCTGCACGACTCCGCCGGAGTGCGCGGCGCCGACCGCGTCCTGGAGGCTGGTGTAGGTCGCTCCGGGGCACTGGGCCCTGTCGTCGTCGACGACCAGCAGGGCCCCCGGCTCCTCCGCACCGACGGGCACCGTTGCCCACAGCGGCACGCACATCATCCCCAGCACCACCAGCATCCGTCGCATGGAGCCCTCCCCGTCAGCACTCCCGGCTCCCGTGCATGGCGCCGGTCCCTGACCGACGCTAGGAGGATCCCCGGCCGTCCGCTAGGCGGTCGCTGATCGCTTCTCCTGATCAGCCGGGTCGTCCGTCGCCGAGACCGCGTCGGTCGCGTGGCGTGACGCCAGCAGCAGGTCGCGGTACTCCGGCCCGGAGCGGCCCGCGACCTGCAGCGGGGCGTGCAGTGCGTGGGCCAGCGGTCGCAGCACGGCGCCGGAGCCGGCGGGGACGACCACGTCGCTCGGCCACAGCCCCACCGCCCGCGCGTGGGCCGCCTCCTGCGCCATGTGGGCGACGTCCTCGGTGAGGAGCTGCTCGTCGGGGTGACCGGCGAGCGGGTGGTCCTCGACGAGCCAGAACCGGCGGAACGCGGAGCCCATGGCCGCCGGGGGGACGAACCGGAGCAGCGGCACGAGGGCGTCGAGATCGATCGGTCCCAGGTCGGCGATCGGGTCGTCCCGCGGCACCAGCGCCGCTACGCGGGTCGTGTCGACGGTCTCGACCGTGACCCCGTGGTCGCGCGGCAGCGGGCCGTGCGCAAATAGCACGTCGACCCGGCCGCCGACCAGGGCGGGCACCGCGTCGGAGAACCGCAGCGTCACCGTGGCGACGTCCAGGTCGGGCCGCATCCGGCTGAAGCTCTCGAGGGTCGCCCACGTCGCGCGACCGAGCGCGCCGGGACCGAGGCCGATCCGCAGCCGTTGGCGCGGCACGCCGTTGTGGGCCGCGTCCGACAGGTCGGCGACGGCGGCGAGCACCGCCTCGGCGTACGTCACGAGTCGGGCGCCCTCGGGGGTGACCCGGGTACCGTGCCGGTCCCGTTCGAACAGCCGCGTCCCCAGCTGTCGTTCGAGGTCCCGGACCTGCGCACTCAGCGCCGGCTGACTGAGGTAGAGCCGGGCAGCGGCCCGGTGGAAGTTGAGCTCTTCGGCGAGCACCAGAAAGGCGCGCAGCTGCTCCAGGCGCATCAGCACCACCCGTCCCGGGCCGGGCACCCCGAGACCCGGGGCGTCTGCGCCAGTATGCGCCCGGCGCGGGTCACGGGACCAGACGAGGCAGGCCCGCCGCGGCGAAGTCGGACGAGAGGCGCCCACACTGTGTCGTGCGTAGCCGCCCCGAGCCGCCGTCTGTAACCTGCCGCACATGAATCTCGGCACCCCCGGAAACGAGTCGGACCCTGAGGTCCCGACCACTGACAAAGGCAAGATGGTCGCAGCGGGAGTCCTGCTGCTGATCCCGATCGTGGCACTCATGTGGGTGCCGTCGTACGCACGTGACGAACCCGAGCTGTTCGGGTTCCCGTTCTTCTTCTGGTACCAGTTCGTCTGGGTCTTCCTGTGCTCCGGCATGACGTGGACGGCCTACAAGCTGGTCCTGGCGGCCCGCAAGTGAGCGGGGTCAACGGAGTCGCGCTCGCCGTCCTCGTAGCGCTGTTCCTGCTCGTGACCGTCATGGGGTTCATGGCGACCCGCTGGCGCCGCGCCGAGAGCCTCGACAGCCTCGACGAGTGGGGCCTGGGGGGCCGCAAGTTCGGCACCTGGGTCACCTGGTTCCTGCTCGGCGGCGACCTCTACACGGCGTACACGTTCGTGGCGGTGCCGGCGGCGATGTTCGCCACCGGCGCGGTGGCCGGCTTCTTCGCCGTGCCCTACACGATCATCCTCTATCCGATCATCTTCATCTTCATGGCGCGGCTGTGGTCGGTGAGCCACCGGCACGGCTACGTCACGACCGCCGACTTCGTGCGCGGGCGCTACGACGACCGCGGGCTCAGCCTGGCGGTCGCGGTGACCGGCTTCGTGGCGACGATGCCCTACATCGCGCTGCAGCTGGTCGGGATCCAGGCGGTGCTCGAGGTGGTCGGCCTGGGCGGCGGCGACAGCCTGCTCGCCAAGGACCTGCCTCTGTTCATCGCGTTCGCGCTGCTGGCGGCCTACACCTACTCCTCGGGGTTGCGCGCCCCGGCGGTGATCGCGTTCGTGAAGGACACCCTCATCTACCTGGTGATCATCGTCGCGATCGTCTACCTGCCCTCGCAGGTGGGCGGCTGGGACGCGATCTTCGGCGCGGCCGAGGAGAAGATGGCCACGACCAACGAGGTCACCGGCGAACCCACCGGCTCGTTCATCCCCGGCGAGGGGACGATGTGGGCCTACGCCACGCTCGGCCTCGGGTCGGCGCTCGCGCTGTTCATGTACCCGCACTCGGTGACGGCCAGCCTCTCCTCGGGCAGCCGCAACACGATTCGGCGCAACGCCGCGATCCTGCCGGCGTACTCCTTCGTGCTCGGCCTGCTGGCGCTGCTCGGCTGGGTGGCGATCGCGGCCGGCACCGAGCCGGTCGGCCTCGACGGCGAGCCCAACCCGCAGCTGGTGATCCCGCAGCTGTTCGAGGACTTCTTCCCCGGCTGGTTCGCCGGGGTCGCCTTCGCGGCGATCGCGATCGGTGCCCTGGTGCCGGCGGCGATCATGTCGATCGCGGCCGCCAACACCTTCACGCGCAACATCTACAAGGAGTGGCTCAAGAAGGACGCCACCCCGGCCCAGGAGGCCAAGGTCTCCAAGCTGATGTCGCTGGTCGTGAAGGCGTTCGCGCTGGTGTTCGTGCTGACGCTCGACCGGCAGAACGCGATCAACTTCCAGCTGCTCGGCGGGATCTGGATCCTGCAGACGTTCCCGGCGATCGTGTTCAGCCTCTACACCCGCTGGTTCCACCGCTGGGGCCTGCTCGCGGGCTGGGCGGTCGGCATGGTCTACGGCACCTGGTCGGCCTACAACGTGATCAGCCCGATCACCGGGAAGCGGTTCGGCGGCTCGCTCGCCGAGATCCCGGGCCTCGGCGAGATGGGCTACATCGCGATGACGGCGTTTGCGCTCAACCTCGTGGTCGCGGTCCTGGTCACGCTGGCGCTCAACGCCGCCAAGGTGTCCAACGGTCGCGACGCCACGAGGCCGGGCGACTACTACGCCGATGCCGGCGACCCGCGGGTCGACGCCGACCTCGCCTCCGAGGACCAGCTCACCCGCGGCGAGCCGCGGGCCTGACCGCTGCCGATCGCGCGCCGGGAGGAGGACCGACCTCCTCCCGGCCGCTCGGGGACCCGCTCACTCCGGAACGGGTTCGCCAGCTGACCCGGCGGTGGCTGGTGCACGGTCTGAGGCGCCGAAACGGTGGCTGGGCCACCGCCGGGTCGATGGCCCACACCCCCAGGCCCTGCTCCTGAAACCCTCCCGCGCGGGTCGGCCACTCGCGTACAACCGCAGGTTGTGCAGTGTCATCTCGCGAGGGGCCCACCGGTTGGTCGGTCTCCGGGCCTCCAAGTCCGGCCGAGCGGGCTCGGACTGCGAGGATGAGCGGGTGACGAGACGCGACGTGGTGGTGCTCGGCTCGACGGGCTCCATCGGCACCCAGGCGCTGGAGATCGTGCGGGCCCACCCCGACCGGTTCCGGGTCGTCGGGCTGACCGCCGGCGGTTCGAACACCGAGCTGTTCGAGCGCCAGGTCGCGGAGCTCGCGCCGGCGTACTCGGGGCTGGGGGAGGAGGCCAGCGTCGAGGCGGCCGGCATGGACGCCGACGTGGTGCTCAACGGCATCACCGGCGCCGTGGGGCTGCGGCCCACCCTGGCGGCGCTCGACGCGGGCACTACCCTCGCGCTGGCCAACAAGGAGAGCCTGATCATCGGCGGGCCCGTGGTCACCGACCGCGCCGCCCCCGGCCAGATCGTCCCCGTCGACAGCGAGCACTCCGCCCTCGCCCAGTGCCTCCGTGGCGGCTCGCCGGAGGAGGTACGACGACTGGTGCTCACCGCGAGCGGCGGCCCGTTCCGCGGCCGCACCCGCGACGAGCTCGCCGGCGTGACGGTCGAGGAGGCGCTGGCCCACCCGACGTGGGACATGGGCCCGGTGGTCACGATCAACTCCGCCACCCTGGTCAACAAGGGGCTGGAGGTGATCGAGGCGCACCTGCTCTTCGGCATCCCCTTCGACGCGATCGAGGTGGTGGTCCACCCGACGAGCGTCGTCCACTCGATGGTGGAGTTCGTCGACGGCTCGACGCTGGTCCAGGCGAGTCCGCCCACGATGCTGATCCCGATCGCCCTCGGCCTGGCCTGGCCCGACCGGGTGCCCGGCACCGCTCCCGCCGTCGACTGGACCCGGGCCGAGACGTGGGAGTTCGCGCCGCTGGACGACGACGCCTTTCCGGCCGTGTCGCTGGCCCGAGAGGCGGGCACCCGCGGCGGCACCGCCCCGGCGGTCTACAACGCAGCCAACGAGGTGTGCGTCGAGGCGTTCCGCGCCGGCCGGCTCGCCTTCGTGGAGATCGTCCCCACAGTCGCCCGTGCGCTGGCCGCCCACGACGTACCCTCGGAGGAGCAGCTCACCGTCGACGTCGTGCTCGCCGCCGACGCCTGGGCCCGTACCACCACCGCCGCGATGATCGAAGGACCTGGATGACCCCCGTCTACTACACACTGGGCGTACTGATCTTCTTCGTCGCGATCCTGGCGTCGATCGGGCTCCACGAGTTCGGTCACATGATCCCGGCGAAGAAGTTCGGCGGGAAGGTCACCCAGTGGTTCATCGGCTTCGGGCCCACGGTCTGGAGCAAGCAGATCGGTGAGACCGAGTACGGCCTGAAGGCGATTCCGCTCGGCGGCTACGTCAAGATCGTCGGGATGCTCCCGCCGGGCGCCGAGCAGCTCGACGAGGACCACGACCACCCGATCTTCGACGACGACGGCGAGCGGGTGATCCGGCTCCGCCGGTCCAACACCGGGCTCTTCGCGCAGCTGGTCTCCGACGCCCGGGCCGCGGAGTGGGAGCACGTCAAGGCGGGCGACGAGGACCGGCTCTTCTACCGGATGGCCTGGTGGAAGAAGGTGATCGTGATGGCCGGCGGCCCCACGGTCAACATCCTCATCGCGTTCTTCCTGTTCTGGGGCGTGTTCGCCACGATGGGCTACGTCGACCGGGTCGAGACCCGGCCAGTCGTCGACGAGGTGATCCCCTGCATCGTCCCGGCCGACGAGGACGGCCGCGAGTGCACCGCCGCCGAGCTCGAGGACAACCCGACCCCGGCCAGCGAGGCCGGCCTCCAGCCGGGCGACCGCTTCGTGTCCTTCAACGGCGAGCCCGTCACCAACTGGCAGCAGATCCGCGAGTCGATCCGCGGCAACGGCTCCGAGCCGGCCACGCTCGGCATCGAGCGCGACGGCGAGGTCGTGAAGGTCAATGTGGTCACCGAGGTCACGCCGCGGCCGCTCGACGCCGACAACCCCGAGGAGCTGACCCCCGTCGGCTTCCTCGGCGTGATGCCGGTGCAGCAGGAGGTCTACGCGACCGGGGGCCCCGTCTACACGACCGATTACATGGCCGAGAGCACCGCGCACGTCGTCGTGGCCATCGGCAAGCTCCCCGTCAGCGTCTGGCACGTCGCGCAGGCCATCGTCGGCGTCGAGGAGCGGGACCCCAACGGCCCGGTCAGCATCGTGGGCGGTGGCCGGATCGCCGGAGAGATCGCGGCGTCCGACCAGTTCGTCGTGTCCGAGAAGGCTGCGAGCCTGGCCATGGCGGTCGCGATGTTCAACCTGTTCATCGGGCTGTTCAACTTCATCCCGCTGCTCCCGCTCGACGGCGGCCACATCGCCAGCGCGCTCTGGGAGGCCCTGCGCCGCGCCGCCGCCCGGCTGCGTGGTCGGCCCGACCCCGGTTACGTCGACGCCGCCAAGCTGCTGCCCGTGGCCTACGTCGTGGCGAGCGTGCTGCTCGTGATGGGACTGGTGCTCATCGTGGCCGACATCTTCGTCCCGGTGCAGCTGCCGTTCTGACGGCGGCGGGGCTCCAGACCCGCCCACGAGGCTCGGCTCCGCCGACACCGCGGCGTGCGTCGTACGCCGAGTCGGCGGTTCGGCCCGGCCGGACGTGCCTCCTAGACTGACGACATGACCGAGATCGACCTGGGCATGCCCGCGCCACCCCCTCCGGTGCTGACCCCGCGCCGTCCCACCCGCCAGATCCAGGTCGGCAAGGTGGGGGTGGGCAGCGACCACCCGATCTCGGTGCAGTCGATGACGACGACCCTGACCAGCGACGTCAACACGACCCTCCAGCAGATCGCCGAGCTGACGGCGTCCGGCTGCGACATCGTCCGGGTCGCCTGCCCGAGCCAGGACGACGCCGACGCCCTGCCCGAGATCGCCCAGCACTCCCAGATCCCGGTCATCGCCGACATCCACTTCCAGCCGCGCTACGTCTTCGCCGCCATCGAGGCCGGCTGCGCGGCCGTCCGCGTCAACCCCGGCAACATCCGCAAGTTCGACGACCAGGTCAGGGAGATCGCCAGGGCCGCCAAGGACCACGGCACCTCGATCCGGATCGGCGTCAACGCCGGCAGCCTCGACAAGCGGCTGCTCCAGAAGCACGGCAAGGCCACTCCCGAGGCGCTGGTCGAGAGCGCGGTGTGGGAGGCGAGCCTGTTCGAGGAACACGACTTCCACGACTTCAAGATCTCGGTCAAGCACAACGACCCGGTCGTGATGGTCCGCGCCTACGAGATGCTCGCCGAGGCGGGCGACTGGCCGCTCCACCTCGGCGTCACCGAGGCGGGGCCGGCGTTCCAGGGCACCATCAAGTCGGCCGTGGCGTTCGGCCACCTGCTGAGCCAGGGCATCGGCGACACCATCCGGGTCAGCCTGTCCGCGCCCCCGGTCGAGGAGGTCAAGGTCGGCATCCAGATCCTGGAGAGCCTCAACCTCAAGCCACGGCGGCTCGAGATCGTCTCCTGCCCCTCGTGCGGGCGGGCCCAGGTCGACGTCTACACGCTGGCCGACGAGGTCACTGCGGGGCTCGACGGCCTCGAGGTGCCGCTGCGGGTCGCCGTCATGGGCTGCGTCGTCAACGGTCCCGGCGAGGCGCGCGAGGCCGACCTCGGCGTCGCCTCGGGCAACGGCAAGGGCCAGATCTTCGTCAAGGGCGAGGTCATCAAGACCGTTCCCGAGAGCCAGATCGTCGAGACCCTCATCGAGGAGGCGATGCGGATCGCCGACGAGATGGGCGAACCCGTGGACGGTGCCGCTCCCACGGTGACCGTGACCTAGGTCCCCACGCGGTGGCGGGACCCCGGCCGCAGGAGCACACTGATGGCGGAGGGTCGCCATGAGAGGTCGTGGCAGGGGAGTCGGAGCAGCCGTCGTCCTGACGGCCGCCGTGGCGTGCGCGCCCGCCGTGGAGACCGAGCCGCTCCCGCTGCAGGAGTCCGCGGTGGTGGTCGAGGACGACGTCCGGGCGAACGCGACCCAGGTCGGGGAGTTCGCCGTCACCGAGGAGCAGCTCGGGGAGATCGAGGCGGCGTGCGCTGACGCCGAGGCTGTCCCGCTCGAGGACGGCCAGGCCTGCCTGCGGATCATGGAGATCCGCTTCGACGACTGCGAGCCGCCGTTCGACTTCTGTCTCCGCGTGTACGACGTCGAGCGTGTCGACGCCCCGTTCGCCGGCTGGGTGGAGGTGATCGAGGGCGAGAGCGGCGAGTCGCTGTGCGAGGACGGACCGGGTGCGGTGTGCCTTCGGGTCGGGCTGAGCCCCGAGGCGCTCACGAGCGTGGTGGACCCGGGTCCGACGGAGCCCACGACGACCGGCACGACACCCACCGAGACCTCCCCGACGACCGACACCGCAAGCCCGAGCCCCACCGAGTCGAGCTCACCCTCCTCCCCGTCGTCGTCGGACGAGCCCTCGGGCTCGGCGACCCCCTAGCACCGTGTCGACGACCGGCTCCGCGGAGGCGAAGGGGCTGCTGGCCCGCGCGGCGGGGGTCGTCGGGCAGGTCCTGGTCCCGCTGGGCGCGGTCACCGGCGTCCTCTACTACTTCGGGTACGTGCGCGAACGGGCCCTCTACGCCTACTTCGGCGTGCCGGTCGGCAGTCTCGACCTCACCACCACCGACTACGTGCTGCAGAGCACGCAGGCGATCTTCACCCCGCTGGCGTCCCTGCTCGTCGTCACCCTGGTGGCGGTGCTCGCGCACCAGCTCGTGCTCGGCCGGGCCGCCGCCCGGCACCCGACCTGGTGGCGACGGGGCGTCGTCGTGACCGCGGTGGTCGCGCTCGTGCTGCTGGGACTCGGGGTGGCCGCCCTGGCCCGGCTCCCACCGCTCCGGCCCGTGGCCGGGGCGCTCAGCCTCGGGGCGGGTGCCGCGTTGCTCGAGTACGCCGTGTGGATGGTCGCGGCCGACAGGAAGGTCCCTCCGCCCGTGCGGGCCAGCCTCCATCAGGGCCGGTTCCTGCGCGGCGGCGTGCTCGCGGCCGTCGTCCTGCTGGCGTTGTTCTGGTGGACCGCCAACGTCGCCAACTCCAACGGGCTGTCGACCGCGCGGGCGATCGAGGGATCGCTGGTGGTGCGCAACGAGGCCGTGGTGCTCAGCACCCGGCCGCTGGCCGTGTCGGGGTACGGCGTCGAGGTGGAGCGGCTGCCCACGGCTTCGGGCTTCCGCTACCGGCACACCGGGCTGCGGGTGCTGGCGCACACGGGGGACCGGTGGATCCTGCTCCCCGTCGGGTGGCGGCGGGACAACGGGGCCGTCGCCGTGCTGCTGCCCGAGGAGGCGGACGGGATACGGGTCGATGTCCGGCCGTGAGGCACGACCCGGCCCCGCCTCCCGCGCCGACCCCGGCGACCTGCGTGCGTGGCCTAGGCTCCGGATGTGCTGACGACACGACACGGCGTCCGCGTGCTCGGCGCGTCCGACCTGGACGCGTTCCAGCGGCTCGCCGCCCGCGACCCGGTCGTCAACGTGTTCGCGAGCTACCGGGCCCGGACCACCAACCTCGAGCCGCGCTGGCTCGGCGGCGAGGTGTGGGGGCGCTTCTTGGACGGTGAGCTGTCCGCCGCCTGCCACGTCGGGGCCAACCTGGTCCCGGTCCAGGCGGGGCCTGACGACGCCCGGGTCTTCGCCGAGCGGGCGCTCGCCCGAGGTCGCACCGTCACCACGCTCGTCGGCCCGCAGGACGCGGTCCGGCCGTTCTGGGAGACCGTCGCGGAGTCGTGGGGCACACCGCGTGACCAGCGCTGGGACCAGCCCCACCTCGAGATCGGGCGGCCACCGCTGGTCGAGCCGGACCCGCGGGTGCGGGCGACGACCATGGCCGACGCCGACGTCCTCTACCCGGCATGCGTGGCGATGTACACCGAGGAGGTCGGGATCTCCCCGGAGGCGGGCGGTGGCGCCGACCTCTACCGCGCCCGCGTCCACCAGCTCGTGTCGCGCGGCTGGTCCTTCGCCCGGATCGACGACGGCGAGGTGGTGTTCAAGGCCGAGGTGGCCTCCCTGACGTCGTACGCCGCCCAGGTGCAGGGCGTGTGGGTGGCGCCGCACCGGCGCGGGGAGGGGCTGGGCGTCGCCGGCATGGCCGCCGTGGTCGACCACGTGCTGCGCGACCTGGCGCCGGTGGTGTCGCTCTACGTCAACGACTACAACGGCGCCGCCCGCCGGGTCTACGACCGGGTGGGCTTCACCCGCACCGCCACCTTCGCCACCGTGATGTTCTGACCCGGAACTGGTTCGCCGCCGACGGCGGCCCACAAGTAGCCTTCAGCGCATGATCCTCCGGATGTCCAGCCTCTTCGTGCGTACCCTCCGCGACGACCCGGCGGACGCCGAGGTGCCCAGCCACCGGCTGCTGGTCCGCGCGGGCTACATCCGGCGGGCGGCCCCGGGGATCTACACCTGGCTGCCGCTCGGCCTGCGGGTGCTCCGCAGGATCGAGAACGTCATCCGCGAGGAGATGGACGCCATCGGCGCCCAGGAGCTGCTGTTCCCGGCGCTGCTGCCCAAGGAGCCCTACGAGGCGTCGGGCCGCTGGACCGACTACGGCGACGGCATCTTCCGGCTGCAGGACCGCAAGGACGCCGACTACCTGCTCGGCCCCACCCACGAGGAGATGTTCACCCTCCTCGTCAAGGACCTGTACTCCTCCTACAAGGACCTGCCGCTCTCGATCTACCAGATCCAGACCAAGTACCGCGACGAGGCGCGGCCGCGCGCCGGGCTGCTGCGGGGACGCGAGTTCGTGATGAAGGACTCCTACTCCTTCGACGTCGACGACGCCGGGCTCGAGGCGTCCTACCAGCGGCACCGCGAGGCGTACGTCCGGATCTTCGACCGGCTCGGCTTCGAGTACGTCATCGTCAAGGCGACCTCGGGGGCGATGGGTGGCTCGGCGTCCGAGGAGTTCCTCGCCACGGCCGACGTCGGCGAGGACACCTACGTCCGGTGCTCCCACTGCGACTACGCCGCCAACGTGGAGGCGGTCGAGGTGCACGTCCCCGCACCGGTCCCCACCGACGGCGCCCCGGCGGCGCACGCCGAGGACACCCCGGACACCCCGACCATCGAGACCCTCGTCGACCACCTCAACGAGCGGTTCCCGCGCGACGACCGGCCCTGGGCCGCTGCCGACACCCTCAAGAACGTGATGGTCGTGCTGCGCCACCCCGACGGCACCCGCGAGCCGCTGGCCATCGGCGTGCCCGGCGACCGCGACGTCGACCTGAAGCGGCTGGGCGGCCAGCTCGAACCGATCGAGGTCGAGCCCATGGACGAGGCCGAGATGCAGCGCCACCCGGCGCTGGTCAAGGGCTACATCGGCCCCGAGGTGCTGGGCGTCGAGAGCAAGTCGGGGATCCGGTTCCTGGTCGACCCGCGCGTCGTCGACGGCACCCGCTGGGTCACCGGCGCCAACGTGGCCGGCTCCCACGTCGTCGACCTGGTCGCCGGCCGCGACTTCACCGCCGACGGCACCCTCGAGGCCGCCGAGGTGCGCGAGGGCGACGCGTGCCCGCGCTGCGGTCACACCGACGGCGGCACCCTCCACGCCGCCCGCGGCATCGAGATGGGCCACATCTTCCAGCTCGGCCGCAAGTACGCCGAGGCCCTCGACCTCCGGGTGCTCGACGAGAGCGGCAAGCTGGTCACGGTCACCATGGGCTCCTACGGCATCGGACCGTCCCGCGCGGTGGCCGCGATCGCCGAGAACACCCTCGACGAGATCGGGCTGTGCTGGCCGCGCGAGGTCGCCCCGGCCGACGTCCACATCGTCGCCGCAGGGAAGGACGGTGAGGTCTTCGACGCCGCGGCGCGGCTGGCCGACGACCTCGCCGCCCGCGGGCTGACCGTGCTCTACGACGACCGGACCGGCAAGGTCAGCCCCGGGGTGAAGTTCAAGGACGCCGAGCTGATCGGCGTCCCGACCATCGTGACGGTCGGGCGGGGGCTCGCCGACGGCGTCGTCGAGGTCCGTGACCGGGCGACCGGTGAGCGGCGGGACGTCCCCGTCGGCGACGCGGCCGACCACCTGGTCGTCGTCGTCCGAGGCGGCTGACGGTGCCCGGCCGCGGCGTCGAGGCCGTCATCTTCGACTGGGGCGGCACCCTCACGCGGTGGCACGACATCGACTTCCACGCCGAGTCGCTGGCCCTTGCCGAGGCGGTCGCCCGGACTCCGACGCCCGACGACGACCACCACGCCTGGGCCGCCCGCCTGCACGCGGCGGGCGACATCATCTGGGGTCGCAGCCGTGACCACCAGAGGAGCGCGACGATCGTCGACCTCTTCGACGAGGCCGGGCTCGACCACGACCCAGCCCTGCTCGACGCCTACCTCGCGTTCTGGGAGCCGCACACCGCCACCGACCCTGCGGTGGGGCCGCTGTGGAAGCGGCTGCGAAGGAGCGGGATCAAGATCGGCGTGCTGTCCAACACGATCTGGCCGCGGTCGTGGCACGAGGGCTTCTTCCGCCGCGACGGCGTGCTCGACCTGATCGACGGCGACGTCTACACCAGCGAGATCCCCTGGACGAAGCCGTCGCCCCGCGCGTTCGGCGCCGCCATGGCCGCGGTCGGGATCAGCGACCCGGCCCGGTGCGTCTACGTCGGCGACCGGCTGTTCGACGACGTCTGGGGCGCCGGGAACGTCGGGATGCGGACCGTGCACGTCCCGCACAGCCGGATCCCCGACGGCCAGGTGGGGCACACCGAGGGGACTCCCGACGCGGTGGTAGACAGCCTCGCCCACGTGGCAGACGCCATCGCGCCCTGGACCTGACCTGCGAAATCCCACCCCGACGGGTCCTCGCGTTGCGCGCGCCCATCGGGCAGGGTGGGCCGGGTTGCCGACGTGGGTCGGCAGGCACGCCGTCCTCGGTGGACGGCGGCTCCCGGAGAGGAACCCCCCATGCGTGTGACCACCCCCCTGCGCCGCACGGCCGCGTCCGTCGTCGCGCTCGGTGTCGCGGCCCTGTCCCTCGTCGCGCTGCCGGGGTCGGCCCAGGCGGCCGTCGTCGAGGGCGACCAGGTGTGCTTCGAGCCGGCGGGTGACGCTCACGCGTCGTCGGCGCGTGGCGGCTTCGGCCCCGACACCCGGCCCGTCACGGTCGAGGAGCAGCGGCAGATCCGGGCCCGCACCGACCGGCTGCTCGACGCCCGCGCCGCGGCCGGCAGCGCCGGTGCGGTGATCCCCGTCTACGTCCACGTGATGGCGGCCAGCGACGGCAGCGGCAACGTGACCAGGTCCCGGCTCAAGCGCCAGATCGGCGTCCTCAACAAGACCTTCGGCGGCGAGGAGTCCACGGCGGCCGCCGAGACCGGCTTCACCTTCTCCCTCGCGGGCGTCGACCGGTTCTACAACGACACCTGGCACAAGGACGGCGCATCGGCGAAGTACCGCAAGCAGACCCGGAAGGGCGGCGCGAACGCGCTGAACATCTGGCTGGTCGACTTCAAGTACCTCGGGATCGCGACCTTCCCGTGGGACTACACCAGGCAGCCCGGCATCGACGGCATCCGGGTCCACGTCGACTCGCTCCCCGGTGGCTCGATCGCCCACTACAACCTCGGCGAGACGGCCACCCACGAGGCCGGGCACTGGCTCGGGCTCTACCACACCTTCCAGGGCGGGTGCACCGACGTCAACGACGAGGTGTCCGACACCCCGGCCCAGAGCGGCCCGACCAGCGGCTGCCCTGCCGGTCGCGACTCCTGCCCGCTGCCGGGGCCGGACCCCATCCACAACTACATGGACTACTCCTACGACAGCTGCTACACGGAGTTCACCGGTGGCCAGAGCTCCCGCATGGACGACATGTGGGCCGCCTACCGCGCCTAGCAACAGCAACGGGGCCTCGCCGAGGCGGGCCCCGTTCGCGTCCCGGCCGCACGAGGCTGCAAGAAGATGCAATGCAGAAATGTGGGGAAGCCACGTGCTCGCGCTCGCCCGGCAGTCACTGCACACTTGTGCAACAGGAAGCCGGACTCCGTCCCCCCACCCAGGTCTCCCGCTTCCTGCCGCGCAAGCGGCCGTCAGCGGTCCGCGTGCTCGCCTCGTCCGGGGAAGATCTCGGGACTTCCCCGGAAGGTGAGCTCGCGGACCGCTGTGTCGTTCAGGGCGGTCACCGCCCACTGCCGGTCGGCGCCGCTGGTCTGCCCGGCCAGCCACGCGTACGTCGCCGTGCACGACTGCTCCACCTCGAGCGCCGCGGCGGTCACCTGCGCCGGCGTGTCCAGCGGCGCGGGGAGCTCGTAGGCGGGCTCGGCCGCCACGGGCTCGGCGCCGTGGTCGCGCAGCCGAGCGGTGAGCTGGTCGCGCCGCGCGCGGTGGGAGGTGTAGCCGGCCGTCACGTCGGTGAACAGCGTAGGGGTCGCGGACGCGGAGGTACGCGCCCCGAGCGTTCCGTAGACGTAGAGAGCGGCGTGCTCGGCCCCGAGGGCTCGCTGCAGTGCCGTCACCGGGCTCATCGGTCGGCCCCCGTGGCGTCGGCGGCCAGCTGTTGGGCGACCGCGGCCGACATGGTCGCCAGGAGCGAGGCGAGCGCGCCGCTGCGCGCCGACACCGCGGCCGCCGCCAGCCGCCGCTGCAGTGCGGTCTCCTGACGGCGTACCCGGGTTCGCAGCTCCGGGACGGCTCCTCGCACCCGGACCGGGCGGGCGCGGGCGGGCGCCTCGAGCGCATCGAGGTGGGCAGCGTGCTGCCGGCGCCAGGGCGCCACCTCGGCCGCGAGCGGCCGGTGTGCGCGGGCGACACCGGAGACGAGCGCGAGGGCCCGGGTCAGGTCGTCGACCACGCGTCGTACGAGCTGGGCGTCAGGGTCCTCGGCCGCACTGGCCTCGGCCGTGTCCGGTCCGGACGCGGAGCCGTCGGGTTCCTCGCGGGGCGGGTCGAGCTCGCACCCGGTGGCCGTGAGCCCGACCACCAGGCCTCCTCCGAGGACGCTGCGCCGCGAGGCGCGGGTCGCGGGGCGTCGGGTCACGGCGTGACCCTATCGCCGGCGTGGCTCGCCTCGGACCAGCCGGTATCGTGGTGCTCCTTCCAACTGCACAAGGAGGTCGCCCCCGTGAGCACCGGCACACCCGACGCCATCCGTGACCGCATCGAGGCGGAGCTCACCGGACCCCTGAGTGCGCAGGGCCTCGACGTCGAGGCCGTCGAGATCACCCCGGTGGCGAAGCGCCGGATGCTCCGCGTCGCGGTCGACAAGGACGGTGGGGTCACCCTCGACGACGTCGCCGAGGCCACCCGCGAGGTCTCCCGCGTGCTCGACGAGTCCGACGTGATGGGGGAGCAGCCCTACACCCTCGAGGTGACCTCCCGCGGGGTCGACAGACCGCTCACGCTGCCGCGCCACTGGCGACGCAACACCGAGCGGCTGGTCAAGGTGACGATGACCTCGGGCGAGGTGCTCACGGGCCGCATCCTGGAGTGCGACGACACCGCCGCCCACCTCGACGTCAGCGGACGGCGGCGCGAGGTCGGCTATGCCGACGTGAAGAAGGCGATGGTCCAGATCGAGTTCAACCGTCCCGGCGCGAAGGAGGCCTGATGGACATCGACCTCAACATCCTGCGGATGCTCGAGCGGGAGAAGGAGATCTCGTTCGACGTGCTCGTCGAGGCCATCGAGCAGGCGCTGCTGACCGCCTACCACAAGACGCCGGGTGCCAAGGAGCAGGCGCGGGTCGAGCTCGACCGCCGCTCCGGCCACGTCACCGTGTGGGCCGCCGAGCTCGCGGACGAGGGCACCCAGGTCGGGGAGTACGACGACACCCCGCAGGGCTTCGGACGGATCGCGGCCACCACGGCGAAGCAGATCATGCTGCAGCGGCTGCGCGACGCCGAGGACGACATCAGGTTCGGTGAGTTCTCCGGCAAGGAGGGCGACATCATCTCCGGGGTGATCCAGCAGGGACGCAACCCCGACGACGTGATGGTCGACCTCGGCAAGCTCGAGGCCCTGCTGCCGCTCGGTGAGCGGGTGCCGGGGGAGCGCTACGACCACGGCACCCGCATCAAGTGCATCGTGGTGTCGGTCCGCAAGGGCATGCGTGGCCCCCAGATCACCCTGTCCCGGTCCCACCCCAACCTGGTCAAGAAGCTGTTCGCGCTCGAGGTGCCCGAGATCGCCGACGGCTCGGTCGAGATCGCCGCGATCGCCCGCGAGGCCGGTCACCGCACCAAGATCGCGGTCCGCTCGACGGTGTCGGGCGTCAACGCCAAGGGGGCGTGCATCGGGCCGATGGGGCAGCGCGTGCGCAACGTGATGTCGGAGCTGCACGGCGAGAAGATCGACATCGTCGACTGGTCCGACGACCCCGCCCAGCTCGTGGCGCACGCACTGTCGCCCGCGCAGGTGACTGCGGTCCACGTGGTCTCCGAGTCCGAGCGCTCCGCGCGCGTGGTCGTGCCCGACTTCCAGCTCTCGCTGGCCATCGGCAAGGAGGGCCAGAACGCCCGGCTGGCCGCCCGGCTCACCGGGTGGCGGATCGACATCCGCTCGGATGATGAGCAAGGCAGCGATGCGTGAGGAACGAACGCGTCGCGTGGGGCTTGCCAGGTTGAGGAAGCGGCGGGAGTGAGCCTGCGAACTCCCGGTCCGCGCCTCGAAACCCGGTGAGGGAGGCAGGGCCTCGACGCATCACCAGCTCGCGAAGCGCGTCGAAACCCGGTGAGGGATGCAGGGCCACGACCGAGGCAGCACCAGCTCCCGGTCCGCGCGTCGAAAACCCGGTGAGACAGGCAGGGCCTCAACCCCTCAGCTCCCACCAAGCCGCCGCAACGCCGCCCGCGCCGCGAAGGCCCCGCTCATCCCGTGCACGCCGCCACCCGGTGGGGTGGCGGAGGAGCAGAGGAACAGCCGCGGGTCCGGGGTGGTGTAGGGGTTCGGCCGGATCGCGGGTCTGGTGAACAGCTGGCGGAGGTCCTGCACACCACCGTTGATGTCGCCGCCCACGTAGTTGGCGTTCTCATGCTCCATCTGCGGCGCGGTCCGGGTCGACCTGGCCAGCACCAGGTCCCGGAACCCGGGCGCGAACCGCTCGACCTGCGCCTCGATCCGGGCCGTCATGTCGACGTCGCTCCCGGCGGGCACGTGGCAGTAGGCCCACCCGACGTGCCGGCCGGCCGGGGCCCGCGTGGGGTCGTGGACGGTGGGTTGGGTGAGCAGCACGAACGGCCGCTCGGGGACCCGGCCACGGTTGACGTCGTCCTCCGACCGCATCATCTCCTCGAGCGTCCCGCCCAGGTGCACGGTGCCGGCCCTCCGGGCACCGTCGGACCGCCAGGGGATCGGGCCCGCCAGCGCCCAGTCGAGCTTGAAGACGCCGGGCCCGTGGCGGTACCGCCCGAGGGCCCGGCGGTAGGAGCGGGGGAACCGGTCGCCGGCGATCGCCAGCAGCTGTCGCGGGACGACGTCCAGGACGACCACACCCACACCGTCGAGCTCGTCGATGCGCTCGACCCGGTGCCCGGTGACCACCTCGCCCCCCAGCGTCCGGAGGTAGGACGCCATCGCGTCGACGACGTGCTGCGAGCCTCCCTTCGCAAAGGGCCACCCGACGGCGTGCGCGGCGGTCATGAGCACCAGCCCGACCGCGGCCGTCGGCACCTGGTCCAGCCTCATCATCGAGTGGGCCGCAGTACCGGCCAGCAGCGCCCGGGCGCCGTCGTCGTCGAAGCGGGAGCGACCGAGCCCGGCGGCCGAACGCACCCCCGCCTGCGCGAACCTCGCCAGGGTGACCGGGTGCCGGGGTAACCGCAGCGGCCCGAGCACCTCGGTCATCAGGTCGTCGGCCCGGCTCACGAGGGGTCCGAGCAGTCGCCGGTAGGCCCGGCCATCCGCCCCGCCGAGCGCGTACGCCGTCTCGTCGACCGAGCGGTGCAGCAGGGCAGCGTGCCCGTCGTCCAACGGGTGGGCCAGCGGCACCTCCGGCTGCACCAGCTCCAGGCCGTGCTCGGCGAGCGGGAGCGCCCGCAGGGCGGGGGAGACCAGCGCGAGCGCGTGCACCGTCGAGCACACGTCGTGCACGAACCCCGGCTCGGTCAGCTCGGCCGACCGTGACCCGCCCCCGAGCGTCTCCGCGGCCTCGACCACCGTGACCGAGCGGCCTGCTGCCGCGAGCGTGATGGCGGCGCTGAGCCCGTTCGGCCCGGAGCCGACGACGACGGCGTCGCGGCCCCGGACGAGGTCGCGGAGCTCAGCGGCCGGCACGCGAGCGGCGGAACATGCCCGCCAGGGCGCGGAAGGGTGCGTTCATCGTGTAGATCGTGGACCGGATCGCCGCCGAGTGCCAGACGTTGGTCCACCGCCGCCACTGTCGCTTCTTGTCGACGCAGACCACGGCGGTCTCGACCTCGGGGTCGGAGACGTCGTAGTGGGCCGCCACGTTGCGCAGCGTGGTGTCCCAGATCTGGTCCTCCTGGCGGTGCCCGCCCAGCACCAGCCCCATCTCGAAGATCGGGTCGGAGGCACGCATCAGCACCTGTGCCTGGGCGAGCGTCTCCTCGCCCTCGTCGGAGGCGCTGAAGGTGATCCAGCCTGCGAACACGTGCCCCTGTGGCGTCATCAGGGTGAAGGACTCGTCGTCGGCGTAGAGCACCATGACGCCAGTCGACAGCTTGAGCTTGCCGGGCAGCGTGCCCTCGATGAGCGCGACCTCGCCGGGCGCGATGCCGGCGAGCGGGGCGTAGAAGTGGTTGCCCGCCGGCCAGAACTCCGGGAAGCGCTGCTTCCAGGTGGCGATCAGGTCGGCGGCCGACGCACGGTCCGCCGGCAGTCGCATCCGGTAGGTCTTCTGCCACATCTTGCCGAAGCCCTGGATCGGGCTGGTCAGCCGCTTGCCGGCCACGTTGATCCCGGTCGCCCCCTCGGGCACCTGGGAGACGCTCAGCTCCGACACCGACTTGGCCCAGTGGGCGGCGTCGCGGGCCGCACCCTGCTCGTTGCTCTCGCTCATGGTCGTCGCCTCCTAGAACGCCGCACGCAGCGCGGCGTGCTCGTCGTCGTGGATGCCGATCGCCTCGTCGAGGCGGGTCAGCTCGAAGATCTGCCGGTAGTGGTCCGACAGGCCGTAGGCGAGCAGCTGCTGGGAGTGCCGCTGGGCCCGCACGAGCAGGGTCACCAGCAACCCGATCCCCCCACTGTTCATGTAGGCCAGCTCGCTGAAGTTGAGGACGACCGCCCTCGCGTCCCCGACCTCGTCGTAGGCGGCCATCAGGACGGTCTCCGAGCCCGCCGTGACGTCCCCCTTGATGTCGACCACCCCGGCCGCCCCCTCACGGCGTACGTCGAAGGTGGCGTTTGCCTCGGTCATGTCGTGCTCCCCCCTGCGCCTCCTGCGGCGCGGTCGTGGTCTGTGCCGTGGACGGCGCTGTCCTCGTCGGCCTCGATCGCCATGAAGTCAGCGAGCCGAGTGATCTCGAAGATCTCCCGGTAGTGCGGGGTCAGCCCGTAGGCGCTGAGCGGGATCCCCCGGGCCCGGGCCTTGGCGAGCATCCCCACGATCAGCGCGATGCCGGTCGAGTTGATGTAGCCGGCGTCGTGGAAGTTCAGCGTCACCGCCGTCGGGGACGAGCTCATCGCCTCGCCCCAGGCCGCCTCGAGTGACGCCTCCGCGTGGGCGTCGATGTCGCCGGCCAGGTCGATCACGGCGACGTCGGCCCGGGTCCGGACGGTCGTGCCGGTCGCGTCACTCGTGGTCATGGCTGCCTCCTGGTCGTGGCTCGTCGGTGTCGGCCCGGAGCCGCATCACCAGCTCCAGCACGTGCTCGTGGTCGTGGCTGGACTCCCGGGCCTCGTCGACCATGTTCTTGATGAGGAAGAGGCCCCACCCGCGGGGACGCTGCAGGCCGGCGAGCTTGGCCTCGAGGTCCGGCTGCTCGGGCGTCCGGCCGGCCGGTGCCCCGCCCCGGTCGATGACCTGCACCCGGACCCGGTCGGGGTCGGTCAGCACCCTGATGGTGACCGGCAGGTCCGCGCGGTAGTGGTTGCCGTGCTCCATCGCGTTCATGGTGGCCTCGCCGACGGCGGTCTCGAGTCGCCTGAGCCTCTCCGCCCCGAGGCCCAGGGGCTCGGCGATGGCGCTGACCCGTTCGAGGGCGATCCGCTCGTTCCCCTCGGCGCTCGGCACCTCGAACTCGACGAGCTGCGTGGCCGACCCGTCGACCCCCGGGTTGAGCGACCGGGAGAGGGTGACCATGGTGATGTCGTCCTCCTGCTCCGCGTCGGGGCCGGTGTGGTCGCGGACGTCTTCGAGCACCCGGTCGATCAGCTCGCTCCCCCCGGGGTAGCGGGCCACGGCCTCCTTCAACCGTGGGAAGCCGAACATGTCGCCCGCCGGGCTGTGCGCCTCCACCACTCCGTCGGAGTGCAGCAGCAGCGAGTCGCCGGGCGCCAGCACGATCTCCTTCTCCTCGTACGCCATGCCGCTCATCAGCCCCAGCGGCATCCCGCGGGCGCGCAGCTCGACCGAGCCGCCGGCCGTCTTGACGTAGGGCAGGTCGTGGCCGGCGTTCGCGAACAGGAAGCGCCCGGTCGTGATGTCGAGAACGCCGTAGAGGCACGTGACGAACATCTTCTCCGGCATGTCGGGGCACAGGTGTTCGTTGACCCGTTCCAGCACCTCTCCGGGGTCGACGATCCGCTGGACCGAGGCGCGCAGCACGCTGCGGGTCGCGGCCATGACGAGCGCGGCCGGGACCCCCTTGTCGGTGACGTCCCCGATGACGAACCCGATCCGGTCCTCGGAGATCGGGATGACGTCGTAGAAGTCGCCTCCCACCTCGCGTGCCGGCCGGTAGTAGGCGGCCACCTGCCAGTCGGCGAGCTCGGGCAGCTGCTTGGGGAGGAAGTTCTGCTGGATCAGCCGCGCCACCTCGAGCTCCTGCTCGAACCTCTGCCTGGTGGCGGCCTCGGCCTGCTGCTCCCGGACCAGCTGTCCGACCCGCAGGGCCGGCGCCGCCTGGGCGGCGAGGTTGTCGAGCAGCTTGCGGTCGTCGGAGGAGTACTCCTGCTCGGACCGGCGCGGACCGAGGTTGAGGACGCCGATCAGCTCCCCCTGGCTGACCAGCGGCACCGCGAGCTTCACGCCGGCCGCCTTCATCTCCTCGAGCGCGGGGGACTGCAGCTCCAGCTCCTCGACGTCGACCACGCCTGACGCGCTCTGCAGGTAGGCCAGGAGCGGGTCGTTGGGCCCGATGTCGACCGGCGCGACGTCGGTGGTGGGGTCCGGCTCGGCGACGGTCTCGCGCGCCGAGGCGGGGCGCGTGCTCGCCCTGCCGAGGAACCGGCGTCGGAGTGCGGTGATGGTCGTCATGGTGTGACCTTCCTACGGGCCCGGCGTCCGGGAATCGTTACCGCGCGGGGATGGGGACTGCTCATCGGTCGGCCTCCTTCAGCCAGAGGGAGACGTGGATGGGCTTCATGGTGTCGTGGACGACGGTGCGCAGGTCGGTGCCGAGGGAGTCGAGGTCGAGGTCGTGGCGGAGGCGTCCGGCGAACTCGTCGAGGGTGCGGGCGGCGTCGTAGCGCGAGCGGAAGAACCTGCGGTCGACGCCGCGCTGGAGAGCGGAGCGCAGCGGCCGGAACAGGGCGGCGACCGCCAGCGTCGACGCTGCCACGGCCAGGTCGGAGTCGCCGGCGACCGGGCCCAGCACGACCTGGAGCACCAGCACCAGCACGACGTACGTCGCCAGCAGCACGGCCGTCAGCGCCGCGTAGACCAAGGTGCGCTTGATCACCAGGTCGATGTCGTAGAGCCGGTAGCGCAGGATCGCGACCCAGGCGCTCACGGGGAGCAGCGCGAGCCCGGCCAGCGTCAGTGCGAATGCCACGTCGGAGATCAGGCCGGGTGCCAGGATCGCCGCCGCCACTGACACCCCCACGAGCGTGGCCGTGGACGTGAACCACTTCAGCTGCAGCCGTTCGGTCCCGGTGGAGCGCCAGGTGCGGACGACCAGCGCCACCGCGCACATCGCCACGGCCGGGAACCCCAACCAGTCTGTCGCCCGTGCGACGACCTCGACGACCTCGCCGACGGCGCCCGTGGCGCCGAGGGGGTTCTCGATGCCGGGTCGGATGACGCCCGGGAGGACGCTGTAGCTCACCATTGCAGTCGTGACGACGATGCCGATCAGCCACGCCGTCCACGTCCAGAACCGCGACATCGTCCGGCCCGTGGGGAACAGCAGGAGCAGTAGTCCGGGCAGGCCGAAGAAGACAGGGATGCCGAGAGTCATGCTCACCCAGGCAGCCGCCTCCTGCCCCGGCAGCGGGCCGGCCGACGCGTCGATCCCGAGCTCGGCGTAGGACCCCGTCGCCCACAGGACGCCGATGCCGAGCCCGATCGACAGGATCAGCCAGCCGACGGCGTTCCCAGGGATCCGGCCCGCCAGGAGCGCCCCGGTGACCGCGCAGGCGATCCCGACCCACGAGAACGAGAAGGCCAGGATCGCATCCTCCCAGTCGGTCGGGCCGGCCCACGCGCCCACGGCCGCGCCGGCCACGGTGAGCGCGCTCGCCACGATGCACAGCGACAGGGTGAGCCGGTTCATCGGTCCCCCCGTAGCCACAGGGACACATGGACCGGCTGCATCGTCTCGTGGACCACCTCGCGCAGGTCGGTGCCGAGCGAGTCCAGGTCGAGCTCGTGTCGGAGGCGTCCGGAGAACTCGTCGAGGGTGTGGGCGGCGTCGTAGCGGGCGCGGAAGAAGCGCCGGTCGACGCTGTGCTGGATGGCCGAGCGCAGCGGGCGGAACAGGGCGGCGACGGCCAGCGTGGACGCCGCCACGGCGAGGTCTGAGTCGCCGGCCACCGGGCTGAGCACGACCTGGAGCAGGAGCACCAGTACGACGTACGTCGCCAGCAGCACGACCGTCAGCGCCGTGTAGACCAGGGTGCGCTTGATCACCAGGTCGATGTCGTAGAGCCGGTAGCGCAGGATCGCGATGCCCGCCGCCGCGGGAAGCGCGTTGGCGGCCGCGGCGATCACCACCGGCATGCCGGGCACGGTGTTCCACAGCGCGACGACGACCGGCGCACACCCCGCGAAGACGCAGGCCGCGAAGGCGAACCACTTCAGCTGCTGGCGTTCCACGCCCCGGGCCCGCCGCATCCGCTGGACCAGCGAGGCCGCCGCGCCCGCCAGCGAGATGGTCAGCACGGCCACCCCGATCGGGAACGCCGCCTCGACGACGGGATGGTCGACGAGGTACGGGTTGCCGGGCGGCTCGAACTCGGGGCTCGACCAGGTGCCGAAAGCCATCCCCGTAGCCGCGAGCAGGGCGCCACCAGCGGCGCCCCAGGGGAGCCAGCGCCAGCCGGGACCGGAGAGCCGGCCGTCGGGGAAGACCGCGGCGATGATCGTCCACGCCGCCGCCTCGCCGACCCAGACCCAGGATCCGGACCACGTGCCCAGCTGACCGTCCGACAGCCCGACGTCCGCGGCGAGCAGGCCGTAGCCCTCGACGGCCTCGGCGGTCGCGACGTAGAGGCCCAGCCAGAGGAACAGCCAGCCCACCCGGTTGCCCCCCGCCCGGGACACCACGAGTGCCCCCACGGTGGCGAGGTTGAGGGGCAGCACGGCGTAGAGCACCAGCTCGGAGACCCCGCCGCCCCGGCCCACGGACGTCGCGGTGCCGGCGAACACCAGGAGGACGACCAGCGTCCAGACAGCGACAGCGAGACGGTTCACGACTCCCTCCGCAGCCAGAGGGAGACGTGGGCGGGTTGCATGGTGTCGTGGATGACGCTGCGCAGGTCGGTGCCGAGGGAGTCGAGGTCGAGGTCGTGGCGGAGGCGTCCGGAGAACTCGTCGAGGGTGCGGGCGGCGTCGTAGCGGGAGCGGAAGAACCTGCGGTCCACGCCGCGCTGGAGAGCCGAGCGCAGGGGGCGGAACAGGGCGGCGACGGCGAGGGTGGAGGCGGCGACGGCGAGGCTGGAGTCGCCGGCCACGGGGCGCAGCAGCGGCTGGAGGGTCAGGACCAGGGCGAGGTACGTCGCGAGCAGGATCGCGGTGAGCGTTCCGTAGACCAGGGTGCGCTTGATGACGACGTCGATGTCGTAGAGCCGGTGGCGCAGCACGGCGACGCTGATGGCGATCGGCACGACCGCGAGGCCGACCGACGACAGCGCGTTGGCGACGTCGACGGCCGTGTCGCCCTCGAAGGCGAAGCCCACGACGACCGAGGCCAGCAACCAGGTCAGGACGACCGGGACGGACCACGCGAGCCACTTCAGCTGCTGGCGCTGCTCCTGGCCGACGGAGCGGTAGCGCGCCACCAGCGAGGCGCAGGAGAGGAGGATGCACCCGAGGAACAGGACCAGCCCGCCGCCCTCGAGGGCGCGGGCCACACCGGCGAGGGCGGGGTCGAGCCCGAAGGGGTTGTCGATGTCCGTGCCCTCGACAGGACCGGGCGCGACTGCGGAACCGGTGATCGAGGCGGCCAGGGCTGCCCCCGTGGCCCAGGCGACGGGTCGCCACCGCTGCGAGGGAAGCCGACCGTCGGGGAACAGCAACAGCACGTACGTCGCGGCCGGACCGAAGCCGACGATCCAGATGAAGCTGCCGAGCCACGCGACCAGCGCGACGGAGAGGCCCGGTTCCCCCGCCGCTCCAGCGCGCTCGACGATGAGCTCACAGGTCCCTCCGACGGTGAACGCGACCGCCGCCAGGCACAGCAGCCATCCGATCGGGTTGCGGGGGACGCGGGGGGTCACCAGGGCGCCGGTGGTCGCGAACACCACGATGAACGCGACCCCGCCCGCCAGCCCCCAGACGTCCTGGTCGCTCGGCCCGGAGACCACGACGAACGCGAGCACGGCCATGAGCAGGGCCCACAGGACCCAGGCGAGCCGGCGTGCGGCGCGGGCGCTCATCGCGTGGTCTCCCGCAGCCAGAGGGAGACGTGGGCGGGTTGCATGGTGTCGTGGACGACCGCGCCCAGGTCGGCGCTGACCGCGTCGAGGTCGACCTCCTGGCGCAGCCGGCCGGCGAACTCCTCGATGGTGCGGGCGGCGTCGTACCGGCTCCGGTAGAACCTGCGGTCCACGACCGCCTGGATGTGCGCGCGCACCGGTCGGAACAGGGCGGCCACCGCCAGCGTCGACGCCGCCACCGCCAGGTCCGAGCCGCCCGCCAGCGGCTCCAGGACCACCCCGAAGAGGAGGACCGAGACCAGGTAGGTGACGACCAGCGTCGCCGTGAGCGTGCCGTAGACCAGCGTGCGCGAGATGAGCCTGTCGATGTCGTAGAGCCGGTATCGCAGGATGGCGATCGCAACGGCTGCGGGAAACGCAGTGATCGCCACCACGATCGCGAGGAGGGCCACCAGGGTGTCGTCGAGCCCGAAGGCCGGCACGCTGAGCGCCTGGGCCAGCACCATCAGCACCGTGGCGTACGCGAGCCAGCTCAGCTGTCCACGCTCCTGGCCGACGGCGCGTCGCCGACGCAGGAAGATCGATGCGAGAGCGACCAGGAAGGTGCCGGCGATGCACATCGTCGCGACCGTCGTCACGATCCGCAGCTCGGTGCCCAGGTCGTCGACGGCGAACGGGTTGCGGACACTGCCGAACCCGTCCATCGGGCCGGGGGTCAGGGCCGTCGCGGCGCTGGCGGCCACCGTGGCCACGATGCAGGCGCGTGCGGCCCACGCACGGATCCCGCCCCCGGCGTTTCCCTCCGGGAAGATCAGGACCATCAGCACGATGCCGGACAGCACCGGCCAGTAGCACCACGAGGTCACCCACGCCGCGGTGAGGCCGAGGGGCAGGTCGGGGCGAGCGAGGAGCGCGTACCCGGCGTAGGCGCCGAGCAGGCCGGCCACGCTGCTCACGGCTCCGATGCCCAGCATCAGCCAGCCCAGCGGGTTCGCGGGCCGACGCGCCGAGACGACCGCGCCGACGGCGACGTAGGTGGCGGCGAAGATGGAGAACAGCAACGTGATTACCCAGTCGGAGTACGTCGTGTTGGCCGGGATCAGGAGCGCTCCGGCGATCGCGACCACGCAGCCGCCGGCGATCAGCAGGGGGGCGAGTCGCCTCATGGCGCGTCCCTCAGCCACAGCGACACGTGAGCGGGCTGCACGGTGTCGTGGACGACCAGGCGCAGGTCGGTGCTGACTGCGTCGAGGTCGACCTCCTGCCGGAGCCGGCCGGCGAACGCCTCGACCGTGAGGGCGGCGTCGTACCTGCTGCGGTAGAACCTGCGGTCGACCACCTGCTGGATGCGTCCGCGCACCGGCCGGAACAGCGCCGCCACCGCGAGGGTGGAGGCTGCCACCGCCAGGTCGGAGCCGCCGGCCAGCGGCTCGAGCACGATCCCGAACAACAGCACCGACACGAGGTACGTCGCGACCAGGGTCGCGGTGAGCACCCCGTAGACCAGGGTGCGGGAGATGATCCGGTCGATGTCGTAGAGCCGGTGGCGCAGGATGGCCAGCCCCGCCGAGACCGGCAGGCCGGCCAGGATCACGGCGAACAGGAACGCGAAGGCGTGGCCCATGGCGCTGTCGTCGGGGGAGTCGGTGACGGCTCCGATGGTCCCGCCCACGACCAGGAACAGGGGGATCATCGCGGCGGAGTAGGCGAACCACTTGACCTGCTGGCGCTCGACGCCGCGGGAGCGCCGCAGCCGCACCACCAGCGCAGCCGCGGCACAGGCGAGCAGCGGCGCGAAGAGCAGGTCCTCGGGCAGCTCGCTCAGCGGTGCCAGGGCGTCGACGCCGAGCGGGTTGCCGACCGCCGGGAAGTCCGAGAGTGGTCCGGGCACGAGGGCGAAGCGGGCCACGATGATCGCGAGCAGTCCCAGGGAGGCCCACGCGGCGAGCCGCCACCGCGGCGACACCAGGCGCCCGTCGGGGAAGAGCAGCAGGCAGAAGGCGATGAACCCCGGGGCCAGCACGCTCGCCCAGGTCGCGAACCATGCGGCGTACGTCGCTGCGGGCAGCGCCGAGACCTCGAAGGAGTACGACGCCCAGCCGTAGGCCAGCCCGGACCACCCCTCGACGGCCGCCATCGCGACGAACAGCCATCCGATCGGGTTGCGAGGCTGGTGCTGGGCGACGATCGCGCCGACCACGCCGAACGCCAGCGTCCCGACCAGGAACGCCGCGGTCAGCGGCAGCGAGTTGCCCTCGCGACGGAGCGCCGCGTCGGGGACGAACGACAGCAGCACCAGTCCCGTGGTACCCGTGACCACGAACCCGCCCGCGAGGACCCACGCGAGTCGACCCGGACTCATGACGGCCCCTTCAGCCACAAGGACACGTGGGCGGGCTGGACCGTGTCGTGGAGCACCAGCCGCAGGTCGGAGCTGACCGCGTCCAGGTCGACCTCCTGGCGGAGCCGGACGGCGAAGTCCTCCACCGACCGGACCGCGTCGTACTTGCGGCGGTAGAACCGGCGGTCCACGGCGCCCTGGATCCGGGCCCGGACCGGGCGGAACAGGGCCGCGACCGCCAAGGTCGAGCCGGCCACCGCCAGGTCGGACTGTCCGACCAGCGGGTCGAGGAGCAGCCGGAACAGCAGCACCGAGACCAGGTACGTCGCAACCAGGGTCGCGGTGAGCACCGCGTAGACCAGGGTGCGGTTGAGGATCCGGTCGATGTCGTAGAGCCGGTGGCGCAGGAGGGCGATCCCGATGGCTACGGGCAGCAGGCCGAAGGACGCCAGCGCGATGTTCTGGAGCGCGGTCAGCCAGCGCGGGTCCGCGTCGGTGAACGCGTTCGGCTTGAGGAACTGTCCGACCATCGCGGCCAGGTAGCAGGTGGCGGCCACGACGCCGGCCTCCGCCAGCCACTTCAGCTGCTGCCGCTCGATTCCGCGCGAGCGCCGGAACCGCCCGACGAGGGCGACTGCCGCGGCGACGATGCAGGCGGGGAGCAGCGGGAGCACGACACGCAAAGTGAGGAACAGCTCCTCTTCGAGCTGGGCGGCGTACAGCGGGTTGGGCAGGCCGTCGGCGAGCCCCTCGGTGAGGGTCGGGGACCCCATCGAGATGCAGACCGCGATCACGGTCATCGTCACGAGCGCCACAAAGGGGAGCCAGCGCCACCGGGGTGAGGGCAGCCGGCCGTCGGGGAACAGCAGGATCACGAAGACGCCGACCGCTCCGATCATCCACACCCAGCTGCTCTCGACCAGTCCGGCCGCCGCGGCGGCACCGGGCACGAGGCCCGGCCGGATCGTGAGGCCGAGGGCCGCGTAGTAGTCGAGCAGTGCGGGCAGCGAGATCGCCATGCCGACGCCGAGCAGCAGCAGCCAGCCCATGCGGTTGCGGGGCTGGCGGTGCACGATCAGGAGCCCGACGGTCGGGAAGCTGAAGGTCATCAGCGTGAACGCCGCCTCGGCCAGGATGAGGGGAGATCCCCACGACGCGTTGACCGACGAGTCGGGGGCCGCCAGGACGAGCACCACCCCCAGCAGGAGGACGATCACGTGGAACAGCCACGTGGCCCAGCCGGCCCGGCGCAGGCTGGTGTCCGACCAGGTCGTCGCCGGGCTCACGGGGTGCCTCGCAGCCACAGGGAGACGTGGGTGGGCTGCACCGTGTCGCGGACGACCACCTCGAGGTCGGTGCTGACGGCCGCGAGGTCCACCTCGTGGCGGAGCCGGCCGGTGAAGGACTCCACGGTGCGGGCGGCGTCGTACTTGCTGCGGTAGAAGCGGCGGTCGACGACCCGCTGGATCCGACCGCGCACCGGGCGGAACAGCGCAGCGACCGCGAGGGTGGAGGCGGCGACGGCGAGGTCCCCCTGGCCGGTCACGGGGTTCAGCAGTGCGGGCAGGCTCAGGACCGAGACCAGGTAGACGCCGGCCAGGGTCAGCGTCAGCGACCCGTAGACGAGGGTGCGCCGGACCACGAGGTCGATGTCGTAGAGCCGGTGCCGCAGGATCGCGATTCCCACCGCGAGGGGAATCCCGAGCATGATGAGTGAGGAGTGCACTGATCCAACCGATGGCGCCGAGCACCTGCGTCCACTCCGGTGATCCGGGAGCGCCGATCTGCTCGGCGAAGACGTCGACCATGGAGAGCAGCAGGCTGCTCAGGGCGAGCCCGCCCACGTACGCGAACCACGCCACCTGCTGGTGCCGCCTCCCCCGCGACTGGCGGAGCCGGACGGCGAGAGAGGCGGTCCCGAGGACGAAGCCGACCGTGACGAGCACGTCGGCGGCCACCGAGAGGGCGGAGAGGGTCGCCTCCGCGCGCTCGATACCGAGGGGGTTCGGGATGGCGCCGGGTGACTCCACGTCGAGAAGGCCCGGTGCGAACGCGCTCGACACGAGCGCGCAGAACAGGGCAGCAAGGGCGACCCAGAACGCGACTCGCCACCGCTTCGAGAGCAGGCGACCGTCCGGGAACAGCAGCGGCAGCATCACGGCCGCGAGGTAGAGCCAGAGGTACCAGATGCTGTGGCTCACCCACGCAGCCGCGGTCACCCAGGGGCGGTCGGGATCGGCGCCCCAAGCCTCGACCAGGCCCTGGAACGCGAACGAGATCGCGATGACCAGCATCAGCCAGCCCACCGCGTTCCGGGGCTCACGGACCGCCACCAACGCCCCGACGAGCGCGTAGCCGGATGCCAGCACGGCCAGGAGCTGGTCGAGGTCGCCGCTGCCGGAGAAGTAGAGGACCGCGATGAGGAGCCACATCACCACGAAGAGGACGCACAGCCCCCACGCCAGGATCGGGACAGCCCACCCCCTGCCGGCCTGCTGGCGCACGGCTGCCACCCCCTCGAGTGCGCGTACGGTCGTCGACCACGGTCTTCGGCCCTCGTCCGGGAAACGTTACGGCGCCGCTCGGCCCGGTGACCGCGTGTCGGCGTCGTCGAGGTCGATCTCGCTGCCTGCGAGAGTCGCGTTCCGTTACGATCTCCGAAGATCAGTGGGCTGCCGTACCGGTAGTGGCCCGGGGCGCGGGGGGTGCCGATGATCGAGGTGCAGCTGCTCGGGCCGCCTCGCGTGGTCCGCGACGGCCGGCCGCTGTCCTTCGACACCCGCAAGGCGACCGCGCTCCTGGCCCACCTCTGCCTCACCGAGTCGGCCCGGCCGCGTGACGCCCTGGCCGACCTGCTGTGGCCCGACGCCGACCTGGCCCACGCCCGGGGGGCCCTCCGGCGGACCCTGTCCACGCTGCGCGGCGCGCTCGGCGCCGACCACCTCGACGCGACCAGGGACCAGGTGCGGCTGCTGAGGGGCGCAGATCTGGTCGTCGACGTCGACACCTTCCGAGCGCGGCGTGCCGAGGGCGACCTCGCGGGTGCGCTCGCAGCCTGGGGTGGCGACCTGCTCGAGGGGTTCGTGGTGCGTGACGCCCCGGCGTTCGAGGAGTGGGCCGAGACCACCACGGCGGCGCTGCGACGTGAGGTGGCCGCCACGCTCGGTGCGCTGGCGGTCGCGCGGGAGGGCGAGGGCGACCAGGTCGCGGCCCTCGCCCTCGTACGCCGCTGGCTGTCGCTCGACCCGCTGCACGAACCCGCCCACCAGGCCCTGATCCGGCTGCTCGCGGTGACCGGCGACCGGGCGGGCGCCCTGGTGCAGTACCGCGAGTGCGTGCGCACGCTGTCGCGCGAGCTCGGCGTACCGCCGCTGCGCGAGACGACGGCGCTGTACGAGGCGATCAACGAGGGGTCGTTCGAGGCCCGGCCGGAGCGTCCGTCGCCACCCGACCTCGCGTTCTCCAGCGACGTCGGGACCGGACTTCCGGCAGCACCGACGCCGGCCTTCGTCGGCCGGGGGGCCGACCTGGCCGCACTCGGTGCCGCCTTCGACCGAGTGACCGACGACGGTCGGGTCGCGCTCGTCGAGGGCGAGGCCGGCATCGGCAAGACCCGGCTGGTCGAGGAGCTGGTCGCACGCGTGCAGCAGGCCGGCTCGCGGGTCGCGTGGGCGCGTGGCTACGAGGACGAGTCGGGGCTCCCGTACCGCCCGGTCGTCGACCTGCTGCGCGGGCGGGCGCGGGAGGACCCCGGCTGGCTGGACGAGCTGGACGGCCCGGTCCTGGCCGAGGTGGCGCGGCTGGTCCCCGACGTCGCCGCGGCGCTGTCCCCGCGGAGCCTCCCCGACCCCGTGTCGCCCGAGGAGCCCGGTGCCGAGGGGCGGTTCCTCGGTGCGCTCTGGGACGCCGTGACCCGTGCCGTGTCCGGACGTGTCCCGGGGGTGCTCGTCGTGGACGACGCCCAGTGGGCCGACGAGGCGACCCTGCGGCTGCTCTCCTTCGGAATGCGCCGGCTCGCGGGCCGTCGTGTGCTCGTCGTGATCGGGTGGCGCACCCCGCACGACCACCCCGCACGCCACGCCGCCTCGCACGCGGCCGGCGACGGCGGCGTCGAGCTGCGGCTGGGCCGGCTCGACGAGGGCGCGGTCGGTGAGCTGGTCCGTTCGGTCAGCGCCGACGACGTCGACCCCGAGATGGTGCACCGGTACTGGACGACCACCGAGGGCGTCCCGTTGATGCTGGTGGAGTACCTCCGGGCCGGCGACTCCGGCGACCACCTGCCATCGGGTGCCCGCGAGGCCCTCCGGGCCCGCCTGGCTCCCGCAGGCGAGACCGCCCGGCAGATCCTGTCGGCCGCGGCCGTGCTCGGACGCAGCTTCGACGTCGACACCGTGCGCACGGTGAGCGGACGTTCCGACGACGAGACCGTGGCGTCCCTCGAGGAGCTCGTACGCCGGGGCCTCGTGCGCGAGCGCGAGACCGACTACGACTTCGACCACGAGCTGCTCCGCGCCGTGGCCTACGACCAGACCAGCCTCGCCCGTCGCCGGCTGCTGCACCGCCGGGCCGCCGCCGTCGTCCCGTCGCTGGCGGCGCGGGCACGCCACCACGAGCTGGCCGGACGCGACGATGCGGCCGCCGAGGCCCACCGGGCCGCCGGCGAGCAGGCGCTCGCGGTCTTTGCGAACGCCGAGGCCCTCGACCACCTCCGCAGGGCGCTCGAGCTAGGCCACCCCGACCGGAGCCGGCTCCAGACCGCCATCTCCGACGTCCAGGTCGTGCTCGGCGACTACGGCGGCGCCCTGGTGAGTCTGCGCGCGGCCGCTGCCGACGCATCGCCCGAGGACCTGCCCCGGCTCGAGCACCGGCTGGGACGACTGCACGTCAGGCGCGGCGAGCACCCGCTCGCCGAGGCCCACCTCCAGGCGGCGCTGTCCGCCCTCCCGGACGACGACCTCGCCGCGCGGGCGGGCGTCACGGCCGACCTGGCGCTGGCGGTGCACTCCCTGGGCGAGCCCGACCGGGCCGGCCGGCTCGCCGCGGAGGCGGTGGCGCTCGCGGACCGGGTCGACGAGGGGCGGGCCCTGTGCCAGGCGCTCAACCTGCTCGGGATGATGGCCGCCACCGACGGTGATGTCGCCGAGGCGATCACCCACCTGCACCGCAGCCGGACGCTGGCCGACGAGCTCGGCGACGGCGACCTGCAGGTCGCCGCCCGCAACAACCTGGCGCTGGCCCACCGTGCCCGGGGCGACCTCGCGGTCGCCGTGGACCTGACCGAGGAGGCGCTCCGGACCTGCGCCACGCTCGGCGACCGCCACCGCGAAGCGGCCCTCCACAACAACCTCGCCGACCTGCTGCACGCCCTCGGGCGCGGTGACGACGCGATGCGCCACCTCAAGCGGGCGGTCGAGATCTTCGCCGAGGTCGACGAGGGCGAGGAGCTGCAGCCGGAGATCTGGAAGCTGGTGCGCTGGTGACGCCGTCGGCCCCCCCGGAGGGTCGGGCAGCGCTCCCGGGGGCGCCGATCCGGGCGTTCGCGGCGACGCCCGGCGCGGGGCGAGGTGACGGGGAACACCCCTGAACCGTTGCCGGTTGGAGGAAGACGTGTCCGACCGGCTAAGGTTGTCGGCGGTGGCCAACCTTCCGTCAACCCCTGCCCGGACTCCGGTCCGGACCTGCATCGGATGCCGGGAGCGGGCCGCCAAGCGCGAGTTGTTGCGTGTCGTCATCGGCACGGGTAGCGACGGCCGACCAGCCGCGGTGCCCGATCCTGACGGCACGGCGCCGGGTCGTGGGGCGCACCTGCACCCCACGATGGCGTGCTACGACCTCGCGGTGCGCAGGCGAGCGTTCTCCCGAGCCCTCCGGGCGGGGGAGGGGCTGGCCGGCACACCGGTGGGGGACTACCTCACCGCAGCAGCCACAACCTGACCGACGACCAGAAACTGGAGCACCAGCTCATGAGCACTCGATGAGTACCTCGCGATGAGCCCGCTCACCCTGAGCAACCAGCAACCACCAACGGTCTGAGAGTCACCCGGATCCGGGTCTCGGGCCAGAAGGAGAAACGTGGCCAAGACCCGAGTCCACGAGCTCGCCAAGGAGTTCGGAGTCGAGAGCAAGTTCGTTCTCGAGAAGTTCAAGGAGATGGGGGAGTTCGTCAAGTCGGCGAGCTCGACCGTCGAGCTGCCCGCCGAGATGCGCTTCCGCAAGGAGTACGGCGAGCAGCTGAAGGCGGCTGCCCCGGCACCCGCCCCGGCCGAGCCGAAGCCGAAGTCGGCTCCGGCCGCGCCTGCCGCCACGGCCGCACCGGCCACCGAGGCCCCGGCCCCGGAGGCGACCGCCCCGGAGGCCCCCGCCGAGGAGGCTCCCGCGGAGACGCAGGCCGCGCCCAAGCCGGGCCCCAAGCCCGGACCCGCCAAGAAGGCCGCGCCCGAGCCGCCCGCCGACGAGCCTCCCGCCGAGCCGGAGGCTCCCGCTGCCGAGGCGTCGGCCCCCAAGCCTGCCGCCCCGAAGCCCGGCCCCAAGCCCCCGACCCCGGGCCCGCGCCCGGTCGGTCGTGGGGGTGCGCCGCGGCCCGGCAACAACCCGTTCGCGTCCAGCCAGGGCATGGGCCGCCGCCCGGCGCCCGCGCCGCGTGAGGGCGGCGGCCAGGACGACAACCGTCCGCCCCGCCCGCCCGCCGGCGGTCGCCCCGGCATGCCCCGCCCCAACCCGGCGATGATGCCGAAGTCGCCCGCTGCCTTCGGCAGCGGTCCCGGCGCCCGTCCGGCCCCCGGCCGTGGCGGTCCCGGCGGTGGCCGTGGCGGTGCCCCCGCGCGTGGTCGCGGCGGTCCCGGCGGTGGTCCCGGTGCCGGTGCCGGTGCGCCCGGCCGCGGCGGCTTCGGTGGCCCTCCGGGACGCGGCCGACCCGGTGGCCGTGGCCAGACCCAGGGTGCCTTCGGTCGCCCGGGCGGTCCGTCGCGCCGTGGCCGCAAGTCCAAGCGGGCGCGTCGCCAGGAGTTCGAGGCGATGCAGGCCCCGACGATCGGTGGCGTGCGCGTCCGCAAGGGCGACGGCGAGACCGTGCGCCTGGCGCGTGGCTCCTCGCTGACCGACTTCGCCGAGAAGATCAACGTCGACGCCGCGGCGCTGGTGCAGATGCTGTTCTCGCTCGGCGAGATGGTCACCGCGACCGAGTCGGTCAACGACGAGACGTTCGAGCTGCTCGGTGAGGAGCTCAACTACGTCGTCCAGATCGTCTCCCCGGAGGACGAGGACCGCGAGCTGCTCGAGTCCTTCGACCTCGAGTTCGGCGAGGACATCGGCGACGAGGACGACCTCGCCGTACGGCCCCCGGTCGTCACCGTCATGGGTCACGTCGACCACGGAAAGACCAAGCTGCTCGACGCACTCCGCAAGGCGAACGTCGTGGCGGGCGAGGCGGGTGGCATCACCCAGCACATCGGTGCCTACCAGGTGACCACCGAGGTCGACGACAACGAGCGTCGGATCACCTTCATCGACACCCCGGGTCACGAGGCGTTCACCGCCATGCGTGCCCGCGGTGCGCAGGCCACCGACATCGCGGTGCTGGTCGTCGCGGCCAACGACGGCGTCATGCCGCAGACGGTCGAGGCGCTCAACCACGCCAAGGCGGCCGAGGTGCCGATCGTGGTCGCGGTCAACAAGATCGACCTCCCCGAGGCCGACCCGACCAAGGTCCGTGGCCAGCTGACCGAGTACGGGCTGGTCCCCGAGGAGTACGGCGGCGACACCATGTTCGTCGACGTGTCGGCCAAGTCCGAGCTCAACCTGGAGTCGCTGCTCGAGGCGATCGTGCTCACCGCGGACGCCTCGCTCGACCTGCGGGCCAACCCGACGCAGGACGCGCAGGGCCTCGTGGTCGAGGCGCACCTCGACCGCGGCCGCGGCCCGGTGGCGACCGTGCTGGTCCAGCGCGGCACGCTGCGGGTGGGTGACTCCCTGGTCGCGGGTCCGGCGTTCGGCCGGGTCCGGGCGATGCTCGACGAGCACGGCGACAACATCGAGGAGGCCGACCCGTCGCGTCCCGCGATGGTGCTGGGCCTCAACGCCGCGCCGAGCGCCGGGCAGAACTTCATCGTGGTCGACGACGACCGGATGGCCCGGCAGATCGCCGAGAAGCGGGAGGCCCGCGAGCGGGCGGCCATGCAGGCCAAGCGCCGGGTGCGCCGTACGCTCGAGGACTTCATGGCCTCGATGGAGAAGGGGGAGAGCCAGGAGCTCAACCTGATCCTGAAGGGCGACGTGTCCGGTTCGGTCGAGGCGCTCGAGGACGCGCTGTCGCAGATCGACGTGGGCGAGGAGGTCAGCCTCCGGGTCATCGACCGCGGTGTCGGCGCGATCACCGAGACCAACGTCGACCTCGCCGCCGCCTCCGACGCGATCATCATCGGGTTCAACGTCCGCCCGCAGGGCAAGGCGACCGAGATGGCCGACAAGGAGGGCGTGGAGATCCGGTACTACACCGTGATCTACCAGGCGATCGAGGAGATCGAGGCCGCGCTCAAGGGCATGCTGAAGCCCGAGTACGAGGAGGTCACGCTCGGCCAGGCCGAGATCCGCGAGATCTTCCGCTCCTCGCGTGCGGGCAACATCGCGGGCTGCATGGTCACCAGCGGTGTGCTCCGCCGCAACGCCAAGGTCCGCCTGCTCCGTGACGGCGCGGTGGTCCAGGACAACCTGGACCTCGCCTCGCTGCGGCGCGAGAAGGACGACGTCACCGAGGTCCGCGAGGGCTTCGAGTGCGGTCTGGTGCTCCGGAACTACCAGGACATCAAGATCGACGACGTCGTCGAGGCGTTCGAGATGCGCGAGATCCCGCGCGACTGATGGTGGTCCGGCTGGTCTCGGTTTCCCCGCTTACGCGGGGAAACCGAGACATCCTGGCCGATATTTGCCCCTGGAAGTTTCGGTTTCCCCGCGTAAGCGGGGAAACCGACGACCGCTCGAGGAACACACATGAGCAGCACCAACCCGCGGGTCAGGAAGATCGCCGACCGGATCCGCGTGATCGTCGCCGAGATGCTGGAGCGGCGGATCAAGGACCCGCGGCTGGGGTTCGTGACCGTCACCGACGTTCGGGTCACCGGCGACACGCAGCAGGCGACGGTCTTCTACACCGTCCTCGGTGAGGAGGCAGACCTCACGAGCACCGCGGCCGCGCTGGAGTCGGCGAAGGGGGTGCTTCGCTCCGAGGTCGCCAAGCAGCTCGGCATGCGCCACGCCCCGACGCTGGCCTTCGTCCCTGACGCGATCCCCGAGAACGCCCGCCACCTCGACGAGGTGCTGGCCCGGGCCCGGGCGCAGGACGAGGAGGCCGCGGCCCGCCGCGGGACGTCGTACGCCGGCGACGCCGACCCCTACAAGAAGCCCCGCGACGTCGAGCCCGACGAGGACGCGGAGGAGTGAACACCCCAGCCGACGGCTCGCTGCGCTCGCCCTCGGCTGGGGACCCCGAAAAGCTGAGCACGCCGTCGGGGCTGGTCGTCGTCGACAAGCCCGGCGGCCTGACCTCCCACGGCGTCGTGGCCCGGGTACGCCGGCTCGCCGGCACCCGGAAGGTGGGCCACGCCGGCACCCTCGACCCGATGGCCACCGGCGTGCTGGTGGTGGGGGTGGGCCGGGCCACCCGGCTGCTCGGCCACCTGATGCTGACCGAGAAGGCCTACGACGCGACCGTCCGGCTCGGCGTCGCGACGACCACCGACGACGCCGAGGGCGAGGTGGTCGCCACCGGGGCCACCGACAGCCTCGACGAGCAGCGGGTCCGTGAGGCGTTCGCCGCCTTCACCGGTGAGCTCGAGCAGGTGCCGAGCGCGGTGTCTGCGATCAAGGTCGACGGCAAGCGGGCCTACGCGCGGGTGCGCGAGGGCGAGGACGTCCAGCTGCCCCCGCGCCGGGTCACCGTCCACGAGCTGGTGGTCCGCGAGGTCCGCGGCGACGAGGTGGACCTGTCGCTCCGCTGTTCGAGCGGCACCTACGTCCGCGCGATCGCCCGCGACGCCGGTGCGGCGCTCGGGGTCGGCGGGCACCTCACCGCCCTGCGCCGTACGGCGGTCGGGCCGTTCGGGCTCGACCGTGCCCGGACCCTGGAGCAGCTCGCCGACGACTTCGCGGTCGTCCCGATCGCCGACGCGGCGCGGGCGTCGTTCCCGGCCCTCGACCTCGACGAGCAGCAGGCGGCGGACGTCCGGGTCGGCCGCAAGCTCGCCCTCGCCCTCTCCGGGGATGGCCCGGTGGCGGTGTTCGCGCCGGACGGCGAGTTCCTCGCGCTCTACGAGCAGGCGGGCACCGACGTCGCTCGTGCGGTGGCGGTCTTCACCGGCTGATCCCGGCGGCCCGAGCCGTCGATAGGGTCGTGCCCGTGCAGGTCTGGCGATCCCATGACGACGTCCCGGCGGACTACGGTCCGGCCGTGGTGACGGTCGGCAACTTCGACGGTGTCCACCGCGGCCACCGGGCCGTGCTGTCACGCGCCCGCGAGACCGCCGACCGCGACGGCCTGCGGGTGGTGGCGGTGACCTTCGACCCGCACCCGATGGCGGTGCTGCGTCCTGACCACGCGCCCGCGATGCTGACGGGGATCGACGAGCGGGCCGAGCTGCTCGCCGCGGCCGGGGTCGACGACGTGCTGGCGCTGCCGTTCTCCCGCGAGATCGCCGCCTGGTCGCCACTGGAGTTCGTCGACCGGGTCCTGGTGGGCGCGCTGCACGCCGCGGAGGTGGTCGTCGGCGCCAACTTCCGGTTCGGGGCAAAGGCGGCGGGCGACGTCGCCCTGCTCCGTCAGGCGGGGGAGGAGCGCGGCTTCACGGTCGAGGGCGTGGCGCTCGACGGCGGACCGCAGGTCTGGTCGTCGACGTACGTCCGGACCTGCCTGGGCGAGGGCGACGTCGCCGGCGCGGCCGAGGCGCTGGGCCGGCCGTTCGCGGTGCGCGGCGTTGTCGTCGAGGGCGAGCGGCGGGGCCGGGAGCTCGGGTACCCCACCGCCAACGTGCCGCTCGCGGCCGGGCGAGCGGCGCCCGCCGACGGCGTGTACGCCGGGTGGCTGCGGCGCCGCGACAACGGCGAGGAGTGGCCGGCCGCGATCAGCGTCGGCACCAACCCCACGTTCGAGGGGGAGCGCGAGCGCCGCGTGGAGGCCTACGCCCTCGACCGAGACGACCTCGCGCTCTACGGCGCCGAGGTGGAGGTCGGGTTCGTGGAGCGGCTGCGCGGCATGACCGCCTTCGACGACATCGAGGCGCTGCTCGACACGATGGCCGACGACGTGCGCCGGACCCGCGCCCTCCTGGCGACCTGATGGCGCGGCGACGCTGGAAACAGGAGATCGAGCCCTGGTTCGTGCGCAACGGGCTTCCCTACTTCGTGCCCGAGGAGCGGGATCGGGCCCGCCGGGCGTTGCAGCCGCGCAAGACCGTGCCGCTGATGGTGCTGGTGGCGCTGGCCGCGGCCGCGGCGGCCTGGGCCCTGACCAGGCTGACCGGGCAGGCGTCGTTCGCGCCGGCCACGCTGACCCTCATCGCCGTGCTGGCGGCGCTCTTCTACGCCGTCACCGCGCTGCGGGCGCGGCCGATCCTGGGGTGGGCGCTGCGGCGCACCCGGGGGAGCGTGCGCCTGCTGCTGCCGATGGTGACCCGCGCGCTGCCGCTGCTGCTGCTCTTCATCACGTTCCTGTTCATCAACGCCGAGGTGTGGCAGCTGTCCGCCACGCTCGACGGGTCGGTGCTGTGGCTCACGCTGCTGCTCTTCGGCACCATCATGGTCGGCTTCCTGCTGGTCAGGCTGCCCGAGGAGGTCGACCGGGTCGACGACTTCATCGACGTCGACCTGGTGCGGCGCGCCACGCGAGCGACGCCGATCGAGGAGCCGGTCGCCGAGCTGCTGGACCGGGAGGGCGAGGAGCTGGAGGTGCACCGGTACGGCGACGTCACGGGCTACGAGCGCTGGAACCTGATCCTGGTGCTGCTCGTCACCCAGATCGCCCAGGTGCTGCTGCTTGCGCTGGCGGTCATGGGCTTCTTCGTGCTGTTCGGCAGCATCGTGATGACCCCGGAGGTGCAGGTGGCCTGGACAGGGGAGGAGAGCGTCGACGCGCTGAGCAACCTCGGCAACCTGTCGGTCGAGCTGATCCAGGTGTCGGTCTTCCTGGCGGCGTTCGCCGGGCTCTACTTCACCGTGGCGGTGATGACCGACGACACCTACAAGGAGCAGTTCTTCAGCGAGGTGCTCAACGAGCTCGAGCGGGCGGTCGGCGTCCGTGCGGGCTACCTCGCGCTGCAGGACGCCGACGGCGCCGGGAGCCGTGATGCTTCCGACGCCGCCGGCTGAGGGGGGGCTCAGTCGGCGTCGAGGTCCTTCTCGACGAGGTCGGCGATCGTGTCGAGGACGGCCTGGTCGTCGCTCTCGACCTCGACGGTGTCGCCGTTCTTGGCGCCGAGGGTCATGATCATCAGCGACGAGCTGGCGTCGACGCCGTTGATGGTGACGTCGGCGCCGAGCTCGCCGGCCTTCTCGGCGATGATCGCGGCGGGTCGGGCGTGCAGGCCGACGGCGGAGCCGACGACGACGGACTTGCTGGGCATGGCTCTCCTTGGTGGTGGTGGGACGTACCGGGACGGTCAGACGGGTGCGATCTCGGAGTCGCTCTCGCCGATCGACTTCAGCACGACCACGGTGGTGGTGGCCACGAGCACGCCGGCGACGAGGGCGATGACGAAGCCGAGGACGTTCTCGACCGCGAAGAGGACGAAGATGCCGCCGTGCGGCGCCCGCAGCCCGACGTCCATCGCCATGGACAGCCCGCCGGTGACCGCGCTGCCCAGCATGATCGACGGGATCACCCGCAGCGGGTCGGCCGCGGCGAACGGGATCGCGCCCTCGGTGATGAACGAGGCTCCCAGCGCCCACGCGGCCTTGCCGCTCTCGCGCTCGGGTGCGTTGAACAGGCCGGGTCGCACGACGGTCGCCAGTGCAAGCGCCAGCGGGGGCACCATGCCGGCCAGCATGACCGCGGCCATCACCTTCAGCTCGGGTGCGTCCCCGGCTGCCGTCGACGCGGCACCGATGCCGGCGACGGCGAAGGCGTAGGCGACCTTGTTGAGCGGACCGCCCATGTCGAAGGCCATCATCAGGCCGAGCACGACGCCGAGCAGCACCGCGAGCCCGGAGTTCTCGCTCATCGTCGTGAGCCCGTCCTCCAGCGCGCTCATCAGGTTGCCCATCGGGCGGGCGAGGACGGCGATCATGACCAGCCCGGCGATCAGGGTCGTCAGCAGCGGAATGACCAGGACCGGCATCAGTCCGCGCATCCAGGCAGCGACCTTCCAGCGCTGGATCCACAGGGCGATGAAGCCGGCGAGGACGCCGCCGACGATGCCGCCGAGGAAGCCGCTCTGGGGGAGCCCGAAGCCGCCGAGGTCGATGGCCAGCGCGCCCATCACGAAGCCGGGCGCGATGCCAGGGCGGTCGGCGATGGCGTAGGCGATGTAGCCGGCCAGCGCCGGCACCAGGAACTTGAACGCCGTCGCGCCGAGCGTGAAGAAGATCGCGCCGAAGTAGGCGAGGAACCCGCTGTCGAAGAGAGCGTGGTCCAGGCCGAGCTCGGTGACGTCGGGCAGGTTGAAGATGTTGTTGTTGACGACGATCTCGCCGGCCGGGCCGGTGATCTCGTAACCGCCGAGCAGGAACCCGAGCGCGATGAGCAGGCCGCCCGCCGCGACGAACGGGATCATGTACGACACGCCGGTCATCAGGATCCGGCGGACGTGGTGGCCCCATGACTCGCCGCCACCTGCGGACGCGTCGGCAGCCTGGGCCTCGCCTTCGACCCGCGGAGCGTGGGGGTCGTCGGCGTAGCGGAGCGCCTCCTCGATCATCGTGTCCGCCTCGTCGATCGGGCGCTTGACGCCGGAGCTGACGACGGGCTTGCCACCGAACCGGCCGCGGTCGCGGACCCCCACGTCGACCGCGAAGATGACGGCGTCGGCCGCGGCGATGGTGTCGTGGGCGAGCGGCGTGGAGCCGGCCGAGCCCTGGGTCTCGACCTGGATGTCGACCCCAGCCCGCTCCGCCGCGCCCTGGAGCGCCTCGGCGGCCATGTAGGTGTGGGCGATGCCGGTCGGGCACGCGGTGACCGCGACCAGCCGACGTCGACCCCCCGCGGCAGGAGCGGGCTCGGACGCCGCCGCGGGCGTCGGCGCCGCAGCGGCGCCGCCTGCTGCCGCCCCCGCGGGCGCCGCGGCGGGCTCGGGAGCGACGCCGAGCTCGCGGCTGACCAGGTCGACGACGGCCTCGGAGGATGCGGCGCGGCGCAGCTCGTCGGTGAACGCCGGCTTCACCAGCGCCCGGGCCAGCTTGGTGAGGATCTGGAGGTGGTCGGCGTCGCCGCCGGCGGGGGCTGCGATCAGGAAGACCAGGTCGGCCGGACCGTCCTTGGCGCCGAAGTCGACCTGGGGGTCGAGCCGGGCGAAGGCCAGCGTCGGCTCCTCGACGCCGGCGGTCCGGCAGTGGGGGATCGCGATGCCGCCGGCGAGGCCGGTGGCCGAGGTCTGCTCACGGGCGAACGCGTCGCTGACCAGCTGGTCGACGTCGGACGCGCGACCGGCGTCGCCGACGAGGGCGGCCAGCGAGCGGATGACGTCGTCCTTCGATTCCCCGAGCGAGGTGTCGAGGCGCACCAGCGCCGTGGTGATGAGGTCGGACACGGTCAGTCTCCTTGCGTGAGGTCGAGGTCGGTGACCTCGACCAGGGTGGGGTCCACCTGGTGGGGGTGGGGAACGGTGGTGCCGGGAAGGCCTGCGGCGGCGCTGCCGTAGGCGACGGCGAGGGCCAGCCGGTCGGCCGGCGGGCGCTCCTCGGTGGCGGCGAGGAGGTAGCCGAAGAGGCTGGAGTCGCCCGCCCCCACCGTGCTGACCACGGTCGTCGCGGGCGGAGTGGCATGCCAGGCACGCCCGTCGGTGACCAGGACAGCGCCGTTGCCGCCCAGGGTCACCAGCACGCTCTCGACCCCGCGTCCGACCAGCTCCAGCGCGGCGCGGGCCGCGGCGACGGGGTCCTTCTCGAGGGCATCGCCGTCGTGGCCGGTGAGCGAGCCGAGCTCGTGGCCGTTGGGCTTCATCAGGTGGGGCGCGCCGTCCTCGAGCCGGTCGACCAGGGCGCGCAGCGGCTCGTCGCTGGTGTCGACGGCCACCCGCGCGCCGGTCCCGCGGAGCACGGCCACGAGGTCGGCGTACCAGTCGACGGGCGCACCCGGGGGGAGCGAGCCCGCCAGCACGACCCAGTCGCCCTCCTTGGTACGGCGCCGCAGCGCGTCGGCCAGCGCCGCGCGAGTCGCGTCGGTCATCGCCGGGCCGGGGCTGTTGAGCTTGGTGGTCGTGCCGTCGGGGTCGCTGATGGTGATGTTGACCCGCAGGTCGCCCGGGTGGTCGACCGGTCGGCAGTCGATGCCGGCCGCCAGCAGCTCGAGCACGAAGGGGTCGTCGTGGCTGGGCGCAGGCAGCACGGCCAGGGTCGGGACGCCTGCCGCGACCGAGGCACGCGAGATGTTGACGCCCTTGCCGCCGGCCTGGGACAGCACCGACGAGGCGCGCTGCACCGCTCCGTGGCGAAGCGGCTCCGACAGGGTGACGGTCCGGTCGTGGCTGGGGTTGGCGGTGAGCGTGACGATCATGCGACGACGACCTCCAGGCCTGCCTTCTCGAGGGCGGTCCGGCTCGCGTCGGAGATGCCGGAGTCGGTGATGAGGACGTCGACGTCGCACACCGCGGCGAACCGCACCGGGGTCTCGACGCCGATCTTGGAGGAGTCGGCGAGCACGACCGTGCGCCGAGCGCAGCCGACGATCGCCCGCTTGGTCGCCGCCTCGTCGCGGTCGGGGGTGGTGAGGCCGAACTCGGCGCTCAGCCCGTTGGTGGCGACGAAGGCGACGTCGGCACGCAGCTCGCCGAGCGCGGCGACCGTGTCGGTGCCGACCGCGGCGTGCGTGGTCGGACGCACCCGCCCGGGGAGCAGGTGCAGGTCGATGTGGGGGAGGCCCGCCAGCCGCGCCGCGACCGGCACGGCGTGGGTCACGACGGAGAGCCGGTGCTCGCGGGGGAGCACGGCGGCCAGCCGGACGGTCGTCGACCCCGCGTCGATGACGACCACGGACGCAGGCGGGGGCAGCTGGCGGAGCGCCGCGGCGGCGATCGCGTCCTTGGCGGCGATGTTGGCCTGGTCGCGCTCCCCGAGCGCGGACTCGATGACCGACAGCGAGCTGGACGGCACCGCACCCCCGTGCACCCGTCGTACGAGTCCGATACGTTCCAGGGACGAGAGGTCGCGGCGCACGGTCTCGGTCGTGACCTCGAAGGTGCCGGCGAGCTGCGCGACGGAGAGCCGACCCTCCTGGCCGATGAGCTGGGCCATGGCCTGCTGGCGTTCCTCGGCGTACATCCGGACCTCCTCTCGTACCTTTGTATATGTGGTTTTACGCCCGAACGTGTTGACTGTCAAGGGGGTCCCGGGAGTAACTTGTGATCATGGCCACGACCACCCACCCCGAGACGGGCACCCTGACCGGCACGCCCGTCGTGCCCGGCATCGCTCACGGCCCGGTCCTGCTCGCCCGGACCGAGGTCTCGCAGGCGGCCATCGACGCCTTCGACGGATCCGCCCTGACCGAGGACGACGCGATCGCCCGCTACGACGAGGTCGCCGCAGCGGTGGCCGACGGGTTCGCCGCGAAGGCCGACAAGGCGTCCGGGGCGGCGGCCGAGGTGCTCACCGCGAGCGCCGGCCTGGCCCGAGACAAGGGGATGCGCTCGGCGGTGCTCAAGCAGCTGAAGTCCGGCGACGACCTGCTGGCCGCCGTCCAGGCGGCCGTCGAGTCCTTCGTGACGGTGTTCACCGGCATGGGCGGGCTGATGGCCGAGCGGGTCACCGACCTGCGCGACATCGAGCGCCGGATCGTGGCGCGGGTGGTCGGCGAGCCCGAGCCGGGCGTACCCGTGCCGGAGGAGCCCTGCATCCTGGTCGCGGCCGACCTCGCCCCGGCCGACACGGCCGGACTCGACCCCGCCCGGGTGCTGGCGCTCGTCACCGAGCGTGGCGGCCCGACCAGTCACACCGCGATCATCGCCCGTCAGCTCGGCATCCCGTGCGTCGTCGGTACGTCGGGAGCGCTCGACGTCCCCGCGGGCAGTCGGCTGCTGGTCGACGGCACCACCGGCGTCGTCGAGGTCGACCCCGACGAGGCCGAGGCCGCACGGCGGGTCGAGGCCGACGCGGAGGAGCGCGCCGCCCTCGAGTCGTGGGCCGGCCCGGGGCAGACGGCCGACGGCAAGCCGATCCGGATCCTGGCCAACATCGCCGACGGCGACTCCGCCCGGTCAGCGGTCGACGCGGCTCCCGTCGAGGGGGTCGGGCTGTTCCGGACCGAGCTCAGCTTCCTCAACCGCAAGGACGAGCCGACGGTGGAGGAGCAGGCCGAGATCTACGGCGAGGTGCTGGGCGCCTTCCGGGGGAAGGGGCCCGGCGACCGCGACCGCTACGTCGTCGTCCGGACCCTCGACGCCGGCTCCGACAAGCCGCTCGCCTTCGCCAACCTGACCGACGAGGAGAACCCCGCCCTCGGCGTCCGCGGGCTGCGGCTCTCCTTCGACAACCCCGGGCTGATGGAGCGCCAGCTCGACGCGGTCGCGAAGGCGGCCGACGACTCCGGCACCGAGACCTGGGTGATGGCGCCGATGGTCGCGACCGTCGCCGAGGCCACCGAGTTCGCCGAGGCGGTGCACGGCCGCGGCCTCAAGGCGGGCGTGATGATCGAGGTGCCGAGCGCGGCGCTGCTGGCCCACCGGATGCTCGAGGTGGTCGACTTCCTGTCGATCGGGACCAACGACCTGACGCAGTACACGATGGCCGCCGACCGGATGGCCACCGACCTCGCCCACCTGACCGACGCCTGGCAGCCGGCCGTGCTGCAGCTGATCGCGATCACCGCCGAGGCCGGTCGGCAGGCCGGCAAGTCGGTCGGGGTCTGCGGCGAGGCCGCGGCCGACCCGCTCCTGGCGTGCGCCCTGGTCGGCATGGGCATCACGTCATTGTCGATGGCGGCCGCCGCCGTACGCCCGGTGGGGGCGCGGCTGTCGGCCGTCAGCTCCGGCCAGTGCGAGGAGGCCGCCGAGGCCGCCCTCGCCGCCAGTGACCCGATGGCGGCCCGCGAGGCCGCCCGCGTGGCACTGGGCGCCTGACCCTCGCGCCACTCACCGTCTTCCCGACTCCCGGGGTTTCGAGGCTCGCGACGTAGTCCCTCCTGCGTCGGGACCACGTGGCTCACACCTCAACCTCCCGGTCGCTTGCACCGGCTGACTTCGTCAGCCGCTACGGCTCGACCGTGACCTTGATCGCCTCGCCCTTGGCGACGATGTCGAAGACCGACATCACGTCGTCGAGGGGGACGTGGCGGGTGATCAGGTCCTTGACGGGGACCTGGCCGGTGGAGATGTACTCCAGCGCCCGCTTGTTGTGGTCGGGGGAGGAGCCGTTGGCGCCGTGGACGTGCAGCTGCCGGTAGTGGATCAGGTTGGAGTCGGCCTTGATGAACGGGTCGTTCTTGGGCAGCCCGCCGAAGAACGAGATCCGGCCCTGCCGGGCAGCCATCGAGATCGCCTGCTCCTGGGTGACGTTGGCGGGCGTCGCGGTGATGACCACGTCGGCGCCGCGGCCGCCGGTCAGCTCCATGACCTTCTCGACCACGTCGACCTCGGACGCGTTGATCACGTGGTCGGGCTGCACCGCGTCGGCGGACATCTGCAGCCGCTCGGTGTTGATGTCGACCAGCACGACGGTGCCGACCTTGTGGACGCCGCGCGCGATCCGGATGTGCATGCAGCCGATCGGCCCGGCCCCGAACACGACGGTGAAGTCGCCCTCCTCGATGCCGAGCTGCTCCTGGGCGTTGATCGCACAGGCGAACGGCTCGGCCGCCGAGGCCTCGTCGAAGCCCACGTTGTCGGGGATCCGGTTGAGGCCGTCGACCTTGAGCACTTGCTCGGGCACGACCATGTACTCGGCGAACCCGCCGTCGTACTGGTAGCCGACCGAGGTCTGGTTCTGGCAGACCTCCATCCAGCCCTTGCGACACTCGTGGCACTCGCCGCAGGGTACGGCGGCGATGCACTGCACCCGGTCGCCGACCGCGAAGCCGCCGCGGGCCTCGGCACCGACCTCGACGACCTCGCCGGCGACCTCGTGGCCGAGCGTGGTCTCGCCGGTGATGTTGACGTGGCCGTTCTTCTTGATCTTGACGTCGGTGCCGCAGGTGGAGCAGTTGCGCACCTTGATCTTGACCTCGGTGGGTCCGCACCCGGGCTCGGGGACGTCCACGAGCCGTACGTCCTCGGGGGCGTAGAAGCGCAGTGCCTTCATGGTTCTCCTTGAACTCGCAGGGCTCGGGCGGGAGGGGTGCCCCTACCACGGCACGTTATCGGGCATTTCGGGAACAAATCCACACTAACGGGCGGAAATCTGTGCCCGAGTGCTTGGCAACGTGCCCGGTTGCGTGGTCTACTGAGGGCCTGATGTGACCGGGCTCACGGCGGCCCGGCGTGGCAGATGGAGGAGTGACATGGCCAGCATCACCCAGGACGCGGCAGGCTCTCGCGTGGGAGCACGGGTCCGCGTCCAGCAGTTCGGGACGTTCCTGTCCAACATGATCATGCCGAACATCGGCGCGATCATCGCGTGGGGCCTGATCACGGCGTTCTTCATCGACGTCGGGTGGACGCCCCACGACAAGATCGCGCTGATGGTCGAGCCGATGATCTTCTACCTTCTCCCGCTCATGATCGCCTACACCGGCGGCCGCATCGTCTACGGGACGCGAGGCGGCGTCGTCGGCGCCACGGCCACGGTCGGCGTGATCGTCGCCACCTACTTCCCGGAGTTCGTCGGAGACCAGGGCGGGTCGCCGATGTTCCTGGGCGCCATGATCATGGGCCCGCTGACGGCGTACGCCATGAAGCGTGCCGACGCGCTCTGGGCCGGGAGGATCAAGCCCGGGTTCGAGATGCTCGTCGACAACTTCTCCGCCGGCATCCTCGCCGGCCTGATGGCGATCGTCGGCATGTTCGCGCTGGCCCCGGTGCTGCGCCAGGTGATCGCCTGGCTCGGCGACGCGGTCAACTTCCTGGTCGACAACGGACTGCTGCCGCTCACCTCGCTGTTCATCGAGCCGGCGAAGGTGATGTTCCTCAACAACGCGATCAACCACGGCGTGCTGACACCGCTCGGCATCGACCAGGCCGCCGAGGCCGGCAAGTCGGTCCTGTTCCTGCTCGAGGCCAACCCGGGTCCGGGCCTCGGCCTGCTGCTGGCCTACAGCGTGTTCGGGCGGGGCATGGCGAAGGCCTCGGCACCGGGCGCCGCCATCATCCAGTTCTTCGGCGGCATCCACGAGGTCTACTTCCCGTTCGTGCTGATGAAGCCGAAGATGATCCTGGCCACCATCGCCGGCGGCATGACCGGCATCTTCCTGTTCGTGCTGTTCGACATCGGCCTGCGGGCCCCGGCGGCCCCCGGCTCGATCTTCGCGGTCTACGCCCAGACCCCGGGCGGCGACTTCCTCGGCGTCACCATCGGCGTCTTCGGCGCCGCGGGCGTGTCGTTCCTGGTGGCCAGCCTGCTGCTCAAGACCGACCGCAGCGAGGACGGCGACCTCACGGCCGCCACCTCGCAGATGGAGTCGATGAAGGGCAAGAAGTCGATCGCCAGCTCGACCCTCTCCGGTGCCGCCACCGGCGGAGCGATCCACAAGATCGTCTTCGCCTGCGACGCAGGAATGGGCTCGTCGGCGATGGGTGCGTCCGTGCTGCGCAAGAAGATCCAGTCCGCCGGCCACGACGATGTGACGGTCGTCAACAAGTCGATCGCGAACCTGGGCGACGAGTGGGACCTCGTGGTCACCCACCAGGACCTGACCGAGCGCGCCCGCCAGCGCACCGGCTCGGCCGTCCACGTCTCGGTCGACAACTTCATGGGGAGCCCGAAGTACGACGAGATCGTCGAGCTGCTGCAGCAGACCAACCGTGGTGGTGGCGGCGTCGCGGCGGCGCCGGCCGAGGCTCCGGGCGGCGGCTCGTCGCAGGTGCTCGGCGCCGACTCGGTGGTGCTGAGCGGCCGCGCCGGGACCCGCGACGACGCGATCAGTGAGGCCGGCCAGCTGCTGGTGGCCGCGGGTGCGGTCGAGGAGTCCTACGTCGACGCCATGCACGAGCGCGAGCGCTCGGTGTCGACCCACATGGGCAACCTGCTGGCGATCCCGCACGGCACCAACGAGTCCAAGTCGGCCATCCGGCGTACGGCGATCTCCTTCGTCCGCTACCCCGAGCCGGTCGACTGGAACGGCAAGCCGGCCGAGTTCGTGATCGGCATCGCCGGGGCCGGTGACGACCACCTGGCACTGCTCTCGCGGATCGCCGAGGTGTTCACGAACGACGAGCAGGTCGCCCGGCTCCGGTCCGCCACCTCGCCCGAGGAGGTGAAGGCGGTCCTCGACGGGGTCCGTGCCTGACGGATCGCAGACGGCGTACGGCGCCGGGGTGGCTCGGAGGGAGCCGGCTCGGCGCCGTACGTCGTGTCCGGAGGCGTGTCAGACCGAACGGCGCCGGCAGAACTCGCGCAGCGGCCCCTCCGGGACCACCTCGACCAGCTCCCGGTAGCGGGCCGCCGCCTCCTCGCCACGCCCCGCCCGGTAGGCGAGGTCGGCGAGCGTGAGCCCGGCGTCGCGCGCGGCGTAGGCCGGGCCGTCGGCCACCAGCGCCTCGAGCCGGGACTCGACGTCGTCGAGCGCCGTGCCGTCGCGCAGCGCCCGGCGGCCGGCCACCACCAGTCGCGCGACCTCGACCGCGGGGGAGGGCCACGCCTCGACCAGGGCGTCGTAGAGCAGCGCGAGCCGGTCCCAGTCGGTGCGGGCCGCGCTCGGGGCCGCGGCGTGGACGCCGGAGATCGCGGCCTCGAGCACGAACCGCCCGGGCGGTGACGGGGCGAGCCCGGCCGCCCGAGCGGCGTCGTCGAGACCCGCGCTCAGGAGCGAGGGGTCCCACGCCGAGCGGTCGACCTCGTCGAGGGGCAGCGCCACCGCGTCGCGGACCCGGCCGGGCCGCCGGGCGAGCGCCAGGAGACACACCGCACGCAGCCCGAGCACCTCGGGGTCGTCGGGGTGCTCGGCCACCAGCGCGCCGGCGAGGGCGAGGGCGTCGCGGGCCGGGTCGTCGGTGGCATCGGCGGGGGAGACGACGTCACGTTGGCCGACCGTCAACAGCCCCGCGACGCAGGCCAGGACCACGGGGAGCCGCTGCCGGCGAGCGGCGTCGTCGGGCACGACGAACTCGCCCCGCGCCCGAGCCAGCGAGGTCTTGGCCCGGGTCAGCCGGGCCGCTGCGGTGGCCTCGGCGATCCCGAGGTGGCTGGCGATCCGCCGGGTGTCGAGGCCGAGCACCACCCGCATCGCGAGCACCAGCTGGGCGCCGGGCGCGACCGCCTCGTCGCAGGCGACGAAGAGCAGCGCGAGCCGGTCGTCGAGGGCGTCGCCGGGGCTGCGTTCGGGGTCCATGGCGGTGGGATCGGGTCCGTGGCCCGCCGCGAGGTCGGGCAGCAGCCGGTCGAACCGCTGCTGCCGCCGGACGTCGTCGAGCCACGCGCGCCGGCCGACCTGGACGCACCACGCGGCGAGGTCGTCGACCTCGCCGGGAGGCCGGCCGGCGGCGCGGGCGAACGCCTCGGCGGCGTACTCCTCGCCGAGGTCGAGGCTGCGCGTGGCGACGGCCAGCGCCCGCACCACCTGGGGCCAGGCGGCGCGGAACGCCTGCTCGTCGTCCGGGTGCGGGCCGTCGGTCACTCGAAGGGATGCACCTTGCGCATCTCGACCAGGTTGCCGGTCGGGACCTGCACGGCCAGCTTGCGCGCCACGCCCTCGTCGCACTCCACGGCGTAGAAGCCGGTGATCACCTCGCTGCTGTCGGGCAGCGGGGCGTCGCTCCACACCGACTCCGCGTCGTCCTTGCCGGGCTTCACGGTGCCGCCGTACTTCCGGTTCTGCAGCGCGTAGCCGCCGACGACCTTGCCCCCGAGCTCCTCGACGGCGGCGGCGAACCGGCCGTGGGCGGCCATGTCCTCGTCGTAGTCGCCCTGGTGGGCGGTCTGGTTCTCGGGCAGGTAGCGGTCGGAGTCCCAGTCGGGCTCGCGGATCAGGAACACCCAGGTGTCGGTCATCTCGTCACTCCTCTGTACGTGTCTGGACGTGTCCCTGACGATCGGGCTTCAGCGGAATCGACAGCCTCACGGAAAATTCTCGCTCAGGCCGGCGCGACCGTCACGGGGACGCCGTTGAGGGCGGCGTTGCCCGACAGGTCGAGCCGCGCAGGGTCGGTGAGGTCGTTGATCGAGACACCCGGTACGGCGGCGGCGCCGGCCATCCGGGTGCCGGGCTGCTGGTGGCCGTAGCCGTGGGGCAGCGAGACCACGCCGGGCATCATGTCGTCGCTGCACGCCACCTCGACCTCGACGCACCCGACCCGCGACGACACGGACACCCGGGCGCCGTCGGTGATCCCGCGCTCGGCGAGGTCGTCGGGGTGCATCAGCAGGTGGTGGCGCGGCCGGCCGCGGGTCAGCCGGTCGACGTTGTGCATCCAGGAGTTGTTGTCACGCTGGTGTCGGCGGCCGATCAGCAACAGCCCCTCCGGCGGCTCGGCCAGGTCGCGGCGCACCCGGTCGAGGTCGGCGAGCACCACCGCTTGGGCGAGGTCGATCCGGTGGTCCGGGGTCTGCAGGCGGTCGGGCAGCGTCGGGCGCAGCGGGCCGAGGTCGACCCCCTCGGGCTTCCTTCGCAGGTCGGTGATCGTCGTACGCCGGCCGCGGCGCAGCAGCATGCCGATCGCGAACGTCGGGCTGGTGGCCAGCCGCAACCGGGTCCGCAGCCGTGCGCGGCGCGACGGCTTGCGATCGAGCCGCTCGGTGATCCGCTGCGTGAGGTCGCGGAAGATCTGCCAGTCGTGGCGGGCGTCCCGCGGCTTGTCGAAGACGGCCTCGGTGAAGCGCGCGGTGTTCCGCACGGCGAGTCCGTGGAACACGATGTCGTAGTGGTCCCGCTCGAGGATCGTCGTCGGCGGCAGGATCACGTCGGCGTGGCGGGTGGTCTCGTTGACGTAGACGTCGACCGCCGCCATGAAGTCGAGCGACTCGAACGCCGCACCGAGCCGCTTGCCGTCGGGCGTCGACAGCACCGGGTTGCCGGCGACGGTCAGCACCGCCCGGACCTGCCCCTCGCCCGGCGTCTCGATCTCCTCGGCGAACACGGACGACGGGAGCTCCCCGCCGTACTCCGGCGCCCCGCGGACCCGGCTGCGGTAGAGGTCGTGGTGGCCGCGGCCGATCAGCCGGGTGGTCACGAAGTCGATCGCGGGCTCGGTGAAGAGCGCGCCGCCCTCGCGGTCGAGCTGGCCGGTGAGGGCGTTGAGGCAGGCGACGGCCCACTGGCACACGGTGCCGAACCCCTGGGTCGACAGCCCGATCCGGCCGTAGGCCACGCCACCGTCGGCCGCAGCGAGCTCGCGGGCGAGCCGGCGGACCGTGTCGGCCGGGACACCGCTGACGGCCTCGGCGTGCTCAGGCGTGAAGTCGGTGACCGCCTCCCGGACCCGGTCGACCCCGTCGACGTACGCCGCCGGGTGGGTCAGCTCCTCGGCGAACAGCACGTGGAGCATCGCCAGCAGCACCACCGCGTCGGTGCCTGGCCGGACGAAGACGTGCTCGTCGGCGACCCGCGCGGTCTCGGTGCGGCGCGGGTCGACCACGACCATCCGGCCGCCGCGGGCCTTGAGGTCGCGCAGCCGCCGCGGGAAGTCGGGCACCGTCATCAGCGAGCCGTTGGACGCCATCGGGTTGGCACCGAACACCAGGAAGTACGCCGTCCGGTCGAGGTCGGGGATCGGGATCAGCAGCTGGTGGCCGTAGAGGAGCGAGGCGACCAGCTGGTGGGGGACCTGGTCGACGGTGCTCGCGCTGTACCGGTTGTGGGTCCGCAGCGCCTTGACCATCGGGACGCCGTGGGTGGCGAACCCGAGCGAGTGGGCGTTGGGGTTGCCGAGGTAGACGCCGACCGCGTCGCGCCCGTGCCGGTTGACCGCGCCCGCGATCCCGTCAGCGACCAGGTCGAGCGCCTCGTCCCACGAGATCTCGCGCCACTCGCCGGTCGCGCGGTCATGTCGCACCGGCCGGCGCAGCCGGTCGGGGTCGTGGTGGAGGTCGCCGATCGCGACGCCCTTGGGGCAGATGTGGCCGCGCGAGAGCGGGTCGTCGGGGTTGCCGCGGACGGCGGTCACCCGGTCGCCCTCGAGGGTGATCCGCAGCCCGCAGATCGCCTCGCAGATGTTGCAGACGCCGATCTTCTCGGTAGTCGGTGCAGCCACGCCCCGACTCTCCCACACCGTCAGCGTGTCGCTGGCACTACCGCGCATTACACACTACTGTCCGATCCATGGATGCGACTCAGCTGCTCAAGGGGGCGCTGGACCTGGTGGTCCTCGCCGTCGTCGAGGAGGAGGACGGCTACGGCTACGACGTCGTACGCCAGCTGCGCGCCGCCGGCTTCGACGACGTCGGTGACGCCTCGGTCTACGGCACGCTGCGCCGGCTCTACTCCGCCGGGTTGCTGGCGTCGTACGTCGTGCCGTCGGAGTCCGGGCCGCATCGCAAGTACTACGGCATCACGCCCCAGGGGCGTGCCGAGCTGAGACGCCAGCGCGGCGAGTGGGCGCACTTCGCCCGCGCCGTCGACCACGTCCTCGTCCGCACCGAGCAGGGGGAGACCGTCTCGTGAACACCGCCCATGACCCGCACACCGACCGCACCGTCGCCACCTTCGTCGACCGGGTGCGAGCGCTGCTCGACGACCTCGACGAGGAGGCGCGCGCCGACCTGGTGGGGGGCCTCGAGGCCGACCTGCACGACCTGGTCGCCGAGCGCGGCCTTCGAGGCACTGCCCGAGCCCGAGCAGTACGCCCACGAGCTCCGTGCGACCGGCCGGGCCGCCCAGACGGCGGGGGACCGCGCTGCTCCGCGACCGGGTGCGTCGTCGCCAGCAGCGCCCGGCGCTGCCGCCCGGCGAGCGGTTCGACGCGCTCTGCGACAGGCGCGGGCCGACCAGCCGGCCGACAGGAGCGCCGGGGAGCGCGACTCCACCCGACCGGGTGAGAAGCGGCGCGGGGGTGCCGGGAGCGACAGGCGGTAGGTCTACCCTGCCGGGAGCCGGTCAACCGTGGCCGGTCCGCTCGAAGGGAACCAACCAATGGGTTACGGACTCGGAGTCTTCCTGACCGCGCTGGGCCTGATCCTGGCCCTTGCGGTGCAGGACATGCTCGACGCGATCGACCTCACGATGGTCGGCTGGATCCTGGTGCTCGCCGGTGTCCTGGTGCTCGTGCTGACGGCGGTGCAGACCAACGCCAAGCGGCAGCACACCTCCAGGGCCACCACGACCCACTCCGACGGCAGCCAGACCACCGAGCAGCGCACCACCGAGCGGCAGGACCCGCCTCCCGCCGTCTGACGTCCCTGTCTCGATAGTCCACGGGCAGGTGGTGCCCGACGGCGCCGTCCGGCAGCCGTTTGCCCGTGGACTGCCGGGGTGTCCGGGCCCGGCCACCGAATTGGGTGGCCGGCCCGTGCGCTGATAATCTCCTTCGGTTGCCGTGCAACGGCCGCGGATCGAGAGTGCCCGGGTGAACAGGCCCCGGCGCGCCGCGCAACGAGAACCCAGAAGGAGCCTTCATGTCGATCGGTACCGACGCGGAGACCAAGAAGAAGATCATCGCCGAGTACGCCACGAATGAGGGCGACACCGGTTCCCCCGAGGTGCAGGTCGCTCTCCTGAGCCACCGCATCAGCCACCTCACCGAACACCTCAAGCAGCACAAGCACGACCACCACAGCCGTCGTGGCCTGCTCCTGCTGGTCGGCCAGCGTCGCCGGCTGCTCAACTACCTGCGCGACACCGACATCGAGCGCTACCGCTCGCTCGTCGAGCGTCTCGGCCTGCGCCGCTGATCCGCGAGGGCCCGCCCCCCAGCCCGGGGAGCGGGCCCTGCTGCTTCTGACGCGCTAGATTCACAACTGAAACCAGAACCCATCCAAGGAGCGATCCGCGCGAACGTCGGCCCGGTCCTCGGTAGTGGCTCTCAGATCTCGGCCGCGTGACGCGGCGATCTGCGGGCCTCGATCGAAGACCGGCCAGCTCCACGGGACCGCAGAGGTCCTGCGCGGGTCATTCGCGGGATCGCTCCGCGAAACAGAAAGAGAGCCCCATGACCGGCTCCGAACCCATCATCTCCGCCGTCGAGACCGTTCTCGACAACGGCTCGTTCGGCTCCCGCACCGTCAAGTTCGAGACGGGCCTGCTGGCCCGCCAGGCTGCCGGCGCGGTGACCGCCTACCTCGATGACGAGACGATGCTGCTGTCGGCGACCACCGCCGGCAAGCAGCCCAAGGACCACTTCGACTTCTTCCCGCTGACGATCGACGTCGAGGAGCGGATGTACGCGGTGGGCCAGATCCCCGGCTCGTTCTTCCGCAGCGAGGGCCGCCCGGGCGAGGACGCGATCCTCACCTGCCGCCTGATCGACCGGCCGCTGCGCCCGACGTTCAAGAAGGGGCTGCGCAACGAGGTCCAGGTCGTCATCACCGTGATGGCGCTCGACCCGAACATGCCCTACGACGTGCTGGCCATCAACGCCGCGTCCATGTCGACCCAGCTCTCCGGCCTGCCGTTCTCCGGCCCCGTCGGCGGCGTCCGGGTCGCCCTGATCGACGGCCAATGGGTCGCCTTCCCGACCCACGAGCAGCTCGAGAGCGCCGTCTTCGACATGGTCGTCGCCGGCCGGGTCACCGACACCGGCGACGTCGCGATCATGATGGTCGAGGCCGAGGCCACCGAGGAGACCATCGAGCTGGTCCGCGGCGGTGCCCAGGCGCCGACCGAGGAGGTCGTCGCCGGCGGTCTCGACGCCGCCAAGCCCTTCATCAAGCAGCTGGTCGAGGCCCAGGTCGAGCTGGCCAAGCAGGCCGCCAAGCCGGTCCAGGAGTTCCCGATCTTCCTCGACTACGAGGACGACGCCTACACGGCCGTCGCCGAGGCGATCCGCACCCAGACCGCCGAGGCGCTGACCATCGCCGGCAAGCAGGAGCGCGAGGAGCGGCTCGACGAGATCAAGGCCGGCCTGCTCGACTCGCTCACCGGCGAGGGGGCCGCGTTCGAGGGCCGCGATAAGGAGATCGGCGCGGCGTTCCGCTCGGTCAACAAGGAGCTGGTCCGGCAGCGCGTGCTGCGCGACAAGGTCCGCATCGACGGCCGCGGCCTGGCCGACATCCGGCCGCTGCACGCCGAGGTCGGCGTGGTCCCGCGGGTCCACGGCTCCGCGCTGTTCGAGCGCGGTGAGACCCAGATCCTGGGCGTCACCACCCTCGACATGCTCAAGATGGAGCAGCAGCTCGACACGCTGTCCCCGGAGAAGCACCGCCGCTACATGCACAAGTACGTCTTCCCGCCGTTCTCCACCGGTGAGACCGGCCGCGTCGGCTCGCCCAAGCGGCGCGAGGTCGGCCACGGTGCGCTCGCTCGTCGGGCGCTGCTGCCGGTGCTGCCCGCCCGCGAGGAGTTCCCCTACGCCATCCGCCAGCTCTCCGAGGCCATGGGCTCCAACGGCTCCACCTCGATGGGCTCGGTCTGCGCCTCCACGCTGGCGCTGCTGCAGGCCGGTGTCCCGCTCAAGGCGTCGGTCGCCGGCATCGCGATGGGCCTGATCTCCGGCGAGGTCGACGGCGAGACCCAGTACGTCGCGCTGACCGACATCCTGGGCGCCGAGGACGCCTTCGGCGACATGGACTTCAAGGTCGCCGGCACGCGCGAGTTCGTGACCGCGCTGCAGCTCGACACCAAGCTCGACGGCATCCCCGCCGAGGTGCTCGCCGCGGCGCTGACCCAGGCACGGGACGCCCGGATGACGATCCTCGACGTGATGGCCGAGGCCATCGACGAGCCCGAGGAGATGTCGGTCCACGCGCCCCGCATCCTGACGATCACCGTCCCGGTCGACAAGATCGGCGAGGTCATCGGCCCCAAGGGCAAGGTGATCAACCAGATCCAGGACGACACCGGCGCCACGCTGTCCATCGAGGACGACGGCACCGTCTACATCGGTGCCACCAACGGCGAGGCCGCCGAGGCCGCCCGCGCCGCCGTCAACGCGATCGCCAACCCGACCATGCCCGAGGTCGGCGAGCGCTACCTCGGCACGGTCGTCAAGACGACCAACTTCGGTGCGTTCGTCTCGCTCCTGCCGGGCAAGGACGGCCTGCTCCACATCAGCAAGCTGCGGTCGCTCGCCGGCGGCAAGCGCGTCGAGGCCGTCGAGGACGTCGTCTCCGTCGGTCAGAAGATCCAGGTCCAGATCGCCGAGATCGACGACCGCGGCAAGCTGTCGCTGGTGCCGGTCGTCGAGGAGGACGAGAAGGCCGACGACGAGGGTGCGGACGAGTCCGAGTGACCTCGAGCAGTACCCGGAGGGCCGGCCAGCCGCGGCGCGCGGCTGGCCGGTTGTCCATGGACCAGAAGGTCGGCGCCACCCGGACGCTCGAGACGGTGCGCGACGGCTCCGGCCAGGTGACGTCGCGGATCCGCCGTACCGTCCTGCCGGGCGGGCTGCGGGTCATCACCGAGCAGATGGCCGGCGTGCGCTCGGCCAGCGTCGGCGTCTGGGTCGGCGTCGGCTCGCGTGACGAGACCCCGGCGCTGCACGGCTGCTCCCACTTCCTCGAGCACCTGCTCTTCAAGGGCACCGGCAGCCGGTCGGCGATGGACATCTCCGCCGCGCTCGACGCGGTCGGCGGCGAGTTCAACGCGTTCACCGCCAAGGAGTACACCTGCTTCCACGCACGGGTGCTCGACGACGACCTCCCGCTGGCGGTCGACGTCCTCGGCGACATGGTCACCGACTCGCTGATCGCGCCCGGCGACGTCGAGGCGGAGCGCGACGTGATCCTCGACGAGATCGCGATGCACGACGACGACCCCGACGACGTCGTCCACAACCTGTTCGCCCAGCAGGCGTGGGGGGACAGTCCGCTGGGCCGCCCGATCGCCGGCACCTCCGAGTCGATCGTCGCGCTGTCCCGCGACCAGGTGGCCCGGTTCCACCGCCGCCACTACCGCGCCTCGCAGATGGTCGTCGCGGTCGCCGGCAACGTCGAGCACAACGCGGTCGTGCGGCAGGTCCGGAAGGCGTTCGGGCGCAACGGCTTCCTCGCCTCCAACGAGCCGCCGGTGGTGCCCCGCGCCAGCAGTCGGGTACGCCGCGTCCGCGCCGGCAGCTCCTCCGCAGTGCGACCCTTCGAGCAGGTCAACCTGGTGCTCGGGGTCAACGGGCTCACCCGCCACGACGAGCGCCGCTACGCGCTCGGCGTCCTCAACGCCGCCCTCGGCGGTAGCACGTCGTCCCGGCTGTTCCAGGAGGTCCGCGAGCGTCGCGGGCTCGCCTACAGCGTCTACAGCTTCGCTGCCCACCATGCCGACGCCGGCCTCGTCGGCGTCTGCGTCGGCTGCCTCCCGGGGCGGGTCGACGACGTGCTCGCGACGGTCCGCGGCGAGCTCGTCCGGATCGGCGCCGAGGGGATCACCGACGAGGAGCTGGAGCGCGGCCAGGGCCAGCTCCGCGCCGGGGTGGTGCTCGGCCTCGAGGACTCCGGTGCCCGGATGACCCGGCTCGGCAAGGCCGAGCTGGTCTACGACGAGCTGCTGTCCATCGACGAGGTCCTCGCCCGCGTCGACGCCGTCACCTGCGACGACGTGCGCGCCATCGCCCACTCACTGTTCACGCAGCCGGAGATCCTCGCCGTCGTGGGTCCGGCCACGCGCACCTGAGCCCGGCGCCCTCGCCGGCACTCACGACGGCGCTGATCCACCTCCGACCCGGCGGCCGACGACGAGCACACTGACGATGAACACGACGACGACGACCTGGAAGGCGAGGGTGACGACGTCCTGGAAGCCGCTCTCGAGGCCCTCGTAGCCGACGGACACCCCGAGGGCCAGGGACAGCAGGCCGGCGACCCCCAGCAGGGCGCCCATCCAGCTCGGGAGCAAGCGGCTCGCCACGATCGCGGCGCCCAGGAGCAGGAAGGCGATGCCCAGCAGCACCCGGAAGTAGCTCTGGAGGCCCCACTCCATCCACCGAGCGGACTCGGCATCGGCGAAGCGGAGGGGTTGCTCGGTCCCCGACGCGGAGGCCCAGGCGTCCACGGCCTGCTTCAGGGTCACGCCGTCCACGGCCTGGAGCACCGCCCAGATCGCACCGGTCGCGATGACCGTGGCGGCAGCGAGCACCGCCAGGGAGGGCGCCTCCGGTCGCAGGGCGCGGCAGAGGACGAGCAGCCCTGCCAGGGCCACGAGCACGAGGACGAACTCTGCGAGGTGGGTGGCGGCCCAGGCGTCGCTCTCGGCGTACTCGACGAAGATCGCCGGGTGGTCGTCCTCTGCGCCGGTCGGGTGGAAGACGCCTCGCTGGATCGCGTTCACGACGAAGCCGGTGAGCAGGAGGGCGCCGGCGAGGGTCAACGCGCCGCGCGCTGGAGAAGTCGCGCCTGCACGTGCGTCTGCATCCTGCCTGAGGCTCATGGTCGTGATCCTGTTCGCAACAGTTCCCCCCCGCGCAGGGACCCTTGACCAACCATTCACTCTACGACTCGCGTCGCGATCGCGCACCCGTGCACGCCACGACCGGGACCAGGGCCGGCCGTTCGGTCGAGTCCGCGTCCGGGGACCGCGAGGGCGCTACCGGCGCCCGATGACGCCGACGACGGGCGGGGCCTTCTGGTCGACCACGGAGACCCGGAAGCCCGCGCTCGAGAGCGCCTCGGAGGCCTTGCTGACGATGTTGGGCACCAGCTCGGGCATCTTCGCCTCGTAGAACAGGTGCACTGCCCCGCCCGGGAGCACCCGGTCGTGGAGCAGCGCCACCTCGTCGGCGCAGTCGCGCACCCAGAACAGGTTGACGTTGAACGCGAACACCTTGGTCAGCCGCTTCACCGGGACCCGCAGCGTGGCCAGGTCGATCTGGCGGACCGTGAGCCGGCCCGCCGCGACGTGCTTCGCGCAGCGCCGCTTGGTGCGGTCGACCCCGGACTCGGAGCGGTCGATGGCGAAGAGCTTGCCGGTCTGCAGCCGCTCGCAGATCAGCTCGGCACCGGCGCCCGGCCCGCACCCGATCTCGAGGATGTTGTCGTCCGGCCGGACGTCCATCAGGTCGACTGCCCACCGGATCCGCGGCGGGATCTGCTGCATCGGCATGGGGGACAGCCTGCCACCTGCCGATGGTGGGAGTCAGCGGGGACGCACCGGCGTCGCCCCGCTCGCTAGGTTGGAGCCGTGAGCGACACGATCAAGGTGGGCGTCCTCGGGGCGCGGGGCAAGGTCGGATCGGCGGTGTGCCGGGCGGTCGAGGAGGCCCCCGACACCGAGCTGGTGGCCGGCGTCGACCAGGGCGACCCGATCACGCTGCTGGTCGACCACGGCGCCGAGGCGGTGGTCGACTTCACCCACCCGGACGTCGTCATGGACAACCTCCGCTGGTGCATCGAGCACGGCATCCACGCCGTGGTCGGCACCACGGGCTTCGACGAGGAGCGGCTGGACACGCTGCGCGGCTGGCTGGCCGACTCGCCCGCGACGGGGGTGCTGGTGGCCCCCAACTTCTCGATCGGCGCGGTGCTGATGATGCGGTTCGCGGCCGAGGCGGCGCGTCACTTCGAGTCGGTCGAGATCATCGAGCTCCACCACCCCGACAAGGCGGACGCGCCCTCCGGCACCGCACGCCGTACGGCGCAGCTGGTCGCGGCGGCCCGGCGCGACGCCGGCCTGGGCCCGGTCCCCGACGCCACCTCCACCGGGCTCGACGGTGCCCGGGGGGCCGACGTCCACGGTGTGCACGTCCACGCGGTGCGGTCCCGCGGACTGGTCGCCCACCAGGAGGTCGTCCTGGGCGGGCTGGGGGAGACGCTCACGATCCGGCACGACTCGATGGACCGGGCGTCGTTCACCCCCGGGGTCCTGGTCGGGCTGCGGGCGATCGCCGACCATCCCGGCCTCACGGTCGGGCTCGAGCACTTCCTGGATCTCTGAGGCGCGGGGGTTCAGGGGAGCACGAAGGCCTCGAGGAACCCGGTCCTACGCACCACCTCGAGGCGGAGGGTGTGCCGACCGGCGCCGAGCCCGGCGAGCTTCCGCTGCTGCCCGAACTCGATCCGACGCGTGTCGCCCCCGAAGGAGAGGTTTGCCTTCCGGTCGCCGTCGACGAACACCCGCGCAGTGCCGCCGCGGAGGGCGTCGCCGTGCATGACGGAGACCCACGGACCCCGGAAGCTGAAGGACACGACGTCCCGGCCACCTTGCGGGCCGTCGCTGGCGCAGTAGCTCCCGTCCCACGCGCGGTCGCTGGTGAGCGTCCGCCACCCGCTGCCGAGGTTGACCTGCGCGTCGGGGCAGGGAACGACCTCGTCGACCTGGACGACGCTCGACGCCGTGTCGGTGTCGCCGTCGGGGTCGGTCACGGTCACGGTCACGGTGTAGTGCCCGGCCTGCTGGTAGGCGTGGCGCACGACCTCGCCGGTGGCGTTCCCCCCGTCGCCGAGGTCCCACTCGAAGTCCAGGTTGTCGGGGTCCTCGGCGTCCCCGCTTCCGCTGGCGGAGAGGGTGACCTCCTCGCCGGGCAGGGTCTCGGCGGGGTCGGCCGTGGCCCGGGCGGTGGGTGGGGTGTTCGGCGGGTCGTTGACGACCACGACGACCGAGGCGGTGTCGCGGGCGCCACCGGCGTCGGTGACGGTCACGGTGGCGGTGTAGCGGCCGGCCTGCGGGTAGGCGTGGTGCACGACCTCGCCGGTGGCGTCGTTGGTGCTGCCCCCGTTGCCGAGGTCCCAGGCGAAGGTGAGGGCGTCGGGAGTCTCCACGTCGTCGCTGCCGCTGGCGGAGAAGGTGATGTCCTGGTCGACCAGCGCCGGGGACGGGGCCGCCGTGGCCTGGGCCGTCGGGGCGGCGTTCGCGGCCACGCCGCCGAACATGGCGAGGTACGGGTGTTGCCTCGGTGGGCTCGCTCCCGCGGCGCTGAAGTAGCCGCCGGCGTAGAGCCGGGTGCTGGTCGCCGCGAGGGCCCAGATGCCCGGGTATGAGTCGACGAATCGGGGCCGGAAGTCGGGGTTGATCGCACCCGTGGCCGGGTCCAGCGCGGCCAGCTGTGTCCGCGGGACCCGGAGCTCGTCGTTTCCGATCTCCACGAAGTGGCCACCCGCGTAGAGCTTGCCGTCGGCCAGGGTCAGCGCCTGGGCGTCGCCGTTGGCGGGGACCCGCCACCGCCGGGCCGCGCTGGTGGCGTCGAACGCCGTGACCGCGCCCGCGTTGCGACCGCAGACGTAGACGGTGCTCCCGTTGACCACGATGTCCCACTGCACGTTGCAGCCGGTGCAGGGTCGCGTTGGCCGCCAGGTGTCGAGCGTGTTGCTCGTCAGGTTCACCGAGGCCAGCGAGTCGCGCGGCTGGCCGTCGACCTGGGTGTAGTTGCCTCCGACGAAGAGGCGGGATCCGTTGGTCGCCAGCGCGTACACGTTTCCATCGGTCGTCGCGTCGAAGGCGGCGACGACCTCACCGGTGCTGACGCGCACCGCCCCGAGCCCCCGTTGGTCCAGCCCGTTGTGCTGGGTGAAGGTGCCCCCGAAGTAGGCCACGTCACCATCGACGACGATGTCCCGCACGCGGCCGGCGGCGTTCGCCGTCCAGCCGGGTTCTGGCGCTCCGTCCCCGACGCGCAACGAGGCCAGGTTGGCGTGCCTCGCCCCTCCGACCCTGCTGAACAACCCGCCCGCCATCAGGTGGGTCCCGTCGGACGAGACCGCCAGGGCACGGACGTCGCCGTTGGCGTCCCCGGACCACAGCAGCGCGCCCGTGCTCGCGTCGAGCGCGGCCACGCCGCCGGTGAAGCTACCGCCGACGAACACGCGACTGCCGGCGGTCGCCACCGCCAGGACCGGGCCGTCCGGGACCCAGGCCGGGCCGATCGGGTCGGACCCGTAGTCCGCGACGGCCGGAGCCGCCGCGAACGAGACCAGCAGGGCGAGCAGGAGCCCGCCACACACAGCGCGTCGTGCACTTCGCATGTGTCCCCCATGGCCGCACCGCGACCTGTCCCCCGTTCGTGCGGATCCCCCTGAGCCGCACGGCCAGGTCACTGTGTGACCTGGCCCACACATGCATAGCAGAGGGAGCCCGTCCGTACAACGCCGGAACGGTCGGATCTTCCTCGTCCCGGGCTGCCGTGGGCGGGGTGTCGGGGCTGTCGGTTTCCCCGCTTACGCGGGGAAACCGAATGTTCTGGGGGCAAATTCACCCCCAGAAGTAGACGACTCGCCCAGGAAGTTCAGGGCGCGCCCGGTCGGTGTCGGTCATGAGGTCCGGGGGTTCGGGCCGGCGTTGGTTGGTCAGGGGCGTCCGGTCGGCCGGCGGCTGTCGAGCAGGCGCCGGATCCGCTCCGCGGTGCGGCGAGGCGTCTGGAGGTCCGCCCACGTGATCCGGATGCACACCCAACCGGTGAGCTGGCAGATGCGCTCCTCGCGTGCCTTCTCGCGCATCAGGAACTGGTCGAGCGTCTCGCCCTCCCTCCGGTAGCGGAGGTACTTCTCGCGGCCGTCGAACTCCAGGAAGACGCCATGGGCCGGCCACGCGAAGTCGGCGTAGGCGAAGACGTGGCCGTGCTCGTCGAGGACCGGCACCTGCGGCTCGGGTCGTGGCAGGTGCTGGGACCAGCACAGGTACGCCGTCCGCGACTCGCCCACGGATTGGACGCGGGCGTCGGACAGTTGGACGACGATCCGGCTGGCCAGCGTCTTCGGCCAGTGCTTGAGCGCATCGACCTCGGCCAGGAGCTCGCTCGCGGTCAGCATCTTCTCGTGGAGCATGCCGTTGGCCGTGACGAGGGCGGGCTCGACGCTGGCCATGGCCGTGACCTCGATGGCACATCGGGCGGCTCGCGACAGCGGGATCCCGTTGACGATCTCGACGTCGTGATCCTCGAGGACTCCGCAGTGGTGGACGACGCCGGCCTCGCGGCGTCCCGGCTTGCCGTCCGTCCGGGTGACGTGCACGTCGTCGAGGGGGATGCCCCACACCGGAGCACCTCGCTCGACCGCTCCCGACACGTGCGTGACGACCGTCGAGGGGTGGGCCCTCCTGAGCACGGCACGGACCAGCAGCCGGTGGCGGCCGGGCGCGTCGAGCTCGCGCCACAGCTCCCCGGCGACGTACGCGCCGTGCCGGATCCGTGCCAGCTCGCCTCGCTTCACCAGTGCACGGATCTGCTGGTCCGTGAACCCCTCGGCCAGCAGCTCGCACCGGAGCACCACGACACCGTCCAGGTCGACCCCCGAGATCATGCGAGAAGGATGCCGCTCCGGGTCTTCGTCGTGGGCGGGCAGCGAGGCGACCTGTGGACAACCGTCGTTGGCGTGGCATGGCACCGCCCGCCGAGCGTCGGACTTCCTGGGCGAGTCATCGACTTACTGGGTGTTGCTTGCCCCCAGAAGTCTCGGTTTCCCCGCGTACGCGGGGAAACCGACGGCCCCCTCACACCAGCCGCACCAGCGCCGCCACCAGGGCGGCACCGAACACCACGACCAGGAACGGCGCGCGGACGAGCAGCAGCACGAACGCGACGGCGAGGCCGACCAGCCGGGCGTCGACGACGAGCGCACCGTCGGTGACGAGGACCTGGACGGCGACCAGTGCCGCGAGCAGCGCCACAGGGATCAGGTCGGTCACCCGCTCGACGACGGGGTGTTCGAGCACCCACGAGGGGATCGAGAAGCCGGCGAGCTTGAGCAGGTAGCAGCCGATGCCGGCGCCGATGATCGCGGCCCAGATCACCGTCGGGCCTCCGGGAACTCGGTGGGGTCCGGCCGACTCGACAGCACCCCGACGAGGAGCGCGACCCCGGCGGCCGCGAGGACCGGTACGCCGGCCGCCGTGACCGGCACCAGCCCCAGCGCCACGGCGACCGCGAGCAGCGCGACCAGCTGGTTGCGCCGGTCGACCAGGCGCGGCCACAGCAGCGCGAGGAAGGCGGCGCCCACGGCGGCGTCCAGCCCGTAGGTCCGCGGGTCGCCGAGTGCCTCGCCGGCCACCGCGCCGACCAGGGTGAAGCCGTTCCACAGCACGAAGATCGACACTCCGGTCGCCAGGAAGCCGGTCCGTGCGAGCTCCTGGGTGGGCCGGGTGATCGACATCGCGGTGGACTCGTCGATCAGCAGGTGTGCGGCGCCCACGCGGCGTACGCCGTCCCACCCGAGCAGCGGCGCCACCCGCAGGCCGTAGAGCGTGTTGCGCGACCCGAGCAGAAGGGCGGTGACCGACGCGGCCGCGGGGGAGCCACCGGCCGCGAGGACTCCCACCATCGCGAACTGGCTGGCACCGGTGAACATCAGCAGCGACAGTGCGCAGGTCTGCGCGACGCTCAACCCGGACGCGACCGCGACCGCGCCGAAGGACGTGCCGTAGAGACCCGTGGCGACGCCCACGCCGATGCTGTCGCGGACGACGGCGCCCCGGCTCTCGGAGGGGGTCGCGGCGTCGGACACCCGGCGACCCTAACCCCGGGTCGGAGGCGTGATCAGCGGCGGCGCGAGATCCGGACCGGGCGCCGGCGGGGCCGCCGGAAGTCGTGGGTCGCCAGCCAGACGACCAGCAGGCCGGTGCCGAGCCCGACGCCGATGCCCTCCAGCGGGAGATCGAGGAAGCCGGCGAGCCAGATGCCGCCGGCCAGGAAGAGCACGAGGAGCAGTGTGGCCACGAGAACCCTGTGGAGCTGCGGCAGTGGACCCATGCGAGGTCTCCCCCCTCCGAGCCGGCCGGTCTGGCCGGACCTCCATGCTCCTCCGGAAATCCCGGAAATCAAGGGGTCAGGCCAGCTGGGTGTGCAGCCGGACCTGCTTGACCGTGGTGGCGCCGCTCCCATCGAGGTCGAGCTCCCGGTGGGCGCCGTCAGCCGCCCACCCGGCCCCGTCGAGGAAGCCGCGCAGGGCGTCGTCGTCGGCGGTGGCCCAGAGGACCGCACGCCGGAACCGGTCGGCGACCATCGTGTCGGCGGCGGCCTGCAGCAGCCGCGAGCCGTGGCCCTGTCCGCGCGCCTCCGGGTCGACGGTGAGCTCCATCAGCTCGGCGTCGGCCACCGGGTCGCAGTCGGGGTCGAGGGCAGGGCACGTGATGACGAAGCCGGTGACCCGGTTGCGCTCCAGGGCGACCAGCACCCGCACCCGGCCGTCGGCCGGACGGGTCAGCGTCTCGCGCCACGCCTCGACGGCCACCTCGGGCGTCACGTCGAGCACCTCGTCCGGCAGCAGGCCACCGAGGTCCGTACGCCGGCTGGTCAGCTGCACCCGGGCGATCGCCGGCGCGTCGTCCGCCCAGGCGACCCGGCAGGAGACGTCGGCGGTCGGGCCGGTCACCGGTAGTGCTCGGGCAGCGACTGCCCGATCCGGACCTGCGACTTGGGCAGCCGCATGAACTTCATCTGCATCGCCCGCGAGACCGCGTAGTACGTCGTCCCCTTGGTGGGCTCGTCGGGGAACCGGCGGGCGAGCTCGCGGCGCAGGCGGAACCGCAGCCACACCAGGTCGACCACGACGAGCAGCAACATCCCGAGCAGGATCGTGTTGCCGGTCTGCATCAGGCTGGAGTTGCCGGAGTAGCCCAGGACCAGCACCAGGATCATCACCGGGATCATCAGCTCGACGAACGAGAACCGGACGTCGACGAAGTCGCGGATGAACCGACGGACCGGGCCCTTGTCGCGCGGCATGAAGTAGCGCTCGTCGCCGCTCTTCATCGCCTGCCGGACCTTGCGGCTCGACTCCGACCGCTGCTCGCGCTGCCGTGCGGCCTGCTCCTTGCGGGTGCGCGCCGGCTTGGCCCGTGCCTTGGCGGCGGCCTCGGCCTCCTTGCGGGTGGGCGTGGGTCGCCCCTTGCCGCCCTCCTTGACGGGGTCGGTGGTGGCGTTCGCCTCGGCGCTCTGCTTGGTACGACGGAACAACGTGGGCCTTCGTGCGTGCTCGATCCGGTGGTCACCGAACCCTACCCGGCGGGTCCGGAGCCCCCGTCGCCGCCTCGACTCGACCCGCCTGGCCGGAATCGTGCGAAATCCGTTTTTCGACGGCGCCGAATTGGGAAACGCGCCCTAGGGTTGTCCCATGAGCCTCATGAAGCGCATCAGCCTGATCTTCCGGTCCAAGGCGAACAAGGCCCTCGACAAGGCGGAAGATCCTCGCGAGACGCTCGACTACAGCTACCAGCGGCAGCTCGACCTCCTCGCGAAGGTGCGCCGCGGGGTGGCCGACGTCGCCACCAGCCGCAAGCGGGTGGAGCTGCAGGTCAACCAGCTCGAGCAGCAGTCGTCCAAGCTGCAGGGCCAGGCCGAGAAGGCGATCTCGGTGGGCCGTGAGGATCTCGCGCGCGAGGCGCTGACGCGCAAGTCCGGCCTCACCAGCCAGATCGGCGACCTGAAGGCGCAGCACGCCCAGCTCCAGGGCGAGGAGGAGAAGCTCACCCTCGCCCAGCAACGGCTGCAGGCGAAGGTCGAGTCCTTCCGCACCCGCAAGGAGACCATCAAGGCGACCTACACCGCCGCCGAGGCCCAGACCAAGATCAACGAGGCGATGTCGGGCATCGGCGAGGAGATGGGCGACGTCGGGATGGCGATCCAGCGCGCCGAGGACAAGACGGCGCAGATGCAGGCCCGCGCCGGCGCCATCGACGAGCTGATCGCCTCCGGCGCGCTCGACGACGTGAGCCAGGTCGGCGGCGGCGACGACATCGCGCGCGAGCTCGACGCGATGAGCTCCGACACCGACGTCGAGGCCGAGCTCGCCCGGCTCAGGGCCGGTGCGGCGCCCGAGGCGATCGAGGCGGGCGCCGACGACGGCGACATCCTGCAGGCCGAGGGCGAGAAGACCACCGACGAGGGTCGACAGTGATCGTCCGGATCCTCGGCGAGGGCCAGTTCGACGTCCCCGACGAGAGGGTCGCGGCGCTCAACGAGCTCGACAGCGCCGTCGAGTCGGCCGTGGAGGCCGGCGACACCGACGCCTTCGCGCAGGCGCTCGCGGCGCTGCTGGCCGGCGTACGCTCCGCCGCCGTTCCCCACGAGGCCGGCACCCTCGACACCTCCGACCTGATCCTGCCGCCCGCCGACGCCTCGCTCGAGGAGGTCCGTGACCTGCTCAGCGGCGACGGCCTGATCCCCGGCTGAGGTCCCGGTGGCGCACTCCCGCTTCGTCAAGGACACCGGGCTGACCGTCCGGATGACCACGGTCATGTTCCTGCTCGGCGCGCTGTTCGTCGCGCTCGTCGTGGTGCTGATGTTCGCCGCATCCAGTTCCGGCTACTCCGGCCTCGTGCCGATCATCGGCGTGGTCGGTGTTGGGGTCGCGGTCTACCAGTGGTGGACCTCGGACGCGACCGCCATGAAGGCGATGCGCGCCCGCGAGGTGTCGCCCGAGGAAGCGCCCGAGCTGCACGGCATGATCGACCGGCTGTGCGCGCTGGCCGACATGCCCAAGCCCCGGGTGGGGATCGCCGACATGGCGATGCCCAACGCCTTCGCGACCGGGCGTTCGCCCGATCGCGCCGTGGTCTGCGTGACCACCGGGATCATGGGCAAGCTGACCCCGGAGGAGCTCGAGGCGGTGCTGGCCCACGAGCTCTCCCACGTCGCCCATCGGGACGTCCTCGTGATGACGGTGGCGTCCTCCGCCGGGATCGTCGCGGGGATGCTCATGCACGGCGCCCGCTTTGGGGCCCTCGCCGGCCGGCGTGACCGGAACTCGGCCTTCTTCTTCATGGCCACGCTGGTCGTCAGCCTGGTGGTCTACGCCATCAGCTTCTTCCTGATGCGGCTGCTGTCGCGATATCGCGAGCTGTGTGCCGACCGGTCGGCTGCCTACCTCACGATGAAGCCTGCCGCGCTCGGGACGGCGCTGCAGAAGATCTCCGGTCAGATCGCGACCATACCCCAGAAGGATCTCCGGACGACCGGTGCGATGAACGCCTTCTTCATCACGCCGGCGATCAGTGGCGCCACCCTGAAGACCCTCACCTCGACCCACCCCTCCCTGGAGCAGCGGCTCGAGCAGCTGGCCCGGATCCAGGCCGAGCTCGGCCGGCCCACCGAGTGAGGCGCAGCTGATGGGGTTGTGGGACGCACTGACCGGGCGGCGCCAGGACAAGCAGGCCGACCTCGACTCGCTGTTCCTGGTACCGAGTGCCGCGATCACCCTGCAGACGTCGATGGGTCTCGAGCCGACCGGGTCCGGCTCGGTCTGCTACCGGGCCGCCTCCGGCGAGGCGTTCCGGCAGCTGCAGGAGGAGGTGGTGGCCCTGCTCGACGCCGACGCCGACGCGCCCGACGTCACGGTCACGACCGACTCCTACGGCTTCAGCTGGCTGACCGTCGCCGGTGACCCGACCGACGTCGCGGGCCTGTGCACCGACCTCCACGCCGTCAACACCACGCTCGAGGCGCAGGGCTTCTCGTCGGGGCTGCTGTGCTCGCTGGTCCCGTTCGCCGACTCCGCCGGTCAGCGGGTGGGGCTGGTCTACCTCTACAAGCAGGGGACGTTCTACCCCTTCGCGCCCCGCGGGCCGCAGCAGCGCGACAACCTCCTGGAGATCCAGGTCCGCGACGCCGTCGCGGCCGAGCTGCCCGTCGAGAGAGAACTGAGTCGTTGGCTCGCCGTCTGGGATGCTCCGGGGCTGTGAGCGCCGCCGACGACCAGATCCGCGAGCAGGCGATCGAGGACTACGGCGTCCTCGACGCCCGGCCCCGTCGTGAGCTCGAGGAGCTGACCGAGCTCGCCGCCCTCTGCGCCGGCGTCCCGATGGCCACGGTCAACATCATCACCGGCGTCCAGCAGTGGCAGGTGGCGGCGTACGGCTTCGAGGCTGCGATCTGCGACAGGTCTGACTCCATGTGCGCCCGGGTGCTCCACGAGAAGCTGCCGGTGCTCGTCCCGGACGCGAGCCTCGACGAGCGGTTCGCCGACAACCCGTTCGTCACGGGTCAGGTCGGTGCGGTGCGGTTCTACGCCTCCCAGGCGCTCACCACTCCCGACGGCGTGGGCATCGGCCGGCTGTGCGTCTTCGACGAGAAGCCGCACGAGGCCGGACCCACGCTGGCGACAGCGCTGTCCACGATTGCGGACCGGATCGTCGACGTGCTCGAGCTCGAGCTGACCTCACAGCGGCTGCGGGTCGCCCACGAGCGGCTCGGCGCCTTTGCGGGGCAGGTCAGCCACGACCTGAAGAACCCCCTCGCCGCGATCCGGATGTCGCTCGAGCTCGCCCGCGACGAGGCCGGCGACGACCCCGCACTCACCCAGCTGCTCGAGCGCGCCGAGCGGGGGGCCCTGCGGATGCACGCGATGATCAACGAGCTGTTGGCCTTCGCCCGGGGCGGCGGCGACCCGGAGCTGGTCGACGTCGACCTGGCCGCCGAGATGAGCCACGTAGCCGATGACCTCGGCGGCGTGACGGCTCCCGGGCAGGTCCGGGTGGGCGAGCTGCCCGTCGTGCGGGGGGACGCCGTCCAGCTGCGTGCCGTCCTGCAGAACCTGGTGGCCAACGCGGTGAAGTTCTCGGCCCCGGGGGCACCCGTCGAGGTGTCGGCCGAGCGGCTCCCGGCCGGGTGGTGGATCGGCGTCGCTGACCGCGGATCCGGGATCCCCGAGGGCGACCGGGACCGCGCGTTCGAGCCACTGGTGCGGCTCGACCGCTCCCAGCGCGGGAGCGGCATCGGCCTGGCCACGTGCCACAGGATCGTCGAGGCCCACGGTGGCCGGATGGGGATCGGCGACCACGAGGGCGGAGGCTCGGTCGTCTGGTTCGAGCTGCCCGACTGACCGGTTGCTGCTCAGTCGCGGTGCGAGCGGCCCGGCAGCTCGAGCATCCGCTGCAGCGCGACCCGCGCCCAGTGGCTGGTGTCGGGGTCGACCTCGATGCGGTTGACGACCGTGCCCGCGGCCAGCGACTCCAGGGCCCACACCAGGTGAGGCAGGTCGATCCGATTCATCGTCGAGCAGTAGCAGACGTTCCGGTCGAGGAAGGCGATCCGCTGCTCGGGGTGGGCGGCGGCCAGCCGCTTGACCAGGTTGAGCTCGGTGCCGATCGCCCAGGCGGAGCCGGCGGGCGCTGCCTCGACCGTCTTGATGATGAACTCGGTCGACCCGATCAGGTCGGCCTTGAGCACGACGTCGTGGGTGCACTCGGGGTGCACCAGGATCCGTACGTCGGGAATGGTCGCGCGCAGCTGGTCGACGACGTCGGCGGAGAACCGGCCGTGCACCGAGCAGTGGCCCCGCCACAGGATCATCCGGGAGTCGCGCAGCTGGTCGGCGGTCAGCCCGCCGTCGGGCAGCAGCGGGTTCCAGACCACGCAGTCATCGAGGGAGAGGCCGAGCTGGAGGACGGCGGTGTTGCGGCCGAGGTGCTGGTCGGGGAGGAACAGCACCTTGGCGTCGGGCTTCTGGTCGAACGCCCACTCCAGTGCGGTCTCGGCGTTGCTCGAGGTGCACACCGTCCCGCCGTGGCGGCCGACGAACGCCTTGATGTCGGCGCTGGAGTTCATGTAGGTCACCGGCACGACGGAGTCGGCGATGCCCGCGTCGACCAGGGCGTCCCACGCGTCCTCGACCTGCGCGAGTCGCGCCATGTCGGCCATCGAGCAGCCGGCGGCCAGGTCGGGCAGGACCACCTGCTGGTGGTCGGCGGTGAGGATGTCGGCCGACTCGGCCATGAAGTGGACGCCGCAGAACACGACGTACTCGGCCCCGGGCCGGGCGGCGGCGTCGCGCGCGAGCTTGAAGGAGTCACCGGTGACGTCGGCGAACTGGATGACCTCGTCGCGCTGGTAGTGGTGGCCGAGCACGAACGCCCGGTCACCGAGCGTCTCGCGTGCGGCCCTAGCCCGCTCCACGAGTGCGGGGTCGGACGGCGCGGGCAGGTCGCCCGGGCACTCCACGCCCCGCTCCGACTCGAGGTCGCGACCGTGGCCCAGCGGCAGCAATGGCAGATCGACCGTCACATCATGACGATAGTCCGGGACGTTCGCGGGCAGCGAATCGGGTGTCCGGCCCCGCGAACGTCCCGGACTATCGAGGTCAGAGCAGGGTGGGGTGGGGGATGTACGGCGCCGGGTCCTTCAGGTGGCGCAGGGCCAGGAAGCCGCGCGACCAGATCCCGAGCCGCGCCTGCACCGCCAGGTCGACCGCCCAGTCGTTGGCGGCGGAGACGTGCCCGATCTCGACCCGGACGTCCGGGTCGGAAGCCGCCAGTGCCTCCCACGTGAGCTCGGTCGCGGCCCGCCGGTTGCTGGCCGCGAGCAGGACCGGCGCCCCGGACGCGTCGACGTAGGCGTAGCCCGAGCCCGCGGGCCGGTCGGTCACGAGCAGCCGCAGCTCGCGGGCGAGCACCTCGTGGTCGGGGCCGTGGGCGGCCCCGCGGGTACGCCGGTCGAGCGAGTCGAGCAGGTCGCGGTCGCCGGGGGTGCCCTCCCGGACGTGGCGCACGACGGGCAGCACCGACCGGTCGACGGTGCCCACGAGCAGCATCTGCGGGTGCAGCCGGAAGCCGGCCAGCGCGTAGCGACGCAGCGCCTGGGGGTCCTCGGAGGCGTTGAGCATCCCGCGCAGGCAGCCGCGGCCGTGGTGGAGCGCGGCGTCGAGCAGGGCGCGGCCGAGCCCCTGGCCCTGCAGCCCCGGTCGCACGGCGTACGACGCCAGGATCCACATCAGCTCCCGCACCAGCGAGGTGGCGAAGCCGAGCACCTCGCCGTCGGCCTCGGCCACCCAGCAGCCGCCCGGGTCGGTGGTGAGCAGGTGCCGGGTCCGCGCGTGCCAGGCCTCGCGGCGGCCGGACGGGCGGGGCTCCGGGTCGGGCCAACTCGCGCTGGTAGGTGCGCAGGTCGAGCTCGTGGAACGCCGTCGAGCTGATCGCCTCGCACGCCTCGACGTCGTCGGGCCGCATCGGTCGGATCCGGGGCGGAGCGGTCATCGCGCGGCGTGCGCCGCGTAGCGCTTCAGCAGGTCGCCCCAGTGGGTGAACTTCTCGCGGACGTCTGCGGTGGCCTCGGTCCAGCCGCTGTGCTCGAGCCGGACGTGGGTGCCGTCGGCTGCCTCCCGGAACGCCACCGACAGCGTGGTCGGGTGGTCAGGGGAGTGGCCCAGCCAGAACGTCTGGGCGTACGCCGTGCCGGGCTCCCACGTCGTCACCTCGCCGAAGACGAAGCGGTCCTTGCCGTGGCGCAGCGCCACCTCGCCGCGGGGGTCGATGTCCACGCCGGTGAAGGTGGCCGCGTCGGGAGAGAACACCGGGTCCCACCACTCGCTCATGTGGGCGGTGAAGGCGATGAACGCGTTCCGTGGCGGGAGGGGGACTTGTGCCTCGGCGACAATCGGCTCCACGGGGTCCATGGGCCCATCGTGGACCAGGTCCGCAAGGATGGGCGCATGCGCGTCCTGGTGGCCCCCGACAAGTTCGCCGGCACCCTCACCGCGGTCGAGGCCGCCGAGGCGATCGCCGAGGGCTGGCGTCGCCGCGCGCCGGGCGACGAGCTCGATCTCGCCCCGATGGCCGACGGCGGACCGGGCTTCGTCGACGTGCTGCACGCCGCGCTCGGCGGCGAGGTGCTGGCGGTGACCGTGCGCGGCCCGGACGGGGGACCGGTCCCGGCGACCCTGCTGTGCGTCGACGGCACGGCGTACGTCGAGTCGGCGCAGGCGTGCGGACTGCACCTGCTCGAAGGGGCCGCCGAACGGGCCACCACCGCCGGCGTCGGCGAGCTGCTGCAGGCTGCGGTCGACAGCGAGGCGCGACGGGTCGTGGTCGGGCTCGGGGGCTCGGGCACCAACGACGCGGGCGCGGGCATGCTCCACGCGCTCGGCGCCACGGCCGACGGTCCGCTCGACGCCGGTGCGGTCGGTCTGACCTCGGTGACCGAGGTCGACCTCGCGCCGGCGCGCGACCGGCTCGCCGGCGTCGAGATGGTCGCGGCGAGCGACGTCGAGAACCCGCTGACCGGTCTCTTCGGCGCCACCAAGGTGTTCGGCCCCCAGAAGGGACTGACCGAGGAGCGGATCGTGGAGGTCGACGGCTGGCTCGACGGCTTCGCGGCCGTCGCCGGTCGCCGGACTGCCCTGGAGAAGGGGGCGGGGGCGGCGGGCGGGCTCGGCTACGGGCTGCTGCTGCTCGGCGCCACCCGCGAGTCCGGCATCGACCTGGTGGCCGAGGCGGTCGGCCTGGCCCGCCGGGCAGGGGAGGCCGACCTGGTGCTGACGGGGGAGGGGGCCTTCGACTTCTCCAGCCGTTCCGGCAAGGTCCCGTACGGCGTCGCCGCGGTCGCCGGCGAGGCGCTGCGCCCGTGCGTGGCGCTGGCCGGTCAGGTGCTGGTCGGCTCCCGGGAGATGAGGGCGCTCGGCGTCGAGTCGGCGTACTCGATGGTCGACATGGTCGGCGAGGAGCGCTCGTTCGGGGACCCCGCGGGGGCGCTGGCCGAGGTGGCCGCGCGGGTGGCGCGCTCGTGGTCGCAGTGAGCCGGCTCGGCCACCGGGCGCTCGCCGCCGTCGTCGGCCTCCTGGTCCTCGTCGTCGGTGGGCTGGTCTGGCTGCTGGGTCGGGCCCGCTACCTCGAGGACTACTGCTTCACCCGGGCGCCGCTGCCGCCCGGGGTGACCGAGAGCAGCACCGTCAGGGGGCCGTCGTTCGAGTCGCCCGTCAGCCTGCGGTGCGACTGGGCCGCCCATCCCGACGTGGTCGTGGCCGACCCGGTACCGCTCCTGGGCCTGCTGCTCGTCGTCCTGCTCGCCGTCGCGGCTGCCCTCGTCGTGCTGGTGCGCGGCCCGCGCAGGAGCTCGGACTGATCTCAGTCGTCGCTGGCGTCGTCCTCGTGGTCGCCGTCGGTGCCGACCACCTGGAAGTCGCGGTCGAGCTGGACGTCGACCTGGCTGCCGTCGTCGAGAGTGACCTCGACCTCGTAGTAGCTCTCCTCGTCGCCGACCTCGGTGCCGGTGACCTCTCCGCCGCCGGTCACCTGCAGCGCGGCGTCCTCGGCCTGCTGGAGCGCGGATCCCTCGATGGGGTGCTCGGTGGCGTCGTCGTCGGAGCCCGCGAGCGCCGCGCCGCCGCCCCCGAGCACGACCGCGGCCGCGGCGGCCGCGGAGATGACGGTCTTCCTCGTGTTCATGGGCCCACTGTGCCCGGTCCCGGCTGAAACCAGCCTGAACGCGTCCGGATCCTTCAGCGGACCTTCAGGGCAGGTTCAGCGACGTCGTGCCACGGTGACCACGTGAGGATCCTGGTGGTCGAGGACGACACCCGCGTCGCGCGCGCGGTCAAGCGCGGCCTCGAGGCCGAGGGGTACGCCGTCGACGTCGCGGCCACGGGCGAGGACGGCCACTGGCTGGCCACCGAGAACGACTACGACGCGCTGGTCCTCGACGTGATGCTCCCCGGGATGAGCGGGCTGGAGCTGTGCCGGCGGCTCCGCGACGCCGGCGACTGGACCCCGGTGCTGGTGCTCACCGCCCTCGACGACCCCGCGGACGAGGCGCGCGCGCTCGACGGGGGCGCCGACGACTTCCTCGGCAAGCCCTTCTCCTACGTCGTGCTGACCGCGAGGTTGCGGGCGCTGCTGCGCCGGGGGGCCGACGCGCGACCGGTCGAGCTGGAGGCCGGCGACCTCCGGATGGACCCCGCCCGGCACCGGGTCTGGCGCGGCGAGACGCCGGTGGAGCTGACGCCGCGGCAGTTCGCGCTGCTGGAGTTCTTCCTGCGCCGCCCGGGCGAGGTGCTCTCGAAGGCGACGATCCTCGAGCACGTGTGGGACTTCGCCTTCGAGGGCGCTCCCAACATCGTGGAGGTCTACGTGCGGCAGCTGCGCCAGCGGATCGACGAGCCGTTCGGACGCAAGAGCCTGCAGACGGTGCGGCTGGCCGGCTACCGCCTCGACGAGGACGGCGGCTGATGGCCGTCGACCCGGTTCGGGTCCGGCTCACCGCGGCCGCGGCTGCGACCACGCTCGCCGTGCTCGTCGTGGCCGGCGCGGCGCTGGCGTTCGCGTTCGCCCGCTCGCAGGCGGGGGCGGCCGACGACCTGGCCCGCGCCCGGGTCTCCGAGCTGGCGGCCAGGGCCGAGCAGGGCCGGGTCCCGGAGCTGGTCACCGACGTCGGGGACGACGGGTTCGCCCAGGTCGTCGTCGGCGACCGGGTGGTCGGCGCCTCGGCGAGCCTGGGGCAGTCGCCCCCCGTCACCGGCTGGCGGCCGGCCGTCGACGCGGTCGCCGTACGCGACCTCGACGGCGTGCCCGACGACGACGAGACCGAGGACTACCGGGTCTGGGCCACCACCCTCGAAGGCTCCGACGGGACGACGACGGTCTACGTCGGCACCGCCCACGAGGTGGTCGCGGAGTCGGTACGCCGGCTCGCGGGGAGCCTCGCCGTCGGGCTCCCGCTCCTGCTGGTCGTGTCGACGCTGCTGCTCTGGCTGCTCGTCGGCCGGGTGCTCCGGCCGGTGCACGAGAGCCACCGGCGGCAGCGGGAGTTCGTCGCGGACGCCGCACACGAGCTGCAGGGCCCGCTGGCGTCGTACCGGACGCAGCTCGAGGTGGCGCTGCGCGAGGACCGCCCGGGGGAGTGGGAGTCGACGGCCCGCGACCTGCTCGCCGAGAGCGACCGGATGGAGCGGCTGGTGCGCGACCTGCTGTTCCTGGCCCGGGACGACCGCCCCGCGGCGGCACCGACCACGCTGGTCGACCTCGACGACGTGGTGCTCGAGGAGGTGGCCCGGCTGCGTCCGGGGACCGACGTCGACGTGGACACCTCGGCGGTCAGCGCGGCGCCGGTGCGAGGGCACCGGGGCGACCTCGGCCGGCTGGTGCGCAACCTCCTCGCCAACGCCGCCCGCCACGCCGCCCACCGGGTCGAGGTCGGCTGCGGTGCCGGGCCCGACGGTGAGGTCCTGCTCACTGTCGCCGACGACGGGCCCGGGATCGCCGCGGAGGACCGGGAGCGGGTGTTCGAGAGGTTCTGGCGTGCCGACACCGCCCGCAGCGACACCGGGAGCACCGGCCTCGGCCTCTCGATCGTCCGCGCCGTGGCCGAGCGCCACGGCGGCACGGTGCGGGTGGTCGGCGCGCCGGAGGGTGCCCGGTTCGAGGTCCGACTGCCCGCGGTGTGAGTCGGGTCCGGGAATATCCCCCCGTGTGCGACCATTGGGGGAGTCAGACCGACACCGCGCAACCCAGGGAGTCACGAACATGACCGAGCAGGTCGAGACCGAGCGCCGCACCGACCAGATCAACCTGAGCGACGTCGCGGCCGCCAAGGTGAAGAGCCTGCTGCAGCAGGAGGGGCGCGACGACCTCCAGCTGCGGATCTCGGTGCAGCCCGGCGGGTGCTCGGGGCTGCGCTACCAGCTGTTCTTCGACGAGCGCGCCCTCGACGGCGACGTGACCACCGACTTCGGCGGCGTCACCGTGGTCGTCGACCGGATGAGCGTGCCCTACCTCAACGGCGCGATGATCGACTTCGTCGACACCATCGAGAAGCAGGGCTTCACGATCGACAACCCGAACGCGACCGGCTCCTGCGCCTGCGGCGACAGCTTCCACTGATGTGACGCGCGGAGCTGAGCTTGCGAAGCTCGGTTCAGCGGCCAGGTCGAGCAGGGCCCGCGACCGAGGAACGAGGTCGCGGCGGCCGCGTCGAAAGTCCGTGAGCCGACAGCAGACCTGAACCGAGATGGCCCCCGCCGACGTCGGCGGGGGCTGTTCGTCGTCCCGGAGGCCGCGGACCTCCTGGGCGAGTCGTCGACATCCTGGGGGAAATTTGCCCCAGGAACATTCGGTTTCCCCGCGTAGGCGGGGAAACCGCCGGCCCCTAGTCCAGGTGCAGGTGGAGCGCACCGGCGAGCCGGGCGGCGGCGTCACTGACCCGGATGTCGCGCTTGCGGACGTCGCGGGGGAAGTCGTCGTAGGCGAGGCTCGGCGCGGGCCGGACGGCGGCGCGGGCGGTGGTTCCTGACGAGCGAGCGAAGCGAGCGTCTCGAAGGTCCCGCTCCAGCCGCAGGTTGTCGCCGACCACCAGGCAGTCGGCCCGCATCTGGGCCGGGGTCTCGAGGTCGTCGTACGACGTCCGGGGGGCGCGCTCGTCGCTCATGTCCATGACGCTAGGTGCTACCGCGGGGTATCCGAAGCGGTACCCGGAGGTAGTGTTCGGTGACGTGTCCCTGCTGATCGCCGGCTCCATCGCCACCGACCACCTGATGACCTTCCCGGGGAAGTTCTCCGACTCGCTCGTGGTCGACCAGCTCGACAAGCTGTCGGTCTCGTTCCTCGTCGAGGAGCTCGACGTACGCCGCGGCGGCTGTGCGGCCAACATCTGCTTCGGGCTCGGCAACCTCGGCCTCGAGCCGGTGCTGGTCGGCGCGGTGGGGGAGGACTTCGCGGAGTACCGGTCGTGGCTGCAACGCCACCGGGTCGACTGCGACTCCGTCCACGTCTCCGACACCCGTCACACCGCCCGCTTCGTCTGCACGACCGACGCCGCCCACGCCCAGATCGCCAGCTTCTACGCCGGCGCGATGAGCGAGGCCCGGGAGATCGAGCTGAAGCCGGTCGTCGACCGGGTCGGCGACCCCGACTACGTCCTGATCGGGCCCGACGACCCCGAGGCGATGCTGCGGCACACCGACGAGTGCCGGCAGCGCGGCTACCGGTTCGTCTCCGACCCGAGCCAGCAGCTCGCCTTCGGCGACGGCGACCTGATCCGTCCGCTGATCGATGGCGCGTCGATACTGTTCTCCAACGAGTACGAGTCGTCCCTGATCAAGCAGAAGACGGGCTGGAGCCACGACGAGGTCCTCTCGCGGGTCGACACCTGGGTCGTGACCCTCGGGCCGGAGGGCGTCCGCATCGAGCGCGAGGGCGAGGTGCCGGTCCACGTGCCGGCCGTGCCCGAGGTCCGCAAGGTCGAGCCGACCGGGGTGGGCGACGCGTTCCGCGCGGGGTTCCTCGCGGCACTCGACTGGGGGCTGTCGCACGAGCGGGCGGCGCAGCTCGGCTGCCTGCTGGCGGTCTACGTCGTCGAGCAGGTCGGCACCCAGGAGTACACGCTCTCGCGGACCCACTTCCTGCGCCGCTGCGAGGAGGCGTACGGCGCCGAGGCGGCCGCCGAGGTCGGCAACTACCTCCGCACGCTGCGCCCCTGACGCGCCGGCTCAGCCGGTGTGCCGGGCCTTGACGCAGCACAGGCCCGGCTCGGGCTCGAGCTGGGCCGTGACGCCGGTGCAATCGGCGCCGTCGGCGAGGCCCTGGACGAAGCACCGGTTCAGCCCGCATACGAGGGCGGTGTGCTCGCGAGCGAGCGCGTCGAACGGACAGTTGGCCAGCACCACCGTGTCGCCCTCGACCCTCGGCTCGTAGCCGTGGTCGGCGAGCGCGTCGGCCAGCCGCTCGAGCCCGTCGTGCCGGCGTCCGGCCTGCTGCCCGGCCCGCAGGCCGGCCTCGGTCGCCGCGTCGTCGACGGCGTCGTCGAGCGTCGCCGCGCCGGCCCGGGCCGCCTCGACGCCGCGGGCCAGGATCTGGCCCGCCAGGTCGTAGCGGCGGTCGGGCAGGGACACCGTCCACTGCTGGTCGGCGCGGCGGTAGAGCTTGCTCGGACGTCCCGCGCCCGGGCCGGTCCGGCCGGTGAGCCGGCGGAACTCGGTGGTCAGCAGGCCGACCTCGACCAGCCGGTCGAGGTGGAAGCTCGCGGTGTGCCGGGGGAGCCCGAGCTCGGTGGCGGCCTCCTCGCGCCCGACCGCCTCGGCCCGGGACGCGACGTACTCGTAGAGCGCGCGGCGGGTGGGATCGGCGAGGGCGCCGACCCCGGTGGCCCGTTCGGACAGCTCCACGCCGCTCACCGCCTGTCTAAAACAGAATGTTGTTGACGCAATGGTGCCACAGCCCCTAACGTACAAACAACTCACTTTTAGAAGGAGGAGAGATGACCACCACTCCCGTCCGGCCCGGTCACCGGCCCGGCTCCGCCTCGACCTCGCCCACCGACCGGGCGTTCTTCCTGCTCCGCGGGGGTTTCACCCTGGCTCCGATCCTGTTCGGGCTCGACAAGTTCCTCGGCCTCCTCACCGACGACTGGGAGGGCTACCTCGCCCCGTGGGTCAACTCCCTCGTGCCGGGAACCGCGCACCAGGCGATGCTGGCGGTGGGGGTCGTCGAGATCGTGGCCGGAGTCGTGGTGGCCGTGGCTCCACGGTGGGGTGGGCTGCTGGTGGCCGCCTGGCTGGCCGGCATCATCGTCAACCTTGTCTCGACGGGGGACTACTACGACATCGCGCTGCGCGACTTCGGCCTGCTGCTCGCCGCCCTCGCGCTGAGCCTGCTGGCCACCGACCGTGCACGCAGGAGCGAGGCCGTCTCATGACCGTCACCTCCGACCTGGCACGCTGGCGGGTCGAGCACCGCGACGCCGTCCGCCCGATCGACCTCGACCGCGCCGAGGCCGCGGCCTCCGACCTGCTGACCGCCCTCGGGATCGACCTCGCGTCCGAGGCGACCGCCGCCACGCCCGGCCGGATGGCACGCGCGCTCGCGGAGATGCTCACTCCGCCGGACTACGAGATGACGACGTTCCCCAACGACGAGGGGTACGACGAGCTGGTGCTGGTCGAGGACATCCCCGTCCAGTCCCTCTGCGAGCACCACGTGCTGCCGTTCGTCGGCGTCGCCCACGTCGGCTACCTGCCGGGCGAGCGGATCCTGGGGCTCTCCAAGCTGGCCCGCACCGTGGAGCACCACGCCCGGCGCGCGCAGACCCAGGAGCGGCTGACCCAGCGGATCGCCGACCACCTCCTGCATAGTCTGGCCGCGAAGGGCGTGGGCGTCGTGATCGAGGCCGAGCACACGTGCATGACGCTCCGCGGGGCCCGGGTGCCGGGCTCCCGGACCGTCACGTCGGCCCTGTTCGGCCAGCTCCGCGACGACCCCGCCACACGAGCCGAGTTCCTGGCCCTGGCCAGGACAGGGAGGTGACCCGGATGGGCATGGTGATCGTCGGTGCCGGACTGGCCGGTGCCAAGGCGGCCGAGGAGCTCCGCGAGCGCGGGTACGACGGCGAGGTGACCGTGCTGGGCGCCGAGCCGCACCTGCCCTACGAGCGGCCACCGCTCTCCAAGGAGGCGCTGCTCGGCGAGAAGGACCTCGACTCCGCGACCGTCCACGACGCGGCCTGGTACGCCGACCACGACGTCGAGGTGCGCACGTCGGACCGGGTGAGCGGGATCGACCTCGAGCGCCGGGTGGTCGCCACCGCCGCCGGCGAGCTGGGCTACGACGAGCTGCTGCTGGCGACGGGCTCCGAGCCGCGTCACGTCGCGGCGTTCGACGACAGCGGCGCCCGGGTCGCCTACCTCCGCACCCGCGACGACTCGGCTGCGCTGCGCGCGGCCCTGCTCGAGAAGCCCCGCGTCGTGGTCGTCGGCGGTGGCTGGATCGGCCTCGAGGTGGCCGCGGCCGCGCGGACCATCGGCGCCCCGGTGACCCTGGTCGAGACCCAGGCGCAGCCGCTGCTGGGCGTGATGGGCGAGACGGTCGCCGGCATGTTCGCCGACCTCCACCGCGAGCACGACGTCGACCTGCGGCTCGGCGCTTCTGTGGAGTCGATGGAGCCGGGGCGTGTGGTCCTGTCCGGGGGCGACCCGGTGCCGGCCGACCTGGTCGTGGTCGCGATCGGGGCCGCGCCGCGGGTCGACCTGGCCGAGCGCGCCGGGCTGGCCACCGACAACGGCGTGCTCGTCGACGCGGGCCTCCGCACCTCCGACCCCCACGTCTGGGCGGCCGGCGACCTCGCCCACCACGACCACCCGCTGCTCGGGCACCGGATCCGGGTCGAGCACTGGGACAACGCGATCGAGCAGGGGAAGGTCGCCGCCCGCAACATGCTGGGGGAGGGCGTCCCCTACGAGCGGGCGCCGTACTTCTACACCGACCAGTACGACCTCGGCATGGAGTACGTCGGCCACGCGAGCGGCGACCAGCTCGACAGTCTCGTGGTGCGCGGTGACCTCGCCGGCCGGAAGGCGGTGTTCCTGTGGCACGACGACGGCCGGGTGCTGGCAGGCATGCACGTCAACGAGTGGGATGCCGGCGACCACCTGCGCACGCTGGTCGGCCAACGGGTCGACCGGGCCCGGCTGGAGGACCCGTCCGTCGCGCTCACCGACCTCGCGGCTGGTGCCTAGCCGAGCCGCCGCACCAGGTAGCGCGGCGTACCGTCGGCGGCCGTGTCGTCCCCGACGTACTCCTGGCCGCGCATCCGGCACCACGCCGACACGTCGACCTGCGCGGCCACGTCGTCGGCGACCACGGCCACGACGCCGCCGATCGGGACGTCCGCGATCCGCCGACCCAGCTCGACGACCGGCATCGGGCAGCGCATCCCGCGGCAGTCCAGCTCGAGGTCGACCTCGACAGGGTCGGCGCTCACAGGTCCAGCTCCGCCCGCATCCGGGCCACGACGCCGGGGAGCACCCCGAGCAGCCGGTCGACGTCGGCCTCCGTGGTGCCGAAGGTCAGCGAGACCCGGACGTTGCCGTGGGTGAGCGTCCCCATCGCGGCGAGCACGGCGCTCGGCTCCAGGGTCGAGGCCGCGCACGCCGAGCCGGAGGCGACACCGAACCCCTCACGCTCCAGGGCGTGCACCAGCGCCTCGCCGTCGAGGTAGAGGCAGGAGAACGTGACCAGGTGGGGGAGCCGCCGGTCGGGGTCGCCCACCACCTCCACGTCGGGGATCCGGGCCACCGCGTCGCGGATCCGGGCCACCAGGGCCGACTGCCGGCGCGCGGTCTGGTCCCGCTCGGCGACCACCGCCTGCAGCGCCGCCGCGGCCGCGAGCGCCGCGGGGACGTTCTCGAACCCGGCGACCCGCTCGTCGACCCGGTCGTCGCCGGGGAACGGGTTGCGCCAGCGGGCCCCCTTGCGGACCAGCAGCACGCCGACGCCGGCCGGGCCGCCCCACTTGTGCGCCGATCCGGCGGCGGAGTCCCATCCGTCCGGCAGGGCCAGCCGGCCCATCGACGCGCACGCGTCGGTGAACAGCGGCACGCCGTCCGGCAGCGCGAGCCCGCCGACGTCCTGGACGGTGCCGACCTCGTGGTTGGCCGTCTGCAGGGCGACCACGCCCGCGCCGGGGGCGGCCGCCTCCCGCACCAGGTCGCCGCCGTACACGCGTCCGCACCCGTCGACCCCCACCTCGACCGGCTCGCCGCCCCACGCGACCGCGTGTCGTACGGCGGCGTGCTCGACACCGGAGAGCACCACCCGGCGTCCCCGCCGGGAGCCCCGGACCAGTCCCAGCAGCCCGCGGTGCACCGCCTCGGTCCCCGAACCCGTGAAGCTGACCTCGTCGGGCCGGACCCCCAGGCTCTCGGCCACGACCGCCCGGGCGTTGTCGAGCAGCAGCCGCGCGGACCGGCCGGCCCGGTGGAGCCGACGCGGGTCGGCGTACCCCTGGTCGAGGGCGGCGAGCAGCACCTCCCGCGCGGCCGGGTGCAGCGGCTCCGACGAGGCCGCGTCGAGGTCGACGGCCGGCGGTTCCGGCGCCGGGTCGGGAGTACGGCTCACTGACTCAACTTACTGCCCGACCCTGCGGCGGCCCGGGGGTCGGATTCCGTTAGGCTGTGCGAAGTCCGAGAAGTGCTGAAGAGAGAGGCTCGTTCGTGGGTCACCAACTCCACCGGCGCACGTCCGTGGCGCTGCAGCGTTACGGGCGTCGGGCCGGCCTGGTCGCCACCTCCGTGGGCCTCGCCCTGCTGGCAGGATGCTCGGCGGAGACGCAGCACGAGTGGCAGAACCTGGCGATGCCGGACCCTGCGTCCGAGCAGGCCCAGTACATCTTCGAGCTGTGGCGCTGGAGCTGGGTGGCCGCGATGGCCACCGGCATCGTGGTCTGGGGCCTGATCTTCTGGGTGATCTGGCACTACCGCCGCCGTCACGACGACGAGGTCCCGGTGCAGACGCGCTACAACCTGCCGCTGGAGATCTTCTACACGGTCGCGCCGATCGTCATGGTGATCGTGTTCTTCTACCACACGGTCGAGACCCAGAACGCCGTGCTCGAGGACACCGACCAGGACCACACGATCGACGTGGTCGGGCAGCAGTGGAGCTGGACCTTCAACTACCGTCTCGAGGGCGACGAGGGTCCGGTCGTCTACACCTCCGGCGCCGGGGGGAACGTGCCGACCCTGGTGCTGCCGGTAGGGGAGACCGTCCAGTTCAACCTGCACAGCCCCGACGTCATCCACGACTTCGGCGTCCCCGCCTTCCTGATGAAGATGGACGTCGTGCCGGGCCGGGTCAACCACTACGAGGTGACCCCCGACACCGAGGGCTCCTTCCGTGGCAAGTGCTACGAGCTCTGCGGGACCTACCACTCGCGGATGCTGTTCAACGTCGAGGTCGTGAGCCCCGAGGACTACGAGGCCTACCTCCAGGACCTCGAGGACCAGGGCAACTACGCAGAGGAGCCCCTGCTGGGTGGCTCCAACACCCGGGACCAGGCCGGTCTCGAGTCCGGTGAGGAGGAGTCCGAGTGACCACCACCGCCGCGCGCCCCACGACGGGTGCGCCCCGCAGGACGCTGGGCCAGCAGCTGGTCCGGGTGATGACCACCACCGACCACAAGCTGATCGGCAAGCTCTACCTCGGTACGTCGTTCGCCTGGTTCCTGATCGCCGGCGTGATGGCGCTGCTGATCCGCTCCGAGCTGGCCTACCCCGGCATGCAGGTCGTCAACGACGAGTTCTACAACCAGCTGTTCACCATGCACGGCACGATCATGCTGCTGCTGTTCGCGACGCCCCTGTTCTTCGGGTTCGGCAACGTGATCATGCCGCTCCAGATCGGCTCGCCCGACGTGGCGTTCCCGCGGCTCAACATGTTCAGCTACTGGCTGTTCCTCTTCGGCGGCATCATCGCCGGGTCCGGCTTCCTCACGCCCGCCGGCGCCGCGTCGTTCGGGTGGTTCGCCTACACACCGCTCTCGGACGCCGTCCGGTCGCCGGGCGTGGGTGGCGACCTGTGGGTCATGGGCCTCTGGATGGCCGGTCTCGGCACCATCCTCGGTGCGGTCAACTTCATCACCACGATCATCTGCATGCGCGCGCCCGGCATGACCATGTTCCGGATGCCGATCTTCGTCTGGAACACGCTGGTCACCTCGCTGCTGGTGCTCATCGCGTTCCCGATCCTGGCCGGCGCGCTGCTGTCGCTGGAGGCCGACCGGCTGCTCGGGGCCCACGTGTTCGACCCGTCCCACGGTGGCCCGATCCTGTGGCAGCACCTGTTCTGGTTCTTCGGGCACCCCGAGGTCTACATCATCGCGTTGCCGTTCTTCGGCATCATCACCGAGATCCTCCCGGTGTTCAGCCGCAAGCCGATCTTCGGCTACGTCGGCCTGGTCGGGGCGACCCTCGGCATCGCGATCCTGTCGGTGGCGGTGTGGGCCCACCACATGTTCGTGACGGGGGCGGTCGACCTACCGTTCTTCTCGGGCATGACGTTCCTCATCGCGGTGCCGACAGGGGTGAAGTTCTTCAACTGGATAGGCACGATGTGGGGCGGGTCGGTGTCCTTCGACACGCCCATGCTCTGGTCGCTCGGCTTCCTGACGACGTTCCTCTTCGGCGGCCTGACGGGGGTCATCCTGGCCAGCCCGCCGCTGGACTTCCACGTGTCCGACTCCTACTTCGTGGTGGCCCACTTCCACTACGTCGTGTTCGGCACCGTGGTGTTCGCGATGTTCGCCGGCTTCTACTTCTGGTGGCCCAAGATGACCGGCCGGATGCTCAACGAGCGACTCGGCAAGATCCACTTCTGGCTGCTGTTCATCGGCTTCCACACGACGTTCCTGGTCCAGCACTGGCTGGGCGTCGAGGGAATGCCGCGCCGCTACGCCGACTACCTTCCCGAGGACGGCTTCACCACCCTCAACCAGGTCTCGACGGTGGGTGCCTTCCTGCTCGGCGCCTCGACGCTGCCCTTCCTCTACAACGTGTTCACCTCGCGTCGCAGCGAGCTGGTCCAGGTCGACGACCCGTGGGGCTGGGGCCGCTCCCTGGAGTGGGCGACCAGCTCGCCGCCGCCGCGCCACAACTTCGAGACCATCCCGCGGATCCGCTCGGAGTCTCCGGCGTTCGACCTCCACCACCCGGAGGTCGCGATCCTGGAGGTCGAGCACAACGAGGCCGAGCGCGAACCGCGCACGGCTGACATCCCCGAGACCCACGGTCGCGAGGAGACGCTGCGTGACCGGCTCGACGACGAGGGAGGCACCCGATGAAGGCCGAGGCCTGGATCTTCGCCATGGCCACCGCGTTCTTCGTGCTGGTCAGCCCGGCCTACTGGTGGCTGACCTACGACTGGACCGGCACGTCCGCCCTGGTGATGACCACCCTCCTGGCCGGCATGGTGACCCTCTACCTCGGGTTCCACGCCGCGCGGATGGACCCGCGGCCCGAGGACCGCAAGGACGCCGAGATCGCCGACGGAGCGGGCGAGCTGGGCTTCTTCCCGCCGTACTCCTGGTGGCCGCTGTGGTGCGGCCTCACGCTGGCGGTGATGGTCTACGCCCTGGCCCTCGGACTGTGGTGGCTCTTCATCATCGGCTCCGCGCTCGGAGCCATCGCGCTCTCCGGTCTGGTCTTCGAGTACTACCGCGGAGTCCACGCCCACTGATCTCCTGCTCCGGAGCTGCCGGTCCGCCACACCGTCCCGCGATTCGGATCCGTCCCCGGCCGCGGTTACATTGGCTGTGTCCCGTTCCATCGAAAACCGGAGCCTTGCATGTCTCCCTCCAGGATCGCCGGCGTCGCCGCGCTCGTGCTGACGAGCACGCTGCTGGCCGCCTGCACTGGCGACGACGCCGCCACCCCCAGCGCCGGAGACAGCTCCGCCTCCCAGGCTGCCGAGGAACAGCAGGTGCCCCCGCTCCGGGTGTCGGCCAACGTCACCAAGAGCGGCGTGCCGGTCGACCACGAGCTGAAGCTCACGGCGCGCAACGGGTCGCTCACCAAGGTGTCGGTCTCCTCGGGCGAGGGCCAGCTGCCCGGCAAGCTCGCCAACGACGGCTCCTCGTGGACTGCCACGGGCCGGCTCGAGCCGGGCCAGCAGTACGTCGTCCGTAGCGTCGGCCAGGACTCCGAGGGCAGCCGTGAGACGCAGACCGACAAGTTCCGGACCGACGACCTGACCCTCGACGAGCAGACCTACCCGTCGGTCGCCCCGCTCGGTGGCGAGACCGTGGGCGTCGGGATGCCGGTGATCGTGACCTTCGACGTTCCCGTCACCGACAAGGCGGCGTTCGAGAAGCACATGACCGTGACCAGCGCCCCCCAGCAGCCCGGAACCTGGCACTGGATGAGCGACTACGAGGCCCACTGGCGCCCCAAGTCCTACTGGAAGCCCGGCACCGACGTGAGCGTCGACGTCGACGTCAACAGCGTCGACGCCGGCAACGGCATCTACGGCCAGGAGAGCCGGCAGGTCGACTTCAACGTCGGCGACGCCAACATCTACAAGGTCAACATGGACACCCACCAGATGCAGGTGTTCAGCAACGGCTCGCTGCTGCGGACCATCCCGATCACGACCGGTGAGGAGCCGAAGTACACCACTCGCTCCGGCACCAAGGTGATCATCGAGAAGTTCCGCAGCAAGCGGATGAACTCCGAGACGGTCGGCATCGACCCCAACAGCCCCGAGGGCTACAACATCGGCAACGTCGAGTACGCCATGCGGGTCACCTATTCGGGCGAGTTCGTCCACGCCGCGCCGTGGTCGGTCGGTTCCCAGGGCTCGGCCAACGTCAGCCACGGCTGCACCGGCATGAGCACCGCCAACGCCGGGTGGCTCTACAACATGACGAAGCGCGGAGACGTGGTCGAGTACACCGGCACCGACCGGTGGATGACCCTCGACAACGGCTACGGCGACTGGAACGAGGACTTCGCGACCTACTCCAAGGGCTCGGCGCTCGGCTGAGACCAGGAGTCACCCGACGCGGCGGCGCTGCTCGCGGCCTAGGACCCCCACCTGCGGATCGAGGGTGCCAGCGCGCTCTCGGTCGCGCGGCCGTCACCCGAGTGGAGTGGAAGACGCGGCAGCACGACGACGTTCTCGGGCTGCACGACGCCCTGCTCGACCACGGCTGCGCGCCGGGGGAGCCGGAGTCGATCATGATCGGCGAGGCCAGACTGCCGGCCGTCGACGTCGAGCTGCCCGTCGGGGTCTCGCTGCGGACGGTCTCCGGGGACGCCGACGTCCGCGCCCTGTGCGGGATGCTCGACGAGGCCTTCGGTGAGCAGGTCTCCCAGCGGATGGCCGAGGCCCTGCTCCACCGGTTGTCGCTGCGCGACGGCATGGAGCTCTGGGTCGCGGAGGCCGACGGGGAGATGGTCGCGGCCGGCCGGATGGAGCCCGTGGCCGGATCACCCTTCGCCGGGGTCTGGGGCGGGGCGACGCTGCCGCAGTGGCGCGGCCGCGGCCTCTACCGTGCCCTCACCGCCGCCCGCGCCACGACGCCGTACGAATGGCACCGGCCCTGACCGTCGCGTGCCGAGGCGATTCTGCCCATGGCGGTCGACGACCCACCGCGAGCGACGAAGGCCTCGGACCGTGGTGGTCCGGGGCCCTCGTCGTCGAGCGGATCAGTGCTGGCCGCTGCCGCGCAGGGCGTCCTCGTCGACGGTGTGGTGGCCGTCGTACTGGTGGCCGTCGGCAGGATGGTCCAGGCCCGTCTGGAGCTCGTGCTCGTGCTCGGCGTGGTGGTGGCCCGCGTCGAGCTCCTCGCGCGTCGGCTTCTGCACGTCGTGGCCGTACCAGCCCTTGGAGAGCCGCGCCCGGAGCCGCTCGAGCCCGCTGAACCGGCGGGCGACGCCGTTGGCGTCGGCGCCGGCCCCGGCCTCGTGGACGACGTCACGGTCGCGCGCGGTGAGCGTGTAGGCCGAGGTCTCCGGCAGCGGCAGGTGCCGCTCGGAGTAACCGCCCTCCGCGGACCGCATGATGATGCCGGTCTCGTAGCCGTGGAGCAGCCGGTCGTTGTCGGCCCGTTGCAGCGAGATGCACCAGCGCCTGGCGATGATGAAGGCGATCACGGGTCCGATGAACACGGCGGCCCGCATGAAGTAGGTGATCTGGTTGATGCTCAGGTCGAGGGTGATGGCGAGGATGTCGTTGCCACCCGCGGCCCACATCAGCCCGTAGAACGTCATCAGCGCGACGAACAGCGCGGTCCGGGTCGGCGCGTTGCGGGGCCGCTGGAGCAGGTGGTGCTCCCGCTTGTCGCCGGTGATCCACTGCTCCAGGAACGGCAGCAGCAGCAGCACCGTGAAGGCCACGCCGGGCAGCACGATGATCGGCAGGAACACGTTCCACGAGAGGGTCACGCCCGGCAGGCCACCCGCGGCGCCGAACCAGTGGGACTCCCAGTTGGGCATGATCCGCAGCGCTCCGTCGGGCCAGCCCATGTACCAGTCGGGCTGGGACCCGGCAGTCACCTTGGACGGGTCGTAGGGACCGTACTTCCACACCGGGTTGATCGACAGCAGGCCGCCCATGAACGCGGTCACGCCGAACACGATGAAGAAGAAGCCGCCGGCCTTGGCCATGTAGACCGGCATCAGCGGGAAGCCGACGACGTTCTGCTCGGTGCGGCCGGGACCGGGCCACTGCGTGTGCTTGTGGTAGACGAGCAGCAGCATGTGGGCAGCGACCAGGGCGAGCAGGATGCCCGGGATCAGCAGGATGTGGACGACGTAGAGGCGGGGGATGATCGAGTCACCCGGGAACTCACCCCCGAACAGGAAGAACGACATGTAGGTGCCGACGACGGGCATCGACTTCATGAAGCCGTCGGCGGCGCGGATGCCGGTGCCGGACAGCAGGTCGTCGGGCAGCGAGTAGCCGGTGAAGCCCTCGAGCGTGCCGAGCAGCAGCAGCAGGCAGCCGATCACCCAGTTGAGCTCGCGCGGCTTGCGGAACGCGCCCGTGAAGAAGACGCGCATCATGTGCACCATCATCGCGGCGATGAAGAGCATCGCCGACCAGTGGTGCATCTGCCGCATCAGCAGTCCGCCGCGGACGTCGAAGGAGATGTCGAGGGTCGAGGCGTAGGCCTGGGACATGTGGATGCCGCGCAGCTGGTCGTAGCTGCCGTCGTAGGCGACCTCCGCCATGCTCGGGTCGAACCAGAGCGTGAGGAAGGTCCCGGTCAGCAGCAGGACGACGAAGCTCCACAGCGCGATCTCGCCCAGCATGAAGGACCAGTGGTCGGGGAAGACCTTGCGCAGCTGCTTCTTGCCGACGGTCGCCAGCCCCAGCCGGTCATCGGCCCAGGTGGCCACCCCGCCGATCAGGCTGGGCTTCTTCGCCGTGGCCGCGGTGGTGGCGTTGGTCGTGGCGACCTTGCTCGTGTCGATGCTCAATTCGAGTCACGCTCCCAGAAGCTCGGTCCGACCGGCTCGGTGAAGTCACTTTGCGCCACCAGGTACCCCTCGGAGTCTACCGCCAGCGGCAGCTGGGGCAGCGGCCGCGCTGCGGGGCCGAAGACCACCTTCGCGGAGTCGGCGAGGTCGAAGGTCGACTGGTGGCAGGGGCACAGCACATTGTGGGTGGTCCGCTCGTAGAGCGAGATCGGGCAGCCGACGTGGGTGCAGATCTTGGAGTAGCAGAGAATCCCGTCGACGCTCCAGTCGTCGCGGCCCGGGCCGGGGATGATCTCGTCGGGGTCGATCCGGACCAGGATCACCGCGCCCTTGGACTTCGCGACCTGGAGGTCGACGCCCTCGACCAGCGGTTCGCCCTCCTCGTCGGTCTCGAAGATCGCGGCCGGCTCGCCGTTGACCAGGTCGCCCACCTCGAGGTCGGAGGCCCTGATGGGGGTGCCGGTGACGTCGCGGACGACGCGCATGCCCTCGGCCCAGATCGTGTGGTAGAGCGACGTGCCGGGGAGCGGGCCGAGGTCGCGCAGCAGCACGATCGGCACCGGCAGCGCCAGCACGCCGATCGCGCCCAGCAGCGAGTTGCGGACCAGCGGACGCCGGGCGATACCGGACTCGTCGAGACCGGTGTTGAACGCCTCGACGGTCTCGGCCCGGTCGGCGTCGCTGGAGGCGGCCGGGTGGCGCATCTCGACGATCTCGTGGTCGGACATCAGCTTGCGGGCCCACTGGATGGCGCCGATGCCGATGAAGAGCAGCGACCCGGCGAGACACAGGCCCAGCGCGACGGTCGAGGCGCCCAGGCCGGCGATGGTGGTGGTCACCTCGCCGATCTCGAAGACGAAGTAGGAGACCACGAACAGGACGGCGCACACCGCCGAGAGGCCGAACAGGGTGGCGATCTGCCGCTCCGCACGCTTCTCGGCGCGCGCGTCGACGTCGGTCGGCCGCGGAATGTGCGCGGGGAGACCCGGGTCGGCGATCGGGTCGGCGACAGGAGTCGCCGTCTCCGTCCGCTCGGAGAGGTGCTTGCCGGCGGGCTCGCCGGACGGGCCGTGACCGGTCTGGTCGGAGCTCACGATTCCACCTTCTCCTTGTTCGAGCGGGTGCTGTTGGCGGCGATCCAGACGGCGAACCCGACGAGCACGCCGATGCCGGCGATCCAGGCGTACATGCCCTCGGCGACCGGGCCGAGCCCGCCCATGCCGAAGCCGCCGTAGTCGGGGCTGTCGTCGATCGACTGCAGGTAGGCGATGACGTCCCGCTTCTCCTCCGGCGTGAGGTTGCCGTTGGAGAACGACGGCATCGACTGCGGGCCGGTCAGCATCGCCTCGTAGACGTACTTCTCCTCGACGCCGAGGATCCGCGGGGCGGCGCCACCCCGCGGCATCGCGCCGCCGGAGCCGGTGAAGTTGTGGCAGGCCGTGCAGTTGGTCAGGAAGATCTGGCCACCGCGGACGATCGCCTCCTGGCGCTCCTCGTCGGAGAGGCCCTCGAGGCTGTAGTCGGACTCGTCGGGGATCGCCGGGCCGGGGCCCAGCGACGCGACGTAGGCGGCGAGTGCCTCGGTCTCCTCGTCGGTGAACACGGGCGTCTTGCGGGGCGCCTGCTGGCCCGGCTGGGTCATCGGCATCCGGCCGGTGCCGACCTGGAAGTCGACCGCGGCCGCGCCGACGCCGACCAGCGACGGGCCCAGCTGGTTGCCGTCGTCGGTGCGGACGCCCTCGCCGTTCTGGCCGTGGCAGAACGAGCAGCTCACCAGGAACAGCTCACGACCCTTGGCGACGAGCTCCTCGTCGGACTGGGTCTCCTGCGCCTGGGCGGGGGAGAAGACCGTGTAGAGGCCACCGGTCAGGAGCAGCCCGAGCAGCAGCACCAGGAGGCCGGCGAGTGGACCGCGCCGGTGCCTTGACAGGCGGCCGGCGGAACGGTTCAGGAAGCGCACATCGAGTCCTTTGTCAGATCCTGGGCTGCGGCGGTCACTTGATGAGGTAGATCGTGGCGAACAGGCCGATCCACACGACGTCGACGAAGTGCCAGTAGTAGGACACGACGATCGCGCTGACGGCCTGCTCATGGGTGAACTTGCGAGCGATGTAGGTCCGGCCGAGCACGAACAGGAACGCGATCAGCCCGCCCGTCACGTGGATCCCGTGGAAGCCGGTGGTGAGGTAGAACATCGTGCCGTACGCCGAGGCCTGGATGGTGACGCCCTCCTGGACCAGCGTGGCGTACTCGATGGCCTGGCCGGCGATGAACACGGCCCCCATCACGTAGGTGAGGATGAACCACTCGCGCAGGCCCCAGCCGCGGACCGAGAGCACTCCGCCCGTGCGCCCGACCTGACCCCGCTCGGCCGCGAAGACGCCCAGCTGGCAGCTCACCGACGAGAGCACCAGGACGGTCGTGTTGACCGTGGCGAACGGGACGTCGAGCAGCGTGGTGTTCTGCAGCCACAGCTCCTCGGAGACCGCGCGGATCGTGAAGTAGGACGCGAACAGGGCCGCGAAGAACATCAGCTCGCTGGAGAGCCAGATGATCGTGCCGACGCTGACCATGCTCGGTCGGTCGTGGTGCCCGTGGAGTCGGGAGGCCGGGATCGTCGCTGCTGCAGTCGCCACGGGAGACATTATGGACGGAGCAGCCCCTCCGAGGCACCCCGACCCCCTGCGAGTCGGCGGCCTACGCTTTGAGCGTGATCACAGCAGGGGCGCCGGGCGGGCTCGACCTCCCGCCGTTCGACCTCCAGCGGGCACTGACCGACTGGTCGCTCGAGCCGCTTCCCTTCGTTCTGACGGCCTGGGCGGTGGGGCTGTACGCCGTCGGCGTGCTCACGCTGCGGCGCCGGGGTGACCGGTGGCCGGTCGGACGCACGGTCGCGTTCGTGGGGGTCGGGATGGGCACCTTCGCGGTCGCGACGATGTCGGGGCTGGCGGCGTACGACACGACCCTGCTGAGCGTCCACATGGTCCAGCACATGCTGCTGTCGATGGTGGTGCCCCTCGCCCTTGCGCTGGGGGCGCCGGTGACGCTCGCACTGCGCACGCTGCCGCCGCAGCCCCGGCGCTGGCTGCTGGCTGTGCTGCACTCGCGGGTCGCCCGGGTGCTGACGTTCCCGCCGCTCACGCTGGCGCTCTACATCGTGTCGCCGTGGGCGCTCTACTACTCGGGCTGGTACGGCGCCTCGCTGGAGTCGCCGTACGTCCACGAGATGATGCACGTCCACCTGGTGTTGGTGGGTGCGCTGTTCTTCTGGCCGCTGATGGGCATCGACCCGGTGCCCGGACGGGTCGGCTATCCGGCGCGGATGCTGCTCGTCGTGCTGACGCTCCCGTTCCACGCGTTCCTCGGCGTCACGATCATGGGCCAGCAGCAGCTGCTCGGCGGCGACTGGTACCCCTCGCTGCACGAGGGGCCGATGGGCGCCTGGCTGCCCGACCCGCTCGCCGACCAGCACCTCGCCGGCGGGATCCTGTGGGGGAGCGGCGACCTGATCGGGCTCAGCTTCTTCGCGGTGCTGTTCGCGCAGTGGGTGCGCTCGTCGATGCGCGAGGCGCGGCGCGAGGACCGCCGGCTCGACCTGCTGGAGGCGCGGGCGGCCGCGGCGCGACCCGGCGACGACCCGGGCGGCGGGACCGGCCGGTAGCATGCCGCCCGTGACCGATGCCGACGCCCGACCGCTGAAGGTGCTCGTCTACTCCGACGACATCAACACCCGCCAGCAGGTCATCCTCGCCCTGGGCCGCCGTCCCCACCCGGACCTGCCCGAGCTCCACTACGTCGAGGTCGCCACCGAGCCGGTGGTGCTCCAGAACATGGACGCCGGTGCCATCGACCTGGCGATCCTCGACGGTGAGGCCGTCCCCGCCGGGGGCATGGGGATCGCCAAGCAGCTCAAGGACGAGATCTACGAGTGCCCGCCCGTCCTGGTGCTCACCGGGCGGGTGCAGGACGCCTGGCTCGCGACGTGGTCGCGCGCCGAGGCCGCCGTCCCCCACCCGATCGACCCCGTCCGGCTCGCCGAGGCGGTCGTCGCGCTGCTGCGCCCGCGCGTGCCGGCGACCCGCTGACCCCCATCCCCGCCATGAGCCCCACTTGGTCCGAGGTGCTCACCGCGCTCATCGAGGGGCGCGACCTCGACGCCGGCCAGACGGCGTGGGCCATGGCCCAGATCGTGGCCGGGGAGGCCACCCCGGCCCAAGTCGCCGGCTTCGCGGTCGGCCTCCGCGCCAAGGGCGAGACAGTGGAGGAGCTCACCGGCCTGCTCGAGGCGATGTACGCCGTCGCGACGCCCATCGAGGTCGGGGGCCGGCTGCTCGACGTGGTCGGGACCGGCGGCGACCGATCGATGTCGGTCAACATCTCGACGATGGCGGCCATCGTGGCCGCCGGCGCCGGGGCCCGCGTGGTCAAGCACGGCAACCGGTCCGCGTCGTCCGCCTCCGGCTCCGCCGACGTCCTCGAGCGGCTCGGGATCCGCCTCGACCTGTCCCCGGACCGGGTCGCCACGCTGGCCTCGGAGGTCGGCATCACGTTCTGCTTCGCCGCGGCGTTCCACCCGGGCATGCGGCACACGGCCGTGCCGCGGCGCGAGCTGGCGGTGGCGACGACGTTCAACCTGCTCGGGCCGCTGGCCAACCCGGCGCGGCCCCAGGCGCAGGCGATCGGCTGCGCCGACGTGCGGAAGGCGCCGGTCATGGCCGGGGTGTTCGCCCGCCGCGGGGTCGACGCCGTCGTGGTCCGTGGCGACGACGGGCTCGACGAGCTGACGACCACCACGACGACGTCGGTGTGGCAGGTCCACGGCGGCGCGGTCCGGCAGACCAGCGTCGACCCACGGTCCCTCGGCATCGCCCTGAGCTCGGCCGAGTCGCTGCGCGGCGGCGATCCCGATCACAACGCCGAGGTCGTACGCCGACTGCTCGACGGCGAGCCGGGCCCGGTGCGCGACGCGGTGCTGCTCAACGCCGGGGCGGCCCTCGCCGTCCACGCGACCCCGGAGCAGCCGGTCGAGGAGGCCCTCCCCGCTGCCTACGCCCGCGCGGCCGAGGCGGTCGACTCCGGGGCCGCCCGCGACCTGCTCGACCGCTGGGTCACAGCGTCGCGGGGCTGAGGTCGGCTTCCGACTCGCGGGGTTTCGAGATGATCGGTCGGCAGTCCCTCGCTGCGCTCGGGTCTGCCGCGATCCCTCAACCTTCGCGGGCGACGGGACCGAGCTCGTTCCTCGCTCGGTCCCTGCCCGCTCACAGCTCCATGACGTAGGCGTCGCCCTCGCGGCGGAAGCCCTGCTCGATCCGGTCGTAGTAGGGGTTGACCATCCCGGGCGGGGTCACCACGCGGCGGAAGCCCCGGTCGCGCAGCCGGGGCGCGCGCCGCCACACGAACTCGCCCGGGGAGAAGTCGCGGAACCGCGGGGTGACGTAGTCCAGCTGCACGCGGGCGACGTCGCCGTCGCGGCGCACCAGCACCACGCCGACGGTCTCGTCGCCCCGCTCGACCTGGAAGGCGAGGTCGTCGGCCTCGGTGCCGGCGAAAGCGGGGTGGATCCGTCGGATGTCGTCCTCGTGCACGCCGAGGAAGTACTGGAAGTAGGCGTCGTCGGGCCGGACCTGCAGCACGGCGAACACCGCCTCGTCGTGCCGCTCGCGCAGCAGCTTGACGAGGAACCAGACGTTGATCGTGCTGGTCGCGATGTTCATCCCGACCATCGGCCACACCTCGACCAGCGCGTTGAACAGCACCAGGCTCAGGCAGGCCGCGAGGTTGAGCACCCGGAACCGCAGCACCCGCGTCTGCAGCAGCGAGAACACGAGCAGCGCGCTGCCCAGCCATCCCAGGACGTCGACCCAGCTCACGCCGGGCAGGCTACCTACCTGGCTCGCACCCGCCATGAGGTGGCCACGAGCGGGTTGTCGGCAAGGTCCTCGATCTGCGACGTCAGCTTGACCGTGTAGTACTTCCCGGCGACGAGGTTCTTGCTCGGGTTGAGGGTAGCGGTCCGTCCGTCTGAGCTGAGGGTCACCGCCGCGGGCAGCGCCGTGGTGCGTCCCTTGACGTAGATCCTCATCGTGGAGCCGCTGACGTTGGTCACCGGTTCGCTGAGCTTCGCCACGAAGTTGGCGGACCGGGATGCCCGGTTGGTGGGGCTCTTCTTCACGACCGTGGGTCGGGTCGAGTCGACCCGGAAGCTCCGTGGCGTGCTGGTGCCGAGCGGCCTGTTGTTGACGTTGAGCGCGGTCACCGACCACGTGTAGCTCCCGGTCGCGAGCAGGGTGTCCACCGCCCACGCCAGTGCCCTCGTCGTGACGGTCTTGCTGTACGTCCCGTCCTCCCGTCGGATCTCGAGGCGGTAGGACGTCGCCCTGCTGACACCGTCCCAGGTGAGCACGGGTCCGTTGCCGGGCTGCAGGCTTCCGTCCGTCGGTGCCGTCAGTGCGGGTCGGGACCCGGTGACGAAGAATCGCCCGAGGTCGGACCAGCGACCGAGCTTCCCCGCGGCGTCGACGCGCTGCACCCGCCACCGGTAGGCCAGGGCCGAGGGCTCGAGCAGCTGGGGAGGGGCGTACGCCGCCTGGGAGACCGTGGTGCTGAGCACGCGGTTGGCGCTGGAGAGCGTCGTGTCGTCGTTCCGGTACACCTCGAGCTTCCACGTCGAGTCGAACAGGCCCGCACCCCACCTGAGGTGGGTGTCGCCCGGGACGCTCGCGCCGTGCGCGGGAAAGGTCTCGACGTCGTAGGGCTCCTCGTCGGTCCCGGGCGGCAGGTCGGCGTTGCCGGCCAACGGGTTCAGGTTGCGCGCAGGCGTGGCCTTGATCACGTGCTCCCCCTCGCCGTCGAGTGCCCGAGACCACGAGAGGGCGTTCCCCGCGGCGTCGATCGCCTGCACCCGCCACCAGAGGTCTCCCTCGGGGTAGGTGCGGTCGAAGGGGGTGTACGTCGTCTGGTCGACCGTCCGCTCGTCCACCATGTCCGCCGTTGCGAAGGTCGGGGACTTCGACACCTGGATCTTGTAGGTCTGAGCCGTCTGGTGCGACGGGGCGACGCCGCCGGCGTAGGAGACCGTCTGGTTCGTGGCGCGGTAGTCGTTCCAGGAGAACGTGACTTCGTTGGCGAACTGGGTCACGGGCGGCCCTTGCCTCCCGTCGGTGGCGACCAGCCCGTCCACCTGCGGCGACACCTTGCGGAAGGCGTTGGTGGCCGCGTCGAGTCTGGACGCGGGGTCGGGGGCACAGACACCCCTGGCCTTGCACGGGCGAATGAACCAGAAGTACGCCTTGCCCGACTGGTTGTCGGCCAGGGCCTGCTTCTCCATGGACGACGTGGGGGTCCATCGCGTGTTCTGCGTGCTCCGGGCGTCGGGGTCGTAGATCAGGTTGGTGAGGTCACGGTCCTCGGACAGGTAGACCATGTAGTGGGAGGCACCGGGAACGGGGGCCCAGTCGAGGACGGGGGTGGCGGGGACGCCCGTGCAGATCCGCTCCTCCTCGGACGCCGTGTCGAGACTCTTGTCGCAGGTCGTGCCCTGGTCGAGGGCCTGTCCGTCGAGTGCGATCTGCTGCCCCGTGACCGGCTCCAGCTCCGCGATCCGGAACTCCGCGACCGGGCCGACCGCGAGGACACCGCCGGTGTCGTTGTAGGCCCTCACGCGCCACTTGTAGGTCTCCGGTGCGAGGAACTGCTTGCCGTCGTCGGTGAGCGCCGGATAGGCGTAGGTGCGGTTCAGGAACGGGTCGGTCGACGGGGAGAACCAGTAGCTGGATCCGGCGACCCCCATCTCGATGCGGTAGTGGTCGGCGCCGGCCACCGGCTCCCAGCTGAGGTGGGGGAAGCGCACCGTGGGCTGGGTCGGGTCGTCCCCGGTCAGCGGAGTGAGCGGCAGCTCTCCGGAGGCCGCCGGGGGGCTCTCCAAGGTGAAGGAACGGCGGGAGTAGGACGGCGAGGACTGGCCGTCGCGGTCGATCGCGACGACGTTCCACGTGAAGGGACCCTTGGTCGGGTCGAGCGCGGCCGACGGCGTCCACGAGAGCGAGTAGGTGGTGGTGCCCACGACCTGGCTCCCGGCCGCGTTCCAGATCCTGACGTCGTACTTCTCCGCCTCGGGGGCCGCCGCCCACCGGAGGGTGGGTACCGTCACGGTCGCGCCGTTCGTGGGGGAGAGCTTCATGACGGGACCGGAGTCGTAGATGAACCGCTGGTCCGGCGAGTAGATGCCCTGCACGCCCTTGGGCAGGTCGAGGGCACGGACCCGCCAGTACGTCACCTGTCCCTGAGCGGGCATGCAACCTCCGCCGCTGGCGTAGCCCGGGGTGTAGGTGGTGCCGGCGGTGAGGCAGACCTCGTACGTGTTCGGCGAGAAGCCCGGGTCGGTTCCCACCTGCAGCTCGTAGCGGGTGGCGTGCTTGACGGGTGACCACTGATAGTAGAGGTCGTCCGTGACCGGCTGCGCGATGTCGTTGGCGGGATAGACGAGGCTCGGTGCCTGCGGCCACCGGCGCTGGAACACCTGGACCGTCTCTGGCCACTCCGTCGGCTTGCCGGCCGCGTTGATCGGCCGCACCTGCCAGTAGTACTGGTTGTTGAGGTACGTCGTGATCGGGGAGTAGCGGGTGCCGTAGACCTGCTTGACAGGCTCGGCCAGGTTGTTGAAGTCCTGGTCCAGGCCGACCCGGATCTCGTACCGCATGGCACCGGGGACCGGGTCCCAGTCGAGCACCACGTCCTGGACTTCCGTGTCCTGGTTGCTCTCGGGATAGGTCGGGATCACGTCGTCCAACGCCTGCACGTCGTAGGAACCTGACGACGACCAGGCGGTGACGACGCCGCCGTCGAAGGTGGCGCGGACCCGCCAGTAGTAGTCGCCGACCTCCTGTGGCTTCGGGACGACGAAGGACGTGTTCTGCGTGGAGTACGAGGTCGCCCCCACCCAGTCCTCGTCACTGTCGACCTCGATGTCGTAGCCGGAGGCCCCGGGAACCACGCCCCAGGTGAGCACGGGCGGGTCGACCGGGGGCAGCACCGGGGCGAGGTTCAGCGGTGAGCTCGGCGTGGGGGCCTCCGCTCCGGTGACGTGCAGGCGGGCGTTGCTCCACGCACTGCGCCCCCCACTGGCGTTCTGCGCCTGCACCCGCCAGTACACGTCACCGAGCGGCAGCCGCTGGTCGTGGACGTAGGCCGTGTTGGCCGTCGACCTGGTGAAGATCGGCGAGGAGAAGTCCTGCGCGTCGTCGGCCTGGACGGTGAAGCCCACCGCACCCTTCGGCCGCTGCCACGTGAAGGTCGGGGTGCGAGAGGTGTCGACACCTCCCGCGGGCGACAGCCCCGAGGGCGCGGACGTGGTCGCCGCAGCAGGAGTGCTGGTCGCGGCCACGGGCGCGGCGAGCAGCAGGGTGCAGAGCGTGAGTATGGCGCGACGGAGCATGTCCGAGGTCTCCCCATGGTCGACAGACGTGGGGAGAGCGTCGCGCAGGCCGCGGGGCTAGTCGGGCGAGATGGTGCGAAATGGCCCGAAAGGACTAGGTGACCCGGTCGGTCGGACCCGCCGCGGTCAGTCGAGGCCGATCGAGAACGCCGACTCGAGGTCGTGCCGGGAGTAGGTCCGGAACGCGATGTGGGTCTCGGTCTCGGTCACGCCGGGGACCTTGTTGAGCCGGTCGGCGACCACCGCGGCCACGTCGTCGTGGGCGGTGACCCGGACCAGCGCGATCAGGTCGACCTGGCCGGTCACCGAGTAGACCTCGCTGACGCCGTCGAGGGCCGCGATCTGCTCGGCGACCTCGGGGATGCGCGCCACGTCGGCCTTCACGAACACGATGGCGGTGATCATGCGGCCGACCCTATCGGGCCGGCCGGTGCACCGGCGTGATGCTGCGGCGCTCGTCGAACGGGACCAGTGAGAGGCGGGAGCTCGAGGCCGCGTCGTGGAGCGCGAGGTGGCGGGTGGAGCCGAGCACCGGGCAGGTCCACTCACCGTCGACCTCGACCAGCCGGACGCCGGGCGACTCCAGCCACCGCAGCACCCGCTCGGTCTCCTCGGCGGTGGCGGCGGGCACCGGGCCCGGCCCGGGTCGCACCGACTCGGCGCTGTCGCGCAGCCCGGCGACGAAGGTGTGGGCGTCAGCGCCTGCCGGGATCACGCCGGCGGCCGCGAGCCGCCCGTGGCGCACGACGTGGACCGCCCAGCGGCCGTCGTCCTCCCGCCGGGCCGCGACCACCTCGTCGCAGCGGGTGAGCGCCGCCAGCCGCTGGGTGCGGGCGGTGGCCCGGATGAACGCCGACAGCCGGTCGCGGTGAGTGCCGGCCTCCTCGAACCGTTCGTCGGCCGCGAGCCGCGCCATCCGGTCGTTGATGGCGTCGACCACCTCGTCGGGTCGTCGCACCAGGCTGTCGCGCAGCTGCCGGACCACCGCCGCGTAGGTGGTCTCGTCGGTGCTGCCGTCGCAGGGCGACAGGCAGCGGCCCATCTCGGCCAGCACGCACGGCGACCGGCTGCTCCGCCGCCCCAGCCGGTCGGAGCACTGCCGGATCGGAAACGTGTCGTGGAGCGCGGCCAGGCACTTCTCGGCCGTCCGGCGCGACGAGAAAGGTCCGACGTAGTCGGCGTCGTCGTCGGCCACCCGGCGCACCAGGGACAGCCGCGGCCACAGCTCGCGGGTCAGCTTGAGGAAGGTGACCTTCTCGGGGAAGCGGGACCGGCGGTTGTAGCGGGGCTTGTGCTCGGCGATCAGCCGCAGCTCGCGGACCTCGGCCTCGAGCGGGGTGGCGCACACGATGCCCTGCACGGTGGTGGCGATGCCGACCATCTCGCCCATCCGGGACCGGGTCTCCGAGGCGGTGAAGTAGGAGCGGACGCGGGTGCGCAGGTCGCGCGAGGTGCCGATGTAGAGGACCCGCTCCTGGTCGTCACGGAACAGGTAGACGCCGGGGGCGTGGGGGAGGCCCTCGGCGAGGTGGCGCTTGCGGCGCTGGGCCGTCGAGACCCGGGAGGAGAAGGTCTGCAGCTCCTCGAGGGTGTGGACCCCGAGGCCGCCGAGCCGCTCCATCATCCCGTGGAGCACGTCGACGGTGGCCCGCGCGTCGGAGAGTGCCCGGTGGTTGGGCGTCGTCGTGGCGTTGAAGACCCGCGCGAGGCTGGACAGCTTGCAGTTGGGCGCCTCGTCGCGGGTGATCACCCGCCGCGCCAGCACCGCCGTGTCGACGACCTCGAACGCCGGCCACGCGTGTCCCTGCTGCCCGGCGAAGTGGCGCAGGAAGCCGACGTCGAACGGTGCGTTGTGGGCGACCAGGACGCAGCCCTCGGCGAACTCGAGGAACGCCGGCAGCACGGACTCGATCGGTGGCGCTCCGCTCACCATCGAGTTGGTGATCCCGGTGAGCACGGCGATGAACGCCGGGATCTCGGCGTGAGGGTTGACCAGGGTCTGGAACTCGCCGAGCACCACGCCACCGCGGACCTTGACCGCCCCGACCTCGGTGATCATGGACCCGCCGGCGGCCGAGCCACCGGTCGTCTCGAGGTCGACCACGCAGAAGGTGATGTCGCGCAGCGGCCGACCGAGCTCGTCGAACGTGCGCTGCTCCTCCCACCGGGCGGGCCCGGCACTCGTCGGAGGGTGGGTCGTGGTCACGTGGACGACGCTAGGCGTGGGCACCGACAGCGTCGGGGCGACGCGCGGCATAGGGTGACGGCCCGTGAGTCCCGAGAGCATCGAGGTCCCTGGTCCGACGCAGCGCTGGCGGTGCGGCGGGTGCGGCAACCTGACCCGGTTCGACGTGACGCGCGCGCGACGTACGACGGAGTTCTGGCACTTCGACCTCGCGGGCGACCACCGGGTCGAGCAGACCGAGGTCCGCGAGGAGACCGTGGAGCAGGTGACCTGCCGGTGGTGCGGGCGCTCCGACGCCGTGGAGCTCGTCGCCCGTGCCGACGTGGCGGAGCAGGACGCCGGAGGCGCCTGACACGCCGACGACACGCCGACACCCTGCCCGCCGGGCGTGGTTGTCAGTGGTCGCCCCGACCCTCGGGGACATGACGACACGAATCGACTGCGACACCTGCGTGGTGCGCGGGCTGGCGTGCCACGACTGCGTGGTCACCGTGCTGCTGGGCCCACCTCCCGAGCTGGAGCTCGACGACGACGAACGCCGGACCCTCGACGTCCTGGCCGAGGGCGGCCTGGTCCCTCCGCTGCGGCTGGTGCAGCCGGTCGACCCGCCGGCCACCGAGTCCGCGTGAGGTGACAGGCGTGCCGGATGTGACGTGTGTGACACCAGGCGCGTCGCGAGTCGGCGTGATCTCCACGACATCGCCATCAGGAGTTGGCCGACGCACGACAACGCCACTAGGGTGACTCGCCAGGTGCTCGTGGAAGTGGATCAGACCGGATCCGCGCGAGCACCGCGCCGAGTCCAGATCGTGAGGGGACGGTCGACGGAGCCGGGGAACCACACCTCCTGGGGTGAATCCCCTGCAAGGCGGGCCGCGTGGGTGGCCCGAGGAGCAGGGGTAGGGCATGTCGTGCCCGAACCCGTCAGCTCACCCGGTAGGCGTACGACAGGACAAGGGAGACCCCCCGCTCGTGCCCATCGGACGGAAGCCGCTCGTCAGCGCCCTCAGCGGTCTCGCCCTCGCAGTTGTGATCGGGCTGGTGCCCGGCAGCGCGCAGGCAGACCCCGACATCGACGACGTCGAAGCTCGGGTCGATCGTCTCTACCACGACGCCGAGGTTGCGCAGGAGCGCTACCACGACGTCAAGCTGGAGCTCGACGAGCTCCGCAGCGACCTCGGGTCGCTCAAGGCCGACCAGGCCCGCCAGGACCAGCGTCTCGACGTGGTCCAGGAGCAGGTCCGCGACTCGGTGATCCGCCAGTACCAGGGCGAGAACCTGTCGGCGGTCGGCCAGGTCTTCGTCAGCGACGAGCCCCGCTCGTTCCTCGACCAGCTCTCGACCATGACCTCCTACAGCGAGCTGCAGTCCCAGCTGTTCGCGTCGTACTCCCGCGAGGCCACCGCGCTCGGCATCCGCCGCGACGCCACCGAGCGGCGGCTCGACGACATCGCCGAGCTCGAGAAGCAGCTCGCCGAGGAGAAGGCCACCGTCGACGCCAACCTCGCCGACGCCAAGGAGCTGCTGGGCGAGCTCGAGGCCGAGGAGCGCGAGCAGATGACTTCCCGCAGCACCACGGCGCCGCCCCCCGACGTCGCGGTCTCGGGCAACGCCGCCGCGGCGGTCGACTTCGCGCTCGCCCAGGTCGGCGACGCCTACGTCTACGGCGCGGCCGGTCCCGACGCCTACGACTGCTCCGGCCTGACGATGGCGGCGTGGGCCCAGGCCGGCGTCAGCCTCCCGCACTCCTCCAGCGCCCAGTACAGCTCCGGCCCCCAGGTGGCGGCGAGCGCGCTGCAGCCGGGTGACCTGGTCTTCTACTACAGCCCGATCAGCCACGTGGGCATGTACATCGGCAACGGCCAGATCGTCCACGCCGCCAACCCGAGCACGGGTGTCCAGGTCGCGGGCCTCTACTCGATGCCGTTCTCCGGTGCGGTGCGTCCTGGCTGACCCCACGACGACCACGACACGGCCAGGGGCCGGTCGCCCACGCTGGTGGGTGGCCGGCCTCTCGCTGTTCCTCGTGCTGGCGGTCGCGGGCGTCGGCTGGGCCGTGCTCCGCGACGGCACCTACGTCGCCCCCACCCCGCCGTCGCCCGCCGCGGCGATCGCGCCGGGGGAGGCCGCGGCCGTGCTCCAGCAGCTCGAGCGGGCCGTCCGCGACGGCGACCCCGAGGCGGCGGCCGGACTGGCGCCCGACGGGGACGCCGGTGCCGCCGACCTGCTGCGCGCCGTCGTCGCGAACGCCGACGCCATCGGCGTCGACCGGTTCACGCTGCGCTACGTCGACGCGCTCGGCGGCGTGGACGCGGACGGGCACTGGCCCGCCACGGTCGAGACCACGTGGCGGTTCGCCGGGTTCGACCCGAGGCCGTCGGCTGCCGACGTGGAGTTCGTGCTGCACGCCGGGACCGACGGGACGACGATCGAGGGCATCGGGGGACCGTCGGGGGTCTCTCCCGTGTGGCTGACGGGTCCGGTCGAGGTGGAGCGCGGTCCCCGGGCCCTGGTGGTGGCGGCCACCGGCACCGCCCGCTACGGGCGGCTCGCGCGCGCGGCCGTCCCCGTCGTACGCCGGGCGCTGCCCCGGTGGCGCGAGGGCGTCGTCGTCGAGGTGCCTCGGAGCGGGGAGGCGCTCGATGCTGCCCTCGGCGCCGAGCCGGGGCAGTACGCCGCGATCGCAGCCGTCACCAGCGGGGTGGGCGACGAGCTCGCGCCCGGCGTGCCGATCCACGTGCTGGTCAACCCCGACGTCCTCGGCTCCCTCGACGGCCAGGGCGCTCAGGTGGTGATGAGCCACGAGGTCGTGCACGTGGCTACCGGCGCCGCCACCGAGCCCGACGTGGTGCCCGCGTGGCTGACCGAGGGCTACGCCGACTACGTGGCGCTGCGCGACGTCGACCTCCCGCTGTCGGTGACCGCCGCCCAGGTCGAGCAGCAGGTACGCCGCCAGGGGCCGCCCGCGAGCCTCCCGGGAGACGACCTCTTCGACACCCGCACCACCCACCTCGGTGCGTCCTACGAGGCCGCCTGGCTCGCCTGCGTGCTGCTGGCCGACCGCTCGGGGGAGAAGGCCCTCACCCGCTTCTACACCGGCCTGGAGCCGGGCGACGACGTCGCAGCGGAGTTCCGCAGCACCTTCGGGCTCTCGTTGCCGGCCTTCACGAAGGCGTGGCGGAAGGCCCTGACAGACTTGGCGGCGTGAGTCCCGCCGCCCGTCGTACCGCCCTGGCGGTGGCGCTCACCGGGGCGCTGGCGTTCGTGCTGGTCGCCTGGTGGCAGGTCCCCTGGCAGCCGGTGCCCGGTGGCGCCCCGCCGCCCGTGCCGGCCGACAGCGTGCTCACGGAGGCCCAGATCGCCCGCGCCGAGGACTACGCCTGGTGGGCGCGGGTCTGGGGCTGGAGCGGGCTCGCGGTGTCGGTGGCCGTCGCCTGCTGGCTCGGGTTCACCCGCGTGGGGGCGGGGCTGGTGGGCCGGGTGCGCGGACCGTGGCCGTGGCGGGTGCTGGTGGCAGTGGCGCTGTGCCTCGCCCTGGGCCGGCTGGCGACGCTGCCGTTCGCGGCCGCCGGACAGCAGCACCGACTCGACGCCGGACTCTCGACGCAGCCGTGGCCGGCGTGGGCGTGGGAGCTGCTGGTCGGCCTGCTGGTGGCCGTGCTGGCGACAAGCGTGGTGCTGGTGGCGCTCGTCGGCTGCGCCCGCCGGTGGCGTACGGCGTGGCCGGCCGTGGCGGCCGTCCTGGTGGCGGCGCTGGTGATGCTCGGGTCGTTCGTCTACCCGGTGCTGGTCGAGCCGCTCACCAACGACTTCCGAGCCCTGCCCGCCGGAGAGCTGCGGTCGGAGGTCCTGGCGGTGGCCGATGCCGAGGGGGTGCCGGTCGACGAGGTGCTGGTGAGCGACGCCTCGCGGCGTACGACCACGTTGAACGCCTACGTCTCCGGCTTCGGCTCCACCCGCCGGGTGGTGCTCTACGACACCCTGGTCGACGACGCCGACCGCGAGCAGGTGGTCGCGGTCGTGGGCCACGAGCTGGCGCACGCCCGCCACGACGACGTGCTCGTCGGTTCGGTGCTGGGGGCGCTGGCTGCTGCGGGGGGCGTGGGGCTGCTGGCGCTGCTGCTCGGCCGCAGGCGGCGTACGGGGGACCGGGGGAGTGACCCGGGTCAGCCGGAGGTGGTGCCGCGGGTGCTGGCGCTGGTGGCCGTCGCGGTGCTGCTGGCGGCCCCGGTGCAGTCGACGATCAGCCGGATGATCGAGACCCGGGCCGACGTCGACGCGCTCGCCGCGACCGGCGACCCGGAGTCGTTCGTGGCGCTGCAACGCAGTCTGGCGCTGCGCTCACTGGCCGACCCGACGCCGCCCGCGTGGTCCCAGGTCTGGTTCGGGACCCATCCGACGCTGCTGGAGAGGGTGGCGCTGGCCGAGCGGCGCGGCTAGCAGGTGGGCGCCGCGACCTGGGCGCTCACTTCGTCGCAGGTGTGGTCGAACATCTCGACCGTCATGCCCCCGAGGGCGAAGAACGCGACGGCGATCACCATGGCGATTCCGGCGATGAGCAGGCCGTACTCGACGCTGGAGGCCCCCCTCTCGGAGGGCGGCTGCGTGGTCCTCATGTGCGGTGCGACCTTTCTCAAGGGAGGAGCCCCGGTGCCGACCACCGTGGTGACCGGCGCCCGGGGCCCCCCGTCGCTGATGCTGGGATCAGCAGTTGGCCGAGAGGTTGGTGTTACCGGTGTCGATGGAGTCGCAGGTGTCGGTGAAGGCCTCGTTGACGATCGGGCCGAGGGCGAAGACCGCGACGACGATCAGGGCGGCGATGCCGGCGATCAGCAGGCCGTACTCCACGGCCGAGGCGCCGCGCTCCTCCATCTTGGCGAGGCGGGCGTCCATCATGGTCTTGAGGAAGTCGAACATTGGGGGGCTCCTTGTGTGTTGTCCCTAGTGCATCTGTTTCTCACCAGAGGCCGGTCGACCTCCTGTGAGCAGAATTCTTCCGCCCCCGGGGCGAGTCCGCAGCGGAATTCCGGTTCGACCTGATAGTCACTTGGGACTACCCGGGCGCTAGCCCGGCCACACCACCCGCGACGCCCCACGTGCGGGAAGGCAGCGGGGGTCGGGACCGCTCAGCGGGTGGTGGCGTCGGGGTTGATGCTCGACAGCAGCCCGATCCGCATCGCGGTGACCAGGGCCTGGGCGCGGTTGGCGGCGCCGAGCTTCTGGTAGATCTTCGCGACGTGCGACTTCACGGTCGACTCCGAGAGGTGCAGCCGGGGCGCGATCTCGGCGGCGCTGAGGCCGTCGGCCAGGAGCAGCAGGACGTGGTGCTCGCGGTCGGACAGCCGGGTCGACTCGCCGCTGGCCCGTCGCATCATGGCCTGTGCGAGCCCGGCGCACAGGAATGAACGCGGCGAGACCGCGGCGTGGCGGGCGGCCTTGACCACCTCGCTCGAGGGGGCGTCCTTGCCGACGAAGGCGGACGCCCCGGCCTCCATCGCCGCGAAGATCTGGTCGTCGCCGGAGTGCATGGTGAGCACCACCAGCCCGGCCCGGCTGTCACCACGGCGGATGTGCCGGACCACGTCGAGACCGGTGCCGTCCTGGAGCTGCAGGTCGGTGACGACCACCTGCGGACCCGTCTCGTCATAGAGGGCGATCGCTTCCGCGACGGTGGCTGCGGCGCCCACGACCTCCATGTCGGGCTGGGCCGAGAAGACCCCGGTCAGGCCGTCGCGGATCAGGTCGTGGTCGTCGACCAGGAGCACGGTCGTCGCAGTGGTCACACGGACACCTTGTCACTGGTGCTGCCCGGAGCGGGAGAGGACCGGGCGTGTCTGGACGGAACGGTGACCCGGACGACGGTGCCCCGGGGCTCCCCGGGACGCACCACGAGATCGGCGTCGATCAGGGTCGCCCGCTCCCGCATGATGTCGAGCCCGAACGAGTCCGGGCGGGCTCGTCCGAGGCCGTCCCCGTCGTCGCTCACCACGATCTCGGCGTTCGGCGCGGCGACCCGGCAGTCGACGTCGATGGCGTCGGCGCCGGAGTGACGGACGGCGTTGGTCATCGCCTCCTGGGCGATCCGGAGCAGCTCGGACTCGACCTCGGCGCGCAGCCGCGTGGTCGTCTCGCTCACCGCGACCCGGATCGGGATGCCGGAGCTCTCGCTGAGGTGGCGGGCGAGGCCGCCGATCGCCGCGCCGAGGCTCTCGCTCGCCTCCGCGTCGGTGCGCAGCGTCTGCACCGAGCGTCGTACTTCCGCCACGACGGCGGTGATCCGGTCGCGCAGCCGCTCCAGCGTGTCGGCCTGGGCGGGGGTCGACGGGCTGGCGACGAGCGCGTCGACGAGGTAGCCGAGCGAGGCGATGTCCTGGGCCACCCCGTCGTGCATCTCCCGCGCCAGCCGGCGCCGCTCGTCGGCGGTCGCGGCGTCGCGGAGCTTGGAGAACAGCAGGGCGGTGTCGAGGTGGACCGCGGTGGCCGCCAGCGACGCGGCGACGGCCTCCAGCCGGCCCGAGGAGAGCAGCCGGCGGGGGTCGAGCCGGGGCGGCAGCACGCCGGCGACGACCGCGACCACGCCGATCTCGGTCGTGAGGGGCAGCGCGAACGCCTGGCTGCCGACCCGTGGCTTCGCCGAGGCCCTCGCCTCGGCCGCCAGCTCGCCCAGCGGGGCGTCGTCGACCGAGGCCGCCATCGCCCCGGTCACCAGGGGAGCGAGCTCGTCCTGGCGGGGAACGAAGACGGTGATGGCCAGCAGCGGGAGCTGGTCGCGGACGGTGACGGCGATCCGGCTCCCGAGGGCCGTCGCGTCGAGCCCGGAGCCCAGGTTGCCCGAGATGTCGATCAGGTCCCGCAGCAGCCGCTGGGCGTCCCGGTAGGGCGTGAGCGGGTCCGGGGGCCGCTGCAGCTGGGAGTGGACGTAGCTGGCGATCAGGCCGAGCCCCACGCCCGTGAGCACCGAGGTGAGGACGCTCGAGGCGAGCGGGGCCTCCAGCGCCCCGTGGAACCGCGCGGCAACGACCACGAGCACGACCAGCTCGATGGACAGCGCCACGGCCATGCCCGCACCCCGCGCCGTAGCCCGGCGGTGAAGGGAGGTACGGCCAGTGCGGCGACCAGCGACGGGCCCTGTCCGAGGCTGAGCGCGGCGATCGCGGCCACGACCGCCGCCTCGACCGGGTTGAGCAGCCAGCCCGCGAGCCGGGTCTGCTCGAAGAGCGTCGCGAGCAGCCAGCTCACGCCGAGCGCCGTCAGTGCCAGCACCGACTCCGCCGTCCCGGAGACCAGCACCGGGATGCCCAGGATCAACATGGCCAGCAGCCGGGAGCCCACCGCCATGCGGTGGTACTCCGGGGCGAGCGTGGCCGGGTTCATCCGCGGAAGTTCTCCATGATGCTGATGGCAGCGGGTCCCATGACGGCGATGAAGAGGCACGGGAGGATGCAGAAGATCAGCGGGATGGTGATCTTGACCGGCACCTGCTGGGCCTTCTGCTCCGCGCGTTGGCGGCGCTTGACCCGGATCTCGCTCGACTGCACCCGCAGCACCTGGGCGATCGGGATGCCGAAGGCGTCGGCCTGCACCATGGCGCTCACGAAGGTGCGGAGCTCGGGGACGTTGCTGCGGTCGGCCAGCGCCCGGAGCGACTCCGAGCGGCTCTGCCCGATCTGCATCTCGCGCAGCACCCGGGCGAACTCCTCCGCCAGCGGCCCCTCCGTGTTGGTGGCCACCTGCTGCACCGCGGCGTCGAAGCCGAGGCCGCTCTCGACGCAGATCGTCATCAGGTCGATCGCGTCGGGCAGCTCCCGCTGCATCGAGCCGCCGCGGTCGTACGTCGCCTGGTAGAGGTAGAGGTTCGGCGCCAGGTAGCCGGCGGCCGCCAGCCCGACGACGATCACGATCCGCAGCGACATCGAGGTGCCGAGCAGGGCGGTGACGCCCAGGCCGACGACGAGGCCGAGGACGCCGAAGATCACCTTGCCGCCGATGATCCGGTCGACGGTGAGACCGCGCGGGTTGCCGGCCAGGTCCAGCTTGTGGCGGATCCGCTCGGAGCTGTCGGCCCCGGTGAACCTCTTGCCGATCTTGAGGGCCCGCGCCTGCAAGGGCTCGAGGACCCGGTCCGAGAACGGCTGGTTGAGCTCCTGGGTCATTTCGGAGGGTGCTGTCGACATGGCTTCCAGCACCGCCAGCGAGCGACCGACACCCTGCGGCTGCGGCTTGGCGATCGCCATGCCTGCCAGCGTGATGGAGACCAGGACGAGGACGATCCCGAGGATGAACAGCAGCGTCATCTCACACCTCCACCTTGACCAGTCGGCTCATCCAGAACGCGCCGACTCCGAGGATCAGTCCGGCCCCTGCCAGCATGACCCAGCCCATGGGCTCGGTGAACATGGGCATCACGTACTCACGCTTGGCGACCAGCAGGTAGGCCATGAAGGCAGGCGGCAGCCCGCCCAGCACCCACGCCGAGAGCTTGCCCTCGGCCGCGAGCGCCGCGACCTGGCGCCGCATGTACTCGCGCTCGCGCATCGTCGCCGCGACCGTGTCGAGCAGCTCGGCGAGGTTGCCGCCGACCTGGCGCTGGATCCGGATGGCCATGACCACCCATCCGAAGTCCTTGCTCTCGAAGCGCTGGGCGACGCCCTCGAGGGCGTCGTCGAGGCTGATGCCGAGCCGGGTCTCGACCAGCACACGCCGGAACTCGCTCGCGACCGGCTCGTTGCCCTCGCGCACGATGGTGTCGATCGACTGGGCCAGCGAGAGGCCGGCGGCCAGCGAGCCGGACATCAGCTGCAGCGTGTCCGGGAGGTTGCTCTCGAACTTCTTGCGGCGCCGCGAGCGCTTGAACCCGAGGAACATCCAGGGGCCTACGGCTCCCAGGCCGAGGAAGAGCAGGCCGACGACGAGGCTGCCGCCGCCGAGCAGGACGCCCACCACGCCCGTGCCCAGGAACACGGCCAGGTGGACCAGGATCCACTCGGCCGGCTTGAACGGGTTGCCGGCCCCGTCGAGCCGCTCCTCGATCCGGGTCTCCAGGCTCTTGTTGGCCTTGAGCACCTTCTCGGCGGTCTCGGTGACCTGACCGGCCTGCCCGGTGGGGGTGTCCGCCCGGTGCGAGCCGCCGGTGACGTGCTGGGTGTAGGCGACGGCGAGCTCGTCGGCCTCGATCGGCTTCCGCTTCCGGGGTGCCATCACGACCAGGAGCACCAGCAGGCCCAGCCCCACGGCTGCGAGCCCGCCGTACAGCCAGGTGTCGGTGAGGACCATGGGCTGCTCGGAGGGGGCGACGGCCACAGGCGCGCCGGCGTCGTCGGTCCTGGACGCACCGAGCCGGGTGAACGCCTCTGCCGTGAGGGTGCCCGCAGAGGAGCCGAGCGAGACGGCCACCGTGGCGTCCCCAGCGGTGACCTCGGACGGCACGGGGGCGGTGACCAGGATCTGCCGGGCCAGGACGTCGGCCTGTGCCGAGAACGCCCGCTCGAGCGCCTGGGAGTCGGCGTTGATGAGCGAGCCCTCGCCTGCGGCGCTGAGCTCCTCGAGGGCGGCGACGGCGCGCCCGGTCTGCTCGAGCCCCACCACGTTGACCAGCGCCTCGGAGTCGGTGATCGCCGCGGTGGTGTCGGCGAGCGGGGTGCCGCTGGTGTCGGCGCCGTCGGAGAGCACGAGCAGCTGCCGCTGGCCGTCGGAGCCGGCCATGTCGAGCCCCTGCCGGACGCCGTCGTAGAGCCGGGTCTGCTGGCTCAGGTCGAGGCCGCCGACGATGTCGCGAGCCTCGTCGCGGTCGAGGCTCGGGGCGAGGTCCTCGGTGACGTCGCTGTCGAAGGAGACGATGCCGACGTAGACGTCGTCGGGGACCGTGTCGAGGAACGTGTACGCCGCGGCCTGGGCGGCCTCGAATCGATCCCCGGCCATGGAGTTGCTGGTGTCCATCACCAGCACCGCGGTACGGCGTACCGAGGTCTCGGAGTCGGCCGGGGCGGCCTCGGCGTCGGTGTCGACTCCGGCGACCGTGACCGCGACGTCGTCGATGTCGACCGTGGCGTCGGGAGGGACGTTGACCAGGATCTGCAGGCCGTCGCGGGTGTTCTCGACGTAGCCGATGCTGGTCTCGCCGTCGGCCAGGTCGGTGGCGGCGGCGGGCGCGGCGAGAACCAGCGGGGCAGTCGCCAGCGCCAGGAGAAAACGGCTGCGCATCACAGCCTGCCCTGGACGAAGATCCGGGGGTCGACGGTGACGTTGGCGTGCTCCATCTTCTCCAGGAACTTCGGCCGCAGGCCGGTGGCCCGCAGCGAGCCCATCGCCTTGCCCTCGGCGTCGAAGCCGGCGCTGTGGTCGTACACGAAGACGTCCTGCAGGGTGATGACGTCGCCCTCCATCCGCTCCACCTCGGTGAGGTGGGTGATCCGGCGGCTGCCGTCCTTGAACCGGGTCTGGTGCACGATCAGGTCGACCGCCGAGGCCACCTGCTCGCGGATCGCACGCATCGGCAGGTCCATGCCGGCCATCAGCACCATGGTCTCCATGCGGGAGAGCGTGTCGCGGGGGCCGTTGGAGTGCAGCGTGCAGAGCGAGCCGTCGTGACCGGTGTTCATCGCCTGGAGCATGTCGAGCGCGGAGGCGTCGCGGACCTCGCCGACGATCACCCGGTCGGGCCGCATGCGGAGGCAGTTCTTGACCAGGTCGCGGATCGTGACCTCGCCCTTGCCCTCGATGTTGGAGGGGCGCGACTCGAGACGGACGACGTGGTCCTGCTTGAGCTGCAGCTCCGCGGCGTCCTCGACGGTGACGATGCGCTCGTCGGCGGGGATGAACGACGACAGCACGTTGAGGGTCGTGGTCTTCCCGGAACCGGTACCTCCGGACACGATGACGTTGAGCCGGCCGCGCACGCAGGCGTCGAGGAACGCGGCGGTCTGCTCGCTGAGCGAGCCGAACTTGATCAGGTCGTTGACCGTGAGCGGGTCGGTCGAGAACTTGCGGATGGTCAGCGCCGAGCCGTCGACCGCCAGCGGCGGGATGACCGCGTTGACCCGGCTGCCGTCGGGGAGCCGGGCGTCCACCATCGGGCTGGACTCGTCGACGCGGCGGCCGATGCGGGACACGATCTTGTCGATGGTCCGACGCAGGTGCTTCTCGTCGGTGAACTGCGCCTTCACCGGCGTGAGCCGGCCCTTGCGCTCCACCCAGATGCTGTCGAAGCCGTTGACCATGACCTCGGAGACCTCGCCGTCGCGGAGGTACGGCTCGATCGGCCCGTAGCCGAGGATGTCGTCGCTGATGTCCTGCGTGATGTGCATCCGGTCGCTGTTGCTGAGCGGCTTGTCCTGACGGGCGAGCACGTCGGACAGCACGTTGCGCACCTGGCGGTCGAGCTCGGCCACGTCCATGTCGGACGCGTACAGCTTGGGCCCGAGCTGCTTGAGGAGCTCGGCGTGCACGGTCTGCTTGAGGTCCTCGAGCCGGTCCTGGGCGTTGCCGAGCGAGCGCAGGCCCTCGCCGAACGCCGCGGGCACCTCGGACTTGGAGGACGCCGCGGACGTGAGGGGGCCGGGGGTCGCGACGCTCGCGGTCGGCGCAGGTGCGGAGGCCGCGGGAGTGGACGGTGCGGCGGTGGCCTCCGCCCGGAGGGAGTACGACGGGCTGGTCAGCGGGTCCTCGACGGTGATCTCCTCCGGCCCGGGAGCGGCCGCAGGCGCGTCAGTCCCGTCGTCCGGGGTCTCGTCGTCCAGACGATCGTCGGGCCCCTGGGTGCGGCGTGCCGCGTCGAGCCGGTCTCCGAGGCTGCTCATGGCTGTACCTCACTTCTTCCTGCGGAACAGCCCGGACTTCTTGTCCAGATGGGCCTGGTGGCTGGGTCCGCCCGGCGGCGCGGCGTCGGGGGCGACGGGGGCGCCGGTCAGCCGGGTCGCGACCTCCCGGAGCGCCTGGCTGGAGGGGTGCTGCGGGTTCTCGCTCATGATCGGGCGCCCGGCGTTGGTGGCGGCGGCGACCTCCATCGACGATCCCAGCCGGCCGGTGATCTCCATCCCGAGGATGGACTCCACCCGGTCGGCACCGAGGCCCACCTCGTCGTCGGCCCGGTTGAGCAGGAGGTGGCGGTGGCCGCGGGCGATGTCGAGCATCTCCAGGGTCTCCAGGGCCACCTTGACGTTCTTGAGGGTGGGTACGTCGAGGGTGGCGACGATCAGGCACTCGTCGGTCTCGTCGAGCGCGGTGAGGGTCTGCTCGTCGAAGGCCGGCGCGGTGTCGACCACGATGTAGTCGAAGGAGTCGCGCAGCGCCTTGAGGACGCGGGACACCAGCATCGGCGACACCCGCTCCCTGACGTCGGGATGGCTGGGCGCGGCCAGCACCATGACCGAGTCGGCGTGGCGGGTCAGCAGCGACTCCAGCAGCGGGGCGTCGATGGAGTCCTCGGAGCCGATGGCGTGCTCGAGGGTGTGACTCGGGAACAGCTGCAAGGTGATCGCCACGTCGCCGAACGCCAGGTCGAGGTCGACCAGGCACACCTTGCGGGCACCCTTGTCGGCCAGCGCGAGCGCGAGGTTGACCGACACCGTGGTCTTGCCGACCCCGCCCTTGGGGGAGAAGACCGTGATGACGCGGCCCTGGTGCATCGCTCCGCCGGGTCCGCGCAGCGCGAGGTAGAGCTGGTAGGCACGGTCGACGGCGGCCCGCACGGCGTCGGTGTCCTTCAGCGGGACCACGTCGCGGACACCGGCGTGCATCGCGTCGCGCATCACCAGCGCGTCCACCTCGTCGCGCACCAGCACCACGCTGGTCGAGGGCCGGCTGAGCCGCATCCCGTCGGCGAGCGCCAGGGCGGCCGTCAGCTCGACCTGGGGACCGAGCACGACGACGTACTCCTCGGGCCGGTTGCTCAGCCACGCCTGGAGCCGGTCCGGCTGGTCGATGGCGTGCGCACCCACCGGGACCGTCGTGAGCAGCGTCTCGATGGTCTCGTTGTCAGGGTCGACGACGACAGGCATGGGGCCTCACTGGAAGAGGGACTCGGCAGTCACGCCGGGACCGGGGTTGACGGTGCTCTGGGTCGTCAGCAGGCCGAAGGCGAGCTCGCCGTTCGCCTGGCCGAAGAGGATCTTCTCCGCCTCCTCCTTGTCGACCGCGATGGTCATCAGGGTCTTGGGGAGCTGTTCGGTGGTCTGCTCGCCCTCGGCGGTGGTGGTGGTCTTCTGCGTCGTCGAGGTGGACCCGACGCCGATGACCTCGACCCCCTCGAGCAGCAGGCGGCTGATCCCGCTGGCACCGTCGGGGATGCCGGTGTAGAAGATGGCGACCTTGGTGCCGGGCTCGACGAAGCCGGAGACCCGCGCCGGGTCGGTGAGGTTGACCGAGACGGCGACCTTGCCCTTCGGGATGCTCAGAGCCGGCTCGATCTCGACGGTCTCGCTGAACTTCTCGGTCACGATCTGCTCGCCCGGGTAGATCGCGACGCTCGCGTACTGGCCGGAGAGGGAGTCGAGCGAGGTCTGGTAGCCGGTCTGCAGGTAGTCGCTCACGACGGGCTGCATGGCGATCTTGCCGGCAGCGGCGGCGTCGTCGATCGACTCGCCGGCCTCGATGGCCTGCGTGGCGCGGAGCACCTCGACGGTCTCGAAGCGGCTCTCGGCGCGCTGGTCGGCGCCACGGACGTACAGGAACACGAGGGCGGTGCCCATCAACGCGACGATGACGGCGACCACGAGGAAGATGCGTCGGCGGTCCATCGGTACCTCTTTGATTCAGACGGCGACCGGGGGTCGCGAGGGTGTACTTGGGGGGCGTGCCGTTCCGGGAGTACCTGGTCCGAGGGGGCTAGACCGGAACGTTGGATCACTGTAATGAGAAACCCCGTTCGTCACAGACGTTTCAGGAATTGTTGCCGCCGGGTGGGGAAGTCCACGCGGGCAGCGGGGCGGCGGGGAGCGCTACCCCCGGTAGAGGGCGTCGATCTCGTGCCGGGACTGGCCGACCACGACCGAGCGCCGGAGCTTGAGGCTCGGCGTCAGCTGGCCGCCCTCCTCGGTCCAGTCGTGCGGCAGGACGACGAACCGGCGGATCGACTCCGCCTTCGAGACTGCGCCGTTGGCCTCCTCGACCGCGGTCTCGATCTCGGCGCGCAGGTCGGGGTCGTCGGTGTGGTCGGCGATCACCCCGGTCTTGCCGTGGGCCTCCGCCCAGGGTGCGAACGCCTCCGGGTCGATGGTGACCAGCGCGCCGATGAAGGGCCGGCCGTCGCCGACGACGAGGCACTGGCTGACGAGGGGGTGCGCGCGCACCCGGTCCTCGAGCACCGCGGGGGACACGTTCTTGCCCCCGGCGGTCACGAGGATCTCCTTCTTGCGCCCGGTGATGCGGACGAACCCCTCGTCGTCGACCTCGCCCACGTCACCGGTGTGGATCCAGCCGTCGCGGTCTAGCACCTCCCGGGTTGCCGCCTCGTCGTCCCAGTAGCCGGCGAAGACCTGGCCACCCGCGAACAGCAGCTCCCCGTCGTCGGCCACCCGCACCGCCGTACCGGGGAGCGGTCGGCCGACGGTGCCGACCTTCTGGGCGTCCGGGAGGTTCACGGTCACGGCGGCGGTCGTCTCGGTGAGGCCGTAGCCCTCGAGGACCGTCAGGCCGATGCCGCGGTAGAAGTGGCCCAGCCGCTCGCCGAGCGGCGCGCCGCCGGCGATGGCGTGGCGGCACCGGCCGCCCAGCGCCTCGAGCAGTCGTGGGTAGACCAGCCGGGAGTAGAGCGCGTGCCGCGCCCGGACCCGGGCCCCGGGCCGGCCGCGGTCGAGCCCCCGCGACCACTCGATCGCGGCGCGGGCGGCACGGTCGAAGATCGCGCCGCGCCCGTCGGCCGTGGCGCGCTGGGAGGCAGTGTTGAACACCTTCTCGAAGACCCGGGGCACGGCCAGCAGGAACGTCGGCCGGAAGCCGGCGAGCTGCCCGGCGAGGCCGGTCACGTCGGCGGAGTGCCCCAGCCGGGTCCTGGTGTGGACGCACCCGACCTGGATCACGCGGGCGAACACGTGGGCGAGGGGGAGGAAGAGCAGGGTCGAGGCGTCGTCGTCCTCGAAGAGGGCGTCGAGCTCGCCCGTCGCGACCCCGAGCTCGAACATGAAGTTGCCGTGGGTGAGCATGCAGCCCTTGGGGCGGCCGGTCGTGCCCGAGGTGTAGACGAGCGTCGCGAGGTCGAGCGGGGTCGCCGTCGTACGGCGCTCCTCGAGCTCGTCGTCGCCGACCCCCGACCCGAGCCGGGTCAAGGTGCCGACGGCGTTGTCGTCGAGGCACCACACCTCCTCGAGCGACGGCAGCCGGTCGCGCACCTCACCGATCCGGTCGAGGTGTGCGGTGGTCTCGACGACGACGGCCCGGGCCCTGGAGTCGCCCATCACCCACGCCAGCTGGTCGGAGGAGGAGGTCTCGTAGACGGGCACCGTGACGCACCCGGCGAACCAGATGGCGTAGTCGACCAGGGTCCACTCGTAGCGGGTGCGCGAGACCAGGGCGACCCGGTCGCCCGGGAGGAGGCCGGCGGCCACGAGGCCCCTGGCCACGGCCTGTACCTCGGCAAGGAACTCGGCGGCGGTGACGTCGGCCCAGCCGCCCGCTCCCGGGCGGGCCATCACAACGGTGTCGGGGTGCTCGGTGCCGTTGCGGACCACGTCGTCGGTGAGGTTGCCCGTCGCCGGGACCTCGGTCCCGAGCGGTGTGGCGTACTCCCGCACTGTGCCTCCTCGCGAGCGGCCGAGCCCGGCTTCCGGGACGGTCTGCGCGGCAGGTTACCGGTGGCCGGCGGGGCTCTCCCGTCCGGTAGTGTCGCTGCGGCAGCCGACCCCCCGACCGACTCCAGGAGGACCGATGGCGGAGCAGACCACGTCCTCGATCGTCGTCGACGCCGAGCCGGGCGAGGTCATGGACGTGATCGGCGACTTCCCCTCCTACCCGCAGTGGGCGAAGGGCGTCCAGGAGGCGCGCGTCGTCGAGGAGGGCACCGACGGCTGGGCACGTCGGGTGTTCTTCCGGCTCGACGTCTCGCCGATCAAGGACGAGTACACCCTCGCCTACGACTGGGCTGGGTACGACGAGGTCACCTGGACCCTCGTCGAGGGCAAGATGCTCCGCGCGCTCGACGGCGCGTACACCCTGCGAGACCTCGGCGGCGGCCGGACCGAGGTGACCTACCGGCTGGCCCTCGACGTGTCGATCCCGCTCATCGGGATGCTGAAGCGCAAGGGCGAGAAGATCCTCATCGACACCGCGCTCAAGGGCCTGAAGAAGCGCGTCGAAACCGCGCGGTGAGGACTCTCCTCTTCACCGGCAAGGGGGGTGTCGGCAAGTCGACCGTCGCCGCCGGCACGGCGGCCCTGGCCGCCGCGTCTGGTCTGCGCACGCTGGTGCTGTCCACCGACGCCGCCCACTCGCTGGCCGACGCCTTCGGGGTCCCGGTCGGGCCCGAGCCCACCGAGGTGGCCGACCGGCTCCACGTCCAGCAGGTCGACGCCCAGCTGCGGTTCGAGCAGTCGTGGGCCGAGATCCAGGGCTACCTGCTGTCGGTGCTCGACGTCGCGGGGCTCGACCCCGTCGCGGCGGAGGAGCTCACCGTGATCCCCGGTGCCGAGGAGGTGCTGGCGCTGCTCGAGCTGCGGCTCCACGCGCACTCGGGCGCCTGGGACGTGATCGTCGTCGACTGCGCGCCGAGCGCCGAGACGCTGCGGCTGCTGGCGCTGCCGGAGGCGCTCGGGTGGTACATGCAGCGCGTCTTCCCCGTCGAGCGGCGCGTCGTCAAGGCGCTCAAGCCGGTCCTGACCCGGGCCGCCGGCGTCCCCATGCCGGAGGACTCCGTGTTCGACGCCGTCGAGCGGCTGCACGCGGAGCTGGACGACGTACGCACCGTGCTGGCCGGTCCCGACTCCAGCGTGCGGCTGGTGCTGACGCCCGAGGCGGTCGTGCTGGCCGAGGCCCGGCGCTCGTGGACCACGTTGTCGCTGTTCGGCTACCGCGTCGACGGCGTCGTCGCCAACCGGGTGTTTCCGAGCGCCGGCGCCGACCCCTGGCGCGCCGGCTGGGTGCGCGCCCAGGACGCCGTCCTCTCCGAGGTCGCCGTGTCGTTCGACGGGCTGCCGCTCTGGCGGTCGCTCTACCGTCCCGAGGAGCCGGTCGGCGTCGACGCGCTCGCCGAGCTGGCCGCCGACCTGTACGGCGACGACGACCCGTTCGCGCTGCCCGCCGGCGACGGACCGTTCCGGGTGTCGCGGGCGGCCCACGGGTCGGTGCTCCACCTCGCGCTGCCGCTCGTCAGCCGGGCCGACGTCGATCTCGCCCGGAACGGCGACGAGCTCGTCGTGACCGTGGGGTCGTATCGTCGGCTCCTGACTCTCCCCGCGGCACTCTCGCGCCACCGCGTCGCCGGGGCCCGGGTGGAGCACGGTGAGCTACAGGTCAGGTTCGAGGAGACGGTCACGTGAGCAACGGTCCCGGGGACGACCCCACCGGGCGTCCCGGCGAGGAGGTCGGCAGCGTGTCCGAGGAGGCCGCCAAGCTGTTCGGCGCTCTCTCCGACTGGGCGCGCGAGCACGGCCCCGACCTCGGCGAGGGCGAAGGCAACGGTCTGGCGGGGGTGGCGGGCCGGGCTGCGGCCGCGGTGCAGGAGCTGTCCGACCACGTCGACACCGGTGCCCCGGAGTGCGCGTGGTGCCCGGTCTGCCGCACCGTCCACCTGGTCCGCGCGACCAGCCCCGAGGTGCGCGACCACCTGGCGAGCGCGGCCGCCTCGCTGCTCCAGGCGGCGGCCGGCGTCCTGGCGGCGGCCGCCACGCCGCACGAGCGCACCCCGCCGGGGGTCGAGCACATCGACCTCGACGACGGATCCGACGACGAGGACTGGGAGGAGCGATGAGCCTCACGTGCGGGATCGACGTGGGCGGGACCAAGATCGCCGGCGGCGTCGTCGACGAGGACGGCACCGTGGTCGAGAAGCTGCGGGTGGAGTCGCCCGCGACCGACATCGAGGCGATCGAGGACGCCATCGCCGGCCTGGTCGCCGACCTGAGGTCTCGCCACGACATCACCGCGGTCGGCGTCGGCGCCGCCGGCTACGTCGACCGGTCCCGGGCCACGATCCTGTTCGCCCCCAACCTCGCCTGGCGTGACGTCGGGCTGAAGGCCGAGCTCGAGGAGCGGGTCGAGGTCCCCGTCGTGATCGAGAACGACGCCAACGCGGCCGCGTGGGGCGAGTTCCGGTTCGGGGCCGGCCACGACGTCGACGACCTGCTGCTGGTGACCCTCGGCACCGGGGTCGGCGGCGGCCTGGTCGTCGACGGGGAGCTCTACCGCGGCGGCTTCGGGGTCGCCGCCGAGATCGGCCACCTGCGGCTGGTGCCCGGTGGGGTGCGGTGCGGCTGCGGCCTGCGCGGCTGCCTCGAGCAGTACGCCAGCGGGTCGGCCCTGGTGCGCGACGTCCGCGACCTCGCGGCCGGCCAGTCGACCGGTTCGGACAGCCTGCTCGAGCGCGCGGGCGGACGGGTCGAGGCCATCGACGGCCCGATGATCACCGAGGCCGCCCTCGAGGGCGACAGCTTCGCCCGGTCCCGGCTCGCAGCCGTCGGCCACTGGCTCGGCCAGGGCATCGCGTCCCTCGCCGCCGTGCTCGACCCGACGGTCGTCGCGATCGGCGGCGGCCTGAGCGAGGCCGACGAGATGGTGCTGGCGCCCGCCCGTGACGCGTTCGCCCGCAACCTCCCGGGCGGCGACCACCGCCCGCTCGCCGAGATCCGCAAGGCCACCCTCGGCAACGACGCCGGACTCGTCGGCGCCGCCGACCTGGCGCGGCGCTGAGGTCCGGGTGGGCGACCGCATGGGCCGCCTCGTCGGCGTCGACGTCGGCGGCAGCAAGGTGCTCGCCGGCGTGGTGACCGCGGCCGGCGAGGTGGAGCGGACCGCGCTCCGCGTGACCCCGGGCCGGCTCGTGGCCGCAGAGGCCGTCGAGGACGCCGTCGTCGACGCGGTGACCGCAGCGGTCGGTGACGAGCGGCTCGCGGCGGTGGGGGTGGGGGCCGCCGGATTCGTCGACCGCGAGGGGTCGCGGGTCGTCTTCGCGCCGCACCTCCCGTGGCGCGGCGAGCCCGTCCGCGACCGGCTCGAGGAGCGGCTCGGGGTGCCGGTGCTCCTCGACAACGACGCCACCTGCGCCGCCCACGCCGAGGCGGCGTACGGCGCCGGGCGGGACGTGTCGTCGATGCTGCTCGTCGCGCTCGGTACCGGCATCGGGGGCGGCATCGTCATCGACGGCCGGGTCTGGCGCGGACACCACGGGATGGCGGGGGAGTTCGGCCACATGCAGGTGGTGCCCGACGGAGCACCGTGCGAGTGCGGCCGGCGCGGCTGCTGGGAGCAGTACTCCAGCGGCAACGCCCTGCTCGGTGTCGCCCGGTCACGGCTCGGGGCGGAGCCGACCGTGCTCACCGAGCTGTGCGAGGGCGACCCGGACCGGCTGACCGGGCCGATGATCACCGAGGCCGCGGCGTCCGGCGACCTGGTCGCCCGCGCGGCGTTCGCGTCCGTCGGCCGGTGGCTGGGGGTCGGCCTGGCCAACCTGGTCGCGGCGTTCGACCCGGCGGTGCTCGTCGTCGGCGGCGGTGTCGCGGTCGCGGGGGAGCGGCTGCTCGTCCCCGCCCGCGAGGCGCTCGCGGCGTCGCTGGTCGGCGCCGGGAACCGGGAGGTCCCGCCCGTGGTGCCCGCGACCCTGGGACCTGCCGCGGGGCTGGTCGGCGCGGCCACCCTGGCCGGGGCGCGGGTGCGCTGAGCTCAGCGCTCAGAGCTGCGAGCCGTCGTCCCAGGGGTCGCGCTCGTCGGCGCGCTGCATCGTCGCGACCAGGTAGCCGAAGCCGCCGACGAACCCCGCGACCAGGCCGTAGCCGACCAGCGCTGGCACGTCGTACGACACCAGCAGCGCCAGCACCAGCAGGGCAGGGCTGCCGAGCACGGCCAGCCAGGCCAGCCGCTTGGGCAGCGGAAGTCGGGGCGCGGGCGGGGGGACCGGTGGGACGAACCGTTCCTCCGGCTCCTCACGCGCGGCCGGGGGCGGCGTCGCGTCGACGGACGTCGGGGAGGCCGGTGGGGCGTCGTCGGGGGGCTCGTCGTCGAGCTGCGCGCGTTCGCCGTAGTTGTCCACGATCGAGCGCCAGGCGTCGTCCTCGCCGCGCTCGGTGCTCACCCGAACGACGATACGTCAGGCGGTCACCCGGGCGATGAAGTCGGCCGACTCGGCGAAGACGATCTCGGCCTCGTGGTCGAGCGTCGCCACGTGGTAGCTGTTGGTGAGCAGCCGCTCCTCGGCGTCGCGTGAGCTCACCGCCCCCAGCACGGTGCGGCTGGAGGAGGCGTCGATGACATGGTCCTCGCTCGAGCGGAAGTAGAGCAGCGGCTGGGTGACCTTCGGGAGGTCGGGCACCACGACCTTCCACATCGCGGCGATCTCGGCCACGCCGCGCAGCGGCAGCCGGGAGTACCCCACCTCGTCCTGCCCGGGCTTCTTGATGTCGTTGACCACGCCCTTGAACGACGGGACGACGCGCTTGAGCACGGGCAGCAGGGCGAGGTCGCGACGGTCGCTGGACACGAACGGGTTGACCAGGACCAGCCCGGACACGTCGGCGCCGCGCTCCTCGGCCAGCCGCAGCGCCACCGACCCGCCCATCGACAGGGCGCCCACGACGACCCGGTCGCAGTCGGCCAGCAGCCGGTCGAGCGCGGCCTCGGCCGCGGCGTACCAGTCGGTCCAGCTCACCCGGTTGAGGTCCTGCCAGCGGGTGCCGTGGCCGGGCAGCAGCGGCACCTCCACGGCGTAGCCGTGGCCCGCGAGGTGGTTGGCCCACGGGCGCATCGACGCAGGGGAGCCGCTGAAGCCGTGCAGCAGCAGGACGCCGATGCTGCGGTCGCCGGTGAGGTCCGGCTTGGCCTCGCGCGCGAACGGCTGGGCCAGGGGGTGCATCGTCATGGCGAGGATTGTGCCCGAGGGCACGTCGTGGTGTGGGGCATCCACGCGTGGAGGGTCTAGGCTTCCCGCGTCAGGTCATCGGGCCACGGGGAAGGGTCGTCGGGTGTTCTACTGGTTCCTCAAGTGGATCGCGATCGGGCCGGTGCTGCGCATCGTGTTCCGCCCCGTCGTCGAGGGTGCCCATCACGTGCCCGAGGAGGGGCCGGCGATCCTCGCCAGCAACCACCTGTCGTACGCCGACTGGCTGTTCATGCCACTCACGCTGCCGCGCCGGGTGACGTTCGTGGCCAAGGCCGAGTACTTCACCACGCCCGGGATCAAGGGCTGGTTCCAGAAGAAGTTCTTCTCCGGCTCCGGCCAGGTGCCGATCGACCGGTCGGGCGCCTCGGCCGCCGAGGGTGCGCTGAGCGCGGCGAAGCGGATCCTCGACCAGGGGGACCTGTTCGGCATCTACCCCGAGGGGACCCGCTCCCACGACGGCAGGCTCTACCGCGGCAAGACCGGCGTCGCCCGGCTCGCGCTCGAGACCGGCGTCCCGGTCATCCCCGTGGCCGTGCTCCGCACCGACGTGGTGGCGCCCCCGGGCAAGAAGTTCGGGACGTTCACGCGGCCCGGCGTCCGGTTCGGCCGGCCGCTGGACTTCTCCCGCTACGAGGGCATGGAGAACGACCGCTACATCCTGCGGTCGATCACCGACGAGATCATGTACGAGATCATGCGGCTCTCCGGCCAGGAGTACGTCGACCAGTACGCCACCCGCGCCAAGGAGGAGTCCAAGCGCCAGGAGAAGGGCGCGAAGGAGGCCAAGGGTTCGGACGCCGCCCCGGAGCCGGAGCCGTCCGAGCACCGGAAGGCGTCCTGAGCCGGATGCGGCTCTGGTCCCACCCGGCCCTGGCGGTCGAGGACCGGCTGTTCCGCGCGCTGGCGATCCTGCGGGTCGTCGTCCTCGTCAACGCGCTCGCGCTCAACCTCTACCGCGCCGACAACTTCCGGCACCCCCTGTGGGCCGTCGCCGCATGCGCGGTGATGACCGGCTGGTCAGCCTTCGTGATCAAGCGGTTCGCCCGCCCCCGTGGTCGTACGACGACGTTGGTCGTCGCCGACCTGGCCGTCGCCGTCGGCCTGGTCCTCGCCTCGCCGCTGATCAAGGGAGAGGAGATGCGGGCGACGGTGCCCGGTTACTGGGTGATGGCGCCGGTGCTGGTGTGGGCGGTGCACTGGCACTGGCGCGGGGGGCTGGCGGCCGGACTCATCGTCACGGTGGCCGACCTGTCGGTCCGGCAGACGGTGGACCAGGGCAACTACGGCAACGTGTTCCTGCTGCTCGTCGGGGGACCGATCGTGGGCTTCCTGTGCGAGTCGCTGCAGCGCATGGAGCGGGAGCGGGACGCGGCGCAGCGGGAGGTGATCGCCGGTGAGGAGCGGGCGCGGCTGGCCCGCGCCGTGCACGACGGGGTGCTTCAGGTCCTGTCGCTGGTCCAGCGGCGCGGGGCCGAGCTGGAGCCGCTGTCACCCGACTTCGCCGAGCTGGGCCGGCTGGCCGGCGAGCAGGAGTCCGCGCTGCGGTCGATGATCCGGCAGCAGGACGTGCGGGAGGGTACCGGCGCGACCGACCTCGTCGCCGCGCTCGAGGAGCTGAGTCGCGCGGTGCGGCTCCCGGTGACCGTGTCGACGCCGGGCGCGCCGGTGGCGCTGCCGGCAGCCGTCGTGGCCGAGCTGGTCGCCGCCGTACGCGCCTGTCTCGACAACGTCACCACCCACGTCGGCCCGGAGGCGCCGGTGTGGGTGCTGCTCGAGGACGGCGCCGACGCGGTCGTGGTGACCGTGCGCGACGAGGGTCCCGGCATCCCGGCCGACCGGCTCGCGGAGGCCGCCCAGCAGGGCCGGCTCGGAGTCTCGCAGTCGATCGAGGGCAGGGTGCGCGAGCTCGGCGGCACGGCGGTCCTCGACAGCAGCCCCCACGGCACCGAGTGGGAGCTCACCGTCCCCCGGTGAGCTTTGCGACCTCAGTCGCCGAGCTGGCCGCGGATCGCGCCGGCCGGGAAGGCCGTGCTGTGGAGGTCGACGGCGTGAGCGAGGCGGACCCCGTGGCGTTTGCGTCCGCGGTCGCCACTTCCTCGGCTCCCGTCAGGTCGGTGGTGAGCGTGGCGCCTCCGGCGCTGGCGGGCGAGGGCCGGGCGCGGCATCCTCCGAACGCCCAGGCGCTCGCGACCTAGGGTCGGGGCATGACCATCCACTCCGGGCACCCGTTCGCCGACCCCGAGCCCGATCCCGTACGCCGGCTCCGGGGTCGCGTCGGCGGCGCGGTGTCGCTGTGGACGGCCGGCTCCGACCGCAGCCGGGCGGGGCTGACGGTCACCTCCCTGATGGTCGCCGGCGGCGAACCGGGGCGGGTGCTCGCGCTGCTGGACCCCGACGCCGACCTCACCCTCACGCTGGCGGAGACCGGCCGGGCGGTGGTGCAGCTGCTGTCGTGGCGGCACCGGCAGCTGGCCGAGGGGTTCGCCGGCACCGCACCGGCTCCCGGCGGTGCGTTCCGCGCCGGCGAGTTCACCGACACCCCGGCCGGGCCGCGGCTGGCCGACGCCGACACCTGGGCCGAGGTGGCGCTCGAGGACGCCCGTGACGTCGGGTGGTCCCGGTTGGTCACCTGCACCCTGACCGAGGTCACCGTCGGCGACGACCCGGAGCCGCTGCTCCACCGACGCGGTCGCTGGGTGCGCCCCTGAGCGGCGTCGCTCCTCTAGGGTCGGCGTCATGACCGACGGTCGGATCCGGGTGATGGTCGTCGACGACCACCCGATGTGGCGTGACGCCGTGGAGCGCGACCTGCAGGAGGCGGGGTTCGACGTCGTCGGGGTCGCCGCCGACGGCACCCAGGCGATCGCGCGGTTCCCCGCCGCGCGGCCGCAGGTCGTCGTCCTCGACCTCCAGATCCCCGGCCCCAACGGCGTCGAGGTGACCTCGAAGGTGCTCGCCCACGACCCCGCGGCGCGGGTGCTGATCCTCTCCGCGTCGGGGGAGCAGGCCGACGTGCTGGCCGCCGTCAAGGCGGGGGCGACCGGCTACCTGGTGAAGTCGGCCTCGCGCACCGAGCTCCTCGACGCCGTACGACGGGTGGCGGCCGGCGACACGGTGTTCACCCCCGGCCTCGCCGGGCTCGTGCTCGGCGAGTTCCGCCGGATGGCCGACGCGCCGGCCGACGACGGCGACCAGCTCACCGAGCGCGAGACCGAGGTGCTCAAGATGGTGGCGAAGGGGATGTCCTACAAGCAGATCGCCGAGCGGCTGGTGATCTCCCACCGCACCGTCCAGAACCACGTCCAGAACACCCTCCGCAAGCTCCAGATGCACAACCGGGTCGAGCTCACCCGCTACGCCATCGAGCGGGGACTCGACGGCGACGATGACTGAGTGGCGGGTCGCGGGTCCCGACGACGCCGACGCCCTGACCGACCTCGAGCGCGACGCCAACCTGGTCGCGCTGGCCCACGTGTTCCCGCCCGACCGGTTCCCGTTCCCCTGGGACGGGGTGCGTGAGCGGTGGGCGGCCACGCTGGCCGAGCCCGGCGTCGTGGTCGAGGTGGTCGACGGTGACGGCCGGCTCGAGGCGTTCCTGGCCCACGACGGGGTGACGTTGCGCCACCTGGGCGTCCACCCCGACCGGTGGGGGCAGGGACTGGCGCGGGCGGCCGTCGAACGGGCCGTCGCAGCGGGGGCCACCCGGCTGTGGTGCCTGGTCGACAACCAGCGTGCCTGGGGACTCTACGAGCACCTCGGCTACCACGAGACCGGCAGCAGCCGACAGGCGCCGTGGCCGCCGTACCCCACCGAGGTCGAGCTGGCGCGCTAGTGCCCGAGCACCCGGTCAAGGGTCTCCGGGTCGCGGGCGACCACCGCGGTGCCGTCGTCGAGCAGGATGATCGGCCGCTGGATCGCCCGGGGATGGGCCACCAGGGCGGCGACCCAGTCGTCGCGGTGGTCGGCGTCGCGGGGCAGGTCGGCGAAGCCGGCCTCCGCGCTCTCGCGCTCCCGCGCGATCTCCCACGGCTCGGCGCCGAGCCGGGCGAGGACGTCGCGGACCTCCTCGGTGGTGGGCGGCGCGTCGAGACAGGGCCGGGTGGTGTAGCGCTCACCGGCGCGCTGCAGGCCGTCGAGGGCCGCGCGGGTCTTGCTGCACGCGACGGTGACCCAGACCTCCACGGGCCCTCCTCGCTCTCAGCCGGCCGGACGCCCGCCATCCTAGGATCGGTCCGTGACCGACGAGCTGCTGGGGATCGCCGACGAGCTCTACGCGCTGTCGCTCGGGGAGTTCACCCCAGCCCGCGACGCCCGCACCAAGGAGCTCAAGGGGACCGACCTGGCCGCCCCCGTCAAGGCGCTGCGGAAGCCGTCGCTGGCGGCCTGGGTCGTCAACCTCCTCGTACGTCGCGACGCCGACCAGGTCACCCAGGTGCTCGACCTCGGGACGGCGCTGCGCGAGGCGGCGGCCGGGATGGCGGGCGAGGAGCTCCGGGCGCTGACCCGGCAGCGACGCCAGCTGACGGCGGCGGTGACGACCGGCGCCCGGTCGCTGGCTGCGGCCGAGGGGGTCCGGGTCACCCAGGCCGTCGCCGACCAGGTCGAGGCGACGCTCACCGCGGCGATGGTCGACCCGCGGTGTGCCGAGGCGGTCCGCAGCGGGCTGCTGGTCACGGCCCTGTCCTCGACCGGCGTCGACGAGGTCGACCTGACCAGGGCCGTCGCCACGCCCGAGGCACTCGGCTTCAGCGCGACCCCGGTGGAGCCCGCGCCACCGGAGCTGCACGTCGTCCCCGACCCCGATGCCGACGAGAAGGCCCTCGCCGCGGCCCGGGAGCGGGTGGCCGCGACCGAGGCCGCCGTGGCCGGCGCCCGCGAGGCGCTCGACGCCGCGGCCGCCGACGTGGCCGAGCTCGAGGCCCGCGGGATGCAGCTGCAGGGGGAGGCCGACGAGCTGAAGCGGCGGCTCGCCGACCTGGAGTCGGCGTACGAGGAGGTCGAGGAGGAGCTCGCCGACGCCGAGGACGTCCGCTCCGAGGCCGAGGCGTCCCTCGCCGCCGCCAGCCGCGACCACGACGACGCCACCACCGCCCTGACCCGGCTCGGCGGATAGCTGGGCGCACCTGTTGGTGGATAGTCCGGGACGTTCCCGGGCGTCCGTCACCGAAAGGTCCCCGCGAACGTCCCGGACTACCCGTGATTCGCAGGCCCTGTGAAGAACGCGAGCACGGGCAAGCGAGAGGCGTCAGGCTGACGCGCATGACGCGGGTGGCCCGACCCACACCCTTCCGGATCACCAGGTCCGGTCCGGTCGTGCCGGTCCGGGTCGACCCCAGCGGCCGGCACGGACCGACTCCCGATCAGGCTCGCGGACCGGCCTGGCGCAGCCCGTTCCGGGGGTGGCACGTACCGGCTGCGGTCGAGCTGACCGTGGAGCAGCGGATCCTCGAGGCGGCCGTGCTGCTCGGTTCCAGCGGCGGCGCCGTGACCGGCTGGGCGGGCCTGCGGTGGTGCGGCGGCCGCTGGTTCGACGGGTCGACGGCCGCCGACCCCCACGGGCTGCCTGTCGACCTGGCGGTGTTCGGCGACGTCCGTCGGCGGCCTGGGATCGTGGTCTGCGAGGAGGGGCTCGATCCCGCAGAGGTGGTGTGGGTCGATGGCCTTCCGGTGACCATCCGGGTTCGATCCGTCTCCTACGCCCTGCGGTACGCGTGTGATGTCCGGGCCGCCGTACGGGCGCTCGACATGGCCGCGTACGACGACCTGGTGTCGCTGAGCGAGGTCTCGGCGTATGTCGGCACCCGGCCACGGGAAGGACTCTCGAGCTGGACGGGGGTGCCCCAGGCGCGGGAGGCGGTCCTGCTCGGCCACGAGAACGCCTGGTCCCCGCAGGAGGTGACCCTGGCCCTGGCGTGGACGCTCGACGCTGGCTTCCCGCGCCCGCTGCTCAACCAGCCGGTCTTCGACCTTCACGGTCGCCATGTCGGGACACCCGACCTGCTCGACGTCGAGGCGGGGGTCGTCGGGGAGTACGACGGGGCGATCCACCTGGACCGATCGAGACGCGCCCACGACGTTCGCCGCGAGGAGGCGTTCCGCGACGTAGGCCTGGAGTGTTTCACCATGATGGCCGGAGACGCGTCGCACCGGGCCGAGACCGTCGCGCGGATGCAGGCGGCACGGCGTCGGGCGCTGTGGCTCCCCGAGGAGCGCCGTGCGTGGACTATCCAGCCACCGTCGTGGTGGGTGCCCACCATCACCGTGGAGCAGCGTCGAGCCCTGACCGTCGGTCAGCGCGACCTCTTGTTGCGTCATCGCCGCGCTGCCTGACGAGACGGACGAGTCGGATAGTCCGGGACGTTCCCGGGGTGATTCCCGCACGCGCGACCCGCGAACGTCCCGGACTATCGACGTGGCGTCAGAGGTCGGCCCAACCGCGGGAGCGCTCGACGGCGGCGAGCCAGCGGGCGTGGGCGGCGTCGGCCTTCGTGCGGTCGGCGGTGGGCTCGAAGCGGCGGTCGAGGGCCCAGGTCTCGCGCAGCTCGTCGGTGGAGGACCACACGCCGGTGCCGAGGCCGGCGAGGAACGCCGCCCCGAGGGCGGTGGTCTCGACGATCTGGGGCCGCTCGACGGCGGCGCCGAGCTGGTCGGCCTGCACCTGGCAGAGCAGGTCGTTGGCGGCGGCGCCGCCGTCGACCCGCAGCGCCCGGCCCTCGCCGGGCTGGCCTGGCATGGTCTCCAGCACGTCGCGCACCTCGAAGGCGATCGCCTCGAGCGTCGCGCGGACGACGTGGGCCCGGGTCGTGCCGCGGGTGAGGCCGATCAGCAGGCCCCGGGCGTGCGGGTCCCAGTGGGGTGCCCCCAGCCCGGTCAGCGCCGGCACGAACACCACGCCGTCGGAGTCGTCGACGGTGGCTGCGATGGCGGCGGTCTCGGCGGCCGACCCGACGATCTGCAACCCGTCGCGCAGCCACTGCACGGCGGCGCCCGTCACGAAGATCGCGCCCTCGAGCGCGTAGGTCAGCTCGCCGTCGGGGGAGCGCCACGCTGCCGTCGACAGCAGCCCGGCGTCGGAGCGCTGCACCGTGGTGCCGGTGTTGAGCAGGATGAACGACCCGGTGCCGTAGGTGCACTTGGAGTCGCCCTCGTCGAAGCAGGTCTGCCCGAACAGCGCGGACTGCTGGTCACCGGCGATCCCGGCGATCGGCAGCGAGAGTCCGCAGAACGTCGCGGGGTCCGTCGTCGCGACCTCGCCCCAGTTGGGCACCAGCTCGGGCAGCGCGTCGCGGGGGACGCCGAAGAGGTCGCACAGCTCGTCGGACCAGTCGCCGCCGGCCAGGTCGAAGAGCAGGGTGCGGCAGGCGTTGGACACGTCGGTGACGTGGTGGACCCCGCGGGTCATCCGCGCGATCACGTAGGAGTCGACGGTCCCGACCGCGCACCGCCCGGACTCGACGTGGGTCCAGGTGTGCGGCTCCTGCTCGGCCAGCCACCGCAGCTTGGTGCCGGAGAAGTAGGGGTCGAGCCGCAGCCCGGTCAGCTCGACGACCCGGTCCTCGTGGCCCTCGTCGCGCATCCGCGCGCAGATGTCCGCCGTACGCCGGTCCTGCCACACGATCGCGCGACGAGGCGAGCCGAGGGTCTCGCGGTCCCAGAGCACCACGGTCTCGCGCTGGTTGGTGATCCCGACGGCCGTGAGCTCGGACGCGTCGACCTCGCGCAGCACCCTGCGGGTCGCCTCCAGCGTCGCCTGCCAGATCTCCTCGGGCGCGTGCTCGACCCAGCCGGGCCGGGGGAAGTGCTGGCGGAACTCCTCGTTGCCGGTGGCCACGATCCGCCCCTCGGGGCTGACCACGACCGCCGTCACGCCGGTGGTGCCGGCGTCGATCGCGAGGACGCTCACTGCTCGTCCGTCCGCGCGCTGCGCGCCTGCTCGAGCACCCGCCGGTCGATCCAGTCGTCGCCGACCCGCATCTCGACGTTCTCGGCGCCGACCCAGGCGGCGAACGACGGCTTGCCCTCGCGCTGCGCGAACTCCTCCAGCTCCGCGCGTACGCCGTCGGTCAGCGGCTCCCTGTCGGCCTCGTCGGGCGGGCTGAGGTACCACTCGTTGAGGTCGAGCAGCCGTCCCAGCTCGGCGCACGGGTCGGCGTGGTCGTCGACCCGCAGGTCGACGGCGACGTCGTCGCGCCCGTCGTAGCCGGCGCCGTCGGAGACCACGAACAGGGCGGCCGACTGGCGGCCGCGGCTGTCGCCGCCGGCGTCGTCGCCGGCCCGGAGTGCGGAGAGCAGCCGGCGGGCCAGGGTGACGCCGGGGTCGCTGACGTCGTGCCAGGCCGCCTCCATCGCGAGCACCACCTCCTCGCCGGTGAGGATGTTTCCCTGGACCGCGTAGCCGTCGCCGGTGCGGCCGCCGGCCCAGGGCAGGCAGGCCGACCCGGTGTGGCTCGCCGACCCGCCCTCGCCGTCGACCAGGCCCACCTGCCGGTGCTCGCGGCCGTCGTCCTCCTCGAGCAGCCGCTGGAGGGCGACCGGGGCGGTGGCGCCCTCGTCGAGCAGCGACAGCGCCTGCCCCTTGTAGGCGACGTTGGCCCAGGCCTGGGTCGCGATGGCGCCGACGTCGGCCACCGCCGCGGGGACGACCGAGCCCACCGCGAGGAACTTCGAGGCGACGGCCACGCCCCACGACTCGCCGTCGTCGGAACGGGCCACGATCGAGAACGTCATGCAGGGACCCTAGTGCGACCCCGGAGCGCCGCCGTTCCGGCCGACGGGCGTGACTGGTCGCGCGCTCCCGACCTCGCTAGAGTCGATCCGCCCACTTGAACGATCCAATCCCGAGAACGACTGAGGAGACCCGATGCGCGTCGGAGTGCTCACCGGAGGCGGCGACTGTCCTGGACTCAACGCGGTGATCCGTGCCGTGGTCCGCAAGGGGGTGAAGGTCCACGACCTCGACTTCGTGGGCTACCGCGACGGGTGGCGCGGGCCGCTCGAGGGCGCGACCATGGAGCTCGGCGTCCCCGAGGTACGCGGCATCCTGCCCCGGGGCGGCACCATCCTCGGCTCCAGCCGCACCAACCCGTTCGGGATCGACGGCGGCGTCGAGCAGATCCAGGACAACCTGAAGCGCGACGGCGTCGACGCCCTCGTCGCCATCGGCGGCGAGGACACCCTGGGGGTCGCGACCAAGCTGGCCGACCTCGGGGTGAACGTCGTCGGGGTCCCGAAGACCATCGACAACGACCTCTCCGGCACCGACTTCACCTTCGGCTTCGACACCGCTGTCAACATCGCCATGGAGGCGATCGACCGGCTCCACACCACCGCCGAGTCCCACCACCGGGTGCTCGTCGTCGAGGTGATGGGCCGCCACGCCGGCTGGATCGCACTGCACTCCGGCATCGCCGGCGGCGCCAACATCGTGCTGATCCCCGAGCGGCCCTTCGACATCGGGGAGGTCTGCGAGCTCGTGAAGTCGCGCTTCCAGTCCCGCTTCTCACCCATCCTGGTCGTCGCCGAGGGCGCGGTGCCGCGTGAGGGTGGCGAGATGACGCTGGCGTCGGGGGAGCAGGACGCCTTCGGGCACGTCCGGCTCGGCGGCATCGGCGACCGGATCGCCTACGAGATCGAGACCCGGACCGGCGAGGAGGCGCGCGCCGTCGTCCTCGGCCACGTGCAGCGCGGCGGCACGCCCACGGCGTTCGACCGCTGGCTCGCCACCCGCTTCGGCCTCCAGGCCATCGACGCGGTTGCCGACGGCGACTTCGGCACGATGATGGCGCTGCGCGGCACGAAGATCATCCGGGTACCGCTCATCGAGGGGACCGGCGAGCTCAAGCTGGTGACGCCCACGGAGTACGCCGAGGCCGAGGTCTTCTTCGGCTAGTCCCGGTCCGCCGACGGTGCGGTCCGCACCGTCCCGGGAGAACCCGCGACGCGGCCGAGAGCCCGGGGGGTCCTTCCCCTCGCCTCGAGAGTGGGCCACGATGGCGGCATCCGATCTCATCCGGGAAAGGGAAGACCATGAGTGCGACTGCTCCTGACACCCAGGACGTCAACGGGCCACAGCCCGACCTCAAGCGGGTGATGGGCCCCAAGCTCCTGCTGTTGTTCATCGTCGGTGACATCCTGGGAGCGGGCGTCTACGCGGTCACCGGCAGCATGGCCGCCGTCGTCGGCGGCATCGTGTGGCTGCCGTTCCTGGTCGCGTTCATCGTCGCGGCGCTCACCGCCCTCTCCTACCTCGAGCTGGTCACCAAGTACCCCCAGGCGGCCGGGGCGGCGCTCTACGCGCACAAGGCATTCGGGGTGCACTTCGTCACCTTCATCGTGGCCTTCGCCGTCATCTGCTCCGGGATCACCAGCGCGTCGACGTCCTCCAACGTGCTCGCCCTCAACTTCTTCGCCGGGCTCGAGCTCAACGGCTGGATCGACGCCGTGCCCGGTACCGGCGTCACCACCGCCACGGCCATGGGCTTCATGGTGCTGCTGGCCCTGATCAACCTGCGCGGCGTCAGCGAGAGCGTGAAGTTCAACGTGGTCCTGACCCTGGTCGAGGTCGCGGCGCTGGCGATCGTCATCGGCGTCGGGTTCTACGCCATCGCCGCCGGCGACGGCGACGTCAGCCGGATCACCGTCTTCCAGTCGCCGGAGGAGAAGGGGTTGTTCCTCGCCGTCACGACGGCGACGTCGATCGCGTTCTTCGCGATGGTCGGATTCGAGGACTCCGTCAACATGGTCGAGGAGACCCAGGACCCCCAGCGCATCTTCCCGCGCACCATGCTCACCGGTCTCGGGATCGCGGTGATCCTCTACATGCTGGTCGCCGTCTCGGTCGTCTCGGTGTTGACGTCGGAGGAGATCTACACGCTGGTCGAGGAGGAGTCCCCGGCCCTGGTCGCGGTCGTCAGCCAGGGCGCCCCCGATTTCCCGATCGACCTGGTGTTCCCGTTCCTGGCCTGCTTCGCCGTCGCCAACACTGCGCTGATCAACATGCTGATGGCCAGCCGGCTGCTCTACGGCCTGGCCAACCAGGACGTGCTGCCCCGCTCGCTGGGCAAGGTCTCGGCGGCGAGGCGCACGCCCTACGTCGGCATCGCCTTCTCGACCCTGCTGGCGCTGGGACTGATCTACTACGTCGCCAACCAGCCCGAGAGCGACGTCGTCCTCAACCTGGCCAGCACCACCGCCCTGCTGCTGCTCGGGGTGTTCACCGTGGTCAACATCGCGTGCCTGGTGACGCGTCGCCGCAGTGATCGCGGGTTCTTCCGCTCGCCCGGGCCGACGCCGGCGGTCGCCGCCCTCGCCTGCCTCTTCCTCATCGGGCCGTGGGTGGACCGTCCCCTCCTGATCTACCAGATCGCGGCGTGGCTGCTCGCGATCGGGGTCGTGCTGTGGGCGATCACCTGGCTGACCAACCGGGGCGTCCGGGCCAAGAAGACCGGGTTCCGCGACATCGAGCACATGGAGGACGACCCTCCCCGCTGAGAGCTGGCCCGCCCACCACGGGGAAGGCCCCGGCACCCTCATGGTGCCGGGGTCTTCCGCCGCCGGGGACGGGAGCCTTTCCTCGGCAGCGGGTCGCAGGTCTCAACGCCCGTGCCCGGGACGGGTCGCGGGCCCCCTCGCGCGTACGCTGGCCCGGTGAGTCACGTCCCAGACCTCGCGGAGCTGCACGCCATCGGCGCGGCGCAGCAGCCGACCTACCCCGACGTCGCCGCCGTCGAGGCGGCCGTCGCCCGGTTGCGCACCCAGCCGCCGCTGGTGTTCGCCGGCGAGTGCGACGCCCTCAAGGCGAAGATCGGCGCCGTGGCACGGGGCGAGGCGTTCCTGCTCCAGGGCGGCGACTGCGCCGAGACCTTCGCGGGCGTCACCGCCGACAACGTCCGCAACAAGCTCCGGGTGCTGCTGCAGATGGCGGTGGTGCTGACGTACGCCGCGTCGGTGCCGGTGGTCAAGCTCGGCCGGATCGCGGGGCAGTACGCCAAGCCGCGCTCGAGCGATTTCGAGACCCGCGGCAGTGGTGACCAGAGGGTCACGCTGCCGGCCTACCGCGGCGACGCGGTCAACGGGTTCGAGTTCTCCGAGGCCGCCCGGACCCACGACCCGCACCGGCTGGTCGACGTCTACAACGCCTCCGCGGCCACCCTCAACCTGGTCCGCGCGTTCGTGACCGGTGGCTACGCCGACCTGCGCCAGGTGCACACTTGGAACACCGACTTCGTCCGCGAGTCGGCCGCGGGGCAGCGCTACGAGGCCGTGGCCAACGACATCACGCGGGCGCTCACCTTCATGAAGGCGATCGGTGCCGACCCCGACGAGTTCCACCGGGTCGACGTCCACTCCAGCCACGAGGCGCTGGTGCTGGAGTACGAGCACGCGATGACCCGGATCGACTCGCGCACCCAGACGCCGTACGACGTCTCGGCGCACTTCGTGTGGATCGGCGAGCGCACCCGCCAGCTCGACGGCGCCCACGTCGAGCTGATGCGCCACATCCGCAACCCGATCGGCGTCAAGCTCGGCCCCACGACGTCCGCCGATGACGCGCTGGCGCTCGCCGGGCGGCTCAACCCCGACAACGAGCCGGGCCGGCTGACGTTCATCACCCGGTTCGGCTCCGGCCGGATCCGCGACGGGCTGCCACCGCTGGTCGAGAAGATCACCGCAGCCGGGGTCGAGGTGGCCTGGGTCTGCGACCCGATGCACGGCAACACCTTCGAGGCGTCCTCGGGCTACAAGACCCGGCGCTTCGACGACGTCATCGACGAGGTGCAGGGCTTCTTCGACGTCCACCGGGCGCTCGGCACCTGGCCCGGCGGGCTCCACGTCGAGCTCACCGGCGACGACGTCACCGAGTGCGTGGGCGGCGGCGAGCTGCTCGACGAGGCGGGGCTCGCCGACCGCTACGAGTCGGTCTGCGACCCGCGGCTCAACCGGGTGCAGAGCCTCGAGCTGGCCTTCCTCGTCGCCAGGATGCTCCGCGCCGCATGATCGACCTGCGCAGCGACACCGTCACCCGCCCGACGGCCGCCATGCGGCGCGCCATGGCCGAGGCAGAGGTCGGCGACGACGTCTACGGCGAGGACCCCACGGTCACGGCGCTGGAGGAGCGGGTGGCCGACCTGCTGGGACACGAGGCCGCCCTGTTCACGCCCACCGGGTCGATGGCCAACGTGCTCGCCGTGCGCAGCGTGGTCGCCCCCGGCCAGGAGGTGCTCTGCGAGGAGCGGGCCCACATCGCCCGCGCCGAGCTGGGCGCCCACGGTGCCCACAGCGGCATCACGATGCGCACCTGGCACGCCCCCGACGGTCAGGTCCCGCTCGCCCGGGTGCAGGACCTCTTCGCCCCCGACCTCGGTCCCTATTTCGTGCCGACGGCCGCCGTTGCGGTCGAGAACACCCACAACTTCGCCGGCGGGGCCGTGGTCCCGCTCGACCAGCTGCAGGCGCTCCGGGCCTGGGCCGACGAGGTGGGCACGCGGGTCCACGTCGACGGCGCCCGGATCTGGAACGCCCACGTCGCGACCGGCGTCCCGCTCGCGACGTACGGCGGGCTGGCCGACGTGATGGCGGTCTGCCTGTCCAAGGGGCTCGGTGCGCCGATCGGCTCGCTGATGGTCGGGTCGGCCGACGCGGTCACGGAGGCCCGGGTCCGTCGCAAGCGGATGGGCGGCGGGATGCGCCAGGTCGGCGTGCTGGCCGCCGCCGGTCTGCACGCCCTCGACCACCACCTCGAGCGGCTGGCCGACGACCACGAGCACGCCCGGCTGCTGGCCGAGGCGTGCGGGGTCGACCCGGCCGGCGTCGACACCAACATCGTCGCCGTACCGTCCGACGACGCCGCCGGTTTCGTGGCCCGCGCCGCCGAGGCCGGCGTCCGGGTCGGGGCCGTCGGGCCCCGCACCGTCCGGCTGGTCACCCACCTCGACGTCGACCGCGCCGCCGTCGAGAAGGCGGCCGCCGTCCTGGCCGGCCTGCGCTGACCCTCAGCCGGCGGCAGCGCCCCGGAGCAACACCTCGGAGACCGCCGTGTAGTTGCGCGACGCGCGACCGGTGCCGGGGGGCGTGACCTCGAGGAGGCGCATCGTGAGCTGCTCGGTGACCACGCCCTTGTCGAGCGGGACGGTCTGCATCCGGCGGGTCTGCCGCAGGTCCTGGGTGACGACGGTCCCGTCGTCGAAGGACCACTCGACCTCGAGCGTCCGGCGGTTTCCGGCGTACCAGTCGAGGGTGCCGGAGGAGTCCGAGGCGGTCTTGGCGTAGCCGTTGACCAACCCCACCTCGGCCATCTCGATGGGCTCCTCGAAGCCGAACGTGATCGCCTTGCCGGTTGCGTCACCCGGCGTCCGCCAACAGGTCTCGGGCATCCCGTCGAGCAGGTTGGTGGCGGCGAAGGTCACCCGACGGCCGGTGACGTCCTGGGTGGCCGGTGCCGGTCGGGGCGCCCGCACCGTCGCCGAGCCCGCGAGGTTCCCGGGCTCGGCCCGGGGAGCGGGCGAGACAGTGGTGCGCCCCTCCGGTGTCCGGTCGTCACGGCTGGCCTGCTGCGTGGGTGCGGGGTCGCGGGCGGTCTCACCGGCAGCCGGCTCCTCGTCGTCTCCGAGCAGCAGCCACAGCCCGAGCGCCGCCAGCAACAGCATGGCGGTGAGCCCGGCCACCCACGGGACCCACCTGGCCGCGGCGCCCTGCCGCCGGTCCTCGTCGACGTGGCGGTGACGGCTCGGGGGCTCCGGCTCGGTCGTGGCCGCCGGGAAGGTCGCGGTGTCGATCGGTGGGTCGGTCGCGACCTCGTCGGCGTAGAGCGGGAACCGGGCGGGCTCGGGACTGGTGGGTGCCGTCAGCGGGACCTGCGCCCGGGCCTCGGGCGGTACGGCGCGCGGGCGCTCCGCGGTGTCGGTGCGCCAGTCGGGGGTCGCGCGGGGAGCGCTGGTGTCCCGGGACGCGGGCGCGCCCACGGGGTGGCCGCAGTTGGTGCAGAAACGGCCGATCCCGAGCTCGTGCCCACACTGGGCGCAGGTGCCCACCGCTCACCTCCTCAGCAGACACCCTAGAGGGACGTCGGAGGTGGGTGGGTTCGTCAGACCAGGGTCAGCGTGATCGTGCTGCCGCGGGGAACCATGGTCCCGGAGCCGGGGTCGACGGAGAAGACGTACTCGAGCCCGATGTAGCCGGGTCCGCCCCGGACGACCTCGACGTCGAACCCGAGCTCCTCCAGCCGGGCGGTGGCCGTACCGACACCGGAGGCGACCAGGCCGCCGGGGACCTCGACCAGCTCGGGGCCGCGCGAGACCACGATCTCGACGGTCTGGCCGCGGAACAGGGTGCCGCTCGTGGGGGTCTGGCTGATGACCCGGCCCTCGGGGACCTCGTCCGAGTACTCCGCGCCGCGCTCGACGACCAGGCCCTTGTCCTCCATGACCTGCTCGGCGCGGTCGGCGTCCTGGCCGGTCCAGTCGCGGACCTTGATCGGCTGCGGTCCCTTGCTGACCCGGAGGTCGACCGGCGTGCCGGGTCGCAGCGTGGTGCCGACCGCCGGGTCGCTGCCGAGCACGGTGCCCTTCGGCACCTCCTCGGACCAGACGCCGACCGACTCGCCGAACTCGAGGCTGCGGTCGGCGAGCGCGTCCTGCGCCTTGTCCTCCGACATGCCCCGGACCTTCGGGACGTCGTAGCGCTCCTTGCCGAGCGAGAGCACCACCGTGACGGTGCCGCCGTCGAGCACCCGGTCGCCGGCGGCCGGGTCGGTGGCGAGCACCTTGCCGGCCGGCACCGTCTCGGAGTAGGCCGGGTCGCCCTCGCGGACGTCGAGCCCGGCCGACTCCAGCCGCTCGGTGGCCGCGGCCTCGCGGAGCCCGAGCACGCTCGGGGTCTGCGTCCAGCGCTCCCAGCCGAACCACCAGGCGCCCACGCCGAGGCCCACGGCCAGCAGCAGCGCCAGGAGGAGCAGCAGCGGGCCGCGGCGCGAGCGGCGGCGCGGGGCCGGCGTCACCGGCGGGGGCGGGACCCGGTCCGGCGCGGGGCGGGCCTGCTCGAGGCTGGTGGTGTGCTCCGGAGGTGCGGCCGGCGGCCACCCGAGCTCGCCGGTGTCGCTGCCGACGGTGGCCACCGCCTCGGCGGGCGCGAGCAGCGTCGCCATCTCGTCGGGGTCGAACGGCTCGAACGGTCCCTGCGGCTCGGTGTCCGGTGACGTGCGCGCGGTCGGGAGCAGGTCGGCGACCAGCTCGTCGTCGTCGACCACGTCGCTGGCGAGCGCCTGCGCGACCCGGTGGACCTGGTGGAGCAGCACCCCGGCGTCGGCCGGCCGCTGTCCCTGGTCGCGGGCCGTGGCGCGGGCGACCAGCGCGTCGACGTACGCCGGGAGGCCGGGGACGACCTCCGACGGCGGGGGGACGTCGTGGTGGACGTGCTTGTAGGCGACCTGGATCGGCGACTCGCCCTCGTGGGGTTTGCGGCCGGTGAGCAGCTCGTAGAGGACGACGCCGACGGCGTAGACGTCGGCCCGTGCGTCGGAGCGGCCGTCGACGACCAGCTCGGGGGCGAGGTAGGACACGGTGCCGATGAGGACGCCGCCGGTGGCGGTGTGCTGGGTGTCGGCGCTGACCGCCTTGGCCAGCCCGAAGTCGGCGACCTTGACCGTGCCGGCGCCCGGCCCGTCGGCGATGAGGACGTTCTCGGGCTTGATGTCACGGTGGACCAGGCCCGCCCGGTGGGCGTGGGCCAGCGCCGAGAGCACCGGCTCGACCAGCGCGAGCGCCCGGGCCGGCGGCATCGGCGCCTCCTTGCGGACGACGTCGCGCAGGGTGTGGCCCGCGACCAGCTCCATGACCAGGAAGACCGTGCCGTCGTCGGTGCCCTGGTCGTGCACGGCCACCACGTGGGGGTGCGACAGGCGGGCGGCCGCGCGTGCCTCACGGACGAACCGGGCGGCGAAGTCGTCGCCGTCGCCGAGACCGGGGTGCATCACCTTGACGGCGACGGTCCGGTCGAGCCGGACGTCGGTGGCCTCGTAGACGCTGGCCATCCCACCCCGGGCGATCCGGGGGCCGACCCGGTAGCGCCCGTCGAGCACCCGGCCGGTCACGGGGTCGCCGAAGCCCGTCTCGTCACCCACGCGGGCGCGCTGATCGGACTGCACCACGACCCTCCTGTGGCCGGACGGGGAAGGAGATCCGGGCCTCAATCGTACGGAGGGCGCCTCCGCACGGCCCGGTTGGCCCGCTTCCGGCGTGGCGTCGGCCCCGGTCGGTGCCCCGGGAGGGCCGGGTCAGGCGGGCGGCCGGCCTTGCTCGAGCCGCCGCTTGATCGCCAGCACGTTGTCGACGTAGTCGCGGGTCTCGCGGTAGAGGCCGTGGTCGTGCACCGCGCCGAGGCCCTGGTAGTAGGCGCCCACCCGGTGCCGTTGCGAGCCGGTGTTCTCGGCGAGCACCCGCAGCAGGGTCACGCCGGTCAGCGCGTTGTCGTGGAGCCGGCGGGGACGCAGCGGCTGCCCGACGTACCACTCCATCCAGTCGGCGGTGGAGGGCAGGACCTGCATCGCACCGATCGCGCCGGCGTCCGAGACGTGGTGCATCCGCCACCCGGCCTCCTGCCAGGAGACGGCCAGCGACAGCTCGGGGTCGACCCCACGGCGGCGGGACACCCGGGCGACGGCGTCGTGGACCCGCGTCCGGGACGGGTCGGTGGTGGCCGAGCCGCCGGAGGAGTCGGGGCCGGACCCGGACGCTCTCGGCCGCTCGCGGCTGGGCACGGCTGACCGTACGACGGGGACCTGGATGCGCTGCCCGGCGACCAGGGTCGCCGACGGACCGAGGTGGTTGTGGGCGACCAGCTCGTCGGTCCACGCGTGGTAGCGGACGGCGAGCTCGGTCGCGGTCTCCCCGGGCTGCACGACGTGGCTGCGCAGGTCGCGGCCCGGGGGCAGTGGTGCATGGGTGGCCTGGGCAGGCGCGGCGAGCGGGCCGACCCCGAGGGTGACCCCGACGACGGAGCCGAGCAGGGCGGCGGTGGTGGGCAGGCGCACGAGGTCTCCTGTCCGCCGCGCGACACCCCGACGGCACGTGCCGCCGAGTGGGGAAGCGTCGCGAGGCACGAGCCGTCCACGGTAGGCACGGCGCGGCCGGGGCTCGTGCACATGGACGGATCCGGCGTGTTGCCCCACGGCCCTGGGGAGTGCCTAGGGTGGAGCCGTGAGCGAACTGACTTCCCCCGCTGCTCCCGACCTCGACCTCCTGGTCCCCGGCTGGCTCGACTGGACCGCGGCGGCCGCCGAGCTCGGGGTGACCCCCGCCAAGGTCCGCACGATGGTGCGTGACCACGAGCTGGCCGCGGCCGTCCCCGCCTCCGGGGGCGGTCCCCACGTACCGGTCGGCTTCATCCAGAACGGCCTCGTCGTCAAGGGGTTGCCCGGGCTGCTGACCCTCCTGCACGACCACGGGTTCGACGACCGTGAGTGCATCGCGTGGATCTACACCGACGCCGACCTCCCCGGACGCCCGATCGACGCACTGCGCGAGAACCGCGGCGCCGAGGTGAAGCGCCGCGCCCAGGCGCTGGCCTGATCCCAGCGGCCTTGTGGACCTCCGCCGGCTGGTCCTGCTGCTCGCCGGCATGGTCGTCGCCCTCGCCGTCGGCCTCGGCACGGGCCTGATCGGCGGGATCACCGAGTCCGAAGAGGCGCCGGAACGCACCGCGACGTCGACCGACCCCGCGAGCGGACTGGCGTGGGTCGAGGAGTCGGAGCTCCCGGCCGAGACCCGGGAGGCGTTGCGGCTGATCGACGCCGGCGGGCCGTAGCCCTACGACCAGGACGACGAGACGTTCGCCAACCGGGAGGGCCCTGCTGCCCGACGAGCCGACGGGGTACTACCGGGAGTACACCGTGGAGAGGCCCGGCGTGGACGACCGCGGGCCACGTCGGATCGTCACCGGCGACGAGGGGGAGTACTACTGGACGTCAGACCACTACGCGTCGTTCGAGAGGATCGCGAGATGAGGACGTCATGAGCGGGCTGGCCGCACTGCTGGCCGGGCGGCAGCCACCCGGGGTGCACGCCTGGCACTCCGGGTTCGAGGTCGCCGACGTGCGGCACACCGTCGAGCACGCGGGCTGGCGGTTCGCGCACGTCGACGGGTTGGCCGCCCAGACCAAGGCCGAGTTCCTGCAGGCGGTGGGGGAGGCGCTGGACTTCCCCGAGTGGTACGGGCAGAACTTCGACGCGCTGGCCGACTGCCTGAGCGACGTCGACGGCGGGGCGGGGACGGTGCTGCTGTGGGACGGCTGGGGGCCGTTGGCGCGCGCGGAGCCGCAGGCGTTCTCGGTCGCGCTCAGCGTGCTCGGCACCCGGGTCCACGCCGAGCGGGGCAGCCCGTTCGCCGTGCTGCTGCGGGGCGAGGGTCCGGCGGTCAGCGGCGTGTCCGACCTGGACTGACCGTGGTCAGACGGCGAACAGCTGGGAGAGGTCCCGGAACGCCTTGAACTCCAGCGCGTTGCCGGACGGGTCGAGGAAGAACATCGTCCACTGCTCGCCGGACTCGCCCTCGAAGCGGACGTACGGCTCGATGACGAAGTCGGTCCCGGCGTCGGTGAGCCGGGCGGCGAGCTCCTGGAAGCGGTCGACCGGGAGCACGAGCCCGAAGTGGGGGACCGGGACGTCGTGCCCGTCGACGGGGTTGGTCCCGGCGACGTGGGCGGTGTGGCCGTCGACCTGGTGGGTGACGACCTGGTGGCCCTCGACGTTCCAGTCGGTCCACCGGACGTCGGAGCGGCCCCGGCCGAAGCCGAGGACCTCGCCGTAGAAGTGCCGGGCAACCTCGATGTCGTGGACCGGGATCGCGAGGTGGAAGGGCGGGAGCGGCGTCGCGTCTGGGGTCATGGCCTCACCCTAGGGACGCCGGCCGTGCGCCTCACACGACCCGGTCGGTCGCGGCCGCCGCGAGCTCGGCCAGCACGACCCGGGCGTCGTCCTCGACGGTCGCAGCGGCGAGCGCCTTGGTCGACCGCTCCACCAGGGCGTCGATCACCGACTCCACCTGCGCGTGCGCGCCCGACTCGTCGATGATCCGCTGCAGCTCCGCCAGGAGCCCCGGGTCGAGGGGCGTGCCGAGGCTGCGGTCGAGGAGCGCCGCCTGCTCCGGCGGGGCCGCGTCCAGCGCCAGGGCCACCAGCACGGTGCGCTTGCCCTCGGCCAGGTCGTCGCCCGCCGGCTTGCCGGTCGTCTCCGCGTCACCGAACACCCCGAGCAGGTCGTCGCGCAGCTGGAACGCCTCGCCGAGCGGGAGCCCGTACGCCGACAGCTCGGCCAGTCCCTCGGCGTCGGCGCCGGCGAGGGTGGCGCCGATGTGGAGCGGCCGCTCGATGGAGTACTTGGCCGACTTGTAGCGGAGCACCGTCATCGCCGCGTCGACGTCGGCCCGGCCACGGGCCTGCACCGACACGTCGAGGAACTGCCCGGTGATCACCTCGCTGCGGCACAGGTCGAACACGCCCATCGCGGCCGCCACCCGGTCCAGCGGCAGGCCGCACCGGCGCAGCAGCTCCTCCGACCAGCTCAGCAGCAGGTCGCCGAGCAGGATGGCGGCGGCGGCGCCGTACTGGGCAGGGTCGCCGCGCCAGCCGTCGTCGCGGTGCTCGGCCTCGAACGTCCGGTGGGTGGCCGGGCGACCGCGGCGGGTGTCGGAGGCGTCCATGTAGTCGTCGTGGACCAGCGCGCTGGCGTGGAGCAGCTCCAGGGCCGCGCAGGCCCGCAGCAACGCCCGCTCGTCGGGGACCGTGGGGGAGTGGGCACGGAACCCCCAGTAGCAGAACGCGGCGCGGAACCGCTTGCCGCCGCTGACGCACGTGCGCGCCTCGGCGAGCAGCCGGTCGGCGTCGGGACCCAGCGGCGCCAGCCGCTCGGCCATCTCGTCGAGGAACTCCTCGAGCACCCCCTGGAGGTCCCGGCGGAAGGCGGTCCCGTCCCAGCTCGTCACCACGCGGCGAGACTAGGGCACGGGCCCCAGCCCGTGGACGACGCCCGGTCGGGCCCCCGCCCGGTGCCTAGACTCGAGGGCATGCCGGACCCGATCCGCGGCACCCCCCCGAGCCCCGTGAGCATCGCGACCCTCCTCCGCCAGGGTGGGCGCTCCTACTCCTTCGAGTTCATGCCGCCCAAGGACGAAGCCGGCGAGGAGCAGCTCTGGACCGCGATCAGCGAGCTCGAGCCCTACCAGCCCACCTTCGTCTCCGTGACGTACGGCGCCGGCGGCTCCTCGCGCGACACGACCGTGCGGGTGACCGGCCGGATCGCGCGCGAGACCTCGATGGTGCCGATGGGGCACCTCACCTGCGTCGGCCACACCCGCGAGGAGCTCGAGGAGATCCTGGCGGCCTACGAGGCGGCCGGCGTCCACAACGTGCTGGCGCTGCGCGGCGACCCCCGCGAGGGCCCGCGGGCGCCGTGGACCCCGACCGAGGGTGGGTTCACCCACGCCTGCGAGCTGGTGTCGCTGGCCCGCGACCGGTTCAGCGTGGGCGTCGCCGCGTTCCCCGGCGCCCACCCGGGCGCGGAGTCGGTCGAGCGCGACACCGCGGTGCTGCTGGAGAAGCAGCGGGCGGGCGCGCAGTTCGCGATCACCGACATGGTCTTCCGGGCCGACGACTACGCCGAGCTGGTCGACCGCGCCGACGCCGCGGGCGTCGGGATCCCGATCCTGCCCGGCATCATGCCGATCCTGAACCTGCGCCAGGTCACCCGGATGGCCGAGCTGTCCGGACGCGAGGTCCCCGCCGAGGTGCGGGCGCGGGTCGAGGCGTACGCCGACGACCCGGCAGCGCTGCGGGCCGCAGGGGTCGCGATGGCCGCCGAGCTCTGCGAGGAGCTGCTCGACCGGGGCGCGCCCGGCCTGCACTTCTACACGCTCAACCGGTCACGGGCCACCCGCGAGATCTTCGCGGCCCTCCGGATCAGCGTCTGACCCCGGCGGTGGCTGGTCCACCGTTCGGGCCGATGGTTCGGTGGCGGAGGCACCGCGGGCGTCCGGACTCAGGCCGGCCCGATCACCTCGGCCACCAGCGCCGCCGACAGCCCGACCATCGGCACCCCGCCGCCCGGCCGGGCGTGGGCGCCGGCCGCGTAGACGCCGGGCACCGGGGTGGTCGGGCCCAGCCGTCGGCGAACGGTGCCACGGCCCTGCCACAGCACCCCCATCGCCGAGCCGCCCGCCTCGACCTGCGACCGGGCCGTGCGGTCGACGCGCGCCGTCACCCGGTCGCGGACGTCGAGGCCGACCCGGGCCAGCGCGACGAGCAGGTCCTCGGCGATCCGGCCGCGGCCGTGCACGGTCCAGGCGGTGCGGCCCTCCGGGGCCGAGCCGCCCGCGCGGACCACCAGCATCGGGTCGCCGTGGAGCACCAGCTCGTGCCCCACGTCCGGCACGTCGCCGGCCAGGCCCAGGTGCACCAGCAGGGGCGGGAGCGCCGGCATCGTCGCCGCGACGTACGGCGCCAGGGTCGGCAGCCGCCGCGGGTCGACCGCGCAGACGACGGCGTCGGCGTCGACCTCACCGGCGTCGGTGGCCACGGCGACGCACCGCCCCTCGCGCACCACCAGGTCACGCACCGTGGTGCCGGTGCGGACGTCGACCCCGCGCGTCTCCATCCGTCGCGCGAGCGCGTCCGCCACCGCGGAGAAGCCGCCCGGCACCGACCAGGCGCCGAGCCGTTGCTCGAGGTAGGAGTGCAGCCCGACCCACGCGGGAACGTTGCGCAGGTCGTGGCCCTCGGCGACGAGCCGGTGGCCGGCCACCTGCCGGAGCCGCTCGTCGCGCAGGTCGCGGCGGAGCCGCCGGTGCAGCGACTCGCGGCTGTCGAGCACCGCGCGCACCTCGCGCGGCACCCGGTCGGGGGGAGTCGGCACCTCGAGGTGGTGGCGGCGGAGCAGCTCCCAGGTGTCGGCGTACGACGCCACGTGGTCCAGCCACCGCTGGCCGAGCCCCGGGCCGAGGCCGTCGAAGGCGCGCAGCTGGGCGGCGCGGCCCGACGGGAGCGGGAGGGTGCTGCCGTCGGTGAAGCGGTGGGTGCGGAGGACGTCGACCGGGACCAGGTCGAGCTCGCGCTCCAGCGGCCGCCCGGACTTGCGGAACAGGTCGCGCAGCACGGCCGGCAGCAGCGTGGCGTGGGCACCGCGGTCCCAGGTGAACCCGTCGCGAGTCAGGGGGGCCAGCGCCCCGCCGAGCCGGTCGTCCTGCTCGAGCAGGGTGAGCTGGTGCCCGAGCTTGGCGAGCCGCGCGGCCGCGGCCAGGCCACCCAGGCCGCCCCCCACCACCACCACGCGCATGGCCGGAACCTATCCGGCCACCGGCTGCTCCCGGCGGACCTTCCAGCGTCGCCAGCCGCGACGGACGAGGCGGGCGACCAGGTAGAGCACGATCAGCCCGCCGGCGAGCAGCACGCCGGCGATCGCGGCCGCGGCCCGCGGGTGCTCGATCGCGAACCACACCAGCGCCAGCACCGTGAGGTCCTCGGCGAGGCTGGCGGCGACGTTGGACACGGGCTCGGGGGACGTGTTGATCGCCAGCCGGCTCCCGGCCTTCACGAGGTGGGAGGCCAGGGCGGTGCCGCCGCCGACCACACCGAGCACCGCCTGCTCCAGGGTGGTGGCGTCGCCCGCCAGCAGCACGCCGATGACCGCGCCGGCCGTCGGCCGGATCACGGTGGAGATCGCGTCCCAGGTCGAGTCGACGTAGGGGATCTTGTCGGCCACGAACTCCATCACGAACAGGAACCCCGCCACGGCCAGCACGTCCCAGCGACCGAGCACGTCGGGCACCTGCTCGACGTGGCCCACCCGGTCGGCGATGCCCAGCACCAGCACCACCAGGTAGGCGTTGACGCCGCTGGCCCACCCGGTCGAGAACGCCAGGGCGAGGGACTCCACGTCCGCTCCTAGTCGCGGCCGACGTCGACCGGTGTGGCGCCGGTGAGCTCGACCAGCTCGTCGTACGTCGTGGAGAAGACGGCCGCCGGGTGCCCGGCCGCGGCCCAGACGACGGGGTGCCGCTGCAGCCAGGTGTCGATCCACGTGGGGACCGGCGACGGGTGGCCGATCGGCGAGACGCCGCCGATCACCTGACCGGTGTGGCGTCGGACGAACTCGGCGGTCGCGCGGTCGAGGCTGCCGGCACCGATCCGGGCCGCGGTCGCCGCCGTGTCGACCCGGTGGGCCCCGGAGGTCAGCACCAGCAGGGGGCTACCGTGGTCGTCGAAGACCAAGCTGTTGGCGATCGCGCCCACCTCGCAGCCGAGGGCCTCGGCGGCCAGCGCGGCGGTGTGGACGGACTCCGGCAGGACCACGACCTCACCGGCGCCTCCGCGCCGCGAGTGCTCCTCGCGGAACCGGGTGATCGTCGCATGCTCTGACATGGTGCGACCCTATCCGCCACGCCCGGCGGCGACGGGGGGCCAGCAGGACGGAGGGATGACGCATGGGTCGGCAGCGACCGGGCTCGGTGACCAAGGCGATCCGCGTGCAGGCGGTGCTGGTCGGGGTCAGCGCGCTCGGGACGGCGACCGTCGCGCTGCTGCGTGACGACCTGGTCCGGGCCTGGGCCGACACCCAGGGCGGCCTCGACGCCGTGCGCCAGAGCCAGCTCGCGCCGCCGGCGTTCGTCCCGGTGGCGGTGGTGTCGTTCATCGTCTACGCGCTCCTGGTCTGGGTGATCGCCTCCCTGTTCGGCAAGGGGCACCGGTGGGCCCGCTACGCCCTGGGGGTGACCGCGGTGGCGTTCGTCTTCGTGATGCTGGTCATCTACCGCGCCGACCCGCCGGCCCCGCTGGCCGTGCTGGGCGCCGTCGGCGCGGTCCTCAACGGCGTGCTGCTCTGGCTGCTGGCGAGCCGCGACACCAGCGACTTCATCCGGGGCGCGATGCTCGCCGAGGCGCACGCGCACTCGCCCGAGCGAGGGAGCTGAGACCGGGCCTCCCGGCCGTCCTCCACACCCCGCGCTCTGGCCTTGACGGCCCCGGGGTGGGGCGGTGTACCGTGGACGTGTTCGAACATTTGTTCGAACACTGGTCCGGCGGGGCGACCTCGACCCCCGCGTCGCCGGACCTGCCGGCCACACCGCCCCAGCGCTTGTGCAGCGGGTGACCGGGTCACCGACGTCGTGGGTCGAGGGGTCGAACGGGTGCCGGGAGGAGCAGCGGTGAGACGGTACGACGACCCCGTGGAGGTGCGCAGCGGGTGGATGGAGAGCCCGGCCCACCGGGGGGAGGGCCCCGAGCAGTTCCTGTGGCGGGGCCGGCTGTGGAAGGTGCGGGCGGTGCTCGCCCACTGGGTCGAGACCGGCCCCTGGTGGCAGTCCTCGGGCGTCCGGGCCGTCCTCGGCTCCGACGACCCGGCACCCACGGGCGGTGGTGCGGTCCGCTCGGCCACTGCCGAGCTGCTCGTCGAGCGCGAGCTGTGGCGGGTCGAGGCCGGCCGCGGCCGCCCCGGCGCCGATCCCGACGACAGCACCGGTGGCTGGGGGGTCTTCGACCTCTCCTTCGACTGGACCGAGGGCAGCTGGCAGCTCGTCGGCTGCGTCGACTGAGAGGGGCGACCGGTGAACCAGCAGACCCAGCCTGATGTCCAGCCCCACGCACTGCCCGCGACGACCCACTCCTACCTCGGCCGGGCGGCCGACTCCCTCACCGAGGCGGTCACCGCGCCCGACGTCCCCGCCCGCTACGCCGCCGCCCACGTGGCGGCGCTGCGCGCGGCCGCCGCCCTGCTCGCGGCCCGCGCCCGGCCGACCTCGGCCCGCGGGCGGCAGCAGCGCAACGCCTGGGTGCTGCTCGCCGACGTGGCGCCCGAGCTGGAGGAGTGGGCCCGGTTCTTCGCCGCCGGTGCCGCCAAGCGTGCCGCCGCCGAGGCGGGCTCGACCCGCGCCGTCACCGAGCGGGAGGCCGACGACCTGGTTCGCGACGCCGACCGGTTCCTCGCCGTGGTCGAGCAGTCGCTCGGCCTGGTCCCGCACCCACCGACCGCCGGCCGCACCGTCGTACCCCACGACGGCGCCACCGGCTCCCGGGCCGGTGTCGCCTGACCCGTTCGTCCATCTCCACGTCGCCTCCGGCTACTCCCTCCAGTACGGCGCCTCCCACCCGCACACCCTGGTCGAGCGGGCCGCGGAGCAGGAGATGGACACCTTGGCGCTGACCGACCGCGACGGCACCTACGGCGCGGTGAAGTTCGCCCGGGCCTGCCGGGCGGCCGGGATCCGGCCGGTGCTCGGCGTCGACCTCGCCTACCAACCCGTGGTGACCGGCCCCGGCTCCGTCCGGCCCGGTCCGCGGCCGCGGACCCCCGTCCGGGGCGGCAGCTTCCGCGACCGGGCGAGCGACCGCGGCGGGCTGCCCCGGGTGACCCTGCTCGCCCACGCGGGCGGGCCCGGTGGTGGCCGCGGCGGCTGGGCGGCGATCTGCCGGATGGTCTCCGCGGTCCACCTGGCCGGCGAACGGGGCCACCCGGTGGCCACCCTCGACCTGCTCGCCCCCCACCTCGACGGCGGCGACGTGGTGGTGCTGCTCGGGCCGGCCTCCGAGGTCGGCGCGGCCGTGACCCGGCGCCGCGACGACCAGGCGCTGGCCGCGCTCGCGGCGTGGCGCGACGTGGTCCCGGCCGACCACCTCCTGCTCGAGCTGGTCTCCCACCGGCTCCCCGGACGCGACGGCACCTGGGGTCCCGGCACCGCCCCCCACGCCGCCCGGACGGCCGGGCTGGCCCGGCAGGCCGGGCTGGAGGCGGTGCTCAGCAACGCCGTCCGCTACGCCGACCGGCTCGACGCCCCCACCGTCGACGTCCTCGACGCCGCCCGCCGGCTGGTCGCCCTCGACCGGCGCCACGTCGATCGCGGCAACGCCGAGGGGTTCCTCAAGTCCGGCAAGCAGATGGCCGAGGTCGCCGAGGAGGTCTGCCGGCTGGCCGGCCTCGAGGGCGACCCGGCGCGGGAGGCGATGAGGCTGCTGGCCCGCACCCGCGCCGTGGCCGACCGGTGCGCCCTCGACCCGGCCGCCGACCTCGGGATCGGCCAGGTCCACCTGCCCGAGCTGGACACCGCCGGCGACGGGGCTGATGGAGGGGCCGACCGGCTGCTCCGCGAGCGCTGCGAGGCCGGGGTCGGCGACCGCTACGGCTCGGCACCCCGGCAGCGGATCTGGAAGCGGCTCGACGACGAGCTGGAGGTGATCCGCGGCCTCGGCTTCGCCCCCTACTTCCTCACCGTCGGCGACATCACCGACCTGATCCGCGACATGGGCGTGCGGTGCGCGGCCCGCGGCTCGGGGGCCGGCAGCCTGGTCAACTACCTGATCGGCGTCTCCGGCATCGACCCGATCCGCCACGACCTGCTGATGGAGCGGTTCCTCTCGCCGCTGCGCGACTCGCTGCCCGACATCGACCTCGACGTCGAGTCCGCCCGGCGGCTCGAGGTCTACGAGGCGATCCTCGAGCGCTACGGCGGCGAGCGGTGCGTCTGCGTCTCGATGATGGACACCTACCGGGTCCGCCACGCCGTCCGCGACGTCGGCGGCGCGCTCGGGATGCCGCCGGGCGAGATCGACGCGATCGCCAAGGCGTTCCCCCACATCCGCGCCCGCGACGCCCGCACCGCGCTGCGCGACCTGCCCGAGCTGGCCGCGGGTGGGCTCACCGACGAACGGCTCGACCTGTTCTTCCGGATGGTCGAACGGCTCGACGGGCTGCCCCGCCACGTCGCGATGCACCCCTGCGGGGTGCTGCTCTCCGACGCCACCCTGCTCGACCGGACCCCCGTCGAGGCGTCGTACGCCGGCTTCCCGATGAGCCAGTTCGACAAGGACGACGTGGAAGACCTCGGCCTGCTCAAGCTCGACGTGCTCGGCATCCGGATGCAGTCGGCGATGGCCCACGCCGTCGCCGAGGTCGCCCGGGTCGACGGTGTCGAGATCGACCTCGACGACGAGGCGCAGGTGGCCTTCGACGATCCCGCCACCTACGACCTGATCAGCTCCGCCAAGACGCTCGGCGTCTTCCAGATCGAGTCACCGGGTCAGCGCGAGCTGGTCGGCAAGTCCGGCATCGAGTCCTTCTCCGACATCATCACCGATATCTCGCTGTTCCGGCCCGGCCCGGTCAAGAGCGACATGATCACCCCCTACCTCGAGGTCAAGCACGGCTGGAAGGACGTCGGTTACCTCCACGACGACCTGCGCCCGATCCTCGGGAGCACCCACGGTGTGGTGGTCTTCCACGAGCAGGTGATCGAGATGATCGCCCAGTTCGCCGGCGTCACCCTCGCCGAGGCCGACGAGTGGCGGCGGGCGCTGGGCGACGTCGAGGGGATGGCCGAGACCCGGACCTGGTTCTTCCCCCGGGCGCTCGGCCGCGGCTATCCCCGGCCGGTGGTCGAGCGGGTCTGGGAGGTGCTGGCCGCCTTCGCCAGCTTCGGGTTCTGCAAGGCCCACGCTGCCGCGTTCGCGCTGCCGACCTTCCAGTCCGCCTGGCTCAAGACCCACTGGCCCGCCCACTTCCTCGCCGGCGTGCTGACCCACGACCCGGGGATGTACCCCAAGCGGCTGATCCTCGAGGACGCCCGCCAGTGCGGCATCCCCGTGCTCGGCCTCGACGTCAACGCCAGCGGCCGCGACCACTGCGTCGAGCTGACGGCACCCGGCACCCACGCGATCCGGCTGGCGCTGGCGGAGCTGAAGGGGATCAACGAGGCCGAGGTGTCCCGCATCCTGGCGGCCCGGCCCTTCCACTCCCTCTCCGACTTCTGGCACCGCGCCCGGGTGTCCCGGCCGGTGGTCGAGCGGCTGGTGCTCACCGGCGGCTTCGACCGGCTCTACGGCATCCGGGCCCCGGAGGACGACGACCGGGGGAGCGGCGTGACCCGTCGCGACCTGCTGCTGCAGGTGAGCGAGCTCGACCGCTACGCCCGCAACCTCGACCGCACCGCCCGGGGCCGCGGCCTGGCCGCGCGACGCCGTACGACACCGCGGCAGGAGCCGGTCGCCGACGTGGCCTCTCGCAACAGCACCGACCCGAGGAGCCGGGAGGCCGCCCCCACCACCGAGCGGCACGTCCTGGCCGACGGCGGGGTCTGGGCCCGTACCAGCGCCCAGTCCCGGGCGACCCCGCCGCCCGAGCCGGTCGACTCGGTGCAGCTGGTCCTCGACCTCGGCGACCGGCCCGACGAGACCGACCCCAGCGGGCTGCCCGAGATGACCGCCGACGAGCGGATGCGCGCCGAGCTCGAGATCCTCGGGCTCGACGTCAGCAGCCACGTCGTCGACCGCTACGCGGAGTTCCTCGACGAGCTCGAGGTGACCCGCAGCCGCGACCTGCTCACCCGCCGCAGCCGCTCCGAGCTGCTGGTCGCCGGGGTCAAGGTCGCCACCCAGACCCCACCGGTCCGGTCCGGCCGCCGGGTGGTGTTCCTGACCCTCGACGACGCGACCGGCCCGGTCGACGCGACGTTCTTCGAGGACGCCCAGGGCCCCTACGCCGCCACCGTCTTCGGGTCGTGGCTGCTGGTCGTCCGTGGGGTGCTGCGCCGCACCGGTCACCGTGGTGTCTCGCTGCGGGCCACCGGCGCCTGGGAGCTGCCGGCCCTCCACGACCTGTGGCAGCGCGAGGGGATGACCGCGGTCCACGACGTGCTCGCCACCGTCCCCGAGGGCTTCGCCGCACCCGCCCAGCAGCGGACGCTGGTCCACTCCAGCGGCTTCCGGATGTCGCCCTACGCCGACATCCAGCCGGCCGGCGACCCGGTCAAGGACGTCGCGCGCAAGCTGTGGCACACCAGCCCCGGGAGTCCCGGATGACCCACCCCCTAGGGTTGGCCCCATGCCGACCGAGCGCCCCAGCGAGCGCCGCCACTCCGTGCGGACCGCTGTGGTCTGGACCGCCCTGCGCGAGGTGCTCGAGCGGTCCGGCACCGGTGAACCGGCCCGGATCGTCGACATCGGCGGCGGCACCGGCGGCTTCGCCGTCCCGCTGGCCGAGCTCGGCCACCGGGTCCAGGTCGTCGACCCCAGCCCCGACGCCCTGGCCTCCCTCGACCGGCGGGCCCGCGAGAGCGGGGTGGCCGACCGGGTCACCGGGGTGCAAGGCGACCTGGACGACCTCGGCGACCACGTCGACGAGGCCGACGTGGTGCTCTGCCACGGCGTGCTCGAGGTCGTCGACGACCCCGCCGCCGCGCTCGCCACGATCGGCGGGGTGCTGCGGCCCGGCGGGGTGCTCAGCCTGCTCGTGGCCCAGCGCCACGCCGCCGTGGTCACCCGCGCGATGGCCGGCCACTTCGAGCAGGCCCGTGCGCTGCTCGACGGCAGCCCGCCAGGGGGCCGCGCCGGGCGCCGGTTCACCGCCGGCGAGCTCGCCGACCTGCTGCCCGCCGCCGGGTTCACCCCGACCGCGGTCCACGCCGTCCGGGTCTTCTCCGACCTGGTGCCCGGCTCGCTGCTCGACCTCGAGCCGGGGGCGGCCCACCACCTGCTCGAGCTCGAGCAGGCCGTCGCCGAGCGGGAGGAGTTCTTCCCTCTCGCCGCACAGCTCCACGTCGTCGCCACCCACTGACCCCCGGGGGGTCCGATGAGACCCCGCGACGACTCCTGGGACTGCCCGGTCCTCCACGTCGACATGGACGCCTTCTACGCCTCCGTGGCGGTGCGGGAGCGGCCCGACCTGGCGGGGGTGCCGGTGATCGTCGGGGGTGGCAGCCGGGGCGTGGTGCTCTCGGCCGACTACCTCGCCCGCCGCGACGGCGTGGGGTCGGGCATGCCGATGACCCGCGCCCGCCGGTTGTGCCCCGGCGCGGTCGTCATCGCCCCCGACTTCGAGACCTTCGGACAGGTGTCGACCTCGGTGATGGAGACCTTCCGCCGGGTCACCCCGCTCGTCGAGGTGCTCTCGCTCGACGAGGCGTTCCTCGACGTACGCGGGGCGGCCCGCCGGCTCGGCTCCCCGCTGCAGGTCGCCGAGCAGCTGCGGGCGACCATCCACGACGAGCAGGGCGTCACCTGCTCGGTCGGGGTCGCGGCAGCACCCTCGGTCGCCAAGCTGGCCAGCCGGCGCGCCAAGCCCGACGGGGTGGTGGTCGTCCCGCCCGACCGGGCCGGCGAGTTCCTCGACCCGCTCGGGGTCGGCGAGCTCTACGGCGTGGGCGAGAAGACCGCGGCGATGCTCCACCGGCTCGGCCTGGTCACCGTCGGTGACCTGGCCCGGACTCCCACCCGGACCCTGCAGCGCGCGCTCGGCCACCATCTCGGCAGCCACCTCCACGAGCTGGCCCGCGGGGCCGACCGGCGGCCGATCGCCGCCCGCAACGGGAGCGTCTTCGGCGGCTTCGGGACCGCCGACCCCGAGCACTCGATGGGCGCCCAGGAGACCTTCGGTCGCGACACCGACGACCGCGAGGTGGTCGTGCGCGAGATCCTGCGGCTGGCCGATCGGGTGAGCCGTCGGATGCGGGTGGCGGGGGTCGCCGGCCGGACCGTCACCCTCACCGTCCGGTTCGCCGACTTCACCACGATCACCCGCTCCCGCACCCTCCCCGAGGCGACCGACGTCACCGTCGAGGTCCACCGGGCGGCGACCCGGCTCTTCGACGGGCTGGGCCTGCAGCGGGCCCGGATCCGGCTGGTGGGGGTGCGGGCCGAGGGACTGGTTCCCCGTACCCGGGTCCACCGGCAGCTGGTCCTCGGCGAGCGCGCGCGCGGCTGGGCCGAGGCCGACCGGGCCGTCGACCGGGCCGCCCGGCGGTTCGGCAGCAGCGCGGTCCGGCCGGCCTCGTTGCTGGGTGGTTCCTGAGGAGGGCCGCCAGGCCCGTCTCGACGGGGGTGACGGGGGCCGGGTGCCAAGAAAATTCCCATCGGGTGTACCCGCCCGCCCACCGGCTGCCTATGCTTGGACCACGACATCCCGTCACCGGCCGCCCGTCAGGGAGGAAACGTGCCTCTCTCCGAAGAGGAGCTGCGACTGCTCGAGCAGATGGAGCGCGCCCTCGTCGAGGAGGACCCCAAGTTCGCCTCCACGCTCCGCGGGACCTCGCTGCGCAGCATGGCGCGGCGCCGCGCGATCCTGGCCGGCGTGTGCTTCGTCGCCGGCATCGCGGTGATGATGACCGGAGTCGTCGCCAACATGATCCCCGTCGGCATCGTCGGCTTCCTCGTGATGCTCGTCTCGGCCACCATGGGCATCACCGCGCTGCGCGGGCAGCGGGCCGCCGGCTCCGAGGAGGAGCCCGCGGCCGAGGAGCCCGGTGACGAGCGTCGGTTCACCGTCATCCAGGGCGGCGGTCGCGGCCGTAAGTCGCGCCGTACGCCGCGCCAGCGCCACGGCTCCTTCATGGAGCGCATGGAGGGGCGCTGGCGGCGTCGTCGCGAGAGCGGCGGCTTCTAGCCGGTCGACCCCCACCCGACCACCCGCTCACCCGACGTGGTCGACGACCGAGCCGCTCACCAGCTCCGGCTCCTGCGTGGCCAGTGCGTCGCGGCGGCGACGCCACGGCAGCACCGACGCCGGCCACCACCGGGCGCGGCGGCGGGCCGACTCGTCCGCGCCGCCGTGGAGCGCCGTCACCACGGTGCGGGTGTCGGTGACCACGGCCTCCGGGTCGCTGGAGTCGCGGCCCCGGGAGTAGCGCAGCCGCTCCACGGCCAGCACCAGCCGGTCGAGCGCCGCGACCCCCTCGGGGGAGACCTCGGCGCCGCGCCGTGGCCGCTCCACCTGGTCGTCCGGGTGCGTCGAGCCGAGGTGGTCGACCAGCCGGTCGCGGGTCTGCCGCGGCGACCTGCCGCTCGGCCAGGGGACGCCGAGGTCGCGTGCGGTGGCCTCCAGCTCCACCCAGGCCGGCTCGGCCGCACCGCTGAGTCGGCGGATCGACTGTCGACGCCGGAGCGTGCGGGGGAGCAGCAGGAGCAGCACCACCGCCAGGCCGCCCGCCAGGCCACCGAGCACCGGCGCCCACGGGAAGCCACCGCCGCCGCCGTCCGTCTGGTCCCCGGGCTGCACGCCCTCGTCGAGGCGGGGGTCCTGGCCGAGGCTCGGCTGCGGGCCCTGCGGCTGCGTGGCGGCATCGCTCGGGTCGTTCTCCGGGAGCGCCGGCAGGTCCTGCGTGGTGTACGACGGCACCGCGTCGGCGCGGTCGGCCGGGGTGGGCTCGAACCTGACCCAGCCGGCACCGCTGAAGTAGAGCTCCGGCCACGCGTGCATGTCGTCGGAGGAGTACTCGTAGGTCTGCGGCCCGACCTGCTGGGGGTCCAGGAAGCCGACGGCCACCCGGGCGGGGATGCCCAGCGAGCGCGCCATCGCCGCCATGGCGGAGGCGAACTGCTCGCAGTAGCCGACCCGCCCGTTCCCGCCCTCGGTCAGGAACGCGGTGAGGGCGTCGGGCCCGTTGCCCGGGGACGCGGTGTCGAGGGAGTACTCGAAACCGCCGTCCACCCGGAACCAGTTCTGCAGGGCCACCGCCTTCTCGTAGCGGGTGGGGTAGTCGCGGGTGACCTCGGTCGCGAGGTTGTCCACGAGGGGCGGCAGGTCGCCCGGAAGGTCGCGGTAGGAGCTGTCGACCTCGCCCGCGGACGACGGCGAGGCCGCCAGCGTCTCGGCGTCGAGGTCGAGGTCGACGCGAGTGAAGGAGTAGCTGAGGCCGGCGGTGTCGAGGTCCTCGTCGGCCGAGAGGAAGTCGAGCGTCTCGGTGTCGTAGCGCCAGTCGCCGGCGGCGGAGACCCGGGAGATGAGTGTCTGCGTGGGCAGCCACTTCGACTGGAACTGCGACAGCGCCGTGGCCTGGTAGTCGTACTGGGTGCGCGGCACGCTGCGGTCGACCTCGGGCACCGGGACCTGGCCGTCGGCCCGCTGCTCGACGGGGATGTCGCGGTCGCCGGTGCTCCACTCGTTGTCGTTGAACCGGGTGAGCGCGGCGATCCGGACGTACGACGGATCGGGGTCGTCGGTGGTGACCCGGAGCAGGGGCACGTCGTCGCCGCGCAGCAGGTCGCGACGCAGGTCGGTCATGGGGTTGGCGATCGCGATGTCGGTCCCCGGGCCGTCGCCCGGGCCGAAACCGAACAGCCCGAGCGACAGGGTCGGCACGAGCAGCGGGGCCACCACGGCCAGGGCCACGGCGGCAGACCCCACCGATCCGGCGCCGGCCCGGACGGTCGACGACTGGCCGTCTAGCCCCCGGTGGTCCTCGAGGCTGCGGCCCCACCGCGACACCGCCTCGCCGTGCTGGAGGTAGAGCATCAGGAGGAAGCCGCCGGCCGTGAGTGCGAAGGCCCACCACGCGACGCCGCCGCCGAGCAGGGAGACCGGGATGCTGTAGATCGCCAGCAACGGAAGGCCGGCGAGCGGCACCCTGCGCAGGGTGCAGGCGCACAGGTCGACCAGGACCAGGCAGACCCAGCCCCCGATGATCAGGAGCGGGTCGATCGAGCCCTGGGCCGGCACCGGCGCCCGGTACTGCTGGGCATTCGTCACGGCCGTGGACAGCGACTGGAGCAGCTCGACGAAGGCGTCGCCCACGGGGAGCGGGCTCCCGGTGAGCAGGGTGCTGATCGCCACCACCCCGAGCAGCAGCTGCCCGGACAGCACCAGCCCCCCCGGCAGGTGGAGCCGGCGCAGCCCGGCGCCGACGAGGGCGACGAGGAGGGCCAGCGCCAGGAGCGGCGCCAGGTAGCCGCCGGGGTCGCGGGTGAACCCACGCCAGGCCAGCGTCGCCAGCCAGGTCGTGCCGGCGGCGGCCAGGCTCATCGCGAGGACGTCGACCACGGCGGGGCGGCGCGAGCGCATCATCGGACCCGCTCCCGGGTGTCGGCGGCGACCCGCCCGGCCCGCGCTGCCGTGGAGCCGAGGTCCTGCCAGACCTGGTCGAGCCGGTCGCGCGGCCCCAGGGTCGCCGCCCGCCAGCCGTGGCTGGCCAGCGCACTGGCCGCGGAACCGCGGCTGCCCTCACCGAGCCAGGCGTCGACGTCGAGGCTGACGGCCAGAGCTGCGGTCGAGTGGTGCATCATCCGGCTGCAGACCCGCAGGTCGACGTCGTCGAGGCTGCCCGTGACCGCCACCAGCAGCCCGCCGTGGGTCGGGTCGGTCAGCCAGTTGGTGTCCAGCCGGCGCTGCGAGAGCGGCTCCACCACGGCGAGCGCCTCCAGCAGCGGGCCGGTGTTGAGCTCGGCGTCGCGGTAGTGCCACGAGCTGGACTGGTCCTCGCCCGCGGCGGTGACCAGCCGCACCGTGAACCCGCGGTGGCTGAGGTGGACCGCGATCGACGCGGCCGCCGACACCGCCGTCTCGAGGGAGGATGCCACGCCCCGGCCGCGGTGGGCCCCGGCGCGGTTGTCCACGAAGAGCGTGGCGCGCGACTGCCACGGCTGCTCCTCGCGGCGCACCATCAGCTCGCCGACCCGGGCCGAGCTGCGCCAGTGCACCCGCCGCAGGTCGTCACCGCGGCGGTACTCGCGGACCGTGACGTCCTCGGCGCTACCGCTCGCGAAGGCGCGCGGCCGGTTGTCGCCGGAACCGGTCCAGGCGCCGCCGAGCAGGATGTGGGGGAGCGGGGTGGTGCGCGGCGTGACCGTGAGGGGGATGGTGGTCCGGAAGGAGCGGCCGAGCTCGATCAGCCCGAACGGATCGCTCACCCGGACCGTCATCGGCCCGATCTCGAAGCGGCCCCGGACGTCGGAGCGCACCTGGTAGGTCACCTGCCGGCGCCAGCCGTTGCCGATGCCCTCGAGCACGAACCGGTGCCGGGTGCCGAGCACGTAGGGGACGTGGTCCTCCAGCATCAGCAGCCCGTTGGGCTTGCGTCCCTCGTTGCTGAGGGTGAGCGTCACCGTCGCCGGGGAGCCGGCGCTCACCAGCTGCGGGTTGACGGTCCGCACCAGCGCCAGCCGGTAGCGGCTGCGCCCGATCAGCGCCGCGGAGAGCAGCGGCAGGAGGGTGACCAGGACCCCGACCCGCACCAGCTGGTCCTGGCCCATCACGACCGCGCACACGACGGCGGTGATCCCGGCGGCCAAGAACGCCCGCCCCCGCAGGGTCAGCCCGGACAGTGCCTCGCGCACGTGACCTCCCTCCGACCCGGCTGGGTCAGGCCTGCTTGTGGTGCACCGGGACCGTCTCGAGGACGTCGGTGAGGATCGCGGCGGTCGTGCGCCCACTCATCGCCGCCTCGACACCGGGGAGCAGCCGGTGGGCGAGCACCGGGCCGGCCAGGGCGCGGACGTCGTCGGGCAGCACGTAGTCGCGACCGGCGATCGCCGCCCGCGCCTTCGAGGCGCGGACCAGGTGGAGCGTCGCCCGGGGCGAGGCGCCGAGGGTGAGCTCGTGGGAGCGACGGGTCGCGGCGCTGATCGAGACGGCGTAGCGCTGCACCGCGTCGGAGACGTAGACCTGCCCGACGATCGAGGACAGCTTGCGGACCTCGGCGGCGTCGGTGACCGGCTCGAGGTCGTCGAGCGGGTTGGAGCGGGTGTGCGACCCGAGCATCGCGATCTCGGCGGTCTCGACCGGGTAGCCGATCGAGACCCGCGCCATGAACCGGTCGCGCTGCGCCTCGGGCAGCGCATAGGTCCCCTCCATCTCGATCGGGTTCTGGGTCGCGATGACCATGAACGGCGTCTCGAGCTCGTAGGTCGTGTTGTCGACGGTGACCTGCCGTTCCTCCATGCACTCCAGCAGCGCCGACTGGGTCTTGGGGGAGGCGCGGTTGATCTCGTCGCCGACCACGATGTTGGCGAAGACGCCGCCCGGCCGGAACTCGAAGGTGCGGCTCTCCTGGTTGTAGACCGAGACGCCGGTGACGTCGGAGGGCAGCAGGTCGGGCGTGAACTGGATCCGGCGCACCGTGCAGTCGATGCTGCGGGCGAGCGCCTTGCTCAGCTGGGTCTTGCCGACGCCCGGCACGTCCTCGATGAGGAGGTGTCCCTCGGCGAGGAGCACGATGAGGCTGGCCGAGACCACCTCGGGCTTGCCCTCGATGACCCGCTCGACGTTGGCCCGCACGCGACGCACCACGGCGTCCAGCGTCTCGAGGTCGGCCCCCTTCGCGATCTCTCCCGAGCCGGTGTCGTCCCCCGCATCGTGCCTGGCCACGCGTCGTCCTCCTGGTCGATCGATGTGCGCCGCGTCATCAGCGCTCGGAAAACCTATGACGAGCGAGCCGCTTCCCTCCTGTGTTCGCTTGTCACGGTTTGGTTGCGATCCTGCGGCCTTCCGTCGACATTCTCCCACCCGCCGCCCCACGGCGCTCCCCTCCGCGCACGACCACCCTCCACCCCGTGCTCCACCACGCCCCACCGCGCGCTCCACCACGCCCACCGCGCTCCACCACCACCACGCCGGGCCGCAGGCGGGGCCGCCGCGCTGGGACGGGGTTCCGGGCGCGTACGGCGCCCGACGTGATCGCGGGAAGAAGGGCGCGAAAACCGGGGTGAGACACGCGAAAGATGGTTGACGGTGGAGGGATGTGGCGTAAGGTGGGGCGCAGTGGAGGAAGAGTCCCGGAGTCGGGGCTCCCGGGGAGCGGAGGTGCCCGATGTTGATGGGCACCTACACCCCGAAGCTGGACGACAAGGGTCGGCTCTTCCTCCCGGCGAAGTTCAGGGACCAGCTGTCGGAGGGGCTCGTGGTCACGAGGGGACAGGAACGCTGCCTCACCGTGTGGCCCATGGGCGCCTTCCAGCAGCTGGCCGGGCAGGCACAGGAGGCTCCGGTGACCGACAAGGCGGTGCGCGACTACACGCGCCTCCTGTTCGCGGGCGCCTCCGACGACCAGCCCGACAAGCAGGGCCGGCTGTCCATCCCCCCGATGCTCCGCGAGTACGCGTCGCTCACCAAGGACGTGATCGTGATCGGGGTCGGCAACCGGCTGGAGATCTGGGACGCCCAGCGCTGGCAGGACTACTCGGACGGCCGCGAGCAGGCGTTCTCCGACCTCAGCGACGAGGTGTTCCCGACGACCTGATCGACCGGCCACCCCACAACACCACAGCGGATCGCACGGCGAGGTCTCGAGCCCGCTCCCACCGACATCTGGGGCACCTTCCCCGGCTCCAGACGTCGACCTTCCCATCACCCACCGGGAGCGGGCTGGGACCTGGCCGGGCGATCCACGCAGCAACCGTCCACCGGCAGCACACCGCCACACGCAGGGGTCGAGACCATGAGCTACACGCGAGCCGCCGATGGCACCATCGAGGTGCCCCCGGTCGTGCCGCGCGTGCGCCACCTGGCACGCGAGGCAATCGGCCTGATGGCCTTCTCGGCGCTGGCCTCCACCACCCTCGCCGGCTGCCTGCTCCTGCTGACGACGCTCGGGCACAAGGGCTGACCATGACCAGCCCCGCACACGTCCCGGTCCTCCTGGACCGGGTCGTCGCCCTCCTGGCGCCCGCCCTCGACCACGACGGCGCGGTCATGGTCGATGCGACCCTCGGCCTCGGTGGCCACACCGAGGCGGTGCTGCGCAGCTGCCAGCTGGCCCGGGTGGTCGGCGTCGACCGCGACCGTGCCGCGCTCGACCTCGCAGCCGAGCGGCTGGCGCCGTACGGCGACCGCTTCACCGGCGTCCACGCGGTGTACGACGAGATCCCCGCGGTGCTCGCCGACCTCGGGCTCGACGGCGTCGACGCGGTGCTCTTCGACCTCGGGGTCTCCTCCATGCAGCTCGACGTCACCGAGCGCGGCTTCGCCTACCGCGAGGACGCGCCGCTCGACATGCGGATGGACCGCACGGGCGGCCCCACCGCCGCCGACGTCCTGAACGGCTACCCGGAGGGGGAGCTGGTGCGGGTGCTGCGGGACTACGGCGAGGAGAAGTTCGCCCGCCGGATCGCCGCCGCCGTGGTGCGCGAGCGTGAGCGGGAGCCGTTCACGACCTCGGCGCGGCTGGTCGCGCTGCTCTACGCCGCGATCCCGGCGCCGGCCCGGCGCACCGGCGGCCACCCCGCCAAGCGCACGTTCCAGGCCCTGCGGATGGAGGTCAACGACGAGCTCGCGGTGCTGCGGCGGGCGCTCCCCGCCGCCATCGACGCGATCCGCGTCGGCGGCCGGGTGGTCGTGGAGTCCTACCACTCGCTCGAGGACCGCCTGGTCAAGCAGGCGTTCGCTGCGGCCACCCGCAGCGACGTGCCGCCCGACCTGCCCTTCGTCCCGGAGGGCCACGAGCCCGCGCTGCGGCTGGTCACCCGCGGCGCCGAGAAGGCCGACGCAGCAGGAGATCGAGGACAACCCCCGGGCCGCGTCGGTGCGGCTCCGGGCGATCGAACGAGTCAGAGGAGTCGCTTCATGAGCAGCCCGGCCGTCCAGCTCCGCACGCGCGTCCCGCGCATCGCCGAGGCGGCGGTGGAGCGAGCGCGGCTGCGGGTGGTGCCGCGCCGCCGTACCCGGGCCTCGAAGGTGCCGTTCGTCGTGCTGGTGACGCTGCTGATGCTCGGCGGTGTCGTCGGCCTGCTGCTCTTCAACACGTCGATGCAGCAGGCGGCGTTCGCGACCACGGCCCTGGAGGACCAGGCCCGGACCCTCTCGGCCCGCCAGCAGACCCTGGAGATGGAGCTCGACGAGCTCCGCAACCCGCAGCGGGTCGCCGAGCAGGCGCAGCGGATGGGGATGGTGCCCTCGCACCGGCCCGCCTACCTCGAGCTCCCCTCGGGCAAGGTCCTCGGCGAGCCTGCACCGGCCGCGCCCACCGACGGCCTCAGACTGCTCCCACGTCCTCCTGCCAAGCCCGCCGTGCTGACGCCGGAGCCGGTCGTCCAGCAGGTGTTCCCCACCGGAACCCCTGCCGACGCCTCGGCGCCGGGCGACCTTGCCGCAGGGGACGCCGATCGGAACAGCGACACCGACCGGGCTCGCGACCGGGCCCGCGGCTGAGGGGGAGGGCCGTTGCCCACGACGCGTCCTGCACGCACCCACCGTCCCCGCGGCAGCCTCCGCGGCTCCCCGCTGTTCCGGCTGCGGCTCGGGTTCATCATCATCGCGATGGTGCTCTCGCTCTTCGGGGCCCGGCTGGTGCAGCTGCAGGGCCTCGACCCCAAGGCGTACGCCGAGATGGCGGCCGCCGCCGGCACCGTCGACGTCGTGCTGCCCGCTGCGCGCGGCGACATCCTCGACCGCAACGGCGAGCCGCTGGCGCGCTCGGTCGAGGGCGTCACGATCATCGCCGACCCGTTGCTGACCTCCGGGCAGGCGCCGGAGCTGGCGAAGTTCCTCTCCAACCGGCTCGACGTCGACTACTTCTCGGTGCTGCCGCGGCTGCGCGAGGAGGGCAGCCGGTTCGAGTACGTCGCCCGCCGGGTGCCGTCGACCCAGGCCGACAAGGTGCTCGCGGAGGCCGAGGAGATGGGCTTCGAGGGGCTGACGACCAGCCGTGACCCCGTCCGCGACTACCCCGCCGGGGACGTCGCGGCCAACATGGTCGGCTTCGTCGGCACCGACGAGGCGCTGGCCGGCTTCGAGCGGACCTTCGACGAGATGCTGGCCGGCACCGACGGCTCGGCGCGCTACCAGGTCGGCGACGGCAACCGGATCCCGCTCGGGGAGAACACCGTCACCCCGCCGGTCGACGGCCAGGACCTCCACACCACGATCGACCTCGACCTGCAGTGGTACGTCCAGCGCGTGCTGCGGCAGGCCGTCGAGGACGCCGGCGGCGACTCGGGCATGGCGGTGGTCATGGACTCCCGCACCGGTGAGCTGCTGGCGCTGGCCGACCATCCGACGTACGACGCGAGCGACCCGCTCGTGGCGGACGAGGACGACCTCGGGTCGCGCGCGATCAGCGACGTCTACGAGCCGGGCTCGGTCGAGAAGGTGCTGACGGTCGCCGGGCTGCTCGACGCCGGGCGGGTCACCCCGCGCACCCGGCTGGTCGTGCCGCCGGAGCTGACCCGCGACGGCCGGGTCATCAACGACTGGTTCCCCCACCCCACGCTGAAGCTGACCCTGGCCGGCGTGATCGCCAAGTCCTCCAACATCGGGACGGTGCGGGCCGCCGACGAGTTCCGGCCGGGCGAGCTGCGCCGTTACCTGACCAGGTTCGGTCTCGGCACCCCGACCGACATCGGGATCCGCGGTGAGACCGCGGGCATCCTGCCGGCCCCCAGCCTCTGGAACCGGCTCACCGGCGACCGGGTCGCCTTCGGCCAGTCGTTGTCGGTCAACGCGGTCCAGATGACCGCGGCCGTCAACACCATCGCCAACGGCGGCAAGCGGGTCGCCCCCGCCGTCATCAGCGGCAGTGCGACGACCGAGGACGGCATCGAGGTCGGCACCGACCACACCACCACCCGTCGCGTGGTCAGCGAGCGGGCGGCCGAGCAGACCGCGGCGATGATGGAGCGGGTGGTCGACCCCGACGAGGGCACCGCGCCGCTCGCGGCGGTGCCCGGCTACCGGGTCGCGGGCAAGACCGGCACCGCGCAGCGGGTGGGGGAGGAGTGCGGGTGCTACGACGGCACCTTCACGGTCTCCTTCGCCGGCTTCGCCCCGGCCGACGACCCGCGGTTCACCGTCTACGTCGTCGTCCAGAACCCCCGCAACGGCGGGGGCGGCGGCTCGGTCGGCGGGCCGGCGTTCTCCAAGATCATGAGCTACGCGCTGCGCCGCTATGCCGTGCCGCCGACCGGCACCAAGCCGTCGCAGCTGCCCCTGGAGTGGTGAGGATTCCCGGCGACGGGTTTCGAGACGTCGACGTGTGCCCTTCGCTCCGCTCAGGTCGCACGTCGCCTCCTCAACCTCCTCGCCCCAGCGGCCCGCCCTCACTGCGTTCGGGTCGGCCGGGCTCGGATAGCCTCGCGGGGTGGTGAGCGACAACCTCGCGCGGACGCGCCCGGCCCGCCCGGCGGCCACCCCGCTCACCGACCTGGCGCAGTGGCTGGCCCGGCACGCTCCGGGTGCGCGGACGACCGGTGACCTGTCGATCCCGGTCACCGGGGTGTCGCTCAGCTCCCGACGGGTCCAGCCGGGCGACGTCTACGCCGCGCTGCCGGGGAGCCGGGTCCACGGCATCCGGTTCGCCGCCGACGCGGTCGCCGCCGGCGCGGTGGCCCTGCTCACCGACGAGGAGGGGGCGGCCGCGGCGGCACCGGGTGTCCCGCTGCTCGTGGTCGACCGGCCCCGCGAGGTGCTCGGCCGCTTCGCGGCCCGGGTGTACGGCGACCCCGCCGAGTCGCTGCGGCTGGTCGGCGTGACCGGCACCCAGGGCAAGACGACGACGACCCGGCTCGCCGAGGGGGGCCTGCAGGCGGCGGGTGAGCACGTCGCGGTCGTCGGCACCGTCGGCACCCGGGTCGACGGCGAGGACGTCAGGACCGTGCTGACCACGCCGGAGGCGCCGGACCTGCACGGGCTGTTCGCGATGATGCGCGAGCGCGGGGTCTCGGGCTGCCTGATGGAGGTCTCCAGCCACGCGCTGGTCCTCGGCCGGGTCGACGGTGTCGTCTTCGACGTCGCCGTGTTCACCAACCTCGGCCGCGACCACCTCGACTTCCACACCGACCTCGACGACTACTTCGCCGCCAAGGCCTCGCTGTTCACCCCGGTCCGGGCGCGGTCGGGGCTGGTCAACGTCGACGACGTCCACGGTCGGCGGCTGGTGGGCGAGGCCGGGATCCCCGTCCGTACCTTCTCGGCCTCCGGCGCCGACGCCGACTGGCGCGCCACCGACGTCGTCCCCGAGGCCACCGGCAGCCGGTTCACCGTGCACGGGCCCGACGGGCTGGTCCTCGACGCCGCCGTACCGCTCCCCGGCGACTTCAACGTCGCCAACGCACTCGCGGCCGTGGCCGGGGCGGCCGAGGCCGGCTACGACCCGGCCGTGGTGGTCTCCGGCATGGCCGCCGGCCCCGGCGTGCCGGGCCGGCTGGAGCGGGTCGAGGCGGGTCAGGACTTCGTCGTGGTCGTCGACTACGCCCACAAGCCCGACGCGGTCGAGTCGGCGCTGCGGACCCTGCGCCCGCTCACGGCCGGGCGGCTGATCGTCGTGATCGGGGCGGGCGGCGACCGCGACCCGGGCAAACGACCGCTGATGGGCGAGATCGCCGGCCGGCTGGCCGACGTCCTCGTCGTCACCGACGACAACCCCCGCACCGAGGACCCGGCCGCGATCCGGGCCGCGGTGCTCGACGGCACCCGCGGTGCCAGCGCCGAGGTGCTCGAGGTCGGGGACCGCCGGCTCGCGATCCGGGAGGCGGTCGGTCGCGCCCGCAGCGGCGACATCGTGCTGGTGGCCGGGAAGGGGCACGAGACCGGCCAGGAGGTCGGCGACGTGGTCCACCCCTTCGACGACCGCGCGGTCGCCCGCGAGGAGCTGCGGTCGCTGAGTGACAGGGAGGCACCCCGATGATCCCGATGACCCTCGCCGAGCTCACCCACGTCACGGGCGCAGGCCTCCACGGCGGCGACCCGGCGACGGTGGTCGACGGCACCGTCACGACCGACTCCCGGGAGTGCGTGCCCGGGAGCCTCTACGTCGCCCGCCGCGGTGAGCACGCCGACGGTCACGACTATGCGCCCGCGGCCGCCGCCGCAGGGGCGGTCGCCGTGCTCGGCGAGCGGCCGGTGGACGGCGTGCCCACACTGGTGGTCGACGACGTGCAGACGGCGTTCGGGCTGGTGGCGCGGGCCGTGGTCGACCGGGCGCCGGACCTCACCGTCGTCGGCGTGACCGGGTCCTCCGGCAAGACCACGGTCAAGGACCTGCTGGCCACCGTGCTGTCCACGAGCGCTCCGACGATCGCTCCGGTGAACTCCTTCAACGGCGAGATCGGGGTCCCGCTGACGGTGTGCCGGATCACGGAGGAGACCCGGTACCTCGTGGCCGAGATGGGGGCGCGCGGCGTCGGTCACCTGGCCTACCTCACGACCATCGCGCCGCCACAGGTGGCGGTCGTGCTCAACGTGGGCCTCGCTCACGTCGGCGAGTTCGGGTCCGTCGACCGGATCGCACTGGCCAAGTCCGAGCTGCCCCGCGCCGTGCCGGCCGAGGGCGTGGCGGTCCTGAACCGCGACGACCCGGCCGTCACGGCGATGGCCGAGGGCCTGGCCTGCCGCGTCGTGATGGTCGGCGAGCACCCGGAGTCGGACCTGCGTGCCGACGGGGTCACCCTCGACGCGCGGGGGCGCGCGTCGTACACGCTGAGGCGCCGCGATTCTCCCGACGTCCACGTCACGCTCGCGCAGCCCGGTCGGCACCAGGTCGGGAACTCCCTGTCGGTGATGGCGACCGCGCTGGAGGTGGGCGTGCCGCTCGAACGGGTCGTCGAGACCCTCGCGGCCGCCGGCCCGGTCAGCCGGTGGCGGATGGAGGTCACCGAGCGCAGCGACGGGGTGACGGTGGTCAACGACGCCTACAACGCCAACCCCGACTCGACCAGGGCAGCACTCCGGGCACTCGCCGACATGGACGTGACCGGCCGTCGGGTCGCCGTCCTCGGCGGGATGCTCGAGCTCGGGGACGTCTCGGTCGAGCAGCACCGGGCTACCGGCGCCGTGGCCGGAGAGTACGGCGCCGACCTGCTGGTGGGCGTGGGCGACCTCGCTCGCGACGTGGTCAGGGGCTTCGAGGCGGTCAGCGACGGCGACGCCCACTGGGTGCCCGACACCGACTCCGCCCACGACCTGCTCGCGTCGCTGCTGCGCCCCGGCGACGTCGTCCTGCTCAAGTCCAGCCGCGACGCCGGGCTGCGCTGGCTCGGCGACCGCCTCGCGGGAGTGGGCCCGGAGACGGACCCGCCGCCGCACCTGCGCCAGAATGGGCCCGCCGGGTCCGACGGAGGGGCGCTCGGCGCCACGGACGACCCGAGCGCGGAGAGGAACAGCGACGCATGAGAGCGATCCTGCTCGGGGGAGGGCTCGCCCTCCTCGTGTCGCTGCTCGGCACCCGGGTCGCGATCCGCGCGTTCACGAATCTGGGCTACGGCCAGGAGATCCGCGACGACGGGCCGACGACGCACCACACCAAGCGCGGGACGCCCACCATGGGCGGCGTCGTGATCGTCCTCGCGACCCTGATCGGCTACTTCGCCGCCAAGCTGATCACCCTCGACCTGCCCTCGGCCTCGGCGCTGCTGCTGATCTTCCTGTTCGTGGGGTGCGGCCTGGTGGGCTTCCTCGACGACTTCATCAAGGTCGCCATGCAGCGCAGCCTCGGGCTGCGCAGCAAGGCCAAGATGATCGGGCTCACCGTCGTGGCGGTGACCTTCGGGATCCTTGCGCTGCTGCCGGCGCTCGAGGACAGCCGCGGCGAGCGCCCGGTGAGCATGCACATCTCCTTCATCCGCGACTTCGAGGCGTTCACTCTCCCCGCGGTGGTCGTGGTGCTGCTGATCTGGCTGATCGTGGCCGGCACCAGCAACGGTGTGAACCTCGCCGACGGCCTCGACGGGCTGGCGACCGGTGCGTCGGTGATGGTCTTCGGCGCCTACATGTTCGTCAACATCTGGCAGAACAACCAGTCCTGCGCGATCTCGCCCAGCAACGCCTGCTACGAGGTACGCGACCCACTCGACCTCGCGGTGGTCGCGGCGGCCATCACGGGCGCCTGCTTCGGCTTCCTCTGGTGGAACGCCTCGCCTGCCTCGATCTTCATGGGCGACACCGGTTCGCTGGCGCTCGGCGGGGCCGTCGCCGGCTTCGCGATCATGACCCGGACCGAGCTGCTGCTGGTCGTCCTGGGCGGGCTCTTCGTGCTGGAGACGGTCTCGGTCATGCTCCAGGTGACCTGGTTCAAGACGACCAAACGGCTCACCGGGACCGGACGGCGCATCTTCCGGATCGCTCCGATCCATCACCACTTCGAGATGCTCGGGTGGGAGCAGGTCACCGTCGTGATCCGGTTCTGGATCATCGCGGGTCTCTGCGTCGCTGCCGGTCTCGGCATCTTCTACGCCGAGTGGGTGGCCGGCTATTAGCACCGACGTCTCCGGGTACGCACGGCACAGCGACTGGTCGCGGGTGCGCGCCACCGTGGCCGGATTCGGCGTGACCGGCTTCGCGGCGGCCGACAACCTGACCCACCTCGGTGCCGCGGTCACCGCGCTCGACGACCGCACCGACGACGCCAAGGAGGAGCACGCCACCCTGCTCGGCGTGCTCGGTGCCGACGTACTCCTGGGGGACGGAAGCACCGCCGAGCTGCCCGCCGACACCGACCTGCTCGTCGTCAGCCCCGGCTGGCGGCCCGACCACCCGTTGCTGCGGCAGGCGGCCGCCCGGGGGGTTCCGGTGTGGGGCGAGGTCGAGCTGGCCTGGCGGCTCCGCGACCCCGGGGATCCCGCGCCCTGGCTCGCCGTGACCGGCACCAACGGCAAGACCACCGTCGTGCAGATGCTCCACCGCATCCTCACCGCTGCTGGGCTCCGCAGCGCCGCCGTCGGCAACGTCGGCCGCCCGGTGGTCGAGGCGGTGATGGACCCCGAGCCCCACGACGTGCTGGCGGTCGAGCTGTCCAGCTTCCAGCTCCACTACACCCGGTCGTTGGCCTGCCAGTCCGCCGCGGTGCTCAACGTCGCCGAGGACCACCTCGACTGGTACGACGGTGCGGCGGGCATGCGCGACTACGCAGCCGACAAGGGCCGGATCTACCAGGGCGTCGAGCGGGCCTGCGTCTACAACGTCGCCGACCCCGTGACCGAACAGCTGGTCCGCGACGCCGACGTCGTCGAGGGCGCGCGCGCGATCGGCTTCACGCTCGGGATGCCGTCGGTCGGGATGGTCGGCGTTGTCGACGACATCCTGGCCGACCGCGCCTTCGTCGAGGAGCGCCGGACCAGCGCCGCCGAGCTCTGCACGATCTCCGAGCTCGCCTCGCCCGCCCCCCACTTCGTGGCCAACGCGCTGGCCGCCGCGGCGCTCGCCCGCTCCCACGGCGTGCCCCAGGCGGCGGTGCGCGCCGGGCTGTCCGGCTTCCGTCCCGACGGCCACCGGATCGCCACCGTCGCCGAGGCCGATGGGGTCACCTGGATCGACGACTCCAAGGCCACCAACCCGCACGCGGCCCAGTCGTCGCTGGCGGGCTACGACCACGTGGTGTGGGTGGCGGGCGGGCTGGCCAAGGGCGCCCGGTTCGACGACCTGGTGCAGGCGGTGCGGCCGCGGCTGCGCGGCGTCGTGCTGCTCGGACGCGACCGCCACGTCATCGCGGAGGCCCTTTCGCGACACGCGCCCGATGTGCCCGTCATCGACGCGGCCGGCGGCGAGACTGGGGCCGAGCACGACCCCATGGCGCACGTCGTGGCGGCGGCGGCCGACCTGGCCAGACCCGGCGACACCGTGCTGCTGGCGCCGGGATGCGCGTCCATGGACATGTTCACCGACTACGCGGCACGGGGTGACGCCTTCGCCGCCGCCGTACGACGCAGGACCGGGCAGGGCTAGACGAGACGGGCTGACGACCGAGGGAGGGCGAGCGCCGCAGTGACGACGACCGCCGATCCCGCCACCGGGACCAGCAGCCGCCGCCCGGCGCGCCGGACCCGCGCCCTGTCGTGGTGGTCAGGTCTCCGCGCCGCCCTCGACCGGCCGCTGACGTCCTACTACCTGCTGCTGGGCGCGTCCGCGCTGCTGCTCACGGTCGGCCTGATCATGGTGCTGTCGGCGTCCAGCGTGCACTCCTACGAGGTCTACGACGGCGACTCCTACGCCATCGTCAAGCGGCAGCTGATGTGGGTCGCCATCGGGATCCCCTGCGCCTGGGTGGCCTCGCGGCTGCCCTACCAGGCGATCCGGCAGATCTCGTGGGTCGCGATCGCGGTCTCGGTGGTGCTGCTGGCGCTGACCGCCAAGTTCGGCGTGCTCGTCAACGGCAACCGGAACTGGCTGGCCTTGGGCCCCGTCCAGATCCAGCCGTCGGAGATCGCCAAGCTGGCCATCGTGCTCTGGGCCGCCCACGTCTACGCCCAGAAGGAGCGCCGGCTCGGCAACCTCCACCAGGTGATGGTCCCGGTCGTGCCCGTCCTGCTCGGCATCATCCTGCTCGTGATCGTCGGCCGCGACCTCGGCACCGCCCTCGTGCTCTGCGCGATCCTGCTGGCGATGCTCTGGGTGGTCGGGGCGCCGGCCCGGCTGTTCACGATCGCGATGTCGGTGATCGGCGTGGCTGCGATCTGGCTCGCGACCACCAGCTCGGAGCGCCGCGAGCGGCTCACCAACTTCGTCGACCCCTTCAAGGACTACCACGACGCCGGCTGGCAGCCCGCCCACGGCCTGTTCGCCCTCTCCAGCGGCGGCTGGTTCGGCGAGGGGATCGGCGCCAGCCAGCAGAAGTGGGGCGACCTGCCCGAGGCCCACACCGACTTCATCTTCGCGGTGCTCGGCGAGGAGCTCGGCCTGGTCGGCACGCTGCTGGTCGTCGGCCTGTTCCTCGTGATCGCGTACGCCGCGATCCGGGTGGCGATGCACACCGACGACCCGTTCGTCCGCTACATGACGTTCGGCCTGGTCGCGTGGCTGCTCGGGCAGATGATCGTCAACGTCGGCATGGTGCTGGCACTGCTGCCGGTCATCGGCATCCCGCTGCCGCTCATCTCCTACGGCGGCTCGGCGCTGCTGCCGACCCTGGTCGCGCTCGGCCTGCTGATCGGGTTCGCCCGCCGCGAGCCCGAGGCGGCTCAGGCCCTCGCCCAGCGGCGGCGGCAGCGGTCGGCGGGGCTGTCGGCGGGTGCCGTCCGGCGCGGCCGGGGCTGAGTCAGATGGGTGGTTTCCAGGGTTGCCGGTCCAGCGAGCGGCTCATCCGCGCCCGGCTGGCAAGGCGGACGAGCGAAGGCGTGGCGGAGCCACGTCGAGTCGAGGACAACGCCGCCAGCCGGGATGCGGGGAGCCGCGAGTCAGGCAACTTCCCCTGGGAACCACTCATCTAGGCTGGCTCCCGACATGCGCGTCCTGCTCGCCGGCGGTGGCACCGCCGGACACACCTCGCCCCTGATCGCGACCGCCGACGCCCTCCGCCGGCTCGAGCCCGACGTCGAGGTGACCTGCCTCGGCACGCCCCGCGGTCTCGAGAACCGGGTGGTCCCCGAGGCCGGTTACCCGCTCGAGCTGATCCCGCCGGTGCCGCTCCCGCGACGGCCCGGTGTCGACCTGCTCAAGGTGCCCGGCCGGCTGCGCGGCGCCGTACGCGCGACCGAGGAGGTGCTCGACCGGGTCCGTCCCGACGTGCTCGTCGGCTACGGCGGGTACGTCTCGATGCCGGCCTACCTGGCGGCCCGCCGCCGCAGGCTCCCGCTGGTCGTCCACGAGCAGAACGCCCTCCCCGGCCTCGCCAACAAGGCCGGCGCCCGGGTGGCCCGGCGGGTCGCGGTCAGCTTCCCGGCGACCCCGCTCCCGAGGGCCGAGTACGTCGGGCTGCCCGTCCGCCGCATGATCTCGACCCTCGACCGGTCGGCGCTGCGGGCCGAGGCACGCGCCCACTTCGGGCTCGACGCCGACCGGCCCACCCTGCTGGTCACGGGCGGGTCCCAGGGCGCCCGGCGGCTCAACCAGTCGGTGTCCGGTGCGGCCGCGGCCCTCGGCGAGGCCGGGGTGCAGGTCCTCCACGTGGTCGGTCCCCAGGGGGAGGCCGCGCCCGAGGCCACCGGCGTCCCCTACGTGACCGTGCCGTTCGTCGACCGGATGGACCTCGCCTACGCCGCCGCCGACCTGGTCGTGTGCCGGGCCGGGGCGTCGAGCGTCACCGAGGCAGCCGCGGTCGGCCTGCCGGCCGTGTTCGTCCCGCTGCCGATCGGCAACGGCGAGCAGGAGCACAACGCCCGTCCGGTCGTCGACGCCGGCGGCGGGCTGCTGGTGGCCGACGAGGCGCTCACGCCCGAGTGGGTGTCGGGCAGTCTGCCGGGCCTGGCCACCGACGCCGACCGGCTGGCCGCGATGGGCGCGGCCGCCGCGGCGCTGATCCCCCGTGACGCCGACGAGCGGCTGGCGCGGATCGTGCTCGAGACCGGCGGAGGTGGCGCGTGAGGATCCCGGTCCCCGACGAGCTGCTGCCCGCCGACCGGCTCGGCCGGGTCCACTTCGTCGGCATCGGCGGCGCCGCGCTGTCGGCCATCGCGCGGATCATGGCCGCGCGCGGGGTGCCGGTGACCGGCAGCGACGACCACGACACCCCCTTCCTCCCCTCGCTGCGCGAGCTCGGCGTGACGATCCACCTCGGTTACGACGCCGGCCACGTCGGCGACGCCGACACGGTCGTCGTCACCACCGCGGCGCGTGACGACAACCCGGAGGTGCTCGAGGCACAGCGGCGGGGACTGCGGCTGCTGCCGCGGTCGGCCGGACTGGCAGCGGTCATGCACGGCTCGCGGGTGCTGGCGGTCGCCGGCACCCACGGCAAGACCACGACCACCTCGCTGTTGACCGTCGCGCTGCTCGAGACCGGGGCCGACCCGACGTACGCCGTCGGCGGGGTGCTCGCCGCCACCGGCCACAACGCCGAAGCCGGGAGCGGCGACCTGTTCGTCGCCGAGGCCGACGAGAGCGACGGCGCCTTCCTCGTCTACCGCCCGCACGCCGCACTGGTCACCAACGTCGCCGCCGACCACCTCGACCAGTGGGGCAGCGAGGAGGCCTACCGGGCCGCGTTCGTGGAGTTCCTCGACCGGATCGACCCGGCGGGCTTCCTGGTCTGCTGCGTCGACGACCCCGGGGCGGCCGACCTCGCCCGCACCGCCCGCGAGCGCGGCCTGACCGTGGTCGCGGTGGGCGAGGGCACCGCCGCCGAGCTGCGGGTGACCGACGTGGCGTTCCAGGGCACCACCTCGTCGTTCACGGTCGTCGACGACGGTGCCGAGCTGGGCCGGGTGACGCTGCAGATCCCCGGCCGCCACTACGTCCTCGACGCGGCCGCCGCGCTGGCGGTCGGGCTGTGGCTGGGCCACGACTTCGACGCGCTGCGCCGCGGGCTGGAGTCGTTCGCCGGGACCCAGCGCCGGATGGAGCGCAAGGGTGAGGCCGGCGGTGTCCGGGTCTACGACAGCTACGCCCACCACCCCCGTGAGATCGCGGGCGACCTCCAGGCGGCGCGAGCGGTGGCGGGGGAGGGCCGGCTGCTCGTCGCGTTCCAGCCCCACCTGGTGTCCCGCACCCGCATCTTCGGGGCTGAGATGGGCCGTGAGCTCGGTGCGGCCGACGAGGTCGTCGTCCTCGACGTCTACCTCGCGCGCGAGGACTTCGACCCCGCCGTCACCGGCCGCCTCGTCGCCGACTCGGTCCCGCTGCCGGCAGGCAGGGTCCACCACGCCTCCCACCGCGACGCGGTCCCGGCCCTGCTGGCCGGGATGGCCCGTCCCGGCGACCTGGTGCTCACCCTCGGCGCCGGCGACGTGACCGAGCTCGGCCCCCGGGTCCTGGAGCTGCTGGAGCGCGCGGATGCCTAGCCGGACCAAGGAGCGTCCCGCCGACACCACGACCTCCGTGCGCAGTCGTCGCGCCTTCGCGCGGCGGCAGTGGTCGCGCCGGTGGCTGACGTGGAAGTACCTCCTGCTCGGGCTGGTGCTGGTGGGGGCGCTGGCCGGCACGGTGTGGCTGTTCTGGTTCTCCTCCTACCTCGCGGTACGCCACGTGGAGGTGTCGGGCGCCGACCGGCTCGGCGACGCCGAGGTGCTGGCCGCGGCCGACGTCCCGGAGGGGGAGCCGCTCGCCCGGGTCGACCTCGCGACCGTCCGGACGCGGATCCAGGCCCTGGCCGACGTCTCCAGCGCCGAGGTGACCCGGACCTGGCCCGACACCGTGACGATCACGGTCGAGGAACGGACCCCGGTGGCCGTCGTCGAGATCGGCGGCAGGCTGCGCGGCCTCGACGAGGAGGGGGTGGTGTTCCGCGAGTTCCGCTCGGTCCCCGACGGGCTGCCGCGGGTGGAGACGCCGGTCGACACCGGTCGCGATGCGCTGCTCGAGTCGGCGCGGGTCGTCTCGGCCCTGCCCGCCGACCTGACCCGGCGGGTCGACCACGTCGAGGTCGCCACGGTCGACCAGATCTCGCTGGAGCTGCGCGACGGTCGCACGGTCGTGTGGGGAAGCGCCGAGGAGTCCGGGGCGAAGGCCGACGTGCTCGCCGCGCTGCTCGAGCAGCCCGGGTCGACGTACGACGTGAGCGTGCCGGGCCAGCCGACCGTCCGTCGCTGAGAAATCTCGAAATCGCACCGACTCGCGGCGTGTCTGCACCATCCCTTCGACGGCGGTTCCTAGGTTCTTCTGCAACGCGAGGTTGACATAACTATAACCCTCAGGCTCAGGGTTACAGTTCGCCGGCCGGACCGGACTTCACAGGACAGCTCCACACCACAGCCATCAGGGAGAGGCCCAGCAGCCATGGCAGCAGCACAGAACTACCTGGCGATCATCAAGGTCGTCGGCATCGGCGGAGGCGGCGTCAACGCCGTCAACCGGATGATCGAGGTCGGCCTCAAGGGCGTCGAGTTCATCGCGATCAACACCGACGCCCAGGCGCTGCTCATGAGTGACGCCGACGTCAAGCTCGACATCGGTCGTGAGCTCACCCGCGGGCTCGGCGCCGGCGCCAACCCCGAGGTCGGCGCCCGGGCCGCCGACGACCACGCCGACGAGATCGAGGAGGTCATCAAGGGTGCCGACATGGTCTTCGTCACCGCGGGCGAGGGCGGCGGCACCGGCACCGGCGGCGCCCCCGTGGTCGCGCGGATCGCGCGCTCGCTCGGCGCGCTGACGATCGGTGTCGTGACCCGGCCGTTCGCCTTCGAGGGCAGGCGCCGCGCCAACTCCGCCGAGGAGGGGATCTCCCAGCTCCGCGAGGAGGTCGACACCCTCATCGTCATCCCCAACGACCGGTTGCTGTCGATCAGCGACCGCAACGTGTCGGTGCTCGACGCGTTCAAGCAGGCCGACCAGGTGCTGCTGCAGGGTGTCTCCGGCATCACCGACCTGATCACCACCCCCGGCCTGATCAACCTCGACTTCGCCGACGTGAAGTCGGTGATGGCCAACGCCGGTTCCGCCCTGATGGGCATCGGGTCGGCCCGGGGCGAGGACCGCGCCGTGGCTGCGGCCGAGATGGCGGTGTCCTCGCCGCTGCTCGAGGCCAGCATCGAGGGTGCGCACGGCGTGCTGCTCTCGATCGCGGGTGGTTCCGATCTCGGCCTCTTCGAGATCAACGAGGCGGCAGCCCTGGTCTCCGAGTCGGCCCACAACGAGGCCAACATCATCTTCGGCGCCACGATCGACGACGCGCTCGGCGACGAAGTCCGGGTGACGGTGATCGCCGCCGGGTTCGACGGCGGCATGCCCAAGCGCCGCAACGAGGGCACCGTGCTGCGGCAGCAGCCGCAGCAGAGCCAGACCGAGACCCGCAACGCGGCCGAAGCCCTGGCCTCCAGCCGCCCCCGGCCGACCCAGCAGGCCGCTCCGGCCCAGCCGGCGTCCCCGCCGCCGTCGCCCGCTCCCCAGCAGCCCGCGCGGTCGCCGCAGCCGGCCCAGCCGCCGTCGCAACCGTCCAAGCCGCAGCCCCGGCAGGTCCAGTTCGACGATGACGACCTGGACGTGCCCGACTTCCTGAAGTGACGTGACGCTGCTCCTGCGCGACCGGCTCGAAGGCGACCTCGTGATCGAGGTCGCCTTCACCGGCTCCTCCCTCGACGTCGGCGACCGCGCCGAGCCAGCCGTCCGCGAGGCGGCGGTCGCGGCCGTCGAGGCCGAGACCGGGGCCGTTCCCGTGCTGATGCACCAGGTCCACGGTGCCGATGTGACGGTCGTCGCCGACCGCCCTCCGGCCGCGCCCGAGTGCGACGCGCTGGTGACGACGCGACCCGGCGTCGGGTTGCTGGCCCGCGCGGCCGACTGCGTCCCGGTCCTGCTCGGCGACGCCGACGCCGGGGTGGTCGCCGCCGTCCACTCGGGCCGCCCTGGGCTGGTCGCGGGCGTGGTCCCGGCGGCGGTCGCCCGGATGCGCGACCTGGGGGCTCAACACCTCACCGCCTGGCTCGGCCCCCACGTCTGCGGCGACTGCTACGAGGTGCCGGCCGAGATGCGCGACGAGGTGGCCGGTGCAGTCCCCGAGACGTGGTCGACGACCAGCTGGGACACCCCGGCGCTCGACCTCGGGGCCGGGGTGCGGGCCCAGCTCGCGGCGGCCGGCGTCGCCGAGGTCCACGAGGTCGGCGTCTGCACCCGCGAGGATGCCGCCTGGCCGTCCTACCGTCGCGACGGGGCCGCCGCGACCCGCTTCGCCGGCGTCGTCTGGATGAGGGCGCGATGAGCCGCACCGACGAGATCCGGGAGGGCCTCGACCGGGTCCGCTCGCGCATCGCGGCCGCGTGTGACGACGCCGGCCGTGACCCCGGCGAGGTCACGCTGGTGGTGGTGACGAAGTTCTTCCCGCCCGCCGACGTTCGGGTGCTGGCCGACCTCGGCGTCACCCATGTCGGCGAGAACCGCCACCAGGAGGCCGTCGACAAGGCGGCCGCGTGCGCCGACCTCGGTCTGACCTGGCACTTCATCGGGGGCCTCCAGAGCAACAAGGCCGCGGCGGTCGCGTCCTACGCCGACGTCGTCGAGTCCGTCGACCGGAGCAAGCTGGTCGCGGGCCTCCAGCGCGGCGCCCACGACCGCGGCCGCGACCTCGACGTGCTGCTGCAGGTCAGCCTCGACCCGCCCGGGGCCGCGGGCCGGTCCGGAGCCGACCCCGGCGACCTCGACGAGCTGGCCGCGGCCGTGGCGGAGTCGGGCGCGCTGCGGCTGCGCGGGCTGATGGCCGTGGCCCCGCTGGGCGACGACCCCCACGCCGCCTTCGACCGGCTGGCCGGCATCCGGCGCGACTTCGTGCAGACCCACCCCCACGCGACCGCCCTGTCCGCCGGCATGTCCGGCGACCTGGAGGCGGCGGTCCGCGTCGGCGCGACACACGTACGCGTCGGCTCGGCAATCCTCGGCCCGAGGCCGGGGGACAAGTAGTGTCGACATCACCAACGGCGCCTTCGCGGGCGCCGGGAACCCGGAGGAAGACAACGTCATGAGCGGCGCGATGCGCAGGATCGGCGAGTACCTCGGCCTGCTCGAGGACACCGGCCGGTACGACGACGACTACGACAGCGACTACGAGACCGCCGACACGCCGGCCGTCGTCGGTGGGCGCAGCCCCCAGGTCCGCGAGTCCCACCCCGCCCCCGTGTCCGATCTCTCCGAGCGCCGTCGTCCGGGCTCGGGTCCGCAAGGAGTCGTCGCCGAGTTGTCACGCATCACCACCCTGCACCCGCGCACCTACAACGAGGCTCGCACCGTCGGCGAGAACTTTCGCGAGGGCACGCCGGTCATCATGAACCTCTCCGAGATGGACGACACCGACGCCAAGCGTCTCGTCGACTTCGCCGCGGGCCTGGTTTTTGCCACGCGTGGCAGCATCGAGCGCGTGACCAACAAGGTGTTCCTGCTGTCCCCGCCCAACGTGACCGTCGCTGCCGAGGACAAGCAGCGCCTCGCCGAGGGCGGCTTCTTCAACCAGAGCTGACCCGGGGTGGCAGTTTTCGGGGAGGTCCTCTACGGCCTCCTCACAGCGTTCATCTGGCTCCTCTGGATCCGGTTCATCGTCGACTGGGTCCAGGTGTTCGCCCGGTCGTGGTCGCCGTCCGGGCCGTTGCTGGTCGTGCTCGAGATCGTGTACTCGATCACTGACCCGCCGATCAAGGCGCTGCGCCGGGTCATCCCGCCGCTGCGACTGGGGCAGATCGCGATCGACCTCAGCTTCCTGATCGTGATCATCGCGGCGTACCTGCTGCGGACGGTTGTGGAGAGGGTGTTCATACTGTGACAGGAGTGTCGTACGGGTCAGTACGGCCAACCCGGTCCAGGCCCAAGGAGCAGGCGCTATTGTGTCGCTTCGACAGACTTTTTCAGTTGCCGACGAATGAATGGGTGAGGTCATGCCGCTGACGCCTGAGGACGTGAGCAACAAGCGCTTTACTCCCGTCCGCCTCCGTGAGGGCTACGACATGGGGGAGGTCGACCAGTTCCTCGACGAGGTGGAGGCCGAGCTTGCGCGGCTCACCCAGGAGAACGACGACCTGAGGTCGAAGCTGTCGGCCGCACAGTCGGGCGCCCCCGTGTCCTACCAGCCGCCGCCGCCGGTCGAGCAGAAGCAGCCCGAGCCGGAGCCCGAGCCCGAGCCCGAGCCGACCCCCGCCCCCGTGGAAGCGGAACCCGTCGCCGCGGCGGCGTCCTCCTCGGTGGAGACGCTGCGGGTCGAGACGGTGCCCGAGGCCTCCAACGCGGCGGCCCGGTTGCTCGAGATCGCGACCCGCAACGCCGACGAGCTGGTGGCGGAGGCCAAGGACGAGGCCGACCGGATCGTGGGGGAGGCCCGCACCAAGTCCGAGCGTCTCGACTCCGAGTCCAAGGGCCGGGCCGACCGGCTCGAGGCCGACGCCCGGCGCCGTGCCGAGCTGCTCGACTCCGAGACCGCCGATCGCCGTCAGCAGCTGTTCGGGGAGCTCGAGAAGGAGCGCGACAAGCTCAACGGCGAGGTCGAGAACCTGCGGTCGTTCGAGCGCGAGTACCGCGCCCGCCTCAAGTCCTACTTCACCCAGCAGCTCGCGGCCCTCGAGACGCCCCACGACACCCCGTCGCCGGGCTCGCAGAGCGATCCGGCGCCCAAGCGGCTCCGCTCGATCCTGGGCGAGGACGACGGCTGAGACCGACGCCACCCTGACGAGCCGTCGGCCCGGCATCACCCCGAAGGGTGAGCCGGGCCGACGGCTGTCTCGGGAGTGGCGTGCCGCTGCTTGAAGGGGCGATACTCGCGGGCTAGCCTTCCGCCGACACGGTGGCAGGCCGCCACGCGTCATCCGGGACGAGGAGGCCCCCACCCATGGCTCGAAGCACCAGGAAGTCGCTCGCCGGATCCGCCGTCTCCGCGGCACGCAAGGCGGTCCGGCGCAAGCCGGCGACGAAGTCCTCGTCCCCCGCCGCGACGACGAAGAGTGCGGCGAAGAAGGCGGCGGCCAAGGCGCCGGCCGCCAAGACCGCCGCGAAGAAGTCCCCGACCAAGGCCACGCCCGCTCCGGGTGCCGCGAAGAAGGCGGCCGCGAAGAAGACCACCGCCTCGAAGGCCACCGCGAAGAAGACCACCGCCTCGAAGGCCACCGCGAAGAAGACCGCCGCGAAGAGGGCCACCGCGAAGAAGGCAACCGCCACGAAGAAGACCGCACCTGCCAAGACCACCGCCAAGAAGGCGCCCGCCACGTCGACCGCGCAGAAGGTGGCGGCCCGGAAGCCCACCGCGAAGAAGGCCGCCGCGCCGGCCAAGAAGGCGGCGCCCGCCAAGAAGGCGGCGGCGAACAAGGCGGCGGCGAAGAAGGCCGCCACCAGGAAGGCAGCCGGCGCGAAGCGGACCTCCGCGAAGGCGGGCCCGGGCCAGCGCAGGGTCACCGAGAAGGCGACGCCGGCGGCCACGAAGGCCGCCACCAAGGCCCCCGCGCGGAAGGCCGGCGCGCCCCGCAAGGCGCTGGTGGTCAAGGAGGGCGAGAGCGCCTGGACGAAGGCCGAGATCAAGGAGGTGCGCGGTGAGCTGACCGAGCACCGCGAGAAGGTCATGGCCACGCTCGAGGCCCAGGAGGAGGAGCTGGCCGGGCTGATGCGCGACGCCGGCGACGGCGCGGGCCACGACCAGGCCGACATGGGTGCCACCAGCTTCGAGCGCGACCACGAGCTCACGGTCGTCAACAACGAGCGCGAGAAGCTCGCCCAGATCGACCGGGCGCTGGCGCGCATCGAGGATGGCACCTATGGCATCTGCGAGTCGTGTGGCAACCCCATCGGCAAGATGCGGGTCATGGCTTTCCCCCGTGCGACACTGTGCATGACATGCAAACAGCGCGAGGAGCGTCGCTGAGTGACGACGAGACCCGGCCCGGGCCGAGCCGCCCCGAGGCCGGCTCGTCGCGACCCAGGGTCCTGCTGGCCGGTGTCGCGCTGCTGGCGTACGGCGTCGACCTGCTCACCAAGCAGCTGGCTGTGTCCCGGCTCGCCGACGGTGACGTCCCGGTGCTGGGTGACTGGTTCGTGCTCCACCTGACGTTCAACCCCGGGGCAGCGTTCAGCCTCGGCACCGACTTGACGGTCGTGCTCAGCTGCCTGGCCATCGCGGCCGTCTGCGTGGTGCTCGTGGTGGCCCGTCGGGTCGGCAGTCCGCTGTGGGGCGTCGCGCTGGGGCTCCTGCTTGGAGGCGTCGCCGGCAACCTCACCGACCGGCTGTTCCGCGAACCCGGGCCGATGCGGGGCCACGTGGTCGACCTGTTCATGGTGCCGCACTGGCCGGTGTTCAACGTGGCCGACATCTGCATCAACCTGGCGGCCGGTCTGATCGTGCTCCAGGCCGTCCGTGGCATCTCGGTCGACGGAAGCCGGGAGAAGGCACCGTCGCGGTGACCCAGACCGACCACCGCACCCTGTCGGTCCCCGAGGGTCTCGACGGCGAGCGGGTCGACGCGGCGCTCGCCCGGCTGTTCGGCCTCTCCCGGACCCGCGCCGCCGAGCTGGTCGCCGACGGCCACGTCCTGCTCGACGGGCACGAGGTCGCCAAGAGCCACCGGGTCGAGCCGGGCTCGCTGCTCGAGGTCAGCATCCCCGCGCAGGTCGACCCGCTCGAGGTGGTGCCCGAGATCGTCGAGGGCATCGGGATCATCCACGACGACTCCTCGATCGTGGTCATCGACAAGCCGGTCGGCGTGGCGGTCCACCCCTCCCCGGGCTGGACCGGCCCGACCGTGGCCGCGCACCTGGCCGCCGCCGGGTTCCGGATCGCCACCAGCGGCGCCTCGGAGCGGCAGGGCATCGTGCAGCGGCTCGACGTCGGCACCTCGGGCGTGATGGTGATCTGCAAGTCCGAGCACGCCTACTCGGTGCTCAAGAACGCCTTCCGCCACCGCACGGTCGACAAGACCTACCACGCGCTGGTGCAGGGCCACCCCGACCCGCTCGAGGGCACCGTCGACGCGCCGATCGGGCGGCACCCCAAGCACGACTACAGGTTCGCCGTCATGGGCGACGGCCGGCACAGCGTCACCCACTACGAGACCCTCGAGGCGCACCGGTTCGCCAGCCTTCTCGAGGTCCACCTCGAGACCGGGCGCACCCACCAGATCCGGGTGCACATGCAGGCGCTCAAGCATCCGTGCGTGGGCGACCTGACCTACGGCGCCGACCCGGTCCTCGCCCGGCGGATCGGCCTGGAACGGCAGTGGCTGCACGCCGTCCGGCTCGGCTTCGAGCACCCCGACTCCGGGGAGTACGTCGAGTACGAGTCGGCGTACCCCGCCGACCTGCAGCACGCGCTCGACGTGATCCGCGACGCCCACTGACCCGCGTCGACCGACGACAGCAGGAGGTGCCCGACCCCGCAGCGGGATCGGGCACCTCCTCGTGGGGTCAGTCGCGTGCCCTCCGGGCGAGCACGACCGACAGGGTGACCAGGCAGACCGCGGTGACGGCGGCGCCGGGCAGGGTCCCGGTGCTGACCATGAACACCGGGAAGGCGGCCAAGGCGACGACGGGTGCCCACTTCGGGACCCGCCCGGCGCGGGCCAGGCCGACGAAGGCGATGGGCAGACAGAGCGCCAGTGACGGGATGCCGGGCAGCATGTAGCTCTTCACGGCCCACTGGCCCGCGATCATCTCCTGGCCGATCCGGTCCGCGGTGGCCACGTCGAGGTGGTTGGCGATGCCGGCGAAGAAGAGGTCGCTCATCATCAGGGCGGGCATGCTCATCGCCACCAGGGCGCCGAGCGCGGCGGCGACGTTCAGCCAGCGGCGCCCTCGGCCGCGCGCCAGGCCGGCGAGCGCGATCGGGATCAGGCCCCACAGGCCGTAGGCCCAGTGCAGCAGGGCGGCATGCCACTGGAGCTGGTCGACCTGGTCGGCGTAGACCCGGATCATCTCGCGGCCCTCGGAACCGACGCCGGGGTCGGTGGCGGTGGCGGCCAGGAGCAGCGCGGCGGTGACCGCCGGGAGCGCGACGGCGGTGGCGCGGCGTACGTCGAACCGCGGGGCCGTCGGCTCCTCGGTGGTCGGGCTGGTGGCGACCTCGGGGGCGGCGGTGGCGGTGGTCATGGTGTCTCCTCGGGTTTCGTGGCCACGTCTCGTGGCGAGTGACCTCCACGATCCGGTCCCGACCTGTCCCGGCCACAGGGATCCAGGTCCCGGATCAGGTCCCTGCTCGACGCGGTCGGCGGGGTACGTTGAGCCGCGTCGGCCGGCCCGTCCCAGTCCGCGCGAGGTGATCAGCGAATGTCCACCGCCACGCCCCCCGAGCAGCCGGCCGCCGACGTGCTGCTGCGGCCGGCGACGCTCGCGGACGCGCCCGCCATGGCCGACATCCACGTCGACTGCCGGGCGGCCAACGTCGGGAGCATGCCGGCGATGGTGCACACCCGGGAGACCACCCACCGCTGGATGACGGGTCGGCTGGAGGGCGGGAGCACCGGCTGGGTCGCCGAGTGCGACGACCACGTCGTCGGCTACGCCGTCGTGACCGGCGAGTGGCTCGACGACCTGTTCCTCGCTCCGGGGGAGACCGGGCGGGGAGTCGGGCGGGCGCTGCTCGACGTGGTCAAGTCAGGGCTCCCCGACGGCTTCTGCCTGTGGGTCTTCGAGAGCAACGTGGATGCCCGCCGGTTCTACCGCCGGCACGGCCTGGTCGAGCTGGAGCGCACCGACGGCTCCTCCAACGAGGAGCGGTCGCCCGACGTCCGGATGGCGTGGCCCGGCCGCGATCCGCTCGCCTACCTGCGCCACCTGATCGACGACGTCGACGACCAGGTCGGTGACCTGCTCGCCCGGCGGGTGGCCCTGACCCGGGCCGTGCAGGGCCTCAAGCAGGACACGACCCGCGACCCGGGACGGGAGCGCGAGATCGTCGCCCGGCTGGCGCAGCGGGCGCCGGACCTCGGCGAGGAACGCGTGGCACGGATCGTGCACGCGATCATCACCGAGTCCCTCGACGCGTCCGGCTAGCCGTCACCCGGGCAGGCTGACCCAGGCGCGCGGTGCGTGGTTGCGGAGCCGCGGTCGCGACTTCGCAGGCTCAATCGCGCTTCGACACGCGCACGCCGTGACCCCGGCGGCTCCGCCGCTCGGGGGTCAGGCCTGCTTGGTCTCCCACAGCCCGATCAGGTTGCCCTCGGGGTCGGTGAAGTACGCGGCGAAGCCCATGTCGCCGACCGCCATCCGCTCACTGGCGACCGTTCCGCCGGCCTCCTTCACCTGACGCAGCGCGTCGTCGATGCTGGCGACGTCGATGACCAGGTTCGGCGCCTTTCCGGCGAACTGCTCGCTGCGCTCGAACAGGCCGCCGTTGATGAAGCCCGGCTCGGTCGCCCCGGTCTCCTGGTCGGTCGGCCCGGTCATCACCATCGTGTAGTCCATGCCAGGCACCGGCACCAGCTGCCAGCCGAACACGCCTCCGTAGAACGCGCGCGCCCGGTCGCCGTCGTCGAACGGGATCTCGAAGTGCACCACCCTGCCGCTCATGGGTCCTCCCCCCTCGTGCCGACGGCGGAGGTCGCCGTCCCTGCCAGCGAACTCCTCGGCCCCGCCCTGCGTCAATGGTCACCGGGGGGCCGGCTGTCGGTGCGTCCTGCCATCATCGTCCCGACTGCTGCCGTAGGCTTCAGGTCTTCCCCGAGCTCGACCCCTGACGCCCCGGTGGGCGTCTTTGAAGCGAGCCCGTCCGACCCACCCGAGGCCATCGATGAGGGGAGTGCTCCGAGCACCCATGGCTGGATCTCAGCGAGACTCCTTCGCCCACCTCCACGTCCACACCGAGTACTCCATGCTGGACGGTGCGGCCCGCCTCGACGACCTGTTCGCCCGGACCGCCGAGCTGGGCATGGACGCGATCGCGATGACCGACCACGGCAACGTGTTCGGCGCCTACGAGTTCTGGTCCAAAGCCCGGGCCCACGGGGTGAAGCCGATCATCGGCATGGAGGCGTACTTCACCCCCAACACCTCCCGCTACGAGAAGAAGCGGGTCCGATGGAACGACGGCGGCGGCGACGACGTCTCCGGGTCCGGCTCCTACACCCACATGACGCTGCTGGCCGAGTCGACCGAGGGCATGCACAACCTGTTCCGGCTCTCCAGCCGGGCCAGCATGGAGGGTTTCTTCTACCAGCCGCGGGCCGACCGCGAGCTGCTGCAGGAATACTCCCGCGGCCTGATCGCGACCACCGGCTGCCCGTCGGGCGAGGTGCAGACCTGGCTCCGGATCGGTGACTACGCCAAGGCCCGCCAGGCCGCCGCCGACTTCCAGGACATCCTCGGCCGCGACAACTACTTCCTCGAGCTGATGGACCACGGCCTCACCATCGAGCGCCGGGTCCGCGACGACCTCCTGCGGCTCAGCCAGGACCTCGGCATCCCGCCGATCGTCACCAACGACTCCCACTACGTCCTGCGCGAGGACGCGCCGTCACAGGAGCACCTGCTCTGCGTGTCCTCCGGCAGCGTGATGAGCGACCCCAAGCGCTTCAAGTTCGACGGCGACGGCTACTACATCAAGTCCGCCGCCGAGATGCGCGAGCTGTGGAGGGACTTCCCGGAGGCCTGCGACAACACGCTGCTGATCGCCGAGCGCTGCGACGTCTCGTTCACCGAGGGCAACGGCACCTACATGCCGGAGTTCCCGGTGCCCGAGGGCGAGGACGAGACCTCCTGGCTGGTCAAGGAGGTCGAGAAGGGCCTCCACGTCCGCTACCCGGGCGGCGTGCCCGACGAGGTCCGCAAGCAGGCCGACTTCGAGATCGGTGTCATCACCCAGATGGGGTTCCCCGGCTACTTCCTCGTCGTCGCCGACTTCATCAACTGGGCCAAGGACAACGGCATCCGGGTCGGGCCCGGCCGCGGTTCCGGCGCCGGCTCGATGGTGGCCTACGCGATGCGGATCACCGACCTCGACCCGCTCAAGCACGGGCTGATCTTCGAGCGGTTCCTCAACCCCGACCGGGTCTCGATGCCCGACTTCGACATCGACTTCGACGAGCGTCGTCGGGGTGAGGTGATCCGCTATGTCACCGACAAGTACGGCGACGACCGGGTGTCCTACATCGTCACCTACGGCACCATCAAGGCCAAGCAGGCCGTCAAGGACTCCTCGCGGATCATGGGCTACCCCTTCGCGATGGGCGACCGGATCACCAAGGCGATGCCGCCGGCGGTGATGGGCAAGGACGTCCCGCTCAAGGAGCTGTTCAACTCCGACCACAAGCGGTTCGGCGAGGGCGGGGAGTTCCGGGCCCTCTACGACGGCGACAACGACGTCCGCTCGGTCGTCGACACCGCGATCGGCATCGAGGGCCTCAAGCGGCAGTGGGGCGTCCACGCCGCGGGCGTGATCATGTCCAAGGCGCCGCTGCTCGACGTGATCCCGCTGATGAAGCGCCCCCAGGACGGCGCGATCATCACGCAGTTCGACTACCCGACCTGCGAGCGGCTCGGCCTGATCAAGATGGACTTCCTCGGGCTGCGCAACCTCACGGTCCTCGACGACGCGATCCGCAACATCGAGGCCAACCGGGGCGAGCACGTCGTCCTCGAGGAGCTGGAGCTGACCGACCCGGCGACGTACTCCCTGCTCCAGAAGGGCGACACCCTCGGCGTGTTCCAGCTCGACGGTGGCCCGATGCGGGCGCTGCTGCGGTCGATGCGCCCCGACAACTTCGAGGACATCTCCGCGGTCGGCGCGCTCTACCGGCCGGGCCCGATGGGCGCCGACTCCCACAACAAGTACGCCCGCCGCAAGACCGGCCGCGAGCCGGTGGAGGCGATCCACCCCGAGCTGGCCGAGCCGCTCGAGGAGATCCTGGGGGAGACGTTCGGCCTGATCGTCTACCAGGAGCAGGTCATGGCGATCGCCCAGAAGCTCGCGGGCTACAGCCTGGGTGAGGCCGACATCCTGCGGCGGGCGATGGGCAAGAAGAAGAAGGAGGAGCTGGACAAGCAGTTCGCGGGATTCTCGGCCGGCATGGCCGAGCGCGGCTACTCGCCCCACGCGGTCAAGACGCTGTGGGACATCCTGCTGCCGTTCTCCGACTACGCCTTCAACAAGGCCCACTCCGCCGCCTACGGGCTGGTCTCCTACTGGACCGCCTACCTCAAGGCCAACTACCCGGCCGAATACATGGCCGCGCTCCTGACGTCCGTCAAGGACGACAAGGACAAGATGGCGATCTACCTCAACGAGTGTCGCCGGATGAAGATCCAGGTGCTGCCGCCCGACGTCAACGAGTCGCAGGCCACCTTCACGCCGGTCGGCCACGACATCCGGTTCGGGCTCACCGCGATCCGCAACGTCGGCGGCAACGTCGTCTCCGCGATCGTCGCAGCGCGCGAGGAGCAGGGCCGCTACACCGACTTCAACGACTTCATGGGCAAGGTGCCGGCGCTGGTCTGCAACAAGCGCGTCATCGAGTCGCTGGTCAAGGCCGGCGCCTTCGACGACATGAAGCACTTCCGCCGCGCGCTGGTCGCCGTCCACGAGACCGCGGTCGACCAGTACGTCGACATCAAGCGCAACGAGGCCATCGGTCAGGACTCCCTGTTCGCCGGCCTCGACGACGGCGATGACGGGGGCACCGGCTGGGGCATCTCCGTGGCGATCCCCGAGCTCGACGAGTGGGACAAGATGACGCTGCTCGGCCACGAGAGGGAGATGCTCGGGCTCTACGTGTCCGACCACCCGCTGCTCGGCCTCGAGCACCTCCTCGCCAACGGCAGCGACTGCACCGTCGGCCAGCTGATGCTCGACGAGGAGCGGGCCGACGGGTCGCCGATCACGATCACCGGCCTGATCACCTCGGTGCAGCGCAAGATCACCAAGCGCGGCGACAACTGGGCGATGGTCACGGTCGAGGACCTCGACGGCGCCATCGACGTCCTGCTCTTCCCGAGCGCCTACCAGCTCGCCAGCCCGCTGCTGGCCGAGGACGCGATCATCACCGTCAAGGGCCGGCTGTCGCGCAGCAAGGACCAGCCCGAGATCCACGGCCAGGAGGTCAGCGTCCCCGACCTCAGCGACGGGCCCTCGGGGCCGGTCGTGGTCAGGCTGCCGCAGACCCGGGTCAACGCCGGGACGGTCGACCACCTCAAGGACGTGCTCCGCACCCACCCGGGCATGACCGAGGTGCACGTGCAGGTGATGATGCGTGACAAGACGCTGGTGATGCGGATCGGCGACACCCACCGGGTCACGCCGAGCCCGGCCCTCTTCGCCGACCTCAAGCAGCTGCTGGGCCCCGGGTGCCTCGGGGGATGACGGGAGCCCGGCACGCGTCCGGCGGACTGGTCCGTGACGTCGTGCTGGTCCTGCTGCTCTTCGGCGTCGCGGGCGTCGCCGGCGGCCTGCTCTGGCGCTGGCTCTGGACGCCGCTGCGCGGCACCGTCCTCGGCGGCGTCTGGTATCCCGCCACCAACTCCTCGCCCTTCTCCGCCACCGGCCTCTACGTCCTGATCGCCCTCGGCGTCGGGCTGCTGGCGGGCGTGCTCTCCGCCCTGGTCAGCGACCGTCGTGAGCTGGTGACGCTGGGGCTCGTGACCGTCGGCTCCCTGCTCGCGGGGTGGGTGATGCTCCAGATCGGCAGGATCGGCATGCCGGCCGACCCCAGCGTCCTGGCCCGCTCCACCCCCGACCGGGCCGAGCTCCCGGGCACCCTCATGGTCACCGGACGGAGCCCGTTCGTCGCGTTCCCGACCGGCGCGCTGCTGGGCCTCTGTGTGATGTTCGTCGGCCTCTCGCGCAAACCCATCGATCAGCACGATTCCGTCGGCGCCGCCGGATAGGCTGTGCGCGCACCGGAACCCGTCACGGGCGGCGCGCGTCCGCATTCCCGGAGATCTTTCACATCACCCCAGGGGGAGCATCGTGAGCACCACCAGTCCGCCGCCCGGAGGGCCCACCGGGCCCGAATACCTCGAGCAGGGCGGGGGCGACCCGGTCCCGCCGAGCTCGTCGGGTGGCGGCGGCCGCCGTACGGCGCTCATCGCCAGCGGCGCGGTGGTGCTCCTCGCCGCTGCGGGTGCCGGCACCTGGGCGGCCATGAGCTTCCTCGGCAGCGGCGCCCAGCCCGCCGAGGCGCTCCCGTCGGGGACCCTCGCCTACGCGTCGGTCGACCTCGACCCGAGCGGGTCGCAGAAGATCGAGGCGTTCAGGATGCTCGAGAAGTTCCCCGCCATCAAGGAGGAGCTCGGCGGCTTCGACGCCCAGGACGACATCCGTCGCAAGCTCTTCGAGGAGGCCGACTGCGAGGGGTTGAGCTACGACGCCGACGTGGCCCCCTGGATCGGGACCTCGTTCGCCATGGCCGCCGTCGACGCCGGTGAGGACGACCCGTCTCCGGTCGGTGTCCTCCAGGTCACCGACGCCGGGGCGGCCGAGAACGGTCTGGCCAAGCTGCTCGACTGCGAGGGCGAAGGCTCTGAGTCCGGGTTCGTCGTCGAGGGCGACTGGGCGATCGTCGCCGACAGTGACGAGATCGCCCAGAAGGTCGTCGACGGGGCCGGAGACGGCACCCTGGCCGACGACGCGGACTTCCAGCAGTGGACCGGCGAGGTCGGCGACCCCGGGATCGTCACGATGTACGCCTCGCCCGACGCCGGCCCGGTGATCGGCGAGCTGATGGCCGGTGAGATGGGCGCCCAGGGCGCCTCCGCCACGGTCCCCGACGAGATGCTGAAGGCGCTGGAGGACTTCGGCGGCGCCGCCGCCGCCGTCCGCTTCGCCGACGGCGGCGTGGAGCTCGAGTTCGCCGGCGACGTGCCGGAGGGCTCGATGATGATGCCGCCCTCGTCCCAGGACGCCACGGCCAACCTGGTCGGCACCCTGCCGGAGGACACCGCGTTCGCCTACGGCCTCGCGCTGCCCGACGGGTGGGCGCAAGAGCTGATCGAGACGCTGCCCTCCTACGGCATCCCGCAGGAGCAGATCGACTCCGGCCTGGCCCAGGCGGAGGCGCAGACCGGGCTCTCGCTGCCCGCGGACCTCGAGACGCTGCTCGGCAGGCAGGTCGCGCTGGCCTTCGGCGGCAGCTTCGATCTCGAGCAGCTGATGAACTCGGGCGACCCGTCCGGCCTGCCGTTCGGCGTCAAGGTGCAGGGCGACGCCGACGACATCAACGGCGTGATGGAGACCCTCGGCCAGAGCTCCGGCATGCCGGACATGTTCGAGACCGAGTCCGAGGGCGACACCGTCGCCTGGAGCCTCAACCCCGACTACCGCAGCAGTCTGGTCGGCCAGGGCGGGCTCGGGGAGTCCGAGGTGTTCCAGGACGTCGTGCCCGAGGCCGACGGGGCCAGCGGCGTCATGTACGTCAACTTCGACGCCGGCGACTGGCTGACCAGCATGAGCATGGGCGACCAGGAGGCGCAGGCCAACCTCGAGCCGCTGTCGGCCTTCGGCGTCAGCTCGCGCATCGACGGCGACACCACCCGCGGCCTGGTGCGGCTGACGACCGACTGATCAGTCCTGGTCCCGGCCGACCCGGTCGACGATCGCCCCGGTGATCGCGACCAGGTCGGCCGGGGCGATCTCGAGGTCGAGTCCGCGGCGGCCGCCGGAGACCAGGATCGTCGCGTGGTCGAGAGCCGTGGCGTCGACCACGGTCTCGTGCGGTCGTTTCTGTCCCACGGGGGAGATCCCGCCCGCGACGTACCCGGTGGCGCGTTCGGCCGCGGTGACGTCGGCCATCACCGCCTTGCGCCCGCCGAGCGCCCGGGCGAGGGCCTTGAGGTCGAGCTGGCCGGAGACGGGCACGATGCCGACCACCAGCCGCCCGTCCAGGCTCGCGAGCAGGGTCTTGAAGACCCGGGCCGGATCGTCACCGAGCGCCGCTGCCGCTTCGAGCCCGTACGACGACGGCGACCGCGGGTCGTGCTCGTAGGGGCGCAGCGTGTAGTCGACACCGGCCCGGTCGAGTGCGACCGTGGCAGGCGTCCCGCCGGTGTGCTTGCGGGCCACGGGGTCAGTTGGGGGACCAGCGGGTCCGGGCCACCTCCGTGGCCGGGAGCGACGGGATCACGTTCATGGCCTGCAGCTCCGCGCGCAGCAGGTCGGTGGCCAGCACCAGCCGCGCGTTCGCGTCCTCGGCCTCGAGCAGCGCCTGCCGGTCGGGCATCGGGAGCGGGGTGAGCGCCGACAGCGTCCAGGAGAGGTAGGTCGGGTCCTGCGGCAGCTCGGTCGGCAGCAGGTCACCGCGGACCTGGGCCAGCGCCGAGCGGTAGGCGGTGAACATCACCCGAGCCCGCTCCACGACGTCCTCCTGGACCGGTGGCGTGGCGTCCGGCCGGGCGGTCACGTGCCCGAGGGGGAAGGGCCCGCTGGTGTCGAGCCGGTCGAGCGCGATCCGCTCGAGGCCGACGCCCACCAGGTCGAAGGTGCCGTCGGCGTGGGCCTCGACCTCGGTCATCCGGATCCGGCAGCCGACTCGGTAGAGGGACTGGTTGCCGTGGTCGCCGACCTCGTAGCCCTCGCGGATCGCGACCGACCCGAAGACCCGGTCGATCGGGTCGGGGACCCGCAGCAGGTGGTGGACCAGGGCGCGGTAGCGGTCCTCGAACACGTGGAGCGGCACGCTCACGCCCGGGAAGAGCACCGTCCCGAGCGGGAACATCGGCAGTGTCTCGCTCACGGTCCCGACTGTAGGCCGGGTGGGCCCGCCGATCGTGCAGGCGCGTCCCGCGGGACGGCGCCGGGTCGGTGACGGCACACCGGGAAACCTAGAATCGACCCCATGATCCGCCGCATCGACCTCCGGGGCACCGACGGTGCCGTCGACTACCGCGCCGTGGTGCCGCGCGCGGAGCTCGACGTGGAGGCGGCGACCCACCAGATCCGCCCCGTCGTCGAGGCGGTGCGCGACCGGGGTGCCGAGGCGGTGCTGGAGTACACGCTGCAGTTCGACGGGGTCGCACTCGACGACCTCGCCGTACCGGCCGCGGCGCTGCAGCAGGCCCTCGACGAGCTCGACCCGGCCGTCCGGGCCGGGCTCGAGGAGTCGGTCCGCCGGCTCCGGGCGACGTGCGAGGCCGAGCTGGAGCACGACGTGACGACCACGCTCGCTCCCGGAGCCGTGGTCACCCACCGCAAGGTGCCGATGGGCCGGGTCGGGCTCTACGTCCCGGGCGGGCTGGCCCCGCTGGTCTCCAGCGTGGTGATGAACGTCGTCCCCGCCCAGGTCGCGGGCGTCGGCTCGATCGCGCTCACCAGTCCTCCGCAGCAGGCCAACGGCGGCCTGCCCGAGCCGACCATCATGGCCGCCTGCGCGCTGCTCGGCGTCGACGAGGTGTACGCCGTCGGCGGTGCCCAGGCGATCGCCATGTTCGGCCACGGCGCCGGACACTGCCGCCCGGTCGACCTGGTGACCGGTCCCGGCAACGTCTACGTGGCGGCCGCCAAGCGGCTGCTGCGCGGCCTGGTCGGCATCGACTCCGAGGCCGGCACCACCGAGATCGCGATCCTGGCCGACGACAGCGCCGACGCGGGCTACGTCGCGGCCGACCTGATCAGCCAGGCCGAGCACGACCCGGCAGCAGCCAGCGTGCTGGTGACCGACGCCGAGCCGCTGGCCGACGACGTCGTGGCCGAGCTGGAGAAGCAGGTGGCCGAGACCCGGCACCGGGAGCGGGTCGCCACCGCCCTCGGCGGACAGCAGTCGGGGATCGTGCTGGTCGACGACCTCGACCAGGGTGTCGCCGTGGTCGACGCCTACGCCGCCGAGCACCTCGAGATCCACACCCGCGACGCCGCGGCCGTGGCGGCCCGGGTCCGCAACGCCGGCGCGATCTTCGTCGGGCCGCACGCCCCGGTGAGCCTCGGCGACTACTGCGCCGGCTCCAACCACGTGCTGCCCACGGCCGGGTGCGCCTGCCACTCCAGCGGGCTGTCGGTCCGGGCCTTCCTGAGGTCGGTGCACGTCGTCGACTACACGCGCGAGGCGCTGGCCGAGGTGGCCGGACACGTGACCACCCTCGCCGAGGCCGAGGACCTTCCGGCCCACGGTCGCGCCGTGGCGATCCGGCTGGAGGACGACCGGTGACGTTTCCCCCGCTGCGGGAGGAGCTGCGCGGCCTCGAGCCCTACGGCGCACCCCAGGTCTCCCCGGAGCTGGCCCCCGTCCAGCTCAACGTCAACGAGAATCCCTACGGCCCGACCCCGGAGACCGCAGCCGACGTCGCGCGCGCCGTGGGGGAGGCGGCCGCCACGCTCAACCGCTACCCCGACCGCGAGTTCGTCACCCTGCGCTCCGCGCTGGCCGACTACCTGAACGCCGACGGCGGCCGCGGGATCACGCCCGAGCAGGTGTGGGCGGCCAACGGCTCCAACGAGGTGATGCTGCAGCTGTTGCAGGCCTTCGGCGGGCCGGGTCGGGTGGCGCTGAGCTTCGCGCCGACGTACTCGATGTATCCGGAGTACGCCCGCGACACCGTCACCGAGTGGGTCGTCGGCCACCGCGAGGCCGACTTCACCCTCGACCTCGACCACGCGCGCGCCCTGGTCGAGGAACGCCGCCCCTCCGTGGTGCTGCTGCCCAGTCCCAACAACCCGACCGGTACCGCGCTCGCCCCCGAGGCGGTCACCAGCCTGTGCCGGGCCGCCGGGGACGGCATCGTCGTCGTCGACGAGGCGTACGGCGAGTTCCGTCGCGCCGGCACCCCGAGCGCGCTGGAGCTGCTGCCCGACCACCGCAACCTCGTCGTCACCCGCACCATGAGCAAGGCGTTCGCGCTGGCCGGCGCGCGGCTCGGCTACCTCGCCGCCGACCCCGCCATCTGCGACGCGATCCGCGTGGTGCGGCTGCCCTACCACCTCTCGGCCGTCACGCAGGCGACCGCGCTGGCGGCCCTGCGACACGCTCCCGAGCTGCTGGCCAGGGTCGACGAGCTGCGCTCGGAGCGGGACCGGACGGTCGACTGGCTGCGGGCCCAGCGGCTCGACGTCGCCGAGTCCGACGCCAACTTCGTGCTGTTCGGGACTTTCGCCGACCGGCACGCCGTCTGGCAGGGGCTGCTCGACCGCGGCGTGCTGATCCGGGAGACCGGACCGTCCGGATGGTTGCGGGTGTCGGTCGGGACGCCTGCGGAGATGCGATCATTTCGGACAGCACTCACCGAGGTGATGGAGGAGCGATGAGCCGCAACGCCACCCTGGACCGCCAGACCAGCGAGTCCAAGGTCCACGTCGAGGTCGACCTCGACGGGTCCGGCCGCCACGACGTCTCCACCGGCGTCGGGTTCTACGACCACATGCTCACCGCGTTCGCGCGGCACTCGCTGGTCGATCTGGTCGTCCACACCTCCGGCGACCTCCACATCGACGCTCACCACACCGTCGAGGACACCGCCATCGTCCTCGGCCAGGCGATCCGGGAGGCGCTCGGCGACAAGACCGGGATCCGCCGGTTCGGTGACGCGACCGTCCCGCTCGACGAGGCACTGGTGCAGGCCGTCGTCGACGTCTCGGGCCGGCCCTACTGCGTCCACACCGGCGAGCCCGACGGTCAGGCCTACGTCGTCATCGGCAGCGACCCCGGATACCCGGGTTCGCTGACTCGCCACGTCTTCGAGACGCTGTCGTTCCATGCGCACCTCGCGCTCCACGTGCGGGTGCTGTCGGGTCGCGACCCCCACCACCTGGTGGAGGCGCAGTTCAAGGCGTTCGCACGGGCGTTCCGCGACGCGGTGGCCCTCGACCCGCGCGAGACGGGCATCCCGTCCACCAAGGGCGCACTCTGAGCGCCCCCACCGTCGTCGTCCTCGACTACGGGTCGGGCAACCTCCGCTCCGCCGTCCGCGCGGTCGAGCGCGCCGGCGCCGAGGTCACGCTGACGTCCGACTTCGACGCAGGACTGGCCGCCGACGGGCTGGTGGTCCCCGGCGTCGGGGCGTACGCCGCCTGCATGGCCGGCCTGCACGCGGTCAAGGGCGACCGGCTCATCGGGCGGAGGCTCGCCGGCGGCCGGCCGGTGCTCGGCATCTGCGTCGGGATGCAGGTGCTGTTCGCGCGGGGGGTCGAGCACGGCGTCGAGACCGAGGGCTGTGACGAGTGGCCGGGTGTCGTCGAACGCCTGCAGGCGCCGGTCGTTCCCCACATGGGCTGGAACACCGTCGAGGTTCCCGAGGGATCGTCGCTGTTCGCCGGCGTCGAGGACGAGCGGTTCTACTTCGTGCACTCCTACGGCGTCCGCGACTGGACGCTGGTCACCAACGACCGTACTCGCGCGCCGCTGGTCACCTGGGCCGAGACTGGACCACCCGAGCACGGGGGAGACCGGTTCGTGGCCGCCGTCGAGAACGGTCCGTTGTCGGCCACCCAGTTCCACCCCGAGAAGTCCGGCGACGCCGGCGCCGCGCTGCTGCGCAACTGGGTCGCCTCGCTCCTCGCCTGACTCACGACCCGGGGGGAGAGAGCTGCGCCGCGCCTCAAAGTTGTGCAGTAACCTTGTCGAGGCCCATCCGTGATGCACCTGCTCGGAGGTCCCATGGTGCGCTGGAACGCCCGCCGCGACGTCCTGCGCGGCACCCTCGGCCTCGCCAGCGCCGCCGTGGCTGCCCGATTCGCCCACGACGCCCCGGCCGTGCAGGCGGCCCCCGGGCTCACTGCGACGGCGGTGGGGCGCAAGCCCAACATCCTGCTCGTGCTCGCCGACGACCTCGGCCGCCACGAGCTCGGCTGCTACGGCCAGGAGCGGATCCGGACCCCGGTGGCCGACGCGCTGGCCGCCGAGGGGCTGAGGTTCACGCAGGCCTACGCCAACCCCTCGTGCGCGCCCAGCCGGTGCTCGCTGCTCACCGGGCTCCACACCGGCCACGCGACGGTCAAGAGGAACGACCAGGCGGCCGCCGGGTTCGCGCCCCAAGACCTCACCGTCGGCGAGGTGCTGAAGCGGGCCGGTTACGCGACGGGGATCATCGGCAAGTGGGGCTTCGGCAGCAATACCCGGGTCGACGACAGCCACCCGCAGTTCCGGGGATTCGAACACTTCTTCGGCTACATCGGCCACAACGCGGCCCACGACTACTGGCCGACGACGCTGTGGCGCGACGGCCAGCGGGTGTCCTACCCGGAGAACCAGGGCGCCGACGTCACGTACGCGACCGACCACTTCACCGAGGACGCGCTCGACTTCGTGCGGAGCCACAAGCACGAGCCGTTCTTCCTCTTCCTCGCCTACACGACCCCGCACGCACCCAACGAGGTCCCGAGTGACGCGCCGTACACCCACAGAGCCTGGCCGGTGGGGGAGCGCAACCACGCCGCCCAGGTCACCCGGCTCGACACCGAGCTCGGGCGGGTGTTGGCCGAGCTCGAGGCGCAGGACATCGCCGACAACACGATCGTGGTCTTCACCAGCGACAACGGTCCGCACGCGGCGGGGAGGAGCTACCAGCATGTCGGCAGCACGCTGCCGCACGACCCGGAGTTCTTCGACAGCAACGGCGACCTGCGCGGCATCAAGTTCACGGTCTACGAGGGCGGGATCCGGGTGCCGTTCATCGTGCGGGTTCCCGAGGCGCTCGGCGGCGTGGGCGACCGGGTCGTCAAGGCGCCGGTGGCGCTGTGGGACCTGCTGCCGACGTTCGCCGAGGCGGCCGGGACGACCGTGGTGCGCCAACTCGACGGACTCTCACTGCTGCCGCTGGTGACCGGCGGCGCCGCCCCTGAGCGCGGGTACTTCTACTGGGCCGATGACGACACCGCCGAGGCGGTGCGGTTCGGCCGCTGGAAGGGCGTCCGTCAGGCTCCCGACCGTCAGGTCGAGCTCTACGACCTGCGCCGTGACGTGAGCGAGCGGCACGACTTGGCCACGCGTCGTCCGGCCCGAGCCCGGCAGGCGAGGCGACTGATGAGGCGGGCGGTTGCCTGACCCAGTTGATTCGTGTCTCATTCGCGTCGAGTCGTCCCTCATTCGGGTTGAGTCGTGCCCCGTTGGGCTTGGCGTCGGAACAAGACACGAATGACCAGAACAAGCCACGACTCAACGTCCGGACCGGGGGAGGCGCGGGGTCGGGACGTCACTACGCTCGACGGCGTGAACGACTACCTGCAGCTGCTCCCCGCCGTCGACATCGCCGACGGGCAGGCGGTCCAGCTGGTGCAGGGGGTGGCGGGCTCGGAGAAGCGGTTCGGCGACCCGCTCGAGGCGGCGCTGCGGTGGCAGCACGCCGGGGCGGAGTGGATCCACCTGGTCGACCTCGACGCGGCCTTCGGGCGCGGCCACAACCGCAAGCTCCAGGCGCGGATCGTCGGTGAGCTCGACATCGACGTCGAGATGAGTGGCGGGATCCGCGACGACGAGTCGCTGAAGGCCGCGATGGACAGCGGCTGTCGGCGGGTCAACATCGGCACTGCCGCGCTGGAGCGGCCGGAGTGGTGCGCGGCCGCCATCGCGACGTACGGCGACCGCGTGGCCGTCGGGCTCGACGTCCGGGGCCGCACCCTGGCGGCCCGCGGCTGGACCCGCGACGGCGGCGACCTCTACGAGGTGCTGGCGCGGCTCGACGGCGAGGGTTGTGCCCGCTACGTCGTCACCGACGTCAACAAGGACGGCATGCTCCAGGGTCCCAACCTCGACCTGCTCCACGACGTCTGCGCGGCCACCGACCGGCCGGTCGTGGCCAGCGGCGGGATCACCGTGCTCGACGACCTCCGTGCCCTGCAGGGGCTGGTCGGCGAGGGGGTCGAGGGCGCGATCATCGGCACCGCGCTCTACGAGGGCCGGTTCACCCTCGAGGACGCGCTCGCGCTCACGCGCGGAGGACGTGACGCGCAATGACATTGGCGGTCCGCGTCATCCCCTGCCTCGACGTCGACGGGGGCCGGGTCGTCAAGGGCGTGAACTTCCGCGAGCTGCGCGACGCCGGTGACCCGGTGGAGCTGGCCCGGCTCTACGACGCCGAGGGGGCCGACGAGCTCACCTTCCTCGACATCTCCGCGTCCCACGAGGGGCGGGCGACCACGATGGAGGTGGTGTCGCGGTGCGCGGAGGAGGTGTTCATCCCGCTGACCGTCGGCGGCGGCGTCGGCTCGACCGACGACGTCGACCGGCTGCTGCGCGCCGGGGCCGACAAGGTCGCCGTCAACACCGCCGCGATCCGCCGGCCCGAGCTGGTCGCCGAGATCGCCGACCGGTTCGGCAACCAGGTGCTGGTGCTCTCGGTCGACGCGCGCCGTACGACGGGCACGGAGTCGGGTTTCGAGGTCACCACCTACGGCGGTCGCGAGTCGACGGGGTTCGACGCCGTTGCCTGGGCGGCCCGCGGCGCCGCGCTCGGCGCCGGCGAGATCCTGCTCAACGCCATGGACGCCGACGGCACCACCGACGGGTTCGACCTCGAGCTCATCGAGGCCGTCCGTCGCGAAGTGACGATCCCGGTCATCGCCAGCGGGGGAGCGGGGCGGCTCGAGCACTTCCCGCCTGCTGTCGACGCCGGGGCCGACGCGGTGCTGGCCGCCACGGTCTTCCATTTCGGCACGCTCCGGATCGGCGAGGTCAAGCAGGCCCTCGCCGACGCCGGCCACTGCGTCCGCTGACGGCGCCGCCGAGGATCTGTTGACGGCCCACAGCAGGCGGCGTTCAATGGAGTTCGCGGCAGTGCTCGTGCGTGCTAGGGGGGAAGCCATGAGCCGGATGACGCGTAGGAACTTCCTGGAGGCCTCGGGCGCTGCGGCGCTCGTCTCGACGCTGCCTGCGGGACTCGCTGCGTCTGCCGTGGCGGGGACGTCCCCGCCGCCGCTGAACCCGGGCACGATCCCGAAGTACGTGACGCCGCTCGTCGTACCACCGCCGATGCCGGCGACGGCACGAGGGCACGTCGACCACTACGAGATCGCGGTGCGGCAGTTCCGGCAGCAGGTCCTCCCGCGAGGCCTGCCGACCACGACTGTCTGGGGCTACGGCGCGGTGCGCGACCGGGGGACTTTCCACGCCCCGGGGTTCACGATCGAGGCGAGGTACGGGCGTGAGGTGCGGGTCAGCTGGATCAACGGCCTGGTGGACCGGCACGGGCGTTTCCTGCCGCACCTGCTGCCCGTCGACCCCACGCTGCACTGGGCGAACCCGCCCGGTGGGATCGCGGGTCGCGACTCGGAGCCGGCCTTCGCGAACACGCCGGGCCGCTACCGCGGGCCGGTCCCGTTCGTGACCCATGTGCACGGGGCGCACGCGTTCGACCACAGTGACGGATTCGCGGAGGCCTGGTACCTGCCCGACGCCGTGGACATCCCGCGCTCGTTCGCCCGGGTGGGCTCCGCATACAACCACTTCCGCCGCCGCTCGCCCCTCGGCTCGAGCTGGGGACCGGGCAGGGCGGTCTTCACCTATCCGAATGACCAGCCGGCCGCCACGCTCTGGTACCACGACCACACCCTCGGGATGACCCGGCTGAACGTCTACGCCGGTCCGGCTGGCTTCTACCTCCTCCGCGGCGGACCCGGCGACCTGCCGCGTGGCGTGCTGCCCGGGGCAGGGTCTGCGTCGGGTCACTACGAGATCCCGATGGCCATCCAGGACCGCTCCTTCAGCGCCAACGGCTCCCTGCGGTACCCGGGCAGCCGGGAGGACTTCGACGGCTTTTCCGGACCGTACGAGCCGGACTCCGACGTCTCGCCGATCTGGAACCCGGAGTTCTTCGGCGACTCGTTGATGGTCAACGGCCGGACCTGGCCGGTGCTCGAAGTGGAGCCCCGGCGTTACCGGCTTCGGTTGCTGAACGGCTGCAACTCCCGGTTCCTCGTCCTCATGATCGCCGCCCGTCCGGCCGCGCGGCCGGCAGCCGCGGCGTTGCCGATCTGGGTGATCGGCGGCGACGGCGGCTTCCTCGACGCGCCGGTCCAGCTCCCGCAGCTCCTCATGGGCCCCGCCGAGCGGATGGACACGATCGTGGACTTCACCGGGCTGCGTCCGGGGACCGAGCTCTACCTCCTCAACCTGGGACCCGACGAGCCCTTCGGCGAGCTGCTGGAACCCCCGGAGCCGGACGCCGATCCCGACACCACTGGCCAGGTGATGAAGTTCCGGGTCGTCCCGCTCCGAAGTCAGGACCGGACCGTGCCCCCGGACCAGCTCACCCTCCCGGGCAGGCGCCGATCCGGGGGGCCAGCACGCATCCGCCGGCTGTCCCTGAACGAGCTGGCGAGCACCGTGCCGGGCTTCGACGGCCCGGCGGAAGCCTTGCTCGGCACCTACGACGCGGCCGGGCCGCACCCCTTGGAGTGGCGCGATCGCGTGAGCGAGAACCCGGCCGTGGACGCGACCGAGATCTGGGAGCTGCACAACTTCACCCAGGACGCGCACCCGATCCACCTGCACCTGGTGCAGTTCGACGTCGTCGGCCGCCAGTCGATGGAGCCCGGCTCACCGACGATGCCGCCGGAGGTCTGGGAGCGCGGGCCCAAGGACACGGTGATCGCGTATCCCGGCGCCATCACCCGGATCCGGGCGACGTTCGACCGCCCCGGCTTGTTCGTCTGGCACTGCCACATCCTCGAGCACGAGGACAACGAGATGATGCGCCCGTATCGAGTTGGCCGCTGACCGCGGCACGCCAGCCCTGCGGCTCCCCAGGACCTGCAGGCGCTCGCCGACGCGGGCCAGCCGGTGCAGGCCGACGAGCTCACCTTCCTCGACATCTCCGTGTCCCACGAGGGGCGGGCGACCACGATGGAGGTGGTGTCGCGGTGCGCGGAGGAGGTGTTCATCCCGCTGACCGTCGGCTCGACCGATGACGTCGGCCGGTTGCTGCGCGCCGGGGCCGACAAGGTCGCCGTCAACACCGCCGCGATCCGCCGGCCCGAGCTGGCCATCGCGGACGCCGGCCACCCGGTGCGCGCCCAGGACAGGCTGCGTAGGGTTCGATCCCGTGCATGCCCTGGACGTTCTCGACTGGCGACGTCGTGTCTTCTCGCTCTACGCCGCGGTGCGGGCCGAGGCCGAGCCGGCCGGCGCCCACGAGCTGTGGCGGCGGCGGCGCGACCGGCTGTTCGCCGAACACCCCGCGAGCCCGCTTCTGCCCGAGGACCGGGCCGGGTTCGACGGCCTGACCGTCGCGCCGTACGACCCGGCGTGGCGGTTCGAGGTCGAGCTGCGCGACGCCGCCCCGACCCCGTGGCAGGTGGAGACCGGCACCGACGGCGTCGTGCCCTTCGAACGGCTCGGCGTGGTTTCCCTGCCGGGGATCGGCGACCTCGACGTGTGGCGGCTGGCGACGTACGGCGGTGGAGTGTTCCTGCCGCTCCTCGACGGCGCGTGCGGGAAGCCCGGGGGTGGCTACGGCGGTGGCCGCTACTTGCTCGACACGGTCAAGGGGGCCGACCTGGGCGGCGACGGCCAGCACCTGGTCGTCGACCTCAACTTTGCCTACCCGCCCTCCTGCGCCTACGACCCCAGCTGGGCCTGCCCGCTCGCACCGGCCGGCAACACGGTCGACGTCGAGGTCCCGGTGGGCGAGCTGCAGCGCTAACCCCGGCTCCTCGACGCCTGTCGGCGGCAGGCCACCCCGACCGGGGGAGACCCACAGCCGGCGGGGCCGGGTCTCGCCCGACCTGCTGCCCGAGGTGAAGCTCCACGTCCACTCCTGGCGCGGCCGCGAGCCGTCCACCGGCGTGGTCCGGGGCGAGGGGATCGGATCGGTCACCGAGGCGTGGATGCCCCAGGTCCTCGGCCCGCACGCGCGGTTCCGGATCCAGCCGGTCCTCGACCTCGAGGGCCAGGCTCCCGTCGACAGCTACGAGATCCCCCGATCGACAGAGGCGGCCGTGCCTCTGATGACGCCGCCCCGACACCTTCCCGTTCGCCTCCAGCACCGCCCGGGGCAAGCAGAGCGACCACACCGTGCCCTACCAGCGCGCCGATGAGCCTCCGAGCGGACAGTCGAGGCTCGGCAACTACGGGCCGATGACCACCACCGGGCCAAGACCTTCGGCCGGTGGACCGGGGTCCAGCCGTTCTCCGGGATCTACCTGTGGCGCGACCCGCACGGCGCCCTCTGTCTCATCGACCACACGGGCACCCGCCGTCTCGGCCACGTTGCGTGACGCCCGGCTCAGCGCAGCGGGATCTCGTGCCCGGGGCCGCGCTCCTCGTCTGGCCTCGGGCCGAACCAACGGCGATCGGCCTCGGCGATGGGAACGTCGTTGATCGAGGCTTCGCGGCGGCGCATCAGGCCGTTGTCGGCGAACTCCCACAGTTCGTTGCCGTAGCTGCGGGACCACTGTCCGGCGCGGTCGCGGCACTCGTACTGGAAGCGGACGGCGATGCGGTTGCCGCGGAAGCCCCACAGGCTCTTGCGGAGGACGTAGTCGAGCTCGCGTTCCCACTTTGCGGTGAGGAACTCGACGATCTGGTCACGGCCGGTGACAAAGGTGTCCCGGTTGCGCCACACCGAGTCGGGCGTGTAGGCGAGACTCACGCGGTGGGGATCGCGGGTGTTCCAGGCGTCTTCGGCAGCCTGAACCTTCTGCAGCGCCGTGTCCTCGTCGAACGGCGGAAGCGGCGGGCGGCTCTCAGTCATTTGTGGTTCCTCCTCGTCTGACGGGATGCCACATCTCGCGGCGGGGTCCGTGTCCAGGTCGTCGGCAGGTTTCGCGGGTGTGGGCTGGCCCGCGGCCCGCACGTGCAGGATCGCACTGTCGGCGCCGGCCTCGATGTCGACCCGTTGCTGACACCATCTCCGGCGACCCCTGGCGCGACCCCACGCATCCGCTCATACCGATGAGCGGACGTTCAGTTGTCCCGGCTGTGGGTCGCGGCCCAGGCGGAGAGCAGGGTGAGCTTGTCAGTGGTCTCGGAGTCCTCGTCGGCGGTGTAGGTGGTGATGGTCAGTCCGGGTTCGCCGGGCATGGCGAAGACGTCGTAGGTCAGTTCCAGGTCACCGACTTCGGGGTGTCGGTAGGCCTTGGTGCCGGTGCGGTGTTCGTGGACGTCTTGGTCGGCCCAGTCCCTGCGGAATTGGGGGCTGCGCATGGACAGTTCGCCGACGAGTGCGGTCAGTTCGTCGTCGAGCGGGTCGCGCCCGGCCTCGTAGCGCAGCATCGCGGCGGTCAGACTGCATGCCAGTGCCCAGTCGACGTAGAAGTCAGGTGCGCGCGAGTCGAGGAAGATGAACCGCGCGAGGTTGGGGCGGCCGGCCTCGAAGTGCTGGGTCAGCAACGCCCGGCCCATGAGGTTCGCTGCGAGGAGGTCCTGTCGCGGGTTGCCGACCAAGGCCGGCACCTGGAGGTTGTCGAGCACCCGCTGCACCGACGCTCGTACGGTGGCGCGTTGCGATCCGCGCGCGCTGTCTTGGCCGGCTCCGGCCCCGAGCCGAGCAAGGTCGAAGAGGTGGGTGCGTTCGACGTCGTTGAGCTGCAGTGCCCGAGCGATGGCGTTCAGGACGGTCTCGGAGGCGCCACGGATGTTTCCGCGTTCAAGGCGGGTGTAGTAGTCCAGGCTGACGCCGGCGAGCTCGGCGACTTCCTCGCGCCGCAGCCCAGGAACCCGTCGTTCACCGCCGAAGTCACGCAGCCCGGCCTGTGCAGGCGTCACGTTCGCACGGCGGGAGACGAGAAACTCCCGGATGTCGTCCTTGTCGGTCACGCTGTCCACGGTAGGTCGTAGGTGCGGAGAGGTGGGAGGTCCCCCGGACGCCCCCCATCCCTCAGCAGGTGTCACAGGGTCAGGAGGACCTTGATGGCGCGGCGCTCGTCCATGGCCAGGTAGCCCTCGGCCGCCTTCTCCAGGGGCAGGGCGAGGTCGAAGACCTTGCCGGGATCGATCTTGCGGTCCCAGATCAGCTGGATCAGCTCGGGCAGGTAACGGCGCACCGGGGCGGGCCCACCCAAGGTGTGGATGCCGGCGAAGAAGAGCTGGATGCCTGGGATGGTCACGTCGTAGTTGACGCCGACGTAGCCCAGATGGCCGCCGCCGCGGGTAGCACCGACGGCCTGCATGAACGACTCCTGGGTGCCGACAGCCTCGACCACCGAGTGCGCGCCCAGCCCGCCGGTCAGCTCGCGGATCTTCGCGACACCAGCTTCGCCGCGCTCCTCGACGATGTCGGTGGCGCCGTAGTAGCGGGCGAGTTTCTGCCGCTCCGGGTGCCGGGACATCGCGATGATCCGCTCAGCGCCGAGCTGCTTGGCCGCCAAGATGGCCATGAGTCCAACCGCGCCGTCACCGACGACCGCCACGGTCTTGCCTGGTCCGGCTTGGGCGGCGTCCGCGGCGAACCAGCCGGTCCCGAGGACGTCGGATGCGGCGAGCAGGGCCGGAACCAGGTCTGCGTCCGGCTCACCCGGGGTCTTGACCAGCGTGCCGTCCGCCTGCGGGATCCGGGCCTTCTCGGCCTGGGTCCCGATGCCGGCGTGCACGAACTCGGCGTGCACGCACTTGGACTGAAAGCCCGCCTCGCAGATCTCGCAGGTGTTGTCGGAGATCACGAACGACCCGACGACGAAGTCGCCCGGCTTCACCGTCTCGACCTGCTCGCCGATCTCCTCGACGACGCCGACGTACTCGTGGCCCATCAGCGTGTGGTCCGCGGGCTCGATGCCCCTGTAGGGCCACAGGTCTGACCCGCATATGCAGGTCGCGGTCAGCCGGATGACCGCATCAGTCGGCTCGATGATCTTCGGGTCCTCGCGCGCCTCGACCCGGACATCTCCGGCGGAGTGCATCACAACGCAACGCATTGGTACTTCCCTCACTCAGTTGTTCTCGTCCAGTTCGGCCGACTGCCCGGAACTAGTACTCACGTGCAGCCGCTCGATGCTCAACGTAGGTCGCTGTCGCAGCTGACCGGGAGGCCCTGAGAGGACCCCCCAGCTCGCAGTCTCGGTCGCGGGTCAGCCGGAGCGCCCCCACATCCTGACGTGGCCTGGTCGGGCGTTCGCAGGCGAGCAGGTCCGTGGGTGACGCAACTTCCACGCCCCGCTTGCTCACCCCCGGTGCTTGGGGCAAGCGCCGCAGATACCGTGCGCTGTGGCCAACCGGATCTGCCGCGATGAGCGTGGTGGTGGCCATGAGCGTGCGGGCTTCTACCACTCCGGCTGCGGTGTGGGTGTGGGCGAATAGCCGCGCGGTGTCCGGTCCGTCGTCTATGGTTCCGGCAGCACATCACCGAACCAGGGGGGACCTCGGTGAACAAGGTAGTCATCTGCGTGATCGTGGCATTGGCGTTGCTGGTGCCGACGGCGCCGGCCGCGCTGGCCGCCCACGACCACTTCGGGGAATCGGCCCGTAAGGTCGCCCGCGAGATCCACTGCAAGCGCTTCGTCCGCGGCAACTTGGTCTTGGACATGGACTCCGGCGTGTGCCGGGTGAAGGGCGAGCGTGTCTACGTCATCACCTTCCGGAGCCGCCGGCAGCAGCGCAAATGGAACGAGGTGGCGCACACGGGGCTGCAGCCGGACCACTGGTGGGCCAACGGCAAGGGTGCGATCGTCACGGCACGGAACGGGAACCGGGCGGCCGCCAGAATCGGCGCCCGGCGGCTGCCGGGAGTCCTGAAGCGTCCCTGACGTGTGCCTGCCGCTCGAGGCCTGCAGCGTCACCGGGGCGCGGTGCGGTCCGGGCGGCAGCGAGGTCGCGTCCTATCCCGCTGGAACCCAGCCCCCCTCGACGTGGATCACCTGGCCGTTGATGTATCCGGCACCGTCTGAGGCCAGGAAGAGCACCGTTTCGGCGATCTCGCGGGGGTCCCCGAAACGTTTCATCGGATTCATCGCCTTCGCCTCGTCGACGTGCTCGGTGGCGACGCCCCACTCCTGCTCCCAGTTCCCGGAGATCGGACCAGGGGCGAGGGCGTTGACGCGGATTTCCGGTGCGATGTCTCGTGCCAGCGACGTCGTGAGGCCCCGAATGGCGCCCTTCGCCGCGCAGTACGTGACGGGCACCCAGTTGATCGGGTTCTCGGGGTTGACGCCGTTGCCATAGGTGCTCGAGAAGTTGATGATCGCGCCACGGCCATGGCGCCGCATGAACGGGATCACGGCGTGACACATCCGCATCGCACCGATCACGTCCACGGCGAGCAGCGCGGTGGCCGCCTCGGCGCTCATGTGCTCGAAGCGAACGGTGTCCGCCTCGTCGATCCGCCCGGCGGTGTTCACCAGCACGTCGATCCGCCCGTATGTGGTGTCTGCCTGGCCGACGAAACCATCTACCGACTCCTGGTCGGTGACGTCGAGCTTCAGGGCAGAGGCGGTACCGCCCGCGGCCACGATGTCGGCCACGACCGATTCGGCTTCCCTGTGCGACTGCCGGTAGCCGACGAGGACCGGGGCCCCCTCGCGACCAAACCCCCGTGCGACCGCCCCGCCCAGCGTCCCGCCGGCACCGGTCACAAGTGCAACACGCCCCGCGAAGCGATGGCCGTCATTCCAATTCGTGTCCACGGCATCCCCCGCTCCTGCACCCAACGTGTCACGACCGCAGGGTGCCCGCAACGGTCGGACGCCGGGGCCATCAGCGGGAAGGGCCACCGACGTCCCGGCTACCGAGCCCACGGGGCTCCATGGGTGCTGGCGAACGGGTCACGATCCTCGGCTCGCGACGCACGCAGGTCGCTGATCGGTCAGCGGCTGTCCCGGTGCCCCCTCGCGAGAAGAAGGAGCGCTGCGATGGTGCGGATCACGGCGCGCCTCAACACGCCGTGGGAACAAACGACCGGTCGTGGCGTCACGCGCGCCGACGTTGCTGGTGACTCGTTTGATCTGGCGACTCGGCAACCCGCGCGCTCCTCCTGGTGCCGGCGCGGATGCCTGAACGCCCGGATCTGCCGCGATCAGTACGGCGTGGCGTGACCGTCCATGTCGGTGTCAACCCAGGTCGGTGCAGGACGGTGGTGAAGTCCTCGACGCCGCCAGCGGTGACGGGACGGATCGAGGCGCTCGCTGAGTCAGGTCCGATCCAGCTCATCGAAGAGGACGCTGCGAATTCCGGTAACCCACTCGGTCGGCGTGGCACAGCCCGCTGGCTGAAAGTCCAAGCCCTTCGTGGTCACCCGGCGTCAGGTTCGGCGCGGATCGTGTCAAGCATTCCCTCGCGCACTGGTCGTGAGTGCCAACCAAGTTCGGTCTGGGCCTTGGTCGAGTCTCCGAAGTAGGTAGCCATCCCGGAACGGGCTGCATCGGCGGTCATGGGTTGGGGGATGGGCGCGAACCGCTCAATCGGTGACGTCATTGCCGCGACGATCGCGATCAGGCGGTTCGGAAGGAGAATCGGGCGCCGCTGTCCGGTCTCCTCCGCGACGAGCTGCAGGACCTCGCCGTAGGACGCTTGCTCGCCGGCGAGCACATAGGACTCGCCGACACGCCCGGATTCCATCGCGAGCACATGGCCTCTTGCCGCGTCTTCGATGTGGGCCCACGAGCATCCGCCGTGCTTTGGGCCGAGTACCGGTCGTCCCTTCATGACCTGTCGGGTCAGTTGGCCGAGCGTGCTGCCTGTGTCGCCTGGTCCGTAGATCACGCTTGGCATCACGATCACCAGGGGCAGGCCAGAGGCCGCATAGTTGCGGGCGATCCGGTGCGCCTCCGCCTTGGTCCGGTCGTACTCGTTGACCCACGGGCCGCCGTGCACGTAGGTCTCGTCGTGGACGACACCTCGGGTGTCGGAGTTGATGGCGATTGTGCTCGTGTAGACGGTCCGAACGCCGGCGCGACGCGCTGCCTCCAACGCGTTGCGCGTGCCTTCGACGTTCGCCCGACGCAGGGTCTCGTGCTCACGACGCCCGTGCTTGTACCAGCCCGCCACGTGGAAGAACCCGTCCGCGCCCTCCAGGAGCTGGTCGAGCGCGGCGGGATCCTCCAGGACTCCCGTGACCACTTCCGGCACAAAACTCGCGGGCACGTTGGCGGGGTTGCGGACCAGGGCGACCACGTCGTGTCCCGAGGCAAGCAGCTGGCGGGCGAGCTCTCCGCCGAGGAAGCCGGTGGCTCCTGTCATCGCGTAGCGCATGCCTCATCATCGCCGGGATCTCCGGTCGTCACACCTGAGTCGATGCGGCGCCCCCGAGGCAGACGTTCATGTGCCGTGGGATGGCACACGTCGCTGGGTCTCACCATCGGACCGTCATCTCATGCGTACTCTCATGCCGCTGAGCGGTCATGCCGATGAGCGGATGGTTCGTCCGCGACTCGCCGGATGTGTACAGGCGGCGGCGCGCGTCCGCGGGGGTTGGGGCCCGCTGAAGAGCGTGGCCATGGAGTACGGACCCGTTGTGTAAGGTCCACGTTCCTTGGGCGGCAACGCAGTCGCACGTCCGTGTTGTCGCGGGTGCGGCATGCGGATCAGATTTCGGGGGAACCGGTCGACGTGGGCCGATCATCGGGTCGGCTCGGGCGGGCCCCGCCTCACCGGCGCCTGCGACGACCCGGTTCGGGTTGCGCCGGCCTTCCGTCCGGGATCCCTTGGACCGCGGCGTGTAGATGCCCTCACGACACTTCTTGAGGGGTACTCAGCAGCTTCCGTGTCTGGTAGGAGTACGAGACCCCCGGGGCAGGCCGAAAGCCCCGCGATCCAGAACCGGTGTCGCGGGGCTTCGGATTCGACGCGGTCAGGCGGCGGGCGTGTAGATCGTGACGGCCTCAGTCCCGACGCACGCGCCGTTCGTGGCCAACTTGACCTGCTGGCTCGACCCGTTCTTGACCAGGCAGATGGTCATGGACTGCACGGCGGCGTCCTTGCCGTCCTGGCCCGGGGCACCCTCGGGACCACGCGGGCCCTCGGGGCCCTGCTCGCCGTCCTTGCCGTCCTGGCCGGGAGCACCGTCCTTGCCGTTGACACCATCCTGGCCCGGGGCGCCGTCCTTGCCGTCCTCGCCGTCCTGGCCGTCCTGGCCGGGGGCACCGTCGCGCCCGTTGACGCCCCGGAGCGAGTCGAGCCACTCCTCAAGGGAGCCCTCGAAGCCCGCCTCGACCGCCAGGTCGTAGGCCGACAGGCCGTGGACGCCGTCGACGCCGTTGGTGCCGTCGATGCCGGGGAGGCCGTCGAGGCCGTTGACCCCGTCGAGCGCCCGCTGGGCCAGCGCGGTCCGGATCTTGGGGGTCAGGTCGGCCTTGCGGAGCGTGTTGTTCTTCACGTCCACGGTGCGGATGGTGCCGTTCTTGATCTGGGCGCTGGTGACGAGGCCACCGGCCACGGCTCCGGCGCCGCCGGAGACGAGCAGCGCACCGGTCAGGGCCGCGCCGATCAGCATGGTTCGCTTCTGCATGGATGTTGCTCTTTTCTGTGATGGGTGTTGCGGACTCGCACCAGCAACTGCCGGTGACGCAAGGGGGTGAGAAGGCTGGCCGAACCGGACAGGGCCTCCCCGTGGGGTGGGGTGTGGGGGGGCGTGGGGGTCAGGAGACCACCGCCACAAGGACCGCAGACGTCCCACAACTCGCCGTCGTAGGACTAGTTCTGCCTCATCAGCGCGGTGGCCTTCTGAATCTCATCGCTGGCCAGGCTGTAGTGCGTGGCCCCGCCGAAGAGTCCGGCCTGGGCACCCTTGGCCATGTGCTCGTTGGAGTTATCGAGGTGCTCCACGATCTTCGGCAGCACCGAGCACTGCTCGGCGTCGGCCTCCAGGGACTCGATGCTCCGGTCGAGCGAGTCGATCTGGGAGTTCAGGTTGGCGGACGCGCTCACGCAACCGGGGGCCCAGACGGTCTGCCCGCCCGCACGAGCCGGACGTGCCCCGTGCCCAGAGCTGGTCGAAAACCACGGTCAGTGGCCATGCCCGCGCGGACGACGGTATGGCGATCGATTCCCGAGAGAGACTGAACGTCACTCATTGAATCCCCCAACTATGAGGTTCCCCACGAACCTTGTGTGCCCGAGGTTATCCGTGGCGCGCTGGACGGTCGCAGGAGAACGTGACGCCTGTTACCGCCTTGTGGGAGACCGGTTCGGTCCGGTCTGGTCCGGCTCGCGCAGGGTGGAGCGGCAGACGACCGGCTGCCGGCGTTACCGGCCTGTGGCCGCGGTCTGGACCAGCCGGAGGCCCTCGAGCTGCGTCAGCGCACCCGACGGCGGCCCCGAGGTCGCCCGGCGGCTCGCCGTGCCGGGCGACGAGCGCCCGCCCGATGGCCTTCTCGTCGGCCGGGAGGGAGTCGAGGACGGCGACGGCCAGTGGTGAGGTCGACGTCGGGCTGTGGCCGCCGCGCCCGCCACGTAGTCGCTGAACGCTGATTCGTCCACGGCGGGTCCCCTTTCGGACACCTAACGCATCAGCATGGCCGAAGTGTTGGGTAGAGGAGGCAATCTCGGCCCGACGGTCTTGCCGCAATCTCAGGAGCACCGCTCATGCCGCTGTCAGTACGGCACAGCGTGCCGATGAGCGGGCGTAGCCCGAACCGCGTGAACATGCCGTCCCACGGACCATGAGCTCGTGGGAAGCGAAGCGCCACGACACGCCGTCCGACATCGATCACGTTGACCCGGCACACGCCGAGACGCCGCGAAGCCTTGTGCGCCGGTACCAACGGGATGACACTCGAAACAAGGGTGAAAGGCGGAGATCGTGATGAGCGCTCTCTCGAGATCCGAACGGCTCCGTAAGGCGATCTGCGGATCTTGCCTGATCGCCGCCCCCGCCCTGTTGCTCGTCGGTGGCCTTCTCCATCCGACGGAGACCACGGATCCGGCGCGCCAATTTCAGATCATCTCCAGCAGCGCAGACCGGTGGGAGCTGGCCCACTGGATCATCACCGCGTCGATGCTGTTGATGGTCGGTGCCGTGCTCGGCCTGGCCCATCAGTTGCACGAGCAGCGTCCGGCCGAAGGGATCCTCGGCGGAGCCGTCGCCCTGGTCGGCGTCCTCGCCCTGTTCGCCGTCGCAGCGGCCGAAACAGTGGTAATTCCTGAGCTCGGACGCTCGAGCGAGGCCGGCGCCGCAGCGCTGTACGAGCGCATCTTCGAATTCGGCTCAACCCGCTGGACCGTGCTCCTGGTGGCGGTGCTCCTGCTGCCGGTCGGGCTGGTCGCCATGAGCTACGGCCTGTACCGCGCGCAAGTGGCGCCGCCGTGGGCGGCCGGCGCGCTCGGTCTGGGTGCGCTGTTGTTCGCCGCGGCCTTGCCGAGCGGCTCGGCGATATTGTTCACGATCGGCCTCGCGGCCATGGTTGTCGGGATGGCCCCGATCGGCTGGAAGGTGCTCGGCGAGGCCGACGAACAATGGGAGCACCCACCGCGACTGAGCGCCCGACCCGCGACCTGACCCCGGGCCCGCTCGACGATCACACGCGCGATGATGCCCGTGCACGCGCGCACGTCTCACCTGCCGCAGTCCGCGCGATCCCGCGCCCCAAGGAGCCTGTGCGCTGTTCGGATACCTGTCGGTGACCGGCAGGCGTCGCATGCTGTTCGTCCTCGGGTTGTACTCGTCGATGGTCGTAGATCGGCGGCCGTCCTTGTTCAGCCCGCCGAAGACGAGTCTGCGCCCATTTCCCAGTCCGACGTTGGTCGGGTACCACCGCTTCTGGGTGAGCCGCGGCGCCCTGGTCCACGTGCGCGCCACCGGATCGTAGAGGTCGCACCGGTCGATGGCGGCAACGTCCTGCCGGTAACCGGTGGTGTGGTCGTGGCCACCGGCGACGAAGAGTCGACCATCAGCCAAGACGTTGTTGCCGGTGCAGTAGATGTCGCGGTCGTAGGGCAACGGGGCCTCGGTCGTCAGCTGGGTCCGCCAGTTCCACGTGGCGATCCACGACGTGTGATCGAGACGAGGCCTGCCCTCGACGTACTGGAAGATCAGCACGTTGTCGGTATGGAGCAACGTGGCATGGATGGCCATGCCACCGAGCGGGAACGGATCAGACCAGCTGCCGACCTCCGCCGGGTCCGCCTCGGCCCGCAGCCCCCAGAGGCTGGCCGCGACAGGAGCGAGTCCCACCGATGATGCCAGCACCATTCGCCGGCTCAGGAACGGCGAACTCTGCTCCCGAGGCTCGTGGGTGCCCATAATCGCTCCCTTCCCCAGCCTGCTCCTCGTGCGCCGACAGCGCACGAGCATCCCCGGACTCCTCCTCATGGTGAGCAGACGCTCACCAGTCCGGTACCGGTACATGTGCGTAGATGGCGGGATCGCGTAGACCTCCTACCGCCGGGCCGGGCTACTGGAGCCGACCTCGCGAGCGATCGGGTCGGCCACACTCAGTACGAGGTTCGAATCGAGGTCGAGCGTTGGGCGATCCCCTGATCCTTGAGACCGTCAACCCATCCGGCTTCCCCCATGACGACGGCTCGATCCCGCTTTCGAGCTTCACACCAGTGACCGCTTCGATATCACTTCGAATCGAAGAGGCGGAGTTTGTGTCGTAGGTGCGGGACATCGCGACGGATGTGGTCCACCAAGGAGGGATCCAGAACCTCCAGGCACTTGAGTCCGCGTGACCTGACGATCATGTGCATCCGCTCACTGCGCGATGGTCTACCCATCGGTGGCGGTTCTCATGCCGCGATGACTGCGTCTTACCGCCGCGAGCGAACTGGCTCCAGATGTACATGCGAGAGGCAGGTGCATTGCATCGCTGGTTTCCGGCAGCCTGAGCGGATGCTCCCAGGTTCGATCAGTCTTTGGTCAGTCTGAAGATCGGGGGGATGCAGCCCTTCCTTCGCTCGTACTTTGCGTAGTCGGGGGCGGCGGTCAGCACAACTCGGCGCCACAGGTCGTCAGCCTCTGCTTCTGGGAGCTGTTCGCCGCGAAGCATCAGCCGTTGACCATCGAGCTCGCCAACGACCCGCGGTTCAGCCAAGAGGTTGAAGTACCAGCCCGGCGGTCGCGGTAACCCGCTGTTGGCCGCGACGACGAATAGATCCGACCCGTCCTGGAAGACTTGGACCAGTACGGTTCGAGGACGTCCGGAGCGTCGCCCAGTCGTGGTCAGCACGATTGCCCGCCGGTGCCACAACTGCGTGATGCGGCCGCGGGTGCGTCGGTACAGCCAGACGCCCAAGGCGACGGATCTCGAGTCCACCTCGTGCTCGATGCGTGTCTTCAATGCCTCGCTGAGCATCGGCGGCACCTCCATGGGATCGGAGTCCCGGTTTCGAGTGCACTCCGGAACTCCGTGCTCAGCCAGAGGCCTTAGTCACCGGCGCAGACCCTTGCCGGATCTGCCGAGTTGCGCGCATTCCGCACGTCGAGGAAGAGGAGCAGAATGCTGTGCGTGGGCACGACGTCGGAAGTCCATATTCAGACCGGGCGGGGAGTCATGCCGGCGCACTGCGCGGTCCCCGCGGCACCTGCGCCGTGGCCCGGTGTCGTGGTGATCCATGACTTCACCGGCATGAGCCACGACCTTCGGGCGCAGGCGAACTGGCTGGCGGACGAGGGCTTTCTCGCGATAGCCCCAGACCTGTACTACTGGGGGAGCCGACTGGGTTGTCTGCGCACGATCATGCGTGACATCGGCGCTCGTAGGGGAAGGACCTTCGACGACATCGAGGGCGCACGAAACTGGCTCAGCGACGACGACCGTTGCACGGGAAGCATCGGGGTCATCGGGTTCTGCATGGGCGGTGGTTACGCGTTGGCTCTGGCTCCGGGCCGGGGCTTCTCGGCGTCCAGCGTCAACTACGGCAGATGCCCGTCTGATGCCCAGGACTGGCTGCCCGGAGCGTGCCCCATCGTCGGGAGCTTCGGCGGTGCCGACGGGTCACCCCTTGGCCGACGAGCCGGGCAGCGACTCGGTCGGCTGCTCACCGAGCTGGAGGTGCCCCACGACGTCAAGATCTATCCGGGCGTCGGTCACGGCTTCATGAACGACCACGACCGTGCGGATCACTCTGTTCCTGCGGTGCCTCGCTGGCATCTCCCGCACGAAGTACGACGAGAAGGCCACGGCAGACGCCCGGCGGCGCATCACGGCATTCTTCAACACGCATCTGAGGGCATCGGCCAACTGAGGACGCCACACGATATGGGCACCGGTCGCCCTCTTGCGGCGTTGAGGACGGTCGGCTGGTGAGGGCTCAGGATCATTCTTTGAGGGACCTTCGGTCCTGGCCGCGACGGGCCCGACCGAGAACCGTTGGAGTGAGGTCAGCACCGAGTCGCGGTGACCTGGCGCGACGGGCACCGTTGCTCACGCGATGCGCGGCACCGACGGGCGTGAAGTCGTCGTGGGAAAGATCATGTGGCTTGTGCTGGGAGGCGTGGCATTTGTCGCGGCGCTGCAAGCGGGCCATAGCCAGCGCGCCAGATACATCGGGCGCTGGGCGATCGGGGTCCTCTTCATCGTGTTCGGAGCGGCCGTGAACGCGGTCTACCTGGCGTGGAGGCCGGGCTTCTACGAGGACTTTGCGACGTCCTCCCCGTTCGCGTTCGTCAGGGACACGTGGGAGTCGCTCGTACTATCCCACCAGGTCTTCTTCATCTCGCTTCTGATCATCGCCGAGGCAGTTGCCGGCGCACTCGTGCTCATGGGAGGGCCCTGGACGCAGGCCGGGCTGATGGCCCTCATCGGCTTCCACGTCGGGCAACTGGCCTTCGGCGGAGTGATGTGGGTCTGGGCCCCCCTGCTGCTGGTCACTTTGGTCCTGCTCCTGCGAGCAGAGCGCCAAGCCGGCCCGCACCACTCCGCGCAGCGACACGGGCGGGTGGCTGGCGTTCGATAGCCACAGCCCCCACCGGACCCCAATGCCACATCGCGTGCGCTGCGGCCATCCGGACATAGCCGATGAGAGAGCACCACTTGCACTCTATGGGCGCGGCCTGTCCAATGCGCTTGCGATCGGGCCAATGGCCTCTATCGACTCAGCCGTCCCCGACCGACCATTCAGGTGAGGAGGTCCGCCCGTTCACCTAAGGAGAGCCCGACATGAAGTTCCCTGCCGCGCATCGGAGAACCGCGGCCGTTGACCGTGGCATTCCTGGGCCGGACCGGGGTGCTCGTCGGCTGGAGGCCGTACATGCCGCGTGGTTGGCGGCTGTGCTGTTCTACGTCATCGCCGCCTTCCACGCGGCTCTTGTGCTCGGTGCCCCTTGGGGTGCGTTGACGCAGGGAGGCGCAACGAGCGGCTCACTTGCCGCGTCGGGACGCATAGCCGCGGCGGTCTCGAGCGCCCTTTCGATTGTGATGGCGAGTGCCATCCTTGGGCGCGTCGGGCGGGGCCAATTCGGTCTGCGGTCATCCCGCATCGCCACCGTCCTTGCCTGGCTCACGACGGCGTACGCCGTCATCGCCGTAGTCCTGAATCTCATCACCCGGAGCAGTGCCGAACGGGCCCTCTGGGCGCCCGTCTCCATCGTGCTCTTAGGGCTTATCACCTTCGTGATGGTCGCAACTCACCACAACGACGTGACCCCTGAGGTCTGAGCCTCCGCCGATCGAGACGCACGCCATGGCCGTAGATAGCGTGCGCTGCGGCCATCCGGTCATGCCGCGAAGCGGCCTGGTCGCCGACGTAACGTTTCCCGAACGCCGGTCGGGAATCGTACTGTCAACGGGACGGGAGCGCGACTGCGATGGGCCCTCATCGAGGCACGACGGCACTGGCGTGGTCGCTGTTTGTCCTGTGGGCCGCGATCTCCGTGGCAACAGCCGCCGTTGGAAGCGGGCAGCCGAGCAACGGCGACTACTTCTTCCCGCTCCTGCTTGTCGGGTACGCCGCTGTAGGTGCCCTGGTGGCCTGGCGCCATCCGGAGAACGCAGTGGGGTGGCTGCTACTCGGCGTGGCTCTGACCATCAGCCTGATGGTCGGCGGCGACACCTACGTGATCCCGCACGCCTACCCGGGATACGTCGCCGTCGCCTGGGTCTCGGGATGGCTCTTCTACGTCTGGTTCGCCCTGGTCGTGGCCTTCCTCCCGCTGGTGTTCCCGACCGGCAGGCTCCTGTCCCCTCGCTGGCGCGTCGTGTGGTGGTTCGAGACAGCCACCTTCGTCGCGGGTGTCCTCCTGGTGGGCTTCACACCGGGCGAGCTGCCTGTTACGGGGACGGTAGAGAACCCGTGGGGGGTCCACGGCACAGCGCGGAACGTGCTCGCCACGCTCGAGCCCTGGGTGCTGGCCGCAACCGCGGTCGCCGTGCTGCTCCCGGGCGTGTCCCTCGTCCTCAGGTTCCGCCGATCGAGAGGTGCGGAGCGACAACAGCTGAAGTGGTTCGCGTTCGCGTGCCTCCTGGTCGGTGGCGGCCTGGCCCTGTCCGGGCTCGCGGCGTTGGTGCCCAGCCGTTGGAGCGACGCCTTCAACGATCTCGGATGGTTGGTCTTCCTCTTCAGCGCCATCCTGGGCATCCCCCTCGCCACGGGGATCGCCATCTTGAGGTATCGGCTCTACGACATCGACCTCGTCATCAACCGCACCCTTGTCTATGGCACGTTGACTGCCACACTCCTCGGTGTCTACGTCGGTTCGATCCTGGTCATGCGGATTCTGCTGAGCCCGCTCACGGGCGACAACAATCTAGCCGTCGCGGGTTCCACCCTCGCGGTGGCAGCCCTGTTCCGACCAGCCCGCGCGCGCATCCAGGCCGTCGTCGATCGACGGTTCTATCGCCGCAAGTACGACGCCACACAGACACTGAAGGCGTTCTCGAACCAGCTGAGCCATGAGGTGGATCTCGACGAAGTCGGGTCCAAGCTATGCTCCATCGTCGCTCGAAACGTGCAGCCAAGCCACGTCTCCCTGTGGCTGCGCCACTGAGGCGCCAGTTGATGAACCTCCCGTGAACGGGCCGGGACGGCCTGCTCTGTGGGCCCCTCGTAAGCGACCGTTGAGTGAGCGCCTCAACTGCCGCGATGAGGGTGCAGGGCGGCGACCAAAGTCGCGGCCCTGGTGCCCCGCGACCGTGGGCTTCTGGCTTGACGACGAAGGTTGGGGTGTCTTGGACTCATCGAGCCCCCGGAGGGTGCTGGGCTCACTTCTCATTCATCGAGATGCCCGGGTACAGGAAGCTCACGAACGGACAGACGGTCGAGCTTGAGTGGGAGGAACCAGCCGACGGCTCCTACGGAGGATGGCCGTACTTCGCGACAAAGGTGACGCCGAAGCGCCGCACCGCGTTGAGTGCGCACTCGTGGCGATGAGCGGGCGGCGGCCCGCAGGATCTACCTTCTGGCCATGACCCCAGAAGGGTTCTGGGAACTGGTTGGCACGCTCGATGGCAACGCTGACGACATGAGCCCAGCGCGGCGTCAACGTCGCCTGAGCTCGTCTTCGCGTGGTTCAGCGACGAGCTCGGGATCGATGATGCACTACGAGAGCATGTCGGGACGGGCCGAGCGGATCTGATCGACGATCTGAGTCAGGTTCAAGTCCTCGTTGTCGACGACGGTGTGCACTCCGTCCAGCCTGACCAGTGCGACCTGAAGCGTTGGTGTCTGGTCCAGCAGGTCGTCAAGGCCGACCCAGGCGGGAGGCTCCCGCGCAATAATGCGCTGGCGCAATGTCTCCAGTGCGGCGTCCAATCGCACCAGGAGGTGATCGTGAGCGCCGAGCGCAGCGAGAACGTCGTCCAGATGGGCGGCTGACTCGATTACCTCGGCTACGAGCAGTGTCTCGCAGCCGGCTCCTCGGTGAGCGGCGCACCAGGCACGGAGATGCTCGCAGCGCTGAGCGAGATCGGGGTACGGATATGCCCAAGCGACCTCGTCGACGTCGACCGCTGCATGGGCCACGCGGTCCTTGACCAGGGCGTCGCTCAACGCGGTCAACGTCACGGTCTTGCCCGACCCCGGTGGACCAGTCACGATGACGACGAACACGCAGCGAGTCTCGCAGTCCCCGATGCGCTGACACTAGCGAGCCGCGTGCGGCAGCGCTGACTGCGGCACGTCCGATCATGCCGCGATGAGCGTGGTGGTGGCCATGAGCGTGCGGGCTTCTACCACTCCGGCTGCGGTGTGGGTGTGGGCGAATAGCCGCGCGGTGTCCGGTCCGTCGTCTATGGTTCCGGCAGCACATCACCGAACCAGGGGGGACCTCGGTGAACAAGGTAGTCATCTGCGTGATCGTGGCATTGGCGTTGCTGGTGCCGACGGCGCCGGCCGCGCTGGCCGCCCACGACCACTTCGGGGAATCGGCCCGTAAGGTCGCCCGCGAGATCCACTGCAAGCGCTTCGTCCGCGGCAACTTGGTCTTGGACATGGACTCCGGCGTGTGCCGGGTGAAGGGCGAGCGTGTCTACGTCATCACCTTCCGGAGCCGCCGGCAGCAGCGCAAATGGAACGAGGTGGCGCACACGGGGCTGCAGCCGGACCACTGGTGGGCCAACGGCAAGGGTGCGATCGTCACGGCACGGAACGGGAACCGGGCGGCCGCCAGAATCGGCGCCCGGCGGCTGCCGGGAGTCCTGAAGCGTCCCTGACGTGTGGCTGCCGCTCGAGGCCTGCAGCGTCACCGGGGCGCTGTGCGGTCCGGGCGGCAGGGAGGTCCTCGATCTTGCGCCACACGGCCAGGACTCCGACCTCGAGGTCGACGGTCTCGGTATGACCTTCGGTCTCCGCTGCACCCAGGTAGGGCGGGAGGCTGAGGTCCTCGCGCCACCATCGGATGACCTGCTGCTCCTCCGGTAGCCACGAGGACCGGTGCCGACGTCCTCATCTGCCGCCAGTGCGCGGAGTCAGGCCACGCATGTGAGACTGCGCTCGTGATCTGGAGGCTCCCGCACCCCCTGGTGGGTCTGCTTGCGTTCGTCGGCGTATGGATGGGCGCAGCGATGGCCGTCGGGTTCGGGGCTGGCATGCCGGAGGTGGGCGGGCTCACGCTCCTGGCCACTGCTGCCTTCGTGCTCATCAACAGGCGGCCCGCGCGCAGGACCTATGCCTCTTCTTGATTCTGCCGGCCCTCACCACGTCCCGGCACGCACGCTCACTGGGCGAACCTCTTCTTGCTGATCGCTTTTCGCGGCAGGGTGTTGGGGCCGGCCGCGAGGTGCGGTTGGTGGCACCTGGTTCCCGTCGGGTCACTGCCACGCACGCGAGACCGCTTTCGAGGTCCTGCATGAGTTACGCGGGGCCCGGCGGCCCAGGACACGCCGACTGGCGACAGGGCTGAGCGCCACCAGAGCGCCGATCAGTGAGCGACCGGCAGTCGTGTCCCGGACCGTCGGGTGCCCAACCTGCTGGTGCAACAGCATGGAAGGACCACCATGAGTGTCGAACAGGAACCACAGACGCGTCGAGCGCCGACCCGGGTCACCGCCGGGATCGATTGGGCCAGCGAGGATCACGCGGTCGCGATCGTCGATGACCAGGGCCGGCCGGTCGACCGGTTCAGCGTCGCGCACACCGCACCCGGACTTCGTCGGTTGATCGCCCGACTGCGCCGCGCGGGTGTCACGGAGGTGGCGATCGAACGGCCCGACGGCCCCGTCGTCGACGCGCTGCTCGAGGCCGAGCTGACGGTGTTCGTGATCGATCCCAAGCAGCTCAGGAACCTGCGCGGCCGCTACGGGTCGGCCGGCAACAAGGACGACCGGTTCGACGCCTACGTGCTTGCCGATGTGCTGCGCACCGACCGTGCCAGGATGCGTCCGCTGACCCGCGACAGCGAGGAGACGATCACCCTGCGGATGACCGTGCGGGCCCGGCAGGACCTGGTGCACGCCCGGGTCGCGATGGCCAACCAGCTCCGCGCCCACCTGCAGACCACGCTGCCCGGCGTGATCGGCCTGTTCCGCGACATCGACTCCAGCATCACGCTGCGGTTCCTGACCCGGTTCCCCAGCCAGGACAAGGCGGACTGGCTATCCCGTACCAGGCTGGGCAACTGGCTGCGCTCGATCGGCTACAACCACCTGGCCAACCTCGACCGGCTCTGGGACCACCTGCACGACGCCCCGCGCGGCACCACCGGCGACGAAGCCGCCGCCCGAGCCGAGATCACCCTGACGCTGGTCACTGCGCTGAGGCGCTGCGCGACCAGATCAAGGCACTCGAGCAGCAGATTGCCGACCAGCTCGCCTGCCATCCCGACGCCGCGATCTTCACCTCGCTGCCCAAGGCCGGCACCGTCCGCGCTGCCCGGTTGCTGGCCGAGATCGGCGACGCCCGCGGCCGCTTCCCGACCCCCGAAGCACTCGTCTGCCTGGCCGGTGCCGCCCCCTCGACCAAACAGTCCGGCAAGGTCAAGGTCGTCACCTTCCGCTGGGCCGTCGACAAACAACTCCGCGGCGCCGTCATCGACTTCGCCGGCGACTCCTGGCAGGCCAATCCCTGGGCCGCCGACCTCTACGCCAAAGCCAGGGCGCGCGGCCACGACCACCCCCACGCCGTCCGCATCCTCGCCCGCGCCTGGCTCCACATCATCTGGCGCTGCTGGCAAGACGGCGTCGCCTACGACCCCGCCAAACACAACGCCCTACAACGCCTCCTACGCACAGGCGGCTTGACACAGGGCTACTCATGCCGCTGAGCGGTCGTTGGTGGCGGCTCGATCAGATGGTCACGGCCGCGCATCCACGCTTCGAGGTAGCCGAGCACGGTAGAGGCCACCCAGGTCCGGCTGTCGTTCTCGTGATCCCAGACGGAGACCTCGTTGTCGCCGCTGAGACTCATGAAGAATTCGGCGCCGTTGCCAGCATCCCCGAAGCCGACCAAGCCGCCGAACGGCATGGAGAGGGCAGCGAAACCCGTATCAGTGCGGAAAACGTTGGTTGTCCGAGGCGATGCGCTCAGCGGTCCACAGCAGACCGAGCCCGTACTCGCCCTCATCCCGTTCGACGTGGTCAGCAGCTCACGAAGGTCATGGGGAAGTGGGCGCGTGAGCGAAGCCTCGACGCCACGCAGGGTGCTCCACGTTGTCGGCTCGCGGAAGTGCGCCTCGCCCCACTCACCGATGTGCTCGATACGCATGGGGCGCAACAGTGCCGAACGCGCCCGCTCATGGCCGCTGTCAGGGTTGCTCTGACTGGGTGTGTCCCGGTTCGGGGTGCTCGGGGTGCTGTGCCGGGGCCCCGCGCCACCGGATCCAGCTGACCGGTCCTACGCCGGTCTTTCTCCCGGACCGCCCGGGGCGAAGGACTCTGGGCGGTGCCCGACCGGGTGGCGAGACTGGAACGGTCAGTGGCCGGGGACCTGGCCACGGAGATCAACCGCGGTCGCCCGGCCCCTTCGGAGGGAAGGGACCTGTGATGACTGATCGAGCGACGGCAGCGGCCGTCGGCATCTTGTTCCTCGTTGCCACGATCGCCGGCGGGATCGGGCTGTGGCTGCAGGAGTCCGTCGTCGGTGGTGACGACTACCTCACTGATGCGTCGGCGCACCCGGACCGACTCGCCACCGGCGTCCTGCTCCAGCTTGTGATGGGGGTCGCTGTCGTGGCGATAGCCGTGGTGATCTACCCGGTGCTCCGCCGCGGCACCGAGCGCCTGGCGATGGCCTACGTCGTCGCGCGGGCACTCGAGGCCCTGGTCTACGTCGTCGGTGCGACTGGGGTGCTCGCCCTGATCACGATGAGCGAGCAGTACGTCGCCGCGCAGGACGGCACCGAGTACGACGCGCTCGGCCAGCTGGTCTTGGCCGAGCGGGACTGGTCCGGGCACGCGATCCTCGATGCCGCCGTGTTCACCGTCGGTGCCCTGGTCCTCAACGCCGCGCTCTACCGCTCCCATCTCGTCCCGAGCTGGTTGTCGGTCTGGGGCCTTGCAGGTGCCGCCGCCTACCTCGTCGCGGGCGTTCTGGTGCTCTACGGGCTCGAGCCCCTGTCCACACCTCAGGTCGTGCTGGAAGCGCCCCTCGGACTGCAGGAGATCGCCTTGGCGCTGTGGCTGATCCTCAAGGGCTTCACGTCCCGAAGCGTTGCCTCCGCTCCCGACGACCGTGGTCGACAAGGACCGGCGGTACCCGTCCCGCACGCGGCTCCCCGATGAGGCAACTGACTCCGGCGCGGCAGGCTCACGGGGCACACGACCGGGCCGCTGCCGCGGCGCACCCGCCTGGGGGGCCGGCTGTCGCATCAGTCGTCGCACTCCTCGCGAATCTCATCGGCGGTGAGCCGGCCAGGGGCCACGCAGGGGTTGACGGCGAGAACCACCCCGGCGTAGAGGACTCCGACCAACAACAGGAGCGTGAGCGTGTAGCCGTAAATCGGTCGCCACGCTCCTCGTGGGCCGCCTTCTAGGCGTCCGGCCCCGCGCCCATCTGGGCGAGCGCGCCGGCCATGTCCATGACGCCCCAGTGGGCGATGCACTGCTCGCCCCGGAACTGCAGGATGTCGATGGCGTGGATCTCCACCGGGTTGCCTCGTGCGGGCACGCCCATGAACTCACCGGTGTGCGTGCCGACGAACGAGACCCGGGCGACCACCTTGTCGTCGTCCTGGAGCAGGTCGTGAACGTCCACGTGGAAGTCGGTGATGGCCTCGTGCATCATCGTGAACAGCTGCCGGGGTGTGTCCCGGGTGTTGTCCATCCCCGGGATCTCCTCGTGCTCGATGAAGTCCTCGGCCAGGTAGGTGTCGACGGCGGCATCGACGTCCCCTCCAGCCGCCATGGCTCCGTACATCTCCTGCGCTACTGCCTTGTGGTCGGCCATCGGCCCTCCCCCTCGCTCCCCAGCGCCAGCCTCGACAGGCAAGCGTTTGACGCTAACAGCCGCAGGACCGGGCGGACAGGGTCCTTCGTACCTCCCTGAGACCCATCCCACGCTCACCACCTCCGCGAGCGACTCCGGAGGACCTACGCTTCTCACATGCGCACGACCATCCGAGGCTCCGCCCTCGCCACGCTCGGCGTGGCCCTGCTGATCACCGCCGGCTGCGCGCCGCGCGACGAGGCCGACGACACCGCCAGCGAGAGCGGTGCGTCCGCCTCCGCCGGCGGTTGCGAGAAGGACGCGCTCGACACCTACTCGGAGGGTGTCCTGACCGTCGCGACCGACAACCCGGCGTACCCGCCGTGGTTCGTCGACAACGACCCGAGCAACGGCAAGGGCTACGAGTCAGCCGTGGCCTACGCGATCGCGGAGGAGCTGGGGTTCTCCGAAGACGAGGTCGAGTGGGCCAAGGTCCCGTTCAACGCCGTGGTGAGCCCGGGGGAGAAGAAGTTCGACTTCGACGTCAACCAGGTCTCCATCACGCCGCAACGCGCCAAGGCGGTGGACTTCTCGAGCGGCTACTACGACGTCCGCCAGGCGGTCGTGACCACCAAGGGCAGCGCGATCGACGGGGCCACCAGCATGGCCGACCTGCAGGACGCCAAGCTCGGCGCCCAGGTCGGCACCACCAGCTACACCGCCATCGGCGACCAGATCCAGACCTCGGAGCAGGGGGCGCCCTACGACACCAACGACCAGGCGGTGCAGGCGCTCAACAGCGGCCAGATCGACGGCGTCGTCGTCGACCTCCCGACCGCCTACTACATGGTGGCGGTGCAGGTCGACAAGGGAACGATCGTCGGCCAGCTGCCGCAGGCCGGCGGCGAGGTGGAGCAGTTCGGGGCCGTGCTCGACCTCGGCAGCCCGCTCACCGCCTGCGTCAGCCAGGCCGTCGACACGCTCCGCGACGACGGCACCCTCGCCGACCTCGAGAAGCAGTGGCTGGCCCAGCAGGGCGCTCCGGAGCTGTCCTGACCACGCCCGCCCACGCGGCGACCTCCGACGGGTGGCAGCCGTCGGAGGCACAGCGCGAGCGTGACGCCTACCGTCGCCGCCGCTCGGTCCGCAGCGGCGTCGTCGCACTCGTCAGCACCGTCGCGCTGCTCGGCGTGGTCGGCTTCGCGGTCACCAGCTCGCCGGGCTGGGAGCGGGTGCAGGAGACCTACTTCGACGCGGGAAAGGCAGTCGACTCGTTCCCGGCGGTGCTCGCCGGGCTGTGGCTCAACATCCGGGTGACGCTGGTCGCTGCGGTCCTGATCCTGCTGCTGGGTCTGGCGATCGCTGTGATGCGGACGGTGCGTGGTCCGGTGGCGTTCCCGCTGCGGCTGTTCGGGACGGTGTACGTCGACCTGTTCCGTGGCCTGCCGCTGCTGCTGCTCCTGCTGCTGCTCGGGTTCGGCGGACCGGCCCTCAACCTGGGCGGCCTGCCGCGCGACGCGATCTACTGGGCATGCGCCGCCCTGGTGCTGTCCTACTCGGCCTACGTCGCCGAGGTGTTCCGGGCCGGCATCGAGTCGGTGCACCCCTCCCAACGGCTCGCCGGCCGGGCGCTGGGCCTGAGCTACGCCCAGAACCTCCGCCACGTGGTGCTGCCCCAGGCGTGGCGCCGGGTGCTGCCGCCGTTGATGAACGACCTGGTGTCGCTGCAGAAGGACTCCGGCCTGATCGCCGTGGTCGGCGTGGTCGACGCGATCCGGGCCGCGCAGATCGAGACGGCCACGGACTTCAACTACACGCCGTACGTCGTCGCGGGGGTGCTGTTCGTCTGCCTCACCGTCCCGATGGCCCGGTTCACCGACTGGTACGCGCGCAAGAAGGGCTACCACGGAGCAGGGGGCGTGCTGTGAGCGCGCCGGTGCTGGAGATGACCGGGGTGCGGAAGTCCTTCGGCGACCACGTCGTGCTCCGGGCCGTCGACCTGGTGGTCGGGCCCGGCCAGTGCGTGGTCCTGATCGGTGCGTCGGGGTCGGGCAAGTCGACGCTGCTGCGGTGCGCCAACCTGCTGGAGACCGTCGACGACGGCGTCATCACCTTCCAGGGCGACGACATCACCGACCCCCGGGTCGACGCCGACGCGGTGCGGTCGCGGATGGGACTGGTGTTCCAGGCCTACAACCTGTTCCCGCACCTGAGCGTGCTCGGCAACCTCACCCTGGCGCTGCGCAAGGTCCACGGCCTCGACGCCGCCGGGGCCGACGAGCGGGCCACCGCCATGCTGGAGCGGGTCGGCATGCGCGAGAAGGTCGACGCCCGGCCCGACGACCTCTCGGGCGGCCAGCAGCAGCGGGTGGCGATCGCGCGGGCGCTGGTGAACCGGCCGGCGCTGATGCTCCTCGACGAGGTGACCTCGGCGCTCGACCCCGAGCTGGTGGGGGAGGTGCTCGATCTGCTGAGCGACCTCAAGGCCGAGGGCGTGACCATGCTGCTCAACACCCACGAGATGGAGTTCGCCCGCGACGTCGCCGACCGGGTGTGCTTCCTCCACGACGGCGTGGTCCACGAGTCCGGTACGCCGGAGCAGGTGCTCGGCGACCCGCAGCAGGAGCGCACCCGGGCGTTCCTCTCCCGTCTGCGCGGCTGACCCGGCAAACCGATTGCGCGGCTGTCGGCACCCCGGCATAGCCTGTCCGGGCGCGCAGTTGCGAGACACCGACGAGGGGAGCCGGGGAACCAGTGGCCGACGAGTGGAGCGAGCACCACGGGTCGACGACACGTGAGGGGTTCGCCGTACTCGGCGTCGCCATCCGCCGGGAGCCCACGATCTTCGCGCTCTCCACCGTCGGGAGCCTGCTCTTCGGTGCGATGACCGTCGCCGACGCCTGGGTGCTCGGCTGGGCGACCGACCACGTCGTGATCCCTGCCTTCGAGACCGGCGAGGTGGGGCCCGAGATGCTGTGGGCGGTGCTGGCCCTGTTCCTCGGGGTCGCGATCCTGCGTGCGGTCGGCATCGTGGCCCGCCGGCTCGGCGCCGGGATCATGCAATACCGGATGCAGGCCCACACCCGCCGCGCCGTCACCCGCCAGTACCTCTCGCTCCCCATGGAGTGGCACCAGCGTCACCCGACGGGCCAGCTGCTCTCCAACGCCTACTCCGACGTCGAGGCCGCCTGGGGGCCGATCGCGCCGCTCCCGATGGCCGTCGGGACGCTGGTGATGATGATCATCGCGGTGGTCCAGATGCTCGCCGCCGACGTCGTGCTGGCGGTGGTGGGGCTGCTGGTCTTCCCGGCCGTGGTGGTGGCCAACCTCGTCTACCAGCGCTTCTCCTCGCCCCTGATGACCCGCGCCCAGGGGCTGCGGGCCGAGGTCAGCGAGATCGCCCACGAGTCCTTCGACGGCGCGCTGGTCGTCAAGACCCTGGGGCGCGAGGGCGAAGAGACCGAGCGGTTCCGCGGGAAGGCCCACGAGCTGCGCGACGTCAACGTCCGCGCCGGCCGGATCCGGGCCGGCTTCGACCCCACGCTCGCCGCGCTGCCCAACATCGGCGTGCTGGTCGTGCTCGCCGTCGGCGTGCAGCGGGTGATCAGCGGCGCCACCGACGCCGGCGACGTGGTGACCGTCGCCTACCTGCTGACCATCGTCTCCTTCCCGATCCGCTCGATCGGCTGGCTGCTGGGGGAGTTCCCCCGCAGCGTGGTCGGCTTCTACCGGGCGCAGCGGGTCATCGAGGCCACGGGCGCCATGGCCTACGGCGACCGGCCGCTGCCCGACGGCCCCGTGGGGGCCCGGCTGGAGGTCGATCGGCTCGTCTACTCCTACGACCCCGATGTGCCGCTGCTCGACGACGTCAGCTTCGACGTCGAGCCGGGCCGCACCGTCGCCCTGGTCGGCGCCACCGCTTCTGGCAAGAGCACCCTCACCCGCCTCCTCGCCCGGCTCTTCGACCCCGACCGGGGCCAGGTGCTGGTCGACGGGGTCGACCTGCGCGACCTCGCCCAGGGTGAGCTCGCGGGGTCGGTCTCGGTCGTCGGGCAGACCGCGTTCCTGTTCGACGACACGGTCCGCGACAACGTCACGCTCGGGGCGGAGGTCGGCGACGACGAGGTGTGGGCGGCGCTGCGGGCGGCCGAGGCCGACGGGTTCGTCGCGGCGCTGCCCGACGGCCTCGACACCACGCTCGGCGAGCGCGGCACCTCGTTGTCCGGTGGCCAGCGGCAACGCATCTCGCTGGCGCGAGCCCTGGTCCGGCGGCCCCGGCTGCTGGTGCTCGACGACGCCACCTCCGCGGTCGACCCGGAGGTCGAGGCGCGGATCCTCCACACCCTCCGCTCCGACGAGCGCGGCGGCACTGTCGTGGTCGTCGCCTACCGCAAGGCGACCATCGGGCTCGCCGACGAGGTGATCCACCTCGACCGGGGCCGGATCGCCGACCGCGGCACCCACGCCGAGCTGCTCGACCGCAGCCCGGTCTACGCGCGGCTGGTCAACGCCTACGAGCACGCCGCCCACGACGACGAGTCGGCCGCCGAGCCGGCCGGGCGGGGGGAGCGCCGGTGACCACGACCACCCCCACCACCCGCGGGAGCGGCGGCACCCGCCTCGACAGCGGCGACGACCTCGCCCCGATCGAGACCATCCGCCGTGGCGTCGCGGTCAGCCCGGAGCTCAAGGAGGGGTTCCGGGTCACGCTCCTGCTCGCGGTGGTGGCCTCCTTCGGCCAGGTCATCGTCCCCATCGCGGTCCAGCAGACCCTCGACCGCGGCCTCAACGGCCCCGGCGGGCCCGACGTCTCGTTCGTGGTGCTGGTCGGGCTGCTCTGCCTCGCCGGGATCGTCGTGACCGGCGTGGCCTCCTACCTGATGACCAGCCGGCTGTTCCGCACCTCCGAGCGGGGCCTCGCCACGCTGCGGATCTCGGCGTTCCGCCATGTCCACGACCTGCCTCTTCTCACCCAGAACACCGAGCGCCGCGGTGCGCTGGTCTCGCGGGTCACCACCGACGTCGACCAGGTGAGCCAGTTCCTCGTCTTCGGCGGCCTGCTGTTCATCGTCAGCATCGGCCAGATGCTGGTCGCGACTGTGGTCATGCTGTTCTACAGCTGGCAGCTCACGCTCGTGGTCTGGGTGGCGTTCGCGCCGCTGTTCCTTTCCATCCGCTGGTTCCAGCGCAAGCTGACCGCCGCCTACGCCGTCGTACGCCGCCAGGTCGGTGTGCTGCTGTCGGCCATCTCCGAGCCGGTAGTGGGCGCCGAGGTGGTCCGCTCCTACGCCGTCGAGCAGCGCACCCAGGAGCGCATCGACACCGCCATCGACGACTTCAAGGCGGCCAGCACCAAGGCCCAGCAGTACACCGTGGTGTCGTTCTCGCTCGGTGGCCTCTCCGCCGGCCTGGCCAACGCCGGCGTGCTGATCGTGGGCGTGCTGCTCGGCTTCACCACCGACATGACCGCCGGCCGGGTGCTGGCGTTCGCGTTCCTGGTCACCCTGTTCGTCGGCCCGGTCCAGATGGGCACCCAGATCCTGACCGACGCCCAGAACGCCATCGCGAGCTGGCGCCGGGTCATCGGGATCCTCGAGACGCCGGCCGACCTGGTCGACCCCGGGCCCGACGGGGAGGTGCTGCCGCGCGGTCCGATCGACGTCACCTTCGACAGGGTCACCTTCGCCTACCCGAGCGGGCCACCAGTGCTCCACGACGTGTCGATGACGATCGACGCCGGCACCCGCGTCGCCATCGTCGGCGAGACGGGCTCGGGGAAGTCGACGTTCGCCAAGCTGCTGACGCGGCTGATGGACCCGTCGGAGGGCAGGGTGCTGCTCGACGGCATCGACGTCCGCGACCTCGCCGCCCAGAGCCTCCGGTCGGGCGTGGTGCTGGTGCCCCAGGAGGGCTTCCTCTTCGACGACACCATCACCGCCAACGTCCGATACGGCAGGCTCGACGCGACCGAGGACGACGTCCTGCGCAGCGCCGACGAGCTCGGCCTCGGCGACTGGGTCGCGGGGTTGCCGCGCGGCCTGGCCACCCGGGTCGGCCAGCGTGGCGAGTCGCTGTCGGCAGGGGAGCGACAGCTGGTCGCGCTGCTGCGCGCCCACCTCGCCGACCCCGACCTGCTGGTCCTCGACGAGGCCACCAGCGCGGTCGACCCGCAGCTCGAGATGCGCATCCAGCGGGCGCTCGAGCGGCTGATGTCCGGCCGCACCAGCGTCACCATCGCCCACCGGCTCTCCACCGCGGAGGCCGCCGACGAGGTGGTGGTCGTCGACCGCGGACGCATCGTGCAGCGCGGTCCCCACCGCGAGCTGGTGCGGCAGGAAGGCTCGGTCTACGCCGGCCTGCATGCCTCCTGGGTTGCACAACGCTCGACGTGAGGCCGGTGCGACACTGGAGCGCATGACCACGCTCGACCCCGCCATCGCCGACCGCGTGAAGTGGAACGCCGAGGGACTCGTCCCGGCCGTGGTGCAGCAGCACGACACCGGCGAGGTGCTGATGCTCGGCTGGGTCGACGACGTGGCGCTGGCCCGCACCCTCGCGTCGGGCCGCGCGACGTACTGGTCGCGCTCGCGGCAGGAGTACTGGGTCAAGGGCGAGACCTCGGGCCACGTGCAGCACGTCCGCGAGGTCCGGCTCGACTGCGACGGCGACACGCTGCTGCTGCGGGTCGACCAGGAGGGCGTGGCCTGCCACACCGGTGACCGCACCTGCTTCGACGCCGACCTGGTCCACCGTGCCTGACCGTCGCCGGACGTTCGCACCGGTCGTCGGGGCCGGGATCGCCGCGGGTGCCCTTGCGGCCGTCGCCAGCGCCCGGCCCTGGATGACCGCGACCGACGCCGCCCCCGCGGCCGCGCCGGTGCTGCCCGCCACGGCCGACGCGGGCGAGATGCCCCTGGCGGCCGCGCTGAGCCTGGTGGTGCTCGCCTGCTGGGGGGTGCTGCTGGTGACGCGGGGCCTGGTGCGCCGCGCGGTGGCTGCGCTGTCCGTGGTCGGTTCGCTCGGGCTCGCGGTGACGGTCGTGGTCGGCCTCACCACCCTGGACGACCGGGTCCTCGAGGCGATGCGCGAGAGCGGGGCCGGCAGCGACACCCTCGGCATCGACCTGACCGGCTGGTTCGGGGCGGCCGCCGTCAGCGCCGTGGTGCTGGTCGTGGCCGGCGTCCTGGCGGTGGCTTGGTGCCCCGCCTGGCCCGAGATGGGCAGCCGCTACGACGCACCCGGCGCGGCGGACCCCGTCGACGTACCGGCGGAGGAGCGCACCAACCTCGACCTGTGGAAGCAGCTCGACGAGGGTCGTGACCCGACCGCCTGACCACTGTCATTACACTTGGCGCGCACCGCCCGTCCACGCATCGAGGAGCACCACGCATGGCTGACAACCACGGCAACACCCCGGCCGCGTGGACCGGCGTCACCGTCGCCATGATCGGCTTCATCGTGGGTGGGGTCGGCCTGATGCTGGACCCCGTCAGCATGACGCTCTTCTGGGTGGGCTGCGCCCTCGGTGTCGGCGCCCTCGTGGTGTTCGCGGTCATGGCCAAGATGGGCCTGAACAGCTCCGAACACTGAGGAATCCCCACATGTCCGTCCTGGACGACATCGTCGCCGGCGTACGGATCGACCTCGACCGCCGCCGCACGGCGACGCCGGTGGCCGACCTGCGCGCCGCGTTGCAGGACGTCGACCCGCCCCGCGACCCGATGCCCGCGTTCCGCGGCCCCGGGTCGAGCGTGATCGCCGAGGTCAAGCGCCGCAGCCCCAGCAAGGGCGACCTCGCAGACATCCCCGACCCGGCCGACCTCGCCCGCCGCTACGCCGCCGGTGGCGCAGCGGCGATCAGCGTGCTGACCGAGGAGCGCCGGTTCGGCGGCAGCATCGCCGACCTGCGCGCCGTGCGGGCGGCGGTCGACATACCCCTGCTGCGCAAGGACTTCATGGTCGAGCCCTACCAGCTGCTCGAGGCGCGGGCCGCGGGAGCCGACCTGGCGCTGCTGATCGTGGCCGCGCTCGACGACGACACGCTCCGCCGGCTCCACGACGAGGCGCGGGGGCTCGGGCTGACGGTGCTGGTCGAGGTGCACGACGAGGCCGAGACCGAGCGGGCCGTCGCCCTGGGGGCCGAGCTGGTCGGCGTCAACGCCCGCAACCTCCGCACCCTGGACGTCGACCCCGACGCCTTTGCGCGGCTGGCACCGTTGGTCCCGGACGACCGGGTGCTGGTCGCCGAGTCCGGCATCTCCGGTCCCGACGACGTGGCGACCTACGTCGGCCTCGGCGCCCGGGTGGTGCTGGTCGGCGAGGCGCTGGTGCGCGACGGCGACCCCGAGGGCGCGGTCCGGACGATGACGGGAGTGACGGCATGAGCCAGCAGCGCGGCAGGTGGGACGCCGACGAGCACGGCTACTTCGGGGACCCCGAGCACGGGTGGGGCGGGCGGTTCATGCCCGAGGCGCTGGTCGCCGCCCTCGACGAGCTCGACGCCGCCTGGCAGGAGGCCAGGGCCGACCCGACGTTCCAGCGCGACTTCGACGCGATCCTGCGCGACTTCGCCAACACCCCGAGCCCGCTCTACCACGCCGAGCGGCTCAGCCGGCAGCTCGGCGTGACGGTGCTGCTCAAGCGCGAGGACCTCAACCACACCGGCGCCCACAAGATCCGCAACGTGCTCGGCCAGGCGCTGCTCACCAAGCGGATGGGCAAGCCGCGGGTGATCGCCGAGACCGGCGCCGGCCAGCACGGCGTCGCGGCGGCCACTGCGGCGGCGTACTTCGGGCTCGACTGCACCGTCTACATGGGCGAGGTCGACACCCGCCGGCAGGCGCTCAACGTCGCCCGGATGAAGCTGCTCGGCTCCGAGGTGGTGCCGGTGGCCTCGGGCAGCGCCACCCTCAAGGACGCCATCAACGAGGCGCTGCGCGACTGGGTGGCCAGCGTCGACCACACCGCCTACCTGTTCGGTACGGCGGCCGGCCCGCACCCGTTCCCGAGCATGGTGCGCGACCTGTGCCGCGGGATCGGCGACGAGGCCCGCCAGCAGTGCCTCGACCGGTTCGGCAGGGTGCCCGACACGGTCGCCGCCTGCGTCGGCGGCGGCTCCAACGCCATCGGGCTGTTCACCGCCTTCCTCGACGACCCCGACGTGGCGATCCTCGGCCTCGAGCCCGCCGGCGACGGCGTCGAGACCGGCCGCCACGCCGCGACCATCTCGGCCGGCGCCGCCGGGGTGCTCCACGGCGCCCGCACCTTCGTGCTGCAGGACGAGGACGGCCAGACCGTCGAGTCCCACTCGATCTCGGCCGGGCTCGACTACCCCGGCGTCGGGCCGCAGCACGCCCACCTCGCCGCCACGGGCCGGGCGACGTACGTCCCGGTCACCGACGCGGAGGCGATGGACGCGATGGCGCTGCTGAGCCGGACCGAGGGGATCATCCCGGCGATCGAGTCGGCGCACGCGCTCGCGGGCGCGATCGGGGTCGCCAAGCGGCTCGCCGACGAGAAGGGCCCCGACGCGATCCTGCTCGTCAACCTGAGCGGCCGCGGCGACAAGGACATGGAGACGGCGATCGACTGGTTCGGGCTCGACCCCGAGTCGGCCACCGAGGAGCCCATCGGATGAGCCCCACCGTCGCCACCGCGTTCGACACGGCCGCGGAGGAGGGCCGCGCCGCCCTGGTGGGCTACCTGCCGGCGGGCTTCCCCGACGTCGCGGGCGGGATCGAGGCGCTGCGCGCGATGGTCGACGCCGGCTGCGACGTGATCGAGGTCGGCCTGCCCTACAGCGACCCGGTCATGGACGGCCCGACGATCCAGGCGGCCGCCCAGCAGGCGCTCGAGGGCGGCGTCCGCACCCGCGACGTGCTGCGCACCGTCGAGGCGGTCGCCGCGCACCGGCGTCCCCACCGTGGTGATGACCTACTGGAACCCGGTGGAGCGCTACGGCGCGAGCGGTCGGAGCATCAGGGGAGCGGGGTCGAGCGGTTCGCCGCCGACCTCGCCGGCGCCGGGGGAGCGGGGCTGATCACGCCGGACCTCACGCCCGACAGCGGTGCGGAGTGGATCGCCGCCGCCGACGCCCACGACCTCGACAAGATCTTCCTGGTCGCCCCCAGCTCGACCGATGCCCGGATCGCGATGACCACCGCCGCCTGCCGCGGCTTCGTCTACGCCACCGCCGTCATGGGCGTGACCGGCGCCCGGACCAGCACCAGCGACCTCGCCGGCCCGCTCGTCGCCCGCACCAAGGCACTCCGCCCGACGGGGCAGACCTGCCCGTCGCGGTCGGTCTCGGCGTGAGCAACGGCGACCAGGCCGCCGAGGTGGCGTCGTACGCCGACGGCGTCATCGTCGGCTCGGCGTTCGTCCGGGTGCTGCTCGACCACGCCGACGACCGCGCGGCCGGGCTGCGCGCGCTCGCGACGCTGACCGAGGACCTGGCCGGGGGAGTCCGGCGTGCCTGACCTGCTCCGGCGCGGGCTGGTCGGGCCTGCTCGCGGCCGCCCTGCTGGCCGGCTGCGGCAGCGGCGCACCCGAGGAGGGCGACCTCGCCGGCGCGGTGCTGACCGACCCGTACGTCGTGCCCGACACCCCGCTGGTCGACACCGGGGGCGACCCGTACTCGCTGGCGACGGACACCGACGCCCGGCTGACCCTGGTGTTCTTCGGCTACACCCACTGCCCCGACATCTGCCAGGTCGTGATGTCCAGCCTGGCCAGCGCCATGACCCGGCTCTCCGAGCCGACCGCGACGACGTCGAGGTGCGTGTTCGTGACGACCGACCCGGCCCGCGACGACGAGGCAGGCGATCCGCGACCTACCTCGACCGGTTCGACCCCGACGTTCGAGGGCCTCACCGGTGACCTCGCGACGATCACCGACATCGGGGGCGAGCTCGGCATCGCGGTCGAGAAGGGCGAGCGGCTGCCCAGCGGCGGCTACGAGGTCACCCACAGCACCCCCGTCGTCGGGATCGACGCCGACGACCAGGTGCCGATCCTCTGGACCGAGGGCACCTCGGCGGCGGAGTTCGCCGCCGACGTCCACACCCTGCTGACCGGAGAGGTCCCCGCATGAACATCCTCTGGAGCATCCCGAGCCCGGGCGAGGGCGTCTGGTACCTCGGACCGGTCCCGCTGCGCGCGTACGCCTTCTCGATCATCCTCGGCATCGTCGCCGCGGTCTGGATCGGCGAGCGCCGCTGGGTCGCCCGCGGCGGCACGGCAGGGCGAGGTCACCGACCTCGCGATCTGGGCGGTGCCGTTCGGCATGGTGGGCGGCCGGCTCTACCACGTGATCACCGACTGGCAGCTCTACTTCCCCGACAACCCCTGGGCCTCGCTGTACGTCTGGCGGGGCGGGCTCGGGATCTGGGGCGCGATCGCCCTCGGGGCGGTCGGCGTCGTCATCGGCGCCCGCCGCAAGGGGATCAGGCTGCTGCCGGTGCTCGACGCGATCGCCCCCGGGGTGCTGGTCGCGCAGGCGCTCGGCCGCTGGGGCAACTACTTCAACCAGGAGCTCTTCGGCCGCCCGACCGACCTGCCGTGGGCGCTGGAGATCGACCCGGCCTTCCGGCCCGAGGGCTACTACGACGTCGCGACCTTCCACCCGACGTTCCTCTACGAGTTCCTGTGGTGCCTGGCGGCCTTCGTGGTCGTGGTGTGGGCCGACCGCCGGTTCCAGCTCGGCCACGGCCGGGTGGTGGCGCTCTACGTCATGGCCTACACCGCCGGGCGCGGCTGGATCGAGGCGCTGCGGATCGACGACGTCCAGATGGACGACGTGTTCGGGCTGCGGCTCAACGTGTGGACCTCGATCGTGCTGTTCGTGGCGGCGGCGGTCTACTTCGTGTGGTCCGCACGCCGCCACCCCGGCCGGGAGACGGTCGTGTACGTCGGACGGCTCCCCGGCCGACGCTCCCGGACGACGTCCGTCCGACGCGCCCGACGAGCCGGCGTCCGACCGGCGCCGAGCGGCCGGCGAGCCCGCGAACCCCCGCCGCTCCGGCGACCAGGGCGCCGAGTAGCGGCCCGCCGCGGTGACCGCGGGCTGCGCCATGCGCGCCGCCGACCCCGGGCGCGAGCCTGTCCCCGAGGCGCGAGACGAGCAGGAGCCCTCCGCCGACCGGGTGATAGCGTGGCCGCGCGCCTTGGGCCAACGTCGTCCCCTGCGTCGCACCCCCGCACCACCTGAATCGCCGCCCGGTCCCCGACAGCGATGTTCCCGGGGCGGCGGCGACCGACGACGACGGGAGAATGCCAGTGACGGCTCCGCACGCGTTCCCGCCGGACTCCCCCGCCCAGGGGCTCTACGACCCGCGCCACGAGCACGACGCCTGCGGCGTCGCCTTCGTGGCGACGCTGACGGGCGAGGCCAGCCACGACATCGTGGCCAAGGCCCGCACCGCGCTGCGCAACCTCGACCACCGCGGTGCCGCCGGCGCCGAGCCCAACTCCGGCGACGGCGCGGGGATCCTGCTGCAGGTCCCCGACGCGTTCCTGCGCGCCGTCGTCGACTTCGACCTCCCCGACCACGGCTCGTACGCCGTCGGCACCGCGTTCCTGCCGGGCGACGCCGACGCGGTCACCAAGACCCGCCGCCGCATCGAGGAGCTCGCCGCCGAGGAGCACCTCGCGGTCCTCGGCTGGCGCGACGTCCCGACCGAGAACGACGTGCTGGGCGCGACCGCCCGCAGCACGATGCCGACCTTCTCCCAGCTCTTCGTCGCCGGCGCCGGCGCCCGCGGTGGGCGGGATGGCCCTGGAGCGGCAGGCCTACTGCCTGCGCAAGCGGGTCGAGAACGAGACCGAGGCGTACTTCCCGTCGCTCTCCTCGCGCACCCTGGTCTACAAGGGCATGCTCACCACCGAGCAGCTCGACCACTTCTACCCCGACCTGGTCGACGAGCGGATGGCCTCGGCGCTGGCCGTGGTCCACTCGCGGTTCTCGACCAACACCTTCCCGAGCTGGCCGCTGGCCCACCCGTTCCGCTTCGTCGCCCACAACGGCGAGATCAACACCGTCATGGGCAACCGCAACTGGATGCGGGCCCGCGAGGCGCTGCTCGACTCCGACCTGATCCCCGGCGACCTCGACCGGCTCTACCCGGTCTGCACCCCGGGCGCGTCCGACTCGGCCTCGTTCGACGAGGTGCTCGAGCTGCTCCACCTCGGCGGCCGGTCGCTGCCGCACGCGGTGCTGATGATGATCCCCGAGGCCTGGGAGAACACCACCGCGGGCGAGGACAACCGCGCCGGCGGCGAGATGGACCCCCGGATCCGCGCGTTCTACGAGTTCCACGCCTCGCTGATGGAGCCGTGGGACGGCCCGGCGTGCGTGGTGTTCACCGACGGCACCCAGATCGGCGCGGTGCTCGACCGCAACGGGCTGCGCCCCTCGCGCTACTGGGTCACCGACGACGGCCTGGTGGTGCTCGCCTCCGAGGTCGGGGTGCTCGACCTCGACCCGGCCACGATCACCCGCAAGGGCCGGCTCAAGCCGGGCCGGATGTTCCTCGTCGACACCGACGAGCACCGGATCATCGAGGACGACGAGATCAAGTCCGAGCTCGCCACCGAGCACCCGTACGACGAGTGGCTGCACGCCGGGCAGATCCACCTCCGACGACCTGCCCGACCGCGAGCACATCATCCACACCCACGCCTCGGTCACCCGCCGCCAGCAGATCTTCGGCTACACCGAGGAGCAGCTGCGGGTGCTGCTGACGCCGATGGCCAACACCGGCGCCGAGCCGATCGGCTCGATGGGCACCGACACCCCCGTCGCGGCGCTGAGCGAGAAGCCGCGGCTGCTGTTCGACTACTTCAGCCAGCTGTTCGCCCAGGTCACCAACCCGCCGCTCGACGCGATCCGCGAGGAGCTGGTGACCTCGCTGGCCGGCACCATCGGGCCGGAGGCCAACCTGCTGGAGCCGGCGCCCGGCGTCGTGCCGGCAGGTGGTGCTGCCGTTCCCGGTGATCTCCAACGACGACCTGGCCAAGATCCGCCACGTCAACCGTGACGGCGACATGCCGGGCTTCATCACCCACGTCTCGCGCGGCCTCTACGACGTCGAGCGCGGCGGCGCCGCGATGGCGGAGCGGATCGACGAGATCTGCGCCGAGGTGTCGGCCGCGATCGCCGACGGCGCCCGCGTGATCGTGCTCTCCGACCGCCACTCGACGCAGGAGAAGGCGCCGATCCCGTCGCTGCTGCTGACCGGCGCGGTCCACCACCACCTGGTCCGCGAGAAGACCCGGACCCAGGTCGGGCTGCTGGTCGAGGCCGGCGACGTCCGCGAGGTCCACCACGTCGCGCTGCTGATCGGGTACGGCGCGGCCGCGGTCAACCCCTACCTCGCGATGGAGTCGGTCGAGGACCTCGCCCGCGACGCGTTACTACGTCACCGTCGAGCCCGAGCAGGCGGTCGCCAACCTGATCAAGGGCGCTCGGCAAGGGCGTGCTCAAGGTGATGTCCAAGATGGGCGTCTCCACCGTCGCCTCCTACACCGGCGCCCAGATCTTCGAGGCCGTCGGGCTCTCCCAGGCGCTCGTCGACAAGTACTTCACCGGCACCACCTCCAAGCTGGGCGGCGTCGACCTCGACACGGTCGCCGAGGAGGTCGCCCGCCGGCACGCGACGGCGTACCCGCGCGCCGGGATCGCGCCCTCGCACCGCCAGCTCGAGGTCGGCGGGGAGTACCAGTGGCGCCGCGAGGGCGAGCCGCACCTGTTCGACCCCGAGACCGTCTTCCGGCTGCAGCACGCCACCCGCACCGGGCAGTTCGACGTGTTCCAGCAGTACACCCGGCGGGTCGACGAGCAGTCGCAGCGGCTGATGACGCTGCGCGGGCCTGTTCCGCTTCAAGGACGGCGAGCGGGAGTCGATCCCGGTCGACGAGGTCGAGCCGGTCTCCGAGATCGTCAAGCGGTTCTCGACCGGCGCGATGTCGTACGGCTCGATCAGCCAGGAGGCCCACGAGACCCTCGCGATCGCCATGAACCGGCTGGGCGCGAAGTCCAACACCGGCGAGGGCGGCGAGGACGCCGACCGGCTGCACGACCCCGAGCGCCGCAGCGCGATCAAGCAGGTCGCCTCGGGCCGGTTCGGCGTGACCTCGGAGTACCTCACCAACGCCGACGACATCCAGATCAAGATGGCGCAGGGCGCCAAGCCCGGCGAGGGCGGGCAGCTGCCCGGCAACAAGGTCTACCCGTGGGTCGCCAAGACCCGCTACTCGACGCCCGGCGTGGGCCTGATCAGCCCGCCGCCGCACCACGACATCTACTCGATCGAGGACCTCGCGCAGCTGATCCACGACCTCAAGAACGCCAACCCGAGCGCCCGGATCCACGTCAAGCTGGTCTCCGAGGTCGGGGTCGGCACCGTCGCCGCCGGCGTCTCCAAGGCGCACGCCGACGTGGTGCTGATCTCCGGGCACGACGGCGGCACCGGCGCCAGCCCGCTGACCTCGCTCAAGCACGCCGGCGGCCCGTGGGAGCTCGGCCTCGCCGAGACCCAGCAGACGCTGCTGCTCAACGGGCTGCGCGACCGGATCGTCGTCCAGACCGACGGCCAGCTCAAGACCGGCCGCGACGTCGTCGTCGCCGCCCTGCTCGGCGCCGAGGAGTACGGCTTCGCGACCGCGCCGCTGGTGGTCTCGGGCTGCATCATGATGCGGGTCTGCCACCTCGACACCTGCCCGGTGGGCGTGGCCACCCAGAACCCGGTGCTGCGCAAGCGCTACAGCGGCAAGCCGGAGTTCGTCGTCAGGTTCTTCGAGTACATCGCCCAGGAGGTGCGCGAGCTGCTGGCCGAGCTCGGCTTCCGCTCGCTCGACGAGGCGATCGGCCGGGTCGACGCGCTCGACGTCCGCGAGGCGGTCGACCACTGGAAGGCGGCCGGGCTCGACCTGTCGCCGATCCTCCACGAGGCGTCGCGGTCCGGGGAGTTCGGCCAGTTCGACGACCAGGACCTCCACTGCACCAAGCAGCAGGACCACGGCCTCGACAAGGCGCTCGACAACGAGCTGGTCCGGATCGCCGAGCCGGCCCTCGAGCGCGGGGAGCCGGTGCGGGCGCAGCTGGAGATCCGCAACGTCAACCGCACCGTCGGCACGATCCTCGGCCACGAGGTCACCAAGCGCTACCGGGGCGAGGGGCTGCCCGACGGCACCATCGACCTGACCTTCACCGGGTCGGCCGGCCAGTCGTTCGGCGCCTTCCTGCCGGCGGGCATCACGCTGCGGCTCGAGGGCGACGCCAACGACTACGTCGCCAAGGGGCTCTCCGGCGGCCGGGTCGTGGTGCGGCCCGACCGGGCGGCGACCTTCGACGCGAGCGAGCAGATCATCGCCGGCAACGTCATCGCCTACGGCGCGACCGGCGGCGAGGTGTTCCTCCGCGGCCACGTGGGGGAGCGGTTCTGCGTCCGCAACTCCGGGGCCACCGCGGTCGTCGAGGGCGTGGGCGACCACGGCTGCGAGTACATGACCGGCGGCCGGGCCGTCGTGCTCGGCCCGACCGGCCGCAACTTCGCGGCCGGCATGTCCGGCGGCTACGCGTTCGTGCTCGACCTCGACGCGGCCCGGGTCAACCCCGAGCTGGTCGAGCTGCAGCCGCTCGCCGAGTTCGAGGACACGACCGCCCACGACGAGCTGCGCGACCTGGTCACCCGCCACGGCGAGGAGACCGGGTCGACCGTGGCCGAGGAGCTGCTGGCCGACTGGGAGGCGTCACTCGCCCGGTTCACGCGGGTGATGCCGCGCGACTTCCAGCGCGTGCTCGACGTACGGGCTGAGGCCGAGGAGGAGGGCCTCGACGACGACGCGGCTGCCGCCCGGATCATGGAGGTGCTGCATGGCTGACCCCAAGGGCTTCCTCAAGAACGGCCGCGAGGTCGCCGACCCGACGCCCGGTCGAGGAGCGGGTCCACGACTGGGAGGAGGTCTACCCCGACGGGGTGGGCCGGGCGCTGCTGCCGATCATCAACACCCAGGCCGGGCGCTGCATGGACTGCGGCATCCCGTTCTGCCACCAGGGCTGCCCGCTCGGCAACCTGATCCCCGAGTGGAACGACCTGGTCTGGCGCGACGACTGGGACGGCGCGATCGAGCGGCTGCACGCCACCAACAACTTCCCGGAGTTCACCGGGCGGCTGTGCCCGGCTCCCTGCGAGCCGGCGTGCGTGCTCGGGATCAACCAGGACCCCGTCACGATCAAGAACGTCGAGGTCGCGATCATCGACCGCGCATGGGAGTCGCGCGCGGTCCGGCCGCAGCCGCCGGAGTGGCTCTCGGGACGCACGGTCGCCGTGGTCGGGTCCGGCCCCGCCGGGCTGGCCGCCGCCCAGCAGCTCACCCGGGCCGGCCACACCGTGGCGGTCTACGAGCGCGCCGACAAGATCGGCGGGCTGCTGCGCTACGGCATCCCCGAGTTCAAGATGGAGAAGAAGCACCTCGACCGGCGGCTCGACCAGATGCGCCGCGAGGGCACCGTGTTCCGTGCCGGGGTCGACGTCGGCTCCGACCGGCTGACCACGCAGGCGCTGCGTGACCGGTACGACGCGATCGTGCTCGCCGTGGGGTCGACCGTCGGCCGTGAGCTCCCGATCGAGGGCCGCCACCTCGACGGCATCCACCAGGCGATGGACTACCTGCCCCAGTCCAACCGGGCCTCGCTGGGCGAGGAGGTCGACGGCCAGGTGCGCGCCGATGGCAAGCACGTCGTGATCATCGGCGGCGGCGACACCGGCGCCGACTGCCTCGGCACCGCCATCCGGCAGCAGGCCGCCTCGATCACCCAGCTCGAGATCATGCCGCGGCCGCCGGAGAACCGTCCCGACGGCCAGCCGTGGCCGACGTATCCGATGACCTTCCGGGTGTCCTCGGCCCACGAGGAGGGCGGCGACCGGGTCTACGCCGCGTCGACCCAGGAGTTCCTCGGCGACGAGGAGGGGCGGGTGCGGGCGCTGCGGCTGGTCGACGTGGACGAGCAGTTCCAGCCCGTCGAGGGGACCGAGCGCGAGATCCCGGCCGAGCTGGTGCTGCTCGCGATGGGCTTCACGGGTCCGCAGCAGCCAGGGCTGGTCGACGAGCTCGGCGTCGAGCTCGACGACCGCGGCAACATCCGCCGAGACGACAGCTACGCCGCGACCGTCGACGGGGTCTTCGTGGCCGGCGACGCCGGGCGGGGGCAGTCGCTGATCGTGTGGGCCATCGCCGAGGGGAGGGCGGCCGCCGCGGCGGTCGACCGCTACCTGACCGGGTCGACCAACCTGCCCGCACCGATCCCGCCGACGGCGCGTCCGCTCTCGGTCTGAGACCCCCGTTCTTGGATCGATCCAACTGCTAGGGTCGGGGCGTGGCCAAGGCGAAGATCGTGTGCACGCTCGGACCGACGACCAGCGACCCCGGGTCCATCCGCGACCTCATCGAGGCCGGCATGGACGTCGCCCGGCTCAACATGAGCCACGGCGACCACGCCGACCACGAGCGCTCCTACCAACGGGTCCGCGACGCGGCCGACGCGCTGGGCAAGGGGGTGGCGATCTTCGCCGACCTCCAGGGCCCCAAGATCCGCCTCGACACCTTCGCCGACGGCGCCGCCGTGCTGCGCGAGGGGGAGCGGTTCACGATCACCACCCGCGACGTCGAGGGCGACGAGAGCCTCTGCGGGACGACGTACGACGGGCTCCCCGACGACGTCGAGAAGGGCGACCAGATCCTGATCGACGACGGCAAGATCCACCTGCGGGTGACCGAGGTCGACGGCCAGGACGTTCACACCGAGGTCGAGGTCGGGGGACCGGTCAGCGACCACAAGGGCATCAACCTGCCCGGCGTCGCCGTGAGCGTCCCGGCGCTGTCGGAGAAGGACGAGGACGACCTGCGCTGGGCGCTGGGCGTCTCCGTCGACTTCATCGCGCTGTCGTTCGTGCGGGCCGGCAGCGACGTCGACCGGGTGCGCGAGATCATGCGCGAGGAGGGGATCTCGCTGCCGGTCATGGCCAAGATCGAGAAGCCGCAGGCCATCGACAACCTCGACGACGTGGTGGCGGCGTTCGACGGGTTCATGGTCGCCCGCGGCGACCTCGGGGTGGAGTGTCCGCTGGAGCAGGTCCCCCTGTTGCAGAAGCTGGTGGTCGAGAAGGCCCGCCGCAACGCCAAGCCGGTCATCGTGGCCACCCAGATGCTCGAGTCGATGATCGAGAACCCCAAGCCGACCCGCGCCGAGGCCTCCGACGTGGCGAACGCCGTCCTCGACGGCGCGGACGCGGTGATGCTGTCGGGGGAGACCAGTGTCGGCAAGTACCCGCTCGAGGCGGTCCGCACCATGCAGCGGATCGTGGTCGAGGTCGAGAAGCACGCCCATGGCGACTTCGCCTCCATCGACTGGCAGCCGCGCACCCGCGGTGGCGTCATCGCCAAGGCCGCGGCCGAGGTGGCCGAGCGGGTGGGCGCGAAGTACCTCGTCGCCTTCACCCAGTCGGGCGACTCCGCACGCCGGCTCTCCCGGCTCCGCGGCCCGGTGCCGATCCTGGCCTTCACGCCCCTGGACAAGGTGCGCTGCCAGCTGGCCCTCACCTGGGGGGTCGAGACCTTCCGCACCGAGCCGGTCGAGCACACCGACGAGATGGTGCGCCAGGTCGACGAGCAGCTGCTCAGGATCGGCCGGGTCGAGGAGGGTGACCTCGTCGTGATCATCGCGGGCAGCCCGCCCGGCATCCCAGGCTCGACCAACGCGCTGCGGATCCACCGGATGGGCGACGCGATCAACGAGGCCGCCCCGGCGTACCGCCGCGGCCACCGCTGACCCTGCCGCTCCGGTGCCCCGGGTGGGATTCGAACCCACACTGGATCGGGTTTGAGCCGATTCTCTCTGCCGGTTGGAGTACCGGGGCGTGAGCGGGGACACGGTAGCCGACCCTTGGCACCGCGACCCCTTCGGGCTAAAGTCTATTGAAGTAGTAGACAAAACTGGGCGAGGGAGGGACCGATGGAGTGGCTGTGGCGACTCGGAGTCCGGAGCAACGAGGAGGCGGTGGCCAACGCGCGGGCGGCAACGACCGCGTTGAGCCGGCTGCGGGTGGAGCGCGACGACGTCGAGCTCTACCTCCGCGACCGCTACGCCGACCACCGCACGCGTACGGCGTCCGCCTCCGCCGATGCGTCCCACGCGGAGGTCGCTCGCTAACCTGACGGGGTGACCCAGACCCCCCTGCAGCCTCGGCGCGTCCTGATCGCCGAGGACGAGGCGCTGATCCGGATGGACCTCGCCGAGATGCTGGGGGAGCAGGGCTACCAGGTGGTCGGCCAGGCGGCCGACGGGGCCCGGGCGGTCGAGCTGGCCCAGGAGCTGCGCCCCGACCTGGTCATCCTCGACGTGAAGATGCCGGTGCTCGACGGCATCGCCGCCGCCGAACGGATCGCCGGTGAGCGGATCGCCCCGGTGGTCATCCTGACCGCCTTCTCTCAGCGCGAGCTGGTCGAGCGGGCCCGTGACGCGGGCGCCATGGCCTACCTGGTCAAGCCGTTCTCGCCCGGCGACCTGGTGCCTGCCATCGAGATGGCGGCGAGCCGGTTCACCGAGCTGCAGGCCCTCGAGCAGGAGGTGGCCGGGCTCCAGGACCGTCTCGAGACCCGCAAGGCCGTCGACCGCGCGAAGGCGGTGCTGCAGTCCGACCTGGGCCTCAGCGAGCCTGACGCGTTCCGCTGGATCCAGAAGACCGCGATGGATCTGCGCCGTTCCATGCGGGAGGTCGCCGAAGGCGTCGTGGCCCACGGCACCGGACGGGCCGACCCCTGAATGCACCGGGAGCCAACGATTTGGTCACAAATGGGACACGACACCGCTCGTTGTTCGGAAGAGGTTCCAATCGGGCTCCCGCTGGGGATAGTTTCTGGCCCAAGATCCGGACGGCGCAGTCCGGAGTCGACCTAGTGAGCCCGGAGGCCCCATGATCCGCCTGACCCGTGCACGCCGCCTTGGTGCGGCGCTCGCAGCGTCCGCGCTCGTCCTCACCGCCTGTGGCGGTGGCGGCGACGACAACGAAGCCGCGGACCCCAACACCAGCGAGGAGAGTGACTCGGCGGCACCTGAGGGTGACGGCACCCTGACGCTCGGTTCGCTCCTCCCGCAGACCGGCGACCTGGCCTTCCTCGGCCCGCCGGAGTTCGCGGGCGTCGAACTCGCGGTCGAGGACATGAACGCCGCCGGCGGTGTCCTCGGCGAAGACGTGGTCAACATCAAGGCAGACTCCGGTGACGGCACGCCCGACATCGCGGGCTCCGAGGTCGACAAGCTGTTCAACCAGGACGTCGACGCCATCATCGGTGCCGCCGCGTCCGGTGTGTCGGTGAGCGTCATCGACAAGATCACCGGCGCCGGGATCGTGCACTTCTCGCCGGCCAACACCGCGGCGGGCTTCGACACCTACGACGACAACGGGCTGTACTTCCGCACGGCTCCGTCCGACCGCCTCCAGGGCCAGGTGCTGGCCAACCTGGCGGTCGAGGACGGCTTCAGCAACGTCGCCGTGATGGCGCGTCAGGACTTCTACGGCGAGGGCCTCGCCGAGCAGGTCCAGACGACGCTGGAGGAGAAGGGCGCCACCGTCGCCGACTTCGTCCTCTACGCCGCCGACGCGCAGAACTACACCGCGGAGGTCAACCAGATCGCGGCGTCCGAGCCGGACGCCCTGGTGCTGGTCGCGTTCGAGGAGACGACCAAGATCATCCCGCAGCTGATCGCCAAGGGGATCGGCCCGCAGGACATCCAGATCTACTTCGTCGACGGCAACCTGGCCGACTACTCGAGCGAGTCCTTCGACCTCACCGGCGTCAAGGGCACCCTGCCGGTGTCGGGCGACCCCGACCCGGGTTTCAACGACCGGCTGCTCGAGGTCGACCCGAAGCTGAAGGACTACAGCTACGGCCCGCAGTCCTACGACGCTGCCGTCATCATCGGGCTGGCGGCCATCGCGGCCGACAGCGACAACGGTGAGGCCATCGGTGGCGAGATCATCAACGTCACCAAGGACGGCACCCAGTGCACGACGTTCGAGGAGTGCGCTCAGCTTCTCGAGGACGGCGAGGACATCGACTACGAAGGTGCCAGCGGTCCGACCGACATGAACGACACCGGCAGCCCGGCGTCCGGCACGATCGGCATCAACGAGTACAGCAAGGGCAACAAGTACAAGCAGATCGACCAGGTCTCCGGCATCGTCGAGTGACCACCCGCCCGAGCTGACGCTCACCAACGACGGACCCCCGGCCCTCGGGCCGGGGGTCCGTTGCTGTGCGGAGCGATCCCGCCCGCAGCGCGACGACGCCCCCCGGCCGAGCGGCCGGGGGGCGTCGTCGGTGCGGCCTCAGTTCTTCTTGGCCAGGGTGCCGAGGTAGAGCTCGATCACCTTGGGGTCGTTGGCGAGGTCCTTGCCGGTGCCGGTGTAGGCGTTGCGGCCCTGGTCGAGGACGTAGCCGCGGTCGCTGATCTGCAGGCAGCGGCCGGCGTTCTGTTCGACCATCACCACCGAGACCCCCGCGCGGTTGATGCGCCGGGTCTGCACGAAGACCTCATCCTGCATGACCGGGGACAGGCCCGCGGAGGGCTCGTCGAGCAGCAGCACGGTCGGCTCCATCATCAGGGCGCGGCCCATCGCCACCATCTGCCGCTCGCCGCCCGAGCACGAGCCGGCGCGCTGGCTGCGGCGGTCGATCAGGGCGGGGAACAGGTCACCGACGAACTCGAAGCGCTTCCGGAACGACGCGGGGCGCTGGTAGACGCCCATCTCGAGGTTCTCCTGGATGGTCAGCGAGGGGAAGACGTTGTTGGACTGGGGGACGAACCCGATCCCCTTGGCCACGAGCGCGTCGGCCCGCTGGTTGGTGATGTCCTCGCCCTTGAGCGTCACGGTCCCGGTCTTGATCTTCACCAGGCCGAACAGTGCCTTGAGCAGCGTCGACTTCCCGGCGCCGTTGGGGCCGATGATCCCCACCAGCTCGCCCTCCTGGCAGTAGAGGTCGGAGCCGTTGAGGATGTTGACGCCGGGCAGGTATCCCGCGACGAGGTCGTCGGCGCGGAGCACGGCGCCCTCGGCGGCCTTCAGGTGGGCGCTCCGGTCGACGACGGGGGCTTCGCTCTCGGTCATGGCTGCTCCTCCTCGTGCTCGGCCTCGATCTCGGCTGCGGCCGCGGCGAGGATCTCCTCCTCCGTCTCCTCGGTGAGGTCCTGGTCGTGGTGCGAGCCGAGGTAGGCGTCGATCACGCGCTGGTCGCTCATCACGGCGTCGGGTGGACCCTCGGCGACGATCTGGCCCTGTGCCATCACGATCACCCAGTCGGAGATGTCGCGGACCATGTCCATGTCGTGCTCGACGAAGAGCACCGTGCGGCCCTCGTCGCGCAACGACTTCACGTGGCCCAGCAGTGACTGCTTCAGGGCCGGGTTGACCCCCGCCATCGGCTCGTCGAGCATCACCAGCTCGGGCTCGGCCATCAGCGCACGCGCCATCTCGAGGAGCTTGCGTTGGCCGCCGGACAGGGAGCCGGCGAAGTCCTCGCGCTTCTTGATGAGCAGGAACCGCTCGAGGAGGGCGTCGGCCCTCACGGTGTTGGCGGACTCCTGGCTGCGCCACAGCGGCGCGAACATCGCCGACATCAGGCTCTCGCCGCGCTGGCCGGTGGCTCCGACGCGCATGTTCTCGATCACCGTGAGCTTGGCCAGCACCTTGGTGAGCTGGAAGGTGCGGACCATGCCCAGCCGGGCCACCTTGTAGGCCGGGACCCTGTTGAGCCCCTTGCCGTTGAACGACCAGGTGCCCTTGTCGGGCCGGTCGAATCCGGTCAGCAGGTTGAAGAACGTCGTCTTGCCGGCCCCGTTGGGGCCGATCAGGGCCGTGATGACGCCCCGCTGCACCTCGACGTGGGCGACGTCGACGGCGGTGAGGCCGCCGAACTGCCGCACGATGTCGTCGGCGACGAGGATCGGGTCGGGCTTGGATGCGCCGGGCTCGTGGGGCACCTCGCGCAGCGCCTTGCGGGCGGCCGAGACGTCGACGTGTGCGGTCGCGACGCCCGTGTCGGTGGCACTGCCGGGGCCGGTGTTGGTCTGCTCAGCGGGCATCGATCGCCAACTCCCTTCTGTCGCCGATGATCCCTTGTGGTCGGAAGATCATCAACAGCATCAGTCCCAGGCCCACCAAGATGAACCGCATCAGGCTGGCCTGGTTGGAGTCCATGATCCACGTGGGAATCAACGGGTCGGCGCCGCTGGTGGCCTGGCTGAAGAACGACCCGAAGAAGTTGATGAGGAACCAGAAGATGATCGAGCCGAGGACCGGGCCGAGCACCCGGGCCGCGCCGCCGATCAGCAGCGCCGTGTAGGCGAAGAACGTCACGTCGGTGGCGAAGAACGACGGCCCGACGGCCGCCGAGCGCAGCGAGGTCATGATGCCGGCCAGACCGCCGATGACACCGCCGATGATCAGCGCCTGCATCTTGTAGTTGTAGACGTTCTTGCCCAAGGACCGGACGGCATGCTCGTCCTCGCGGATCGACTTGAGCACCCGCCCCCACGGGCTGCGCATCAGCAGCCACACGACGACGCAGCAGACCGCGATGAGCAGGTAGCCCACCGTCATCACCCAGGAGTCGTAGGCGCTCCAGGAGGTCACCCCGATGTTCAGCCCCTCGCTGTAGGGGTTGAGCGCCCGGAAGCCCCCGATGAAGTCGGTGATGCCGTCCTGGCCCCCGAAGGTGTCGGAGAACGCCGCGGCACCGATCGTCTGTCTGATGATCTCGGCGGCCGCGATGGTCACGATCGCCAGGTAGTCGGCCCGTAGCCGCAGCGTCGGGACACCGAGCAGCAGTGCCAGCACGACGCAGAGCAGCAGGCCGACGACGGTCCCGATCAGCAGCGAGGAGCTGAAGATCGTGACGGCGCCGCCGATGGCGTAGCCGGCGACCATCATGAAGCCCGCCTGGCCGAAGTTGAGCAGCCCGGTGTAGCCGAAGTGCACGTTGAGGCCGATCGCCGCGAGGCAGTAGATGATCGCGGTCGGGCCGATCGCCTGCTGGAGCGAGAATCCCAGGAGACTGGAGATGTCCATGTCGTTAGTCCCTTCCCTCAGCCGACCCGCTGGGCCTTGCCGAGCAGGCCCTGAGGTCGGACGAGCAGCACCAGGATCAGCATCAGCAGTGCGCCCACGAACTTGAACTCAGCCGGCACGAAGAGCGTGGTGAGCTCGGTGAACAGGCCGATGATGAAGGCGCCCACGATGGCGCCCCAGATGGTGCCGAGCCCGCCGAGCACGACGGCGGCGAACACCAGCAGCAGGAGCTTGAAGCCGATCTGGTAGTCGAAGCCCTGCGTGAGCCCGAGCAGCGCACCCGACAGGCCGGCCAGCGCGGCGCCGCCGATCCACACGATGTTGATCACCCGCTCGACGTTGATGCCGGTCGCCGACGAGAGCGCCGGGTTGTCGGCCACGGCGCGGGTGGCCTTGCCGACCCGGGTGAACTGCAGCAGGGCGGTCGTCCCGAACAGCACCCCCATCGCGACCACGAAGACGATGAACTCCTTGGGCGTGATCAGGAAGGGCCCGATCTCGTACGGCGTCACCGCGGAGAACTGCGAGTAGTTCTGGCTCTGCGCACCCGCGAAGTACTGGAAGACGTTCCGCAGGAACAGCGACAGGCCGATGCTGACGATCATCATGGCGATGAGGCCGGTGCCGCGACGGCGCAGCGGCCGCCAGAGCGAGGCGTCGTTGAGCCAGCCGAACGCACCCGACATCACGAACGCGAAGACCACCCCCACGGCGACGGTGATGTTGGCCCCGCCGACGGTGATCTGACCGGGGAGCCGGTCGATCGCCAGGGCCATGATCGCGCCGAAGGTGATCAGCTCGCCGTGGGCGAAGTTGGTGAGCCCGGTGGTGCCGAAGATCATCGAGAGGCCGAGCGCGGCCATCGCCAGCAGCGCTGAGAACACCAGGCCGCCGATCGCCAGCTGCACCGCCTCGATCGCCATGCTCCCGCCGCCGGGACCGACGTCGCCGATCGGGAAGGTCACCGACTGGTCGCTGTCGAGGTTGATGGGCACGGTGCGGCTGAGCGTCTCGGGCTCGGTGTCCTCGGGGAGGCTCTCCGCGTCGAGGCTGACCGTGAAGCTCTTGCCGAGCAGCGACGCCGGGTCGCCCGGGAGGTCGACCACGAAGGTGCCGTCGGCGCCGCTGGTGGCCTCGCCGATCGCCTGGCCGCCCTCGTCCTTCACCGTGACCTGCACGCCCTCGACGCCGACCGCCGGCGACTCACGACGGTCGCAGATCCGCCCCAGTATCGAGATCTTCTCGTCCTTGTCATTCGGCTCGGGGAGGGCGCACTCGGCGGTGCCGGACGACTCCGAGCCCCCCGTGGCCGCCGTGGCGGCGGGCCCCCCGGCCATGACCAGCGCGGTGACCAGCAGCGCGAGCAGCGCTCCGATCCCGAGCGCACGTCGCGAACGTGGAGTGTGCATGTTCCTCCGTTCCGGGTCCCCCGGGATGGGCAACGTTGCCGAACGGACAATAGCGACAGTTGGGGGTCGGTGGTCAGGGGCGGGGCCGCTGTGTTGCCGAGGCGTTACCGGAGAGCCGCTGCCAGTGCCACGAGGAACGGCGCCACGACCAGCGCCGGCAGCAGGTCGGCGACCGGGATCTCCCGGATCCGGAGCAGCCGCAGCGCCACCCCGATCAGCAGCACCCCGCCGGTCGCGGTCAGCGCGGCGACGTACGACGCGGGCAGCACGTCGCCGAGCAGCACTCCGGCCAGCGTGAGCCCGCCCTGCACCACGATCACGGTGAGCGCGCTCGCCGCCACGCCCCACCCGAAGGAGGCCGCGAACGCCATCGCGGCGAACCCGTCGAGCACCGCCTTGAGGTAGAGCTCCTCGGCGCCGCGGCCCAGGCCGTCGTTGAGCGAGCCCAGGATGGTGAGCGGGCCGGTGCAGAAGAGCAGCGAGGAGGCCACGAACCCCTCGATGAACCGGTGCCGCTCGGCCGAGCCGGTCTCGGACGTCAGCCGCCGCTGCAGCCACCCGCCGATCCCCTCGACGCGCTCCTCGAGGTGGAGCAGCGAGCCGGTGATCCCGCCGACCAGCACCGACCCGAGGACCACCAGCATGGGGGCGCTGCTGCCGACGTGGTCGACGAGCACGTCGTCGGTGACGGCGTACGCCGAGAGCAGCGCGATCACCAGGGTGACCAGGCCGAGGCCGTCGGTCACCACGTCGCGGGTCCGTTGCGGGAGCCGGTGGCCGAGGGCCACGCCGAGGCTCGCTCCGAGGAGGACCGCGACGACGTTGACGAGCGTGCCGACTCCGGGGAACACGGGCCTCCTAGTCACGTGGGCTGCCCAGAGCGTAGTCTCGGCCGAGGCGCCGGGCTCGGGGGCACGAGTGATACCGGTGACGGAGCAGTAGGAGAATGACGGATGCGTACCCCCGTATATTTGCGCGCCGCGAGCGATGCTGACGCGACGGCGCTCGTGGAGGTCTGGTGCGACGTGCTGCGTCGCGGCGACCGTGATCAGCAGGTGGAGGAAGTCCGCCACCTGATCGACCGGGTGTCGGCGATGCCCGAGGAGCGGATGGTGGTCGCCGAGGTCGACGGAAACGTCGTCGGCGGCGTCCATCTCAAGGCGACGACGTACAGCCCGATCAACCTCGAGCCCGTCGTGCAGGTCGTGTCGCCGCACGTCCTGCCGGAGTTCCGCCGGCACGGGATCGGCAGCGCGCTGCTGCAGGCGGCGGTCGACTTCGCCGACGAGCTCGGCATCGGCCACGTCGGCGTGGCGGTCTCGGCCGGTGCCCGCGACTCCCAGCGCTTCATGGCGCGGCTGTCGCTGGGGCCGGCGGCGACGCTGCGGGTCGCCTCGGTGGCGACGGTCAAGAGCCGGCTGATCGCCAGCCACCGGCCGATGCTGGCCCGCGGTGGGCCGCGGCAGCTGACGCAGGTGCTGGCTGCACGGCGGTCGCAGCGCCGCCAGCAGCCGATCGACGCCTGAGCGGGGAGCTCAGCCGCCGAAGCGGTCCGCGGGCAGCAGCGTGCAGGTGATCCGGGAGGTGCAGACCCGGCGGCCCTGCTCGTCGCGGACGACCACGTCGTACGACGCCATCGACCGGCCGAGGTGCAGCGCGGTCGCGACACCGGTGACGGTGCCGCTGGTCGCCGCGCGGTGGTGGGTCGCGTTGATGTCCACCCCGACGGAGAGCCGGTCGGGGTGGCCGTGGATCGCCGAGCCGACCGACCCCAGGGTCTCGGCCAGCACCACCGAGGCGCCCCCGTGGAGCAGGCCGTAGGGCTGGGTGTTGCCCTCGACGGGCATCGTGCCGACGACCCGCTCGGCGGAGATCTCGACCAGCTCGATGCCCATCTTGTCGTTGAGCCCGCCCATGCCCTGGGGCAGCCCTGCGAGGTAGTCGTCCACCGTCAGCTCGTCGCTCATGGGGGCGATCATTCCCGACCCTGGTCGTGTCGGTGAGCCCGGCTAGGGTCGGACCGTGCCCGACACCTCGCGCCTGCTCCTGCTCGACGGCCACTCCCTGGCCTACCGCGCGTTCTTCGCGCTGCCGGTCGAGAACTTCTCGACGGTCACGGGCCAGCACACCAACGCGGTCTACGGCTTCACCTCGATGCTGGTCAACGTGCTCCGCGACGAGCAGCCCACCCACGTGGGCGTGGCCTTCGACAAGTCGCGGCAGACGTTCCGGCTGGAGCAGTACTCCGACTACAAGGCGGGCCGCAACAAGACGCCGTCGGAGTTCTCCTCGCAGCTGCCGCTGATCCGCTCCGTGCTCGACGCGCTCCGCATCCCCCACCTCGAGAAGGAGGGCTACGAGGCCGACGACATCATCGCGACGCTGGCCACCACCGCCGGACGCGAGGGGCTCGAGGTGCTGATCCTCACCGGCGACCGCGACTCCCTCCAGCTCGTCACCGACACCTGCACCGTGCTCTACCCCATGCGCGGGGTCTCCGAGCTGGCGCGGATGACGCCCGACGCGGTCGAGGCCAAGTACGGCGTACCCCCGGCGCGCTACCCCGAGCTGGCCGCCCTGGTGGGGGAGACCTCCGACAACCTGCCCGGCGTCCCCGGCGTCGGCCAGGGCTTCGCCGCCAAGTGGATCAACCAGTTCGACGGGCTCGACAACGTCATCGCCCACGCCGACGAGATCACCGGCAAGAAGGGCGAGGCGCTGCGCGCCCACCTCGCCGACGTGATGCGCAACCGGCGGCTCAACGAGCTGGTGTGCGACCTCGACCTGACGCTGTCCCCGGCCGACATGGCGATGCAGACCTGGGACCGGCAGTCCGGCCTGAAGCTGCTCGACGAGCTCGAGTTCCGCGGCGACCTCCGCACCCGCCTGCTCGAGACGATCGACCCCGACCCGGCCGACGTGATCGACGAGTCCGGGTTCGAGCTCGCCGGCACGCGGCTCAGCGCCGGCGAGGTCGGCGCGTGGCTGGAGGCCCACGCCGGTCCCGGCACCCACACCGGCGTCGCGGTCCAGGGCAGCTGGCGCGGCGGCACCGGTGAGGTGTGGTCGCTGGCCCTGGCGGCCGGTGACGGCACCGCCGCCTGGGTCGACGCGGCCGAGGTCTCGCCCGACGACGACGCAGCGCTGGCGGGGTGGCTGGCCGACCCCGGGCGGCCCAAGGTGCTCCACGACGCGAAGGGCCCGATGCTGGCGCTGCGGGCCCGGGGCTGGGAGCTGCACGGCCTCATCAGCGACACCGCGCTGGGGGCCTATCTCGTGCAGCCCGACCAGCGCTCCTACGACCTCGCCGACCTCACGCTGCGCTACCTCAAGCGCGAGCTGCGCAGCGCGGGCGACGACGACGGCCAGGGTGAGCTGGCCTTCGACGACACCGAGTCGACCGGCGCCCAGGACATCGCGATGCTCCACGCCCGCGCCGTCCTCGACCTCGCCGAGGCGCTCGACTCCGCCATCGAGGAGCACGGCGGGACGCGGCTGCTCGCCGAGATGGAGCTGCCGCTGGTCGACCTGCTCGCCGAGATGGAGCGGATCGGGATCGCGGTCGACGTCGACCACCTCGAGTCGCTGGAGCGCCACTTCGGCGACGAGGTGGCCCGCGCCGCCGAGGACGCCTTCGCCGTCATCGGCAAGGAGATCAACCTCGGCTCGCCCAAGCAGCTCCAGGTCGTGCTGTTCGACGAGCTCGACATGCCCAAGACCAAGCGGACCAAGACGGGCTGGACGACCGACGCCGACGCGCTCCAGTCGCTCTACGAGAAGACCGAGCACCCCTTCCTCACCGCGCTGCTGCGCCACCGCGACGTCTCGCGGCTGCGGCAGACGATCGAGGGGCTGCTCAAGACGGTGGCGCCCGACGGCCGGATCCACACGACCTTCAACCAGACCATCGCGGCCACCGGCCGGCTCTCCAGCACCGACCCCAACCTCCAGAACATCCCGATCCGTACCGAGGAGGGACGCCGGATCCGGGAAGGCTTCGTGGTGGGTGAGGGCATGGAGTCGCTGATGACGGCCGACTACAGCCAGATCGAGATGCGGATCATGGCCCACCTCTCCGAGGACGCCCTGCTCATCGAGGCGTTCCGGTCCGGGCGCGACTTCCACGCCGTGACTGCCGCCCGGGTCTTCGGCGTCGAGCCGTCCGCGGTGACACCTGCCATGCGGGCCAAGATCAAGGCGATGAACTACGGCCTCGCCTACGGGCTGTCCGCGTTCGGCCTCGGCCAGCAGCTGCGCATCGACCCGTCCGAGGCACGCGGCCTGATGGACGAGTACTTCGAGACCTTCGGCGGCGTGCGCGACTACCTCACCGGCGTGGTCGACGAGGCCCGCCGCTCCGGCTTCACCGAGACCATCTGGGGCCGACGGCGCTACCTCCCCGACCTCAACAGCGACAACCGGCAACGCCGCGAGATGGCGGAGCGGATGGCGCTCAACGCGCCGATCCAGGGCTCGGCCGCCGACCTGATCAAGGTCGCGATGCTCAACGTCCGCGGCGCCCTCGCCGGGTCGGGGCTGGCGTCACGGATGCTGCTCCAGGTCCACGACGAGCTCGTGTTCGAGGTGGCGCCGGGGGAGCGCGACCAGCTCGACGCGCTGGTGCGCGAGCAGATGGCGGGGGCGGCCGACCTGACGGTGCCGCTCGATGTGTCCATCGGCACCGGCCGCAGCTGGCACGAAGCCGCCCACTGACTCGTCGGGCGGGTCCGGCGGGCCGGTCTTTCCGCGACGCCGGGTGTCCGACCGGGCGCAGGTCGACGACGTCACTCGGCTGGGGTGCCCGCACCTTCGAGGTGATCCGTGGCCCGCATCGCCGTGTACAGGTGGTGGCAGTACACCTCGTAACCGAGCATGGCCTCCACGTAGCGTCGGTCGTCCTCCAGGGACCGCCCCCGGTCTGCGGCCAGCGCGTGCACGGTGTCGAGGCGGCGTTTCAGCTCGTCGCGCAGGACGTCGGCCAGGAGGTCTCCGACCCGTTGGCTCGAACCCGACTCGATCGCTCGTTCTGCCAGGGGGATCACGGGCCCCACCGACAGCCCAGCGGGCTTCAGGCCGGTGTACGGCTCGCCCTCCCCGGCGCGGTGCAGGCGCACCACTGTCTCGAAGAACCAGAGCTCGGCGGTCTCGCGGGCCTCAGGGCTGGTGTCACGGAGCGGCAGCACCCGGTGATAGGCCGCGCGGACCTCGTCCTCTGCCTCGGCGGGGACGAACGGCAGCACGAGGTCGACCTCCGCCATCTCCAGCGCCCGTCGAGCCGCGGTGACGACGGGGCCGTCCAGTGAGTCACAGTGCGGAGGCATGCGGTCCCCCTGTCGAGCGGGTCCTGGGACCTCGACGTTAGGCGGGGACGTCGGGGGGAAGAAGAGCCGAAGGTCCCCGACTGGCGCCACCCACGGCCCGTGCCTGCTCGGAGCCGCCACCTCGTCGGGTTCAGGCGACGGCTGCCTGCCGGTCTCGTGCCACCAGCCACGCGCTCAGCCCGAGCAGCACGACGAGCAGCACGGTGTCGACGGAGACGACCCTGACGACCAGGCCGGTCAGCGAGTCGGCCGTCGCGCCGACGGCGACCATGGCCAGCAGGCCCAGCCACAGCAGCAGGCTGGTCCGCCGGCCCTGCCGGGCCAGGACGACGTAGACCAGCAGCTGCAGCGCCGCGAGCACGGTCCCGAGCAGCGCGAACAGCCAGAGCCGGCCCGCGATCTCGGCGTACGCGGCACCCCCGACGAACACCAGCGCCACCTCGGGCAGCAGCCAGCAGGCCAGGGTGCCGAGGCTGCCGAGGGTGAGGGTCACGGCCAGGCTCGCGGCCAGGGCGCGGACCCGTTCGTGGACGGTCGCGAGCGACGGGAAGGCCACCACGACGACGAACTGCGGGAGGAAGAGCAGCGCCTTTGTCAGGATCAACCCGCCGGCGTAGAGGCCGCTCTCGTGGGGAGGCAGCACGTTGCGGGCGACCACGACGTCGAGGTTGGCGAGGGCGAAGAACGCCAGCAGCGCCTGGGAGCCGACCAGCGACTCGACCAGGATGGCGCGGCCCCCGTGGTGGCCGGCCTCGGCGCCGGGCGCGCGCTCACGTCGCAGGGCCCACCAGCCGACGGCGACCGGCGCGAGGCTGCCCAGTGCGACGGCGACGACGGCGACCAGCTCGGAGGGGTGCCACAGCAGCAGCCCGGCACCGAGGAGGAGCCGCGGGACGCCGGACGCGACGTACACGGCACCGAGCGCGCCCCACCGGCGTTCGCCCTGCAGGACGCCGGCCTGGGCGCCCATCGCCGTGACCGGGACCGCGGTGAGGGCGACCAGGACGGCGGTGGTGAGGCCTCCCTCCAGCCGCAGCAGGTGGGCGACGACCGGGGACAGCACCAGCAGCAGGCCGCCTGTGGCGAGGGCGGCGTGCCACCCGACGCGCAGCACACCCCGCTCGATCTGGGCGACGTGCGCGTGCTCGGCGGAGATCCGGCGCGCTGCGGTGGCCTGGAGCGCCAGCGCGACCACGCTCACGACCAGCAGCAGGTTCATGACCGCAGCGACGCCGCCGTACTCCACCGGGCCGAGCAGTCGCGCGGCCACGATCGTGAAGCCGTAGGTCGCGACGTTCATCACCGCCATGGCGGCGGCGATCTGGACGCCGCCACGGACCGGCGCGGCCAGGCCGGGCGCGTCCGGGTTGGTGTCGAGGCTTCCGGGCACGTGACGAGCCTAGGTGGTGGCCAGAACATCCGGTGACCGCTCGTGACCGTCCGGTAAGTGAGACCAACGACACGCTCACAGCGATTGTTACCTCGTGATTACTCCACGGTAGAGTCACGCGACCGCGCGGAGGCGTGGTCCGTGGCCGGGAGGGGCCACGAGGTCTGGAGGGAACCCCCACAACGTCATGCGTAGAACTCTGCTCGGAGGGCTGCTGCTCGTCGCAGCGACCTTCCTCACTGTCCTGATCGGCGGCTGGCTCGACCTCGAGCTGGACGCCGTCGCCGTTCTCGGGGTGGGCGTCGGCGCCGTCGTGGCGCTGGTGCCCGACGCGACCGCCGCCCGCAGGCTGGCCGGGTTCGCGCTCGGTGTCGTCGTCACCGTGCTCGGCTACTACTTCCGCGCCGCGCTGACCCCCGACACCTCGATGGGTCGCGCGGTCTTCGCGGCCCTCGTGATCGCGCTGTGCGTCGTCGTGGCGCTGGCCAGCCTGGGCCGGCTGCCGCTGTGGTCGACGCTGCTCGGCGCCGCCGCCTTCGCGGGCAGCTTCGAGGCGACCTACTCCTCCGCGCCGCCGCGCGTGGTCGACCTGTCGATCGGTGGCCTCACCACGCTGGCGCTGTGCGCCGCCGTCGGCTTCGTGGCCGCGGCGTTCTTCGCGCCGACGCAGGCTCCGGGGCGCGTCGACCGGCCCGTCTACACCGACACCCCCGACGAGCAGATGGAGGCCGTGAAGTGAGGACCCCCCTGAAGAGCTCCGCCCTGACCGTGGGCGCCGGCCTCGCTGCCCTGGCGCTGGTCTCCACCGCGACCGCGAGCGGCGCGTACGCCGCCTCCGAGGGCGACGTCGACGTCGTCAACACCGAGACCATCCAGGTCTACGTCGAGCCCGACGGGTCGATCGAGAGCGAGCGCGTCTACGAGCAGCTCACCCTGACCGGCACCGGCACCACCGAGATCGCCAACCCGATCGAGGAGCAGGGCCTGCGCAACCTCAACGAGTTCGGCACGCCCGAGGTCGAGGACGGCGTCCAGAACTTCGAGGTCGACGTCGACGGCGTCGAGCGGCTCCGCTCGGTGAGCGACTACACCGGTGAGCTGCCCCTCGACATCGACGTCGAGTACCGCCTCGACGGCGAGCTGGTCGAGCCCGGCGACGTCGTCGGCTCCGACGGGGAGCTCGAGGTGCTCTACACCGCCCGCAACATCACCGCCGAGCCGCAGGAGGTCACCTTCCCGGACGGCCAGGGCGGCACCACCACCGAGACCGTCGACGTACCGATCCCCATGGTCGGCTCGCTGACCACGATCGTCCCGCCGAGCTTCACCGAGGTCACCTCCGACCAGGCCAACATGGCCGGTGACGGCAAGGGCGGCACCAAGCTGAGCTTCACGATGACGCTGTTCCCGCCGATCGGCTCCGACACCGCCGAGTTCGGCTACACGGCACACATCTCCGACGGCGTCGTCCCGTCGTCCTCGGTCTCGGCGCTCCCGGTCAACCCGCTGGAGAGCCCCTCCTTCAAGACTGCGGGGGAGAGCTACCAGTCCGGGTCCGACACCGGCGTCAAGCTCGCCGAGGGTGCGACCGAGATCGACACCAACCTGCTCAAGCTGCAGGCGGGGGCGGGCAAGCTGCTCGCCGGCCTGATCAAGCTCTCCGACGGCGCCGACCAGCTCAGCGCCGGCCTCGCCGGCGAGGCCGCTCCGGGTGCGCGCAAGCTCTCCGACGGTGCGGGTGAGCTCGATGCCGGTCTCACCAGGATCGACGACGGCGCGGGCCAGCTCGCCGACGGCGCCGGACGCCTGGCCGACGGCGCAGGCGACGCCTCTACCGGAAGCCAGCAGCTAGAGGACGGTCTGCGCCAGATCAGTGACGGTCTGGGTCAACTGTCCGCGACGGACGGCCTTCCCAAGGCGCTCCGGGGTACGAAGCGACTCAAGGCCGGCGTCGATCTCATCATCGCGCAGGTCGGCGCCATCGGAACCCCGGACACTCTCATCGACGGTCTCAACCGGCTCGAGCTCGGCGCCGGCCAGCTCAAGGGTGGCCTGGTGACCCTGAAGGGTGATGGCTCTCCGTCGACCCCAGGGCTTGTCGGCGCCAAGGGAGGCGTCGACCAGGTCAAGGGCGGGCTCGACTCGGCGTTGGCTCCGGCGAACGGCGAAGCCGTTGCCGGTGGCGACCTCGCTGAGCTTGCAATGGGTCTAGAGGCCATCAAGACGAATTTCTGCGCAACGCACCCCGCGCAGCTTCAGTGCAACGGACTGGTCGACAAGTTGTTGGCAGGAGTGGCAAAGAGCCGCACTCAGCTCGACGCCGCGAGCACGGGCCTTGGCAGCGTGTCGGCTGGCCTGGGCAAGGCAATCGCCAGCCTGACCTCGACGCCCGGAGTCGACGACCCCAACCTGATGGATGGAGCGATCGCCCTCGAGGCGGGCGCTGGTAACGCGAAGGACGGCGCCATCCGGCTGCGCGACAAGGGCCTGGTTCCCGTCCGCGATGGCCTGCTCGAGCTGCAGACTGGCCTGACCACGGCCGTCGCCGGCGTCTTCAAGCTTTCGGACGGGTCGACCGAGGCCTACAGCGGCTCCGGTGACCTGTCCGACGGTCTGGGCCTGATCGCTGGCGGTTCGGGCGAGCTCGCCGACGGCGCGGGCAGGCTTGCTGCCGGTACGGGCGAGGCCAGCGAGGGGTCCGGGCTCCTGTCCGACGGTGCGTCGAAGCTGGCTGAGGGCCTCGGCGAGGCCGGCCGACGGCTCGGTCCGGCTCGCGGACGGCATGGCCGAGGCCCGCGACGGCGCCCCTGCGCTGGTCGACGGTGCCGGCCGGCTCTCCTCCGAGGGCATGTCGAAGCTGATCGACGCCGGTGAGGACACCGCGCAGGACTACGGCAAGCTCTATGCCACCATCGAGGCCGGTGCCGAGCGTGCCGACGCCGAGAAGATGGCGTACGGCGCACCGGCTAACGCGACCGGCATGACGGCGTACACCTACGAGCTGCTGGGTGACGACGGCGAGACCAGCCGCAACACCAAGCGCGGCCTGGCCGCGCTGGGCCTGCTGGGCCTCGGCGCCGGAGCGTTCTTCCTCCGCCGCCGGTTCATCTGATCCGACCCGGTCGACCCAGACCGGTCACGTCCGCGGCGCCGTCCCGAGAGGGGCGGCGCCGCGGCGCGTTTCCCCCGGGTTGAGTCGTGAACCACGAATCAACTCAGGTCGGCGACGAAGATCGCGGTACCGGGGGTGAGGAGGCCGCGGGTCCGGGACCAGCCGCCCCAGACCCGGTCGTGGTCCTCGGGCCACTCCGGCTCCAGCAGCCGGGTGATCCGGAAGCCGGCGCCGGCCAGCAGGTCGACCCAGTCGCCGAGGGTGCGGTGGTGCTCGACGTACGACACGACGCCCGTCGCGTCGTCGATCTCGACGTACGGCGTCCGGTCCCAGTAGGGCTGGCTGGCCGTCAGCCCGGGCTCGCCCGGGTCGTCGGGGAACATCCACCGGGTCGGGTGGGTGATCGAGAACGCGAACCGTCCGCCCGGTCGCAGCACGCGCGCCGTCTCGGCGACTGCGACGTCGATGTCGGCGACGAACTGCAGCGCGCCGAAGGAGCAGAACACCACGTCGAAGGACCCGTCGGCGAACGGCAGGTGGGTCGCGGTCCCCAGGACCGAGGGCACCGCGATGCCGGTCTGCTCGTCGATCCGGCGCGAGTGCTGCAGCTGGCGGTGGGAGAGGTCGAGTCCGACCGCGCGTCCGCCCCGGTCGCGTACCCAGCGGGAGCACTGACCCGCCCCGGAGCCGACCTCCAGCACGTCACGGCCGCCGACGTCGCCCAGCACCCGCGCCGACTCCTCGGTCAACCCCTCGGGTCCCCACACGAACCCGGTGTCGCCGAGGAAGGACCCGTGGGTCGCCTGGTACTCGTCGGCGTAGCGGTCCCAGTCGGGCCCGTTGGCCGACCGTGACTCCTGCTCGTCGACCGGGCGCCGCTCCACCCGTACGGCGGGGTGCGGCCACGCTTCTTCCACGGGGAGATGGTACGACCGTGGCGTACGGGGCCAGTCGCCCGCAGGGGTGGTACGAATCACGTGTCCGCGGGCGCGGTTCTGCGTGTCCGCGGGCCCGTGCGGCCGGACAATGGACTCCGTCACCGTTCCTCTCGCCCGCTCGCCCCGGGCCGCCCGAAAGCACGACCGCCCGTGTCCCGCCGCTCGCTCGTCACTCCGCTCATCGTCGCCGTCCTCGTCACCGTGGCCACCGGTGTCACCTTCTCCACTGCCGGGTCGACGCCCTCACCCGCGCCCGTCGCGGGCACCGCTCGCACCGCCCACGACATCCCCGTCAGCGGGCTGATCGCGGGGCACGGCCTCAGTAGTCGCGCGTCCGCCGACCTGCTCGACGCCTTCCCCGGCTGGACGGTCGACGTCGCCGCCGACCACCGGGCGAAGCGTGGCTCGTCGCCGGTCGTCGTGATCGCCCTCCGCTCGGACGCGCGGCGCTGGCGTCCCTACCTGCTCCGGTATGCCACCGACGTGCTCCCGACGCGCACCACCGTGGTCTTCCAGTCGCCGGGCCACGACGGGGTGGTCGACCCGCGGCGCGCGCGCCGCACCGCCGCCCTCCTCGCCGGCGGCGGGGCCTCGTGGGCTCGCCGCTAGCCGGGCCGACCACGGCGAGTTGGACTCCGACACGCGGGGCGGCGTAATCTAGGACACTGCGCCTTCAGGTCTGCCCGGGTCCCACCGGAGTGGATCCACCAGGCTCGCTATCAGTGCCTGTCCCGGACGTTCGGGGCGCGGCGATCTCCACCGGTAGTGAAACCGACCAGTTGCGCGCGCCCGACGACATCTGACCACCGAGGATCCACTTCCCTTATGACGAGCAGCACCTACCTTCCCGAGACCACGGACGCGCCCCAGGTGGCGGTCAACGACATCGGCTCGGCGGAGGACTTCCTCGCCGCGATCGACGAGACCATCAAGTACTTCAACGACGGTGACATCGTGGATGGCACCATCGTCAAGGTCGACCGGGACGAGGTCCTGCTCGACATCGGTTACAAGACCGAGGGCGTCATCCCGTCGCGCGAGCTGAGCATCAAGCACGACGTCGACCCCAACGAGGTCGTCGAGGTCGGCGACAAGGTCGAGGCCCTGGTCCTCCAGAAGGAGGACAAGGAAGGCCGCCTGATCCTGTCCAAGAAGCGCGCCCAGTACGAGCGCGCCTGGGGCACCATCGAGCAGGTCAAGGAGGAGGACGGCGTCGTCGAGGGCACCGTCATCGAGGTCGTCAAGGGCGGCCTGATCCTCGACATCGGCCTGCGCGGCTTCCTCCCCGCCTCTCTCGTCGAGATGCGTCGCGTCCGCGACCTGCAGCCGTACGTCGGCCAGACCCTCGAGGCGAAGATCATCGAGCTCGACAAGAACCGCAACAACGTCGTGCTGTCGCGCCGCGCCTGGCTGGAGCAGACCCAGTCCGAGGTCCGCCACGGCTTCCTGACCCAGCTCCAGAAGGGCCAGATCCGCAAGGGCGTCGTGTCCTCGATCGTCAACTTCGGTGCGTTCGTCGACCTCGGCGGCGTCGACGGCCTGGTCCACGTGTCCGAGCTGTCCTGGAAGCACATCGACCACCCGTCCGAGGTGGTCACCGTCGGTGACGAGGTCACCGTCGAGGTGCTCGACGTCGACATGGACCGCGAGCGGGTCTCGCTGTCGCTCAAGGCGACGCAGGAGGACCCCTGGCAGCACTTCGCCCGCACCCACCAGATCGGTCAGATCGTGCCGGGCAAGGTCACCAAGCTGGTGCCGTTCGGCTCGTTCGTCCGGGTCGAGGAGGGCATCGAGGGCCTGGTCCACATCTCCGAGCTGGCCGAGCGCCACGTGGAGATCCCGGAGCAGGTCGTCCAGGTCAACGACGACGTCATGGTCAAGATCATCGACATCGACCTCGAGCGGCGCCGGATCTCGCTGTCCCTCAAGCAGGCCAACGAGACCAGCACCGCGGCCGACGTCGAGGACTTCGACCCGACGCTCTACGGCATGACCGCCACCTACGACGAGCAGGGCAACTACGTCTACCCCGAGGGCTTCGACCCCGAGACAGGCGAGTGGCTCGAGGGCTTCGACGAGCAGCGCGCGACCTGGGAGGACCAGTACGCCAAGGCGCACGCCCGCTGGGAGGCCCACGTCAAGCAGCAGGCCGAGGCCGCCAAGGCCGAGGTCGAGGCCGGCGAGGCGACGTCGTACTCCTCCGGCTCCGGCGACACCGGCACCGACAGCGGCAGCGGTGACAGCGACGCCAGCGGCGGCTCGCTGGCCTCCGACGAGGCGCTGCAGGCGCTCCGCGAGAAGCTCACCGGCGGGAACTGACCCGCACCACGTCGAGGGCCCGGCACACCGTCAGGTGGGCCGGGCCCTCGTGCGTCCGGGCCTGCCACACCTGCTCAGGCCGTGGGCGGCTCGAAGGTGATCGTCTCGGCGACGGCGAGCAGGTCCTCGGGCTGCTCGTTCGGCTGGTCGGGGTAGGCCGTGACCACGACGACGAGCGGCGTGCCGTCGACGTCGAGAACCCACAGGTGGTTGACCACGCCGGCCACGTCGAGGCTGTGGACGCCACCGTCGCTGGCCCGCCACAGGGAGTACTGCCCGTCGGCGCAGCGCTCCAGCGCGAGGGGCGGGACCTCCACCTCGAGGCGGACCCCCGGGTGTCCGTCGAGGGTGGCGTTGCGTGGCTGCGTGCTCGGGCCGCCCTGGCGGACGAGCAGGTGGACCAGGCTGTCCACGGTCCCTCTCGCGTCGGTGGCGGCGCCCCCCTGGCACGGGTCGGTGAAGACCCGGTCGACGTGCCAGACCGAGATCTGGCCGATCTGCTCGGGTTCGTCGAGGTAGTTGCCGGAGTCGATGACCCAGCCGCCGTCGCTGTACCAGCCCTCGGGCACCTCGACGACCGCCCGGGGAAGGGCGGCCTCGTCGGTGTCGCCCCACACCCTGAGCGAGTAGGCGCCGGGGTCCAGCGAGCCCCTCACGCCCCGCAGGTCGGTGGGTCCCGAGTCAGCCGGGGTCGTGTCGCGCGTTGACGTCGGCTCGGCCCGGGCGTCGGAGTCGGGGCCGCTGCAGCCGGCGACAGCCAGCACCAGAGCGATCGCGCCGGTCGTGACCAGTTCTCGGGCAGGTTTCATCGCACTCTCCTTGCATGGTGGTGTGGGTGGGGCAGCGGGAATCAGGAGTCAGGCCGCTGGAAGGTGATGGTCTCGGCGACGGCGAGCAGGTCCGTGGGCTGCTCGTTCGGCTGGTCGGGGTAGGCGGTGACGACGACGACCAGACGGGTGCCCTCCACGTCGAGGACGTGGAGGTGGTTGACCACGCCAGCCGTGTCCACGGCGTGGACGGCCTCGCCCCGGGTTCGCCACAGTGCGTACTGGCCGAAGTGGTCGGCGGTGCAGCGTCTGAGGTCGATGGCAGGGGGCACCGTCACCTCGAGCGCGAGTCCGCGGTAGCCGTCGAGGACGATCGGTCGCGGCGGGGAGCTCGGGCCGCGCTGGCGGCCCACGGCCCGGACGAGGTCCGTGACAGATGGCCCGGGGTCGGTGACCCTTCCGGGGTGGCAGGGGTCGGTGAAGACCCGGTCGACCTGCCAGACCGAGATCTGGCCGATCTGCTCGGGTTCGTCGAGGTAGTTGCCGGAGTCGATGACCCAACCGCCGTCGCTGTACCAGCCCTCGGGCACCTCGACCACGGCCCGGGGAAGGGGGGAGGTGCCGGTCTTGCCCCACACCCTGAGCGAGTAGGTCCCGGGTTCGAGCGGGCCCCTCACGCCCCGCAGGTCGGTGGCCGACCGAGGGGTCGGGTCCGGCGCGACCGGCTCGGCGTCCCGGAGGGCCGGGGGGTCGCCGTACCAGACGATGGCGGTCGCGACCGCGGCCACCGCGGTCAGGGCGAGACCACCGCGCCGCACCCGTCGGACGCGCGCCCGGCCGTACGTCGCGTCGAGCTCCTGCTCCACGTCGGGCAGCAGGTGGTCGGTGTTGCGGACCAGCCCGGTCCGGAGCCGCTCATCGATCGACATCGTGGGTCACCTCCACGGGCTCGGAGAGCAGGGTGGCGAGCCGGCTGCGGGCCCGGAACAGGTGCTGCTTGACGGTCGACGTCGTGACGCCGAGGTGGCGTGCGACCTCCTCGACCGGCAGGTCGTCGAGGTAGTGGAGCGCCACCGCAGCCCGCTGCTGCGGGGCGAGGGACGCAACGGCCCGGGCCAGGTCGACGTCGGGCAGGTCGTCCCACCAGGGCGGGCCGTCGTCGGGCGGGGGAGCGCTCCGCAGCCTGGTGCGCTGGGCGGAGCGGATCGCGGCTCGGACGGCCACCCGGCGTACCCATGCCTCGGGGTTCTCTACGAGATGCAATCCGCGCCACCGCTCGTACAACCGGAGGAACGCGTCCTGGGTGACCTCCTCGGCCCGCCCCCGGTCGTGCAGAATCAGGAACGTCGTGCGGAGCACCGACGGGTAGGCCGAGTGGAACACCCACTCGAAGTCCTCCCGCTGCGATACCCGCACGGCTGCCTCCTCGACCGTTGGACCCTTCTCCTGTTATAGGGCCGGGAGGGGCGCTCTGGGTTGACACGGTCCGGGCGAATCTTCGGACCATGACGCACGACGGCCCGCCCGGGGTCATCCGGGCGGGCCGTCGTCGTCGTTGGGGTCGGGTGGGGTGGGCGGGCTCATGCCGCCCACGAGGAGGGCGGCGCGAACTGGCGGTCGACCTCGTGGGAGCGGGGCGGGCCCTGCGTGGCCGGCCGGTCGCGGAAGACGCCCCAGAGCGTCTCGGCGAGCGCGGCCAGGGAGGCGAGGGCGACGATCAGGAGGATGATGGTGTCTGAGTTCATGGCAGTAAGTCTGCCTCCGCTCATATCCCGCCACCAGTGGCAGAAATGTCAGTGTTCATTGATTTTCTGCCAGTCATGCGTCAGGCTGTCCCCATGAAGAAGGTCGCCGTGGTCGTGCAGGAGGGCGCCGAGCCGTTCGGGCTGGGGTCGATGTGTGAGGTCTGGGACGAGCCCTACCACCCCGAGGACGACAACCCGGTGTTCGACTTCGTGGTCGCCACGCCGCGGCCCGGGCGGGTGACGGGCGCCAGCGGCTTCGACCTCCACGTCGACCGCGGCCTCGCCGACGCCGCCGACGCCGACCTGGTCTGCATCACCCCGAAGCGCCGCTACCTCGACCCGTCCCCGGAGGTCGTCGAGCTGCTGCGCGACGTCCACGCGCGGGGCGCCCACGTCTTCGCCCACTGCACGGCCGCGTTCGTGCTGGGGGAGGCCGGGTTGCTCGACGGGCGTCGCTGCACCACCCACTGGCGCCACGTCGACGAGCTCCGCGCCCGCCACCCCGAGGCCGTGGTGGACCCCGACGTGCTCTACGTCCAGGACGGCACCATCGTGACCGGCGCCGGCTCTGCAGCGGGGCTCGACGCCGCGCTCCACCTGATGCGCCAGCAGTTCGGCGCCCGTACGGCAGCCGCGGCCGCCCGCCGGATGGTCGTGCCGCCCCACCGCGACGGCGGGCAGGCGCAGTTCATCGCCCGCGCCGTCCCCGCCTGCGACGCCGAGACCCTCGGCCCGCTCCTCACCTGGATGAACCAGAACCTCGCCGACGACCTCAGCGTCGACACCCTCGCCCGCCGGTCCCACATGTCTGCCCGGACCTTCGCTCGCCGGTTCCGCGACGAGACCGGCACCACGCCCCACGCGTGGGTGACCCGGCAGCGGCTGCAGGTGGCCGAGGAGCTGCTGGAGCAGACCGACCACCCGGTCGACTGGATCGCCGCCGAGGTCGGGTTCGGCAACGCGGCGGCGCTGCGCCACCACTTCACCCGCTCCCGGGGCGTCTCCCCGCAGCAGTACCGGCGCACCTTCGCCGACGTACGCTCCGCCTGACCGCCGGTCAGGCGATGGCCGGGCCGCCGACGACCGTGCCCTCCCGTCGGCGGGCGTGACCGAACCGGTGGTAGAGCGCCGGGAGCAGGAACAGGTTCAGCAACGTCGAGGTGACCAAGCCGCCGAGGATCACGATCGCCATGGGGTGCTCGATCTCGTGGCCCGGGATGCTGCCCGCCGCTGCGAGCGGCACGAGCGCCAATGCCGTCGCGGTGGCCGTCATCATGATGGGCGCCAGCCGCTCGCTCGCCCCGCGGAGCACGAGGTCGGGACCGAACTCGTGCCCCTCCTTCTCCAGGCGCTGGAAGTGGCTGATCATCAGGATCCCGTTGCGGGCCGCGATCCCGAAGACCGTGAGGAAGCCGACCAGTGAGCCCAGGGACAGGATGCCGCCGGTCAGCCAGACCGCGAGCGCCCCGCCCACGAGGGCCGTCGGCAGGAGGATGAAGGTCAGCACCGCCAGCCGGAAGCTGCGCAGGGCGGCCTGCAGGAGCAGCAGGATGAGGATGGCGGCAGCGAGGCCGAAGACACCGAGCCGACCCTGCGCGGCCTTCAGCTCGGTCGACTCGCCGAGCACCTCGAAGTGGTAGCCCTGGGGCAGCACGGTGCTGTCGAGGCGGTCGTCGATGTCGTCCATGACCGAGGCCAGGTCGCGGCCCTCGACGTTGGCCCCCACGTCGATGTAGCGGGACTGCTGCTCGCGCTGGATGGCGTTCGGGGTCGGCCCCAGGTTGATGTCGGCGACCTGTTCCAGCCGGACGTGGCCACCCCCCGGCGTGTCGATCCACATCCGCTCCACGTCGGTGACGCTGTCACGGGCCGCGGGGATCGCGGTCACGTGCACGTCGTAGGCGCGGCCGCCGGTGAACAGGTCACCGACCTCCTCGCTGGCGATCAGCGTCGACGTCTGCCGGCGGACCTCGCCGGGAGTCAGCCCGTGCCGCCGCGCCGCTGCGAGGTCGGGCTCCACCACGATGTGTGGGACGTCGGTCTCGAGCGAGGCGTGCGCGTCGATGACGCCGTCCACGTCCGCGATCTGGGCCGCGATCTTGTCCGTCTCCTCCTGCAGCGTCGCCAGGTCCTCGCCGTACAGGCGCACCACGATCGACTCGCTGGTCCCCGACAGCACCTCCTTGATCCGCTCGCGCAGGTAGGTCTGCACGTCGCGGTAGAGGCCGGGATAGCTCTCCACCTCGTCGTGAACCTTCGCCAGCGTCGCGTCGTAGTCGGCCTCGGGCGACACGCTGATCCAGTTCTCACCGAAGTCGACCCCGTAGACCTCGTCGGCCAGGAAGGCCTGCCCGATGTGCGAGCCGCAGTTGCGCACCCCCGGGATCGCCTGCAGGTCCTGGCAGGCGGCGATCGAGACCCGGGTCTCCTCGCCCACCGACGTGCCCGGCTGGGTGAGCCAGTGCATGAGGAAGTCCCGCTCCTTGAAGTTGGGCAGCAGCTGGGTCCCGAGCAGCGGGTAGACGACGACCCCGACCAGCGCCACCACCAGGGCACCGGCCATGGCCGGCTCCGGCCTCCGGACGAGTGGCGTGAGGACTGCACGGTAGCCGCGCTTGAGCAGTCGCAGCAGGGGGACTCACGCACGACCAGCTTGCCCCGCGACAGAAGGACGAAGCAGAGGGCCGGCGTCACGGTGAGTGCCACGAGCATCGACACCAGGACCGCGAGCGCATAGGACAGCACCAGCGGCTGGAAGAAGGAGCCGGACAGCCCCTCGAGGAACAGCACGGGCACGACGGCGATCACGTTGATCACCGTCGCGTAGGTGATCGCCGAGCGCACCTCCACGGACGCGTCCAGGATGACGGCGTACGTCGTGCGCCCACTACCGTCGGCCCGGGCCTCCCGCAGCCTCCTGACGACGTTCTCGACGTCGATGATGGCGTCGTCCACCACCACCCCGATGGCGACCACCAGCCCGGCGAGCACCATCACGTTGAGCGTGACGTCCTGGGCTTCGAGGACGAGGATCGCGGCCATCAACGACAGCGGGATGGCCAGCAGGCTGATGAAGGCGGTCCGCCACTCGAACAGGAACGCGATGATGATCACGACGACCAGCAGGATGCCGATCAGCATCGCCTCGGTGAGGTTGTCGATGGACTGCTCGATGAACGTGGCCGGCCGGAAGATCGTGGTGTCGACGTTGATACCGGGAAGACCGGGCTGGAGCTTCTCCATCGCGTCCTCGACCCCGCGCGTGACCTCCATGGTGTTGGCGCCGCGGTACTTCTGGACGATCAGCATGATGCCCCGGCCGTCGTCGATCACCGCGTCCCCGAACAGCGGGCCGTGGTCGATGACGACCTCACCCAGGTCGTCCAGCCTCAGCACCCGCCCGTTCCGCTCGACGACGGGCACCTTCGCCAGGTCCTCGGGGGCGAAGATCGGTTGCACGTGCCGGATGTTGAAGCGCTGCCCGCCGTCCTCCACGAAGCCGCCGGTGCCGATCACGGCGCCGTCGGAGTACCGGAGCAGCCCGGCGTCCAGGGCGTCGCCGGTCGCCCCCATGACCTTGTCCAGCGAGACGTCGTACTTCCGCAGCAGCTGCGGGTCGACCTGGACGTGTCGCTGGGGGAGGCGCTCGCCCCAGATCGCCACCTGGGCGACCCCGGGCACCCGCAGCAACCGGGCCCGGATCTTCCAGTAGGAGATGGTCGAGAGGTCGGTCAGGTTGATCTCGTCGGAGGTCAGCCCGATCTTGAGGATCCGGCTGGTGGAGGAGAGTGGCGGCATCATGAACGGCGGGCTGGCCCAGGTGGGCAGCGTGGTGGTGATCTGGGCGATCCGCTCCGCGACGAGCTGACGGGCCTGCAGCTCGTCGGTGCCCTTCTCGAAGCGCAGCTCGATCGAGGACAGCTGTGCGACCGACTTCGACCGCAGCTCGGTCACTCCCTCGATGCCCTGCAGCTGGTTCTCGATCGGGATCGTGATCAGCTCCTCCACCTCGTTGGAGGAGTTGCCGAGCGCGATGGTCTGGATCTCCACGCGCGGTGGGGCGAACTCGGGGAACACGTCGACCTTGGCGTTCGGGACGGCGGCGAATCCCAGCACCATCAGGGCGGCTGCGGCGAAGAGGACCAGCCAGCGGAAGTGCAGGCTGGCGCCGACGATGGCACGCATCATCCGTCCGTCGTGGTCTTCCATCAGTGACCCCCCGCGATCTCGAGCTCGGCCCCGTAGACCTCAGCGGCGCCCGTCGTCACGACCCTGGTCCTCACCGGCGGGCCCTCGTCGAGCAGCACCCGGCCGCCCGCGACACGCGCGACCTCGACGGGCTCTCGCACGTAGGTGAGGGGCTCGGGACTGGTGTAGACCCACGACGCTCCCTGGCCGTCGTAGATCAGCGCGGCGTAGGGGACGACCGCGTGCGCACCGATCCGCCGCACGGGTGCCGTGTGCAGCGACACCTGCTCGGCACCGCGCTCGTCGAAGGTCACCTGCTGGACCTCGGACCCCTCGATCGGCTCCAGGTGTGCCGGCTCGTGGACCTCCGGTTCCTCCGGCACCACCTCGGTGCAGCCGGAGACAGACGCGCCGACGGCCAGCGTCCACAGTGCGGCGAGAAGGAGCCGCAGCCACCGGGAGCCGCCCCGACGCGTCACGACGAGCTCCCCGGTGCCGGCATGCTCGGCTGTCCCTCCTGCGCCTCTCTGTCGTCGCTCCGGTCGGTGGCGTCCTCCGCACGACGGCCACCCATCGTGACGAGGGCAGGCACGAGCAGCAACGTCACGGCCGCGACGGTGACCGTTCCGCCCAGCAGCACCTGGGCCATCGGGTCGACGATCTCGAGACCCGGTCGCGGGCCGAGCACGATGACGGGCAGGGCGAGCATCGCCAGGGCCGCGGCGGTGGTGAGCACCGGCGTCAGCCGCTCGCGGACCGCACGACGGACGGTCTCGGTGGTGGGCGTGCCGTCCGGGACTTCTTGTTCGACCGACTGCAGCGTCGCCACCATCAGCATGCAGGCGCGCGTCGCGAAACCGAACACCGCCAGCAGGCCGACCAGGGCGCTGAAGGTCAGCTCCGCGCCGGTCACGAGGACCGCCACCAGGCCGCCCACCAGCGACACCGGCAGCGCCGCGAGCACCAGTCCCGCCAGCCGCCAGCTGCGGAACGCCGCCTGGAGCAGCAGGAACACGGCGAGGAGGACCCCGACCGCGTACCCGAGCACCTTGAGGCCGTTGACCTCCTCGGCGGTGCTCTCGGTCAGCACCTCGGCGTGGTACTCGAGGGGGAGGTCCGTCTCGGCGATCCGCTGCTCGAGGTCGGCGGCCACCTCATCCACGCCACGACCGTCGACGATCCCCTCGACGTCGACGTAGCGCGAGACCGAGTCGCGGGCGATGGTCGCCGGTGTCTCCGCGATGTCCACGTCGGCCACCTGGCCGAGGCGGACGTAGCCGCCGTCCGGGAGCCCGATGAGCATCCGGCGAACGGCGTCGACGCTCCCGTGCGTCGACTCGGTGCCCTGGACGATGACGTCGAAGACCTTCTGGTCCTCGAAGACGCTGCCGACCTGGATGCCCTGCAGCAGGGTCGCCTCGGCGCGCCGGACGTAGCCCGGCGTCACCCCGACCTCCTGCGCCCGGTCGAGGTCGACCTCGATCTCGATCGCCTCCTGCAAGGGCGGGAGAACGGTCCGGGTGCCCGAGATCCCGTCGACCTCGGCCATCATCTCCTCGAACCGGGCCGCCTGGTCACGCAGCACCTCGAAGTCCTCCCCGAAGATCCGTACGGCCAGCGGCCGGTCGGTCCCGGACAGCACCGCGACGGCGTCGTCCGCGCCATGGTTCTCGCCACTGGCCAGCGCACCGATCTCGCGGACCCGGCTGGTCGTGTAGGTCAGCACCTCGTGGTCGACGTCCGGAACGGCGTCCGCCTCCTGCTCGATCGCGCGGACCGTGTCGTCGTGATCGGCCTCGGACGCGAGCTGGACCCAGACGGTGGCCGAGTTGACGTTCGTCACCCGGTCGCCGGACTGGGCGCGTCCGACGTGCGCACCGGTGCCCAGGACCCCCGGGATCTCCTGCAGCCGCTGGCTCAGGTCGGTGCTCACCGTGGTCATCTTCTCGCTCGACGCCCCGGGCTCCCCGGTGAGCTCGACGAGCACGTCGGGGTCCTCGAAGGTCGGCACGAGGGTCGTGCTCAGGAACGGCAGGGCGGCGAGCGCGAGGACGGTGACGGCCCCGGCCGCGGCCACCACGCGCAGCGGCCGGGCGGCAGCCGCGCCCAGGCCGTCCACCAGCCGGGCCTTGGTGTGGGCCAGCAGCCCGGGGTGCGGGGCCGGCGGCTGCCAACCCGAGGTCAGCATCGAGGTGAGCGCCGGGGTCACGGTCAGCGCGACGACCATGGCGGCCACCACGGCCACCGCATAAGCGGTCGCGAACGGGCCGAAGAAGTCGCCCGGGACGCCGTCCAGGGCCACCACCGGGACGACGACGAGCAGGCTGATCAGGGTCGCGTACACGAGGGGCCGGCGGGCCTCGGCGGACGCGTCCAGGACGATCGCCGACGTCACGGCCGTGTCCCCGCCGCGCCGCCTCCGGGCGAGCCGGCGCATCACCCGGTCGGTGGGCGCGACCGCCTCGTCGACCACGATCGCGATCGCCCCGGCGAGCCCGGCGAACGTGAGGGCGTTGAAGGTCTGCCCCATCAGGTGCAGCACCAGCGCCGCGGTCATGAGGGAGAGGGGGATCGTCACGAGGGCGATGAGCGCCAACCGCCAGCGGAACCGGACGGCGATCAGGACCAGCAGGAGCAGCGCCCCTCCCAGGAGCCCGACCAGAGCCAGGTTGTCCAGGGCCTGGTCGAGGTAGTTGGCGGGCTCGAAGGCGGTGGTGTCCATGTCGAGCGACACCAGGCCCGGCTTGAGCTCCTCCAGCGCGTCCTGCAGCCCCTCCGTGACGGTCGCCGTGTCCGCACCGGGGAACTTCTCCACGACGAGCAGCAGGCCCTCGCCACCGTTGACCACGGCGTCGCCGATGAGCGGCTGGTGGTCGACGGCGACGGTCGAGACGTCCGAGAGCCGGAGCCGGCCCCCGGTCTCCTCGACCGGAACCCGGCCCAGGGCGCCGCGGTCGGCGAGCTTCTCGATCAGGTGTCGGACCTGGAGCCGCTGCTGAGGAGTCTCGATGAAGCCGCCGGTGCCCGGCGTCGACGCCTCGAGGAAGGTCAGCGGCGAGACCACCTGGGCGTTGCCGGCGGAGGAGACGACCTGCCCGAGGGACACGTCCATCTCGCGCAGCTGCCCCGGGTCGACCTGGACCTGCAGCTGCTGGTCGCGCATCCCCCAGATGGCCACGTTGGCCACGCCGGGGACGCCCATCAGGTGTGGCCGCATCACCCAGCGGGCGATCACGGACTGCTCGATGCGGGACAGCTCGGTGGAGGAGAGGCCGATCATGAGCACCCGGCTCGAGGTCGACAGCGGCTGCAGGAGCTCCGGTGGCTTCGAGACGTGGGGGAGCGCGTGCGCCTGGGTCAGCCGCTCCTGGACCAGCTGCCGCTGCCGGTAGATGTCGCTGCCGGGCTCGAAGACCAGCACGATGGAGGACAGGCCCGGCACCGACTCCGACCGGATCACGTCGATCCCCTCGACGCCGTTGAGCAGGTCGGCCTCCATCGGGACCGTGATCAGCTGCTCGACCTCCTCGGCGGACAGACCGAGGGCCTCGGTCTGGATCTCCGCGTACGGCGGCGAGTACTCGGGCAACGCGTCGACCGACGCGCTGCGTAGCTGGACGATCCCGACGGTCGTGACGGCGATCGCAGCCGCGAGAACCAGCAGCCTGAACCTGAGCGCCCACCCGATGATTGAACTCATCCCGCAGTCCTCCCCCTGAGCAACGGGCCATGCATGTTGGGGGGAGATTTGCGATTCTGAAGCAATTCTGATAGTGCGCTGAAGGACCGCCCTTGTCAATCGGCTTTCCGGCCCTTTCGTCGGCAGGCCGACCTAGGTTGCTGAGGCCGCCCGTAGGCTTCCCCCGTGCGCGTGGGACTGACCGGAGGCGTGGGGGCCGGCAAGAGCACCGTCTCGGAGATCCTGGCCGAGCTCGGTGCGGTCGTGATCGACGCCGACGTCCTGGCCCGCGAGGTCGTCGCCCCGGGCAGCGCCGGACTGGCGGAGGTCGTCGAGGCGTTCGGACCCGGGGTGATCGGCCCGGACGGCGGGCTCGACCGGCCGGCCCTCGGCGCGATCGTCTTCGGCGACGAGGCCAGGCGACGGGTGCTGGAGGGCATCATCCATCCGCGGGTCCGTGCCCGGGCGGCGGAGATCGAGGCCGCGGCGCCACCGGGTGCGGTCGTCGTGCACGACATCCCGCTGCTGGCCGAGACCGGTCAGGGCTCCTCGTTCGACGCCGTGGTCGTGGTCGACGTGCCCGTCGGGACCCAGGTCGCGCGGTTGGTCGGGCAGCGGGGCATGACCCGCGACGACGCCGAGGCCCGGGTCGCCGCCCAGGCGACGCGGGAGCAGCGGCTCGCCGTGGCGACGTACGTCGTCGACAACAGCGGCACCCTCGAGCAGCTGCGGCAGCGGGTGACCGAGGTCCACGCCGAGCTCGTCGCGCACGGCGCGTGAGGCCGCGGGAACGGGGGCGGTCAGAGGGACAGGTGCAGGTCGCCGGCCAGGACCTGCCGGGCGATGGTCGCTGCCAGCTCGTTGCACACGAACGCGCGTGCCCGGATCAGCGCCAGCGCCGCGCGGACGTCGCAGCCGGTCTCGGCGGCGACGACGCCGGCCGCCTGGTGGATCTCCCGCATCCCTTCGAGCGCGAGGTCGCCGCCCTGAGCGCCGTCCGTCCCGACCTGCTCGAGCAGGACGGGCGTGACCCCGCTCGCGAGGCCCTCCAGCACCGCGTCGCCCATCGCCGACGACGGCGGGTCGAACAGCCCCACCGCGCCGATGACGGCGGAACCTGCACGCAGGGGTGCCGCCACCACGGTGCGGATGCCGAGCCCGGTCAGCGCCCGGCCGTAGCCGGGCCACGACTGCCCGATCTGCGAACCGGTGACCACCCAGTAGTTCCCAAGTGCGCAGGCCGCGTGGAGCGGGCCCTCGTCGTGGACGAACTCGAGGTCCTGTGCGGCCTCGGCCAGACCGTCAGTGGCGACGAAGTCTGCGGTGGACCCGTCGCGGGCCAGGAGCACGATCGCCGAGCTCGGGCAGCGGGACGCGTCGGCAACGGCGTGAGCCAGCAGCAGACCGCCGGTGAGCCCGCCACTCCAGAGCTGCACTCGCTCCACCAGTGAGCGGTGGAGCCGGGCGGTGGTCCGGTGGCGCTCCTCGTTGCGCCGGTGCAGCACGGCCAGATCCTGGTGCAGGTCGCGCAGGCTCATCGGCCCCTGCTCGGCCACCCGCTCCGCGCGCCGCGCACGCCGTGCCTCGGCTTCGGCACGAGCCTCGGCCAGAACCGCCCGCGCCTCCCAGGTCGCCACGTGGCGTCCGTGGTCCGACGTCACCCTGCAAGGCTACCGCTCTTCTCCGGAAACGGCCTCCATGAGCAGGACCACGCCGGAGACCTGCCCGTCGAGGGGCGTGCACGTGACCTCGCACGAGATCGCCTGTCCCCGTCGGTTGACCGCTGTCAGCTCCACCGGGTCGCTCGCCGTCCTGTTCGCCAGGCACTTCTGGACGGTGTCGCGCAGGTCACCGACAGGCAGACCGACATCCAGGGCGAAGAACGGTTCGCCGAGCACCTCCGAGGCCCGGAGCCCCCAGAGCTCCTCGGCGGCCCTGTTCCAGCTCTGGACCAGCAGGTCGGGGTCCAGCACGACCACCCCGGAGCCGATGCTGGAGAGCACGCCCTCGAGGAAGCCGCGGGCCCCGTCGAGATCGGAGGTGCGGATCCGCATCTCGTCGTTCATCGTCTCGAGCTCCTCGTTGGCGGACTGGAGCTCCTCGTTGGTGGTCTCGAGCTCCTCGTTGGTGGACTGGAGCTCCTCGTTGGTGGTCTCGAGCTCCTCGATGCTGGACTGGAGCTCCTCGTTGGTGGTCTCGAGCTCCTCGTTGGTCGACTGGAGCTCCTCGTAGGCGGTCTCGAGCTCCTCGCGGATCCGCTTGACCTCGTGTTGCAGACGGGACTGCACGGTCACGTCCAGGAACGTCAGCGACGTCCCGAGGAGGAGCCCGTCGCCACCGCCCATCGGCCGCACCACGATGTCGAAGTACTGCGAGTCCGGCCCTGCGGTGTGGCGCTCGATCCCGGAGAGCTTGATGGTGCGGCGCTCGGAGTTGGCCTGCTCGATGACCGAGCGCAGCTCCACCGGGCGGTAGGACAGCTCGAGGTCGCGAAAGGGTCGTCCGACGTCGCGGGGACCGAGCCCGAAGGCGGTGCGGGCAGCCTCGCTGACGGCGACGACGGCGCCGTCGACGTCCAGCCCCACGACGGCGTACGGCGTGACGTCGACGAGGTGGTCCCGGATCTGTCGCTTCCGGGACTCGGCGTCGGACTCCGGCTCCGTCCTGACCTGCGGCGGAACCTGGTTGCGCCCCGGCAGCCCCGGGTGCCGGCGGAACACCCGCTGCCGGATGTTGGCGACCTCGAACTTGTCGCTGTCGTTGAGCAGCATCTCGGCCTTGCCGAGGAAGAGGTAGCCACCCTCCTTGAGGGCGAAGTGCAGCCGGTCGAGGATGAGGTTCTGGGTCTCGACGTTGAAGTACATCAACGTGTTGCGGCACACCAGGAGGTCCAGCCGTGAGATCGGCGCGTCGCGGGTGATGTCGTGGCGGCCGAAGATCACCCGCCGCCGGAGGTCGGGGCGCAGCGTGTACTGGCTGCCGTTGCTGTCGAAGTACTTCTCGCGCAGGGGCCCCGGCACGGTCTCGAGGGCCTTCGCCGGGTAGGTGCCGGTCCGCGCCTGGTGGAGCGCCTCCTCGTCGACGTCGGTGCCGTAGATCTTGATGCGGTCGAGGGCCTCGGTCATCCCGAGGTGCTCGGCCAGCGCGATCGCGAGGGAGTAGGGCTCCTCGCCGCTGGAGCACCCCGCGCTCCACACCCGGATCTCGGCCTCGGGGTCGGTGTTGGCGACCAGCTCGGGGACGACCGAGTCCTGCAGGTAACGCCACGCCTCGGCGTCCCGGAAGAAGCTGGTGACGTTGATGAGGATGGTGTTGAACAGCATTCGGAACTCGTCGGAGTCGATCTCGAGCTGGTCGCGGTAGGCGCTCCACTCGTCGATCCCGACCTCGGCCATGCGCTTGCGGATGCGGCGCGCCAGTGACGACCGCTTGTATCCGGTGAAGTCGAAGCCGCGGGCGTCCCGGATGAACTCCAGCAGCGTTTCCAGCCCGGCGTCGCCGTCGTCGGCGGGGCCGCCCGGGGGGTGCGGCTCGGTCACGTGGTGCTCCTCGGGTGGACCAGGCCGTCGAGGACCCCCCCGATCTCCTCGAGCGGCAGCTGGAAGTCGACGTCGCCGGTGGCGGCGGCCGCGTCCGGCATCCCCCGGAACTCCGCGGTCGCCGGGTCCTCGACGATCACCGTGCCGCCACGGGACCGGACCGCGGTGATCCCCATGGCGCCGTCGCTGCCGGTCCCGGTCAGCACGCAGGCGATCGCCCGCTCGGCGTAGGCACCCGCGACCGACTCGAAGAGCAGGTCGGCCGAGGGGCGCACGAAGTGGACCAGCTCGCTCTCGGACAGGTGGAGGACCCCGTCGGCACCGACGAGCAGATGGCGGTTGGGAGGGGCGACATAGGCGACGCCGGGCCTCGCGAGCTCCCCGTCCTCAGCCAGCTTGACCGGCATGCGCGACCGCCGCTGGAGGACGTCGGCGATGACGGTCTCGTGGCGTGGGTCCAGGTGCTGGACGATCAGGAGCGGGACGGGCAGGTCGTCCGGGAGCGCGGTGAGCAGTCGGCTGAGCGCGCCGATCCCGCCCGCGGACGAGGCAACCGCGACGACGTCGTACGCCGGCGACAAGTCTGGCGACACCTCGGACACGGGGGGAGCCTAGCCCTCGGCGGTGCCGGGGGCCCCCACCCCACTCGGCGGGGTCGTCGGAACGTGGGGAGGCCGGAAGCCGAGCCGGACGACGGCCTCGGCGACCTCACGGATCGGGATGCCGCGGCGCCGGGCGTGGCGGCGCATGAGCTCGAAGGCCTCGTCGGGCCGGACCTGCTCGAGCGCGGCCAGCACGCCCTTGGCCTGCTCGATCAGGACCCGCGAGTCGAGGGCGTGCTGCAGCTGGTTGACAACCCGGGCATGCTCCTGGAGGACCCGGGAGCCGGACCCCCAGGCGCTCGCGATCGCGCACAGCACCACGGTGGCGGCCCGGTCGTCGTCGGACCACGCGCGGACCGGTGTCGAGTACGCGCTCAGCGATGCGTTGAGCCCGTGCTGACGGGTGAGCGGCACGGTGAGGATGGCGCGAAACCCGGCCACGGCTGCCGCCTCGAGGAAGGCTGGCCATCGGTCGTCCGTGCGTGTGTCGTCGACGCGAACGACCTCGCCGTTGCTGATCGCCGTCGGACCGGGCCCCGAGCCGAGTGCGTACTGGAGGGCGTCGACCTCGGTCACGGTCGGCGACTGCGCGGGGGTCGAGGCGAGGGACGCGCCTTCGGCGCTGGTGACGCAGGCTCCGGGAAGGGACAGCACGTCGGCGACCGTGCTGCACAGCACCTCGAGCTGGCTGGACTCGTCGTCGCCGAGCTCCTGTGCACGCGCGAACGCTGCGACAAGGTTCCACGGGGACGCTGCGGTGGGGCGTCCTGGCTGGGGCACGACGGCCACCTCCTCCTGCCACAGTAGACCCGCGCCGGTGAGGGTGCTACGTACCGGTCAGAACGTTGGACAACCGTGGTGGGGTCGCCTATGGTGGCGAGTCTGAGGGTTCCCCCCACACGGTGACCCCCTCAGCCGCCCCGGACCCCGGCGTACCCGAAGACCCGACGTTCGTGCGAGGGGATCCGATGGCCTCGATGATGGACCCGGTGGTGGCACGCCCCGGCCCGTCCCACGCGGCCCGTCTCTCCTGTCCACGACGGGCGTCGACTTCTCCCGTGACGATCCGCCAGGGGTGGACCGACCGTGATCGGGGGACACGGAACGGGAGGACAGGTGTGTGGTCGCGCTCACGCAGCCGCCACACACCCGGGACGGTGGTCGGGTAGGCGGACGCTTTGCTGCGCCGCCTGCCCGATCGCCGTTTCCTCACCCCGTGGATCAGCGGTTAGCGTGGGTGGGTGCTCCCCACCCCCCGCCGCGCGCTGTTGCCGGGACTGCTCGCCTGCGTCCTCGCGACGGGCTGCTCGGCGTCCGGTCCGGGTGACTCCGCGGCGGAGCCCGCGCCGTCCCGGGAAGCCGCCTCCACACCCTCCTCGGACCCTGACCGGCCCACCTCGTGGGGTCCCACCGTGGGCGAGGTGGACCACGCCCGCGCCCTGGTCGCGGAGATGTCGACGGAGGAGCTCGCCGGCCAGGTGATCGTGGGCCGGTACGACGGCACCGACCCGGCCGTCCCGGCGCAGCTGGTGCGTGAGCACCACCTCGCCGGCGTGTGCGTGACGTCGACGAATGTCGCCGACGAGGCACAGGTCCGGGCCACCGCCGCGGCCGTGAGCCGGGCGCACGCCGCCGACGGCCGCGACTGGCCGGCGGTGATCGGCGTCGACGAAGAGGGCGGTGTGGTCTCCCACCTGCGGGGCGTTGCCGCCGAGTTCCCTCCCTTCGCCAGCGCCGGCGCCGCCGTCGCGCAGGGCAGGGCGGGGGAGCGAGTGGTGACCGAGGCAGCCCGCGCCACGTCGTTCGAGCTGCGAGACCTCGGCTTCACGTGGGTCTTCGCGCCCGTCGCCGACGTGACCATCGGGGCCGCCGACCCGACCATCGGCACCCGGTCGCCGTCGGGCGACCCGGCGCTCGCCACGCGCGCCGTCGCCGCGGCGGTCGAGGGCTACGACGACGCGGGCCTGGTGTCGACGACCAAGCATTTCCCCGGCCACGGCGCGGTCACGGCCGACAGCCACGAGACGTTGCCCGTGCTCGGCTCGACGCTCGAACAGTTGCAGGCTCGGGACCTGCGGCCGTTCGAGGCGGCGGTCGAGGCGGGAGCGCCGGCGGTGATGGTGGCCCATCTCGACGTACAGGCGCTGCAGCCCGGCATGCCGTCGAGCCAGGCGCCGAAGGTCTACGACTACCTGCGCGACGAGCTGGGCTTCGAGGGCGTGGCGATCACCGACTCGCTCGGCATGGGTGCGGCACTCAGCCGCGACTTCCCCGCGGTGCGGGCGCTGCAGGCGGGGGCCGACCTGCTGCTGATGCCGGTCGACCCGGCCCGGACCCACGAGCTCGTGGTCGAGGCGATCGAGAGCGGCCAGGTCACCCGCGAGCGGGCCGAGGAGGCCGCCGCCCGGGTGGTCGCGGTGCAGCTGTGGCAGCAGCGGGTCGCGGCCGACGTCCCGGTGCCGGCCGACGTGACGGCGCGGGCCCAGCGCGCCGCGGCGTCACTCGCGGCCGCGGCCGTCGGCTGAGCGGGGCGGCACCGCCAGCAGGTCGGTGTGGTGGACGCTCACCACGAGCGAGCCCGCCGCGGCCTCCTCGAGCCGGTGACGCGCGTACGCCGCCACGGCGGCGGACACCTCCGGCCGCTGCTCGACGGCGGCCGCGACCCAGCCCCGGAACCACGCCGCCGCCAGCGCCGCCTCGCCGGGACCGAGCCGCCACGGGCTCGACCGTGCCGACACCTCGAGGCCGTAGGAGCCGAAGAGCCGCACCGCGGTGGCAGCCGCGTCGGGTCCGAGGAGGGTCCGTCCACCGAGGGTGCGCCGCTGGTGGTCGTCGAACGCGACGGCGACCTCCTGGTCGAGCGGGTGGGGAGGTCCGAGCTCGACCCGGCCCACCACCGAGAGCGTGACCAGCACCGGGCAGCGGGCCGCGGCGCACACCGCGACGAACCGGGCGAGCTCCGGCTCGCTCATCATGTCGAGCAGCGCCGACGCCGTCACGAGGTTGGCGCCCGCCAGGCCCGCGCCGAGCCGGGTGACGTCGTCGTGCCGGAGCTCGAGGACGACCGGCGACCCGTCCGCGGCCACCGGGGCAGGGTGGGCCGCCACCCGGTCGAGCAGCGCGGCGTCGCGCTCGTGCAGCACCCAGCGCTGCGGGCCGGGCAGGTGCGGCGCGAGCCAGCGCGCCATCGCCCCGGTGCCGCACCCGAGGTCGTGGACCTCCAGCGGCCGGTGGGCGGGAAGCCGGTCGCGGAGCAGCCCGACCAGGTCGAGCGCGCGGGCGGCCGCGTCGGCCGGCTCGCGGAGCGCGAGCCAGTCGCCGTCGGCGCGGACCACGTCGGTCGTCGTGCCACCTCCTCGCGGGTGAACCGAACGCCTGTCACGGGCGTTCCCTCCTGAGGACGACGGAGGTGGCACGGTGGTTCAGGTGGGCAGGGCGCTCGCGGGTGCCGGCGGGCTGCTCGTCGTGCTCCTCGCCGTGTTCTCGCTGGCCGTCCCCCTGGACCCGGCGTCCCTGGTGGCCGGACTCGGGTGCGGCGTGCTCGTGACGGCGGCCGTCGCGCGCGCCGCCCGCGGCCCGCTCGGCCCGGCCGACCTGGTGACCCTCACCCGCGCCGTGCTCGCCTGCGTCGTGGCAGCCCTGGTGGCGCAGGCGTGGCTCGACGGCCCCGTCACGGCCCTCCTGGTCACGGTGGCCTCGGTCGCGCTGGTGCTGGACGCCGTCGACGGCCGGGTGGCGCGGGCGACCCGGACGCAGACGGCCTTCGGGGGCCGGTTCGACGGCGAGGCCGACGCCTTCCTGCTCATGGTGCTCAGCGGGCACGTCGCGCAGTTCCACGGCGCGTGGGTGCTGGCGATCGGGGTGGCCCGCTACGCGTTCGGGGCTGCAGGCCTGGTGCTCCCGTGGCTGCGCGCCCCGCTCCCGCGCCGCGACTGGCGCAAGGTCGTCACGGCCGTGCAGGGCATCGCCCTGGTCCTCGCCGCGTCCGGGCTGCTGCCCGCGGTGGCCACCACCGGGCTGCTCCTCGTGGCGCTCGCGCTGCTGGCGGAGTCCTTTGGACGAGACGTGGTCTGGCTGGCGTGGCGGCGGCCCGGTGCCGCCCGGGAGCCCGGACCGGCCGACGTACGGCTGCCGGTGCCGTGAGGCGCGACGACCGGGCGGCCTGGGCGGCAGCCCTGGATCCGGCGCGGAGGGCGGCGTACGCCGACGGGCAGTACGCCGGCCAGGAGAGCTTCATGACGGTGGGGGAGATCCTGGGTCTGGCCCGCCGCGCCGGCATCGGCCCGGACGACGAGGTGCTCGACCTGTGCTGCGGGGTGGCCGGCCCCGGCCGGCTCGTCACCTCGGCGCTCGGGTGCCGCTACCTCGGCGTCGACGCCAGCGCCGACGCCGTCGCCCTGGCGCGCCTCGCCGCCCGGGACCTGCCGTGCCGCTTCGAGGTGGGCGTGGTCCCGCCCGTCCCGCCCGGGCAGTACGACGTCGTGCTGCTGCTCGAGACGCTGCTCGCCTTCCCGGACAAGGACCCGCTGCTGGCGGGAGTCGCCGCCGCGCTCCGCGTCGAGGGACGGTTCGCGTGCACGGTCGAGGAGGGCCCGCCGCTCTCGACGCGGGAGCGGGAGGCGATGCCCGCCTCCGACACGGTCTGGCCCGTGCCGCTGCCGGTGCTGCGTGCGGCCCTGGCACGCGCCGGGCTCGAGGTCGCCTCGGTCGATGAGCACAGCGCCTCACATGCCGCCACCGCCGACGCGCTGGCCGACGCGTTCGTCGCCGACCGCACGGCGATCGCCGCGCGGATCGGCGCCCGGGCCGTGGACGACCTGGTCACCGGTCACCGGCTGTGGGCACGATGGCTGCGGAGCGGACGGATCCGCAAGCTCGGCGTCGTCGCCGTGCGGACGGCTGAACCGCGGCCGCCGCCGCACCGTTCCTCCGGGTGAGGTCGCCCACGACCGTCGTGGGGGCGGCCGCGAAGGGAGCGTCCGATGGGCCTGCGAGTGCTGGCGGCGGTGGCGGTGCTGGTCTCGGCGGCGATGCACCTCTACCTGTGGTTCGAGGGGTACCGCGACCTGGAGGTGATCGGCCCCGCCTTCCTGCTCAACGCCTTCGGTGGCGCCGTGATCGCCGTCCTGGTGCTCGCCTGGCGGCACTGGCTGCCGCCGCTGCTGACCCTCGGCTTCGGGGCGTCGACCCTGGGCGCCTTCGTCGTGTCGACCACCGTCGGCCTGTTCGGCGTCCAGGAGCAGTGGCGGGGCTGGGAGGTGTGGACCGCCGCGATCTCGGAGGCTGCCGCCATCGTGCTCGGTGCGGTGCTGCTCGCGCGGCAGCGTCCGGCATCAGGTCGCGAGTCGCAGCACCACGCGGCCGTCCGTCGTCCGCACCTGGACTGACGCCAGGTCCGCCTTCGTGGTGGCGGTCCCGGCCGTGAGCTCCATCCGGCGTCCGCTCACCGACCGCCAGCTGCCGACCCGCTCGAGCTGCCCCGACCGGGTCCGGACGACCAGCACGTAGTCGGCCTCGTCCGGAAGCTCGGCGTCGACCCAGTCGGCGTCGTAGGTGCAGCTGAGCCCGAGCCGGGTCCCCCAGGTGACCTCCTCCAGGCTCACCGTGGCCTCGACCGGGACGTCGCCGACCGGGTGCATCGGCAGCGCGTCCACCGGTGCCGGGCTCGCGCCCGACCCGGGCGGGGTGGGCGGTGCGGGCTCGTCGCCGAGCTGCGCGATCCCCAGGGGTACGCCGACCACGACCGCGGCGGCCGCGGCGGCCAGCCCCGCCGTCGTCAGCGTCCGCCGCCGTCGGGTGCGTCGTACCTCGTGCAGCAGCGCGGGCAGGAGCACCGGGACCGGCTCGTCGTCGGGCGGGTTTTCCAGGACGGCCGCGTCGACCCGGCCCAGCAGCCCGGGCAGCCCGGCGAGCTCGGCGACCGCCCGCGTGCACTCGGCGCACCCGGGCAGGTGCCGCTGGAACGCCTGCCGCTCGGCCGGGGACAGGACCCCCAGGACGTAGGCGCCGTCGTCGCGGGCGAACTCGCACGTCATCGTCGGGGTCCCCGTTCCAGAGAGGGATCGGGAGCGCAAGTCTCGCTTCGCATGGGGTGAGTCATGAACCCACCCCCATCTCCTCCAGCGCCAGCCGCAGCGCCCGCAGCGCGTAGTGCGTGCGCGACTTGACCGTGCCCTCCGGCACACCGAGCCGTCGCGAGGCCTCGGCGACGGACCGGCCTCGGTAGTAGCACTCCAGCAGCACCGCCCGGTGCTCGGGCGAGAGCCGGGTGAGCGCGTCGGCCACGACCCACGACAGCAGCTGCTGGTCGCTCTCGTCGTCGACCCCCTCGTCGGGCGGGCTGGCCAGCGGCGTCTCGGGGTGGACCCGCCGGCTCCGCCACTGGTCGATCACGATGTTGCGCGCGACCGTGAACAGCCACGCCCGTACCGCCGGGGGCGGGCTCTCGAGGATCGTGCGGTTGCGCCATGCCCGCAGCAGGGTCTCCTGCACGACGTCCTCGGCGAGACCCCGGTCGGTGGGGACCAGCCGGCGGCAGAAGCGCCACAACGCCGCGGCGTGGTCGTCGTGGAGCTGCTGCATCAGCGCGACGTCGGGATCGGGCATGCCGCCTCCTCACCCTTCACACGTTCCGCCGTCCGCGCGGGTTCATCGCCCGAGTCCGGGCAGGTCTCCAGTGTCGCCCGTGGCCGAGTACGCCGCGACGAACCGGTCGCGGAAGGCGTCCATCGGCCAGACCGGCGCCTCCGGGCCGGGTCGCAGGCCCGGGTCCCAGCCCCAGCCGGCGATCCGGTCGACGACCGAACGGTCGCGCGAGAGCACGGTGACCGGCACCTCGCGCCCGGCGTCGTCGCCCGACACGACCGTCGCCGGCTGGTGGTCGCCCAGCACGACCACGACGAGGTCGTCGTCGCCGTACGTCGTGAGGAACCGGACGAGCGCCCTCAGCGAGTACTCGACGGCGTGCCCGTAGGCCTGGCGGATCCGGTCGCGGTCGGGCCAGATGTCGGCCTCCGACGGCAGCGTCTGCGGCATCCCCTCGAAGACCGACCCGTCGCCGACGGCCGCCTGGTCGACCAGCCGCGGCACCCGCGACCACGGTGCGTGACTGGTGATGAGGTCGACCTCCGCCATCACCGGCCGGCGGGGCCCGGGCGCCAGCTCGAGCCGGTGGACGGCGTCGAGGGTGTACTGGTCGGGCATCGTCGGGTACCCGAACCGCGGGCCCTCGTAGCCGATGTTGCGCGAGTCGTAGACGTGGTCGAAGTCGTAGAACTCGCCCTGCGGCCAGTCCCGGTCGTTGGCGGGGACGGCGGCCACGGTGCGCCAGCCGGCCCGGCCGAACAGCGACGTGAGGGTCAACCGGGGGCTGGTCACCAGCACGTCGTAGCGCGGCTGGCTGTCGATCCAGAGTCCCGACTGGAGGGTGGCGTGGGCCAGCCAGCTGAGGGCCCCGAAGGTGGGGGAGGTCAGGTAGGCGCTGCGGCTCGCGAAGCCCGCGCGGTCGAGGCGGCGGGTGCCGGCGTCGAGGACGCCGGTGACGCCGGGGGCGAGCCCGGGGTCATCGAGCGCCACCCGGCCGTAGCTCTCGACGAAGACCACCAGCACGTCCTTTCCGCGCAGGCCGGAGAACAGGTCCTGCGGCGGTACGTCGCGCAGCGGGTCGTCGGCGGCGGCCGCCAGGAACTCGCGGCGGTCGCGCAGCTGGCCCGGGACCCGCGTGACCTGGCCCTCGACGTAGCTCGCGGTGTCGTGGGAGGCCAGCGGTCCGGCCGGTCCCCGGACGTCGAGCAGGGCGAGGACCAGCCAGGTGACCAGGAGCCCGGCGACCACTCCGGCCGCCGGACGGCGGTGGCGGGCGGCCACCCGGCCGAGCCGCAGCACCGCCAGCGGCACCAGCGCCAGCACGGCGGCGACCGCCAGGGCGCCCACCACCAGCAGCGTGGTCCCCAGCGCCGGCCCGAACGAGTCGCGGACCAGGTCGACCAGCGAGCCGGCGTACCGCCAGTCGATCAGGGGGTCGAAGGGCCGGTTCAGGGCGGCGACGAACCCGATGTCGAGGAGCTTGAACGCGGCGGCGACCCCGAGGACGACGCCGCCCGTGAGGGCCACCGCCGTGCGCAGCCGGGTCAGCCGCGGTGGGAGCGCCAGCACCGCGGCCACGAGGCACAGCACCTCGACGGGCAGCCGGAGGAACGCGGAGACCTGCAGCTCCTCGAGGCTGCTGGGGGCTGTGAGCGCAGCGAGCACGAGCAGCGCGGCCAGGCCGGTCACGACCCACCGGCCGACGTCGGTCCACCGCCGGGCGGAGCTGGATTGAACCGAGCGCACGACTTCACCGTTCAGAGGACACGTAGGCAGGAACACGTGGACGAACGATCAGGTCCGGGCGCTGGTTCACTCCGGGGCCGGACGAGGTGGTCCGATGCAGCGCGAGGCGTGGGCGTTCTGGGTGAGGGAGCCGGGCGCGGGTGAGCTGCGCCGTGCCCCGCTCGCCCCGCCGGGGCCGGACGAGGTGCTGGTGCGCACTCTCCGCTCGGGGATCAGCCGCGGGACCGAGTCGCTGGTCTTCGCCGGCCGCGTGCCGCCCGGGCAGCGTGCCGTGATGCGGGCGCCGTTCCAGGAGGGCGAGTTCCCGGGGCCGGTGAAGTACGGCTACCTCAGCGTGGGGGTCGTCGAGCAGGGTCCGCCGGGGCTGCGCGGCCGCACCGTCTTCTGCCTGCACCCCCACCAGACGGCGTACGTCGTCCCGGCGGGGGCCGTGACCGTGGTGCCGCCCGAGGTGCCGGCATCGCGGGCCGTGCTCACAGGACTCGTCGAGACGGCCGTCAACGCGCTCTGGGACGCCGGGCCGCTGCTCGGCGACCGGGTGGCCGTGGTCGGCGCCGGGGCGCTCGGGTGCTGCGTGGCGCGGCTGCTCGCGCGGATGCCGGGTGTCGAGGTCACGCTGGTCGACGTCGACCCGGCCCGGGCGGGGGTCGCGGCTGCTCTCGGCGCGGACTTCCGCCTGCCCGACGACGCCCCGGGAGGGCGTGACCTGGTGGTGCACACCAGCGCGACGTCGGCGGGGCTGCAGCGGTCCCTGGAGCTGCTCGCGTCGGAGGGCACGGTGGTCGAGCTGAGCTGGTACGGCGACGCCGCGACGACGGTGTCGCTGGGCGGCAGCTTCCACTCCGGACGGCTCACGGTCCGGGCCAGCCAGGTCGGGACGGTCGCGCCGTCGCGGCGGGCCGGCCGGACCCCGGCCGGCCGGCTACGGCTCTCCCTCGACCTGCTCCGCGACCCGGCGTTCGACTGCCTGCTGACCGGACAGTCGCCCTTCACCGAGCTCCCGTCGGTGCTGCCGCGGCTGGTCAGTGGCGAGCTGCCCGCGCTGTGCCACTCGATGACCTACGACCCCGGGGAGGTCCCGTGTTCGGCGTGACGGTGCGCGACCACATGATGGTGGCGCACAGCCTGCGGGGCGACGTGTTCGGCCAGGCCCAGGCGCTCCACGGCGCGACGTACGTCGTCGACGTGACGTTCCGCGGTGAGGCGCTCGACGACGACGGCATCCTGCTCGACCTCGGCCGGGCTGCCGAGGCGGTCCGTGCGGTGGTGGCCGACCTCGGCTACCGCAACCTCGACGACGACGCGCGGTTCGCGGGCCGCAACACCACCACCGAGGTGTTGGCGCGGCACGTCGCCGACCGGCTGGCCGAGCAGCTCCGGGCGGGGGAGCTCGGCACGCGTGCCGTCACCGGCCTCGCGGTCACGCTGCACGAGTCCCACGTCGCGTCGGCGACCTACGAGAGGGGCGTGTGAACGTGCGCCCGCTGGTCGTGGTGGCGCCGGACGGGCTCGACGACCCGCGGCGACCCAGCGGCGGCAACACCTACGACCTGCGGCTGTGCCAGGAGCTGGCGGCCGCCGGGTGGGCGGTCGACCTGCGGCAGGTCGGGGGAGAGTGGCCGCGGGCCGACGCAGAGTCACGTCACCACCTGGCGGCCGTCCTGGCCGCGGTGCCCGACGGCGGGGTGGTGCTCGTCGACGGGCTGGTCGCGCTCGCCGCTCCGGAGGTGCTGGTCCCCGTCGGTCGCCGGCTGCGCACGGTGGCGCTCGTCCACATGCCGCTCGGTCGCCCGAGCGACGGTGCGGTGCTGCGCTCGGTGGCCGAGGTGGTCACCACCAGCGACTGGACCCGGCGGCTGCTGCTGTCCAGGCACGGGCTGGACCCGGTCCGCGTGCACGTCGCGACGCCCGGGGTGGACCCCGCGCCCGTGGCGACCGGCAGCCCCGAGGGCGGCTCGCTGCTCAGCATCGGCGCCGTCGTCCGGGCCAAGGGTCACGACCTGCTGGTCGCCTCGCTGGGCCGGGTCGCGGACCTGCCGTGGCGGTGGGTGTGCGTCGGTGCCCTCGACCGCGAGCCCACCCACGTGGCGCGGCTGCGGCGGGACATTGCGGCGGCGGGGCTGGCCCACCGGGTCGAGCTCCGGGGCCCGCTGACGGGGGACCGGCTGGCCGCGGCGTACGCCGGCGCCGACCTGCTCGTCCACCCGAGCCGGGCCGAGACCTACGGGATGGTGGTGACCGAGGCGCTGGCCCGGGCCCTCCCGGTCCTGGCCACCGGGGTGGGCGGGGTGACCGAGGCGCTGGGGACCACCGCAGGTGGCCGCCGACCGGGCCTCCTGACACCGGCCGACGACGCCACGCGACTGGCCGCGGGGCTCCGCTGCTGGCTGACCGACGAGGGCCTGCGCCGGCGGCTGCACGTGGCCGCCGGGCAGCGGCGTGCCGCGCTGGGGGGCTGGGGCGACACCGGCGACCGGGTGGCGCGGGTGCTCGAAGGCATGGCGGCATGACCGGGCGACGCTGGTCGTGGGCGCTGGGCGCGGCGGTGCTGGCCGTGGTCGTGGCGTGGGTCGGCACCGACCCCTTCGTCACCGGCGTCCGGTCGCTCGACGTGGCGACGCTGGCGCTGGGACTCGGCCTGGGGGTCGTCGTCACGGCCGCGAGCGCGTGGCGCTGGCGGCTCGTCGCGCGCGGACTCGGCGTCGAGCTGCCCCTCGGACGGGCGATCGCCGCCTGCTACCGCTCGCAGCTGATCAACGTGGTGCTCCCGGGCGGGGTGCTGGGCGACGTCCTCCGCGGCGTCGACACCGGTCGGGCCGCGGGCGACCCCTCACGCGGCCTGCGCTCGGTCGCGTGGGAGCGCGCCGCGGGCCAGCTGGTGCAGGCGGCGGTCGTCGTCGCGGCCCTCACGATGCTGCCCTCGCCGTTCCGGTCGACGCTGCTGGCCGTGGTCGCCGTGCTGGCCGTCGTCGGGGGGACGGCGGCGGCCCTCGGCCGGGCGCTGCCGGTGCTGCGCGACGACCTCGACGGGATGAGGCGGCAACGGGTCTGGTCCGGGGTGCTGCTGGCCTCGCTCGTCGCAGTGGCCGGCCTCGCGACGACGTACGTCGTCGCGGCCCGCGCGGTCGGCGTCAGCGCTTCCGTGGCGGTCCTGCTGCCGGTCGTGCTGCTGGTGCTGGTGGCCGCCGCCGTCCCGGCGAACCTGGCCGGCTGGGGGCCACGGGAGGGGGTCGCCGCCTGGGCGTTCGCCGCGGCCGGCCTCGGTGCCGCCCAGGGCGTCGCCGCGACGGTCGCGTTCGGCGTCGTCGTGCTGGTCGCGGCGAGCCCGGGAGCGGTGGTGCTGGGCGCCGAGGCCGTGCTGCGCGCGGTGCGCGCACCCGCGGTACAGCCGGTGGAGGAGCGGGTCCATGGGTGAGCGGCCCTACACGATCCTGAGCTGCGGGGTCTCGATCGACGGCTACCTCGACGCCGCGACCCCGGAGCGGCTGGTGCTGTCCAACGACGACGACCTGCACCGGGTCGACGCCGTGCGGGCCGACGTCGACGCGATCCTGGTCGGCGCCGCGACCGTGCGGCACGACGACCCGCGGCTGCTGGTCCGCGATCCGTGGCTGCGCGCCGGCCGCCGGGCGCGCGGCCTGGCCGAGCAGCCGAGGAAGGTGACGGTGACGCGCGGCGCCAGGCTCGACCCGGCCGGCCGGTTCTTCGCGACCGGGGACAGCGAGAAGCTCGTCTACTGCCCCCGGCCCGCCGTACGCCGGGCCCGCGAGCGGCTCGGCGACGTCGCCACCGTGGTCGACGCGGGCGACCCCGTCGACCTGGAGTGCGTGGTCGACGACCTGTGGCGCCGGGGGGTGCGCCGGCTGATGGTGGAGGGCGGCGGCGAGGTCCACACCCAGTTCCTGCTTGCCGACCTCGCCGACGAGCTGCACCTGGTGGTGGCGCCGTTCTTCGTGGGCGACCCCCGCGCCCACCGCTTCGTGGGAGCCGGTCCCTTTCCCTGGCATCCCGGCAACCGGGCCCGGCTGGCCGAGACCCGGCAGATGGGCGACGTGGTGCTGCTGCGCTACGTGTTCGTCCACGCCCGCGACCGGGTCGGGGCGCGGAGGGTGGCGCCGTGACGCTCCACGAGACCCGGGTCTCGCCCGCCACGCTCCGCCGCTCGGTCCCGCTGCCGCTGCGGCTGGTGGGTGGGGAGGTGGTCGAGGGACGGGTACACACCTTCGACGGCCTCGCCGACGGGCTGGAGCACGTCGTGGTGGCGCTGGGCGACCGGGCCGCCGCCCCGGCACCGGCCGGCGCCGGCGTACCGCTGGTGCGCGTGCACAGCGAGTGCCTGACCGGGGACGCCCTCGGCAGCCTGCGGTGCGACTGCGGGCCGCAGCTGCGCGAGGCCGTCACCCGGATCCGGGAGGTCGGCGGCTACCTGGTCTACCTGCGGCAGGAGGGGCGGGGGATCGGCCTCTACAACAAGATCGACGCCTACGCCCTGCAGGACCGCGGCCTCGACACGTTCGAGGCCAACGAGGCGCTGGGGTTCGGCGGCGACGAGCGCAGCTACGGCGTGGCGGCCCAGATGCTGCTGGGCCTCGGGGTCGAGCGGGTCGACCTGCTCACCAACAACCCCGACAAGGCCGTGCAGCTGCGGGCCGGCGGGGTGCGCGTGCGACGGTGCCTGCCGACCGGGCTGCACCTCTCGCCGGTCAACGGGCGCTACCTCGCGGCGAAGGCGTGGCGGGGCCACCGGATGCCCGGGCTGCCGGGCTGAGTCGTCGGTCGGCTGCGGCTCTCCGGGTGGGTGCCCACCCGGCGGTGGCTGAGCCACCGTGGCGGCCGCCGGATCGGTGGCTGGCTCACCGCCCGCCCGCCCGCCCGTCCGACCGCCGACTCGCCGGCCCGAGACGCACCACGGCCCGCGAGGGGAATCGCGGGCCGTGGTGGTGAGGATCGAAGTCAGGCGGCCATGTCCGGGTCGCCGATGCGACGCAGCCGCTGCAGCGCCTCGCGCTCGAGCTGCCGCACGCGCTCGGCGGAGATGCCGTGCTTGAGACCGATGTCGGCCAGCTTGTGCTGCCGGCCGTCGACCAGACCGTAACGCGACCGGATGATGTCGGCGGACCGCTCGTCGAGCCGGCCGACCAGCTGGTTGAGCCGGTCGCGGGCCTCGACGTCGAGCACCTCGAGGTCGGGTCCGGGAGTGGACTCCTGGGCCATCAGGTCACCGAGCGAGGTGTCGCCGTCCTCGTCGACCGGGGTGTCGAGGCTGACGTGCTCGCGGCCCCAGGCCAGCAGGTCGATGACCCGGTCGAGGTCCATGCCGAGCTCGTGGGCGATCTCCTCGGGCTCGGGCTCGCGGCCCAGCTGGCGCTCGAGGGTACGGCGGGCGCCGCCGATCTGGTTGAGCTCCTCGACGACGTGGACCGGCAGCCGCACGACCCGGGCCTGCTGGGCGATGCCGCGGGTGATGGCCTGCCGTACCCACCAGGTCGCGTAGGTCGAGAACTTGTAGCCCTTGGCGTAGTCGAACTTCTCGACGGCGCGGATCAGGCCGGTGTTGCCCTCCTGGATCAGGTCGAGCATCGGCATCTGCGCCCGGCCGTACTTGCGGGCGATCGAGACGACCAGTCGCAGGTTGGCGGTGATGAAGGTGTCGATGGCCTTCTGGCCCTCCTCGGCCAGCCACTCGAGCTCCTCGCGGGTCGCCCGCATCGGCGCGCCACCCTTGGCGCGGGCGATCCGGCCGGTGTCGAGGAGGTGCTGGGCCATCAGGCCGGCCTCGATGGTCTTGGCGAGCTCGACCTCGGTGGCGGCGTCGAGCAGCGGGTTGCGCGCGATCTCGTCGAGGTAGAGCCCGACGCTGTCGCGCCCCTCGATCTCTCTCGTGGCGGTGGGGGTTCGAGTCGCCATGGTGGAGCCGCCTTCCTGTCGCGTCGACGGCGTCACCACCGTCACTGCTGTCAACGAATCGCAGGCGCTGCAGATTCCCTGGCCGTGATTCGTCGTCCTTGCCCAGAACGACGGCCGGGCATGCCCGGAAGTTGCCGTCGCAGCGGAATCTCAGGGTCTTCTCAGGGGGTGGGTCACCCCCGCAGGCGGGCGACGCTCAGGCGAGCCCCATCCGGTCGAGGATCCAGGCGAGCGTGAAGGCCCGGTCGTGCCAGGCCTTGTAGCGCCCGGACACCCCGCCGTGGCCGGCCGACATCTCGGTGCGGAGCAGGAAGTCGCGCCGCCCGGTGGCGGTCGCGCGGAGCCGGGCCACCCACTTGGCGGGCTCGACGTAGAGCACCCGGGTGTCGTGGAAGGAGGTCTCGGCCAGGATCGGCGGGTAGTCGACCGCGGCGACGTTGTCGTAGGGCGCGTACGACGCCAGGTAGTCGTAGACCTCCGGATCGGCCTCCGGGTTGCCCCACTCCTCGTACTCGGCCACCGTGAGCGGCAGCGTGGAGTCGAGCATCGAGGTCAGGTTGTCGACGAACGGCACCGCCGCGACGATCCCGGCGAACGCCTCGGGTGCCCGGTTGGCCACCGCGCCCGCCAGCAGCCCGCCGGCGCTGGCGCCCTCGGCGACCAACCGGTCGGGTGTGGTCCAGCCGGTCTCGACGAGGTGGCGGGCGCAGGCCACGAAGTCGTCGAAGGTGTTGGTCTTGCGGAGCAGCTTGCCGTCGTCGTACCAGCGCCGGCCGAGCTCGCCGCCGCCCCTGACGTGGGCGAGCGCCATCGCGGCACCGCGGTCGAGCATCGAGAGCCGCGGGATCGAGAAGCCGGGGTCCGAGGAGGCCTCGTACGAGCCGTAGCCGTAGAGCAGCAGCGGGACCGGACCGGCGGCCCGGGCGTCGCGGCGGCACACCAGGGAGATCGGCACCCGTTCCCCGTCGGGAGCGGTGGCCCAGAGCCGGTGCTCCTCGTAGTCGGCGGGGTCGAAGCCACCGAGCACGGGCGTCCGGCGCAGCAGCGTCAGCTCGCGAGCGGTCACGTCGAAGTCGTAGATCGAGGCCGGCACGCTCATCGAGGTGAAGCCGAGCCGGACCAGGGGGGAGTGGAAGTCGGGGTTGCCGGCCGAGCCGACCGTGTAGATCTCCTGGTCGAACTCGATGAGGAAGTCGTGGTCGACCCCGCTGTCGCCGAGCGTCAGCAGCCGCAGCTGGGTGAGCCCCTCGCTGCGCTGGTGGACCACCAGGTGGCCGGCGAACGCGTCGACGTCCTCCAGCCTCACGCTCGGGTCGTGGGCGAGGAGCGGCCGCCAGTCCTCGGCCTCGGTCGGCGCGACCGGCGCCACGCCCAGCTCGAAGTCGGGCCCGGTGTGGTTGTGCAGCACCAGCAGCACGTCCTCGCCGCCGAGGACCGCGTGCTCCACGCCGTACTCGAGGCCCTCGCGGCGCGGCGCGAAGAGCCAGAACCCACGGTCGGGGTCGCGGCTGTCGAGCAGCCGGACCTCGGTGGTCGTCTTGGAGCCGGTCACCACCTGCAGGAACCGGTCGGTGCGGGTGCGCCCGATGCCGACCCAGAACCGGCCGTCGGTCTCGTGGTGGACCAGCTCGTCGTCGTCCTGGGCGGTGCCGAGCGCGTGCCGCCAGATCTTGTCGGGCCGCCAGGTCTCGTCGATCGTCGAGTAGTAGAACGAGCGGCCGTCGGGTGCCCAGGTGGCCCCGCCGAGCACCCCGGTGATGACGTCGTCGAGGGGCTCGCCGGTCTCGAGGTCCTTCACCCGGATCGTGTAGCGCTCGTCGCCGGTGGTGTCGGTGCTCCACGCGAGGAGCCGGCCGTCGAGGCTGACCGCGGAGCCGCCGAGCGAGAAGAACTCGTGGCCCTCGGCGAGCGCGTCGAGGTCGAGCAGCACCTGCTCGCCGGGCAGCGCCGGCTGGTCGGGGGCGCAGTCCTCGTCGGGGCGCGGCGGGGTCCAGTCGGACTGGTCGGTCACCGGGACCCGGCAGGTGGCGCCGTACTCGCGGCCCTCGAAGGTGCGGCCGTAGTACCAGTAGCCGCGGTTGCGGGTGGGGACCGACAGGTCGGTCTCGCGGGTCCGGCCCCTGATCTCGTCGAAGATGGCCTGCCGCAGGTCGGCCAGGTGGGCGGTGCGGGCCCGGGTGTGGTCGTTCTCCGCGGAGAGGTACGCCGCGACAGCGGGGTCGTCCTTGTCGCGCAGCCACTCGTAGGGGTCGACCCGGGAACGGCCGTGGTGGGTGGTCGTCACGGGGCGCCGGTCGGCCGCGGGCGGGTCGGTCGTCGGGGTGGCTGCTGCGGAGGTGGTGCTGTCGGGCATGCTGCCAATCTAGAGTGCGTCCGGTGGACCCGGTCGCGTCGGTCACCGACCCCGCCCACCCGCTGGTGGGCGAGCTGGCCGAGCGCCAGCTCCGTTGGTTCGACCGGTTCCGCCACGCCGACGAGCGGGCGGCCCGCGAGGCCGCTCGTGACCGGGTGGTCGGGCGGCTGCCGACGTCGCAGCTGGTGCTGCTGCCGGACGGCTTCGTGTGGCTCGCGCCCGACGGCGACCGGACCCTGGTCCACGACGTCCTGTGCCCCCTCGACGACGTGCTGGCCGTCCGGGACCTGGCCACCCGGCTCGCGGAGGCGCCGCTCAGCGCCGGCGTGGTGCCGGACGACCCGGTGCGGGCGGCGTTCGTCGACGACGGCACGTTCTCACCGGCCGCGACGACGATGCGGCTCGACCTCGCGGGCGAGGTGCCGGGGGAGCAGCTGGCCGACCGGGTCGACCTCGCGCCGATGACCGACACCGAGCTCGCGGCGTACGTCGACGTGGCGGTGACGAAGTACGCCGGCGACCGGGAGCGGGCGGGGGAGTCCCCGGAGGTGGCGCTGGTCGCGGCCGAGTCGTCGTTCTCCTCGATGCTCCCGGACGGGACCGGGAGCGTGGGCCAGCACCTGTTCACCGCCCGGCACGACGGCGAGGCGTGCGGGATGCTCTGGGTCGGGTCGCGGTGGCCGGCCCAGGCCTGGATCTACGACGTCGAGCTGGATCCTCCGTTCCGGGGGCGGCGCGGCATCGGGGCGGGAGTGCTCGCGGGCGCGGCCCGGCACGCGCGGGCGACCGGCCACCGCTGGCTCGGGCTCAACGTCTTCTCCCACAACCGGCACGCACGCGGGCTCTATACGCGGCTCGGCTACGTCGTCGAGGAGGAGTACCTGCGCCGCTCCGGATGACCCCCTCGCGATCCACAGGTCGACCCGGATCCTGTGGAGGGCGGGGCCCTCCCTGTGGACTCGTCGGCCGGGTCTGTGGAGGGCCCTGTGGGACTGGAGGAATGTTGCGCGAACCCCTTGCGCGGCGGTCCCGGGACGACGTAGAACTCTCTCACCGGCCAGCCGTTCGCGGAGGGCCGGGGATCGGATCGGAAGCACGACCCACACGGCGACTCGTTCGCCGCGTCGGCCCGGTGACGGGGACGGCGGGGTCGGAGAGCCGGTCAGGTCGACCGGACGTCACCTCACCGGTCACCCGAGGGGCTCTTGATGCTCATACCATCGAGAGCCCCTCACCTGTTTCCACACTATCGGGCCTGCTCTTCCTCGGGCCGCCAGGGCCGCAGCCCCGGGTCGTCGGCCGGCATCGACCTCACCGGACCCGGAACCGTCTCGGCGGTCTCGAAGCGGACCGTCACCACGCCCCTGCCGGAGCCCCAGACCCAGCCGCGTCCGTGCTCCTCGTGCACCACGTCCATGCCGGGCGCCCAGGTGGCCCGCCGTACGGCGGTAGCCTCGACGGCCGCCGCGGTGTCGTCGGGCGTCTCCTCGTCGTCCTCGTCGCCGAACAGGTCCTCCTGGATCCAGTCCGCGAGCCCCGACACGCCCACCCCCAGCAGGCGGACGCCGCCGGAGGTGTCGAGCTCGGCCAGCAGCGACCGGGCCAGACGCCCGATCGTGGCGGCGTGGTCGGTCGGCGAAGGGAGCGTGGTCGACCGGTTGAGGGTGGTGAAGTCGTGGAGCCGGACCTTGATGGTGATCGTGCGGCCGGACAGGCCGTGCTTGCGGAGCCGCTCGGCCACCTGGCCCGCCTGGCGGGTGAGCAGCCCCTCCATCAGCCGCCGGTCGGTGAGGTCGGTGTCGTAGGTGCCCTCGACCGAGACCGACTTGGTCTCCCGCTCGGCCACCACCGCCCGGTCGTCCTCGGCCCGCGCCAGGGCGTGCAGTCCGGCACCGTGGGCCTTGCCCAGCAGCCGGACCAGCTCGTCGCGGGTGACCGACTCCAGCTCGGCGACGGTGTGGATGCCGGCGCGGCGCAGCCGCTCGGCGGTCGCCGGGCCGACGCCCGGGATCACGGTGACGTGCATCGGCCGTAACAGCTCGCGCTCGGTGCCGGGCGAGACGACGACCAGTCCGTCGGGCTTGTCGAGATCACTGGCGACCTTCGCGATGAACTTGGAGGTCCCGATCCCGACCGAGGCCGTGAGCCCGCCGGTGACCTCCCGCACCCGCTCCCGCAGCTGCTCGGCGACCTCGCGGACGGTGGTCACCTCGAGGTCGGGCAGGTCGGCGGCCGCGAGGTCGACGAACGCCTCGTCCAGCGACAGCGGCTCCACCAGCGGCGACACCTCCCGCAGCGCCGCCATCACCGCGCGGCTGGTGGCGGTGTAGGCGTGGAACCGGCCGGACAGGAAGGCCGCGTGCGGGCAGCGGGAGCGGGCCTCGCGGGTCGACATGGCCGACCGGACGCCATACCGGCGCGCCTCGTAGGACGCCGTCGAGACCACGCCCCGCCCTCCGACACCGCCCACGACGACCGGCTTCCCGCGCAGCGACGGCTTGTCGCGCTGCTCGACGGCGGCGAAGAAGGCGTCGAGGTCGAGGTGGAGCACCGACGCGACCTCCCGCATGGCCCGCAACCTACCCGCGACCACCCACGCTCCCGCGCCACCTTCCGTCCACAGCACCGGGTCACGGCCGGCTGTCCACAGCCGGCGCCGACGACGGCTGCGACCGTCGGCGAGGACCGCGAGCGTGGCGCCCATGACGACCCTCACCGCCCGTTCTCCCGACGACCTGCTCGCCGTGGTCCCGGTCGTGCTCGGCTTCGAGCCGGCCGACTCGATCGTGATGCTGACCGTGGAGGCGCCCCAGACCTTCCACGCGCGCGTCGACCTGCCTCCCGACCGCCGCGGGATCGGCGAGGTGGTCGAGCTGCTGCTCGAGCCGGCCGTGCGCCACCGGGCCCGCTCCGCCGTGCTGCTGCTCTACACGGCCGACGACGACCTCGCCCGGGCTGCGGTGCGCCGGTTCCGGCGCGGCAGTGACGGCGGCCTGGGACCCGACCTCGTCGAGGCGCTGCGGGTCGACGACGGGCGCTGGTTCCCGCTGCTGCGAGGACGCAACGGGCCCGGGGTGACCGGGGTGCCCTACGACGTGTCCCACCACCGGTTCGTCGCCGAGGCGGTCCTGGAGGGGCGGGTGCTCCACGGGTCGCGCGCCGACCTCGCGGCCACGCTGCGTCCGGACCCGCGGGCCGTCGCCGCCGTCGAGTCGGCCCGGGGCGGGTCGCCGGCGCCGGCGGCCTGGGTGGCCGCCGCGCTGGGGGAGTGGGTCCCGCGCGCCGAGCCGCCCCCGGCCGACGTCGCGGCCCGGCTGCTGGCCTCGATCGCGACGCCCTCTGTGCGTGACGCCGCCTGGACGGGCGTGCCCCGGTCCTCGGCCCGCGACCACGTCCGGTTCTGGGAGGCGATGGTGCGTCGAGCGCCCGACGACCTGGTGGCCCACGCCGCTGCGGTGCTGGCGCTGTGCGCGTGGGTCGCCGGCGACGGCGCGCTCGCCTGGTGCGCCGTCGACCGCGCCCGCGAGGGGGACGCCGACCACACGCTGGCCGCACTGGTGGCCGACCTGCTGGCGGCGGCGGTCCCGCCGGTCGACTGGGAGGTGATGCGACTCCGGCTGGCCTCCGCGTCCTGAAGGGTCGCCCCCGGGTCCGATCGACCATAAGGTTCCAGCATGGGCGAAGAGGTCGACGCACAGGAGTTCTCGCGGGCCGACCGCACGCGGCACCGCGAGAAGGTACGTCGCTGCCTCGACGTGTTCGCCCGGATGCTGCGGGACGCCCACTTCGACACCGATGACCCGATGGTCGGCCTCGAGGTCGAGCTGAACCTCGTCGACGACGCGGGCGACCCCGCCCGCAAGAACGTCGAGGCGCTGGAGCGGATCGCCGACCCCGACTTCGTGACCGAGCTCGGCCAGTTCAACCTCGAGATCAACGTGCCGCCGGCCAAGCTGCGCGAGGGTGGTCTGACGACGTTCGAGGAGACGCTGCGGAGCAGCCTCAACGACGCCGAGCAGAAGTCGTCGGAGGTCGGCGCCCACCTGGTCATGATCGGGATCCTGCCGACCCTGGCCGAGGGTGACCTCGGGATCGACAGCATCACGCCCAACCCGCGCTACAAGCTGCTGAGCGAGCAGATCATGGCGGCCCGCGGGGAGGACATCACGATCTCGATCGGCGGTCCCGAGCGGCTGGGCACCACCGCCGACTCGATCCTGCCGGAGGCGGCGTGCACCAGCTTCCAGATCCACGTACAGACCTCGCCGGAGCAGTTCGCGGCGTACTGGAACGCCTCGCAGGCGATCACCGCGATCCAGGTGGCGCTCGGTGCCAACTCGCCGTACCTCCTCGGCAAGGAGCTGTGGCGGGAGACCCGGATCCCGCTGTTCGAGCAGGCCACCGACACCCGCAGCGAGGAGCTGAAGGCGCAGGGGGTCCGGCCGCGGGTGTGGTTCGGCGAGCGCTGGATCAACTCGGTGTTCGACCTGTTCGAGGAGAACGTCCGCTACTTCCCGGCGCTGCTGCCGATCACCGACGACGAGGACCCGCTCGAGGTGCTCGAGGACGGCGGCGTCCCCCACCTGTCCGAGCTGCGGCTCCACAACGGGACCGTCTACCGCTGGAACCGGCCGGTCTACGACGTCGCCGACGGGGTGCCCCACCTGCGGGTCGAGAACCGGTGCCTCGGGGCCGGCCCGACCGTCGCCGACATGATGGCCAACGCGGCGTTCTACTTCGGGCTGGTCCGCTACCTCGCCGAGAGCGAGCGGCCGCTGTGGTCGCAGATGTCGTTCTCGGCGGCCGAGGAGAACTTCCACGCGGCCGCCGAGCACGGCATCGACACCCAGATCTACTGGCCGGGCGTCGGCCAGGTGCGCGTCACCGAGCTGGTGCTGCGCAAGCTGCTGCCGATGGCCCGGTCCGGGCTGGAGGCCTGGGGCGTTCCCCAGCAGGAGTGCGAGCGGATGCTGGAGATCATCGAGGGCCGCTGCCTCAGCGGCATCAACGGTGCCGAGTGGTTCACGCGGCGGATGCACGCCCGCTCCGACCTCGACCGCTACGACGCGCTGCGGACGACCCTGGAGGAGTACCGCGAGCAGATGCACGCCAACCGGCCGGTCCACACCTGGGACTGATTTCAGACCCGCACCCGCTGCCAGGTCCGGCGGACGTCGCTGCGCGGGTCCCACCAGCCGCGCCGGGTGACCACGACCCAGCTCAGGTCGCGCCCAGCCTCGGCGTACGCCGCCAGTGCGGCCGCGAGCCAGGCGGCGTCGACGTCGTGGAGCGTGAGCTCGCCAGGACGGGTGAGCCACACCAGGTGGGGGCCGTCGGTGGCGCTGAGCATCGACGCGAGGACGTCGCAGCGCAGCCCGTGGTCGGTGGCCGAGGGGTGGGCGCCGACGGTGAGCTCGCGCACGCCGGGGAACCCGACGTGGACCAGCGGGGCGTAGTGCCGTCGCCGTTCGGTGGCCGCGTGGACCCGCACCGCGGCGCGCGGGAGCCGCAGCGCGGCGGCGTCGCAGGACGCGAGGAGGACGGGCACCGTGGCAGCCTGCCCGATCCGACGGCGCCACGGGCCCGGACTCCACAGGTGCCGACGCGTGGGTCATTCGGTAGCGTGCCCGTGAGGCGAAGTCCGTCGAGAGCGAGGAGGAGTCGATGGGGACCGTGGTGGTGGGCTTCGTGCCCAAGCCGGAGGGTGAAGCGGCGCTGGACCGGGCGATCGAGGAGGCCAAGCTCCGCGGTGCCCGGGTCGTGGTGGTCAACTCCCACCGGGGCGGCGGTGACCTCGACCAGGAGAGCTCCTCCCGCGCCGACAAGGGCATGGAGGCCGTGAAGGCCAAGCTCGACGCCGCAGGCGTCGAGCACGAGCTGCGCAAGCTGGTCCGCGGGTTCGAGCCGGCCGAGGACCTCATCGGCATCGCCGACGACGCCGACGCCGAGCTGATCGTGATCGGCCTGCGCCGCCGTTCGCCCGTGGGCAAGCTGATCCTCGGCAGCAACGCGCAGCGGATCCTGCTCGACGCGAAGTGCCCGGTGCTCGCGGTCAAGGCCGACGCCTGAGCTGACGCGCGACCGGCCCCGGACCCCACCCTCAGGTGGCCCGCGCGGTCACTCCCACCAGAACGTCTCGCCCAGGACCAGGAGGACGACCAGGGTCGGGAACACCCCGTAGGAGAGCCACGAGAGCGGCCACTCCTCGTGGTGGAGCCGTGCGACGCCGGCGAACACCAGGGCGAGGAACGAGAGGGCCAGACCTGCCAGCACGCCGACCGCGACCAGCATCCCGATGAGGTTGTCCTCGGTGGCGGCGGTTCCCGACACGGCGACCGTGATCGCGTAGAGGGCACCCGCCGCCACGACCAGGACGAGGGCGACCACGGCCAGCCCGACGGCCCACCGTCCCCAGGACTGCTGCGGAACGAACTCGTTTCCCTGCGGGCCGACCGTCGTCATCGCGCTCACCCCCCGCACCTCGATGGTCCCGTTTCCGCCCCGGCGTCGGTAGGGGCCAAGGACCCGCCCGGCCCGGCGCGGGTCCCACCCCGAGGTGCGACATACTCGGTCCATGGCAATCCGGATCACCGGCGACGACCACGCCGACCAGGTCCTCACCGACAGCCCGTTCGCGCTGCTGGTGGGCATGATGCTCGACCAGCAGTACCCCATGGAGCACGCCTTTCGCGGGCCGGCGAAGGTGCTGGACCGGTTCAGGTCCTTCGAGCCGGGCGCGATCGCGACCGCCGACCCCGAGGAGTTCGCGGCGCTCTGCTCGACGCCGCCGGCCATCCACCGGTTCCCGGGGTCGATGGCGGCGCGGCTGCAGGAGGTGGCCCGGATCGTCGAGCACGACTACGGCGGCGACGCGGCGCGGATCTGGACGGAGGCGGCCGACGCCAAGGACCTGATGGAGCGGGTCCAGGCGCTGCCCGGTTTCGGCAAGCAGAAGGCCCAGATCTTCGTGGCGCTGCTGGCCAAGCAGCTCGACGTACGCCCGGAGGGTTGGGAGCAGCAGGTCGGGGCGTACGCCGACGACGGGTACCGCTCGGTGGCCGACGTGGTCGACCCCGAGTCGCTGCAGAAGGTGCGTGACCACAAGAAGCAGATGAAGGCCGCGGCGAAGTCCGGCCGGTGAGGGTCCCCCTCCGGTTCGGGCGATGCCCGGGTGCGTGGCAGAATGACCCGAGCGGCTCTTGACGACTCCGGGCCTTGCCGCGCCCGTTGCCCCTGACGAGAGGTGTTCGTGTCCTCGAACGCACGCAAGTCCATCCCCGCCGAGGTGTTGGCCCACCCCGCCGTGCTGGCTCTCATCGAGCGGGGTCGCCCGACCGGAACCATCACGCCCGAGGACGTGCGCCAAGCCAGTGACGATGCTGGCGTCGAGCCCCGGCACCTCAAGGCGCTGCTGGCGCACCTGAGTGGCAACGGCATCACGGTCGCCATCCCGGCGTCCGGCCGCGCCGTCGCGGCGACGTCGACCAAGCGCACGACGAGTGCGAGCACCGCCAAGAAGGCCGCGGCCAAGAAGTCGGCCGCCAAGACCGCGGCGAAGCCGGCCACCAAGGCCGCCGCCAAGAAGGCCGCCGCCCAGAAGGCCGACGCCGCGGCGCCCGCCGGTGAGGCCGTCACCGTCGGTCCCGACGGCAAGAAGGTGCTGCCCGACATCCCCGACGAGCAGTTCGAGAAGGACGTCGCGGCCGACCCGTCGATCAAGGAGGACGAGAAGGAAGCGACCTTCGTCGTCTCGGACCGCGACGACGCCGGCGAGCCCGAGCAGCAGGTCACCGTTGCCGGGGCGACGGCCGACCCGGTCAAGGACTACCTCAAGCAGATCGGCAAGGTGCCCCTGCTCAACGCCGAGATGGAGGTCGAGCTCGCCAAGCGGATCGAGGCCGGCCTGTTCAGCGAGGAGAAGCTCGGCAAGGGCGGCAAGATCACGCCCAAGGTGCTCGAGGAACTCGAGTGGATCGCCGAGGACGGCCGTCGCGCCAAGAACCACCTGCTGGAGGCCAACCTCCGGCTCGTGGTCTCGCTGGCCAAGCGTTACACCGGCCGCGGCATGCTCTTCCTCGACCTGATCCAGGAGGGCAACCTCGGCCTGATCCGGGCGGTCGAGAAGTTCGACTACACCAAGGGCTACAAGTTCTCCACGTACGCCACCTGGTGGATCCGGCAGGCGATCACCCGCGCCATGGCCGACCAGGCCCGCACCATCCGGATCCCGGTCCACATGGTCGAGGTCATCAACAAGCTGGCGCGCGTCCAGCGGCAGATGCTCCAGGACCTCGGCCGCGAGCCCACCCCCGAGGAGCTCGCGCTCGAGCTCGACATGACCCCCGAGAAGGTCATCGAGGTCCAGAAGTACGGCCGCGAGCCGATCTCGCTGCACACCCCGCTCGGTGAGGACGGCGACTCCGAGTTCGGCGACCTGATCGAGGACTCCGAGGCGATCGTCCCGGCCGACGCGGTCTCGTTCACCCTGCTGCAGGAGCAGCTGCACGCCGTCCTCGACACGCTGTCGGAGCGCGAGGCGGGCGTGGTGTCGATGCGGTTCGGCCTCACCGACGGCCAGCCCAAGACCCTCGACGAGATCGGCAAGGTCTACGGCGTCACCCGCGAGCGGATCCGCCAGATCGAGTCCAAGACGATGTCGAAGCTGCGGCACCCGAGCCGCTCGCAGGTCCTGCGCGACTACCTCGACTGACGGCGGTCAACCGCGAGGCGGATCAGCTCCGGGCGCCTCGGGATCACGCCACTCGCCGTGCGAGCGGCGATGTCGTCTGCTCGCGCTGCGGTGCGGAACCCGCCGCCGCTAGTGACCGTCCGATCGTCGCGACCGCGGAGCTTCCGGAGCTTCCGGATCCACCGTCGAGAAGCCCACCGCGGGCTGGCCTTGCCCGCTGTGCTTCTTCGGTGGACTGTGCTTGGAGTTGCTGTGGGCTCGGAGGACCATCCACACCACGCCTGCCCCGAGAAGGATGACGAGCAGAGTGCTGACACTGTCCATGTCGTCCCCTCCCTCTCTCGAGAGTAGGTCTGCCGGACCCTCGTGCCCAGCCCGCCAGGCCGGGTGATTTCCCGAACCCAGGGCCGGTGTCCGTCGACGTCCGCCGTTCGACGCTGGGGCAGGGGCAGCCGGCACGGAGCCTCGGTGCCGAGCCCTGTCGTGGACCCGGCGAACGACCCCGCCGGACTCACGTGCGCGCGGCGGAAGTACACGTCCCGGCCACAGCGCTGTGGCCGGGGCGTGACCGGTGTGTGGACCGGCTGTTCCGACCGCACGGGGAGCACACCGCCCGGGTGGGCCACACCGCGTGGTCCTTCCTGACCGGAGGGCTGGACCACGCACTCGTGGGTGTCGCGGGGGCGACCGGGACGGCCCTACCCTGCCGGTAGTTCCGACGGCGCGGGGGGTGCCGTCGACTGGGGGGAGTCACCATGTTGCTCATTGCTGTGTTCGCCGGCCTGTTGGCCGTCATGCTCGTCGTCGCCCGGGTGCGCCAGCTCCGCGGTCTGCGCCCGCCCGGCCGCCACGTCGCGCTGGTGCCGGTCAGCGTCCGTCACGAGGGGGAGCGGCCCGCGCCGCGGCACGTCGCCTGACGTCGGCCGCGCCGTACGCTGGGTGGGTGCCCAGCCTCGTCGAGCTCGCGACCGTCGACTGCGCCGGCCCGGTCGTGTGGCCGGACCCGGAGGGGAACGAGTTCTGCGTCGAGTGAGCCGCGCGACCGCCTCGGCGCTGCTGCCCGTCCTGCTGCTGGCCGGGTGCAGCGAGCCGGACGTCGAACCACGGACCGACGGGGCGCCGTCGCCGAGCACGCCACCGTCGGCCTCGCCGGGGGAGGCGGGCAGCTCCGGCACGCCGGAGTCGGGGTCGACGGTCACCCGGGAGCCCCGGCCGGAGATCCGACCTGACGACTTCGACGTACGCCGCGCGGAGGCGGCGGTGACCCACCTGGCCGGACGGATCGGGCCGCGGCACGCCACCAGTCGGGCGTTCGTCCGCGCCGCCGACTGGGTGACCGGCGAGATGCGGGAGCTGGGCTACCGGGTCTCCCAGCAGCCGGTCGACGTGCCCGGCGGGGTCTCGTGGGGGGTGCCGGTGCCGGCGGGGGAGTCGGTCAACGTGGTGGCGACCCCGCGCGGCTTCCACCCCACCGACCCGCACTTCCTGGTCGGTGCCCACCTCGACACGGTGCCGCAGGCCCCTGGCGCCGAGGACAACGCCTCCGGTGTGGGGGTCCTGCTGGCCACTGCCACGGCCGCTGCCGACGCCCGGACCAGGTTGCCGGTGGTCTGGGTGGCCTTCGGCGCGGAGGAGCCGCGCGGCGAGAGCGACGACGACCACCACTACGGCTCGCGCGCCTACGTCGGGGCCATGGCCCCCGCCGAGCGGCGTGCCCTCCAGGGGATGGTCTCGCTCGACCGGGTCGGCGTGGGTGCGACGGTGCCGGTCGGCTCGGCCGGCGACTCCGACCCGGTGCAGCGAGCGCTGCTCGACGCGGCACGACGCGCCGGGGTGCCGGCGTACGGCGTCCGGTTCCAGCGCAGCAGCGACCACTGGTCGTTCGTCCGGGCCGGTCTCCCCGGCGCCCGCCTCGGCTCCACGTCGTACGCCGCCTACCACTCGCCGGCCGACCGACCCGGCGTCGTCGACCGGGCCCAGCTCGAGCGCACCGGAAGGCTGCTGCTGGCGTGGCTGGCCCCGACATCGTGACGTCGGGGTGTCAGGGTGCCGCGAACCGGCCGGCGCTGTGCTCCCGCACGTCGGCGAGGATCGCCGCAGCCGCCGCGCCGGTCACCGGGCGCGGCGCGAAGTCGGGGCCCATCCGGTAGGGCCCGAGCTCCACGTCGACCAGCCGGTCGCCCCGGAAGGTGGCGGTCAGCGTGACCCCCTCCATGGTCTGCTCCATGAAGTCCATGTCGAAGACGAAGTTGCCCAGCGAGTGGGCGACGACCGCGTCGCCGACCGGCTCCAGCCCCTGCACCCAGTGGGGGTGCCCGCCGACCACGAGGTCGGCCCCGGCCCGCACCAGCGCTCGGCCCACCTGCGACTGCACCGGCTCGGGCGCGTGGGTGTACTGGTCGCCCCAGTGGGGCACCACCACGACGACGTCGACCCGGCGGTCCAGCTGCTCCACCCCGCGGGTGACGTGGTCGAGGTCGGCCCGCTGCAGCGGTCCGGTGCGCGGCGGCATCCGTACCGACAGGGCACCGGGGGAATGGGGGCGGGCCCGCGGCGTCTCGCCGATGGCGTTGAACCCGAGGAAGCCGAAGCGGACGCCCTCGTGATCCAGCACCGCGGGCCGGCTGGCGGCGGCGAGGTCCTCCCCGGCGCCGAAGCCCACGACCCGGCTCGCCCGGAGCCGGTCGACCGCGTCGAGCATCACCGGCACCCCGAAGTCGCCGACGTGGTTGTTGGCCAGCGACAGCGCGTCGAAGCCGAGCCGCTCCAGTCCGCGCAGGGTGCCCGGTGGCGCGGCGAACGAGTCCGTGACCGGGTCCTGCTGCGGCGGGCCACCGTCGGACAGGGTGCTCTCGAGGTTGCCCACCGCCAGGTCGGCCGACCGGATCCGGGAGGCCATGTGGCGCAACGGGCTGGCAGGAGCGTCGGGCACCGCCACGCCCCGGCCGAGCATGATGTCGCCCACGACCAGCAGCCGGGTCGTCGGCGGCCGCTCCCGCAGCGTGGGCGCGGGGGAGGCCGGTGAAGGGGTCGGGGCCACCGACTCCTCGCGTGGCGACGGCGTCCGGGTGGTGTCGGCCGGTGGTCCGGCGGCCCCGCAGCCCGCGAGCAGCAGCGCGGCCACGGCGACCACGCAGCGGCGTACGCCCGACATGCGGAAACGGTACGAGACGTGCCAACCTATCTCGACGGATCTGCGTCTCCGGGAGTGACGGCGCGCCTCGGGGGCCCGCCCCACCGCAGGAGGACCCATGACCATGCGCACCGCCCGCCGCTCCGTCCGCACCCTGGCTGCCGCCCTCGCGACGGCCGTGACCCTGACGACGGCCCCGGCGGCCCACGCGGCCACCGCCGTCGTCGACGACGGCGCCGACGCCACCGCCTCCCGCACCGACATCCTCACCGTCCGGGTCGACCACGCCGCCCGCAGGGTGGAGGTGAAGGTCACCTTCCCCGACCTCCGCAGGCGGGCCCGCGCCGGCCTGACCGTGTACGTCGACAGCGACCCGGAGGCCCGGGGCCCCGAGCGCTCCGTCGGCCTCCCGCTGTTCAGCGGCAGCGACTACGTGATGTGGCGGATGCGCGGCTGGGAGTACGTCGGCGACCGCCCGGTGCAGTGCCGCTACGGCGCCGACCACCGGTGGCGGCGCGACGTCGTCGTCCTCACCGCACGCCGGGGCTGCTTCGGCAGGCCGGACGAGGTCCGGGTCGGCATGCGGATGCGCGACGTCGCCGACAGCTCGCACCCGGTCACCGACTGGCTCGTCGGCCGGCGTGACTTCACCGACTGGGTGGCCTCGGGCCGGCCCACCGCCTGACCGGTCAGGCGTGCTCAGGCTCCGGCCGCCTCGAGCACCTCGGCGGGGAGCCACTCCTCGACGACCACCCACCCCGACGGCTCGTGCACGAGGTGGACGACCCGGCCCTGCCAGCCCTCGGCGCCCTGCCGCCACGCCAGCAGCAGCCCCGGGAGCCGGCCGGCGGGGCCGGTGACCCAGCAGTGCTTGGCGGGGGGCGGGTCGGGCCGTCGCCCGGTGCCGGCGACGCGGTCGGCAAGGGTGCGGGACGTCCGTCGTCGCATGCCACCCGCCACCATGTGCAGATGGTATCGAACGTGTGTTCGATATCGTCGATTGCTCGTCCCGGCCCCGGTGACCCTTGCACGGGTGGGCTACTGCGAGGGGCCCCGCGACCGCAGCGCTCCCGGAAGGACTACTCCGACAGGCCACAGTTGCGTCGTCGAGCGGGCGAATCCGGACATTTCCGTGCGCGGGCCGTCACGAGGGCACTGGACTGGGCCCAGGACTTCGTCCGGCAGCTCGTGGGGAGCCTGCCGCTCTTGGGGGACGTGGCGACTCAAGGAGATCGACATGTTCACATCACGCCTGTTTCGAGGACGGGTCACCTCGGTGGCCATCGGCGTCACGCTGCTCGTCGCGTTGGGCGGTGTGGGGGGCGCCGTGGCCGCAGGCCAGATCGGGTCGAAGGGCATCAAGGACCACAGCGTGCGCACCGTGGACCTGGCCAAGAAGTCGGTCGGAGCCAAGCAGCTCAAGAAGTTCGCGGTGCGCTCGCGGCACCTCAAGGACGGCGGCGTCATGCCGGCTGACCTCTCGGCGCAGGTGCAGGAGCTCATCGCCACGGCCGTCACCGGTCCCGCGGGTCCCGCGGGCGAGACCGGTCCCGCGGGACCTGCCGGCCCTGCCGGGGGTCCCGAGGGGCCGCAGGGGCCCGCCGGTCCCGAGGGCCCTGCCGGACCTGCTGGGGTGTCCGGCTACGAGGTCGTCAGCGACGGAGCGAACCTGAACGGTTCGGGGTTGAAGACCGTGTCCGTCGCCTGCCCTGCCGGCAAGGTCGCCGTGAGCGGTGGCGCGCGGAGCGAGGCGAGCCTGGTGCTGTCGGGCTCCTACCCGTCCGACACGGGTAGCGGGTGGTCGGCGGTCGTCAGTCGCAGCGGCAAGGCCAGGGGTGCCTATGCCGTGACCGCCTTCGCCGTGTGCGCCAACGCCAGCTAGGCACTCCGGCCGGGTCGGGTCCGGCGCGCGTCAGCGATGCTCGCGCCGGACCCGACGCCGCAGCTGCAGGATCCGCAGGCTGCCGGCGACTGCGGCCAGGAACAGTCCTGCGGCGGTGGCGATCAGCAGCGCCACCGCGAGCGGAGTCTCGCCCTCCCAGCCGAGGAACCGGATCCTGGCCGCGTCGGTGTTCTGGGCGATGAAGATGATCAGCAGCACCAGGATCAGGCCGCCGGCGACGACCGCGATCCAGATGCCGCTGGTGCGGGAGCCACGCAACGGGTCGCGCTGCGAGCCCTTCGACGCGGTGTCGGACGCCGTGGGCGCCGTGGGCGCCGGGGCCGTGGTGCCCTCGGGCGTGGTCGTCTCGGGCGTGGTCGCCTCGGGCGTGGCGTCGGAAGGCGTCCCGGGATCGGCCGGCGGGTGCTGGCTGTCGCTCATGACGGGAACAGTACGCGGCCTCAGCCAACGGCCACGAAGGCGACGGCGACGCCGCACAGGACGAGCCCAGCCGCCTGGGCGCGGTGCACGTGCTCCCGCAGCAGGCCGGCCGCCAGGAGCACCGTGACCGCGGGGTAGAGCGAGGTCAGGACCGAGGTGACCACGAGCAGCCCCTGCTGGGTGGCGAGCAGGAACGCCCCGGTCGCCAGGGCTCCCAGGGCGCCGGTCGCCACGCCGGCCGCGGCGCTGCGGCTCCGTGGGACCCAGGGCGAGCGGAGCGCGACGGCGGCCAGCACCACGACGGCGGCCGCCACGACCTGGTTGAGTGCCAGCGGCAGGAACCCCGCGCCGTCCGGGATCTGCCCAAGCGCGACGAAGAGGGTCCCGAACCCGATCCCCGCCAGGACGCCGTCGGCGACGCCGGTGGCCCGGGCCGGCGGTCCGGGCGCCTCGCGTGGCCCCGGCTCGCGGGCGACCAGCCAGATCCCCGGCAGTGCGGCCACGACGCCGACCCAGACCCACGTCCCCGGGCGTTCCCCGGTCACCAGTCCGACCGCCACCGGCAGCAGCGCGGCACCGACCCCGGACACCGGGGCGACGACGCCCATCCGGCCCGCCGCGAAACCGCGGTACAGGAACGCCGTGCCGAGCCCGTTCCCCACGCCGGCGACCACCGCCCAGCCCAGGTCGGCCGCGGTCGGCGAACCGGCGGTCATGGCCGTGACGGCCCCCACGATCACGGCCCCGGAGAGCTGGCCCACCAGGGCGACGCTCCAGGGGCCGGCCCGCTTCGAGAGCACGCCGCCGACGAAGTCCGAGAGGCCGTAGGCCGTCGCCGCGACCAGCGACAGGATGACGGCGATCACGTGAGGGCGACCCCGGTCACCCAGACGGCCGCGGCGAGCAGCGCGGCGAGCATCTCGAGGGCGATGCTCAGCCCGACCGCGCGGAGCGCGGCGAGGGTGGACGCGCCGGCCGCGCGGCCCCCGACGCGGGCGCGCTCGGCGAGGTGGACGCCGAGCACGAAGCCGATCAGCAGGCCGACGACCGGGATCACGAAGAAGCCGACGACGCCGAGCGCGGCGCCGGTCCACAGCGTCCGCCGAGGCACGCCCGCGTCGGTGAGCCGCCGGCCGGGCACGAGGTACTTCAGCAGCGCCCCGACGAGCAGCAGCCCCAGCGCCACCACGACGACGCTCCACGCCGTACGGCCGCCCGTGTCGAGGGCCCAGACGACGAGGGCTGCCCCGACCAGGAGCGTCCCGGGAAGCAGCGGGACCACGATGCCGACCACGCCGAGGGCGAGCGCGAGCGCGACCACGACCTCCAGCGGGCTCACGCGGTCACCCTGTCACACCGCCGCGTCGTACCGGGGTGACGACGGCCCCGGACCATCGGGTCCGGGGCCGCCGTGAAGTCGGTGCAGTGAGTCGGGTCAGTGCTCGTCGTCGGGAGCGCTGGCAGGGGAGTCGGAGAGCTTGTGCGTCTCGTCGTGGACGGCCACGGCCACCTCGCGGAGGCGGTCGCCGTGCTCGCGAGCGTGGTGGGCGCAGAACAGCAGCTCGCCGCCCGCCTGGAGCTCGACGCGGAGGTAGGCCTGGGCCCCGCAACGGTCGCAGCGGTCGGCAGCGCTGAGCTGGGAAGCACCAGGGGCAACGGCAGTGGTCACATCAGCCTCATTTCCTGGGTACGTCTCTGCCCGGTTCTACGTGGTCCAACGTAGTGGCGGGAGCCAAAGATTCCCGTCGCCACGTGTCCCCCGACACGTCATGATCCAATCACGGGAGCCGGCCTGCGCGGCGGGTGGTCCGGACCTCGGAAGGTCCCTCGCCGCGCCCGGACGACCCTTGTCCTGCGGTGCGGTCCTGCTGTGGTGATGAGTGTGACGCCGGAGCGGGCTCCACGGTTGCCAATTGTTCGAACCGGTGACCGATTGTTTCCCTGCTGTAGATGTCCCACGGTGGTTCCAGCCTAGTCCCGCCGCCATGGCGGCACCGGCAGGCGTGCCTGCGTCCACGTCCGGCGTGTCGCAGGTAGATTCGGGGCAGCAGCAACCCCCCGGGAGCGCACCGGGCACCACACGGGAAGACGGAGCAGCACCATCGCCGACAACACCTACAACGCAGCGCACCTCCTGGTCCTCGAGGGGCTCGAGGCGGTGCGCAAGCGGCCCGGCATGTACATCGGCTCCACCGACACCCGCGGCCTCATGCACTGCCTCTGGGAGATCATCGACAACGGGGTCGACGAGGCGCTCGCCGGCTCCGCCCACCGGGTCGAGGTCACCCTCCACCCCGACGACTCCGTCGAGGTGCACGACGACGGCCGAGGCATCCCGACCGACAAGGAGCCGCGGACCGGCCTGCCGGGCGTCGAGGTGGTCGCCACCAAGCTCCACGCCGGCGGCAAGTTCGGCGGCGGCTCCTACGTCGCCACGGGTGGCCTGCACGGCGTCGGCCTCTCGGTCGTCAACGCGTTGTCGGCGCGGATGGACATCGACGTCGACCGGTCGCCGTCCCAGCAGGGCCTGAGCTTCCGCCGCGGGGTCCCGGGGGTCTTCGACGGCGACGGCCCGACGGCGTCGTTCACCGCGAAGTCCGGGCTCACCCGCAAGGGGAAGCGGGTCGCCAAGGGCCGCACCGGCACCCGGATCAGGTTCTGGCCCGACCGGCAGATCTTCACCAAGGACGCCCGGTTCGAGCTCGACGGGCTGCTGGGCCGGGCCCGGCAGACGTCGTTCATCGTCCCCGGGCTCGAGCTGGTGATCCGTGACCAGCGGGCCACCGGCCCCGACGGCGGCGGCCCCGTGGAGGAGAAGTTCCGCCACGACGGCGGCATCGCCGAGTTCGTGGAGTTCCTCGCCCACGACGAACCGGTGACCGAGGTGCTGCGGCTCCAGGGCGCCGACACCTTCACCGAGACCGTGCCGCTGCTCGACGAGCAGGGCCACATGACCCCCCAGGAGGTCGAGCGCGAGCTGACCGTCGACGTCGCCGTGCGCTGGGGCACCGGCTACGACACCGAGATGCGGTCGTTCGTCAACGTGATCGCCACCCCCAAGGGCGGCACCCACGTCAGCGGGTACGAAGCCGCCCTCACCAAGACGTTCAACGACGCGATGCGCGCCACCAAGGCGCTCAAGGTCAACGACGACGACGTGATCAAGGACGACGTCCTCGAGGGCATGACGGCGGTGGTGACGGTACGGCTGGCCGAGCCGCAGTTCGAGGGCCAGACCAAGGAGATCCTCGGGACGCCGGCTGCCCGCTCCGTCGTCCGCAAGGTGGTGGCGGCCGAGCTCAAGAAGTTCCTGACCTCCACCAAGCGCGCCGAGAAGGCCGAGGCCAAGCGGCTGATGGAGAAGGTCGCCGGCGCGGCCAAGACCCGGATCACGCTGCGCCAGCACAAGGAGACCCAGCGCCGCAAGAACGCCCTGGAGTCCTCGGCGCTGCCCTCCAAGCTCGCCGACTGCCGGGCCACCGACAACGAGCGCACCGAGCTGTTCATCGTCGAGGGCGACTCGGCGCTCGGCACCGCCAAGCTGGCCCGCAACTCCGAGTTCCAGGCGCTGCTGCCGATCCGCGGGAAGATCCTCAACGTCCAGAAGGCGTCGGTCGCCGACATGCTCAAGAACGCCGAGTGCGCCTCGATCCTGCAGGTCGTCGGCGCCGGCTCCGGGCGCGAGTTCGACGTGGAGGCGCGCCGCTACGGCCGGGTGATCTTCATGGCCGACGCCGACTCCGACGGCGCCCACATCCGGACCCTGCTGGCCACCCTGTTCTTCAAGTACATGCGCGAGCTGGTCGCCGACGGCCGGGTCTACTCCGCGGTGCCGCCGCTGCACAGGATCGAGCTCTCCAACCCCAAGAGAGGGATGGACAAGTACGTCTACACCTACTCCGACGACGAGCTGCAGCGGAAGCTCGCCGAGCTGTCGAAGAAGGGGGTGCGCTGGAAGGACCCGGTCCAGCGCTACAAGGGCCTCGGCGAGATGGACGCCGACCAGCTGGCCGAGACCACCATGGACCCGCGCCACCGCACCCTGCGCCGGATCACCGTCGACGACGCCGACGAGGCGGCGCGGGTCTTCGACCTGCTGATGGGCTCCGAGGTCGCGCCCCGCAAGGACTTCATCGTCCAGGGCGCCTACGAGGTCGACGTCGAGACCCTCGACGCCTGATGGCCAAGCTGCTGCTGGTCCTGGTGACCGGTGGATTCCTGGTGTGGAGCTTCGTGCTCGCCCGGAGGGCCCGCAAGAAGGACCTGTCGGGCCTGGGGCCGGCGGCGCGGGTCTACCACCGCCGCTTCGTCCCGCTCGCGCCGCTGGTCGCGATCCTGGTGGTCGTCACCACGCTGGCCGCAGCCCAGGGCGCCGGGGCCCTCGCCGGCGCGATGGGCGTGACTCTCGGGATCGTGGCGCTGACGTTCGCCGGCGAGTGGATGGCCGAGCGTCGGCGTACGTCCTGACAAGCCCTCGGGTCAGGGGCGGTCGCGCCGATCGCGCAGCATGCGTACGCCGGCCCACACCACCAGCGGCAGCCCGACCACGATCACCAGCAGCACCACGACGTTCATCTCAGGCATGACGGCATCCCATCACGGCCATCGTCGACGACACGCCAGCGGCTCCACCGCAGGGGTGATTGCTTCTGGCGCGGGCGACCGCCACCATGCATCCACCCCTCTCGTGATCGGACGCCGCGGACCGTGGCGGCACGGGGCAGGGTGAAGGGAAGACCTCTCATGACCCAGACCGCACCCACTGCGGAGACGCGCAGCAACACCCTGTCCATCATCGCCATCGTCTGCGGCGTCGTCGCCGTGATCATCCTCCCGATCGTCTTCGGACCGGTCGGCATCGTCCTCGGCATCATCGGCAAGACCCGCAACGAGAAGCTCTCGACCATCGCGATCGTGGTGGCCGTCGTCGGGATGATCGTCGGGTTCGTCGTCGGCTACCTCGTGATGAAGCAGGCGGGTCTCGTCTGACCCACTGGTCCCGCGCCGCGGCCGCCCCGGCTCAGGGGGGTGGGGGCACCCCACGGGTCGCCGCGGCGCGGAACACGACGACCGCGAGGACGCCGGCCACCACGGCGCACCCGGCCGCCCCCAGGAAGACCGTCTGCTCCTGGGCGATGCCCGCCTCCTTGAGCAGCAGCGTGAACGCGTCGCACCGGCTCCTGCCGTCGCAGACGTCGCGCACGTCGGGCAGGTCGGCCTGCTCGGCGTAGTAGCGCCGCAGCCCGAGCGTGGTGAGCGCCGAGACGCCCACCAGCATCCCGACCATCCGGGCCACGACGACGAGCGCGGACGCCAGGCCGTGGACGTCGTCGTCGGTGGCGGCGAGCACGGCGGCGTTGACGGGGGCCAGGGCCAGGCCGAAGCCGAAGCCGCCGAGGAGCAGCGCGACGGTGGCCGACCAGTCCTCGAGCGAGGTGAGGCCCCAGCGGCTCATCAGCACGAAACCCACGGCCGCGCACGCCATGCCGACCGCCGTCACCAGCCCGGCCGGCAGGCTCCGGACCAGGTAGCCGCCCAGCACGGCCCCGACCGGCAACGCCACCAGGAAGCGCACCAGCACCAGCGCCGCCAGCAGCTGGGAGTCGCCGTAGATCGTGGTGCGGGCGAAGAGCGGGATGTCGATGAGCGCGGCGATCAGGGCGGCGCCGATGAAGAAGCTCACCACGACCGCACCCCACGCCGGCGTACGCCGGAGCGCGCCGTGCGGCACCAGCGGTGCCGCCGCGCGCCGGAGGTGGACGACGAGGGCGAGCGTGGCCACTGCGGCGCCGAGGAGGTACCAGAGGCCCTGTTCGGAGAAGACCTGGACCTTCGGGTCGGCGGTCGCGAACGCGAGGATCACGCCGCCCAGGGCGATCGCGAGCAGCGCCGACCCCACGAGGTCGGCCTCGCGCGCCGCGCGACCCCAGCGGCGCAGGTCGACGAGCGGCCGTGCCGCGGTGGTGCAGCGGACCAGCAGCAGCGCCAGCGCGGCAACGGCCGTCAGCCCCACCGGTGTGAGCCACCGGCCGCTGCCGACCACCGGGATGAACAGCCGGCCCCACGTGAGGTCGCGCATCAGCGGGGGCGGCTGGGTGAACGCGAGCACCCCGGCCACCAGGGTGACGAGGAGGAGCGCCGCGCCGAGGAGATCCGGCCTCCCGGTCGGGCGTACGGCGGACTCCGGCGGTGCGGCCGCCCGGATCGCGGCGGCCAGGACCAGCCCGACGGCCAGGTTGAGGGCGAAGATGGCGCGCCAGTCAGCGAGGGCGAGGACGACCGCGCCGAACAGCGGGCCCAGCACGCTGCCGAGCTCCTGGACCGCCGAGACCACGCCGAGCGGCACCCCACGACGCTCGGCCGGGTAGAGGTCGGCCACCAGGGCGAGCGTCGCCGGCACCAGGCCGCCGCCACCGACCCCCTGCAGGAACCGGCCGACGACCATGCTCGGCATGTCGTAGGCCAGCGTGGTCACCAGCGACCCGATGGCGAACAGCACCAGCGCCGCGACCAGGACCGGCACACGTCCCCGCAGGTCGGCGATCCGCCCGATCATCGGCAGCATCGCGACGTAGCCGAGCAGGAAGCCGGACACGATGGGTGCCGCGCGCTGCAGCTGGTCGATCGGGACGCCGACCGACCCCATCATGTCGGGCAGCGCGAGCACGACGACGTAGGTGTCCGCCGCCGCAAATGCGACGGCGACGGCGGCGAGCGCGAGCAGCAGCCGGGCCCGCCCGGCCGCCGCCGCGGCGGCCGGACCCGCCGCCGGCTCGGTCATGGCGCGGTGATGTCGGGGGAGGAGCCGTAGTCGGCGAACCCGATGACGTAGGTCATCGGGTCGGTGTCCGGGTAGAAGACGCCGGTGAGCCGCGCCGTGCGGAGCTCACCCTCCTCGGTGACGGTGTAGGTCGCGTCGAAGTCGCCGGACGCGCTCGGGATGACGCCGTCGACGACGTCGCCGGGAACGGTGCCGGTGTACTCGGTGAGCACCTCGCGGTTGTCCTCGCCGCCCCGGACGCTCTCGCCCGCCTCCAGCCCCGTGGTGGCGGGCAGCAGCGACGAGAGGCCCTCGTCGGGGCTCATCAGGCGGGCGGGGTCGGGCGCGCCGTACTCCTGGGGGTCGACGTCGGACCAGCCCGGCGTGAGCGGGATCTGGGCCCAGACCTTGCCGTCGACGGCGACCACCGGTACGTCGAAGTCGGTGCCGGAGAGCACCACCGTGAGCGTGCCGTCGAACGCCGGGTCGTGGGTCCCGACCCCCTCGGCCCGGCGGATCGCCGTGACGCCCTCGGGGAGGTCGTCGGTCGAGAGCGTGATCGACACCCCGCTGGTCTCGTCGAGGCTCGCCTTCGCGTCGGCCATGACCTCTTCGGGCGTCGGGTCGTCGCCGGACGCTCCCTCGCCGCTGCACCCGGCGAGCGCCACGACCGCGACGGCCAGCCACGGCGCCACGCGGCCGGTCACCGGTCGGGGCATGCGGTCACCCTCCCACACGGGCGGTCGTCGCCAGCCGTACGGCGACGGGCCCGGCGCAGGCGGCCAGCGGCTGGGTCCCGGGCACCCCGGAGCCGTCGCGGCGCCCGTCGGCGGCAGGCAGGTCGACGGGTGTTCCGCTGCTCGCCGCGGCGCGGGCGGGCGCGGCACCGGCCCACGCGAACACCAGCGTGTCCTCGCCCTTGAGGAACCGGTGGCAGCGCACCCCGCCGGTCGCCCGGCCCTTGGCCGGGTAGTCGGAGAACGGGGTCACCTTCACCGCGCCCGGCTCGGTGCCGGGGAGGGCGGTGCCGGAACCGGAGGACGTGACGAGCACCGAGTCGGCCGGGTCGAGCGCGGTGAACGAGACCACGCGGTCGCCGCTGCCGAGCTTGACCCCGGCCATGCCGCCACCGGCGCGGCCCTGGGGGCGGACGAGCGAGGCGGCGAAGTGGAGCAGCTGGGCCTGGGCGGTCACGAAGCAGAGCGTCTCGTCGCCGGTGGCGAGCTCGACCGCACCGACGACCTCGTCGTCGTCCTTGAGCGAGATCACGTCCCACTCGTCGCGGCCGAGGGCCTCGGGGTTGACCCGCTTGACGACGCCCTGACGGGTGCCGAGCGCGAGGCCCGGCCCCTCGGTGGCCAGCGAGGTGAGCGCGAGCGCCGTCTCGCCGGACTCCAGCGACAACATCTCGGTGAGCGGCAGCCCGCCCTGGAGGTTGGGGTCGTTGGCCGAGGGCGGCAGCGCGGGCAGGTCGAGCACGGCGAGCCGGAGGCAGCGGCCGCGCGAGGTGAGCACGCCGACCTCGCCACGGGCGGTGGTGCGGACCGCCGACACGATCACGTCGTGGTTGGCGCGGGCCTCGCCCTGGCCCGGCAGGTCGTCGCTGCCGGAGCGGGCGAGCAGCCCGCTGGAGGACAGGTAGGCGTAGCAGGGGTCGTCGGCGACCTCGAGCGGCGTCGCGGCGGCGGTGACGGCCGCGGAGCCGGCCGACTGCAGCAGCACGGTGCGCCGCGGGGTGCCGTAGGTCTTCGCGACCTCCGACAGCTCGTCGGACACCACCGAACGCAGCAGCTCGCGGTCGGCCAGGATTGCGTCGAGCTCCTCGATCTCCTGCTTGAGGGTCTCCTGCTCCTTCTCGAGCTCGATCCGGCTGAAGCGGGTGAGCCGCCGCAGCTGCATCTCGAGGATGTAGTCGGCCTGCGCCTGGGACAGGTCGAACACGCTCATCAGCCGCTCCCGGGCGGCCGCGGTGTCGTCGGAGCTGCGGATCACCTGGATGACCTCGTCGATGTCGAGCAGCGCGATCAGCAGCCCGTCGACGAGGTGCAGCCGCTCGGCCTTCTTGTCGCGGCGGAACTGCGAGCGCCGGCGTACGACGTCGTAGCGGTGGTCGAGGAACACGTCGAGCACCTGCTTGAGGCCGAGCGTGCGCGGCTGCCCGTCGACGAGTGCGACGGTGTTGATGCCGAAGGAGTCCTCCATCGGGGTCTGCTTGTAGAGCTGCTCGAGCAGCGCCTCGGGCACGAAGCCGTTCTTGACCTCGATCACCAGCCGCAGGCCGTGCTCGCGGTCGGTGAGGTCCTTGATGTCGGCGATGCCCTGGAGCTTCTTGCCCTGGACCAGCACCTTGATCCGCTCGACGACCTTCTCGGTGCCGACGCCGTAGGGGAGCTCGGTCACGACGATGCCCTTGCGGCGGCCGACGCTCTCGACGCGTGCGGTCGCACGCATCCGGAAGCTGCCCTTGCCGGACTGGTAGGCGTCGCGGATGCCGTCGAGGCCGACGATCTTGCCGCCGGTCGGGAGGTCGGGTCCGGGGACGAAGCGCATCAGGTCGTCAACGGTCGCGTCGGGGTGGCGGATCAGGTGGCGCAGCGCCTGGATGACCTCGACCAGGTTGTGGGGCGCGATGTTGGTGGCCATGCCGACCGCGATGCCGGTGGTGCCGTTGACGATCAGGTGGGGGATCGCGGCGGGCAGCACGACCGGCTCGGTCTCGCGGCTGTCGTAGTTGGGCTTGAAGTCGACGGTGTCCTCGTCGAGGGAGTCGGTCATCGCGACCGCGGGCGGCGCCATGCGGCACTCGGTGTATCGCATCGCCGCCGGGGAGTCGTCGGGGGAGCCGAAGTTGCCGTGCCCGTCGACCATGGGTAGCCGCATCGTCCACGACTGGGCCTGGCGCACCAGGGAGTCGTAGATGGCGCCGTCGCCGTGGGGGTGCAGCCGACCCATCACCTCGCCGACCACGCGGGCCGACTTCACGTGCCCGCGGTCGGGCCGCAGGTTCATGTCGCTCATCGTGTAGAGGATCCGGCGCTGTACCGGCTTCAGGCCGTCCCGGGCGTCCGGCAGCGCCCGGGAGTAGATCACCGAGTAGGCGTACTCCAGGAACGACGACTGCATCTCGTCCTTGATGTCGGTGTCGAGGATGTGCTCCTCGAAGTCCTCCGGGGGCGGTTGCTTGGTCGTCCGTCGTGCCATGGCGGTCATTGTCCCCTGCGCCACCCACTGATCGGCGTCGCCACCCCGGCACCGCACCCACGCCCTGCGCCAGAAACCCGGTGACCCTGGGTGCGGTGGCGACCACGGTGTCGCGGCGCTGCGGGGGTGCGGGGGTGCGGGGGTCAGGCCCCGGTGGGTACGACGTGTTCACGTCGGCGTCACGCGGGACCGATAGATTCAGGGCCATGCCCGAGGCCGACCAGGAGAGCGTGGAGATCGTCCCGCCGCCGCGCCACTGGGACGCCGACGTGCTCCTGCGCGACGGCCGGACCGCCCAGCTGCGGCCGATCCGGCCCGAGGACGCCGAGCTGCTGATCGACTTCTACAGCCGGGTGTCCGACGAGTCGAAGTACTACCGGTTCTTCTCGCCGATGCCGACGCTGTCCGACAGGGACGTCCACCGGTTCACCCACGTCGACCACCGGGAGCGGGTGGCGTTCGTGATGCTCGTGGGCGGCCAGATGATCGCGGTCGGCCGCTACGACATGGTCAGGGCCGGGGAGGCCGAGGTGGCCTTCCTCGTCGAGGACCGCCACCAGGGCCGCGGCATCGCCCAGCTGCTGCTCGAGCACCTCGCCCAGGCCGGCCGGGAGCGCGGGATCGACCGGTTCGTGGCCGAGGTGCTGCCCGACAACCAGAAGATGATCCGGACCTTCCGCGACGCCGGCTACCGCGTCGCCAGCGGCTACGAGGACGGCGTGATGCTGCTGGAGTTCCCGATCGACCCGACCGACACCTCGGTCGGGGTGATGACCGCGCGCGAGCACCGGGCCGAGGCCGCCTCGATCGTGCGGTTCTTCCACCCCCGCTCGGTCGCCGTGATCGGCGCCAGCCGGCGCCAGGACACCATCGGCGCCGCCCTGGTCCGCAACCTGGTCACCGGCAACTTCACCGGCCGCGTCTACGCCGTCAACCAGACCTCCGAGGCGGTGTCCGGCCTCCCGGCGTACGCCACGGTCAACGAGATCCCCGACGACGTCGACGTCGCGGTGGTGGCCGTCCCCGCCGAGGCGGTCGAGGACGTCGTCCTCGACTGCGCCGCCAAGGGTGTCCACGGGCTGGTGGTGATCTCGGCCGGCTTCGCCGAGACCGGCGAGCAGGGCCGCCAGCGGCAGCGCCGGCTGCTCGGCCTGTCCCGCTCCTACGGGTTGCGGCTGATCGGCCCCAACTGCCTCGGCGTGATCAACACCGACCCCGCGATCTCGCTCAACGCCTCGCTGTCGACGGTGATGCCGCCCGGCGGCCGGGCGGGGTTCTTCTGCCAGTCCGGAGCGCTGGGCTCCGCGATCCTCGAGAAGGTCAACAACCGCGGGCTGGGGCTCTCGACGTTCATCAGCGCCGGCAACCGCGCCGACGTCTCGGGCAACGACCTGCTCCAGTACTGGGAGGAGGACGAGGCCACCGAGGTGGTGCTGCTCTACCTCGAGTCGATCGGCAACCCGCGCAAGTTCTCCCGGATCGCGCGTCGGGTCTCGCTCCGCAAGCCGATCATCGCGGTGCGCTCGGGCCGGACCACGCAGGGCGTCCCCATGGGCCAGATGGTCCGTCGGTACGCCGCGCCGACCCAGGCGGTCGACGCGATGTTCCGGCAGGCAGGGGTGATCCAGGTCAACACCCTCGACGAGATGTTCGACGTCGCCCAGCTGCTCGCCCACCAGCCGCTGCCCCGCGGCCGCCGGGTGGCCGTCGTCGGCAACTCCGACGCCCTCGGCCTGCTGGCGGCCGACGCCGCGGCCGAGGTCGGGCTCGTGGTCAACCGCTCGGTGGCGCTCGGCGCCGAGGCCACCGCTGAGGACTTCGAGGACGCCCTCGACGAGGCGATCGACGACCCCGACGTCGACGCCGTCGTGGCGGTCTACATCCCGCCGCTCAACGTCTCGGGCGACGACGTCGCCAACGTGCTGGCCGCCGTGGGGGAGCAGTCCGACAAGCCGCTGGTGTCGTCGTTCCTCGGCGCCGAGGGGGTGCCGGAGCTGTTGCGGGTGCCCGACGTCGCGGGTCGGTCGGCAGGCCGCGGCTCGGTGCCGTCGTACCCCGGCGTCGAGGCGGCCGTGCGGGCGCTCGCCCACGTGGTCGGGTACGCCGTGTGGCTCCGCACCCCCGACGGTGCCGCGCTCGACCCGGCCGACGTCGACGGCGCAGCCGCCCGCGGCGTCGTGGCGTCGGTGCTGCGGCGCCACCCCGAGGGCGGCGAGCTCACCGAGGACGAGGTGGTGCGGCTGCTCGGCGCCTATGGCATCCACCTCTGGGCCGAACGGCCCGCGACCACGCTGGAGGAGGCACAGGCCGCGGCCGACGAGCTCGGCTGGGACGTCGTGCTCAAGGCGACCGCCGGCCACCTGCGTGAGCGCCCCGACCTCGCCCACGTGTGGCGCAACATCGACACGGCCGAGGAGATGGCCGACGCGTGGGCCTCGCTCAACGCGCTCATCACCAGCACCGACAACGCCGGCTTCGTGGTCCAGAGGAACGCGCCGCCGGGGGTGCCGGTCGGGATCGGCAGCATGGAGGACCCGCTCTTCGGCCCGGTCGTGTCCTTCGGCATCGCCGGCCCCATGACCGAGCTGCTCGGCGACCGCGCCTACCGGATCCCGCCCATCGGGGAGCGCGACGCGGCCGCCATGGTGCGGGAGATCAAGGCATCGCCGATGCTGTTCGGCTACCGCGGCTCCGAGGTCGTCGACGTCGGCCAGGTCGAGCGGCTGATCCTGCGGGTCGCCGAGCTGCAGCACGACCTCCCGCAGGTCAGCTCCCTGGAGCTCCCCCTCGTGCTCGTGGGGCCCGACGAGGCGTCGGTGCTGCGTGCCACGGTCCGGGTCGCGCCGGTCGCCGACTCGCGCACCGACTGGTTCGCCCGGCGGATGCCGAGCGTCCCGGGCGACACCCAGCCCGGGGCCTGACCCCGGCCGCGGTGGGCGGGCTGTGCACGCTCCCACCGCCCGTCTGGGACGCCGTGACAGACTGCGCCCATGCGTTCCCGCACCACCGGCGACCGTCTGGTCCAGCACGGCGATCGCAGTCGCGAGCTGCGCACCGCCATCGAGAAGGCCGGCTACTACCCCGACGTGGTCGCCGACGGCGTGGCCGCGGCGCTCGGGGGCGAGGAGGTCGAGGGCTTCTTCGTCCACCACGAGCCGACCTTCGAGCGCGACGAAGTACGCCGCCACCTCACCGTGGTCGTGCTGACGCCGACCCGGCTGGTGCTGGCCCACACCGACGAGCACGCCGGTGACGACCTGCTGCCCGAGCCCTACACGTCCACCTCCACCGAGGCGATCGCGCTGTCGGTCGTGAAGTCCGTGGTGGTGACCCGGATGGTGACCAGCCCCGAGTCCGGGCCGGGCCGTCCGGCCGAGGCGATGCTGACCATCGGCTGGGGCGCGGTCGGCCGGGTCGACCTCGAGCCCGCCGGCTGCCAGGACCCCGAGTGCGACGCCGACCACGGTTACACGGGGACGGTCACCGCCGACGACTTCTCACTCCGTGTCTCCGCGGCCGCCGAGGGTGCCGACGGGGTCGAGCGGCTGCTGACCTTCGCCGAGTCGCTCTCCGCGCGCACGCGGCCGGCATGAGCTCCGCGTGAACGGCGACGGGGCGCCGTTCGTCCCGCCTGCCTACGACGACCGCTCCCTGGCCGACCTGGTGCCGGCCGTCGCGGTTGCCCTCGGGCACCCCCTCGGACCGCCGCCCTCCGGGTTGGAGCTGCCCGCCGCATCGGCGTACGTCGTGTTCCTGGTCGACGGGCTCGGTGCCGGGCTGCTGCGCCGGCACCGGCACGCAGCCCCGTGGCTCGCCGCGCTGCTCGACCACGCCGGCCCGCCGCTGACCGCGGGGGTCCCGTCGACCACCGTGACCAGCCTCACCTCGCTCGGCACCGGCCTGCCGCCGGGTGCCCACGGCCTGGTCGGCTTCACCTCACGGATCCCCGGCACCGACGACCTGCTCAACGCGCTGGCCTGGAGCAAGTCGGTCGACCCGGTCGAGTGGCAGCCCCACCCCACAGCCTTCGCCCGGCTCGTCTCGGCAGGCGTGGCGGTGACCGCGGTCAACAAGCGCGAGTTCCGGGGGAGCGGGCTCACGGTCGCCGCCCACCGGGGGGCGGAGTTCGTCGGGGCCGACCGGGTGGGCGAGCGGCTCGCGGCGGTGGTCGCGGCGACCGCGCAGCGCCCCTCCCTGACCTACATGTACGACGGCGACCTCGACTGGACCGGCCACCGCTTCGGCGTCGCCTCGAGCGCCTGGCTGCAACAGCTCGCGATGGTCGACGCCGAGGCCGAGCAGCTGCGCGAGACGCTGCCGCCCGACGTCCGGCTGGTGGTCGTGGCCGACCACGGGATGGTCGACTCGCCGCCGGGCAGCCGGCTCGACGTGTCCGACCACCCGGAGCTCCGCGACGGCCTGGCGCTGATCGGCGGGGAGGCGCGGTTCCGCCACCTCTACGCGCGTGGCGGCGCGGTGTCCGACGTGGTGGCGACGTGGCAGGAGCGGCTCGGCGAACGGGCCGTGGTGCTGCCCCGTGACGAGGCGATCGCCCGCGACTGGTTCGGGGCCGTCGCGGCGTCGGTCCGGCCGCGGCTCGGCGACGTCGTCGTGGCCTGCACGGGCGACGCGGCCGTGCTCGACTCCGACGTCTTCCCCTACGAGGCCACGCTGATCGGCCTCCACGGCTCGCTCACGCCCGTCGAGATGCTGGTCCCGCTGATCGTCTGCTAGCGCAGGAGTGGGGTCACTCCGGCTCGTTTCCGTGGTCGCCGCCCATCCGGTACGACGAGCTGACGCCGTCGTACATCAGGTGCGCCACCAGGCCCTCCGCCGCGTGCGGCAGGTTGTGGCAGTGGTCCATCCACACGCCGGGGTTGTCGGCCACGAAGGCGACCCGGAAGGTCTCGCCGGGCCGGACCTCCAGCGAGTCGACCCACCACGGGCTGCCCGTCGCGGGCTCTCCGTCGCGGGAGAGCACGACGGCGTGGTGACCGTGCAGGTGCATCGGGTGGGCGTCGTCGCTGTCGTTCTCGATGTCGAACACCACGACGTCGCCCTCGCTGACCATGTACATCGGGACGTCGGGGAACATCTTGCCGTTGACGGTCCACCAGATCCCGGGGCGACCGTCGAGGAATCCGGGTCGCTTCCCGATCCGGTAGGCGAAGTGCCGGTCGGCGGCCTCCGGGTCGAACCCGAGGTCGGCCGGCTCGCCGTAGGACAGGAGGTCCACGGGGTCTTCGGGCGGACTGGCCTGGCCGCCGCCGGTCGGGTCCTCGCCGAGGACGAGCGACGTGGCGCCGCCGAGCTCGACCCGGGCGCCGCCCTCGGGGACCTCGATCCCGAGGTCGACCCGGCCGCCGGCGGGGAGGTCGACCGTGGCGTCGGTGACCTCGCCGGGCTGGTTGATCTCGGTGCCGTCGATCGCCAGCACGCGGTAGGGCGCGCCGCTGACCCACACTCGTGTGAGCCCGTTGTCGGTGTTGACGACGCGGACCCGCACCTGGTCGCCGGCCTCGGCGTCGACGGTGTCGATCCCCTCCTGGCCGTTGACCGTGGCGCCGCGCCCGTCGTACTCGTGGATCACCGCCAGCTGGTCGGTGACCGCCGGGTCGGCGTCCTGCGGGTGGATGACGAAGGCGCCGAGCAGGCCGCGGCGGACCTGTTCGTGGGAGACCTGGTGGGAGTGGTACCAGAACGTGCCCGCCTGGTCGGCCACGAACCGGTAGGTGAACTCCTCGCCGGGCATCACCGCGTCCTGGGTGACCCCGGCGACCCCGTCGTTGGCGTTGGGCACGTCGACCCCGTGCCAGTGCAGCGTCGTCCCGTCGGCGACGTTCTCGTTGACCAGGGTGACCTCGACGAGATCACCCTCGTCGGCCTCGAGCACCGGTCCCGGCGACGTGCCGTTGACGGTGTAGCCCTCGCCCTCCTGGCGGACCGTCAGGGTCTCGCTGACGTCGGCCGGGCGGTCGTGGTCGACGGTGAGCTCCGCGACCGGGGTCGCGCCGTGGTGGGAGTGCGGAGCCCGCGGACCGCCGCCCCAGTCGACCTCGCCCATGGTGGCCAGGTCGTAGCTGTCCGGCAGCAGGCTGGCCTGCCAGAACCACGCCAGCGGCACGACGAGCGCGGCCGTGGCCGCCGAGGCGAGCCACAGCCTCGTCCGGCCGCGGAGCGCCACGCCTCAGACGGCGGCGGGTGCGGGCGGCGCCTCGGCGGCGGTCGCCTTGGGTGTGGCCGCGCGACGGCCGGCGATCGCCGCGACGCCCATCAGCACCAGCGCGTTGATGCCGTGGAGCGCGCCGAAGGAGGCGTCGACCTCGCGGGAGAGCATCGGGAGCAGGAGGACCTGCAGCACGACGAGACCCACCAGCGTGAGCGCCAGGGCGACGCCGCCCCGCACCTTGGCGAAGAACGCCACGAACAGCAGGATCAGCGTCACCAGCGGGATCAGGACCGTCCCGTTGAAGAACATGTGGATGGCGAAGCCCCACTCGGCCGTGAAGCCGCCCCCGCAGCCGGACTCGCTCTCGAGGCAGGCCTTGTTGATCACGAGCCCGTTCTGGTCGATCTCGTTGGTCAGGCCGAAGAACGCCCAGGCGATGGCGCCGGCCTGGACGACGACGAGCACGGCGATGGCGTTGGCCAGCACCTGATAGGTCTTCCGCATGTGATCCCCCCAAGTCTCCGACGGACGTGGCACGTCCTGGGTACTCCCGGTGGGCATGATCCACCCATGGGAGCGGGGGTGTCACGTGGATTTCGTCCAGTTTTCGGTAACAGTGGGGCTCAACCGAATGGCAGCGGCTCCGGGACCAGGCTGACCGCCTTCGCCCGCGCGGCGGTGAGCCGCCGCCGGTGGTGCTGCCGGCACAGCACCTCGTAGGCGACGTCGGCGGGCTGCTCGTCGGGGTTGTCCACGTCGCCGACGACGATCACCTCGCCCTCGGTGACCATCACGCCGTTCTCGGTGCGGGCGTTGTGGGTGGCCTTCTTGCCGCACCAGCACAGCGCCTCGACCTGGAGGACGTTCATCCGGTCGGCGAGCTCGACGAGCCGCGAGCTGCCCTCGAACAGCTGGCTCCGGAAGTCGGTGAGGATGCCGAACGCGAACACGTCGATCTGCAGCTCGTCGACCACCTTGGCCAGCTGGTCGATCTGGTCGCGGGTGTAGAACTGCGCCTCGTCGCAGATCAGGTAGTCGATCCGGCCGCCCTGGGTGAGCGAGTGGACGACGTACCGCCAGAAGTCGAAGTCCGGCGCCACCTCGAGCGCCTCGTGGGTCAGCCCGAGGCGGCTCGACAGCGTCGCCTCGCCCGCGCGGTCGTGGGTGGTGAAGATCCGCCCGACCCGGCCCCGCGCCGCGTGGTTGTGGTTGGTCTGCAGCGCCAGCGTGCTCTTGCCCGAGTCCATGGTTCCGGTGAAGAAGTGCAGTTCGGCCACGGGGCAGCATCCTGTCATGCGCGAGACGGTCGCCGTGCCCGCCCGCCACCCTCCGGCCGCTACGTTGAGGACGTGTCGCCCCTGATCAGCCCCCGGCAGCTGCACGACCGACTCGCGGACGTCGCCGTGCTCGACGTGCGCTACCGGCTCGGCGGCCCGCCCGGGCGCCCGCAGTTCGAGGCCGGGCACGTGCCGGGGGCGGCGTACGTCGACCTCGACGACGACCTGGCCGACGAGCCCGGGCCGCGGGGTCGGCACCCGCTGCCGGAGACCGACCGGTTCCTGGCAGCGATGCGTCGGGCGGGGGTTCGGCAGGGGCGCCCGGTCGTGGTCTACGACGACTGGGAGGGTCGCGCGGCGGCGCGCTGCTGGTGGCTGCTGCGGCACCACGGGCACGAGTCCGTCCGGGTCCTCGACGGCGGCTGGGCGGCCTGGCAGGCCGAGGTCGGCGACGTCGAGACGGGGCCCGAGACCCCGCGGGCGGCCGGCGACCTCGCCGGGTCGCCGGGGGCGATGCCCGTCGTCGACTCGCTCACGGCCATGGGGGTGTCGGTCCTGGTCGACGCCCGGGCCCCGGAACGGTTCCGCGGCGAGACCGAGCCGATCGACCCCGTGGCCGGCCACGTGCCGGGAGCCGTCAACGTCCCCTCGGTCGACAACCTGGACCCGTCGGGCCGGTTCCGCCCCGCCGACGAGCTGCGCGAGGTCTACGCGCGCGTCGGCGCCTCCGACGGCGTCGACGTGGCGGCGTACTGCGGCAGCGGGGTGGTCGCCTGTCACGACCTGCTGGCGCTCGAGGTCGCCGGCCTGCGGGGCGCGCTCTACCCCGGCAGCTGGTCGGAGTGGATCGCCGAGCCGTCCCGCCCGGTCGAGACCGGCTGAGCGGGGCAGACCCTCAACCGCAGTCGACGCTGAGCGGCAACGTGCTCGGTCCGGGACCGCCAGTGTCGGCGCCGGCGAGCAGCGGCCCGAACAGGTAGGCCAGGACGTCGAGGTCGCACTGCGAGAACACGGGACTCGGGGCGTCCCCGATCCAGCCGTAGCCCATCAGGTCGGTGCTCTCCCGCAGGTTCGTGGCGTGCCCGAGGCCGAGCGCGTGGCCGAGCTCGTGGAGCGTCACGTAGTAGAGGTACTCGGGTGTGTAGCCCTCGTTGGTCGGGGCACCGAACTCCGTGCTGACGATGACGTTCGAGCACGAGTTGGCGGCCGTGCAGACGGCCATGCCCGCGAACACGGCCCCACCTGCGTGAGGCACGTAGTGCACGACGATGTCGGCGGTCTGCCTGGTCTGGCCGGTCACGTCGGTCAGCGTGACCTGGCCGTCGAAGCACTCGTCCAGGACGTCTCCCCATGCTCCGATCGCATCACGGGCTGCCGCGACGTGCGCCGCGGAGACGTTCGGCGCGGCCTGGACGGCCGCGGTCAGGTGGGTGTGGTCCCAGACGTAGCGGTTCGGGTAGACGGCGTTCAGGATCACCAGGGCGTCCGCGTCGGACGTCGGCAGCGAGCAGTCGGCCCCGGTCGTTGTGGTGGGCCCCGGTTTCGCGCTGGCCGGGTGCGGCGCGATGAGGAAGCTGGCCGCGAGCGCGGCGACGACGAGGATCACTCGAGTTGATCGCATGGGTTTCTCCCCCGGGCTGGCGGAGCCTCGGCAGGAGCCCAGGCTCCGAACGGACATGACGACGCTACTCGCTCGGTGCCGGTGCCGGAACCAGCACAACTACCGAACCCCGGGTCTCGGCCCTCCACCGCTGGTAGCCGCCGACCAGGTCGGTCGCGCGGCGCAGCCCCAGCTCGCGCAGAGCGGCGGCCGCGAGGCTGGAGGCGTACCCCTCGTTGCACACCACGACGTAGCGGGTGCCGGCGTCGTCGGCCATCGGCAGCCGGTGCGGGCTGGTGGGGTCGAGCCGCCACTCGAGCACGTTGCGGTCGACGACGACGGCGCCGGGGAGCTCGCCGTCGCGGGAGCGCTGCTCGACGGGCCGGATGTCGATGACCACGGCACCCGCGGCCACCTCGTCCGCCAGGTCCCCCGGCTCCACGCGGTCGAGTCCCGTGCGGGCGCGGTCGAGCAGTCCGTCGACGGCCGGCGACTCGGCCACAGCGCCCCCCTGGCTGCTCCCTCCTCACGACGGTAGCAGTGATCGCACCCGGCATCCGTGGCGTCGGATCGCGGCGCCGGGAGCAAGGGGCGCCGCGTAGGACGCGGTCTACCAGTGCACGCCGCGGAACACCCGGGCCAGCATGATCTGCTCGGACTCGCGGGCGCCGGGGGAGGCCTGGTCGCCCTTGGCGGCGGCCGAGTCGGGGAAGACGTGGTAGGCCATGTTGAGGATCCGGAACGCCGTCTTGGGCATCACGGTGTGGGCGACCGCGCCGGCGTTGCCGAGCAGGGTGTTGATCTCGTGGGGCCGGTCGGCCATCGCCCTGATCACGAGGTCGGCCGCCTGTGCCGGGCTGATGGTGGGGAACTTGTCGTAGAGCCTGGTCGGCGCGATCATCGGCGTCCGCACCAGCGGCATGTGGATGCCGGTGAAGGTGATCCCGTCGCCGACCAGCTCGGAGGCGACGACGTTGCTCCACGAGTCGAGGGCGGCCTTCGAGGCGACGTACGCCGAGAACCGCGGCGGGTTGGTCTGCACCCCGATCGAGGAGATGTTGACGATGTGGCCGCGCTTCTGCCGCCGCATCGCGGGCAGCAGCCCCATCACCAGCCGGATCGCGCCGAAGTAGTTGAGCTGCATGGTGCGCTCGAAGTCGTGGAACCGGTCCTGGGACAGCCTCAGCGAGCGGCGGATCGAGCGGCCCGCGTTGTTGACGACGAAGTCGACCGACGGCAGCTCGGTGGTGATCTGCTCGCACAGCCGGTCGATCGCCTCGAGGTCGGACAGGTCGCACGGGAAGACGTACGCCGACCCGCCCCGGTCCTCGATCGCCGCCCGGGTCTCCTCGAGCTTGTCCTTGCCGCGGGCGACCAGGACGGGCGTGCCACCCGCCTGCGCCACCTTGAGCGCGGTCACCTGGCCGATGCCGGAGGACGCGCCGGTGATCACGACGTACTTGCCCTGCAGTGCCGCCCGGGCCGACCGGTCGCGGCCGGTGGAGGTGTCGAGGTGCGCCTCCCAGTAGCTCCAGAGCGTCCGGGCGTAGGACTCGAGGTCGGGGACGCCGATGCCGGACCCCGCGAGCGCCTGCTCGGTGCGGCGCGAGTCGAACGTCGCGGTGAAGCTGGAGTGGGCCAGGACCTCGGCCGGCACCCCGAGCCGGCCCAGCGTCTGGTCGAGCAGGAGCTGCCCGGCGCCGGACCGGACGGCGGCGTTGAGCACCGACAGCGGTCGGACCGCCCGCGGCAGCAGCCCGAGCGGACCCGCGGTGGTGACGCTGCGGTCGACGGGCGTGGCGAACCGGGGGGCGCCGGCCGCCGCGCAGAACATGTTGATCATCTCCGAGACCGGCTGCGGCTCGGGGTTGACCAGGTGGAACGCCTCACCGTCGCGGTCGGGGAGGTGGGCGAGGTGGTCCATCGCCTTGGCGACGTAGTCGACGGGGACCACGTTGGTGTCGCCGAGGTCGGCACCGACCAGCGGCACCCACGCCGGGAGCCGGTCGCGCAGCGCCTTCATCATCGGGAAGAAGTAGTAGGGGCCGTCGACCTTGTCCATCGCGCCCGTCTGGCTGTCGCCCACCACGATGGCCGGGCGGTAGACCCGCCACGGGACCGCGGTCTGCTCGCGGACCAGCTGCTCGGACTCGAACTTGGTGCGGTGGTAGGGCGAGGGGAGGTGCTGTCCCTCGGCGAACATGGACTCGTCGAAGTGGCCGTGGAAGTCACCGGCCGCGGCGACCGAGGACACCTGGTGGAAGCAGCCGGTGTCCAGCGCCTCGGCCAGGGCGAGGGCCTGCCGGGTGCCCTCGACGTTCATCGCCTCGTTGGTGGCGTCGTCGGCCGTCATGTCGTAGATCGCGGCGACGTGGAAGAAGTGGTCGATCGAGCCGCGGTGCTGGGTGACCCACTCGCCGTCGACGCCGAGCCGGTCGGCGCCGAGGTCGCCCACGACGGGGATCACCCGCGAGGTCTCCCAGCGCTCGATCATCCGCTGCATGCGGGGCAGCGAGCCCTCACGCACCAGGACGTAGACCTCGCCCTCGCGGTGGTCGAGCAGCTCCTCGACCAGGAAGCGGCCGATGAAGCCGGTGGCGCCGGTGACGAAGTACGACATGGGCGGAGCCTACCGCCGGGTAGCCGCGGTCCGACACGGTCGTTCCGCGGGGGCGTGCCGGCCGGTCGAGGGGCTCGGCTCAGACCTTGATGCGCTCCGACCGGGGGTCGTACATCGGGCGCAGCGACACCTCGACCGGGTGCCGGACGCCGGCGATGTCGACCTCCCAGGTGCCGGCCCGCAACCAGTCCGGGGTCACCGGCTCGCCGCCGCCGCCGACCATGGCCAGGCCGACGGCACCGCCGAGCGTCCAGCCGTAGGACCCCGCCCGGACGTAGCCGACCGGCTCGCCGTCGCGGTGGAGCACCTCGGCGTGGTAGAGCAGCGGCTCGGGGTCGAGCACCCGGACCTGCACGATCCGCCGGCCCATCCCGCCCGCCGCGGCGTTGGCGGCCTTGCGGGCCAGCACCGCCTCCCGGCCGACGAAGCCGCCCGGCTTGTCGAGCGCCAGCGCGAAGCCGAGCCCTGCCTCGAGCGGGCAGTCGGTGTTGTCGATGTCGTGGCCGAAGTCGCGGTAACCCTTCTCCATCCGCAGCGAGGACAGCGCCTTGAGCCCGACCGGCACCAGGCCGTACGCCGCCCCGGCGTCCAGCAGCGCGTCGTAGACGCGCAGGGTGTCGGTCGCGGGCACGTAGAGCTCGTAGCCCAGCTCGCCGAGGTAGGTGATCCGCACGCACAGCAGCTCGACCCCGGCGAGCTCGATCCAGCGCGCGGTGCGGAAGCCGAACGCCTCCGTCGACAGGTCGGCGTCGGTCAGGACGGCGAGCATCTCGCGGGACCGCGGCCCCTGGACGTTGAGCTGGCCGTGGTCGGCGGTGACGTCGGTGACCGTGACGTCCGCGTCGCCGGTGTGCCGCGCCAGCCAGGCCAGCGCGTGGCCGTGCGCGGTGTCGGAGGCGACCACGAAGAAGTCGCCCTCGCCCAGCTTGGTGACCGTCAGGTCGCCCTCGATCCGGCCGTCGTCGTCGAGCCACTGGGTGTAGGTGATGGTCTCGGCCTTCTCGTTCACCGCCCCCGCGGAGACCCGGTCGAGCACGGCGCCCGCGTCGGTCCCCTGCACCCGGAACTTCGCCATGAAGCTCATGTCCATCAGGCCGACACCTTCACGGACCGCCCGGTGCTCGGCCTCCCACTGCGCGAACCACGGCGCCCGGCCCCACGTGGGCTCGGCGACGGGGGTGGTGCCGGGCCCGGCGAACCAGTCGGCGCCCTCCCAGCCGGACACCTCGCGCAGGTAGCCCCCCTGCTCGACCAGCCGGTCGTGGACCGGGGAGAGCAGCGTGTCGCGGGCGGTGCGCAGCTGCTTGCCGGGGGTGTGGGCGGCGTACACCGTGCCGAGGATCTCCGTGGTGCGGGCGGCCCGGTAGGCGTCGTCGGCCTGCCACGGGCGGAACCGGTCGACGTTGAAGCCGGTGACGTCGACGTCCGGCCGTCCGGTGGTGATCCAGTGGGCCAGCACCCGGCCGAGGCCGCCGGCGGAGAGGATGCCGACCGAGTTCATGCCGGCGGCGACGAAGTAGTGACGGATCCCGGGAGCCTCACCGACCGCGGGGGCGAGGTCGGGGGTGAACGACTCGGGTCCGCAGAAGAAGGTGCGGACGCCGACCTCGAGGGTGATCGGGACCCGGGCCATCGCCTTCTCCAGGAACGGGGCCATCCGGTCCCAGTCGGGCGGGAGCGTGCCGAACGAGAAGTCGCGCGGCACCCCCTCGACCTTCCACGGAGCCGCCTGCGGCTCGAAGAGGCCGACCATCATCCCGCCGCCCTCCTCGCGGTAGTAGCCGTAGGAGGAGGGGTCCTCGAAGACCGGCCCGTTCGGGTCGATGCCGTCGATGGTGTCGGTGATCAGGTAGTAGTGCTCCGCCGACTGGTTGGGGATCACCAGGCCGTTGCGCGCCCCCAGCTCCCGGGCCCACATGCCGGCGCAGTTGACGACGTACTCGGCCTCGATGGTCTCGCCGGTGGTGGTCCGGACGCCGGTGACCGCCCCGCGGTCGGTGAGCACGTCCTCGACCGGGACGCCCTCCAGGATCCGTACGCCGAGCTGCCGGGCGCCCCGGGCCAGCGCGCTGGTGAGGTCGACCGGGTTGACCCGACCGTCACCGGAGACGTGGAAGCCGGCGAGCAGGTCGTCGGTCTTCGCCCACGGGAAGAGGTCTGACATCTCCCGGGGCGAGATCTCCTCGACCTCGAGCCCGTGGAGACGCTGGAACGCGGCCACCCGGCGGTACTCCTCGAGCCGGGCCTCGTCGGCGGCCGCCTCGATCAGGCCGACCGGCCGGAACCCGGTGGCCTGGCCGGTCTCCTCCTCGAGCCGTGCGTAGAGGTCGCGGGAGTAGAGCCGGATCGCGGTCGAGGTCTCCGAGGTCGACCCGAAGCAGGTCATCAGGCCGGCGGCGTGCCAGGTGGTGCCGGAGGTGAGGCGGTCGCGCTCGAGCAGGACCACGTCGTTCCAGCCGGCGTGGGCGAGGTGGTAGGCGACGGAGCAGCCGATCACGCCCCCGCCGACGATGACGACGCGGGCACGGTCAGGGAGCTGACGCGCGGCAGGGATGGTCACCGGCCAAACCTACTGGGAGTGGTCGCACCGAGGGCCGGCATCCCTTCCCCGCTCTCGGGCTGCGTGGGACGATTGCTGCGACAGCCATGGACGTCTTCGAGAACGCAGACCGTGCCGCCGACGAGCGCGAGCGAGTGGCGGACGAGCGCGACCGCGGCGCGGACGAGCGCGACATCGACCTGGAGATGCGGACGAGCACCGCCGATGTGCGGGAGCAGACCGCCGACGTGCGGCAGCAGACCGCCGACGTGCGAGAGCAGACGGCCGACGTGCGAGAGCAGGCGGCGGACCGTCGCGAGGCGACCGCGGGCGAGCGGGAACGCGGGGCCGACCTGCGGGCGGACCAGCGCGAGCGGGTCGTCGATGAGCGGGAGCGGGTCGTCGATGAGCGGGAGCGGGTCGTCGATGAGCGGGAGCGGGTCGTCGATGAGCGGGAGCGGGTCGTCGATGAGCGGGAGCGGGACGCCGACGAGCGGGAGCGCGCTGCCGACCAGAACGAGATCTCAGAACAGGTGCGCGCCAGTGAGCGGCACGCACGCGAGGAGTAGCTCGGTCAGGCGCGGTCGGAGCCGCTGGAGCCGCCGAACATGATCTCGTCCCAGCTCGGGACCGAGGCGCGGCCGCGCTTCTTGGCGGGCTTCTTGCGGGCGGGCTCGGAGGCCGGGTCGTCGGCGGAGTCGGTGACGGCCTCCTCGGCGTCGTCGACCCGGTCGACCGGGTCGGCCTCGGGGGTGTCGCGACGGACGGCCGGCGTCTCGGTGGTGGGACGGTCGTCGTCGAGGTAGGCCTCCACGGGCTGCTCGGCGCCGATCGAGGCGTTCTCGTCGGTGACCAGGGAGATCGCGTCGTCGCCGAGCGGCAGCTCGGCGTCGGACACCGCCGACAGCCGGCGGGCCCGGGCGCGGGTCAGGTCATCGCTCGCCCGCGCGGCCGGGGCTGCGGCCTGGCGACCCTCGCCGAGCAGCCAGCCGGCGTCGTCGTTGTCGGCCACGACGTAGTTGCCCGGGGCGTCATAGGTGAACTTGGCGACACCGCTGCGCGACCCGGCCGCGAAGTCGGCGGTCAGCGCCCAGCGGCCGTCCTCGCGACGCGCGGCGTCCCACTCGACGGTGTCGGGGTCGACGTTGGCGCCACGGAGGTGGGCGGAGACGGCATCGCCCAGGGTCCGGGCCCCGCCCGCCTGGCCGGTACGGCGGACGGACGACCGCTGCGCCCGCTGCGCGACGTGCTGCCGCTCGGCGATCACGGGAGCGGCGAACGGCATGATCTTGTCGACCGTCGTCTGCGCGGCCTGGGCCACGGCCTCGGGCGTCTCGCCGGCCCGGATCCGGGCCTGGATGTCGCGCGGGCGCAGGGCTGAGTCCATCTTGATCTCCAACTGGCCGAGTCGTGCGTGATCGCCGCGCAGGGCGGCCCGGAGGCGCTCGTCGGCGTCGAGGGTGAACTCGACGCCCGCGTCGCTGACCAGGAGCAGGCGCTTGCCGTCATCGCTCAGTCCCGCGAGCGTGAGGTGAGGCATCGGTCGTCTGCTTCTTCCTGGTCCCTGGTGGTCCGATCCGGATGGACCGAGACTACGCCAGCGGCCACGCCCGCAACGGTCGCCGCACCGGCGCGCCCTCGCCGTCTGCGCAGGTGGTCTGCGGGCTAACCTCCGGACGTGTCCTCGCCCACCCTGGTCGTCTTCGACCTCGTCGGCATCTTCGTGTTCGCGATCTCCGGCGGCCTGGTCGCGGTGCGCAAGGAGCTCGACGTGTTCGGGGTACTGGTGCTGGCGGGCGCGACGGGCCTCGGCGGCGGGCTGCTGCGCGACGTCCTGATCGGTGCCACCCCACCGGCGGCGCTCGAGGACTGGCGCTACCTCATGGTGCCGGTGGCGGCCGGCCTGCTCACCTTCTGGTTCCACCCCGTCGTGGGGCGAGTCGAGCGGCAGATCGGCGTCTTCGACGCCGTCGGGCTGGCCCTCTTCTGCGTCACCGGCGCCCTCAAGGCGCTCGAGTACGACCTCGGTCCGCTCCCGGCCGCGCTGATGGGGATGGTGACCGCGATCGGCGGCGGGATGATCCGCGACGTGCTCAGCGACCGGGTGCCCGTCGTGTTCCGCGGTGAGCTCTACGCCACGCCCGCGCTCGCCGGGGCCGGCCTGGCCGTGGCGGGGGAGTACCTGGGGCTGCCGGTGGTGGTCAGCGCCCTGGTGGGTGGCGGCGTCTGCCTGGTCTGGCGGTGGCTCGCGATGTGGCGGCGTTGGCAGGCCCCGCTGCCCTCGGGGCCGGCCAGCGTCTGACCGGTCCTAGTCGCCGAGGATCCGCCGGAGGTGGGCGTTGCCGAGCACCCGGTCGGGGTCGAGCCGGTCGCGCATCGCGACGACGTCACCGAAGCGCGGGTACAGCTCGGCGAGCTCGGCGGCCGTCAGCGAGTGCACCTTGCCCCAGTGGGGCCGGCCGCCGAGGTCGCGCAGGATCGGCTCGACACCGGCGAAGAACGGCAGGTGGTCGGCCCCGACGGGGGTGTGGACCGCCAGGTAGGTGACGTCACGCTCGTACGCAGGGGACAGCGGCACGTCGTCGGCGGGCACGAAGCGGACCTCGACCGGGAAGCCGATCCGCCAGTCCGAGGCCTCGATCGCCCGCTGCAGCGCGCCGAGCGCCTCGAGCCCGACCCCGCGCGGGACGGCGTACTCCATCTCCTTGAAGCGGACGTGGCGCGGCGTGGTGAAGACCCGGTGCGGGACGTCGGTGTAGGTCCGCTCGCCCAGCGCCCACGCGGAGACCCGGTTGATCGGCGGGACGGCGGCGGGCCAGGCGTTCCCGAGCCGCACCAGCCGGTCGAACAGCCGGTTGGCCAGCAGGTCGTCGTCGAGCACGGCCCGCCAGCGGGGCAGCGGCTCGGCCTGCTCGACGGGCACCGCGAGCCGGTCGTCGGTCTTCAGCTGCATCCGGCCGGTGTGGGGGAACCAGTACGCGTCGACGTGGTCGTGCGCGGCGACGAGGTCGTCGAGGGTGGCCAGGCCCTCGTCCCACGACACGGTCCGCTCGTGGGCGCGGAGCAGGATCAGCGGCTCCACCGCCAGCGTCACCGTGGTCAGCACGCCGAGGGCGCCCAGGCCGAGCCGGGCGACGTCGAGCACCTCCGGCTGCTGGTCGGCCGAGGTCCGCAGCACCTCGCCGGTGCCCGTGACCAGCTCCAGCCCGCGCACCTGGGCCGAGAGCGAGGCCACTCGGCCGCCGGTGCCGTGGGTGCCGGTCGAGATCGCGCCGGCGATCGTCTGCTCGGCGATGTCGCCCATGTTGTGCAGCGTGAGGCCGTGCGCCTCCAGCTCGGAGTTGAGCACGTGCAGCGGGGTGCCGGCCCGGACGCTGACGGTCATGGCATCGAGGTCGAGCCCGACGATCCCGGTGAGCCGGTCGGGGACCAGCATGGTGTCCTCGGGCATCGCGATCGGGGTGAAGCTGTGGCCGGTGCCGACCATCTTCACGGTGCGGCCGGACGCCCGGGCAGCGGTCACCGCCGCCACGACGTCGTCGGTGGAGCGCGGGGCGAAGACCTCTCGCGGGACGGACGAGGCCAGCCCGGACCAGCTGCGCCACTCCATGCCGCCGACCCTACTGACCGTCTCCGCGGGGCAGGGCCAGGGCCGCCACCGCCGCGATCGCCCCCGCACCCACCGCCACGAGGTACGCCGACGACGTCCCGGCGGCGTCGACCACCCGGCCGGCCACCGCCGCCCCCGGCGCGACCCCGGCGACGATCGCGGTGTGCAGCAGCGCCATCCCCTCGGTGAGCCGCCCGGGAGGCATCGACCGCTCGACCAGGGAGGTCGCCGCGATCAGGCTCGGCGCGATCGCGAACCCACCGAAGAACAGCACCAGGCCCATCGCCGGGATCGCGTCGATCCACGGGAGCGGGCACATCGACGCGAACATCGCCAGGGCCCCGACCCGGAGCCGGCCGACCGGGCCGCGCCGCCAGTGGACCGCTCCCGTGACCAGGCCCGCCAGCAGGCTGCCGAATGCCCAGAGGGCCAGGAGCGGGCCGGCGTACCCCTGGCTGCCGCGCTCGTCGGCGAAGGCGACCGTGACGACCTCGGCCGCGCCCAGGGCGGCCCCGAGGGCGACGACGACGGCGATCAGCGGGACCAGGGTCGCCCACGGCAGCCGGGTGGCGGTGTCCCCGGGGCGCTTCGCGGGGCGGGGCGGCGGCTCGGTGGCGCGCTGGCCGGCCAGCAGCAGGCTGCCGAGCGTGCCGGCGACGAGGGCGGCCCCGAGGCCGGCGACGGGGCTGACGGCGGTGGCCAGCAGCGTGACCAGGACCGGGCCGAGGATGAACACGGCCTCGTCGACGACCGCCTCGAGCGCGAACGCCGTCTGCAGCTGCGCCGGCCGGCCCCGCAGCACGTGGGACCAGCGGGCGCGGACGCAGGACCCGGCCGAGGGCAGGGCGGCGCCCGTGACGGCCGCCAGCAGGTACCACGCCGGTGGTGCCCAGCCGAGCCGGACCAGGGCGACGAGCAGCCCGAGCGCCGCCGCGAACACCAGCGCGAACGGCACCAGGACCCGGGCCTGGCCGAACCGGTCGAGCAGCCGGCCCTGGAGGATCGCGAACCCCGCCGAGGCCGCCACGTAGACTGCGGACACCGCGCCCGCCTGGCCGTAGCTGCCGGTGCCCTGCTCGACCAGCAGCACGATGCCGAGCCCCACCATCGAGATCGGCAGTCGGGCCACCATCGCCGCTGCCGAGAACGACAGGCCGCCCGGGACGCTGAGGATCCGGCGGTAGCTGTCGAGCATGGCGAGGGTGAGCCTACGACCGGCGGGGCGGCCTCCCTACGATGGCGCCATGCCACCGGAGGTGAGCCCCTACGACGCCCTGCTGCTCGTGAGCTTCGGCGGGCCCGAGGCGCCCGACGACGTCATCCCGTTCCTCGAGAACGTGACGCGCGGCAAGAACATCCCGCGCGACGCGGCTCGCCGAGGTCGGCGAGCACTACTTCCGGTTCGGCGGCCGCTCCCCGATCAACGACCAGAACCGGGAGCTGCTGGCGGCGATCCGCGAGGACCTCGCCGGCGCCGGCATCGACCTCCCCGTCTACTGGGGCAACCGCAACTGGGACCCCTACCTGGCCGGCGCGCTGCGGCAGATGGCCGACGACGGGGTCGCCCGCGCGGCCTGCTTCGTGACCAGTGCCTACGCGTCGTACTCCGGCTGCCGGCAGTACCGCGAGGACCTCGCCGCGGCCGCGAGCGAGGTCGACGGCGCCCCCCGGCTCGACCGGCTGCGCCACTACTTCAACCACCCCGGCTTCGTCGAGCCCGTCGTCGACGCCACCCTCGCCGCGCTGGCCGAGCTGCCGGTCCCCGTGCGCGACGAGGCCCACCTGGTCTTCGTCACCCACTCCATCCCCGATGCGATGAGCGAGAACAGCGGCCCCCACGGCGGCGCGTACGTCGTCCAGCACCGCGCGGCCATGGCCGAGGTGGTGGAGCGGGTGAGGCTCGAGACCGGCCACCGGCCCCGACACGCGCTGGTCTACTGCTCGCGGTCCGGGCCGCCGACGGTGCCGTGGCTGGAGCCCGACGTCAACGACCACCTCGCGAGGCTCGCGAAGGACGGCGCCGCGGGCGCGGTGATCGTGCCGATCGGGTTCGTCTCCGACCACATGGAGGTCGTCTACGACCTCGACACCGAGGCGCTCGCCACCGCGGCAGACCTGGGGCTGCCCGCCGTGCGGGCCGCGACACCCGGGGTCGACCCGCGGTTCGTGGCGATGGTCCGCGACCTGCTGGTCGAGCGCGCCGCCGCCGAGCGGGGCGAGGATCCGTCCCGCTCCACCGTCGGCCGGCTCCCGGCCTCGCACGACCGGTGCCCGGGCCGCTGCTGCCCCAACCCCCGCGCCGCGCGGCCCACCGTCGGGGGGCAGGCCTCGTGACCGACGCCCCCGCGATGCGCGACCTGGCCCTCACCGTGGCGCGGCAGGCGGCCGCGCTGGTCCGCGAACGCGGCGGTGGCGAGGTCCGGGTCGCCGACACCAAGTCGAGCACCGTGGACGTCGTCACCGACACCGACCACGAGAGCGAGCGGCTGCTGCGGAGGCTGCTGCTGGAGGCGCGGCCCGACGACTCGATCATGGGCGAGGAGGGCGAGGACCACCTCGGCAGCAGCGGGGTGCGGTGGATCCTCGACCCGGTCGACGGCACCGTCAACTTCCTCTACGGGATTCCCGAGTACGCCGTCTCGGTCGCCGCCGAGGTCGACGGCGAGGTGGTGGCGGGGGCGGTGGTCAACGCCGCCACCGGCGTCGAGTACGCCGCCGCGCGGGGGAGCGGCTCCACCCGTGACGGCAGGCCGCTGCGGGTCCGGCCGGCCCCGCCGGTGGCCGAGCGGCTGGTGCTCACCGGCTTCGGCTACCGGGCCGAGGTGCGCGCCGGACAGGCCGAGCGGGTGGCCCGGATGCTGCCCCGCGTCCGCGACGTACGCCGGATGGGATCGTGCGCGCTCGACCTGTGCCACGTGGCCGAGGGCAGCGCCGACGGCTACGTCGAGGAGGGGCCCAACCTGTGGGACCACGCGGCCGGTTCGCTGGTGGCGACCGAGGCGGGGGCGCGCTTCGGGCTGCTTCCCGGCACCCTCGGCGAGCAGCTCGAGGGGTGGCGCCAGCCGACCGTGATCGTGGCCGCTCCGGCGGACGGCTGGGACGCGTTCGTGGCGCTGCTGGGCGAGTGTGGATTCCTGCTGCCGGAACGGGAATAGGGCCCACCCCGTCCGGGTTCACGCCACACGTCGGAATCCGGTGTGCACTCGTTTGGGGGCATGGTGCACAATCTGCCGCGCCGACGACACAGACATCACCAGGGCCGCGACGGCGGTCATCGGAGGGAATGAGCGATGGCGACCGACTACGACGCACCTCGCAAGAACGAGGAAGACCAGTCCGAGGAGAGCATCGAAGAGCTCAAGGCGCGTCGCCACGACAAGAACTCCGGCAAGGTCGACGAGGACGAGGCCGAGGCCGCCGAGTCCTTCGAGCTCCCCGGCGCCGACCTGTCCCACGAGGAGCTGGCGGTCGAGGTGAAGCCCAAGCAGGAGGACGAGTTCACCTGCATGAGCTGCTTCCTGGTCCGCCACCGCAGCCAGCTCGCTGACGAGAAGCGGATGCTCTGCGTCGACTGCGCCTGAGCCGCTGACATGACGACGGGCGCCCCCGGCCGGGGGCGCCCGTCGTTGCTGTCAGGGGGCGGGGCTCAGGGCTTGACGCCGGTGTCCTCGTCGTCGCCCTCCTGCAGGCCCGGCGGCAGGTGGCCGGTCGACTTGGCGTAGTAGCCGGCGGCCCGCCGCGCGGCGAACATCCGGGCGAGCCCGATCAGCGCGCCGCTCACGGCCGCCCAGGCGATGGCCTCCTTCACGTCGACGTCGGGGTCGGCGGGGTTGGCGGGCGGGTTCTTGCCGGTCGCCGCCTTCCAGCCCGTGTTGAGGCCCTTCTTGGCGACCGCCGCGGCGCCGAGCACCGCCACCAGCGACATCAGGGACCACACCTTGGAGCTCGACTGCTTGTCCTTCTTGGCCATGCCCCCGACCCTAGGACATGGCCCCTCAGCCTGCCGCCCCCGAGCGGGTGAGGGTGGCGACCGCACCGGCCAGCCGGTCGGGGTGCCGGGTGCTGACCAGCCAGTACGGCGTCGGGTCGGCCGGATCGGTGATCTCGACCCGGACCGCGCGCTTGAGGTAGGGCCGCAGCAGCAGGTGTGCCCTGGCGTCGGCGTCCACGCCGGCCAGCCGGCGGGTGGCGTCGGCGTCGAGCGCGGTCGCCGCGCCGAGGTGCTCGGCGCCGATACGGGCGCGCCCGGCGTGCAGCTCGCCGTCGGCCACCACCACCCGGGCCGAGCCGTAGGCCAGCAGCAGTCCCACCACGAGCGCCATCGCCGCCGCGGAGATGGTCCAGGCGACGGCGCCGGGGAGCGCGACGACCAGGGCGAGCCACAGGCTCGCCACCAGCATCGTCCCCTGCACCCACCACCGCAGCGGCACGGTCAGCCGCTCGGCGTACGGGAGGTCCACGCCGTTCTCCACGGGGTGCATCGTAGGAGTGGGCCGCGCCGCCCCGGGCGGTAGGGTCACGGCCCGTGGTTCCCGAGACACCCCCACCGACGCCTGCCCCCGCGGCCGACCTCGAGGTGCTGCTGCAGCGGCTCGATCCCGGCCTGCCGCCCCCGGCCTACGCTCACCCCGGCGACGCCGGAGCCGACCTGGTGACCGCCGTCGACGTGACGCTGGCCCCGGGCGAGCGGGCCATGGTCCCCACGGGGGTGGCGCTGGCTCTGCCCGACGGCTTCGTCGCGCTGGTCCACCCGAGGTCGGGGCTCGCGGCCCGGCACGGGCTGTCGATCGTCAACACCCCCGGCACCATCGACGCGGGCTACCGCGGCGAGATCAAGGTGCTGCTCGTCAATCACGACCCCGTCGAGCCGGTGGAGCTGCGGCGGGGCGACCGGGTGGCCCAGCTGGTCGTCCAGCGCTTTGAGCGCGCCCGCTTCGTCGAGGTCGACGTCCTCCCCTCTTCGACACGTGGGGAGGGGGGTTACGGTTCTACCGGAGGATTCGCCTCCCACCAGAGCACCCCGGAGGATCAGTGAGGTTCGGCCGCAAGTCCCGCCCCGAGGCGGCTCCCGTCGAGTCCGCCGCCGAGGCCTCCGCGGACCCCGCCGAGGAGCAGCAGGCCCCGACCTCGGGGCCCTACGACGCCGAGGACGTCGAGGACGACGGCGTCGAGCGGGTCGACCTCGGCTCGCTGCTGATCCCGCCCGTCGACGGCGCCGAGCTGCGGCTCCAGGTCGACGAGAGGACCCAGCAGGTGCAGGCCGTGCTGCTGGCCGGTTCCGACGGCGCCCTGGAGCTCCGCGCCTTCTCGGCACCCCGCAACGGTGACCTCTGGAGCGAGGTGCGCCCCCAGCTGGCCGCCGACATGTCCCGCCGCGGCGGGACGGCGACCGAGCAGGAGGGCAGGTTCGGCACCGAGCTGGCCTGTCGGCTCACTGTGCAGGCGCCCGACGGGCGCACGGGGGAGCAGCCCTCGCGCATCGTCGGCATCAACGGGTCGCGGTGGATGCTGCGGGCCACCTTCCTCGGCCAGCCGGCGCTCGACGCCGCCAGCGCCGCCCCGTGGGAGGAAACCCTGGGCGCCATCGCCGTACGCCGCGGCGACCACGCCATGCCGGTCGGCGACCCGCTGCCGGTCGTGCTCCCCGAGCAGGCGCGCCGGGTCACGCCACCGGGCGAGGCCGGCCCGGGTCCGTCCTGAGATGAGCGTCCCACGATGAACGGCGGCGGGCGGCTCCGGCGCGGACTGCGCCGGTTCACGGCCAGCAACGAGGAGATGCATGCCGAGGAGCTGCGCCGCGACCAGCGGAGCCACGGCGACGTCACGATCGAGGACGCGCCCGACCGGCAGATGGTCACCGTGCGTGGCGTGCTCCGCACCGTCACCCTCCGGCCCCGCGGCGGGGTCCCGGCCCTCGAGGCAGAGCTCTACGACGGCACCGGCGTGCTGACCCTGATCTTCCTGGGCCGGCGCCGGATCATCGGGGTCGCGCCCGGCCGCTCGCTGCGCGCCACCGGCCGCATCGGCCGGCACGACGGGGCCCGGCTCATCTACAACCCGCGCTACGAGCTGCTGCCATGAGTGACCAGCGAGACCGCCGGGGCGGTGAGGGACCCGCCGCGCGTGACGATGTGGTCGAGCAGGGAGCGAGCCGTGAGGCACTGAGCGAGAGCGAGCAGCGGCACCACGGCCCGGCCCGGCACGCCGACGCCGAGACCGTCGAGCAGGTGGTGCGCGGCCAGCTGGCCAAGGCCCTCGGCGGTCGGCGGGGGATGATCGAGGCGGCGGTGCCGACCGTGGCCTTCACGCTGCTCTGGGTCACCACCCGCGACCTCCGGACGGCCCTGGTCGTGAGCGTGGCGGCGGCCGTCGTGCTGCTGGCCGTCCGGCTGGTGCAGCGCTCGACGGTCCAGTTCGTCCTCAACGCCCTGTTCGGCATCGGCCTGGGCTGGCTCTTCGTCTCGCTCTCGGCTCGCGGCGGCGCCAGCGAGGACGAGCAGGCCCTCGCCTACTTCCTGCCCGGCATCCTCTACAACTCCGGCTACGCCGTGCTGCTGGCCTTCACCTGCCTCATCGGCTGGCCCCTGGTCGGCTTCATGGTCGGCAGCGTCACGGGCGACCCGACGGCCTGGCACGACGACAAGCAGGTGGTCCGCCTCTGCAACCGGCTCACCTGGCTGCTGGTGCTGCCGTGCATCGTGCGGGTCGCGGCGCAGGCGCCGGTCTGGCTCGGCGGCCGCAGCGGAGCGATCGACGCCGACGCGGCCGTGGCGGTGCTGGGGGTGCTGAAGATCGCCCTCGGCTGGCCGCTGCAGGTCGCCGCGCTGGCGGCGATGGTGTGGCTGCTGGCCCGCAACCGGACCCCGGTCGAGCAAGCGGGCAGGTAGGGCGCGAGGAACGAGCGCACTGCCGTGGCCCGCGCAGGTTGAGCAAGCGCAGCGACCGAGCGTGCGAGGTCGCGAAGCGCGTCGAAACCCCGGGAGATTGGGCAGGGCATCGAGCCCGACACGCTCAGCCCCCGTGGTGTGAGGGCGCGAGGGACGAGCGCGCTGCCGTGGCCCGCGCAGGTTGAGCAAGCGCAGCGACCGAGCGTGCGAGGTCGCGAAGCGCGTCGAAACCCCGGGAGATGGGCAGGGCGGTGAGCCCTCAGCCCCCGTGGTGCGACGGAGCGAGGAGCCGCTCCAGCTCCTCCTCCTTGTCGGCGCTCACCACGAACAGCAGCTCGTCGCCGGACTCGACCGGCTGCTCGGAGTCGGGCTTGTAGACCTGTCCGTCGCGCAGGATGGTGACCAGCGCGCAGTTCTCGGGGAACGGGATCAGGCCGGACGGCTTGCCGACGTAGGGGGAGTCGTCGGGGAGGGTGAGCTCGACCAGGTTGGCGTTGCCCTGCCGGAAGGTGAACAGCCGGACCAGGTCGCCGATGGTGACGGCCTCCTCGACCAGCGCCGACATGATGCGCGGCGTCGAGACGTTGACGTCGACGCCCCACGCCTCGCTGAAGAGCCACTCGTTGTTGGGGTGGTTGACCCGGCCGACCGTCCGGGGGACCCCGAACTCGGTCTTGGCCAGCAAGGAGGTCACCAGGTTGGCCTTGTCGTCGCCGGTCGCGGCGATGACGACGTCGCACCGGTCGAGCCGGGCCTCTTCGAGGGAGGACATCTCGCAGGAGTCGGCGAGCAGCCACTCGGCGTCGGGCACCCGCTCGGGCTTGATGGAGCTCGGGCTCTTGTCGATCAGCAGCACCTGGTGGCCGTTGGTGATCAGCTCGCGGGCGATGGAGCGGCCGACCGCACCCGCACCGGCGATGGCGACGCGCATCTCACTCCTCCTGGGGGCCGTCGTCGAAGGCGGAGTAGGCGTGGGAGGCGTTCTCCTCGCGGATCACCAGGTGGATCATGTCGCCCTCCTGGATGACGGTCTCGCGGTCGGGGAGCATCCCCTCGCCGAGCCGGTCGATCCACGCGATGCGCGACTTCGACTGCTCCTCGAAGTTGATGGTGCGCTGCCCGATCCACGCCTCGGGCACCGGCACGTGGTCGACCCGGATGGTGCCCGACGGGTCGCGGAAGTCGGGCTCGGCGCCCGCGGGGAGCAGCCGTCGCAGCACCTGGTCGGCGGTCCACTTCACCGTCGCGACCGTGGTGATGCCGAGCCGCTGGTAGACCTCGGCGCGGCCGGGGTCGTAGATCCGTGCGACGACGTTCTCGATCCCGAACGTCTCGCGCGCGACCCGCGCGGCGATGATGTTGGAGTTGTCGCCGCTGGAGACGGCGGCGAAGCCGTCGGCCCGCTTGATGCCGGCCTTCTGCAGCACCTCCTGGTCGAAGCCGTAGCCGGTGACCTTGTCGCCGTTGAAGGAGGGGCCGAGCCGACGGAACGAGTCCGGCTCGTTGTCGATGATCGAGACCGTGTGGTTGCGATCCTCGAGACTGCGGGCCAAGGTCGAGCCGACACGGCCACAACCCATGATCACGACGTGCACGCGCACACCGTATCCCAGTCGATACCACCGTCAGGGGCACCAGGGTCTAGCCTTGCCGCTCGTGGGTGTCGGCGACGTCTCCAAGCGGATCGTGCTAGGGCGCAAGCTGCGCAGCTCGCAGCTCGGCGAGACGCTGCTGCCCAAGAAGATCGCGCTCCCGGTGTTCGCGAGCGACGCACTGTCGTCGGTCGCCTACGCTCCCGACGAGATCTTCATCATGCTGGCCGCGGCCGGTGCGACGACGTACATCTGGTCGTGGAAGATCGGCATCTTCGTGGCGCTGGTGATGCTGACCGTCGTCGCCTCATACCGGCAGACGGTGCACGCCTACCCCTCGGGCGGCGGCGACTACGAGGTGGCCACGGTCAACCTGGGCCGCGACGCCGGCATCACGGTCGCCAGCGCGCTGATCGTCGACTACGTCCTCACCGTGGCGGTGTCGATCTCGTCGGCCGCGCAGTACGCCGCGGGGGCGATCCCGTCGCTGATCGGCCACGAGGCCTTGGTGGCCACCGTCGCCGTGGTCGTGCTGACGGCCATGAACCTCCGCGGGGTCCGCGAGTCGGGCACGTTCTTCGCGGTGCCGACCTACCTGTTCATGGCCTCCGTGCTGGGAATGTGCGGCTACGGCCTGATGCAGCTCGCGGCCGGTGACCTGCCGCCGGCCGAGAGCGCCGGGCTGCAGATCGATCCCTCTCCCGGGTGGGAGCAGCCGCTGACCCAGGTGGCGCTGGTCTTCCTGCTGGCCCGGGCCTTCTCGTCCGGGTGTGCGGCGCTGACCGGTGTCGAGGCGATCTCCAACGGTGTGCCGGCGTTCCGCAAGCCCAAGAGCCAGAACGCCGCCACCACGCTCCTGCTCCTCGGCCTGATCGCGATCTCGATGATGATGAGCGTCATCGTGCTCGCCAACCAGATGGGTGTCCGCTACGTCGACCCCCACGAGCTCGAGCGGCTGCGCACCGCGTCGGGTGACGCCCTGCCAGCGGGATACGACCAGCACCCGCTGATCTCCCAGATCGCCTCGGGCGTCTTCGACCAGTTCCCGCCGGGCTTCTACTTCGTGGTCAGCGTCACCGGCGTGATCCTGGTCCTGGCCGCCAACACCGCGTTCAACGGCTTCCCGGTGCTCGGCTCGATCCTCGCCCAGGACGGGCTGGCCCCGCGGGCGCTGGGGTCGCGCGGTGACCGGTTGGCCTACAGCAACGGCATCGTCTTCCTGGCGGCGATGGCGATCATCCTGATCCAGGTCTTCGACGCCGAGACCACCCGGCTGATCCAGCTCTACATCGTGGGCGTCTTCGTGTCGTTCAACCTCAGCCAGCTCGGCATGATCCGCCACTGGACCCGGCACCTCCGGACCGAGCGCGACCCCGCCGTACGCCGCCGGATGATGCGGTCGCGGGCGATCAACACCTTCGGGCTGGGCATGACCGCCGTGGTGCTCGTGATCGTGCTGGTGACCAAGTTCCTGGCCGGCGCGTGGATCACGATCCTGGCGATGGCCGTGTTCTTCGTGATCATGCAGGGCATCAGCCGCCACTACGGCAACGTCGCGCTCGAGCTCGCCGCTGACGAAGAGGACAAGGTGCTGCCCACCCGGGTGCACGCGATCGTCCTGGTCGGCAAGCTGCACAAGCCGACGCTGCGGGCGGTGGCGTTCGCCAAGGCGTCGCGGCCCAACGTGCTCGAGGGGGTCTACGTCTCCACCGAGCCGGCACAGACCAGCCGGATCCTCACGGAGTGGGACGAGCGCAACCTCGGGGTGCCGCTCAAGGTGCTCCACTCGCCCTACCGCGAGATCGTGCGGCCGATCGTCGACTACGCCCAGGAGATCCGGACAGCCAACCCGCGCGGCGTGGTGGCGGTCTACATCCCGGAGTACGTCGTCGGCCGCTGGTGGGAGCAGCTGCTCCACAACCAGACCGCGCTGCGGCTCAAGGGCCGGCTGCTCTTCACGCCCGGGGTCATGGTGATCTCCGTGCCCTACCAGCTGCGGTCCTCGATCATCGCCCGCGAGCGCGCCGGCCGCGAGGACACCCGGATCCGCTCGGGCGACCTGCGGCGCGGCAATGTGAGGGAGCGCTCCGCCTCCGACCACCAGGTCGGGCGGTGACCCGGCGGCCGCGGGCCCGCCGGCCCCGCGGACGCTCCCGCGTCGGGGAGCGGTTCACCGTCGAGGTCGGCCCGGTCGCCCATGGCGGCCACTGCGTGGCCAGGATCGACGACGGCGGCGCCGGTGACGGCGGCCGCGTGGTGTTCGTCCGGCACGCGCTCCCCGGCGAGACCGTCGAGGTCGCGGTCACCGAGGGCACCGACGGCGACCGGTTCTGGCGCGCCGACGCCGTCGACGTGGCGGTGGCGTCGCCCGACCGGGTCGAGCCGCCGTGCCGCTACGCCGGCGCGGGCGGGTGCGGTGGCTGCGACTTCCAGCACGTCGCGCTGCCCGCGCAGCGGGCGCTCAAGGCGGCCGTGGTCCACGAGCAGCTGTCCCGGCTCGCCGGGCTCGACGTCCCGGTCGAGGTCGAACCCGTCCCCGGTGACCGGGAGGGCCTGCACTGGCGCACCCGGCAGCGCTACGTCGAGCTCCCCGCCGGTCGGCTCGGCATGCGCAAGCACCGCTCCCACGACGTGGTCGCGGTCGACGAGTGCCTGCTCGAGGCCGAGGTCGCGCCGTCGTACGAGGTGAGGGGGCGCGAGCACTCGGTGGCCGAGGGCGGCTTCTGGCAGGTGCACCCGGGCGCGCCCGAGGTGCTGGTCGCGACGGTGCTCGACCAGCTCGGTCCCCGGTCCGGCGAGTCGGTGCTCGACCTCTACGCCGGCGTCGGGCTGTTCGCCGGTGCGCTGGTCGACGTCGTCGGGCCCGGCGCACGGGTGGTCGCGGTCGAGGCCGACCACGCCGCGTGCGAGCACGCCCGGCGCAACCTCGGCGACGCGGTCGAGGTGGCGACCGGCCCGGTGGCGAAGGTCCTCGCGACGGCGTACGACGAGCCGTTCGACCTGGTCGTGCTCGACCCGCCGCGCGAGGGCGCGAAGCGGGCGGTCGTCGACCAGGTGGCCGCCCGGGCGCCCCGGGCCGTGGCCTACGTCGCCTGCGACCCGGCGGCACTGGCCCGCGACGTCGCGATCTTCGCCGGGCACGGCTACCGGCTCGCGGCGCTGCGCGCCCTCGACCTGTTCCCGATGACCCACCACGTGGAGTGCGTGGCGCTGCTCGAACGCTGAGCTGCATCCCCGCGAGCCGTCACTTCTGCACGCCCGAACGCACACAACTGACGGCTCCGGCCCTCCTGAACCTGCACGAGTGACGGGTCGCGGTTCCTCGGCTGGCCCCCCGCCGCCGCCTCAGTCCTGCACCAGCCTCACGGCGCGGACGTCGGCGGCCGGCGTGCCGCCCCAGCAGGCCTCCCGCCGCCTGCGGTAGGGACCGCCGAGCAGGTTGAGCATGATGAACCGGGGCACGGCCGGGACCTGCTTCCTGACCACGGCCGCGCCCGCCGGGTCGAGGTTGTCGAGCATCCAGTGGCCCTGGAAGGCCAGCTGCGGGGGCTTCTTGCCCTCGACGTTGCTCTTCTCGAAGGCCGCCCACTCCTCCTCGCTCATGCTGTCGGGCACCAGCGGGCTCAGCGCGCGCTCCTCGTGCTCGAGGTGCGGGTCGAGCACCCGGCGCAGCCCCGCCACGGCCTCGCGCAGCCCCTCGGCCGCGCCCTCCTCGCCTGACTCGGCGCGCCGCCCCGCCTCCTCCAGGGTGGTCACGGCGGAGGCGATCGCCCCGTGCTCGGCGAGCATGGTGTCGAGCAGCGGACCGATGTCGGGGTTGTTGCCCCGCATCGCCGGGAACAGCCGTTCGTCCTCGGTGGTGTGGTGGTCGTGCAGCAGCCCCATCAGCCACACCGCGTGCTCGCCGATCGCGCGCAGCCGCTCGTCGGACAGGCCGTCGGGCCGCTCGACCTGCATCGCGATGCGCTCGAGGTCGCGACGCAGGGCGGCGTGGATGACGCCGTTCATCCGGGTGTCGATCGCCATGGGGAGACCCTCCACCGTCGTACGCCGGGGTGCAAGGACCCGGCTGTCAGCGTGGTTCCTGCCCGCGGGGGATGCCGAGGGTCGCCAGCAGGTCCTCGTGGAGCTGGAACCAGACGGTGTGGCAGGAGTCGCGGCCGAGCCCGTCGACCCACTCCCGCTCCCCGCCACGGGCCCGGGCCAGCGCCGACTCGTAGCGCTCCGAGTAGCCGGCGAGCCGGTCGAGCACGCCACCGAGCACGCCGGCCAGCGGCCCGAGGGCGCCGCCGACGTCGTCCAGCCGCCGCAGCACGCGGGTGTCCCAGCGCAGGTCCTGGTGGTCGTTGGCCGCGAACGGGTCGCCCGCGACCGGCCGGGTCTGCCAGTCGGTCACCGCCTGCAGCACCCGGGCGTTCAGGTCCAGGAACTCCAGGTAGGTTCGGTGCACGACGTCGCGCCGACCCGTCGCCTCGAGCTCCGCGGCCAGCCGCGCCTCGCCCTCGACCCGGCCGCGCTCGGTGAGCGACCAGCCGGTGGAGTCGGCGAACGACGACCACGTGACCAGTCCGAGCGCCCGATGGTCCTCGAGCAGGTCCCCGGCCAGGCCCTCGTCGAGACCGAACCGGCCGGCCACCGCGGCGGTCGGCGCGAACCCGAGCAGCCGTACGCCGTGCAGCACCAGCAGCGCCGGGTCCGACGAGGTCACCGGCGCCACTCCTCGGCGAGGATCCCGTAGGTGAAGCCGTCGACCCAGCCGAGCTCGGCGTGGAAGGAGTCGGCGACGCCGTGCTGCTCGCGCCGCATCCCGAGCTTCTCCATCACCTTCCACGATGCCACGTTGTCGGCGAAGCAGCCGGCCGTGACCCGGCGCAGGCCCAGCTCGCCGAAGCCGGTGTCGAGCAGCGCGCGGGCGACCGCCGTCGCGATCCCGCGCCCGGCGTACGCCGGGTCGACCAGGTAGCCCAGCAGGCCCTCGATCCGTTCGTACGCCGGCTCGCTCCCGTCCTGTCCGCTGCCGTCGAGCACCTCGAGGGTGCCGGTGGCCACCGCCCGGCCGTCGAGGACCGCGACGAACCCGGCCTCGAGCGGGTCGTCGACGGAGTCGAGCCACGCCTGCGTGTAGCGCTCGGGGTCGACGGTGGTGCGCAGCAGCCACCGGGTGACGTCGGGGTGGTGGCGCCACTCCAGCACCTGGGCGAGGAGGTCGCGCGTGGGCGTGACAAGGGCGAGGTCGGGGAGGGCCACCCGCGGAGGCTAGGGGAGCAGGCGGTGCCGGGCCAGCGCGTTTCGGGTTTGGCGCCTGACGGCCGGTGAGATATCTTGACGTCAAGAGAAATCGTCCGGTCCGGTAAGGCAGGCCTCACTTCCACGGCGCACGCCCCCGGCGGCAAGATGGGCGAGGACGCGAGAGCCCCCGAGCGAGGAGACGAGACATGGCGAGCCAGGACAGCTTCGGAGCTAGGAGCACGCTCGGCGTGGGGGACCGGGAGTACGAGATCTTCCGGCTCGACGCCGTCCGCGGGGAGGGGCTGCCCGACGACGCCGTCGACAGTCTTCCGTTCAGCCTGAAGGTGCTGCTGGAGAACCTGCTCCGCGCCGAGGACGGCGCCGACATCACGGCCGACGACATCAAGGCGCTCGCCGGCTGGGACGCCGACGCCGAGCCCGACAAGGAGATCCAGTTCACGCCGGCGCGCGTGATCATGCAGGACTTCACCGGCGTGCCGTGCGTGGTCGACCTCGCCACGATGCGCGAGGCGATGCAGGAGCTCGGCGGCGACGCCTCGCGGATCAACCCGCTCGCGCCCGCCGAGATGGTGATCGACCACTCCGTGATCGCCGACGTGTTCGGCAGTGCCGACGCCTTCGAGCGCAACGTCGAGATCGAGTACGAGCGCAACAGGGAGCGCTACCAGTTCCTCCGCTGGGGCCAGGGCGCCTTCGACGATTTCAAGGTCGTCCCGCCCGGTACCGGCATCGTCCACCAGGTCAACATCGAGCACCTCGCCCGCACGGTCTTCACCCGTGAGGTCGAGGGCACGACCCAGGCCTATCCCGACACGTGCGTCGGCACCGACTCCCACACCACGATGGTCAACGGCATCGGCGTGGTCGGCTGGGGCGTCGGCGGCATCGAGGCCGAGGCCGCGATGCTCGGCCAGCCGGTCTCGATGCTGATCCCGCGGGTGGTCGGCTTCAAGCTGTCCGGCGACCTGCCCGAGGGCTCGACCGCCACCGACCTCGTGCTCACCATCACCGAGATGCTGCGCCAGCACGGCGTGGTCGGGAAGTTCGTCGAGTTCTACGGTCCCGGCGTCTCGGCGTTGCCGCTGGCCAACCGCGCCACGATCGGCAACATGAGCCCCGAGTTCGGCTCCACCATCGCGGTCTTCCCGATCGACGAGGAGACGATCAAGTACCTCGAGCTCACCGGGCGGCCGCAGGAGCAGCTCGACCTCGTCGAGACCTACGCCAAGGAGCAGGGCCTCTGGCACGACCCGTCCGCCGAGCCGCGCTACTCCGAGAAGCTCGAGCTCGACCTCGCGACCGTCGTCCCGTCGCTGGCCGGCCCGAAGCGCCCGCAGGACCGGGTGTCGGTCTCCGAGGCCAAGGAGGGCTTCCGCGGCGCGCTCGCCGACTACGTCGACGAGGCCGGCGAGGAGGAGGGCTACGACGAGGCGGTCGCCGAGTCGTTCCCGGCCTCCGACTCGCCGTCCCACGCGTCCGGCAACGGCAAGCCCCACAAGCCGTCCGCGGCGCCGAAGGACGGCGGCCGGCCGAGCAACCCGGTCACGATCTCGATCGGCGGCCAGGACATGGAGATCGACCACGGCGCCGTCACCATCGCCGCGATCACCTCCTGCACCAACACCTCCAACCCGAGCGTGATGATCGGGGCGGCGCTGCTCGCCAAGAACGCCGTCGACAAGGGCCTGACCCGCAAGCCGTGGGTCAAGACCTCGCTGGCGCCGGGTTCCAAGGTCGTCAGTGACTACTACGAGCGTGCCGGCCTGACGCCGTACCTCGACAAGCTGGGGTTCAACCTCGTGGGCTACGGCTGCACCACCTGCATCGGCAACTCCGGGCCGCTGATCCCCGAGGTCAGCCAGGCCGTGCAGGAGCACGACCTCGCTGTGGTGTCGGTGTTGTCGGGCAACCGCAACTTCGAGGGCCGGATCAACCCCGACGTGAAGATGAACTACCTGGCCTCGCCGCCGCTGGTGGTCGCCTACGCGCTCGCCGGCTCGATGGACGTCGACCTGTTCGGCGACCCGCTGGGTCAGGACACCGACGGCAGCGACGTCTTCCTCAAGGACATCTGGCCCTCGCCGCAGGAGGTCGAGGAGACGATCGCCTCGGCGATCACCTCCGACATGTTCGGGTCGTCCTACGAGGACGTGTTCGCCGGTGACGACCGCTGGCGCTCGCTCGAGACCCCCGAGGGCGACACCTTCGCCTGGGACGAGGACTCGACGTACGTGCGGAAGCCTCCGTACTTCGAGGGGATGCCCGACGAGCCGGAGCCGGTCTCGGACATCGACGGTGCCCGGGTGCTGCTCAAGCTGGGCGACTCGGTCACCACCGACCACATCAGCCCGGCCGGCGCGATCAAGAAGGACAGCCCCGCGGGGACGTACCTGCAGGAGCACGGTGTCGAGCAGCGGGACTTCAACTCCTACGGCTCGCGGCGCGGCAACCACGAGGTGATGATCCGCGGCACCTTCGCCAACATCCGGTTGCGCAACCAGCTGGCCCCCGGCACCGAGGGCGGCGTCACCCGCGACTTCACGCGTGACGGGGCGGAGACGACCGTCTTCGAGGCGAGTGAGAACTACCTCGCCGCCGGCACGCCGCTGGTGGTGCTGGCGGGCAAGGAGTACGGCTCGGGCTCCTCGCGCGACTGGGCCGCCAAGGGCACCGCGCTGCTCGGCGTGAAGGCGGTGATCGCGGAGTCCTACGAGCGGATCCACCGCTCCAACCTGATCGGCATGGGCGTGCTGCCGCTGCAGTTCCCCGAGGGCGAGTCCGCCGAGAGCCTGGGCCTGACCGGCGAGGAGGAGTTCTCCTTCACCGGCGTCACCGAGCTCAACGAGGGCCGTACGCCGAAGACGGTCAAGGTCCGCGCCGGCGACGTCGAGTTCGACGCCAAGGTCCGGATCGACACCCCGGGTGAGGCCAACTACTACCGCAACGGCGGCATCATGCCGTACGTGCTGCGCAACCTGCTGCGCGGCTGAGGGAGTGCTGCTCGGGGTCGAGACCTGGGCCGTCGTGGTCCTGGGCGTGGCGCTCTTCGTGGGCGCCGTCGTGCAGGGCACGGTCGGGCTCGGGCTCGGCCTCGTGGGGGCACCGGTGGCCGCGCTGGTCGCTCCGGAGCTGGTGCCGCAGGTGATGCTGTGGCTGGCCATGCTGATGGCCCTGCAGACGATGGTCACCGAGCACCGAGGCACCGACTGGCGCGGGTTGGCCCTCGCGCTGCCGCCGCGGGTCCTCGGCACGGCGATCGGGGTGTGGGTGGTGGCGACCGCGCCGGTCGAGGTGATCGGCGTCGCGGTGGGCCTGATGGTGCTGCTGAGCGTGCTGCTGACCGTCCGCACCGTCACCATCCCGGTCAACCGGGTGTCGCTGCCGATCGCCGGCCTGGTCTCGGGGGTGGCCGGGACGGCGACGTCGATCGGCGGGCCGCCGCTGGCGATCCTCTACCAGCACCACCACCCCTACGTGCTCCGGCCGACGCTGGCGGCGTACTTCGCGATCGGCGCCGCGCTCAGCCTGGTCGGCCTCGGCGTGACCGGCCAGCTCGACGCCGACGTCACGCTGCTGGCCCTGCTCCTCTCGCCGATCCTGGCCCTCGGGGTCGCGGTGTCGATCCCGATCCGGCGCCGGGTGCCGCGCCGGCTCGTGCGGGCCGCCGTGCTGACCGTCTGCGCCGCGTCCTCGTTCGTCCTGCTGGTGCGCTCGCTGGTCTGACGGATGCGCCGGGCGGTGGCTGACGTACCGAACGGCAGGAGAACTCGGTGCCTGACTCACCGCTGGCTGGGGCGGCGGTGCGTGACATACGGAGCCGGCGGCTGGTTCGGTACCTGGGCCACCGCTGCCGTGGCCGCCGCACCTACGCTGACCGCATGATCGTTGCCTTCAGCATCAGCCCCACCGCCGCCGACGAGACCGGGTCGGTCTCCGAGGCGGTCGCGCGGGCCGTCCGCGTGGTCCGCGAGTCCGGGCTGCCGTGCGAGACCAACGCGATGTTCACCAACGTCGAGGGGGAGTGGGACGAGGTGATGGCGGTGGTCAAGCGGGCGGTCGACGTGGTGGCCGAGGCGTCGCCGCGGGTCGGGTTGGTGCTCAAGGCCGACATCCGACCCGGGTACGACGGCCAGCTCACCGCGAAGGTCGAGCGGGTCGAGCGGGCCCTGGCGTCCGACTGAGCGGGGTCAGCGCTGCAGCTCCCACCCGGCGGTCAGTGCCGTCCGGATCGCGGCGTCGTCGCCGCGGCGCTGCTCCCCCACCCCGTCGAGCCCGGCGAGGTGGTCGCGCACCCGGTCGAGGTCCATGGCCCGAGCGTGCCCCGGGTTGAGTACGTGGACGCATGCCGCGCCTGGCCGGCGCCGCCACGCTGCTGACATGGACACCCGGACCCGCGCCCGCATCGGCGTCGCCGCCGCCCTCTCGCTGGTCACGATCGCGCTGGTCGTGCTCGCGCTCTCGAGCGTCTACGGCTTGGCGGCGGAGTACGGCGGCGGCTCGTTCGCCGACCTCGCCTTCCTGGTCGTGCCGATCCCGGTCCTCGCGGCCGCGCTGGCCGTCGTGGTGTGGCCGCGGGTCCCGAGAGCCGCCCGCGTCGTCGTGGTGCTCGGCACCGCGGCCGTGATGGTGGGCGGCGGGCTCTCCGCCGACGCGCTGGGCGAGGACGCCCACCACGAGCGGCTGGTCGAGGAGAGCCGGACCTTCACCTGCAACGGCCCGAACTCCGAGGTCACCGTCCCCGCCACGGTCGAGAGGACCTGGTCGGACCTGCCGCGGGAGGCGCCGATCTACGGACCGATCGAGGGCAGCCCGACCGACTGCGTGGCCGGCGTCTCCGGCGACGGCGAGCAGGCCTTCGCCGACTACACCGACACCTTCCGCGACCTCGACGGCTGGACGGTCCAGGTCGACCAGCCGCAGCGCTTCGTGATGGTCCGCGACGACGTGCAGGTCACCGTCCGGATGGTCGGTGCACCCGACCGGCTCACCACCATCCGGGTCGGCGTCGTCAGCTGAGCAGCCGCCGCGCCAGCGCGACGTGGAACCGGGCCGAGAGCGACAGGTCGTCGACGTGCACCCGCTCGTCGGCGTTGTGGTAGCCCGCGGCCAGCACCTCCGCCGGCGTTGTCCGGAACGGGCTGAACCCGTACGCCGCGGTGCCGGCCGCCGCCCGCAGGTGCACCGAGTCGGTGAAGCCCGTGCACAGCACCGGCAGCAGCAGCGCTTCCGGGTCCAGCTCGGCCAGGCAGGCGGCGACCGCGGCGGGCAGCGGCCCGGTCGGGTCGGACGCGCTGCCGTGGACCATCTCCTCGGGCAGCTCGAGGTCGTAGCGGACGTCGTCGCCCAGCCGGGAGCGGACGGAGGCCAGCACGTCGTCGGCCGGTCGTCCCCGGCAGGGTCCGGCAGTCCAGGTCGACCGACGCGCGCGCCGGCATCACGTTGCGGGCGGTCGACGCGGCCAGCATCGTCGGGGCCATGGTGGTCCCGGGCAGGGCGGGCAGCTCGTGGACGAGCGCCGGGTGCAGCGCGGCGGCCTCGGCGATGTCGGCGGCCAGGTCGCCGACCGGGCGACCGAGCAGCACCTCCAGGGTGTGCTCGACGAAGGGGTCGCGGACCAGGTCGGGCATGCCGGAGCCGATCCTGGTCAGACAGCTCGGCCAGGTGCGGCACCGCGTTGTCGCCCACCTCGGGCATCGACGCGTGGCCGGCCTCGCCGAGCGCCACCAGCCGCACCGGGCAGGTGCCCTTCTCGCCGACGCCGAAGGTCAGCACGGCCCGCCCGTCGACCAGCTCCAGCCGCTCGCCGGCGCCCTCGTTGATCGCCATCGTCGGCCGGATGTCGGGCCGCTGCTCGAGCAGCCAACGCATGCCGACGTCGGCGCGGCCGTCCTCCTCGTCGGCGACCGCGAGGAACCACAGGTCGCCGCGGGGCCGGAAGCCCTCCCGGGCCAGCGCCGCCATCGCGACCGCCCGGGCCGCGACCTCGTTCTTCATGTCGACGGCGCCGCGGCCCCACAGCCAGCCGTCGTCGTCGAGCACCGCCTCGAACGGCGGGTGGGTCCACTGCTGGCCGTCGACCGGCACCACGTCGGTGTGGCCGACGAAGGCCAGCGACGGTGCGTCCGGGTCGGTGCCGGGGATCCGTGCCACCAGGTTGGCGCGCGACGGGCTCCCGGGCCACCAGCTCGGCCTCGATGCCGTGCCCGGCACAGGTAGTCGTGCAGGTAGCTCGGCGGCCAGGGTCTCGGTGCCCGAGGTGCTCGCGGTTGGTGGTGTCGAGCCGGATCAGGGCACGCGTCACCTCCAGCACCTCGTCGTCCAGCGAAGTCATCGCGCCTCCCTCTCGCCGGTGTCCCCGGTCTCTCCGGTGGGTCCGGCGTTCGTGACGCCCAGCCGGTCCAGCAGCCAGGCCGCGACCTCCGCCTCGTAGGCCAGGTGGGCGAACCGCCCCGACGGGCCGACGTGGGCGCCGGCGCCCACCTCGCAGCGGAACAGGCAGCGCGGCGACCACTCCGGGTCGGACGCGCGCAGCGCCGCGACCCACTTCGCCGGCTCCCGCACCATCACCCGCGGGTCGTGCACCGCGCCGGTGACCAGCAGGTCGGGCCGGCCTCCGGCCGGCGGCAGGTTGTCGTACGGCGACCAGCGCCAGCATCCGGTCGAACTCCTCCCGGACCCGGGGGTCGCCCCACTCCTCCCACTCGGTGATCGTCAGCGGCGTGGCCTCGTCGAACATCGTGGTCACCACGTCGACGAAGGGGACCTCCGCGACGACCGCCCGCCAGCGGTCGGGGCGCTGGCTGAACACCGCGCCCTGCAGCAGCCCGCCCGCGCTGAGCCCGCGGGTGGCGATCCGGTCGGGGTCGACCATGCCCGCTGCCGCGAGGCCGTCGGCGACCGCGATGTGGTCGTCGAAGGTGTGCTGCTTGGCCGCGAGCTTGCCGTCGAGGTACCACGCCCGGCCACCCTCGCTGCCGCCCCGGACGTGGGCGTGCACCCACACCACGCCGCGGTCGAGCAGCGACGGCAGCGCGGGGTCCCACTCGGGCTCGAACGTGTAGCCGTAGGCGCCGTAGGCGTAGAGCACCGCCGGCGCGGTGCCGTCGAGCGGGGTGTCGCGGTGGCGCATCACCGACGCCGGGACGGGCGTGCCGTCGGCCGACGGGAACACGTGCCGCTCCACGACGTACGCCGCCGGGTCGAAGCCCGGCGCCTCCCCGCGTCGTACGACGCGGCGTTCGCCGCTCGCCAGCGCCACCTCGCTCCACACCGGCGGGCTGAGCCACGACTCGTCCCGGACCAGCACCCGGTCGACGTCGTACTCCGTCGTGCGGGCGAGCAGCACCCCGCCGCCGGCCGCCTCGCTGGTCACCGCGGTGCCCGGCGCCGGCCAGGTCGTCGTGGCGGACCAGCACCAGCTGGTGGGCGCCCCCGGTGCGGACCGACAGCACCACGCCGCCCCCGAAGGCGTCCGCGCGCTCCAGGTGGACGGCGGGGTCCTCGGGCCGCGCCTCGACCCACGTGGTGTGGTCGGCGCCCTCGGGCCCGGGCACGGGCGCCACCATCAGCCGCTGCTCGACCCGGTCGTCGACCACCACGAGGAGGTCGTCGCCGCCGGGCCGGCGACGGTGGTCGACGCGGTACCGGACGCCGTCGCGACGGCCGCCCGCCCGGCGCGGCGGTGCCTCCGGGTCGTGGGCGTCGACCAGCCAGGTCTCGGCGGTGGTGTTGCTCTCCGACGTCACCACCACCCAGTCGCCGGAACGGGTGGCCCGCACCCAGATCTCGAAGCGCTCGTCGGGCTCCTCGACCACCAGCACGTCGTCGGCCACGTCGCTGCCGACCCGGTGCCGCCACACCTGGTAGCCGCGGTAGGCGGCGTCGTGGACGGTGTAGAAGAACCAGCGGGAGTCGGCCGACCAGGCGGCCCCGTAGTAGGTGCGCGGCACCTCGTCCGGCAGGTCCTCGCCGGTGCGCAGGTCGCGGAACCGCAGCCGGTAGACCTCGTCGCCGTCGGTGTCGACCGACCACGCCAGCAGGTCCTCGTCCGGGCTGACGACGGTCACGCCGAGCTCGAGGTAGTCGCTGCCCTCGGCGAGGTCGGAGACGTCCAGCAGCACCTCGGCGACCCCTGAGCCCCCGTCACGGAAATCGTTGTCCCGATCTTGTCCCGCAGAGGGATCCGAAGCGATCGACGCCGAATCGTAACGGATTTTTCGGCAGATCCGTGGGTACTCTCTTCCCGCCGGCGTCTCGGTGTAGTAGGAAAAGCGCCGACGGCTCCACGTGGGGGAGACGTCGGTCGCAGGCAGGCGGGCGACCATCTCGGACCTCAGGACGACAGCCAGGGAGTGCAGATGAGCAACCGCAACGTCGTACCAGGCCCGCTCGGCGACCAGATGGGCCCTCACCTCCGCCGCGTCGCTGTCGTGCAGCCAGGCATAGGGGTCCGGGCGCGGCACGCCGTGCTCGGTGTGCTCGAAGGACTCTCGGCGCGCCTCCGGCGGCGCGGTGGGCGGCTGGTCGGACGTCACGGGCGCCAACGTATCGCCGCCAGGCTCTCCGTGGTGGTCGGACTGCTGCTCGCCGGGCTCGCCCCGGGGCTCGCGACGGCGCCGGCCCGGGCCGAGGGGGACCCCACGACGTTCACCGTCGCCTACCCAACGAGGTCGACTCGTTCAACCCGTTCCTCGGCATCGAGGCCGAGTCGTTCGAGATGTGGTCGCTGATGTACGACTCGCTCACCGGCTACGCGATGACCGACATGCAGCCCGTGCCCGCGCTGGCCACGAAGTGGGAGACCTCCGAGGACGGGCTCACCTGGACCTTCACGCTGCGCGACGACGTGACCTGGTCCGACGGCGAGCAGCTGACCTCCGCCGACGTGGTCCACACCTACGAGCGGATCATGGACGGAGGGCCCGAGCGCTCGACCTGGGGCACCTACCTCGCGCAGGTCGACTCCGTGGACGCTCCCGACGACACCACGATCGTGCTGAACATGAAGAAGCCGAGCTCGGTGCTGCCGCTGCTGCCGATCCCGATCGTGCCCGAGCACGTCTGGTCGAAGATCTCCGAGGACGAGGTCAAGGACTACGCCAACGAGTCGGACGACGGCGAACAGGTCGTCGGATCGGGTCCGTTCCGGCTGATCGAGGGCACGGCCGGCGGCTCGACGTACCGGTTCGAGGCCAACCCCGACTACTGGGGCGGGGCGCCGCACTTCGACGAGGTGGTGTTCCGGGTCTACAAGTCCGAGGACCCCGCGAGCCAGGCCCTGATCAAGGGCGAGATCGACTTCGTCGAGGAGATCTCGGCGCTGCAGGTCGAGTCGCTGGCGGCCGAGGACAACATCGAAGCCGCCAACGGCGACTCGCCGAGCTTCGACGAGATCGCCTTCAACACCGGCTCGATCGACACCAAGACCGGCGAGCCGATGGGCGATCCCAACCCCGCCGTGCTCGACCCGGCGTTCCGCTACGCGCTCAACTTCGCCGTCGACCGTGAGCGACTCGTCGAGACCGTCTACCAGGGCGCCGGGGAGCCGGGGTCGACGATCATCCCGCCGGCCTACGAGGGCTACCGGTGGGAGCCGCCCGCCGAGGAGGCGCCGACCTTCGACCTCGAGAAGGCAGCCCAGCTGCTCGACGAGGCGGGCTACACGGTCGGCGACGACGGGTTCCGGACGATGCCCGACGGCAAGCCGATCGGCACGCTGCGGCTCTACTCACGCAGCGACGGGCAGACGTCCACCGACGTCATGGAGTACTTCCAGGAGTGGCTGGCCGAGCTCGACATCGACTCCGAGGTGCGGGCGTTCGAGTCCAACAACCTCACCAACATCATCCTCGAGGGGAACTTCGACGCCTTCGAGTGGGGCTGGTACGTCGAGCCCGACCCGTCGTCGATGCTGTCGTACATGACCTGCGACCAGCTGGGGGGCTGGTCGGACTCGTGGTACTGCAACGACGAGTACGACGCGCTCTACGAGCAGCAGCTGACCGAGCAGGACCAGGCCGCCCGCGAGGACCAGGTCAAGGAGATGCAGGAGATCCTCTACCGCGACGCGCCCTACCTGGTGACCGCCTACAGCGCCATCGGCGAGGCCTGGCGCACCGACCGGGTCGCCTGCATGCGCCCGCAGCCGGACCCCGGCGGGGTCTACCTGATCCAGTACGGCGTCTACAACTACGTCCACGCCCGTCCGGCCTCCGAGGCCGACCAGTGCGCCGACGAGGAGGGCGTGACCCAGGCGTCCGGGTCCTCGTCCGACGACGGGGGCGGCATCAGCACCGGGGTGCTCGTGGTCGGGGGCGTCGTGCTGCTCGTCCTCCTCGGCGTGGGGGGTGTGGTCGCGATGCGACGCCGCGGCACCGCGGGGGACCGCGAGTGACGATCGGGGCGGTGACGGAGGCCTCGTCCCTCGTCGAGCAGCCCCGGGGACGGCGTCGCAGCTACACGCGCTATGCGCTCGGCAAGGCCGGGGGCGCACTTGGCAGCCTGGCGTTCCTCCTGGTCCTCAGCTTCTTCCTGTTCCGGGTGCTGCCCGGCGACCCCGGGCGCAACCTCGGCCGCGGCCGGATGCAGAGCCCGGAGGACCTGGCGGCGTTCAACGAGGCCTACGGCCTCGACCAGCCGCTGCCACAGCAGTTCCTGACCTTCGTGCAGGGGGCGTTCACCGGTGACTTCGGGACGTCGCTGCGCTATCGGGTGCCGGTCTGGGACCTGATGGTGGACCGGATGTGGCCCACGTTGCTCCTGGTCGGGATCTCCACCGTGCTGGCGGCCCTGATCGGGGTCTGGATGGGTGTCGTGGGTGCCTGGAACCACGGCGGTCGCTTCGACCGGTTCTCGACCGGGTCGTCGTTGACCCTCTACTCGATGCCGGAGTGGTGGCTCGGCCTGCTGCTGATCGCGACGCTGGCGGTCGGGTTCGGCCCGATCCCGGGAATGTTCCCCACCGGTGGCCTGATCTCGCCGGGGGTCGATCCGTGGTCGCTCGGCGGAGTGGTCGACATCGCGTGGCACCTCACGTTGCCGGTGACGACGCTGACGCTGGCCTACCTCGCCGAGTACGCCTTGATCATGCGGTCCTCGCTGCTCGACGAGATGGGGGAGGACTACCTCACCACCGCCCGCGCCAAGGGCCTGCGCGACGTGCAGGTCCGCAACCGGCACGCCGTCCGCAACGCGCTGCTGCCCACCACGACCGTCGTCGCGCTCAGCATCGGCTTCGTCGTCACCGGGGCGATCACGGTCGAGACCGTGTTCTCGATCCCCGGCCTCGGGCTGCTGTCCACCGAGGCGCTCGACGTGCCCGACTACCCGGTGCTGCAGGGCACGTTCCTGGTGGCCGCCGTGGCCGTCATCCTGGCCAACCTGGTCGCCAACCTGCTCTACGGGGTCCTCGACCCACGGGTGCGCACATGACCGCGGCACGAGAGCCGGCAGCGGCCACGGCGCCTCACCCCTCCGCGCGCAAGCTCGCGCGGCAGCGGCGCCGTGCCGCGTGGCGCGACGGGTGGGCCCGGTTCCGGCGCAACCGGTCAGGGATGTTCGGGCTGGTGGTGCTGGTGCTGTTCGTGCTCACCGCCGTGTTCGCACCGGTGATCGCCGACCCCGCGGGCCTCGAGGTCACCCAGGCGACCGGTGGGGTGCTCGAGCCGCCGAGCGCGGAGTTCTGGCTCGGCACCGACGACAAGGGCCGGTCGGTGCTGACACTTCTCATCTGGGGGGCGCGGGTCTCGCTGGTGGTCGGCTTGCTGGCGACGGTCATGGCGATGGTGATCGGCACCCTGCTGGGGCTGTTGTCGGGCTACTTCTCGGGCTGGTTGGGCGGCGCCCTGTTCCGGCTCACCGAGTGGTTCCTGGTGATCCCGTGGCTGCCGCTGGCGATCGTGCTGGCGACCGTGCTGGGCCCGTCGCTGCTCACCATCACGGTGGTGATCGGGGTGGTGTCGTGGCCCAGCACGGCGCTGCTGATCCGCAGCCAGGCGCTGTCGATCAAGGAGCGCCCCTACCTCGAGCGCGCCCGCGCGCTGGGCGCCGGGCGGTGGCACCAGGTCATCCACCACATCCTGCCCAACGTGATGCCGATGGTGTTCGCGAACACCACGCTGACCGTGTCGATCGCGATCCTGACCGAGACGACGCTGAGCTTCCTCGGCCTCGGCGACCCGACCCGGATCTCCTGGGGGCGGATGCTCGACGACGCCTACGACGTCGGCGCGATCACCACCGGGTCGTGGTGGTTCATCGTGCCGCCGGGGGTGTGCGTGGTGGTGGTGGTGCTGGCGTTCAACCTGGTCGGCCAGGCGATCGAGGACGTGCTCGACCCGCGGCTGCGGGGACGCCGGTGACCGCGGGGGCCGCCCCGCTGCTGAGCATCGAGGGGCTGTCGGTCACCTACCGCACCCGCGAGGGCGACGTGCCCGCGGTGCGGGGGGTCGACCTCACGGTCGCGCGCGGCGAGATCGTGGGCGTCGCCGGGGAGTCGGGCTGCGGGAAGTCCACGCTCGCCTCGACGGTGCTGCGGCTGCAGCCGGAGTCGGCGAAGGTCGAGGGCCGCGTGCTCGTGCGGGGCGAGGACGTGCTCACCATGCGGTGGGGCGACCTGCGCGCGCTGCGCTGGGCGGGCGCGTCGATCGTGTTCCAGGGCGCGCTGCACTCGCTCGACCCGGTCTACCGGATCGGCCGCCAGGTGGCCGAGCCGATCGAGCTGCACGAGCCGCGGCTCGGCAAGGCCGAGGTCGCGCGCCGGGTCGGTGAGCTGCTGGAGCAGGTCGGGCTCCCGCCGGGCCGCGCGTCGGCGTACCCTCACCAGCTCTCGGGCGGCCAGCGGCAGCGGGTGATGATCGCCATGGCCCTGGCCTGTCGGCCCGACCTGCTCATCGCCGACGAGCCCACGACCGCGCTCGACGTGATGGTGGAGAGCCAGGTGCTCGCCGTCATGTCCGAGCTGGTCGAGGAGCACGGCCTCGGCATGCTGTTCATCAGCCACGACCTGTCGGTGCTGGCCGACCTGTGTGACCGGATCGCGGTGATGTACGCCGGCCGGGTGGTCGAGGTCGGCGCCGCTGACGAGGTGTTCTCCACGCCACTGCACCCCTACGGCGCCGCGCTCTCGGCGGCGTTCCCGCGGATCGGCGATGCGGCGGCCCGCTACGCGCCGGCCGGCCTCGGCGGCGACCCGCCCGACCTTCGCTCACTTCCTCCGGGCTGCTCCTTCGCGCCGCGCTGTCCGCGGGTGATCGCCGAGTGCAGCGCGGCCGAGCCACCGCTGGTCGACCACGGCCAGGGCCGGGCCGCCGCCTGCATCCGGGTGGGTGAGCCGTGAGCGGCGGGGAGGTGCTCTCCGCCGCAGGAGTGAGCGTGGAGTTCGCGACCCGCGGCGGCCAGGTGGCCCGCGCCCTCGACGGCGCCGACCTCCAGCTCGCCCCCGGTGAGGTGGTCGCCCTGGTCGGCGAGTCCGGGTCGGGCAAGACCACGCTGGCCCGCACCCTGCTGGGGCTGGAGCGGCCGGCGGCGGGCGAGGTGCGGTTCGGCGGCCGTCCGCTCGACTACTCGGGGAAGGCGCTGCGCGCCCTGCGCCGCCGGGTGCAGCTGGTGCTGCAGGACCCCGCCGGGTCGCTCAACCCGCGGCACACCGTCTACGAGTCGGTGGCCGAGGGGCTGCGGATCCACGACCTGGTCGACGCCGACCCGGAGGGCCGCACCGAGACCGAGCTGGTCGCCCGGGCGCTGGCCTCCGCCGGGTTGCGGCCGCCGGAGGCGCTCTTCCTCCGTTACCCCCACGAGCTCTCGGGCGGGCAGCGGCAGCGGGTGCTGATCGCCGGTGCGCTGGCGATCGGGCCGGACCTCCTGGTCGCCGACGAGCCGGTGTCGTCGCTCGACGCCTCGATCCGCGGCGAGATCCTGGCGCTGCTGCTCCGGCTGCGTGAGGAGCTCGGGCTGGGGCTGCTGGTGGTCACCCACGACCTGGGACTGGCGTGGAACATGGCCGACCGGGTGGCGGTGATGTACCTCGGCCGGGTGGTGGAGTCCGGGCCCACCGAGGAGGTGCTGGCCCGTCCGCAGCACCCCTACACCCAGGCCCTGCTGTCGGTGGTGCCCGAGATGGAGCGGGTCGAGCCGGTGGTGCTCCGCGGTGAGATCCCCGACCCGACCCGGATCCCCGGCGGCTGCCGGTTCCACCCCCGGTGCCCGGCGCTGGCCGACGGCTCGGCGGCCGCAGCCGGCGTCGACGGTGACTGTCGCGGGACCGCCCTACCGGTGCTGCCCGCCACTCCGGAGGGCCACCACGTCGCCTGTCACCTCGCGGCGGCGCGGGCGGTGTCGTCGTGAGCCTGGAGCCGGCGCTGCCGCGGGACTGGTACGTCGACCCCGACACCTGGGCGGTCGAGCGTGAGCGGGTCCTGCTGCGCGAGTGGACGTGCGTGGGACGGCGTGACGACCTCGGGCTCGCCGGGACCGGACGGCTCGCCGTCGTCGAGGTCCTCGGCGAGTCGGTGCTGCTGACCTCCGACGACGACCGGGTCCTGCACGCGGCGTACAACGTGTGCCGGCACCGGGGGTCGCAGGTCGTGCCGACGCTGCCCGGCAGCCCGCCGGCGTGCTCGGAGGCGGGTGCGCTGCGCTGCCCCTACCACTCCTGGACCTACGGGCTCGACGGCCGGCTGCTCCGTGCCCCCCACACCGAGGACGGCGACGTCGATCCCGCCGAGCTCGGGCTGCACCCGGTGGGGGTGGGGGAGTGGGGCGGCTTCGTCTTAGTGCACCTGACACCTCAGGCGGCCGCGCCGCTGGACGGGTCGGTGGCCAGGGCCGGCCGGACGCTGGCGAACTACGCGCTCGGCGACCTCGTCACCGGGCTGCGGTTCGACTACGTGGTCGCCGCCAACTGGAAGGTCCTCGCCGAGAACTACAACGAGTGCTACCACTGCGGTCCGGTCCACCCCGAGCTGTCGAGGCTGGTGCCGGCGTTCGGGTCCGGCGGCGGTGGCATCGACTGGGACCACGGCGTGCCCCACCGCGAGGGTGCGTGGACCTTCACGACCACCGGCACCACCGACCGGGCGCCGCTGCCGGGGCTCGACGAGACCGAGCGGACCCACCACAAGGGCGAGCTCGTCTACCCGAACCTGCTGGTCTCGTGCTCGGCCGACCACGTCGCCGCGTTCGTGCTCCGGCCGGAGTCGGTCGACCGCACCTCCATCGAGTGCCTGCTGCTGTTCGCGCGGGACGCGGTCGCCGACCCGGCGTTCGACCCCAGCGACGCGGGCGACCTCTGGGACGTGGTCAACCGTCAGGACTGGGCGATCTGCGAGTCGGTGCAGCGCGGCATGTCGTCGCGGGCCTACACCCATGGCTGGTTCGCGCCGATGGAGGACGACAGCGCCGACATCCGCCGCTGGCTGGTGCCGCGGATGGAGGGCCGGGTCACGTGACGACGCAGCGGGTCGACCACGTCGTCGTCGGTCTCGGTGCGCTCGGGAGCGCGACGGCGTGGTGGCTCGCGGCGGGCGGCCACGAGGTCGTCGGGCTGGAGCGGTTCCGGCTCGGCCACGACCGGGGCGCCTCCCACGACACCTCCCGGATCCTGCGGCACAGCTACCACACGCCGGCGTACGTCGAGCTGACCAAGCAGGCGTACGCCGACTGGGCACGCCTCGAGGAGGCATCGGGGGAGTCGCTGGTCACCGTCGTCGGCGGGCTCGACCTGTTCCCGGCAGGCGGTGCGATCCCGATGGCCGGCTACGTCGACTCGCTGACCGCCGCCGGCGTCGGGTTCGAGCTGCTCGAGGTCGACGAGGTCGGCCACCGCTGGCCGCAGCTCTCGTTGCCGCCGGGCGCGACCGCGCTGTTCCAGGAGCACGGCTCCATCGTCCCGGCCGCCCGCGGCACCGCCGCCATGCAGCGGCTCGCGGACGCCGCCGGCGCCCGACTGGTCGACCAGGCCCCGGTCACCCGGCTCACCGACACCGACGACGGGGTGCTGGTCGAGACGGGCGGTGCGACGTACCTCGCGTCGTCGGTCGTGGTCTGCGCGGACGCCTGGACCAACCACGTCCTCGCCGGGCTCGGCGTGGCGCTGCCGCTGACCATGACGCTGGAGCAGGTCACGTACTTCGCGCCGCCGTCGCCGGACGACTTCGCGCCCGGCGAGCTGCCGCTGTGGATCTGGATGGACGACCCGTCCTACTACGGCTTCCCGTGCTACGGCGAGGCCACCGTCAAGGCCGCCGAGGACTGCGGTGGCCCGTCCGCCGACCCCGACGACCGGACCAGTGAGCCGGACGCCGACATGCTGGATCGGCTCTCGTCGTTCGTCGGTTCGCTGCTGCCGGGCTCGGGGGAGCCGGTGCGCTCGCTGCGCTGCCAGTACACCCTCACCCCCGACCGCGACTTCGTCCTCGACCGCGTGCCCGCCCACCCACGGGTGGTGGTCGGTCTGGGCGCGGCCCACGGCTTCAAGTTCGCGCCGACCCTCGGCCGGCTGCTCGCCGAGCTCGCGGTCGGCGGCGAGACGACCACCGACCTGACGCCGTTCCGGCTCGACCGGCCGGCGCTGACCGAGCCGGGGTTCGTGGGGAGCTGGATGGTGTGACCGCGGGTCAGGGGCGCAGCAGGTAGAACCGCCACAGGCCGAACTCGCCGGTCGGCAGCACCTCGACGCTGCTGAACCCGGCCTCGGTCGCGTACGCCTCCAGCGTCGAGCGGCGCATCACGGTGCCGGTGCCGACGCTGTCGGGGCCGGACAGCCCGTCGGGGAGGCAGATCAGCAGGCTGAAGCCGTACATGAGCCGCTCGAGCTCGTCGCCGTCCGGTCCGAACTCGTCGGCGACCGCCTCGTCCATGACGATCATGACGCCGCCGTCCCGCAACGACTCCCGGGCGGCGCGCAGCACCTCGACCGGGCGCGGCATGTCGTGGATGCACTCGAAGGCGAAGACCGCGTCGTGGTCCCGTGTGGGCTGGGTGCTCGCGTCGACGTGGGTGAAGGTGATGCGCTCGGCGAGCCCGGACTCGGCGGCGTTCGCCCGGGCCATGGCGACCGACGGCTCGTCGACGTCGAAGCCGCGCAACGTCGCGCCGGGGTAGGCGCGCGCCAGGGCGATCGTGGACCAGCCGGCGCCGCACCCGACGTCGGCGATCACGGCTCCGACGTGGGCGAGCAGGTCGTGCACCTCGGGCGCCCGCGCCAGCGCCGACGCGAGCTCGCGCTCGTACCACGGTCGGTTCATGTCGGCCTGGCCCTCGCGGGCATCGGCGCCCAGCCGCTCCCAGCTCACGCCGCCGCCGTCGCGGTACGCCGCCAGCAGCTCGGGCAGCGCACCTGCCGAGGCGGCGAAGAGCCGGGGGAGCGGGGCCAGGTAGCTGAGGCTGTCGGTGTCGGTGAGCACCTCGGCCGTGGCCCCGTTCACGGTGAACCGTCGGTGCCCGGGATCAGGGTCGTCGCTGACCTCGAGCCAGCCCGCCACCGCCTGCTGCTCCAGCCACTCCCGCGCGTACCGCTCCTGGGTCCCCGTGCGCGCGGCCAGCTCCTGCGGCGTGGCCGGGCCGTCGACGCTCAGGCTGCGGTACCAGCCGAGCCGGTCGCCCAGGTAGACGGCCAGGGTGTCGACGAACCCGAGCGTGCTGGTGAGCAGGCGGTCGGCGACGGCCTCGGGTGTCTCGTTCATCTTCTGAGTGTGCTCCTGCGGGGATCCCGTGTCTTCCCTCGCCCGCGGCGCGCGACGGGTCCGATGAGTTCCCCTGGTTTACGCGGTCAGCATCGGTGGGACCGACAGCAGCGACGAGACAGGGAGGGGCGCCATGGGTGAGCTGCACGTCAACATCATCACCACGCTCGACGGCGTGATCCAGGCCAACGGTGGCCCCACCGAGCAGGACGGGGACTACGAGTACGCCGGCTGGGAGCGCCCGTTCTGGGACTCCGGGTCCGGCGCACTGATGGAGGCGGACGTGCAGCAGGCCGACGCCCTGCTGCTGGGGCGCACGACGTACGACATCTTCCGCGGCTACTGGCCCCACCAGGCCGACACGATCGGGCGGGCCTTCAACCGGGTCCCCAAGTACGTCGCGTCCCGGGGCACGCCGGAGCTGTCCTGGGACGCCAGCACCCAGGTCACCGACGCGGGCGCCGAGGTCCGCGACCTGCGGGAGCGGCATGAGCAGATCCACACGTGGGGCAGCGCGAACCTGCTGCAGACCCTGTTCCGCGAGGCCCTGGTCGACCGGGTGAACCTGTGGCTGTGTCCCGTGGTGCTCGGCCACGGCAAGAAGCTCTTCCCCGAGGGCACGGCCGCCATGCGGCTCGAGCAGGCCGAGCCGCCGAGGTCGTTCGCGAGCGGGGTCACGCTGATGCGCCTCCGGTGCCTCGAGGGTCCTCCGGAGACGGCGTAGCCCCCGAGGACGGAGGTCCTGGTCAGGGACCCTGCAGTGGCTCCCCGGTCCGGACCGCCGCTACGACGTCGCGGATCGCCCGGCTGACCGCGGCGGCGTGCTCCGGGTCCTCCACGAGCGACTGGTGGGTGGCACCCGGCACGACATCGTGCCGGCTGTTGGTCGAGAGCGTTGCCATCTCGTCCTGGTGCTCGGTCCATCCCGGTGCGTTTCCGCGGTCCGCGGTCAGGACGATCAGCGGCTTGCCGTCGAGGCCGGTGAGCTGTCCGGCCTCGCTCGTGGAGCGGCTCGCGACGGCGTACTCGTCGACGAAGCTGGCCATCTCCTGGGGGGTGGCCGCGCTGGCCCGTGCCTCGGCCTGGGACTGCGGCGGCAGATCCGAGAAGCTCGTCCGGGCCATCAGTCGACCGACCCCCAGCTGCGCCGTCGTCGACACCAAGGCGGAGAGGCGCTTCACGAAGCTGTAGGAGCTCGACTGCGGCGGGGGCACCGGAGCCGACGTGGGGGCCGTGGAGTCGACCAGCACCAGGCCGGCGACCTGCTCGGGATACCGGGCAGCGAAGGTCTGCACGTAGAGGCCGCCGAAGGAGTGCCCGGCCAGCACGTAGGGGCCCGGCGCGTGCGCGCGGTCCAGCAGCGTGTGCAGGTCGGTGGCGATCTGTGCCCCGTCCGGCGGAGTCGCAGCAGCATCGCTCCACCCGCGCCCGGCGCGGTCGTAGACACAGACCCGGGTGTCGCGGGCCACCGCGGGAGTGATCCGGCCGAGGGTCGCTGCGGAGGCTCCTCCACCCGGCTCGAGGATCACCGTCGGCGCCCCAGAGCCGGAGCACTGCAGGTGCAGGCGGTAGGGCCCCACGTCCACGAGCCGGCCACGCATGGCGACGGTGTCCTCGGTCGACCGGCTGACCGTCTCGTAGGCACCCGCCACCGAGACGACCACCAGGACAGCCAGCACCGGGTAGAGCAACCAGCCGCGGGTGCGGCTGTGCAGGTCTCGCCGGGCCCGGACGAACACCCAGACCACCAGGACGAGCAGCGCCGGTGGCCAGACCCAGCCGAGCGCCTCAACCCAGGAATCGGGGAGGAAGAGCACCAGCGCCCCGCCCAGCCCCATGAAGAGCGCGGGGGCGGCAGCCCAGCGCTGCGGTTGGTCGGTCAACCGGACCGAGAGGACCGCCAGGAGCGTCCACCCGAGTGCGAAGCCGAGCAGCACCATGCCGGTGGCGAAGTTCTGGTCCACAGCGGCGGAGGGGACGAACGGGACGAACGGGAGCAGCAGGGCAGCCACGAGCCCCGCAGCAAGGGACGCGGCCACGATGACGCCGATCCCGGCCCGATCCGGCTCACGCGCCGGGATCGGGCCCCCACCGCTGCTCCTGGTCCCGGTCCCACCCTGTGTGCTCATGGCGACTCCCCCGTCGCTGGCCGCAATGCGTCGCCCGGGTGTCCAGCACGCGCGGGATCGGGCTCACTCGCCCCCCGCAGGCACGGGCGCAAACCCCCGGTTTCCCATCGCACCTGTCATCGGTCGCTGACGGGAAGGGGCCAACGTCCCGAACCGCCCGCGGTGGCCTCGGCCCGGGGAGGTCCCGATCCGGATCGACTACGTGCTGACGTGCTGACGGAGGCGCCCGGCGAAGGCGGGCGGACCGCCCTGGAGCGCCCGGCCGGCGGCCTCGTCGTCGGCGAAGAAGTTCGGCGTCCGGTCCTCGACGTCGTAGTAGCGGTGGAACACCGGGGTCTGCGAGCCCGACATCGGCGGCACGATCCAGCTCCAGTCGGCGGGACAGCTGCGGCCGGTCTGCTCCTCCCGCTGCAGGTGGGTGAGGAACCGGCGGGACTCGGTGTGGTGGTCGGTGATGGTCACGGCGTTCGCACGGAACGAGTGCAGGACCGCGCGGTTGATCTCGACCAGCGCCTGGTCGCGCCACAGGGTCGCCTCGTCCGAGGTGTCCAGGCCCATCCGTGCCGCCACCTCCGGAACCAGGTCGTAGCGGTCCCGGTCGCCCAGGTTGCGGGCGCCGATCTCCGTGCCCATGTACCACCCGTTGAAGGGTGCGGCCGGGTAGGAGACACCCCCGATGGCCATCCGGTTGTTGCTGATGACCGGGACCGCGTGCCACCGCACACCCAGGTCGGCGAACCAGTCCAGCTCGGGGTGCTCGAGCGGGACCTCGTGCACCACCTGGCGGGGGAGCCGGAACATCCGCGGTCCCTCCTCCCCGGTCTCGACTACGAGCGGGAGCACGTCGAAGGCTCCCCGGGACGCGGGCGGTCGCCACCCGTTCTGGACCAGGGCTTCGGTGAAGTCCCGGTAGCGGGGGTCACCGAGGACCCGCCCGTCCGGCTGCTCGTACCCGGCGTACCGGATGAGCTGCTCGTTCCAGATCCTGGGGGCAGGGTGGGACGGCGTCTCGGGGGCGAACACGCTGATGATCGGCCGGATCCTCCCGCCGTTGTGGGCCACCCGCAGATGCTCGAAGCAGTGCCCGGCCACGCCTTCGGCGTCGGAGACCTTCCTCAGGTCGCGCACCTGCAGGCTGCGCCAGTACAGCCGGCCGATGCACCGTGCGTTGTTGCGCCAGGCGGCCCGGGCGCCGAAGGCCAGCTCGTCGGCGGTGTGCCAGTAGGTGCCGGTGGCGTCGATCTCCCGCAGCACCTCGGCGATCCGCGGCCCCGCCCGTCCGGCCTGGGGGTTCTCGGCGTGGAAGAGCTCGAGGAACTCCACGGCCTCGGCCCGATCCACCACGTCAGCGCCGCCGAAGGTCCGCTCCCCGTCGCGATGGCCCACCGCGGAGCCCGGAGCTGTCGGGTCGGCCCACCCGGCGTGGGCAGGACAGCCTTCGTGTTGGGTCAACATGTCACTTCCTTCGGGGGGCTTCCCAGGGGCACCGCGCGGCCGGACCGGCCGGGTCGGCTTCTGCCCGAGGGACCTCAGCAGCGCTCGCACCGCTCAGCGCGAGCCTGCTGACTCCGGACCACTTCCGTTCCGAGAGGGGGTCTGGGGGTCCTTCCAGACGTCGAACAGCGGGTCGCTCTGGTGGGGCTGCGCCGGCTCGGCATCAGGGTCGTCCGAGGGAGGGGTGACCCCGACCCGGTCGATCTCGGCGGCGAACGAGTCCACGATCGACCGCATCTGCGCCTGGGCCGACCGGGCGTACGAGCTGACCTGCTGCCCGGCGGTGTCCAGGGCCTCCTCGACGATCTTGCGCTCGTGTGCGCGGGCCTGGCCGATGCGCTCGCGGGCGTCCCGGCTGACGTCCTGGACCATCTCCTCGGCCACGAGCTGTGCCTGGCTGAACATCTCGACGACCTGCTCGTTCACGCGGTCGCCGATCTGCTCGTACTCGTCGAGCTCTCCCTGGACCCGCTCGAGCTCCCCCCGGAGACGTTCGTTCTCGGCCCTGGAGTCGCGGAGCTCCTTCTCGGCGGCGTGCACCTGGTCGGCCAGCAGGTCGAGGTAGGCGTACACCGCGTCCTGGTCGAGGCCGCCCATCATCCGGCGCTGGAACGTCTCGTCCCGGATCGACGCGGGTGTCTGGTAGTGCGGTGATTCGTGGCGGTTGGTGTGGGTCACCTGATGTCTCCTGACCTGCTCAGCTCGGGCTCGGCGGTGGCGTGGTCGTCCGCCGGGTAGTAGAAGTGCTCGTACTTGATGTGCTCGGGCTGCATGCCGGTGGCGGCCAGCTTCTGCAGCGTGTGCGCGACCATCTGCGGCCCGCCGCACACCATCGCCGTGCGCCCGTACAGCGCCTGGCGGGCCGCGACCGTGCCGACCTTCCCTCGCGTCCCGGGGTACGACGGGTCGTCCGACACGACCTCTGTGTAGTCGAACCACAACCGCTCCTTGGCGAGCTCCCGCAGCCGGGGGCGGTCGTAGAGGTGCCAGGGCATCCGGACGCCGTGGAGCAGGTGGACCCGGGGGGCGGTGCGCGACCGCTTCCACTCGTTGTCGATCTGCTCGAGGACGGCGAGGAGCGGGGCGAGACCGGTTCCCCCGGCGACCATCAGCAGGTCCCTCTCGTCGCCCGCCCGTCGGGTGAGCCGCTCGCCCACCGGTGCTCCCAGCCTGACGGCGTCGCCGACCTTCAGCGATCGCACCACCGTCGGGCTCACCTGGCCGCCGTCGATCTGCTGCACGTGGAGGTCGAGCGAGCCGTCTGCCCGTGGGGCGTTGGCCGGGCTGAAGTACCGCCACTGCCGGGGGCGTTGCGGCACCTCCATGGACACCGACTGGCCCGGTGCGAACGGGAACGCACGGCTGGGCTGGACGCGCAGCTGCGTGAGGTCCATGGTCCGCCGCTCGACGGAAACCACCTCGGCGTCCCACCAGTCGGGGCTGGACTCGGACGACGTCTCCGCCGCCTCGACCATGATCCGTGCGATCACCTGGTAGGCCGCCGTCCAGTGCTGGGCGAGCTCCTCGTCCCAGTCGGACCTCAGGAAGTGCTTGAGGGTCGCGCAGAGAGAGGCGCCGACTGCGTCGTAGTGCTCCGCGACGACGGCGTACTTGCGATGGTCCCGACCCAGGTGCTTCAGGAAGTCCGCGTCGTGCTCCATCTGGTCGGCGTGGCTGACGATCCGGCCGAGGGCGCTGACGAACTTGTCGCGCTGACCGGACATGGTGAGCGGGAACATCGACCGCACCTCGGGACGGGACACGAAGAGGTGCGAGTAGAAGTACAGCGCCACCTGCTCGCCGTGCCTCGTCACCCGGTCCCAGCTGCGCTGCAGGGCGTATGCATCCATCGGGTTGTCGCTATCGGTTCCGCGGAGGCAGCTCCCGGAGCGGAATCGGCGGCCCGCCGGGGGGGCTCAGGTGTCGTCGGTGCACGGCGGCGCGCATATCTGGGTACTGCATTGACAAGGGTTCCCTCCCAGCTCAGTCCCCCGTCATGCTCTCCCCCATCCGTTCCCGCTCCTCCCTCAAGACAGCGGGTTGGCTCCGACGGATCGGAACCAAGCCAATGACTGTACAGCCGAACAGACGTGGCGGCCAAGGGGAGCACCCACGCGTGCTGAGCGAGGCGCTCGGTCTGCCCCTCCCTGGACGATGATTCCCGCGGTCGGCCCGGGTCGGTTCCCACACCGGATTCCCGCACTCGAGGAGCACCACCATGACCGCGACCTACACCTTCGACGTCTTCTCCAGCCTCGACGGCTACGGCTCCGTCGGCCCGGGCGCCGACTGGGGTGGCTACTGGGGCAAGCAGGGCCCCGAGCTGCTCGACCACCGCCTCGCCCTGTACGGCGGGGAGCAGCGGATGGTCCTCGGCGCCACCACGTTCCGGGCGTTCGTCTCGATGCTCGCCTCGAGCGCCGAGGACTCCGACGTGCGGGATCCCTGGGTCACGCGGATGAGGAACCTGCCGGCGACGGTGGTGTCGTCGACGCTGGAAGGACCCCTCGACTGGCCGGACGCGACCGTCGTGGGCGGTGACGCCGTCGACGTCGTCGCCCGGCTCAAGGAAGAGTCCGACGTTCCGCTGCGCTCCCACGGCAGCCTGTCGCTGAACTGGGCGCTGATGGCCGCCGGACTGGTCGACCGGGTGCAGGTGACGCTCTTCCCCGTGATCACGGGGCAGTCCGGGGTGGACCCGATCTTCGGGGGTGCCGCCGACTTCGACCTCGAGCTGCTCGAGAGCCGGACGCTCGACGGCCGCACCCAGGAGCTCGTCTACCGGCCCACCCTGCACGCCTGAGCCGGCTAGGTGGTGACCTGCTGGTGGGTGCGCTCGACGACGACCTCGCCGTTGTGCGTCGCGACCGTGTGCGTGGTGGCGTGCACCTCGCCGTCGGCGATCCGCACGTCCAGCGTGGCGACGACCTCGCAGGTCGCCCGGGGCCACTCCAGCCGGAACGTCGTCGTCGCCCGCGCGGTCTGCACGAAGGTACGCCGGTCGACGGAGACCTCGCCCCGGTAGTCCTCCAGCACCCGTCCGCCGTACGGCGCGTCGTAGTCCGACACCGACACGGTGCTCGCCGTGGTGGTGCGGGAGAGCACGTCGTCGGTGACCGTCCAGCCGACCCCCGCGGCCGACTCCGAGGAGTGCTCCGCCCCCGGCGCGAACGTCGGGGCGGGGTGCGAGCCCGCGAGCACCGGCAGGTGGAGCGACCCCTCGTGCACCGTCAGCGTCACCGGGGCCGGGGGAGCGACCGTGTTCGGCCAGTCGCCCCCCGCCACGCTCACCCGCAGCGTCTGCCCCGGCGACCACTCGTAGGCGCACGCGTCGAGGACCACTTCGACATCGTGCTCCTCGCCGGGCGTCAGCGGCACCGGCGCGCCGTGGACCGAGTCCCGGAAGGCGAGGTCGAGCGTGCCCCGGCTCACCAGCGCCGAGGTGCCGTCGGCGAACACGTCGCACAGCTTCACCGACAGCGACGCGGCCGGGGCGGAGGCCGACACCCGCAACCGCACCACGGGGTGCCCGACCACCGGGCCGGTTGGGGGAGCGGAGTCCCAGACCAGCGAGCGCGCGTCGTCGAGGCGCTGGTCGCCCGACAGTCCCCACGGCAGGTGCCCGGCGCAGTCGATCCATGCGGTCGTGCCGACCGACGGGTCGACGGGAAGCGACCGGGGGCCCGGCAGTGGCAGCGCGACCGGGGTCGACGGCGGGACGCTCGGCAACGTCAGCCACCGGCCGGCGTGCAGGTCGAGGTCGGGCTCGGGCCGGGTCGAGGAGCGGACGAAGACGTCGCACCGGTCGGTGTGGGCACCCCGGCCGCGCAGGTGGGTGTCGAACCACGCGGCGAGCTCGGTCTCGAGGTGGATCCGCGGTCCCGGCATCGCGGTCGTGGCGTCGGCGTGCGCCCACGGTCCCGCCAGCAGCCGGTGCGGTACGCCGGCGTCCGCGAGCGCGGCGACCGTGCGGAAGGAGTTGTTGCGGTAGCCGTCGGCCCAGCCGGCCACGAGCATCACCGGACAGCCGATCCGGTCGTAGCCGCGGGTCGAGCCGTCGAGCCGCACCGACCCGTGGTTCCAGTAGTCGCCGTGCCGGCTCTCCCGGAGCCAGGTGTGCAGCCACGGCTGGTTCGTCGCCAGCCGGCGCCGCCACTCCTCCTCCCAGCCGTCGCCCCAGACGGCGGGCACGGGCGGCAGCAGGTTCATCGCGGTCATGTAGTGGCAGTAGTCGACGAGGTCGACCAGTCGCAGCGCGCCGCCGCGCCAGTGGACGTCGTCGGTCCACCGGTCGTCGGTGGCGTAGATCGCGCACACCGCGCCGAGTGCCGGGGGCCGCTCACAGGCCATCTGCAGCGAGTTGAAGCCGGAGTACGACGTGCCGAACATCCCGACGGTGCCGTCGCACCACTCCTGCCCGGCCAGCCACGCGATCACGGCGTGCAGGTCGCGCTGCTCCTCGGGCGGGTACTCGTCGGTGGCGTCGCCCTCCGACGACCCGGTGCCGCGCAGGTCGACGCGGCAGACCGCGTAGCCGTGCCGGTCGCGCAGGCCGACATAGCTGTCGGCGTACGACGAGGTGAGGTCGTCCTTGCGGTAGGGCAACGCCTCGAGCAGGCAGGGCTGCGGGCCGGCAGCGGGATCGGGGAGGTAGAGCGTGGCGGCCAGGGCGACCCCGTCGCCCGGGATCCGCACCTCCCGCGTCGTGCCGGTCACCGGTCCTCCAGCAGGGCGAGGAGGGCGGGAGAATGCAGCGACTCGCTGGTGTTGCCGTCGCGGCCGGTGGTCGTCGGCGCGCCGAGCATCGAGTTCAGCACCGCCTCCTCGGCGGCCTCGACGGTCGCCGCGAACAGGGGGTCGAGCGCGGGGCCGGCGACCGACGCGGCCCGGTCGGGCTTCCCGTCGCGGTCGAGCCGCACGCCGGTGCCGATGCCGAGGAAGATCTCGCCGCTGCCGTGGTGGGCCACCGAGCCGGCACGCGCGAGACCGAGCCCGATCCGCCGCGCCAGCCGGGCACACGCCGCGCCGTCGACGGCCGCGTCGGTGACCGCGACGCCGATGCACGAGCCCGCCGGGACGTGCGGCCCGGTGGCTACCGGGCCGAGCAGCCGACCGACCGGGACGCCGGCGACCACGCACTCCTCCCGGACGCCGAAGTTGGTGAGCAGCAGCACCGCGACGGTGTGGCCCCCGGGCGTCACCCGCGACGCCGTGCCGATCCCGCCCTTGAAGTCGAAGCACGACATCCCCGTGCCGGCCCCGACCGCGCCCTCCGCGGGCGGTGCCGCGCTGCCCCTCGAGGCCAGCGCCGCGACGTACGACGCGCGGACGTCGTCGGCGCCCACCTGCATCCGGCGGCAGTCGTTGAGGAACGAGTCGTCGCACTCGGCGACGACCGGGATCACCACGTCGTCGGCCACCCCCGGGTGCTGCTCGAGGGCGATCTCGCAGGCCGCGTCGTAGACCCGGCCGAGCTGCATCGTCGAGGTCAGGTGGACCGGGGTCTCGACGGCCCCCCACTCGCCGGCGCTCAGGAAGCCGGTGCACTCGCCGGCGCCGTTGAGGACGGCGCCTCCTGCGGGCAACGGTCGGTGGTAGGCGTCGTCGGCGAGCAGCAGCGTGGTGACGCCGGTGCGGGCCGTGCCCCGGCCCTCGGGCGGCGCCGGCTCGTCGCGGTGGACGGTCGCGTGCCCCACCCCCACCCCGGCCACGTCGAGCACCGAGTTGGTGGGTCCGGGCGGCATGGTGCCGATGACGATGCCGAGGTCGCGGGCGCGGGGCATGCTCCGCATCCTGCCGGACCGCGCGGCCTCGTGGGTGGGATGCTGGCCCGGTGACCCGCAGCACCGTCGTCTGGTCCCCGGACACCCGCCGCCACGACCCGCGGCACGAGGTGTGGCTCGGGGTCGCCACCCCCGCCACCGAGGTCGCCGCGCGGGTCGACGCGATCCTCGACGCGCTGGCCGGCAGGGAGCTTCTGGCGGCGCGGCGGCACGGGGCCGAGACTCTGCGCTCGGTCCACGACCCGGCCCTCCTCGACTTCCTGGCGACGGCCGCCGACCGCTGGCAGCAGGGCGGGTACGACGCGCTGGTCGGCCAGCCGCGGGTGGTGCCCTACTTCTTCCCGACGCCCGCGCTCACCGCCGGTCTCCCGGTCCGCGAGCCGGCCGCGCTGCACGGGCTCACCGGGCAGTTCTGCTACGACACGATGACCCTGGTCGGTCCCGGCACCTGGGAGGCCGCCGTGGCCGCGGCCGACTGCGCGCTCACCGCCGCCGACCTCGTGGCCGCGGGTGCGCCTGCGGCCTACGCCCTCGCGCGCCCGCCGGGCCACCACGTCACCAGGGCCGGGTACGGCGGCTCCTGCTACCTCAACAACGCCGCCCTCGCGGCCCAGGCGATGCGCGACCACGGGTGGGAGCGGGTGGCCGTGCTCGACCTCGACGCCCACCACGGCAACGGCACCCAGGCGATCTTCTGGGACCGGGGAGACGTGCGCTACGGGTCGCTCCACGTCGACCCTGCGGCCGGCTGGTTCCCCCACGTCCTCGGCCACGCCGACGAGACCGGGACCGGCGAGGGGGCGGGCGCCACCCGCAACCTGCCGCTGCCCGAGGGCACCGCCGACCGGCCGTGGCTGGACGCCGTCGCCGACCTCGCCGGCTGGGTGGGCGACGCGGACTGCGACGCCCTGGTCGTCTCGCTCGGCGTCGACGCCGCCGCCGAGGACCCCGAGAGCCCGCTCGAGGTCACCGCCGACGGTTACCACGGCGCCGGTCGGCTGCTCGGTGACCTGCGCCTGCCGTCGGTGGTCGTGCAGGAGGGCGGCTACCACCTACCGAGCCTGGGCGGGCTGGTCGCGGCCTACCTCGAGGGCCACGAGTCGCCCTGAGGGCGGCTAGCCCGCCGGCACGTCGTCGACCGGCAGGCCGCGACGGCGATCCCGGCCAGCCGGCTCACGGCCGTCCCGGCGGGAGCGTCGCCTCGAGATGTGTGCCGCCCTCGGTGAAGCCCACCGCGCGGTAGACCCGGATCGCGGAGTACGTCGGGTCGGCGGCCATCACCAGCGTCCGGGCCCCGAGGTCGGCCTGCGCGTAGCGGCTGGCCCCCACCACCAGCGCTCCCGCCAGCCCCTGGTTGCGGAAGTCGGCGTGGGTCTTCACCGACTGGAACCGGGCCAGGCCGTCGCCCGCGGTGTAGATGCCGAGTGACGCCACCAGCCGACCGTCGACGAAGGCACCCCACCAGGCGCCGTGGCCCGCCTCGGCCAGCCCGCGGTAGGTGGCGATCTTGCGGCTCGCGAAGTCCCGGGTGAAGTGCGGGTCGTCCTCCCCGTCCATGGTGAGGTCGACCTGCTGCGCCCAGTCGGCGCCGCCGGCCAGCGGCCGTACGTCGGCCTCGCGCGGCGGGCGCTCGGGCTGGTGGACCTCGTCGGTCGTCATCGCGACCACGGCGTCGACGTCCATGCCGGCCTCGCGCAGCAGCGCCGCATCGGCGTCGAGCGATCCGGGCCGGTCGATGCCGAGCGTGACGTGGCGTGCCTCCGGGAACTCCTCGCGGTGCACGCGCTTCCAGTGCTCCACCGCCGCGACGTCGGGCGGGGGCACCGACAGCAGCAGGCAGTTGCCCCAGAAGTACGTCGGGTTGTCCGGCGTCCGCACGACCAGGTGGGTGCCGCGGTCCTCGACCACGCTGCCCATCTGCTGCAGCAGCGCGAGCTCGGTGCGGAACGCCAGCGACTGCAGGTCCATGGGGTCAGGAAACCAGAGGTGACAGGATCGGGCGATGCACTCCGAGACCCGCGGCTACCACACCGGCGGCGCCGACCGCGTCCTCGACCTGACCCGCGACTGCGAGGAGCTCGTCGCCGGCCGGGGTGACGGCCTGCTCCACCTGTTCGTCCCCCACGCCACCGCGGGGCTGGCGATCCTCGAGACCGGGGCCGGCAGCGACGACGACCTGCTGGCCGCCCTGGCCGACCTGCTGCCGGGCGACGACCGCTGGCGGCACCGGCACGGCACCCCGGGCCACGGCCGCAGCCACGTCATGCCCGCCCTGGTCCCGCCGTACGCCACCGTTCCGGTGCTCGACGGCCGGCTCGCGCTCGGCACCTGGCAGAGCATCTGCCTGGTCGACCTCAACGTCGACAACCCGGACCGCGAGGTCCGCTTCTCGTTCCTGGCGGAGCGGTGACGGTCCGCGAGGCCCACCCCGCCGAGCACGCTGCCGTGCGCGGGGTCGTCGACGCCGCCTTCGACGGCGAGCCGGGCGTCGCGGCGGTCGTCGAGGAGCTGCGCGCCACCCGCCGGATGGTCGACGAGCTGGTCGCGGTGGACGGGGACGCCGTCGTCGGCCACGTGGCGCTCTCGCGGGGCTGGGTCGACGACGACGAGCGCGCCATACCCGTCGTCGTGCTCGGGCCGCTCGCCGTGCTGCCGGCGCGGCAGGGTGCAGGCCTCGGCACCCGGCTGGTCGCCGAGGCGCTGGAGTCGATGCGCCGCCGCGGCGAGGCCTACGTCTTCCTCGAGGGCTCGCCGGCCTACTACGGGGCGCGCGGCTTCACCCGGGCCGACCGGCTCGGCTTCGAGCGACCGACCGAGCGGGTCCCGGGGCCGGCGTTCCAGGTCGCGGTGCTCGACGACCTCGGCGCCCGCGGTCGGTTGATCTACGCCGATGCGTTCTGGCTGCACGGCGGAGCGGGTCTTCGCGGCGAGACCCTGACCAGGGTGCGGGAGGCGTGGGGGGAGTAGTGTGTCGAACACCTGTTCGATAGACTGGCGAGGTGCCCACCCACGTCGCCCCGCCCGGATGGCCGCCCGAGGTCCGGCCACCCGACGCGCCCGACTGGGAGGTGACCGCGGCGAGCTGGTTGCTCGACCTGTGTCCGCCCGACTACCGCCGCTACGGCGGGCTGCGCCGCCACGTCGTGGTGCTGGCGAGGTTCGCGCTGCTCCACGTCGAGGCCAACCAGGCCGCGTGCCGCCGCGGGCTGAGCGAGGCCCGTGCCGACCTGTCCCAGGTCGCCGGCCCCGCCGTCGTCGACGCGGCGATCCAGACCTTCCAGCTCGAGGAGGCGCGGCTGATGGCCGTACGCCGGGCCGTCGGCCTGGTCGAGGAGGCGCTGCGCGGCCGGCGCTACGTCGCCCGGCTCTGACCCGGTCGCGGTAGCGTCGCGGCCATGACCAGACCCGTGATCCTCGTCATCGGGGCCGGTCCCGGGGTCAGCGGCTCGGTCGCCCGCCGGTTCGCCCGCGACGGCCATGACGTCGGGCTGATCGGCGTCGACGAGGGCGTGCTCCGCGACCTGGCCGACGACCTGGAGGGGCTCGGCGCCATCGCAGCCCAGCGGGTCGCCGACCTGACCGACCACGACGCGGCCACCCGGGCGGTGGCCGGGCTGGCCGACGAGCTGGGTCGGGTCGACGTGCTCCACTTCAACCCCAGCGCGTTCCGCGAGCAGGACCCGCTCGAGCTGGGTGTCGCCGACCTGCTGGCCGACGTCGCCCTCGGCGTCGGCGCGCTGCTGACGGTGCTGCAGGCGGCCCGGCCCCACATGTCCTCGGGTGCCCGGGTCACCGCCACCGGCAGCATGGCGGCCGACCAGCCGTGGCACCGCGCGGCCAGCCTCGGCGTCCAGAAGGCGGGGCTGCGCAACCTGGTCCGGAGCATCGACGCCACGCTGGAGCCCGACGGCATCCGGGCCGTGTCGGTCACCGTCCGTGGCACCCTCGGGTCGGAGGGACCGTTCACGCCCGACCGGGTCGCCGAGGCGATCCACGCCGCGGCACACCAGGACGCCGGCGAGTGGCGTACCGAGATCCCCTACGAGGGCTGAGGCCGGTGCACCACTTCGCGAGCGTGGCCGTGGTCGACCCGCGCGGCCGGGTGCTGATGCAGGAGCGCGACGAGCACGCGCCGGTCCACCCCGAGACCTGGGGCCTGCCCGGCGGCCGGCTGGAGGACGGCGAGACCTTCGCCGAGGGCGCGGCCCGCGAGCTGGAGGAGGAGACGGCCCTCGTCATGGGGGCCGACGAGCTCGCCAGCCTGGGCCGCACCCGGTTCCACTCCGACCCGTGCGGCGGGGTCGACACCTACGAGCTGTTCGTCGCGTACGCCGAGGTGTCCGACGACGACGTGACGTGCGGTGAGGGCCGGCAGATGGTCTTCGTGGACGCGGCCGCCCTCTTCGACCGCCCGCTGCTGACCGCGGCGCGGATGCAGCTGCCCGACCTCCTCGACTCGGCGGACTACCGCGACCGCTTCGGGGGCCCCCCGTCGCGACGGTTCTCCAGCGTCGGGCTGGTCGGGCCGTCGGGCCGGCTGCTGATGCAGGAGCGCGACGAGCACCCGATCCTCGACCCGGGCCGCTGGGGCCTCCCCGGCGGCCACCTCGACGACGGGGAGTCGTTCCTCGACGGGGCGGTCCGCGAGCTGGCGGAGGAGACGGGCGTGGCGCTGCCGGCGGACGCGCTCACGCTGGTCGCCGAGGCCCGGGTCGACCACACCGACGTCTACGGCAGCCACGACCGGATGCGGTTCTTCGTGGCCGCGACCGACCTCGGCGACGCCGACGTGGAGTGCCTTGAGGGCCGGCAGATGGTGTTCGTGGACGCCGCCACGGTGGGTGAGCTGCCGCTGACCCGGTCGGCGAGCGCCGTCGTCCCGGACTTCCTCCGCACCGACCTCTACGCAAGACTCGCGACATGAGCGATCCCAGAGAGAAGCTGACCGGGCAGCAGGTGGCCGACGCCGGCCTCGACGACTGGCGTCGCGTCCTCGGCGTCCTGCGGGCCCGCTTCAGGACCGAGGACTTCGCGTCCGCCGCCCGGCTCACCCAGCGGGTGGGCGAGGCGGCCGAGGCGGCCAACCACCACCCCGATCTCGACCTGCGCTGGGGGCGCCTCGACGTCGCCCTGGCCAGCCACGACGTCGGCGGCATCACCTCGCGTGACCTCGACCTCGCCCGGCGGGTGAGCGAGCTGGCGGCCGAGGAGGGCGCCCGCGCGGACACCGCGAGCCTGCAGGCGGTCGAGATCGGCCTCGACACCGCCCACGCCGACCGGCTCGCACCGTTCTGGGCGGCGGTGCTCGGCGGTGAGGCCGCGGGCGGCGAGGTCGCCGACAAGGCCGGTGACCTACCGGCGCTGTGGTTCCAGGACACCGACGAGCACGAGGAGCCCCGGCAGCGGTTCCACCTCGACGTGTGGGTCCCGCCGGAGCAGGTGCAGCCCCGGATCGACGCGGCCCTCGCCGCCGGTGGCTCCCTGGTCAGCGACGCCGAGGCGCCGTCCTTCTGGGTGCTCGCCGACCCCGACGGCAACAAGGCCTGCCTCTGCACGTGGCAGGGCCGGGGCTGAAGGGGCCGGGTCCACGTCGTCCGGGTGTCGGCGCGAGGGCCCGAGGACGTCGTGGTGGCCACCAGCGGGCCCGACGAGGGCGCGGTGTTCACCGGCACCGAGGACGGGTCGCTCTGGCGGGTCTCCCACGACGCTCACCGGCCTCGAGTTCGCCAACGGGGTCGCGCTGCTGCCCGGCGACGAGGAGGTCGTCGTCGCCGAGAGCTCCGCCCGCACCCTCGTCCGCCACCGGGTGGCTGCCGGGCCGGGGGAGCGGGACCTGCTGGTCGCCGACCTGGGCGCCCACCCCGACAACATCGCCCGCGGCAGCGACGGCCTGCTGTGGGTGACCATGACCGGTCCCGTCGACGGGCTGGTGCAGGGGCTGATGCGGACCCCTCGGTGGGTGCAGCGGCTGGTGGTGCGGATGCCCGAGCGGCTGCAGCCGCTGCCGCGTCCCGGCGTCCACGTCCGGGCCTTCGACGCGGCGGGCCGTGTGGTGCACGACGTGGTGGCGGAGAGCGACGACATGAGCATGGTCACAGGGGTGCGCGAGCACGCGGGGCGGCTGTGGCTGGGGAGCCTCCGCGAACGGGCCATCGCCTACCTCGACCGATAGACTCGCTCCCCATGGGCCGCCTGGAGTCGATCACGTCGCCGCGCGACCTGCGCGACCTCTCGGCCGACGAGCTGGAGGAGCTCGCGAGCGAGATCCGCGACTTCCTGGTGGCGACCTGCGCGCCCCGCGGCGGTCATCTCGGGCCCAACCTCGGCGTGGTCGAGCTGACCATGGCGATCCACCGGGTCTTCGACTCGCCGACCGACCGGGTGGTCTTCGACACCGGCCACCAGGCCTACGTCCACAAGCTCCTGACCGGCCGGATGGGCGGCTTCGCCAAGCTGCGCCAGGAGGGCGGCGTCAGCGGCTACCCGAGCCAGGCCGAGTCGGTGCACGACATCGTCGAGAACTCCCACGCCTCGACCGCGCTGTCCTACGCCGACGGCCTGGCCAAGGCCTACCGGGTGCGCGGCGAGGGCCGCCACGTGGTCGCCGTGATCGGCGACGGCGCACTGACCGGTGGCATGGCCTGGGAGGCGCTCAACAACATCGCGATCGCCCGCAACAGCCGGCTGGTCATCGTCGTCAACGACAACGGCCGCTCCTACACCCCGACCGTCGGTGGGCTGGCCACCGCGCTCACCAGCCTCCGCACCAGCCCGCGCTACGAGCACCTCCTCGACGTCATCAAGAAGCGGCTCAACGCCGTCCGCGGCGTCGGCCCCGCGACCTACGACGTGCTGCACGCGGTCAAGAAGGGGATGAAGGACGCGCTCGCCCCGCAGGGGCTGTTCGAGGACCTCGGGCTGAAGTACGTCGGCCCGGTCGACGGCCACGACCTGGTCGCGATGGAGCAGGTGCTGGCCAAGGCCAAGCGGTTCGACGGCCCGGTCATCGTCCACGCGATCACCCGCAAGGGCTTCGGCTACGACGCCGCCGAGCAGCACGAGGCCGACCAGTTCCACTCGCCGGGGCCCTTCGACGTCGAGACCGGCGAGGAGGACCCCAAGGCCTCGATCTGGACCGACGTCTTCGCCGACGAGGTCGTCCGGATCGGCCGCCGCCGGCAGGACCTCGTCGCGATCACCGCCGCGATGATGCACCCCGTGGGGCTCGACCGGTTCCAGGCGCACTTCCCGGAGCGCACCTTCGACGTCGGCATCGCCGAGCAGCACGCCGCCACCAGTGCGGCCGGCCTCGCGATGGGCGGGCTGCACCCCGTCGTCGCCGTCTACGCCACGTTCCTCAACCGGGCCTTCGACCAGGTGCTGATGGACTGCGCCCTGCACCGTTGCGGGGTGACCTTCGTCCTCGACCGGGCGGGTGTCACCGGCGACGACGGGGCCAGTCACAACGGCATGTGGGACATGTCGGTGCTGCAGGTCGTGCCGGGGCTGCGGCTGGCCGCCCCGCGCGACGCCACCCGGCTGCGCGAGCTGCTCGGCGAGGCGGTCGAGGTCGACGACGCCCCGACAGTGGTGCGGTTCCCCAAGGGCCCGCCGCCCGACGACCTCGAGGCCGTCGACCGGGTGGGTGGCGTCGACGTGCTGCTCCGCAACGGCACCCGCGACGTGCTCGTGGTCGGTGTGGGCTCGATGGCGGCCACCGCCGTCGAGGTGGGGGAGCGGCTGGTGGCCCAGGGCATCGGGGTGACCGTCGTCGACCCCCGGTGGGTCAAGCCCGTCGACCCCGCTCTCGTCGACCTCGCCCGCGACCACGGCCTGGTGGTCCACCTCGAGGACAACGGCCGGGTCGGCGGCACCGGTGCCCGGCTGCTGCAGGAGCTCAACGACGCCGGGGTGACCACGCCGTTCCGGCTCCACGGGATTCCCCAGGAGTTCCTCGACCACGCCAAGCGCGCGGCGATCCTCGAACGCATCGGCCTCGACGCGCAGACCCTCGCCCGTGGCATCGTCGAGGACGTCACCGCCCTCGCGGGTTCCCATCCCGCGCTCGACGTCGACCAACCCCACTGAGGGCCGGACCGGACGACATGCGCGGGGGAGCTCTCGGGGCGTTGGCCGGCTGCCTGCTCGTCACCTCGCTGGCGGCAGGCTGCAGCCGTGACCCGTCGTCGCCCGCCGGACCGGAGCCCGCGCCGGCGCCCACCGCCGCCTCGGAGGAGCAGGTCGAACGGTTGCTGGCCCGCCGGGCCCGGGCGATCCGGACCGAGCGGCGGTCGACCTTCGTGGCCACCACCGTCCCCGGACCCGACCGACGCACCCAGCTGGTGGCGTTCGACGCCCTCGCCGACCTGCCGGTGGCCCGTGCGACCTACGAGGTCACCTCGGTCGACGAGGTCGCCGACCGCGGCCTGACGAGGGTGTCGGCCCAGCTGCTGGTCCGGCTCGAGGGCTTCGACCCGCGGCCGGTGCCCGCCAGCCACGTGCTCGAGCTCGAGCACCACGACGACGGGTGGCGGGTGCTGCACGACCGCACCGCGCCTTCCCAGGTCGTCGCCGCGCCGTGGACCCTCGCCGGGGCCAGGGTCCGGACCGGCGAGGACCTGGTCCTCGTGCTCGACCGGCGCTCCGCCGACCAGGGCGACCGGTTGCTGGGGCTGGCCGCGGAGGCCCGGGACGCCACCGACAGCTACGTGCCGTACCCGCGGCGCCAGGGCATCGTGATGCTCGCGCCGTCCACGACCGACACGCTGCGCGACGACGGCTTCGGATCCGACACCATCGAACGGCTCGGCGGCATCGCCCGCGAGGTCGACGACCGGCACGGCGACGTCGTCACCGATCGGGTCGTGCTGGTCCCCGAGATGCTGGGGAGGTCCGACGACGTGCTGCTCACGCTGATCCGGCACGAGTTCGCCCACGTCGCGGTCGCCGACCGCGACAAGCGGATGCCGCTGTGGATCGTCGAGGGCCTCGCCGAGTGGGCCTCGTGGCGCGGCGACCCGACCTACAGCATCGCCACGTCGGCGGTCAGGGCCGCCGAGAGTCCCGCGGGGGTCACCGGGATGCCGTCGGACGTCGACTTCCGTGACGACGACTCCGGCACTGCCTACGGCATCGCGTGGTTCGCGATGCGGTGGCTCGAGACGGTCCACGGCTCCCGGGCGCCCTACGACCTGCTCGACCGGGCGATCGAGGAAAAGGCGTTCCGGGGACCCGCGGTGTCGCGGCTGCTGCAGCGCCAGTACGGCGTCACCTCCGACGAGCTCGCGCAGCGGGCGGGAGAGCTGATCGCCGACAGCTTCGAGGCCTCCTGAGGCCGCAGGAGGTCCGGGGTGTGCGCTCGGCCCCGCAACCCCTAGGTTGGCGAGCATGAACGTGTTGCGCACCAAGTCCGTCGAGCAGTCGATCGCCGAGACCGACGAGCCGGAGCACCAGCTCAAGAAGAACCTCGGCACCCTCGACCTGATCGTGTTCGGGGTGGGCGTCATCATCGGCGCCGGGATCTTCGTGCTCACCGGCACCGTCGCCGCGACCAACTCCGGGCCGGCGATCGCGCTGTCGTTCGCCATCGCCGGGCTGGCCTGCGCGCTGGCTGCGCTGTGCTACGCCGAGTTCGCGTCCACGGTGCCGGTCGCCGGCAGTGCCTACACGTTCAGCTATGCGACCTTCGGCGAGCTGATGGCGTGGATCATCGGCTGGGACCTGGTCCTGGAGTTCACGATCGGGTCCGCGGCGCTGTCGACCAGCTTCTCCAGCTACCTGCAGACGATCCTCGCCGGTACGCCGCTGGAGATCCCGGCCTCGATCTCCTCGGCCGAGGACGGCCTGGTCAACCTGCCCGCCGTGCTGATCGCGCTGGTCGTGATGACGGTGCTGATCCTCGGCATCAAGTTCTCCAGCCGGCTCAACCAGGTCGTCGTGGCGATCAAGCTCGCCGTGGTCCTGCTGGTCATCTTCGCCGGCCTGCAGTACGTCAAGGCCGACAACTACTCGCCGTTCATCCCGCCGTCGGAGCCGGCGCCCTCGACCGCGGGCGCCTTCCTCGACGCACCCCTGATCAGCACGCTGTTCGGGCTCGACCCGAGCGTCTTCGGCGTCGCGGGCGTCGTCGCCGGTGCGGCGATCGTGTTCTTCGCATTCATCGGGTTCGACATCGTGGCGACCACGGCCGAGGAGACCAGGAACCCCCAGCGCGACGTGCCGCGCGGCATCCTCGGCTCGCTGGTCATCGTCACCGTGCTCTACATGGCCGTCAGCCTCGTGGTCACCGGCATGCAGGACTTCCGCGACATCGACCCCGAGGACGCAGCTCCGCTCTCGACCGCCTTCGCCGCCAACGGCGCCGACTGGATGGGCGACGTGATCGCCGTCGGCGCCTGCATCGGCCTGGTCGTCGTCGCGATGATCCTGATGCTCGGCCAGACCCGCGTCGGATTCGCGATGGCACGTGACGGCCTGCTGCCCCGCGGCCTGGCGAAGGTGCACTCGCGGTTCGGGACGCCGTACGTCTTCACGGCGATCACGGGCGTCGGCGTGGCCGTGATCGCCGGCTTCGTGCCGCTGACGACGCTGGCCGAGCTGGTCAACATCGGCACCCTCTTCGCGTTCATGCTCGTCAGCGTCGGGGTCGTGATCCTGCGGCGCCGCCGTCCCGACCTGCAGCGCTCCTTCACCGTGCCGGCGGCGCCGGTGGTGGCGACCCTGGCCGTGCTGCTGTGCCTCTACCTGATGCTCAACCTCACCGGCGGCACCTGGGTGCGGTTCCTGGTCTGGATGGCCATCGGCCTGGCCGTCTACTTCGCCTACGGCGCGCGGCACAGCCGGCTGACGCGGGGCGAGACACCGCGCCAGCCGGCGCCGGGGGGCCGCTGAGAGGGGGGCCGGTCAGGGGCGTGCGAGGACGACGAAGTCGTCCCAGGTGAGCGCCTTGAGGCAGTCGACCTTCATGTTCGTCCCGGAGTACGGGTTGTAGGTCGAGGTCGTCTGGACACCCTTGAGCATGGTGCTGCTGCCGCTGTTGTCGCCGAGGTAGGCGCCATGGGTCTGCAGGGTCCGCGCGATGACCAGGGCGGCGTCGGTGAGGCCCCGCGCCCGGAGGTCCACGTTCGGCTTGATCGCGATCCGGTCGCCCTCGGCGCCCCAGCCGTACTTGCCGCTCTCGCATCCCACCATGGGGTGCTGGTGCCCAGCCGTGGTCAGCGTCTCGACGAAGAACGAGTGCAGGACGTGGCCGAGGCCGGTGCCGTTGGCGATGCCGGCCTTGAGCAGGTCGGGACGGATCGCCATGGCGTCGGGGATGCGGCCCCGCGAGGCGAAGTTGCGGGCTTCGTTGCTGCGCGGGTTGCGCTTGTCCAGGCCGTTGGAGGCGTGGTGGAAGACCGCGGACGCCGACACGGTGATGGTGCGGGTGCTCGGGTCGGGCACCACGTCGGCGCAGAACAGGGAGTAGCCGAACACGGGGTCGACGATCAGGAACGGCCGGTCCTGGGTGCCGGTGGGCACTCGCCGGGCGACGGCGTCGGCCATGTGGAACCCCTGGGTGGCGAGGACCTGGGTCTCCTTGCGGGGGTTCTTCAGCTTCCACACGGGGTCGGAGGCGGACCCCACGTGGGTGGTGGTGCCCCACTGGTTGCCGTCCATGCCGGTGATGCGGGGGTAGGAGTACTGCCTCTGGTCCGGGTGCGTCTTCATGAACGACCGGAAGCTGGCCGTGCGGGTGGCGCTGACCGCCATGCCGGCGACCGAGGTCCGGAAGTAGGAGCCGGCGCCGTACGGGAGGTACGGGGACGACGCAGCGGCGGCGGCCTCGGGCAGCGTCACGGCGCGCGACACGGTCACCGCGGCGCCGGCTGCGGCGACGTTGCGGATCAGGGCGCGACGGGACAGCGAGGGGTGTGACATGGGGGGAACATCTCCTGGGGTCGGGGACAAGGGGGTAGGGGGGTGTCGTGATCTGTTCTGTTCGGTCAGGCCCCCGCACCTGACGTGGTGCGCGCCAGTCCCCATGACCCTGACGGGTGGCGTCGGTTCCCGTGGCCGACGGCAGGTCGTCGGTCCCATGACCCCGACGAAGGCCGTTACATTACGCGTTCAGGATGGAACAGCCAACCCCTCGCCGTCCTCGTTTTCCGCAAGGTTCCCTCGGACAGGCCCCTCCGGGACGAGGGGACCACCGGCGCCCCGTAGGATCGCGGGCGTGCCCGAGGAGCTGTCGTGACCGAGCCGACCCTGGTCCACATCGTCGACGACGTGCCCGAGCTGGCGGGCCTCGACCGACTCCCGATGGTGCTGGTGCTCGACGGGTTCCTCGACGCGGGCAACGCCGCCGCGCGCGCCGCCCAGCACCTCGTCGACCTCGGGGACAGCCGGGTGGTGGCGACCTTCGACGTCGACCAGTTCCACGACTACCGCGCCCGGCGCCCACCGATGTCGTTCATCCGCGACCACTACGCGGCCTACGAGCCGCCCCGCCTGGTGGTCCGGCTGTGCCACGACACCGGCGGCACGCCGTACCTGCTGTTCCACGGCCCCGAGCCCGACATCCGCTGGGAGGCCTTCTGCCGCGGCGTCCGCACGGTGGTGGAGCGGCTCGGGGTGCAGCGCGTGGTGTCGATGGGGTCGGTGCCGATGGCGGTGCCCCACACCCGGCCGATCGCCATCACCCAGCACGCCAACGATGCGGACCTGCTGACCGGCGAGAGCCGGTGGCGCGGAGAGCTGCGGATCCCGTCGAGCGCGCAGGCGCTGCTCGAGCTCCGGCTGGGGGAGTGGGGACACGACGCGGTGGGCTTCGTCGCACACATCCCCCACTACCTCGCGCAGCTCGACTACCCGGCTGCGTCGATCTCGCTGCTCGAGCACGTCGAGCGCGCCGCCTGGCTGACCGTCGACCTCTCGGGACTGCGGGCCGAGGCCGACGACCGTGAGGCCGAGGTCAGCCGCTACCTCGCCGCCAACGAGGACGTCGCCGAGGTGGTGGCCGCGCTGGAGCAGCAGTACGACACCTTCGAGCGTGCCGAGGACAGCGGGCAGGGGCTGCTGGCCACCGACCAGCCGCTCCCGACCGGCGACGAGATCGGTGCCCAGGTCGAACAGTTCCTGGCGGGCCTCGACGGACCCGACCCCGACGACGACGGGAAGGAATGAGGTGCCCGCATCCGCCGAGGAGCTCGTCGAGCTGCTGTCGCTGGAGGAGATCGACCGCAACCTGTTCCGCGGGCGGCAGCCCGACACGACGCTGCAGCGGGTGTTCGGCGGCCAGGTCGCCGCGCAGGCGCTGATCGCGGCGTGCCGGACCGTGGACCCCAAGTACCACGCCCACTCCCTGCACTCCTACTTCCTGCGGCCGGGCGACACCGCGGTGCCGATCGTCTACGACGTCGAGCAGCTGCGCGACGGCCGCTCCTTCGCGACCCGCCGCGTCGTGGCACGCCAGCACGGCCGGGCGATCTTCTTCCTCACCGGCAGCTTCCAGATCGAGGAGGGCGGCTTCGACCACCAGGATGCGATGCCGGAGACCCCCGGGCCCGACGAGGGCGTGGCGCTCGCCGACCTGGTCCGGGCGCAGGGCAGGGCCGAGGGGGAGCGGTTCGCCCGCGAGTGGGCCGCGCTCGACGTCCGCTACGTCGGGATCAGCGGGCGCGGCCTCCCCGACGACCCGGCCGAGCCGGCCCGGGCGCGGGTCTGGGTGCGCGTCAACGGCGAGCTCTCCGACGACCCGGTGCAGCAGATCGCGGCGTTCACCTACGCCAGCGACCTCACGCTGCTGGGGGCGACCCTGGTTCCGCACGGTGTCACCATCGGGAGCCCGGGCCTGCAGCCTGCCTCGCTCGACCACGCGATGTGGTTCCACCGGGCGTTCCGCGCCGACGAGTGGTGGCTCTACGACCAGCACGCGCCGTCGGCCCAGGGGGGACGCGGGCTCGCGCTGGCCCGGGTGTTCACGCAGGACGGCCGGCTGGTCTCGAGCGTGGCCCAGGAGGGCCTGATCCGGCGGGTCGACCCCTCCTGATCCCGTCGTCCACAACTACACGAATGTAGTTTCAGGACAGGCTCCCACGCCGGGTCCTACGGTGGTCGCGCTGTGACTCCTGAGCCCTGGTGAGGTTGCTGTGACCCGTGGTTTCCGTGCCGGTGTGACCGGCCTGCTGGCGACCTGCCTGGTGGCGCTGCCCTGCGTCGCGGCCACCGCGAACGACCCCACGCCGCTCGGGAGCAGCCCCCGGCTGGCCCCCGACGCGGCCTCCGAGCCGCTGACCGGGAGGGCTGCGGTGGCCCGGGCGTCCGAGGCGCCCGGCACCCGGTTCCAGATGCCGTTCCCGTGCGGTCAGGCCTGGACCGGCAGCACCCGCGACAGCCACAGCCCGAGCAGGTACGCCGTCGACTGGAACCGCGCCGACGACGAGGACGACCCGGTCGTCGCGAGTGCCCCCGGCGTGGTGGTGCGTGCCGAGAAGTGGACCATGTCGTACGGCCACTGGGTGCGGATCGAGCACCCGAGCGGCGAGACCACCATCTATGCCCACATGAACGCCGTGACCGTCGCGCTCGGTCAGTCCGTGGACCAGGGCACCCAGGTCGGCACTGTCGGCAACACCGGCAACTCCTACGGCGCCCACCTGCACTTCGAGGAGCGGACCGGGGCCGGCAGTGTCCGCTGGCCGTGGTTCGACGGGAGCTCGTTCAGCTTCGGCACGACGCCGACCTCACGCAACTGCGTGGACGTGCCCCTCGCCGGCAACTTCCTGCAGGACGAGCGGGCGGAGGTCGCGGTGTTCCGGCGCGGGACCCCCGCGCAGTTCCGGATCCGGCGACCCGACATGCCTCCGAAGGTGGTGACGTTCGGGACCGCCACCGACCAGCCGGTGGTGGGGGACTGGGACGGCGACGACCGGACCGACGTCGGCGTCCGCACGCCGGCGACCCGGACCTTCAGGCTCTCCACCGCCGCGGGCGTCACCGAGGTGGTGCTGGGCTACCCGCGCGACCTCCCGCTCGCCGGCGACTGGGACGGCGACGGGATCGATGAGGTCGGCGTCCGCCGGGCGAAGTCGAACCGGTTCGTGCTGCGCGCCGCCGACGGCACCACGTCGGTCGTCCTGCTGGGCGACGTCGACGACCTTCCGGTGACCGGCGACTGGGACGGCGACGGCGTCACCGACCTCGGCGTCTACGACCAGGCGGCGGCGAGGTTCACGCTGCGGCTCGTCGACCACGACGGCCTCACCTGGACCGCGGCGGTGCCGTGGGGCCAGCCGGGCGACCTGCCGGTGACCGGCGACTGGGACGCCAACGGCCGCACCGACGTCGGCGTTTGGAACCCGGCGACAGCGCAGTTCTCGAAGCGACGCGCCACCGCGCCGACCAGCAGCCGCGCGACGACCTCGACCGTCACCTTCGGCCGACCACGCTGACCCGGAGTTCCGCCCTCGGTGAACGCCCCTTCCCGGCAGCGGCACGGCCGGAGAGCATCGCAGGCATGAGGACGCTCGTGCTCGGAGGCACTCACCACGTCGGGCGCGCGGTCGTCGAGGCCGCGCTCTCGCGTGGCCACGACGTCGTCACGCTCAACCGCGGCACCACCGGCGTCGTGACGTCGGGGGTCGACGCCCGGGTCGCCGACCGGCTGGTGCCCGGCTCCGTCGCCGCCGCGCTGGGTGACGACACCTTCGACGCCGTCGTCGACACCTGGTCGTGGGCGCCGGTGGCGGTGCGTGACAGCGCGACGCTGCTCTCCGGGCGAGCCGGCCACTACACCTACGTCTCGTCCCGCTCGGTCTACCGGTGGCCGCCCGTGGCCGGCTCCGACGAGTCGGCACCGGTCGTCGAGGGCGACCCCGACTCCACCGACGCGGTCGACTACGCCGCGGCAAAGCGAGGCGGTGAGCTGGCGGCCACCTCCGCGTTCGACGGCCCGGTGGCGCTGCTGCGCGCAGGGCTGATCCTGGGCCCCTACGAGATCGTGGGCCGGCTGCCCTTCTGGCTCGCCCGGATCGCGCGCGGTGGCCGGGTGCCCGTGCCCGGACCGCCCGAGCGGCCGCTGCAGCTGGTCGATGCCCGCGACCTGGCCGACTGGGTGCTCGACCACCGCCCGGTCGGCACCTACAACACCGTCAGCCGACCGGGGCACACGACCATCGGCGAGCTGCTCGCGGAGTGCGTCCGGGTCACCGGCTCCGATGCCGAGCTGGTGTGGCTGGCGCCCGAGGTGGTCGAGGCGTCCGGGGTGCAGCCCTGGACCGAGCTGCCGATCTGGACACCGCCGACCGGCGACCTGGCCCCCTTGCACGACTGCGACACCTCGGCCGCCCACGACGCAGGCCTCACCTGCCGGCCGGTCGCCGAGACGGTGAGCGCCACCTGGGGGTGGCTCGAGGCCGAGGGGATCCGGGTCACCCGCGACGACCGGCCGCCCACCGGCATGGACGCCGACGCCGAGGCGCGGCTGTGGGCCGCCGCGGACCGAGCCTGACTCAGGCCCGTACGGCCCGGCCGACCAGGTGGGGAGCGCCGTCCTTCGGACGGGTCAGCGCGAAAGCCTGGCCGCCGGCGACCGCCTCGTGGCCGAACCCGACGGTGCCCGGCAGCAGGATCGGCTTCCGGAAGGCGACGTCGACGGTGACCGGGTCGGGCAGCCGGTTCTCGAGCGCCGCGACGCAACGCGCCAGGCTCCACATCCCGTGGGCGATCTGCCGCGGGAAGCCCAGCGCCTTCGCGGTCACCGGGTAGAGGTGGATCGGGTTGCGGTCGCCCGAGACCGCGCCGTACCGCCGTCCGAGGTCGCCCGGCAGCCGCCACTCGGTGGTCGCCGCCGGCGTCCGGTCGAAGGACCTGCCCCCGGCCGCCGCCCCGTCACCCCTGCCGCGGCGGAGGTACGTCGAGGTCGACTCCCAGACCACCCCGTCGTCCGCGCGCACCTCGGCCAGGAAGTCGACCACCGTGCCCTTGGCGTGGGGCCGGGGGCTCGAGACCCGGACGGTCACGTCGACGGCGTCGCCCGGATGGAGCGGCCGGTGGCTGGTGATCGAGTTCTCCAGGTGGACCGTGCCGACGGCCGGGTACGGGAACTGCGGACTGGTCATCGCCTCCATGTGGAGCGGGAACGCCAGCAGGTGGGGGTAGGGAACGGGCACCGTGTCCTTCTCCGGGAACCCGCACACTCGGGCGTACGCCGCGGCGTGGCCGCGGTCGATCCGGACGTCTGTACGTGTGAACGACAGCGCGCTCGGGTCGGCCGACGGGTCCTTGCGGATGCCCGGCAGCTGGTTGACGCCCGGGATCGACGGCAGCGCCGCCCGGAGGACCATGGGGACGGCCATCATGCGCCCAGCATCATCTGGCCGCACACCCGCACCACGTTCCCGTTGACGGCGGTGGAGCCCGGGCTGGCATACCAGGCGATGGTCTCGGCGACGTCGACCGGGAGTCCGCCCTGGGCCAGCGCGTTGAGCCGCTGGCCGACCTCGCGGGTCGCGAACGGCACCTGCGCCGTCATCTGGGTGACGATGAAGCCGGGTGCGACGGCGTTGATGGTGATGCCGTTCTTCAGCTCGTCGCGGAGCGACTCCACCAGCCCGATCACGCCGGCCTTGGAGGCGGCGTAGTTGGTCTGGCCGACGTTGCCCGCGATGCCCGCGATCGAGGCGACGCCCACGATCGCGCCGTTGTCGTTGACCACGCCCTGGTCGAGCAGCTCGCGCGTGATCCGCTCGGGGGCCACGAGGTTGACGTCGAGCACGGCCGTCCAGCGGTCCTCGGCCATGTTGGCGAGCTTCTTGTCCTTCGTGATGCCGGCGTTGTGGACCACCACGTCCACGCCGCCGTGCTTCTCCTTCAGGTGGTGGGCGATCCGCTGCGGCGCGTCCTTCGCCGTGATGTCGAGGGTGAGGTGGTCGCCGTCGAGCTCGCGCATCAGCGCCTGCAGCTCGCTCGCCGCCTGGGGGACGTCGAGCCCGACCACGGTCGCGCCGTCGCGGTGGAGGACCCGGGCGATCTGCTCGCCGATGCCGCGGCTGGCGCCGGTGACCAGCGCCACCTTGCCGGCCAGCGGCCGCTGCCAGTCGTCGACCTCGGCGGCGTCGGTGGCGTGGGTGCCGACCCGCACCACCTGGCCCGAGACGTACGCCGACTTCGGCGACAACAGGAAGGCCAGCGTCGAGGCGACGGCCGCCTCGGCCTTCTCGGCGACGTACACGAGCTGGACGGTCCCGCCCCGCCCGATCTCCTTGCCGAGCGAGCGGGTGAAGCCCTCGAGCGCCCGCTGCGCGACCCGCTCGGAGCCCTTCACCTGCTCGGGCGGGGTGCCGAGCACGACGACCCGGGGGCAGGTCTCGAGGCTGCGCAGCAGCGGCGTGAAGAAGTCGCGGAGCGCGCCGAGCTGCCCGGCGTCGGTGAGGCCGGTGGCGTCGAACACCAGGCCGGCGTACTTCTGCGCCGCGTCCGGCGCGGTCGTGGTGGCGATGCCGAGCAGGTCGAGCAGGCCGGGCAGCGACTCGGCCAGCCGGCCGGTGCCGCCCACCGCCACGGTCCCGTCGACCAGCGGGGCGCCGTCCTCGTACCGCCGCAGCGGGGTGGGGCTGGGGAGGCCGAGGTTCTTGACCAGCAGCTTGCCGATCGGCGTCTGCACGAAGCCTTGGTACTTGTCGCTCATGCCCGGTATGTAACTCCCTGTGTAACTGCGAGTCCACTATTCGTGATGTGGGACTCAGACGGTTTCGGTCAACGTTACTGGTGAGTCACAATGGGGTCCATGGAGACCACCACTCGCCGCGTCGCCGTCGTGGGCGGCAACCGGATCCCGTTCGCCCGCTCCAACACCGCGTACGCCGACGCGTCCAACCAGGAGATGCTCACCGCCGCGATCGACGGGCTCGTCAACCGCTTCGGCCTGCAGGGCGAGCGGCTCGGCGAGGTCGTCGCCGGCGCGGTGCTCAAGCACTCCCGCGACTTCAACCTGACCCGCGAGGCCGTGCTCGGCTCCCGGCTGTCGGCCGAGACTCCCGCCACCGACGTCCAGCAGGCGTGCGGCACGGGGCTGCAGGCCGCGATCCAGGTCGTCAACAAGATCGCCCTGGGCCAGATCGAGGCGGGCATCGCCGGCGGCACCGACACCACCTCCGACGCGCCGGTCGCGATCAGCGACAAGCTCCGTCGGAAGCTGATGAAGGTCAACGCCGCGCGGGACACCACGAGCCGGCTCAAGGCGCTCGCCGCCATCCGGCCGACCGACATCGGCCTCGACATCCCGCAGAACGGCGAGCCCCGCACCCGGCTCTCGATGGGCGAGCACGCCGCCCTCACCGCGCTGGAGTGGCAGGTCGGCCGCGAGGAGCAGGACGAGCTCGCCGCCACGTCCCACCAGCGCCTCGCCGCGGCGTACGACGCGGGCTTCCTCGACGACCAGGTCACGCCGTTCCGCGGGCTGGAGCGCGACAACAACCTGCGCCCCGACTCCACCGCCGAGAAGCTCGCCAAGCTCAAGCCGGTCTTCGGCAGGGGCGAGGCGGCCACGATGACCGCCGGCAACTCCACGCCGCTGACCGACGGCGCGTCGGCGGTGCTGCTGGCCTCCGAGGAGTGGGCGGCCGCCCACGAGCTGCCGACGCTGGCGTTCGTCCGCGCCTACGAGACCGCCGCGGTCGACTACGTCCACGGCGCCGAGGGGCTGCTGATGGCTCCGGCGTACGCCGTCGCGCGAATGCTGCAGCGTGAGGGACTGACGTTGCAGGACTTCGACTTCTACGAGATCCACGAGGCGTTCGCCTCGCAGGTGCTCTCGACGCTGAAGGCGTGGGAGGACCCGATCTTCTGCAAGGAGCGGCTCGGCCTCGACGCCCCGCTCGGAGCGATCGACCGGGCGAAGCTCAACGTCAACGGCTCCTCGCTCGCCGCGGGCCACCCCTTCGCCGCCACCGGCGGCCGGATCCTGGCGACCGCGGCCAAGCTGCTGGACCAGAAGGGGTCGGGCCGGTGCCTGATCTCGATCTGCGCCGCCGGCGGCCAGGGCGTCGTCGCCATCCTCGAGAAGTAACCCCAGGCACGACTCGACGGTCAGCGGGTGGCGAGGGCGAGGGCGCTCGCGACCAGGTGGTCGCGGACCTGCTCGGGGGAGACCTGCCCGACGGTCGGTACGCCGGGGGCGGCCTCCTTCACCAGGAAGCCGACCCGCGCCAGCTGCAGCGCCCCGAGGCCGCTGGCGTAGAGCATGTTGGCCAGCAGCACGGGGTCGACGACGCCGAAGTCCCCGGACTCGACACCGGCCTCGAGGGCCGACTCGACCACGGCGAGGCAGGTCGAGATCGCGCGGCCGAGCCGGTAGACCGCCGACTCCGACATCTCGTCGAGCAGCTCGGGCCCGCTGCGCCGCATCAGGGTCTGGGCGGTGTCGACGAACGCCGGGTGGGCGACGCCGTACTCGGCGAAGGCGGTCGTGATCCGGGCCAGCCGGTCGGGCGGGTCGCTGCCGGCGGCGTCGGCCTCGGCGAGCGCCTCCCGCAGCTCGTCGAGGTACTCCACGAGGGTGAGCGCGAACAGCTCCTCCTTGCCGGTGAAGTGCCGGTAGACGATCGCGCGGTTGACCCCGACCGCCTGCGCGACCTGGTCGATCTGCGCGTCCCGCACCCCGGTCTCGTCGAAGAGCCGGCGGGTCGCGGAGATGATCTCGGCCTCGCGCCGGCGCCGGCGGGCGGCCGCAGCAGTACGCCGTCCGTCGGCCTCCGGAGCCCCTGGTGCCATGCCGGTCAGGTTAGTGCAACTCGGAGTTGCACACGTGTGACGGCTGTCGCGGGGATCAGGCCGGTGGCGCCGACATCGCGCGCACTGTCTCGATCGTGTCGGCCTCGGCTGCCGTCTTGTCGTCGCGGTAGCGGACGACCCGGGCGAAGCGGAGGGCGAGCCCGCCGGGGTAGCGGGTGGAGCGCTGCAACCCGTCGAAGGCGATCTCGACGACCTGCTCGGGTCGCAGCGGGACGACCCAGTCGGCGGACGGGTCGTCGACGGTCGCCAGCCCGGTGAACCGTTCGGTCTGCCAGACCAGCATCTCGTCGGTCATGCCCTTGAAGGTCTTGCCGAGCATCACGAAGGCGTCGGAGTCGGGGTCGCGGGCACCGAGGTGGATGTTGGACAGCCACCCCTTGCGCCGGCCGGAGCCCCACTCGACCGCGAGCACGACCAGGTCGAGGGTGTGGACCGGCTTGGCCTTCACCCAGCCGGCGCCGCGGCGGCCCGCGGCGTAGGGCGCGCCGAGGCTCTTGACCACCACACCCTCGTGGCCGCGGGCCAGCACCTCGTCGGCGAACGACTGCGCCTCCGCGGGGTCGGCCGTCACCACTCGCGGCACCAGCGACGCCTCCGGCACCAGCTCCTGCAGCGCCGCCACCCGCTCGGAGCCGGGGGCGTCGAGCAGGTCGCGGCCGTCGACGTGGAGCAGGTCGAAGAAGTACGCCGTCACCGCGACGCCACCCCCCTCGTCGGGCAGGGTCATCGCGGTGCGCGACGCCGTCTCCTGGAAGGGCCTGGGCCGACCGTCGTCGTCGAGCGCGATCGCCTCGCCGTCGAGCACGAACGACTTCGCGGGCAGCGACCGCGCCAGCGACACCACCTCTGGGAGCCGATGGGTGATGTCGTCGAGGCTGCGGGTCGCGATCACGACGTCGTCGCCGTCGCGGTGGACCTGGATCCGGATCCCGTCGAGCTTGGTGTCGACCGACACGGGGACGCCGTCGGGCGCGGCCTTGGTCATCGCGGCGCCCACGTCGGGGGCGCTGGCAGCCAGCATCGGCAGCACCGGCCGGCCCACCTCGAGCCCGACTGCCGCCAGCGCCTGCTCGCCCTCGAAGGCAGCCTGCGAGATCGCCACCGTCGAGCCGGCGAGCATCGCCGCCCGGCGCACCGAGGCGACCTTCACGCCCGCCGCGGCGGCGAGCGCCTCCTGCACCTGCGCGTCGAGGGCGCCCTGCCGCAGCTCGCCCGTCACCAGCCCGCCGAGCCACCGCTGCTCGTCGGCGGTGGCCCGCCCGAACAGCGAGGCCACGGCGTCGGCGCGTGCCTGCTGGGAGCCCGACCCCTCGAGCGCCGCCAGCCGGTCGAACGAGTCGTGCACCTCGCGCACCGTCAGCGACGGCTCGTCGGCCGGGTCGGGCAGGGCCCGCAACCCGCGCCAGCCCAGTCCGGTACGCCGCTGCAGCAGCGACCCGGCGAGGTAGGAGGTCACCAGCGGCAGCTCGGCGCGGTCGGCGCCGGCCAGCGCCTCGGCCAGCGCGGCCACCTTGGCCTTGCGGGAGCGGGTGGCCGCCACCGCCGCGGAGGTCGAGACCAGGTCGGCGATCAGCATGTCGCCACGCTAGCCGCGGCCGGCGACACTCTGCCGATCACGGGGCTCACCCGCCGATGCGGGTGCGCACCTCGTAGAGCTCGGGGAAGAAGGTCAGGTCCAGCGCCCGCCTCAGGAACGCCACCCCGGACGAGCCGCCGGTGCCGGTCTTCTGGCCGATGGTGCGCTGCACGACCTGCAGGTGGCGGAACCGCCACTCCTGGAAGTTGTCCTCGAGGTCGACGAGCTCCTCGCACGTCTCGTAGACGCCCCAGTGCTCCTCGGGGGCGGCGTAGACGGTGGCCAACAGGTCGACCAGCCCGTCGTGCAGCCGGTGGCGCACGGCCCAGTCGCGGTTGACCAGCTCGACGGGTACGGCGTAGCCGGCGCGCGCCAGGAACCGCAGGAACTCGTCGTAGAGCGACGGCTCGTGGAGCAGCTCGGTCAGGGCTCGCTGCGCGGCCGGGTCGTGGGCGTGGACCGGCACCATGTCGGCGTCCTTGTTGCCGAGCAGGAACTCGACCTCCCGGTACTGCGCCGACTGGAAGCCCGACGACGTCGCCAGGAACGGCCGGATCTCGGCGTACTCACTGGGGGTCATGGTCGCCAGCACCGACCACTGGTCGGTGAGCGTGTGCTGGACGTGCTTGACCCGGGCCAGCCGCTTGAGCGCGGGGGCGAGGTCGTCGGCGGCGAGCAGCGAGCGTGCGGAGCGCAGCTCGTGGACCATCAGCTTCAGCCACAGCTCGCTGGTCTGGTGCTGGATGATGAACAGCAGCTCGTCGTGCATCGGTGGGTCGCTCTGCGGCCGCTGCGCCGAGAGCAGCTGGTCGAGGCAGAGGTAGTCGCCGTAGGACATCTGCTGCCGGAAGTCGGTCTCGATGTCGGGCTCGAGGTCGCGACGGTCGGGGTCGGGCACGTCCCGACCCTACTGTCGCCCGGCCAGAAGGGCCCGCAAGGCAAACTTCACGCGTGGGGTCTGCCAGCCGTGCGTGCCGTGGCCTACCCTCCGGGGTATGGACTCCCTGAGCGACGTCGGCGGCCCCCGTGGCCGCAAGCGTCTGTGGGAGCCCTCGTGGCCGGTGCCGGTGGGCGCGGTCCTCGGGCAGCAGCGCCACGGGGGGAGCGACCCCACCTACAAGGTCGACTTCCAGGGCCGCCACTGGCGCGGCCTCCGTACGCCGGAGGGCGACGCGACGCTGATGCTGGAGAGTCGGCTGCGTGACGGAGCCGTCTACGCGGCCGCGTGGGGCGAGGGTGCCGACTGGGCGCTGGAGTCGGTGCCGGCCCTGCTCGGGGCCGACGACGACCCGTCCGGGTTCGAGCCCCACCACCAGATCCTCGCCGACGTGTGGCGCCACCACCGCGACTGGCGGATCGGCCGCAGCGGGCTGGTCATGGAGGCGCTGGTCCCCGCGATCATCGAGCAGAAGGTGACCGGGCAGGAGGCCTTCGCCGGCTTCCGCAACCTGGTCCACCGCTGGGGCACCCGCGCCCCCGGGCCCGGGCACGACCTCGGGGTGTGGGTGCAGCCCGACCCCCAGACGCTCCGCACCATCCCGTCGTGGGAGTGGCTCAAGCTCCACATCGACCCGGCCCGGTCCAAGGCGGTCGTGATGGCGGCGCGGGTCGCCCACGCGATCGAGCGGACCGTGACCATGCCGCCCGACGAGGCCGACCGGGCGCTGCAGTCGCTGCCCGGCATCGGCCGCTGGACCAGCGCCGAGGTGCGCCAGCGGGCCATGGGCGATCCCGACGCGGTGTCGTTCGGCGACTACCACGTCGCCAAGGACATCGGCTGGGCGCTGACCGGTGCGGCGTTCGACGACGACGAGCTCGAGGAGTTCCTCGAGCCCTACCGGCCCCACCGCGGCCGGGTCCAGCACCTCGTGTCGCTCGCGGGCCTCCACCGGCCGCGGCTCGGCCCGCGGATGCCTCCGCGGACCCACCTCCCCGCCTGACCGACCCGCAGACAACTGCCTCGCGCCCCACGGGCCGCGCGGGTACCGTGACTGGCGCAGTCAGCTGGTCCGCTGGGGGAGGGGGGCGGCCATGGACGACGCCGTGCCGATCATGCTGCTGGCCACGACCGACGCCGACACGCGGGACGTCATGGGGAACGAGCTGCGGCGTCGGTACGGCGCCGACTACGAGGTCGTGGTCTGTGCCTCCTACGGACATGCGCGCGCCGTGCTGGAGGGGCTGCGCCGCTGGGGGCGCCAGGTCGCGCTGGTCTTCGGGTGCTACGGCCCCGAGGACCGGGATGGGCTCGACTTCCTGCGCCAGGCCCGCGGGCTGCAGCCCGCGGCGAAACGGGCCGTCTGCGTCATCTGGGGCGACTTCACCAGCGCGCCGGCCGTGTTCGCCGCCATCGCCCAGGGCCATGCCGACCTGCGTCTCGAACGTCCGGAGCGGTCCCGCGACGAGGAGTTCCACGGCGCGATCACCGACGCGCTCGACGACTGGCACCTCGCCCAGGGCATCGGGTTCGAGGCGGTGCGGCTGATCGGCGAGGCGCGCGACGAGCGCACCCACGCGCTGCGGGACATGTTCGGCCGCAACCACATCCCGCTCGCCTTCCACCCGGTCGGCACCGATGCGACCGACCGGATGCTCGCGTCCCTCGGCCTGGAGGACCCCGACCTGCCCGTGGTGGGGCTGTCGTTCACCTCGCCGCCGATCACGCTGGTGAACCCGACCGACATCGAGATCGCCGATGCCTTCGGGCTGATGGAGCCGCTGTCTGCCGACCGGGTGTACGACGTGGTCGTGGTCGGGGCGGGGCCGTCCGGCCTCGCCGCGGCGGTCTACGCCTCGTCCGAGGGACTGTCCACGCTGGTCGTCGAGCAGCAGGCTGTCGGCGGCCAGGCCGGCACCAGCTCGCTGATCCGCAACTACCCCGGCTTCTCGCGCGGCATCAGTGGTGCCCACCTGGCCTACCGGTCCTTCCAGCAGGCCTGGACGTTCGGCGCCGAGTACTCCTTCATGCGCCGGGTCGAGGGACTCGGGCTCGACGGCGACCTGCGGACGGTGTCGATGTCCGACGGCAGCGTCGTCCGGGCCCGCAGCGTGGTCGTGGCCACGGGCGTCGACTACCGGAGGCTGGACGTCCCCGAGCTCGAGAACCTCGTCGGGCGCGGCGTCTTCTACGGCGCCGCGGTGTCCGAAGCACCGTCGATGGCCGGCGAGCAGGTCTTCGTCGTGGGCGGTGGCAACTCCGCGGGCCAGGCGGCGCTGCACCTCGCGAAGTACGCCCGGCACGTGACGCTGCTGGTCCGCGGCCCGTCCCTGGCCGCGAGCATGTCGGACTACCTGATCTCCCAGCTCGAGGCGACCCGCAACGTGAGCATCCGCTACCGGGCCGCGGTCCGGGGTGGCCGCGAGGTCGACGACTGCCTGGCGGCGATCACCGTCGGCGACCCCGACGGCGGCGAGGCGGAGGAGATGCCCGCCGCCGGCCTGTTCGTCCTCATCGGCTCGGTGCCGCGGACCACCTGGCTGCCCGACGAGGTGCGCCGCGACCCGGCGGGCTTCCTCCGGACCGGTCCCGACCGCGCGCCCGAGGGCGGCGCCGACGCCGGGGCGCCGATGCGGCTGCCGCTGGAGACCAGCCTGCCCGGGGTCTTCGCGATCGGCGACGTCCGCGCCGGGTCGGTCAAGCGGGTGGCCACCGCGGTCGGCGACGGCGCCGCTGTCATCTCGGTGGTGCACGGCTACCTCGCAGAGCAGGCGCGATGAGCGCGGGTGCCGACGTACCGCTGGCCCCGGCCATGCGTCGCCTGCTCCTGGTGGCCGCCGTGCTGGTGTTCCTCGCCGGACTCCAGCTCTACGTGTTCCCGCTCCGGACCCCCGACTGGTTCGCGTGGACCATCGACGTCCCCATGACGGCGGTGTTCCTCGGTGCGTCGTACTGGTCCAGCGCGGTGCTCGAGGTCGCCGGCGCCCGCTCGCCGGACTGGTCCGGCGCCCGGCTGGCGGTGTGGACGGTGCTGGTGTTCACGACGCTGACGCTGGTGGTCACGCTGGTGCACCTCGACAAGTTCCACCTCGGGGCGGAGAACCCGACCAGCGCGCGGCTGGTGACAGTCGGCTGGCTGGCGGTGTATGCCGTGGTGCCGGTGGTGATGGTGACGCTGGCGTGGCTGCAGTCCCGCCAGGTTGCCGGTGGTCAACCCCGTGACCCAAGCCGGCCAGCGGCCGGCCTCCGGGAGCGGCGCCGGCCGCCGGCCGGGCTGCGCGCGCTGCTGGTCGCGCTCGCCGTCGTGCTGCTCGGCGTGGGCGTCGCGCTGCTCCTGCTCCCGGTCGACGCCGCGCGGCTGTGGCCGTGGCCGCTCACCGAGCTGACCGCGCGGGCGGTCGGGGCATGGCTGGTGGGGCTCGGCTGGGCGGCCGGCCACGCGCGGCTGATCGACGACCTGCCCTCGATCCGGCCGCTCGGGTTCACCGGAGCGACGTTCGTGGTGCTGCAGGCCGTGGCGCTGCTCCGGTACGGCGACGACGTCGACTGGTCGGGCGCGCCGGCGGTCGGCTACCTGGTCGGCCTGGTGGCGATCGGCGTGGTCTCGGCCTGGATCCTGGCGCTCGGGCGCGTCACAGCAGCGGCCGGAACGGCGTCAGCATCGCCTCGGTGAACCGACGGTGCAGGTCGCGCGCCTCCCACTCGGACAGGGTCAGCTCGAGGCAGTTGGTCTGGTCGAGCTGGAAGATCTCCTCCAGGGACCGGGCGAACGAGCCGTCGATCGCCTCGACGTTGACCTCGTAGTTGCCGGTGAGGCTGAGCCGGTCGATGTTGGCGGTGCCGACCGTCGACCAGGTGCCGTCCACCGTCGCCGTCTTGGCGTGCACCATCGCGTCCTTGAACCGCAGGATCCGGACCCCCGCCCGCAACAGCTGGGCGTAGTAGCCCCGTGAGATCCAGTCGGCCACGACGTGGTTGGACTTCAGCGGCACCAGCAGGCGGACGTCGACGCCGCGCTCCGCGGCTGCCTCCAGGGCGTCGACGAGGTCGGGGTCGGGCAGGAAGTAGGCCTGCGTCATCCAGATGTTGCGGCTGGCGCGGTTGATCGCCTCGAGGTACATGCCCCGGATCGGGAACATCCACAGCCGCGGCACGTTGCGGTGCACCCGGATCCGGGGCTCCCACTCCGCCGCCGTCTCGAGCAGCAGCGGCCGGGCGCTCGCGCCGAGCAGCCGGCGGCGGTTGAGGTTCCAGAAGTCGGCGAACGTCCGCTTGAGGTCCCAGACCGCCGGCCCGGTGACCCGGACGTGGGTGTCGCGCCACTCGGTGGCATACGCCGACCCGATGTTGTAGCCGCCCACGAAGGCGACCGCGTCGTCGACGACCAGGATCTTGCGGTGGTCGCGGCCGTAGCGGCGCAGGTCGAAGAACCGCCAGCCGGCGTTGTAGACCGGGTAGGGGAGCACCCTCATCGACACCGGGAAGCTCTTGAAGCGGGGCGAGACGACCAGGTTGGCGAAGGAGTCGTAGATGCAGTGCACCTCGACCCCGCGGGCGGCCGCGTCGGTCAGCGCCTGCTTGAACTGCTCGCCGACCGCGTCGCCCTTCCAGATGTAGGTCTCCAGAAGCACCTGCTTCTGCGCGCCCTCGATCGCGGCCAGCATGTCGTCGTAGAGGTCCTGGCCGTAGGTGTAGGTCGTGATCGTCCCTTCGCCGACCGTGACCTCGCGCGGCGGCGTCGTCGGGAACGGCTTGGGCTTCTTGTTGCGCCGCCGGTAGGAGTCGACGAGCGACATCCCGACCGCCAGCGCCAGCTGCAGGCCGAGCAGCGTCAGCAGGGACCGGCGCAGCGCGCGGAACACCCGCTCGGCAGCAGACGACGAGACTCCCACGGCTTCAGGCTATCCAGAGGGGTGACGACCGGAGGTCGAGGTGCGAGCACCGTGACCCGGTACTGGAGGTTGAGGTGCGAGCACCGCGATCCGGCACCGGAGGTTGAGGTGCGAGCGGAGCGAGCCTCGAAACCCCGGGAGTGATGCAGGGCGGTGACCACCGTGATCACCGCCCTGCGCCGGGTCCAGGGGTGTCGAGGCTCAGGCGCAGGGCGCCTTCGCCCCTCAACTTCCGCCGTGGAGGAGCTCGACGACCTGCCCCGCGCTGCCGGACGCGACCAGGTCGAGGACGACGCGGACGACGTGCTCCGGCGGGATCAGGGTCGGCAACGCCTCCTGCTCGGCCGGCGCCAGCGCCTGCCACTCGGCGACGGCCCGGTCGAGGCCGATCCAGCCGGGCACCACGGCCATCACCCGGGCGCGGCGGCGGGTGACGGGTCGGCCAGGGACGTCGTGAAGCGGACCAGACCGGCCTTGGCGGCGGCGTACTCGGGCGAGCCGTAGCCCTCGTGGCCGAGCGCGGCGCTCGAGGCGATGTTGACCACGGCCGGGGCGCCGTCGGGGCCGCCGGTGGGAGCGGGCGGCAGGCCGTCGAGGAACAGCTGGGTGAGGAGCATCGGGGAGCGCAGGTTGAGGTCGAGGGTGCGCGACCACGCCGCGGCGGGTGCGTCGGGGAACTGGGCCTCGCCGGGCGTCCAGCCGCCGGCGTTGTTGACGAGGACGTCGGCGCCGCCGAGGTCGTGGGCCCGGGCCGCGAGCAGCCGGACGTCGTCGTCGACCGTCAGGTCGACCTCGACCGGCCACGCCTGGACCCGGGCGGCCCGCACGAGGTCGGCGGTGGCCTCGGCGGTGGCGAGGTCGCGGTCGGCGACCACGACCCGGACGCCGAGCCGCGCCAGCCCGACCGCCAGCTCGCGGCCGAGGCCGGACCCGCCGCCGGTGACGACGGCGAGCCTCCAGCGCAGGCGCAGCGGCATGAGCCGCACGCTAGCCGGGGCCACCGACGGTCGACGACGGTGGTTGTCGGTGGGGCGTCGTACGCTCGAGGCCATGCGGCCAGTGACCGATCTCGAGCGCCGGGTGGCGCCGTTCAAGGTGGAGTCCGACTACCAGCCGTCGGGGGACCAGCCGACCGCGATCGCCGAGATCAGCAAGCGGATCCGGGGCGGCGTCCAGGACGTCGTGCTGCTGGGCGCGACCGGCACGGGCAAGACCGCCACGGTGGCGTGGGTGGCCGAGCAGCTCCAGCGCCCGGTGCTGGTGATGCAGCCCAACAAGACGCTGGCGGCCCAGTTCGCCAACGAGCTGCGGCAGCTGTTCCCCGGCAACGCGGTCGAGTACTTCGTGTCCTACTACGACTACTACCAGCCCGAGGCCTACGTCCCGCAGACCGACACCTACATCGAGAAGGACTCCTCGATCAACGAGGAGGTCGAGCGGCTGCGCCACTCCGCCACCAACAGCCTGCTCACCCGGCGCGACGTGATCGTGGTGTCGACGGTGTCCTGCATCTACGGCCTCGGCACGCCGCAGGAATACGTCGACCGCATGGTGCGGCTGCGGGTCGGCGAGGAGCACGACCGCGACTCGATCCTGCGGCGGCTGGTGACGATCCAGTACACCCGCAACGACATGTCGTTCACGCGTGGCACGTTCCGGGTGCGTGGCGACACCCTCGAGATCTTCCCCGTCTACGAGGAGATGGCGATCCGCATCGAGTTCTTCGGCGACGAGATCGAACGGCTGATGACGCTCCACCCGGTGACCGGCGAGGTGCTGACCGAAGACCAGGAGCTCTACATCTTCCCGGCCAGCCACTACGTCGCCGGCCCGGAGCGGATGGAGCGCGCGATCGCGGGCATCGAGGCCGAGCTCGACGAGCAGCTGGCCACCTTCGAGCGGCAGGGCAAGATGCTCGAGGCGCAGCGGCTGCGGATGCGGACGACCTACGACGTCGAGATGATGCGGCAGGTCGGCTCCTGCTCCGGGATCGAGAACTACTCGATGCACATCGACGGCCGGTCCCGGGGGAGCGCGCCCAACTGCCTGCTCGACTACTTCCCCGAAGACTTCGTGCTGGTCGTCGACGAGTCCCACGTCGCCGTCCCGCAGATCGGCGGGATGTACGAGGGCGACATGTCCCGCAAGCGCAACCTGGTCGACCACGGCTTCCGGCTGCCGAGCGCGATGGACAACCGGCCGCTGCGGTGGGAGGAGTTCCTCGACCGGATCGGCCAGACCATCTACCTCTCGGCGACGCCGGGCAACTACGAGCTCGACAAGGTCGGGGGTGACACGGTCGAGCAGATCATCCGTCCGACGGGCCTGGTCGACCCCGAGGTCGTCGTGAAGTCCACCAAGGGCCAGATCGACGACCTGATCCACGAGATCAACACCCGCGTCGACAAGGGGGAGCGGGTGCTGGTCACCACGCTGACCAAGAAGATGTCCGAGGACCTCACCGACTACCTCCTCGACGCCGGCATCCGCACCCGCTACCTCCACTCCGAGGTCGATACCCTCAAGCGGATCGAGCTGCTCCGTGACCTGAGGCTGGGCGAGTACGACGTCCTGGTCGGCATCAACCTGCTCCGCGAGGGCCTCGACCTCCCGGAGGTGTCGCTGGTGTCGATCCTCGACGCCGACAAGGAGGGCTTCCTGCGCTCCGACAAGTCGCTGATCCAGACCATCGGGCGCGCGGCCCGCAACGTGTCCGGCCAGGTCCACATGTACGCCGACACCATCACCCCCTCGATGGCCTCGGCGATCGACGAGACCAACCGCCGCCGCCAGATCCAGATCGACTACAACACCGAGCACGGCATCGACCCGACCCCGCTGCGCAAGAAGATCGCCGACATCACCGAGATGCTGGCCCGCGAGGACGAGAACACCCAGGCGCTGCTGCAGACGTGGGCCGACGTCGGCGAGAAGGGCCGTGCGGGCGGGGTGAAGGCGAAGTCTCCGACCCCGTCGCTGTCCAGGTTGCACGACGAGATGCCCGACACCGCCGGCATCCCCTCGACCGAGCTGGCCGACCTGATCCAGCAGCTCACCGACCAGATGAAGTCGGCGGCCGCCGAGCTGCAGTTCGAGGTGGCCGCCCGGCTGCGCGACGAGATCTCCGACCTCAAGAAGGAGCTGCGCCAGATGATGGAAGCGACCAAGTGAGCGGCAGCGCCGAGCGAGGAACGAGCTCGAGTGCTGGCCGCGAGCGCGGGAGCAGCGCGAGCGAAGCGAGCGCCGGCGACGAAGTGAGGAGCGCGAGATGACGGCCAAGACCGTGCAGGTGACCTTCGACTGCGCCGACCCACGCGCCCTGTCGCTGTTCTGGAACGACGTGCTCGGCTACCGGCTCCCCTCCCCACCGCCCGGTTTCGACTCCTGGGACGCGTTCGCCGAGACGCTGCCGCCCCACCTGCGCAACGCGGCCTCGGCCAGCGAGGACCCCGACGGCGTCGGACCACGGCTGTTCTTCCAGCAGGTGCCCGAGGGCAAGTCGGTCAAGAACCGGCTCCACCTCGACGTCCGGGCCGCACCCGGGCTCGAGGGCGAGGAGCGGATGGCGGCCCTGGAGTCCGAGGCGGAGCGCCTCGTCGCCCTCGGCGCGACCAGGCTGGAGCGCCACGAGCCCGACCCGCCGCTGTCGGGTGGCCACATCATCATGGCCGACCCCGAGGGCAACGAGTTCTGCCTCGACTGACGTGCCGTCTCCCGAGCTCATCCCGGACGGCCGCTACGTCGTGGTCGACGGTCGCCGCTGGCGGGCCACCGACCCGGCCATCCCCGACGTACGTCGTGCGGAGCTGCAACGCGTCCTGATGGCGTGGCGCCGCGAGGTGAAACGGGTCCGCGGCACCGACGCCGAGGCGGGTGCTCGCGCCGGCGTCCACGCCGCCAAGGTCGCCCTCGGCGAGCGAGGCACGCCCTGGTGGGAGCTGGACGACGACGAGCGCCGCACGCGCTGGGATGCCCACGTACCTCCGCCGGCGTGAGGGCCCGTCATCGGCATGGGCGAACGTCCGCCCCACTGACAGCCCTCGGGGTGAGGGGGACCGACCCACCGCCGAATAGGGTCGACCCATGACTGCCATCGACCTCGGTCGCCCCGTGCAGGGCGACGTCATCGACCTGATCCTCGACGACCACCGCCGGTTCGAGGCGCTGCTGCGCGACCTGCGCGACGCGAGCCAGGACCGCGACTCCGTACGGCAGGCCTTCAGCGCCCTCCACGTCGCCCACGCGCTGGCCGAGGAGAAGCACGTCTACCCCCAGCTCCGGAGGAAGCGGGCCGTGAGCGGGCACGAGGCCGAGCACGGCGAGGAGGAGCACGCCGAGGGCCACGAGGCGCTGCTCGCCGTTCTCGAGCTCAAGGGCACCGACACCCAGGCCTTTGACGACGCCGTCGAGGAGCTGGCCGCCGTGGTCAACCACCACCTCACTGAGGAGGAGCTGACCATCCTCAACCCGGCTCGCGAGGAGGTCGGTCCGCAGGTGCTCGCCGACCTGGGCGAGCAGTTCGCGGCCGAGCGCAACCGACAGATCGACGACGGCTGCGGCTCGCTGACCCAGGTGCGCAAGATCGTCGCCGAGGCCCGCCGCGAGGGACTGCTCGACGAGGACGACGACGAGGACTGACCGGTGGACGTCGCCCGGATGCAGGCCCACTGCCTGGCCAAGCCGGGCGCCTGGGCCGACAACCCGTGGGAGCACGACCACCCCGTGGTCAAGGTCGGTCCCGAGGGGGCCGGCAAGATCTTCGCCTTCCTCGGCGCCGGAGGTGTCGGCGTGAAGGGCGGCCCGAGCCGTGAGGCGGCCGACGAGTGGCTGCAGCGCTACCCGGACGACGCCTCGGTGATGGCCTACATCGGCCGGTCCGGCTGGAACGACCTGTCGTTCGGTGGGGGCATTCCCGACGACGAGCTGCTCGAGGCCGTCGACGAGTCCTACCGGCTGGTCGTGGGCAAGCTGCCCGCGCGGCACCGACCCGATCGCTGGGACGACTGAGAGGGCGCTCAGCCCACCCGGTTCCCCGGCCTGGTCACGGTGAGCCCGACCATCCGGGCCACCACGAGCGCGACGTAGAGGACGCCGGCCACCTGCTCGACCATCACCAGGGAGCGGGCGTGCGGCAGCACCGGGATGATGTCGGACAGGCCGACGCTGGTGAGGTTGGTGAAGGACAGGAAGAGCAGCTCGAACCACGTCCCCTGGCCGTCGCCGCCGACGCCGGTGAACGAGCCCGGGGCCAGGACCTGGACACCCTGGAACAGGTAGGCGAACCCCCAGGCGACGACCGTGAACGCGGCGCCGGTCGCGAACAGCTCGTCGCGGGTGACCTTCTCGTCGTGGAACAGGTAGCGGATCATCCCGTAGGACACGTAGAAGTAGAACGGTGCGTGCAGCACCGCCGACGCCAGCAGCAGCCCGTCGTTGTCCGGCCAGACCGGCTCGAGCAGGTTGCAGACGAGCGCCGGCACGCCCAGCAGCGCAGCGATCCAGCCCAGTGCCGGCGTCCGGCGTACGGCGTAGAGGGCCACCAGCACCAGCACCGTGCCGACCGCGCCGAGGAGTGCCCGGCCCGCCGTCGAGGTGCCGAACCAGGGGTAGGCGAGCACCGCGAGCAGCTGGCCCGCGAGCAGCACCGCAGACGGATGGGCGCGGATCGTGCGGATGCTGATCACGGGTCGTCCTTTCGTCGGCGCTCGATCTCCTTGCGCCGCTTGCGTTCGAGGTGTTCCCGCTTCTCCCGGACGATCTCGGTGCGCTGCACCTGGATCCGGCCCAGGTTGAGCAGCGCGGCCAGCGACACGAACGCCGGCCACGGGAAGCTGCCGACGCCCGAGGTGACCAGCCAGAGCGTCCACACGATCGCCGAGACCGAGATCAGGCCCCACAGCGCCTCGCGACGGTCCTTGCGCCAGGCGTCGAGCGCCTGCCGGTCGAGCTCGGCCGCCGGGACCAGCGTGCCCCGGCCCGCCGCAGGGCGCAGGCTCGCCAGCCCCTCCAGGGGCGCGACCAGGTCTCCGAGGGTCCGCGCCGACTGGGTGGCCGAGGTGCGCGCATCGTGCTCCTCGCGGGTGATCCGGCCGTCGGCGTACGCCTCCGTCAGCACGCCGAGCACCACGTCGCGGTCGGCGTCCGAGGCGCGCATCTCCGCCTGCCCCGGCACCCTCGGGTCCCGGCTGAGCGCGTCCCAGACGTGTTCCGGGTCGGTCATCGTCGGGTCGTCTCCACCCCGGAATCCTAGGGCGGCGGACGTCCCGGGCCGGGCATCCCGGCGTGGTGGTTGAGAACGCTCTGCCGCGCGGTGTTGGATCAGTGCGTGGCGACCGACACGGACGTGCTGATCATCGGAGCCGGCCCCACGGGCCTCTACGCGGCGTACTACGCCGGGTTCCGGGGTCTGCGGGTGGCGGTCGTCGACAGCCTGCCCGAGCTCGGCGGTCAGGTGACGGCGATGTACCCCGAGAAGGCGATCCTCGACGTCGCGGGGTTCCCCCACGTCAAGGGCAAGGAGCTGGTCGAGGGGCTGGTGGCCCAGGCGTCCAGCGCCAAGCCGACCTACCACCTCGACCGCACCGCCCGGACCCTCGAGCACCACGGTGACTCCGTCACCGTCGGCCTCGACGACGGCACCACGATCAGCGCGGGCGCGGTGATCATCACCGCCGGCATCGGCAAGTTCAGCCCGCGACCGCTGCCGGCGGGCGCCGGCTGGCTCGGCCGGGGCCTGGAGTTCTTCGTCCCGTCCTTCCAGCCGTACGTCGACAAGGACGTCGTCATCGTCGGCGGCGGTGACAGCGCCTTCGACTGGGCGCTCCACCTCGAGCCCGTCGCCCGCTCGGTCGCGCTGGTCCACCGCCGTGAGGCGTTCCGGGCCCACGAGCGCACCGTGCAGGCGGTGCGCGACAGCTCGGTCGAGATCATCACCCGCGCCCAGGTCACCGCGCTGCGCGGCGACGGCGTCCTCGAGGAGGTGGAGATCACCGTCGACAAGCAGGAACCGGTCGTCCGGCCCACCCAGGCCGTGGTGGCGGCGCTCGGCTTCGTTGCCGACCTCGGGCCGCTGCAGGAGTGGGGGATCGAGGTCGAGAAGCGCCACGTGGTCGTGTCGTCGACGATGCAGACCAGCCTCGACCGGGTCTTCGCGGCCGGCGACGTCACCGAGTACCCCGGCAAGGTCCGGCTGATCGCCGTCGGCTTCGGCGAGGCGGCGACGGCCGTCAACAACGCAGCCGTGGCGATCGACCCCTCCGCCCACGTGTTCCCGGGGCACTCCAGCGACGCCTGACCGGCCCCGGGCCGCCGGGATCCGACTGACCAGTAACCTTCAGCCATGCGGATCGCCCTGCTCTCCTACCGGAGCAAGCCGCACTGCGGGGGCCAGGGCGTCTACGTCCGCCACCTCAGTCGCGAGCTGGTCGCCCTCGGCCACACCGTCGAGGTGTTCTCCGGACCGCCGTACCCCGACCTCGACGAGGGCGTCCGGCTGACCCGGGTGCCCAGCCTCGACCTCTACCGCGAGCCCGACCCGTTCCGGGTGCCGCGGCTGCGCGAGTTCCGCGACCTGGTCGACGTCGGCGAGTTCCTGACGATGTGCCTGGGCCGGTTCCCCGAGCCCCGCACGTTCAGCCGCCGGGTGGCGCGGCTGCTCGCCGACCGGGTCGACGACTTCGACGTCGTCCACGACAACCAGAGCCTCGGCCGCGGCCTGCTCGACGTCGAGAAGGCGGGGCTCCCCGTCGTCGCGACCATCCACCACCCGATCACCTTCGACCGCCGCGTCGACCTCGCCCACGCCCCGACCCGGCGTCGCCGGTGGGCGATCCGGCGCTGGTACGGCTTCGTCCGGATGCAGGCGAGGGTGGCGCGACAGGTCCCGCTCGTGATCACCCCGTCGGAGGCCTCGAAGCGGGACGTGGTGCGCGACTTCGGCGTCGACCCCGCCCGGACCCGGGTCATCATGCTCGGCGTCGACGAGGGCTTCCGGCCGCCGACCAGGCCCCGGGTCCCAGGCCGGATCCTCGCCATGGCCAGCGCCGACGCCCCGATGAAGGGGATCGCGACCCTGCTCGAGGCGTTCGCCAAGCTGCGGGTGGAGCGGCCCGGGCTGGAGCTGGTGCTGGTGACCAGGCCGGTGCCCGGCGGCCGGACCGAGCGGATGGTCGACGATCTCGGCATCACCGACGCCGTCCGCTTCCGGCACGGGCTCAGCGACGCCGAGCTGGTCGACCTGATGGGCTCGGCCGAGGTCGCGTGCGTCCCGTCGCTCTACGAGGGCTTCAGCCTGCCGACCGCCGAGCTGATGGCCTGCGCCACGCCGCTCGTCGTGTCGCGGGCGGGTGCGATCCCGGAGGTCGTGGGGCCGGACGGCCAGTGCGCCGACCTGGTCGAGCCGGGCCACGTCGGCCAGCTCGAGCAGGGGCTCGACGCGCTGCTCGGCGACCCGGAGCGGCGGGCCCGGATGGGAGAGGCCGGCCGGCGCCGGGTCCGCGAGCACTACAGCTGGCGGGCGGTGGCCGAGGCCGTGGTGGCGACGTACGAGGAGAGGCTGTGCTGACCGTCGACTTCGACCGGCTCGGGCTGCGCCCGGGCGAGCGGGTGCTCGACCTGGGCTGCGGCGCCGGGCGGCACGCGTTCGAGATGTACCGGCGCGGGGCCGACGTCATCGCGTTCGACCAGGACGCCGACGAGCTCGCCACGGTGCGCGAGTGGTTCGCGGCGATGCGCGACGCCGGCGAGGTGCCCGAGGGCGCCGAGGCCGACGTCAAGGAGGGCGACGCGCTGGCGCTGCCGTTCGCCGACGGCGAGTTCGACCGCGTGGTGGCCGCCGAGATCCTCGAGCACGTCCCGGCCGACATCGCGGCGATCCACGAGCTGGTCCGGGTGACCCGGCCCGGCGGCACCGTCGCGCTGACCGTGCCGCGCTGGCTGCCCGAGGCGATCTGCTGGAAGCTGTCGCGGGACTACCACGACACCCCCGGCGGACACCTCCGGATCTACACCGGCGAGGAGCTGGAGGCCAAGGCCAGGGCGGCCGGGCTGGTGCTCGAGGGACGCGACCACGTCCACGGGCTGCACGCACCGTACTGGTGGCTCAAGTGCGCCGTCGGGGTCGACGACGCCGACCACCCGCTGGTCCGTGCCTACCACCGGCTGCTGGTCTGGGAGATCGAGAAGCAGCCCGCCGTGCTGCGCGCCGCAGGCCGGGTCCTCGACCCGCTCATCGGCAAGTCGCTGGTGCTCTACTTCCGCAAGCCCGGCCCAGGCCAGCGCAGTGATGTCGGCTGAGGTCCCGGCCCTCGACGGGCTGCTCACCGCACCCGAGGTCCGCACGACGGCCCGCACGATCGTCGCCGCGCAGGAGCCGTCGGGGGCGATCCCGTGGGTGCCCGGCGGCCACACCGACGTCTGGAACCACGTCGAGGCCGCGATGGCGCTGCTCGCCGCCGGCGAGGTGGCGGCCGCCGAGCGGGCGTACGCCTGGGTGCCGACCGTGCAGCGCCACGACGGCTCGGTCCCGCTCAAGGCCGTCGGCGGGACCGTCGAGGACGCCAGTGGCGAGACCAACATGTCGGCGTACCTCGCGGTGGGCGTGTGGCACCACTGGCTGCTGCGCCGCGACCACGCGTTCGTACGCCGGATGTGGCCGGTCGTGCGGCGCGGCCTCGACTTCGCGACGTCGCTGCAGCTGCCGTGGGGCGGCATCGCCTGGTCGCAGGAGTGGCACGACGGGCAGCCCGCGAGGGTCAACGAGGACGCGCTGCTCGCTGCGTCGTCGAGCGTGCACCACGCGCTGCGGGCCGGCCTCGCCCTGGCCGAGCTGGTCGACGAGCCGCAGCCGGAGTGGGAGCTGGCGGGCGGGCGGCTCGCGCACGCCGTGCGCCACCACGAGGAGCTGTTCCTCGACAAGGCCCACTTCTCGATGGACTGGTACTACCCCGTGCTCGGCGGAGTGCTTTCCGGGGACGCCGCCCGGCGCCGGATCGCCGACCGGTGGGACACCTTCGTCGAGGCCGGCCTCGGCATCCGGTGCGTCAGCCGCAACCCGTGGGTGACCGGCGCCGAGACCGCCGAGCTGGCGCTGGCCCTCGAGACGGTCGGCGACCGGGAGCGGGCGACGCGGCTGCTGGCCGACATGCGGCACCTGCGGCGCGACGACGGGTCCTACTGGACCGGTTACGTCTTCCCGGACCGCGTGAACTGGCCCGACGAGCAGACCACGTTCACGGCGGCGGCGGTGATCCTGGCCGTCGACGCGCTGTCGCTCACCACCCCCGGCGCCGGCATCATGCGCGCCGCCACGATCGGCCCCGAGCTGGCGGCGATCGGCCTCGAGTGCGGCTGTGCCTCAGCCGACGGGCTCGAGCGTTCCCGCCTTTCCTGACCCCCGTCGCAGAGCCCGCACCGAGCCGAGCGCCTCGACCTCGGCGAACCCGTCGCCGCACGCCCGCAGGTAGATCTCGTACGGCGGCCGGCCACCGTCTGCCGGGTCCGGGAACACGTCGTGGACGACCAGCAGCCCGCCGGGCTGCACCCAGCGCGCCCAGGAGGTGTAGTCGGTGTGTGCCGGCTCGGTGCCGTGGCCTCCGTCGACGAACAGCAGTGACAGCGGGGTGCGCCAGTGCCGGGCGACGGTCGCGGAGCTGCCCACGACCGCGACGACGTGCTCCTCCAGCCCGGCGTCCGTGATCGTCCGTCGGAAGAAGGGGAGGGTGTCCATCCGGCCGGTGCGGGGATCGACGAGGTCGGGGTCGTGGTGCTCCCACCCCGGCTGGTTCTCCTCGCTGCCCCGGTGGTGGTCGACGGTGAAGACGGTGCCGCCGACCTCCCGGGCCGCCGCGCCGAACCAGATCGCCGACTTGCCGCAGTAGCTGCCGACCTCGAGCACCGGGCCGTGGGGGAGCCGCTCGCGGGCGAGCCGGTGCAGCAGCCGCCCCTCGTCCTCGGGCATGAACCCCCGGGCGGCCCGCGCGTGCTCGAGCAGGTCCGCCGGCATCTCCGTCACGGGCCTGCGGGCCCGTCGACGTTGGTCGTGGGGGCGCCGTGGCCGCAGCGCACGACGACCGCGCGCGACGGCTCGTCGTCCGGGTTGGACTCGCGGTGGATGGCGCCCGCCGGCACCCGCAGGAAGTCGCCCGGCCCGGCCTCGACGACGTGGCCCCCGTCGGGCCCCGACTCCAGCCGCATCCGCCCCGAGACGACGTAGAGGGTCGTCTCGTGGTCGCCGTGGTGGTGCCAGCCGCTGACCGCCCCCGCCTCGGTGTCGACGATGCCCGTCCACATCCCCGCCTCGTGGCTGGCCAGCTGCCGGGTCATGCCGGGGGTGGGGTCGGCGGGCGAGAGCTCGTCGCCGCCGATGCGCGAGCACGGGGCGGCCGGGTCGTGGACCTGCTGCTCAGCCATGCGCCCAGCCTAGGACCGGGACGGAGCCCCGGGTCAGACCCGGATCGCGATCTTCCCGCCCGGGTGCCCCTCCTGGGAGAGCCGGTGGGCCTCGGCGATCTCGTCGAGGTCGAACGTCCGGGCGACGCCCACCCGGAGCCGGCCGCCGTCGACGAGGCCGGCGAGGGAGTCGAGGTGGCCCCGGTCGGGCCGCACGAACACGTAGCGGCCGCCCAGGCCGATCACGGTCCGTGGGTCGATCACCGACGCGACCCGGGAGGGGTCGGTCACCTGCTTGGGCGCGTCGTCGAGGGCGTCGCCGCCGACGAGGTCGAGGACGGCGTCGACCGGGCCGCCGTGGTCGGCGAGCTGCTCGCTGACGGGGCCGGCGCCGTGGTCGAGGACCGTGGTCGCGCCCAGCGAGCGGACGAGCTCGTGGTTGCGCGGTGAGGCGGTGCCGACCACCTCGGCGCCCAGGGCAGCCGCGATCTGCACGGCCATCTGTCCGACCCCGCCCGAGGCGGCATGGACCAGGACCCGGTCGCCGGCGGAGACCCGCATCGCCTCGGTCAGCGCCTGCCAGGCGGTGAGACCGGCCAGCGGCACGCAGGCCGCCTCCTCGAACGAGAGGCCGGCGGGCTTGTGCGCGACGGTGCGCTCGGGGGCGGCCACCAGCTCGGCGGCGGTGCCGTGGCTGACGTCGTCGCGACGTACGTAGCCCCAGACCTCGTCTCCCACCTCGAGGCCGGTGACGACTGCCGGACCGACCTGCTCGACGACCCCCGCGACATCCCAGCCGGGGACGATCGGCAGATGGTGGGGGTAGCGCTCCTGGAGCAACCCCTCGCGGATCTTCCAGTCGACGGGGTTGACGCTGGTGGCGCGGACCCGGACCAGCACGACGTCGGGACCGACCACGGGATCGGGTCGCTCGCCCACGCTGAGCACCTCGGGTCCGCCGTAGGTCTCGAAGCTCGCTGCACGCACGTGTTCGTCCTCCTCGACTCGGTCCGCGGGCCGTACCCGCCTGTCCCTCCACCCTAGGAGCGGCGTTGCACGGCGCCCGCGGCGGGAACTCGGTGGACCGTTGGCCGTGGCGGTCGGCAGGATGGCGGCCATGGCTTCCCGGACCTCGAACTTCTGCATCGACGCCGCCGACCCCTGGGCGCAGGTCCACTGGTGGGCGAAGGTGCTCGACGACTTCGTGCTCGACGAGAGCGAGATGTCGCCCGACGACGAGGAGTGCTGGCTCAGCGGCCCCGACGGCCGCGAGCTGATCTTCCTGCGGGTCCCCGAGCCCAAGGCGGTCAAGAACCGGATGCACGTGTGCGTCCGTCCCACCGACCGCTCCCGCGAGGAGGAGGTCGAGCGGCTGCTCGGCCTGGGCGCGACGATGTTCGACGACCGGCGCACGGCTCCCGACAAGGGCTGGGCGGTGCTCGCCGACCCCGAGGGCAACGAGTTCTGCGTGTTGACCCGCCACCAGGAGGACGCGTGATGCAGACCCAGAAGGACGTCCTGCTCGACTACCTCCAGTCGATCCGGGACGCGGTGCTCTGGAAGCTCGAGGGCGTCAGCGACTTCGACCTGCGTCGTCCGCTCACCCCGACGGGCAGCAACCTGCTCGGGATCGTCAAGCACCTCGCCCACGTCGAGATGGGCTACTTCGTCGCCAGCTTCGGCCGCGAGGTGCCGGTCGCGTCGCCGTTCGACGACCCCGGCGCCGATCCCCACGACGACCTCCATGCCTTCGCCGACGAGTCGCGCGACGACATCGTCGCCCTCTACCAGCAGGCCTGGGAGGAGTCGGCCCGGACCTTCGCCGACCGCGACCTCGACGCCGAGGCGGTCGTGCCGTGGTGGCCGGCCGACCGCAACCCGGTCACCCTCGGCCGGCTGCTGGTCCACATGGTCGCCGAGACCAACCGCCACGCCGGCCAGATCGACATCCTCCGCGAGACGATCGACGGTGCGGCCGGGCTGCGGGCCGACAACTCCAACATGCCCGACGACTACGACTGGGACGGCTACGTCGCACGGCTGCAGGAGATCGCCGACGGCTTCCGCTGACCGTGCCTCACGCCGGGCCGGGCACCGCTCCGTCCTTCGGCAGGACCGGCACGTCGACGTCCACGGTCTCGGGGTACTTCAGCCCGGTCCCGGTGTTGAGCACCACCACCCGCTCGTGCTCCGCGATCCAGCCGCTCTCGCGGAGGTCGCGGGCCGCGGCCAGGCACGCGGCCCCCTCGGGGCAGATCCATGTGCCCTCCGCCGCGGCCAGCGCCCGGACCTCCTCGAGGATCGTCCGGTCGGTGACCGCGACCGCGGTGCCGCCGCTCTCGCGCACCGCCTCGAGGACGAGGAAGTCGCCCAGCGCCTTGGGGACGTTGATCCCGAACGCGAGGGTGTGGGTGCCGTCCCTCAGCTGCGACTCGTCGGCGCCGGCCTCGAAGGCGTCGACGATCGGCTTGCACCCGTCGGCCTGCACGGCGACCAGCCGCGGGAGCGTGTCGCCGATCCAGCCCAGCTCCTGCATCTCCAGCATCGCCTTGTGGATCCCGATCAGCCCGACGCCACCCCCGGCCGGGTAGAGGATCACGTCGGGCACCCGCCAGCCGAGCTGCTCGGCGATCTCGTAGCCCATCGTCTTCTTGCCCTCGATGCGGTAGGGCTCCTTGAGTGTCGACACCTCCTGGTAGCCCGGGCGCTCCCCGACGGCCGCCTTCACCAGCGCGCCGGCGTGGTTGATGAGTCCGTCGACCAGGTAGAGCTCCGCGCCGGCGGCGACGCACTCGCGCCGGGTGATCTCGGGGGCGTCGACCGGCATCACGACCAGGCTGCCGATGCCGGCGCGGGCGGCGTACAGCGACCACGCGGCGCCCGCGTTGCCGTTGGTCGGCATTGCCACCGCCTTCACGCCGAGCTCGCGGGCCCGCGACACGCCGACCGCGGCACCCCGGGCCTTGAACGTCCCGGTGGGGATCAGCCCCTCGTCCTTCATCAGCAGGTCCGGGACGCCGATCCACGCGCCGTACGTCGGCAGCGGCAGCAGCGGCGTCATCCCCTCGCCCAGCGTCGTGACGTGCGCGGGATCCCGGACCGGGAGCACCTCGTGGTAGCGCCACAGGTCGTGCGGTCGCCCGGCGATCGCGTCGCGGGCAACGGTGTCGCGCACCTGCCCGAGGTCGTAGCGCGCCAGCAGCGGCGCGCCCACGTCGCTGAGGCCCTGCACCTCGTCGGCGTCGTAGGTCTTCCCTGTGCGCGAGCACTCGAGGTGGGACAGTGACGAGTACGGCACGGATCCTCCTGAGGGTGGGGTGCCGTCGAAACTAACAGCGGGCGCGGGCGGGCCAGGTCGTCAGTCGACGGCTCGGTGGTGGAGCCGACCTCGACCCGGCCGTCGCCGAGGACGGCCCTCGAGGCCGCGGTCCGCGAGCGCCCGCGCCGTGGTCACGCCCGACGAACGTTCGGTCATGATCCGACGCAGCGCTACTGCGGAGCGGGGAGGGTGGACCCGTCGGGCCATGCGCAGATGCACACGCGGTTGCCAGCGCTGTCGGCAAGAGTCCAGTGCCCGGGGGCGTCGGAGTCGTCGACGATGCGGCCTCCCGCGGCGAGCGCCGCCACGAGACGCGCCTCCACGTGTTCGCGAGCGACCGAGACGTCGACGTGCATGGCGTGCCGCAACGGCTTGGCCTCGTCGAGCTCCTGCATCCAGACCGTCGAACCGTGGCCCAACGGGTCGACCGCGCTGTCCTCGGCCACCTCCGTGTACCCGAGCACGGCGCGCCAGAACCCACCATCGACCGAGTCGGGCTTGGCCGCGATCGCAAGCTGCACCTCCTGGGCAGCCGCTCGGTCCGGGACGGCCTCGTGCGTCTGCGTCACCGCTGAGATTGCCCGCGCAAGGTCGAGATGCTGCCGCTCCAGCTGCGAGACGTCGCGACTCAACCGCACGGAGAGTCGCTGGTCGGCGATCGTCAGCACCGCCCCCGAGCGCTCCAGGCCTGGAACCTGCGCCACCGCCCCGGCGAGTTCCATCGCCTCGCCGAGCGACCGGACACGGAACACAGCCGTCGCGCCACCGTGCAGCACCACCCAGTCCTCGACGTCCTCGGCGCCGAGGAACTCCCGCCATCCCTGTTCGCTCATCTCGATTTCCCCGTTCTTTCAAGGGTCCGGCCACGGGCCGTCTGGACGTGGCCAGGAGTCGGGTGTCCGCAGGCCAGGGCTCATGTGGGAGCCCGTGGGCTCCGGCCCGGCGGCGACCTCCCGTCGACCGTCCGCATCAGCCCGACGTGGCGGTCACTCGCCCGCCACAGGAAGCTGGAACTGTCAGGGGGTCCTCCCCGGTCACCACGATCTGGCTCACCATCGGCGGTTGCCAACGCCGGCCCCGGGTCCTCGTGAATGACACCGTCAGTCGCGCCCGCCGTCCGCTCCGCTTCGACGAGCCGGCTGGGAGTGCCTCCGGTGTCCGGTAGGGACGTGTAGACGAACCCTCCGACGAACGAGAGACCGATCAACGACGAAATCACGCGGGCCCACGTGGGGACCTGCGGGATCTGCGCCTTCTCGACCGAGAACCTGCCCCCCACGACCCCGGATCAGCAAGAACAGGATCGGTGCCACCAATGCCACCGTCTCAGGAGACATCGTGCCCCCCTACGTCGGTTCTCAACTCTACGCCTCGAGGCAGTCGCGGTCGACGGACCGGTCACTGCGGAAACCGGGCTCCGACCGCAGCTCGCGCCTGACGGAGACACCTGACACGGTGAACCGCTGCCGCATCAGGTGGCCGGCGGCGTCAGGGTCAGGACTGGCTCTCCGGCCCCCACCAGTCGCACCTGGAGCAGGCCCGGCACGCATCCGGATGAACTTCGGCGACGTCGCGCTCGTGGTCGCCACCCGCTATCAGCGATGGAGACCGCTCCACCAGCTGCGGCACGGAGACCTGGGCGCCCGGGCGGCTGCCGGAGATGTGTGTTCTCCCGGGTGATGAGTTGTCGCGCTCGCACCCGTCACACCTACGACGGGGGCACGATGGGACGGAAGGATGACGCGATGACTGCAGACACACGGCTGGAGGAGCTGGGCGTGAACGGGCTGGGCGAGGTCGACGAGCCGGCGTTCTCGGGGCTGGCCGCGAGGCACCGGCGGGAGCTGCACGTGCACTGCTACCGGATGCTCGGGTCGTTCGAGGACGCCGAGGACACCGTGCAGGAGACGTTCCTCCGTGCCTGGCGGCGGCGGGAGACCTTCGAGGGGCGGTCGACGTTCCGGGCCTGGCTGTACCGGATCGCCACCAACGCCTGCCTGGACCTGCTCGCCAAGCGCCGCCCGGAACCCGCGACCGGCGGCGAGGTGCCGTGGCTGCAGCCCTACCCGGACCGGCTGCTCGACGATCTGCCCGCGGGCGACGTGGACGAGCCGGAGACCGTCGCCGTCGCCCGGGAGACGATCGAGCTGGCGTACCTGGTCGCGGTCCAGCACCTCGCGCCGCGCCCGCGGGCCGTACTGATCCTGCGGGACGTGCTCGGCTGGCCGGCGAAGGAAGTCGCGGAGCTCCTCGGGGACTCCGTCAACTCCGTGAACAGTGCGCTGCAGCGGGCCCGCGCCGGCATGCGGGAGCACCTGCCCGCAGAGCGGCAGGACTGGACCGGAGGCGAGGAGGACGCGGGGACGCGCGAGCTGGTGCGACGCTTCACCGACCTCAGCGTGGCCAAGGACCTCGACGGCATCACCGCGCTGCTCCGGGACGACGTCCGCTGCTCGATGCCGCCGACGCCGGGGCTGCACGTCGGTCGCGACTCGGTGGTGAACGACTGGCTCGAGGACGGCTTCGAGGACCTCGGGCGCCTGAGCGTCGTCCCCACTGCCGTGAACCGGCAGCCCGCCCTCGCCTTCTACCTCTGGAGCGAGCGTGAGGACGCCTACCTGCCGCTGACCATCGACGTCCTGCGCATCACCGGCGGGGCGATCACCGAGATCGTCATCTTCCACGCTGACCAGTTCCCGCGGCTCGGGCTGCCGGAGCGCCTGCCGGCGGACGGCACGGAGTAGCCCGGAGCGGACGGGCGCGCTGCGCGGTGGCGCGCGTGTCACGGCGGTCGCGGCGGGGTGTCCGACGCGTTCGGCGCCGTCACCGGCGGGCGGTGCGCATCACGCCCGGGCCAGGACCGTCACCTGCCAGCCAACACATCCCGTACGCCAGCTCCCGAAGGATCGAGGGACGACATGAACATGTTCGACACCGGGGTCGTCGCAGGCCCCGCATCGGGACAGCCCAGCCACACCCACCGACTCCGCGGGCTCGCCGTCACCGGCTTCCTTGCCACGCTCGCAGCGATGGTGGCCACCACCCTCGCCGCTGCGCTTGCCCAGGCCGTGGGCGTCGACTTCGAGGTCCCCGATGGAGGCGAGACGATCCCGTTGTCGGGGTTCGCCGTGGTGACCGGCTTCTTCTCGATCGTGGGCGTCGTCATTGCCGTCGCTCTTCTTCGTTGGAGCGCTCGCCCCGCCGAGCGATTCGTGTGGACGGCAGTGTCGCTGGCCGCCATCTCCTTGGTCCCGCCCCTCCTCTCCGGGGCAAACACCGCGACCACCACCGCCCTCCTCGGCCTGCACCTCGTCGCAGCGACGGTGATGATCCCCACCCTGGCGAGCGGCCTCCGCACCCGGACTGATTGACGAACCACCCACGGACGCAGGCACGTACCTGCGCCGACCCGGTATTCCCGCACTACCTGTCCCACGATCCCCGATACCGGACCGGTGCCCGAGGACCGCGAGCCGCCCGCGGGCGGGGGACCGCCGCGCTGGACCGGCGGCGCACCTTGCTCGTGACCACGGGACTGCTCGCCCTCACCGTTGCCGCGGGTGCCCTGGTCGGACGGGCCGCTCTGCCGGAGGCGTTCCCCGAGCCCGGCGACGGGATCGCTCACCGCAACGGCCCCGGAAACCTGACCCCGTTCGACGTCTCGGTGAGCGATCCCTCCCCCCGCCACGGTGACCTCGTTGTGTCTCTGACCGGGGTCACGGCCGACGTCCGAGCCAACAGCGCCGAGGCCGACTCACGTACTCGCTCTGCACCACAATCCCCGCCTACAGTTTCATCGGGGCAAGGCGCTCATCGGCGAATGGTGAAGTGGTCGACGAGCTTGCCCGACTGGTCGATGGCTCGACCGACGATTCGGTGCGTGTACACGAGCAGGTCCAGATAGTGCAGGACAGACGCGCTCACTGCCGTGAAGTCCTCGGCTCCAGTTGGCCTCAGCTTCGCGCCGCCGCCAGAGACCACGTAGGTCACGCCGTCCAGGGGCAGCGAGCGCTGGTAGTCGTGGTCGTGACCAGCCAGCACCAGCGGGACGTCGTACCGGGTGAAGAGCGGCACCCAGTTCTCCTGGACGTCGGCGGTGGAGCCGTGATGCCCCGCGGAGTACGCCGGGTGGTGCATCGCGGTGATCGTCCAGGTGCCCGGTGGTGGCGGCTGGGCGAGAATCTGCTCGAGCCAGTGCAGCTGCTCGGGGTCGTCGGCGTGCTCGGAGTCCAGGACGACGATCCGGACCGGCCCGACCTGCTCGACGTACCACGGCCCCTCCCGGCCCAGCTCGGTCAGGATCTCGGCCTGTTCGCCGCTCTGGTAGTCGTGGTTGCCGAGCACCGGCACGAGCTCCGTGCCCTGCGCCGTCAGCGGCGCGAACGGCTCGATGACCGCGGTGTCGACCTCGTCCAGGTCGCCGTCCTCGTACACGAGGTCACCGAGGAGCACGAGCGCATCGTACGGCGCCTGGCCCTGTGCCTGGTCAAGCATCTCGTCGACGGTGGCGGCCTGGGCCGCGTCACCGGTCCCGGTGTCTCCGGCGACGGCGAGGCGGACCAGCGGTGCATCGCTGACAGGCGGGACCTGCTCGCCCGCGACCCGCGAGGGAACCGGCTCCTCGGAATCCCGGAGACCGAACGCGTAAGCAGCCCCGACCCCGGCGACGAGCGCCAGCAGCACGACCCCGACGACCCGCGCCCGTGTGGTGGTCACCGCCTCAGTGTGCACGGCACCCCGTTGCTGCCCGCGAGCCGTGTCCAGCGACGAGCTCGTCAGTCGCCCGCATCGCACTCGTTCAGCAACCGCCTGCGCTCCTCCACGAACTGCACCGTGGACTCGCCCTTTGCAGTGAGCCGGCTCAGTTCCGGGCAAGCGGTGAAGCCGGGGTTGGTCTTGAGCAGCACCCAGGCGTAGAGCACACAGAGGCACAGCAGGATCGCGAGCGCGATGCCGTAGTACTTCATGCCTGGCACCTCGTCGGGCACCGAAAGCGGCTCACCGAAGGTCACGATGTCTCCCCCTGCTCTGGGAGCGTACGACTGATGGGGGGTGTGGTCTACGGCGAGCACCTGTGGAGGACACCGGCAGCGGACACGGGAGCCCTCACACTGGGCGCTACGCATCCCGCTGGGAGTGCCCGCCGTCGGCCGCACGCCCGTGGGCAAGCGAGTCGAGAGTCAGGGGCGGGTGGTCGGCCCGGGCACGCGGAGCCGGGTCCGCATCCCGGTGTCCTCAGTCTGGGACAGGAACCGGTACCAGCTTGCCCGCAGGGCTCGAGCACGACTCCGTCGGCTGTCACTGAGCTGTGATCGGCCTACACCGCGTCGCGGTGACATGCTCCCCGACGCCGTCGGCACCCTCCTCGCCCACGCTGGTCGGGCGCGAGACCGCCCGGATCTCGGCAAGACCGCGCTCATCGCGCCACGTCAGTGCGCTTCAGGCAAAGATCAAGGTGTATGCCGCCGCGTCGAGTTGAACATGGCGCGGTACATGGCTAGTTCACTGCGCATTCGGTACGGCATCGGGTGTCCGTGACTGGAGAGCGCGTCGGCGTAACCTTCCAGTGCCGTCAGCAGCCCCCGCTGCTCCCGTGTTGTCACCCCTCGCATCTGCGTGCGGGCCACGTCAAGAGTGGAGCGGGCCTCGTTGACTGCTTGAAGTGACAACATCAGATCGTGCGACTGCCCATGGCTCATGCCGCGCCTCTCGTCATCGGACAGTCTACGTACCTGACGCTTCTCTCGGGCTCGATTGAGGGGAATGAGTGCGGTGGGAGCTCTGGGTGGAGTCGCTCGAGCCGTGCGCTCAGCGTCACGGTGCCGACCGCTGTGGCCCGGCCGTGCTTACGTTCGCGTCGAGGGGTCGCGGTGCTCCAGAAGACTCTTCAGCCGCTGCTCGTCGCGTCGTGAGTCTTTGGCCAAGATTCGCGAGAGGACAGGCTCCAGCAGCGACAGCGGGCCTCGAGCGCGAAACTCCATCCGGCTGGTGAGCACCGTGCCCGCGGAATGGCTGGCTTCGGTCCGATAGGACGCTGTGCCGGTAATCCACCCGGACGGAATCTCGAACCGCACGTACCGGCCCGGCTCGAACGCCACAAAACGGTTCCGTGAGGCGAATCGGCGCCCCGCGAACGTTCGGACGAACTCGTGCTCACTCCCGACTCCGATCGGGCCGTCGGTGAGCCGCCGTACCTCCTCGAGTCCGGTCTGCCACTGCGGCGCGTTGGTCTGATCGGCGACAAACGCGAACACCTCCCGCGCCGGTCGCGCGATCTCGACCTTGGTCGTCACGTCGATCACCGGGCCTCCTCGCGCAGGAAGTCACCCCAGTGTGCAGCCTTCTCGAATGGCGCACGACTCAGCGCTCGCTGTCGGATTACGTGCCGCAAGCTGAGAGCTGACCTTGCTCGTGGCTGCCAGCGGGCGGCGGCGTGAAGGCTCGCCGCCCCGGGTCCCGGGAGGCCTGGGCAGGATGTCGTCGCTACTCCCGAGCCGTTCCGGCTCATCGGCATGACCGCACAGCGGCAGTTCCGGCGTTCACTCGCCTAGTCGTCCGCACGTAACTGGGCAGGGATGCCAGGCATTCGCCAAGTGGTGCCGGGATTGCCTCGGAGGCGCAGCATGGGTTCCAGTTCCCCGTGTAGCAGACCGACGGCTGGCGGATCCACCAGCGGCGCGACTCTCCGGGACTATCGATTTGCGGTCAGTCCTTGCTCAGCTCCTCGGCGAGCATCACGAGGATGCCGCTGGGGCCGCGGACATAGGTGAGCTTGTAGATGTCCTCGTAGGTCGCCACGCCGCGCAGCGGGTGGCAGCCGTGCCTCGCGGCGATATGGAGGGCCTCTTCGATGTCGTCGACCGAGAAAGCAACGCGGTGCATGCCGATCTCGTGAGGCCGGGTGGGCTCCGTGTCGATCGCGTCGGGGTGGATGTACTCGAAGAGCTCGAGGCGACCGTTGCCATCCGGCGTCTGGAGCATGGCGATGTTGGCATGGTTGCCGTCGAGGCCGACGGCGGTGTCGGTCCAGTCTCCGCTGACCGTGTCACGGCCCAGGAGGGTCAGTCCTAGGTCGGTGAAGAAGGCGATCGTCGCTTCAAGGTCGCGCACGGCGATTCCGACGTTCTCGAGCTTGATGGGCATACGTTGCAGGTTACTGAGTCGCGACGATCTGCTCGGGCCGACTCTTCCCCCAGCCCCGGGAGAGGAACCCAGACGGGAACGCCGTAGGTCAACGTTCGTCATGCCGTACTGACAGCCGCAGAAGAGTGCGTCCGCATCAACCGCCCCCGGTGGAGGAGCGCTCTCACTCCGGTCTTCCTCCGCCCATTCCTCGTATCCCTTCTTCTGGGACCGAATCAGCAACGGGAGGAATGTCCCAAGTCCGATAGCACCGCCGGCGATGGCGACCCATGGCAGGCCCAGGACCTTGAGGAGGAGTAACCCAAGGACGGAACCACCGACAGCGAGCAGCCACATGGGTCTTCAGTTGGGCTGCCGTACACCCGGCTCGCGCTCATCGCTCACTCGCCCACCGTCCTCTCGCCGCGAGACTCTAGCCCGACCCGGTTGCGGCCAAATGCGCTCACAGCGGCATGAGCGGACACGCTATGCCGTACTGCCAGCGGCATGAGCGATCGTTGTGTCTAGCACCGACGCCGCGCTGTTGGCTCCGGTCACGTCACCCGAGTAGATCGGCTAGCGGCCTGCCGAGTGCGCGATACTTCCATGTGGGCTCCCGGGTTGCGCTGCTGCCAACGAGAGGTGGAGACCGGGATCGGAGACGCGATGGGGCAGGCGTTGGTTCAGGTTCTGCCGCTGGCCCTGGCGGCGGCGCTCAGCAGCGTGCCGATCTCCGCCACCATCTTCATCCTGCTCTCGGAGAGCCGCACCCGCTCGGGGCTCGCCTTCCTGGCCGGTACGGTGCTCGGCACCTTCGCCACTGTCACCCTGACGGCCGTTGCCGGTCAGGCACTTCCCGGCCGCCCGCGCCAGCACGAGGCACTTGTCGGGAAGCTGGAGGTGGTGATCGGCATTGCCATGGTGCTGCTGGGTGTGGTGACTCTGTTGCGTCGGAATCGTGTGGGTGGGGGCGAAAGGCCGGGTTGGCTGGATGGTCTCGGCACGCTCGGGACGCTGCCCGTCTTCGGCATCGGTCTGGCGTTGAACCTTCGCCCGAAGGCGTTGCTCCTCGCTGCCGCGGCCGGCCTGGCGATCAGCGGTGCGCGGCTGCGGTCCGAGGAGAACCTCGTCCTCCTCGTCGCCTACACCGCGATCGCAAGCTGCACCGTCGTGCTCCCGATCGTTGCGACGATTCTGTTCCCGCGGAGGATGGAGCCCCGCCTCGTCACGGCGAAGGACTGGATCGCGGCCCACTCCGCCGCGGTCGGCGCCACGATGTTGATCCTGATCGGCGTCTTCGTCGCTGGCGTCGGCCTGACCGGGTGAGCACCCGGGCGCAGCCTCGAGCGTGATCGGGCACGCTCGGAGGGGTGCTGCGCGAGGTCACGAGGGGCGTCGGCCGGCATCTCCTCGGCCTAGTCAGCCCGGACCGCGGAGGCGCAGACTGTCGAGATGGTCAGTGCATCAGCTGGTTCGCGTTCGGTGTTGCCCATTCCGCACCGGGTGAAGCCCGGTCTGACGACGTACGACGCGCGGGACCCGGACACTGCGTTCCCGCCGATCGAGCCGTTGCGTCCGCCGGAGGGTGCACCGAATGTGCTGGTGATCTTGCTGGATGACATCGGCTTCGGGGCATCGACCGCCTTCGGGGGCCCGTGTTCCACTCCGAATGCTGAGCGGGTTGCGGCGAGGGGCCTGAAGTTCACAAGATTCCACACCACGGCCCTGTGCGCGCCCACACGGCAGGCGCTGTTGACCGGCCGTAACCACCACGCGGTGGGGATGGGCGCGATCACCGAGCTTGCGACATCGGCCCCGGGCTACAGCGCGGTGCGTCCGAACCATGCGGCGCCGCTGGCCGAGACGTTGCTGCTCAACGGGTACAGCACGGCCCAGTTCGGCAAGTGCCACGAAGTGCCGGTCTGGCAGACCAGCCCGATGGGACCGTTCGACAGCTGGCCGACGCGCAGCGGTTTCGAGTACTTCTACGGGTTCATCGGTGGCGAGACGAACCAGTACTACCCGGCACTGTTCGAGGGGACCACGCCGATCGAGTCGCCGGCGACCCCGGAGGAGGGCTACCACTTCACCGAAGACATGACGGACAAGGCCATCGGGTGGGTGCGGCAGCAGAAGGCACTGATGCCCGACAAGCCGTTCTTCATGTACTACGCGCCAGGAGCCACGCACGCGCCCCACCAGGTCCCCGAGGAGTGGGCGGACCGCCACCGCGGGCGTTTCGCGGCCGGGTGGGACGTGCTGCGCGAGGAGACGTTCGCACGGCAGAAGGAGCTCGGGGTGATCCCGGCCGACGCCGAGCTCACGCCCAGACACGACGAGATCCCCGCCTACGACGACATGCCCGAGGAACTCAAGCCGGTCCTGGAGCGCCAGATGGAGGTCTACGCCGGATTCCTCGAGCACACCGATCACTACATCGGGCGGCTGCTCGACACCCTGGACGAACTCGAGATCTACGACGACACCCTGATCTACCTGATCATCGGGGACAACGGCGCCAGTGCCGAGGGCACCATCAACGGCAGCTTCAACGAGATGTTCATCTTCAACGGCGCGGCCGCACTGGAGACTCCGGAGTTCCTCATCGCGCACGTCGACAGCATCGGCAGCCCCGCCGCCTACAACCACTACGCCGTCGGATGGGCGCACGCCATGTGCACCCCGTACCAGTGGACCAAGCAGATCGCCTCGCACTGGGGCGGAACCCGCAACGGCACCATCGTCTCCTGGCCCGCCGGGATACGCGCCCGCGGCGAGCTCCGACACCAGTTCCACCACGTCATCGACATCGCGGCCACCGTGCTCGACGTGGCAGGCCTGCCCGAACCCGACTTCGTCAACGGACTCCAGCAAATGCCACTGCACGGGACGAGCATGGCCTACTGCTTCGACGCACCCGACGCAGTCGACCGACGCCAGACCCAATACTTCGAGATGCTGGGAAACCGGGGGATCTACCACCAGGGCTGGACCGCCGTCACCAAGCACCGAACCCCGTGGGTTGTGGGTGGTGACCTGGTCGCGTTCGACGACGACGTGTGGGAGCTCTACAACACGGACACCGACTGGACCCAGACCCGAGACCTGGCCCGCGACGAACCAGACCGCCTGCACGCCATGCAGCGGATGTTCCTCCTCGAAGCCGCCAAGTACGACGTGTTCCCACTCGACGACCGGTCGGTGGAGCGATTCAACGCCGAGCTGGCCGGACGACCCACGCTCGTGCGCGGGACGTCGCAGAAGCTGTTCCCCGGCATGGGGCGGCTCACCGAGAACTCCGTGCTCAACCTCAAGAACAAGTCACACAGCGTCACCGCCGAGATCAACGTCCCCGACAACGGGGCCAAAGGTGTCATCGTCGCCCAAGGCGGAGCGTTCGCAGGCTGGGCGCTCTACCTGAACGCCGCACGACTCACCTACTGCTACAACCTGCTCGGCATCGACCGAACCAAGATCGCCGGCGACCACCCCCTGGCCGCCGGGACCCACCAGGTCCGGATGGAGTTCACCTACGACGGAGGGGGACTCGGTCGCGGTGCCGACGTGGCGCTTTTCGTCGATGGCAACCAGGACGGTGCCGGGAAGCTCTCCGCCACAGTCCCGATGATCTTCTCCGCTGACGAAACCTGCGACCTCGGCGCCGACACCGCCTCACCAGTCAGCGACGACTACACACCCGAGTCGAGTAGGTTCACCGGCTCCATCGCCTGGGTCCAGCTCGACATCGGCCCCGACGACCACGACCACCTCATCACCACTGCAGACCAGTGGCGAATCGCCATGGCCCGGCAGTAGAGCCACCGCACTCCCATGCGGACCCTTCGGGGCCGCCCCGGAACCGAAACGCGCGGCGTTTCGGGTACCCGCTCAGCGGCATGAGGGTGCGTTCCCACTCGCGTGCTCCGAGGTCGCCGCGGCCGTCAGCTTCAAGCCAGCCTGCTCAACGCCCAGCGCTGGTACTGGGCGTCACTGAACCCAAGGATGACGGCGCCGTTCGAGTCGGGCCAGGCGCCGGGGGGCGCCGTCCACCATGGGCGGCGACCCCCGAAAACCGCACTCGAAGCGGCGTGAGCGGTCACCTCTCAGGGTGGTCCTGGTCCCATACCTGTGACGGAGCTGGTGGGTTCGGGGATACGAGTCCTGACTCGATCAGCCTGCCGTGAGTAGCTGTGGTGACCGCGCCAGCAACCACGATGGCGACGATGCCAACCGTTGTCGTCCAGGCCAGGAATTGGGACAGTGCGATGGCTCCGATGACGGCCCCGATGACGGGGTCGAGCGCAAAGAGTGTGGCGACCACTCGGGTGCCGGCGAGCTTCAGGGCCGTGAAGTCGCAAGAGAAGGCGAGTGCTACGCCGATCACGCCTGCGGCGCCCAGCACGGTCCAGTCACGACTGGCCAGCACGGGTGCCGTCGTGACGGCGAAAGGGCTCAGCAAGAGAGCGGACATGGCGACCGCAATTGCGAGCCGGTCAAGCGAGCGCACGCCACCGGCGCCGGTCGAGCCATCGTGAGACATGGCGCCGAGGCGCTGTGAGATGAGCGTGTACACCGTCAGCGCGGACGCGGCGACCAGCCCGAGTGCAACGCCGGACCATGGACCCGCGCCGCGATCGAGCGCCGAGACGTGGGCATCCCCACCATTGATGCCGGCGATCCCGATGAGGACGACGCCGGTGAGTGCGAGGAGGGGCAGCCACCGCGTCCAGTCGCGGCGTGCGTGGGTCATTGCCAGCAGACACGGACCCAGGTAGAGCAGCGTGGCCGCGACGCCCAGTGGAACACGGTCCACGGCCGCGTAGAACGACGCATTCATGAGGGCGACAGCAGTCCCCAGCAGGAGGATCCCACCCCACTCGCCGCGACTTCGACCAGCCAGGCGCGGTCGCAGGAACGCGATCAGGACGAGCGCTCCGGCGGCCTGTCGCCACGCGGCCGCGCCAGTGGGACCGATCGTGTCGAACAGGGTCGAGCACAGGGCCGCTGAGCCTTGCACCGCTCCGCAAGACACGACCACGAGACCGGCGCCCGCAAGCGTTCGACTGAGAGAGGCGGACACGGTGTGCACGCTAACGATGAGTGGGGACACTCTTGCCCAACAGGACGTGCCCAAACCCTGGCGACCAAGCACGTGTCCAGGTGCTGGCATGACCTGACAGCGGCATGAGCGGGTCACGCCATGCCGTACTGACAGCGGCATGTCCGGGCGGGTGTGGGTCGCTAGCGCCTTGCTGTGCCAGTTCCCGACCACTTCCGGGTGCCCTTCGCGCCGGGTTCGACGCGCTGACTCGTCGCGACCGGCCTGCCTTGCTGACCTGGGTGAACGGGTACGGACCGTTGGGCCGGTGGATGAACTCATCCCACCGTTGTGGCCTCCGACACCCGATCGATGGTTGCTGCTCGGCTCATCCATACGCCGAGCCAGACGAATGCCAGCCCGAGGACCACCCCACCGCTGAGGTAGGCGAACCCAATCGGCACCCCGGACATGAAGCCGGCCACGAGGATGGTGATCGAGATGTTTCGCGGGATGACACGAGCCCGAATGCTCGCCACTCCGTACATGATCCAACCGATGCCGAACAGCACGAAGCTGGTCACACCCCCGATGATCAGCCTGCCCCCGACGAAGTTTTCGATGGCGTCGGGTTCGACCTCCGCCAAGCGTGGCACCGCAAAGGCCTCGTACCACCAGTCTCCGGTCATGAACATCGTCCCGACCACCGCCGCTCCGAAGGCGAGAGCTCCGAACGCGCCGGCGCTGCGTGCCTCGCGGTCGTATAGGGCCACCAGGGCGATCACGAGGAGCGCGAACGCCAGGATCGACACGACGCTGTTGACCGCGTGGGTGGTGCTGAGGACGTACTCCTTGAAATCTCCGATCTCGGCCGGCGTGGTGAAGAGGATCACCGGTCGGGTGATGATCATCAGCGCGCCTGCGACGATCGCTATCGGCGCTCCATAGCGGACCAGTGTCTTAGCCTGCATGAGAATTCCTTCTCTCTGATGAGTTGCGCTCGCCGTGTGGACGCGAGGTGAAGACGCAACCCTCCCGACCTCGGACTCGCCTCGCCACATGTCAGATAATGGCGGCGGTCATACGGGGTCCGGGTACGAACCTTTGCCCACAGTGCGCCACTTCCCGAGAAGTCACAAGAGTCCCGACAGCGCCGACTCGCCCGCCATCGCCTGGCCGGGACGGACCGGTGGCGCCGCTCTCCACAGGTCCTGGTACTCGGACAGCCGCGACCCACCGGCGAGTCCGCCTTGGCGTCGTCCCGCATCGCAGGATTGGCTCTAGGCGGACCAGGGCAACTCGTCCGGCACTTGGCGACCGCTCATCGGCATGACGGGACAGCGACAGCGGACACGCTGTGCCGTCAGAGCGTCCCGGAAGCCGATCTACGTGGGGGTCACGCTGTGGCTGCCCAGTTGTCGCCGCACCACACGTCGCCGCAGGGTGGGCGAGGCCACCACCTCGTAACCAGCATCGAGGAAGACCTGCACCAGCCCGACCGAGGCCTCGTCCCAGATCACGGACTTGCCCGGGGGCGGCTCGATCGGGTACCCCTCCAGGACGCGGGCGCCGACCTGCTCGCCGTACTCGACGGTGGCGGTGGCGAGCTCGTAGGTCAGCCCGGACTGGCGCCGGCCCTTGCGCACGACGAAACAGGTGACTGACCAGACGCCCTCGAGCTCGGGGTCCATCCGCATCCACGCCTGCTTCCGGCTCCACAGCCTGGGGTAGTTCTCCCGCGGCTCGACCGCGACCCAGCCGGCCGCCTCGCCGTCGACGTACCCGATCAGCCCAGACGTCGGTCCGGTGGCGGTGCCGCAGGCGGTTTGCTCCAGCAGCGCGGCGTCCCTCTGCTCCTGGGTGGTGTCGCGCCAGATCCAGCCGGGCACCTTCAGCGCCTGGCAACGGCACTTGCGGGCGCCACCTGTGGCGAACACCGCCTCGACGTCCTCCGTCGCTGCTTGGTTGGCCGGGAGCCAGGTGAAATCGGGCATGCGGCGACCCTAGTTGCCAGCGGGACGCCTTGAAGCCAATCGGATCCCGGACGGAGCGCGGCGCGGTTCGGGCGCACGCTCATCGGCACACTATGCCGTACTGACAGTCGGCATGAGCGGACAAGCTATGCCTAGCCTTCCGCGATCTCGACCGACGCGACATCGTCGCCGAACCGCTTCTTGAACCTCGCGACTGCGGCGTCGATCATGTCGTCCAGGGTCCGATCGAGCACTTTGTCTCCGGCTCTCACCGCCAAGACGACCACCGCCACCTCAACGACTTCTGTGCGGTCCTCACGTGGCTGGTCGAACTCGACGCCCTCCTCACGCAGCAGGTGTGCGAGCGCACCCACGAGGACCCTCGGTCCCCGATACGTGATCGTCTGCGGCATGGAGCCTCCTTGGGGGGCGTGTCGATGATCCATCAGGCTTCCATACCGGACGAGTCCGCATCGAGCGGACAGCGTCACGCTATGCCGGTACTGACAGCGGCATGAGCGGACACCTTTGCTCGTGTCGGGCCTGGATCAGGCAGAGAAGGGGGGCGCCACCGGGGCGGGTTCGGCAACCCTCCCTCGAATGACGAAGACGGCCACGACGGCGAAGAGCATGAAGGCGATCGTGGCGGCGGCCGCCGAGTCCGGCGGCGAGAAGTGCGTCGACCACCGGACCGTGGGGGCGTTCGATGGCCGCTTCGTCCACGCCGGCCCGCCCGAGCCGACCCGTCAGTTGGCGAAGGCCCGCAGCGCGTGGGCGATGGTGAACCGCTCCCGCTGGATGCCGCCGGGATCAACGACGGCGACCGCGTGGTCGGTACTGGCCCAGTCGATCCCCCGCGGTCGGGGCCAGCCTCGGCGTCTTCTGTTTGGTGGGCATGTGCTGCTGGTCGATCATGAACTTGTGCTCCCTTGCTGTTTGCCGCAGCAGGTGGGCATCCCCGACGGTTCGGGACACGACTGCCGGTCGCTCACTGATCGGCGCTCTGGTGGCGCACAGCCCTGTCGCCGGTCGGCGTGTCCTGGGCCGTTGGGTCTCGCGGAACTCATGCAGGACCTCAGGGGTCTTGCGGTCATGGCGATGACCCAACGGGAACCGGGATGCGCCGGTGAACTCGTCGTCACCGACACCCCGGAACGTGCCGGATCAACTCACCGACCAACAGACCTTTGCGAAGTGAGCGGTCACGCTGTGCCGTACTCACCGCGGCTAGATGAGTGCGGGGTTGCCTGCTGTCTCCCCCCGGACTGGGAGAGAGTGGCCCGTCAGTGGCCAGCTGGCTCCTTGGATGGCGTCGTCGAGAAGAGTTGAACGCCGAAAGTAGCGGCCAGGCCGAGCGTCCCCCCGCCGATGAACAGGACCCACAACAGCGTGTACCGCTTGTCGAGGGCGAACGTGCACTCGTATGCGGCCTCGGAGTTCATGCTCGCCGTCTTCGCTGGGAAGAATGGCGACCCGCACTCGGCGATGTGGATCTGTTTGGGCATCATCCCCGACACGATCCCACCGACCAAGAACACCAGCGCCGCGGCGCCGAGCATCAGCCGCGTCGTCACAGGCATGACGCGCCCCCTTCCCCCGAAGGCTTCTGAGGCTACCGCTCAAGGCATGTCAGGCGGGCGCTCAGGCAGACGAAACGGCCCCGACCACCCGGAGGTGTTGGCGCCGTCGGCGCGTGGACCAGCTGGCACGTTGGACAGTCCAAGGGCAGGATCACCCAGTTTGCGGCCTGGGCTCCTCTGAGGAGCAGGTCCCCCGGATCGCGCCCAGAGATGTGGTTGGCCGTCATCCCGTCGTCATCGTCGAGGTAGATGTCGGCCTCTCCGTCCCCAAACTGCACATGGAGAAACGACCCGCGCCTCTCAGCGACGTGTGGAGCCAGCACCTAGGGACTGGAGACAAGCAGCACTGGGAGCAACAAGAGCGGCAGCCACAGCAGTGCCCACCGCTCGTGCTTGAACCACGCCACCACCGCAGTGACGAACGCAGCGAGAGACAGCACGGCACCCGCGCCACCACCCCCGAGCCCACCGATTCCGAGCGCCACGAAGACCAAAGCGGCGGAGGCCAGGCCGACCGCTCCCCAAGCCAATGGGGTGTGCCCGGGATTCTGTCCTGACCGCGGGCTCATCATCATCGAAGTCACCTCTTGTGCGAACCCCACAAAGTTCTTGCGCGTTCATCCCCATCGTGCCTCCCGCTCCGCCGGCCCTGGAGGGACCAAAGCCCTGACTTGACGCCACGGGGTCGCCCTGACTGCATGGACGGCTTGCACGGTCGACGACCTCACATCGGCATGTGAGGCGGTTCGCGCGCTCGGGCGGCACGTCAGCCCGTCCGCCCCAAGGGGCGAATGCGTGGAGGCGTGGCCGCGGGGTGAGGGCGACCTTGGTGCGGGGCGGGTGCCAGTGCGGTGGGGGAGCGTGGGGTGGTGGGCGCGAGTGCAGGTGCGCTCGTCGCCCAAGCCGCGGCGGCTGCCGGGCGGCGACGTCCGGTGCGACCACCGGCGGTCGGTTCTCGCACGCCGTGCCAGACTGGCCGGACCATGGCTGCCACCCCCGCGCACGACGATGACCTCGGGCTGTCGCCGGGGGTGACGGGACCCGAACACGTCACGACCCATCGGTTCCGCGAGGTGCTCGGGCGCTTCGCCTCCGGGCTGACCGTGGTGACCGGCACAGGGGAGCGGGGGCCGGTAGGCCTGACCGTCCAGAGCTTCATGTCGGTCTCGCTCGACCCACCGCTGGTCGTGGTCGCCGCATCCCGCACGTCGCGGGCGTGGCCGGTGATCGAGCGCTCCGGCGGCTACTGCGTCAACCTGCTGGCGGCCGACGAGGAACACCTCTCGGAGGTGATGGCGACGCGCGGCGCCGACAAGTTCGCCGGCGTCCGCTGGCGCCCCTCGGCCGTGACCGGGTCGCCCGTCCTCGAGGGCGGTCTCGGCCACGTCGACTGCCTGATCGAGCGGGTCGACGACGGCGGCGACCACCTGCTGGCCCTCGGCCGGGTCGTCGAGCTCGGGCACACCGACGCCGCCGAGGCGTTGCTCCGGTTCCGGGGCCGTTACCGCTCCACGGTCACCTGAGCCAGGAGCCCTGCGGCGACGACCTCGGGGTGGGGCCTGTCTCGGCCGCGGCCTCGTGACGTGGCTGCTCCCCGTGTACGTCGGGGTCGCCACCTAGGCTCACGCCCGTGACAGCGCGCAACGGCCCGTCCGGCTACGGCTGGGTGACCAAGGGCCTGCACTGGCTGACGGTGCTCGCCATCGCGGCGCAGTTCACCATCGGCTACCTGATGGACGCCGACGACTCCGGACGCGGCCGGGGCCGCGGGCGCAGTGGCGAGAGCGGTCACGGCCGCGGTGGCGACGACTCCGGCTACGTCGACGATCCGGAAACCCTGGTCAGGGTCCACGTGGCGCTCGGCCTGACGATCCTCGCGTTGGCCGTCACCCGGCTGGTGTGGCGGCGGGTCACCGCGCTGCCGCCGTGGTCGGAGCTCCTCTCGGAGGGCCAGCGCCGGCTCGCGCACTGGACCGAGCGCGCCCTGCTCGGGCTGCTGTTCGCGGTCCCGGTCACCGGGCTGGCCCTGGTCGCGGTCGGAGACGACGACGTGCTGCCGTTCCACGTCGCCGCCCACGTGGCGTTCTTCGTCGCGCTCGCGGCGCACCTCTCGACCAACCTGCGACCCGGGGTGCTGCGCCGGATGGTCTGACTCACGCGTCGCGGTCGTGGAGCCAGGCGCACTGGTACGGCGCCAGCCGAACCGCCCCGCGCCGCAGGTGCGGCGGCCCGCCCGTGAGCGCGTCGTGGAGCCTCGGCCGGTGCAGGCCGAGCCAGTGCAGGACGTCGTCGGCCACCCAGCGCTCGTCGTCGGTGACGTTGGCGGCCAACAGCATGGGCCCGTCGGGCCCGCGCCGCACCACCAGCAGCACCCCGGGGTCACGCGGCTCCCACACCTCGGTCGGGCAGGCGGCGTGCAGGTGGGGGAGCGAGGCGCGGATCCGCACGAGACGACGGATCCCCTCGTCGACCGGCTCCCGGCCCGGCGCGACCGCGAGCCGGTCGTCGTCCCAGACCATCCGCGGCCGGTGGACCCAGCGGTTGTCGGCCTCGTGGCCGGGCTCGTCGGCCCAGCCCACGTCGTTGAGCATGCCGACCTCGTCGCCGGACCAGAGCACCGGCAGCCCGCCGTACCCGAGCACCACGGCGTGGAGCAGCAGGATCCGGTCGACCGCGGCCGGGTCGCCGGCCTCCAGCCCGGCCAGCGAGGCCAGCGAGCCCGAGATCCGGCGGTCGCCGGTGGCGGGGTTGTCCTGGAAGACCAGCCCGCGCGCCCACGAGCCCGGGAAGCTGCCGGCGTACCACTCCGAGAGGAACCGCCGGTGCGCGGCGCCGTCGAGCCCCGCCCGCCACGCGTCGGTGTCGTCGACCGCCCAGCCGATGTCGTCGTGGCAGCGCAGGTAGGTGAGCCACGAGGTGGTCGGGGGTGGGTCCGGGAGCTGCTGCAGCGCGATCGTCGCGAGCCGGACGTCGCGGGAGGCGAGCATCGACCAGAGCTGCACCATCAGGCTGTTGTGGTAGGCGAGGTCGGACACCCGGCCGGCGTGGTCGCCGACGCCCAGGTAGGCCGGCAGGTCGGCCGGTCCGACGATCGCCTCGGCCTTGAAGAGCACCGCGGGGCAGGCGATCCGGGCGACGGTGCGCAGCAGCCGGGTCAGCTCGTGGACCTCGGGCTGGTTCTGGCAGCTGGTGCCGAGCCGCTTCCAGAGGAAGGCGATCGCGTCGAGGCGCAGCACCTCGACGCCCAGGTTGGCCAGGAAGCAGACGATCTCCGCGAACTCGCAGAGCACGTCGGGGTTCGACCAGTCGAGGTCCCACTGGTAGTCGTTGAACGTCGTCCAGACCCAGCCCGCCACGTCGTCGTCCCACGTGAAGCTGCCGGGCGCGAAGTCCGGGAAGACGTCGGACAGGGTCTCCTCGTAGGCGTCCGGGCCCGACCGGTCGCGAAACACGTGGAAGTACGCGCGCTTCCCGGGGTCGCCCGCCCGGGCCGCCTCGGCCCACGGGTGCTCCCGGGCGACATGGTTGAGCACCAGGTCGAGGCAGAGGCTGATGCCGTGCCCGCGGAGCCGGGTGGCGAGGGCCTGCAGGTCGTCGAGGTCGCCCAGGGCCGGGTCGACGCTGCGGTAGTCGGCCACGGCATAGCCGCCGTCGTTGGGGGCCGGGCGCGGCTGCAGCAGCGGCATCAGGTGGAGGTAGGTGACCCCCAGCCCGCGCAGGTACGCCGCGTGCCCGGCCACGCCGGTGAGGGTGCCGCCGAACCGGCCGGCGTAGGCGGCGTACCCGAGCATGGTGGGCCGCTGGAACCAGTCGGGCTCGGCCAAGCGACGCTCGTCGAGGTCGTGCAGGTCGGCGGGCCGGTCGTCGGAGCCGGCCCGGGCGATCGCCACCAGCCGCTCGACGACGGCGGCACGGGCCTCCTCCGGCTCACCGGGCCAGACCCGCCCGACCGAACGCACCAGGTCGGGCCGCCACCGCGCCACCCTGTCGTCGAGCCGCGCGGCGGGCGTCCTACCAGCCACGCTCCCGCCACTCCGCGAGGTGGGGTCGCTCGGCGCCGAGCCTCGAGTCGTCGCCGTGGCCGGGGTAGAACCAGGTGTCGTCCGGGAGTCGGTCGAACACCTTGGCCTCCAGGTCGTCCATGATCTGGTTGAAGTCCTCCGGACTTGTCGTCCGGCCGGGCCCCCCGGGGAACAGCGAGTCGCCGGTGAACAGGTGGGTGTGCCCGTCGGGGTCGTCGTAGGCCAGGCAGATCGCGCCGGGCGTGTGCCCGGCGACCGCGATCACCCTCAGCTCGCAGGCGCCGACCGCGACGGTGTCGCCGTCGCCCACCCGCCGGGTGACCGGGACGCCCGTCTGCTCGGTGATCGCCTCGGCGTCGGGCGCGCCGGCCACGACCTCGGCCCCGGTCGCGGCGACGACGTCGGCGAGCGCCCGGTGGTGGTCCCAGTGCTGATGTGTGGTGACGATGGTGGTGAGCCCGGCGTCGCCGACGAGCGGGAGCAGGGTGTCCGCCTCGGCGGCCGCGTCGACCAGCACCTGGTCACCGGTGTCGCGGCAGGTGAGCAGGTAGCAGTTGTTGGACATCTCCGGGTCGACCGCGACCTTGGTGACCCGCAGGTGGGACAGCTCGCGGACGTCGGCCTGGCCGCCCGGTCGTACGGCGCCGGTGTAGCCCATCACCAGCCCCCGATCTGCGGCAGCTCGCCCCGGCTGCACGACACCTGCTCGCTCGGCGTACGGCCGGTCAGCCACCAGGCCACGTGGGCGACCGGGCCGGTGACGACCACCGCGTCGTCACCGGGCTCACCCACCTCCCACGTGCGGTCGGTGTCGAGCGGGCGGACCAGGAAGGCGCTGTCGGGCTGTTGTCGCTTGAGCATGCCGTCGACCAGCTCCTCCGCGAACACCGGTGGCCAGTCGTCGGGGGAGTAGCCGACGTCGAGGTCGACGTGGTGGATCTCGATCTCCCGCACCCGCATCAGCGGCGCGGCCCGCAGCGGCAGCGTGGGTCCGCCGCGGGTGCGCTCGAAGCGGCCCTCCCAGACGTCGGGCGGCACCGCCTGCAGCGCTTCCTGGAACGTCACCGTGCTGGCCAGCAGCCGCTCCCGGATCTCGGCGGGGTCGGCGCCGGACAGCTTCTCGATGTCTCCGTCGCGCCTGTCCTGGGACTCGTACATCGGGACGGGCTCGCGCTCGACCTCGCCCCTGAGCATGCCCGACAGGCCCTCGCCGTTGAGGGCGAGGTGGGCGGCGACGTGGGCGCGGCTCCAGCCGGGCAGCAGCGACGGAGCCGTCCAGTCGTCGCCGGTGAGGCGGTCGACGCTGCGCACCAGCCGCTGGCCGGCCTCGGCGAGGTGGGGGAGACGGTGGTCAAGGTCCGCGAGATCCGACATGGGCCCCATCTTGCCCGACATGAGAGTGTGGGCGGGGTCGGCGTGGCGGGTTGCCGCGACGGCCCATGATGCCGAACACTTGTTCGATCCGACCTTGGGACACTTGCGAAGGAACACAGTGGCCGACCAGCTCATCATCCGGGGTGCGCGTGAGCACAACCTGAAGGACGTCTCGCTCGACCTGCCGCGCGACGCCCTCATCGTCTTCACCGGCCTGTCGGGCTCCGGCAAGTCGAGCCTGGCGTTCGACACGATCTTCGCCGAGGGCCAGCGCCGCTACGTCGAGTCGTTGTCGGCGTACGCCCGCCAGTTCCTGGGCCAGATGGACAAGCCCGACGTCGACTTCATCGAAGGCCTGTCGCCGGCGGTGTCCATCGACCAGAAGTCGACCTCCAAGAACCCACGCTCGACGGTCGGCACCATCACCGAGGTCTACGACTACCTCCGGCTCCTCTTCGCCCGCATCGGCCGGCCGCACTGCCCGACCTGCGGCGCGGCGATCGAGCGGCAGACGCCCCAACAGATCGTCGACCGGGTGCTCGCGCTCGAGGAGGGCCGGCGGTTCCAGGTGCTGGCCCCGGTGATCCGCGGCCGCAAGGGCGAGTACGTCGAGCTGTTCCGGCAGCTGCAGACCCAGGGCTTCTCCCGGGCCAGGGTCGACGGTGAGACCCACACCCTCGACGACCCACCCAAGCTCGACAAGCAGCGCAAGCACACCATCGAGGTGGTCGTCGACCGGCTCGCGGTCAAGGAGTCCGCCAAGCGCCGGCTCACCGACTCGGTCGAGACCGCGCTCAACCTCGCCGGCGGGCTGGTCCTGCTCGACTTCGTCGACCTCGACGTCAAGGATCCCGGCCGCGAGCTGCGGTTCTCCGAGAAGATGTCGTGCCCCAACGAGCACCCGATCGACACCGACGAGCTCGAGCCGCGGTCGTTCTCGTTCAACTCACCCTTCGGGGCCTGCCAGGAGTGCCACGGCCTCGGCACCCGGCTCGAGGTCGACCCCGAGCTGGTCGTCCCCGACCCGACGGCGACCCTCGGCGAGGGGGCGATCCAGCCGTGGGGCCAGGCCCACGTGGCCGACTACTTCCAGCGGCTGCTGGGCGCCCTGGGCGACGAGCTCGGCTTCGACCTCGACACCCCGTGGGACGACCTCACGGCCAAGCAGCAGAAGTCGATCCTCTGGGGACACCCGACCAAGGTCCACGTCGTCACCCGCAACCGCTACGGCCGCGAGCGGTCCTACTACGCGCAGTTCGAGGGCGTGCAGAGCTACATCGAGCGGCGCCACCGCGAGGCCGAGTCCGACACCAGCCGGGAGCGCTTCGAGGGCTTCATGCGCGAGGTGCCGTGCCCGGCCTGCGGCGGCTCCCGGCTCAAGCCCGTCTCGGTCGCGGTCACGGTCGGCGACCGCAGCATCGCCGAGGTCTGCGCGCTCCCGATCAACGAGACCGCCGAGTTCCTGCGCGCGCTCGACCTCACCGCCCGCGAGAAGCAGATCGGCGAGCGGGTGCTCAAGGAGATCCTCGAGCGGCTCAACTTCCTGCTCGACGTCGGCCTCGACTACCTCTCCCTCGACCGGCCCTCCGGCTCGCTGTCGGGTGGTGAGGCGCAGCGGATCCGGCTGGCCACCCAGATCGGCGCCGGCCTCGTCGGCGTCCTCTACGTCCTCGACGAGCCGTCGATCGGGCTCCACCAGCGCGACAACCACCGGCTGATCGAGACCCTGGTCCGGCTCAAGGACCTCGGCAACACCCTGATCGTCGTCGAGCACGACGAGGACACCATCCGGGTGGCCGACCACGTCGTCGACATCGGTCCGGGCGCCGGCGAGCACGGCGGTCAGGTGGTCCACTCCGGCTCGGTGCAGGGGCTGCTCGACCACGCCGACTCGATGACCGGCGCCTACCTGTCCGGCCGCCGCGAGATCCCCGTGCCCGCCGTACGCCGGCCGAAGACCAAGGGCCGCGAGCTGGTCGTCCACGGCGCGCGCGAGCACAACCTCCAGGACATCGACGTGGCCTTCCCGCTCGGCCTCTTCGTGGCCGTGACGGGGGTGTCCGGGTCGGGCAAGTCGACGCTGGTCAACGACATCCTCTACACCTCGCTGGCCAAGCAGCTCTACCGCTCGCGGGCGGTGCCGGGCCGCCACCGACGGATCAGCGGCGTCGGCGAGGTCGACAAGGTGATCCACGTCGACCAGTCTCCGATCGGCCGCACCCCGCGTTCCAACCCGGCGACCTACACCGGAGTCTTCGACCACGTCCGCAAGCTCTTCGCCTCCACCCCGGAGGCGAAGATGCGCGGATACCAGCAGGGCCGGTTCTCGTTCAACGTCAAGGGCGGCCGCTGCGAGGCGTGCTCGGGCGACGGGACGATCAAGATCGAGATGAACTTCCTGCCCGACGTCTACGTCCCGTGCGAGGTCTGCCACGGCGCCCGCTACAACCGCGAGACGCTCGAGGTCCACTACAAGGGCAAGACCATCGCCGAGGTCCTCGACATGCCGATCGAGGAGGCGAAGGACTTCTTCGCCGCGGTGCCGGCGATCGCGCGTCACATGACGACGCTGTGCGAGGTCGGGCTCGGCTACGTCCGGCTCGGCCAGCCCGCCACCACGCTGTCCGGTGGCGAGGCCCAGCGGGTCAAGCTGTCCAGCGAGCTGCAGAAGCGGTCGACGGGCCGGACCGTCTACGTGCTCGACGAGCCGACCACCGGTCTCCACTTCGAGGACATCCGCAAGCTGCTCGGCGTGCTCTCCAGCCTGGTCGACAAGGGCAACACGGTGCTGGTGATCGAGCACAACCTCGACGTCATCAAGACCGCCGACTGGATCGTCGACATGGGGCCCGAGGGCGGGTCGCGCGGCGGGCTGGTCGTCGCCGAGGGCACCCCCGAGGACGTCGCGGCCCACTCCGAGAGCCACACCGGTGCGTTCCTCCGGCCGCTGCTCGAGGGGCGCGAGGCGGCGCAGCCGCCGCGGCGTACCCGGAAGGCGCCGGCCAAGAAGGCGCCCGCGAAGGGGAGTGCCGCCCGGGCGACCCGCAAGCGCGCCTCCTGACGTGCTGGCACGATCGGACAGGTCCGTCCGGCTCGGTGCGCTGGCTAGATTGACCGGGACGACCGCATCGACCGACACGGAGGACCACCCATGACCGCTGACCTCGGACGCCGTCGCGTCATCGCCGGGACCGCCGGCCTGGGCCTGGCGACCCCGCTCCTCGCGGCCTGCGGGGGCGGCGACGGTGGCGGATCGGCGAGCGACGCCAGCGGCAGCGGGGGCGGGAAGCTGACCACGACGGCCGACGTGCCGGTCGGCGGCGGGACGATCCTCAGCGACCAGGAGGTCGTGGTGACTCAGCCGTCCGAGGGCGACTTCAGGGCTTTCACGGCCGTCTGCACCCACCAGGGTTGCATCGTCGGGAAGGTCGAGAACGGCGAGATCATGTGCCCCTGCCACGGCAGCGCCTTCTCGGTCGACGACGGCAGCGTCATCACCGGCCCGGCGACCGCCCCGCTCGAGAAGGTCGAGATCACCGTCGAGGGTGACCAGATCAGCGCGGTCTGAGCTCCCCGGGGGCCGAGCCGGTTGCCGGGTCGTCGATGCCCCGTACCCCCAGCCGACGAGCCGCGGCCACCAGCGCGAGGGTGCTGTGCACGTCCGCACGGCGCAGCAGGTGGCGCACGTGGGTCCGGATCGTGTTGATCGACAGGTACAGCCGGGCAGCGATCTGCTGGCGGTTCAGCCCTGCCACGAGGCACCGGAGGACCTCGTACTCGCGCGGGCTCAGGTCGGCGACGAAGTCGTCCCGCTCGGAGGCCTCCTGCTGATGGAGTGCCTCGAGGAGGCGCTGCAGGATGGGCTCGACCACCGATGGCGACAGCACCATGTGGCCCTCCATGACCTCGCGGATCGCCTCCCACAGCGTGCTGAAGGTCGATTCCTTGGTCACCCAGCCCCGGACCCCCGACTCCAGGGCAGCGACGACGGCCCCGGTGTCGCTCATGCCGGTGAGCACGATGACCGCAGGTGCGCCGTTGCTCCTCGCCTGCTCGGACGTCAGCTGGAAGGTCCCGTCGCCCCAGGTCCGGTAGTCGACCAGCAGCAGGTCGGTGGGCAGCTCGGCCATGACCGCCTTCGCCTCGTCGAGCGAACCCGCCACCGTGACGCCGACCACCCTGGGCTCCTCGCGGAGCCGGAGTGCCAGCACATCGGCGAAGATCCGGTTCTCGTCGACGAGGAGGATCTCGATCTGCGCCGCTGGCACGTCCCCCCTCACGACGTGTGCTCGGCGCCCGGGTCCACGAGCAGGTTCTCGGCCAGGGCCACGCTCACGGCCCGACCCCGGGTGTGGACACCGAGCTTCCGCAGGACCCCCTGCACGTGGGTGCGCACGGTGAAGGGTGAGATCCCGAGGTCCTCGGCGATGACGAGGGTCGTGGCGCCGCGGACCAGGCCCTCCAGGACCTGGCTCTCACGCAGTGTCAGCGGGTTGGTCGAGCCGGGCTGCGGCGACGGGGGCGCCGACGTGCGGTAGCGGCCGCCCCCGACGGTCGTGACCAGCGCGATGTCCAGCTGGACGAAGGCGCACCCCTCGTCGACCACGGCGTCGACGATGTGGTCCTCGTAGGCCTGGTGGGCCGCGAGCGAACCCGTCTCGCTGAGGAGCACCACCTTCACGGCGGGTGTCCAGGCGCGCAGCCGGAAGGCCGCGCTCCGCCACGCGACGCCACCGCCGGTGTCCAGGAGGCAGACGTCCGGGTGGTGCCGCGACACCAGGTCCGTGGCGGCACGCTCGTCCGCGGTGGCCGCCTGGACCACGTGGCCGCGCAGCCGGAGCGCCCCGGTCAGGGTCTCCAGGAACAGGGGGTCGCGGGCATGCACCACCACCCGCACGGGCGTGCGGGCACTCGTGTGCACAGTCGTGTCCACTTCGTCCCCCCGGCCGAAGCAACCACACCCGACCCCCCTCGCGAGCGGCCGGGTGAACCCCGGTCGTCAGGGTACGCGGGAGCGACGGGTTGCACCATCATTCTGTCGGACAAGTTTTCCCCCGCCTCGGGCGAGCAGTCGTCGCCCCAGCCCGGACCAGAACCCGAGTCCCCAGCCGATGTGCATCGCCGCGATGGCCGCGGGGACCTGCAGCTGCTCGCCGCGGTGCTCCAGCCGGGGCGCCAGCCGCACCGCCTCGGCCGCGAGGACGCCCAGGTAGGGAGTGGTCATGACCAGTGCCCGGCCCGGGTGCCGCGTGGCGCCCAGCAGGGCGGCGGCCAGGTAGACCACGAACAGCGGTGGGGCGACGTGACGCGGACTCAGTGAGTCGGGGTGCAGCAGCGCGACGTCGACCTTGCCGCTGCCGTAGCGCCGGTACTGCCGGAACAGGTCCCGCAGCGCCTGGCGGCAGTGCCAGTCGATGACCATCGCCGGGTCGAAGAGCAGCCGTCGGCCGGCCTGGCGGAGGCGGTAGTCGAACTCGAAGTCCTCGTTGGCCGTCAACCGCTCGTCCCACCCGCCGATCTCGCGCGCTGCGGCGACCGGGTAGGCACCGAAGGCCAGGTGGTCGACCTCCTGCGGCTCAGTCCCGAAGTGGTAGGTCGAGTTGCCCACGGCCAGCCGGCTGGACATCGCGACGGCGATCGCGCGTCCGGCCGGCGTGCGGCCCACCCCGTCCTTGCGGCCGCCGACGCCGCCCCAGCGGTCCTCCCGGAGGCGGGCCACCGCAGTGGCGACGTACCCCTCCGGGACCGTGGCGTGGGCGTCGACGCGGACCAGCCACGTGCCCCGCGCCCGGCTCAGGGCGAGGTTGAGCGACGACGGGATGTTGAGGCGGTCGTTGTGCAGCAGCTCCACCCGGTCGTCCCGGGCCATGTGGGCGCGCACGATGTCCACGGTGCCGTCGGTCGACGCCCCGTCGACGACGAGGACCTGGAGGTCGGGGTGCGTCTGCGCGCGGACAGAGGCCAGGCAGGCATCGAGGAACTGCTCCTCGTTGTGGGCCGGGATCACCACGGTGACCAGCTCGCGAGCTTCCATCATCTCCCCATCGGTCGAGCGCGTGCGGGCGGCGGTCCGACTGGGCTACCCGAACATCGCGAAGTAGGGATAGCGCCTCGGCGGGCTCGGGCCGGCACCGGTGAAGTGGCCGCCGACGGAGAGCCGGGCACTGGTTCCGTCGATCGCCCAGATGCCGGGCCAGGTCGTCACGAAGCGGGGTTGGAAGTCCGGGTCGACCGCACCGGTCACCGGGTTGAGCGCGGCCAGGATCGTACGGGGCTGGCGCGGGTTGCCGATCTCGGTGAAGTGACCACCGGCGTAGAGCAGGCCGTCGACCAGCGCGAGTGCCTGGGCGTCCCCGTTGGCGGTCACCCGCCACCGGATCGCGCCGGTGACCGTGTCATAGGCAGTGACGGCGCCGGCATTGCGGTTGGCGATGTAGACCCGGCCGCTGTCGACCAGCAGGTCCCAGTAGCGGTTGCACCCGCCACAGGCGCGAACCGGGGCCCAGGCGTCGAGTGAGTTGCTGGCCAGGCTCACGGAGGCGATCGAGTTGCGGAGCTGCCCGTTGACCAGGGTGAAGTTGCCTCCCAGAAAGAGGCGCGCCCCGTCGGAGTCCAGCGAGAGGACCCTGGCGTCCGTGCTCACGTCGAAGGCGGGCACGGCAGTGCCCGTGCTGACACGTACTGCGCCCAGGCTGGGCTGGTCGATCCCGTTGTGCCGAGCGAACCCACCCCCGAAGTAGGCCACGTCGCCGACGACGACGATGTCGCGGACCGTGCCGCCCGCGGAGGCGCGCCAGGCCGGCTCCACTGCTCCGTTGGCGATCCGGATCGAGGCGAGCTTGCGGTGCCGTGCGCCGTCCATGTTGTCGAACGCGCCGCCGGCGAGGACGTGCGACCCGTCCGCGGAGACGGCGAGCGCGCGCACGTCGCCGTCGGCGTTGCCGGTCCACAGCAGTGCGCCGGTGCTGGCGTCGAGGGCGGCCACGCCTCCGGTGAAGCTGCCACCGACGACCACCCGATCGCCTGCCGTGGCGATCGCGTGGACGGGCCCGTCAGGCTCCCAGGCATCGGGTCCGATCGGATCAGGAGCGAAGGCGGCCGACGCAGGCGCCGCGAAGCCGGTCAGGCCGAGCAACACGACCAGCGTGACCGCCAGCCCACGGAGCAGAGGTGGCCGTGCCTGCATGTGTCCCCCCGTGGCGACCTCGCGTCGCGCGTCTCGGATGGGTTGCCGAACCCTGCCGCGCATGACTTGCCGCTCTGAGCGTAGGCAGGGACGCCTGCGACGTCCAGCCCCACGGAACGCAACGCGCCGTGGGTCTGGTCGCGGACCCGGCCCGGGACCTATCCTGTCGCCCGTGAGCCTGGGGGGGACGGTCGACCGGCTCCGCCACCATGCCCGGCGGCCGGTCGCACGCACGCCGTACGTCTGGGACGTCGCCATGCGGATCCGGCCCACGAAGCGGGAGACCCTGGCCGACCGGCACACGGCGATCGTGATCGACGGCTTCCTGCGCTCCGGCAACACCTACAGCGTGGCGGCGTTCCAGGTCGCCAACGGCTTCGGCCCCCACGTCGCCCACCACCTGCACGGAGGCGCGCACGTCCTCCGGGCGGTGCGGTTGGGGCTGCCCACCGTCGTGCTGATCCGTGCGCCCGCCGACGCGGTCAGCTCCTACCTCGTCCGGCGGCCGACGCTCACGCCGGACGACGCCCTGCTGGAGTACCTCGACTTCTACCGGACGGCGTGGCCGGCGAGGGACGGCTTCGTCGTCGGGCCGTTCACGCAGGTGGTGTCCGACTTCGGCGGCATCACCGACGCCGTCAACCTGCGGTTCGGGACGACGTTCGCGCGGTTCGACGACGAGCCGGAGAGCAGGGTGGCTGCGCTGGAGCTGGTCGAGGAGATGAACCGGCGGGAGTGCGGCGGCGAGGTCGTGGAGACCCACGTGGGGCGACCGTCGGAGGAGCGGACGCGACGCAAGGAGGAGGTGCAGCGCCAGCTGCAGCGGCCGCGCACGCAGGCCCTGCTGGCCCGCGCCGACCGCCTCCACGCCCAGTACCTCGCACGAGTGGTGTGACTTCCCGTGCCGCCACGGCCGGGCTACGGTGACCACAGGTCGCGGCCGAGGGGGATGGGATGAGCCGGGTGCTGCTGGTTGGCAAGGGTGCGCCGGATCGTGGGGGGATCCCCACGTTCCTGCACGAGCTCATGACGGGCGACCTGCACCGTCGTCACGAGATGACGTTCCTGAACGTCGCGCACGCCGGGACACCGGAGGGCGGTCGGCTGTCCCTGGGGAACGCGGGACGCACGCTGAGGGACGCTGCCTCGGTCTGGCGGCTGGCGAAGGGCCGAGACGTCGTCCACATCAACTCCTCGCTGGCGCCGACCGTGACGGTGCTGCGCGCAGGGCTGCTGGCGCTGGCCGGTCGGCTGCGCGGGTGCGCGGTGATCCTGCACGCGCACGGCGGCAACATCGAGACCTGGCTGACCACGAGGCGCGCCCGATGGGTGACCCGGGTGGCCATGCGGCCCGTGGCGACCGTGGCGGCGGTGTGGACGGCGGGCCAGGTCGCCCTCGCGGGCACCCTCGGGGAGCGGCGGGTGCGGCTGGTCGTCAACGGTGTCGACACCTCGCGCTTCGCCCCGTCCGCCACCCGGTCCGGGGGCGTTCCACGGGTGCTCTACGTGGGCCTGCTGACGCCGCGCAAGGGAGTCCTCGACCTGATCGACGCCTCCCGGCGGTTGCGTCTCGAGGGCGTGGACCACGAGCTGGTCCTGGTGGGGGGAGTCCCGGACGAGGGCCCCGAGGCCGCGGAACCGGTGCTGGCGGCGGCGGAGGGCCACGCCGTCCTGCTCGGTACCCGCGCACCCGAGGAGATGCCTGAGGCGTACGCGTCGGCCGACGTGTTCTGCCTCCCGTCGTGGTGGGAGGCCATGCCACTCTCGGTTCTCGAGGCGATGGCGTCGGGGCTCCCGGTCGTGGCCACCGACGTCGGGGACGTGGGCCGCATCGTGGTGCACGGCGAGACCGGGCTGGTGGTGCCGCCGCAGTCGCCCGAGCAGCTGGCAGCCGCCCTGCGGAAGGTGGTCGAGGACGCGGAGTCGGCGCGCCGGATGGGACGTGCCGGACGGGCGCGGGCCGAGGTGGTCTACTCCAGCACGGCGACGGCACGGGCCATCGGTGAGCTGTACGACCACGTGACCGCGGGAGGCTCGCGATGACCGTGCTGTGCTACCACGCGGTCAATCCGGGGTGGAGCTCCCCGATCTCGATGCACCCGGAGGCCTTCGGGGCGCAGGCGGAGTGGCTCGCCGCGCACCGGTCAGTGATCCCCCTGGCCGAGGCGGTCCGGCACCTCGACGGCAGCGGGCGGCTTCCTCGACGAGCCGTCGCCCTGACCTTCGACGACGGCTTCGCCAGCGTCCACGAGCACGGCTGGCCACACCTGGCCCGGCTCCGCCTGCCCGCCACTGTCTTCCTGGTCGCCCGGACGCTGACGGAGGCCGGTCAGGAGGTCGACTGGATCGACACGCCGCCGCCGTACGAGACCCGGACGCTGACCGTCGACCAGGTGCTCGAGATGCAGCAGGACGGGGTGTCGTTCGAGTCCCACAGCGCGACGCACGCCGACCTGACCAGGCTCAGCCACGCCGAGTGCCTGGCCGACCTGCGCGACAGCCGCGAGGAGCTGGAGGCTGTGCTGGGCAGGCCGGTGCGACTGCTTGCCTATCCGCGCGGCCGGCACGCACCTCACGTCCGGGACGCGGCCCAGCGGGCCGGCTACACGCACGCCTTCACCCTTCCCGAGGGGCCAGAGGAGGTCGGGCCGTACTCGCTGCCGCGGGTGGGCCTCTACCGGGGCAACGGGGTCCGCGACCTCCGGCTCAAGCTCGCACCCGGCTACCTCGCGGTGCGCACCGGACGGACGTTCCGGGCGGCACGGCGAGCCGGACGCGCCGTGGCGGGTGTCCGACGGTGACGCCCGACGCCCCGGGTCCGGTCTTCGTCGTCGGCTCCATGCGGTCGGGGTCGACGATGCTGCGGCTGATGCTCGACAGCCACCCGCGGATCGCGATCCCGTCCGAGACCGGCTTCATGGGGGCCGCCGCGGCCGCCCACCGGATCCCCGACTGGAAGTTCGGTGACGGGTGGTACGAGCGGCTGGGGTGGAGCGCGGCCGAGGTGGACGAACGGCTGCGGGACTTCTACGACGGCATGTTCCGGCGCTACGCCTCGGAGCAGGGCAAGCCCCGCTGGGGCGAGAAGACGCCCTTCCACACCACCCACATGGAGCGGATGGCGCAGATCTTCCCCGACGCCAGCTTCGTGGGCATCGTCCGGCACCCAGGGGCGGTCGCCTCGTCCCTCCACCGGCGGTTCCACTACGGCTTCGCCGAGGCCGTGACGTACTGGTCGGACACCAACAAGCAGATGCTCACCGCGGGGATCGCGCTCGGGGACCGGTTCGTCCTGTGCCGCTACGAGGACCTGGTGAGGCACGGCGAGCCGGTGATGCGCGAGCTGTTGTGCTGCCTGGGGGAGCCGTGGGCCCCCGAGGTCCTCCAGCACCACGAGGTGCAACGGGAGAAGGGCGCACCCCGCGCCGTGGAGGGCCGGACGATCACCTCCGACCCCGTCGACGCCAGCCGGGCCGACGCCTGGGCGACGACGGTGACCGTCGGCGACCGCAGCGAGCTCGCCCGCGTTGCGGAGCTGGCGGCGTTCCTCGGCTACGAGGCCGACACACCCGCCGGGGCCACCGACCCCGCGAACCAGGGGGGACCGGGTAGGCCGATCGTCACGGGGACGGAGCTGGCGGCGCGGCGAACGACCCGGCCGGTCGACCTCACGCCCGACGGTGACCGCCGGCTGGGGCTGGCCGAGCTGGGGGTGGAGGAGCTGGTGGCACGGCTGGCCCGCACCGAGGCTGCACTGGCCCGCGCCAGGTCCCGACGTGTGGTGCGCGCCGGCGACGCCGTACGCCGGGTGCAGCACGGCCGGTCGCTGGCGGACCTGCGCGCCGCCTGGCGGCTGCTGCGCGGGAAACCCGGGCGGTGAGGCGTGGACGAGGCCGAGCAGGCGATCGCCGAGAGAGTGGCGCGCGACGCTGCGACCTGGTTCCCCGGCACGCCAGCTGACCCGCCGGTGCATCTCCGGCCACTCGGTGCGCGCCGGCGCTCCCGCCTCTACACGGTGTCGCTCGGCGATCCGGCTTCGCCTCCGCTGCTGGTCGCCAAGGTTCGCAACGAGCATTCCGCCTTCGCCGGTGGGGCAGGTGCTCCGAGCCGTCCGATCCTGGCCGCGACCTCGGCCGACGAGGCGGAGCTGACCGGACTGGAGTACGCCGCGCTGCGCCACCTGGGGACGGTCTTCCCCGACGGGGATCCGCGGTTCGGCACGATCCGCGCGCTGGCCCACCTTCCGGCGCACCACGCGATCATCATGGAGCGGGCGCCCGGCAGGCCGATGCGGGAGCTGCTGACGCGGTGGAGCCGCCTGCACCCGGGGCGCAACGAACCCACCCCCGAGCCGGTGTTCCGGGCCGTGGGCGCCTGGCTGCGCGCGTTCCACGACGCCACGCCCACCGCCGGTCACCCGGTCCGGCAGGCCACGTCCGATGACGTGGTGGCTCACTTCGCCGCGCTCGAGGAGTTCCTGGGCCGCCGGCTGGGACGTCGCTTCGGCGACCTGGCCGGCGCCGGCTCGGCGCTCGCAGCCCAGCTGCTGCCTCCCGCGGACCTGCCGCTCGCGGTGGGGCACGGCGACTTCGCCCCGCGCAACATCATGGTCGACCCGGCGGGTCGCCTCGTGGTCCTGGACCCGCTGGCCCGATGGGCTGTGCCCGCCCAGGAGGACCTGTGCCGGTTCATGGTCGCCCTGCAGCTCAACGGCCTCCAGGTGCACACCCGGGGTGCGGCCTACGGCGAGGACACGCTCGCGCGCTGGCAACGCGAGGTGGTCGTCGGCTACTACGGAGACGCCGTGCCGCTGGGGGCCGTGCGTTGCTACCAGCTGCTGGTCCTGCTGGACAAGTGGTCGGCGTTGGTGGAGCCGGCCCGGCACGGCGGTGCGCGCGGCACGGTGCGCAGGGTCTCGCAGCAGGCCGCGACCGGCTACGTGCGGGGACAGGCCGAGCGGTTGCTCGACCTGGCCCGCTCAGCGGACCGTTGAGCCGTCGCTCGGCACCTCGTAGCCCCAGCGACCCGAGACGGGCACCCCCAGCAGCTCGTCGAGGCCGGCCACCTCGTCGGCGAACACCTCGCGGAGCCGTGCGACGGTCTCGGGGTCGGGCGTGGGGCGGTCGTCGGCGTACGGGCGGTAGAGCGCCTGGCGCACCCGCGTCGAGCGCTTCACGCGGGAGCGGAGGCGGCGCAGTCCGAGCCGCTTGACCACGTGGGACGCCGACTTCGCCGCGGCCGCGGCGGTCCTGCTACGGGGCACTCCCGCCGGCATCCGGCTCCGCAGCTCCGAGGGCGGGAGCTCCAGGCGAGGGACGCCGAGGAAGTCGAAGACCTCGTCGGCGTAGCCCTGCGGGTCGGTCTTCAGGTCGTCGAACAGCTGCACCAGCAGCTGCTCGCGCGGGAACACCTCGAGGTACCTCCGCAGGTGGGTGGTGTAGCGGCCCCGGTCCAGCAGCCTCGGGTAACCGTCCAGCGCACCGGCGAACGAACCGTCGTACTGCTGGTTCTTGCGCAGGTCGAGGTAGTCGGAGAAGGCCCGGTCGACGGGCTCACGCAGGCACACCAGCAGCCGCATGGCCGGGTTGAGCCGGGCGATCCGCTCTGGTGCCTCGGGCGAGGAGAGGTAGGAGTGGGAGACCTCGCCCCGCGTGAGGAACTCCCCGGAACCGTCGAAGTGTCCGAGGTACCAGTCGTCGCCGCGGTCGACGTGGGCGTCGAAGTAGTAGAGCCCCTTGTTGGACGCCAGGAAGACGTCCGGGTGCTGGGCGAGGACGTTGAACAGCCACGTCGAACCCGCCTTGCTCGTCCCGATGTAGAGAAAGTCGGGACGGTTCCGGTCAGCCTGCATGAGTCCCCCCGTGTCCGGTCCCGCCATGCTACGCGGGTCTCGCGCGCCCCGTCTCCTCCAGATCCGACCCGCCCGACCTCTTGACTCCGGGGCCCCGGACCAGTGCACTGGTGCCAACAGGAGCCGCTCTCAGGGGGGTGAGCTGTGCACCCTGTCAGGTTGGCGTGGTTGCTACCGGTGGTGGCCGCGGGCGTGGCGCTGTGGGTTGTGCCCTCGTGGCGCGCCGAACCCGAGCAGGTCGTGGAGTCGGGGAGCCAGATGACGACGGTCGTCGCCGCCGACGCCAGCGGCAACGGCCATGACGGAGTCATCCAGGGCCCGGTGATGATGGGGCGACCGGGTCACGACGGCACGGCGTTCTCCTTCGCCCAGAAGGGCTCGTGGATCATGGTGCCGTCGTCGCCGGAGCTCAACGCGGGGACGGACGACTTCCTCCTCACGGTCTGGCTCCGGGTCCAGTCCAATCCTCCCGATGCGGGAGAGACCTACGACATCGTCCGGAAGGGCATCGCCTACACCGTCCCGGGCGAGTACCGGCTCGAGCTGCTCGGGAGCGGCGCGGTGGCGTGCAGCGCCAGGGACGCCGCCAACCGGTTGGCCGACGTGACCAGCCAACAACGGCTCGTCGGGGACGGGGACTGGCACCAGATCGGGTGCGCCCGCACCGGTGATCAATGGACCGTCCTGGTCGACGACGCGACCACGTCCGAGACCGTCGACCTGGGTGCCGTCAGCAACACCGTGGCTCTGTCGATCGGGTCGAAGTACGGGCAGGAGGACCGACCCCTCGGGTTGGTCGACGACGTCAGGCTCATCATCGACCGCGAGGGAAACACGACCCTTCCCCCTGAGCCGGCGATCCGGGAGCTCGAGGAGATGCCGCCGGCCGCGTGGTGGCGGCTGGACGAGACGGCGACCACCGGCCCAGGACGCTGATGTTCCGTACGCGTGGGGGATCGAGCGACACCGCCAGCGCCGGCGAGGAACCGGACGCCGCTGCCGGCAGCGAGCCGGTTCCCACGCCCGAGCCGCTGGCTCGGGGAGAGGCCGGTCGCGCCCACGTGCGCGGCTCGGTGCTGCTGGTGGTGGGGCGGGTGCTGGCCCTGTTCATCGGGATGGCGACCACCGTCATCCTGGTGCGCGCCCTGTCGAAGTCCGAGTACGGCGCGTTCGAGTACGCGCTGACCCTGGCCGGTGCCGGCCGGATCCTGCTCAGCCTGGGCCAGGGGCGGTTGCTGAGTCGCTTCATGGCCGGCTACGAGGAGGCCGGCGACTACCCCCGCATGTTCGGGGCCATGTTCCTCGCTGTCGGGACCATCTGCGCGACCAGCATCCCGATCATCGCCGTGCTCTTCCTGTTCAGCGAGGAGCTGCTCGGCTCCGTGGTCGACAGCGACGCGGCGGTCCGCCTGGTGCTGGTGCTCCTGTTCGTGGCGCCCATGGAGGCGCTCGACCAGGTCTTCGTGTCGTTGTTCGCCGTGTTCAGCAGGCCGCGGGCGATCTTCTTCCGCAAGCACCTGCTGGCCCCCGGGCTGCGGTTCGGGGTCGTGCTCGTGCTGTGGCTCACGGGGCAGGACGTGATGTTCCTGGCCGTGGGCTACCTCCTCGCGAGCATCGCCGGGCTGCTGCTGTACGTCGGGCTGCTGGTCAAGGTGATGCACGAGCGCGGGTTGTGGCAGCACTTCAACCCGCGAAAGGTGATCCTGCCGTACCGCGCGGTCTTCGAGTTCTCCTTCCCGCTGATCACCGGCGAGCTCGCGCTGCTGTCGATGAAGGTCGGTGGCGTCATGGTGCTGGCGCTCTACCACCCCATGACGGAGATCGCGTCCTACCGAGCCGTGTTCGGGGTGGCCCGGCTCAACACCGCGGTCACGACGTCGTTCGCCACCCTGTTCCTGCCCGTGATCGCCCGGCTGCACGCCCGCAACAACATCGACGAGCTGCGCGAGAGCTACTGGCACACAGCGACGTTCGTCGCCGTGACGACGTTCCCGATCTTCGCGCTCACCGGTCCGTTGGCCCCGGCCACCACGATCACCCTCTTCGGAGAGCGGTACGCCGACTCGGCGCTGGTGCTGTCGATCCTCGCCGTCGGCTACTACCTCAACGTGGTGTTCGGCTTCAACGTCTACACGTTGCAGGTCTGCGGCCGGATCCGGCTGCTGGTCGGGGTGAACCTGTTCATGGCGAGCCTCAACATCGGGCTCTGCTTCGCCCTGGCCGAAGAGCTCGGCGCCGTCGGCATCGCCATCGCCAACTGCGCGGCGCTCACGGCGCAGAACGTCATCAACCAGTGGGCGTTGCGCCGCAGCATCAACACCGGCTTCATCCCGCGCGAGTCCTGGTCCAGCTATCTGCAGATCCTCGCGGGGGCGGTTCTGCTCTGGGTGTTCGAGCTGGTCGTCTCGCCGGGCATCGTCGCCAGCGTGCTGGCCGCGGTGCTGGTGTCGACGGTGGTCTTCTTCGGCTGCCAGAAGTCGCTGCAGCTGGCCGAGACGTTCCCGGAGCTGCGGCGGATCCCCCTGCTCGGCCGCGTGGTGCGCTGACCGTCCCCGCGACCGGTCAGTCCGCGGGCGCCCGCTCGTGCAGCCAGGGCGGCAGCTCGGCGTAGCCGTGGGCGCGGAGTGCGGCCGCGGTCTGCTCGTTGGATTCCCGGTAGAGCTCCTCGACCTCGCGACGCAGCTCGGGGGCCATGGCCTCGGGCGCGTTCCCCGCGTTGGCACGCTGGTAGATCCTGCGCAGTGGTTCCCGGATCCGGGCGGGGATCCGTCCGCCCCGCTCGGTCGCGCGCTTCATCGAGTAGGCGAGCCGGGCGGCCCGGACGCTGCGCGGATGGTTGGTGCGGTTGCGCGGGGCGAGGTCCATCGTGGACGCCACACCCGCGTCGATGCCGAGCCAGCCGAAGATACCGCCCATCACGCCGACCCGGTCGCGTGTGAGCTGCTCGGTGAAGATGACGCGGATGTCGTCGCCGAACGCCTCGAGCCACAGCGGGACGTAGTCGGCGTAGTAGCCGATGTAGAGCCCGTGCAGGTGGTCACCTGGTACGAGGTCGCTCCCGTCGCGGCGACGCCGGCGGCAGGCGGCGAGGTAGTCGTCGAAGGAGGAGAAGCCTGTCAGGTTGCCCAGCTCGCGCTGGAACGTGTACGCCGACCAGAGCCGGTCGACCGGGTTGCGCAGGATGAGCACGATGCGCGGCCGGTCCAGGGTGTCGCGGATGGCCTCGATGACCGGCCGGCCCCCGTAGGAGTAGGTGGGGGTCGCCTCGAAGGCGTAGCGCTCGTCCTGCCAGCCGGTGAAGTGACGCGCGTAGGTCTCGGGTGGCGGCACGGGTCCGCGGTGCCGCAGCGGGTTGAAGTGGTTGAAGTAGCCGATCTCCTTCTGGTCACCCGGACAGATGTCCGGGTGCTGGGAGAGGTAGGCGAACAGGGAACCTGTCCCCGCCTTGGGAACTCCCACGACCAGCAGGTTCGGCAACCTGCCGGCCTTCTCGCCTGGTGTCGTCACGTCGTGCCCCCCCTTGGCCGCCCCCGACTGCCCGTCGGCCTGCCAGAGTTATACGCCGTCGGGCACCCGACCCGCAACGGTGCCCAGGACGTGCTCACGGCTCCGTCTCGTCCCGACCTGCGTACCCGTAGCGCACGAGCAGCGGCAGCGTCAGCCCGGCGACCAGCCGTTGGTCCCGCCGGGGCATCTCGCGCTTCCACGCGTCGTCGCTGCGGATCGTGACGTCGCCGGTGGTGAACCGGCTCGGGTTGCCGGCCACGATGTGGTTGGGGTGCAGCCGCGCCGTGCGCGCGTCCGTGAACGGCGTCGCGCCCGGCGCGCCGAGGAACCCGAGGATCTCCTCGATCGTGGCGCGGGGGCGAGCCGCGAAGTCCTCGTAGCGCAGGTGGAGCCAGCGGTCGGGCGGGTGCCGGCGACGCAGCGCCTCGGCGAAGAGCGCGTTGCTGGTCCAGCGACGCACCGAGGACGCCAGGCCGCGGGTTCCCATGGTCCGCACCTGACCGGCCGCGGTGAAGGTCTTGGCCCGGCGCCAGGAGTGCACGACGGCGCGGGGGTCCCGCACCACGTGCAGCACGTGGGTGTCGATGCCGGGCGCACCGGCCATCACGGCGGCGTCGAGCGGGCGCTTGGAGATGTCCACCACGATCCCGGCCCCCGTGGTGCTCGCCAACGTCCGGCACGCGGCCGCGGTGGCCCCCCGCACCAGCGTCAGTTCGGGGTTGTCGGCCCGCGGATGGTCGGGACCCAGGGACCGGAGGACGCGGGGAAAGGCGGACGGCCGCTTCAGCTGGTGCTGCGCGGCGACGAGGTCGTCGACCGTGCGCGGCGGCGTCCGGCCGGCGAGGTAGTCGCGCGACGAGGTGACGATCGGTCCCCACACCGGGCACAGCTCCGGCCGCTGGCCGCACCCGCACGGACGTCCGTCGCGCACGCCCCGCTCCCACAGCCAGCGCAGCTCCCCGGCACTGGTGATCCCGTCGACCTCGTTGAGCAGGCTGGCGAGCACCGTCGTACCGCTGCGGCCGGCGCCCACGACCGACAGCACCTTGAGTGCCGCCCCGGTGTTCCCCATTTCGCCCCCTCCCCGTCGGCTCCTCAGGTGGTCTCGGGTCGACCGAGACCACACAGAGCATGGCCACCACGGGCCCTGACGTCTACCATGAACCGCGGGAGCCGGGGAATCGCCTGACGTTCTTGACACGGGCGATGGTATGAGGGGGGATCTCCGCGGACAGGCCATTGCACGTTCTCTTGCTGGCGGTGCTGGCCACCGCGGCTCTCGTCGGCGTGGGCGGAGTGGTCGCCTCCGACCCGGGAACCGACGCCGAAGACCCGGCACCCCCGGCCCGGCAGCTGGAGTCGCCGCGGCGGGCTTTCAGCGCGGACTCGTGGTGGAACACGCCCCTGCCCGACGTCACGCCCCTCGACCCGGCTGCCGACCAGATCCTCCGCTACCTCCGAACCGGGCCGGAGAGCGGACCGGGTTGCCTGACCCTGGCCGGCGCCGGTGACAGCCACTGGGGCCAGCCGGTCTACGACGCCGGACCGGGGGACCCCTCCTACGACATCGCGGGCCTCGGCGATCCTCTCCCGGAGCTGAGGGCGCTACGCATCCCGGTGGGCGCCCAGGCGGCCTACAACAGCGACAACAGCATGAGCATCTACGACTGGCACAAGGGGTACGTCGTGGCCCTCACGGGGGCCGAGTACCACGACGACCGCGACGTGTGGTCGGCCGTCGGTGCGACCGTCACCTACCTGGACTCCAACGGCCTCCACGCGGCCACGGGGGAGTCCGACGACCCCCGCAACCGCGGGACCCACCGTGGCAACAACGGGGCCACCATGGCGGTCGAGCTCGACGAGGTGCGCGCCGGCGCCATCCAGCACGTGCTGAAGGTGGCCGCCGGTCCCGAGGTGGCCAATCGCCACATCTTCCCCATGGTGGGGTCCGACGGCGACTTCGAGGGGTCCGACCCGGGCGTACCCCCGCAGGGGCTGAGGCTGCGCATCAAGCCGTCGGTCGACCTGGAGTCCCTGGGCCTGCATCCGGAGGCCCTCGTGATCGCGCGGGCGTTGCAGACCTACGGGTTCTACATCGGTGACTCCGGCGGGACCACGGCCCTGAAGCTGCAGAACACGTGGGCGGAGGGCCGCGGACAGCTGTGGAACGTGAGTGCCGACGCGCTCTGCGGCTTGCCGTTCACCTCGGACTACTGGGACGTCGTGGCCGAGGACTACGACCCCACGCGAGCGGGGGGTGGATGGTGACGACGTGGATGCTCATCGCCGTGGTGGCGCCGCTGGTCCTCGTGCTCGCCGTCGTGTGCCTGCGCGAGCCGCTGCGGTGGGCGCTGCCGATCTACACCGCGCTCATCCCCTTCGGCGGGCTGGTGTCCCTGGGCTCCTCGTCGTTCGCCTCGGCGTCCTCCCTGATGGGTCTGCTGCTCGGCGTCGGGCTGATGGCCCAGTTCGTGACGGGCCGCCGCTCCGCCCCACGGCTGACCGCGGCGGTCCCGGTCTGGACGGCGTTCCTCGGCCTGGCTGCAGCCACCACGCTCTGGACCGTCAACCGCAGCGTCACGATCCTTGGCCTCGCCGTGCTGGCCAGCCTGGTGCTCGTCTTCCTGCTGGTGGCCGTGAGCGACGTCGACCGCGCCGTCGTCCGGCGCACGGAGACGGCGCTCCTCGTCGGATCAGCGGCAGCGGTGGGCTACGGCCTCTTCCAGCTGGTCTTCGGGGGCGGGCTCGCCGACGACGCGGGTGCGGTCGAGGAGGGCGGTCGGTTCGGCAACGGGCTGCTGGGCCCCAACATCCTCGCGGTCACGTTGCTCATCCCGCTCGCGATCGCGCTCAACCGTGCCTTCAACCCGCGCGACCCCGGGCGCCCCGTCGGCAACTCCCTGCTCGCGGCCGTGATGCTGGCCGGCGTCCTCATGACCGGCTCGCGCACCGGCACGATCGGCGCCGGGATCGTCCTCGTGGCCATGATCGTGGCCTTCCCCAAGGGAGCTCGCAGGGGCCTCGGCGCGGCGCTGCTCGTCGGTGTGGTCGCCACCGTGCTCGTGTGGACCACCCACCCGTTCGGCCTCGCCGAGCGCACCTTCGAGTCAGCGACGTCGTCGTCCGGGCGGTTCGACATCTGGCAGGTGGGGCTCGCCGCGTGCGACGACTACTGCGGCATCGGCTCCGGGTGGGGGACCTTCCCCGACGTCTACGCCGAAACCCAGGCCACCGTGCCCGGTGCGCGGGTGCTGACGGGCGCGGAAGGCTCCTACCAGCCCCACAACCTGTGGTTGCTCGCGATCGTGGAGCTGGGGGTCGCCGGGCTTCTGCTGCTGTCGCTGGGCCTCGTCGTCAGTGCCTACTACGCCATCAAGCTGCCGCCCGACTACCGGCCGGCCGCGGTCGGCTCCATGGTGGGGCTGATCGTCGGGGTCTTCTTCCTGTCCAGCATGGAGTTCAAGATGTTCTGGCTCGCCCTGATGCTGGTGTCCCTCTACCGGAACGTCGTGGCGGCGGAGGAGCTGGCGGCGGCGCGGGCCCCGCGCGCCTCGGAGGCGCTGGAGACGTAGGTCGTCCCGTCCCGGCCCTCCGTGGTGGTGGCTCGGGCCGCTACACCTGCGTCTGGTGCTGGGGCTCGTGCTTCCGCTGCGAGGACCGGAACGGGAAGAACCCCGGCCGCCCGGTCGGAGGGTCGCTGCGCAGCTGGGCCAGCCAGGAGCCCCGGCGCACCAGGACCATCGCCACGCTGCCGCCGTCGACGTACTGGCGGGCCTGCTCGCGCAGCGCGGAGCGTGGGATCCCCTCGGCGACGACCAGCAGCGTCAGCGACCGGTCGGGCCGGGTCGCGACATCGACCGGCGACGCATCGTTGACGATGACCAGCTCGTCCTCGCTCGAGGTCCGCTCGGCGAGCGAGGCCGCGCCGAACTCCTCCACGGGTTCGCGGGACCCGATGGAGATCACGTGACGCACCCGGCTCAGCCAGAAGACCAGCTCGTCGGCCAGCTCGTGGCGTTCTCGCCGCAGGCTCTTCGGGCCCGCCATCAGGACCATGCGCGTCGGCTGCGACACGATGCGGTGACAGAGCTGGGTCATGCCCGATGCCCCGGTGCCGCTCCGGTTGAGGGTGATCTGCCCGAGGACCGTGGCGCCCGACTCCAGCTCGGCGGTGACCACGTCGATGACGGGTCGCCGCACCAGCAGCAGCAGGGCCGCGGCGCCGAACCCGACGAGCAGGCCGGACGCTATGCCGATGCCCCACGCCACCGGCCCGCCCAGGGTCGGTACCGGTTCCGGAGGCCCGCCCGCAGGTGCGTTCACCGCGAAGGAGCCGACGGACTGGGTGTAGATGTTCAGCCCGTCCACGAACTTCGTGGCTGCCACGTTGGCGGTGTTCTGGGCCGTCCCCGCATCGGTGCTGGTGGCGACGACCGTGAAGATGATGTTGTCCTGCGCGGCGACCATCTGCAGCTGATCCGGTGTCAGCTTCTCGGAGGCGCCGACCCCGGCCGCCTCCTTGACCTCCGGGTCCTTCAGCACGTTGGCGAACACGTCGGTGGCCACCTTCGGCAGCACGTCGGTGCTCGGGATCTTCAGCACGCGGATGGGACCGACCTGGGCACTCGCCTGGAACTCCTGGGCCCGTTGCTGCAGCATGCCGGGCACCAGCACACCCAGGGTGATCACGAAGAGGGCGATCAACCACGCGTACCGGCGCAGGCCCCAGCCCAGCACCCCGGTGACGTCGGCTCCTTGCGTCATGCTGACACCCCTTCCTCGGTCGGCGTGGTGTGGGACGGCCCGGCCCGGCCGCCACGGCGGGCTCCGAGCAGGCGGAGGCCGGTGCGCGTCGCGCCGGTGACGTCGACGATGAACGGGCCCGGGTCGCGGCGCGACCAGATGGCGTGCGCCTTCGGCCCGCGGACCCACTGCAGCCAGGTCCGGAGCGTGAGCGTCCCGCGGCGGCGGGCGACCAGGGCGGCCTGCAGGTCCCGGCGCACGTCCAGCCACCTCGCGTCGCCGTACCGCTGCTCCCGTGCGCTCGGGAGCGGCAGCCCGGCGGCGTCGCAGTAGGCGGTGTGGACCAGCTCGACCCCGCCGGCCTCGGCGATGGCCGAGCGGCCGGTCGGGCGGCCGACGTTGGGCTCGACGATCCACAGCCTGCCGGTCCGCTCGTCGCGCTTCATCTCCAGGTAGGCCAGGCCGCGGTAGCCCAGGCCACCGAACAGGCGGAGCGTGGTGTCGAGCACCTCGTCGTTGCGGCACTCCTCGCCCGAGGCGCTGGTACCGATGTCGGGCGGCCACTGGCGCACCTTGCGCGCGACGAAGGTGGCGAGCGGCCGACCGCCCTCACCGAAGACCGCGTTGCAGGAGTACAGCCCGTCCTCCGTGCCGGGGATCCACTCCTGGGCGAGCAGGAACGGAACCCAGTGCTCGACCCGGTGGTAGACGTCGAGGAACGAGCGGGCGTCCGTCACCGTGAACCCCTTGGCGCTCGTGTGCGCCAGCCACGCCGGGGTCTTGTACGGCGGCTTGAGCACGCACGGGTAGCCGATCGACGCCGCCACGGCCGCGGCGCCTGACCGGTCGCTCAGGACCTCGGTCCGGGGCAGTGGCAGGTCGTGCTCCGCCGCGTACCTGGCGAACCGCACCTTGTCCATGAGCAGCTCGACGACGGGGTGCTCCGACAGGGCGATGAGGTAGCCCTCGTCGGTCAACCGGTCCCGGTGTCGCGACACGGTGTCCACCGCTGCGTCCGAGCAGGGGAGCAGGACCGACGGTCTGCCCAGTCGGCGGCCCAGCATGGCGAGGGACGCCACCAGGCCCGGGCCGGACGACGTCGACTCGACCACCTCGAGGCAGGCGTTGGTGCGGGCACCCCAGTGGCGCCTGTCCGCGACGACGCCGTACACCGGGACCGACCGGTCGGCGAGGATCCGTGCCGTCTGGAGCCCGGTGATGCTGTCCAGGCCCACGACGACCGCCGGAGGGGCGGTGCGCACGGGCAAGGCGCTTTCAGACGAGCTCATCCGTCTCCTCTGCCTCGATGGTCTCCCGGGTGTGCACGAGCTCGAAGATCTCGTCCACCTTCGCGATGTGCGGATCGGCGGCGGAGGCGCGTCCCTCGGGCCGCAGGCGATCGAGGGTCTCGATCATCGCCTTGACCGACGCCCGCATCGGGTGGTTCGCGAGGATCACCATCGAGAAACCCTTCGCCGCGAGCTGCGCGGAGGAGTAGTCGGGGAAGAGGGTCGGCACGGCGACCAGCGGAACCGTCAGCCCGGTCCGATGCCACTCCTCGAGGAACCCCTCGATCTCGGTCAGCGTCTTGTCCTTGGAGTGGATCAGGATGGCGTCCGCTCCCGCGTCGGCGTAGGCGCAGGCGCGCTCGATCGCCGCGTCGATGCCGTGACCTGCGATGAGTGCCTCCACCCGCGCGATGAGGGTGAAGTGCTCCGACTCCTGGGCTGCCTTCGCGGCCCGCAGCCGCCGGGCCTGCTCCGAGGTCTTGACGAGCTCGCGGTGCGACTGGCCCTGGTAGAGGCTGTTGCGCTTGGGGAACAGGTTGTCCTCGATGCACACCGCGGCGACGCCGGCCCGGTCGAACTCCACGAGCGTCCGGACCACGTTGCTGAACCCGCCGTAGCCGTTGTCGCAGTCGACGACCACGGGCAGCTCGGTGACGGCGTCGATGCGACGGGTGACGTCGAGCGTCTCGGACATGGTGATCAGGTTCAGGTCGGGCAGGCCGTAGGCCATCGCCGAGACGCCGAACCCACTCACCCAGACGGCGTCGAAGCCGCCGTTGTCGATGAGCCGGGCGCTCATCGCGTCGTGGGCGCCGACGGCCACCACGGGGGCGGGATCCGCGAGCCCGGCCCTGAGGGCCTGCCGCTTCCGGTCAGCGCGGTTCACCGAACCGCGGGTGTCAGACGATGAGTTCACCATGGGCCACTTCCTCTTCGAGACGTCCTTCGTGACAGGCCTCGACCAGCTCGAGGACCCGGGTACCGATCAACCGCTGGGTGTCCAGTGCCATGGCCCCGATGTGGGGCGTGAGGACCACGTTCGGAAGGGCGGCCAGGGGGGACACCGTCCCCTGGCCCTCCGCCTCGTGGACGTCGAGCGCGGCGCCGGCGAGCCGGTCGCCCTGGGTCAGCGCCTCGTGCAGCGCCTTCTCGTCGACCACCCCGCCACGGGCCATGTTGACCAGCAGCGACCCCGGTCGCATGCGGTCGAGCACGTCGGCGTCGACCATGTGGTGGGTCGACCCGTCGAGCGGCACGTGCAGGGTCAGGAAGTCGGCACGCTCGACGACGTCGTCGAAGGCGCGCATGGTCACCCCGCGCTCGGCCAGCTGCTCGGCGACCGCCTGGCTCGGGTGGGCCACGCAGCCCAGTACCTGCATGCCCCAGGCGTGCCCCATCTGGCCGACCAGGCCACCGATGTTGCCGGCGCCGACCACGCCCAACGTCTTCCCCTGCAGCAGCGGGCCGCCGAGGCGGGGCTTCGGCCAGTCACCCTCGCGGATGAGGCGATCGGCGAGCGTGACGTTGCGCGCCAGCGCGAGCAGCAGTGCGAAGGTCATCTCGGCCACCGGGGGCCCCGACATCCCGGCGATCCGGACCACCCGGATCCGCCGCGCCCGAGCGGCCTCCAGGTCGATGTTGTCGAGCCCGGAGCCGGCGCGTACGACGGCCCGCAGCCGGGGAGCCGCCGCCAGGACGTCGTCGGACAGGACGGGACCGCTCCGCAGGACGATCACCTCGGCGCCTGCGACGGCGTCGGGAAGGTCGCCGGGATCGGCCTCCCGCACGTCGTGTCGGGCCCGGAGGGACGCGGTGGTCCCGGGGTCGATGGGGCTGGCCAGCAGAACCCTCATGCGGCGTCCTCACAGTAGCGGCGGATGGTGTCGACCACCTCGCTGAACACCTGGTCCAGCGGGCGGTCGACGTCGATGACCTCGAAGGCAGGCACGGCACCGGCCAGGCGCAGGTACTCCTGCCGCCGGTGCTCGAGGGACTGGGGGCTGGACTCCGGCTTCCGGGCGAACAGGACGCTCCCGGGGGCGTCCAGGCAGAGGACCAGGTCCGGCTTCGGGTAGGCGTTCTGGAGCATCCAGCCGTGCAGCGTGCGCACCACGCCGCGGCTCTCGGGGCGGGCCTCGATGTCGCTGTGGTAGTGGTCGGCCAGGAAGTGCCGGTCGAACACCACCAGGTACCCGGCCCGGCTGTAGCGCCAGGCGACGCACTGGCGCAGCCACTCCTCGAGCACCCACACCGCCATCCGTGCGGTGCCTCGCGCCGTGGCCCGCCAGCCGCGACGCACCTGGCCTTGCTGAGCCGCCGGAGCGCCGACGAGGTCCGGCCGACCGCCGCGCATCCGCTTGGCGGTCACCAGGAGCCGGGTGGTCGGCAGCATCAGGGAGCTCGCCTCGAGGTTGACCCCCATGTAGATGCGCTTGACCGGCGCCGGCAGCGGTGCGGTCTCGAGCAGCTCGGTGATGGTGCTCTTGCCGGCGCCGTCGGCACCGACGAGGGCGACACGGAGCCGAGGGGGGCGCTTGGGAGCCCCCCTCGACGTCCGGTCCTCGCGGGGAGACAGGACGCCGCCGTGGGGTGCGTCGTTCCTGCGACCAGCGAGTCTGGTGGCGGCGCCGAGCACCGCATCGCCCAGCGACGGGATGTCGCACGGGCTGGGGTGGGAGACCTTCGCGCACTGTCCGTCCCCGAACAGCGCCGTCAGCAGCCGAGCCTCGACGGCGGCGGCGGAGTCCACCGCGGGGTTGGGACGGTCCCCGAACGCGTAGCGGAACTGTCGGTGATGGGCCAGGAAGCGGGCTCGCTCCTCGGCCAGCGAGGCCGTCATCCGCCGGGCGACCTCCGCCTGCTCGATGATCTCGGTGGTGATCCCCGGCGCGCTGTGGCTGAGCAGCAGGACGGTGGCGTCGAGGGGTGCCCGGAGGACGACCCGGTCCGGGCCGAACAGCTCGCGCGGCGGCACCTGCAGGTAGGCCTGCCGCGCCGCGACGGGGTGGACCCGGGACGCGAGCCCGGCGCCGGGCAGTCCCGAGCTCCCGGCCACGCGGGTGGCGGCGCTGACGGCGCGCCACGTCGACAGTCGTCCCCGGTCGCGCGCCGGCCTGGCCCGCAGCAGCTCGGGGAACTGCTCCAGGTGCCAGTCCCACACCCGGATGGGCTCCGGGAGGCCGAGCATCTCGCGCTCCGGGGTGAGGTAGACCCACTCGTCGCCCACGTAGGAGCCGCCGCGGGCCATCGCGGCCAGGAGCGCCTCGGTCTTGCCGCCCTTCGACCATCCGGTGACGAGCACGCTGCGACCGTCCAGCGTGAACGCCGAGGCGTGGAGAGGCAGCACGTCCTTGCCGAGCGCCACGAGGTTGATCATGGTCAGCAGGTGGGGGACCGCGGGGACGCTCCGCTCACAGACGATCTCGGGAGACGCACCGAGGTCGTCGAAGGGGATCCGCGTGCGGCCAGTCGTGCTGCCGGGGCCACCGAGCACGAAGAACCCGTCGCGGTTGTAACCCGTGTCGCCCAGTCCCACGAAGGTCAGCGGCCGGCGGGTCACGTTGTCCACGAACCGCACGGTGAGGTCGGCCGCGCCCACCGGTCCAGTGGCCGGTAGCCCGAGCTGGCGCGCGACCTTGGCGGCGTCGGCGGGCGTCGCGTCCAGCAGGCGCACCCTGACCACGCCGTGGAGGTCGAAGTCGCGGGTCGCGTGGCTCATGCGCCGGTCCCCCGGACGACGGCGCTGAGGGTCCTGACCAGGATCTTGGAGTCCAGCCAGAACGACCAGTTGTCGATGTACCAGTTGTCGAACTTGCACCGCTCCTCGATGGAGGTGTCGCCGCGCAGCCCGTTGACGGCGGCCAGGCCGGTCATGCCCACCGCGACCCGGTGGCGGTGGACGTACCAGGGAAAGAGGCCGACGAACTTGTCGACGTACTCCGGGCGCTCAGGGCGAGGGCCGACCAGGCTCATGTCGCCGCGCAGGACGTTGAAGAGCTGAGGGAGCTCGTCCAGCGAGTAGCGGCGGATGAACCGCCCCACCGGCTCGAGCTCGTCGGTACCCACGGACCAGGCGCCGCGCCCTCCGGCGGGGGACCTCATCGAGCGGAACTTCAGCAGCTCGAAGGGCCGGCCGTGGAGACCGATCCTGGTCTGGGTGAAGATGACCCCCGGGCCGAGAGACAATCGCACCGCCACCGCCACCGCCACCAGCACCGGCGAGACGAGCAGCAGAGCGAGCGCTGCCCCGACGAAGTCGAAGGTGCGCTTCGCGTGCCAGGTCAACCTCCGGTTCGCCGGCTCACGCAGCCGGACGAGGGGGAGGCCCCAGATGTGGTCGTCGCTGCCGCGCCGCGTGGAGAGCTCGAACAGCCGGGGAACGACATGGATCTCCAGGTTGGCCCGGTCCGCGGTCCGGAGGACGTCAACCAGGTCGCTGGAGGTGATGCCGCCGTAGCCGACCACGATGTTGCTGACGTGTCGCTCGCCGACGACCGCGGACAGGTCGGCGGCGCCCCCCAGGATCGGGAGCCCGGTGGCCACGCCACCCTGGTCGGCGATCGTGCCGACGATGTCGAGCCCCGACTCAGGGTGAGTCTCGATCCGCTCCAGAAGGGACTTCGCCGCGGGCCCGACACCGATCAGCAGGGTCGGGTAGGTGATCGATCCCCGCCGGCGCAGCCGGAGGATGATGCCATAGGAGACCAGCCGCCCGAGGGCGACGACCGCGAGGAGTGAACCGGCGACGCGGAGGACGCCGGTGCCACCCACCAGGCCGGTCGGCACCACGAGCGCCGCCGCGACGCCCGGCGCCAGGCCGACCAGGACGCCGATCGCGAGCTCGGGCAGGTCGTCGAGGACCGACAGGGCGATGCGGTGCGTGTACATGCCTCGTGCGCGCCACGTGAGCACGGCCCCGGCCGCGGTGACCGCTGTGAGCGTGAGTGACGTGGCGAAGAGGCAGACCGCGACGAGCACGATGAGGTCCGTCACCAGCACCAGGGTCAGCTCCAGGTGCGCACCGTGCGGGGACACCCCGCCCGGCGAATCTGCGCGTCCCGACGGGCGCTCGCCCGCCGATCGGCTTGATGGTCGTGGGCGCGGCAGAGTCGTGTCCGACCCCCTTGCCGCAGCCAAGGTCCGTCCCCCGTGCAACGCCACAACTGCCCCCCCGACAGCTCCCCGCCTGGCCCGTTCCCCCTGGTGTCGCGACTCCGTCGTCGCGTCCCCGTCACCTGCGAGTCATCTGCGCGCCATTCGAGCGTCCCCACCCGTTCAAGGACAAGGCGCACGAGGATCTTCACCCTCCGGTCACCCTTTTTGACGAGGTGACCACGCGGACCCCTGCCTGCCTGCCTCCCGGCCCGCTCCGGCGGGGCCGGTGCGGTCCGTAAACTCCGACATGTGCCCAGCCCCGCGTCGTACCGCCCCGAGCCGGGGTCGATCCCGACCCGACCGGGTGTCTACCGGTTCCGCGACGCCCGCGGGCGCGTGATCTACGTCGGCAAGGCCAAGAACCTCCGCGCCCGGCTGTCGTCGTACTTCCAGGACATCGGCAACCTCCACCCGCGCACCGCCACCATGGTCACGACCGGCGCGAGCGTGGAGTGGACCGTGGTCAAGACCGAGGTCGAGGCGCTGCAGCTGGAGTACTCCTGGATCAAGGAGTTCGACCCCCGCTTCAACGTCAAGTACCGCGACGACAAGTCCTACCCGTGGCTCGCCGTCACCGTCGGGGACGAGTTCCCGCGGGTGATGGTCGGTCGCGGCGCCAAGAAGCGCGGCACCCGCTACTTCGGCCCCTACTCCCACGCCTGGGCGATCCGGGAGACCGTCGACCAGCTGCTCCGGGTGTTCCCGATGCGGTCCTGCTCCAACGGCGTCTTCAAGCGGCACGGCCAGATCGGCCGCCCCTGTCTGCTCGGCTACATCGGCAAGTGCTCGGCGCCCTGCGTCGGCAGCATCTCGGCCGACGACCACCGGGAGATCGTCGACGACCTGTGTGACTTCATGGCCGGCCGCACCACGGCGTTCGTCAGGCGCATCGAGCGGGAGATGTACGCCGCCTCCGAGGCCGAGGACTACGAGCGGGCGGCCCGGCTCCGCGACGACCTCGGCGCCCTCCACAAGGCGCTCGAGAAGCAGGCCGTGGTGCTCGGCGACGGCACCGACGCCGACGTGATCGCCCTCGCCGAGGATCCGCTCGAGGTGGCCGTCCAGATCTTCTACGTCCGCGGTGGCCGGATCCGCGGCCAGCGCGGGTGGGTGGCCGACCGCGTCGACGAGGGCGACACCGACGAGCTGGTCCAGGGGTTCCTGCTCCAGCTCTACGGCGGCGCCGCCTCCGGCGACGGCGACACCATCCCGCGCGAGGTGCTGGTGCCGACGCTGCCGCCCGACAGCGACGTGCTCGAGGAGCTGCTCGGCGACCTGCGGGGGAGCCGGGTCCGGATCCGGGTGCCGCAACGCGGCGACAAGCGGACGCTCCAGGAGACGGTCGCGACCAACGCCGCCCAGTCGCTCGCGCTCCACAAGACCAAGCGGGCCAGCGACCTCACCACCCGCAACCGCGCGCTCGAGGAGATCCAGCAGGCCCTCGAGCTCGACGAGGTGCCGCTCCGCATCGAGTGCTACGACGTCTCCAACCTCCAGGGCACCGAGGTGGTCGCCTCCATGGTGGTCTTCGAGGACGGGCTGGCGCGGAAGTCGGAGTACCGCCGCTTCGTCATCAAGGGGCCCGCTGGTGAAGAGGTCGGGCAGAACGACGTCGCTCACATGAACCAGGTGATCACCCGCCGCTTCCGCCGGCTCAAGGACGAGGCAGGGACCTCGACCGAGGTCGTCACCGAGTCGGGCCCGATGCTGGTCGACCCCGAGACCGGCCGGCCGCGGAAGTTCGCCTACGCCCCCGGGCTGGTGGTCGTCGACGGCGGCCCGCCCCAGGTCGCGGCCGCCCGCGAGGCCATGTCGGAGCTGGGCTTCGACGACGTCCCCGTCTGCGGCCTGGCCAAGCGGTTGGAGGAGGTCTGGGTGCCCGAGCAGGACGACCCGGTGATCCTGCCGCGCAGCTCCGAGGGCCTCTACCTGCTGCAACGCGTGCGCGACGAGGCCCACCGGTTCGCGATCACCCACCACCGCTCGCGGCGCTCCAAGTCGATGGTCGAGAGCATGCTCGACGACGTGCCCGGGCTGGGGGAGGTGCGGCGCAAGACGCTGCTCAAGCACTTCGGGTCGCTCCGCAAGCTGCGGGCCGCCACGGTCGACGAGATCGCGCAGGTGCCGGGCATCGGAGCCCGTACGGCCGCGGCCATCAAGGATGCGGTGGGGGCCACCGGTGGCCAGACTGTGTCCGTCAACACCACGACCGGAGAGGTGGAGGAGGGCTGATGGAGCAGCACGCCGGCGAGCTGGTGGTCGTCACCGGCATGACCGGGGCGGGCCGCAGCACCGCGGCCAAGGAGCTCGAGGACCTCGGCTACTACGTCGTCGACAACCTGCCCCCGACGCTGCTGCGCGAGGTGGTCCGGCTGGTCGACGAGAGCCGCGGGGTCGTGCAGCCGATCGCGGTCGTCGTCGACGTACGCTCCGGGTCCTTCTTCCAGTCGCTCACCGCCAACCTCGCCCAGGGCGCGACCGGCCGCAACACCACGCTGCTGTTCCTCGAGGCCGCCGACGAGGTGCTGGTCCGTCGGCAGGAGGCCGCCCGCCGGCCGCACCCGCTGCAGGGCACCGGCCGGCTGCTCGACGGCCTGCGCCGTGAGCGGGTGGTGCTGGGTGACGTCCGCAGCAACGCCGACCTGGTGATCGACACCTCCAGCCTCAACGTCCACCAGCTCACCGACCGGATCGGGCAGGCCTTCGGCACTGAGCAGACCTCGCGGCTGCTGGTGACCGTCATCAGCTTCGGCTTCAAGTACGGCATCCCCGTCGACGCCGACTTCGTCGCGGACATGCGGTTCCTCCCCAACCCCCACTGGGTGCCGGAGCTGCGCAACCTCACCGGCCTGGACTCCCCGGTCGCCGACTACGTCAAGACCCAGCCGGGTGCGGCGGAGTTCCTCGACGACTACCTGCCCGTGCTGCAGGGGGTCGCCGTCGGCTACCTCGAGCAGGGCAAGCGGTTCATGACCGTCGCCGTCGGGTGCACCGGTGGCAAGCACCGCAGCGTGGCGATGACCGAGGAGATCTCCCAGCGGCTGGTCGACCTGGGCTACGACGCCCGGGCCACCCACCGCGACCTCGGACGTGAGTGACGTGCGGCCGACCGCGCAGTCGGCAGTGGCACTCGGGGGCGGCCACGGGCTGCACGCCTCGCTGAGCGCGCTGCGGCGGCTCCACGACGACCTCACCCTCGACCGGGTGACCGCCGTCGTCACGGTCGCCGACAACGGCGGCTCCTCGGGGCGGCTGCGCGGGGAGTTCGGGGTGCTGCCGCCGGGCGACCTGCGGATGGCGCTCGCGGCGCTGTGCGGCGACGACGAGTGGGGACAGACCTGGGCCGACGTGGTCCAGCACCGCTTCGCCGGTGAGGGCGAGATGCACGGCCACGTGATCGGCAACCTGCTGATCGTCGGCTTGTGGGAGCGGCTCGGCGACCACGTCAGGGCCCTCGACTGGGTCGGGCGGCTGCTCGGGGCGCGGGGGAGGGTGCTGCCGATGGCGCTGACGCCGATGGACATCACGGCCGAGGTCCGCGGCGTCGGCGGTGCCGACCGGTTGACCACGTCGACGGTCCGCGGCCAGGTCGAGGTCGCCACGACCGACGGCGAGATCGTGTCGGTCGCGCTCGACCCCGCCGACCCGGCCGGCTGCCCCGAGGCGGTCGAGGCGATCCTCGACGCCGACTGGGTGGTCCTCGGCCCCGGCTCGTGGTTCAGCTCGGTGATCCCGCACCTGCTGGTCCCCGACCTGCGCAGCGCGCTCGAGAAGACCGCGGCCCGCCGGCTGGTCGTGCTCAACCTCGAGGGACAGCAGGGGGAGACCCAGGACTGGGGTCCCGACGACCACCTGCGGGCGCTGCAGGCCTACGCCCCTGGGCTGCGGGTCGACCGGGTGCTCGCCGACCCGCGCACCGTCGGCGACGTCGACGGGCTGCGCGCGGTGGTCGACTCGCTGGGCGGCGAGCTCGCGCTGGCGGAGGTCGCCGAGTACGACGGGGCAGGCGCGCCCGCACCCCGCCACGACCACGAGCTGCTCGCGACGGCGTACCGCTCCATCTTCGAGGCGGTGTCCTGAGGGACCGCTCTCCGTAGGGGGATCGCCCACCTGCTCCGAGGGTTGTTGACGTTCGTGACAGGATCAGCCCCATGGCGATGACGGCGCAGGTGAAGGCTGAGCTGGCCAGCACCCCGACCACCAAGACCTGCTGTCGCAAGGCGGAGGTGTCGTCGATGCTCCGCTTCGCCGGCGGTCTCCATCTGGTGAGCGGGAAGATCGTCATCGAGGCCGAGCTCGACACCGGCGCGGCCGCGCGTCGTCTGCGCAAGGACGTCTCCGAGGTCTACGGCCACCAGTCCGACGTCGTCATGGTGCAGGGCAACGGCATCCGCAAGCGCAGCCGCTACCTGGTGCGCATCGTCAAGGACGGCGAGGCGCTCGCCCGGCAGACCGGGCTGCTCGACCAGCGTGGCCGGCCGGTGCGCGGGCTGCCGCCGGCCGTGGTGTCCGGGGGCGGCTGCGACGCGGTGGCCGCGTGGCGCGGCGCCTTCCTCGCCCACGGCTCGCTCACCGAGCCCGGCCGCTCGTCCTCGCTCGAGGTGACCTGCCCCGGCCCCGAGGCGGCGCTGGCCCTCGTGGGCGTGGCCCGTCGGCTGGGTGGGATCCAGGCCAAGGCGCGCGAAGTTCGCGGCGTCGACCGGGTGGTGATCCGCGACGGCGACGCCATCGGGGCGCTGCTGACCCGGCTCGGGGCCCACGAGTCGCTGATGGCGTGGGAGGAGCGCCGGATGCGTCGCGAGGTCCGGGCCACGGCCAACCGGCTCGCCAACTTCGACGACGCCAACCTGCGCCGCTCCGCGCGTGCCGCGGTCGCCGCGGGTGCCCGCGTCGAGCGGGCGCTGGAGATCCTCGCCGACGAGGTGCCCGACCACCTCCGGCAGGCCGGCGCGCTGCGGCTGGAGCACAAGCAGGCCTCGCTCGAGGAGCTCGGCCAGCTCCACGACCCGCCGCTGACCAAGGACGCCATCGCCGGCCGGATCCGGCGGCTGCTCGCGATGGCCGACAAGCGCGCCGAGGACCTCGGCATCCCCGACACCGAGGCGTCGCTCACGCCGGAGATGCTGGCCGAGGATGCGTGAGGGTCGCAGCGCCTAGCACATCTTGGATCGTTCCAACGTTACCGATCCGTACCGGGGACCGACCGGTCGTCGGCCGCCGGTGCTAGCGATAGGGTCGGGGGCGTACCGACCCATCCACTCAGGAGAGACCTGCTGTGACCGTTCGCGTAGGCATCAACGGCTTCGGCCGCATCGGCCGCAACTTCTTCCGCGCCGTACGCGCGTCGGGTGCCGACATCGAGATCGTCGGCGTCAACGACCTGACCGACAACGCGTCGCTGGCGCACCTCCTCAAGTTCGACTCCATCCTCGGCCGGCTCGACGCCGAGGTCACCAGCACCGAGTCGGCCATCAAGGTGGGTGACCAGGAGATCGCGGCCTTCGCCGAGCGCGACCCCGCCAACCTGAAGTGGGGCGACCTCGGCGCCGACGTGGTCGTCGAGTCCACCGGCTTCTTCACCGACGCGACCAAGGCCAAGGCCCACGTCGACGGGGGTGCCAAGAAGGTCATCATCTCCGCGCCCGCCAAGAACGAGGACATCACCGTCGTGATGGGCGTCAACCACGAGCTCTACGACCCCGAGCAGCACACCGTGATCTCCAACGCGTCGTGCACCACCAACTGCCTGGCCCCGATGGCCAAGGCCCTCAACGACGGGCTCGGCATCGTCAAGGGCCTGATGACGACGGTCCACGCCTACACGGCCGACCAGAACCTGCAGGACAACATCCACAAGGACCCGCGTCGCGCCCGTGCCGCCGCCCTCAACATCGTCCCGACGTCCACCGGTGCGGCGAAGGCGATCGGTCTGGTCATGCCGGAGCTCAAGGGCAAGCTCGACGGCTACGCGCTGCGGGTCCCGACCCCGACCGGGTCGCTCACCGACCTGTCGTTCGAGGCCTCGCGCGAGACCTCGGTCGAGGAGGTCAACGAGATCGTGAAGGCTGCGGCCGACGGTCGGTTCCTGCGCTACTCGACCGATCCGATCGTGTCCACCGACATCGTCACCGACCCCGCGTCGTGCATCTTCGACGCGCCGCTCACCAAGGTGATCGGCAACCAGGTCAAGGTCGCCGGCTGGTACGACAACGAGTGGGGCTACTCCAACCGCCTCGCCGACCTGATCGTCCACGTCGGCGCCTCGCTCTGACGTGGCCGGGCACGACGTCCCCGACATCGACTCCCTCGGCGACCTGAGGGGCAAGCGGGTCCTCGTCCGGTCCGACCTCAACGTGCCGCTCGAGGGCGCCAGGATCACCGACGACGGCCGGGTGCGGGCGAGCATCCCGACGATCCGGCGGCTGGCCGACGCGGGCGCCCGCGTGGTCGTGATGGCGCACCTGGCGCGGCCGAAGGGCGAGCCCGACCCGGCGTACTCCCTCGCGCCGGTCGCGATCCGCCTCGGTGAGCTGCTGGGCAGCGACGTCGCCTTCGCGACCGACACGGTCGGCGAGAGCGCCACCGAGACGGTCGCCGGCCTCGACGAGGGCCGGGTCGCGGTGCTCGAGAACGTCCGCTTCAACCCGGGCGAGACCAGCAAGGAGGACGAGATCCGGGGGGCCTTCGCCAGCGAGCTCGCCAAGCTGGGCGATGCCTTCGTCAGCGACGGCTTCGGGGTGGTCCACCGCAAGCAGGCCTCCGTCTACGACATCGCGCTCCAGCTGCCGTCCGCGATGGGGGGCCTGGTCGCGGCCGAGGTCGACGTGCTGCGCCGGCTCACCCACGAGCCCGAGCGGCCCTACGTCGTGGTGCTGGGCGGCTCCAAGGTCTCCGACAAGCTCGGGGTGATCGACCACCTGATGGGTCAGGCCGACAGGTTGCTGATCGGCGGCGGGATGGTCTTCACCTTCCTGAAGGCGCAGGGGCACGAGGTCGGGTCCAGCCTGCTCGAGGCCGACCAGGTCGAGACCTGCCGCGACTACCTCGCCCGGGCCGACGAGACCGGCGTCCAGATCCTGCTGCCCACCGACGTGGTCGTCGACACCGCGTTCCCCTCCGGCGACCGCGAGCCGCAGCCCCGGGTCGTGCCGGCCGACGCGATCCCCGACGACTGCCTGGGGCTCGACATCGGGCCCGACTCAGCGGCGGCATTCGCCGATGCCGTCCGCGGGGCCCGCACCGTGTTCTGGAACGGCCCGATGGGCGTGTTCGAGACTCCGGCCTTCGCCGACGGCACCCGGGCTGTGGCCCGGGCGCTGACCGAGGTCGACGGGCTGTCGGTCGTCGGTGGCGGTGACTCCGCCGCGGCGGTGCGCACGCTCGGCTTCGACGAGGCGGCCTTCGGCCACATCTCCACCGGTGGTGGCGCCAGCCTCGAGTACCTCGAGGGCACCGAGCTGCCCGGCATCGCCGTCCTGTCCCGCTGACCCCCGCATCTCTCTCCGCTCGAAGGAGCAACCCCATGACGCGCACGCCCCTGATGGCCGGCAACTGGAAGATGAACCTGAACCACCAGGAAGCGGTGGTGCTGGTCCAGAAGCTGGCGTGGACGCTGTCGGACAAGAAGCACGACTACGGGAAGGTGGAGGTCGTGGTCGTGCCGCCGTTCACCGACCTGCGTTCGGTGCAGACGCTCGTCGACGGCGACCAGCTGCTCGTGCGGTACGGCGCCCAGGACGTGTCGGTGCACGACTCCGGCGCCTACACCGGCGAGATCTCGGCCGGGATGCTGGCCAAGCTCGGCTGCTCCTTCGTCGTCGTCGGCCACTCCGAACGACGGGAGCACCACGGCGAGACCGACGAGCTGGTCAACGCCAAGGCCCACAAGGCGCTGGACGCAGGGATGACGCCGATCGTCTGTGTCGGCGAGGGGCTGGAGGTCCGCCAGGCCGGGGACCACGTGCCCCACACGCTGGCCCAGGTCGACGGGTCGCTGGCCGGCTTCAACGCCAAGCAGGTCGCCGGGCTGGTCGTCGCCTACGAGCCCGTGTGGGCGATCGGCACCGGCGAGGTGGCGACGCCCGACGACGCGCAGGAGGTCTGTGCGGCGATCCGGGAACGGATCCGCGAGGTGCACGGCGACGCGGCGGCCGACGGTGTCCGCGTCCTCTACGGCGGCTCGGTCAAGGCCGCCAACGTCGCCGGCATCATGGACAAGAACGACGTCGACGGCTGTCTCGTGGGAGGTGCCAGCCTGCAGGTCGACGAGTTCGGCGGCATCTGCCGGTTCTACGACATGCCACTGCTCTGACCGCGACCCCGTGACGTAGGATTCTCGACCGTGACTCTGCTCTTCACAGTTCTGCTCGTGATCACGAGCCTGCTACTCATCCTGCTGGTGCTGCTCCACAAGGGCCGCGGCGGTGGGCTTTCCGACATGTTCGGCGGCGGCGTCTCCAGCTCGCTCGGAGGGTCGTCGGTGGCGGAGCGCAACCTGGACCGGATCACCGTCGGCATCGGCGTGATCTGGTTCGCCTGCATTGTCGCGCTGGGCCTGCTCAAGGCCTACCAGAGCTGAGAGGGAACAACCATGGCTCAAGGCGGGAACGCCATTCGTGGCAGCAGGGTCGGCGCCGGCCCCATGGGGGAGGCCGAGCGCGGCGAGGCCGCGCCCCGGCAGGCGGTCACCTACTACTGCTCCCACGACCACCGTGCCGTCGTGCAGTTCGCGGTCGACGCGCAGGTGCCCGACGAGTGGGACTGCCCCAAGTGCGGCCTGCCGGCCAGCCGTGACCAGGAGAACCCGCCGCCGGCTCCCAAGATCGAGCCCTACAAGACCCACCTGGCCTACGTGAAGGAGCGCCGCTCCGACGCCGAGGCCGAGGACATCCTCGACGAGGCCCTCGAACTGCTCCGCTCCCGCCGCAAGTCCGGCGACCTCATCTTCTGAAGCGCGACCCGTCACTTCTGCAGCTTCAGAAGTGGCCGATCCGTCACGTGTGCGGGTTCGTACGACGTCGAGCCGTCACTCACGCCGGCGCACCCGGCGGCTCCTGGATGACCCCGGGTCGACGTGGGCAACGAGGACCTGAGACCTGAACCTGCACACGTGACGGCTCGGCGGGTTGTGAACCTGCACAGGGACGGGTCGCGCTAGAGGAGCGCGGCGGCGGCGCGGTCGAGGAACCAGACGACCTCGGTCGCGTCATCGCCGGTGACGCCCCTGGCGGGCGTGTCGTGGAGGTCGCCCTCGTCGGCCAGCGCCCGGGCGACCGCATCGGCCTTCTCGCCGCCGCTGGCGACGAACCAGATCGCGCGGCTCCGGTTGAGCGCCTCGAAGGTGAGGCTCACCCGCTCGGGCGGCGGCTTGGGGGAGTCGGTGACCGCGACCGTGATCGCGTCGGTGGCGTCGAGGGCCGGGTGGCCCGGGAACAGCGAGGCGCAGTGGCCGTCGGGGCCGATGCCGAGCATCACCACCTCGCAGGCGCCCCTGCCGTGCTCCCGGATCGTCCGGGCGTACGCCGCCGCGGCCTCCTCGACGGACGCCGCCGCGTCGGTGGCGGGGACCTCGTGCACGTGGTCGTCGGGCACCCCCACCCGGTCGAGGAACGACCGCCTCGCGTCGAGAGCGTTCCGGTCGGCGCTGTCGGGCGCGACGTAGCGCTCGTCGCCCCACCACACCACGACGCGCGACCAGTCGACACCGGAGCCGGGCCCGTGCTCGCCCAGTGCGGCGTGGATGCGCTCGGCGATCGAGCCGCCGGTGAGCGCCACCTGGGGGGAGCCACCACCGGCCTGCGAGGCCTCCAGCGTGGCCAGCAGCTCGCCCGCCACCGCGCGGGCCAGCGCGCCTGCGTCGTCGAGCACCTCGATCCTGAGGCTCACGCCTTGGCCTGCATCTTGAGGAAGCGCCGGGTGACCGCGGCGTAGATGTCGTCCTCGTCGCTCCACCGCAGCTCCTCGGCGAGCAGCTCCGGCAGCTCGCGCCGCTTGAGCGCCACGGGCCGGTCGGGCTGGCCCGGCGAGGAGAACACCGCCAGCTTGCCGTCGCCACGGGCGATCCGGATGTCGCCCTCGGCGGTCTCCATCACGACCTCGGTGATGCCCGGGCCGTCGGAGGAGCGTCGCTCGGCGGGCACCTTCAGCCGCTCCGCGAGCCACGCGAGCAGCAGGTCGGCGCTCGGGCTGATCCGCTCGGCCGCCACGGACACTCTCCGCACCTTGAGCGGGTGCTGGTCGAGCGCGGCCGCCAGCAGCGCCCGCCACGAGGTGATCCGGGTCCAAGCCAGGTCGGTGTTGCCGGCGGCGTACGCCGCGCACTGGCCGTGGAGTGCCCTCAGCTTGCCCCGCGACACGAACGCGGTGTCGGTGATCCGTCGCTGCCCGAGCCGGCCGAGCGGGTCGCTCGCCGGGTCGACGGGGTGGTCGGTCGGCCACCACACGACGACGGGGGAGTCGGGCAGCAGCAGCGGCAGCACGACCGACTCGGGATGCTTGACGACCTCCCCGCGCAGCCGGATCAGCGCGGTCTCGCCCGTCCAGCCCTGGCCGACGCCGACCTGGGCGTCGATGCGGGCCGCCCCGCGCCCGTCGCCGAGGATCACGCCGAGGACCCGCGCGGGGTGCTCATGGGAGGACTCCCGGGCGGCGTCCATCGCTGCGGGGGCGTCGTCCTCGCTGACGACGATCACCAGCGTCATCACCATCCCCATCGCCGGGCTCCCGGCGCGGGTCCGGCCGCGGACGAACTCCGCGGCGATGCCGGCGGAGTCGGTGTCGGTGAGCTCGATCATCTCGGGGCCCCCGCGAAAGCGTGGCACGGGGAGCAGCGGAGGAGGGCTGCGGTGTGGCGGGGTGAGGTCATGGCTACGGTCGCCTCCAGGTCCGGCCGTCACGGGCCAGCATCTTGTCGGCCGAGGCCGGGCCCCAGGTGCCCGCCTCGTAGGGCTCGGGCTTGCCGGACTTCGCGTCCCGGCGCGCCCAGTGGTCGAGGATCGGGTCGAGGATCTTCCACGACAGCTCGACCTCCTCGTGGCGCGGGAACAGCGGCGGGTCGCCGAGCAGCACGTCGAGGATCAGCCGCTCGTAGGCCTCCGGGGACGACTCGGTGAACGAGCCGCCGTAGGCGAAGTCCATGGTCACGTCGCGGATCTCGAGGTGGGTGCCGGGCACCTTGGAGCCGAACCGCATGGTCAGCCCCTCGTCGGGCTGCACCCGGACGACGAGGGTGTTCTGGGTCAGCTCCTCGGTGGCACTGGCCTGGAACGGAAGGTGCGGCGCCCGCTTGAACACCACGGCCACCTCGGTCACCCGTCGGCCCAGACGCTTGCCGTGGCGCAGGTAGAACGGCACGCCCGCCCAGCGGCGGTTGTCGATGCCGAGAGTGATCGCGGCGTACGTCTCGGTCTGCGACCCCCGGGGGATGCCCTCCTCGTCGTGGAACCCGCCGACCTGGACGCCGCCGGACCAGCCGGCGGTGTACTGGCCGCGGGCGGTGGTGAGGTCGAGCCGGCGGGGGAGGGTGACCGCCTCGAGGACCTTCTGCTTCTCGATCCGCAACGACTCGGCGCGGAAGTCGGTGGGCTCCTCCATGGCGATCAGCGCCATCAGCTGCAACAGGTGGTTCTGGATGACGTCGCGCGCGGCGCCGATCCCGTCGTAGTAACCCGCCCGACCGCCGATGCCGATGTCCTCGGCCATCGTGATCTGCACGTGGTCGACGTAGTTGGAGTTCCAGATCGGCTCGAACATCGCGTTCGCGAACCGCATCGCCAGGATGTTCTGGACGGTCTCCTTGCCGAGGTAGTGGTCGATCCGGAACACCGATCCCGTCGGGAACACCCGGGCCAGCGTGTCGTTGAGCTCGCGCGCGGACTCGAGGTCGTGCCCGAACGGCTTCTCGACGACGACGCGGCGCCAGGCGCCGTCGCGCTCCGCGGTGAGGCCGTGCTCCTCGAGCTGTTGCACGACGTCGCCGAAGAACCTCGGGGGGATGGAGAGGTAGAAGGCGTGGTTGCCGCCGGTGCCGCGGACCAGGTCGAGCTCCTCGATCGTGCGGCGCAGCTGGTCGAAGGCCAGGTCGTCGGAGAAGTCGCCGGGGACGAACCGGAAGCCCTCGGACAGCTGCCGCCACACCTCCTCGCGGAACTCGGTGCGGCTGTGCTGCTTGACCGAGTCGTGGACGATCTGGGCGAAGTCCTGGTCGGCCCAGTCGCGTCGTGCGAACCCGACCAGGCTGAAGCCCGGTGGCAGCAGGCCCCGGTTGGCGAGGTCGTAGATGGCCGGCATCACCTTCTTGCGCGCGAGGTCGCCGGTGACGCCGAAGATCACCATGCCGCAAGGGCCGGCGATCCTCGGGAGCCGCCGGTCCTCCGGGTCGCGCAGCGGGTTGACGTACGTCGTCCGGTCGGTCATCGGGAGCGCTGCCTCCGGTAGTAGCCGATCAGGGAGCGGGTCGAGGCGTCCTGGTCGGCCAGTGCGGCGTCGTCGCCGGCGACCGCCGGGGTGACCTGTTGGGCGAGCTGCTTGCCGAGCTCGACGCCCCACTGGTCGAAGCTGTCGATGCCCCAGACGGTGCCCTGGGTGAAGGTGATGTGCTCGTAGAGGGCGATCAGCTGGCCGAGGACCGAGGGGCTCAGCGCCGGCGCCATGATCGAGGTCGTGGGCCGGTTGCCGGGGAACACCCGCGCCGGGACCAGCTCCTCGTCGGTGCCCTCGGCGCGTACCTCGTCGGCCGTCCTGCCGAACGCCAGCGCCCTGGTCTGGGCGAAGAAGTTGGCGAGGAACAGCTCGTGGACGTCGGTGTCGCCGTCGGTCAGCGGGTAGGACGGCTGCGCCACGGCGATGAAGTCGGCCGGCACCAGCCGGGTCCCCTGGTGGATCAGTTGGTAGAAGGCGTGCTGCCCGTTGGTGCCCGGCTCGCCCCACCACACCTCGCCGGTGCCGGCGGTGACCCGGGTGCCGTCCCAGCGCACGCCCTTGCCGTTGGACTCCATGGTCAGCTGCTGCAGGTAGGCCGGGAACCGGTGCAGCAGCTGGGCGTAGGGCAGTACGGCATGGGTCTGGGCGCCCAGGAAGTCGGCGTACCAGACGTTGAGCAGCCCCATCAGCGCCGGCACGTTCTGCGCGAGCGGGGTGGTCCGGAAGTGCTCGTCCATGGCGTGCATGCCGGCCAGCAGCTCGGCGAACCGGTCCGGCCCGATCGCCACGACCAGCGAGGTGCCGATCGCGCTGTCGAGGGAGTAGCGGCCGCCGACCCAGTCCCAGAAGCCGAACGCGTTGTCGGGGTCGATCCCGAAGTCGGCGACCTTGTCGAGCGCGGTGGAGACGGCGACGAAGTGCCGGCGTACGGCCTCGTCGGGGTCGTGGCCGGTGGTTCCCGAGGAGGGCGCGCTGCGCCCGTCTCGAAGGGCCAGGCCGTCGAGCAGCCACGCCCGGCACAGCCGGGCGTTGGTGAGCGTCTCGAGGGTGCCGAACGTCTTGCTCGACACGATGAACAGCGTGGTGGCCGGGTCGAGACCGGCGAGGGTGGTCGCGGCGTCGGTCGGGTCGATGTTGCTGATGAACCGGCACTCGAGCCCGTCGGCGACGTAGGGCGCCAGCGCCTCGTAGGCCATGACCGGCCCGAGGTCCGAGCCGCCGATGCCGATGTTGACGACCGTGCGGATCCGTTCACCGGTCACCCCGGTCCACTCACCCGAGCGGACCCGGTCGGCGAACGCGTAGACCCGGCCCAGCACCTCGTGGACGTCGGCGACGACGTCGTGGCCGTCGACCTCGAGCGAGGCGCTCTCGGGCAGCCGGAGCGCGGTGTGGAGCACGGCCCGGTCCTCGGTGACGTTGATCCGCTCGCCACGGAACATCGCGTCGCGCCGCTGCTCGACCCCGACCTCGGCCCCGAGCGCGAGCAGGGCGTCGAGCACGCCGTCGTCGAGCAGGTTCTTGGACAGGTCGACCCACAGGTCGGCCGCGCCGAACGAGAGCCGCTCGACCCGGCCCGGGTCGTCGGCGAACCAGCCCCGGAGGTCGGGGGAGAAGCCTGCGGCGATCCCGGTGAGCCTGGTCCACGCCGCGGTTGCGGTCGCGTCGACCGGCCCCCCGTCGCGCCCTGCGGTCATGTCCGGGCCGCGTCCAGGTTGTCCTGCAGCGTGCCGAGCATCTCGTCCCAGGCCGTCACGAACTTGTCGACGCCCTCCTTGATCAGCACGGCGATCACGTCGTCGTAGTCGACGCCGGCGTCGGCCAGCGCCGCCATGTGGGCCGCGGCGTCGTCGTAGAAGGGCCGGACCCGGTCGCCGCGCACGTCGCCGTGGTCGGCGACCGCGTCGAGGGTCTTCTCGGGCATCGTGTTGACGGTCTCCTCGACGACCAGGTCGACGACGTACATCGTGTCGTCGTAGTCGGGGTTCTTGACGCCGGTGCTGGCCCACAGCGGGCGCTGCCGGCGCGCCCCGCGGGCCTCCAACGCCTCCCAGCGTGGCCCGGCGAAGAACTCCTCGAACGCCTGGAAGGCGAGCCGCGCGTTGGCCACGCCGGCCTTGCCGCGCAACGCCGGGTCGGTGCCGGGTCCGGACGTCGTCGCCTCGAGCCGCTTGTCGATCTCGGTGTCGACGCGGGACACGAAGAACGACGCCACCGAGTGGATCGTGGAGAGGTCGTGACCGTTGCCCGCGGCCTGCTCGAGCCCGGCGACGTACGCCTCCATCACGTGGCGGTACTGGTCGAGGCCGAAGATCAGGGTCACGTTGACGCTGATGCCGGCGGCCAGGGTCTGCGTGATGGCCGGCCAGCCCTCGGGGGTGCCGGGGATCTTGATGAACAGGTTGGGCTCGCCGACGGCCCGCCAGAGCTCGGCGGCCTCGGCGACGGTGGCCTCGGTGTCGTGGGCCAGCCCCGGGCCGACCTCGATGGAGACCCGGCCGTCGATCCCGTCGGTGGCGTCGAAGACCGGCCGGAGCACCCGGCACGCGTCGCGTACGTCGTCGGTCGTGATCGCCCGGGCGGCCGCGTCGACGTCGGCGCCGGAGGCCGCCAGCTCCTGCACCTGGGCGTCGTAGCGCTCGCCGTCGGCCAGCGCCGCCTGGAAGATCGACGGGTTGGTGGTCACCCCGACGACGGACTGGTGCTTGACCAGGTCGGCGAGGTTGCCGGTCTCGATGCGCTCGCGGGAGAGGTCGTCGAGCCAGATCGAGACCCCCGCCTCGGCCAGCTGCTGCAGTCGATCGGATCCGTTGGGCATCTCTGCTTCCTCCCTGCTGTGTCGGCTCGGACGGTGCGGTCGTCGGGTCAGACGCCGGCCGTCCGGATGCTGTCGTCGGCCGCGTCGGCGACGGCCTCGGCGGTGATGCCGAACTCGCGGTAGATCCGCTCGTAGTCGGCGGAGGCGCCGTAGTGCTCGAGCGAGACGATCCGGCCGTGGTCGCCGACGACCTCACACCAGCCCTGGGCGATGCCGGCCTCGACCGACACTCGCGCCTTCACGTGGGGCGGGATCACCGTCTCGCGGTAGGACTGCTCCTGCTCGTCGAACCACTCCCGGCACGGCATGGAGACCACCCGGGCCCGGACCCCGCGCTCCGCGAGGATCTCGCGGGCCCGTACGGCGAGCTGGACCTCCGAACCGGTGCCGACCAGGACGACGTCGGGGGCACCCGAGGCCCCGTCGAGGTCGGGCGCCTCGAGCAGCACGTAGCCGCCGCGGTGGACGTTGCTGGTGTCGCTGAAGCCGTCGGCGTCCCGCGGGAAGACCGGCACGTTCTGCCGGGTCAGCACGATTCCGGCCGGCCGGTCGCTCCGGGACAGCACCGCCTGCCAGCACGCGGACACCTCGTTGGCGTCGGCGGGCCGGACCACGTCGAGGCCCGGGATCGCCCGGAGCGCGGCGAGGTGCTCGACCGGCTGGTGGGTCGGTCCGTCCTCGCCGAGCCCGATCGAGTCGTGGGTCCAGACGTAGGTGACCGGCAGCTGCATCAGCGCGGCGAGCCGGACCGAGGGGCGCATGTAGTCGGAGAAGGTGAGGAACGTGGCGCCGAAGACGCGGGTGCCGCCGTGGACGGCGATGCCGTTGAGGATCGCGCCCATGCCGTGCTCGCGGATGCCGAAGTGGAGCACCCGGCCGGCGTACGGGTCGCCCTTCCACATGCCCGTCGACCGGGAGGTGGGGATGAACGACGGGGCACCCTCGATGGTGGAGTTGTTGGACTCGGCGAGGTCGGCCGAGCCGCCCCAGAGCTCGGGCACCTTCGCGGCGATGGCGTTGATGACGGCTCCCGACGCCTTGCGGGTGGCCATGCCCTTGCCGTCGGCGGGGAACGCCGGCAGGTCGGCGTCCCAGCCCTCCGGCAGGGTGCGGGTCTGCAGCCGCTCGAAGAGCGCCGGGTCGGCCGACGGCTTGCGGGTCCACGCCACGTAGCGCTCCTGCCACTCGGCCTGGGCGGCCTTGCCACGCTCTACCGCCTGCCGGGTGTGGTCGAGGACGGCCGGGTCGACCTCGAAGGTGTGCGCGGGGTCGAACCCGAGCACCTCCTTGGTCGCGGCGACCTCCTCGTCGCCCAGGGCGGAGCCGTGGGCCTTGCCGGTGTTCTGGGCGTTGGGCGCCGGCCAGGCGATGATCGTGCGGAGCACGATCAGGCTGGGCTGGTCGGCCTCCCGCTCGGCCGCCTTGAGGGCGGCGTAGAGAGCGGGGACGTCCTCCTCGTACTTCTGCCCGTCGTGGGTCCAGTCGACCACCTGCACGTGCCAGCCGTAGGCGCGGTAGCGGGCCGCGACATCCTCGGACAGCGCCACGTCGGTGTCGTCCTCGATCGAGATCTTGTTCTCGTCGTAGATCAGGGTGAGGTTGCCGAGCTGTTGGGTGCCTGCGAGCGAGGAGGCCTCCGACGACACACCCTCCTCGATGTCGCCGTCGCTGGCGATCGCGTAGACGTGGTGGTCGAAGACGGACTCCCCGGGGCCGGCGTTGGGGTCGAGCATGCCGTGGGTTCGCCGTGCCGCCATCGCCATGCCGACCGCGTTGCCGATGCCCTGGCCGAGCGGGCCGGTGGTGGTCTCGACGCCGGCGGTGTGGCCGTACTCCGGGTGGCCCGGGGTCTTGCTGTCCCACGTGCGGAGTGCCTTGAGGTCGTCGAGCTCGAGGCCCCAGCCACCGAGGAACAGCTGGATGTAGAGGGTGAGGCTGGAGTGGCCGCACGAGAGCACGAACCGGTCGCGGCCGGGCCAGTGGGGGTCGGCCGGGTTGTGGCGCATCACCTTCTGGAACAGCAGGTACGCTGCCGGCGCCAGGCTCATCGCGGTACCGGGGTGACCGTTGCCGACCCGCTGCACCGCGTCCATCGCGAGGACCCGGACGGTGTCGACCGCCTTCGCGTCCAGTTCGGTCCAGTCGAGTCGTGCGGGGATGTCGGTCACGGGGGTCCTCTCGCGTCGATCACGTGCGGGGCACGGCACCGCCGAGCCTACTCATGCCCCGCGTTAGACTGCGAGGCGCATTCAGCCCTCTCCGTACCCCGAGGAAACCCGTGACATACGTCGGCCAGTCGGCCTCTGCCGTGACGCAGGCGGCCCCGGGGCGCGCAGGCGTACGCGACGTCGTCACGGCGTACGTCGGGCTGATGAAGCCGCGGGTCATCGAGCTGCTGCTGCTGACCACCGTGCCGGTGATGTTCTTCGCCGCCCGGGGCGTGCCGGAGCTCGGGCTGGTCCTGGCCACGGTCGTCGGCGGGACGCTCTCGTCAGGGTCGGCGTCGGCGCTCAACTGTGTCTACGACCGCGACATCGACGAGCAGATGCGGCGGACCCGGCGGCGGGCGCTGCCGCGCCACATCGTCTCGCCCGTCGCGGCGACGGTGTTCGGCGTGGTCCTCGGGATCGTGGCGACCGCGGTGCTCTGGACGTGGGTCAACCCGCTGTCGGCACTGCTGGCGCTCGCGGCCGAGGTGTTCTACCTGGTCGGCTACACCGTCCTGCTCAAGCGCCGGACGACCCAGAACATCGTCTGGGGCGGGCTGGCCGGCTGCTTCCCGGCGCTGATCGGCTGGACCGCCGTGACCGGCGAGCTGGCGTGGCCGCCGGTCGTGCTCTTCCTCGTGGTGTTCTTCTGGACGCCGCCCCACACCTGGGCGCTGGCGCTGCGCTACCGCGAGGACTACGCGAACGTCGACGTGCCGATGCTGCCGGTCGTTGCCCCGGCCGAACGGGTCGGCCGCCAGATCGTGCTCTACAGCTGGGCGATGGTCGCCACCTCGCTGCTGCTGTGGCCGGTCGCCGGGACAGGGCTGGTCTACCCGGTGGCCGCAGCCGTGCTGGGCGCGGTGTTCCTGCTCGAGGCGCACCGGATGTGGGGCCGCGCACGCGGGACCGAGGATCTCTCCCGGATCCAGCCGATGCGGCTGTTCCACTCCTCCAACCTCTATCTCTCGCTGCTGTTCGTGGCGGTCGCGCTCGACCCGCTGCTGACCCGCTGACCGACCCGTCTCGAAACCCCTTCAAGATTCTTTCCGGTTCGTGCCAACCGAATGTGCCGATGGTGCGTCTCAGTGTGTGACGGCGGCCGTGCCCGGCCACGGGGGTCCGGGCGCTGGCCGCCGTCACCATGCCCGGGGGGCTGTCAGCGCCCCGCCGCCACCGACCCCTCCGGGGCGGCGGTCTCGACGGCATCTCCCCGGGCGTGGACCCGCAGCAGGACCCAGGTCATCGCCGCCGAGACCAGCGCGGCCCCGAACAGGTGGATGCCGACCAGCACGATCGGCAGGTCGGTGAAGAACTGGACGAAGCCGACGACCGCCTGGGCCACCTGCACCGCGACCAGGACCAGCACCGGCCGCCGGGCCGCGCGCGGGGCGGCGTACACGAGGCCGACGGTGAGCCCCACGAACAGGAACACGACGTCGGCGTGGACCTGGCTGACGTGGAGCGGGTCGAGGCCGTTGCGCGGCGAGCCGAGGTCGCCCGCGTGGGGGCCCGAACCGGTCACGACGGTACCGACGTAGAGGACGACCCAGCCCACCACGAAGACGAGCCAGGCGAGGGTGCGGACGCCGCCCGTGGCCGCCTCGCGCACCGGACCGCGGAGCGCGTCGAGCAGCCACACGCACACGCCGATGATCGCCATGGAGACCAGCAGGTGGAACGACACGACCCACGGATTGAGGTTGGTGAGCACCGTGATGCCGCCCACGACCGCCTGGGCGGGCACGCCGAGGGCCACCACGGTGGCGAGCACGAACGGCGCCCAGTCGCGATGCCCGTGCCAGGTCCGGACCAGCGCGACCAGCGCGGCGACCCAGCAGGCGATCGCGATCGCGGCCAGCACGAAGGTGAGGGTGCGGTTGCCGAACTCGATGACACCGTGGACCCCGAGCTCGCCGTGGGGCACGAAGGACCGGCCGGTGCAGCGGGGCCAGGTCGGGCACCCGAGGCCGGACGCGGTCAGCCGGACCGCGCCGCCGGTGACCACGATCGCGATGTTGGCGACCAGGTTGGCCACCGCCAGCGGCCACAGCAACCGGGGCCGGCCGGCGGCCACGGAGGGGGTCGTCTCGGTCACGCTCACTCCCATCGGAACGTCCTCGCGGTCAGCAGGGTGCCGAGCGCACCCCAGGCCAGCAGCACCAGCAGCCCGGCCACGGGGACGCTGCCCTCCAGCGTGGCCTGCCGCAGCGACTCGCCGAGCGCGCCGGACGGCAGCCAGCGGACCAGGTCGCCGAACCCGCCGTACGTCGAGGCCGGGAGGACGACGGCGCCCCCGGCGAGCAGCAGCAGGTAGACCAGGTTGGCGGCGGCCAGCGTCGCCTCGGCGCGCAGCGTGCCCGCCATGAACAGGCCCAGCGAGGCGAACGCGAAGGTCCCGGCCAGCACCGCCGCGATCATGGCCGGCAGCCCGGCCACGTCGGGCTGCCAGCCCATCGCCAGCGCCACGCCGCCGATCACGACGACCTGCCCGAGCTCGACGAGCAGCAGCGCACCCACCTTGCCGAGCAGCAGCCCGGAGCGGGGGAGCGGCGATGCGCCGAGCCGCTTGATCAGCCCGTAACGGCGCTCGAAGCCGGTGGCGATGGCGAGCGAGGTGAACGCCGTCGACATCACGGCGAGCGCGAGCACGCCCGGGGTCAGGACGTCGACCGGGGTGTGGCCGAGGTCGAGGTCGAGGGTCTCCAGCCCGGCCACGCCGCCGACCAGCGCGATCAGCGGGATCACCAGCGCGAGCAGCAGCTGCTCGCCGTTGCGGAGCATCAGCCGGGCCTCCATCGAGGCCTGGGCGCGGACCATCCGGGGGAGCGGCGCGGCACCGGGTCGCGGGGTGAAGGTGGCGCCGGCCGACGATCGCTCGCTGCGCTCGCTCATGGCTGCAGCTCCCGCCCGGTGAGCTGGAGGAAGACGTCCTCGAGGGTGCGCTGGCCGAGGCTCAGCGACTCGGGGAGGACCCCGTTCTCCTCGCACCACGCCGAGACCGTGGCCAGGGTCGTCGAGTCGGCGGGGCCGACGACCATCAGGCTGACCTCGTCGAGCTGGGTGACCCGGGTGTCCGGGCCCAGCCGGTGACCCAGCGACTCCGGCGCGCCCTCGGGGAACGGCCGGGTCACCACCAGCCGGATCGTCGACACCTGGCCGCCCCGGGTCAGCTCCAGCGGCGTACCGGACGCGATCAGGGTGCCGCGGTCGAGGATGTGCACCCGGTCGGCGAGCCGCTCCGCCTCGTCCATGTAGTGGGTGGTCAGCACCACCGTCACGCCGTCGGCCCGCAGCTCCTCGAGCAGCTCCCAGGTGGCCCGGCGGGCCCGCGGGTCCATGCCCGCCGTCGGCTCGTCGACGAAGACCAGCTCCGGCCTCCCGACCAGGGCCAGCGCCAGCCCGAGCCGCTGCTGCTGCCCTCCGGACAGCCGGCGGTACGGCGTGCGCCCGCAGTCGGCGAGCCCCAGCCGCTCGGACAGCAGCCCCGTGTCGAGCGGGTGGGCGTGCAGGCGGGCGACGTGGTCGAGCATCTCGTCGGCCCGCACCCCCGACCAGGCGCCCCCCGCCTGCAGCATCACTCCGATCCGGGGCAGCAGCGCGCTCCGGTCGCGGCGCGGGTCGAGGCCGAGCACCCGGACCGATCCGCCCTGCGGGCGCCGGTAGCCCTCGCACGTCTCCAGCGTGGTGGTCTTCCCCGCGCCGTTGGGGCCGAGCACGGCCGTGATGCTGTGAGGCGCGACGGTGAGGGTCAGCCCGTCGACGGCGGTCTTGTCGCCGTACCTCATCACCAGGTCCCGGACGTCGACGGCGACGTCGGCGGCGGGGGAGGCGGCGGACACCGGGCCAGTCTAGGAATCGGCCACCCGGGGGGCGTACGCCGGTCCGGCGGTGTCAGTCGCGACCGAGACCGGCGTCACGGGCGCGCACGATGACCTCGGACCGGTCGGTGGCCTGCAGCTTGGACAGGATGCTGGTGATGTTGTTGCGGATCGTCTTCGGCGACAGGAAGAGCGCCTGGGCGATCTGGCTGTTGCTGCGGCCGGCCGCGATCAGGTCGAGCACCTCGGTCTCGCGCTCGGTCAGCTCGGGGAACGGCCGTTCCGGACGGGACGCCGACGTCAGCACCTCCGCGATCCGGGCGGCGAGGGAGGCGCCGAAGACCACGCCACCGCCGTGGACGGTCGTCACGGCCCGGACGATCTCGTCCTGCTCGGCTCCCTTGCGCAGGTAGCCGCGGGCGCCGGCGCGCAGCGCGGCGAGGACCGTGCCGTCGTCCTCGCCCATGGTCAGCACCAGCACGCCGGTGCCGGGGGACTGTGCGGTGATGGTGCGCGTGGCGTCGATCCCGTTGACCCCCGGCATCTGCACGTCCATCACGATCACGTCGGGCCGGTGCTCGGCGGCGAGGGCCACCGCCTCGGCCCCGTCGGAGGCACGGGCGACCACGTCGAGCTCGGGCAGCGGGTCGAGCAGGCTGGCCAGCCCGTCGCGGTAGACGGGGTGGTCGTCGACGATCATCACGCGGATCGGGTCGCCGGTCGTCACGTCGTACTCCTCTCCACGGGGGTCCCGATGGGCAGCCGGGCCCGGACGACGGTGCCGCCGTCGGCGGGGCAGGTCACCTCGCAGTGACCGCCGAGCTCCTCTGCGCGCTCGCGGAGCGACAGCAGCCCGACGCCGGCCGTGACATCCTCGCCGATGCCCCGGCCGTCGTCGCGGACCTCGACGTCGAGCGCGGCGCCGTCGAGCGCCAGCCGCACCCGGCAGTGCTCGGCACCCGCGTGCCGGACCACGTTGGTGAGCGCCTCCGACACGATCCGGTAGGCGGCGACCTCGACCCCGGCGGGGAGGCCGTCCAGCTCGTCGGCGGTCACCTCGACGGCGACCTCGGGGCGCACCCGCTCGGCCTGCTGCCGTACCGCCGCGACCAGGCCGAGGTCGTCGAGCGCCGGCGGGCGCAGGTCGTGGACCAGGCGGCGTACGTCGTCGAGCGCCTCTCGGACCTCGGTGCGGGCCAGCGTGACCAGCTCCCTGGCGCGGGCCGGGTCGGTCTCGACCGCGTTGTCGGCCGCCTGCAGGCGCAGCGCGACCCCGCCGAGCGCCGGCCCGAGGCCGTCGTGGAGGTCGCGGCGGATCCGGCGGCGGTCGTCCTCCCGACCCAGCACCAGCCGCTCGCGGCTCTCCTGCAGCTCACCGGCGAGCAGCGTCGCCCGGATCGCGATGGCCGCCTGCCGGACCAGGTCGACCAGCAGTCCCTGGTCGCGGCGCGACAGCATCGAGCGGACGCCCAGCACGGGCAGCACCAACCGGCCCACGTGGTCGCCCCGGTAGCCGATGTCGAGCTCCTGCACCTCGCCCGGCTCGCGGCCGTGGGTGGCGGAGAGCAGGCCGCCGTCCGGCGCCACGACCTCCACCCGGACGTAGGGGACCTTGAAGGTGGAGGCGACCGCGCCGGCGAGGGCGGGCAGCTGCTCGTCCACCGAGCCGGTGGACTCGAGCCTGGCGGCGAACGTCGAGACGACGTCGTAGCGGTCGCCACGGCGGCCGAAGAGCACCCGGCGTACGCCGCCCCCGATCCAGCCACGCAGCGGGCCGTAGACCACGACCGCGAGCACCAGGACGACGACGGTCACCTCGCGCTCGTCGAGCCGGTCGCCGAGCAGGCTGCTGGCGGCGGCCAGGGCCGCGAGGTCGACCGCCACCACGACGGCGGCCGCGGCCGCGGAGGTGAGGGTCCAGGCGACGAGCGCGTCGACGTCGCCGAGGTCGGGGCGCACCATGCCGATGGCCACCGACACGGCGAGCGTGGCCACCGCCAGGTTCAGGGCCACGGTGGTGAGCGGACCGCCGAACGAGAGGATCACCCCGGCGATCACCATGAGCACGCACATGATCCCGGCCCACAGCAGCCACCGGAGCCGGGTGCGCTCCAGCGGGTCGGCCCGGCGGTGGCGGACCCACAACAGGAGCACCGCTGCCACGACCGAGCCGAAGGTGAGCACCTGGCCGGTCACCAGCATCGCCGTCGAGGCCGCGTCGGAGAGTGGCAGCGCCAGCGCGTCGGTCGACACGCCCGGCACCGGGATCTCCGCGAACACCACCCGGTCGGGGGCGAGGACGAGAGCCAGCGGCAGGGCCGCCGACGCTGCGAGGACCGCCACGGCCACCGCCCTCCAGCGACCTGGCAGCGGCCGGCCGGTGGGGTAGAGCACGAGGAGCGCCACCAGGCCGGTGATCAGCGCCGCGCCGAACCGGGCCACGAACCAGACGGCGACGTCGGTCGTGGGCAGGTCGTGGGCGTAGCCGTAGGCCATCCAGCCGGACAGCACCCCGTCGAGGGTCCACACCACGGCGACGACCGCCAGCAACCGGCCCACGGTGTCGCGGGTGAGCACCTGCAGCACGACCGCCGCGGCCAGGAGCAGCAGCACGCCGGGGACGACCGTCGCGGTGGCCGTGCCGCCTCCAACGGCGGCACGTTCGGCCGCGGTGGTGACCAGGTCGAACGCCACTGCCGCGGCCAGCGAGCAGCAGGCCAGCAGCACCAGGAGCGCCGGTACGACGCGCCCGCGACCGGGCGGGCGAGGTGCCGGCCCCGGCGTGGCCGGGGTCGTCGCGTCGTCCGTGGTCAGGCTGGTCACGCGAGCAGTATCACCGCGGGGCGGTCCCGCTGTCCCGGGACCACGGTCCCTCGTCGCGGGAGCGCAGGAGGGGAGCCGGTGCGGGACGGCGCTCCCTGCCGGTCGGGGCGGCGGGACGGTGAAGGTCCTGCCAGGCCGCCACCGAGCGGCGCGACCGAACACCTGACAGCGGAGGAACCCTCACCATGACCGTCTCGCACTCGCCCGCCCCGGCCCGCTCGGACCTCGCGGTCACGCCCGTCCCCCGGGTCACGGAGGTCCGGCCCTACCGGCGCCACGGCCGGATGCTGAGCATCGGCGCCCTTGCGTGGGCCGCCGCCATCCTGGCCGTCGGCCAGGACCCGCACGGCTCGCTCGGCCTCGCGGCCTTCGGGATCGGCTCCGGCCTGTTCCAGGTCGGCGTGCTGTTCCTGCTCCGGGTCCTGTGGCGCACCCGGGCCCTCGGACCGGGTCGGATCGCCCGGACCGTGATCCTCGTGGAGACCCTCGTGCTCGGGGCCGCGATGTGCTCGACCTTCGTGGACGCGATCGCGGTCTCCGACCTGACGCAGACCGGCTGGCTGGTGCTCGACCTGTCGTGGCCGCTGTCGATGCTCGGCATGTTCCTGATCGGCGTCCGGATCGCCGTCGCCGGCCGATGGAGGGGGCTGTCCCGCTACTGGCCGATGGTCGCCGAGAGCTGGGCCGTCGTCACCGTCCCGACGCTGATTCTCCTCGGCCCGCTCGCCGGCCAGCTGGTCGGCGCGCTCCACCTGGTCGTGGGCTACGCCGTGCTCGGCGTCCTGGTGGCGAACAAGCGCGGGTGACTCCGTGCGGTTCGCTGTCGTGCTCAGTGGTTTCGAGATGGCCGGTCGACAGCCCCTCGCAGGCTCGGGCCTGCCGCGGCCCCTCAACCTCTTCGCCCCACCTCGTCGCCACTCACAGGCTCGTGGCGCCGACTGGGCTCAGTGGTTTCGAGACGGCCGGTCGACAGCCCCTCGCAGGCTCGGGCCTGCCGCGGCCCCTCAACCTCTTCGCCCCACCTCGTCGCCACTCACAGGCTCGTGGCGCCGACTGGGCTCAGACCTCCACGTCGTCGGGTGCCTCGTCGTCGGCGAACGAGGTGTCGGTGAACACGCCCGGCGGCTCGCGCCACGGGTCGGTGTCGCCGGCGGCGGCCGCGCGGAGCGCCGCGAAGACGCGGGCGGGCGTGCAGGGGATGTCGACGTGGCGCACCCCGAGGTGGGACAACGCGTCGACCACGGCGTTCTGCACCGCCGGGGTGGCACCGATGGTGGCCGCCTCGCCGATGCCCTTCACGCCCAGCTCGTTGTACGGCGTCGGCGTCTCGGTGCTGTAGGCCTCGATCATCGTCGCGTCGGCGGCGCTCGGCATCGGGTAGTCGGCGAACGTCGAGGTCATCGGCGTCCCCTCCTCGTCGTAGACGAACTGCTCCCACAGCGCCTGGCTGATGCCCTGCAGGGCGCCGCCGTGCTGCTGGCCGGCGAGCAGCAGCGGGTTGACCACCCGGCCGGCGTCGTCGACGGCGACGTGGCGCAGCGGCCGGACCAGCCCGGTCTCGGTGTCGACCTCGACCACGGCCACGTGGGTGCCGAACGGGAACGTCGAGTGCTCCTGCTCGAAGGTGGTGGACACCTGCAGCGGCTCGCCGCGGTCGTCGGCCTCGGCGGCCAGCGCCGCCCACCCGATGTGGGCGTCCGGGACGCCCCGGACGGCGAACCCGTCGTCGTCCCGCTCGACGTCGTCGACGGCGGCCTCGAGCAGCTCGGCGGCCAGGGTGCGGGCGCGGTCGTGGAGCTCGGCGGACGCCTGGGCGACCGCGAGGCCGCCCATCTGGAGCGAGCGGGCGCCGCCCGTGCCCCCGCCGACCGGCACCACCGCCGTGTCGGACTGCTCGTAGCGGATCCGGTCGACGCCGATCCCGAGCCGGTCGGACACGATCATGGAGAACGCCGTCGCGTGGCCCTGCCCGTGCGCGGAGGTGCCCGAGCGGACCGTCGCCGAGCCGTCGTCGTGCACCTGCACGAACCCGTGCTCCTGGCCGCCGAACCCCGTGATCTCGACGTAGGACCCGATGCCGATCCCGATCTGACGGGGGCCGCCGGCCTCGCGCAGCCGTGCCTGCTCGGCCCGCGCTCCCTCCACGTCGGCGTGCCGCAGCGCCTCGGTCAGCGGCAGGTCGTAGTCGCCGGAGTCGTAGGTGCGGCCGGCAAAGGTGTCCCAGGGGAAGTCGTCGGGGGACACGAAGTTGCGGCGCCGGATCTCCTCCGGCGCCAGCCCCAGCTCGTCGGCGGCGATGTCGAGGATCCGCTCCAGCAGGGCCGCGGCCTCGGGCCGGCCGGCTCCGCGGAACGCGCCGACGGGCGAGGTCGTCGTGACCACCGAGACCCCGTCGTAGCGGATCCGCGGGATGACGTAGGGGCCCTGCGCCATGGTGCGGGTGGAGCCGGAGGAGAAGCTGCCGCCGAAGCCGGCGTACGCGCCGCAGTCGCCCAGGACCCGGGCCCGCAGGCCGGTGATCCGGCCGTCGCGGGTCAGCCCGAGCTCGGCGTACTGCACCTGGCCGCGGCCGTGCATCGACAGCATCGCCTCGCTGCGGGTCTCGGTCCAGGCGACCGGCCGCCCGAGCCGCAGCGCCGCCCCGACCACGGCGGCGTGGTCGGGGGAGATGCCTGGCTTGCCGCCGAAGGCGCCGCCCACGTGCGGCGCCACCACCCGGATCTGCTTCTTGTCGAGCCCGGTGAACCGGGAGAACAGCTGCCGCCCGAGGTGCGGGTGCTGGGTCGACAGCCACACCGTCAGCCGGTGGCCGTCGCCGTCCTCCGTGGGGTCGGCGAGGACCGCGTTGCCCTCGATGGGAGCGGTGGCGAGCCGGTTGTTCTCGATCCGGGCGCGGACGACCACCTCGGCGTCGTCGAGCGGGTCGCCCTCGTCGATCCGCCGGATGGCGACGTTGCGGGGGAGCTCGGGGTGGATCTCGAGCGCACCCGGGTCGGCGGCCGCCTCGGGGTCGACCACGGCCTCGAGCGGCTCGTAGTCGACGTCGACCAGCTCGGCGGCGTCGACGGCGGCGGCGCGGGACGACGCCACGACCAGGGCGACCGGGTCACCGACGTAGCGGACCACGTCGCGGGCCAGCGCGAAGCGCTGCACCTTCTCGCTGGCGGTCGCGAAGAGGGGGACCGGCTCCTCGCCGAGGTCGGCGGAGGTGAGGACCCCGACGACGCCGGGGGCCGCGCCCGCCTCGCCGACGTCGATCCCCGCGATCCGGGCGTGGGCCATGGGGCTGCGGACGAAGACCGCGTGCAGCACGTCGTCGCGACGGCTGGAGAGGTTGTCGACGAAGGTGCCCCGGCCGCGCAGCAGCTCGGGGTCCTCGACCCGACGCACGGCCGTGCCGAGGATGGATCCGGGAGGCGTCATGGCGGCCAGCCTAGGCTCGGCGCGGTCGGCGACGGCGCGCCCGTCGGGCTAAGGGGAGCCTTACTTGAAGCCGCCGGACCAATAACGGCACACTGGTGTTGTGGAATTCAGCGGAGACCAGCCGACGAGGGCGCGCGTCGCACGCGCGATCCTCGAGGCCGGCCCGTCCACGGCGGCCGACCTGGCCCGCCGGCTCGACCTCACCCCGGCCGCCGTACGGCGGCATCTCGACCACCTCGTCGACGACGGCACCCTCGAGCCCCGGGTCCAGGGGGCCCGTGTCGCACGCGGACGGGGACGCCCGGCCCGGGTGTTCGCGCTGACCGAGGCGGGCCGCGATGCGTTCGACCAGCACTACGACGACCTCGCCGTCCACGCCCTGCGCTTCCTCGCCGAGACCTCCGGCGAGGAGGCCGTCATGGAGTTCGCACGGCGGCGGGTGGCGTTCATCGAGCGTGACTACGGGCGGGTCACCACCGACCACCCCGAGCTGACGCCCGCCGAGGCGTTGGCCCGGGTGCTCAGCGACGAGGGGTACGCCGCCGGCGTGCGGGAGATGCCCGTGGCCGGCCAGGCCCACGGGCTCCAGCTGTGCCAGCAGCACTGCCCGGTGTCCCACGTCGCGCACGAGTTCCCCCAGCTGTGCGAGGCGGAGACCGAGGCCATCGGTCGGGTCCTCGGCACCCATGTCCAGCGCCTCGCCACGATCGCCCACGGCGACGGCGTCTGCACGACCTGCATCCCGGAGAGCCACACCCCCACCAGGAAGGCCACCACGTGACCTCGATCGAAGAACTCAACCCGGAGCTCAAGGGTCTGCGCGACCGCTACGAGTTCGGCTGGGCCGACCGCGACGACGCCGGCGCCGCCGCGACCCGCGGCCTCAACGAGGACGTCGTGCGCGACATCTCCTCGAAGAAGTCCGAGCCGCAGTGGATGCTCGACCTGCGCCTGAAGGGCCTCAAGCTCTTCCACCGCAAGCCGATGCCGACGTGGGGCTCCGACCTCTCGGCGATCGACTTCGACAACATCAAGTACTTCGTGCGCTCCAGCGAGAAGCAGGCGCAGTCGTGGGAGGACCTCCCCGAGGACATCAAGAACACCTACGACAAGCTCGGCATCCCGGAGGCGGAGAAGCAGCGCCTCGTCGCGGGCGTCGCCGCTCAGTACGAGTCGGAGGTCGTCTACCACTCGATCCGCGAGGACCTCGAGGAGCAGGGAGTCCTGTTCCTCGACACCGACACCGCGCTGAAGGAGCACCCCGAGCTCTTCCAGGAGTACTTCGGCACCGTCATCCCGGTCGGCGACAACAAGTTCGCCGCGCTCAACACCTCGGTGTGGTCGGGCGGCTCGTTCATCTACGTCCCGCCGGGCGTGCACGTCGACATCCCGCTGCAGGCCTACTTCCGGATCAACACCGAGAACATGGGCCAGTTCGAGCGGACTCTGATCATCGTCGACGAGGACGCCTACGTGCACTACGTCGAGGGCTGCACCGCGCCGATCTACTCCTCCGATTCGCTGCACTCCGCGGTCGTCGAGATCATCGTCAAGAAGGGCGGCCGCTGCCGCTACACGACGATCCAGAACTGGTCGAACAACGTCTACAACCTGGTGACCAAGCGGGCGACGTGCGAGGCCGGCGCCACCATGGAGTGGGTCGACGGCAACATCGGCTCCAAGGTGACGATGAAGTACCCCGCCGTCTACCTGATGGGTGAGCACGCCAAGGGCGAGACGCTGTCGATCGCGTTCGCCGGCGAGGGCCAGCACCAGGACGCCGGCGCCAAGATGGTGCACGCCGCGCCCCACACCTCCAGCTCGATCCTGAGCAAGTCGGTGGCCCGCGGCGGCGGCCGGACGTCCTACCGCGGCCTGGTCCAGGTCAACGAGGGCGCCCACGGCTCGAAGTCCAACGTGCTGTGCGACGCGCTGCTGGTCGACCAGGTCAGCCGCTCCGACACCTACCCCTACGTCGACATCCGCGAGGACGACGTGTCCATGGGCCACGAGGCGAGCGTCTCGAAGGTCTCCGAGGACCAGCTGTTCTACCTGATGTCGCGGGGCATGGAGGAGGACGAGGCGATGGCGATGATCGTCCGCGGCTTCGTGGAGCCGATCGCCAAGGAGCTGCCCATGGAGTACGCCCTCGAGCTGAACCGCCTGATCGAGCTCCAGATGGAGGGAGCTGTTGGATGACGCGCAGAGCGCGTCTCCAACCGCTCCCCCTCCTCCTCGCCTAGCGGCTCGTCGTCGTCATGGCTGGGGTAGGTGCCGGACTCACGGAACAGAAAGCTGATTCATTGACTGTCACTGAAACGGTTCGCGACGCGCTCGAGATCGAGCGCGTCGAGAGCCACCTGAACCCGCCCGCGTCGTACGACCTCGCGGACCACCCGGCCCCGACCGGCCGCGAGGAGACGTGGCGTTTCACGCCGCTGAAGCGGCTGCGCGGGATCCTCGACGGCGAGGCCTCGGACGCCTGCCTGACCTGGGACACCAGCCTGCCCGCGGGCGTCACCATGCCGGTGATCAGCAGCGCCGAGGCGCGCGAGCAGGGCGCGCTGCCGCCCAACGAGCGGCCCGCCGCGCTGGCGATGGAGCTGTCCGGGGGCTGCCAGGTGATCGACATCCCGGCGGAGTTCTCCTCGGACGAGCCGATCCTGGTGACGCTGCACGGCGACGACGCCGACGCGCTCGTCTGGGGCGAGCTGCTGGTCAAGGTGGGCCACCACGCCCGCGCCACGCTCGTGCTGACCCACACCGGCTCGGCCCGCTACTCCGCGTCCACCTCGGTGGTCGTGGGCGACGGGGCCGACCTGACGATGGTCACCATCCAGGACTGGGACGACGACGCCGTCCACCTCGGGCGCGACGCGATCCGGGTCGGCCGTGACGCGGCGGTCAAGCACGCCGCGCTGTCGTTCGGCGGCGACCTGGTCCGGATGCACACCAACGTCGACTACGCCGGCCCCGGTGGCTCCGCCGAGCTGCTCGGCCTCTACTTCGCCGACGGCGGCAACGACGGCGCCAGCGGCCTGGGCCGCGGCCAGCACATCGAGCACCGCCTGTTCGCCGACCACACCGCGCCGCGCACCCGCAGCCACGTGTCCTACAAGGGCGCGCTGCAGGGCGACGGTGCCCACACGGTCTGGGTCGGCAACGTGCTGATCCGCAAGGTCGCCGAGGGCATCGAGACCTTCGAGGAGAACCGCAACCTGGTGCTCACCGACGGCTGCCAAGCCGACTCGATCCCCAACCTGGAGATCGAGACCGGCGAGATCGAGGGGGCCGGCCACGCCTCGGCCACCGGGCGGTTCGACGACGAGCAGCTGTTCTACCTCCGCTCGCGCGGCATCGAGGAGAAGGAGGCGCGGCGGCTGGTCGTCCACGGCTTCTTCAACGACCTGATCCGCAAGGTCGGTGTCCCGGCCATCGAGGACAAGCTCTACGCGACCGTCGAGGCCGAGCTGTCCAAGAACGTCAACCCGCAGGAGTCACGGGGTGATGACCTGTGAGCTTTGAGCCCGCCTGCGCGGTGGTGGACATCCCCGACGACGAGGCCCTCGCGGTGAGCATCGGTGCCTACGAGGTCGCGGTCGCCCGTGACGGCGACGAGGTGTTCGCCGTCGAGAACATCTGCAGCCACGCCGCGGTCGCCCTCAGCGAGGGCGAGGTCGCCGACGGCACCGTCGAGTGCTGGCTGCACGGGTCATGCTTCGACCTGCGCACCGGCAAGCCCACCCACCTGCCCGCGACCGAGCCGGTCGCCACCTTCCCCGTCGACGTACGAGACGGCGTCGTCTTCGTCGACACCGAGACCACCCTGAACGGAGTGACCCCGCAGTGAGCACGTTGGAGATCAAGGACCTGCACGTCAGCGTCGACACCGAGGACGGACCCAAGGAGATCCTCAAGGGGGTCACGCTCACCATCCGCTCCGGCGAGGTGCACGCGATCATGGGCCCCAACGGGTCCGGCAAGTCCACATTGGCGTACTCGATCGCCGGCCACCCGAAGTACGACATCACGTCCGGCTCGGTCACCCTCGACGGCCAGGACGTGCTGGGGATGAGCGTCGACCAGCGCGCCCGCGCCGGGCTGTTCCTCGCGATGCAGTACCCCGTCGAGGTCCCGGGCGTCTCGGTGGCCAACTTCCTGCGGACCGCCAAGACCGCCGTCGACGGCGAGGCACCCAAGCTCCGCACCTGGGTCAAGGACGTCAACGCCGCCATGGAGCAGGCGGGCCTGGACCCGTCGTTCTCCCAGCGCAACGTCAACGAGGGCTTCTCGGGCGGCGAGAAGAAGCGCCACGAGATCGCCCAGCTCGAGCTGCTCGACCCCAAGGTCGCGGTGCTCGACGAGACCGACTCCGGCCTCGACATCGACGCGCTCAAGGTCGTCTCCGACGGGGTCAACCGGTTCACCGAGGCCAGAGGAAACAGGGACAAGGCAGTACTTCTCATCACCCACTACACGCGGATCCTGCGCTACATCACGCCGGACCACGTCCACGTGTTCGTCGCCGGGCGGATCGCCGACCAGGGCGGTCCCGAGCTGGCCGACCAGCTCGAGGCCGAGGGCTACGACAAGTACGTGAAGGCCGCGGCGATCTGATGGCCCTCCCCGGACTGCTCCCCGACCTGGAGGTCCTGCGCAAGGACTTCCCGATCCTGTCGCGCACTCTGCAGACCGGGGGCGGGCAGGCTGTTCCCCTCGTCTACCTCGACAGCGCCAACACCTCGCAGAAGCCGCAGGTCGTCATCGACACGATGGTCGACCACCTCGAGCGCCACAACGCCAACATCGCCCGCGCGATGCACACGCTCGGCGCGGAGGCGACCGAGGCGTTCGAGGGCGCCCGCGACAAAGTGGCGTCGTTCATCGGGGCGCCGTCGCGCGACGAGGTGATCTTCACCAAGAACATCACCGAGGCGCTCAACCTGCTGTCCAACACCTTCGCGTGGGCCGAGGGCGACCTGCGGGTCGGGCCGGGCGACGAGGTGCTGATCACCGAGATGGAGCACCACTCCAACATCGTGCCGTGGCAGCTGCTCACCGAGCGGACCGGCGCGACCCTGAAGTGGTTCGGCATCACCGACGACGGACTGCTCGACCTGTCGGACATCGACGAGCTGATCACCGAGCGCACCAAGGTGGTCTCGCTGGCCTGGGTTTCCAACATGCTCGGCACGATCAACCCGGTCCGCCAGGTCGCCGACCGCGCCCACGAGGTGGGTGCCGTGGTGATCCTCGACGCCGCACAGGCCGTGCCGCAGCTGCCGGTCGACGTCGTCGAGAGCGGCGCCGACTTCGTGGCGTTCACCGGCCACAAGTGCGTCGGCCCGACCGGCATCGGCGTGCTGTGGGGGAGGGGCGAGCTGCTCGACCGGCTGCCCCCGTTCCACGGCGGCGGCGAGATGATCGAGACCGTCACGATGGAGCGGTCGACGTACACGAAGCCGCCCCACAAGTTCGAGGCCGGCACCCCGCCCATCGTGGAGGCGGTCGGCCTCGGGGCGGCGGTCGACTACCTCGGCCACGTCGGGATGGAGGCGATCCACGCGCACGAGCAGGCGGTCACCCGCTACGCCCTCGAGGGGATGGCGACCGTGCCCGGGCTGACCGTGCTCGGCCCGCTCGACCCGACGCTGCGCGGCGGCGCCGTGAGCTTCGAGATCGACGGCGTCCACCCCCACGACGTGGCGCAGGTGCTCGACTCGCGCGGGATCGCGGTCCGTGCCGGCCACAGCTGCGCCAAGCCGGCCCACGCCCGGTTCGGCGTGCAGAGCTCGACGCGGATGTCGTCGTACCTCTACACGACGCCGGCCGAGATCGACGCGTTCGTCGAGGGGTTGGAATACGTCCGGTCCTACTTCAGGTTGGGCTGACACCATGAGCGCTGAGCTGGACTCCCTCTACCAGGAGATCATCCTGGACCACTACAAGAACCCCCACCACGCAGGCCTGCGAGACCCGTACGAGGCCGAGGTCCACCACGTCAACCCGACCTGCGGCGACGAGGTGACCGTCCGCGTGCACCTGTCGGACGGCGTGGTGGAGGACGTGTCCTACGACGCCCTCGGCTGCTCGATCTCGCAGGCCGCGGCGTCGGTGATGACCGACCTGGTCATCGGCAAGAAGCTCGACGACGCGATGGCCGTCCACGAGGAGTTCCTGGCCCTGATGCAGGGCAAGGGCCAGGTGGAGCCCGACGAGGACGTGCTGGAGGACGGCATCGCCTTCGCCGGGGTCGCGAAGTTCCCGGCGCGCGTCAAGTGCGCGCTGCTGTCCTGGATGGCCTGGAAGGACGCCACCACCCGAGTGCTGGAGGAGAAGGCATGACTACCCATGACGACCTGCCCGAGGTCCCCGAGGCCTCCGGCGGCACCGCCACGTCCACCGTCACCGGTGACGACGTCACCGAGGCGATGAAGGACGTCGTCGACCCCGAGCTCGGCATCAACGTGGTCGACCTCGGCCTGGTCTACGGCGTCCACCTCGACGAGGACACCAACTGTGTGCTCGACATGACGCTCACCTCGGCGGCCTGCCCGCTCACCGACGTCATCCAGGACCAGACCAACAGCGCGCTCGAGGGCCTGGTCAACGACGTGCTGATCAACTGGGTCTGGATGCCGCCGTGGGGTCCCGACAAGATCACCGAGGACGGCCGCGAGCAGCTCCGCGCCCTCGGCTTCAATGTCTGAGCCCAGCCGACGCGGCGGAGCCGCGGCGGCGTAGGGCGAAAGAGGTTGAGGGATCGCCGCAGACCCGAGCTGGCGAGGGGCTGCCGACCGATCGTCTCGAAACCCTGAGCCGCGAGGGCCAGGCGGAGCCGGGCGCTCGCGACGCGAAGAGGTTGAGCGAGCCCGCGGTTGAGCCTGCGAACCCGCGACGGCGGGTCGAAATCTCCTGAGCGGCACTGCTGTGTCTGAGTCGGCGGGGGTCGCCGCCCTGCGCCGGTGCGGGGGTTTCGAGGCTCCTCAACCTCCGGTCGTCGTAGGCCGAAGCCACGGCGGTGCGCTTCGTCGGAGGTTGAGGTGTGAGGCGCGTCACGCGGGTTCAAGGTGTGATCGCAACACCCCTTGAACCCGCGTCAGCGCCGAGCCTCGAAACCCCGGGAGGGCGGCAGGGCGTCTCCCACGGGTCGGGTCGAGACGGTGTGAACGGTGCTTCCGTAGAGTGACCGGGTGGACACCGAGGCAGACGTCGGCGACGTCGACGAGGCGCTGGAGACCTTCTGGCGGCGCGCGGTGTTCCGGGCGAAGCTGAACCACGTGCCGTCGTACTTCGGGCCCACGCCGCTCGAGGTGGTCCGGCCCCCGGCGTGGTCCTTCGGGACCACGGCCGACGAGGCGGCCGGCTTCGTCCGCGACCTGCTCGACGGGCGGACGACCGCGATCGCGGGGTCGCGGCGCGACTACAGCGCCGAGGGCGGTCTGCTCCCCGAGACCGGCGAGCTCGGCATCGTCGTCGACGGCGACGGCACCCCCGCGGCGCTGGTGGTCGTGGCCGAGGTCCTCGACGTCCCCTACGCCGAGGTCGACCCCGGCACCACGGTCGTCGAGGGGGCGGGGTTCGCCGACGACACCGCCATGGTCGTGCAGCGGCTCCGGGTGCTGTACGCCGCGTGAGCGGGCCCGGGCCGGCCGGTCGCCACTAGAGTCACCGGCATGGACGCGCAGCCGCGCACGACGTACCTGCTCATCGACGGGGAGAACCTCGACGCCACGCTCGGCACCTCGATCCTCGGCCGGCGCCCGCAGCCGGAGGAACGGCCACGGTGGAACCGGGTGCTCGACCACGTGGAGGAGCGCTGGGGGCAGCCGGTGCGGGGGCTGTTCTTCCTTGCCGTCGCCGGAGAGCTGCCGGCCTCGTTCGTGCAGGCGATCCTGGCCATCGGCTATCGGCCGATCCCGCTGCAGGGGGAGGGGAAGGTCGTCGACATCGCGATCCAGCGGACCCTCGAGGCACTCGGCGAGCGGGACGCCGACGTGGTGCTGGCCAGCCACGACGGCGACTTCCTGCCGCAGCTGGGCGCGTTGTCCGACGGTCGCCGCCGGGTGGGCCTGATCGCGTTCCAGGAGTTCGTCAACGCCGGGTTCCGGGAGCTGCCGCACCTGGAGCTGATGGACCTCGAGTACGAGGTCGGTGCGTTCAACACCCGGCTGCCGCGCGTCCGGGTCATCCCGATCGACGAGTTCGACCCGCTGGAGTTCCTCTAGCCATGCCCGAGGTCCTGGTCCCGGCGGCCCGCTGGCCCCGGTGGTGGGAGAACTTCGCGGCCGGCCACGACGGCGCCTCGGCGGTGGTCCACGACGGCACGCTGCACGGCACGGGCGGCGACGGCTCGTCCTTCGTCGCCCGGCTGCCGTTCGACCGGGCGTACAACGGCGCCGCCGACCCCTCCGCGTTCGCCGCGGCTGCCGCTCCGCCACGGGAGTGGGGGGTGCTGCTGGTGCGCAAGGGCGGCTTCGCGGTCGCCAGGATGGCGGGCGAGGAGATGGTGGCGCACAAGATCGGGCAGCGGCACGTCCAGGGACGCAGCAAGGCGGGCGGTCAGAGCCAGCAGCGGTTCGCCCGGCGGCGCGACCAGCAGGCCCGCGTGGCCTACGAGGCCGCCGCCGACCACACCGCACGGCTGCTGCGGCCCGGCCCGGTGGTGACCGGTGGTGACCGGTCGGCCGTCACCGAGGTGCTGACCGACGCGCGGCTGCGCGGGCTGCAGGTGGTGGGCCCGTGGCTCGCCGTACCGGACCCGCGCCGTCAGGTGCTCGACGGGGCGCTGCTCGACGCCCGCGCGCTCCGGGTCGACGTCACCAACGCGTGACTCAGCGGGAGACCTCCTCGCCGAAGGCGAGTGGCTCGCGGGTGCAGAGGTAGGTCGCCCAGTGCAGCTCCTCCGGGACGCCGTCGGCGTCGCGGGTGACCCGGAGCAGCTCGCCCCGCTCGCGGCCCTTCACCGTGCGGTAGAGGTCGTCGCCGATCCGCTCGAACACCGACGACGGCCGGTCCTTCGGCAGGTCCGGGTGGCGGGCCTCGAGGTGCCCGTCGACGACCGAGAACACGAACGGCGTCCCCTCGCTGAACCACACGCCGCGCAGGCCGGCGAGCTCCTCGGGCAGCACGGTGCCGGGCCGCCAGGGCTCGGGCTCGGCCGGGTCGTGCTGCACGACGTGCTCGCCCAGCTCGAGCGCGAACGCCGCGGGGTCGGGGGCGGAGGTGGAGTTCATCAGCACGATCGCCCCGGTGCGAGACTCGCGGTGGGTGAAGACGCCGGTGATGTGGCCGGGCATGCCTCCGGTGTGGCCGACCCAGGTCCGGCCGCCCTGCGACCGCACCAGAAAGAAGCCGAGGCCCATGCCGGCACCCCAGCCGACCACGTCGATCAGCGCCTGCGGCTGGCACATCTCCTCGAGGGTGTCGGGGGAGAGGACGGCGGTATCGGGGTCGGCGACAAAGGCCGACCAGCGGGCCAGGTCGGCGGCGGTGCTGGCGAGGCCTCCGCAGGGGGCCATCGCCCGGAAGTCGATCTCCGGCTCGATGCGGGGCACGTCGTCGTACGGCGCGACGTAGTAGCCGCTGGCCCGCGGACCGTCGTCGAAACCGACGGAGGTGCGCCGCAGCTCGAGCGGGTCGAGCAGGCGCGCCCGCAGCGACTCCGCCCAGGTGCGGCCGTCGAGCCGGGCCACCAGCTCGCCGAGGACCGCGTAGACGGTGTTGGAGTAGTGCCAGCGGTCGTGCGGGCGACCGACCGCCTCGGCCTCGACGAAGCCCGACAGCAGCTCCTCACTGGTGGGCTGCACCAGGGTCTCCCAGACGTCGCCGACGGGCTCGCGCTGCATGCCGGACACGTGGGCCAGGCCCTGCCGCACGGTGAGCGGGTGGGTCACCTCGGGCAGGTGGTCACCGACCCGGTCTCCGAGGTCGAGCCGGCCCTCGTCGCGCAGCTGCATCACCATCACCGCGGTGAATGTCTTGGTGTTGCTGGCGACGAGGAACTGGTCGTCCGGTCCGGGCGCGGCGCTCGCGTCGGTCGCGCGGCTCCCGATCCCGTCGCCCCAGAGCAGCTCGCCGCCGCGCTGGACGCCGGCGTACAGGCCGGGGACGCGGTGGTCGCGCTGGGTGTCGAGGGCGATCCTGCGCAGTGCGCGACGGGTGGTGTCGAGGAGGGGTGTGGTCACCCGCCGACGTTATCCGAGCCCACGCTCGAGCTCGGCGCGGTGCGCCAGCCACCGCTCGGCGATGCCACCCATCTCGTCACCGACGAAGACCAGGAACTCGCGCATCAGGAACAGCCGCCGGTGGGCGTGGGAGCCGCGGTCGAGGCGCGACAGCGCGTCGTCGAGCGCGGCGACCATCGGGGCGTACGCCTGATCGCCCCGCATCGTGGCCTGCAACCAGGCGTCGTCGTCGACGACGTAGACGTCGCGCCGGCTGCCGCGCTCGCGCTCGCGGTGGACGAACCCGATCTGGGAGAGGTAGCGCACCGCGCCCGAGACCGAGGCGGGGCTGACCCCGAGCGCCTCGACCAGCTCGGCCGAGGTCATCCGGCCGTCTTCGTCGACGGTCAGGGCGGCGAAGACCCGCGACGGCAGCCGCTGCAGGCCGGCGTCGGAGAGCGCGGTGCCCATCCGCTCGACGTAGCGCTCGCGGGGGTCGGTCATTGCCCCAGTATCGCAGTATTCAGAATGTTCTGAAAGAGGCGTACGCTGACGGCATGGCAGAACCGATCGAGATCACCGGCCTGGTCAAGCGCTTCGGAGCGACCACGGCGCTGGACGGGCTGGACCTGACGGTGAAGCAGGGGGAGGTGCACGGCTTTCTCGGTCCGAACGGCGCCGGCAAGTCGACCACCCTCCGGGTGCTGCTCGGGCTGCTGCGCACGGACGCGGGCACCGTCTCACTCCTCGGGGGTGACCCGTGGCGCGACGCCGCCGAGCTGCACCGACGGCTGGCGTACGTGCCGGGCGACGTCAGCCTCTGGCCCAACCTGACGGGTGGGCAGGCCATCGACCTGCTCGGTCGGATGCGTGGCGGTCTCGACGAACGTCGCCGGGCCGAGCTCGTCGAGCGCTTCGAGCTCGACCCGACCAAGAAGGGGCGCAGCTACTCCAAGGGCAACCGGCAGAAGGTCGCCCTGGTGGCGGCACTGTCCTCCGACGTCGAGCTGCTGCTCCTCGACGAGCCGACGTCGGGCCTCGACCCGCTGATGGACGCGATCTTCCGGGAGTACGTCGACCGGTTCCGCGACACCGGCCGTGCCGTCCTCCTGAGCAGCCACATCCTCGCCGAGGTCGAGGCGCTCTGCGACCGGGTCAGCATCATCCGCAACGGCCGCTGCGTCGAGTCCGGGACGCTCGCCGAGCTGCGCCACCTGACCCGGACCTCGATCAGGGCCGAGCTGCGCACCTCGCCCGAGGGGCTGACGGACCTCCCCGGCGTCCACGACGTCGAGGTCGACGGCCACCGGGTGAAGCTCCAGGTCGACACACGTGCCCTGGACCCGGTGCTCGACACGCTCCAGGCCGCCGGGGTGCTCTCACTGACCAGCCAGCCGCCGACGCTCGAGGAGCTCTTCATGCGGCACTACGGCGAACGCATCGAGCCCGCTGGGGAAGAGTCCGGAACGGTGGCCCGGTGACCGGGACCGGCGTCCTGCTGCGCGCGTTCCTCCGCAGGGACCGCTGGTTGCTCCTCTGGTGGTCCGTGGGCGGGATGATCCTCTACTGGAGCCAGGCCGTGAGCGTCGAGGGACTGTACGCCACGCAGGCGGAGTTCGACCGGGCTGCGGTGGCGATGGAGTCGAATGCGGCGTTCATCGCGATGGCCGGCCCCGCCCGGGCGCTCAACACGGTCGGGGGGCAGGTGACCTGGCAGGCGACGGCGTTCGGAGCGATCGTCGCAGGCCTGATGTCCATGTTCATCATCGGTCGGCACACACGGGCCGAGGAGGAGAGCGGTCGAGACGAGCTGCTGCGATCCGGGGCCATCGGACGCCGCGCCCCCCTGACAGCCGCGCTCGCGGTGGCCGTCATCGCCAACGTGCTGCTGGGCACCCTGGTGGCCGTCAGCCTGATCTCGGTCCCGCTCGCCACCGCCGACTCGGTCGCCCTGGGCGTCGGGGTCGGTCTCTACGGCGTCGCCTTCGCGGGCGTCGCCCTGGTTGCCGCCCAGCTCACCGCCTCGACGCGGACCATGTACGGCATCACCGGCGCGGTGATCGCCGCGTCGTACGCGTTGCGGGCGATCGGCGACGTGGGCAACGAGACGCTCTCCTGGCTCAGCCCCATCGGCTGGTACCAGCGCATGTACGCCTTCTCCGGCCTCCGGTGGTGGCCGGCACTGTTGTTGGTGGCGCTGGCCGTGGTGCTGCTCGTGGCGGCGTACGCCGTCTTCGAGCGCCGTGACATCGGCGCCGGCGTGCTCCCGGCCCGGGCAGGGGCCGAGCGGGCCACGGCCTCGCTCGGTACACCGGTCGGGCTCGCGTGGCGGCTCCAGCGGGGGGCCGTCCTCGGCTGGACCCTGGGGCTGGTGCTCACGGGACTCTCGTACGGCTCGATCGGTGACAGTGCCGGCGAGCTGGTGGGCGACAGCGACGCCGCCAGGGAGATGATGGCCGCTGGTGGGGCCGACATCGTGGCCGGCTTCCACGCCGTGTCGATGATGATGCTCGCGCTGCTCGCGTCGGGCTTCTCGATCGCGTCGGTGCTGCGCGCACGCTCCGAGGAGGACGGCGGGCGCGTCGAGCCGCTGCTCGCCACGGCGGTCTCGCGCACCCGCTGGCTGCTCGGGCACGTCACCATCACCGTGGCGGGCTCCGTCGCCGTCCTCGCCGCGGGCGGGCTCGGCATGGGCATCGGCTACGCCCTGGTCGAGGGCGACGGCGGCGCGATCTGGCGCTTCACCTGGCAGACCCTCGCGTGGCTCCCCGCCGTGCTCGCGCTGGCCGGGTTCACACGACTGCTCTACGGCATCCGGCCGCGTCTCACCGCCGTCGGCTGGCTGGGGCTGGCGTTCGCACTCGTGGTGCTGGTGCTCGGTGAGGTGCTGCGCTTCCCGGACTGGCTCCGCGACATCTCGCCGTTCGAGCACCTCGCCCTGCAGCCGGTCGCCGAGTTCGACCCGGTGGCCTTCACCGCCGTGCTCGCCATCGCCACCGTGCTGGGTGTCACGGGCTGGTGGGGCTTCACACGGCGCGACATCGGCTAGCGTCCGTTCCATGTGGGAGCCGGAGCCCGACTGGCACCCGCTCCCGGGCGGGACCGGTACGTCGACCGTGGGCGTGTGGCGCGCCGCGATCGGCGACCAGCCGGTGGTGGTCAAGCGGCTCGCGCGGCCGGCCGCCCACGACCCGGCCGAGCTGTCGGACCCGGTGCACTTCGGCTACTGGCGCCGCGAGGCCGACGTGCTGGCCACGGGGATCGTGAGCGGCACCGACGGCCTGCGGGCGCCCGCCGCCGCGGTCGACGAGGACCCCGAGGGCATCACCATCACCCGGGAGTGGGTCGAGGACGCCGCGACCAGCGGGCTGTTCGTGGCGATGGCGCTGGGGCGCTTCGCGGGCAGCCTGGTGGCCCGGCCGCGGTTCCTGGCCCGCCACCAGCTCCGCGACCGGCTGGCACGCACCGAGCGGCGCGGTGGCTGGCCCACGCTGGCGCGGACTCCCGTCGCCGACGTCGCCGACCACCTGTGGCGCCGTCGCGCGGCGATGCTGGAGCGGGCCGAGGCGCTGCCGCAGGTGCCGCAGCACGGCGACCCGGCCCCGGTGAACCTCCCCGGCCGCGACCACGACCACGTCGTCGCCATCGACTGGGCGATGCTCGGCGTCGGCCACGTCGGCAGCGACCTGGGCCTCTACGCGCTCGCGGCCCGTGAGGAGTTCGAGCCGCTGGTCGAGGCCTACCTGATGGGACTCGCCCCCGGCACGACCACCGAGCAGGACGTCGTCACCGGCGCCCGGGTCACGCTCGTCTACACCGCGCTGAGCCGGGCCGAGTGGGCCCTGGAGCGGGTCAGCGGCGGCGAGGGGGCGCTGGTGTCGAAGTTCCGGCACCCCGCCGTCGCTCCCCACCTGCGTGCGCTGCAGCGTCAGTTCCCCCAGGTCGAGGCGCTGCTGGAGGGGTGAGGTGCTGCCCCGGGCGGTGGGTGAGGTACCGATTCGACCGGTGGTTCGGTGGCTGAGTCACCGCTGGGGCGTCAGAGCGAGGACGCCGCGAAGGTGTCGCAGGCCTCGAGCGAGCCCTTCTCGTAGCCGGTCATGAACCACCGCTGCCGCTGCTCGGCGGAGCCGTGGGTCCACTCGGCCGGGTTGACCCGGCCGGTCGTGCGGTCCTGGATCCGGTCGTCGCCCACGGCCTTGGCCGCGGCGATCGCCTCGTCGATGTCCTGCTGGGTCAGCTCGCTGATGTAGGCCTCGCCGGACTCGTCGCGCGCCCCGGTCGCGCTTCCGGTCCACATGCCGGCGTAGCAGTCGGCCTGCAGCTCCAGGCGGACGGCGTCGCTCTCGGGGCCCTGCTGGGTGCGGACCCGGCCCATGGTGCCCATCAGGTTCTGGATGTGGTGGCCGTACTCGTGGGCCAGGACGTAGGGCTCGACGAAATCGCCCGCCGGGCCGCCCAGGCCGCGCTGCAGCACGTCGTCGAAGAACGTGGTGTCGAGGTAGATGCCGCGGTCGGGCGGGCAGTAGAAGGGGCCCACGTCGGCGGTCGCCTGCCCGCAGCCGGTGGCGACCGAGCCGCTGAAGGTCCGCATCACCCGCTCGGGACGGAACTCCGTGCCGGACTGGGCGGGCAGGGTCTCCGACCAGTAGTCGGTCAGCGCGTTCTCCACCGCCACCCGGGCACAGTCGGGGCTCTCGTTGGCGTCGGCCCCGGTCTCGCACTCGGCGTAGCGCTGGCTGTCGCCCCCCGCGCCGGCCCGCGAGGTGTCGAGCGCGTCGTCGATCGACGGGGCGGTGGTGCCGCCCCCGTCGCCGGTGAGCTGGAGCACGACGAAGATCACCAGCACGATGACCGCGGTGATGCCGCCGCCCCCGGCGGCCGCGCCGCCGGGGATCCGCATCCCCGACCTGCCGCTCCGGCCCGTGCCACCCCGGCCGCCTCCGCTGTCGCGCACCCGACTGGTGTCGAGCCGGGCCTTCGGGTTGAACCGCACTCCGAGCTCCTTGTCCGGGTCGTCCCGCCGATTGCGGGCGGACCCGCGTGCGCGCCTAGGCTAGCGACCCTGATGATCACCGCCCAGCAGCTCGAGGTCCGTGCCGGGGCGCGACTGCTGATGGCCGACGTCGACTTCCGGGTGGCCCAGGGAGACAAGGTCGGCCTGGTGGGGCGCAACGGCGCCGGCAAGACGACCCTCACGAAGATCCTGGCCGGCGAGGCGCTCCCCGCGTCCGGGAAGGTGCTGCGCACCGGCGACGTCGGCTACCTGCCGCAGGACCCGCGCACCGGCGACCCCGAGGTGATCGCGCGCGACCGGATCCTCTCCGCGCGTGGCCTCGACGACGTCGTGCGTCGGCTGCGGGAGGCCGAGGCCGAGATGGGCAGCGACGACCCGGACGTGCGTGAGCGCGCGATGCGCCGCTACAGCCGGGCCGACACCGAGCTGCACGCCGGCGGTGGCTACGCCGCCGAGTCGGAGGCGGCCCGGATCGCGAGCAGCCTCGGGATCGAGGACCGGCTGATGTCCCAGCCGCTGAAGACCCTCTCGGGCGGGCAGCGGCGACGCGTGGAGCTCGCCAGGATCCTGTTCTCCGGGGCCGACACCCTGTTGCTCGACGAGCCGACCAACCACCTCGACGCCGACTCGATCGTGTGGCTGCGCGAGTTCCTGAGGGCCCACCAGGGCGGCCTCGTGGTGATCAGTCACGACACCGCCTTGCTGGACCAGACCGTCAACCGGGTGCTGCACCTCGACGCCAACCGGGCCGAGATCGACATCTACAACATGGGCTGGACCGCCTACCTCCAGCAGCGCGAGACCGACGAGAAGCGCCGCAAGCGGGAGCGGGTCAACGCGGAGAGCAAGGCCAAGCAGCTCACCGACCAGGCCAACCGGATGCGGGCCAAGGCCACCAAGGCCCAGGCCGCGCAGTCGATGCTGAAGCGGGCCGAGAAGCTGATGGCCGGTGTCGAGGGGGAGCGGAAGGCCGACCGGGTCGCCCGGATCGACTTCCCGGCGCCCGCGCCCTGCGGGAAGACGCCGCTGACGGCGGCCGAGCTGTCGAAGTCCTACGGCTCGCTCGAGGTGTTCACCGACGTCGACCTGGCGATCGACCGGGGGAGCAGGGTGGTCATCCTCGGCCTCAACGGCGCCGGCAAGACCACGCTGCTCCGGATCCTCGGGGGCGTCGACCGGCCCGACACCGGCCAGGTCGTGCCCGGCCACGGCCTCAAGCTCGGCTACTACGCGCAGGAGCACGAGACGCTCGACGTCGAGCGCACCGTCCTGGAGAACATGCACGCCGCCGCCCCGCAGCTGACCGACACCGAGGCGCGGTCGGTTCTCGGGTCGTTCCTGTTCTCCGGCGACGACGCCCACAAGCCGGCGAAGGTCCTCTCCGGTGGCGAGAAGACCCGGCTGGCGCTGGCGATCCTCGTCGTCTCGTCGGCCAACGTGCTGCTGCTCGACGAGCCCACCAACAACCTCGACCCGGCCTCCCGCGAGGAGGTGCTGGCCGCGATCCGCGAGTACGCCGGCGCGATCATCCTGGTCACCCACGACGAGGGTGCGGTGCAGGCACTGCAGCCCGACCGGGTGCTGATCCTGCCCGACGGCGTCGAGGACCTCTGGTCGACGGACTACGCAGATCTCGTGTCGTTGGCCTGACCGGGCGAGCGGTCAGCGGAGCTCCGCCATCGGAGCCGCGCCGATCGCCGCCAGGAGGGCCCGCCCTTCCGCGCCGGCGTCGCCACCGGCGAGCACGAGGCTGCGCGCCTGCTGATAGTGGCAGCCGGCAGCGCCCAGCTCGGCAGCCGCGGCGAGGAGTCCCGCATGGTCGCCGGCGTCGAGGGCGCCGGCCCGCTCGACGAGCGTCACGGCGATCGGGTTCCCACCCACGACGAACCGCGCGCGGTCGACGCGGCTGCCGCGGTCAGGCAGGGATGCCAGGACTCCGGCCTCGGCCCACACGGCGGTGTACCACGGACGCCAGGCGGCGTCGTGCCAGGGCTTGAACGATTCCGGGTCGCGCGCCAGACGCGTCAACGCGGTGTCGACGTCCCCACGGTGCAGTGCCACGATCCCGTCGAACGCCGGGCTGTAGATCGTCTGCCGTCCCCGGCTGGGGGCCACCACGCTGTGCATCTGGGTGGCCACGGCGAGCCACTCGAGGCGGCCGGCCTCGTCGCCGCGAATGCCGTACGCCATGGCCGCCGCTGCCGGGGCGAAGGCGATCCCTCCGATCGGGGGGCTACCGGCCTCGTCCCACCCCCTACGGAACCGCCGGGCGAACTCGACCGCCTCCTCGAGGTCACCAGCGATCGCAGCCGTCGTGAGCAGCCACTCGACGGCGAGGTGGTCCGCCTCGCGCAGGAACGGCAGCTCGCTGCGCTGCTGCGCGTAGCGTCGGGCGGCGGCGAGGTCACCGGCGGCCAGGTGCACCATCGGCGCCATGTGCAGGGTGTCGGAGTACTCCCAGGCCATCTCGACGTCGTGCGCCCGGGGTGTGAGCAGCTCGAGTCGGCGCCGGACGGTGGCCACGGCCCGGTCCGGCTCACTGCGCATGAGGTGCACGGCAGTCAGCTGGTCGAGAGCGTGGCTCTCCAGTCGGACGTCGCCGACCCGGTGGGCGAGCTCGACGGCTCGTTCGGCGAGGTCGCTGTAGGCCGGGTCGCTCTCGTCGGTCCTGGTGGTGACGGTGAGCACCGCCGCCTCGAGATGGACGTCGCCGGCCGCCAGTGCGCGTGCCTCCGCCAGCAGGGCACGCTCCTCTCCCGGCGGCGTCAGCTCCGACAAGATGCCCGGTGCGTTCGTGATCAGCTCGGCCGCGGTCGCCAGCTCGAGCGCCGCCCGACGTAGATCTCCCGACTGACGGGCCGCGTCCGCCGCGGCCCGGAAGAACCGCAGTGCCTCGTTGCCCGCGTGTCGGCCCCAGGCCACGGACGCGGCGAGGTGCAGCGCCCGGGCGGCGTCGTGGGGATCGGCCGCCAGTGCGGCGGCCTCCTGGTAGCGCTCCTGGGCCTCACTCGGCTTGCCCCGTGCGTAGGTGAGCCGGGCCAGGCCCACGGCCAGCAGGTGGGCTTCGGCGCCGAAGGCGGGCCGGACCGACGCCCAGCCCAGTGCGGCCCGCAGGTCGTCGGCCACGTCGTCGAACCCGTCGGCGGAGTCCTCCGCGGCCAGCATGCGGGCGGCTGCCTCCAGGCACCAGTGCAGGTGCCGGGCCGCGACATGGTCCTGCTCGCCGCTCCGTTCCATCAGCTCGGCGCCGTACTGCCGGATCGTCTCCGGCATCCGGTAGCGGGTGCCGGACTGCCGGTCCACCACGACCAGCAGATGGTGCTCTGCCAGTCTCGCCAGGGCGTACGCCACCCTCTCGACCGTGACCGGGGGGAAGCCGGCGACCGCCACGGCCGCCGAGGCGCTGAAGGGGGCGGCGAACACCGACGCCCGCCGCAGCGTCGCCTGTTCGTCAGCCGACAGCAGACCCAGGCTCCAGTCCAACACCGCCCGCAGTGATGCGTGCCTCTGGTCCACCCGCGACCCGCCCGCCAGGAGGGTCAGCGGGTCGGCCAGCCCCTGGGTCAGCCCGTCGAGGCCGAGGGTGGCCACGCGGGCGGCGGCCAGCTCGATGGCCAGCGCGATGCCGTCGAGCCTGCGGCAGACCGTCGCGACCCGCCGCTGGTCGTCCGGGTACGGCGACCTCCAGCCCGTCATCGCCGCCCGCTCGAGGAACAGTGCCGTCGCGTCGCCCCCGTCCGCCTCCGCGTCGTCGCCGGACCCGAACGACAGGCCGGGCACCGGGAAGACGAGCTCAAAGGGCACCCGCAGCGGCGCCCGGCTCGTGGCCAGGACGACGACCCCGGGGCAGGTGGCCAGCAGTCGTTCGACCAGGGCACCGACGCCCTCGAGCAGGTGCTCGCAGTTGTCCAGCACCAGGAGCAGCTGGGCGCCGGCGAGCTTGGCGACCACCGTGTCGGTCGGGGACCGGCCGGGCTGCTCGCCGAAGCCGCAGGCGCCCGCCAGCGCGGCCCCCACCATCGCCGGGTCCGTCACCGGCACCAGGTCGACGTAACGGGCGCCCCCCGTACGAGTGCAGCGCGCGTCCTCGGCGACGGCCAGGGCCAGCCTGGTCTTGCCCACGCCTCCGGGGCCCACCGCCGTGACCAGCCGATGCGCGGCGAGGGCCTCCGCGAGCGCGGTCCGCTCCGCGATCCGGCCCACGAACGAGGTCAGCGGTGTGGGGAGTGCCGTGTCCGGCACGGCCGCGTCCGTGGGGGGCACGGCGATCTCGGCCAGCGCCCGCCGATCGGCCACCCCCAGCTTGCGCAGCAGTGACGAGACGTGGCTCTCGACAGTGCGCACGGACACGTACAGCCGACCCGCGATCTGCGCGTTCGTCAGGTGCTCCCCCACGAGCGCGAGCACCTCGGCCTCGCGACCGGAGACCCCGGCCTCGGCGCGCGGCCGGGAGACGCCCACGTCACGTCACCGCGTCGAGCTCGAAGCTGCGGCCGAGCGCGGGGACGTCGAGCCCGGTCCGCGGCTGGAACGAGAGGCCGGACCCCGCGATCAGGTCCCGCAGGGTCGAGGTCACCCACACCTCGCCGAGGGCAGCCCGGTCGGCAACGGCCTGCGCGACGGCGACGCCGTCGCCGGAGACCTTCGCCGCACGGCGGGCGACCTCGGCAGTGTGCAGGCCGATCGACAGCCGCAGGCCCGTGGTGCGGGCGTGGTCGACGAGCGTGAGCCCGCAGCGGATCGCCCGCACCGGCCCGTCGAACGTCGCCAGCACGGGGGACCCCTCCGCCTCGGCAGGCACTCCCCGGTGTGCCTCGAGCAGCTCCCGGACGATCCCGCGCAGCCACGCCGGGTCGAGGGGCCTGTCGACGCGGACGGCGAGCAGGGTCGTGAGGGCGGTCTCGGCCGGCGTCGACGGGCCCAGTCCGCGCACGAACTCCTCCACCGGATCCAGGATCTGGTCCGGGGCGACGCCTACGAAGTGATCGGCACCGTCGAGCTCGATGAATCGGGCACCCGGGATCCGGGTGGCCAGGTAACGGCCCTCCTCGACGTGGGCGTCGCCGTCGTCGCGGCGGTGCAGCACGAGCGTGGGCGCCCGCACGGCTCCGAGCACGTCGCGTACGTCGATCAGTGAGGCCATCTCGATGAGGGCCCGAGCCGCCCCGGGGCTGGCAGCTGCCCGGCAGCGCTCCCCGAACCAGCGGGCGAGCTCCTCGTCGGCGTTCGGGCACATCCGGTGCATGTCGGCCTCCCACGCCCAGTCCTGCTCGAGCTGCGCGGCGTACCGGGCCCGCTCGTCGGGGCGGAAGCCCCACGGGTAGTCGGGCGCCCATAGTCGTCGCGCGTAGCTCGAGTAGATGACCAGGGCCTGCACCCGTTCGGGGTGGGTGGCCGCGTAGAGGATCGACATCGGCCCGCCCTCGGAGTACCCGAAGAGCACCGCCCGCTCGGACCTGGCGGCTGCCATGACTGCGGCCAGGTCGCCCATGCGGGTCTCGAGGTCGGGCAGCGACCCGGGCCGGTCGGACATGCCGGTGCCGCGCTTGTCGAACCTGATCAGCCGCGAGAACCTACCGAGCCGGTGCAGGAAGTGCGCGTGCCGCCGCTCGGTCCAGTCGAGCATGAGGTGCGAGACGAACCCGGCGACCAGCACCAGGTCCACGTCGCCGGCGCCCGTGACCTGATAGGCGATGTTGAGGTCGTCGCTACGGGTGTAGCGGATCGGTGACGACGCCTCGATGCCGGTCTCGGCCGTCTCGTACGACGCGGCCAGGTCGGCCAGCTCCCTGCGACCGGCCACGTCGAACTTGCGGAGCAGGGACGACACGTGGCTCTCGACGGTCCGCACCGAGATGACCAGGCGGTGGGCGATCTGCGCGTTGCTGAGGTGCGCCCCGACCAGCTCCAGCACCTCGGCCTCGCGATCGGAGACGTCCGTCGGTGTCCGAGCCCGTGGCCCCCTCACCCCCTGATCGTGGAACCTCGCGGGCCGCCGGTCAATCCGTGGTGGATCCGTGGTGGCCACGGATGCCCGTGGCCACGCCGACGGCCACGGTGGACTGCGTTCGTGCACCCCGAGTGCAACCCCATCGGAACGGAGTTTCCATCATGACCACCACCGCCACCCCGAAGCGCAACGGCGTCGACACCGAGACGCTCTTCACCACCTTGGACGCGGTGAAGGGGAGCCCGGAGATCGCCAAGTTCCAGTTCCGCGCCACCAACCGCTGGATCAGCGGAACCCACAACCAGTCCACGATCCACGGCTTCTACGGCGCCGGCCAGGAGATGCTGCACCGGCAGGCATCGACGTACGACGCCGACCACCCGGAGGTGCTCGTCGGCCAGGACCACGGTCCGACCCCGGTGGAGTTCCTGTTGCACGCCCTCGCCGCGTGCCTCACCTCGGGCCTCGCCAACATCGCTGCTGCCCGCGGGGTCAACCTGACCTCGGTCGAGTCCACCGTCGAGGGGGACATCGACCTGCTCGGGATCCTCGGCCTGTCCGAGGAGGTCCGCAACGGCTACCAGCAGATCCGGGTCAGCTTCCACCTCGAGGGGGACGACGCCGACAAGCTGCGTGAGGTCGTCGAGCGGTCGCGGCTGCGCTCGGCGGTGTACGACGTGCTCACCCACGGTGTGCCCGTGAGCATCGACGTCACCACCGGCTGAGAACCATGAGCGAGTTCGACGTCGTCGTCGTGGGCGGTCGTGTGGCGGGCGCCTCGACCGCGCTGTTGCTGGCACGGTCCGGCTTCCGCGTCGCACTGCTCGACCGCGGTCGCTACGGGAGCGACACGCTCTCCACGCACGGCCTGATGCGTGCGGGCGTCTGGCAGCTGGACAGGTGGGGGGTGCTGGCCAGCCTGGTCGACGCCGGGACACCGCCGATCCGTCGCACGGCGTTCCACTACGCCGATGGCGAGACCGTCGAGGTGTCCCTGCGTCGCACCGCCGGGGTCGAGGCCCTCTACGCCCCGCGCCGGTTTCTCCTGGACCGAGTCCTGGTCGACGCGGCAGCCGGCGCGGGTGTGGAGGTGCGGCACGAGACGACCGTGACCTCGCTGCTCTCCGAGGACGGACGGGTGGCCGGCGTCCGGGCGCGGGACGGACAGGGCCGGGAGCACGCGCTCCGGGCGGCGGTCACGGTGGGCGCCGACGGGGTCCGCTCGAGCATCGCGGCCCATGCCGGCGCACCGGTGGTGTGGCAGGGACACACGGCCGGCGCGGTGCTCTACCGCTACTACGCAGACCTGCCGACTGTCGGCTATGAGTGGGCGTACGGCGCGGGCGTCGCGGCCGGTCTGATCCCCACCAACGACGGCCTGACCTGCGTCTTTGCCGGCACCTCGCCGGAGCGGATGCGACACCTGCGGACCGCAGGTGTCCGGGCGGCGTTCGCGACGCTGCTGGCGGAGTCCTCCCCGGCATTCCCGGATCGGGTGGCTACGGCCGCTCCCGTCGGCCGGCTGCTCGGCTGGCCCGCCATCCCGGGATTCCTGCGGCGCTGCTGGGGACCGGGCTGGGCGCTGGTGGGGGACGCGGGCTACTACAAGGATCCCATCACCACCCACGGCATCAGCGACGGCCTGCGGGACGCGGAGCTGCTTGCCGACGCCGTGGTGGACTCCCTGGGCGGCAGGGTTGCCGAGGCCACCGCCCTCGCCGACTACCAGTCTGCGCGCGACCGGATGTCGACCCGGCTCTTCTCGGCGACCGAGGCGGTCGCAGCGTACGACTGGGACACTGTGAAGGTGCGCGGTCTGCTGCGACAGGTCAGCGCGGCGATGGCCCACGAGCTGGAGCTGCTCCCAGGCTTCGTGCGGCGGCCGCCGTCGATCTCGGCGCGGCTCGCCCCGGCCTCCGCCTGACGGCCTCGCGTCGGCTGCGAGGATGCGGGGCATGACGCCCGCGGAGCTCGCTGACGCCGGCCTCGCCTACCAGGTCGAGGCCGGCGTCGCCACCATCACGCTGAACCGGCCCGAGGTCCGCAACGCGCAGACGCCGACGATGTGGCGGGCGCTGGCCCGGATCGGGCACGAGATCGGCGACGACGTCCGCGCCGTCGTCGTGCGCGGTGAGGGGCCCAGCTTCTCGGCGGGCCTCGACCGGGCGATGCTCGACCCGACCGGGGGAGACGGCCAGGAGACGGTAGCGGGCCTGCTCGCCCTCGACGACGACGCCATGGCTGCCACGATCGACGACTACCAGCAGGGGTTCACCTTCCTGCGCGACCCGCGGTTCGTGTCGGTCGCGGCGGTCCAGGGCCACGCGGTGGGCGCGGGCTTCCAGCTGGCACTCGCGTGTGACCTGCGGGTCGTCGCCCACGACGCGCTGTTCTGCATGAAGGAGTCCGCGCTGGGGCTGGTGCCCGACCTGACGGGAACAAAGCCGCTCGTCCAGTGCGTTGGCTACTCCAGGGCACTGGAGATCTGCGTGACCGCCCGGATGGTGGGGGCCGACGAGGCCGTCGCCCTCGGGCTCGCCACCGCGGCGGTGCCGGCTGACGAGCTCGACGCGACCGTCACCGACCTGGTGGCGGCGCTGACCGCACCGATGCCGAGCGCGGTCGCCGAGACGAAGGCGCTGCTCCTGGGGGCGGGCGACCGCGACCTCGACGAGCAGCGGCTCCGGGAGCGGGAGGCGCAGGTCCGCCGGTTCCGCGAGCTGGCCCGGATGTGGGGCGGATGAATCGCCGGCGTACGCCGGCCTGTCGGGAGGAGAGCGGGTGTCGCTGACCACGGGGATGGGGCCGGCCTGGCGGCACATGCGTACCGACCACCAGGAGGCCGGCAAGGCCAAGATCGCCCGGGGCACCGTCCGCCGGGTGATGGCCTACGCGCGCCCTCAGCGCCGGATCATCCTGGTCTTCCTCGCCGTCACCGGCTTCGACGCGGCCCTGGTCGTGGTCAACCCGCTGCTGCTCCAGAAGATCATCGACGACGGCATCACGGCCGGCGACAGCAGCGTGATCACCGTGCTCGCCCTGGCCATGGGCGGCGTAGCCCTCCTCGGCGCGATGCTGTCGGTGCTGGGTGGCTGGCTCTCCTCGATGATCGGCGAGGGCCTGATCCTCGACCTGCGCAGCCGGGTCTTCGCCCACGTCCAGCGGCAGTCGCTGGCCTTCTTCACCCGTACCCAGACCGGTGCCCTGGTCTCGCGGCTCAACAACGACGTCATCGGCGCCCAGCGCGCCTTCACCTCCACCCTCTCCACCACCGTGTCGAGCTCGATCTCGGTCGTCGTGGTCGGCATCGCCATGCTGGCGCTCAGCTGGGAGGTCACCCTGCTGTGCCTGGTGCTGTTCCCGATCCTGCTGCTCGCCTCGCGGCTCGCCAGCCGGCGACTGGCCAAGCTCACCCGGGAGCAGATGGACGGCAACGCCGACATGGGCAATGTGATGACCGAGCGGTTCAACGTCGGCGGCGCGATGCTGCTCAAGCTGTTCGGCCGCCGCGAGGAGGAGGACGAGCTGTTCACTTCCCGGGCCCGCCGCGTCCGTGACCTCGGGGTCCAGATCTCGCTGGTGAGCCGGGTCTTCATCGCGGCGATGCTGCTGGTCCCGGCGCTCGCCACCGCGGTCGTCTACGGCGTCGGCGGCCACCTGGTGCTCGACGGCACCCTCACCGTCGGGACGGTGATCGCCCTCGGCACGCTGCTCGTGCGGCTGCTCGGCCCGCTGCAGAGCCTCTCCAACGTCCGGATCGACGTGATGACCGCCCTGGTCAGCTTCGACCGGGTCTTCGAGGTGCTCGACCTCCCCTCGACGATCCAGGAGAAGCCCGACGCGGTCGCGCTGCCCCGCGGCGCCGCATCGCTGGAGTTCGACCACGTGTCGTTCACCTACCCGCGGGCCGACGAGGTCTCGCTGGCCTCCCTGGAGTCCGTGGCCCGGGCCGAGTCCCGCGACTCCGGGCAGGTGCTCACCGACATCAGCTTCTGCGCCGAGCCGGGCCAGATGATCGCCCTGGTCGGCCCGTCCGGGGCGGGCAAGACCACGATCACCCACCTCGTCGCCCGGCTCTACGACCCCCGCGACGGCACCGTCCGGGTCGGTGGCCACGACGTCCGCGACGTCACCCTCCAGTCGCTGGAGGACGTCGTCGGCTACGTCACCCAGGACGCCCACATGTTCCACGACACGATCGGCGCCAACCTGATCTACGCCCGTCCCGAGGCGACCGAGGTCGAGCTGTGGGCGGCCCTCGATGCCGCCCAGATCGCCCCGCTGGTGCGCAGCCTCCCCGACGGGCTCGACACCGTCGTCGGCGACCGCGGCTACCGGCTCTCCGGCGGCGAGCGGCAGCGCCTCGCCATCGCCCGGCTGCTGCTGAAGGCGCCCGCGATCGTGGTCCTCGACGAGGCCACCGCCCACCTCGACAGCGAGTCCGAGGCCGCCGTGCAGCGGGCGCTCGACGCGGCGCTCGAGGGGCGGACCTCGCTCGTGATCGCCCACCGGCTCTCCACGGTCCGCGACGCCGACCGGATCCTGGTGGTCGACGACGGCCGCATCGTCCAGTCCGGCACCCACGCCGAGCTGCTCGCCCGGGGCGGGCTCTACGCCGACCTGCACCGCACTCAGTACTTCGACGAGGACGCCGCCGTCGGCTCGTGAGCGCGCGGCGGCTGCGGTCGTCGACCCGACTAGGGTCGCGGTATGGATCTCGAGCTGCAGGACCGTGTCTTCCTCGTCACCGGCGGCGGCCGCGGCCTTGGGCGCGCGACGGCCGAGGTGCTGGTGGCCGAGGGGGCGCGGGTGGTCCTGTCGGGCCGCGACGGCGAGACCCTCGACACGGCCGTCGCCGAGCTGGGCGAGGCCGCCCTTGCGGTCCAGGCCGACAACGCCGACCCGGAGACCCCGGCCCGGCTGGTGGCGGCCGCGCAGGACGCGTGGGGCCGGGTCGACGGCGGCCTGGTGTCGGTCGGGGGCCCGCCCGTCGGCCCCGTGACCGGGGTGACCGACGAGCAGTGGACCGACTCGTTCGCGTCGGTCTTCCTCGGCGCCGTACGACTGTGCCGCGAGGTCGGGCCACAGCTGCCCCACGGCGGCTCGCTCGCACTGGTGCTGTCGACGAGCGTGCACAGCCCGCTGCCCAACATGGCGGCGTCCAACGGCTTCCGCCCCGGCCTGGCCATGGTCGCCAAACAGCTCTCCGACGAGCTCGGCCCGCAGGGCATCCGCGTCAACGGGCTGCTGCCCGGCCGTGTCGGCACCGACCGGGTCGCCGAGCTGGACGCCATGACCGGGGACGCCGAGGCCGCCCGACAGCGGATGGTCGAGCAGATCCCGCTCCGCCGCTACGGCGAGCCCGAGGAGTTCGGCCGGGTGGCCGCCTTCCTGCTCTCACCGGCCGCCTCGTTCCTGACCGGCATCATGCTGCCGGTCGACGGCGGCATGACGCGCACCTTCTGACCGGCGTCACGGGCCTCGCCGCGACGCGGTGAACCACGGCGCTCGTCCCAGGCTAGGTACCCGAACCCGACCATGGCCAGCAGCCCGAAGAACCACCACTGCAGGCCGTAGAAGAAGTGTGGCCCGTTGTCGAGCTCGGGCAGCTCGGGCGGGGCAAGCGGGGTCTCCGGTGCGGGGTCCTCGTCGCGCAGGTCGACGAAGCCGCCGTAGACCTCGCGGTCGACCGCCTCGCCGATCCGTTCGCTGGAGACCGCCCGCGTCGAGGAGTCGGTGACGACCGTGCTGTCGTCGGTGGCGTCGCGGCGCAGCCACCCGGTCACGGTCACCTCGCCCGACGGGGGAGCAGGGACGTCGCCGGCGTCGGCGCCGCTGTTGTCGCTGGCCACCCAGCCGCGGTCGACCAGCACCGCCGTCCCGTCGTCGGTGACCAGCGGGACCACGACGTCCACGCCGGACGCTCCGTCGCGGGTCCGGTAGCGGACGATCACGGTGTCGTCGACGGCGTACGTGCCGGTGGCGGTGACGAGCCGCCACTCGTCGCCCGCGGCGACGTCGCCACCCGGGTCGGTGAGCTCGCCCACCGGGGTCACCGGTGCCGCCTCGTTGCGCTCGATGATCGCGTTGCGGGCCTTCCGGTCCTCCAGGCGCCCGAACTGCCACTCGCCCAGCCACCACGCGAGCCACGCCAGCAGCGCGACGACGACCGCGAACGCGACCCATCGTCGGCTGAGCAGGAAGCGCCAGGACCGCACCCGTCGAGGCTATCCGGCCCGCGGTGCGACCATGGGACCGACACTGGGGGAGCGCCCGGGTGCCCCCTAGACTCGACCCCGTGGAACCAATGCTGCTGCAGGACCGCTACGGACGCGTCGCAACCGACCTCCGGGTGTCGCTCACCGACCGGTGCAACCTGCGCTGCTCCTACTGCATGCCCGCCGAGGGCCTCGACTGGCTGCCCGGCGACGAAGTGCTCACCGACGACGAGGTGGTGCGCCTGGTCGACATCGGCGTCCGGCTGCTCGGCGTCCGCGAGGTGCGGTTCACCGGCGGGGAGCCGCTCGTACGACGTGGGCTGGTCGACATCGTCCGCCGTACCCGCGAGGCGGGGCCCGACCTCGAGCTCAGCCTCACCACCAACGCCCTCGGGCTGGCCCGCACCGCCACGGCGCTGCGCGACGCCGGGCTCGACCGGATCAACGTCAGCCTCGACACCGTCCGGCGCGACACCTTCGAGACCATCACCCGGCGCGACCGGCTCCACGACGTGCTGGCCGGCCTCGCCGCCGCCCACGACGCCGGGCTCACCCCCGTCAAGGTGAACGCCGTGCTGCTGCGCGGCGTCAACGACGACCAGGCGCCCGAGCTGCTGCGGTGGGCCGTCGGCGAGGGCTACCAGCTACGGTTCATCGAGCAGATGCCGCTCGACGCCCAGCACGACTGGAGCCGAGCGGAGATGGTGACCGCCGAGGAGATCTTCGAGCGGCTCGGGACGGAGTTCGACCTGACGCCGGCGTCGGAGCCGCGGGGGAGCGCTCCCGCCGAGCTCTTCCTGGTCGACGGCGGCCCGGCCACGGTCGGCGTGATCGCGTCGGTGACCAGACCGTTCTGCGGTGACTGCGACCGGGTCCGGCTCACCGCCGACGGCCAGGTCCGCAACTGCCTGTTCGCCCGCGAGGAGTCCGACCTGCGGACGTCGCTGCGCAACGGCGCCTCCGACCAGGAGATCGCCGACCGCTGGGTGGTCGCGATGCGCGGCAAGCGGGCCGGCCACGGGATCGACGACCCGGCGTTCCTGCAGCCGGACCGTCCGATGTCGGCCATCGGGGGCTAGCGGAGGCGCGTCAGCGGATCCGCTGATGGTCGTCGAGCGAGCCCCGCGGCCGAGGAACGAGGTCGCGACCGGCGTGTCGAGACCCGGTGAGCCCGGCTACCGGTCTGGTCCCGGGTCGACGGGAGCGTCGGCCACCGGCACCACCTCGCGCAGGAAACGTCGCGCCGTCAGGAAGTCGGCCAGCGACTCCCGGTGCTCGTCGCACGCCAGCCAGGTCTTGCGGCGGTCCGGGGTGTGCAGCCGGGGGTTGTTCCACACCAGCGCCCAGACGGCGTCGGCCTGGCAGCCCCGGGCGCTGCAGGTCGGCCGGTCGTCGTCCATGTCCGCTCCTCGGTCATCGAGCCGCGATCGTGCCCCCGAAATGCAGGAAGCCGGACGACCACGGGGGAGGACGTCCGGCTCCTGGAACTGCGACGGGGGAGACACAGTTCGTCGAGCATTCTGGCAGTCCCTGCCAGAAAGTCAAATACCGTCCTGACCCCCGCGTGGCGACGCGTCAGCCGGGCGCTCGGTCAGCTGCGGGTGGTCGGGCACCACGCCCCGGAGCGCGAAGTCGTCGTCCTTGCTGGTCACGGCGTTCGCCATGACCACGGCGACGTACGGCAGCACCACCGCGCCGACGACCAGCACCCACCGCAGCCAGCCGGGTCCGACGAGGACGGCACTGAGGAAGCAGACGGTCCGGATGCCCATCGAGAACACGTAGCGACGCTGCCGGCGGGCGATGTCGTCGGCTCGGCTGCTGCCCGCCGTGGTGATGCGGACGACGCTGTCCCGGGCCATGCTTCGACTGTACGTCGCTACGATCCAAGGACCTACCCCACGTCACACAACTGTCGTCCCGTCCAGGAGGAGCCACCGTGTCCAGCCGCACCTACCGCGTCACCGAGATCGTCGGGACCTCGCCCGAGGGCATCGACCAGGCCGTCCGCAACGGCGTCGAGCGGGCCGCCCGCACCCTGCGCCACGTCGACTGGTTCGAGGTCACCCAGGTGCGCGGCCACGTCAAGGACGGCACCGTCGACCACTTCCAGGTCGGGATGAAGGTCGGATTCCGCCTCGAGGACGATTGACCTCCGTGTGCGGCCGGGCCGGTTCGGCCTACCGCGCGGTAATCACTAGCGTCGGTGCCCGTGACTGACACTCCCGACATGGAGCCCCGATCCGTCCTCGTGACCGGTGGCAACCGCGGCATCGGCCGCGCCATCGCCGAGGCCTTCCTCGCCCGGGGCGACCGGGTCGCCGTGACCAGCCGCAGCGGCGGGGGCCCCGACGGGGCGCTCGACCTGGTCTGCGACATCACCGACCCGGCCGCCGTCGACGAGGCGTTCGGAACCATCGAGGCCGAGCACGGACCCGTCGAGGTGCTGGTGGCCAACGCCGGTGTCACCGCCGACACGCTGCTGCTGCGGATGAGCGAGGACGACTGGTCGCGGGTCATCGACACCAACCTGACGGCGTCCTTCCGGTTGACCAAGCGGGCGGCCAAGGGGATGCTGCGGCTGCGCCGCGGCCGGATCGTCCTGATCTCGTCGGTGGTGGGCCTGCTCGGCTCCGCCGGGCAGGTCAACTACGCCGCCTCCAAGGCCGGCCTGGTCGGGATGGCCAGGTCGCTGTCCCGTGAGCTCGGGTCGCGCTCGATCACGACCAACGTCGTGGCGCCCGGCTTCGTCGACACCGAGATGACCGCGGTGCTCACCGACGAGCAGAAGGACACGATCAAGCAGCAGGTGCCGCTGCAGCGCTACGGCACCCCGGAGGAGATCGCCGCGGCCGTGATGTGGCTGACCGGCGAGCACGGCGGCTACGTGACCGGAGCCGTGATCCCGGTCGACGGCGGACTCGGAATGGGGCACTGAGCATGGGAATCCTGGACGGCAAGCGGATCCTCGTCGCGGGCGTGACGATGGACTCCTCGATCGGCTTCGCGGTGGCGCGGATCGCCCAGGAGCAGGGCGCGACGGTCCTGATCTCCAACTTCGGCCGCGCGCTCGGCATCACCCGCCGGATCGCCACGCGGCTCCCCTCGGAGCCGCCCGTGCTCGAGCTCGACGTCACCGACCAGTCCCACCTCGACGGGCTGGCCGACGCCGTCCGCGAGCACGTCGACGGGCTCGACGGTGTCGTCCACTCGATCGCCTACGGCAACCCCGAGACGCTGCTCGGTGGCAAGTTCCTGGACGGGCCGTGGGAGGACGTCGCCCAGGCGGTGCAGGTGTCGGCGTACTCCCTCAAGGCGCTGGCCGTGGCCTGCCGGCCCCTCATGGGCTCCGGCGGCTCGGTCGTCGGCATGACGTTCGACGCCACGCAGGCGTGGCCGGCCTACGACTGGATGGGTGTGGCCAAGGCCGCGCTGGAGTCGACCTCCCGCTACCTGGCGCGCGACCTCGGGACCGACGGCATCCGCTGCAACCTGGTGTCCGCCGGGCCGCTGAAGACCCTGGCCGCCAAGGCCATCCCCGGCTTCGAGGACCTCGAGTCGATGTGGCGCGACCGGGCCCCGCTGGGCTGGGACGAGACCGACCACGCCCCCACCGCCCGGGCCGTCTGCGCGCTGCTCAGCGACTTCTTCCCCGCCACCACCGGCGAGATCGTCCACGTCGACGGCGGCTTCCACGCGATGGGCGCCTGATGGGCTCACCGCCCCAGCGGTGGATGCGGTACCGAATGCCGAGTGATTCGGTACCTGAGCCACCGCCCTCCGACCCGAGCGGTGCGTGAGGGACCTTTCCCGGCGCTGCTTCGGTACGAGAGCCGCCACCGTGCGTCCACAACGGCCGTCCGGGCCGCGTCGTCCACAGCTGCGCCGGCGCCGGATCGTGGAGGTCCTCGGCAGCAGGTGTGCTGCACCCATGCGACCCGTCCCCGAGGACCTCTGTGGCCGACCGTTCTCCCGCTCCGAGGCGATCGCGCACGGCGTGACCAGCCGGGTGCTGCACGGCCAACGCTTCGTCCGAGTGCTGCCCACCGTCTACCGGTGTCGCGACCACGAGATGGGCCCGGACGACTGGGTCACCGGGGCACGACTCGCGCTGCCGGGCACCGCACATCTGACCGGCATCACCCGGATACAGCAGCTCGGCCTCGACTTCGGTCCCCGGCTGCCGGTCAGGTTCGTCGTCGAAGGCGACCTCCATCTCGCTTTCGACGAGATCTTCCTCCACCGGACGAAGAAGCTGCCGCCGACCGACGAGGAGGGTGTCACGCCTGCTGCTGCCTACATCGCGTACTGCCGGAGAGCTCGGGTGATCGACGCCGTGAAGGTCGGCGACTGACTGCTCCACCACGGCCACATGTCGACCGAGGAGCTCCGGGCCCTGGCTCTCGCCGAGCAGTGGCGGGACGGCGCTGAGGAGGCACTCTGGGTCCTGGACCACCTCGACGGCGACGCCCGCTCGCTACCGGAGTCGGAGGTGCGGGTGGTGCTGGAGTGCGCCGGGCTGCCGCGTCCGGGTGTCAACCGGGCGCTGCCGATCGACGACGACGTGCAGCTGATCGGCGACCTCGTCTACCCGAGGTGGTGCACCGTGGTCGAGTACGAGGGTGGCCATCACCAGGAGGAGCGAGCCTGCTACGTGGCCGACATCGACCGCTACGCGGTGATGCGGCGTCGCGGCCTCGGATACGTCCAGGTCACCCGGGAGAAGCTCAGCCGTCCGCGGACCCTGGTCGGGGAGGTCTACCGGGAGCTGCTCAGCCACGGGTACGACGGTCCGCCACCCAGGTTCGACCTCCGCTGGCCGCTGCTGTTCACGAGGATCACCGACATCCTCGCGGCTGACCGCTCGCGCACGCGACGCAGCGGTGCCTCACATACCGGTGCAGGGTCCCGTTCGGTACGCCTGCCACCGCTGCGTGGCGACGGCGGTGCGTGAGGTACCGATTGCCCGCCCGATTCGGTACCTGAGCCACCGCTGACGTCGCAGCCGCGCGACCCGCTAGCGTCAGCCGGGTGACCTCACTCGTCGAGCTCCGCGTCCTGGAGGGACCGAACCTCTACTTCCCGCGGGCGGCGATCAAGCTGACCCTCGACGTGAGTGAGCTGTCGGACGTGCCGACCGCGACCGCGGAGGGGCTGGCGACCCGGATCGGGCTGGTGGCGGCGCGGCCGGGGGAGCCCGGGACCGGGTTCCGGCAGCGGTTCGCGATCCGGGCCGTGGCCCGGCTGGTGCGGGCGATCGCCGCGGAGGTCGGGACGACGCGGCTCGCCGTCCGGGTCCGGCCCACCGCCGACCCGCACCGGGTCGTCGTCGCCTACCCGTGGCGGCACCGGCAGCGCGCCCAGGAGATGGGGCGGGCGGTGGCCGACGTGCTCGACGCGCTGCCGTCGACCGACGTCGACGAGCTGATGCACCGGGCGGCCGCACGGGTGGAGGACACCGAGCCGGGTGAGGGCCCACGCACCCTCACCCCACGGGTGCCGGTCGTCGCTGTCACCGGCACCAACGGCAAGACCACCACGAGCCGGATGATCGCCCATGTGGCGCGAACGTGGGGCAAGGTCGTCGGCTGGTCGAGCACCGACGGCATCTACGTCGACGGCGAGCTCGTCGAGGCCGGCGACTACTCGGGGCCGAGTGGGGCCGGGCGGGTCCTCGCCCACCCGGAGGTCGAGGTGGCGGTCACCGAGACCGCCCGGGGCGGGATCCTGCTCAAGGGCATCGGCGTGGCCCGCAACGACGTCTCGGTCGTCACGAACGTCTCGGCCGACCACCTCGGCCTGCAGGGCATCGACACCGTCGACCAGCTCGCCGAGGTCAAGGCGGTGGTCCCGCGGATCACCCGCAAGGACGGCTGGGCCGTGCTCAACGCCGACGACCCGCGGGTCCTCGCGATGCGCGGCGTGATCCGCGCCCGGCCCTGGGTGTTCTCCCGCGACCCCGACTCGCCGGCCCTGCGCGACGTCGTCGCCGAGGGCGGCCGGGCCACGACGGTGATCGACGGCTGGGTGTGCGTCCTGTGGAGTGGCCTCGACCCCGACCCCCTGATCGAGCTCGCCGATGTCCCCATGACCCTGTCCGGCCTCTCCCGCTTCAACGTCGAGAACGCCCTCGCCGCCGCCTCGGCGACCCTCGCGCTCGGGATCCCCCGCGAGGTCGTCGTGGAGGGGATGCGCAGCTTCCGGCCCGATCCCGACCACAACCCGGGGCGGATGAACGTGTTCTCGATCGGCGAGCGCACCGTCGTGGTCGACCTCGCCCACAACGAGGCCGGGCTCGAGGCGCTGCTCGAGATCATGGACGGCGTACGGCGGCCGGGGTCCCGGCTGCTGCTGGCCCTCGGCGCCGTGGGGGACCGGCAGGACGACCTGATCGAGCGGCTGGGCGAGATCGGCGCGATGGGAAGCGACGTCGTCGCGATCGGCCACAAGCAGCACTACCTGCGCGGCCGCACCGTCCAGGAGCTCGACGGGCTGCTGCGCACGGGAGCCTCCCGGGTCGGGGTCGACGACATCCGCAGCCACCCCACGGAGCTCGAGGCCCTGGCCGCGCTGGTGGAGCAGGCCGAGCCGGGCGACGTGGTCGGGCTGATGTGCCACGCCGAGCGGGAGGCGGTCTACGCCTGGATCGCCGCGCAGGGCGGCACCGCCGACGACCCGGCCACCCTCGCCGACAAGGTCCGGGCCGCGGGCTCCTGAGCCGGCTCAGGCCTGCTCGGCGGGCGCGTAGTCGGGATCGGCGGCGGGCGCGTCCTCCGAGGCACCGGCGCCGGCGTACGCCTGGTTGGACCAGTTCTCCAGCTCGCTCATCACCGCGCCGTGCTTGTCGACGCAGACCACGACCAGGTCGCCCTTGTTGGCCCGGCTCATCGCGTGCCGGACGGCCTCGATCTCCTCGAGCACGACCTCGACCTGCTTGCACCGCGCGCCTTCGGTGATCGCGGACTGGACCCCGTCGCGCACCATCCCGGCGACCTCGCCACGCTCGCGACCGCGCAGCGCCTCGTCCTCGCGCACGATGACGACGTCGAAGTGCTGGGCGGCGATCTGGCCGAGCTCGCGCATGTCCTCGTCGCGGCGGTCGCCGGCGGTCGCGATGATGCCGATCCGCGAGGGTCGCGCCAGCTCGTGCGACGACGACAGCGACTCGCCGATCCTGTCGACGAAGTCGCCGAGCATCCGCATGCCCGGTGCGTTGTGGCAGTAGTCGACGATCACGTTGACGCCGTTGACCTCGACCTCGTTGAGCCGGCCGGGGGAGAGGTAGTAGTTGGTCGAGAAGCTCCGCAGCCCCTGCCGGATGTCGTGGAGCGGTGCCCCGGCGGCGAAGGAGGCGGCCGCCGCGGCCAGGGTGTTCTGGACGTTCATCCGGGCACGGCCGTTGAACGTCGCCGGCAGCAGGTGCGTCCAGGCCAGCTGCATCTCGCGGCGGCCGTGCTTGACGACGATCATCTCGCCGCGGTCGGACGGGTTGAGGACCAGCGCCTTGCCACCCCTGCGGCAGTGGGCGTCGATCATGTCGCGGACCTCCGAGCCGGGCTCGGACATCGAGAACCACACCACCTCGCCGCTGCACTTGCGGCGCATCTCGCGCACCAGCGGGTCGTCGGCGTTGAGCACCGCGGCGCCGGTCCGCGGCACGGCCTCGACCACCACCGCCTTGACGTCGGCGAGCTGCTCGACGGTGTCGATGCCGCGCAGGCCGAGGTGGTCGGGCTGCACGTTGAGGACGACGGCGACGTCGTTGCGCTCGTAGCCGAGCCCCTCGCGCAGGATGCCGCCGCGCGCCACCTCGAAGACGGCGAAGTCGACCCGCGGGTTCTGCAGCACCATCCGGGCCGACCGGGGACCCGACGCGTCGGCCCGGATCAGCAGCCGCTCGTCGATGACGACGCCGTCGGTCGAGGTCATGCCGACCTTGCGGCCCATGCCCTTGAAGACGTGGGAGATCATCCGCGACGTCGTGGTCTTGCCGTTGGTGCCGGTGACGGCCACGATCGGGATCCGCGAGGTCGCGCCGGGCGGGAACAGCATGTCGACGACCGGCTTGGCGATGAACTGCGGCTCTCCGATGGTCGGGTGGGTGTGCATCCGGAAGCCGGGAGCGGCGTTGACCTCGCAGATCGCGCCGCCGGTCTCGCGGACCGGCTCGGTGATGTCGGGGCAGATGAAGTCGATGCCGGCGATGTCGAGGCCGACCATCTGGGCGGCCTCCTCGGCGATCTCGACGTTCTCGGGGTGGGCCTCGAAGGTCCGGTCGATCGAGATGCCGCCGGTCGACATGTTGCCGGTGAGCGCGAGCCTCACCATCTCGCCCTCGTCGGGCACGGAGGTGAGCGTGTGCCCCTGGCCGGCCAGCACCTCCTCGGCGGCAGCGTCGACCTTGATCCGGGTCAGCACCTTCTCGTGACCGACGCCGCGGCGCGGGTCGGCGTTGGTGAGGTCGACCAGCTCCTCGACCGTGGACGTGCCATCACCCACGACGTGGGCGGGAACCCGCTCGGCGATCGCGACCATGTGGCCGTCGATGATCAGGCAGCGGTAGTCCTTCCCGGTGACGAAGGACTCCACGATCACCCAGCCCCGCCGCGACTGCTCCTCCGCGACCGGGAACGCCTCGCGTACGGCGGCCTCGTCCTGCAGGTCCAGGCACACGCCGCGTCCGTGGTTGCCGTCGAGTGGCTTCAGCACGACCGGGTAGCCGATCCGGTCGGCGACGCGGACCGCGTGGTCGACGGTGCGGACCGAGTCCTGGCGGGGGACCGGGAGGCCGGCGGCGCCGAGCAGCCGGGTCGTGAGGTCCTTGTCGGAGGCGACGTCGACGGCGATCGAGGAGGTCTCCGAGGTCATCGTGGCGCGGATCCGGCGGGCGTGGACGCCCTGGCCGAGCTGCACGAGGGAGTGCTGGTTGAGCCGGATCCACGGGATGTCCCGCGAGACCGCCTCGTCGACGATCGCCTGGGTCGAGGGGCCGAAGGCGGTGCGCTCGGCCCGCTTGATGAACGCCTCGAGCTCGGCGTCCCAGTCGAGCTCCGGGTCGCCCTCGACGAGGTGGTTGACCAGCCGGACGGCGAGCCGGCCCGCCGCCAGGCCGACCTGCTCGTCGACGTATCCGTAGATCACGTTGTAGACGCCGGGCCGGTCCTTGACCATCCGGGTCTTGCCGCGGCGGATGTCGTGGCCCACGACCTGTTGCAGCGCCAGCGCGCAGTGCTCGGCGACGTGGCCGAGCCAGGTGCCCTCGTGGAGCCGCTCGACGAACCCGCCGCGCCGGCCGCGGGAGCACGAGTGGTCGCGCAGCCCCGGCAGCATCTGGACGAGGTGGTCGGTGAAGTCGGGAAGCAGGTTGCTGGGGTACTTCTCGAGGACGCCGAGGTCGACGACCAGGTGGATCGCCTTCTCGTACGACCACACGTTGGCGCCGCGGTAGACCCTCGTCTCGAGGATGGTGAGGTCGGGCGTCGGCCGTTCGGTCATCCTGCGTCTCCGTCCTGTCGGTGGCCCGTGGTGGGCTGGGTACGGGTGCGGCTGCGGGCCTGCCGACGGCGCAGCGTGCCGGGCGACACGTCGCCCGCGGCGATGTCGCGCGCCACCTGGCGCATGTCGCGCTGCGCCTCGGCCAGCTCGGCGGCGTCCTCGGGGTCGACCGCGGGCTCCTGGTGGACCAGCGCCCGCTCCGTCAGGTCGTACGCCGACCCGGCCGGCAGGACGTGCAGCACCACCCCGCTGGCCAACAGCGGGCTCGACCGCGTCGCCTCGTGGGCGTTGGTGACCATCCGGGCCGGGTCGAAGACCGTCACCGAGCCGCGCCCGATGACGCGCAGCAGCTGCCGGTCGCCCTCGTCGGTCACCACGGCCGCGGTGTCCTCGTCGACGCCGATCCCGAGCAGCTGCGGCGACTGGCTGACGATCATCAGCAGCCGGCCGTAGCGGTTGCGCTGGTCGAAGTGCTGGTCGATCACCGCCGACTCCAGCAGCCCCAGGCCTGCGGCGACCTGGGTCATCCGCTGCTTCGGGGTGGCCCCGGGGCCACCGAAGGCGACCATGTGCGACGACTGGATGCTGGCCCCTGCCGACGTGCCGGCCACGACGACACCGTCGCGGTGCGCCTCGACGATGGCCTCGCCGAGCGGCGTACCGCTGATGACGGCCGACAGCTTGAGCTGGTTGCCCCCGGTCATGAAGATCCCGGTGGCGCCGTGGAGGGCGGCCACGAGGTCGGCGTCGTGGGCCTGCGAACGCGTCTCGGGCCGTACGGGCACCACCTCGGCGGCGCCGAGCTTGCGGAACACGGCGTCGTAGACCTCGACCACCTCGTCGCCGAGGGAGGACGCGGTCGGGATCACCGCGATCCGGGCACCGGACCCGCCGCTGGCGGCGACGAACTCCGTGAGGATCGTCCGGCGGCGCAGCTTGTCCTCGGCGCCACCGATGATCATGAGGGGTCCGGCTGGCATGACAGGGAGGCTAGCGGCTGCGACAGTGGGCGGGTGCAGCCCCGTCGCCTCCTCGTCATCCGCCACGCCAAGGCCGGGCAGGACGGCACCACCGACGCCGAACGGCCGCTCACCGACAAGGGTGCCCGGCACGCCGCCGAGGTGGGCGCCTGGCTGGCCGACCGCGACCTGCGCGCCGACCACGCGCTGGTGTCGTCGGCGCGCCGCGCCGTGGAAACCTGGGAGGCGCTCGCCGGGGGCGCAGGCTGGGAGGTGGAGCCGGACGTGGCGCGGGCGCTCTACACCGCCGAGCCGGAGACCGCGCTCGACCTGGTGCGCGAGGCCGGGGAGGCCGCCACGGTCGCGCTCGTGGGCCACAACCCGACCATCGGATCGATCGCCCAGCTGCTCGACGACGGCGAAGGCGACGACGACGCCGGTACCGAGCTGGCGGCCAGCGGCTTCCCGCCCGGTGCGGTCGCCGTCTTCGAGCACGACGGTGACTGGGCCGGACTGGCGTGGGGCACTGCGCGGCTGGTGGCCTACCACCGCTGATCCGGCGGCGGGGCATGCGTGGGCAACCCCCTCAACCTCCTCGGCCCCACGTCGCGGCCACTCGCACGCTCGTGGCGGCGACTGGCCTCTGGGTTTCGAGACGGCCGGTGGGCAGCCCCTCGCACGCTCGGGTCTGCCCCGGCCCCTCAACCTCCTCGGCCCCACGTCGCGGCCACTCGCACGCTCGTGGCCGCGACTGGCCTCAGACCGGGGGGGCGGGGGTGGTCACGCCGGCCTCGGCGTCTGCGGCCTCGATCTCCTCGCGGGAGATGCCGAGCAGGTACATGATCGCGTCGAGGTAGGGCACGTTGACGGCCGTGTCAGCCGCGTCGCGGACCACCTCCTTGGCGTTGTAGGCGATGCCGAGCCCGGCCTCGGCGAGCATGTCGAGGTCGTTGGCGCCGTCGCCGATGGCGATCACCGCGTCGAGGGGTACGCCGACCGCCTCGGCGAACCGCCGCAGCGCCGTGGCCTTGCCGGCCCGGTCGACCACGTCGCCGACGATGCGTCCGGTCAACCGCCCGTCGGCGACCTCCAGCTCGTTGGCGTGCGAGTAGTGGATACCCAGGTCGTCGGCCAGCCGGTCGGTGATCTGGGAGAAGCCCCCGGACACCAGCGCGAACCGGTAGCCCAGCCGGCGCAGCACCCGCACCATCGTCCGGGCGCCGGGGGCGAGCACCAGGTCGTCGTAGACCTGGTCGAGGGCGGACGCCTCGACGCCCTCGAGCAGCGCCACCCGTGACCGCAGCGACTCCTCGAAGTCCAGGTCGCCGGTCATCGCCTGCTCGGTGACCCGGGCGACCTCGTCGGCCTGCCCGGCGTGCTCGGCGAGCATCTCGATCACCTCGCCCTGGACCAGCGTGGAGTCGACGTCGAGCACGATGAGTCGCATCCCGCGCCGCATCAGGTTGGCCGGCTGCACCGCGACATCGATCCCCTGGGTCGCGGCCTCGGCGGCCAGCAGCGCCCGCAGCTTGTGGGGGTCGGCCCCCGAGACGTGCAGGTCGATCGCGGTGACGGGGTAGCGCGCCATCCGCTCGATCCGGTCGATGTTGGCGCCGCTGTCGGCGATCCGCCCGGCCACGGCGGCCATGTGCGAGGCCCGCAGCGGGGTGCCGATGACCGTGACGTGCGACCGGCCCTCCCGGCGGACCTTGTTGTCGCCGACGCCGCGGTCGACGTCGACGTGCATGTCGAGGGCGGCCGCGGTCGACGCGACGGCGTCACGCACCCTCTTCCAGTCGCGCGGTGCGGTCACCAGGACGCCGAGGACCAGCCGTCTCCGGAGGACGATCTGCTCGATGTCGAGCACCTCGACCCCTGCTCCGCTGAGGGTGTCGAACACCGCGGAGGTGACCCCGGGGCGGTCCTTGCCGCTCAGCGTGATCAGCAGCGTCTGGGGAGCCCGGTCCCCGGCGGTGTCGTCCATCGCGGCCGAGGCTATCCGGATCGGACCGGGATGTCGGCGACCGCCCGCTGGGTGGCGGCGCCGGTCAGCCGGGCGGCCAGGACTCCGGCGAGCAGGCGGCGACCAGTGCCCGTCGCGCCGCGCGCTCCAGCGGGTCGAGGGCGTCACGGCGCAGCGCGACCTCCGAGGCCGAGACCGCGCCGCCGTCGTCGGCCAGCGCGACCTCGACGATCGCCTCGGCCACCATCGCCCGTCCCGCCAGCTCCACGCAGCGCGCCGGCACGCCGTCGGGGGCCGGCAGCGGGTCCCGGCGCGACCCGGTCAGCAGGTCGGCCGCCTCCGGTCGCCAGCGCGCCACGTCGAGGGCAGCGAGCGTGCGCGCCGCCTCGATCGTCGTACGCCGCAGCTCCCGGTCGGCCTCGCCGACGTCGGGGAGCTGCCGGCGCTCGGCCGGCAGCACCCGCCAGGTCACGATTTCCACCGCGACCTCGGGGACCAGCGCCAGCCCGACCTCTGCGGCGACCACGGCCTCGCCGGCGTCGAGCGCCGCCGCCGTCAGCTCCCGCGGGCCGCCGAGGCCCAGGGGGTCACCCTCCACCGGGAGCGCCAGCCCGCAGCCCGTCGCGCCGCCGGACCGCAGTCGTCCCAGCAGGCCGAGCAGCGGTTCGCCGTCCTCGCCCCGGTGCAGCCGCCCGTCGGCGGCCACCGCGTCCAGGACCAGGTCGGTCACGACGGAGCCGCGCAGCCAGCTGGTGACCCACCACGCGAGGGTGCCCGACGGCGGGAGGGCGGGTGGTGCAGGGGTCACGCCGCGCGACGATACGCCGCCGCCGGAGCCGCCGAGGCCGGTGGATAGGGTGACCGCCATGGTCGCTGTCCTCGAGTTCGCGGGCGTGACCGTGCGGCGCGGACAGGCGACCCTGATCGACTCCGTCGACTGGACCGTGACCGACGACCAGCGGTGGGTCGTGCTCGGCCCCAACGGCGCCGGCAAGACCACCCTCCTGCAGGTCGCCTCCGCCCAGATGCACCCCACCGCCGGGGTGGCCGGCATCCTCGACGAGGTGCTCGGCACGGTCGACGTGTTCGACCTCCGGCCCCGGATCGGGCTCACCAGCGCCGCGCTGGCCGAGCGGATCCCGCGCGACGAGCCGGTCTGCGACGTGGTGGTGTCGGCGTCCTACGGCGTCGTCGGTCGCTGGCGCGAGGCCTACGACGACCTCGACCACGAGCGCGCCCACGAGCTGCTGGTCGAGGTGGGCGTCGCCCACCTGGCCGACCGCACCTTCGGCACCCTCAGCGAAGGGGAGCGCAAGCGGGTGCAGGTCGCCCGCGCCCTGATGACCGACCCCGAGCTGCTGCTGCTCGACGAGCCGGCGGCCGGGCTCGACCTCGGCGGCCGCGAGGACCTCGTGAACACCCTGTCGGTGCTGGCCGCCGACCCCGGCTCGCCCGCCACCGTGCTGGTGTCCCACCACGTCGAGGAGATCCCACCGGGGTTCACCCACGCGATGCTCCTGCGCGCGGGTCGGGTGGTCGCCGCGGGCCCGATCGCCGACGTCGTCACCGAGGAGCACCTCGGCGAGACCTTCGGGATGCCGCTGGTCCTGCAGCGCGACAACGGCCGGTTCAGCGCCCGACGCCGGACCCCTCACCGCGCGGCGAATCACGGGTGACCCATCCTCTGCCCGGATAGGGTGGAGGAATGGACTGGATCCGCGAGCACCTCACGGAGACGTGGCTCGCGATCGCCGTCGTGCTGGGCATCGCGGAGATGTTCTCGCTCGACCTCGTCCTCGCGATGCTGGCGTCCGGCGCACTCGCGGGGATGCTGACCTCGCTCGCCACCGACCTGGTCGCGGTGCAGGCCGCGGTCGCCCTGGTCGTCGCGGTCGGCATGCTCTTCGTGGTCCGCCCCAGCCTCGCCCGCCGGCTGCACACCGGTCCCGAGCTGCGGCTCGGCCACGGCAAGCTGGTCGGCACCCAGGGCACCGTCACCGAGACGGTCACCGCCCTGATGCCTGGCCGGGTCCGTCTCGCTGGCGAGATCTGGACGGCCCAGCCCTACGACGAGACGCTCTCGATCGAGCCGGGTGAGACCGTGGAGGTCTTCGAGATCCGCGGCGCCACCGCCTTCGTCCACCCCGTGCACCGCCTGGAAATCTAGGAACACCGGAGGAACTGTGACTGCGCTCATCGTTGTCGGGCTCATCGCCCTGTTCGCCGTCGTGATGCTGGTGAAGACCGTCAAGATCATCCCGCAGGCGCGAGCAGGCATCGTCGAGCGGTTCGGCAAGTACCAGCAGACCCTCGACGCGGGCCTGAAGATCATCGTCCCGTTCATCGACCGGGTCCGCTACCTGATCGACCTGCGCGAGCAGGTGGTCAGCTTCCCGCCGCAGCCGGTCATCACCGAGGACAACCTGGTGGTGTCGATCGACACGGTCATCTACTTCCAGGTCACCGACCCGGTGTCGGCGACGTACGAGATCGCCAACTACATCCAGGCGGTCGAGCAGCTGACCATGACCACGCTGCGCAACATCGTCGGCGGCATGGACCTCGAGCAGACGCTGACCAGCCGCGAGGAGATCAACACCGGGCTGCGAGGCGTGCTCGACGACGCGACCGGCAAGTGGGGGATCCGGGTCAACCGGGTGGAGATCAAGGGCATCGACCCGCCGCCGTCGATCAAGGACTCGATGGAGAAGCAGATGCGCGCCGACCGCGACAAGCGGGCGCTCATCCTGACCGCCGAGGGCCAGCGGCAGTCCGCGATCCTCACCGCCGAGGGCTCCAAGCAGTCGGCGATCCTGAACGCCGAGGGCGATCGCGAGTCCCAGATCCTGCGCGCCCAGGCCGACCGGGAGTCCGCGATCCTGCGGGCACAGGGTGAGGGGCAGGCCATCCAGACGGTGTTCCAGGCGATCCACGACGGGCAGCCCGACCAGAAGCTGCTGGCCTACCAGTACCTCCAGATGATGCCCAAGATCGCGGAGGGCGACGCCAACAAGGTGTGGGTGATTCCCTCCGAGATCACCAAGGCGCTGGAGGGCCTGGGTTCCTCGATCCACGAGATCGCCGGCATCCCCCAGGACGCCAAGCCGCGCAAGCGCGTCGACATGGGTCCCACCGAGCCGCAGCTGGCCGGCAGCGCCGGCGACCGTGAGCTCAGCAACGCCAACGAGGCAGTCCAGGAGGCGATCGCCGCCGCCGAGAGCGCGGCCAACCCGGGCAAGGAGACCCGGTCGCCCTCCGCTGAGCCGACGCCCGCCCCGGACGACGACTCGCCGCCGCAGGGTCCGGCCTCGCCGGGGGCGCCTCCCACCGCGTGACCTGGCCGGAGGCAGTGGCGATTCTCCTCGCCGGCGTCGGTGCGGGCACCATGAACACGGTGGTGGGTTCCGGGACGCTCATCACGTTCCCGACCCTGCTCGCGTTCGGCGTGCCGCCGGTGACGGCCAACGTGTCCAACACGGTCGGCCTGGTGCCGGGCTCGGTGTCCGGGACGATCGGCTACCGGGCCGAGCTCGCCGGCCAGCGCGGCCTGCTGATGCGGCTGGGCTCCGCCTCGCTGCTGGGTGGAACGGCGGGAGCGGTGCTGCTGCTCGCCCTCCCCTCGACGGCGTTCGACACGATCGTGCCGGTCCTGATCGGGATCGGGGTGCTGCTGGTCGTCACCGGCCCGATGATCTCCCGGCGGGTGGCAGCCCGGGCCGAGCGGCGCGGTGACGCGGTGGCCGAGCACGGCTCGTGGTGGGTGTGGCCCGCGGTGGCGGCCGCCGGGGTCTACGGCGGCTACTTCGGGGCAGCCCTCGGCGTGCTGCTGATCGCCATCCTCGGCATCGGGATCGCCGACGGCCTGCAGCGGCACAACGCCACCAAGAACGTGCTCGCCGGCCTGGTCAACGCGGTCGCCGCCGTGGTCTTCGTCCTGCTGGCGGACGTCGACTGGCTGGTGGCGGGGCTGATCGCGGCCGGATCCGTCGTCGGCGGCCACGTCGGCGCGACGGCCGGCCGGCGGCTGTCGCCGCTGGTGCTGCGCGGTGTGATCGTCGTGGTCGGGCTGTCCGCCCTCGTGGTCTTCCTGGCCGACTGAGGCGGCGCGCTCCGGTGCTGTGGGATCATGCCCGCGATGAGTGACGTTTCCGGAACCCGGGCCGCGGAGAGTGCGTGGGCCCGCTTCCGACGCACGCCGGCGCGGCTCAAGGTCTACCTCGTCCTCACCCTCGTGGCCGCCTGCGTGCTGCCCTTCCTGGCCAGCGGTGGCCCCGGCGAGCGCCGGGCGGCGTGGCTGACGGCCGGGGCCCTGATCGCGATCTCCGTGCTCAACGTCGAGATCGCGCGCCGCCTCTACGGCGGCCTCGCCCACACCCAGCAGCCCCACAAGGCGCTGTCGGCGTGGGCCTTCTGCTGCGCCGTGCTGCTCCCTGCGCCGTGGCTCCTCGTCGTGGTCCCCTTCACCTACGCGCACGCACGCTGGCGGGGGATCCGGGTCCCGCTGTGGAAGTGGGTCGGCTCGGCGGGCTTCCTCGTCCTCGCCGGGGTCGCCGCCGGGACCGTGGCCCGGCTGGTCGTCGGCACCCAGACCAACTGGATGATCGGTGCCGGCGGTCGCGGACTGCTCGGCCTGGTGCTGGCCGCGGTCACCTTCCTCGTCGTCGAGACCGTGCTGCTCGCCGGCAGTGCGCTGATCAACGACGCCGACGACGAGGTGTGGTTGCGGCGCACGCTCACCGACCCGTCGTTCTACCTCACCGAGCTCGGCGTGCTGTTCGTCGCCTGCCTGTTCGCCGGGGTCTGGACGGGCGGTCCGTGGTTCGCGGTGCTGCTGGTCCCGCTCTACGCGCTGGTGCAGCGTGCCGCGCTGCTCCAGCCGATGCGCGACCGGGCCGAGACCGCGGCCCGGCTGGCCGCGCAGAACGAGCAGCTCGAGCAAGCCAACCAGTTCAAGGTCGACCTGGTGGGGATGCTCGGCCACGAGGTCGGCAACCCGCTCACCTCCATCGTCGGGTACGGCCAGGTCGGACGAGAGGCGCTGGCCGACGGCGACGTCGCCCTGGCGCTGCGGTGCTTCGAGGTGGTCGAGCGGAACGCCGCGCAGATCGAGCGGGTGTGCTCCGACATCCTCGCCCTGGCCAAGAGCGACCGGGGAGCGCTGTCGGCCCGACCGCAGTCGTGCGAGCTGCGGCCGCAGCTGGTCGCCGCGGCGGCCGGCCTGCCGCCGGGACGACAGCCGGTCGTGGAGTGCGCCGAGGACCTGCGCGCGCTGGTCCAGCCCGACCACCTCGACCAGGTCGTGGCCAACCTGCTCAGCAACGCCGACAAGTACGGCGGTGGCGCGGTCCGCCTCGTGGCCGAGCCGGTGGGCGACGACCGGGTGGCGGTGTCGGTGGTCGACGAGGGACCCGGAGTGCCGCAGGAGTTCCGGGTCCGGCTCTTCGAGCGGTTCAGCCGCGACGCGGAGGCGGCCCGGAGGGCTGCCGGCACGGGGCTGGGGCTCTACATCACCCGCGAGCTGGCCCGCGCCAACGGCGGGGAGGTCACTCACCGTGACGGGTCACCGAGCGGGTCGGTCTTCACGTTGACGGTGGACCGCGGCGACGCCGTCGAGGCCGACGCCTGGTCGGCTGCGTCAGTGTCGGGCCTGGCAGAGTGACGAGGTCCCTCGCTGCGCGCCGTCGGTCGGCCCGGACCTCGGCCGAGGAGGGAGGAACAAGCCCTAGGATGTGGGCGTGTCGCCCGAGCAGCGGGAGCCAGCACTCGGCCGGCCCTCGGGCGTCGTGACACTCCTGTTCACCGACATCGAAGGCTCGACCCGGCTCCTCCGCACCCTCTCGGCAGAGGATTCCCTCGCCGCCTTCGCCCTGCACGGCCGCGTCCTGCGGGAGGCCTTCCGGCGGCACGGTGGCTACGAGCAACGGACCGAGGGTGACTCCTTCTTCGTCGTCTTCCAGGACGCGGGAGCCGCCGTGGCCGCCGCCACCGATGCCCAACGGATGCTGGCCGCGCAGGCCTGGCCCGGGGGCCGGCCGGTCGGCGTCCGCATGGGTCTGCACACGGGCGAGCCGACACCGGTCGCCGGGGACTACGTGGGTCTCGACGTCCACCGGGCCGCGCGCATCGCCGCGGCGGGACACGGTGGTCAGGTGCTCCTCTCGAGGACGACCCGGGCGTCGGCCGCACTGCCCCGGGGCGTGTCGCTCAGGGACCTCGGGGAGCACCGGCTGAAGGACCTGGCCCGGCCGGAGTGGATCTTCCAGCTGGAGACCGAGGGCCTCGAGGGGGACTTCCCACCGCTCAACAGCCTCGAGACCCCGTCGAACCTTCCGGCACCCGTCACGCCGCTGCTCGGACGTGACGCCGACCTCGCGGCGGTCGTGCGGATGCTCGACCTCGACGACGTGCGGATGGTGAGCGTCACCGGCCCGGGCGGCAGCGGCAAGACCCGCCTCGCGCTCGCTGCTGCCCAGCGCCTCGGCGAGGCGTTCCGCAACGGCCTCGTGTTCGTCGACCTGACCACGGTCACGGACCCGTCGAAGGTCGCCGGGGCCATCGAGCTGGCGCTCGACCTGCCCAGCACGACCGACGTGCCTGCGATCGAGAACGTCGTGGCCCAGCTGCGCGACCGCGCCGTTCTGCTGGTGCTGGACAACTTCGAGCACGTGGCGGCCGCCGCCGGCGACGTCGCGACCCTGCTCGCGGGGGCGCGGCGGGTCAAGACGGTCGTCACCAGCCGCACGGCCCTCCGGATCGCAGCGGAACGGGAGTACCCGCTGCAACCCCTGGCCGCGGAGGCAGCGCTCGCGCTGTTCGTGGACCGGGCACGGGCGGTGCGTCCGGAGTTCGACCCGACCGGCACGCAGGCCGACGTCGTCAGGGAGATCTGTGACCGGCTCGACCACCTGCCCCTGGCGGTCGAGCTCGCTGCGGCCGGAGTGAAGCTCCTGTCGGTGGAGCAGGTCCGACAGCGTCTGGCCGGCCGGCTCGGGCTCCCGAGCGGAGTACGGCGGGACGTGCCGGCTCGTCAGCAGACCCTGCGCGACACCATCGCGTGGAGCTTCGACCTGCTCTCGCCCGAGGCCTCGGAGCTGCTGTGCCGCGCGGCGGTCTTCGTCGGCGGGTTCACGCTCGAGGCGATCGAGGGCGTCTCGGCCGGCGACGTCGACCCGGTCGCAGGAGTGGCGACCCTCGTGGACCAGAGCCTGCTGCGCCACGACCCCGGCGCCGGACGCTTCTCGATGCTGGAGACGATCCGTGAGTTCGCACTCGAGGAGGCGCGATCGCGCGGCCTGCTCGCCGAGGCGAACCGGCGCCACGCGGTGTTCTTCGCCGATCTGGCGGAGCAGGCAGAGGGCGGCCCGCAGGGAGCCGCCCAGGCGGCCCGGGTCCGGCTCGACGACGACCTGCCGAACCTGCGCGCCGCACTCCTGTGGGCGCTCGAGGCCGAGCCGCCGCAGGGGGAGCTGGCGGCCACGGTGGCGGTGGCACTCGGCCAGCACTGGTACACCCACGGCCGGGCGGTCGAGGGTGCCGCGTGGCTGCGCCGGGTGCATGCCCTGGAGGGCGTCCCGCCCGGCCTGCGGGCGCGGGTAGCGCAGCGGCTGGGTGTCCTGCTGGACCAGCAGGCCGACAAGTCGGGCGCGACCGAGGTGCTCGCGCAGGCGTTGGACCTGTTCCGGCAGGTCGGTGACCGCGCCGGTCAGGCCCGCGCCCTGAACAGCCTGGGCTCTGCGTCACGCACCGTCGGCTCCACGGCGCGGGCGCGCGAGCTGTTCGAGCAGTCGCTCCGGCTTCGCGTGGAGATCGGTGACGAGGCCGGCGTCTCGGTGACGACGTTCAACCTGGGGCAGCTGGCGTTGGACGACGGTGACCACGCGACCGCCCGTCGGCTGTTCGAGCGCTCCCACGACATCGACGCCGCGCTCGGCGACGAGTGGGGGGCGATGATCGGTTCGCTCGGGGTCGCCGCCGCTGCGATCGCGCAGGGCGACCTCGAGGCGGCACCTGCGCGACTGGCCGACGCCGTGCGGTTCTTCCTCGGTTCCGAGGACGAGGACCACCTGGCCGAGGCGTTGAGCGTCTGCGCGGAGGAGGCCTGTGCGAGGCAGCTCTTCGAGCGGGCGGCTCGGCTGCTCGGCGCCGTGGAAGGCCTGTGGGAGGGGCTCGGCTTCTCCCTCTCGCCGGTGGACGACCTCTACGTCGAGCGGTGCCGGTCCGCCGTGCGTGCCGCGATGGGTACGGGGGCTTTCGCGCGCGCACGGGCCGAGGGGCGCGCGATGACGCCGGACCAGGCGGTCGCCTTCGCGGTGGATGCCTACGCCGCGCACGCCGCGGAACCCGGCGCCGGGGCGAGGCCATGAACGACGGCGGGGCGATGCACGCGCGGCTGCGGCAGGTGCCCCTGTTCGCCGAGCTGTCCGACGACGACCTCGCCAGGATCTGCTCGGTGTCCGACGACGTCCGGCTGCTGCCGGGAGAGGTCCTCTTCCACGAGGGCGACCGCGGCGACCGGGCCTTCCTGCTGACCTCCGGGGAGGTGGAGGTCCTCAAGGCCACGGGCGCTCGGGAGGCGCTCCTCGCCGTGCGCTCGGAGGGAGAGGTGATCGGCGAGATGGCGCTGCTGGAGGCCGCGCCGCGGTCGGCGACGGTCCGGTCGCGCACCGCAACCGATCTCGTGGCCATCCCGGGCAGCGCGCTGGACGACCTGCTGACGACCAGCCCGTCCGCGGCGCGGGCGGTCTTCGGACTGCTCATCAGGCGGGTGCGCGAGACCAACGACCGCCTCCGGCACCAGCAGCGCATGGTCCAGCTCGGGGTGATGACGGCGGGAGTCGCCCACGAGCTCAACAACCCCGCCGCTGCGGTGCAGCGTGCCGCGGGGCAGCTCGCCGAACGCGTCGACCGGCTCGTGTCGACAGCCGGCCGCGACTCGCCGGACGCGCTGCTCGGGCTGCTCGGCTCGCTCGAGCGGCGTCCGCGCCGGCTGCTCGACGCCCTCGAGACGAGTGACGAGGAGGATCGGGTCGCGGCCTGGCTGGACCGGCGTGGCGTCACTCCTGCCGACCGGCTCGCGCCGGACCTGGTCGCGGCCGGCATCGGCGTCGAGGACCTCCGCACGCTGGGCGAGGACGACGATCTCACCGACACGGTCCGGCTCCTGTCGGCCGCGGCATCGCTGCACCAGCTGGCCGGAGAGGTGGCTGAAGGGTCACGGCGGCTCTCGGAGATCGTCGGCGCGCTGCGTTCCTTCGCCTACCTCGACCGGGGACCGCTGCACGAGGTCGACGTCGTCCGGGGGATCGAGGACACGTTGGTCCTGCTCGGCCCCGCCACGGCGGGCGTCCGGATCGTGCGGGAGCTGGCGCCGGACCTGCCCTCCGTCACGGGAACGGGCGGGGAGCTCAACCAGGTCTGGACCAACCTGGTGCAGAACGCGTGCGACGCCCTGGGAGGAACCGACCGTCCCCGCCTCACGCTCCGGGCCTTCGAGGAGGACGGTGGCGTGGTGGTCGAGGTGGAGGACAACGGACCCGGGATCCCGGCCGAGCTGCAGGAGCGGGTCTTCGACGCGTTCTTCACGACCAAGCCCCCGGGCGTGGGGACGGGGCTCGGGCTGCAGATCAGCTACCGCATCGTCGTCCTCGAGCACCAGGGCGAGCTGACCCTGCGGTCCGAGCCGGGCCGGACCACCGTGCGCGCGTACCTGCCGTTGCACCCCGTGACCGGGGTGGCGGTCGACCCCGTCGAGGGGGAGTGACGCCGCCTCCCGGCACCCGGCGACGCCGTCGAGGCTGCGGCCTGGTCGCCTGCGCGGGTGTCGGGCCCGGCCGGGCGACGCGGTCCCTCGCGGTCAGTCGCCGCGCGGGTCGCCTCTGAGACCGATCACGGCCATCACGGCGGACAGCCCGGATCCCGCGACCGCCACCGGAGTGACGACGGGATCCCACCCGGTCGGCCGGAGCGCGTCGCGGAACTGTCGTTCGACCAGGTAGCCGAAGGTCATGGCCGCACCCAGCGCTCCGAGCGTCCGGGTGGCCGTCGGGCTGGGTCCAGCTGCCAACCGGGTGGTCACGACGGCTTGGGTGGTGAGCATGACGACCGGGGCGGAGAGTCCCGTCCCGAGCAGCCACGAGTCGCGTGCCACGCGTTCCGGGTGGCCCCGCCAGCCGAGGAGCGCGACGTCGAACGGCCGGCGGTCCCTGAGGGCGACGAGCTGGCCCGCCACCCCGGCGCCGAGCTGCAAGGCGGAGGCGGAGACCAGCCATGCGCGCGCACCCACGCGGGCAGGATAGCCGTCGCGGAGCCCCGCGCCGGCGCGATGGGTGGCCCCGGCTCAGCCGACGGGTGCCTCGACGTACGCCGTCCGCCAGCGCTCGATCTCGTCGTAGGCCCGGTCGCGGGCGGGCTGCCGCGAGAGCACGACGTCGTGGAGGGCGCCGGGGATCGCGGCGTAGGTGACGTGCCGGCCGAGGGCGGGCGCCCACCGCCGGATCTGCTCGACGTCGAGGACGATGTCGTGGCTGAACACGTCGTCGCTCATCTCGCGCGGCCACGTGGTGCGGTCGGAGGAGAGGACGAGGGCGGGGCAGGGGAGGTCGAGGCCCCGGTGGAGCCGGGCGTGGCCGCGGCGGATCGCCCGCAACCAGCCGGCGCGGACGGCGAACGACTCGATCGGCTTGAGCTCGAGGTCGAAGTCCCACTCGCCGTCGTGGTCGCGGTGCAGGCTGCGGGTGTAGAAGCCCTCGATCCGGCGTGCGATCTCCTGGTGCGGACGGCGGCGGCCCACCTGGTCGAGCAGCAGGCCGGCAGCGTGGCTTCGCATCCACGCCTTGCCCTGCAGGTCGAACCAGGGGGAGTTCAGCACCAGGCCGCGCAGCTCCGGTGGCTGCCGCATGTCGGCCCACAACGAGGCCACCAGCCCACCGGTCGAGTGCGCGGCCACGACGACGTGGTCGTGACCGTCGCGGGCGGTGACCCGGTGCCAGGCGGCGTCGAGGTCGGCGTCGTACTCGTGCAGGTCGGCGACGTAGGTCGCCGTCTGGTGGGGCAGCGTGGACCGGCCGTACTTCCTCAGGTCGATCGCGTAGAAGTCATAGCCCCGGTCGAGCCACCACTGCGCGAACGAGGTCTGGAAGAAGTAGTCGGCGAAGCCGTGGACGTAGAGCACCGCCCGGGTGGTCGCCACCTCGGCCCGGTGGGCCACCAGCGTCGCGACGACCCGTCCCTCGTCGTCGGGCGGGAACTGGATCGTCTCGGCGGTCCACGGCTCGCCCAGGACGTCGGTCGTGACGGTGGCGGTCATGGTTCAAGTGTCGCAGCACGGTCGGCGGCGTACGCCGCAGCCGCCCGCACCAGCCCCGCCAGCAGGCCGACGTCGTCGGCGGTCTCGGGGTGCCACTGCACACCGACGCGGAACCGGTCGTCCGGCAGCTCGAACGCCTCGAGCGTGCCGTCGTCGGCGGTGGCGGAGGCCACCAGTCCCGGGTGGGAACGCACCGACTGGTGGTGGTGACAGCTGACCGTGAGCCGGTCGCCGAGCAGCGCCGCGACCCGGGTGCCGGGGACGGTGCGCACCGCGACCGGGCCGTAGGCGTCGCCCCCGGGGCTGTGCTGCTCGTGGCCGACCAGGTCGGGGGTGTGCTGGTCGAGCGAGCCACCGGCGTGGACGGCCATGACCTGCATCCCGCGACACACGCCCAGGACCGGCAGCCCGACCGCCTCGGCGGCGTCGAGCAGGGCGAGCTCCCACGCGTCGCGGTCGGCACGCCACTGGGCGGTGCGCGGGTGGGGCTGCTCGCCGTACTGCGCCGGGTCGACGTCGGCCCCGCCGCTCACCACCAGGCCGTCCAGCCGCGCCACCACGACGTCGGCCGAGCCCGGTTGCGCCACCGGCGGCAGCAGCACCGGTACGCCGCCGGTCGACTCGACCGCGGCGGCGTACTGGGTGGGGAGCACGTCGGCCCGCTGCCGCCAGACCCCCCACGCGGCGTGCTCGCGGTAGGTGGTGAGTCCGATCAGCGGCGCGGGCACGGTCACAGCGGGGTGACGTAGGCGCCGGAGATGCCGCCGTCGACGAGGAAGGTGCTGGCGGTGATGAAGCTGGACTCGTCGGAGGCGAGGAAGAGCACGGCGTTGGCCATCTCGACCGGCTCGGCGAACCGGCCCATCGGGACGTGGACGAGCCGACGCGCCGCCCGCTCGGGGTCCTTCGCGAACAGCTCCTGGAGCAGCGGGGTGTTGACCGGGCCCGGGCACAGCGCGTTCACCCGGATGCCTTCGCGCGCGAACTGCACGCCCAGCTCGCGCGACATCGACAGCACTCCGCCCTTCGACGCCGAGTAGGAGATCTGCGACGTCGCTGCGCCCATCACCGCGACGAACGAGGCGGTGTTGATGATCGAGCCGGAGCGCTGCTCCAGCATGTGGGGGAGGGCGGCCTTGCAGCTCAGGTAGACGCTGGTCAGGTTGACCTCCTGCACCCGCCGCCAGGCCTCGAGGTCGGTGTCGAGGATCGAGTCGTCGTCGGGCGGCGAGATTCCGGCGTTGTTGAACGCGACGTCCACCGACCCGTAGGTGTCGCGGGCGACCCGGAAGAGCTCGTCGACCTGCTCCTTGTCGGTGACGTCGACGCGCTGGTAGCTGAGCAGGTCGGTCCCGCCCAGCTGCCCGACCAGCGCGTGGCCACGCTCGTCGTCGATGTCGCCGACCACGACCCGGGCGCCCTCCTCCACGAAGCGCCGGACGGTCGCCAGACCGATCCCGGAGCAGCCGCCGGTCACGACGGCCACCTTGCCGTCGAGGCGTCCTGACATGTGCTTCCTCTCCTCCTGCCGGGGGTCAGTGGGCGATGAAGACGTTCTTCTCCTCGGTGAACGCCTGGGGGGCGTCGGGTCCGAGCTCGCGGCCGAGTCCGGACTGCTTGTAGCCGCCGAACGGCGTCCAGTAGCGCACCGAGGCGTGCGAGTTCACGCTCAGGTTGCCGGCCTCGACGGCCCGCGAGACCCGCAGCGCCCGGCCGAGGTCGTTCGTGAAGATCGAGCCCGACAGGCCGTACTCGGTGTCGTTGGCCCGCGCCACCGCGTCGGCCTCGTCGTCGAAGGGCATCACCGCCACGACCGGGCCGAACACCTCCTCGCGCCAGATCCGCTCGCCGGGGTCGGACGAGATGACGACCGTGGGAGCGACCCAGAAGCCGTCGCCGGCGGGGGAGCTGCCCGTGAAGGCCACGTCGGCGCCGTCGAGGAAGCCGAGCACCCGGTCGCGCTGGCCGGCGGAGATCAACGGCCCCATCTCGCTGGCCTCGTCGGCCGGGTCGAGCACCCGGAGCGCGGAGACCGCGGGCTCGAGCAGGCCGAGGAACTCGTCGTACGCCGAGCGCTCGACCAGGATCCGCGAGCGGGCGCAGCAGTCCTGGCCGGCGTTGTCGAACACGGCGTACGGCGCGGCCGCGGCGGCCGCCGGGAGATCGGCGTCGGCGAAGACGATGTTGGCGCTCTTGCCGCCGAGCTCGAGGGTCACCCGCTTCACCTGGTCGGCGCACCCGGCCATCACCCGCTTGCCCACCTCGGTGGAGCCGGTGAAGCACACCTTGCGCACGAGCGGGTGGGTCACGAAGCGCTCGCCGACGACCGACCCCTTCCCGGGCAGCACCGTCAGCACGTGCTCCGGCAGCCCGGCCTCCAGGGCCAGCTCCCCGATCCGGATCGCAGTCAGCGGGGTCAGCTCGGCGGGCTTCAGCACGACGGTGTTGCCGGCCGCCAGCGCCGGGGCGAACCCCCAGCCGGCGATCGGCATCGGGAAGTTCCACGGGACGATGATCCCCACCACGCCGAGCGGCTCGTGGAAGGTGAGGTCGGTCCCTCCGGCGACCGGGATCTGCCTCCCCATCAGCCGCTCGGGCGCGCCGGCGTAGTAGTGGAGGCAGTCGCGGACGTTGCCGGCCTCCCAGCGGGCGTTGCCCCACGTGTGACCCGCGTTGCGCACCTCGAGCCCGGCCAGCTCCTCCACGTGGGCGTCGACCACGTCGGCGAACCGCCGCAGCAGTGCTGCGCGCTCCCCGGGGGCGACCAGCCGCCAGCGGGCGAACGCCTCGTGGCTGCGCCCGATCGCGGCGTCGGTCTCCGCCAGGCCGGTGGACGGCACCTCGGTGACCGGGGTCGCGGTCGCCGGGTTGAGGACGGCGTGCATCTCGGTCATCGTCAGAGCCTCTCGAACCCTCGCCGCAGCTCCCAGTCCGTGACGGCCGCCCGGAAGGCGGAGAGCTCGACGTCGGCCATGTTCACGTAGTGGTCGACGACGTCGTCGCCGAAGGCCTCCCGGGCGATGGCCGACCCCGCGAACGTCTCGCGCGCGGCGGCCATCGTGTCCGGGACCCGGTCCTTGTCGGAGGTGTAGGCGTTGCCGACGAGCTCGCTCTCGAGCGGCAGCCGCTGCTCGATGCCGTGCAGCCCACCGGCGATCATCGCCGCCAGCGCGAGGTAGGGGTTCACGTCGGCGCCCGGCAACCGGTTCTCCATCCGGGCGGCCGGACCCTCGCCGACCAGCCGCACCGCGCAGGTCCGGTTGTCGAGGCCCCACGCGATCGTGGTGGGCGCGAAGGACCCCTCGGCGAACCGCTTGTAGGAGTTGATGTTGGGCGCGTACATCAGCGTGAAGTCGGACGTGGTGGCGAGCACCCCGGCCACGAAGTGGTCATAGAGGCTGCTCCGCTCCCCGGACTCCGCGTCCCAGAACACCAGCTCGTCGTCCTCGCCCCTGAGGGAGAGGTGGATGTGGCAGGAGCTGCCCTCGCGCTCGTTGTACTTGGCCATGAAGGTGACGGCCTTGCCCTGCTGGGCGGCGATCTCCTTCGCGGAGTTCTTGTAGACGACGTGGTTGTCGGCCGTGGTCAGCGCGTCGGCGTACAGGAAGCCGATCTCGTGCTGCCCGAAGTTGCACTCGCCCTTCGCGCCCTCGACGTCGAGCCCGGCGCCGAACATGTGGTTGCGGATCGCCCGCAGCAGCGACTCGGCCCGGGAGGTGCCGAGGATCGAGTAGTCGACGTTGTACTGGTTGACCGGCGTCAGGTCCCGGTAGTGGCTGTCGTGGGCCTGCTCGTACGTCGTGTCGAACGCGATGAACTCGAGCTCGGTCCCGGCCAGGGCGACCCAGCCGCGCTCGGCGAGCCGGTCGAGCTGGCGGCGGAGCACCGCGCGCGGCGACTGCACCACCGGGGTGTGGTCGGTCCACTCGAGGTCGCACTGCACGAGGGCGGTCGCCGGCAGGTGCGGCAGCCGGCGGATCGTCTCCTCGTCGAGCACGAACTCCATGTCGCCGTAGCCCCGCTCCCACGACGAGATGGCGTAGCCGTCGACGGTGTTCATGTCCACGTCGACCGCGAGCAGGTAGTTGCAGCCCTCGGTGCCGTGCCCGGCGACGTGGTCGGCGAAGTACCGACCGTGGAGCCGCTTGCCCTGCAGCCTGCCCTGCATGTCGGTGAAGGCGACGATCACCGTGTCGACCTCGCCGTCGTCGATGGAGGACACCAGCTCGTCCAGGGTCAGGTGCCGGTCGTTGCGCAGCGCCATCGGGGCTCCTCGGATCAGCCCACCAGGCCCCGGAGCAGCGCGGCGGTGTCGTCGCAGTGGTGCTCCATGGCCGTGGCGGCGCGGTCGGGCCGGCCGGCGAGCACGGCGCGGACGACGTCCGCGTGCTGCCGGTCGGAGTGGGTGATGTTGGCGTCGAGCACCGGGATCGCGAGCAGCATCTCGTGGAGCTCGGCCTGGACCGAGGTCACCGCCTGGACCACGCGGGGCGACCCGGTGACGCTGGCGAGGGTGAGGTGGAACCGCGAGTCGGCCTGCCGGTGGTGGGCCGCGCGGTCGGCGGCCGCCACCTCCGCGTGGGCCGACTCGAGCTGCTCGCGCAGTGCTGCCGTGAGCTGCCCGTCGGCGGCCCGCTGGGCGGCCAGGGCCGCCGCGCCCGGCTCGACGATGCGGCGGAAGGTCAGGGCGTCGTGCCAGGAACGACGGCGCTGCTCGGAGATCCGCGACGCAGCCCGGCCCGATGGCGTCCGGGGGCGGAGCGTCACCACCGTGCCGCCGCCCCGGCCGCGGGTGGTCTGCACGAGTCCCGCCTCGCGCAGGGCGGCCATCGCCTCGCGCAGCGTCGCCCGGGACACGTCGAGCAGCGGTGCCAGCTTGCGCTCGGGGGGCAGCGTCGACCCGCGCGGGTAGACGCCGAGCCGGATCGCGGTGCCGAGCTGCTCCACGCACGCCTCGAACGCGTGGTGCCCGCGCACCGGCCGCAGCACCGCTTCGGAGAGCTGGGGGGCCGGGCGGGCGGACATGGGGCCAATCCTTGGTTCGCGGAACCGCCGTGTCAACGAGCCGAGACCACAAAGGTCAGAACTCAGACCAATTCCGGTCCGCCCCTCGACACCCGGTCGCGAACGGGTCTACCTTCCCGAGAGGGGTAACGGAGGGAGTCATCGTGGCCGACGGGACGACGCAGCGCAGGCCGGGTGGTGGAGTCACCTACTCGCACGCGGCCGAGGGATACTTCGAGAAGCGGCAGCTCCAGCGCTCTGCAGGGTTCTGGGGCCTGTGGGGCATCGGCGTCGCCGCCGTCATCTCCGGGGACTTCTCCGGATGGAACTTCGGGATCGGCGAGGCCGGCTGGGGCGGGCTCCTGGTCGCCAGCGTGATCATCGTCGTCATGTACTTCGGCATGCTCTTCTCCATCGGGGAGATGGCGGCGGCCATGCCGCACACCGGCGGCGCGTACTCCTTCGCCAGGGCCTCGATGGGGCCGTGGGGCGGCTTCATCACCGGCCTGGCCGAGACCATCGAGTACGTCTTCACCACCGGCGTGATCGTGCTGTTCTCCGCGCAGTACGCCAACGCCGCCACCGACGAGCTCTTCGGGCTCGACCTCTCCGACAACATGTGGATCTGGTGGCTGGTCCTCTACATCGCCTTCGTGGCGCTCAACGGCGCGGGTGCGGAGCTGTCGTTCAAGTTCGCCATCGCCGTGGCGGTGGTGTCCATCGGCATCCTCGTCCTGTTCGCCGTGCTCGCGATCGCCAACGGGGCGGTCGACTTCGGCAACCTGAACGACATCGAGCCGGAGGCCGGCAACAGCACGTTCCTGCCGTTCGGCTGGGAGGGCGTGCTCTACGCGCTGCCGTTCGCGATGTGGTTCTTCCTCGGCATCGAGGAGCTGCCGCTGGCCGCCGAGGAGTCGCACGACCCCGCCACCGACATCCCGCGCGCCGGGATCATCGGGCTGCTGACGCTGGTCGGCACCGGCGCGCTCGTGCTCTTCCTCAACCCCGCGGTCACCGGGTCCGACGCCATCGGCGCCTCCGGCGAGCCGCTGCTCGACGGCTTCCGGGCGTTCCTCTCCGACGACTGGGCAGCGGTCCTGTCGCTGTTCGCCCTGATCGGCCTGCTGGCCAGCCTGCAGGGAATCATGTTCGCCTACGGCCGCAACATGTACTCGTTGTCCCGAGCGGGCTACTACCCGAAGGCGCTGTCGGTGACGGGCGCCCGCAGGACGCCCGTGGCAGCCCTCGTCACCGGGGCGGTGTTCGGCTTCCTGGTGCTGCTCCTGGTCGACTTCCTGGCATCGCAGAGCGACGACCTGGCCGACACGGCCAACGCCATCGTGCTCAACATCGCCGTCTGGGGGGCGGTGCTCGCCTACCTGCTGCAGATGGTGTCGTTCGCGCTGCTGCGCCGGAAGTTCCCCCAAGCGGTGCGGCCCTACCGCAGCCCCACGGGGGTCGCCGGGGCCGTCGTCGCGGGCATCATCGCGACCGTCACGTTCATCGGGCTCTTCCTCAACCCCGACTTCCGGGAGGCGATCATCGCGATCGCCGTGGTCTACGCCATCGCCCTGGTCCTGTTCGGGCTCTTCGGCCGGCACCGGCTGGTGCTCTCGCCGGAGGAGGAGTACGCGATGAGCGGCGGGCTCCACCGCGACCCCTCGGTCGAGCACTACGGAACCGATCTGGAGCAGGAACTGCCTCCCGAGGACTTCAGCGCCAACTGAGCGGAGAGGGCCGGGCGACCGGTGCCGTCGGGGGAAACGGCACCAGGCCCGCCCGGCCGCAAGCTACTGTCCGCCGCCGTACCCGCTGCCGGCCCCTGACGGACCTACCCGGACGGGCAGGTGGGGACGCCGTACGTCGGCGCCCGCGGACGTGGAGATCGCCGGCCGGGGTCATGACCGACGCGGGGTCGGCGACGTCGTACGGCTGTTCGGCCCGGACAGGGCCATGGTCCGGACGGGCCATGGCGGCATGGCCCACCCGGACCACGGGGCGTCGTCGATCGGTAACAGGCCACCGACCGGTGCGCCACAAGTCCTCCACAGTCGCCGATCCGGCGTGGTGCACGGAGGTTCTGCCCGTACCTTCAGGGCAGTGCATCACCGCGATGCCGTCCGGTTCGCCGGGGAGTGGGGAAGGACCGCCGCGCTGGGGGGCGAGGTGGTCCGGGGGGTTCGAACATGTGGGGAACACTCGCGCGCCTGCGCACCATCGTCACGGCCCTGGCCGTGCTCGTGGTCGGGATGACCATGACCGCCGGCTCGGCCACGGCGACCGACGGGTCGCTACCGACCGGCTACTACCTCTGCCACGCGACGACCAACGCGTCGTCGCCGGAGGAGGTCAAGAACTGGGTGACCAATGAGCCGTCCGACTCCGGCCAGGCCTCCGGGCATGCCGGTGCCGGCCACCAGAACGGGCTCGACGTCATCCCGCCGATCCCGGGCGTGCTGCCCGAGGGGCAGAACTGGACGGCGTACGGCGAGCAGGTGCACGCGCTCGGCTGCCGGGTCCCGGTCGACCCCGAGGTCAGCTTCCAGGACAGCAACTGCGTGGGCGGCAGCTACGTCGCCCCGAGCGTGACGGCGCCGGCGTACACCGGCCTGAACCGCTCGACGACCGGCACCGTGGCCCCGGGGGAGACCTACTCGGTCACCTACACGGCGAAGGCCGGCTACGGCATCGTCGGGCCCAGCTCGTTCACTCACACCTACGCGGCGTTCCCGGCGGGCCAGGCCGACTGTGCCCAGCCGCAGCCCGACGTCCGCCGGGTGCCGGACTCCGAGTCCAGCTGCGCCTCGCCCGCCGGCGTGACCAGCTGGGTCGACGTCTACACCACGCCGTACGTGTGGGACGCCGGCCAGCGGCGCTGGGTGCCCGGCCAGGAGACCGGCCCGGTCCGCACCGACGAGACCTTCACCGCCTTCACCGACCAGCAGTACTTCGACGCCTGCGCCGGCGACCGGCCGGCCGCCGAGGAGCGCCGGGTGCCCGGCTCCGAGGCCAGCTGCGCCCTCGGCGGCGTGTCCTCGTGGGTCGACGTCTGGACGACCGAGTACGTCTGGGACGCCGCGCACCGCAGGTGGTCGCTCGGCACCGAGACCGGTCCGGTGAAGTCCGACGAGGCCTTCGACGCCTACGACGACGCGGAGTACTTCCAGAAGTGCGCCCCCGACCGGCCGGGTGCGGAGGAGCGCCGCGAGCCCAGGGCGGAGGCCAGCTGCGAGCTCGGCGGGGTGACCTCGTGGACCGACGTCTACACCACGGCCTACGAGTGGGACGAGCAGACGCGGACGTGGGTGCGGGGCGACGAGACCGGACCGGTGAAGGCCGACGAGGCCTTCGACGCCTACGACGACGCCGACTACCAGGCCGCGTGCGGCGGCGACCAGCCCGCGCCCGACGTGCGCCAGGTCCCCATGACGGACCCGAGCTGCACGCAGGGCGGGGTGACGTCGTGGACCGACGTCTACACGACGCCGTACGTGTGGAGCACCGAGCTGCGTGACTGGGTCGCCGGCGACGAGACCGGCCCGGTGCGGGTCGGCGAGAGCTTCGACGCCTACAGCGACGCCGAGTACTTCGAGCACTGCGCCGAGCACCAGCCGCGCGCCGAGAAGCGGCGGGAGCCGATGTCGGAGCCGAGCTGTGCCCTCGGCGGGGTGACCTCGTGGATCGACGTCTACACCACGGGCTACGTGTGGGAGGCGCAGAAGAGGGAGTGGGTGCTGGGCGAGGAGACGGGCCCGGTCCGCGCGGCCGAGGACTTCATCGCCTACGACGACGACGAGTACTTCACGAAGTGCGCGCCCGCCCAGCCGGACGCGGAGGAGCGGCGGGTGCCGATGACGGACCCGAGCTGCACGCAGGGCGGCGTGACCTCGTGGACCGACGTCTACACGACGCCGTACGTGTGGAGCACCGAGCTGCGTGACTGGGTCGCCGGCGACGAGACCGGCCCGGTCCGGACCGGTGAGGCCTTCACGGCGTACGACGACGAGGAGTACTTCGCGACGTGCGCTCCCGACCAGCCCGAGCCCGAGACCCGTGAGGAGACCGGCGCCGACGAGTCCTGCAAGCTCCACGGGGTGACCTCGTGGACCGACACCTGGACGACCGGCTACGTCTGGGACCCGGCGGACCGGGTGTGGGTGCTCGGCGAGGAAGGGGATCCGGTCCGGACCGAGGACTTCGACGCCTGGACCGCGGCCGAGTACGAGAGGGCCTGCGTCACCCCCGAGGGCGAGGAGGGCAACGACGAGCCCGACCGGGAGATCGCTCTCGCGCCGCGGGACCAGGTCGGCGGGCGCCAGGCGACCGCCGTCCCGAGGGTCGTGGACGCGGGCCAGGCCAGGGTGCCGGGTGGCGCCGGCGCCGTCGGTGACCCGCGGTGGCTGGTCGCGCTGGGCCTGCTCACCCTCGGACTCGCCGGAGCCCGCCGGCGGGCCAGGACTCGCCGGTAGCCGCCGGCGACGGGTACGCGCCGGGGGCCCACACCCGGCCCGTGCCGGAGGGGCGTCCACCTGCCCCGGGGTGGACGCCCCTCCTCATGTCCCGCTGAGGGACATGGGGCCGGCGAGTCGATAGCCCACCGACCGACTCGCCGGCCGTCCTCCGCCACCCCGTCGGGGCGCGCGGAGTCCGTGCGGTTCCCGCAGTGGTCAGCTGCGGTCGCCGAAGTTGAGGACGGCGTAGGTGCAGTCGTCGTCGCCGACCCGGACGCCGACGCCCGCCCACACGGCGCGCCGCTTCATGAGGACCTTGCGGTGGTCCGTCGAGTGCATCCAGGCCCGCACTGCCGCGCTCGGCGTCAGGCCGACGCCGCTCACGAGGTTCTCGCCGACCCAGTTGATGTCGCAGCCGTCGAGCACGCTGTCGAGGTCGCGGTGGACGAGCTTCTCGGTGCGCTTGAGCTTCTTCGACCAGCGCTCGGCGTACCCGTCGACGCAGGACTGGAAGACCCGGACCTTCGGAAGGTCGCGCTGGGCGCGCAGCCGGTTGACCCGGATCAGGATCCGCGACTCGAACTCGTCGAGGTCCACCGCCGGGTCGAAGGAGTCCGACGTGCGGGGTGCCCAGGTGGACGCCGACGAGGCGGGCAGGGCGGCGACGACTGCCAGGCCGGCCGTGACGGCCAGCGCCAGCACCGACGCAAGGAAGAGGCGTGCGTTGGGACGCATGTTGGGGGGCTCCGTCTTCGGTTGTCACGGCCAGCGGGTGGCCGTCGGGGGGCTGTGCGGTGGCCGGGGGACCACCCGCTGCTCGGGGGAAGCAGCGCCGGCGCCGGGGTGCCGGTCGATCCATGGTGGCGAATGGGGCCGCGGGCGGCAATAGCCCCTCGGGGCTATGCGGCGATGTCCGTTTGTCCACGTCAGGCCGCCGGGAGGACGCTGCCGGGGCGCGCACAGGAGGGCTGTCCCCAGGGGCGTGGCGGTACGGCGTGACGGGTGGCCCGGTTTGCTACTGTCCTGGGCTGTTGGCGTTGCTCCGCGCGACATCCCCCGTAACCCCCCGCCGGAACGTTCGTTGACGGCACACGTCCGCATCAACGGTGCGGATAACGGACACGGGGGGTTCAGGTCTTCGGCCTGGTCCACCAGGGGGGTTTGACAACAGATGACCATGGGGACTTGCTCGCGCGCGCTCGCAACCGCTGCGGTGATGGGGATCGCTGCCGCCGGACCGGTGGCTCTCGCCGGCCCGGCCGGCGCGGCACCGGGTGGCCACGGGAAGGGCGCAGGCCACGGCACGGCAGGAACCGAGCACCCGGGAAAGGCCGTCGGCCAGGGCCGCAGCGACGCCGGGAGCAGGAGCCGGGGCAAGGCCGTCGGCCACGGCCACGGCGGTGCCGTCGGCTCGAGCAGCAACGCCGGTGGCAACGGGCACGGTCCTGACGATGGCAGCGGCCACAGCAGTGCCGGTGGCAGCGGTCACGGCCAGGCCGGAGGCTCGCACGACCACGCCGGACAGGGCGGTGCGCCCGCCCCGACCGGCCATGACCAGGATCGCCGGGGAGGCGCCGACCGCGGTGGGGACCCGGCCGGCAACAACGGCACCGTCAAGATCGAGACGTCGGGCGATGCCGACGGGACGCCGAACAACGTCCCGCACGTCGGCTGCGATTTCCAGGTGGAGTGGTACGGATTCGACGAGGGCGACGACATCGTCTCGACCGTCTCCTTCGTCTCGCACGCGCCCACCGGTGACGCCGCGCTGGGCGGCGACGAGCCGTCACGCGTGTTCGTGGGCGGTGACCCTGCGAGCGGCGCCGGCACCCGCACGGGCCTCGACGGGGTGCAGGCCTACCACCTGACCTTCGACGGGGAGCCCCATCCGAAGCAGGGCTACCACGTGAAGCTGACGATCCACACGCCCGGATCCACCGGGGCCGACACCAAGCACAAGGTGTTCTGGGTCCAGCCCTGCGAGGAGCAGCCCCCGGGTGAGGAGCAGCCCCCGGGCGAGGAGGAGCAGACTCCTCCCGACACCGAGGTCGAGGGCGAGCAGGACCGCGACCACGGGGCCGCCGTCGAGGTCCTGGGCAAGCAGGCGACCCGCCACCAGACCGGCGGCTCCGCCGGCACCGCCCAGGTGCCCGCGGCGGTCGAGGCCGGGCTCGGTGCCGGCGGCTGGTGGTTCAGCGCCCCCGCGGCGCTGGTGGCGACGCTGCTGGGCCTGCTGGGCACCGCGGCCGGATACGTCGTTCGGCGGCGTGGGGCCTGAGCCCCGGCCTACACTCGCGGGTGAACGCCCCTTCCCGGTGACCACGCTGGTCCGGGGGAGGGGCGTGCCGCGAAAGCCATGGGGAGGGCCCGGGCCGCAGCGACCTGGCGGGAGGGGTGAGGCGTGGAGACACTCGTGCGCCACCGGTCGTGGCTGCTGACGCTCGTGGTCCTGCTGCTGGCCCTGGCGGGTGGCCTGGTGTGGCTCGGGACGCAGGGCGCCGCCGAGTCCGAGGGCGACACGAGCGTCGGACCTGCGCGGCCCGGCGACGACTCCGAGGTGGTCGCCGGCGACACCATCCCGAAGGCCGAGCGGGTCCCCCGGAAGCCGGGCGACCCGTTGCGGATCCAGATCCCCGACCTCGCCGTCGACGCCCCCGTGGTGCCGGTCGCCGCTCCGGGTGGGGTGCTCACCCCCCCTGGCGACCCTCAGGTCATCGGCTGGTGGGCCGACGGAGCCCGGCCGGGGCAGCCACAGGGGTCGGCGCTCGTGACCGGTCACACGGTGAGCACCGGCGGCGGAGCGCTCGACGACCTCGAGGAGCTGACGAGGGGCGACGCGATCCGGGTCCGCTCGGACCGGACCCGGACCGCCTACACCGTCGACAGCGTGCAGGTCCTGGCCAAGGGTGACCTCGCCGAGCGGGCCGAGGAGCTCTTCGACCAGGACGTCGCGGGGCGGCTCGTCGTCGTGACCTGTGAGGACTGGAACGGCGAGGTCTACCTCAGCAACGTGGTGGTCACGGCGTCCCAGACGACGGCCGGCTGACGCCCGGATCGCCTCAGTGCTGGTAGGTGCCGTGCACGATCGCGCGGCCGAGGGTCTTGAAGACCAGGTTGAAGCTCATCACCGCGTTGGACGCGTCGGCGTCGATGCCGAGGGTCTCCTCGCCGACGGCGTGGACGACGAAGAAGTAGCGGTGGGGCTGGTCGCCCGGCGGGGGAGCAGCCCCCATGAAGCCGGCCTCGCCACCGTCGTTGCGGAGCATGAACGCGCCGCCCGGGAGCGAGGCGCCCGCAGCGCCAGCGCCGGCGTCGAGCGACGTGGTGTCGGCCGGGAGGTCGACCAGCGCCCAGTGCCAGAACCCGCTCGGGGTGGGGGCGTCCGGGTCGAAGCAGGTCACCGTGAAGGACTTCGTGCCCTCCGGGGCACCCGACCACGACAGCTGCGGCGACCGGTTGCCCTCGGCGGCCACCTGGTCGCCGGAGAGCGGCTGGCCGTCGGTCACGTCGTCGCTGGTGACGGTGAACGACGCAACGGTGGGGAGGAGGTCGTAGGGGTTGGGAGTGACGGGGCGGTCCAAGGGGTTGTCCACAGTCATGACGCCGACCCTACCCACGCCGCGGGTCGGGGAGAATGCCTCGGGTGGACGCCACCAGCCATCCGCCGTACCCCGTCGGGCTCCGCCTCGCCGGCCGCCGTGTCGTCGTCGTCGGCGGCGGGTCGGTGGCGCAGCGCCGGGTCCCGGTCCTGATCGACGCCGGCGCCCGGGTCGTGGTCGTGTCGCCCGAGGTGACCCCCGCCCTCGAGGGGATGGCCGACGAGGTCACCCTGGTGCTGCGGGAGTTCGCGGAGGCCGACCTCGACGAGGCGTGGTACGCCATCGCGGCCACCGACGACCCGGAGGTCAACGCCCGGGTGCTGGCGGCTGCCGACGAGCGCCGGATCTTCTGCGTCCGCGCCGACGATGCCCGCGAAGCCTCGGCGTGGACGATGGCGTCGGGTCGGCACGGACAGGTCACGGTGGCGGTGCTGGGCAACCGGGAGCCCCGCCAGTCGGCCTCGCTGCGCGACGACATCGTCGAGGCGCTCCGCGACGGCCGGCTGACCACGGCGGGCGCGCTCGACCACGAGCCGGGTGTCGTGCTGGTGGGGGGTGGGCCCGGCGACCCGGCGCTGGTCACCGTCGCGGCACGACAGGCGCTCGCGTCGGCGGACGTCGTGGTCGCCGACAGGCTGGCGCCGCGCGCCCTGCTCGACGAGCTCGGGGCCGACGTCGAGCTGGTCGACGTCGCCAAGCTCCCGCGCGGCCGGGCGGCGCAGCAGGAGCAGATCAACGCCGTGCTCATCGACCGGGCGCGGGCCGGCAAGCGGGTCGTGCGCTTCAAGGGAGGTGACGGCTTCGTCTTCGGCCGCGGCTTCGAGGAGGTGCTGGCCTGCCGCGCGGCCGGCGTCCCCGTGAGCGTCGTGCCCGGCCTCCCCAGTCCGGTCGCCGTGACCGGCGTGGCGGGCATCCCGCTGACCCACCGGGGCGTGGCGCACGACTTCGCGGTGGTCTCGGGCCACCTCCCGCCGGGCCACCCCGACTCGCTCGTCAGCTGGGAGGCCCTCGCCGGCCTCGACGGCACGCTGGTCCTCATGATGGCGGTCGACAACGCCGCTGCCATCGCCCAGACCCTCGTTGCCCACGGGCGCCGGGCCGAGACCCCGGTCGCGGTGGTCTCCGACGGCACCATGCCCGACGAGCGGACCGTGCTCGCGACGCTCGGCACCCTGGGGGAGCGGATCGCCGACGACGGCGTCCGGCCCCCGGCCATCATCGTCGTCGGCGACGTCGTGGCGGTGGCGCGGCCCGACGCGTTCGTGGAGGCGTGATGGCGGTCGTCATCGAGGTCGACGACCCGGACGATCCGCGGCTCGCGGACTACCGCGACCTGCGCGACGTCCAGCTGCGGCGCCACCTCGAGAGCGTCGAGGGGCTCTTCCTCGCCGAGGGCGAGAAGGTCGTACGCCGCGCGGTCGAGGCCGGGCACGAGCCGCGCTCGTTCCTGATGGCACCCCGGTGGCTCGACGGCCTGGCCGACGTCCTCGGGCGCACCGACTCTCCCTGCTACGTCGTGTCCGAGGCCATGGCCGAGGAGGTCACCGGGTTCCACGTCCACCGGGGTGCGCTCGCGTCCCTCCACCGGCGCCCGCTCCCGGAGGTCGACGAGGTCCTGGCCGGCGCGCGGTCGGTGCTGGTCCTCGAGGACCTGGTCGACCACACCAACGTGGGTGCGGTCTTCCGCTCCGGGGCCGCGCTCGGCTTCGACGCCGTGCTGCTGTCGCCCCGGTGTGCAGACCCCCTCTACCGACGGGCGGTCAAGGTGGGCATGGGCGCCGTGTTCACGCTGCCCTGGACCCGGCTCCCCGACTGGCGGGACGCGCTGCCCGACCTGTCGCGTCGGGGCTGGACGACGGTCGCGCTCACCCTGTCGCCGGACGCACTCCCGGTCGAGGAGGCCGTGGCCGGCGTCGACCGGCTGGCGCTGGTGCTCGGCACCGAGGGGCACGGCCTCTCCCACCGCTGGGAGCACGACGCCGACCGGCGGGCGGTCATCCCGATGCGGGCGGGCATCGACTCGCTCAACGTGGCGGCCGCCTCGGCCGTGGCCTGCTACGTGGCGGCCCGTCGCTAGGGTCGGGCCGCATGGGCGACGACCACGAGACCTGCGACGCCGACTCGGCGTACCACCGGCGGCTGCCGATCGGTGAGGTCCTCGACGGCTCCCCGCTGACCGAGGGTGGGCGGGCAGCCTTCAGCGCGGTGACCATGGCGCCCCTCGCGCCGATGCGGGTGCCCGAGCGGCCACGGGTCGGGACGGACGACCGGGCCGCCTGTGCGCACTGCCGACCCTCGGAGCACACGATCTGGCACGACGACCTGTGGCAGGTGCGGGCGGGATGGGACCGGATGGGCCTCCCGTTCGTCGGCGGGCTGGCGCCTCGCGACCACGTGCTGCTCGACGACGCCCCGGTGGAGGTGCTCGCCGCCCTCGGGCCGCTGATGCAGCGGCTGAGCGCGGCGGTCAAGGCGGTCCCGGGAGTCGCGCGCTGCCACTTCGCCCGGTGGGGTGACGGGTCGGAGCACCTCCACCTGTGGGCGCTCGCCCGCCCCGCCGGCATGATGCAGGGCCGCGGTGCCGTGCTGGCACTGTGGGACGACGTGCTGCCCGCGTTGCCGGGCGACATGATGCGGGAGCACTGCGCGATCGTCGCGGACGCGCTGGCCGCGCAGGGCGGGGAGGCGTTCCCGGATCAGTCCGCCGGCCAGCCCGCGGGGTAGTCGTCGACGGCCGCGTCGTGCTCCTTCTGGAGCCGCTTGCGGGCCTTGGTCGCGAGCCGGTCGCCGAACACCGTGCCGCGGGTGTGGTCGGTCTCGTGCTGCAGGCAGCGGGCGAGCAGGCCGTCGCCGGTGAAGTCGACCGGCTCGCCGTCGACCCCGGTGCCGGTCACCCGGGCGGTGTCCGGGCGCGCCAGCGGGGTGAAGGCGCCGGGGAACGACAGGCAGCCCTCGTCGTCCTCCTCGAGCCGGCGGTCGCGTCCCTCCGGAAGTTCGAGCTCGGGGTTGCACACCACGCCGACGGTGCGCTCACCGGTTGAGTCGGGGCAGTCGAACACGAAGACCGCCAGGTCGACGCCGATCTGGCACGCCGCCAGGCCGACGCCGTCGGCGGCGTACATGGTGGCGACCATGTCGGCGACCAGCGCGCGGAGCTCGTCGTCGTGGGCCTCGACCCGGGCCTGCGGGCGGTGCATGACCGGCGTGCCCCAGCGGGTGATCGGCCGGACGGAGCCGCCCTCGGGGAGCAGCCCGTGGGGCGCGTGCGCCGGCGGGGTCGAGGGGTCGGGCATGGCCGAGATCCTAGGGGTGGCCGCGGCCACGCGTGTGACGGGGCACACCGGCGGGCACGGTGGTCCCAAGTGTAACTCGGAGTTACATTTACGGGCATGTCCCTCACCAGGAACCTCAGGCCCGGCGGGAAGTTCGGGCTCGCCCGTGGGGAGTCCCGGGACCCGATCGGGCTCGCCGTCGCCGCCCTCAACCGGGTGGCCCAGAGCGAGCTGATCGACCGGATCGGGTTGCGCAGGCAGGCCGAGCAAGCCGTCTTCACGGTCACCCGGAGCGGCTTCCGCACCGTGACCACGGCCGCCCGCACCTTCACCCGCTCCGGCTCGCCGGGCACCGACGGGGTCCGGGTCCCCGCCGCGCCTCGGTCGGGGGTGTTCGACCTGACGCCCTCCGAGGACGAGCAGATGCTCGTCGACGTCGTCAGCGAGTACGCCGCCGAGGTGCTGCGTCCGGCGGCCGCGGCGGCCGACGACGACTGCGCCGCCCCGGCCGAGGTGCTGTCGTCCGGCCAGGAGATCGGGCTCCCGCTGCTGGGCGTGCCCGAGTCGCTCGGCGGGATCTCCGAGGAACGGTCGGCGATGGCCGGCGCCCTGGTGGCCGAGGCGCTGGCGCGTGGCGACATGGGCCTGGCGGTCGCCGGGCTGGCGCCCGGGGCGGTGGCCACCGCTCTCTCCCTGTGGGGCACCGAGCAGCAGCAGGCGACGTACCTCCCGGCGTTCACCGGTGACGACGTGCCGGCGGCCGCGCTGGCGCTCAACGAGCCGCGGCCGCTGTTCGACGTTCTCGCGCCGGCCACGACCGCGCGCCGCGAGGGAGGCGGCTTCGTCCTCGACGGGCTCAAGTCACAGGTGGTGCGGGGCGCCGACGCCGAGCTGTTCGTGGTGGGGGCCTCCCTCGACGGCACCCCGACGCTCTTCCTGGTCGAGGGCGGCGCCGACGGGCTCACCGTGGAGGGCGACCCCGCGATGGGGCTGCGGGCCGCGTCGATGACCCGGCTCTCGCTCGACGGCGTCAGGGTGCCCGCCGAGGCGTTGCTCGGCGAGACCGACGGGGCGGCCTACCGCGAGTGCGTGCGGCTGTCCCGGCTGGCCTGGTGCGCGCTCGCGGTCGGCACCGGCCAGGCGGTGCTCGACTACGTGTCCCCCTACGTCAAGGAGCGCGAGGCGTTCGGCGAGCCGATCGCCCACCGGCAGTCGGTCGCCTTCATGGTCGCCGACATGGCCATCGAGCTGCAGGCGATGCGGCTGGTGACCTGGAAGGCCGCGTCCCGGGCGGCCGCCGGCAAGGAGTTCACCCGCGAGGTCGCGCTGGCCCGCCAGCTGTGCGCCGACAAGGGGATGCGGATCGGCCTCGACGGCGTGCAGCTGCTCGGCGGCCACGGCTACGTGAAGGAGCACCCGGTGGAGCGGTGGTACCGCGACCTGAGAGCGATCGGCGTGATGGAAGGGACGGTCCTGATCTAAACCCTTCGAGCTTTTTGCTCCCCCGCTTCGCTCCTCCACGAAAACCCCCGAAGGGAACCCAGAAGCCCATGGCGATCCACCTCGACGACCCGAAGAAGCTGCGGACGCTGCGCGACCAGGCCCACCAGGTCGCCATGAACATGCTGCGCCCGATCTCGCGCAAGTACGACCGCGCCGAGCACGCGTACCCCAAGGAGCTCGACATGCTCGCCGCCATGATCGACGGGCTGGCCGAGTCGGGTGCCTCGTCGGGGGCCGGCGCGTCCGGCGTGCGGCGCGACGAGAAGCCGGACGGCGACAGCGGCGTCCGCAACGGCGCCAACCTCGCCTCGGTGATGTCGATCGCCGAGATGTGCTGGGGCGACGTGGGGCTGCTGCTGTCGATGCCCCGGCAGGGCCTCGGCAACTCCGCGATCGCCTCGGTCGCCGACGACGAGCAGCTGGCCCGCTTCGACGGCACCTGGGCGGCGATGGCGATCACCGAGCCCGGCACCGGGTCGGACTCGGCGAGCATCCGCACCACCGCGGTGCTCGACGGTGATCACTACGTCCTCAACGGCGAGAAGATCTACGTCACCTCCGGGGAGCGGGCCGACACCGTGGTCGTGTGGGCGACCCTCGACCGGAGCCTCGGGCGGGCCGCGATCAAGTCGTTCGTGGTCGAGAAGGGGACGCCCGGCATGGCCGTCGAGCGGCTCGAGCACAAGCTCGGCATCCGGGCCTCCGACACCGCCGCGATCACGTTCACGGACTGCCGGGTGCCGAAGCAGAACCTGCTCGGCTCGCCCGAGGTCGACGTCAAGCAGGGCTTCGCCGGGGCGATGGCCACCTTCGACAACACCCGGCCCCTCGTCGCGGCCATGGCCGTCGGGGTCGCCAAGGCGGCGCTCGACCTCACCCGCGACCTGCTGGCCGAGGCCGGTGTCGAGGTCGACCCCGACCGGCCCGGCCTCCTGCAGCACGCGGCGGCCGCGAGGTTCCTGCAGCTCGAGGCCGACTGGGAGGGCGCGCGGCTGCTGACCCTCCAGGCGGCCTGGCTCGCCGACAACCGCACGCCCAACTCGCTCGAGGCCTCGATGGCCAAGGCCAAGGCCGGGCGGGTCGGCTCCGACGTCACGCTGGCGTGCGTCGAGCTGTGCGGCACCCTCGGCTACTCCGAGGCGGAGCTGCTCGAGAAGTGGTCGCGCGACTCCAAGATCCTCGACATCTTCGAGGGGACCCAGCAGATCCAGCAGCTGATCGTGGCCCGCCGGGTGCTGGGCCTCTCGAGTGCCGAGCTGAAGTAGCTACACCCCGACGATGCCGTGGCCGGCGCGGGCCGGCAGCTTGGCCCCGGGGGCGCTGGGGCGGACCGGCTGCCGGCGCTGCGGCTTCGGGTTGGTGCGCGACAGGCCGGCGGCGTTGCGGGACACGGCCCGCGCGACGTCTACGGGCGACGCCGCCGTACGGCGGGTCGTCGGCGCGGGCGCCGGCGGCACCGGCCCGGCGGCCACCACCTTCGCGCGGGCCCGGGGCACCGCGCCGGGCGGCGTACTGCTCCGCGTGGACCGTCGCTCGGCGATGCGCGTGGTCACCTCGCGCGCCACGGTGAGCGCGGTGCGGCCGGCGGTGTCGCCGGTCCGGCGGGCGAGGGTCCTGAACGTTGCGAGCGCGGTGCGGTGGTCCACGGGGGGACTCCCTTCGTCACGGATGTTCCGGTTCCCCGCAGTCAAGGACGAGTGACGCCACCCCGTCAACGGGGTGGCGTCACTTCGGCGTGGCGCAGCTCGGGACAGGTCAGGAGACGGCCCGGAAGGGGTCGTGCTCGCTGAGGATCTTGTCGACCCGCGCCTGGTCGAGCCGCGCGTAGACCGCCTGGTTCTCCTGGGAGTCCCGCACGCACTTGGCGAGGGTGAACGCCGAGGTCGTGAGGTACAGCGTGCCGAGGCCGAGGAAGGCCCGGATCCACGGGTCGACGGGGAGGTACAGGACGGCGAAGACCATCGCGAGCAGGGCCACCGCGAAGGAGATTCCGGCCTGGGCGAAGAAGGCGTTGGTGTTCTTGGACGGGTTCGGAGTGCTCATGGGTCAAGCCTGTGGCCGGGTGGCCGCCGCCGTACCCGCTCCGCTACCCGCATCGGGGTGAGTACCGGCACCCATGTGGTCCGATGGGGCACATGAAGCTCTACGCGGAGACCCCCGCCCGCCGACTCGCGCAGGTCCTCGCCGACCTGCTGCTCGTGCTGTGGCTGGTCGGCTGGGCGTGGGTCGGCACCGTCGTGCACGACGCGACGCTGGAGCTGGCGGCGCCGGGCGAGCAGCTCACCGAGTCGGCCACCGGCCTGTCGGGAGCGATGCAGGACGCCGGGGGGACGCTCGACGACGTGCCGGTGATCGGCGACGAGGTCCGGGCGCCGTTCGACGAGGCCTCGGGCGCGGCCGACCGGCTGGCCGAGGTGGGTCAGGAGCAGGTCCGGGCCGTGGAGCGGCTCGCGCTGTGGCTCGGCCTCTCGGTCGCCGCGATCCCGATCCTGCTGGCCTGCCTGCTCCACGTGCCCCGCCGGGTGCGCTTCGTGCGCCGGGCCACGGCCGGGGCCCGGTTCGTCGACGCCGGCGAGGACCTCGACCTGTTCGCGCTGCGAGCACTCGCCCACCAGCCGCTGCACGTGCTGGGGCGGATCAGCGACGACCCCGCTGGTGCCTGGCGGCGCGGTGACCGCGACGTCACCGACCGCCTCGCCGAGCTGGAGCTGCGCGCGAGCGGGCTGCGACCGCCCGCGGCGGTCGGGCGCGGGTAACCCGGCCGCAAGCCGCCGGTCAGCACCCGGGCGTGCACTGGTCGTGGGCCGGCCGAGCAGCGGCCGCCACGAGCCAGGGAGCACGTCATGACCGTCTTCTTCGACCACCACATCGTCCCGAGCACCGACAAGGAGCGCGCGGCACGGTTCTACGCCGACCTCCTGGGACTGCCGGAGCCGCGTGTGGAAGGCCCCTTCACCGCCGTCGACCTCGGCAACGACGTCGCGCTGTACGTGGCGGGCTGGGACGACCACGTCACGCCGCTGCACTACGCGTTCCTCGTCAGCGAGGATGAGTTCGACGCGTTCTACGCGCGGCTCACCGAGCGTGGGACCGAGCACTGGGCCGACCCCCACTGTCGGCTGCCGCAGCAGGTCAACCACGACGACGGGGGCCGGGGCACCTACTTCCGCGACCCCGACGGCCACTTCGTCGAGGTGCTGACGGCTCGGTACGGCGGCCGCCCGAGCACCGTCGTCCCTGCGTGACCCGGCCGACGACGTGCCCTAGGTTGAGCAGTCCTGACGAGTCGACCCCGAGGTCACTGATGCGCTATCGCGTGTTCGGCGAGGTCGTGCTGCTGCCCGACACGGGGCCGCCGCGGCCGCTGCACCGGCGCCGCGAGCGCACAGTCCTGGCGGTGCTGCTCGCCGCGCGTGGCACGCCGGTCACGGCCGAGCGGCTGGTCGCCGAGGTGTGGGGCGAGTCCTCCGGCGGCAGCCTGGGGTCGCTGCAGGTCGCCGTCTCGCGGCTCCGCGCCGAGCTGGAGCCCGACCGGTCGCCGCGCGCGGCCCCCCGGCTGCTGGTCAGCACCGGCGGTGGCTACGCACTCCTGGCCGGCGCCGGCGACGTCGACGCCTGGCATTTCGAGTCGCTCGCGCTCCGCGCACTCGACACCGCCGCCCCCGCCGACGCGCTCCGGCTGGGCGAGGAAGCCCTCGAGCTCGGCACCGGGACGGCGTACGCCGACTGCGACACCGACCTCCTGGCGCGCGAGCGGGACCGGCTCGCCGAGCTCCGGGTGTCGCTCCTGGAACGGCGCGCCGAGGACCTGCTCGCGCTCGACCGGCACCGCGAGGCGCTCTCGGTCGCCGCGGACGCTGTCCGGGACAGCCCCTACCGTGAGCGGCTCTGGGCGGCCCTGGCCCTCGCCCACTACCGCGGCGGCCGCCAGGCCGACGCCCTGGAGACGCTGCGCACGTTGCGCGGCCGACTGGCCGACGAGCTCGGCGTCGACCCGACCCCCGCCGTGCAGGAGCTCGAGCAGCGGCTGCTCCAGCAGGACCCGGCGCTGCTCGACGTCGAGCGGGTGGCCACGCCCGCTCCCGCCCCGCCGACCGGGTCGGCGGGCCACGCAGCCCCGGCCGTCCCGGCACCGGTCGACCGGACCGTCGGCCGAGACGACGTCCGCGAGCGCACCGAGCGGCTGCTCGACGAGGTGATGACAGGCGGCCGGACCCGGCTGCTCGCCGTCTCGGGTGAGCCCGGGATCGGCAAGAGCAGGTTCGTCGACGACCTGGTCCGGCTGGCCGCCGACCGCGGGGTCCGCGCCGAGGTGGGACGGGCCCCCGGGACCGAGCTCGCACCTCCGCTGTGGCCCTGGCTCACGGTCGTCCGCGCCCTTGCCGCGGACGCCCCGCCCGACCCGCTGCTCGCGCCGATGCTGGAGGACCGCCCCGCCGACGACTCCGGCGCGGGCACCCGGCTCCGGCTGTACGACGCCGTGGTCGGGCTGCTCGCCGGCAGCGCCCGCCGCGAGGGGGGCCTGGTGGTGGTCATGGAGGACCTGCACCGGGCCGATGCCTCGTCGCTGCAGCTGCTGGCCCACCTGGCCGCGACCGTGGAGCCCGCGCCCCTGCTCGTCGTGGTCACGCGTCGCACGACCGAGACGGCCACCGCAGAGGAGCCACTGGCGGCGGTGATGGCGGCGTTCGCCCGTGCCGGGGCCGACCGGCTCCGGCTCGAGGGGCTGGACGCCGACGCCGTCGGCGCGCTGCTGGCCGGGCTGCTCGGCACCGACGACCCGCGGATCGCCCGCCGGGTGGCCGAGGCCACGGCCGGGAACCCGTTCTACGTCGCGGAGTACGGCCGGCTGGTCTCCGCGCTCCCCGACCTGGCCGACGTCGACCCCGACGCGCTCCCGGTGCCCGACGGGGTGCGTGACGTGATCCGGCAGCGGCTCGGCCGGTTGCCGGTGGAGGCGCGGATCCTGCTCGGCCAGGCCGCCGTGGTCGGTGCCGTCGTCGACCCCGGGTTGGTCGCGGCGGTCACCGGCCGGCCCGAGGAGGAGGTGCTCGACGTCCTCGACCTCGCCGTGGCCTCGGGACTGCTGGTCGGGGAGGGCGCCGGCTACGGCTTCGCCCACGCCCTCACCCGGGAGGCGCTGCTCGCCGACCTCAGCCCGGCCCGCCGGATGCGGCTCCACGCCCGGGCCCTCGCGGTCCTGGAGGACGACCACCCCGACCCCTCGGCCGAGGTGGTCACGACGCTGGCCTCGCACGCGCTGGCCGCGGCGCCGCTCGGCGAGGAGCAGCGGGCGGCCGCCCTGCGCTGGCTGCCACGTGCGGCCGAGCTCGCCGCCGGCCGGCAGGCCCACACCGAGTCGCTGGAGCTGTGGCGCGCCGCGGCCGACGAGGCCCTGCCGGAAGGTCCCGACCGTCTCGCCGCACGGAGGGGCCAGGCCCGGGCACTGCTGCGGCTGGGCGGCTCCGCCGCCAGCCGGGCGGTGGTCGAGGAGCTGGTCACCGACGCGGTCGCCCGCGGTGACTGGAAGGGTGTGGCCGACAGCGCCGCGATCTCGCTCGGGGCAGGCGTGTGGCCCTGGCGGGAGCACGGCGGCAAGGACGAGCCGTTCATCGCCGCCCTCACCGAGGCGCTCGACCACGTCGGGGGCGTCGACGAGGCCCGGCTGTGCGCCACGCTCATGGTGGAGCACCACCTGGGCTTCGACCGCGAGCTGACGACGTCGTACGGCGAGCGGGCCTCGGCCACCGCCCGGGCCGCGGGGGACCGCGGCCTGGAGGACCTGGTGCTCCACCTGCGGGTGGTGTCGGCGACGGGGCGGCGACGGCCGGGCGACCGCGAGCAGCGGCTCTCGCTGGTGGAGGAGCTGCTGGAGCGGCGACCCGGCGGCGAGATCGAGGTGGCCGCGCTGCTCCACCACGCCTGGACGCTGTTCGAGCTGGGTCGGGTCACCGAGTCCGACGCGGCCCTCGAGCGGTGCGCCCGGGCCGCGGCCGACCTGCGCCACGCCGGCGTCGACGTCCCCCTCGCCTGGTGGCGGGCCGCGCGGGCGCGCGACACCGGCGACGCGCGTGCCCGGGCCTCTGGCGGACGAGGCGCTGCGGCTCCACGTCGACTCCGACATCGTCGGGGTCGAGGAGGCCAGGTGCGTCCATGCGGTGGCGACCCGGGCCGACGGAGAGGTCCTCGGCGACGACCTGGTGGCCCTCGCATGGCGGCGCGGGCTGCCGACGAGGGCGGTGGTGGCGTGGGGGCTCGTCGCCTCGGGGGAGCCGGGGCGCGTCGGGGGCCTCGTCGACGAGCTGGTGCCGGCGTTCGTCGAGGACTACGCGGCGCTGGCCGGCGCCTGTCTCCAGCTCGGCGTGCTGGCCGCCCTCGGCGACCAGGAGCGCGTCGAGACCCTGGTCGGACAGCTGCTGCCGCACGCCGGCGACGTCGTGACGTACGGCGTGCTCGACCACCTCGGCGTGGTGGACCACTTCCTCGCGCTCGGCCTGGTCGCGCTCGACCGGCCCGACGAGGCGTTGCCACGGGCGCAGCGGGCGGTCGAGCGCAACCGCGAGCTGGGAGTGCTGCCGTGGCTGCGCCGCAGCGAGGCGCTGGTGGCCACGCTGCAGCAGGGAGGGGCTTCGGGCGGTCGGGCATAGTGGCCCGCATGCCCCGACGTGACCGCCGTGCCCAGATCGTCGAGGTGCTCGACGACGCCTTCGCCCCGCTGATGCGGGCCGACCCCAAGGCGTTCCGCGCGAAGTACCGGAAGATGGCGGCCGACCCGCACGCCTTCTACCGCGGCAGCGCCTGCCTCTACTACGCCGACGTGACGGTCGAGGACGACCCGTTCACCGACGACCGGAGCGGCCGGATCTGGATCCACGGCGACCTGCACGTCGAGAACTTCGGGACCTACCTCAACTCCGACGGCCGCCTCGTCTTCGACGTCAACGACTTCGACGAGGCCTACCTCGGCCGGTTCACCTGGGACCTGCAGCGGTTCGCCGCCTCGCTGGCGCTGGTGGGCTGGCAGAAGGCGCTGCCCGAGGACGACGTCCGACGGCTGATCGGGCGCTTCGTGCGCGCCTACCTGTCGCAGGTCGACGACTACCGCAAGAGCGCCGACGACGACTACGCGCTGCACCTCGACAACACCTCCGGCCCGATCCACTCCGCCCTGCGCAGCGCGCGGCTGCGGCGCCGCGCCGACCTGCTGGACGGCATGACCGCCCTGCGGGACGGAGTACGCCGGTTCGCCGACGACAGCTCGGTCCGACGGCTGAGCCGGACCGAGCGCGCCAAGGTCGTGAAGGCGTTCGAGGGCTACCTCGGGACCATCCCCGACGACAAGCGGTTCGACCGCGAGCTCTTCTACGACCTGCGAGACGTCGTCGGCAAGACCGGCTTCGGCATCGGCAGCGCCGGGCTGCCGGCGTTCAACCTGCTGGTCGAGGGCTACAGCCAGGCCCTCGACAACGACGTGGTGCTGTCGATGAAGCAGGCCAACGTCCCGGCGGTGAGCCGGTTCGTCGACGCCGAGAGCGTCGACTCCTACTTCGAGAGCGACGGCCACCGCACGGTCGTCAGCCAGCGCGCGCTCCAGGTGCACACCGACCCGCTGTTGGGCCACACCACCATCGACGGCGTCGGGTTCGTGGTCGCCGAGGTGTCGCCGTACGAGGTCGACCTCGACTGGTCGGGGCTGACCGAGCCCGAGGACATCCGGGAGGTGGTCGACCTGCTCGGGAGGGCGACGGCCAAGATCCATTGCGCGTCCGACGAGGACAGCGAGCAGGACCTGGTCGAATTCCAGGTCGAGCACGCGATCGCCTCCTCGCTCGAGGGCCGGCGCCGCGAGTTCAGCGCCTGGCTGACCGACTGGAGCATGGCCTACAGCGACCGGGTGCGCGAGGACCACGCCCACTTCGTCGCCGCCTTCCGCGAGGGCGAGGTCGGCGTCTCCGCCACCTGACCCGGCGGGCGGTGCGACGGCGTCCGCGCGACGCGTGACCCGACCGACCTCGTGTCGTTGAGCCCTCACCTGCGCCGGCGGAGGCCGGGGCCGGGGTACGTGGTCAGAGGGCCGCGTCGGGTGTCGCACCGCCCGGCGCGGCCTTCGTACGCCGGGGGCTCAGCCGCGCGAGCTGCGGCCGGTCCGGCCGCGGACCACCCCGACCAGCGCCTGGGCCCGCTCGTCGTCGCGCTCGACCAGCCACGCCAGCCCGACCCGGGTGGGCGGCAGGTCGGTGACCGGCCGGCTCGCGACGTCCTTCCGCTTCAGCAGCCAGGCCACCGACATCGGCAGCAGCACGATCCCGCCGCCGGAGGCGACCACCTCGACGGCGTCGCGCTCGCTCATGGCCGGCCAGGCGAGCTGCTCGGCGTCCGGGGTCCATCCCGAGCGGTGCGGCAGGACCAGCTGTTCGTCGGCGAGGTCGGCCAGGTCGACCTCGGGCGCCGCGGTGGCGAAGTGGTCGCGGGGGACGACGGCGACCGCCACCTCGTCGTAGAGCTCTACGAGGTGCATCCCGTCACGGTCGACCGGGAGCCGGACCAGGCACATGTCGACGTTGCCGTCGCGGAGCATCGGCTCCTGGTCTGCCTCGGTGACGGGCACCAGCTCGAGCGGCCCGCGGCGCTGGTCGCGCCACGCCCGTGCCCACTTGTCGGGTGTCGTCCCGGTCACGAAACCCAGCCGGAGCGGGTCCATCACGGTTCCCGGAACCCGAGACCGTGCTCGGAGAGGGCGGTGCCGAGACGGTCGACGGCGATCGGGCCGACACCGTGGAGCGCCAGCAGCTCGGCCTGGGTCCAGGCCGTCACCTCCTCGAGGCTGGTGACGCCCACGACGCGGAGTGCTCGGGTCGCGGGGGCGCCGATGGTGCGGGGCAGGGGAGTGCCCTCCGGCCGGGGCGCCCGCTCCCGGGCCGGGCCGCCGTGGTCGAGGACCGCCTCGCCGCGCGGCGAGACCCGGTAGCCGATGGCCAGCGACTCGGTGAGGCCCAGCTCCTTGAGCTTGCGGACGTCGGCCTTCCACTCCCTCGTCTCGCGGCCGAGCCGGGCCGCGAGGTCGGGCGCCCGGACCCCGGGGTTGCGGTCGATGAGGTCCAGGCTCGCCCGGGTCCAGGCGCCGTGCCGGGAGGCGGCGTCGAGCCGGTCGAGTCGGGCCAGGATCGTCGCGATCTCGTCGGCGTCCGGCACCTGTTCACGCAGCGCCTCGCGCGGGTCGGCGCCGGCGTACCGCAGCCCGACCCGCCAGACCGGCCGGTCGGTGCGGTGGGCCAGCGCCTCCCGGAGGGCGGTCAGCGAGGCGGCCCCGGCCCGGCGTGCGTCATCGGCGCGCAGCCGGCCGAGGGCCACCTGCTCGACGGAGGTGACCTCGACGACGCCGACCGAAGTGCGCATCCGGGTACCGACCCTGACCCGGGGCCGGTCCCAGCGGCGGAACGCCAGGTCGACCTGGCCGGCCTTGATCGCCGTGAGCTCGGCGGGTCGGATCATCACGGGGCCAGTCCACCAGACCGGGACGGTCCCGGTCCCGTCCGGCCCGGCGCGGCCCGCGTGTCGGACGCCGCGAGGGGGCGTTCAGGCCCGGGACTTCGCGGTTTCCGGGGCCTCCGGCGGGACGGGCACGACCGCGACCGGGGCGTGGGCGCGTTCGAGCACCGACGCCGCCGTCGAGCCGAGCACGACCTCGGAGACCAGACCGCCGCGGTGGGCGCCGACGACGACGAGGTCCATGTGCTCCGCCCGCCGTACCAGCTCGTCGTGGGGCGAGCCGATGACCACCTCGGTCCGGACGCCGACGTCGGGGTGCTGCTCCCGCAGCCCGCTCATCGCCTCGGCGACCCAGAGCCGGTGCTCCTCCACCTCGTCGTCGGAGACGGCCATGAGGTAGGGCTCGGCGACCGAGCGCGGGACCCGCGGCACGACGTGCACGACGGTGAGCGGAAGCCGCCGGCGAGCACTCTCGGCGAACGCGAACTCCAGGGCCGGCACCGCGTCACCGTCACCGTCGACGCCCACCAGCACCCCGTTGCGGACCACTCCGGGGTGGTGCGGGCGCACCACCAGGACGGGACACGAGGCGGCGCGGGTCACGGCCACGCCGGTCGAGCCGAGCAGCGTGCTGCGGACGCGTCCACGACCGCGGGAACCGAGCACCAGCAGCCACGCGCGCCGCGCCACCTCGAGCAGCACGTCGCGCGGGTCGGCCACCCGCAACAGGGTGTGGACGTCGAGGCCGGGGGAGCGGTCCAGGGCCTCGATGCGTGCCTCCTCGAGCAGTCGGAGACCGGGTGCGTCCGTCCCGGCGAGCCCGGGCCGGTTGTCGTGGCCGGAGGAATCGGTCCACACGGCCTCCGAGGACCCGACCGCGTGCACCAGCAGCAGCGGCCGGTGCTCGGCCGCCGCGATGTCGACCGCCTGCTCGAGGGCGTGTCTCGACGACGGTGCCCCGTCGAGACCGACGGCCACCGAGCCTGCCCGCACTTCCTGGATGTCCATGTCGCCCTCCTCGTGACACCCCCACCCTCGACGTCGCCGCACCGCGCCGGGCAGGGTCCGAGGCACCCCGCACCCGGGACCTTCGGCCCGCCGCAGGGCGTCGGCGCCTCAGCGTGCGGCGACCGCCCGGTCCTCCAGGTCGACCGTGTAGGCGCCGTGCCGTGCCGCGCCGTTGAGGCGGGCCCGCTTCAGGAGCGCGGACTGGGCCGCGGCGCGGTTCGACTCCTCGCCGGCCCAGGCACGCAGCACGGGAGCCTGGAGCGCTCGGCCGAAGGAGAAGCTGAGCTCCCACGGTTGGGGGGCGAGCCGGTTGACGGCGTCGAGCCGAGCGGTGGCCTCCTCGTCGCTCTGCCCTCCCGAGAGGAAGAGGATGCCCGGTACGGCGGCGGGGACGCTGCGGCGGAGGACCTCGACGGTGGCCGTCGCGATGTCCGTGTCGTCGACGGGCGTCGGGCACGTGCTCCCGGGCAGCACCATGTTCGGCTTGAGCAGCGTGGCCGAGAGCGCGACGTGCTGTCGCACCAGCTGCGCGTACACCTCGTGGAGCACCTGCTCGGTGACGCGGGCACAGGTGGGGAGGTCGTGGGAGCCGTCCATGAGGACCTCGGGCTCGACGATCGGCACCAGCCCGGCCTCCTGCGACAGGGCCGCGTACCTCGCCAGCAGGTGGGCGTTGGCCTCGATCGCCGCGGGGCTGGGCGTGGCCTCGCCGATGCGCAGGACGGCTCGCCACTTGGCGAACCGGAGGCCGAGCCCGGCGTACTCCGCGCACCGGTCCCGCAGGCCGTCGAGTCCCTCGGTCGCGAGCTCTCCGGGCGATCCGGCGAGCGGCGTGGTGCCCCGGTCGACCTTGATCCCCGGGATGATGCCGCGGCGACGCAGCAGCTCCGGGAAGGGCGTCCCGTCGTCATCGACCTGACGCGCGGTCTCGTCGAACAGGATCACGCCGCTGATGTGCTCGCCCAACCCCTCGGTCGTGAACAGGATCCTGCGGTAGCCGCGCCTGCGTGCCGCGGTCGACTCGAGTCCCACGCCGGCGAGGCGCTTGGCCATGGTGGGCGTGCTCTCGTCGGCCGCGAGAACGCCCTTGCCCGGCGCGACGAGCTCCCTCGCCGTCGCGACCATTCCGTCGGTGCTCATCGGTCGTCCCCCTCCGCCCGGCCGGGCCGTCACTCGGTCCCGAGGCCGGGCAGCGGCCTGGAGGCGAGCGGTGTCCCGGTCTCCTCCGCGCCGGCCGACGGCTCTCGGGCGGCCGTCGGGTCGGGTCGCAGACCCGGGCGCTGGTCGTCGGCGACCACGAAGAGGTTGGCGACGTCCGACCACCGGTCGACGACCGACGTCACCGCCTCCTCGTTCTCGCAACGCTCCCGACCGATCAGCTGCGAGTCGCGGTAGATCCGCACCTCGAGGGTCGGTACGGCGGAGTCGACGAGCGCTCCTGAGGTCATGACGGCAGTCCTCCTCCGGCTGATGGTGGGTCCAGCGTGACCGTGCCTGAGCCACCCGACGAGGGGCCAAGGTCCCGAGGCCCGGGACGGCGGTCCCGTCCGGTGCGCGCCTGCGTGGTGCTCCCTCAGGAGTGCTGGTCCCGCTCGCGCGGATGCTCCGACGCGTGCTCGCGGCGGGCCGCGGCGGCGAGGAACCTGTTGAGTGCGGACCACACGCCGGACCGGTGGGCGGAGTCCGCCGCCGCGGCCTGCAGCGCCTCGGACTGGGTCTGTGCCTTCTCCCGCTCGTCCATGACAACTCCCTCACGGCAGCCGGCGGTGGGCGCCGGCCGGCCTCGTGGTCCCAGTGTGTGCGCGGACGGCGTCGCGACGGCAGGGTCTCGCGTCCGTGCCGGAGGGGTCCAAGGTCCCCACCAGCCGTGCCGGCAGGTCAGGCGCTGAGGGCGACCTGGTGGCTCGCGACCCGCCGCGCCAGCATGTGGCGGGCCACCGTCTCGCACACGGCCTGCAGGTCGGGCGACCACGGCTCGGTGTGGCTACGGGCGACCAGGAGCTCGGCGCGGGTGACGACTGCGAGTACCTGACCCGGCGGCAGCGCCCCGGCGTACTCCACCTGCATGCGAGCGGTGAGCTCGCGTCGCTGGCAACGTCGCACCCCGGTCTGGTTCATGTCGGTCCCCTCCACGTCGGTACTGCACGCTGGTGCCCGGAGCGCAGGAGCGGTAGGGCCCAAAGGCCCCCCTTGTCCCGGAAGTCCGGTCGACGGGGCTCAGGTCGTGCGACTGCGGAGGAACCGCTCGCAGCTGGCGAGGGTGGCGAGCTCGGGGTAGTCCTCCTCGTCGATGCGGACCCCGCTCGCCTGGCTGAGGAGCTCGACGAAGCCGAGGAAGTCGAGTGAGTCGAGCTCGAAGGCCCGGCGCAGGTCCGCGTCGTCCGGCAACCCGGCGACGTCGGCGTCGGGGACGATCTGGGTGATGGCCCGGGTCACGACGGCCCGGGCCCGGTCGGTGTGCATGGTCACAGCTCCTCCGGGTGTTGCAGCAGGTGGTCGACGGTGGCGAGGAACCGGGCGCCTGTCGTCCCGTCGGTGGCGCGGTGGTCACCGGAGAGGGTCAGGCGCACCACCGGACTGACGCCGATCCGGCCGCCGACCGCCCACGGCCGGTCGACCATCCGCCCGACGCCGAGCAGCGCCACCTGGGGTGGGTAGATCACGCCGATGACCTCCTCGACCCCCTGGTCCCCGAGGTCGGTGACCGTGAAGGTGGGATCGGCGAGCTCGGCCCGGCCGAGACGCCCGTTGCGAGCGCGGCGGACCAGGTCGCGGAGCCGGCTCATGACCTCGGCCAGGTCAAGGTCCGCCGTGGCGTGGATGGCGGGAGCGACCAGTGGCCCGCCGCGCACAGACACCGCCACGCCGAGGTGCACCTCCTCGGCCGGCCGGAAGCCCCCCTCGGCCCAGAAGCCGTTGAGCTCCGGGAAGTCCCGGAGGCCGAGGGCGGTCGCCTTGAGCAGGGCGGCCGCGGGCAGGATCCGGTCGGAGACCGGCAGCTCGCGGTTGCGCCGACGCAGCCAGGTCGTCAGCGCCTCCATGTCCACGGTGGTGGCCACGTAGTAGTGCGGGATCTCGCGCTTGGCGCGGCTCATCAGCGCGGCGATGGTGGTCCGGGAGGCGTGTGTGGCCGCGGGCTCCGCGTGCTCCGGTCGCGCCGGTGGAGGCGGCGGGGACGACGAGCCGCCGTCGGCCGCCGCCCGCACGTCCGCGGCCCCGATGGCCGCGCCGGCTGCCGCTGGTGTCACGAGCCGCAGGTCCACGCCGAGCTCGTCCGCGAGCCGCCGGGCGTAGGGCGAGGCACGCTGGTCGAGTCGCGCAGCGGGCGGCGCCGCCTCGTCGACGCGGGCGGCCCGGTCCACGTCGGCCCTCGTGACCGCACCCGACTTGCCGGTGCCGGACACGGTGGCGAGGTCGACCCCCAGCTCGGCAGCGTGGTGCCGCACCGGCGGCGACGCCCTGCGGGACACGTGTGCCGGGCGGATCGGCGTGGCCTCCGGGACGAGCGTGGCGAGCGGTGCCCCGACCGCCACCCGCTGCCCGGGGTCGACGAGGAGCTCGCCGACCACGCCGTCGTCGAACGACTCGACCTCCACCGCCGCCTTGTCGGTGTCGATGACGGCCATCGGGTCGCCGCGGTGGACGGTGCTCCCGGGGGCGACGAGCCACTCGAGCAGCACGCCGGACTCCATGTCGGCGCCCAGCGACGGCATCCGGAACTCACCCATCCCGGCCCACCACCCGGAGCGCCGCCTCGACCACGGTGTCGGGCTGGGGGAGCGCTGCCTCCTCGAGGTGCTTGGCGTAGGGCATCGGCACCTCGGCGGAGCACACCCGTGCGACCGGGGCGTCGAGGTCGTAGAAGCACTGCTCGGTGATCCGGGCGCTCACCTCGGCCGCGAGGCTGCCGGACCGCCAGCCCTCGTCCACGACGACGGCCCGGTGGGTACGGCGGACGGAGTCGAGGATCGCCGCGTCGTCGAGCGGGCGGAGCGACCGGAGGTCGATCACCTCTGCGTCCACGCCGGTCCCGGCCAGGGTTTCCGCGGCGTCGAGCGCCGTGGACACGCAGCCGCCGTAGGTGATCACCGACAGGTCGCGCCCGGGACGGCGTACCGCCGCGTGCGCGATGTCGACCGGCCCGGCGTCCGGGGCGAGCGTGTCGCTGGTGTTGTAGAGCGCGCCGTGCTCGAAGACCAGGACCGGGTCCGGGTCCTGCAGGGCGGTCCAGAGCATGCCGCGGGCGTCGGCGACGGTGGCTGGTGCGACGATCCTGATCCCGGGGATGTGGGCGTACCAGCCCTCGAGGCTGTGCGAGTGCTGGGCGGCGAGCTGCCGCCCGGCTCCGGTGGTCATCCGGATCACGAGGGGCACGTGCACCTGGCCGCCGGACATGTGCAGCAACGTGGCGGCGTTGTTGAGGATCTGGTCGAGGGCGAGGAGGCTGAAGTTGACGGTCATGATCTCGACGATCGGCCTCAGCCCGGCGATCGCCGCCCCGATGCCGGCGCCCACGAACGCCGACTCCGACAGCGGGGTGTCGCGCACCCGCTCGGGCCCGAACTCCTCGAGCAGGCCGAGGCTGACCGCGAAGCAGCCGCCGTACCGGCCGACGTCCTCGCCCATGAGGAAGACCCGCTCGTCGCGCCGCAGGGCGTCGCGGAGGGCCTCGCGCATGGCCTCGCGGTAGGTGACCGTGGGGGTCTCGGCGGCGTCGACGGCCATGTCAGCCCCCCGGTTCGCTGTAGACGAACCGCGTGAGGTCCTCCAGCGGCTCGACGGGTGCGTCCTCCGCCGCCTGCACGGCGCGGTCGATCTCGGCGGTCACCTCGGTCGCGTCCCGATGCCGCGCCTCCTCACCGTCCTGACCGTCGGCGTCCAGGCGCCTCACGAGGAGGTCGATCGGATCCCGCTCCCGCCAGCGGTTCACCTCGGCCTTGTCCCGGTAGCGCTCCGGGTCGTACATGGAGTGCGCGCGGAACCGGTAGGTGCGCAGCTCCAGGAAGCACGGTCCGCCGCCACCCCGGGTCGTGTCGACGGCGCGGCGGGCCGCCTCCTCCACCGCCTCGACGTCCATGCCGTCGACCGCCCACGACACCATGCCGTACGACGCGGCCCGCAGCGCGAGGTCGGTCTCGGCGTGCGAGCGCTCCAGGGCGGTCCCCATCGCGTACAGGTTGTTCTCGCAGCAGAACACGACGGGCAGCCGCCAGAGGGCGGCGAGGTTGGCGCACTCGTGGAACTCGCCCTCGGCGACGGCACCGTCGCCGAAGAAGCACACCGCGACCGCGGGTCCGCCCCTCAGGTGCTCCGCGAGCGCGAGCCCCACGGCCACCGGGAGGCCGCCGCCGACGATCGCGTTGCCGCCGTAGAACCGGCGGCCCACGTCGAACAGGTGCATCGACCCGCCCCGCCCGCGGCTGCAGCCGGTGACCTTGCCGAGCATCTCGGCCATCACCGCGTCCATGGGCACGCCCCTGGCGAGCGCGTGACCGTGCTCGCGGTACGTCGAGACGACGGCGTCGGTGTCCTCGAGGGCCCGGCAGACCCCCACCGCGACCGCCTCCTCGCCGATCCCGACGTGGAGGAAGCCGCGGATCCTCGCCGCGCTGTACAGCTCGACGCAGCGCTCCTCGAACAGGCGCACGACGAGCATGTCGCGGAGCAGCTCGAGGCGGTGCTTGCCTCGGGGGGTCTGCTCGGGGTCGCCCGGTACCGCGGTCGTCATCCGGCGCGCTCCAGGGTCGAGAGGTCTCCCTCGGGCAGGCCGAGCTCGCGGGCCTTGAGCAACCGTCGCATCACCTTGCCGCTGCGGGTGTGCGGCAGGTGCTGGTCGAAGACGACCTCGCGCGGCGCGACCGCACCGAGCCGGCGCCGGCCGAACGCGATCAGCTGCCGCTGCAGGTCCTCGGTGGGCTCGATGCCGGCGCGCAGGCTGACGAACGCCTTGACGACCTCGCCGGCGATCGGGTCCGGCTTGCCGATCACCCCGGCCTCCGCCACCGCCGGGTGCTCCATCAACGCGCTCTCGACCTCGAACGGCCCGATCAGGTGACCGGCGGACTTGATGACGTCGTCGGCGCGCCCGACGAACCAGTAGTACCCGTCGCCGTCGCGCCGGGCGAGGTCGCCGCTGAGGTACCAGCCGCCCGCGAAGCAGTCGCGGTAGCGGCTCTCGTCGCCCAGGTACCCGCGGAACATCGACGGCCAGCCGGGGCGCAGGGCCAGCTCGCCGGTCGTCCCGGGCCCGCTCACCTCGCGGACCGCGCCGTCCACGACCAGTGCGCGCCCGTCCTCGCCGCGCTCCAGGATGCCCGCCCGTACGCCGGGCAGCGGCCGACCCATCGAGCCAGGGCGCACCGGCATGTCGGGCTGGTTGGCGATCATGATCGCGCCGGTCTCGGTCTGCCACCAGTTGTCGAGGACAGGGCAGCCGAAGGTGTCCCGGGCCCACGTCACGGCCTCCGGGTTCAGCGGCTCGCCGACGCTGGCGACGTGGCGCAGCGCCGAGAGGTCGAACTCCCGGGCACGCTCGGCGCCGACGCGCATCAGCATGCGCAGCGCGGTGGGGGCGGTGTACCAGACCGTCACCCGCTGGTCGGCCACGATGCCGTACCAGCGTCGGGCGTCGAAGTCACCGGCGTCGCAGATGACGGTCGTCCCGTGCGTGAGCGGAGCGACGATGCCGTACGACGTGCCGGTCACCCAGCCGGGATCGGCGGTGCACCAGAAGACGTCACCGTGGCGCAGGCCCAGGGCTGTCCCACCGGTGGCGTGGTGTGCGACCACGGCGTCGTGCACGTGCACCGCGCCCTTGGGCTTGCCGGTGGTTCCGCTGGTGAAGTGCAGCAGCGCCGGGGTCTCGGGGTCGGTGGCGGGGATCGTGTAGTCGTCGTCGACGAGCCCCATCAGCTCCCGGTACGAGCGGGTGCCCGGGACGTCGTCGGAGTCGACGACGAGCACGTGCTCGAGGTCGGGCAGCGTCGCGCGCACCTGGGCGATCCGGCGGCGGAACAGCTCGGCCGTCGTCACCAGCACCCGGCCTTGCCCCAGCCGGAGCCGCTCACGGATCGGCTCCGGTCCGAACGCCGCGAACAGCGGACTGAACACGCTCGTGTGCTTGACCGTGCCCAGCCCGACGACGTACGTCTCGAGTCCACGCCCGAGCAAGGAGAACACCACGTCTCCGGGGCGGACCCCGAGCAGGTCGAGGACGTTCGCGAACCGGTTCGTCAGCCCCCGGAGCCCGGCGTAGGTGACGTCGGTCGCTGCCCCGTCCGGCGAGAGGCACCGCAGCGCCACGGTGTCGCGGATCCCGGAGGCGGCATGCCGGTCCACCGCCTCGTGGGCGAGGTTCAGGCCGCGGCCGCCGGGCAGCCCGTCGAGGGCGGCGCGGGCGTCGTGCCAGGCAGACGGGGACACGGGGTCTCAGCCTGCGTGGATCCGGTGGTGGTCGGGGGCAGCGCGGTCGAGATCAGTCATGGTGCCTCCTCGTCTCGACTCCACCCTGTGGTCGACGTCCCGGGGCGTGTAGGGCCGTTCGACCCGAACCCACCTCGGCAGGGCCGAAAGTCCTCGCCGGACGTGGCCAGAGGACCTGTCGACGAGCTCGTGCGCGGGCGGAGGCTGGAGGGACCGACCGTGGAGGTGGACTGATGAGCGTGTCGACGTGCCCGGTCCGTGGGGGACCGTGGCCCGCGTGGGGGAAGCTCGGCATGGGGGCCGACGGGTCGGTGGGCGAGCCGCCTCCCCGGCCGACCTCCGGTGCCCCCGGCGCCGTGGAGGCCGAGCAGCCACCGCCACCCGAGGCACCACCGCCGCCGGGGCCACCGGCACCCCCACCACCGTCGCCCGGGCGCGGTTCGACGTGGACCGCCGGGCGGGTCATCGCCCTGGTCCTCGGCGTGGTGCTGGGTCTCACCGGGGTGGGCGTCCTCGCCACGGGTGGCGTGGCGCTGTGGGCGGACCGGGTGGCACGTGACGACTCCGGCTACCTCAGCTCGACCACCGGGCTCCACACCTCTGCCTACGCGGTGGCCAGCGAGAGCGTCGTCGTCCACGGCGAGGAGAACTGGGCGCTGTCGGAGTGGTTGTTCGGCGACGTGCGCGTCAGGGCGACGTCCACTGGCTCCGCGCCGGTGTTCGTCGGCATCGCGGCCACCTCCGACGTGCGCGACTACCTGGCCGGGGTCGGCCACGCCACGGTGGCCGACTTCCGCGGCGGGGCCGCGTCGTACCGGATGCACCCCGGGGGAGCACCGGCCCAGGCGCCGGGCGACTCCGACATCTGGGTCGCCGAGGCGACCGGGAGTGGAACCGCGACCGTGTCGTGGCCGATGACCGACGGTGACTGGACGGTCGTGGTCATGAACGCCGACGGCTCGCGGGACGTCGACGTGCAGGCCGAGATGGGCGCCAGCATGCCGTTCCTCGACTGGCTCCCCGAGGTGCTGCTGGTCACCGGGGCGGTCCTGTTCCTGCTGGGCATGGTGCTCGTCGTCGTGGGCGTGCTGCCCCGGCGGGCCCGCGCTCCTGCGCCGCCGGCCACCGGGCCGCCCGCGTGACCCCGACAGCGGTCGGCGTCGCCCGCCCGTGCGGACCGCGGTCCCCGACCATCGGGACGTTGGGCCCTAGGCGACGCCTGGTCACGGCGGTGTGCTGGGGGGTGAACCGACCGAGAGGAGAGGACCATGACTGCCCTGGCTCACCGGGACGTGCCCACGTTCTTCAACGAGCTGCTGAGCTGGATGGGGAACACGAGCACCGAGCCCGACATCCGGATCGAGGAGTACGTCGAGGGAGAGCGGCGCGTCATCCGGGCGGACCTGCCGGGGGTCGACCCGGCGAAGGACATCCGGCTCGAGGTCGACGGGTCCACGCTCCACCTGCGCGGTGAGCGCCGCACCGAGAAGCACGACGAGCACCGCAGCGAGATCCGGTACGGCACCTTCGACCGGGTGGTCGGCCTGCCCCCCGGGACCCGTCCTGACGACGTGACCGCCGAGTACGCCGACGGGGTGCTCACCGTCACGATGCCCACCATGGGCACACAGTCGTCGCACGTCGTCCCGGTCACCTACCGGGAGTCGGCCGAGGGATGACGCAGCAGCTGGACGTGGCCCGCCGGGCCGCAGCACCCTCTCCGCCGCAGGACGACGCCGCCGCGGCCGGACGGGTCGTCGTCGGTGTCGACGACGGGCAGTCGAGCGTGGCCGCGTTGCGGTGGGCGCTCGGTGTGGCGAGCCGCCACGGGTGGATCGTCGACGTGGTGACGGCCTGGCCGGACCGCGAGGCCGTCTTCGTCCGCGAGGTGCCCGGGCACCCCAGTGACCCCCGGCACCGTGCGGTGATGTCGCAGCGCAGGGCGCTGGCGACCGTCGTCGAGGACGACTCACCCGTGCCGCCCCTCCGGACGTTCGTGGAGAACGCCCGTCCCGCCCACGCGCTGGCCGCACACAGCAACGGGGCCTCGTTGGTCGTGGTCGGTGCCTCGCGCCCGGGAGCCGCGGAGTCGACGGCGGTGACGGTGTCCGAGAGTGGCGACTGCCCCGTGGTGGTCGTGGACCCCTCGCGTCCGGCACGGGGGTCGGCTCCGGCCTGAGGGGCCTGTCCCCTCCCGGGCAGGCTGTCACGGGACCTGGGGCCCATTGCGTGACCGACCTTCGGCCCTGCCCGATCCCGGTGCGGTACGACGAACGTGGCTGCATGAGGACGTACAGGACGTGCTGGACCGTGGTCGTCGTGATGATCACGGGCCTGGCCGCAGTCGTGGCGTGGGTCGCGGAGAGCCCGTGGCTGCTGCTGGCCGAGGGGCTGGCCATCGGGTCCATGGGACTGGCCTTCGGCGCCACCTGGGAGGAGGACCCCGCACGGCGGTGGGCCACCGGCAGGTGGTGGGCGGCACGAGGTCTGGTGGTCGCGGTCATGCTCACGGGGCTGCCGCCGATCATGGGCGGCTGGTCGCTGCTCGTGATCGTGGGCGTCGGCGCGAGCCACCCGGCGGGCGTGCGGGAGCTCGTACGGCGCGTCCAGCGGTGGCGCGACCCCGGCGCGGCGGGTCCGTTCACCGATCTTTCCGACGACCAGCTCGCCCGTCGGTGGCGCTACTCGTCGGTGGCCGTCCGCAGCTCGTGGCGATCCCCCGTCGAGGTGCTCGAGCTGGTCCAGGAACGGCAACGGCTGCTCGACGAGATCGAGCGCCGGGATCCCGAGGACGTCAGGCTCTGGCTGTCCGGCAGGGGCGGGCGGCAGGCCCAGGACAGCTAGGGTGCGAGGTCGCCCCGAGCGTGGCCACCCGTGGGGCCGAAGTGGTGGATGGTGGCGTCCGGCCCCGGGAAGATCAGTGACTCATGGCCGGTGTCCTCCCATCGCACCCGGTACGGCGGACCGCCGTCGGCGTGCGGGACCTCGATGATCTCGCCGTCGCGGAGTCGCTCTCCCACGTGCGTTCCCCTGATGATGAGGTGGTCGCCCACAGCAGCAAACATGGCCCTTCCTCCGCTCTACCGGTCCTGCTCCGAGGTTGCCTCGTGCCGCGGAGCGATGGCAGGGGCCGAAGACACGACGTTCGGGTCCTTCGACCCGCATCACCCTCGGGGAACGTCCTCCAGAACCCTGTCCGCGTGGGCCGCCGGGTTCGCAGGAGTGTGCGACACTCGTGGGGAGCGGCCCCTGCCCCCGGTGCGCAACGACTGAGGGAGGGGACCCGTGCGTGAGAAGGCGTGGAAGGCCCGGTCTGTCCGGCGCGAGCCGACGTTGCGCGACGAGGGACTGACACCACCTCCGACCCCTGCCCCGAGCGACCCGCCGGTCACGCAGCTGGGTGGCGACCCGGGTGAGTCGCAGGTGGTCGGCGACGCCGGGGCGGACCTGGCGACCGTCCTGGTGGGACTCAACCGGGAGCGGATGGCCGGCGAGATCGGGAACGTCGTGATGACCCGCCTGAGCCGCCTGGGCTTCGACCTCTCCGCGGTGGAGGGGCAGACGAGCGGGATGGTCCAGGACCGATTGCACCGCGCCGTCGACGAGACCGACGAGTTGGTGCGGCTGCTGCGCCGCATCGTCGTCGACGGGAGCCCGGCGCGATCCCGCGATGACGGGACCGTGGCGGCCGTCGAGGTGCTCGTGGCGGACGCTGCCGAGCGCCTGCAGTGCTCCCGCCGCCTGCGGCTCCACGGCGACCTCGACGACCTGTCCGAGGAGACCTCCCAGGTCGTGCGGGTGGTGCTGCGCGAGGCCCTGAGCGACATCGTCGCCACCCACTCCGGGGTGTCCGACCTCCAGGTCGACGTGAGCGTACGAGGGGTACAGGTGGACGTGATGGTCACCGACGACGCCACCGCCGTGGGACCGGCGCCCTGTGTGGGGCTGCAGGCGCTGGAGACCCTCGCCGACGGCCTCCAGGGCGGCTTCTCCTACCAGGTGCGCACGCCGAGGGGCACGGTCGTCCGCTGGTCGGTGCACGGACCTTCGCTGGCCTGAGGTGCGGCCCGGACGCCGGTCTCCACCGCGCCCGGGCAACGGTCCTTCGACCTCGGGCGGCAGAGCCCTAGGGCCCTGCCGGGGCCGGCGGGGAGGTGTCACCGTCGGAGCCAGGGCGGCAGGAGGCGCTGATGGAGGGAGACCCTCGAACGGTCGCCGCGACCCTGCCACCGCTCGATCCCGAGGAGGACCTGGCCCGACTGCTGCGCGACCTGCGGACGCGGCCCGAGGGCCTGGCCGAGCGGGACGCGGCTCGGCGCCTCGTCAGCAGCGGACCCAACGAGCTGACCCGCCGTGCCGGTCCTCGGTGGTGGTCCGAGCTCATCGCCCAGCTCGTGCACCCGCTCGCACTGCTGCTGTGGCTCGCGGCCGCGCTCGCCCAGGTCACCGGGGCCACTCCGCTCGCGGCCGCCATCGTCGTGGTGATCATCCTCAACGCAGCCTTCGCGTTCGTGCAGGAGAGGCATGCCGAGAAGGCCGTCGAGGCGCTCGCGGAGTACCTGCCGCCCCGAGCGAGGGTGCGACGGGACGGGGCGATCATGACCGTGGACGCCCGCACCCTGGTCCCCGGCGACGTCATCCTGGTCAGCGAGGGGGACCGGGTCTCGGCAGACGCGCGGATGATCGCGGGAGCGGTCGAGGTGGACATGTCGGCGCTCACCGGCGAGTCCGTCGCCGTGGTACGGACGCCGCAGGGTCCGGGCGACGTTCCCCTGCTCGAGGCCACCGACCTGTTGTTCACCGGTACGACGTGCACGGGCGGTGAGGCCACGGCCGTGGTGTTCGCCACCGGGATGACCACCGAGCTCGGCAGGATCGCAGCCCTGTCACAGAGGGTGGAGCCCGAACCGAGCCCGCTGGAGATCCAGGTGCGCCGGGTGGCCCGCCTGATCGCGGTGGTCGCCGTGGCCACCGGCCTCGGCTTCACGGCACTGGGCACCTGGTTCACGGGCCTCTCGTGGGAGGACACCCTGAACTTCGCCATCGGGCTCCTCGTCGCCAACGTGCCCGAGGGGCTCCTTCCGACGATCACGCTCGCGCTGGCCGTGGGGGTCCGGTTGCTCACCCGCCGGGGCGCGCTCGTCAAGCGCCTCTCCGCCGTCGAGACGCTGGGTGCGACGAGCGTCATCTGCACCGACAAGACGGGCACGCTCACCCAGAACCGGATGCAGGCGGTCCGGCTGTGGCAGTCCGGTCGCGAGCACGACGCCGGCTCGGTGCCTCCCGGTGACGCGGCCCGTCGCCTTGCCGAGGCCGTGATCACCTGCAGCAACGTCCTTCCCGCTCTGGTCGACAGTGCAGGTGGTACGTCGGGGGCGACCGGGGACCCCACCGAGGTCGCCCTGGTGGAGCTCGGCTCGACGCTGCGCCGTGGATCAGACCACGACGGCGGCGGGCCGTGGGAGCGGGTGGTCCACTTCCACTTCGATCCCGCCCTGCGACGGATGTCGACCGTCGACCGCTCTGGTGGCCGACTCGTCGTGCACACCAAGGGAGCACCCGAGGAGGTGCTGCCCCGCTGTGCGTCCATCGTCACGCGTGCCGGTCCGGACCGTGCCCTGACGGAGGCGGACCGGGACCGGCTCGAGGGGGTGGTCCGCGCATGGGCGAGCGAGGGGCTGCGGGTGCTCGCCGTCGCCGACCGGGTGCTCGAGGAGGGCGCGGTCAAGGGCATCGGACGGGAGAACGCCGAACGCGCGCTCGTCCTGCTGGGACTCGTCGGCCTCGTGGACCCCCCTCGGCCCGAGGTGCCGGCGGCCGTGGACCAGTGCCACGCGGCGGGGATCCGGTTGCTGGTCGTGACGGGTGACCACGGACTCACGGCGAGGCGCATCGCCGAGGAGGTGGGGATCGGACGCCACGGCCTGATGGTCGTCGGAGGTCCGGAGCTCGATGCGATGTCCGACCACGAGCTCGACCACCTGCTCGCCGCCGACGTCGAGATCGTGTTCGCCCGGAGCTCTCCCGAGGCGAAGATGCGGATCGCCGACGCCCTCCAGGCACAGGACCGGGTCGTGGCCATGACCGGCGACGGCGTCAACGACGCGCCCGCGCTGCGCCGTTCCGACATCGGGGTCGCGATGGGGAGGTCCGGGACGGACGTGGCCCGTGAGGCCGCCACGATGGTGCTGACCGACGACAACTTCGCCACCATCGTCACCGCCGTCGCCGCGGGCCGCCAGGTCTACGACAACGTCCGGAAGTTCATCGTCTACATCTTCGCGCACGCGACCCCCGAGATCGTGCCGTTCCTGCTCTACGCGTTCACCGGCGGCGCGGTCCCGCTGCCGCTCACGGTCATGCAGATCCTGGCCGTCGACCTCGGCACCGAGACCCTGCCGGCGCTCGCCCTCGGCCGCGAGCCGGCGGAGCCCGGGGTGATGGAACGCCCGCCGCGCCCGCGCGGCGGCACCATCATCGACGGCCACATGTTGGCGCGGGCCTGGGGACTGCTCGGTGGGGTGTCTGCGGTCCTGGTGACCTCACTGTTCCTGCTGACGCTGGTCGTCGGCGGCTGGACGCCGGGAGCCGAGGTCGAGCACGGCCCGCTGCACCAGGTGTGGCGGGAGGCCACGACGATGACCTTCCTCGGGATCGTGGCGTGCCAGGTCGGGACGGCGCTCGCCGCGCGCAGCAGCCGGGCCTCGCTGGCCCAGATCGGGCTGGGCACCAACCGGCTCCTCCTGTGGGGGATCGTGTTCGAGGTCGTCTTCGCCGCTGCCCTGGTGACCGTCCCGTCCCTGCAGCAGGTCTTCGGCACCGAGCAGCCGGACCCCTGGTTGCTCCTGCTCCTGCTCCCGCTGCCAGTCCTCGTCTGGGGGAGCGACGAGCTCTGGAAGTGGCGGTGCCGGAGGCGGGGGACGGACTCGTGAGCCTGGTCCGGGCAAGACGAGGGGACCCGGTCGCCGTGCGTGACGGCGCGGCCACGGTCGAGCGCCACCCCCGTTTCCCTCGACCTGGTCGTCCGGGTCCCCTCGTCGGCACCACTGCACCAACCGCCGGTGCGGGGCGGACAGGGCACGAGGTCCCCGGCGGGCCGGGACCAAGGTCCCTCCGGGGCGCCACGGGCCGGAAGGCCCGGACAGGGCTGACCTTCTGCCCTCTCGAGCCTCCGCGGGGCGCACCAGCATGGAGCCACCGTCCGACGTGCAGGGTGGACGGCGGGCCGGGAGTGAGGGAGACGCCGTGACCCAGTGCCCACATCGCGGGAGCGCCCACGACGACGTCCGGGGCCTGTCCGCCGGCGAGGCCGCCGCCCTGCTCGAGACCCACGGGCCCAACCGTCCTCCTCCGGAACCGCCCCGGACGCTCGCGTCCCGGGTGTGGACCCAGGTGCGCGACCCGATGATCCTGCTGCTGATCGCCGCCGGCTCCCTCACCGCAGCACTGCACGATGTCTCGGACACCGTGGTCATAGGGCTGGTGGTGGTCTTCAACACTGCGACGGGACTCGTCCAGGAGGTGCGCGCCGACCGGGCGGTCGCCTCGCTGCGCGACCTGGCGCCGGCCCGCACGCATGCATGGCGGGACGGCGTCCTGGTGGAGGTCGACTGTGCCGACGTGGTGCCGGGCGACCTGCTCTCGCTCGCCGCCGGCGACGTCGTACCCGCCGATGTCGTGGTCTGCTCGGCCCGCCAGCTCCAGCTCGACGAGTCGATGATGACGGGCGAGGCGCTCCCGGTGGATCGCGGCGAGGGCGAGGACCTCGACGGTGGAACCCTGGTCACCCGGGGCCGGGCCGTCGTGCGGGTCACCCGGACCGGAGCCGAGAGCGGGCTGGGACGGCTCGCCGCGATGATGGCCGCCACGCCGCGCTCCCGGACCCCGTTGCAGCAGCGGCTCGCGTCCCTCAGCCGGCTGCTCGTGGTCGTCGTGCTCGTGCTGGTCTCCCTCGTGGTGGCGCTGGGACTCGCCCAGGGCCGGGCGGTGACGGACATGGCCGTCCTCGGAGTCAGCCTCGCAGTGGCCGCGGTTCCGGAGTCGTTGCCGGCCGTGGTCACCGTGGCGCTCGCGCTGGGGGCGCACCGGATGGCGCGCAGGAACGCGGTCGTCCGGCGGCTGCCTGCGGTGGAGACGCTCGGCTCGGTGACCGTGGTGGCCACCGACAAGACGGGGACCGTCACCGAGGCACGGATGGTCGCGGAGGTGCTCTGGACGCCCACGGGGGAGTACCGCGTCACCGGCCACGGCTACGACGCACGCGACGGCCGGGTCGAGGGGCCGCCGGCCGCCGGGAGCGAGGCCGACGAGGACCTGCAGCGCCTGCTGCGCGACGCCGTCCTGTGCAACGACGCGGAGCTACGCGGGTCGGGAGCGGCCACGTCCGTGCTCGGTGACCCGCTCGAGGGCGCCCTGCTGGTGGTCGCCGCCCGGGGCGGGGTGTCCCCGGTTGCCGAGCGCGGGCGGTGGCCGCGCCAGGACGAGGTGGCGTTCGACCACCAGCGTCGTCGCATGACGACGACCCACCGCCCGAGCGGCGGTACGGCGCTGCTCTCCGTCTGCAAGGGCGCCCCCGAGTCGGTCCTCGACCTGGTGGACGCCGAGGCAGCGGAGCCGGCTCGTGCCACGGCCGAGCGGTGGGCGGCCTCGGGTCACCGGGTGCTGGCGGTCGTCGAGCGTGACGAACCGGCGAGCGGGCCGTCCGGGTGGCGGGTCGTGGGACTCGTCGGCATCGACGACCCGCCTCGCGAGCACGTCCCCCGGGTCGTGGACGCGTTGCGGCAGGCCGGCATCCGGCTGCTGCTGGTGACCGGGGACCACCGCGGGACCGCCTGCGCGGTGGCCCGCCGCGTCGGCATCCTCCGTGAGGGCACCCCCGTGGAGGACAGCGTCCTCGCCCGGGTGCGACCCGAGGACAAGGTCGAGGTGGTGTCCGGCCTGCAGTCCCGGGGTGAGGTGGTGGCCATGCTGGGCGACGGCGTGAACGACGCGCCTGCGCTCCGGCGCGCCGACATCGGGGTGGCCGCCGGCCTGGGCGGGACCCAGGTGGCCCGCGAGGCCGCGGACCTGGTCCTGCTCGACGACGACCTCTCCACGGTGGTGGCGGCCGTGGAGGAGGGGCGGCGGATCTTCGCCAACATCCGCACCTTCCTCCTGTACGCCGTCTCGGGCGGCGCGGCCGAGGTCGGCGTGATGCTGGCCGGGCCGGCGGTCGGCGTCCAGCAGCCGTTGCTCCCCGCCCAGATCCTGTGGATCAACCTGCTCACGCACGGGCTGACGGGCGTGGCCTTCGGCGCCGAGCCGGCCGACCCGTCGGACATGACCCGGCCCCCGCTGACGTCGGCATCGCTGATCGACCTCCGCCTCGCTCGCCTGCTCGCCCTGGCCGCCACCCTGCTCGTGGCGACGTCGCTCCTCGTCGCCTCGCAGCTCTCCGACCCGGAGATGCAGCGGACGTCGGTCTTCCTCACCCTCGGCCTCGGGCAGCTCGCCGTCGCCTGGGGGATCCGGGCTCGGGCCGAGGTGCGGCGCGGGTTCCGCAGCCTGGAGCTCGCGCTGCTCGGCTCGGCGCTGCTCCTCCTGGCCGGGACCCTGCTTCCACCGCTGCAGGAGCTGCTCGGGACCCGGGCGCCGACGGTCGCGGTGTTCGTGCTGGCCGTCGCGCTCGCCGCCGTCCCCGGAGCGGTGATGCGGCTGGTCACCGACCGGGCCAGACGCCTCCACCTGGCCCGGTGACGTCGCTGAGGACGCGCCGTTGGTCCCGACGGGACCTGACCCAAGCCTCTGGTCACGACCCGCCGCGAGGCGCACGCTCGAGGTATGAGTGGAGAGGAGGTGTGGTCGATGAAGTGGACGTGGAAGGACCTGGTGGCGACCTTGCTGATCCTGGCGATCGCCGTGCCGTACGTCGGTTACCTCGTGAACGGCGAGATGCCGTTCGTGGAGGACCCGCGCGGGATGGCCGCGATCGGGATCGTGCTCGGGCTGGCGGCGTTCGGGGTCATCGAGAGTGGTGACACCCGGGACACGACGGACAAGCTGGAGCTCGGTCTGATGGTGCTCGTGCTGGCGTTCGGCGTCGTGACGTTCGCGCTGGCCGAGACGGCAGCGGCGGAGGTTCTGCTGGCCGTCTTCATGGGCGGCATCCTCGTTGCGTGGGCTGTCAAGATGGCAGATCACGCCGGAGTGCTGCCACTGGCGCATCACCCGGCCGGGACGCCCTGACGCGGAACCGGTAACCCGCCACGAGGCCCGGCGGGTGGGTCCGGACCCACCCGACGGGCCACTGTCGTGCCCCGACCGGCGCCGCGCCCGGGTCCACCTTGCCGCGGTCGCCCACCTTCGCGGGACCTTGGTCCCACGAGCAGCGGCCCGAGGGCCTCTGGGCCGTGACCCGCCGGCGCACGAGTCTGGAGCCAGTCGAGTGGAGGAGACAACGATGACGAGCACCTGGACCCCGAGGACCTGGACGAACGTGGACGACGTACCGCCCGCCACGATCGTGGTCGGCTGGGACGGCTCGCCGCACGCGGAGGCCGCCCTCTCGTGGGCCCTCACCCGGGCGCGGGCCGAGCGGCGTCCTGTGACCGTGGCGCACGCCGTCGCGTCCAAGGTGGCCGGCGAGGTCCCGGTGTGGGCCGACCAGGAGCAGCTGGAGGAGACCGCCGCCGACATCGTTGTCCAGGCGGGACCCCACGTCCGTGCGCAGGGGGAAGGCGTCGAGGTCGGCGTCGTGGCGGCGGCGGGCGAGCCGCGCCACCTCCTGCCCGGCCTGTCGCGGCGAGCCGCGTTGCTGGTGGTCGGGTCGCACGGCCGTGGTCCGGTGCGCAGCAAGATCCTCGGGTCGGTGGGGGTGACGGCGGTGCGTGAGGCCTCGTGTCCCACCGTCGTGGTCCGGCCGCACCGGACGGACGTCGTGCGACGCGGCATCCTGGCGGCGGTGGACTTCGACGAGACCGCCACGTCCGTGACCGAGTTCGGGTTCCACGAGGCCTCGGTGCTGGGCCTGCCACTCACGGTGGTCCACAGCGTGCCGGAGGACGGCTCGCCCACCATGATCGCGAATGCGCGCCGCCGGCTCAGCGAGAGCGTGGCGGGACTGCAGGAGCAGTACCCGGACGTGGACTGCACGCCCGTGGTGCAGCGGGGGACCACCGACGAGGTCCTGCTCGACCAGGCGGAGGGGCAACGCCTGACGGTCATCGGGGCCCCACGGGGTACCCGGAGACACCTGACGACCACCGCGTCCCGGCTGGTCGAGCACTCGACCGACCCCATCGCCGTCGTCCCGTTGCCCGGTCACGGGGACGGGGAGACCCCTCGGGCCGCGGAGCAGGCGGGGAGCCGGCCATGACCGGCCCGGAGACGTCGCACGGGCGGCGGAGCGCCGCGGTCGTCAGCGAGTCGATGTTCGGTAACACCGCCGCCCTGGCCCGCCAGATCGCCCTCGAGCTGGGCGACCAGGGCTTCGACGTCGAGGTCTGGGACGTGGAGCAGGCACCGCCTCCCGCGCGCCTCGACGTGGACCTGCTGGTCGTCGGCGCGCCGACCCACGCGTTCTCGCTGAGCCGGCCGACGACCCGCGAGGACGCGGTCCGGCAGGGCGCGGACGCCGACCGGGCGCGCACGGGGATGCGCGAGTGGCTGAGTGCGCCCGGGGCTGCCCGGGAGGGTCGACCCCGGCTCGCGGTCTTCGACACGCGGGCCGCGAAGGTGCGGCACCTGCCCGGGTCCGCGGCGCGCGCGGCGTCGCACATGGTGCGGCGGCACCACGTCGGGAGCGTGGTGGGCACCGAGTCCTTCTACGTCGACGACGTGCAGGGCCCCCTGCTCGAGGGTGAGCTGACGAGGGCCCGGGTCTTCGCCCGCGGCGTGGCTGCCTCGGTGCCCCACCCGGCCGACCACGCGTCGGGAGGCTGAGGTGCTGGTTCGCGAGGTCATGAGCGCGGATCCGGTCACCGTGTCGCCGGACACGAGCCTCAAGCACGCCCTGTCCACCCTGGCCGACCGCGGCGTCACGGCCACCCCCGTCGTCGACTCCCACGGCATGCTGGTCGGCATCGTGAGCGAGGCCGACGTCGTCGACGACGGGCTGGAGCCCGACCCGCGAGCCCACCTCTCCAGGCCCGTGACGCCCCGGGGGTCGGCGCGGGTGCCCACGGTCGCGGCCGTCATGTCCACGGACGTGGTGACGGCGCACCCCGACGACGACCTCGCCGACGCACTCGACCTGCTGGTCGGCCACCGGCACAAGTCGCTGCCGGTCGTCGACCTCGACGGTCACGTGGTCGGGATGCTCAGTCGCAGCGACGTGGTGCGGCTGCTCGCGCGCAGCGACGCCGAGGTGTCCGCGGCGGTGACCGCGCTGCTGCGACGTACGGTCGGCGGGGACTGGACGGTCGAGGTGCACGACGGCGTGGTCCACCTCGCGGGGTCGAAGGCGTCCCTCCAGGACGCCGTGACCGGGTACCTGCTCGCGGGCACCGTCCCGGGGGTCCTTGGGGTCGACGAGGAAGGCAGCGACGACCGGCCCTGACCGGAGCCGACGGTTCGCCGTGAGTACGTCGAGTCTGACGTGCTCGGGTCAGGTCCTCCTCCCGAGTTCCCGGAGGGCGCCGTCGCCCCGGGCCACCGGCTCCGCGAGGCGGAGCTTGAGGTCCACCACGTCGATGCCCTCGTGGTGCACGAGGACCGGGTTGAGGTCGAGCTCGGCCACCTCCGGGACCTCGTCGGCCAGCTCCCCGAGCCCCGCGACGAGGGTGCACAGCGCCGCAGTGTCGGCGGCAGCCGCGCCGCGGTGTCCCTCGAGCAGCGGGAAGCAGCGCAGGGCCTGCACCGCGCGACGGGCGTCGTGCTCGTCGAACGGCGGCCGGAGGAAGGCGCGGTCGTCGAGGACGTCGGTCGCGACTCCACCGGCGGCCACCATCACGACCGGCCCGAACACCGGGTCGCGCACGATCCCGAGGGCCAGCTCGACGCCGTGCCGGACCGGCTGCACCCAGACGGGCAGCGTGTCCAGCGGCAGGTCCGCACGGTCCGCCATCTGCCGCACCGCCCGGTCCGTCTGATCCGCGTCGGCCAGACCCACGTGGACCAGGCCGCGCTCGGTCCGGTGGACCACCTCGGGGACCTCGACCTTCACCGCCACGGGGTAGCCGACGCGCGCGGCCTCCACGGCGACAGCACCGATGCCCCGGGCCAGGGTGCCCAGCGGCTCGACGCCGAACGGCTGGAGGAGTGACGCGGCGTCCTCGAGACCGAGGAACCCCCCACCGCGCGTCGCCAGCAGCCAGCGCGCTCGTTCGTGGGCGGCCCGTACCCGCCCCGGAGGGCGTGGGAGCGTGACGCCACGCGGGGTGCGGCGCCAGGCGTCGTAGTCGGCAGCGTGCCTGAGCGCGCGGACCGCAGCCTCGGCCGAGGGCAGCTCGGTGAGCCGGGGCTCGTCGGCCTGCCCGCGCAGGTCGTCGGGGACGGCCACCCCGCCGAGCGGTACGACGACGACCGCGGTCGCGGGGTGCTCTCGCCGGACGTTGGCCAGCTCTAGGACCGCGAGGTCCGCGTCGGAGACCTCCGTGCCGACGAGGACGACGAGCAGGGCGTCGACCTCGTCCGACGACAGCAGGACGCCGGCGGCCTCGGCGAGCTGCCCCGGGGTCGCCGCGGCACCGACGTCGACGGGGTTCGACGTCCCCACGGTTCCCTGGACCTGCTGCGCCAGCCGGCCCCGGGCTCGTCGCGACAGGGACGGCACGGTCAGACCGGCCCGGTCCGCCGCGTCGGCCGCGAGCACTCCCATGCCACCGGCATTGGACAGGATCCCCAGCCGACGTCCTGGCACGCGGGGCTGCTCTGCCAGGACGGCGGACGTCTCCGCGAGCTCGTCGGCGCTCTGGCACTCCACGACGCCGGCCTGCGTGAACAGGGCCCGGACTCCGACCGAGCCGGACAGTGCGCCGGCGGTGTGGGAGGCGCCCGCGCGGGCTCCTCCGCTGGAGGAGCCGCCGACGGCGGCGACCAGTGGCTTCCGCTCACTGAAGCTACGGGCGAGGCGGGCGAACTTGGCAGCGTTGCCGAACGACTCGAGGTAGAGGCCTGCGACCGTCACCGCCGGGTCGTCCCGCCAGGCGGCCAGCAGGTCGTTGCCCGACACGTCGGCCTTGTTGCCGAGCGAGACGAAGTACCGCACCCCGAGACCGCGACGCTCGGCCGTGTCGAGCAGGACGATCCCGACCCCTCCCGACTGGGCGGCGAAGGCCACCCCGCCGGGCGGCGGCACGAACCGCTGGAAGGTGGCGTTCAACGGAGCAGCCGGGTCGTTGACGACCAGGCCGAGGCAGTTGGGTCCGACCAGGCGCATGCTGTGCTCCCGGGCCACCTCGAGCATGCGGCGCTGGAGCTCGGCGCCCTCCCGGCCGCTCTCGTGGAATCCCGACGAGAGCACCACGGCGGCGCGGACTCCCGCGGCGGCGGCGTCGGTCACGGCGGTGAGGGCGGCCTCACCGGGGATCGCGACCACGACCAGGTCGGGGGTCTCCGGCACGTCCTCGAGGCGACGGAACGTGGGAAGGTCCGCCGCGACGTCGCCGGAGGGGTGGATCGCGCACAGCTCGCCCGGGTAGCCGGCGGCACGGATGCAGCCCAGCACCGCCGCGCCGACCCCGGTGCCGTCCCGCCGGACCCCGACCAGCGCGACCGACCGCGGCGCCAGCAGTGGCGCCAGCGACGCCTGCTCGCTGCGTGACTCACGGACGGTGGCCGCCTCGGCGAGGGACACCGTGACGCTCGGGTCCATCTCGACCGAGACCACGCCCTGGCGGGAGCTGCGCGTCGTGGTGAAGCCGGCGTCGAGGAACACCCGGAGCATCTGGTGGTTCTCGGCGAGGACCTCGGCGGTCAGCCGGGAGACCCCGCGCGCCCGCGCTGCGGCCGCGAGCTGCTCCAGGAGGTGACTGGCGATCCCGTGGCCATGCCACGCGTCGTCGACGAGGAAGGCGACCTCCTCGACGTCATCGGTCACCGGCTCGGCCGTGCCGACACCCACCAGGGTCCCGGAGACCTCCACCACCAGCGCCCGGGTGGTGCCGCCCGCGCGGAGGTGCTCGACGTAGGCCCGGGACGCCGCCGTCCCGGTCGAGAAGAACCGGAGCCAGCGGGAGCGGTCGGACACCCTGAGGTGCAGCGCGGTCAGCTCCGCGTGGTCGAGCTCGCTGAGCGGCCGGATCACGGCCACGGTGCCGTCGGAGAGCAGTACGTCGGCCCGGTGGGCCGTGTCGTCGGAGAGCACGCCCCCTCCTCCCTCGTCGGTGGACGGTTCGATCCTGCTGAGGTCGGGATCCGGTGGGCAGGGTCCTAGGTCCCGGCGTATCGGGTACTCGGCACGTGTCGCCGTGCCCCGGCCCCGCCCGGCCCCGCGCCTCCGACCCCCGGCCTCACGCCGGGTCCAGGATCTCGTCGACGGTACGTCGGGGGGAGCGGGGGAGCTGGCTGCGGCCGATCGCCTGCCAGCCGACCCGCACGGCGAGCATCGGGTGTGCCATGCCGCCGAGCACCTCGTACCGCAGCGCCGCCCTCGTCTGCCCGACCTCGATCACCTGGCTCAGCGGCACGATGGACAGGCCGTCCATCGTCGCGGCGAGCCACAGGGCACCGAGGCCCTCGCCGGTGCGGAGCCAGGTGAGGGGATCGTCGTCGTGGCCGTACATGACGACCAGGCCGTCGGACCCCTCGACCTCGCGGTCCCGGGTGTCGTCGAGCAGCCCGCTCGAGAACCGGCCGGTGCGGCGCACGGCCGGCGCCGACGGGTGAGGCAGGACCGCCGCGGGCACGCCGTCGACCCGCCTGCGGCCTGTCCACGCCTCCTGCTCGCTCGTGACACGTGCGTCCGCGCGCTGGCGCTCGGCCGCCCGGTTGATGAGCAGCTCCGCGCGGAACCGCTCCGACACATCCGTGAGCGGGAGGGCGTGCGCCTGCCAGGTGGCGGCCTCGCCGATCAGGGCGGTGAGCCGGTCGCCGGGTACCGGCCACGACGTGAACCGTCGACGATCGGTCGCCCTCCGTGCGACGGCCGCGAGGACCGCGGCGGCGTCCTGGAGAGGGGGGCCGGCGAAGAGAGTCACCCGGGCCAGCAGGTCCGGTCGGTCGGGATCCGGCAACCGGCTCACCTCGGCGTGCCAGCCCATGGCTGCGGCGACCACGTGCACGTGCTGCAGGGCGCAGCCACAGCTGATGACGAGGTTGCGCCCGTCGGGGTCCGCCAGGACGAGCTGCCGTGAACGGTCGGCGTGGAGCTCCCACCTGCGACCGGAGCCGCGCCAGCGCCACGGCTGGCTGTTGTGCACGCTCGGGGCCCGGACCGCCGCCGCGAGAATCCGGTTCATGGCAGGGGCCGCGCGCCGCTCCTCGGTCACGATCCCTCCCATGGGGTGCGGCCGGCCGACCTGGCCACGAGGGGGCGCCGGCACGCACCGGGGGTGACCGTCGCGGACGACGACGTGGTGGTCATGGTGGCTCCTTCCACGGTGGCGAGCCGCAAGCTGCCCTCCAGCCTCACCTGCCCGACGCAGCAGTCCCCAGAGCAGTTGGTCCCGAACGCGGGGGTCCTGGGACCGGGGCGCGGCGCCGGAGGACCCGGCCAGCGGTCCCGGCGGTGCTGGGTGTCCAAAGCGGGACCAAAGCCCCGTCCGCGGGTCGGACGGCCGCCCTACGCTCGGAGGCGTGACCGACGATCCGACGCGAGACGCCCCCGCCGTGCCGTCGCCCATCCGCGTCTACCTGCTGGACGACCACGAGATCGTGCGGCGAGGGATCAAGGAGCTGTTGGAGCACGAGGGCGACATCGTCGTCGTCGGCGAGTCGGGGTTGGCCGACGAGGCACGCCGCCGGGTCCCGGCGCTGCGACCGGACGTGGCCATCCTCGACGGGCGGCTCCCGGACGGCTCCGGCATCGACGTCTGCCGCGAGATCCGCTCGGTCGACGCCTCGATCAAGGCCCTGATCCTCACGTCGTACGACGACGATGCGGCCCTCTTCGCCGCGATCATGGCCGGCGCGGACGGCTACATCCTCAAGCACGTGCGGGGCAACGACTTCGTGGCCTCCGTGCGTCGAGTCGCGGCCGGGCAGTCCATGCTCGACCCGGCGATGACCGCTCGGGTCCTCGACCGGGTGAGGGCAGGGCCACCGTCCTCCGACCAGCCGGAGAACCTGACTCCCCAGGAGCAGCGGATCCTGGAGCTCATCGGGGAGGGACTGACCAACCGCCAGATCAGCGAGCACATGTTCCTCGCCGAGAAGACGGTGAAGAACTACGTCTCCTCGCTCCTCGCCAAGCTCGGCTTCACCAGCCGCACCCAGGCAGCGATCTACACCACCCGGCAGTCCCGGTCCTGACCTCCCGCCGGGGCGGCGTTCCGCCCGGGGCCGGGGACCGCGCGAGCGCGCTACCGTGGGGAGTGCGAAGGTGCAGAGCCGAGGAGGGGGCGATGGGCCGAGGCATCGGCGAGGTCGAGTTCGACGAGCTGCTGCGCGAGGTCCTCGGACGTGTCCAGGGTGCCCTCGACGAGCAGTCGCGGCTCCGGCTCCTGCTCGACGCCGTCGTCAGCATGACCTCCGACCTGACCCTCGACGGCGTGCTCACGCGCATCGTCACGACTGCCAAGACCCTGGTGGAGGCCGACTACGCCGCGCTCGGCGTCCTCGACCCGGGCTCGGAACGACGGCTCCGTACCTTCGTCCACCGCGGCATGGGTTCCGACCAGGTCGCCAGGATCGGACACCTGCCCACCGGCCACGGGTTGCTCGGCCTCCTCATCGACGATCCGCAGCCCATCCGGCTCCACGACATCGCCTCGCACCCGGACTCCTCCGGGTTCCCCGACCACCATCCCCCGATGAGTACCTTCCTCGGCGTGCCGATCCGGATCCGGGACCGGATCTTCGGCAACCTCTACCTCACCGAGAAGGCGAGGGGCGAGGACTTCACCGAGCAGGACCAGGAGGTGGTGGTGGCGCTGGCGGCGGCCGCCGGCGTGGCCATCGAGAACGCGATCCTCTACGAGGAGGCCGCGCAGCGCGAGCACTGGCTCGCCGCGACCGCCGAGATCATGGCGCTGCTGGCCGACGACTCGGCCACCGACCGGGCCCTGCAGACCGTGGCCGACCGGGCCAGGGAGGTGTCGGGCGCCGACGTCTCGTGGGTGGTCACGGAGGGCGACGACGGGCTTCCCCACCTGCACGTCGTCTCGGGCGTGCCCGTCCACATCGATGCGATGCGGGCCCTGCCGCTGGAGAAGTCCCTGGCCAGCCTGGTCATGGAGACCAGCGAGCCGGTGTGGGTCACCGACGTGGCCGCGGACCCGCGCGCGGTCGACCCGTCCTCCATCGAGGGCTGGCCCCACCTCGGGCCGGTCTTGGTGGTGCCGCTGCGCTCGGGAAGGGGCGTCGAAGGGGCCCTGGCCCTCGCGTGGACCCCCGAGCGGAAGGGCGGCTTCGAGAACGTCCTCCCCGCGCTGCCCGCCAGCTTCGCCGAGCAGGCCGGACTGGCGATCCAGCTGGCCCGGGCCCGCGCGGCGCAGCGCCGGCTGACGTTGTTCGAGGACCGGGACCGGATCGCACGTGACCTGCACGACCTGGTGATCCAGCAGCTCTTCGCCGTCGGGCTGAGCCTCGAGGGCGCTGCCCGCCTGGCTGTCGGCCACGCAGATCTGGCCGACCGGCTGGAGCGCGCGGTCGATGACCTCGACGGCACCATCAAGGACATCCGGCGGACCATCTTCAGCCTCGGCTCCCTCGATGCCGCGACGGACGTGCAGACCGAGATCGAGCGGGTCGTCGACCGGTCGGTCGACTCCCTGGACTTCCGCCCGACACTCCGGGTGGAGGGGCCTGTCCGGACCGCGGTCGACCCGCACGTGGTTCCCGACCTGCTGGCGGTGCTGGGCGAGGCGCTCTCCAACGCCAGCCGGCACGCCCGGGCGTCCCGGGTCGACGTGCTCGTCTCGGTCGGGGAACAGGTGGAGGTCAGGGTCTCCGACGACGGCCAGGGCATGCCTCCCGACGTGGTCGAGAGCGGGCTCGGGAACATGCGGGAGCGGGCCCACAAGCACGGAGGGAACCTCGAGATCGTCTCGGCAGCAGGCGCCGGGACGACCGTGACCTGGAGCGTCCCCGTCGACCCGTGACGCGGGCCCGGGAACGCCGTCAGGGAGTCAGCGGGCGTCGTCCGTGCCGGACCCCGCCGGCACGGCGGCCGCCTCGGCGAAGACGGCCAGCAGGTCGCGCACCGAGACCATTCCCGACAGCCCGTCGCCGTCCAGCACGGGGAGGTGGCGGACGTCGGCCTCCACCATGGCGCGGGCCGCACCGAGGACGCTCGTCGTCGTCCGGATCGTGACGACGTCGGCCGCCATCACCTCGCCCACCGTGAGGTGCTCGAGATTCGATCCGAGTCCGACGTGCGCCACGACGTCGCGCTCCGAGAGGATCCCGGCCAGTGCCCCCTCACGCATGACAGCGAGCGCCCCGACGTCGTCGCCCGCGAGGGTCTCCGCCGCCGCGAGCAGGGGCGCAGCGTGGTCGATGGTGGCGACCGGCCAGCTCATGACGGTCGTGACGGGTCGCTCGGCGCTGGTGGTCATCGTTCCTCCCGGGGTCTCATGACCAGTCTGGCCCGGCCACGGCCGCTGCCGAGGGGCCGAACGTCCTCCGTGCGATGACCTTCTGCCCGAGGGGCCCGCAAATTGGTCGGTCCCCGAGCCCCACGAACGTGGGAGTCGGGGACCTGGTGGTGTCCGAGGGGGGACTTGAACCCCCACGCCCTAATACGGGCACTAGCACCTCAAGCTAGCGCGTCTGCCAATTCCGCCACCCGGACGAGTGCGTCGGGAACCTTAGCAAAGAGAGGGGCCGGATCCCGCATCGGGACGGCCGCTCCGGGTGCGTGCAAGATGGGTGCATGAGCAGCGACACCGACGGCCCGTCGTACGACCCCACGACCGAGGTCGTGGAGCTGTGCCGCGACCTGATCCGGATCGACACGTCCAACTACGGCGACCACTCCGGCCCGGGGGAGCGCAAGGCGGCCGAGCACGTCGCCACGCTGCTCGACGAGGTCGGGATCGAGAGCACCGTGGTCGAGCGGACGGCGGGCCGCACCAGCCTGATCGCCCACTGGGGAGGCGGCGGTTCGCGTAGCGACGCGCTGCTGCTCCACGCCCACCTCGACGTGGTCCCGGCCGCCGCCGAGGACTGGCAGGTCGACCCGTTCTCAGGCGAGGTCCGGGACGGCTGCGTGTGGGGCCGTGGCGCCGTCGACATGAAGGACTTCGACGCCATGCTGCTCTCCGTGGTCCGGGCCCGCACCCGGGCCGGGGTGGTGCCCGAGCGACCGATCGTGCTGGCGTTCACCGCCGACGAGGAGGCGGGCGGCCACCACGGCGCCCAGGTCATGGTCGAGGAGCACGCCGACCACTTCGACGGCGTCACCGAAGCGGTGGGCGAGGTCGGAGGGTTCAGCGCCACGGTGCGCGGGCGGCGGATCTACCTCGTCGAGGCGGCCGAGAAGGGCATGGCCTGGATGAAGCTCACCGCCCGCGGCCGCGCCGGCCACGGCTCGATGATCAACCCCGACAACGCGGTGACCCGGATCTCGCAGGCTGTGGCCCGGCTCGGCGCCCACGAGTGGCCGGTCCGGCTGACCCCGGCGATGGAGGTGCTGCTGGCGACCGTCGCCGACCTCGCCGGGACCGAGGCGACGCCGGAGAACGCCGAAGCACTGGTCGAGGAGTTCGGCTCCGCCGCCCGGATGCTCGGCGCCGTCATCCGCAACACCACCAACCCGACCATGCTGGGGGCCGGCTACAAGGCCAACGTCATCCCGACCGAGGCGACCGCCCACGTCGACGGCCGGTTCCTGCCGGGCTACGAGGACGAGTTCTTCGCCACCCTGGCCGAGCTGGTCGGCGAGGGGATCGAGGTTGACTACCTCTCCAACCAGCGCCCCTGGGAGACGCCGTACGACGGCGAGCTGGTCGACGCGATGCACCGGTCGCTGCTGGCCGAGGACCCCGACGCGCTGGTCGCGCCGTTCCTGATGAGTGGCGGGACCGACGCCAAGCACTTCCGCAAGCTCGGCATGCGGTCCTACGGCTTCACGCCGCTGCGACTGCCCGCCGACCTCGACTTCACCGCGCTCTTCCACGGCGTCGACGAGCGGGTGCCGGTCGACGCGCTGGAGTTCGGCGCCCGGGTCTTCGACCGGTTCCTCGACGACATCTGAGCCCCGGTCCGACCCGGAAGCTCACGGGGGTTTCGAGACGCGCGGTGAGCAGTCCCTCGCAGGCTCGTGACTGCTCCGCTCCCTCAACGTCTTCGCCCGACGGCCGCGCCACGTCTCTGGCTCGTGGCCCGGCCCGGGCTCAGACCGGCTGCCGCTGCCGGATGATCTTGCGGCGCAGCACCACCCGGCGGGTGCCGTCGGCCCTGATCTGCACCCGGTCGAGCTCCCAGCCGCCGTGCTCGGCGCGGTCGACCAGCAACCGGGTGACGAAGCTGCGCGAGAAGTCGCGCGAGATGACCAGCCGGTCGAACTCCCACTCGACACCGCGGCCGAGCGGACGCTGGGTCGGGCGGGTGGTCATGGGTCAGTCTCCCGACACGTCGTCGAGGGCGGCGGTGATCTGGGCGGGCAGCGTCAGGTCGTCGGTCGCGAGCGCCGCTCGCAGCTGGGCGGCGGTACGGGCGCCGACGACCGGCGCGGTGACGCCGGGCCGGTCCCGGACCCAGGCGAGGGAGACCTGGAGCGGCGTCCACCCCAGCCCGTCGGCGGCGCGGGCGACGCCCTCGACGACCGCCCGGCCGTGCTCGTCGAGGAAGCGGTCGACGCCCGCCGCGAGCGGCCCCGCGCCACGCGAGTCGGCGGGGGTGCCGGTGCGGTACTTGCCGGTGAGCACGCCGCCGCCCAGCGGGGAGTACGCGAGCACCCCCAGCTGGCAGGCCGCGGCGGCCGGCAACACGTCGTGCTCGAGGTCGCGGTTGAGGAGGGAGTACTCCTCCTGGGTGCTGGCCAGCGGGACCCGGGTCGGCACCGCGCGCTGCCAGGTGGCGGCCTGGGCCAGCTGCCAGCCGGCGTAGTTGGAGACGCCCACGTAGCGGGCGCGGCCCGAGGTCACCGCCTGGTCGAGGGCCGCCATCGTCTCCTCGACAGGTGCGGAGTCGGACCAGACGTGGACCTGGAACAGGTCGACGTGGTCGACGCCGAGCCGGTCCAGCGAGAGGTCGAGGTCGTGCAGCAGCCCCCGGCGGGAGGTGTCGCGCACCGGCCCCGACTCGGTACGGCGGAAGCCGCCCTTCGTGGCCAGCACCACCTGCTCGCGGGGGACCACGTCGCGGAGCAGCTTGCCGAGCAGCTCCTCGGACGCACCGGCGCCGTACCCGACCGCGGTGTCGACCAGCGTGCCTCCGGCGTCGACGAACGCCGCGAGCTGGTCGCGGGCCTCGTGCTCGTCGACCTGGGTGCCCCACAGCCACGTGCCGAGCCCGAGCCGGGAGACCTTCAGACCGGTGTGCCCGAGGGCGCGTTGCTGCATGGCGAGAGGTTATCCGTAGGGTTGGCGGTCGTGTGGGACCTCCTCAAGGCCGTCGTCCTCGGCACCCTGCAGGGCCTGACCGAGTTCCTCCCGATCTCCAGCAGCGCACACCTGCGGATCTTCCCCGAGCTGTGGGGCTGGGGCGACCCCGGCGCCGCGTTCACCGCGGTGATCCAGATCGGCACCGAGCTCGCGGTGCTGCTCTACTTCCGCAAGGACATCTGGCGGATCGGCTCGACGTGGATGCGGTCGCTGTGGCGGCCCGAGCTGCGCGGCCACCTCGACTCCCGGATGGGCTGGTTCATCATCATCGGGTCGCTGCCGATCGTGGTGCTCGGCGTGATCTTCAAGGACACCATCGAGGAGGACTTCCGCAACCTCTGGGTGATCGGCTCCGCCCTGGTCGTCCTCGGCATCCTGCTCGGCGTCGCCGACAAGGTGAGCTCCAGCGACAGGCAGATCCGGCAGATGACGCTGCGCGACGCCGTCCTCATGGGCATCGCCCAGGCGTGTGCCCTGCTCCCCGGCGTCTCCCGGTCGGGCGCCACCATCACGATGGGCCGGTTCCTCGGCTACGAGCGCGAGGCGGCCACCCGCTACGCGTTCCTGCTCGCGATCCCGGCCGTGGTCGGTGCCGGGCTGTTCGAGCTGAAGGAGATCCCCGGCGGCGGCAACGCCTACGGCTGGGGCCCGACCGTCGTGGCGACGGTCGTGTCGTTCCTGGTCGGGTACGCCGCCATCGCGTGGCTGTTGCGCTACGTCTCGACCCACAGCTACACGCCGTTCGTGATCTACCGGGTCGTGCTCGGCAGCGCGACCCTGCTGCTGGTCGCGACCGGCGTGCTCACCCCCTGATCCGCCGCGGCCCCGGCCGGAGCGACAGGACCCGAACGGGGCACGACTCGACGTCAGAGCCAGCCGGAGCGCTTGAAGAACCAGAGCAGGCCGGCCGAGCTGCCGACCATCAGGAAGATCGCCCAGAGGTAGCCGAAGCCCCAGTGCAGCTCGGGCATGTGGTCGAAGTTCATGCCGTAGACGCCGGCGATCAGGGTCGGCACCACGACGAGGGCGGCGCCGGCCGAGATCTTGCGCATGTCCTCGTTCTGCTGCACCGAGATCCGCGCGAGGTGGGCGTCGAACGCGGTCGAGAGCAGGTCGTCGAGCTCGTCGACGGTCTCGGCGGTCCGGCTGAGGTGGTCGCCCACGTCGCGGAAGTACGCCGCCGCCTCGACGTCGATGCCGCGGACCGTGCCGTTGGCGAACCGCCCGATCGGCTCGCGCAGCGGCATCACCGCGCGGCGCACCTCGGAGAGCTCGCGCTTGAGCACGTAGATCCGCGCGGAGTCGTTGGTGCGCTGCTCGGAGAAGACAGACAGCTCCACCTCGTCGACGTCCTCGACCAGCTCGTCGACGACGTCCTCGTAACGGTCCACGATCTGGTCGCACACGGCGTAGACCACGGCGGTCGGTCCGTGGGCCAGCACGGCCTCGCGGGCCTCGAGATCGATCCGGGCCTGGCCGAGCGCGCCGCCCTCGCCGTGGCGGACGCTGACCACGAAGTCGGCGCCGACGAAGAGGTTGATCTCGCCGGTCTCGACGGCGTCCTCGGCGTCGACGTACCAGAGAGTCTTGATGGTCAGGAAGATCATGTCGTCGTACCGCTCCAGCTTCGGGCGCTGGTGGGCGTTGACGGCGTCCTCGACCGCCAGCGGATGCAGGTGGAAGGCGTTGGCGACCTTGGCGAGCTCGTGCAGGTCGGGCTCGTGGAGCCCCACCCACACGAAGTCACCGGGCTCGCAGCGCCCGCGGATGGCGCCGAGGTCGGCGACGTCGCAGTCGACCGGGACCCGGCTCCCCTTGCGATAGAGGGCGCTGTCGACGATCACCCCTCCACGCTAGCGCCAGTACAGTCCCCGGCATGGCAACCGTGCTGCTGGTCCGACACGCCCGTTCGACGGCCAACGTCAGCGGCGTGCTCACCGGCCGGCAGAAGGGCGTCCACCTCGACGACGTCGGGCGGGAGCAGGCGGAGCGGGTCGCCCGACGGTTGGCGGCAGTGCCCCTGGCGGCGTTGGTCAGCAGCCCGCTGGAGCGGTGCCGTGAGACGGCGACTGCGATCGCGAAGGCGCAGCCCGAGACGCTCAAGGTCGCCTCCGAGCGCGGCCTCGTGGAGTGCGACTACGGCGCCTGGCAGGGCCGGGCGCTCAAGGAGCTCGCCCGCGAGAGGCTCTGGAAGGCCGTGCAGCGCCACCCGGCCGGGGTGACCTTCCCGGACGGGGAGGCGATGGCCGCCATGGCCGCCCGGGTCGTCGCCGCCGTACGCCGCCACGACGCGCGTGTCGAGGAGACACACGGACCCCACGCCGTGTGGGCGGCGGTCACCCACGGTGACCCGCTGAAGGCGGTGCTGGCCGACGCCCTCGGGCTGCACCTCGACCAGTTCCAGCGGCTCCACGTCGACCCCGCCTCGGTGTCGGTGGTCCGGCTGGCCCCCGACGGGTCGTTTCTCCTCCAGAGCAACACCCACGACGGCGACCTGGCGTGGCTGGCGCCGAAGGGCCGGCGCCGCGCGCCCAGGACCGGTGTCGTCGGCGGCGGCGCCGGCCCGGCTGACTGAGCCGGTTTGGGCGGGACGCCCTAGGGTTGTGGCCGTGCCTGTCGTCCACTCCTTCGACCCGCCCGAGCGCTTCGTCGCCGGGACGGTCGGCACGCCCGGCGAGCGCACCTTCTTCCTGCAGGCCCGCGAGGGCCGTCGGCTGGTGAGCGTCGCGCTCGAGAAGCAGCAGGTGGTCGCCCTCGCCGAGCGGCTCGACCAGCTCCTCGACGAGCTGATGCGCTCCGACACCCGGGGCGTGGTGCCCGCGGTCGCGCCGCTCGACCTCGACGACAGCGAGCCGCTGGAGTCGCCGATCGAGGAGGAGTTCCGCGCCGGCACCATGACGCTGTCGTGGGACCCCGCGCTCGAGCGGGTCGTGATCGAGGTGTTCCCCTACTCCGAGGCGGCCGTGGTCGCCCCCGACCAGGTCGACGAGGACTTCGAGGAGCCCGAGCCCGAGGAGCTGCTGCTGGTCCGGCTCACCGCGGCGGCGGCCCGGTCGTTCGTGAAGCGCGCCGAGCAGGTCGTCGAGGCCGGCCGGCCCAGCTGCCCGTTCTGCGGCAACCCGATCGACCCCGACGGCCACCTCTGCGTCCGCGCCAACGGGTTCCGCCGCCGCGACCCGTGACCGTCCCGGACGCCGTTCCCGAGGACGGTGAGCTGGTCCTCCACGGGCGGATCATGCCTGCGTCCAACGCCACCTTCGTGGCCGAGGTGGGCGGGTGCCGGGTGGTCTACAAGCCGATCGCGGGGGAGCGGCCGCTGTGGGACTTCCCCGACGGCACCCTCGCCCACCGTGAGCGGGCGGCGTACGTCGTCTCGGAGGCGCTCGGCTGGGACGTCGTGCCGCCGACGATCCTGCGCGGCGGACCCCACGGACCCGGCATGGTGCAGCTGTGGCGCGAGCCCGACCCCCAGCAGGAGGCGGTGACGGTCGTGCCCGAGGGGGCCGACCCGCCCGGCTACCTGCACGTGTTCGACGGCCTCGACCAGCACGACCGGCCGATCGCGCTGGTCCACGAGGACTCCGCCCCGCTGCGGCGGATGGCGGTCTTCGACGTCCTGGTCAACAACGCCGACCGGAAGGGCGGCCACGTGCTCGAGATGGTCGGCGGACACCGCCACGGCGTCGACCACGGCGTGTGCTTCCACCCCGACCCCAAGCTGCGGACCGTGCTGTGGGGCTGGGCGGGGGAGCCGCTGGCCGACGACGAGCTCGCAGGGATCGACCGGGTGCTCGAGGCGCTCACCGGCGCGGTGGGCGAGGAGCTCGCCGAGCTGGTCGACGACGTCGAGCTGGTGCGGCTGCGGCGCCGGTGCGAGCGGCTCCGCAGCGCCGCGGTGTTCCCGGTCCCGCGGGGCGACTGGCCGGCCATCCCGTGGCCGCCGTTCTGAGCCACCGGGCATCTCGAGACCTGACGGCCCCGGCTACCCTTCCCGCATGCGTGCCTGGCCCGCCCCCGAGCTCCCCGACCTCGACGTCAGCGGTCCGCCCGTACGCCTCCACGACACCGCGTCCGGCGACCGCGTCGACGTCTCGCCGGCGGCGGGGCCCGCCCGTCTCTACGTCTGCGGGATCACGCCGTACGACGCCACCCACCTCGGCCACGCGGCGACGTACATCGGGTTCGACCTGCTGGTCCGGGCGTGGCGCAGCTCCGGTCACGAGGTGGTCTACGTCCAGAACGTGACCGACGTCGACGACCCGCTGCTGGAGCGGGCCGACAAGGTCGGGGGCGACTGGCGCGAGCTGGCCGAGCGCGAGACGGCGCTGTTCCGCGAGGACATGGAGGCGCTGCGCGTCGTGCCGCCCGACCACTACGTCGGCGCGGTCGAGTCGATCCCGCTCGTCGTCGACCTGGTGCAGGAGCTGGAGCGGTCCGGCTCGGTCTACCGGGTCGAGGACGACCTCTACTTCTCGGTCACCGCCGACGAGACCTTCGGGGAGCTGTCGGGCTGGACCCGCGAGCAGATGCTCGCCGTGTTCGCCGACCGCGGCGGCGACCCCGACCGCGACGGGAAGAAGGACCCGCTCGACTGCATCCTGTGGCGCGCCGAGCGGCCCGGCGAGCCCGCGTGGGACAGCCCGTTCGGGCCGGGTCGCCCGGGCTGGCACGTCGAGTGCACCGCGATCGCGCTCGAGCACCTCGGCACCACGTTCGACGTGCAGGGCGGCGGCAGCGACCTGGTGTTCCCCCACCACGAGATGTGCGCGTCCGAGGCGCAGGTCGCCCGCGGCGGTGCCCGGTTCGCCCGGGCCTACGCCCACGCCGGCATGGTGGGCTACGACGGCGAGAAGATGTCGAAGTCGCGCGGCAACCTGGTCTTCGTCAGTGCGCTGCGCCGCAGCGACGTCGACCCGATGGCGATCCGGCTGGCGCTGCTGCGCCACCACTACCGGGCCGACTGGGAGTGGACCGACGCCGAGCTCTGGGACGCCGTCGACACCCTCGAGGCCTGGCGGCGAGCGCTGTCGCTGGGTGCCGGTGCCCCCGCCGGACCGGTCGTGGAGGCGGTGCTGGCCGCCCTCGCCGACGACCTCGACGCCCCCACGGCGGTGGCTGCGGTCCAGGGCTGGGTCGACGCCACCCTCGGTTCCGACGGGCTCGCCGACACCTCCGACCGTGACGCCGCGGCCCGCGTCCACCGGCTGCTCGACTCGGCGCTCGGTCTGGCGCTCTGACCGCCCGTCAGCGGTGGGTGGGGCACCGTTTCGTCAGTCGGTTCGGTGGGTGAGCCACCCCTGGGACGGTCAGCGGTGGGTGAGCCAGCGCCGGGACGGTCAGCGGTGGGTGGGGCACCGTTTGGACAGTCGGTTCGGTGGTGAGCCACCGCCGCCAACGGTTTCAGCCATCCTCCGGGCGGTTGTTGCGCTTGAGGTAGCGCTCGAACTCGCGGGCGATCGCCTCGCCCGAGGCCTCGGGGAGGTCGGTGGTGTCACGGGTCTCCTCGAGCGCGCGGACGTAGTCGGCGACGTCCTCGTCGTCCTCGGCGAGCTCGTCGACGCCGCGTTCCCAGGCCCGCGCCTCCTCGGGCAGGTCGCCGAGCGGCACGCTGACCTGTAGCAGGTCCTCGAGCTGGCCGAGCAGGGCCAGCGTGGCCTTCGGGCAGGGCGGCTGGGGGACGTAGTGGGGCACCGCCGCCCAGTAGGACACGGCAGGGAAGTCGAGTCGGACGCACGCGTCCTGGAACACCCCGACGATGCCGGTCGGGCCCTCGTACGTCGACTGCTCGAGCTTGAGCCGGTCGACCAGGTCGGGCTCGGTGGCGGTGCCGGTCACCGGGATCGGACGGGTGTGCGGCGTGTCGGCCAGCAGTGCCCCGAAGGTGATCACCAGCTGCCCGTCGAGGTCGTCGCAGGCCGCGAGCAGCTCGGCGCAGAACTGGCGCCACCGCAGGTTGGGCTCGATGCCGCGGACGAGGATCACGTCGCGGTCGAGGTCGGGCGGCGAGGCGACCGCGATCTGCGTGGTCTGCCACACCAGGCGCCGGTGGCCGCGCTCGTCGGTCCCGACGGTCGGCCGGTTGACCTGGAAGTCGTAGAAGTCCTCGGGGTCGACGTGTCCGATCACGCGGGCGTCCCACACCTCCATGAGGTGGTCGACGACGGCGGAGGAGGCGTCGGCGGCGTCGTTCCACCCGGCGAACGCGGCGATGACGACGGGGTCCACCAGGTCGGGGACGTCCTCGATCTCGATCACCGTGACAGCCTAGTCACCGAGCAGTCGCGGCGGAGGAACGACGCCGCGGCGTGGGCTCGGGGGATCGAGCAGGCGCAGCGCCCGAGCCCGCGCGGACGCGAAGCGCGTCCAGAGCTGCCGGCAGTTGCCGATTTCACGGGCGGTGGGCCCGGGTGCCACGATGCCGGTGTCACCATCCGGGAACGACGTCCACCACTCGGACGCGGATGCCTACGCTGGTGGCCAGTGCCGGAGCTCGAGAGGAGACCCGTGTCCGACCCCGCCCAGCGGCCCGACGCGACCGAGGCCCTCACCAGCGCGCTCCGGGAGCGGATCCTGGTGATCGACGGGGCGATGGGCACCCTGATCCAGGGCCACCAGCTCGGCGAGGCCGACTACCGCGGCGAGCCGTTCGCCGACCACGGCCACGACCTGCGCGGTGATTCCGACGTCCTGTCGCTGACCCAGCCCGACGTCGTCCGCGACATCCACCGCCGCTACCTCGACGCCGGCGCCGACGTGGTCTGCACCAACTCCTTCACGGCGTCGAGCATCTCCCAGGCCGACTACGGGCTGCAGGACCACTGCTACGAGATGAACCGGGCCGCCGCGGCCCTCGCCCGCGAGGCCGCCGACGCGGCTGCCACCGAGCAGCGCCCGCGCTTCGTCGCCGGCTCGCTCGGCCCCACCAACAAGACCGCGTCGATCTCGCCGGACGTCAACGACCCCGGCGCCCGCAACGTCTCGTTCGACGAGCTCGTGGAGTCCTACCTCGAGGAGGCCCGCGGCCTGGTCGACGGCGGCGCCGACCTGCTGCTGGTCGAGACGATCTTCGACACCCTCAATGCCAAGGCCGCGGTCTTCGCCCTCGAGACGCTGTTCGACGAGCAGGGGCGCCGCTGGCCGGTGTGGATCTCCGGCACCATCACCGACGCCAGCGGCCGCACCCTCTCCGGCCAGACCACCGAGGCGTTCTGGAACAGCGTCCGCCACGTCCGGCCGCTCGTCGTCGGCCTCAACTGCGCGCTCGGGGCCGACGACCTCCGGCCGTACGTCGCCGAGCTGGCCAGGGTCGCCGACTGCTTCGTCTCCGCACACCCCAACGCCGGCTTGCCCAACGAGTTCGGCGAGTACGACGAGACCCCCGACCAGATGGCGGACGTGCTGGGCGACTTCGCGTCCTCGGGACTGGTCAACCTGACCGGCGGCTGCTGCGGCACCACCCCCGAGCACATCGAGGCGATCGCGACCGCCGTCAAGGGCGCCGAGCCCCGGACCCCGGCCCAGCCGGGTTCCGCGATGCGGCTCTCCGGCCTCGAGCCGTTCACGATCGACGGCGACAGCCTCTTCGTGAACGTGGGGGAGCGGACCAACATCACCGGCTCGGCCCGGTTCCGCAACCTGATCAAGGACGGCGACTACGACACGGCGCTGACCGTGGCGGCGCAGCAGGTCGACAACGGCGCCCAGGTCATCGACGTCAACATGGACGAGGGGATGATCGACGGCGTCGCGGCGATGGACCGGTTCCTCAAGCTGGTCGCCGGCGAGCCCGACATCTGCCGGGTCCCCGTGATGGTCGACTCCTCGAAGTGGGAGGTCATCGAGGCCGGGCTGAAGTGCGTCCAGGGCAAGCCGGTGGTCAACTCGATCTCGCTCAAGGAGGGCGAGGCCGCATTCGTCGAGCACGCCCGGCTCTGCCGCAAGTACGGCGCCGCGGCGGTCGTGATGGCCTTCGACGAGGACGGCCAGGCCGACAGCCTCGAGCGCCGGCAGGAGATCTGCCGGCGGGCCTACCGGATCCTCACCGAGCAGGTCGGCTTCCCGGCCGAGGACATCATCTTCGACCCCAACGTGTTCGCGGTCGCGACCGGGATCGAGGAGCACGCGACCTACGGTCGCGACTTCATCGAGGCCACCCGCTGGATCAAGCAGAACCTCCCCGGCGCCCTGGTCTCCGGCGGCATCTCCAACGTCAGCTTCTCCTTCCGGGGCAACAACCCCGTGCGCGAGGCGATCCACGCGGTCTTCCTGTTCCACGCGATCGGGGCCGGGCTCGACATGGGCATCGTCAACGCCGGGGCGCTGGCGGTCTACGACCAGGTCGACGCCGAGCTCCGGGAACGGATCGAGGACGTCGTCCTCAACCGGCGTCCCGACGCCGCCGAGCGGCTGCTCGAGGTCGCCGAGACCTACAACCGGGCAGCGAGCGACGACGACCCGACCGAGGAGGAGTGGCGGGCGCTCCCCGTCGCCGAGCGGATCACCCACGCGCTCGTGAAGGGCATCGACACCCACGTCGAGGCCGACACCGAGGAGCTGCGCGCCGAGATCGCCGAGCGCGGCGGCCGGCCGATCGAGGTGATCGAGGGTCCGCTGATGGACGGCATGAACGTCGTGGGCGACCTGTTCGGCTCCGGGAAGATGTTCCTCCCGCAGGTGGTCAAGAGCGCCCGGGTGATGAAGAAGGCGGTCGGCTACCTGATCCCCTTCATCGAGGAGGAGAAGGCCAGGAACCCGGAGCTGGCGAAGCAGAAGGGCACCAACGGCACCGTCGTCATGGCGACCGTCAAGGGCGACGTCCACGACATCGGCAAGAACATCGTCGGCGTCGTCCTCCAGTGCAACAACTACGAGGTGATCGACCTCGGGGTGATGGTGCCGGCCCAGAAGATCCTCGACGCCGCCCGCGAGCACGACGCCGACGCGATCGGGCTGTCGGGCCTGATCACCCCGTCGCTCGACGAGATGGTCACCATGGCCGGCGAGATGCAGCGGCAGGGGTTCGAGATCCCGCTGCTGGTCGGCGGGGCCACGACGTCGCGCGCCCACACCGCGGTCAAGGTCGACGGGAAGTACGACGGCCCGGTGGTGTGGGTCAAGGACGCCTCGCGCTCGGTCCCGACCGTGGCCGCGCTGCTCCACCCGGAGCGGCGGGACAAGCTGCTCGCCGACGTCACCGCCGACTACGACAGCCTGCGCGCGCGCCACGCCGCCAAGCACGACCGGCCGCTGGTGACCCTCGCGCAGGCCCGTGACAACGCCAGCCCGATCGACTGGAGCGGCTACCACCCGCCCCGGCCGCGGCTGCTGCTCCGCCAGGACCATGACGTGTCGACCCTGATCGGCGGGCCGGGCGCGACCCAGCACGCCCGGGTCTTCCGCAGCTACGACCTCACCGAGCTGCGCCGGTTCATCGACTGGCAGCCGTTCTTCAACGCGTGGGAGATGAAGGGGTCCTTCCCCGACATCCTCAACAACCCGACCACCGGCCAGACGGCCCGCAAGCTCTACGACGACGCCCAGGAGATGCTCGACCGGCTGGCACGGGAGAAGTGGTTGACCGCCCACGGGACGGTCGGGCTGTGGCCCGCCAACAGCGTCGGCGACGACATCGAGGTCTACCTCACCGAGGCCCGCGACGAGCCGCACGAGGTGCTGCACCAGCTGCGCCAGCAGGGCCAGCACCGCGCCGGCGTACCGAACCGGTCGCTCGCCGACTACGTCGCGCCCCGGGCCACCGGCCTCCGCGACTACGTCGGTGCCTTCGCGGTGACGGCCGGGCACGGCACCCAGGAGAAGGCCGCGGAGTTCAAGGCCGGGCTCGACGACTACGACGCCATCCTGCTGGAGTCGCTCGCCGACCGGCTGGCCGAGGCGTTCGCAGAGCGGCTCCACCAGCGGGTCCGCAAGGAGCTGTGGGGCTACGCCGGCGACGAGAGGCTCGACAACGCCGAGCTGATCCGCGAGCGCTACCGCGGCATCCGGCCGGCGCCCGGCTACCCGGCCTGCCCCGACCACACCGGGAAGCAGGCGCTCTGGCGGCTGCTCGACGTCGAGCAGCAGGTCGGCATCGAGCTCACCGACTCGATGGCGATGTGGCCGGGCGCGTCGGTGTCGGGCTGGTACTTCTCCCACCCCGACTCGCAGTACTTCGTCGTCGGGCGGCTGGCGCGCGACCAGGTCGCCGACTACGCGGATCGCAAGGGCTGGACGCTCGCCGAGGCCGAGCGCTGGCTGTCGCCCAACCTCGGCTACGACCCGGAGGACTGAGTGCCGGACATGGGGAGGCCGTGGCCCGCGGCGGTGCTGTGGGACATGGACGGGACGCTGGTCGACACCGAGCCCTACTGGATCGACACCGAGTTCGAGCTCGCGGGGAAGTACGACGGCAGCTGGTCCACCGAGCACGCCCTCAACCTCGTCGGCTTCGACCTGCTGGACTCCGGGCGCTACATCCGGGAGCACATGGGGATCGACCTCGAGCCCTCCGAGATCGTCGAGCAGCTGCTCGACGGGGTGGTCGCCCGCGTGGAGGAGTCGGTGCCCTGGCGCCCCGGCGCCCGCGAGCTGGTCGACGACCTGGCCGCTGCCGGCGTACCGCGGGCCCTGGTGACCATGTCCTACCGGCGGTTCGTCGCACCCGTGCTGGCCGCGCTCCCGGCAGGTGCCTTCGACGTCGTGGTCACCGGCGACGCCGTCAGCCGCGGCAAGCCGCACCCCGACCCCTACCTCAGGGCGGCGTTCGAGCTGCGTGTCGAGGCCGCCGACTGCCTGGCGATCGAGGACTCCAACACCGGCGCGAAGTCGGCGGAGTCCGCCGGCAGCCTGGTGCTCGTCGTGCCCAACCACGTGCCCGTGCTCGAGGGGGAGCGACGGGTGTTCCGCGACAGCCTGGTGGGGCTCGACACCGCCGCTCTCACCCGGCTCGTGGCTCGTGACGGTGCCCGTCGGTACTAGCACCACCGGCCAATGGCGACCTGCCCGCGACACGGGCGACGCTGGGCACCTGACGACGAGACAGGAGGTCTGGTGATGATCCGGAGGACGATGGCGGCGGTGGTGGTCGCGGCGTTGGTCGGGACGCTCGGAACGGCGGTGCCCGCCAGCGCGGGTGGCGACGAGAAGGTCCGGCGGGGAGGCTGCTCGGGCTCCGCCGACTGGAAGCTGAAGGTGAAGCCCGACGACGGTCGGCTCGAGGTCGAGGCCGAGATCGACAGCAACGTCTCGGGCCAGACCTGGCGCTGGCGGATCTCCCACAACGGGAGCGTCTCGGCCCGGGGACGGAAGACGACCCACGGCCCGTCGGGCTCGTTCGACGTCCAGCGGCGGATGTCCAACCTCGCCGGCACCGACCGGTTCCGGCTGCGGGCCAGCCACCACGGCCAGGTGTGTCGCGGAAGGATCAGCTGGTGACACCTATCCTCGGTCGGCATGCGGCCCGACGTCCGCCTGTCTGAGGTGGTGAGGAGCCCGGTCGCCCAGTTCCTGGGCGTCGGGCTCGTGCTCTTCGTCGCCCTCGCCGTCACCGGCGACCGGCTGGCCGACCGTGCGGCCGAGCGGGAGGCGCTGGGGGAGGCCCGCAACACCACGTGGGTGCTCGCCCACTCGGTGGCCGAGCCCTCGCTCAGCGCCGCCCTCGTCGCCGGGGACGCCGGCGCCATCGACCGGTTCGACCGGGACGTGCTCGACCGGCTGCTCGTCGGCGACGTACGCCGGATCAAGATCTGGACAGGCGACGGGACCATCGTCTGGTCCGACCAGACCGAGCTGATCGGCGAGGCCTACGCCCTCGACGACGAGGAGCACGCGATCCTGCGCGAGGGCGGGACCGATGCGGAGCTCTCGGACCTCTCCGACCCGGAGAACCGGCTGGAGACCGGGGCACAGGGCCTGGTCGAGGTCTACACCCGGGTGGTCACCCCCGACGGTCGGCCGTTGCTGTTCGAGGCCTACTTCTCGACCACCGACATCGAAGCCCGCACCCAGCAGGTGTTCGGCCCGTTCCGCCGGATCATGCTGGGCTCGCTGCTGGCCCTCGGCGCCCTGGCCACGCTCATCATCTGGGGACTCTCGCGGCGGCTACGGCGCGCGGCCGACGAGCGGCAGCGGTTGCTCCAGGGGGCCATCGACGCCTCGGAGGCCGAGCGGCGCCGGATCGCCCGAGACCTCCACGACGGCGTGGTCCAGGACCTCGCAGGGACCTCGTTCGCGCTCTCGGCCGCGGCCCGCGAGCCGGGACCGGTCGCGGACACCACCGTGGGCGCGGCCGCGGACACGCTCAGGACGGCGCTGCGGTCACTGCGGTCGCTGCTGGTGGAGATCCACCCGCCCGACCTGGACGCCGACGGGCTCACGGCCGCCCTCCAGGACCTGGTCGCCCCGGCGGCCGCCGCCGGGATGGAGGCCCACGTCGACGTCGCCGGGGTCGCCGGCGCGCCGGACCGGGCGGTGCGGCTGGTGTGGCGGGTGGCGCAGGAGGCGGTCCGCAACGCGCTGCGCCACTCCGGCGGCAGCCGGCTCGACGTCCGCGTGGAGCGGCGGGAGGGCAGGCTGGCCCTGGTGGTGCGTGACGACGGGAGGGGCATGGACCTGACGCAGCCGGCCGGGGGAGACCACCTCGGGCTGCGTGGCCTGGCGGGGCTGGTGAGGGACGAGGGCGGCCGGCTCGACGTCGCGTCCGCCCCGGGAGGCGGCACGACGGTGACCCTGGAGGTGGACGCGTGACGACAGGTGCCGAGATCCGGGTCGTGGTGGCCGACGACCACGCTGTCGTGCGCGCGGGGCTGGCCCAGCTGCTGTGCGGCGCCGACGACATCGACGTGGTCGGAGAGGCGTCCGGCGGCGAGGAGGCGGTCGCGCTGGCGGAGCGCGAGCGGCCGGACGTGGTCGTCATGGACCTGCAGATGCCCGGCGTCGACGGTGTCGAGGCCACCCGGCGGATCGTGGCTGCCGGGACCGCCCAGGTGATGGTGCTGACGTCGTTCTCCGACAGCGAGCGGATCGTCGCCGCCCTCGACGCGGGCGCGGTGGGCTACCTGCTCAAGGACTCCGACCCCGACGACCTGCTGGCCGGCGTCCGGGCGGTGCACCGCGGGGAGTCGCCGCTGCACCCGAGGGCAGCGCGCAAGCTGCTGGGGGCCCGGCGTACGGCGCCCGCGGTCGAGCTGACCGCGCGCGAGCGGGAGGTGCTGGGGCTGGTCCGGGAAGGTCTGGCGAACAAGCAGATCGCGCGCCGGCTCGGCATCAGCGAACGCACCGTGAAGGCCCACCTGACCTCGACCTTCGCCACGATCGGCGTCCAGGACCGGACCCAGGCGGCGCTGTGGGCGGAGCGCAACGGGCTCTAGGTCACCCGGTCGACCTGCAGCGGCCCGCGGTCCAGGAGTCGCCGTGCGGTCACCGGCGGCGCAGGGACCGGCTCAGTCGACGTCCTCGGCGGTGAGGTCGCCCGGGTCGGCGGGGGCGACCTCGGGCAGCGGCGGGGGAGTGCCGCCCCACTCGGGGCACAGGTCGCGGAAGGAGCACCAGTCGCAGAGCCGGGATCGGTTGGGCCGCCAGTCGCCGGTCTCGGTGGCCCGCTGGATGGCGTGCCAGATCGCCTGCACCTTGCGCTCGGTGGCCAGCAGGTCGCGCTCGTCGGGGACGTAGCGGAGCAGCTCGCCGTTGCCGAGGTAGACCAGCTGCAGCATCGCGGGCACCACGCCGCGGGTGCGCCAGATGACGAGGGCATAGAACTTCATCTGGAACAGTGCCTTGCCCTCCCAGGCCTCGCCAGGCGCCTTTCCTGTCTTATAGTCCACCACCCTGATCCGGCCGTCGGGGGCGACGTCGAGCCGGTCGACGAAGCCGCGCAGCAGCAGGCGGGAGTCGAGCAGCGCTTCGACGTAGAGCTCGCGCTCGGCGGGCTCGAGCAGGCGGGGGTCCTCGAGGGAGAAATAGCGGTCGAGGACGTCGCGGCAGCTGGTCAACCAGCCGGTGACCTCGGGCCCCTCGCCGGTGAACATCTCGGCCAGCTCCGGCTCGGCCTCGAGCAGCCGCTCCCACGTCGGGACCAGCATGTCGCGGGCCTGCTCGGGCGTCCGCCCGGCGGCCGGGAGGTCGAACAGGTCCTCCAGGACCTGGTGGACCAGGGTGCCCCTGGTGGCGTCGGGACTCGGCGGCTCCGGCAGGCGGTCGACGGTGCGGAACCGGTAGAGCAGCGGGCAGGTCATGAAGTCGCCGGCCCGGCTCGGGGACAGCGCGCCCACCACTTCGACGCCGTCGACCGGGGTCGAGAGCGAGTCGGTGGGAGAGGGCCGGACGGGCATGGCTGCAGCCTAGGCAGAGGCGGTGACAAGGATGCGGGAGGGCGGGGGCGGTTCGGATAGCCTCGACACGTGTCCGCCGACCATCCCTCGCCGCCTCCGGACCACCGGCAGCGGCCCCGCCACGGGACCGGTCAGCGACCCCGCGGGACGCTCCGCATCGGCACCGTGGCCGGCAGCGACGTCCTCATCTCCTCGTCGTGGTTCCTCGTCGCCGGGCTGATCGCCGTGGTGCTGGCGCCGCGGGTCGACCAGGTGGCGCCGGGGCTCGGCGCGTGGAAGTACCTCGCCGGGTTCCTGTTCGCGGTGCTGCTCTACCTCTCGGTGCTCCTCCACGAGATCTCGCACGCGCTGATGGCCAAGCGCTACGGGTTCCCGGTCGCCTCGATCACGCTGCACTTCCTCGGCGGCATGACCGCCATCGAGGGCGAGGCGCGGCGCCCCGGCGAGGAGTTCGCGATCGCCGTGGTCGGTCCGCTCACCTCGATCGCCGTGGGTGCGGCCGCGGCGGGCCTGTGGTTCGTGACGCCCGACGGGCTGCTGCTGCTCGCGGTCGAGGCGCTCGCGGGCGCCAACCTGCTCGTCGGGATCCTCAACCTCGTGCCCGGCCTGCCGCTCGACGGCGGCCGGGTGCTCAAGAGCGGCGTGTGGCGGCTCACCGGCAGCGCCCACCGCGGCACCCTCGTCGCAGCGTGGGGCGGCCGGGTCGCCGCGGTCGCCGCGCTGTCCTGGCCGCTCGCGATGGAGGCTCTCCTCGGCACCCCGCCCGGCGTCATCGACTTCGTGCTCGCGTTCGTGGTCGCGCTGTTCCTCTGGACCAGCGCGTCCGCCGCGATCAGCTCGGCCCGGCTCCGTACCCGGCTGCCGGCGCTGGTCGCCCGTGGCCTCGCACGACGCACGCTCTCCGTACCGGAGGACCTGCCGCTGGCCGAGGCCGTACGCCGGGCCCACGACGCCCAGGCCGGCGGCATCGTGACGGTGACCGGGGCCGGGCGGCCGGCCGGACTGGTCAACGAGGCCGCGCTGGTGGCCGTGCCGGAGGAACGGCGGCCGTGGGTCGCCGTCTCGACGGTGACGCGCACGCTCGCGGACGGGCTGACGCTGCCGGCGACCATCCACGGGGAGGACCTGGTCAACGCGATCGGCCGGACGCCGGCCACCGAGTACCTGCTCGTCGAGGACGACGGCTCGGTCTACGGCGTGCTGGCGACGTCCGACGTCGAGCGCGCGTTCCGGGAGACCGACCCGCGTGGCTGAGCACGAGACCGACCGCACCCCCGACGTCGCCCCCGAGGCGTGGTCCGGCGTCCACCGGGGGCCGCTGCGCGCCGGGGAGTGGGTGCGGCTGACCGACAGCAAGGGCCGGCGGCACAACTTCGAGCTGGTCCCCGGCAAGCGGTTCTTCTCCAACAAGGGCCACCTCGAGCACGACGACCTGATCGGCCGCGACGAGGGCTTCACGGTCAGCTCCTCCGCCGGCGGCGAGTACCTCGTCTTCCGCCCCCTGCTCTCCGAGTACGCCGTGTCGATGCCGCGCGGCGCCGCCGTCGTCTACCCGAAGGACGCCGCCCAGATCGTCGCGCTGGCCGACGTCTTCCCGGGCGCCGACGTCGTCGAGGCCGGGGTCGGCTCCGGCGCGCTGACCTGCTCGTTGCTGCGCGCGGTGGGGCCGCACGGCCACGTGTCGTCGTACGAGCGGCGGGAGGAGTTCGCCGAGGTGGCGCGCCGCAACGTCACACAGTTCTTCGGCACCACCGCCGGGGGCGGCACCCACCCGGCGTGGGAGCTGACGCTCGGCGACCTCGCCGAGGAGCTGCCCCGCCGCGGCGACCGCGCCGACCGGGTGATCCTCGACATGCTCGCCCCGTGGGACTGCGTCGACGCCGTCGCCGGCGCGCTGCGCCCCGGCGGGATCGTCTGCGCGTACGTCGCCACGACCACGCAGCTGTCCCGCTACGTCGAGACGCTGCGGGCGCACGGCGGCTTCACCGAGCCCAGCGCGTGGGAGTCGCTGGTGCGCGACTGGCACGTGGAAGGGCTCGCGGTGCGGCCCGGGCACTCGATGATCGGGCACACCGCGTTCCTCGTGACCGCCCGGCGGATGGCGCCGGGGGCGCGGGCGCCGCTGCGCCGCCGCCGCCCCGCCCCGGGCGCCTACGGGCCCGACTACACCGGCCCGCGCCCGGCAGACCTGCCGCCACAGGTGCTCGAGGAGGGTCTCGACGGCTGACCCCGAGGTCACCTGGTCGCGACTGAAACGTGTCCGCGGAGCGGAGCGTTGTGGCTGCCCTCGCGCCCCCGCACGAGTAGTGTCGGAAGTGGAGGAGGTGGCCAGTGATGTCAGCATCCGAAAGCAGGTCAGGCGGGAGCGGACGCTCCGCGTCCGAGCTCGCCGAGCAGGTGCGCTTCCTCGAGGCCGAGGTCGAGGACCTCCGTCGGCGGCTCGGTGAGGCGCCCGGCCATTCCCGTGGTCTCGAGCTGCGGCTCGCCGACACCCAGCGCTCGCTCTCCGCGGTCACCGCGCAGAACGAGCGGCTGGCCCAGACGCTCCGTGAGGCTCGTGACCAGATCACCCGCCTCAAGGAGGAGGTCGACCGGCTCGCGCAGCCGCCCGCCGGCTTCGGTACCTTCCTTCAGCGCAACGACGACGACTCGATCGACGTGTTCACCGGCGGCCGCAAGCTGCGGGTGACCGCGAGCCCGGCGGTCGACCTCGACACGCTGGTGCGCGGCCAGGAGGTCATGCTCAACGAGGCGCTGAACGTCGTCGCCGCCCTCGAGTTCGAGCAGGTCGGCGAGGTCGTGATGTTCAAGGAGCTGCTCGCCGACCGCGACCGCGCGCTGGTGATCGCCAACGCCGACGAGGAGCGCGTCGTCCGGCTCGCCGAGCCGCTGCGCGACCAGACCCTCCGCGCCGGCGACTCGCTGCTGCTCGACGGCCGCGCCGGCTACGCCTACGAGCGGGTTCCCAAGTCCGAGGTCGAGGAGCTGGTCCTCGAAGAGGTCCCCGACATCGCCTACGAGGCCATCGGCGGGCTGGGCGGCCAGATCGAGCAGATCCAGGACGCCGTCGAGCTGCCCTACCTCCACCCCGACCTGTTCAGGGAGCACCAGCTCAAGCCGCCCAAGGGCGTGCTGCTCTACGGCCCGCCCGGCTGCGGCAAGACGCTGATCGCCAAGGCCGTCGCCAACTCGCTGGCCAAGAAGGTCGCGGCCCGCACCGGTGCCGAGGGGAAGTCGTACTTCCTCAACATCAAGGGACCCGAGCTGCTCAACAAGTACGTCGGAGAGACCGAGCGGCACATCCGGCTGGTCTTCCAGCGGGCTCGGGAGAAGGCCGGCCACGGCACACCGGTCATCGTGTTCTTCGACGAGATGGACTCGCTGTTCCGTACCCGCGGCTCGGGCGTCTCCTCCGATGTCGAGAACACCATCGTCCCGCAGCTGCTGAGCGAGATCGACGGCGTCGAGGCGCTCGAGAACGTCCTGGTCATCGGCGCCTCCAACCGGCCCGACATGATCGACCCGGCGATCCTGCGGCCGGGGCGGCTCGACGTGAAGATCAAGATCGAGCGGCCCGACGCCGAGGCGGCCCGCGACATCTTCAGCAAGTACCTCACCGCCGAGCTGCCGCTCCACGACGACGACTTGCGGGAGTTCGGCGGCGACACGTCGGCGACCGCGGCCAACATCATCCAGCGCACCGTCGAGCGGATCTACACCGAGTCCGAGGACAACCAGTTCCTCGAGGTCACCTACGCCAACGGCGACAAGGAGGTCCTCTACTTCAAGGACTTCAACTCCGGCGCGATGATCCAGAACATCGTCGACCGGGCCAAGAAGATGGCGATCAAGGACTTCCTCGAGCAGGACCGGCGCGGCATCAGCGTGCGCCACCTGATGGCGGCGTGCGTCGACGAGTTCAAGGAGAACGAGGACCTTCCCAACACCACCAACCCCGACGACTGGGCCCAGATCGCCGGCAAGAAGGGCGAGCGGATCGTCTTCATCCGCACCCTGATCACCGGCAAGCAGGGCACCGAGCCCGGTCGCTCGATCGACACCGTGGCCAGCACCGGCCAGTACCTCTGAGCACCGGCACGTCGTGACGGGCCACGAGGGGGAGGTCGAGCGCACCGAGGTCGAGGCCGTGCTGGAGACCCGGCGCGAGCTGGGGTCGGCGTACGACGCGGCGCTGGTCGACTCCTTCGCCGACCGGATCGAGGCTGCCGTGGCGGCCCGCGCCGCCCACGACGTCGACCGCTCCCAGCGCTCCGACCGCGAGCGCGCGGCCGCGGGACCCCGCCAGCTCGCGCTCGGCATCGTCTCGTGCGTGGCCGGCATCCCGGTCACCGCCATCAGCCTGGGCGTCGAGGGCGGGGCCACGGGCCTGGCCGCGATGCTGATCGGCTGGGGCGGCCTGGTCGGCATCAACACCGCCCACGCGCTGCAGTCCCGCCGTCCCGCGGGCCCGGCTCAGTAGGAGTGCGGCACCTCGAGGACGGCGCGCAGCCGCTCCTCCTCGAACTCCTCACCCAGCCAGGCGAAGAGCGGCCGCAACCGGCCCAGGTCGGCGACGTAGTCGTCGTAGCGCACGTGGAAGGCGGCATCCCCGAGGGAGTCGCCGAGCGCGAGCAGCCCGGCCTCCACCTCCGCCAGTGCGGCCTTGGCGCCCGGGTCGCGGGCCCACCACTTGCTCTGGCTGACGGCGTCGAGGTCACGGGTGTTGATGACGAACCGGGCGCCCGGGAACACCTGCCGCAGCCACGCGACGTAGGCGTCGGTGTCGTCGTGGTCCCAGCGGATCTCCTTGAAGCCCACGACCCGGGTGTCGGGCTCCGGCCTCAGCAGCGTGTCGAGGGCGAGCCGGCGGATCGCCCGGAGGCTGCCCTGCACGGGGATGCCGTCCATGCCGTAGAACGGGTGGGTGCTCGTCGTGGTGCCGGGCACCTGGTCGCGCCGGCGCTGCCCGCGCCGTACCTTGCGGCGCCTCCCGACCGTCGCCTGGTGGTAGGCGAACAGGTGGCGCAGCGCCTGCCGGTTCTCGCCGCGGATCAGGTAGCCCGGGATCGCGTTGAGCAGGCCCTGGAGCAGCGTCGACCCGGAGCGTCCGTAGGTCACGACGAAGAGGTAGCCGAGGTCGCCGCCCGGTCTGCCCGGGCGCCGTGACCGCTCGCGGACCGGCACGGGTCCCGGGCGGGACGGGCGGACCCGGCGCACGATGCGCCGGAGCAGCGGCGGGACGGGCACCGGACCTCCTGTTGGTGGGCGGGCGCCAGTCAAGCACGCGGTCGGGCGACCAGCAGGTAGCCGTAGGTCCACGGCCGGGACACGGCCGGCCCCTGCTGCAGCTGGTCGGCGCGGACCATGGTGATCTCGAACCCCGCTCCGGTGACCAGCGCGGGCATGTCGCGCGAGAGGTGGCAGCCGCCCGCGACCCGGCGCTGGAACGGGTCCAGCCGGCGCTGCCAGCGGGCGACGCCGGGGTCGGGGGACAGGCCGTGCTCCAGCACGCACAGCACTCCGTCGGGCCGCAGCACCCGGCGCGACTCGGCCAGCGCCAGGGCCGGGTCGGGGATGCTGCACAGCGTGAACGTCGTCAGCACCCCGTCGTACGACGCGTCGGGCTCGTCGAGCCGCTGACCGTCGAGCCCGCGCCGCTCGATGGGGACCGAGGTCCGCGCCCGGCGCGGCTCCGAGAGCCGCCACCCGACGTCGGACGGCTCCACCGCCGAGACCGAGGTGACCCCGGGCGGGTACCACCGCACGTTGAGGCCCGACCCGAAGCCGAGCTCCAGCACCCGGCCCGCCAGCGGCGCGCACGCCTCGCGGCGCAGCTCGCCGAGCTCGTGGCTGCGCAACGTGGCGTCGGTGAGGCGGGGGACGACGTGGTCGCTCCAGACACCCATGCGCCGAGCCTAGGCCCGACCCGGATCCGGCTAGAGTCACGCCATGAAGTGGCTCGTCATCATCGCCGTCGTCCTGGTCGTGGTGCTGGTCGTGCTGCCGAGGATGCGCAAGCGCTGACCCGGCGGGGCCGGTCACCACACCCCCACCAACTAGGCTCGTGACCATGACTCCGACCCGCGCGCGCCGCCCGGCGCCGTCCCGCTCGACCCGGGACCCCCGATGAGCGTGCGCCGGGTGATGGGCTCGGAGGTCGAGTACGGCATCTCCGTGAAGGGGCAGCCGCTGGCCAACCCGATGGTGGCGTCGTCGCAGGTCGTCAACGCCTACGCCTCGGCGACGGTGAGGGCGCGGCGTGCACGCTGGGACTTCGAGGAGGAGTCGCCGCTGCGCGACGCCCGCGGCTTCGACATGTCGCGCCAGGTCGCCGACCCGTCCCAGCTCACCGACGAGGACCTCGGCCTCGCCAACGTCATCCTCACCAACGGGGCCCGGCTCTACGTCGACCACGCCCACCCGGAGTACTCCACCCCGGAGGTCACCACGCCGCTCGACCTGGTCCGCTGGGACAAGGCGGGGGAGCAGGTGATGCTCGACGCGTCGCGCCGGGCCAGCCAGCTCCCCGGGGCCGGGCCGATCAACCTCTACAAGAACAACACCGACAACAAGGGGGCGTCCTACGGCGCCCACGAGAACTACCTGATGCGGCGCAGCACGCCGTTCGGCGAGATCGTCCGCCACCTGACGCCCTTCTTCGTGTCGCGGCAGGTCGTGTGCGGCTCCGGCCGGGTCGGGATCGGGCAGGACGGCCGCGAGCACGGCTTCCAGCTCAGCCAGCGTGCTGACTACTTCGAGGTCGAGGTGGGGCTCGAGACCACGCTCAAGCGGCCGATCATCAACACCCGCGACGAGCCGCACGCCGACCCCGAGCGCTACCGGCGGCTCCACGTGATCCTCGGCGACGCCAACGTGGCCGAGGTGTCGACGTACCTCAAGGTCGGGACCACCGCGCTGGTGCTCTCGATGATCGAGGACCGGTTCCTCGACCGCGACCTCACCGTCGACGGCGCGGTGGCCGCGCTGCGGTCGGTGTCCCACGACCCCACGCTGAAGCAGACCGTGCGGCTCATCGACGGGCGCGAGCTCACCGCCGTCCAGCTGCAGCTCGAGTACCTCGACCTCGCCCGCAAGTACGTCGAGGACCGGTTCGGCTCCGACGCCGACCCGCAGACCGTCGACGTCCTCGCCCGCTGGGAGTCGGTGCTCGCCCGGCTCGAGCGCGACCCCATGGAGTGCGCCTCCGAGCTCGACTGGGTGGCCAAGCTGAAGCTGCTCGAGCACTACCGCCAGCGCGACGGGCTCGGCTGGGACGACGCCAAGCTGGGGCTGATCGACGTGCAGTACTCCGACGTCCGGCCCGAGAAGGGGCTCTACCACCGGTTGGTGTCCCTGGGGCGGATCGAGCGGCTGCTCGACGACACCTCGGTCGAGGCCGCCATGCACGACCCGCCCGAGGACACCCGTGCCTGGTTCCGCGGCCGCTGCCTCGAGAAGTACTCCGTCGCGGTCGCCGCCGCGTCGTGGGACTCGGTCATCTTCGACCTCCCCGGCCGCGAGTCCCTGGTGCGCGTCCCGACCATCGACCCGCTCCGCGGCACCCGCGCCAGCGTCGGCGACCTCATCGACCGCTGCGACACCGCCGAGGCGTTGGTCAGCGCTCTGACACGGTGAGTGGTCACCGCCCTGCAGCGGTGCCGGCCTGCTCAACCTGTCTCCCCGCGCCGCGCACTCCTTTCGTCGCGCTCGGCTAGGGTCGACACATGGCACAGGAGCAGAAGCAACCCCGGAAGTCCTCCGAGACGGAAGAGGCTACCGAGGTCGCGCCCGAGAGCGACGTCTCCGAGCGCAAGGAGGCCCTCGACGACGACGTCGATGCGATCCTCGACGAGATCGACGACGTGCTCGAGACCAACGCCGAGGACTTCGTGAAGTCGTTCATCCAGAAGGGCGGCCAGTGACCCAGCACCCCCGCCTCCCGGCCGCGTTCCTGCAGCCGGGCACGTCGTCGTTCTCCGACTTCCTCGCCGACGCCGCCCCCGACCTGCTGCCGTCGCGCCGCTCCGTGCCCCAGGGACAGGCCGGCGACCTCGCGCCCCACGCGACCACCATCGTCGCGGCCACCTACCCCGGCGGGGTGGTGATGGCGGGTGACCGCCGCGCCACCATGGGCAACATCATCGCCCAGCGCGACATCGAGAAGGTCTTCCCGGCCGACGAGTACTCCGCCGTCGGGATCGCCGGCACCGCCGGCCTCGCCGTCGAGCTGGTGCGGCTGTTCCAGACCGAGCTCGAGCACTACGAGAAGATCGAGGGCACCACGCTCTCCATGGACGGCAAGGCCAACCGGCTCGCCGCGCTGATCCGCAACAACCTCGGCATGGCGATGCAGGGGCTCGCCGTCGTCCCGCTCTTCGCCGGCTACGACCTCACCACCGGACAGGGGCGGATCTTCAGCTACGACCTCACCGGCGGCCGCTACGAGGAGACCGCCTTCCACTCCGTGGGCTCCGGGTCGCTGTTCGCACGCGGGTCGCTCAAGAAGCTCTACCGCGACGACCTCACCCAGGGCGATGCCGTCACCGTCGTCGTCCAGGCGCTCTACGACGCCGCCGACGACGACTCCGCCACCGGTGGCCCCGACCTGACCCGGCGGATCTTCCCGGTCGTCCACGTGATCACGCCCGACGGCGGACGCCGGCTCGGCGACGCCGAGGTGGCCGAGGTCGCCGACCGGATGATCGCCGGCCGGATGCAGCGCCCGGACGGACCCGCCGCCCCGACGCTCACCGGGGGTGACGAGCGCACGTGACCGAGCGAAGCGAGGGAACCATGCAACAGAGCCATGCCGTGGCGTGCTCGTGGGCGGCCGGAGGCCGCTCATGAGCATGCCGTTCTACGTCTCGCCCGAGCAGGTCATGAAGGACCGGGCCGACTACGCCCGCAAGGGGATCGCGCGCGGCCGCTCCGTCGTCGCCGTGCAGTACGCCGACGGCGTCCTGTTCGCCTCCGAGAACCCCTCCCAGGCGCTCCACAAGGTCTCGGAGATCTACGACCGGATCGCCTTCGCCGCCGTGGGCCGCTACAACGAGTTCGAGAACCTCCGGATCGCCGGGGTGCGGCTCGCCGACATGCGGGGCTACGCCTACGACCGGCGCGACGTGACCGGCCGGGGGCTGGCCAACGCCTACGCCCAGACGCTGGGCACCATCTTCTCCAGCGGCGGCGAGAAGCCCTACGAGGTGGAGATCTTCGTCGCCGAGGTGGGTGACGTCGCGGCCGACGACCAGATCTACCGGCTGACCTACGACGGCCAGGTGGCCGACGTCCAGGGCTTCGCGGTGATGGGGGGAGCGGTCGACACGGTGGCCGACTACCTCTCCTCGCGCTACGCCGACGGGCTGTCCCTCGACGGCGCGCTCGCGCTGGCCGTCGGTGCCCTCGGCCACTCCGACAGCGGCGACCGGGTCCTCGCCGACACCGACCTCGAGGTCGCCGTGCTCGACCGGACCCGGGTGCAGCCCCGCAAGTTCCGCCGGCTGCGGCCCGAGGAGCTGCACCGCCGGCTCGGTGACCGCACCACCGACCCGGCCGACGAGCCGCGCGACGAGGACGGCGCCGTACCGTCGCCGGCCGCGCCTGCGGCGACCGATGACCCGGCCGACCCGACCGACCAGACCAGTGGTGCGATCCCCCCGTTGGAGAACCCGCGGACCGGCGAGCCGACCCCTCGGCCCACCGACCCTGTGGCCCCCGACGAGCCCCCGGTGGCCCCGCCGATCGACCCGAACGACCCCCTGGGCTAGCCCGCGTCGCCGTCTGTCGGGCCACCCGACGGCGACAACTTGTCTACAAACCGGCAACGAACCTTGTGCGGTCCTCCCGACGGGCCCTTCAATTCAGCCACACACAAGCGACTCGGGGGGATGTCGCAATGGGGGAGACACCACTGCCGGGTGCGCTGAGGCGCCGCGGCTTCCTGGCGGGAGCAGGCGCTGTCGCGACCGCCCTGGGCAGTACGCCCGGGGCCCGCGCCGCCGTGGCCACGACGGAGACAGGCACGCTGGTCCGCCGCGACGTCTGGTCGCTGGACTCTCCGTGGAACGCCTACACGGAGGCCTACGCCCGGGCCATGCGCCTGATGCAGCAGCGCGACCCGAGCGACCCGACGAGCTGGGCCTTCCAGGCCGCGATCCACGGGACGTTCTCGAGGCCGGAGGACCCGACCTGGAACCAGTGCCAGCACCAGAGCTGGTACTTCTACCCCTGGCACCGGATCTACCTCTACTACTTCGAGCGGATCGTCCGGGCAGCGGTAGCCCAGGTGGGGGGTCCGAGCGACTGGGCGCTGCCCTACTGGAACTACGAGAAGCCGTTCCCGTCCAACACGCTCCCCGAGGCGTTCCGCGTACCCACGCTGCCCGACGGCTCCGAGAACCCGCTCTACCTGCCACTTCGACGGACCGACGCGATGATGGCGGGGTTCGAGCTCACGCCGCGGCAGGTCTCCTCCGCCAAGGCGATGAACATGACGGTGTTCGCCTCCACCGACTTCAAGCGGAGCTTCGGTGGCGGTCCCACCGCGGCCATCCAGTTCGCCGGAGCGCTGGGCGCGATGGAGAAGCAGCCCCACAACGTGGTCCACGTCCAGGTCGGGAGCAAGTCCGGCCCCAACTGCACGGGCGGCTGGATGTCGAACGTCAGGTGCGCCGCCAACGATCCGGTGTTCTTCCTGCACCACGCCAACATCGACCGGATGTGGGAGATCTGGCTCGCGCGCGGCGGGGGCCGCGCGAACCCGACGGAGAGTGCCTGGAGCAACCAGACCTTCACCATGTACGACGAGAACGCGCTTCCGGTGACGCTGCGGCCCCAGGACGTTCTCGACACCGCAGCCCAGCTCGACGTGGTCTACGCATGAGCGGCCCGACCCCACGGAGGAGGTGACCCATGGCGACCCGAGACCGACGGCGACCGCCCGAGCTGGTGGCCGCGACCGAGAGTCCCGTGCGGCTGGACGGCCGGCCGGCGTCCGTGAAGCCCCGGCTCGCTCCACGCGCCACGCGGCTCATGGCCGAGGCGACGAGGGGTGCCGCCACGACGCGCCGCGTCTTCCTCAACGTCGAGGACATCCGCGCCGAGAGCAACCCCGGCGTCGTCTACGGGGTCTACCTCAACCTGCCCCGCACCTACGACGAGCGGATCCGCGACCACCACCACGTGGGCAACGTGACCGTGTTCGGGATCGAGGCGATGAACGACCCGGACCCTGCCCACGACCACGTGGCGGGGATGCGGCACAGCTTCGACATCACCCGCAAGATGCGGGTGCTCGAGCGATCCGGCCGGCTGTCGTCGGGCGACGACCTCGACGTGACGTTCCTGCTCGAGCTCCCGGTGCCCCCGCCCGGTTACCGCGGGAACCCGGAGTTCGTGCTCGCCGAGTTCTACCAGGACGCCCGTTCCCGTCCGATCACCGTCGGCCGTGTCAGCCTCTTCGTCGACTGAGGTCGTCGACCGCCGGGGGCGGGCCGGGGTCGTCGCCGACTGGCTGGCCTGGCGCCCCGAGTGGCCGGTCGCTGCCCTGGCCGCGGTGGCGTGGGTGATGCTGACGAGCCACGCCGTCGGTGCTCCGGCCGCGGCGCCCACGGGTACGGGGCACCTGCACCACCTGTCCGGGACCACCACTCCGGTGATGTCCCTGACCTGGTGGGCCGTGATGTGCGTCGCGATGATGCTGCCGCTGGCCCTTCCGCCCGCGCGGCACGTCGGGCTCAACTCGCCCCACCGCCACCGGTTCGTCGGCGTGGTCCTGTTCACGACCGCCTTCCTGGTGCCCTGGGTCGTCCTCGGTGCGGTCCTGCTTCCGCTCAGCGTGATCGCCCTGTCCGGGGGAGCCACCGGGGCAGGGCTCGGTGCCGTCCTGCTCGCGGTCGCCGCCGGCTGGCAGCTGAGCCCCTGGAAGCGACAGGCCGTGCTGTCGTGCAGCCGCAGCGTCCCGTTGGCGCCGTTCGGTCTGCGCGCGGTGTCCAGCCGCGTCGAGTTCGGCGTACGCCAGTCGCTGCGCTGCATGGCCGCGTGCTGGCCGCTGATGGCGCTCATGGTCGCGCTGCCGCACGGAACCGGCGGGTTGCTGGCGATGGGGGTCGTGACGGTGGCCATGGTCGCCGAGATGCGGGCACGACGTCGCCGGCAGCTGATCCCGCGGCTGGCCGCTCCGATGGCGGTGGCCGCCCTGGTGACCGGGGTGCTCGCGTGACCCCGGCGCCGCGACTGCCTGACTTCGTCGTCGCCGGGGTGCCGCGCGCCGGCACGTCCGCCCTCGGGGCCCAGCTGCGGAAGCTGGACGACGTCTACCTGCCGGAGCGCAAGGAGCCTCGCACCAACCACCGTGGTCCGGTGCGGAGCGTGCGGCTCAGCGCCGCCGCCCGGCGGCTCCCCGGACCCGCCATCCGGGCGGTACGACGGTGGAACACCACGCCCGCGGACTACCCCGACCTGAGGCCGGCGACCCGCGAGCGCCTCGAGGAGCGCTTCGCCCCCGACCGCCAGGAGCTGTGTGCGTTGCTCGGCCGCGAGGTGCCGTGGGGACATGCCGTCCCGCGCTGAGCCCGGATCAGGAGAGGGCGCGCTCGTAGAAGGCCAGCATCGCCTCGTTGACCCGCTGGATCGTGTTGCGGCTGCGGAACCGTGACGAGGCCACCTCGGCCCGAGAGGCCGCGGCGGACGGGTCGTCGAGGACGTCGACGACGGCGCGTGCGAGCGCCGGGGAGTCGGAGACGGGGACCAGCAGCGCACCCTCGCCGGTGATCGTCTCGCGGATCGCCGCCACGTCCCCGGCGACGACCGGGGTGCCGATGCCCATCGCCTCCAGGACGGCGCTGCCGAGCCCCTCCCAGCGCGACGGGGCCACGAAGACGTCGGCGGCCGCGATCAGGTCGGGGACGTCGGTACGCGATCCCAGCAGGTGGAGGCAGTCGGTGACGCCGCCCTCCCGGGCCCGGCGCCGGATCAGGTCGGTGGCGGTGCCCTCGCGGCCGGCGATCACCAGCTGCGCCCGGGGCTGGGCACGGCGTACGTCCGCGAACGCGCCGACGAGCGTGTCGAGACCCTTCTGGTACTCGTGGCGGGCGGCGGCCACCACCATCGGCACGTCATCGGCCAGCCCTAGCCCCCGCCGCACCGCGAGCCGGCGCTCCGGGGACCGGTCGCCGAGCACGGCGAGGTCGCGGCCGCGCGGGACCACGTCGATGCGCGAGCGCCTGATCAGCAGCCGTCGGGCCATGATGCCGGCGACGTAGTCGGTGAGGGCGTGGAACCGGTGAACCGTCCGGCAGCTCGCCGCGTCGGCGGCCTGCGCCGCCCGCACCTTCCGTGCGCTCAGGCCCGGGGCATCGCGGTGCTCCTGCCCGTAGGCGACGTTGACCAGGCTCGACACCACGCGGGTGCGGGTCGCGGCTGCCGCCCACCGGCCGGCGAGGTCGGCCTCGTAGAGCGTGGTGTGGACCAGGTCGGGGCGCCGCTCGCGGATCAGGCTCGCCAGCGCGCGGGTGCGCGGGAGGCGGCCGGGCTCGAGGACGGGGTAGACCCGGGCCCCCGCCTCCCGGAGCTCGTCCTGGAACCCCGGCCGTTCGGTCAGGTAGGCGATGTCGAGGGTGACCCCCGAGGCGACGAGGTGGGGCGCCATCGCGGCGAGCGCCTGCTCGGCCCCACCGGGACGGTCGAGGCTGTCAATGGCGTACAGGACGTGCACCGGCTGCTCCCTGGGTCTGTGCCTGCCCGGTCTCGGGGGTGTGTCGGGACACCACCCACCGGGCGAGTGGGCCGCGGCCGCGCACCCATGTCGTGTCGTCCCGGTCGGTGGCACCGAAACGGTACTTGTAGGGCTCCGCACCGCGCAGGAAGTCGAACACCCGGCAGCCGTCGGCGTGGGCCGCCTGCATCGCGTTCGCCACCAGCACCGTGCCGAGGCCCAGCCGCGCCAGGGACTGGTCCCAGCCCGTCTGGTAGTAGGCGAAGGTCGTTCCCCACCGGAAGCCGTAGAGGACTCCCACCACCTGCTCGCCGCGCCGGGCCACCACCGCGGCCGGTCCGCACCCGGCGGTCGCGCGACCGAGCAGCGCGAGGTGGAACCGCCGGCGGTCGGCGGTGAAGCTGGTCGCCCACCCCTGCTCGCCGGCACGGGAGCCGTGCAGCTCCATCAGGGCGTCGAGGACGTCGGCGGTGACCTGGCCGGGGGCGAGCCAGGTGAAGGTCACGCCCTCGTCGCCCAGCTTCCGCTCGTCGTACCGCACTCTCTTGCGGAGCTTGGTCGAGCCGGTCGGCAGCGGTTCGTCGAGGTCGACGCGGGGGCACGGGATGGTCGCGACGGCGCGGGCGCCCGGCACCAGGTCGGCGGCACCGCTGTCGGGATCGCAGCCGGCGAGCAGCGTGGTGTGACGACCGAGCGTCCGGTCCAGCCAGCGGGCGACGTCGCCGCGGCGATGGGGGGCCACCGCCCAGCCGAGGTGGTCGGCCGCACCCGGGCCGCTGCCCATGACGGCCCACGGCCCACGCAGCCACGGCAGCCGCGGGTGCACCGACTCGCGCACCAGCCCCACGACGGCGTCGAGCCCCTCCGGCCCGTGCCACAACGCGAGCCGGCCGGGACGCCCCTGCCCGAGCACCTCCCACCAGGACAGCTGCCAGTCGGGAGTGGCGAAGTACGGCGTCCACGGCTGGGACGCCACCAGGGCCCGCCAGGCAGGGACGTGGGCCTCCGCCGCGTCCGGTACGTCGAGCACCTCGGGTGCGCCCATTCAGTGCCTGCCGGCCGCTCGGTGCACCGCGGGGTGCAGGCCGCTGACGATCGTCGCGAAGCGGTCCAGGGAGGTGTCGGAACCGGTGCGCGCCCGCGAGAGCCGCAGCGGATCGACCCCGGGCGCCGGTGTCGGCGAGATCCGGTGGTCGAAGAGGAATCCCGCCCGGTAGCCGAGTCGGCGCAGGACGCCCTCGGCTCGCAGGTCGTGGTTGCCGTTGGGGTAGGCGAAGGCCCGCGGCGGGCCACCGAGGGCCCGGGTCAGGGCGTCGTGCGCCAGCTCGACCTGGCGCTCCACCTCGACCGTCGAGCACCGGTCGAGGCACGGGTGGGTCCAGGTGTGGTTGCCGATCTCGACGCCACCGTCCCGGAGGGTCAACAGGTCGCCGGTCGTCAGCTGGGGCATCGAGGTGTCGGTGTCTGGCGCCTGGGCCCGGAGCGCCTCGAGGACCTCCAGCCGACGGGTGTCCGGCACCGTCTTCAGCCACCTGACCAGCTCGGCGGCCGTCTGGCCGGGTGCCTCCGGGGCCCGCGCTCCCGCGGCATGGAGCCGATCGGCCTCGGTCCACCAGAACGGCTCGGAGCCGTCGAGCAGGCCGGGCAGCACGAACGCCACGGCCGGGACGCCGCGCTCGCGCAGCAGCGGGAGTCCTGCCTCCAGCACGTTGGCGTAGCCGTCGTCGAAGGTGACCAGGACGGCGTGCCGGGGGAGCGGCAGTCCCCCGTCGAGCGCGGTGATCACGGCGTCGAGGGACACCGGGGCCCAGTGCTTCACCAGCAGGTCGAGCTGACGGCGGAACTGGGTGACGTCGTCGACGCCGTGGTAGGCGAGCACGGCGAGGTGGTCCGCGGAACGTCGCCGGAACACCAGCTGTGCGGGCGACCGGCGGAGCACCAGATCGGCAGCCTCGCGCGCGGTGGCACGGCTCATGATCCCTCCCCCTGGGTCGAGCGAGCGTCACCATAGCAACGCCACGGCCCGGCCACGTAGCGGTCTAGACAGCGCGCGCGGTTCGCTGGAGTGACCTAAGGTGTTCCCACCTTCCGAGGCTTGCGTACAAGGGGGAGTGCATGGCACTGGAGGGAGTGACCTGGCGTCCGGACGACGTGACGGCCGGCCTCGCCGCAGAGTGGGACGGGCTGGCGAGCCGTCGTGGCACGCAGGCCGACATCTACAGCTCCTACGCCTGGTTCCGGGCTGTGCTCGACGGCCATCCCGAGCTGGCCCCCCACGTGGCGGTCCCGACGGTCGTCAGTGACGGTGCGCCCGTGGCGCTGCTGCCGCTGCGTCGCCAGGGCTGGGTGTGGGTGTCCGCGCACTCCGACCACGCCCAGCGGTGCCGCCCGTTGCTGGACCCGTCGGTCCCCGAGCAGGAGGCGTGTGCGCTCCTGGTGGAGCAGATGGGACGCACCGGGGTGCGGGAGCTGGTGCTCCGGGGGCTCCCCACACGGGACCCGGCCACGGCCTCCCTGGTGGCCGCGCTCCGCGAGGACGGGTTCGCCGTCGAGCTGCACGAGAAGCGCACCGACAACGTGGTCCCGGTCGCCGACGACCTCGAGGCCTACGAGCGCAGCCAGCGCAAGCTGGTCACGTCGTCCCGGGCCCGCGAACGACGCGTGACGCCGTTCTGGGACATGGCGGTGACCACCTACGGGGCCGACGGGGCTCCGCTCGAGGAGGGCCTGGCGCAGTTCGAGGCGATCTCCGCCGAGAGCTGGAAGGGTTCCCGGAGGCTCGCCGCGCGTCGTACCCGGCAGTCGTTGCTGGACCGGACCGACGACCTCGGCTGGTTGCGGCTGATGATCCTCACCATCGGCGGCAGGCCGGCCGCCGGCAACATCTTCTTCCGGGTGGGCGAGGTGTTCGTCGGCTGGAACACCGTCTACGACCAGCGGCTCTCCGTGCTGTCGCCGGGACAGATCCTGCACCGCTACGTCCAGGAGTCGGTCAGCGTGGACCCTCCGGGCCTGATGGACCTGCTCCCGGGCGACAACCCGTTCAAGGAGACCCTGGGGGTGCTGCACCCCCCGCTGCTCAACGTGGAGGCCCGTCGGCCCACCCCGCTGCGCAGCACGACCCACCCCGTACGCCGGTGGGCGCGACGTCGCGTGCCCGGCGCGACCCACCGCGCGCAGATGCGCCTCGTCGAGGCGCGGAACGGGCTGCGGAAGCGGCGGGCCACCCCGCCCCCGGAGCGCCGGCTGCGGGTCGTCCCGCCGAAGGGCGGCCGGTCCGGCACCGTGGCCGAGGTCGAGCTCACGGTGTCCCTCCAGCGCTACGTCGCGGTCGTGCACGGCCTGCCCAACGCCACGGCGGTGGCTGCCCGGTGGCCCGACGACCGCTGGTTCCACGTCGCGCCCGAGACGGGCTGTGCGCTGGCCCGGCTCGCGACGCCCGACACCGAGGGAGCCGAGCCGGACCCGGTGGCGACCCTCGACGTCGTGCCCCTGGAGGCCGGCACCGACCTGGGGCTGGTGGCCGAGGCGGTGGCTCGGCACCTCGGGGCACCCGTCGACCTCGTCCTGTCCCGGGGGGCCTCCCTCGTCGCGGCCGAGGAGGACCTGCCGCCGCTGCCCTGGTCGACGGGCATCCTGGGCGAGGGGCAGCCGGCCTCCCGCACGACCTGAGACCCATTTCCGTGGGTCGCCCCACCGGCTCCACCGTGCGCCTAGGCTGAGGCCGTGGACAGGCGGATCTTCGGCATCGAGAACGAGTACGGCGTGACGTGCACGTTCCACGGCCAGCGGCGCCTGAGCCCGGACGAGGTGGCCCGCTACCTGTTCCGCAAGGTGGTCAGCTGGGGCCGGAGCAGCAACGTCTTCCTCCGCAACGGCGCCCGGCTCTACCTCGACGTGGGGAGCCACCCCGAGTACGCCACCCCCGAGTGCGACGACGTGACCGAGCTGGTGACCCACGACAAGGCGGGGGAGCGGGTCCTGGAGGGGCTGCTGCTCGATGCCGAGCAACGGCTCCACGACGAGGGCATCGCGGGCGAGATCTACCTGTTCAAGAACAACACCGACTCCGCCGGCAACTCCTACGGCTGCCACGAGAACTACCTCGTGAGCCGGTCGGGGGAGTTCAGCCGACTGGCCGACGTGCTGATCCCGTTCCTGGTGACCCGGCAGATCGTGGTCGGCGCCGGCAAGGTGACCCAGACGCCGCGTGGGGCGACCTACAGCGTCAGCCAGCGCGCCGAGCACATCTGGGAGGGTGTCAGCAGCGCCACGACGCGCAGCCGCCCGATCATCAACACCCGCGACGAGCCCCACGCCGACGCCGAGAAGTACCGCCGGCTCCACGTCATCGTCGGCGACTCCAACATGAGCGAGACCACGACGATGCTGAAGGTGGCCAGCTGCGACCTGGTCCTCCGGATGATCGAGGAGGGCGTGGTGATGCGCGACCTCACCCTCGAGAACCCGATCCGGGCGATCCGCGAGATCTCCCACGACGTGACCGGCCGGCGGAAGGTCCGCCTCGCCAACGGCCGCGAGGTCAGCGCCCTGGAGATCCAGCAGGAGTACCTCGGGAAGGCCCGTGAGTTCGTCGACCGCCGCGAGCTGGTCACCCCCGTCGTCGAACAGGCGCTCGACCTGTGGGAGCGCGGCCTGAAAGCCGTGGAGGCCGACGACCTCGGGCTGGTCGACCGCGAGATCGACTGGGTCATCAAGTGGAAGCTGATCGACCGCTACCGCGCCAAGCACGGGCTCCCGCTGGGCCACCCGCGGATCGCCCAGCTCGACCTCGCCTACCACGACATCCACCGCGGCCGCGGCCTCTACTACCTGCTGGAGAAGCGGGGGGCCGTGGCGCGGGTGACCAGCGACCTGAAGATCTTCGAGGCCAAGTCGCTGCCGCCCCAGAACACCCGGGCCCGGCTGCGCGGCGAGTTCATCCGCAAGGCACAGGAGCGCCGACGCGACTTCACCGTCGACTGGGTGCACCTCAAGCTCAACGACCAGGCCCAGCGGACGGTGCTGTGCAAGGACCCGTTCCGCTCCCGCGACGAGCGCGTCCAGCGGCTCATCGACGGCATGTGAGGGCGTGCCGGAAGCGCTCAGGTCTGCCGGATAGGGTGGCCGTCGTTTGTCCCACCCGCGCCGCCCCGACCCGAAGGTGACTCCGTGCTCCGCCGACTCCTGCTCCTTCCGCTCGCGCTGCTGCTCGGTGCCACCCTCGTGGCGTGCGGCGACGACTCGGGAGACGACAGCTCCAGCTCCTCGTCGTCGGGCCTCGACAGCCTGACCATCGAGGGAGAGGTGGGCAGCCAGCCCGAGGTCACCTTCGACGGCGAGGTGAAGGCCGACGACGTCGAGACCGAGGTCGTCGAGGAGGGCGACGGCGACGCGGTGGAGACCGGCGACAGCGTGCTCACGCACCTTTGGATCGGCAACGGCTACCAGCAGGAGAAGGCGTTCAGCACCTACGACGCCGAGACGCCGCAGCTGTTCACCGTCGACGACAAGCAGCTCAGCGAGTTCTTCATCGCCGGCCTCGAGGGCCAGAAGATCGGCAGCCGGGTGGCGGTCGCGGCGTCGGCCGAGACCGCGTTCGGCCCGGCCGGCAACGCCCAGCTCGGCATCGGCAACAAGGACTCCGTCGTCGCCGTCATCGACCTGCTGTCGGAGGTCCCCGACGGGCCCGACGGCAAGGAGCAGCCGGCCCCCTCGTGGGCTCCCGGGCTCCAGGGCGACGAGGAGGCCCCGACCGGCCTCGACTTCGGCGGTACGCCGAAGCCCGACGGCAGCCTCAAGTCGGCGTACCTCATCGAGGGCGAGGGCGAGGAGGTGCAGAAGGGGCAGACGATCGTCGTCAACTACCTGGGCCAGGTCTACGGCGGCAAGAAGCCCTTCGACGAGAGCTACAGCGCCCAGCCCACGTCGTTCCAGATCGGCGTCGGCGGTGTCGTGAAGGGCTGGGACCAGACCCTCGTCGGCGCGCCCGTGGGCAGCCGGGTGATCATGGCCATCCCGCCCGAGCTGGGCTACGGCGAGCAGGGCAACCCGCAGGCCGGGATCAAGGGCACCGACACGCTCTACTTCGTCGTCGACGTCCTCGCCGCGAACTGAGTGCACGCAGGTCTGGTGTCAGGGGGTCGGTCGTGGCAACGCAGAAGAGCGAACGGCTGCTGAAGCTGTTGATCATGCTGCTGGTGCAGCAGCGCTACGTGTCCAAGGACAAGGTGCGCGAGCTGCTCTACGCCGGTTCCGGCGACGAGGCCTTCGAGCGGATGTTCGAGCGTGACAAGGACGACCTCCGCGCGCTGGGCGTCCCCATCGAGGTGGGGTCGCTGGACACCTACTTCGACGACGAGCCCGGCTACCGGGTGCGCCCCGACGAGGCCCAGCTCCCGCAGATCGAGCTGACCGCCGACGAGGCCCACGTGGTGGGCCTGGCCACCAAGGTCTGGGAGCACGCCCGGCTCGCCGAGGCGACGACCGAGGGGGTGCGCAAGCTGGTGGCGGCCGGTCACCCGGTCGACGTCGGTGCCCTCGACCTCGTGGGGCCCCGCCTCGGAGCCGACGAGCCCGCCTTCGACGTCTTCTGGGAGGCGACCCAGGACCGGTGCGAGGTCGAGTTCGACTACCAGCGGCCGGGCGGCGAGGTCGCCACCCGGCGGATCCAGCCCTGGGGCGTGGTCCGCTACTCCGGTCGCTGGTACGCCGTGGGGAACGACCTCGACCGCGGTGAGGAGCGGGTATTCCGGCTGTCTCGGGTCCGGGGCCCCGCCCGCCGGGTGGGGGAGCCCCGGGCCTACGAGATCCCGGTGGGTCTCGACATCCGTGACGTCACCCGGCGGTTCGTCCCGCCCGAGTCGACCGAGCCGGTCACGCTGCTGATACGTGCCGGGAGCGGACACGCCTTCCGTCGCGCCGCGGCCTCGGTGACGCAGGACGTGGCCGGTCCCGACACCGACACGACCTGGGACCGGGTGGTGCTCGACCGCGGCGGGCTCGACCTGGCCGACGAGGTGCTCGCCCACGGGCCCGACGTCCTCGTCGAGTCCCCGCCGGCCCTGCGCGAGGCGGTCGTCCGGCGGCTCACCGCGGTCGTGGAGACGGCGTCATGAGCGGCCAGGCCGGAGCGCGGGAGCAGGTGGCCCGGCTGCTGACGCTGGTCCCGTACCTGCACAGCCGGGGGCAGGTCACGCTGGGGGAGGCGGCGCGGGTGCTCGACGTCCCACCCGCCCAGGTGGTCAAGGACCTCAAGGTGCTCTTCATGGTCGGCCTGCCCGACGGCTACCCCGACGACCTGATCGACGTCGACCTCGACGCGCTCGAGGGCCCGGACGCCGACGGGGTCATCCGGGTGTCCAACGCCGACTACCTCGCGCGCCCGCTGCGGCTGACCGCGACCGAGGCGACGGCGGTGATAGTGGCGCTGCTGGCGCTCCGGGGCGGCGCTTCCGACGAGACCCGCGAGGTGGTCGACCGGGCGCTCGCCAAGCTGCAGGTCGCGACCGCCGGAGGCGCTCCGGCCGCCGCCATCGACCCCGGTACCGATCCGTCCGGGGTGGCCGCCGGGCTCCGCGACGACCTCGAGAGAGCGATCCGCGAGGGGCGGCAGGTCCGGCTGACCTACTGGGTGCCGAGCCGGGACGAGGAGACCGAGCGGGTGGTCGACCCGCGCCGGGTCGTCACCAGCGGGGGAGCGAGCTACCTGGACGCCTGGTGCCACAGCGCCGAGGACGACCGGCTGTTCCGGCTGGACCGGATCCACGCGGCCTCCGTCCTCGACACGCCTGTCGACCCGACGCTGCACGACGACGGCCGGCCCACGACGGGCGGCGACCTCTTCGACTTCGCCTCCGGCGGCGAGCGGGTGACCCTCGAGCTCGACCCCCCGGCACGCTGGGTCGTGGAGTACCACCCGGTCGAGGAGACCCGGGAGCTGGCCGACGGCCGGGTGGCGGCCGACCTGCTCGTCGCCGACCGGCGCTGGCTCACCCGGCTGCTGCTCCGGTTGGCGCCCTACGCCCGGGTGGCGGCGCCGCAGGGCCGGCACCAGGAGTTCATGGCGCGGGCACAGGAGACCCTCGGTCTTTACGAGACCGGGCGCGTACAGTAGAGCGAAGTCAGGTCGCAGACCGAGAACCGATGTGAGGAAACACGTGATGCACGCAATGGTCGCCATGCCGGGAGGCTGGGAGCTCATCCTGATCGTCCTCATCATCATGCTCCTGTTCGGTGCCAAGAAGCTTCCCGAGCTGGCTCGCGGCAGCGGTCGCGCGCTGCGCATCTTCAAGGCCGAGACCAAGGGCCTCGTGGACGACGACGACCAGCCCGAGGACACCAAGACTCCCGAGCAGCGCGAGATCGAGGCGCGCAGCGCAGAGCCGCCGACCGTCCCCGACGAGGCGGCCACCCGCGAGCAGCGCGACTCGACCGCCTAGCCCACCGGTGCGGCTGACTGGCTTCCTCGCCCTCCTCGCCGGCAAGCCCCGTCACCCCGTCGGCCCCGACGGGCGGATGGCGCTGTCGGACCACCTGCGGGAGCTGCGGGCCCGGATCCTCAAGATCGCGATCGTCATCGCGCTCGCCCTGGTCGTCTCGCTGTTCTTCTTCGACCAGATCTTCCAGCTGGTGCTGGAGCCCTACACCCACGCGCAGCGGCAGCTCGAGGGCGCTGTCGACACCCAGGCGACCATCGCCGGGGCGGGCGGCCCGCTCATGCTCTACCTCACCCTGTGCGGGACGGTCGCCGTGGTCCTGACCAGCCCGTTCTGGCTCTACCAGATCTGGGCGTTCATCCTGCCCGGCCTGCATTCGCAGGAGCGCAAGTGGAGCCGGGTGTTCGCCGCGGTCGCGGGGCCGCTCTTCCTGGCCGGCGTGGTGCTCGGCTACTACACCCTCCCCAAGGGCCTGGAGATCCTGATCGGGCTGACCCCGGGCTCGCTCACCAACCTGGTCGAGTTCGGCGACTACCTCAGCTTCCTGATCCGCACCCTGCTGGTCTTCGGGATCGCCTTCGAGATCCCGGTGTTCGTGATCCTGCTCAACCTGGCCGGTGTGCTGCCGGGCCGGGCGCTGGGCGCCCACCGCGCGTGGGTGGTCATCGGGACGTTCATCTTCGCGGCCATCGCCACACCGTCGACCGACCCGTTCACCATGCTGTTCCTCGCGGTGCCGATGGTGGCGCTGTTCGCCATCTCCGAGGTGATCGCCCGCACCCTCGACCGCCGGCGAGCCGACGCCGATCCCGCCGCCGGGTTGTCCGACGACGAGATGTCACCGCTGTGACCGACGAGATCCACGACGTCGACCCGTTCGACCTGCCCGACTGGCTCGGCGTCGAGCACGTCACCTGGGAGTCCGAGACGGGCCTCCGGTCCGGCCACCTGGTGGCCGGCCGGATCCTGGCCGGCGACCACGGGCACCCCTGCGACCTGCTGGCAGTCGACGAGGCCTACCCCGCGCCGGTCGTCGGCGATGACGTCCGCGTCCGCGCCCACCTGGCGTGGCGGCACCGGCAGGTGCTCGTCGTCGAGCGCGAGGGGCGGCTTACCCTCGCCGTGCCCGGGCGCGAGTTCGACGCCGAGCTGGTCCTCGACGCCCTGACCCGGCTGGCCAAGGCCGTCGGCGCCTCCCCGGACCACTTCGCTGCCAGGCTGCGGATCGGCCAGTCCTGAGTGCGACCCCTCTGCGAGTCGTAGTATCGGCCCCCGAAGGGGGACCGCATGGGACATCACGGCTCGATCCTGCGGGTCGAGGACATCGACGCCGCGACGGGTGCTCACTGGGACGCGATGCCCGGCAGCCGCGGCCTGCAGGCCGACATCTACGACTCCTACGCGTGGCACGCAGCCGCCTGGACGGCCGAGCCCGCCCTCGCACGCGCGACCCGGATCCCGGCGGTGCTCGACGACGAGGGGAAGCCGCTGGCCCTGCTGCCGATGACCCGTCGGCCCTCGGGGGCGTGGCGGAGCCTGGGGGTGGACATCCGGCCGCGCAGCCGGGTCGTCGTCCGGGGCGAGCAGCCCGTCGAGGAGTGCCTGGCCGCGCTGGCCGAGACCCTGGCCCGGGGCGGCGCGGGGGCGCTGGCGCTGCACCGGCTGCCGAGCCGTGATCCGGCCACGGGAGCGCTGCTCGACGCCCTGCGCGGCGCCGGCTACGTCGTCACCAGCCGGGAGCGCTCGACGGACCGCCTGGCCCACCCCGCCGGCGACTGGGCGGCGCACCGCCAGGACAACCGCAGCTTCGCCAAGTACGCCGAGCGCTTCGACCGGCGGATCGCCAGGACATGGGACCTCACCATGGACACCTACGGCACCACGCCCGACCACGACGCCGCGACCGGGTTCGCCCTCTATGCCGACCTGCAGGCACGCAGCTGGAAGGGACCCTTCGACCCGACGACGAGGCGGCGCCGGGCCGAGCTGATGCGGCTGGCGGAGCAGCAGAAGACGGTGCGGATCTTCATCCTGCGGATCTCCGGCGTCCCGGTGGCCGGGCACGTGTGGTTCCGCACCGGCCCGGTCGCCACCTGGCTGTCGACGGCGCACGACGGCCGCTTCGACGCGTTGAGCCCCGGGACGATCGCTCAGTGGTGGGCCCAGGAACGGCTGTTCGCCGAGGCGCCACCGGCCCTGCTCGACTACCTCCCCGGTGGGTCACCGCAGAAGGACCGGCTCTCGCCCGACCGCCCCGCGCTGCTGGAGGTCGACGCCGTCCGGAGGAGCGCGGTCGCCGGGGTGACGCTGCCGTTGCGCCGCGAGGCGCGCCGGGTGCTGCCCGCGGTCCGCGACCGCGCCCACGCCCGGGTCCGCGAGTGGGCGTCGCGGGTGCCCAGCCGTGACGACCGGCCGGTGCGGGTCCGCACCCTGCGGCTGGGACCGGGCCCCACGTCGAGGCCGGCGTGGTCGCTCGACGCCGCGGACTCCGCCGTACGGCGCTACCTGGCGGTCGCCGCCGGCGAGTCCAGTCCCGAGTCGATTGCCCGGGGCTGGGACGAGGCCGACACCTGGTGGGGCGTCGGCCCCGAACCGGTGGCCCTCGTCCGCCTCGGCGGCGACGACGCCGTCCGCGAGGTCGTGCGGCTCGGGAGCGGCACCGGGGACGAGGACGTCGTCCGCGCGCTCGCCGTCGCCGTGGGCCGCCCGGTGACCCTCGTGGTGCCGGACCATGACGGCGACGAACGGGGACGACCCGCCGTGGTCCACGAGGCCGCCCTGCCCTGGGTCGCCGAGTGGACGCCTGCGGCCCCCGGGCGGGCGGCCGGCGGCTCGTAGTGCGGGTGCCTGCCCCCGGCCCGGGCGCTGCCCGGCAGTAGGGTCTGCGGCATGCAGGCGGCACCGCGGAGCGCGGCCCGGCGGGTCGCGCTCCTCACCAATCCCACGGCCGGCAAGGGGCGGGGACGCGCCGCCGGCGAGGTGGCGCTGCGCCGGCTCCGCGACGCCGGCTTCGCGGTGTCCGACCTCCGCGCGACCGATGCCGCCCACGGCCTCCAGCTCGCCCGGGAGGCGGTCGCCGACGGTGTCTGGGCGCTGGTGGTGGTGGGGGGCGACGGCATGGTCCACCTCGGTGCGCAGGCCGTCGCGGAGACGGGGGTCCACCTCGGGATCGTCCCCGCCGGCACCGGCAACGACGTGGCCCGCTATCTCGACCTGCCGCGCCGCGACCCCGCCACCGCCACGGACCGGGTGATCGCCTCGACGCCCCGCCGCCTCGATGTCGCCCGCTGCGGGGCGACGTACTTCGTCACGGTGCTCGCCGCCGGGTTCGACGCGGTGGTCAACGAGCGCGCCAACGCGATGACCTGGCCGCGCGGGCAGATGCGCTACAACCTCGCCACCCTCGCCGAGCTGCGGACCTTCGAGCCGATCGGCTACACCCTCGAGCTCGACGGGCGCAGCCACCGGCTCGATGCGATGCTGGTCGCTGTGGGCAACGGGCCGTCGTTCGGCGGGGGGCTGCGGATCACCGAGGGCGCCGTGCTCGACGACGGGCTGCTCGACGTGGTGGTGATCCGGCCGATGAGCAAGCCCGGTCTGGTCCGGGCCTACCCGAAGCTGTTCCGCGGCACCCACGTCCACCTGCCTCAGTACGAGCACCACCGGGTGCGGGAGGTGACCGTCGCGGCGCCCGGCATCGTGGCGTACGCCGACGGCGAGCGCATCGGCCCGCTGCCGCTGACCGTGAGCTGCGTCCCGGGAGGTCTCAGTGTCCTCGGCTGACCACCCCGTGTTCGGCGACTTCGCCGGCCTCTACGACTTCCCGCTGGACGAGTTCCAGGTGCGGGCCTGCCACGCGGTCGAGGAGGGGCGCGGCGTGCTCGTCGCCGCGCCGACCGGCTCGGGGAAGACCGTGGTCGGCGAGTTCGCGATCCACCTCGCCCTCGCGACCGGCCGCAAGTGCTTCTACACGACCCCGATCAAGGCCCTCTCCAACCAGAAGTACGCCGACCTCGTGGCCCGCTACGGCGAGGCGAAGGTCGGGCTGCTGACCGGCGACAACACGGTCAACGGCGAGGCGCCGGTCGTCGTGATGACCACCGAGGTGCTGCGCAACATGTTGTACGTCGGGTCGCGGACCCTGCTGGGCCTCGGCTTCGTCGTGATGGACGAGGTGCACTACCTCGCCGACCGCGACCGCGGCGCGGTCTGGGAGGAGATCATCATCCACCTGCCGGAGTCGGTGGCGCTGGTGTCGTTGTCGGCAACGGTCTCCAACGCCGAGGAGTTCGGCGAGTGGCTGCAGACGGTCCGCGGCGAGGTGGACACCATCGTGGAGGAGCGCCGCCCGGTGCCGCTCTACCAGCACGTGATGGTGGGCAGGCGGATGCACGACCTGTTCGCGTCCTCCGACGTCGACGCGGCGGCCGGGTTCGTCGGCGAGGGTGCCCAGGTCAACCGGGAGCTCGAGCGGGTGGCCCGCGACGACTGGGCCAGCAGCCGGTTGATGCGAGACCGCCGCTCGCCCCGCAAGGGCCGACCCGGCTCCTCGAAGAACCCGCGCAGCGTCGGCAACGGCCGGCGGGTCTGGATCCCGAGCCGGGTCGAGGTCGTCGACCGGCTGGAGCGCGAGGGGCTGCTGCCCGCCATCGTGTTCGTGTTCAGCCGGGTCGGCTGCGACGCCGCGGTGACCCAGTGCCTGGCCGCCAACGTCCGGCTGACCACGCCGGAGGAGCGCGACACGATCTACGAGATCGTCGAGACAGCCTGCCGGCAGCTTCCCGACGAGGACCGCCACGTGCTCGGCTACGACGACTTCCTCGACGGCCTCACCCGCGGCGTCGCCGCCCACCACGCCGGCATGCTCCCCGCGTTCAAGCAGGTGGTCGAGCAGCTGTTCGTGCGCAACCTCTGCAAGGTGGTCTTCGCCACCGAGACCCTGGCCCTCGGCATCAACATGCCCGCCCGCACGGTCGTCATCGAGAAGCTCAGCAAGTGGAACGGCGAGACCCACGCCGACCTGACGCCCGGGGAGTACACCCAGCTCACCGGCCGGGCAGGACGTCGCGGCCTCGACGTCGAGGGGCACGCGGTCGTGCTCTGGCAGCCGGGCATGAACCCCCGGGAGGTGGCCGGTCTCGCCTCGACCCGGACCTACCCGCTCCGGTCGAGCTTCCGGCCGTCGTACAACATGGCGGCCAACCTGGTGCACCAGTTCGGGCGCGAGCGGTCACGCGAGCTGCTCGAGCAGTCCTTCGCCCAGTTCCAGGCCGACAAGGGTGTGGTCGGCCTGGCCCGGCAGCTCCACAAGAGCGACGAGGCGCTGGCGGGCTACGCCGAGGCCGCGGCGTGCGAACGGGGCGACTTCATGGAGTACGCCGCACTGCGCCGCGAGGTGGGCGAACGGGAGAAGTCGGCCGCCCGCGAGCGCAGGGCCGACCGCCGCCAGGAGGTGGTCGCGTCGCTGCGCCGGCTGCGCACCGGCGACGTGATCGACGTCCCGGCCGGCAAGTTCGCGGGCTTCGCCGTGGTGGTCGACCCGGGGACGTCCGGCGGCGACCACGAGCCGCGGCCCTACGTCGTCACCGCCGAGCGGCAGGCCCGGCGGCTGGCGATGACCGACTTCCCGACTCCTGTCGCGGCGATGACCCGGATCAAGGTGCCGAAGTCGTTCAACGGCCGCAACCCGCAGATGCGGCGCGACCTCGCCTCGGCGCTGCGGACGCGCACCCACGGCCTCACACCACCGCCTCCTCCGGTGGTTGAGGAGGGCCGCCGAGGCCCGTCTCGAAACCCCCGGACCCGGGGAGCGGCCGAGACCACCGGTGAGATCGACCGGCTCCGCACGCAGATCCGCGAGCACCCGTGCCACGACTGCCCGGACCGCGAGGACCACGCCCGGTGGGCCGAACGCTGGTTCAAGCTCGACCGCGACGCCGGCACCCTGCGCCGCCGGATCGAGCAGCGCACCAACACCGTCGCCCGGCAGTTCGACCGGGTGTGCGACGTCCTGACGGCGCTGGGCTACCTCGACGGCGACACCGTCACCGAGCGCGGCGCCCCGCTGCGTCGGCTGTGGTCCGACATGGACCTGCTGGCGGCCGAGTCGCTCCGCAGCGGGCTCTGGGACGGGCTCGACGCCGGCGACCTGGCCGCCGTGCTGTCGGTGCTGGTCTTCGAGGCCCGCAGGCCCGACGACGCCTCCGCGCCCCGGCTGCCGGGCGGCGAGGTGAGGGAGCGGATCGCCGCGACCGTACGACTGTGGGGGGAGCTGCAGGCGCTCGAGCGCGACCACCGGCTCGACTTCCTCCGCCAGCCCGACCTGGGCTTCGCCTGGGCCGCGCACCAGTGGGCCGAGGGCGAGGAGCTCGACCGGATCCTCGAGGTGACCGACCTCGCGGCCGGCGACTTCGTGCGCTGGACCAAGCAGCTGCTCGACCTGGCCGGCCAGGCCGCCGACGCCGCCGGGCCCGGGGCGCTCCGCGAGACCGCCCGCGAGGTCGTACGCCGCCTCAACCGCGGCGTGGTGGCCTACTCCTCGCTCACCGAGTGAGAGGCAGCACCGGTACGACGGGGGTCTCGGGCGAGGGGTCCCGCCGCGGGCAGTCCGGCGTCACCGTCGTCGTGCCGGGCGGCAGGTCGACCGGCAGCACGCACGCGACCGGCGGCCGGAGCCGATCCGGCGGCGGGCAGGGCGCGAGCGACCCGACCGGGACCGTGCACCCCTCGTCGGGGCGGTCGGGCACGTGGGGGAGGACCTGCGGCGCCGGGTGGCGGACTGCCGGCTCGACCGTGACGGTGACCGCGGGCGGGGCCGGGACCAGAGCCGCAGCGACGGCGGCGCCGACGAGCAGCATCCCCCTCATGCGCCGATGCTAGACCTCTGGATCTGTGACGCGATCGCGTCACCCACCGCGGCGCCGGCGGTCGGCCCGGCGGCGGTGGCTGGGCCACCGAACGGGACGGCGGAAGGGTGGCTGGGTCACCGCCGACCCGATGGCCGGCCCGGCGGCGGTGGCTGGGCTACCGACGCCGGAACGGTGGCTGGGCCACCGCCGAGGCGGTAGTTCGTCACCACCCCTGTCCGGTGGCGCCCGAACGGGTCAGACCAGGCCCGAGATCGCGTCACCGACCGCGGTGTCGCCGCCGACGACGTTCCACTGGTGGCCGATCGTGGTGGGGTCCTGGAGGACGGCGGCCACGACCTCCGCGACGTCGGCACGGGAGATCTCGCCCCGCGCGACGTCGGGGCCGAGGTCGACGCGACCGGTGCCGGGGTCGTCGGTGAGCCGGCCGGGCCGCAGGATGGTCCAGTCGAGCCCGCTGTCGCGCAGCGCGGCGTCGGCGTCGCGCTTCGCCTCGACGTAGGCCCGCCACACCGGTGAGGCGTCGTCGGCCACCGGCTCGTCGACGCTGATCGCCGACACCTGCACGAGACGGCGGATGCCGGCCTTCCGGGCTCCCTCGATGGACTTCAGGGAGCCCTCGAGGTCGACGGTGCGCTTGCGCTCGATGTTGCCGTCGGGGCCGCCTCCGGCCGCGAACACCACGGCTTCGCACCCCTCGAAGGCGGCGGCGAAGCGCTCGGCGTCGTCGTTCTCGATGTCGAGGATCCGGGTCTCGACGCCGGAGGCCTCGAGGGCGTCGGCCTGTTCCTGCCGGCGGACCAGCGCGACCGGCTGGTGGCCGGCGCCGAGCAGCATCGGGTGCAGCTGGCGGGCGATCTGTCCGTGGCCTCCGACGACGGCGATGCGAGTCATGCCCTCCACCGTAGCGAGGCCCTGGGCCCGGTCCGCTCAGCGCGAGGCGAGCGTCTGGACCAACCGGTCGACCGGTCCGCCGAGGTTGAACTCCGCGGCCAGCGCGGCCAGGAGCTCGGGGTCGCGGGGCTCGCGGGGGAGCGTGAGGTCGGCGTCGCCGGTCTCGAGGTCGCGCGCGACGGCCACCACCCGGGGCGCCACCGCGAGGTAGTCGGCGGCGGCGGCGATCTTGCTCCGGGGGTTGGGGCCGAGGTCGGAGTCGGGGTCGCCGGAGGCCGCGAGGATGCCGGCCATGTCGCCGAACCGCTGGAGCAGGGTCGCGGCCGTCTTGTCACCGACGCCCTTGACACCGGGCAGCCCGTCGGACGCGTCGCCGCGCAGGGTGGCGAAGTCGGCGTACTGCCCGGGGTCGACGTCGTACTTCTCGCGGACCACCTCGGCGGTGATCCGCTCGTGCTTGCTGACACCGCGCGCGATGTAGAGCACCCGGACGTCGGCACCGTCGTCGACGAGCTGGAACAGGTCGCGGTCGCCGGTGACGACGTCGACCGGCATCCCCGCGCCGGTCGCCAGGGTCCCGATCACGTCGTCGGCCTCGTAGCCGTCGACACCCACCACGGCGATCCCGAGGGCGTCGAGCACGGCCCGGATCAGCGGGACCTGCTGCTCCAGCGGGTCGGGGACCTCCTCGAGGTCGGGCTGGTCGTGGCGGACCGCGACCACGCGGTGGCTCTTGTACGTCGGGATCAGGTCGACCCGCCACTGCGGCCGCCAGTCGTTGTCCCAGCAGCACGCCAGGTGGCTGGGGGAGTACTGACCGACCATCCGGCTGATGAAGTCGAGCAGCCCGCGCACCGCGTTGACCGGCGTCCCGTTGTCGGCCGTGATCTCCGGGACCCCGAAGAAGGCCCGGAAGTACATCGAGGCGGTGTCGAGGAGCATCAGACGCTGGTTGTCGGCAGCCACGCGTGCATCCTGCCACCCGGGACCCGCTTCGCCACTACGCTGTGCGCCGTGACGCAGCCACCGCTCGAGGACACCGATCGCCGCATCGTGGCGCTGCTGGCCGACGACGGCCGGATGTCCTTCACCGACCTCGGCCGGGCCACCGGCCTGTCCACCTCGGCCGTGCACCAGCGGGTCAAGCGGCTGGAGCAGCGCGGGATGATCACCGGCTACGCCGCGGCCCTCGACCACACCGCGCTCGGCCTGCCGCTGACCGCCTTCATCTCGATCACCCCGATCGACCCCGCCGCCCCCGACGACTACCCGGAGCGGGTGCGCGACATCGCCGAGATCGAGTCCTGCTGGTCGGTGGCGGGCGAGGAGTCCTACATCCTCAAGGTCCGGGTCGGGACGCCGGCCGACCTCGAGGACCTGCTGGCCCGGATCCGGGCGGCCGCCGGGGTGTCGACCCGGACGACCGTGGTGCTGTCCACGCCCTTCGAGAACAGGTCGGTGACGGGATGAAGGTGGTCGTCACCGGCGGAGCCGGTTTCATCGGTGCCAACCTGGCCCGGCTGCTGCTCGCCGAGGGCGACGAGGTGGTCGTGGTCGACGACCTCTCCACCGGGTTCGAGCGCAACCTCACCGACCTCGACGTCGACCTGCGGGTCGGGTCGATCCTCGACGAGGAGGTGCTCGACGCCGCGGTCGACGGGGCCGACGCGGTCGTCCACCTGGCCGCCGTGCCGTCGGTGCCGCGGTCGGTCGCAGACCCGCTCACCAGCCACATGGCCAACGCCACGGGCACCCTCAAGGTGCTCGACGCGGCCCGCCGCGCCGCGCGGCCGCCCCACGTCACGGTCGCGTCGTCCAGCTCGGTCTACGGCGCCAACCCCGAGCTCCCCAAGCACGAGGACCTGCGCTGCGTCCCGATGTCGCCGTACGCCGTCTCCAAGCTGGCGACCGAGTCCTACGCCACCGCCTTCGCCCACTGCTACGGCCTGGAGACGATGCCGTTCCGGTTCTTCAACGTGTTCGGGCCGCTGCAGGCGGCCGGCCACGCCTATGCCGCGGTGATCCCGCAGTTCGTGTCGGCCGCGCTCGAGGGGCGGCCGCTCCCGCTCGACGGCGACGGCACCCAGTCGCGCGACTTCACCTACGTCGGCACGGTGGTGCGGGTGCTCGTCGACGCGGCGCGCCGCCGGGTCACCTCGCCGCAGCCGGTCAACCTCGCGTTCGGCGGCTCGACGACGCTGCAGGTGCTGATCGGCATGATCGAGGAGCGGCTGGGCCACCCGGTCGAGCTCGAGCGCCGGCCCACGCGTGCGGGCGACGTCCCCCACTCGCAGGCCGACCCCTCGCGGCTGCTGGCGCTGTTCCCGGACATGGCGCCGGTGCCGCTCGAGGCGGGGCTCGACGAGACGATCGCGTGGTTCGTTCAGGAGCGCGGGTGAAGTGGTCGGGCCGGCGACCCGACCACGACCTCCCCGGGCGCCACGTCGCGCGTCACGACCGCCCCGGCACCCACGAACGCCCCCGCACCGACCGTCAGCCCCTGCAGCACAATCGCGCCGCTGCCCACCGTGACGTCCTCCTCGAGGACCACCGAGCCGGAGACGTTGGCGCCCGGGTAGACGGTCGCGAAGTCGCGCAGCACCGCGTCGTGCCCCACCGTGGCGTTGTAGTGCACCTGGCAGTGGACGCCCAGGGTGACGCTGCTCGAGACGTGGGCGCCCCCCAGCACCAGGCACCCCTCGCCGAGGGTGGTCTCGGGTGCCACGATCGCGCGTGGGTGGACCACGGTGGAGGGCGTGCCGCCCCGGGCGTCCATCCGGGCCACGAGCCGGCGCCGGGCCTCGGGCGACGCGATGCCCACGACGTACGTCGGGGTCGGCCCGACGTCGTCGGCCCCGGTCACCGGCAGCCCGCGGGCCGTCCGGCCGGCCAGTCCGTCGTCGACGAACCCGGCCACCGGCAGTCCCGCCGCCAGGCACGCGTCGAGGGCCTCCCGGCCCACGCCTCCCGCTCCCACGATGATCACCGCGCCATCCTCCCGCATCGGGGTCCCCCGTGAGGCGGATCCTCGTCTCGCCACTGGTCGGCGTGGTGGCGCTGGCGCTGTTCGGGGGCTGGGCGCTGTTCGCCCACCCCGCGGCGCCGGAGTCGACCTCGTGGGCGGCGTCGTGCGCCCTGGTGTCCGGCGGTCTGCTGGTCGGCGCCGTGCTGGTGCGCGTCGATCAGAGGGTCCCGGGGCTGCTGGCGCTGGCCGTCGCCGTGGGCGCGCTCGTGGTCACCGCACCCGAGTCGTTGTCCGGTGAGCCCAAGGCCCCGCCGCTGGGTTACCTGAACGCCAACGGGGCGATGCTGGTGGCCGGCGCGGCCGGGGCCGTCCTCGCCGCGGGGACGCGAGCGACCCAGTGGCGGCTCGGCGCGTCCCTGGCCGCGCTGTTGCTGGGCTGGGTCTGCCTGGCCGAGGGCGCCCAGACCGCGGCGGCCGCCTGCGTCCTGGTCGCCGTGTGGGGGCTGCTCCGGGACCGCGGTCCCACCTGGCTCTGGGTGGTCGCGGGCACGGTCGTGGTCGTGGTGCCGCCGCTGCTCACGCTGGGCTGGGCGTCCGGTGTGGTCACCCCCCCGGCAGGAGTCGTCTCGGTGCTGTCCGAGGAGCGGGTGTCGCTGTGGACCGAGGCGTGGGGGCTGCTCGGCGAACACCCGGTGCGGGGCGTCGGGCCCGGCCGGTTCTCGCAGGAGAGCCCCACGGCCGCCGACCCCGACCTGGCCTGGGCCCACTCCGCGCTGCTGCAGACCGGGGCCGAGCTGGGCTGGGTCGGCATCGGCTGCCTGCTGGTCGTCCTGGCGTGGGCGCTGTTCGCGCTCGGCCGCGACGCGATGCTGCTGGGGGCGCTGCTGCTGCCGGCGTCGGTCGACTACGTCCTTCACTTCGGGGGCGTGTTGCTGGTGTCGTCGCTGGTGCTCGGCGCGGCGCTGTCACCCGGCAGCGGGAAACCCTGGTTGACGCCTCCCTCGCCGTAGATCCCGCTGGGCCGCACCAGCCGGAGCAGGGTCCGGCCGACGATCCGGGCGTCGAGCCGCAGCGAGCGGTGCTCGATGTACCAGAGGTCGAGCTCGATCCGCTCCGGCCACGAGATCGAGTTGCGGCCGTTGACCTGCGCCCAGCCGGTGAGACCGGGCCGGATCGCGTGCCTGCCGTGCTGCCGCTCCGCGTAGTGCTCGACCTGCTCGGGCAGGGTCGGCCGGGGGCCGATGAGGCTCATGTCGCCGCGGGCCACGTTCCACAGCTGCGGCAGCTCGTCGAGGCTCAGCCCGCGCAGCGCCCGGCCCAGCGAGGTGTCCCGGTCGGCGTCGGGCTCGCCGGGGAACGCCTCCGGCCGCATGGTCCGGAACTTCACGATCGAGAACGGCTGGCCCGCGAGCCCGATCCGTCGCTGCCGGAAGATGACCGGGCGGCCGAGCCGCAGCCGCACCAGCACGGCGACCACCGCCATCACCGGCGACAGCACCAACCCGGCCGTGCCCGACACGACGACGTCGATCGCGCGCCTCATGACGCCGCCTCCCGCCAGCCGAGGCCCCTCCGGCGCGCCACGTCGGCGTACGTCGCGATCGAGCGGGCCGCGACGCGGCGCTGGTCGAACTCGGCGTGCGCACGCCGCTCGACGGCCGCCGCCAGCCTGAAGCGGAGCCCGGCGTCGGTCACGAGGCGCTCGACCTGCGCGGTCAGCGCCGCGGCATCGCGTGGTGGCGCCAGCAGGAGGTGGGTCTCGTGCTCGCCGATCTCGCGGCACCCGCGGATGTCGGAGAGCACCATCGCCAGGCGACAGGCCGCCGCCTCCATCGCCGAGCGGCTGAATCCCTCCCGGTACGACGGGAGCACGAAGACGTCGAGGGCGCTGTAGATCGCCGGCATGTCGTGGCGCTCGCCGAGGAACCGGACCCGGTCACCCGCGCTGGCCACGGCGTCGGGCTTGTCGGGGTCGTCCGGCCCCACCCAGCAGCACATCACCCGGTCGCCGTACGTCGACCCGAGCCGGTCGGCCATCTCGAGGAACTCCCGGATGCCCTTCTCCGCGACCAGCCGCCCCACGCCGCCGACCAGCACCACGTCGTCGTCGATGCCGAGCTCGGCCCGCACCCGGATCCGGCTGTTCACCGAGGGGCGGAACCGGTGCAGGTCGGTGCCGTTGCCGACGACCTCGGACCGGCGCCGGGAGACCCACGGCGACAGGGTGGCCAGGTCGGTGGCGTTCTGGAAGAGCTCGGCATGGCTGAACCACGACGCCACCACCTCGGCCGCGTGGACCGGCAGCCGCCGCCGGAGCGGGTCGCCGGGGGAGGCCCAGAGGCCGTGGCAGGTGTTGACCACCACCGGGATCCGGAGCAGCCGTCCGACGACCCTGCCGATCACGCCCGTCTTGGGGTTGTGGGTGTGGAGCACGTCCGGTCGGACCCGCCGCAGCGCCCGGACCAGCTCGCCGGTGGCGCGCAGGTCGCGACGCGGGTCCCAGCTGCGGGTCAGCGAGGGGAGCGGCACGTGCTCCACCCCCAGGGCGGTGACGGCCGGCACGTAGCGATCGGGCGCCGACAGGCCGTACGTCTCGAGGCCCGCCTCGACGTCGACCGCGAGCTCGGTGCCGAGCAGCAGCGCGAGGCTCATGTCGACCGTGGTCAGGTGGGCGACGCGCAGCGGCCGACCTCCCGGCCCACGCCACCGCGGCACGGTCACCGTGCCGGGCTCAGCCACGCATCCCCACCCCCTTCGCGGTCTCCACGATCCGGCCGTAGAGCCGCTCGGGCAGCAGGTCGCCGCGCAGCTTGGCGCGGAAGAACGGCAGCGGGTCGGTCCGCCGCACGGGGACGCGGGTGAACCGGAGCGGGTCGGCGCCGGGCAGGTTGCGCCCGAGCTCCCCGGTCGCGCAGGTGACGAACCGCTCGCCGAGCTCGGGGTCCATCGACGGCACCGGGATCCCCCACGTGTAGGCGTAGTGCCGGGGGGTCACGCCGAGCTCGCGCTCGACCAGCTCGGTGCACCGGTCCAGCTCGTCGGCGGTCAGCTTCTCGGGCCGGACGTGGGTGTGGGTGTGGTTGCCGATCGTGCAGAGGCCGGAGTCGACCATCTCGCGCAGCTGGTCCCAGCTCAGGCCGGGAGCGCCCTGCTCCTTGGCCGTCGAGCCCTCCCAGCGCATCGAGCCGCCGACGTACGCCGTCGTGAGGTAGATCGTGAAGGGCAGGCCCCGCTCGCGCAGCAGCGGCCACGCGTGCTCGTGCACGTCGGCGAAGCCGTCGTCGAAGGTCAGCACCACCCGGTGCGCGGTGTCGCCCCGGTCGAGCGCGGCCACCGCGTCGTCGAGGGCGGCCACCGGCTGCTCGGTGAGCGCGTCGACCTGCCGCCGGAACTGGTCGGCCGGGAGGTCGAGCTCCTCGGACGAGCCGCCACCGACCCGGTGGTAGATGAGCAGCGTGGCGCCGCTCGGTCGTCCCCCCGGGATGACCGCCAACCCCCGCTTCACGGCCTCGCGCACGGCGACACGGTAGCCCGCGCGGCGCCGCCGCGCAGCAGGTCGGCCAGACGGGTGGTCAGGCCTGCCACTCGTGGAGGTCGCGTCCCAGGAGGCGGGCGAGCTCCGGCCGCTCCCCGGCATAGGTCTCCGCGAGGCGCGCGACCGCGGCCGGGGGGACGTCGGGGTAGCGGTCCACCTGCACCCGGTTGAGCCGACCGACAGCGTCGCGCAGCGGCTTGGGCAGCCGGTGGGCGAGCCGGCGTACGCGCAGCGATCGGAACTCCTGGAAGGCGTTGGCCTGCTCACCGACGCGCGCCGGCACCGCGGTCGGGGTCGACCCCGAGGAACCGGGTCACCTCGGCGAACACCTCCTGCGGGCGGTCGCGGAGGTCCTCGAAGAGGTGGATCGAGACCGCGTCAGCGGGGAACAGCTCGGCCACGTGCCGCAGCTGTCGGAGGTAGCGACCGCGGTCGACGTAGGAGACGTGGGCGCGGTCGAGGTCGTCGCCCTGCGCCAGCCGCTCCGGCTCGGCCTCGATCGCCTCCTCGAAGGAGAGCTCCTCGTGCCCGCCGGACAGCCGGTGCAGGTAGTGCGAGTGGGCGCGCGCGATCGGGTCACGCAGCAGGATCACCAGGCGTACGTCGGGCACGTCCCGCCGGAGCCGCTCGAGCGCGACGTCCTGGTAGAGGTAGTTGGGCGTGGCCTCGCCGACGGCGTGCTCGTCGCGGTGGCCGGCGAAGTGGGCGGCGTACCACTCCGGGCCCTCGGCGTAGTGGCGGTCGAAGTAGTGGATCTCCTTCACGGGTGCCACGAAGACGTCCGGGTGGTCGCGCAGCCAGGCCGCCAGCGCGGTCGTGCCGGAGCGCATCGCCCCGGCGATGACGAAGTCGGGCGTCGTCGCCACCTGCACCACCCCTCGATCGGCTCCGGTCTGCGCAGAGGATAGGCCCCCGTCGGCGCTGCATGGGCGGAGTCGGCGATCGGCACCCGGGCGCACGCCGGGCCGGGTGGCGCTCAGCGCACACCCAGCAGGCGCACCTCGTGCCACTGGCGCGTGAGCTCGTCCACCAGGTCCGGGGGGAGCGGGGTGGCCGCGACCGCCTCGCCCTGGTCGTGCAGCCGGCGGGTGGCCCGCCCGGTCAGCCGCCGCCCGGCCCGGCGCACCGGGGCGGGGAGGCGTCGGACGTGGTCGAGGACCCCGGACTCCCACAGCCGCAGCAGGACCGGGTTGAACGCCATCTTGCCGGCGCTGACGTTGGCGCGGTCGGAGCGACCGGCGAGCGGGGCCAGCCCGAGGTGGTCGGTCACCCGCGCCCAGCCCGGCCCGTCCGCGCTCGCCAGCTCCTCGGTGCCGAGCACCAGCACCCGGTCCGCGCCGAACACCTCGAGGAAGGGGGTCACCGCGTCGACGTAGCGCGACATCGCGGCATAGGCGTTGTCGGGGTCGGCGAGCGCCTCGAGCAGCGGTCGCCGCTCGCGGGAGCGCTGCCACTCGTGCAGGTAGTGGCTCTTGAGCCGGGCGACCGGCTCCCGCACGAGGTAGACCAGCCGGACGTCGGGCGCCAGCTCGCGCATCCGGCCGGCCACGACGGCCGCGACGCGCGGGTCGGCGTACGACGCGGACGCCTCGCCGGTGAGCCACCCGTCGGGGGCGTCGGCGAAGAGTGCCAGGTAGCCGCCCGGTCCGGCGGCGTACTCCTCGTCGCGGGAGAAGAAGTGCGGCTCCTTCACCGCCGGGAGGTGGCAGCCCGGGTGGCCGTCCAGCCACTGGAACAGCGTGGTGGTGCCGGCCTTCATCGCGCCGATCACGACGAAGTCGGGTCGTCGACCGCTGCTCTCCATCATCCTCCCTCGACGGATCCGGTCCCCGTGGCCGGAGGGACCCGCAGGCATCATGCCCGCCGGGCGGGACCACCGGTAGCCGAAGCGCGGAACCGGCCACCGGACCGCACCCGCGTCCAGACCGGTCCGGGTCGACGATTGCACCGACCCCGCCGCCCGCCGTACGCTCCGGGAACGCATTTCGGGCACACGGGGGGTGAGCCGGTTGAACGCTGGTGCGCGCGTCGCCGACGTCGTCCGGAGTCGGGTCAGCGTCCGCCAGCGGGGTCGCATCGCTCGTCGACGGGTCGCGCTCCGCAGGCCCACCGCCGGGCTCCGCATGCTCCCGGACTTCCTCGTCATCGGGACCATGCGGGGCGGCAGCAGCTCGCTCTTCCGCTGGCTCTGCGCCCACCCCGGCGTGGCGAGGCCGCTGCGCAAGGAGATCGAGTACTTCAACTGCCACCACGACCGCGGCGAGGCGTGGTACCGGCAGCACTTCCCGCTGCGGGCGAGGGCGGCCCTGGCAGGGCCCCGGCACGACGCGCTGCAGACCTTCGAGGCCACGCCGTGCTACCTGTTCCACCCCGAGGCGCCCCGCCGCGCGGCCGGGCTGCTGCCCGACGCGCGGCTCGTGGCCGTGCTCCGTGACCCGGTCGAGCGGGCCTACTCCCACTACCGGCACATGCGCCAGCTGGGCTTCGAGGACCTGCCGTTCCACGAGGCGGTGGTGGCCGAGGAGTCGCGGCTGGCACCCGAGCTCGACCGGATGCGGCGCGACCCGGGCTACTACTCCAAGGTCCATGCCCGCTTCTCCTACCTCTCGCGGGGCCGCTACGCCGAACAGCTCGAGCGCTGGCAGGTCCACTACCCGCAGTCCCGGCTGCTCGTCGTCGAGAGCGCCGACCTCTACACCCGGCCGGTCGAGGCCTTCACCGACATCACCCGGTTCCTGGGCCTGGCCGACTGGGTGCCCGAGGAGTTCCGCAACTACAGCAGGCCCCACACCGAGGTCACCCGGCCGATCGCGGACGAGGGGCTGCGACGCGAGCTCTACGACTGGTTCGACGAGCCCGACCGCCGCCTCGCGGAGCTGTGGGGCCACGTCCCGAGCTGGCGCGATGGCCGCTGACCCGATCGGGCTCCAGCGGGCGGCGGACCGGTCCGCCCCGGGCCCCCGCGTCCTCCACCTGATCACCCGCAACCAGCGGCGCGGGGCGGAGTCGGCCGCCCTGATGCTGTCCCATGCCCTGGCGTGCCGGGGCTACCCGACCCGGTTGGTGGCCCTGGCGCAGGCCAACGAGCACCGGATGCCCGACGTGCCCGTCCTCGGACGTCGCGCGCTGGGCGCGAGCACCCTGCTGCGGCTCCGGGCCGAGGTCAGGGACGCCGACGTGGTGATCGCGCACGGTTCCCGCACCCTGCCGGCGATGGTCGCGGCGGCGGTGGGGCTGCGGCGCCGGCTGATCTACCAGAACATCGCCGACCCGCTCTTCTGGGCCGGCGCCCCGTGGCGGCGCCGGCGGGTGCGCTTCCTGCTCTCGCGGGTGTCGGCCGTGGCCGCGCTGACCGAGCGGTCGGCGAGCGTGCTGCACGAGCACTTCGAGGTGCCGGCCGACCGGCTGCACACGATCAGGAACATGCGGGACGGCCACCGGTTCCGGCCGCCGACCGCTGAGGAACGACGAGCGGCACGCGCGGCGTACGGCCTGGGGGAGGGTGACCACGCGGTCGTGGTGGTCGGCGCGCTGTCCCCGGAGAAGCGGGTCGACCTCGCGCTCGACGCAGGAACCCGGGTCCCCGGCGCGGTCGTGCTGGTGGCGGGGGACGGACCCGACCGGGCCGATCTCGAGCGGCACGCGGAGCAGTCGCCGACGGGGACGACCCGGTTCCTCGGGAGCCTCGGCGACGTGGTCACGCTGCTGCACGCCAGCGACGTGCTGCTGATGACCAGCGAGAGCGAGGGCGTCCCGGGGGTCCTGATCGAGGCGGGCCTGTGCGGGGTCCCGGCCGTCAGCACCGACGTGGGGTACGTCGGCGACGTCGTCGCCCACGGCGAGACCGGCCTGCTGGTCGGTTCCAGCGACCCGGACGAGATCGCCGAGGCGCTGGCCGCGGTGCTCGCGGACCGCGACCGCATGGGTGCTGCCGCGCGGCTGCGGTGCGAGGGTCGCTTCGAGCTGGCGGGCGTCGTCGACCAGTGGTCGCAGCTGCTCGGCCCGCCGGTCAGTGACCGCCCTGGGCGACCATCGACCTGAACTCCTCGTGTCCGGCCAGGAGCTCCTCGTAGGTGCCCTCGGCCGTCACGGTGCCGTGGCTGAGGTAGACGATCCGGTCACAGCGCTGCACCGTCGAGAGCCGGTGGGCGACCATGATGATGAGGCGGTCCTCGCGGAGCTCTGCGATGGCCTGCACCAGGGCCGCCTCGGTGGCGTTGTCGAGCGCGGAGGTGCCCTCGTCGAAGACGACCAGCTCGGGCCGGGTGTAGAGGGCGCGCGCGATCGCGATGCGCTGCCGTTGCCCGCCCGACACGGAGAGCCCGCGCTCGCCGACCTCGGCGTCGAGGCCGTCGGGGTGCGCGGCGAGCATGGGGCCGAGCTGGGCCAGCTCGGCCACCTCCCGGACCCGGTCCTCGTCGACGTCCTGCGGTGCCACGCCGAAGGCGATGTTGCTCCGGATGGAGCCGTCGAACATCACCACCGACTGGGAGACCAGGCCGACGTGGGAGTACCAGCTGTGCGGGTCGTCGGCGATGTCGAACCGCGCCCCGTCGACCACCGCCTCGACGTGGCCGCGGGTCGGCGTGAGCAGGCCGCAGATGATGTCGACGAGCGTGCTCTTGCCGCTGCCGCTGCGTCCGCACACCCCGATGGACTCGCCCCGGGAGAGCCCGAGGTCGATGCCCCGGACGGCATGGCGGTCGTCGTCGCCGTAGGAGAACCAGACCGACTTCACCGCCAGCGAGTCGAGCCGGCCGGTCGGCGCCTCGAGGGCGTGCGGCGCCGTCCGGACGTCGAGCGAGCGCTTCATCGACACGTAGTCGCCGTAGAGGTCGTCGACGGCGGGGCCGGCGAAGCGGATGTTGTTCAGGGACAGCACGATCCGCTGCAGGGAGGGCTGGAGCCGGAACCCGGCGTAGGCGAACAGCCCGACGACGGGGACCGTCCCGGCCTCGCTGTCCCCGGCCAGCGCGCTCACCGCGACGAGGCCCAGCAGCAGCAGGACCAGCGTCGTCTCGATGATGGTGCGGGGGAGGGCGAGCGTGGAGCCCTTGATGTACTGGGCACGCGCGGCCCGCATCCTGGTCCTCCCGAACATCCGGACGAAGAACGTCTCGTTGCCGTGGAGCTTGATCTCGCGGACGCCGACCAGGGTCTGCTGGAGCTGGTGGAAGGTCTGCTGTGCCTCGTCCTGGCTGATCCTGCCCAGTCTCCGCAGCCGCGGCTGCAGGACCCGCATCATCAGCAAGATCACCGGCAGGAGCATGGCCAGGGCGAGGAACGTCGCCGAGGGTGACATCACCAGCATGAAGCCGAGCAGCACCAGCGTGGCGAGGGCGTCGGTCAGCAGCGTGACCACCGGGATCATCACCGACCCGACCAGCGTCTGGACGCCGTTGAAGGCGTTGCGCGTCAGCTCGGCCGTCTTGCGGTGGAGGTGGAAGGCGTAGGGCTCGTGCAGGTAGCCGTCGAGCAACGTGGCCGACAGCCGGGCCCCGGCCCGGTGGAGGATCCGCTGCTGGATGAAGGTCTGCAGGATCATGACCACGGCGCGGACCACGAAGAACACCGCAAGCATCGCGGCCGCCCACACCGTCTTGGCGTCGGTCGTGTCCCCGGGCACGTAGCCCGAGACGTCACCGATCCCGGGGAGCGTGATCGCACCCGTGCCGGTCGCGAGACCCAGCACGACCACGATCAGCGCCGCCCCGAGCGTCTCGAGGGCACTGGCGAACACCGACATGCCGACCAGCACCGCCACGTGACGGCGGCCCAGCCCGTCCGACAGCTCCCACGACTTGGCCAACGTCCCGCGTCGCGACGAGCGCGGATCGCGGGTCGCCGCGGGGTCGACGCCGTCGGCCCCCGCCGCGGGCGACGACAGGCGGGAGTCCGTCGCGGTCACGCGATCCCCCAGAGGTCGAACTGCGGACCGACGACGGCGCGCAGCCGTTGCAGGTCGTCGCGCAGCGCGTCGTGGATGCGCTCCCTCAGCTCCTCGGAGACCACGACCTCCCCGGGCCGCTGCGACCGCATGGTCCACGTCCGGAGGGTGTGCTTCGCCGACACCGGGATCCGCTCGAGGACCTGGGTCCGGGCCAGAGTCCCGCGGACGGCGGCCAGCGGCGCCGGCATCCGGCGGTGGCGGGCCCCGCGGTTGTGCATCTCGTCGAGGTCATCGGACCGGAAGTCGGCGTCGACGCCGAGGAACTCGTAGACCTCGGCGAGCAGGGCCGCGCGGTCGTCGCGGAGCCGGTCGGACGACAGGACCAGGACCTGCTCGCGCGGGAAGTGCTCGAGGTAGGCGTCGACCTGGGCGCCGTAACGGGCCGACTCGAGGTAGACCGGCACCTCGAACACCGCCCGGTCGAGCGACCGGAGGTCGGGCTTGCGGTCGAGGCGGTGCTGGTGGAGCGACCGGATCCGTTCGACCGGTTCCCGCACCAGGTAGAGGATCTTCGCGTCGGGGCAGGCGGCGGCGATGCGCTCCGGCACGCCGGGGCGGAGCGCCGCGATCGAGTAGTTGGTCGAGCCCTCACCGCAGACCTGTCCGGGTCGGGCACCGTCGAAGAGTCGCTCGTAGGACGCCAGCCCCTCGTCGTGGTGGTCGCTGAAGAAGCGCGGCTCACGAGGGTGGCTGAAGAAGATCTCGGGGTGGGCGAAGAGGTACGCCGACAGGCTGGTCGTGCCACTCTTCATGGCACCGATCAAGAAGAAATCGGGCAACATCACGGCCCCCCTCAGCCATGGACGACGCGGGGAGCGTACCTCTGGCCGTTCCCGCCGCGCCACGGAATGACCCCAGTGGTCCGCGCCGCCCCGGTCGCCTCCGGGGCGCCCTGCCCCGGCGCTGTCGACCTGCCCGAGTCCGTCCCGCCGCGGTGGTCGCTGTGCCACCATGTGCACCGAGACACGCCGGCCGCGTCGCACTGAGCTGGACGTGCACTGCCGAGTGAGTGCGTAGCAAGGGGGCCAACGGGATGCTGCCGACTTTCCTGGTGATCGGGGCTGCCAAGTCGGGGACCTCCAGCCTGTTCGCCTACCTGCGCGGTCACCCCGAGGTCTTCATGAGCACGCCCAAGGAGCTGCACTTCTTCTCCCACGGCTGGGACCGCGGCCTCGAGCACTACGAGTCCTTCTTCGAGGGGAGTGGCGACTACCGGGCGCGGGGTGAGGCGTCGACGAGCTACACCCAGGCTCCGCGCTTCGACGGGGTGCCGGCCCGGGTCGCCAAGGCCCTGCCCGACGTCCGGCTGGTCTACCTGATCCGCAACCCCGTCGACCGGATCCGGTCGCAGTACGTCCACTACGTCGACCGCGGGCGCGAGGGACGTCCCCTCGAGCAGGCTGTCCGGGAGAACCCCGACTACCTCGACACCAGCAGGTACGCCTACCAGCTGGGGCTCTACCTGGAGCACTTCGAGCGCGACCAGGTCCTCGTGATCTCCACCGACCAGCTGCGGGACTCGCGCACCGAGACCATGGGCGAGGTCTACCGGTTCCTCGGTGTCGACCCGGACGCCCCGATCCGCCCCTTCGACCGCGAGCTGAACCGTTCGGCCGACAAGCGCAGGGCCCCCGCCCTGGTCGACTCCGGACGCCGGTTCCTCCGGCGGTCACGCGTGGGTCGGCACCTGCCTCGCTCCGTCCTCGCCCGGGGGCACCAGCTGGTGAGCAGACCCTTTCCCAAGGACGTCGCGGTCGTCTCCCCGGAGCTGGAGAAGTGGATCTGGGACGAGCTGGCCGACGACCTGCGCGACCTGCGCACGCTGGTCCGCCCCGACTTCGACCTCTGGGGTCGCGGGTGACCCAGCGACGCCACGTCCTGTTCGTGGCAGGACCGGCACCCCTGGGCGGGTCCAACCGGAGCCTCGTCACGCTGCTGGAGGCGCTGGAAGGCCGGGTGACCCGGGTGCTCGCCGCACCGGGCTGGGGAGAGTTCGTGGCCATGGTCCGCGACCGAGGTGCCGCGGACGTCTACGTCGACCTCCCCAAGGTGCGGAGGCGGCACCGTGACGTGCCCGCCGTGGTCAGGCGGGTGGTCCAGGTCGCGGCCTCGGCGCGCGTGGTGCTGGCCGCAGCCCGCTACCGACGGCAGCTGCTCACCATCCACGCCAACGCGACCACCGGCCTCAACATCGCGCTGCCGGCAGCGGTCCTGACCCGGACGCCGGTCACGGTGTGGGTGCACGACCCCGTGGGTTCCGACTGGGGCCGACGGCTCGGTCCGATCTGGCGGCGGCTGCTCCCGCAGGTCACGTGGGCAGCGGTGTCGGACATCGCGACCCAGGTGGCCGTGGAGCACGGGCTGTGCCGCGCCTCGGACGTCAGCATCGTGCCGAACCCGATCGACCCGCGTGACGTGGTCACGGAGACCCGGCAGCACAACGAGCGGGTGACGATCGGCTACCTGAGCCCGCCGACGTGGCGCAAGGGGTTCGACCTGCTCCCGGAGATGGTGACCGCACTGGCGGACCTCCCGATCGACTGGAAGCTCTTCAGCAACCGCAACCCCTCCGACTTCAACCGTCCGGTGTGGGACGTCCTGGACCGGCTTCCGAACGTGACCCAGGAGGAGTCCCACGCCGACGTACGGCGGGTGTACGCGCAGTGCGACATCGTGCTGGTCCCGTCCCGTCAGGAGTCCTTCTCGCGGATCACCGCCGAGGCGATGCTCAACGGGATCCCCGTCGTGGCCACCGACCTGCAACCGATCCACGACATGCTGGAGTCCGGAGCGGGCGGCGTGTTCCCGGTGGGGGATGCCGCGGCCGCTGCGGCCCAGGTGCGCCGGTTCGCCGTCGACGCCTCCCTGCGCCGCGCCGCAGGTGAGGAGGGCGTCCGTCACGCGCAGCGGTTCTCGCCGGCCGCGGTCACCGACCAGATGCTGAGGCTGTACGGCGTCGCGCAGACCGAGGCTGTCTAGACCGCCACGTGGGGTCGGTACGCCCCTGCCCGGGCCCGTGGGCCGCGATGTCAACAATCGCTCCACGTTTCATCCTCTCGCCTCCAACACACCTGGCAGCCGGGCTAGCCTCCCGGTGAAGTTAACGGACCAGGCCTTGGGGGAGGCGGTCCCGATGGGGGCTCGTGGGGGAAAAGTTCAGAGACGGCTGTGGGGGACTGCACCGCTGGTGATCGGCGATGCTCTGCTGGTTGCCGCCGCCTGGACCGGTGCAGTACTGCTGCGCTTCGACGGCGAGGTGCCGGCGAACGCGTGGGTGTCGCTGCTCGGCTTCTTGCCGGTGGTGGTGCTGGTCACCGTGACGGCGTACTTCGCCATCGGCCTCTACAGCGGCGTGCTGCGGTTCGCGAGCGTGCTCGAGGCGCGACAGATCCTGGTCGCACAGCTCGTGGTGCTCGTCGTGCTGTTCCCGGTGGTCTGGCTCGCCGACCGCCCGGTGCCGCTGTCGGTGCCGATCATGGCGACCGTGATCAGCTGCGGGATGGCCGGCGCCACCCGGTTCTGGTCGCGGCTGCTCCGGTGGCGCCACGTCACCCAGCACGACACCCAGGCCGAGCGCATCCTCGTCATCGGCGCCGGTGCGGCCGGGGCCGCGCTCGTGCGCGACATCCAGCTCCACCACTCCTCGGAGGTCGTGGGATTCGTCGACGACAACGAGCGGCTCCGCGGCCGCCGGATCCTGGGCTTCCGGGTGCACGGCTCGATCCCCGAGCTCCCCGAGGCCGTCGACGCGACCGCCGCCACCCGGGCGGTGCTCGCGATCACCCATGCCGACTCCGACCTCGTGCGCCGCATCGTCAACCTCTGCCACGACCTCGGGGTCGGCCTCAGCATCGTGCCGCCGCAGTCCGAGCTGCTCGGCCGCCAGGTCTCGCTGCAGGACGTGCGCGACATCGAGATCGCCGACCTGCTCGGCCGCGCGCAGGTCGACACCGACCTCGACTCGGTCTGCCACCTCATCCGGGGGCGCCGCGTGCTGATCACCGGTGGCGGTGGCTCGATCGGCTCCGAGCTGGCCCGGCAGGTCGCGGCATTCGAGCCGGCCACCCTGGTCCTGGTCGACAGCGACGAGACCCACCTCTTCGAGGCCATGGCCTCGTTGCCCTCCGACGTGACGCAGCGGCTCGCCGACATCCGCGACCACGCGGCGCTGCGCCAGGTGTTCCAGGAGGCGGTGCCCGAGATCGTCTTCCACGCGGCGGCGCTGAAGCACGTGCCGATCCTCGAGACCCACGCCGTGCAGGCGGTGCACACCAACGTGATCGGCACCCGCAACGTCGTGCGGTGCGCCGAGGAGGTCGGCGTCGAGCGGTTCGTGTTCATCTCCACCGACAAGGCGGTCCGGCCGTCGAGCGTGATGGGCACGACCAAGCTCACCGGTGAGCACCTGGTCCTCGAACGGCCGGGCCAGATGACCGCGTGCGCGGTGCGGTTCGGCAACGTCCTGGGCAGCCGCGGGAGCGTGGTGCCGACGTTCGTCCAACAGATCCGCGCGGGTGGCCCGGTAACCATCACCGACGCCCGGATGACCCGCTACTTCATGAGCATCCCCGAGGCCGTGCGGCTGGTGCTCCACGCCGCGGCGCTGTCGGAGGGGCGAGAGATCTTCATGCTCGACATGGGCCGGCCGGTGCGGATCATCGATCTCGCCAAGCGGATGATCCAGCTGTCCGGCCAGCGTCCGGGCGCCGACATCGAGATCCGGGTGACCGCGGTCCGGCCCGGCGAGAAGCTCGCCGAGGAGCTGCACGCGCCCGACGAGGAGCAGCACCCGACATCGCATCCGTCGATCGTGAGGCTCGAGCCGGTGCCCATCCCTGCCGGGATCCTGCGGTCCGCGCTGTCGGCGATGGAGCGCGCGACGACCGAGCAGGATCCGGCCGCCGCGCGCAACGGGCTCTCGCTCGTGCTCGGGGCGCGTCAGGTGGAGGTCGAGACCGAGGGAGACACCAGGGTCCACGAGGAGGAGCCGGCATGCAGGTGACGAACTATCTACGGATCCTGCGCCAGCGGTGGCTGCTGGTGATGCTGCCGTGCATCGCCGCGCTGCTGGTCGCCGGGTTCACGCTCCCGGACGAGGAGGAGGCGTCGGAGCCGGTGGTGAACACCTACCAGGCGACCGCCACGCTCATCACCTCGGCGACCCCGTCGTCCGACCAGGAGCCGCTGAGCCTCGCCACCGTGGCCCTGTTCGCGACCACCGGGGACATCCCGGAGCGTGCGGCCGAGCTGCTCGACTACCAGGGGGAGCCGCAGGTGCTCGCCTCCCTGGTGACGGTGACGCCCAGCCCCGAGACCGGCACGCTCGCGATCTCGTCCGTCGACGCCGACGGCAAGGTCGCGGCAGAGCGGGTCAACATGTTCGCGCAGGCGACGATCGACTACTTCCAGGCCGAGGCGCAGCAGCAGGCGGAGATCCGGGTCAAGGAGCTGCAGCAGCAGATCACCCGCACCTCGGCCGAGGTGGGCAGGCTCGAGAAGGCGGGCGGGAGTGATCCCGGGCGGGAGAGCACGATCGCAGGGCTCAACCAGACGATCACCGCCCTCGTCGCCGAGAAGGCCGCCGTCCAGGGCGCGTCCACCAAGGCCGCGCAGCTGACCGTGCTGCAGTCCGGCGTCCCGATCCCGCAGTCGACGCAGACCTTCGCGGCGCCGTCCAACCCGCTCTTCCGGATCGGCATCGCGGGCCTGCTCGGGTTGCTGCTCGGCGCGGCACTGGCGCTGGTCGTCGAGCGGGTCGACTCGCGGATGCGGACCCGCGAGCAGGTCGAGGAGGCCACCGGCCTGCCGGTGCTCGCCGAGATCCCGCTGCTGCCGAACCGGCACCGGTCCGGCGTGGTGAGCGCCAGCCGTCCGGCCAGCAGCGCGGCCGAGGCGTTCCGCACCCTGCGGAGCGCCGTCCTGCTCAGCCCCGGTGTCGTGGGGACGCCGGTCAAGGGTGGGCGCGGGCGCGAGGCCGTGGTCCTGCTCATGACCAGCGCGCTCCCGGGCGCCGGCAAGACGACCACGGTCGCCAACCTGGCCGCGGTCATGGCCGAGGCGGGCCGCCGGGTGCTGGTGCTGTCGCTGGACCTGCGCAACCCGACGCTGCACAAGTACTTCGGGGTGCCCAACGGCACCGGCATCTCCGAGCTGCTGTCCGCCGACCGCGGCCGGCACCTCGAGGAAGTGGTCCGGGAGACTGACGTCCCGGGGGTGGCGATCGCCACCAGCGGCCACGACACCGACCACCCCGGCGCCCTGCTGGCCTCGGTGCGGCCGCTCATCACCGCGGCCCGCTCGCTGGCGGACGTGGTGATCATCGACGCGCCGCCGCTGCTCGTGGTGTCCGACGCGCTGGACGTGGCCCGGCACGCCGACGTGACGCTGCTGGTCAGCAAGCTCAACAAGACCACCAGGGGGCAGGCGGAGGAGTGCCAGCGCCTGTTCACGCGACTGGGCGTCTCGGCGCTCGGCACGATCCTGGTCGGCTCGCGGCCGGCCGGTGCCCGCTACGGCTACCCGACGGTGCGGCCCGAGCCGGACGAGCAGCCCACCGCCCGGTCCGCCGTGGGCGAGGCCGCCGGGCCGCGGCCGGGCACCACGACCACAACCTGACTCGGGACGGGACTGATCCACCGGTAACTCATCGGTTGCCAGAAGCTTGGGGGAGCTCATGGAAACTACTGCGCTGGCGTCATTGCGCCGCCGCCTCGACAACCGCTCGGCGCGGGTGTGCGTCATCGGACAGGGCTATGTGGGCCTGAGCCTGGCGGCGGCTGCGGCCGTCGAGGGGTTCAGCGTCACCGGGGTCGACGTCGACGAGGGCCGGATCGCGGCCCTCGCCGAGGGAGAGCTGGTCGTCCCCGGCGTCGAGGAGGGGCTGTTCCTCCAGGCGGCGGAGTCCGGTCGGCTGGCCTTCGCGGCCGGCCACGAGGCCGTGTCGTCGGCCGACGTGGTCGTCATCTGCGTACCGACACCGGTGCGTGAGCACCGGCCCGACCTGTCGATGGTCGAGGAGGCCGGTCGGGCCGTCGGCGAGCGGCTGCGGCGAGGGGCCCTCGTCGTCCTCGAGTCCACCACCTATCCCGGGACGACGGAGCAGGTGCTGCGTCCGCTCCTCGAGCGGCCCCGGTTCCGGGCCGGCACGCAGTTCTGGCTCGCGTTCTCACCCGAGCGGATCGATCCCGGCAACCTGAAGTACGGGCTGCGCACCACGCCTCGCGTCGTCGGGGGGATCGACCCTGCCTCGACCGAGCTGGCGGCCGCGTTCTACTCGACCGTCGTCGACGACGTGAACCCGGTGTCCGGCTGCCGGACCGCCGAGATGGCCAAGCTGCTCGAGAACACCTTCCGGATGGTCAACATCGCGCTGGTCAACGAGCTGGCGGCGCTGTGCGCCGAGCAGGGCATCGACACCTGGGAGGTCATCGACGCCGCTGCGACCAAGCCGTTCGGGTTCATGCCGTTCCAGCCGGGGCCGGGTGTGGGCGGGCACTGCATCCCGCTCGACCCGACCTACCTGGCCTGGCAGTCGCGGCGCGACACCGGTCGCCCGTTCCGGCTGGTCGAGCTCGCCCAGGACATCAACGCCGAGATGCCGACGTACGTCGCCCGCCGCATCAGCGACGCGCTGGGGGAGCGGGGGGTGGCCCTGCCGAGGGCGCACGTCCTGGCCCTCGGGGTCACCTACAAGCCCGACGTGGGCGACCTGCGCGAGTCGGCCGCCGTCAAGATCCTGGAGCTGCTGGCCGCCCGGGGCGCCCGGATCCGCTACCACGACCCGTTCGTCAGGCGGCTGCACACCGACACCCTCAGCCTGCGGCGGACCCCGCTCACGGCGGCCAACCTCGAGGCGGCCGACGCCGTGGTGGTGCTGACGCCCCACTCGCAGTACGACCTGGAGGCGCTCACCCGGCGTGCCCGGTTCGTCTTCGACGCCCGCAACGCGCTCCGGCGCCGGGGTGACGACCGGGTGGTGACCCTGTGAACCGGTTGCTGAGGGAGTGCCGCTACGCCCGTGCGCACGAGGCCCTCTGGCGCGACACCGGCCTCCACGTGGTGGCGCTCGGCCCGCACGACGACGGCGAGGTGACGGTCCTCGGCGGCGGCAGCGCGTTGCTCTGGAGGGTCCTCGACGAGCCGCTCGGTCTCGACGAGATCTCCCAGCGGCTGCAGTCCACCGGTGCCGCACCCGACGACCTCGACGAGGTGGCGGAGTGCCTCGACGACCTGGTCGAGCGCGGGCTGGTGGCCTGGATGATCGTGGAGGACGAGCTGTGACCTCCTCCGCCGCGGGCGACCCCCACTACGACTCGCTGACCCGCGCGATCGCCGCCCACGGCCTCGCCGGCAGCACCCTGGGGCTCCCTGCGCGCCCCCTGCCCGACGACGACTTCGGCCAGCTCCTGGGCTCGGTCCGGGCCCAGCGGCTCACCGGCCTCCTGTGGGCGGCCATCGAGTCGGACGCACTGCCGGTGACGGCGGCCCAGCAGGCGCGCGCTGAGTGGCTGCACGTCGGGGCCCTCGCCGGCGTCCTCGCCCTGGAGCGGCTGCTGCTGGAGACCGTCGCCGCCCTCGAGGGCGCACGCATCCCGGTGCGGGTGCTGAAGGGTCCGGTGCTCGCCCACGTCGACTACCCGGACTCTGCCTGGCGCACCTTCGGCGACGTGGACCTGATGGTGCGCAGCGACGACTACGACGGAGCCGTCGAGGTGCTGAGGGACCTCGGCCACGAGCGCCGGTACCCGGAGCCTCGCCCTGGCTTCGACCGGCGCTACGGCAAGGGCATCAGCTTCCTGACCAGTGACGGCCTCGAGCTGGACCTGCACCGCACCTTCTCCCTCGGGCCGTTCGGCGTGAGGCTCGCCCTCGACGAGCTGTGGTCGTGCTCGGAGACGTTCCGGCTGGCCGGCCACCGGCTCGAGGCGCTGGCGGTGGAGCAGCGGTTCGTCCACGCGTGCTACCACGCGATCCTGGGCGACGCCCAGCCGCGCCTGGTGCCGCTGCGTGACGTGGCGCAGCTCGCGCTCACCTACTCCCTCGACGGGGAACGGGTCCACCGGCTGACCCGCCGCAGCGGCGGTGAGCCGGTCATCGCCCGCGCCGTGCAGATGGCCTGGCGAGAGCTCGAGATCGCCGACGTGCTGGCGATCTCCGCCTGGGCCGACAGCTACCGCTTCGGCGCCCGGGAGACCGCCGACCTGGAGATCTACGCCTCCGGTTCGTCGTACGCCCGCAAGTCGGTGGCGGCGGTCCGGGCGCTCCCGAGCTGGCCGCAGAAGGCCCGCTTCGTCCACGCCCTGGCGCTGCCCCACCGTTCCTACCTCGGCACCCGGCACTCCGGTCGGTTCGACCGGCTGCGCAGCGGGTTCGCCCGGTCGACGCGACGGTCGGAGCGGTGATGAGGGAGACCAGGGTCCTCTGGCTGACCAAGGGGCTGGGGCGTGGGGGAGCGGAGATGCTGCTCGTCGGCCTCGCCCGGGCGATGGACCGCCGCGACCTCACCATCGAGGTCGGGTTCCGGCTTCCGCAGAAGACCGCCCTCGTCGAGGCCCTCGAGGACCTCGACGTGCCCACCCACCTGCTCGCGGGTGGTGCCGCCTGGCCGCGGGGGCTGCGCAGGCTGCTCCGTGAGCGTCCCTTCGACATCGTGCACTCCCACGCCCCCCTGGTCGGCGCTGCGGCACGGCTGGTGGCGCCCGCGGGCACCGTGCTGCTGCACACCGAGCACAACACCTGGGACCGCTACCACCCGGCGACCCGCTGGGTGAACGCCGCGACGCTGGCGCGCAACGAGCGGGTGTGGGCGGTCTCGGAGCAGGTCGCCGAGTCCATCCACCTCCCGCGCCCGCTGCCGCTCCCGACCGTCGAGGTGATGCTGCACGGCGTCGACCCCGTCGCGATGCGGCGCGGTCCGCAGGCCCGTACGACGGCCCGCGAGCTGCTCGGCATCGCCGACGGCACCCTCGTGTTCGGGACGGTCGGCAACCTGGCGGTCAAGAAGGACCAGATCACGATGATCCGCGCCTTCGCCTCGGTCCGCCGGCAGCTGCCCCAGTCATGCCTGGTGCTGGTCGGCACCGGACCGCGCGAGGCCTACCTGCGCTCCCTGGCGCAGCAGCTGGGGGTCCAGGACGCCGTGCACTTCCTCGGCATGCGCGACGACGTCCCCGACCTGCTCCCGGCCTTCGACCTGTTCGTGCTCTCCAGCCTCCACGAAGGGCTCTCGATCGCCGTGATCGAGGCGCTGGCGACGGGGATCCCCGTCATCTCCACCCGGGTCGGGGGGATCCCGCAGCTGATCACCGACGGCGAGCACGGCGTCCTGGTCCGGCCGCGCGACGTCGAGGCGCTCGCCCGGACCATGCACCGGCTCGCCCTCGACGACGACGAGCGGGCGCGCCTGGCCACGGCCGGTCCGCAGCGGGCCGGGCAGTTCGGGATCCAGGCCGCCGCCGACACGCTCGTCGAGCACTACCGGCGCCTGTCCGGGCACCACGACCAGCAGGGGAGCGTCCGGTGACCAGCACTGCGACACTGCACGTGCGGCGACTGGAGCCGTCCGACGAGCCCGAGGTCCTCTCGCTGCTCACGACCACGATGGCGGGCGGGCCGACCGGCTCCCGCTCCCACGAGTTCTTCGCGTGGAAGCACCGGGACAGCCCGTTCGGGCCCTCCCCGGGGCTGGTCGCCACCGCCGACGGCGACATCGTCGGCGTCCGGCTGTTCCTGCGGTGGGAGCTGCGCCACGGCGACCGGACGCTGCGCGCCGTCCGGGCCGTCGACACCGCCACCCATCCCGACCACCAGCGCCGGGGGATCTTCAAGACCCTCACGCTCACGCTGCTCGAGCAGCTCGAGCAGGAGGACGGCGTCGACCTGGTCTTCAACACGCCCAACGCCGACAGCAGTCCGGGCTACCTCCGGATGGGCTGGCAGGAGGTGGGCCAGCTGCCGGTGCTCATCAGCCCGGTGCGCCCGCTCCGGTTCCTGCGCGGCGCCCGTGCGGCCAGCGCCGCCAACGCCTCGGGATCCGCGTCCGCGGTCGCGCCCGTCGCGTCGTCCGCTCCCGTCGGCGACAGTCCCCTCCCCGACGCCGGCGAGGTGCTGCGCAGCCATGAAGACGTTGAGGGACTGCTGGACCGGCGGGGCACGCCGGTGGGCCTCCACACGCCCGTGACCGCCGACTACCTCCGGTGGCGCTACGCCGAGGCCCCCGGTCTCGACTACCGCGCCGTCGCCGTGCACCGGGGCGGCGAGATCGTGGGGCTGGGCCTCGGTCGGCTGCGTCGCCGCGCCGGCCTCACCGAGCTCACCCTGGGCGACGTCCTCGTCCCCGACGGCGACGTGGGGGCGGCCCGGCGGGTGCTGCGGGCGGCCCGTCGCGGCGGCGTCGACCACGTGGCCGTGCACGCGACGCCCGGGAGCGAGGTCGCGCGCGCGGCGCTGGCCAGCGGCTACTTCCCGGCACCGCGCGGCGGGATCCAGCTGGTGGCCAACCCGCGCCCGGGGTGCCCCGAGCAGGTGCTCGACCTCGGCGCGTGGGCGCTCTCCCTCGGTGACCTGGAAGTCTTCTGATGGCCCACTCGCTCTCGCCCCGAGCCACCACCGCCGTCGCCGTGGGGGGCCTGCTCCTGGTCACGGCGTACGCCGGCCTGGCGGCGTGGGCGGCGACCAGCACCCCCTACGACATCTGGATCGCCCTGGTGCTGCTCCCGCTGCTGGTGATCGTCACGATCCCGATGCTGCTCCGGGCCGGACGCCGAGACCCGGACCCCCGTTTCGTGCAGATCCTGCTGTGGGCCTTCGCGATCAAGGTGCTGGCCACGATCGCCCGCTTCGGCCTGGCCTACCTCATCTACGGCGGCCTCTCCGACGCCGCCGTCTACGACAACGAGGGGACCCGGCTCGCGGTCGAGTACCAGGCGGGCAACTTCACCGCCGACATCGGGAAGAACTTCATCGGCACCGGGTTCATCCGGGTGCTGACGGGCTCGCTCTACGCCGTGACCGGTCCCAGCCTCTACGTCGCCTTCGGGGTGTTCGCCTGGATGGCGTTCTGGGGCACCTACTTCCTCTACCGCGCGTTCCGGGTGGCGCTGCCCGGCGGCGACGCCCGTCGCTACGCCTTCCTCGTGCTGTTCCTGCCCTCGATGCTCTACTGGCCCTCCAGCCTGGGCAAGGAAGCCTTCATGCTCCTCGGGATCGGGCTCTTCGCCTACGGCGGGGCCCTGCTCCTGAGCGGTTACCACCGGTGGCCGGGCCTGCTCGTCCTGGGGGTGCTGATCACGGGTGTCGTGCGGCCCCACGTGACGGCCGCGCTCTTCCTCGGCCTCGGCGTCGCGTACATGCTCCGGCGTCGGCCGACACCCGCCACCGAGCTGACGCCGCTGGCGTTCGTGGCGTCGGGGGTCCTGCTCGGGGTGGCCGGCCTGGCCGTCGCCACCCAGGCTGCGTCCTTCCTCCACGTCGACGACCTGTCGGTGTCCGGCGTCGACTCCGCGATCAACGACACGGCGGAGCGGACCGACACCGGCGGCTCCTCCTACGACGCGACCGGTGTCGACAGCATCGGCGACCTGCCTGTCGCGGCGTTCTCGGTGCTCTTCCGCCCCACCATCCTGGAGGCGTCGAACCCGCAGATGATGATGGCGGCACTCGAGGGGGCACTGCTCCTGGCCCTGGTGGCCTTCGGGTGGCGGTCGCTCCTGCAGGTGCCCCGCCGGCTCAGACGCGAGCCCTACCTGATCCTGTGCCTGGTCTACGCCCTGGTGTTCATCTTCGCGTTCTCGAACTTCTCCAACTTCGGGATCCTCACCCGGCAGCGGGTCCAGGTGCTGCCGTTCGTCCTCGTCTTCCTCGCCCTGCGCCGCCCCTCACCCTTCGAGGGGGAGGCGGCCGAGGCCCCCGCAGTCCCGACCCACAAAGGAGTGCCGACATGACGGTGCTGACCACCACCCCGACCACCCGGCCCGCGATCCTCGGGGGTGCGCCCGAGTTCGCGGACAGGCTGCCGCTGGTGCGCCCGGCCCTGGGCAGGACCGACCTGCTGGCGCAGCGGCACGCCGACATCCTGGCCTCCGGCATCCTCACCAACGGCCCGACCGTGCGGGAGCTGGAGGAGACGGTCGCCGCCCGGCTCGGTGTGCCACACGTGGTCGGGGTGTCCAGCTGCACCTCGGGGCTGATGCTGGTGCTCCAGGCACTCGAGGCGACGGGCTCGGTCGTGATGCCGAGCTTCACGTTCTCCGCCAGCGCCCACGCCGTCGCCTGGGCCGGCGGCACGCCGGTCTTCGCGGAGGTCTCCGAGGACTCGCTGACCCTCGACCCGGAGGACGCGGAGGACACCCTCGACGCCCTCGGGGGCACCGCGCGGGCGATGACCGCCACGCACGTCTACGGCACTCCGTGCCGCACCGAGGCGCTGCAGGACGTCGCCGACCGTGCCGGCGTCCCGCTGGTCTACGACGCCGCCCACGGTCTCGGCTCCGTACGCCGGGGTACGCCGGTGGGCGGCTTCGGGACGGCCGAGGTCTTCTCGCTGAGCCCCACCAAGGTGGTCGTCGCGGGGGAGGGCGGCCTGGTCGCGACCCACGACGCCGATCTCGCGCGGGCGATCCGGCTCGGTCGCGACTACGGCAACCCCGGCGACTACGACTGCCGGTTCGTGGGCCTCAACGCGCGGATGTCCGAGCTGCACGCGGCGACCGCGCTGCACTCGCTGGGCCTGCTCGACTCCGCGCTCGCCCGACGGCGAGCGATGGTCGGCCTGTTCTGGCGCGAGCTCGGCGACGTGGCGGGGGTCCGCGGGCCGACCCTGGACCCCGGCGACGTGTCCACCTACAAGGACCTCACCGTCGTGCTCGACGAGGACGTCTGCGGACTGTCGGCCCGTCGGCTGGCGGCCGCGCTCGCCGCGGACGGGATCGACTCCCGGCACTACTACGACCCGCCCATCCACCGGCAGCAGGCCTACGCCTACCTGCCACGACGGGAGCTGCCGCTCACCGACCGGCTGGCGCGCTCGGTGATCTCGCCCGCCCTCTGGTCGCACATGACCGACGACCAGGTCCGGGGCATCGCGGGCGCCGTACGCCGGATCCTCTCGCACGCCGACGAGATCGCCGACCTGGACGAGGGGGAGCGGGCGTGATGTTCGCCAAGGTACTGGTCGCGCCGCTCGACTCGCTCGAGGCCGACTGCGCAGCGGTCGCGCTCGACGCGGCGGGACTCGGCGTCACCGCCGTGCCCGAACCCGACGTCGACGCGGTGCTGCTGTTCGCGACCCCGGGCGGGATGCCCGGGACCGTCGGCGAGATGTTCGGCGACGACCGCGAGCGGCCGCTGCTGCTGGTCGCCGGCAGCAGCGACGCCTCGGTCACCGCGTTGGCCCGGCGGCTCGGCGCCGCCGGCGTGGTCGAGTGGACCGCACCGACCAGCGTTCTCGTGGACACGCTGCGACGGATGGCGCGTGGCGAGACGTGGGACTGCGAGGCCGCCGCCGAGGAGGAGGCCGACCCGCTCCGCAGGCTCACCGGACGCGAGCTCGACGTGGTGCGGCTGCTGGGGGAGGGCGCCACCAACGAGTCGATCTCGCGAGCCCTGGGGATCAGCTACCACACGGTGCGCACCCACGTCGCCCACGTCCTGGCCAAGCTGGGGGTCTCCCACCGTTACGCCGTCGTCGGCCTGCTCCGCGGGAGCGGTCGCGCCACCCCCGTGCCCACGGGGGGTGGCGGCCCGTGAGGATCCTCGTCGCCCACCGCGCACCCAGCGTGGCCGAGGGGATGGTCAGCCGGCTGCAGGAGGAGCTCGGCGACGTCGACGTGGTCGCGCTGACCGGTCCACGCGCCCAGGAGTGGCCGACCGACGGCGACGGCTTCGACATCGCGCTGCTCGACGCCGAGCTCGCCCCCGAGCACGGGGGTGACCTGTGCCGCCGGTTCGTGGACGACGGGTTCCGCACGATCATGCTCGTCGACCCCGCCGCGCCGACGCACCGGGCCCTGCTCGAGCACGGCGCCGCCGGATTGGCGGTGACCACGGACGGGCTGTCTGGGGTCTTCGACGCGATCCGGACGGTGATGGCCGGCCACACCCACATCCCGGCCCACCTGCTGGGTTCGGTGCTCCACGACCTCATCGTCGAGCGGCGCGCCTCGCAGCCCGACCCCGACCGGGTCGGCTCCCTCAGTCCCCGGGAGCGCGAGGTCCTCGCCCTGCTGGGCGCCGGGGCCGGGACCCGCGAGATCGCCGACCGGCTGGTGATCTCGCCGTACACCGCCAAGACCCACATCAACCGCCTCCTCGGGAAGCTCGGACTGGCGTCCCGGACCGAGGCGGCTGCGTTCGCCCTCGACCACGACATCCACTCGCAACTGCTGGAGGTCTCCGGTGACTGATCTGCTGCACAGCAAGCCCCGCCGCACCGTGGAGACCGCGGCCGCGCGGGGGCCCGACGGAGCGGTCGTGCAGCCGCCCGCCGAGGCGCCGCCCGTGGCCCTCAACCCGACCGCGCTGGCGCTCTGGGAGCTGTGCGACGGCCAGACGGTCGTCGAGGAGATGGTGCAGGCCGTGTCGGCCCTCTTCGCACTCGATCCAGAGCGTGCCCGTACCGACGTCGAGACCGCCCTCGAGGACATGCTCGCCACAGGAGTCATCCGATGACCACGACGCTGGAGCGGGTGCTCCTGGCGCCCGAGCCCGACTTGTCCGGGGTGGTGAGCCTCGGCCCGTGCCGCGCCCTCGAGCACCGGTTCGACCTCCTCGTCCCCCCGCACGACGGCTTCGTCGAGGCGCTCGGACACCTCGTGGCCCCCTTCCGCACCAAGCCCGACGAGGCCGTGAGCGGGTCGTGCTACACCGTGGCCTTCGACGCGGGCACGGGCCACTACGTCCTCGCCTTCGACGGGGAGCGGGTCGCGTCCGGCCGCAGGGCCCACGACCTCGTCCCGCCGCTGGCCTGGCACATCAACCGGGTCGTGATCGACCGGTCGGCCTCCCGTCACCACCTGATGCACGCCTCCGCCGTGACCCGGGCCGGCCAGACGGTCGTGTTGCCGGCAGACATGGAGAGCGGCAAGACCACGACCGCGGCAGGCCTGCTGCGGGCAGGCTACGGCTACGTCACCGACGAGGCCGTGGCCGTCGACACCGCCACCGGGCTGGTGCACCCGTTCCCGAAGCGACTCAGCGTCGATCCCGGCTCCTGGCCGCTCTTTCCCGACCTGGCGTCCAGGTACGACGTGCCGGGAGCGAGGCAGTGGCAGGTCAACCCCACCGACCTGGGCGCGGCGGTGGCCACCCGGCCGGTGGCGGCGCCCGCGGTGATCGTGTTCCCCAGGTACGTCCCGGGGGCCACCACCGAGGTGGTCCCGATCGGCAAGGCCGAGGCCGCCTACGAGCTGGCGCGGATGACGTTCCACTTCGCTCAGGCGCCGGGCCGCAACCTCCGCTCCGCGGCGCGCATGGCGGACCGGGCCACTGTCGCCCGGCTCCGGATCGGTGACCTGGAGGAGGCCGTGGCGACCATCGACGCGCTCGTCAGCGAGCGGCTGCTGGAGGCGCTGTGAGCGCGCCACGAGGTCGGGTGGCTCCGGGACCGGAGACCGTCCTGGGCCCGGCGCAGACCCCGGGGGTGGAGTGGGTCGAGGTCGAGGACCAGCTGATCGTGTGGAGCGACTCCGCGGGCGAGCTGCACCGCCTCGACCCGATCGCGACCCTCGTGTTCCACCTGTGCGACGGAGAGACCAGTCTCGGCGCCACGGTGACCGACCTCGCCGGAGTCTTCGGGCGTGGGCCGGAACAGATCCGGGACGACGTCATGCGCTGCGCCGAGCAGCTCTGGCGCAGCGGCCTGGTCGAGCCGGTTGCCTCCCCCCGGTGACCCGGGAGGAGGCGGGAAGGCTCAACTGCCCGCCGGGATGACCGTCGGCACCGATGCCGTCACCGACGCCGGCACCGACGCCTGGGCGCCGGCCACCGTGGACGGCGTGGCCGGTGGTGACTGAGGGGGAGTGGTCGGCGGGTGCTGCGGTGGCTCGTGGGGCGGCGGCTTCTCCTCCTCCTCACCGCAGACCTCGAGCGTCTTCACGCACGCACCCTGCTGGGCGCAGAGTGCGAGTGTCTCGGCGAGAGGCAGCCCGGGGTGCTCCTTGACGCAGTGGCAACAGTCCGGGCTGTCCTGGTACTCGAGGGTGCAGTCGTCGGTCTCGACGCGCGTCTCGCAGAGCGCGGAGCCGGTGGCGAACGCCGGGCTCGCCAGTGACTGGACCACGGGCGTGGTCCACGCCACGGCTCCCCCCAGGACGGCGCCGCGCCGCAGCACCGCCCTCCGGTCCAGCGTCCTGCCCGCCGTACGTGCCGCGTCGTCCTCGTCCCGCGACTCGCTCATGTGCCCACCTGCTTCCCCGGAGCGGATCCGGCCCCCGTTGTTCCCCACGTCAACACCCCGCAGAAGGTCCGCCGGTGGGGTCGACGAACCTCCTGCGGGGCGGGTCGGATCAGCTCGGCACCCGGACCGCCGGCGACTCGCCTCCGTCGGCGAGGGCGACGGTTCCCCCGGTGATCCCGAGCTGCTCGCTGAAGAAGCCCTGGAGCACTACCAGGTCCTCTGGTGCCACCTCACTCATGGTCGTGAGCACCGCGGCAGGGTGTGCCGGCGTGGCGAGGGCCCGGACGGCCGGAGCCGTCCAGACGCTCGCGTCGCCGAGCAGCGTGGCCTGCCGAAGGACGGACCGGCGGGCGGGCCCGACGGTCCGGTCGTGGTAGATCTCGTGCGGATCCATCGTTCCCCATGACCGTGGATTCCTCGATCGATGCGGCTAGCAGCCCGAGCAGTCGTGCTCCAGTGGGCCGAGCCCCTCGTGGACCTGCAGGTTGCCCCGGTCCAGCGTTCCCATGCCGGAGAGCACGGTCGTGCCACCGGAGTCGGTCACCTGGATCGAGACGTAGTCGACCCGACCCGGCTCACCGTTGTCCTGGAACGTGAAGGTGAGCGTGTTGCCGGAGCCGTCGGTCGCGGTGCCCACGAACTGGTTGGCACAGTCGCTGGTGTTGGGCCCCGGGGCCGGGTTGCCGGTCTTGGTGCACGTCAGCGTGGCGGTCGTGAAGTGCCAGCTGGGGTCGTTCCTCGTGCTGCCGGTGGTCCCCTGCGGGTGAGCGTTGACCTCGATCTGCTCGGTCTTCCAGTCCTCGCAGCAGAGCTGGCCGAGCCCGAAGCTCAGCGCCGGGATCTGGCTCCCGTTGAAGGTCACCGGCGAGCCGGCCATGCTCACGATCTGGCCGCCACCGGTCATGCACGACCCGCAGGGCGCCTTCGGCGACCCTGCGGCGAAGGCCGGCGAGGCCAGCGACTGGACGGTGGGCGTCGCCCAGGCAGTGGCGGCTCCGACCACCGCGGCACGCTTGATCACGGACCTCCTGCTCAGGTCCCCTGTTGACATGCTGTCATCCCCCACGTCGATCCCCCCTTGGTCATCATGCCGACGTGACTCAGACGCTAGGGGAGCGCAGCTCGCGGGAACATACGCCGATGGTTGTAACCCCTCCGGGTGAGCACGACTGGTCTGGACCGACGCGCGGGGTGCGGCGTGTCAGTACGCCTGCAGCGCCGCCGTACGACGCGACGCCTCGGCCATCTCGGCGGCCCGGAGCGCGGTCTCGTCGAGCCGGCCGTGCTCGGCCCACCAGCGCTGGCCCTCCTCGGGGAGGGTGTGGATCGGGTCGTAGTACTCGTAGGTCCGGGTCAGGGCCTCGGGGTCCGCCGCCTCGATGGAGGTGCGGTAGTTCTTGGTCCAGTAGGAGATGCCCTGCACCCGGTCGTAGTCGGCGAGCTGGTGGACCCAGCGCTTGCCGACGAACGGCACGTCACAGACGATCCGCGGCGTCGCGAACCCGGGCAGGTAGCCCATGATGTGGTGCTGCAGCCGCTGCGCGTCGGCGAGCGAGACCCGCCAGTGCTCCGAGTACGGGATCATGTCGCACATGTAGAAGTAGTAGGGCATGATCTGCGCGCCGTCGAGCAGCCGGAAGCACAGGTCGAGCAGCGCGTGCGGGTCGGCGTTGACGCCGTTGAGCAGCACGCCCTGGTTGCGGACGTCGCGGATGCCGGTGTCGAGCATCGCCCGGGTGGCCTTCGCCACCAGGGGGGTCACCGAGTTGGCGTGGTTGACGTGGGTGTGGATCGCGATCGAGACGCCGCGCCCGCGGGCGATCGTGGCGACCCTGGCCATGCCGTCGACGACGTCGCCCTGCAGCCAGTGCTGGGGAAGGCCCATCAGCGCCTTCGTGGCCAGCCGGATGTCGCGGATGTTGTCGACCTCGAGCACCTGGGTGAGGAACGCCTCGAGCCGGGGCCAGGGCATGTTGGCGACGTCGCCGCCCGACACGACGACGTCGCGCACCTGCGGCGTACGGCGCAGGTAGTCGATCATGTCGCCGAGCCGGTCGTTCGGCTTGCCGACGAACTTCAGCTTGTCGACCACTGCGGTCGAGTTGCCGACCAGGTCCATGCGGGTGCAGTGGCCGCAGTACTGCGGGCAGGTCGGCAGCAGCTCGGCGAGCACCTTGGTGGGGTAGCGGTGGGTGAGGCCCTCGGTCGCCCACATGTCGTGCTCGTGGAGCGAGTCACGGGTGGCGTGCGGGTGGGAGGGCCAGTCGGTCCGGCGGTCGGAGAAGACCGGGATCATGTAGTGGCGGATCGGGTCGGCGTAGAGCGCCTCCGTGAGCGAGCCGGGCCCGGTCGGTACGACGGTCGGCACCATCGTGTTCATCATCTGGGGCGGCACCAGCATCGACATCGTGGCGCGCTCGGCCTGGTCACGCTCGAGGTCGGCGTAGAACCGGTCGTCGACCAGGTCGCCGAGCAGCTCGCGCAGCTGCCTGACGTTCTTGATGCAGTGGGCCCGCTGCCACTGCACCGACTCCCACTCCGCGACCGTGACGTCCTTCCAGCCGGGGAAGCGGGTCCAGTCGGGCTCCACCAGCTCGACGCGCGAGTAGGGGTAGGGCTGGCCCGTCTCGAGGTCGATCGCGGTCTCGATGCTCATGGTGTCTCTCCGTACGTCTGCATGCAGGGTCGGTGCGCCGTTTGTGCGGCGCACGGCTCTTCTGTCAGAGTACGAGAACAGTCTCCGGCAAGTCCAACCAAGCGCCGGACGATTTGCGGCAAACTGGCGATATTGCAGGAGAAGACGCAGTGAACACGGTCCTGACGAGCGACCCCACCGGCCTGCACCGGGTGCTGGACGACGCGACGGTCCTGCCGCAGGCGGCGCAGCGGCTCGACACCCGCCGGGAGCTGTGGCCCGACGAGGTGCGGATCCGGGTCGAGCGGCTCAACCTCGACGCTGCGTCGTTCCGGCAGCTGGAGCGCAAGCACGCCGGCGACGGGGCCGCGGTCCGCCGCGAGGTGCTCGAGATCGTCGCGGCGCGCGGCAAGATGCAGAACCCCGAGACCGGGTCCGGCGGGATGCTCGTCGGCACCGTCGAGGAGGTGGGGGAGCAGTCCCCGCTCGGCCTCCGGGTGGGCGACCGGGTGGCGACCCTCGTGTCGCTCAGCCTGACTCCGCTGGTGATCGAGGACGGCCTCGACCGCTGGGACGGCCGCAGCGAGCAGGTGCCGGCCGACGGCTACGCCGTCCTCTTCGGCCGCTCCATCGCGGCGGTGCTCCCCGACGACCTGGCCCCCGAGCTCAGCCTCGCGGTGATGGACGTCTGCGGTGCCCCGGCCCTCACCGGCCGCGTCGTGGGTCAGTACGCCGACCCGACCGTCGTCGTGGTGGGCGGGGCCGGGAAGTCCGGCTCGCTCAGCCTGGCGGCCGCCCGTGAGGCCGGCGCCCGCCGGACGATCGGGGTGGTGCCCCACCGGGCCGAGGCCGAGCGCCTCGAGGCAGCGGGCCTGGCCGACGCGGTGGTGGTGGCCGACGCCCGCGACCCGATCGCGCTGCGCGACGCCGTGGCGGAGGTGGGCGGGCCTGCCGACGTGACCGTCGTCTGCGTCGACGTGCCGGGCTGCGAGGGCGGGGCGATCCTCGCCACCGCCGACGGCGGCACCGTGATCTTCTTCTCCATGGCGACCTCGTTCTCGGCGGCGGCGCTCGGCGCCGAGGGGTTGGCCGCCGACGTGACGATGCTGGTCGGCACCGGCTACCTCCCCGGCCACGCCGACCACGCGCTGCGGCTGCTGCGCGACCATGGGGGCGTACGACGACTCTTCGAGGAGCGGCTATGACGACGCAGCCCCGGCTCCACCTCGACCCCGCACGCGTCGAGCAGGCCCGGACCCTCGCCCGCACGGTCGGCCAGCCAGTGGTGACGATGGCCCAGCAGCACACCACCGTCTCGGTGGAGCGGGCGACGCTGCGGCTCGCCGGACTGTCCGGCGCCGACCCCGACGGGACGCCCTGGGTCAACCGCCTCGCCGACGCGGTGCGCGGCGACGTGGGGCTGGAGCACGGCCTCGCGCTCCCCGTGTGGGATGCGCTGCTCCGCGGCGAGGCCGACGACCTCACCACCCTCGCCGCCAAGGCCGGGGCCGGCTCGGTGCGGTTCCGGTTGCCCGAGGGCGACGACGCCGAGCGTGCCACGGCCGCCTCCCGGACCTCGGTCGGCGCCGGGATCGCCCGGATGGACGCGCGGCGGGCCGAGCGCGAGCGGATGATCGCGGACGTGGGCGACGCTCCGGCCACCCCGTGGGTCTATCTGATCGTGGCCACCGGCGACATCCACGAGGACATCCCCCAGGCCCAGGCGGCGGCCCGCGCCGGCGCCGACGTGATCGCGGTGATCCGCAGCACCGGCCAGTCACTGCTCGACTTCGTGCCCGAGGGCGCGACCCGCGAGGGGTTCGCCGGCACCTACGCGACGCAGGAGAACTTCCGGCTGATGCGCGCCGCCCTCGACGAGACCTCGCGCGAGCTGGGCCGCTACGTCCGGCTCACCAACTACGCCTCGGGTCTCTGCATGCCCGAGATCGCCGCCCTGGCCGGCCTCGAGCGGCTCGACATGATGCTCAACGACTCGATGTACGGGATCCTGTTCCGCGACATCAACCCGGTCCGGACCTTCGTCGACCAGCGCTTCAGCCGCCAGGTCCACGCCCGCGCGGGCATCATCATCAACACCGGCGAGGACAACTACCTCACCACCGCCGACGCGGTCGAGGCCGCCCACACGGTGACGACCAGCCAGCTGCTCAACGAGTTCTTCGCCCGCGAGGCTGGTCTCGACGACTGGCAGCTGGGCCTGGGCCACGCCTTCGAGATCGACCCCGACGTCCCCGACTCCTTCCGGCTCGAGCTCGCCCACGCGATGCTGGCCCGAGCGCTGTTCCCCGACGCCCCGCTGAAGTGGATGCCTCCCACGCGACACATGACCGGCGACGTCTTCCGCGGCTACCTGCTCGACGGGTTCTTCAACCTCGTCGGCGCCCTGACCGGGCAGGGGATCCTGCTGGTCGGCATGATGACCGAGGCCGTCGTGACGCCGTGGCTGTCCGACCGCGACCTGGCGCTCCAGAACGTCCGCTACGTCATGAACGCCGCCGGCCGGCTCCACGAGGACTTCCGCCCGGCGCCGGGCGGCTTCATCGAGCAGCGCGCCGAGCAGGTCCTCGACGAGACGATCACCCTGCTGCAGAAGATCGCCGGTGACCAGGACGCCGCCGGTCACCCGCCGCTGCTCGCCGCCATCGGCGACGGCACCTTCGGCCTGATGAAGCGACTGCCCGAGGGCGGGCGTGGCCTCGACGGCGTCGCCCGCAAGTCCGGGTCCTACTACAACCCGGCGACCGAGATCCTCCAGGAGGGCCAGTGATCACCCCGCCCGACGACTCGCTCCGCTCGTCCTCGGCCGGGGACTCCGAAAAGCTGAACGGCGGACCGATCCGGCCCTACGGCGACACCACCGGTGACGGGATGGTGCAGCTCTCCTTCACGCTGCCGATGGCCCACTCCAAGGTCGCCGACGGCGCCGCGCTGCAGCTCGCCAACAAGATGGGCATGGACCCCGCGCTCGTCGTCCACAGCAAGCCGATGGGGGAGGGCTTCACGTTCTTCGTCGTCTACGGCCGGGTCAACCACCTCGTCGACCCGAGCCAGGTGAAGGTCGTCGAGCGGGACTTCCCGCTGCTGACGCCCAAGGAGGCCAACGCCGCGATCAAGCGCTCGCTGCAGCGGCGGCTGGTCGTCGTGGGCGCCTGCATCGGCACCGACGCCCACACCGTCGGCATCGACGCGATCCTCAACATCAAGGGCTTCGCGGGGGAGAAGGGGCTCGAGTACTACCGCGAGATCAAGGTGGTCAACCTCGGGGCCCAGGTCTCCGTGCCGCAGCTGGTGGAACGATCGCTGGCCGAGCGGGCCGACGCCGTCCTCGTGTCGCAGGTCGTCACCCAGCGCGACGCCCACCTGCTCAACACCCGCGAGATGTCGGCGGCGTTCCGCGAGGCCTACCCGGCCGGGCGGCAGCCGTTGCTGATCGTGGGCGGCCCCCGGTTCGACGAGGCCCTGGCCGGTGAGCTCGGCGTCGACCGGGTGTTCAGCCGTGGCACCACCCCGGCCGACGTCGCCAGCTTCCTGGTCCACCGGATCACCGAGCCCACCGACAGCCCGACCCGGAAGGCGTCCTGATGGCCAGCGCGAGCCGCGGACGGGGGGCCGAGGTCGGCACCCGCGTCGTCCACCGCCGCTACGTCCCTTACTCCCACGCGCACTACGCCGGCAACCTGGTCGACGGCGCCTACAGCCTCGGCCTCTTCGGCGACGTCGCCACCGAGATGTGCATCCTCACCGACGGCGACGAGGGGCTGTTCGCGTCCTACTCCGACGTCCAGTTCCGCGCACCCGTCCGGGCCGGCGACGTGCTCGAGATCAGCTGTGAGGTGACCCGGGTCGGCACCCGCTCGCGGCAGCTCGAGCTCGCGGTCCACGTCGTCGCGCGGGGGGCCGCCACCCCCGACCGGCCGGGTGCCGCGGAGCTGCTCGAGCCGCCGCTGCTCGCCACCGCGGCCACCGGAACCGTGGTCGTCCCGGGCTGACGGACCCTCCCCACTCACCGGGTCGGGCGCGACACGCCGGTGGGGCGAGATTTTCCTTGCGGAATCGGGCTCGCCGGCCCACCGCTTGACCTGCGCATTCTCGCGTTCCCGCAGGTCATCCCGCGGTTGACAGGAGGCCCCGGCGCGGCCGAAGGTTCAGGGGTCCGTCGTGCAGGTCGCGGCCTGCGGGACCGCCGTCCGAGTGATGGGTCGGAGTTGGGGCGCCACCACCGTCCGACCTGGTTCACGGAGGCCGGTCCCGTACCGCGAGGGCGGACGCGGATAGGCCCTTCGGTTCCCTAGACAACGGACCGTGACCGGCAGCCGGTCGGTCGCGGTTCGGCCCGAAGGTCGGGGGGCCTTTCCGCGCCCTGCAGAGCCTCTCCTCCCGCAGCCCGGCTGGCCGCGGCCGGTACGTTTGCCCCGTGCTCCTCCGGTCCGCGTCCGCGCTGCTGGCCGGAGCGCTGCTGGCCCAGGCCTTCGAGCCCGTCGGCCTCGCCGTGCTGCTGCCCCTGGGCGTCGCCGGCTTTGTCCTGTGCGTGCACGGCCTCCCGGCGCGCCGCGCCTGGCTGCCCGGTCTGGTCTTCGGCGTGGGGTTCCACTTCGTGCTGCTGTTCTGGATGCGCGCCGTCGGCCTCGGGCCCTGGTTCGCCCTGGCGGGGATCGAGGCGGCGTACTTCGCGCCCCTGGGCGCGGCGGCGGCCGTGCTGCTGCCACGCCGGGGCGGCGCCTGGTGGTTCGCCGCCGCCTGGGTCGCGGTCGAGACCATCCGGTCGGACTGGCCGTTCAGCGGGATGCCGTGGGGGCGCTTGTCGTACGCCGTCGCCGGCACCGGCTGGCAGGACGCGCTGCCCTACGTCGGGATGACCGGGCTGTCCTACCTGCTGGCCGTGCTCGGGGCGCTGGTGGCGCAGCTGGTCACCGGTCCCCACCGGCTGAGGGTCGGCCTGGTCGGCGCCTGCGTCGCCGCGGCGAGCCTGGTGCCGGCCCTCGTCCCGTGGACCGTGCCGACCACCGACGAGCGCACTGTCGCCGTGGTGCAGGGGAACGTCCCGGGCGACGGCACCGACATCCTGCTCGACCACCGGCAGGTCACCCGCAACCACGTCGATGCCACGGTGGCGCTCGCCGAGGAGGTGGCGGAGGGGGAGCAGGACGAGCCCGACTTCGTGCTGTGGCCGGAGAACTCGACCGCCGTCGACCCCTTCCTCGACAGCGAGATCAACTCCGGCATCGAGCGGGCCAGCGAGGCGGTCAAGGTGCCGCTGCTGGTCGGAGCCATGGTCGACGCCGGCACCCGGCACGTCCTCAACCAGGGCATCGTCTGGCTGCCGGGCACCGGGGCCGCCGACCGCTACACCAAGTGGCACCCGGTGCCCTTCGGGGAGTACATCCCGTGGCGCGACCTGGGGATCGGCAGCTTCGGCCAGCTCCGGCTGATCCCGCGCGACATGCTCGGTGGCACCCGCACCGAGCCGCTCACGGTCGGGGACACCCGGGTGGCCGACGCGATCTGCTTCGACGTCGCCTACGACGACGGCATCCACGCGCAGCTGCGTGCCGGTGGCCAGTTGGTCGCGGTCCAGACCAGCAACGCGATGTTCGTCGAGACCTCCCAGATCGACCAGCAGTTCGAGATCTCGCAGCTGCGCGCGCTCGAGACCGGGCGCTACGTCCTCGTCGCCGCCACCAACGGCGTCTCCGGGGTGATCGCGCCCGACGGCACGGTCGTCGCCCGCGCCGGCGTCCGCACCCAGGACGTGCTGGTCGAGGAGGTCGGGCTCGCCGAGGAGCTCACGCCCGCCGTGCGTCTCGGGCCGTGGCCCGGAAGGCTGGCCGTCGGGGTGACGGTGGTCGGACTGGCGCTGGGGCTGCTCCCGTATCGTCGACGGCAGCGGAGCGAGGACGGGACAGCATGAGCAGCGTGGCCGGCAGGGGGGCCCCCGGCAGGGTGTGCATGGTGGTGCCGACCTACAACGAGACCGGCAACCTCCCCGACCTCCTCGGACGGTTGCACGCGGCGCAGCCGGACGTCCACGTGCTGGTCGTCGACGACGCGTCACCCGACGGGACCGGCGCCGAGGCCGACCGGATCGCCACCGTGGACGACCGGGTCGCGGTCGTCCACCGGCTGCGCAAGGAGGGACTGGGAGCGGCCTACCTGCACGGCTTCCGGGTCGCCCTCGGCGCCGGCTTCGACGTGATCGGCGAGATGGACGCCGACGGCTCCCACCAGCCCGAGCAGCTGCACCGGCTGCTCGCCGCGCTGGCCGACGCCGACCTCGTCATCGGGTCCCGATGGGTGCCCGGCGGGTCGGTGACCAACTGGCCGCTGCACCGCCAGGCGCTCTCCCGTGGCGGCAACCTCTACGTCCGGCTGCTGCTCGGCATCGACGTCCGGGACGCGACGGCCGGCTACCGGCTCTACCGCCGCGAGGCCCTGGAGAAGATCGAGCTCGACACGGTGCGCTCCACGGGCTACGTGTTCCAGACCGACCTCGCAGCCCGGGTGCTGCGGGCAGGCCTGGTCGTCCGCGAGGTGCCGATCGAGTTCGTCGAGCGGGTCCGTGGCGAGTCGAAGATGGGGCCGGCGGTGGCCGCGGAGTCGCTGCGCCGGATCACCGTGTGGGGCGTGGGGGAACGGGGACGCCGACTACGCGACTGGGCGCGGAGCCGGGGAGGACGTCGGTGACCCGCCGGAGGCGAGGGGTCTCCGCGGTGATGGTGGCGCTGTTCGTCGGCGTGCCGCTGCTCGAGATCTACGTCCTGGTCCAGATCGGCCAGGTGATCGGCGCGTGGTGGACCATCCTGTTGCTGATCCTGTCCAGCGTGATCGGCACCTGGCTGGTCCGCCGCGAGGGCGGACGCGCCTGGCAGGCGCTCACCACGGCGCTGCAGACCGGGAGGATGCCCCACCGCGAGCTCGCCGACGGCGCGCTGATCCTGGTCGGCGGCACCCTGATGCTGACGCCAGGCTTCGTCTCCGACGCGGTCGGCATGGTGCTGATCCTGCCGGTGACCCGGCCCCTGGCGCGGCGGGTGCTGGCCCAGGTGGTGGCCCGGCGGCTGCTCGCGGCCGGCGCGCCCCGCGACGTACGACGCCCCGGACCCGCCGGCGAGGGGCCGGTGATCCGGGGCGAGGTCGTCGACGACGACTAGGTCGTCACGGAGTGGTCAGCTGACCTTCTTCTTGCGAGTCGCGCCGCGGTGGAGGTGGGCAGGGCCGATCTCGCCGCCGCGGAGCAGCTCGAGCCGCTCCTTGAGGATGTCTTCGAGCTCCTTCTCGGACCGGCGCTCGAGCAACATGTCCCAGTGGGTGCGGGCAGGCTTCTCGGCCTTGGCCTCGGGCTGGATGCCGTCGACGCTCAGCGACTGGGCGCCACAGCGAGGGCACTCCCACGTCGCCGGGATGTCCGCCTCGACCGACATGGTGATCTCGAACTCGTGGCCCCGCTCGCAGCGGTAGCCGACCTGCTGGCGCGCGGCGAACTCGATCCCGCGCTCGTCCTCGAAACTCTGGCCTCCGAGTCGGGCGCCGCGTAGCGTGCGCTCCGCCATGAGCCACCTCCCTGATCGTGTTGTCCCCGTCGGGGCGCCGTGGCCGGAACGATCAACCAGCCGCAACGCACAAAGGGCCTCACCGTGTTCAACGGTTCGCCGAGTTCAACGGTACGGGGGTCCGCAAGATTCCCCCAATCGCCGCCGATGCGCGGCCTCGGGGAGACCTCGGACACACCCGAACGGGTGAGACCGACCCGGTCTCAGATGGTCGAGGGGACCACGTTGCCGGCCTCACGGATGCCCCGCTCGGTGTCGACCTTGAGAAACAGCAGGCCGCCGACCACGAAGAACGCGATGAGCGCGAACAGGGCCGGGCGGTAGGAGTCGGTCAGCGCGAGCACCAGCCCGAAGGTGGCGGTGCCGAACCACGACGTCCCGCGGTCCATGGCGTGGTAGAAGCTGAAGTACTCCGCCTCCTTGCCCTTCGGGATCAGCAAGGAGAAGTAGGAGCGGGCCAGCGCCTGGGTGCCGCCGAGCACGATGCCGATGGCGACGCCCAGGGTGAGGAAGAGCGGAACGTTGCCGGCCGGGAGGAAGAGCCCCGCGGTGACGATGACCATCCAGACCACCAGGCCGACCAGGATGGTCCGTTTGGCGCCGTAGTGGCCCGCGGCGCGGCCAAACAGCAAGGCGCCGCCGAAGGCCACGAACTGCACCATCAGGATCGTGGCGATCAGGATGGTCTGGCTGTGGCCGAGCTCCTCGGCCCCGAACACCGACGCCGAGGCGATCACGGTCTGGATGCCGTCGTTGAAGAACAGGTAGGCGAACAGGAAGGTCAGCGCGACGGGGTAGTTGCGGAGGTCGCGCAGCGTTGCCGCCAGCTGGCCGAAGCTCTCGCGGACGACACCGGCCTCACGGGTGCGGACGACGTGCTGCGGGGCGTGGTTGCGCAGCCGCAGGTAGGGGATGAAGGTGAAGCCTGCCCACCACACCGCGGCCGACAGCATGCACAGCCGGGCAGCCAGGCCCTCGTCGAGGCCGATCGCGTCGTGGCCGAGGAAGACCGCCAGGTTGAGGACGAGCAGCAGGCCCCCGCCGAGGTAGCCGAACGCCCAACCGCGGGAGGAGACCCGGTCGCGCTCCTCCTCGGTCGAGATGAGCGGGAGGATCGAGTCGTTGACCACCCCTGCCGCCCCGAAGCAGATGTTGCCGCCGACGATGCCGATCGCGGCCAGCCACCAGTCGTCACCGGTGGCGAGGAAGATCAACGCGGCGAACGCCGAGCCGGTCCACGCGAACGCGGCGAGCAGCCCCTTCTTGTTGGCGGTGCGGTCGGCATAGGCCCCGAGCGGCGGCAGCAGCAGCGCCGAGAGGATCGTGGAGAGCGTGATCAGCCAGAAGAAGAGCGAGCCCGGCGGCAGGCTGACGAAGCCGAGGTCGAACCGGCCGTCCTCGCCGACGGCGTTCCTGGCCAGGCCGATGAAGTAGGGGCCGAAGAAGACGGTGCCGATGGTGGTCGTGTAGGCGCTGTTCGCCCAGTCGTACCAGTACCAGGCGTGCTGCTCGCGGGACCGGTTGAGCGGGCCCAGGTCGGCGATGCCGGCAGCCCGTGCAGTCATGGTCGTTCCTCCCACTGCCCGCGGTGCACGAGCACGTCCCTGAGTATGTCGGTGCGATCGGTCATCAGCCCGTCGACACCACGGTCGAGCAGCACGATCATCTCGTCGGGGTCGTCGACGGTCCATGAGTGCACGTGCTTACCGGCGCGGTGCGCCCGGCGGACCAGCCCGGCGCTGGTGACCGTGACCGGTCCGCGGCGGTGGGGTACCTGCAGCGCCGCCACGCGGCGGCGGGTGAGCAGGTCGGCCAGCCGGCCCGACGGCAGGAACCGGAACGCCACCACCTCCAGCGGAGCCGCCGAGGTGGGCACCCGGCCGCCGGTCAGCCGGCGGAACCGGTTGAGCCGGCGCAGCGAGAACGAGCCGACCAGCACCCGGTCGTGGGCCTGCCGCTCCTCGATCAGCCGCGCCAGCAGCGGCACCGCCGCCCCCGACTTGAGGTCGATGTTGAAGCGGGCGCCAGGGAAGCGCGTCGAACAGCTCCGCCAGGGTGGGGATCGGCTCCCGGCCGGCGATCCGGGCCCGGCTGATCTCGTCGTACGTCGTGTCGACGATGCCGCCACGGGTGTCGCTGACCCGGTCGAGCAGCAGGTCGTGGAAGGCGAGCAGCACGCCGTCCCGCGTGGCGTGGACATCGGTCTCCAGGTAGGCGTAGCCCAGCGCGGTCGCGTGCCGGAACGCCGCCAGCGTGTTCTCGAGGCCGACCAGCTCGGGGTGGGTGGCGCCGCCCCGGTGGGCGAACGCGAGCGGCCGGCGGGGGACGTCGAGGTAGGGGTAGCCGGTGGGACCCGGAGCGGACCCCGGCGTGGGCCCGGGAGTGGACTGCGTCACGCCCTGCATTGTCCCTGCGTGGCCCGTGGGACGGGGGCAGGAGCGGGGAGTACGGTCGTCGCATGGAGGAACTGACCTGCCCCCGTTGCGACTCCCCGATGACCAGCCGCCCGCTCGGGACCGGACAGGTGAGCGAGTGCCCCGAGGGCCACGGAGTGTTCCTCGAGCGGGCGGAGCTCGGCAACCTCATCGAGGCCGAGACCGACTGGCACCGCCACGCCGCCCAGTCGACCGCCCCGCTGCCGCGGATCACCCCCGACATGACCGCACCGCCGACCACGCGTGCGCCCGCCCGCGCCTGGGTGGAGACGCTCTTCAGCTGATTCCTCGCGCCCGCGCGTTCGGCTGTTGAGGAGGGCGCTCTGCGCCCGTCTCGGAACCCCGAAATGGTCGGCGCGGACCCCGTAGTCAACGCCGTGCATCCCTCACCGGGTTTCGAGGCTCGCTCCGCTCGCACCTCAACCTCCGGTGCCACCAGCCGTGCGCCGGAGGTCCGCGCTCGCACCTCAACCTCCGGTGCCAGCAGCGGTGCGCCGGAGGCTGCGCTCGCACCTCAACCTCCGGTGCGCCGGAGGTTGAGGTGTGAGGGCCGTCAGGCCCGAGCCTCGAAACCCCTGCACCGTTGCAGGGCGGTGCCGGTGGCTAGATGTCGCGGAAGGTCTCGATGTTGGCGCCGAGCTGGTTGAGCCGCTCGGCGAGGTCCTCGTAGCCGCGGTGGATGACGTAGGTCGACCGGAGCACCGAGGTGCCCTTGGCGGCCAGCATCGCCAGCAGCAGCACGACCGCGGGACGGAGCGCCGGCGGGCACATCATCTCGGTGCCCGTGAAGCTGCTCGGCCCCTCGACCAGGACCCGGTGCGGGTCGAGCAGCTTGACCTGGGCGCCGAGCTTGTTGAGGTCGGTGAGGTAGATCGCCCGGTTCTCGTAGACCCAGTCGTGCAGCAGGGTCTGCCCGGTCGCCACCGCAGCGATGACCGCGAAGAACGGCAGGTTGTCGATGTTGAGGCCCGGGAACGGCATCGGGTGGATCTTGTCGAGGGGCGCGTGCAGCACGCTGGGGAACGTCGTCAGGTCGATCAGCCGGGTGTGGCCGTTGCGGGCGACGTACTCCTCGGAGCGCTGGTAGAGGAAGCCCATCTCCTCGAGCAGGGCCAGCTCGATCTCGAGGAACTCGATCGGCACCCGCTCGATGGTGATCTGCGACCCGGTGACGATGGCTGCCGCGAGCAGCGACATCGCCTCGATGGGGTCCTCGGCGGGCGCGTAGTCGACGTCGATGTCGATCTGCTCGCAGCCGGTGACGGTGAGGGTGGTGCTGCCGATGCCCTCCACCTGGACGCCGAGCCGCTGCAGGTAGAAGCAGAGGTCCTGGACCATGTAGTTGGACGAGGCGTTGCGGATCACGGTGGTGCCGGGGTGCAGCGCGGCGGCCATCAGGGCGTTCTCGGTGACCGTGTCGCCGCGCTCGGTGAGCACGATCGGCCGGGCCGGCGTGAGCTGCTTCTCGACCTGGGCGTGGTAGCTGCCCTCGGTCGCCTTCACCTCGAGCCCGAACGGTCGCAGCGCCGTCATGTGGGGCTCGACGGTGCGGGTGCCGAGGTTGCAGCCTCCGGCGTAGGGGAGCTCGAAGGTCTCGGCGCGGTGGAGCAGCGGGCCGAGGAACATGATCACCGAGCGGGTACGGCGGGCCGCGACGACGTCGATGTTGGAGAGGTCGAGGTCGGCCGGCGGCACGATCTCGAGGTCGTTGTCGTCGTTGAGCCACCGGGTGTGCACGCCGAGGCTGTTGAGGACCTCGAGCAGCCGGTTGACCTCCTCGATGCGGGCGACCTTGCGCAGCGTGGTGCGGCCGCGGTTGAGGAGCGCCGCGCAGAGCAGCGCGACCCCGGCGTTCTTGGAGGTCTTGACGGCGATGCTGCCGGACAGCGTCGTGGGCCCGGTGACCCGCAGGTGGGTCGGGCCGGCACCGAGGGCGACGATCTCGGAGTCGAGGGCCGACCCGATGCGGGCCAGCATCTCCAGGGAGAGGTTCTGGTGCCCCTTCTCGATGCGGTTGATGGCGCTCTGACTGGTGGACAGCCGCTCGGCCAGCTGCTGCTGGGTGAGTCCGCGGTGCTTGCGCGCGTCGCGGATCAGGTTGCCGATGCGGCCCTTGTAGTCCTGGGTCATGGCCGCCACGGTATCTCAGATATGAGATAGCACAAATCCGGCGCGCAGGCGTGGCCCGGGGGAGGGGAGGGCGGCTGCACACGGCTCGCTGGGGTCGCCTTGCAAGGATGGCACGCATGCGCGCGACGACGATCCACGCCCCCCGTGACATCCGGCTCGCCGACGTGCCGGACCCCGGGCTCGAGGCGCCGACCGACGCGATCGTCAGGGTCGTGGCCGGCTGCGTGTGCGGGTCGGACCTGTGGCCCTACCGTGGCGAGAACGACGTCGACGCCGGCTCCACGATCGGCCACGAGTGCGTCGGGATCGTCGAGGAGGTCGGCAGCGACGTGCGCTCCTTCGCGCCCGGCGACTTCGTCGTCGTCCCGTTCTGCCACTGCGACAACACCTGCGCCCACTGCCGCGCCGGTGTGCAGTCCGCGTGCGTCCACCAGGGGTTCACCACGAGCGGGCAGGCGGAGTACGCCCGGGTCACCCAGGCGGAGGGCTCGCTGGTGAAGACCGACGGGATGCCCGACGACGAGATGGTGCCGTCGCTGCTCGCGCTCTCCGACGTGATGGCCACCGGGTGGCACGCCGCAGTCGCTGCCGGGGTCCGCGAGGGCGGTACGGCGGTCGTGGTCGGTGACGGAGCGGTCGGCCTGTGCGGGGTGCTCGCCGCCTCCCAGATGGGGGCCGAGCGGGTGGTCGCGATGTCGCGCCACGAGCCCCGTCAGCAGCTGGCGAAGCGGTTCGGGGCGACCGACGTGGTCGCGGCGCGCGGCGAGGAGGGCGAGGCGGCCGTGGCCGAGATCACCGGGGGAGTGGGCGCCGACGCGGTGCTGGAGTGCGTCGGGACCTCCGCCGCCGTGACCACCGCGTTCGCCGTCGCCCGCCCCGGCTCGACGGTCGGCTTCGTCGGCGTACCCCACGGTGTGCAGCTGCCGGTGCGCCAGATGTTCCAGAAGAACATCGGCCTCGCCGGCGGCATGGCGCCCGTACGGCGCTACCTGCCCGACCTGCTCGAGCGGGTGGTGTCGGGGGCGATCGACCCCGGGCTGGTCTTCGACCTGACGCTGCCGCTCGCCGACGCGGCCGAGGCCTACCGCGCCATGGACGGGCGCCGGGCGATCAAGGTGCTGCTGCAGCCCTGAGCGACCCGCGACGGGCTCGGCCGCGGGCCTGCTCCACCTGCCTCCCCACGCCGGACACGCCTCCGTCGTCCCCGGCTAGGGTCGGCACATGACAGCGCTCGTGCTCGGCCCACTGCTGCGGTACGTCGACGAGACCTCGGCCTCGATCTGGGTCGAGATCTCCGACACAGCCACGGTGACCGTCACCGCGGGCGACCACGTGGCGACGACGCGCACCTTCGCCGTCCACGACCACCACTACGCCCTCGTCGAGCTCGGCGGGCTGGAGCCCGGCAGCCACCTGCCCTACACCGTGGACGTCGACGGCGACACGGTGTGGCCGGAGCCCGGCTCGGAGTTCCCGCCGTCGCTCATCCCGACGTTCAAGCCCGGGAAGCCGCTGCGGATGGCCTTCGGCTCCTGCCGGGTCAGCGTGCCCCACGACGAGGCAGGCACGAAGGCCTTCGGCGTCGACGCGCTCCGTTCCTACGCGCTGCACATGGCCACCGACGACAGCGAGCGGTGGCCGGACCTGGTGCTGTTCCTCGGTGACCAGGTCTACGCCGACGAGACCAGCGACGAGATGCAGGAGTTCATCGCCGCGCGGCGCAGCCTCGACGAGCCGCCGGGGGAGGAGCTGAAGGACTTCGAGGAGTACGCCCACCTCTACCGCATCGCCTGGGCCGAGCCGGCCAACCGGTGGCTGCTCTCGACGCTGCCGAGCGCGATGATCTTCGACGACCACGACATCCGCGACGACTGGAACACCAGCTGGACCTGGCGGCAGCAGATGGCAGAGAAGCCGTGGTGGCACGACCGCATCGTCGGCGGCCTGGCGTCGTACTGGATCTACCAGCACCTGGGGAACCTCAGCCCCGCCGACCGGGCCGACGACGTCCTCTGGCAGCGCATCGCCACCTGGGCAGGCGAGGGCGAGCTGGACCTTTCCAGCGAGCTCGACGCGCTCGCCGAGAAGGCCGACGAGGCACCCGATTCCTACCGTTGGAGCTTCTCCCGTGACTTCGCCGACCAGGTCCGCCTCGTCGTCGTGGACTCCCGGGCGGCGCGGGTGCTGCAGCCGGACTCCCGGTCGATCCTCGACGACCAGGAGATGGCCTGGCTGGACCGGCAGCTCCTGGGCGACGTCGACCACGTGCTCATCGGGACCTCGCTGCCCTTCCTGCTGGCGCCCGGGCTCCACCACGCCGAGGCCTTCAGCGAGGGCGTGTGCCAGGGCGCGTGGGGCAAGGCGGCCGCGGCGGTGGGCGAACGGCTCCGGCAGGCGATCGACCTCGAGCACTGGGCCGCGTTCCAGCAGGGCTTCCAGGAGGTCGCCGCGATGGTCCTCGACGTCGCCTCCGGCGGGCGGGGCCGGACGCCGTCGACCATCACGTTCCTGTCCGGCGACGTCCACCACAGCTACGTCGCCACCGCGCAGGCCGACCCCGCGGTCACCGACCTGCGGGTCGAGAGCGACATCGTGCAGGCGGTCTGCTCGCCGATCCGCAATCCGTTGCCGCCCGGCATGGAGCGGGTGACGACGATGGGGGCACGGCGCCGCCTGGCTCGCGGCGCGCAGCGGCTGGCCCGGGCGGCGAAGGTGCCGGCGAGCCCGTTGACGTGGGAGCTCGACCGGGGCCCCTGGTACGACAACAACCTGGCGGTGCTCGAGGTGCGTGACGCCGACCGGTTGCACCTGCGCTGGGTCGCGGGCGACATCGAGGGCCGGCCGACCGACCAGCCACGGCTCCGGACCGTGGCCGAGGTCGACCTGCCGATCAGGCGGTGAGCTGCTCGGTGGCGGTGTCCGGCCTGCAGGAGCAGGTGTCGGAGCACTCGAGGTAGGGGTGGCGTCCGTGGCCGCAGCGCGTGCACGGCATGTCGTGGCTCAGCCGGGAGCCGGTGGTATCGACGGTGTCCCACATGGTCGTCGTCCTCGGGGTCGGATCTGGTGCTGGTCATGACGCTAGGCCGGGGAGGGCCACGCCCGTGGGAGGACACGAACAAGTTGACTCGACCTGACTAGTCCGGTCGGGTCGGGTGGGTCATGGGGGTCAGTCGATCGGCCCGGGCAGCGCCTCGAGCAGCCGGTCGACGTCGCGGTCGTCGGTGTAGGGCGCCAGGCCGACGCGTATGGCGCCCTCGGGTCCCAGCCCCAGCGCGTGGCACGGCTCCCACGCGTAGCAGTGGCCGGACGACACGCTGATCCCTCGCTCGCCCAGCGCGGCGTGCACCGCCTCGGGCCGGTGCCCCTCGAGGGTGAAGTAGAGCGTGGAGGTGCGTGCGGGCGCCCGCGACCACAGCGTCACGTCGCTGCGGTCCCGCAGCGCCGCCTCGATCCGGCCGCGCAGCACGTCCTCGTGGGCCTCCAGCGCGGCGTACGCCGCGACCAGTCGGTCGCGCCGCGTGGTGGCTCCCGTCGGGTCCAGCGAGGCGAGGAAGTCGACGGCTGCGGTGCAGCCGGCCATCAGCTCGTAGGGGAGCGTGCCGAGCTCGAACCGCTCCGGCACCTCGTCGGTCGAGGGCACCAGCTTGTCGGGGTGCAGGTCCTCGAGCAGCGTCGGTGCCGCGGCCAGCACTCCACAGTGGGGGCCGCCGAACTTGTAGGGGGAACAGACGTAGAAGTCGGCGCCGAGCGCCCCGATGTCGACCGCGCAGTGCGAGGCGTGGTGGACGCCGTCCACGAAGAGCAGTGCCCCGGCGGCGTGGACCCGGGCAGCCAGCGCGGGTACGTCGGGCCGGGTGCCGAGCACGTTGGAGGCGGCGGTGAGCGCCACCAGCCTGGTGCGCTCGCCGAGCACCGCGTCGAGGTGCTCGACCCGCAGCTCGGTCGTCTCCGTGTCGAACTCGATCCACCGCACGGTGGCGCCCGCGCGCTCGGCCGCCTGGATCCAGGGTCGCACGTTGGCGTCGTGGTCGAGCCGGGAGACGACGACCTCGTCGCCGGGGCCCCAGCCCTGCGCCAGGGTGCGGGAGACGTCGTAGGTGAGGGCGGTCATGCTGCGGCCGAAGACGATCCCGCGCGGGTCGGCGGCCAGCAGGTCGGCGAGCGCTCCGCGACACGCCTCGACCGCCGCGGCGGCGGCACGCTGCGGGGCCGAGTGGGGGCTGCGGTTCGACAGTGGTCCCGCCAGCGTCCGGCTCACGGCGTCGACCACCGGCTGTGGCACCTGGGTGCCGCCGGGGCCGTCGAAGAACGCCTCGCCGGAGGCCAGGGCGGGGTAGTGCGACCGGACGGCGGCGACGTCGTACGACATGTGCCGTTCCTAGCACCCGACGGGCGCGGGTCGCCCTCCGGGGCCGCGGGAGCTCGGCTGCGGACCCGAGCCGGGTGTGGGCGGGACGTGGCACGATCTGGGGTGTGACCGGCGGACCGGCCTCCGAGCCGCACCTGCGCGACCTCGCGCGGCTGCGCCGCGTCCGCGACCGGATCGACCGCGACTACGCCCAGCCGCTCGACGTCGAGGCGCTGGCCCGCGGGGTGCACATGTCGGCCGGTCACCTCAGCCGGCAGTTCCGGCTCGCCTACGGGGAGTCGCCGTACTCCTACCTGATGACTCGCCGGATCGAGCGCGCGATGGCCCTGCTGCGGCGCGGTGACCTGAGCGTGACCGAGGTCTGCTTCGAGGTCGGGTGCTCCTCGCTCGGGAGCTTCAGCACCCGCTTCAGCGAGCTGGTCGGGATGCCGCCGAGCGACTACCGCAGGGAGGCGCAGCAGGACATGGCCGGCGTGCCGTCCTGCGAGACGAAGAAGGTCACCAGACCGGTCAGGAATCGAGAAGCGCCCCTCGCCGGGCGCCCCTAGCGTGGACGTCATGGACATCAGCATTCACACCACCTTCCTGCCGCACGACGACCCCGAGGCGGCGCTGGCCTTCTACCGCGACGTGCTCGGCTTCGAGCTGCGCAACGACGTGGGCTACGAGGGGATGCGCTGGCTGACGGTCGGGCCTCCCGGACAGCCCGGCGTCAACATCGTGCTGCACCCGCCCGGCGCCGACCCGGGGATCACCGACGAGGAGCGTCGCACCATCGCCGAGATGATGGCCAAGGGGACCTACGCCTCCATCATGCTCGCCACCCAGGACCTCGAGTCGACCTTCGACCAGCTCCAGGCCAGCGACATCGAGATCGTGCAGGAGCCCACCGACCAGCCCTGGGGGATGCGCGACTGCGCGGTACGTGACCCCGCGGGCAACATGGTCCGGATCCAGCAGATGGCCTGACCACGCCACACCCAGCGGAGACACCAGGGGAGCCCCGGACGGGGGACGAGAGAGGGAGAGCATGGCCACCACGGGCACCGCGTCGCACGCAGCCGACGACCACGACCTGATCCGGGTCGGCGGCGCGCGCGTCAACAACCTCAAGGACGTCAGCGTCGAGCTGCCGAAGCGCCGGCTCACGGCGTTCACGGGAGTCTCCGGCTCGGGCAAGAGCTCGCTGGTGTTCGCGACCATCGCCGCGGAGTCGCAGCGGCTGATCAACGAGACCTACAGCGCCTTCGTGCAGGGGTTCATGCCGACCCTGACGCGGCCCGAGGTCGACGTCCTCGAGGGCCTGACGACGGCGATCATCGTCGACCAGGAGCGGATGGGCGCCAACCCGCGCTCGACGGTCGGCACGGCCACCGACGCCAACGCGATGCTCCGGATCCTCTTCAGCCGGCTGGGCACGCCACACATCGGGCCCCCGACGGCGTTCGCGTTCAACGTCCCCACCCGCACCGCCAGCGGCGTGATGAAGACCGAGAAGGCCGGCGGCCGCGAGGAGAAGCAGGTCGTCCAGAACGCCGTCTACCAGGGCGGCATGTGCCCGCGCTGCGAGGGCATGGGCGCGGTCAGCGACTTCGACCTGACCGCGCTCTACGACGACTCCAGGTCGCTCTCGGAGGGCGCGCTCACGGTGCCCGGCTACAGCATGGACGGCTGGTACGGCCGGATCTTCAGCGGCGCCGGCCTTCCGATGGACAAGCCGATCGCGCAGTACACCAAGAAGGAGCTCGAGAAGCTCCTCTACGCCCCGCCGACGAAGATCAAGGTCGAGGGGATCAACCTCACCTACGAGGGCGTGATCCCGAAGATCCAGAAGTCGATGCTCTCCAAGGACGTCGAGGCGATGCAGCCCCACGTCCGCCGGTTCGTGGAGCGGGCGATCACCTTCCAGACATGTCCCGAGTGCGACGGCACACGGCTCAGCCAGGAGGCACTGTCGTCGAAGATCAGGGGCAAGAACATCGCCGACCTGTGCCGGATGCAGATCACCGACCTCGCGACGTGGATGCGCGACCTCGACGAGCCCGGGGTGGCCCCGCTGGTCCGCGGCATCCAGCACCTGCTCGACTCCTTCGCCGACATCGGGCTGGGCTACCTCTCGCTCGACCGGCCGGCCGGGACGCTGTCGGGCGGCGAGGCGCAGCGCACCAAGATGATCCGCCACCTCGGGTCCTCGCTCACCGACGTGACCTACGTGTTCGACGAGCCCACCATCGGGCTGCACCCCCACGACATCGAGCGGATGAACAACCTCCTGCTCCAGCTGCGCGACAAGGGCAACACGGTGCTCGTGGTCGAGCACAAGCCCGAGACCATCGCGATCGCCGACCACGTGGTCGACCTCGGGCCCGGCGCCGGCACCGACGGCGGCGCGATCTGCTTCGAGGGGACCGTCGACGACCTGCGGCGGAGCGACACCGTCACCGGCCGTCACCTCGACGACCGGGCCGCACTCAAGGACGACGTGCGGGCGTCGACCGGCGCGCTCGAGGTCCGGGGGGCCGCCACCCACAACCTGCAGGACGTCGACGTCGACATCCCCCTCGGCGTGCTGTGCGTGCTGACCGGCGTCGCCGGCTCCGGCAAGAGCTCGCTGGTCCAGGGGTCGGTAGCCGACCGCGAGGGCGTCGTCGTCGTCGACCAGGCGGCGATCCGCGGCTCGCGCCGCAGCAACCCGGCGACCTACACCGGGCTGCTCGAGCCGATCCGCAAGGCGTTCGCCAAGGCCAACGGTGTGAAGCCGGCATTGTTCAGCTCCAACTCCGAGGGCGCCTGCCCGGCCTGCAAGGGTGCCGGGGTGATCTTCACCGAGCTCGGCGTGATGGCGACCGTGGAGTCGACGTGCGAGGAGTGTGAAGGTCGCCGGTTCCAGGCCTCGGTGCTGGACTACACGCTCGGCGGTCGCAACATCGCCGAGGTGCTCGCGATGTCAGTGGCCGGGGCCGAGGGGTTCTTCGAGAACGGCGACGCGCGCACCCCTGCGGCCCACAAGATCCTCGACCGGCTCGCCGACGTGGGGCTCGGCTACCTCACCCTCGGGCAGCCGCTGACGACGCTGTCCGGCGGCGAGCGGCAGCGGCTCAAGCTCGCGGCGCAGATGGCCGAGAAGGGCGAGGTCTACGTCCTCGACGAGCCGACGACCGGGCTCCACCTCGCCGACGTCGAGAACCTGCTGGGCCTGCTCGACCGGCTGGTCGACTCCGGCAAGACGGTGATCGTGATCGAGCACCACCAGGCGGTGATGGCGCACGCCGACTGGATCATCGACCTCGGCCCGGGTGCCGGGCACGACGGGGGCCGGATCGTCTTCGAGGGGACGCCTGCCGAGCTGGTCGCGAAGAAGTCCACGCTCACCGGCGAGCACCTCGCCGACTACGTCAGCGCGTAGCCAGGGCCTGCGGCGTCAGGTCGCGTCGTCGAGGGCGGTCGCCGAGACCCCCAGCACGTCGGGCAGCGCTGCCAGGTCCGCCAGCAGCTGCTCGGGCAGCGTCCCGGCCACGTCGATCGTCGCGACCGCAGCGTCACCGCCCTGGAAGATCCGGTTGTGCATCTGCTCGACGTTGAGGCGGTCGCGGCTCAGCCGGTCCAGGACCTGGGCCAGCACGCCCACCCGGTCGCGGTGACGCACGGTGAGCGTGACCGACCCGAACCGCCGGGGCGCGAGGTTGACGCAGTTGAGGGTCTCGCCCCGGGCGAAGGCGTCGACGATCTCGACCACCCCTGCGCCGATGGCCGCCTGGGCCTGCCGGGTGGACGCGCCGATGTGGTGGGTTCCCACGACGCGCGGGTGCTGGGCGAGCCGGGAGGTCCACTCGGCCGTCCCTGTCGTCGGCTCGTCGGCCAGCACGTCCAGGCCGGCGCGGAGGTCCTTCTCCTCGAGCGCGAGCAGCAAGGCGTCCTCGTCGACGAGCTCGCCCCGCGCGGTGTTCAGCAGGATCGCCCCGGGCTTCATCCGGTCGAGGAACTCCCGGTCGACCAGGCCGGTGGTGTCGGGGCGGGCCGGGAGGTGGAGCGACACGATGTCGCAGCGGGGGAGCAGGTCGGCGAGGGAGGGGAGCAGCTCGACGTGCAGCTCCTCGAGCCGGGCCAGCGTCTCGTCGTCACGGTCCGGCTTCGACAGGGCCACGACGTCGATCCCGAAACCACGGGCCCGCTGGGCCACCTCGAGACCGATCGAGCCGAGCCCGAGGATGCCCATGGTCGAGCCCAGCAGCCCCCGCGCCGCGCCGTACGCCTTCTTGTTCCACCGGCCGGCCCGGAGGTCGACGGTGGCGTCGACGATCCGGCGGTCGACGGCGAGCAGCAGGCCCATCGCCAGCTCGGCCACCGCCGCGGCGTTCCGCCCGGGGAGGTTCGCGACCACGACGCCCCGCTCGGCCGCGGCCTCGGTGTCGATGGTGTTGGTGCCGGCGCCCGCCCGGACCACCAGGGCGAGCTGGTGCGCCTTCTCGAACACCTCGCGCCCGACCCGGGTGCTGCGCACCACGAGCGCGTCGAACCCGTCGAGCCGGTCCGGCAGGTCGGCTGCCTTCAACGTCGCCTCGACGACGCAGGTGTGACCGCGCGCCTCGAGCTCGCTGACCGTCTTCTCGCCGACCGTGTCGGCACAGAGCACGCGCATTTGCAGACCCCTCCGCCGACCGCACGCCTGGCGGCCTCAACGTAACCGGTCCCGGGGCCTGCGCGCGATGCCCACCGGCGCCTTGCGTAGCGCGGAAGTTCCCGGGAAGGCGGGACTCGCAGGGTGGACCCGCATCCGACACACACCGGAACACGAAGGGAACACCCATGACCATCGACACCACGACCACCCCGGACAGCCAGCTCAAGGCCCGGCACCGCGCCATGTGGGCGCTCGGCGACTACGCCGCCGTCGCCCGGGACGTCATCGCACCCGTCGGACCGGCGCTGGTCCGGGCGGCGGGCATCGCCCCCGGCCAGCTCGTCCTCGACGTCGCCGCCGGATCCGGCAACGCCTCGGTCCCGGCTGCCCGTGCCGGCGCGACCGTGGTCGCCTCGGACCTCACGCCAGAGCTCCTGGAGCAGGGGCGCGCCGAGGCACCCGAGGCCGCGATCACCTGGCAGGTCGCCGACGCCGAGGCCCTCCCGTACGACGCGGGCTCCTTCGACGCCGTGATCTCGTGCGTCGGCGTGATGTTCGCACCGCACCACGGGGCCGCGGCCGACGAGCTCGTGCGCGTCACCCGGCCGGGAGGGACCGTCGCCACCCTCAGCTGGACGCCGGCGGGCTTCATCGGCCAGATGTTCGCGACGATGAAGCCGTTCGCGCCGGCGCCCCCGCCGGGAGCACAGCCCCCGCCGCTGTGGGGCGACGAGCAGCACGTGCGTGCCCTGCTGGGAGACCGGGTCTCCGACGTCACCGTCACCACCGGCTCACTCACGGTCGACGTGTTCGACTCACCCCCGGCCCTGGTCCGCTACTTCAAGACCCACTACGGACCGACGATCGCGGTCTACCGCTCGCTGGGCGACGACGTCGAGCGGGCCGCGGCCCTGGACGGGGCGCTGCTGGGCCTCGCCGAACGCTTCGGCGCGGGCAGTGTCGACGGCATGGACTGGGAGTACCTGGTCGTCACCGCCACCAGGGCCTGATCCCCACGGAGAGCGTGCCCTCCACCCGGTGGTCCCGGGGGAGGGCGCGCTCGTCTCGATCAGTGGTAGGCAGGTCCCATGGGTGAGCTGCTCGTCGACTTCATCACGTCCCTCGACGGCTACGGCGCCGCCGACGGCTGGCCCGGCTGGTGGGGGCTGGAGGGACCCGAGTACCTCGGCTGGCTGGGGGAGCAGCCGGAGTCGGACTATGTCACCCTGATGGGAGCCACGACGTACCGGCTCATGGCCGGGTTCGCGGCCGAGGGCGAGCCCGGTACCGAGGCGCTGGCCGACCTCACCAAGGTCGTCTTCTCGCGCTCCCTGAGCGAGCCGCTGGCCTGGCCGAACACCCGGCTGGTCGCCGACGACGCGGTCGAGGCGGTCCGCGGGATGAAGGAGACCGGGGACCGGGGGCTGCGCACCATGGGCAGCCTCAGCCTGTGCCGTTCGCTGCTCGAGGCCGGCCTGGTCGACCGGTTCCGGGTCGTCGTGTTCCCGGTCATCACCGGGCGGACCGGCCAGGAGCGGATCTACGACGCCTACCCCGACGTGATGCTCGAGCTGGTCGGCAGCCGGACGTTCGACGGCAGGCTGCAGCTGCTCGAGTACGTCCCGACCGTCCTGACCGGGCCGCCGGGGTGAACCTCAGCAGTCGAACGCGTTCCAGCAGAGGTCGTTGCGCAGCCGCTGGTCGTCCAGCACGAGGTCGCGGACCGGGTCGGGCAGCTGCGCGCGTTGCCAACGGCACTCGAGCCGACCGGCGCCCTCGGCCTGCCCCTCGGCCGCCGTGGCCCGCACGGCCTTGATGGCGTACGCCGCCGCCCCGAGCTCGTGGGCCGCGACGTGGGCCACCACCGCTGCCTGGCCGGCCGCGAACGCCGCGTGCCTGGGTGGGCCGCGCAGTGGCCGTGCCGCTGCCATGGCGTGACCACCCGCCGCCCGCGACTCCGACATCCGCACCTCGCCCCGGGCCCACGCCCGGACCTGCTCCAGGGCGTGGCGGGGGCGGGGGTCCTCGGGCTGCCCGGCCTCGAAGAGGGGGAGCACGTGGTCGGCGCAGTCGGCCGCCCACAGCGCCAGCAGCCGGTGGTCGGCGTCGGTGAGCGTCCCGCCACGGCGGATCGTGACGAAGCGCGGGTCATGGACCTTCGGGAGGATCACGGGTGGGCCGGTCCGGTGGGCATCGCGAACGAGCCTAGCCTCGGGCGGGGGACCCGGCGACCGGTCGGGGCGGCCACCGCTGCGCGTGGGTCTGGGTCATGATGGAGCGTGGCGCACCGATGGCAGCGGTTCCTCCGCGACGAGGCCGAGCGGGTCCGCACCCGCGGCCCGGCGGCGCTGCGCTGGTCGGTGCGGATCACCGCGGCGGCCACCCTGAGCTACGTCGTCGCGACGCTGATCTTCCCGGGCACCCAGCCGCTGCTGGCACCGCTGACCGCGATGGTGGTCATCCAGGTGGCGCCGGTTTCGCTGCTGGTCAGCGGGCTGGACCGGGTGGTCGCAGTCGTGGCGGGAGTCTCGTTGGCGGTCGGCTTCGCGGCCCTCGTCCCGTTGGAGTGGTGGAGCCTCGGGCTGCTGCTGATGATGTCGATCACCATCGGGCAGTTCCTGCGGCTGCGCTCCAACCTGGTCGAGGTGGGGATCAGCGCGATGCTGGTGCTCGGGGTCGGAAGCCTGGGTGCCTCCGACGCGGCCTGGCAGCGGATCGCGGTCACCCTGGTGGGCGCCGTGGTCGGCATCGCCTTCAACCTGCTGCTGCCGCCGAAGGTGCCCAGCTCCGACGCGGGGGCCGCCGTCGACAGCGTCGCCGACGATCTCGGCGAGCTGCTCACGCGGGCCGCCTCCGAGCTCGAGGAGATCTCGGCCGACGACCGGGGCCGGCTGCCCGCGGCCTCGCGGGTCTGGCTCGCCGACGTCCGCCGGATCTCCGCCAGGGTCCGCGACGTCGACGCCGAGCTGCTGCGGGTCGAGGAGCTGCGAAGGCTCAACCTGCGCGCGATCCGTCGGCCGCACGTCGAGCCGGGCCTGCGCCAGGGGCTCGAGGCACTGGAGCACACCGCGCTCGCCGTACGGTCCATGATGCGCGCCGTCGTCGACGTGGCCGACAGCGGGGACGACGCCGACACGGTCGCCGCGACGGTCGAGGGGCTGGCCCACGTGTGGCGCCGGATGGCGGAGGGCATCGACGCGTTCGGCGAGCTCGTGCGCAACGAGGGCGACGTCCAGGTCGAGCTCAGCAGCGGCGACGTGACCCGGCTGCGGGAGACGCTCGAGGCGCTGCGCGAGGTGGTGGCCGGACTGGACGAGCAGCTCGCGTCCGGGGGGTCGCCGGACGTGCTGGAGCTGCTGTCGGTGACCCGTTCCACGGTACGGCGGCTGCTGGGCGAGCTGGACCTGGAGGCCCGGCTGCGCCGGCAGCTGGGACGGCTCCAGACGCGACGCAGGATGCCGCGGCCCGTACGTCGTCGCGACCGTCCCGACCTCTGGGCTCCCGCGGGCCCCGACGACGAGACCCAGCCGCTGCACCTGGGCGAGGAGCGGCGTCGCCCGGACCCACGTGACGAGCAGGGAGGAAGGGGTGCCTAGCCCCCTCTCCGCCTGCTGCCCAATGTGCCGATAACCGACATTATGTCAATATCAACCAGGACTCTCGGGAAGGGGCGCTCCCCTCATCGAGCGACCACCCGCTCCAGCACCCCGATCTTGTCGATCCGGTGCTCGGGGTTGTCGAACCGGTCTGCCCAGTGGTTGCCGGCGGCGTGGTCCTCGAGCGTCGCGCACGTCGACAACGTGATCATCGCGCGGCTCGGCGCCACGCCGGGACGACCCGGGACCGCCGCCCGCTGCTCCCTGAGTGACCGTGCGGATCGGAACGAGGTCCAACGGGTGGCCACAATCGAGTAGACATAACGTTTCTCCCCTGCGTCCACCCGGACCTCGTCCCCCTGCGCGAGCCGTGGCAGGTAGCGGAACGGCATCGTCGACGACAGGCGGTGCCCCGTGACCTGGTAGTTGCCGATCCCGCCGGGTCCGACGCCGCCGCGGGGCCCGTGGGGACTGGCGGCGTCCCCGTCGTTCTGGATCCGGGTGCCGGCGGCGTCGTCGGTCCACCCGCGGTACGGCACGACCACGACTCCGCGCAGCCCGAGCGCAGGGATCGAGACCACGGCGCGCGCGGGACGCCCCGCGCGGGGTTGCGGATCTGTCGGCCGCTGCTCGACCAGGACGCCCGGCTCGACGAGACGTGGCGCCGGACGCGTGGGCACGCGGTCGCTCCGCCGCTCCTCCCGCTCGGCCGCGCACGCCGGGGTGAGCAGCAGCACCACGACCAGGACGCCGAGACGCGCTCGCGCCATGCCTCGACCCTACGCTGCGTGCCCGCCCTCGGGCGCCACGACCGCTGGCCTAGCATCGCGCCATGCGCCCCCGCCTGCTGTCCCTCCCGGCCGCCCTCGTGCTCGTCGCCGGTCTGGCCGGCTGCGGCACCGACGACGGTAGCGCCGAGGAGTCGTCCGGCACGCCGTCCGCCTCCGAGTCCAGCCGGTCGGGCCCGACCACCGAGTGCACCTACACCGAGGACGGCCAGGCGCCGGCCAAGGACGTCGACCCGCCGTCCTCGGAGGCACCTGCCTCGGGCGAGGTCGAGATGACGCTGGCGACCAGCCAGGGCGACATCGGCGCCACGCTGGATGCGAAGGCGGCCCCGTGCACCGTGCACTCGTTCGTGTCGCTGGCCCAGCAGGGCTACTTCGACGACACGCCCTGCCACCGGCTCACGACGCAGGGCATCTTCGTGCTCCAGTGCGGTGACCCGAGCGGCACCGGCATGCAGGGACCCGGGTACGCCTTCGACGACGAGCTCAGCGGACAGGAGCGGTACGGCGTCGGCACCATCGCGATGGCGAACTCCGGGCCGAACACCAACGGGTCGCAGTTCTTCCTGGTCTACGAGAAGACCCAGCTCCCGCCGAGCTACACCGTCTTCGGGACAATGGACGACGCCGGCGTCGACGTCGTCCGATCGATCGCCGACGAGGGTGTCCAGGGCGGGCAGCCCGAAGGTCCGCCGGCGTCCGAGGTCGTCATCGAGTCGGCGACCGTCGACTGACGCTCACCCGCCGACCAGCCGGTAGTCGATCGGCTCGCCGATCTGGACCGTGCGACCGACGGTGCACAGCCGGTCGCGGGTCTGCTCCAGGGACCGGGGCAGCACCGCTCGTGCGGCGTCGCCTCCCTCCCCCTCCGGGAAGGTCACGTCGAAGGTCACCGCCAGGTTGACCAGGTGGTTGCCGCGCTCGTCACGCACCTTGTCGCCGCTGGTGGTGACGTCGAACGACTCCGCCGCGGCCCGCTTGCGGGTGATCGCGTCGACGTCCGCCGCGCTGCACGCCGCGATCGCGGCCAGCAGCAGCTCCAACGGCGTGAAGTCGGGGTCGTCTTCCCCGCCGCCCACGAAGGTCTCGCCGCCCCGGGCGTTGGTCGCCTTCCAGCGGTCCTCCCCGATCTTGGTGAGCCCGATCGAGCGGAAGGTGTCGCGCTGGGAGGTCATGGGGCAAGCCTGCCAGAGCCCTCCGGCGTACCCCGTCCGAGTCCTTTGACACCCCCACCCGGTACGCCGAGCAGGTCAGGTCGGACACGCGAACGGGCGGGTCGGGAGCATGCTCCCGACCCGCCCGTGCGAGGTCCGGGTCAGCGGCGGACGACCACCTTCGCCGACTTGTGGCCCTCGACGACCAGCGACTGCGGCCCGCTGGTGACCCGCTTGCCGACGTCGCTCTTGCGGGACCAGAAGTCGAGCCGGGTCTCCACCTCGTCGTTGCGGACGTCGTCGGCGAGCGCCTTCTGCACGTCCGCGACCGTGTCGGCCTCCCACAGCCCGTCGTTCCAGAGCCACGAGCCACCGACCATGCTCAGCCGGCCCTCGTCGCGTGCCTTGGCCGGGACCCGGACCTGCTCGGTCAGCCACTCGGAACCGTCGGGGCCCCTGAGCTTGGCCCGCACCGTGAGCACGCCGCCGGCGGTGACCAGCGCCGGGTGGCGACGGTTGACGGTGACCCACGTGCCGTGGCGGCGCTGCTGCATCGTGCCGAGCCGGAAGGTGTCGGTGCTGTCTGCCACCTTGGCGTCGGTGGTGATGTCGGTGACCTGGATGTCGTCGATCCGCGAGAGCACGTAGAGCAGGTCGTAGGTGCCCCAGAGGCTCTCGATCGCGATGTCCCAGTCGGACACGAAGCGGTCCTCCATCGCGAGGGTGACCGGCTCCTCACTGCCGGGGACGGTCACCCTGATCGAGACGCTCGAGGTCTCCGAGCCCGGCTGGATCGCGTCGATGGTCACGTCGTGCATAGACAGCATCTGCATCAGCGTGACGTCGGCGTTCCATTCCTGCGCCATGGACCAGCTCTCACCCGTGCCGTCGCGCTGGGGCGTTGCGGGGTCCTCGTCGTTGTAGATGACGGTGGAGGTGATCGGGGTCTCCGGCAGTGGCGCGTTGACGTTGCCGGTGATGCCGGTGAGCCGGTCCTGGGTGATCGCGCCGGCGGGCGCCGCGAGGTTGGCGACCTTGAACGGCGCGCCGAGCGACTCCTCCTGGACGTAGATCGCGTCGGCCGGCATCAGGCCCAGCGTCGTCGCGCCGCTGAACATCATCGGGTGGCCGAAGCCCACGACGTCGTCGCCGCAGCGGTCGGTCACGGTGCCGACCCCGCCGGCGGTGATGGTGCCCCGGGAGATCGCCGCGCCGAGGTTGCCGCCGTCGACGATGTCGCTCTCGTCGGCCATCACGCCCGGCCCGGCGGCACCGATGAGCGTTCCGGCCCGACCCTGCCTGTGAAGGGTGTCGCCCCGCTCGTCGGAGCGCATGTCCCTGAGCCGCTGCTGGCTGATGCCGTTGATGGTCAGCGGCACCCGAAGCTGCTGCATGCCGTCGCTCGCCTGCCGCGCGGTGACGTCGCTGGAGGAGGCGATGGACCTGGCCATCGGGTCGGGCACGCCGACCCGGGCCGCCGCGGGGTCGCCGGGCAGGTAGTCGTTCATCTGCTCGTAGGGCGTGATGCCGGCGACCGTGGACGGGCCCCACGACAGCCCGTAGGCGACGGCGCCCAGCAGGCGGCCGTCCTCGGAGTAGACCGGCGAGCCCGACATGCCCTGCCAGATCCCACCGACCTCGTCGATCCGGGTGTCGTTGTTGGCGTTGCCGGTCGGGTTGGCCAGGTCGGCGATGATCATGTCGACGCCGGGCGCGATGCCGTCCTTGAGGACGCCGAGCACCTCGCCGGCGAACGGGGTGGGGTCGGTCCCCTCGCTCACGGTCAGGCCGTCGACCACCTGGCCCCGCGTGATGTCGCCGACCGGGTAGAAGTCGGCGCAGTCCTGCGCGGGCGGCGCCGACTGGGCCGGCGTACCCGTGATCGCGGCGCCACTCCCGAGCAGCGCCAGGCTCGCGACGATGGCAGCCACACCCCGGCTGCGCGCGGACCGTGTGTCCATGTGCGGATCTCCCTCTCCTGAGGAGGCGATCGCCCCCCGTTCATGCGTACGACGCGCGAGCGAGCCGTTCGGTTGCCACGGTCGTGACGACAGGTGCCGGCCGGTGTGCCGGACACCGGGGAGAACTCCACCACGGCTCGGCACCCGTGCGTCCGGGAACGCGAGAAGTGCCCGACTAGGCTGGCGGGGTGATCCACACCGAGCGGCCGGGCCCCACGCTCCGGCTCACCACCGAGGAGCATGCCGGGGACGCGCCGCGCACCCACGAGGACCGGGTCGCCGCCGAGGAGCCGCTGGAGATCCGGCTGGCCTGGCCGGGGGCACCGGCACGACGGGTGTGGGTCACCATGCGCACCCCCGGCCACGACTTCGAGCTCGCGGCCGGGTGGCTGGTGCACGAGGGCGTCCCCGGCGCCGACGGGCTGCACACGGTGGCCTACTGCACCGACGAGGACCTCACCCCCCAGCAGGAGTACAACGTCGTCACCGCCACGCTCGGGGGCCTCCCCGCGAGGGACGTCGGCCACCGCCACGTGGCGGCCTCCACCGGGTCGTCGGCCTGCGGGGTGTGCGGCAAGGACTCCATCGAGGACGCGCTGGCCACCCCGCGATCCGTCCGGTGGACCGGACCGGCGCCGGACCCGGCCGTGGTGCGGACCCTCCCCGACCGGCTGCGGGACGCGCAGCCGGTCTTCGGCGAGACCGGCGGGGTCCACGCTGCCGCGCTCGCCACCGCCGAGGGCGAGCTGCTCGTCGTACGGGAGGACGTCGGGCGGCACAACGCCGTCGACAAGGTGACCGGCGCCCGGGTGCTGGGCGGCGCGTCGCCCGCGGAAGCGGTGCTCGTGGTGAGCGGTCGGGCCGGGTTCGAGCTGGTGCAGAAGGCGGTCGCGGCCGGGGTCGGGACCCTGGTGGCCGTGGGGGCGCCGACGTCGCTGGCGGTGGGCCTGGCCCGGGAGGCCGGGCTGGGGCTGTGGGGCTTCACCCGCGCGGAGCGCTCTGTCCGCTATGCGTGAACGAGTTTGAGTCCTCGCCCGAGGTACGCAACGGTGGAGGTTGTACTGCACTCGAACCAGGAAGCGAGCGTCATGCTCACCCTCACCGAGAACGCCAGCACCGTGGTCAAGGGCATCGCCGACCAGATCCCGGAGGCCAGCGGCCTGCGGATCACCGCGATCCCGACCGAAGAGACTCAGCCGCCCTCGTTCGACGTCGCCCCGGCCGCCGAGGCGGAGCCGGGCGACGAGGTCGTGGAGGCCGACGGCGCCACCGTCTTCCTCGACGGCGGAGCCGCGCAGGAGCTCGACGACAAGGTCCTCGACGCCAGCGTCGACCAGGAGGGCCGCGTGGAGTTCGCCCTGGCACCCCAGGGCTGATCCGGGAGGCGGTCTGGTCCGCCTCGACGGTCCGCGCGGGACGGCGCGGCGTGGGTACCCGACGCTGTCGGCGCCCGCACCTACCGTCGTCCCGTGCGGATCCTCCACACCTCCGACTGGCACCTCGGGCGGTCCTTCCACCGCGAGGGGCTGCTCGGTGCCCAGGCGACCTGGGTCGACCACCTGCTCGACGTCGTCGAGACCGAGCGGGTCGACCTCGTCGTCGTCTCCGGTGACGTCTACGACCGGGCGCTCCCCCAGGTCGACGCCGTCGCGCTGGCCGACGAGGCGTTCGCCCGGCTGGCCTCCTCGCGCGCGCGGGTGGTCGTCACCAGCGGCAACCACGACAGCGCCCAACGGCTGGGGTTCGGATCCCGGCTGATGGACGCCGCCGGCGTCCACGTCCGCACCGACGCCGCCGGGGTCGGCACCCCCGTGCTGCTCGACGACGCCCACGGCCCCGTGGCCGTCTACGGGCTGCCCTACCTCGACCCCGACCTGTTGCGCGAGCCGTGGCGGCTGCCGGGCCGGTCCCACGAGGCCGCCCTCGGAGCCGCCATGGGCCGGGTCCGCGCCGACCTCGCCGAGCGTCCGGGCGGCACCCGCTCGGTGGTGATGGCCCACGCCTTCGTCGCCGGCTGCGCCCCCAGCGACTCCGAGCGCGACATCAGCGTGGGCGGGGTCTCGATGGTCTCGTCCGAGGTCTTCGAGGGCATCGACTACACCGCCCTCGGCCACCTCCACGGGCCCCACGAGGTGAGCGCTGCCGTCCGCTACAGCGGCTCGCCGCTCGCCTACTCCTTCTCCGAGGCCGACCAGCGCAAGGGCTCCTGGCTGGTCGACCTCGGTGTCCACGGGCTCACGACCGCCGAGTTCGTCGACGCGCCGGTGCCACGCCCGCTGCGGGTGCTCCGCGGCGAGCTCGAGGCGTTGCTGGCCGACCCCGCGCTGACCGACCACGAGGACGCGTGGTTGCAGGTCACGCTCACCGACGCCGTGCGACCCGAGCGGGCGATGGAGCGGCTGCGGGCCCGCTTCCCCCACACCCTGGCCCTGCTCCTCGAGCCCGACCGTCCCGCGATCACCGCGACTCCGACCGCCCGGTTGCGGGGTCGTTCCGACCACGAAGTCACCCTCGACTTCGTCGCCGACCTCCGGGGCCGGGCGGCGACCTCCGAGGAGTCCGCGCTGCTCCAGGCGGCGTGCGACGCCTGTGGCGACGACCCCGACGTCGACACGCTCCTCTCGGGGGTGGGGCGATGAGGCTCCACCGCCTCGAGGTGGTGGCCTTCGGGCCCTTCGCCGACCAGGTCGAGGTCGACTTCGACACCCTGTCCGACGCCGGCCTCTTCCTCCTCACCGGCCCCACCGGTGCCGGCAAGACCAGCGTCCTCGACGCGGTGTGCTTCGCCCTCTACGGCGCCGTTCCGGGTGACCGGCAGGGCGCCAAGCGGCTGCGCTCCGACCACGCCCCACCCGACGTGGCGCCCGCCGTGACCCTGGAGTTCTCGGTGGCGGGTCGCCGGTTCCGGGTCGCCCGCTCCCCGGCGTGGGAGCGGCCGCGCAAGCGAGGCACCGGCACCACCCGCCAGCAGGCCTCGGTGCGGCTCACCGAGCGGGTCGAGGGTGCCTGGACGGCACGTGCGACCCGGCTCGACGAGGCCGGCCACTTCGTGTCCGAGCTGCTCGGCCTCACCCTGAGCCAGTTCTGCCAGGTCCAGCTGCTGCCGCAGGGCCGGTTCCAGGCGTTCCTGCGCGCCGACTCCGACGAGCGGCACCGACTGCTGCAGCGGCTCTTCCGGACCTCCCGCTTCGAGGACGTCGAGCAGTGGCTGCGCGAGCGACGTAGGACGCTGCGGCGCGAGGCCGACCGCTGGCACGACTCGGTGGCCGGCGTGGTCGGCCGGGTGAGCGAGGCGGCCGGGCGTCCGCTGCCCGACGACTGGGACCCCCACGACCTGCGAGCCGTCGCCGCAGCCGTCGGGCCCTGGGCCGACCAGCTGCGCGAGGAGGCCGACCTGGCCCTCTCCCGAGCCATCGACGCCGTCACGACCGCGTCCTCGGGCGAGCAGTCCGCCCGGGCCGAGCTCGACGCCGCCCGCACCCTCGCCGACCGACAGCAGCGGCGTGCCCGGGCCGACGCCCGGGCGCGCTCCCTGGCCGCCGGTCGCGACGCCCACCGGGCCCGGATGGCGGCGCTCGAGGCGGCGCGGCGTGCGACCGGGGTGCTGCCGCTCTGGGACGAGGCCGGCCGCACCTCCCGGCTGGCCGACGACGCCGACGCCGAGGCCGCGCGTGCCCTGGCCGCCGCCGCGGCGCTGGTCGGACGGCCGGTGAGCGCCCGCGACCAGCTCGACGCGGCGGCCCACGAGGCCGCGACGGCCGCAGGACATGCCCGGGCGCGCGAGCCCCACGTCGCCGAGCTGGCGACCCTCCGCACCGCCCTCGACGAGACCGCCCACCGCAGCGAGCAGGTCTCCCGGCAGCTCGCCACGCTCGACGAGCGTGCCGCCGCGCTGCCCGAGGAGCTGTCCGCGGCGCGGGCTGTCGAGACCGCGGCGGCCCGGGCCGGCCACCGACTCCCCGCCGCCCGGCTCGAGGCCACCGCCGCGGCAGAGCGTCTCGACCATGCCCGCACCGTCGCCCGGCTGGTCGCCGAGAAGGCCGAGGCGGAGACCCTCCACCGGGCCTCGGTCGACAACGCCCAGGAGCTCCGAGAGGAGTGGCTCCAGGTCCAGGAGCTGCGGCTCGAGGGGATGGCCGCCGAGATCGCCGGGGCCCTCGCCGTCGGGGCGTCCTGCCCCGTCTGCGGCTCGGCCGACCACCCCCACCCCGCCCGGCCGGCCCCGGGTGCACCCGACGTGTCCGCCGAGCGGGCTGCGCGCCGTACCGTCGACGACGCCGAGGCCGAGCGCCACGCGCGCTCGCTCGCCGTCCAGGACCTGCAGACCCGGCTCGACCTCGCCCGGGAGCGCTCCGGCCATCGCACCGTGCCGGTCCTGGAGCGCGAGCACACCGCCGCGGCGGCGGCCCTGTCCCGGCTGGAGCAGCACTCCGAGACGCTGCCCGTCGCCGTTCGCGACCGCGAGGCCCTGGAGGCCGAGCAGGCCGGCCTCGGCGCCCGACGCTCGACGCTGGCGAGCGAGGCCGGCGCGCTCGAGGCCCGGGCCACCGACCTGGCCCGCCGTGCCGAGCGGCTGTCCGGAGAGCTCGCCGACCTGCTGGCCGGTTCGGGCCACGACTCCGTGACCGCGCTCGCCGACCACCTCGACGGTGTCGCGGCGGCCTGCCGCGACGCGGTCGCCGCCAGCGCGGCCCGCGACCGGGCGAGGGCCCACGCCGCCGACACCGCCGCGCGGGCGGCCGGGGCGGCCCGCGACCGGGGCTTCGCCGACGAGGGCGCCACCCGGGCGGTGGCACTGCCGGCGTTGCTCCTCGAGCGCGTCGAGCGCGAGGTGCGCGACCACGAGTCGGCGGTCGCGGCCGTGACCGAGGCGCTGGCCGACCCAGAGCTCGCGGCGGCCGCAGCGGCCGCGCCACCCGACCTCGGCGCGTTGGCCGCCCGCCACGGCCTGCTCCACGACGAGCTCACCCGCGCCCGCGCGGCGGCCTCGGTCGCCGAGCGTGCCGCGGGGCGCCTGCAGCGGCTCCGCGACGACCTCGGCGCCGCCCTGGCGGCGTGGGAGCCCGCCCGCGACGAGCTGGCGGTCGCCGAGCGCCTGGCCTCGCTGGCCGACGGCAGCTCGCCCGACAACCGGCTCCGGATGCGGCTGTCCGCCTACGTGCTCGCTGCCCGGCTCAGCCAGGTGGTCGACGCCGCCAACGAGCGGTTGGCCCGGATGTTCGACCACCGCTACGCCCTCGCCCACAGCGGGGAGCGCGGCGTCGGCGAGACCCGCGGCGGGCTCAGCCTGCGGGTCCGCGACGACTGGACCGGGGAGGCCCGCGACCCGGCCACGCTGTCGGGTGGGGAGACGTTCGTGGTGTCGCTGGCCCTCGCCCTCGGGCTCGCCGACGTGATCGCCCACGAGGCCGGTGGCTCCGACCTCGACACCCTCTTCGTCGACGAGGGCTTCGGCTCCCTCGACGCCGAGACCCTCGACCAGGTGCTCGACACCCTCGACTCGCTGCGCGACGGCGGCCGGGTGGTGGGCGTGGTCAGCCACGTGGCCGAGATGCAGACGCGGATCCCGACCCAGCTCCACGTCAGCCGGCACCGGGTCGGCTCGACGCTCTCCCAGACCGGCTGATCGGGCTGAGCGTCGGCCCCGGGCGCCCCTCGGGGCATCGGCTAGGTTTCGGGCCATGACCGGTGCGCTCGATCCGACCTTCACCGCGCTCCCCTACCGAACCCTCGGCGACGCCGCGCTCGACCGCGCCCGCGCCCTCGGAGTCAGCCACGCCGACTTCCGCTTCGAGCGGGTCCGCTACCAGCGGCTCGGCGTCCGCGACGGCGTGCTCCAGGGCGCCGCCGACTCCGAGGACGTCGGTTTCGCGGTGCGCGTCATCCACCGCGGCGCCTGGGGCTTCGCGGCCGGCGTGGTGCTCACGCCCGGGGAGGCCGTGGCCGTCGCCGAGCGCGCGGTCGAGGTGGCCGTGGTCGCCGCCGGGATGACCTCGGCCCCCGTCGAGATCTCCCCGGAGCCGGTGCACGTCGACGTGACCTGGGTGTCGGCGTACGACGTCGACCCGTTCGCAGTGCCCACCGCCGACAAGGCGGCCCTGCTCATCGACTGGACCGAGCGACTGCGCCGCCACGACGCCGTCCAGCACGCCACCGCGATGCTGCAGCAGGTCCACGAGAACAAGTACTACGCCGACCTCGCCGGCACCCGCACCACCCAGCAGCGGGTGCGGCTGCAGCCGCACTTCGAGGCGATGGGCACCGACGACGACACCGGGGTGTTCGACTCCATGGCGTCGATCGCGCCGCCGGTGGGCCGCGGCTGGGAGTACCTCACCGACGGCCACGACTGGGACGCCGAGCTGGCCGAGACCCCCGAGCTGCTCGCCGAGAAGCTGAAGGCTCCGGGTGTCGAGCCCGGCAGCTACGACCTGGTGATCCACCCTTCCAACCTGTGGCTGACGATCCACGAGTCGATCGGCCACGCCACCGAGCTCGACCGGGCGCTCGGCTACGAGGCCAACTACGCCGGCACCTCGTTCGCGACCTACGACAAGCTCGGCTCCCTGCGCTACGGCTCCTCGGTCATGAACGTCACCGGCGACCGCACCGTCGAGCACGGCCTGGCCACGGTCGGCTACGACGACGAGGGTGTCGAGACCCAGGGCTGGGACATCGTCCGCGACGGCGTGCTGGTCGGCTACCAGCTCGACCGGTCGATGGGCCACATGAAGCCGGAGCTCAACGGCGGCCGCTCCAACGGCTGCGCCTACGCGGACTCCCCCGGTCACATCCCCATCCAGCGGATGGCCAACGTCTCGCTGCAGCCCTCCCCCGACGACCTCACCACCGACGACCTCGTCGGGCGGGTCGAGCGCGGGCTCTACGTCGTCGGCGACAAGTCGTGGTCGATCGACATGCAGCGGTTCAACTTCCAGTTCACCGGGCAGCGCTTCTTCCGGATCGAGGACGGACGGTTGGCGGGTCAGGTCCGCGACGTCGCCTATCAGGCCACCACGACCGACTTCTGGGGGTCGATGGAGGCCGTCGGTGGCCGCGACACCTGGATCCTCGGCGGGGCGTTCAACTGCGGCAAGGCGCAGCCGGGACAGGTGGCGGCCGTGAGCCACGGCTGTCCGACGTCGCTGTTCCGCGGCGTCCGGATCCTCAACACCACCCACGAGGCAGGCTCGCGATGACCACTCCCCAGGACCTCGTCGAGCATGCTCTGGCCACGTCGGTGGCCGACGACTGCATCGCGATCGTCACCGACGCGACCCGCGCCAACCTGCGCTGGGCCAACAGCACGCTCACGACGAACGGCGTCATGCACGCCGTCGACGTCACCGTGATCAGCTTCGTCCGGCGCCCGGACGGCGTCAGCAGCGGCTCGGTCAGCGGCAGCGCGACCACGACCGCCCAGGTGACCGCCCTGGTCGAGGCCGCCGACGCCGCTGCCCGCACGGGCTCCTCCGCCGAGGACGCCGCCGAGCTCACCACCGGTGACGCGGTCGCCGACTGGGACGACGCCCCCGTTCCCACCGACATCCACGTGTTCGACCGGTTCGCCCCCGAGCTCGGTGAGGCGTTCGGCCGGGCCGGTGCCGGTGACCGGGTCCTCTACGGCTTCGTGTCCCACGAGCACACGACGACCTACCTCGGCTCGACCACCGGGCTGCGGCTCCGCCACCTGCAGCCCACCGGTCACTGGGCCTGCACCGCCAAGGACGCCGGCCTGACGCGCAGCGCATGGGTCGGCGGTGCGACGCGCGACTTCGCCGACGTCGACGCGCTCGGCATGGAGGCCGAGCTCACGGAGCGGCTGCGCTGGGCCGAGCGGCAGGTCGACCTCCCCGCCGGCCGCTACGACACGATCATGCCGCCGTCGGCCGTGGCCGACGTGATGATCGACGCCTACTGGTACGCCGGCGCGCGCGACGCCCACGACGGGCAGTCGGTCTACAGCCGGCGGGGTGGCGGCACCCGGATCGGCGACCGGATCGTCCGCGAGGGCGTCCACCTGTTCTCCGACCCCGCCCGGCCGGGTCTGGAGTCCCAGCCGTTCGTCACCGCGTCGACGTCGAGCAACGAGCAGTCGGTGTTCGACAACGGGCTGCCCCTCGGGCGCCACGACTGGATCACCGACGGCACCCTGACCTCGCTGATCCAGACCCGGCACTCCGCCGGCCTCACCGGTCAGCCCGTGACGCCGTACGTCGACAACCTGGTGCTCGAGGTCGACGGCGTCACCGGCGGCATCGACGAGCTGGTCGCCGGCACCGAGCGCGGCCTGCTGCTCACCTGCCTCTGGTACATCCGCGAGGTCGACCCGCAGAGCCTGCTGCTGACCGGCCTCACCCGCGACGGCGTCTACCTCGTCGAGAACGGCGAGATCACCGGCGCCGTCAACAACTTCCGGTGGAACGAGAGCCCGGTCGACCTGCTCACCCGGTTCACCCACGCCAGCGCGACCGTGCCGAGCTTCAGCCGCGAGTGGGGCGACGACTACTTCTCGCGCACCGCCACCCCGGCGCTGCGGATCCCCGACTTCAACATGTCGAGCGTCTCGCAGGCTCGCTAAGGCGCGGTCACGGCAGCCACGCGCGCAGCTGCGGCCGCGCGACCAGGCGCCACTCGTCGTCGACGTCGAGGTCGAGCTGCCGGCGCCGCTCGTCGGCACGCCCGAGGAGCGCACCCCAGGTCCGGGAGGGCTCACCCGCCGCCTCCGCCAGGTCGGCCATCGCGGCCAGGTCGGTCCGCACCAGCACCAGGTCCTGCCGGCGGCCGAGGTGGTCGGAGAACCGGCGCGCCGCCTCCCCCAGCCGCGCGGGGTCAGCGCCCCACACGGGGCGCAGGGTCTCCGCCGCGTAGCGCAGTCGCTTGGCGGCCTTCCGGGTGTCGTGGAGCGCCTCTCCCTCGTCGGCGGCACCTGTCACCGCCGCCATCCGGGCCTCCAGCCGGCGCCAGTCGTCGGCGAGCAGCGGTGGCAGCACCTCGGCAGCCGGTCGGCCGGCCTCTCCTGTCCAGGGCGGGTCGGCCACGAGCCGGTCGAGCTGTTCGAGCAGCGTGTGGTGGCGCCGGGAGGCGAGGGCGTCGACGAGCTGCTCCTCCCCCGCGGCGAGCCGGGCGGCGTACGTCGTGTCGAGCCGTCGCTGCACCGGACCGGCGACCTCGTCGGCCGGTTCGGCCGCCAGCAGCTCGCGGAGCCGCTCCCACGACACGTGGGGGTCACGAGCGTCTCCCAGCACCCGGGTGAGCCACCGGAGCTCCTCGCGGACCGGGTCGGCCACCACGGGGTCGAGGAGGGGCCGGAAGGTGGTCAGCACCGAGCGCAGCCGCCGGCACGCGATCCGCGCACGGTGGACACCCTCCTGGGTGTCCCCGGACCCGACCTGGCGCTCCCGGCGGTGCAGCTCGGCCACCTGCAGGGACAGCCGCTGGTGGACCACCGAGCCGGCCGCGACCTCCGGCGACAGCCTGGTCGGCGCGGCGCCGGGGTCGGTCACGGCCCGCCGCTGCCGGGGCCGCGGGGATGGCCGCCCGGGATCGGGGCGTCGGGGTCGTAGGGCGTGCGGGTGTAGACGAACGTCGCGCACTCGAGGTGACCGATGGTGCCGTCGGGTCGCCGGTGGACGTGGAGCGTCTCGCCGCGGTGGTAACCGGCGACGCCGACCAGCTGCCCGTCGACCAGCGCGAATCGGTAGGGCTCGCGCTCGGGCGTCGCCAGCGTCCGCAGGTCGAGCCCACCGTTGTGCCAGCGGAGCTCCATCGCGGTGTTGCCCCAGAACCACAGACCCGGCAGCCCCGCGACCTCCGGCGGGACGACGACGGTCGGCTGCCACGGGTCGGGGACCTCGTCGACGAAGTCCCCGTCGATGAGGTCCAGGGCCACACGCTCGGGGTCGATGCCGGTGGTGGCGTTGGTGAGCACCGTGGCGCCGATCCCGGACCCGGGATCGACGAACAGCGAGGCCAGGAAGCCCGGCATCGAGCCGTTGTGGCCGACCAGGATGCCGCCGGCGTTGGCGGTGAGCCTCAGCCCGAGCCCGTAGCCGTCGGTCACCGGCACGGTCATCTCGTGCAGCGTCGACGGGTCGAGCAGGTCGGGCCGGCTGCCCGCGAGGAACTGCCCCCACAGCACCAGGTCGTCGACGGTCGACCACAGCTGGCCGGCGGGGGCCATCGCGCCGGTGCTGGTCAGCGGCTCGTGGGTGCGCACCCCGGTGAAGTGGTCGATACTCCAGCCGGCCTGCGCGTTCGGGCGCGGCAGGTACGACGTCCGGGTCATGCCGAGCGGCGCCAGCAGCACGTCGTGGACCAGCGTGCGCCACGGTCGCCCGGTCACCCGCGCCAGCACCTCGCCGAGCAGCGCGTAGCCCAGGTTGGAGTAGTGGTAGTAGTCCCCCGCGCCGGCCACCCGGCCGCGGCCGTCGTTGGCGGTGGCCAGCGCGTCGAAGTCGCCGCCGCGGCTGCGCTCCCACCAGGCGCCGACCGGCTCGCTCTGCATCCCCGAGGTGTGGCTGAGCAGCTCGCGCAGCGTCGCCTCGGCGTAGCCGACCTCGCCGAGGTGGAGGCCCACGCGGTCATCGAGCCCCAGCAGCCCGGCGTCGCGCGCCTGCATCACCAGCACCGCGGTCAGCGTCTTGGTGATCGAGCCGATGCGGTACTGGCCCTGCACCCCGGGACAGCTGCCGGAGGCGCCCGCCCACACCACGCCGTACCGGTCGAAGACGGCGCCGACGACCGACGTCAGCCGGCCCTCGGCCTGCGCGACGTCGAGGCAGACCTGTCGGCGCTCCTTCACCTCAGTCCTCGCTGAACGCCTCGGGCGGCGGGCAGGCGCAGACCAGGTTGCGGTCGCCGTAGGCCTGGTCGATCCGCGCGACCGGGGGCCAGTACTTGTCGCCGGCTCCGTTGGGCCCAGCGAGCCCGCCGGGGAAGACGCCCAGCTCGCGGGAGTAGCCGCGGTCCCAGTCGCCCACCAGCGCCCGGGTCGTGTGCGGGGCCCGGCGCAGCGGCGAGTCCTCCGCGCTCCACTCCCCCGCCCTGACCCGCTCGATCTCGGCCCGGATCGCGATCATCGCGTCGCAGAACCGGTCGAGCTCGGCGAGGTCCTCGGACTCGGTGGGCTCGACCATCAGGGTCCCCGCCACCGGGAACGACATGGTCGGCGCGTGGAAGCCGTAGTCGACCAGCCGCTTCGCCACGTCGTCCACGCTCACCCCCGTGTCGCGGGTCAGGCCGCGGACGTCGACGATGCACTCGTGGGCCACCAGACCGCCGTGGCCGCGGTAGAGCACGGGGAAGTGCTCCTCGAGCCGGTGGGCGATGTAGTTGGCGGAGAGCACCGCGGCAGCCGTCGCCCGGGTGAGGCCGGCCGCGCCCATCAGCCGGATGTAGGCCCACGAGATCGGCAGCACCCCGGCCGAGCCGTAGGGTGCCGCGCTGATCGCCCCGATGCCGTCGCGCTTGTGTTCCTCGGGGTGCATCGGGTGCGAGGGCAGGTAGTTCGCGAGGTGCTCGCGCACCGCGACCGGTCCCACCCCCGGACCGCCGCCGCCGTGCGGGATGCAGAAGGTCTTGTGGAGGTTGAGGTGGGACACGTCGCCGCCGAACTCGCCGGGCCGGGCGTGGCCCAGCAGCGCGTTGAGGTTGGCGCCGTCGAGGTAGACCTGGCCGCCGTGCGCGTGCACGATCTCGCAGAGCTCGGTGATGCTGTCCTCGTAGGCGCCGTGCGTCGACGGGTAGGTCACCATGATCGCGGCCAGGTCGTCGGCGTGGGCCTCGCACTGCATCCGCAGGTCGTTCAGGTCGACCGACCCGTCGTCGCCGGCCTTGACGACGACGACGCGCATGCCCGCCATGACCGCCGACGCGGCGTTGGTGCCGTGGGCGGACGACGGGATCAGGCACACGTCGCGCTCGCCCTCACCCCGGTCCCGGTGGTAGGCGCGGATCGCCAGCAGCCCTGCCAGCTCGCCCTGCGACCCGGCGTTGGGCTGGATCGACACCCGGTCGTAGCCGGTCACCTCGGCCAGCCAGTCCTCGAGCTGGTCGACCAGCTCGCGGTAGCCCGCGGCGTCCTCGGCCGGAGCGAAGGGGTGCAGCTCGGCGAAGCCGGGCAGCGACACCGGCTCCATCTCGGTGGTGGCGTTGAGCTTCATGGTGCACGAGCCCAGCGGGATCATGCCGCGGTCGAGTGCGTAGTCGCGGTCGGACAGCCGGCGCAGGTAGCGCAGCATCGCGGTCTCGCTGTGGTGGCTGGAGAACACCTCGTGGGTGAGGTACGGCGTCCGGCGCCGCAGCCCCTCGGGCAGCGCGTCGCCGGTCGCCTGGTCGACCGCCTCGAGGTCGGCGGTGACCCCGAACGCCGCCAGCACCCGCTCGAGGGTCGACACGGAGGTGATCTCGGAGGTGCTGAGGCCGACCCGGTCGTCGTCGACGAGCCGCAGGTGGAGGTCGCGCTCACGGGCGGCGGCCACCACCTCGGCGGCGCGCCCGGGGACCCGCGCGACGACGGTGTCGAAGAAGTCCTCGTGCTCGACCTCGACCCCGCCCTGCGCGAGCGCCCGGGCGAGGACCGCGGCGTAGCGGTGCACGCGGGTCGCGATCGACCGCAGCCCCTCGGGGCCGTGGTAGACGGCGTACATCGACGCGACCACGGCGAGCAGCACCTGTGCGGTGCAGATGTTGGACGTCGCCTTGTCGCGGCGGATGTGCTGCTCGCGGGTCTGGAGGGCGAGCCGGTAGGCCGGGCGGCCCTCGGCGTCGACGGAGACGCCGACCAGCCGACCCGGCAGGTGCCGCTCCAGGCCGGCCGCGACCGCCATGAACCCCGCGTGCGGCCCGCCGTACCAGAGCGGGACGCCGAACCGCTGCGACGACCCGACCACCACGTCGGCGCCGAGCTCGCCCGGGGCCTCGAGCAGGGTCAGCGCGAGGAGGTCGGCCGCGACCACCGCGAGCGCCTGTCGCTCGTGGGCGGCGTCGACCAGCGGCCGGGGGTCGCGCACCCGGCCGGAAGCACCGGGGTACTGCACCAGGACGCCGGACAGGGGTCCCTCGGGCAGCCCGTCGTCGAGGTCGGCGACGACCACGTCGATGCCCATCGCCTCGGCACGGGTCCGCACCACGTCGACGGTCTGCGGCAGCGCGTCGGCGTCGACCACGAACGGCCCGGTGGCACGCTTGTTGGCCCGTCGCACGAGGGTCATCGCCTCGGCCGCGGCGGTCCCCTCGTCGAGCAGCGACGCGTTCGCGGTGGGCAGTCCGGTGAGGTCGCCCACCACCGTCTGGAAGTTCAGCAGCGCCTCGAGCCGGCCCTGCGAGATCTCGGGCTGGTACGGCGTGTAGGCGGTGTACCAGGCCGGGCTCTCCAGCACCCGGCGCCGGATCACGCCCGGCGTCACCGAAGGGTGGTAGCCGAGACCGATCATCGCCTCGGCCGGTCGGTTCCGGGCCGCCATCGCCCGCAGCTCGCGGGCGACGGTGTCCTCGTCGGTCTCGGGCGGCAGCGCGAGCGGCCGGGTGGAGGCGATCACCTCCGGGACCGCCGCGGCCATCAGCTCCTCGAGCGAGTCGAAGCCGAGGGCCTCGAGCATGTGTGCCTCGTCGGCCGGGCGCAGCCCGATGTGTCGGTCGACGAACGGGAGGGCTGCGTCGAGGTCGGTCAGGCTGGGGTGGTCGGCCACGGGTCTGGCTCCTCGGATCGGGGTCGATCGGGTCGCCTCCCCCTCTGTCGCCCCAGGGTGCGGGACTTCAGAGTCGCCTGCCCCACGCAGTCCGGGCGCCTGAGAGGTTCCGGGGAGGATTTGCCCCTTCGGCGCTCCGCCCGGACGGTCAGCGCCGCCCTGCGGAGACTCTCCCGCGCGGGATCGTCAGCGATCCCCAATCTACCCCAGCGGCCGACGTCAGCCGATCTTGCGGGCCGCGCGGCGCGCGGCAAGCTCGTCGCCCGCCGCGGCCTCCTCGCTCTCGGTCGCGGCGCGCTCGCTGGGCAGCTCGGCGAGGGTGCCTTCGATCTCCCGCCAGACACCGCCGATGGCGATGCCGAAGACGCCTTGGCCGCCCTGGAGCAGGTCGATGACCTCGTCGTTGCTGGTGCACTCGTAGACCGAGATGCCATCGCTCATCAGCGTGACCCGGGTGAGGTCGTCGGTGCCGCGCTGGCGGAGGTGCTGGACCGCGGTGCGGATCTGCTGGAGCGAGATGCCGGCGTCGAGCAGCCGCTTGATGACCTTGAGAATCAGGATGTCGCGGAAGGAGTAGAGCCGCTGGGTGCCGGAGCCGCTGGCGCCGCGCACGGTCGGCTCGACCAGCCCGGTGCGGGCCCAGTAGTCGAGCTGGCGGTAGGTGATGCCGGCGGCGTTGCACGCGGTGGGCCCGCGGTAGCCGGCGTCGCTGGGCAGGGGCGAGACGTCGTCGGTGAAGAGCAGGCCCTGCTCCTCGGCCTCCAGCGCCGCGTCGGACGCGTCGGCAGTCTGTCCCTGCTCGAACTCGTTGCGGGCCACGTGGTCCTCCTGTGCTTACTCCGTTGCGCGTAACTCCTGGGGAAGGACCGGACCGTGAGCCTCAGGTGATGCAGAGGAACAACGGTGGAGTTACAACAGAGACAGTTCACGGTAGGCCCGCTCCCCCGGCGGGTCAACGAGCGCCGCGGCGTGTCGCAACCCTCAACCTCAACTTGAGGGTCAGGGCTTCCCGTCACTCACGACGCTCAGCGGGACTCGAAGTCGTCGGGCGAGACCTGGTCGAGGAACTCGCGGAACCGCTCGACCTCGTCCTCCTGTTCGGCCGGGACCGCGAGGCCGGCGGTGTCGAGCACGTCCTCGCTGCACACGATCCGCGAGCCGGTGCGCAGGGCGAGGGCGATGGAGTCCGACGGCCGGGCACTGACCTCGGCGCCGGAGCTGAAGACCAGGTTGGCGAAGAACACACCGTCCTTGACCTCGGTGATCTGCACCTCCGCCAACTCGTTGCCGGTCGCCGAGAGCACGTCCTTGAGCAGGTCGTGGGTCAGCGGGCGGGGCGGGACGACGCCCTGCTGGGCGAAGGCGATCGCGGTGGCCTCGACGGCGCCGATCCAGATCGGCAGGTAACGCTCGCCGGAGACCTCGCGCAGCAGCACGATCGGCTGGTTGCTGGGCATCTCGACCCGGACACCCATCACGTCGACTTCGCGCACACCAGCACCCTACTCCGCGTCCGTGAGCGGGCCACCCCGATGGGGGCCTCGTTCAGGGCGAGCGCAGGCCGGTCTTGACGAGCGTGGCGTGCAGCCGCACCGAGAGCGCCGCGATCTCACTCACCGTCTCCTCGGCACGGGCCGACGCGGCGGCGTCGCGGCCGCGCTTGTGGGGGGCGACGACCTGCTCGACCAGCCCCACCTCGCGGTCGGCCGCGGTCTTGAAGGCGCGCAGGTGACGGGGCTCGAAGCCGTACGCCGACAGCTCCCGCGCGGTCCGGGCGATCACCAGCGCGTCGGTGTCGTAGTGGCGGGTACCGGGCCGCTTGCGGATCAGTCCGTACTGCTCGAGCTCGACGAGCAGGTCGTCGTCGACCTCCGCGATCTTGAGCAGCTCCTGGCGCGAGAGCCGCAGGTTGTCGTGGCGGGTGAACGACTCGGGGCTCGGCAGCCCGTCGGAGGCCAATGCCACCTGGGGGACGGTGGGGACCACCGACTCGACCGGGGGCGGTTCGAGACCGCGGTCGATCGCGTCGAGGTGCTCGCCGATCACCCGCAGCGGCAGGTAGTGGTCGCGCTGCATCGTGAGGATGTACCGGAGCCGCTCGACGTCGCCGGCGGTGAACTTGCGGTAGCCGGCGGGGGTCCGCTCGGGCTTGATCAGCCCCTCCGCCTCGAGGAACCGGATCTTCGGGATGGTGACGCCCGGGAACTCGGGGCGCAGCCGGTCGAGGACCTGGCCGATGTTCATGCGGGTCGATCGCGTGGCCGACGCAGCGGACTCCGACATCAGCTTTCCGTGTGCCCCGCGAAGAAGACGAGGCGGTACTTGCCGATCTGAACCTCGTCGCCGTCGTTGAGCTGCACCCGGTCGATCCGGTCACGGTTGACGTAGGTGCCGTTGAGGCTGCCGGTGTCGGCCACCGTGAAGCTCTCGCCGTCGCGGTGGAACTCCGCGTGCCGTCGCGACACCGTCACGTCGTCGAGGAAGATCTCGCTGTCGGGGTGGCGACCGGCATTGACCTGGTCGGCGTCGAGCAGGAACCGGCTCCCGGCTCCCGGCCCGCGCTGCACGACCAGCAGGGCGTGCCCCGCCGGCAGGGCATCGACGGCTGCCGCGTCGACCGGGCTCAGCGCCCGGTCGGAGGTGTCGGTCTTCTCACGCGGCACCCCGATGCTGATCGTCGCCGTGGACTCCCCCGACGGCTCGCCTGCAGCGGCGCTCACCAGCTTGGTGCCGCACTGGGCGCAGAAGCGGGCGTCGTCCGGGTTCTCCCGGCCGCACGCGGTGCAGAACGGCATCGACGTCGTCCTCCTCTGTCCCATCCGTTCGGGGGCCCAACCCTCACCGGAGGGTTGAGGTTGACGGTTGATCCGAACCTATCACCCGGGGCACGGTCCGCCAGCGGGTTGGGACGATCAGGAGTCGAGGCTGGCCTGGTAGGCGGCGGCGTCCATCAGGCCGTCTGTCGCGGACGAGTCGGCAGGGGCCACCTCGAACAGCCAGCCGGCACCGTAGGGGTCGCTGTTGACCAGCTCCGGCGTCGCGTCGAGGCCCTCGTTGCGGGCGACGACCTCGCCGGTCACCGGTGCGTAGACGTCGCTCACCGACTTGGTCGACTCCAGCTCGCCGCAGGTCTGGCCGGCGGTCACCGTCTCGCCGACCTCGGGCAGCGAGACGTAGACGATGTCGCCCAGCGCGTCCTGCGCGTAGTGGGTGATGCCGATCCGCACCGACCCCTCGTGCTCCCCCGGGCTGCGGACCCACTCGTGCTCGGCGGTGTAGGACAGGTCGTCGGGGTACACGGATTCTCCTCGGGGGTGTCGGTGGAGCGTCTGCGGCAGGCTACCGCGCGCAGGTCCGTGGTCAGGGGGCGGACGGCTGGGCGAACTCGAGCCGCTCCGGCTCGACGGTCGACTCGATGTCGAGGGAGTCGAGCTCCTCGACCTCGACCTCCGCGCCGTCGAGCCGGAGCTGGTCGATCGGCCCCTCGGGGAAGGTCAGGCCGCCGTGGAGCGTGTGGGGGTCGCCGATGACGTCGAGGACGTACGGCGGCTCGAGCAGGGTCCCGTCGACGTAGATCCCGCCGGGGCCGTCCTCGAACGACGTCTGCGCCACGACCCGGACCTGCCCGTTGAACTGCATCGCCTCGGCGAAGGCGGTGCGCATCTCCTGGACCGTGTCGAGGAGCGAGTCGATGTCGACCTGCCCGGTGTCCTCGGTGATGGTGACCCGGATGCCGGGCCCGGTCACGGGTACGACGCCGGCGAGGATCTGCAGGTCCTCGGTCTCGCGCCTGGCCTCGTCGAGGGCGGCCTGCTCGGCGCTGCTGTCGGTGCGCAGGTCCTCGCGGGTCTGCTCGAGCCGGGCGATCTCGGCCTCGGTACGGCGGGTGGTGCCGGCGAGGCCGTCGAGGACGTCGATGAGCGCCTGCTGGCGGTAGCCGGAGTAGGTGTCGTCGACACCGAACGAGGTCACCTGGGTCACGAACGCGAACCCGAACACCGCGAGCAGCACCCCGACGACGGCCTGCTGGCGCGAGGGGCGGCGCAGCGAGTCGAGGAGCCGCTTCCGGCCGCTGGGGGCCGGAGCGGGGTCGGGGGTGGGTCCGGTGTCAGGCATGGAACAGGTGGCGCCGGATCGCGGCGACGTTGGAGAAGATGCGGATGCCGAGGACGACGATCACGCCGGTCTGGAGCTGGCCGCCCACGCCGAGCTGGTCGCCCAGGAAGACGATCGCGGCGGCGATGACGACGTTGCTGAGGAAGGAGACGACGAAGACCTTGTCGTCGAAGATGCCGTCGAGATAGGCACGCAGCCCGCCGAAGACCGCGTCGAGCGCGGCGACGACGGCGATCGGCAGGTAGGGCTCGACGCCGAGCGGCACGTCGGGCTGGAAGACCAGTCCCAACATGATCCCGACGAGCAGTCCCAGGATCGCGATCATCCTGATCCCTCCTCGATGCCCGGGGTGCCGGAGCCCGGCTCCCGGGCCCACCGCAGCGGTCGCTGCCGGGCAGCCGGCAACGACAGCTGGTCCACATTCTGCATGTCGTAGACGAACCCGAGCTGGTCGGCGAGCGAGAAGAAGTCGGCGCCGTGCGTCGTGTCGAGCAGGTCGGCCTGCAGGGTGCGGGTGTCGCCGATCGCGCGGACGACGTACGGCTCGGTCAGCGGGCGGGTGTTGACGTGGATCGCGGCACCGGTGTTCCGGATCGCGCCGAGGTTGTTGAGCCGCTGGTCGTTGATCGCGATCGCCTCGGCCCCGGCCTCGAACAACCCGTCGACGAGGAGCGCGAGGTCGGCGTCGCGCACCTGCTGGGAGGAGTCGCCGACCGGGTTGCCCTCGACCGTGACCCGCACCCCCTCGCCCGTGACCGCGAGGAAGCCGGCGCCGGCCTGGAGCTGCCGCAGGGAACCCTGGGCCTGCTGCCGGGAGGTGGTCCGGTCGTCGACCTCGTCGGACAGCGCCGCGTTCTCGCGGGTGAGGTCGGCCACCTGGTCCTGCCGGGCCTGCAGCGTCGACCGCTGCTGCTCGATCTGGGCGATGAGGGTGGCCCGGCCTGCGTCCTCGACGGCCTCGTTGCGGGAGTTCTGGACGGCGGCGATGCTCACCAGGATCCCGAAGGCCCCGAGGGCGGCGACCGCGGCCATCCGGCTCCGGGGCTGCTCGGGAGGTACGCCGCCGGCCGCACGGCGCTCCGCGACCTGGCGGTACTCCTCCTCCACCGCCTGCTGGGTCACGAGCGTGAGCAGCGGGGTGGTGACGTGGGGCGGCAGCGTCCGGGCCGTGGTCCCGGCCGGCCGGCTCTCCCCGTCGTAGGACTCAGCCACCGGAGGCCACCGATCGTCGTGGCGTCGTCTGGAGCAACCGGTAGACCTGCCAGGCGTAGAGGACGCCGGCCCACCAGTAGAGGCCGATCCCCCACACCGCGAAGGCCCAGCCGAACACGTTTGCCAGCGTGGCGAGGGTCCCCTCGCCGTCCCCCAGCAGCAGCAGCGGGAACGCGTAGAGCAGGTTGAAGGTGGCCGCCTTGCCGAGGAAGTGCACCGGCAGCGCGCTGTAGCCGCGGGTGCGGAGGAACGGCACCAGGACCCAGAGCAGCGCGTCGCGCAGCGGCAGGATGATCACCACCCACCAGGGGATGATCTCGCGAATCCCGAGCCCGATCACGACGGCGAGGATGTAGAGCCGGTCGGCGACCGGGTCGAGCACCTGCCCGAACCGGGAGAACTGGTTGAGCCGCCGAGCGAGGTAGCCGTCGAGCCAGTCGGTGAACCCGGCGACCATCAACAGCGCCAGCGCCCAGGCGTCCGCCTCGGGACCGAGCACCAGCCACAGGAACACCGGCACGCCCGCGAGCCGGAGCATGCTGAGCAGGTTGGGCAGCGTCCACACGCGGTCGGTACGGGTCTGGTCGTCCGCCAACGTCGATGCCTGCATTTCTGTGGGTTCCCGGTGCGCCACAACCTTATCCGCCGGGGGGCGACGATCCGGTCAGGCGGGCTCGTCGTGGTGTGCGGCGTCGCGGATCTCGCCGACGAGCTCCTCGATCACGTCCTCGAGCGTCGCGATGCCGAGCACCGACCCGTCGGCCTCGACCACCCGGGCCATGTGGGCACCGCGGTGCTGCAGCCGCTCGAGCGCGTCGTGGAGCAGGTCGGTCACGCGGACGGGGGCGAACGGCCGGATCCACTTGTCGTCGACGACCCGGTCGCGCAGCGCCTCGTCGGTCTCGAGGACGTCCTTGATGTGGAGGTAGCCGAGCAGCTCGTCGTCCTCCGAGCGCACCGGGAACCGGCTGTAGCCGGTCGCGGCACAGAGCGCCTCCACGTCGGCGACCGTCGAGCCCCGGCGTACGGTCGCGAGCTCGTCGGTGGGCATCAGCACGTCCGCCACGGTCTTCTCGGTGAAGCCCAGGGCGCCCGCGAGCCGGTCGTACTCCTCCTCGCGCAGCAGGCCCTCGCCGCGCGACTCCTCGACCAGCGCCGCCACCTCCTCGCGCGTGAACGCGGAGCTCACCTCGTCGCGTGGCACGACGCCGAGCGTGCGGAGCACCAGCCGGGCCACCGCGTTGACGACGACCACGACCGGCCGGAGCACGGTGACGAAGCCCCAGATCGGCGGCCCGAGGACGAGGGCGGCCCGGTCCGGGCCGGCGAGGGTGATGTTCTTGGGCACCATCTCCCCCAGCACCACGTGGAGGTAGACGACGATCCCGAGGGCGACCGCGAACGCGATGGGGTGGACCAGGCCGTGCGGCACCGAGAGCGCCTCGAGCCCCGGCCTGATCAGGTGCGCAATGGCAGGCTCGGCGATCGCCCCGAGCAACAGCGAGCACACCGTGATCCCGAGCTGGATGACGCCGATGACGAGCGAGATGTTCTCCATCGCCTTCAGGGTCGTCCGGGCCAGGGCGGAGCCGGCCTCGGCACGGGGCTCGATCTGGGTCCGTCGCGCCGAGATGAGGGCGAACTCGGAGGCGACGAAGAACGCGTTGCCGAGCAGCAGCAGGGCCGAGGCGGCGAGCAGGCCGAGGGTCACCGGTCCTCCTCGTCCGCGGTCTCACGGTCCGTGGGGTCACCCAGCAGCCTGAGCACCAGCCGGTCGACCCGCAGTCCGTCCATGTGCACCACGGTCAGCGTCGCCAGCTGCTCCCGCAGCTCCTCGGGATCGGACCGGTCGGGGACGGCGACCTCGGCGACGTCTCCGGACTCCGGGATCCGGCCGAGGGTCTGCACCACCAGCCCGGCGACCGTGTCGTAGTCCTCGGCCTCGGGGAGCTCGATCCCGGTGAGGTCCTCGACCTCGTCGGGTCGCAGCAGCCCGGACAGCAGCCAGCTGCCGTCACTGCGCTGCCGCGCCCGGGAGCCGAGCCGGTCGTGCTCGTCGGCGATGTCGCCGACGATCTCCTCGATGACGTCCTCGAGGGTGACGATGCCGGCGTGGCCGCCGTACTCGTCGAGGACGACGGCCATCTGGAAGCCGTCCTGGCGCAGCAGCGCCAGCAACGGGTCGAGCCGCATCGTGTCGGGCACGACGATCGGTTTGACCATGATGTGCTTGATCCGGGTGGTGTTCCGCTCGGGCACGGGAAGCGCCACTGCGTGCTTGACGTGGACAGTGCCGACGACGGTGTCCTCGGTGTCGAGCACCGGGAACCGCGAGTGGCCGCTCTGCCGGGCCAGCTCGATCACGACGGACGCCCGGTCGCCGGCCTCCACGCTGGTGGTGCGGACCCGGGGCGTCATGATCTCGCTGGCGGTCCGGGTGCCGAACTCGACGGAACGCTCCATCAGGTCGGCGGTCTCGTGGTCGAGCGTGCCCTGGTCGGCCGAGCGCTGCACGAGCGAGGCCAGCTCGGTGGAGCTGCGGGCCGACCGGAGCTCCTCCTGCGGCTCGATGCCGAGACGGCGCACGATCGCGTTGGCCGACCCGTTGAGCAGTCGGATCGGCAGCTTGTTGGCGGCGGTGAACCCGCGCTGGAACGCCTGGGTCGCGCGGGCGGTCGCCATCGGCCGGGCGATCGCGAGGTTCTTGGGTACCAGCTCACCGAACACCATGGTCAGGAACGTGCTGAGCAGCAACGCGAAGCCGATAGACACCGGTCGTACGCCGCCCTCCGGCATCCCGGCCGCCTCGAGCGGACCGTCGACGAGCTGGGCGATCGCCGGCTCGGCGAGGTAGCCGATGGCGAGGTTGGTGACCGTGATGCCGACCTGGGCGCCGGACAGCTGGGTGGAGAGCGAGCGGAGCGCCGTCTGGACGCCTGCCGCCGCCGGGTCACCCGCAGCGGCCTGCTGCTCGACCTGGCTGCGGTCGACGGTGACGAAGGCGAACTCCGCGGCGACGAACAGTCCCGAGGACAGCACGAGCAGCAGCGAGGCGCCGAGGAGGAGCCACTCGGTCATCGAGGCCACCCCCCGGCGACGGGTGCGGTGTCAGGCGGAGCTGTGGAGTGGCGACTTTGAGGGCCGTCCATGGAACGGGTCGGGTCCTTCACGATCGGTGGCCGGACGTCCACACTCTAGCGACGCCCTCCAGTCGGGTCATTTCGGTAGTCACTCCGGGTGGTTGTGGCCGAACCCGCTCCCCACGGGCGGACGCCCGCCTAGCGTGGACCACGCCACGGCGCGCCCCCCGGCCGTGGATCCAGGGAGAACTCGATGACGGTCGCACCCCCCACCGGCCCGGTGCCGGCACGGCGATCCGTCCTCGGTGCTGCCGGTGCCGCCGCGTTCGTCGCTGCGGCACCGGCAGCCCCCGCGACCGCCGCCCCCCGCTACCGGCCCGCGCGCTACGACGGCGCCCCCCTGCTCCCTCCGGCCGGACGGTTGCTGGTCGGCCGCTTCTCCTACGGACTCACGCCAGCTCTCGCCCGGCAGGTGCGCCAGCGCGGCGGCGCCCGGGCCTGGTTCGAGTGGCAGCTCTCACCCGGCAGGATCGACGACCCCGCAGCCGACGAGCTCGTTTCGTGGTGGCCGGGGCTGGCCTTCGAGGGCGCGGCGTCGTGGGACCGGCAGGTCCGCGAGGTCGAGCCCGGCTGGCAGCTGATGCACCACTACCAGCGGTGGCTGCTCCAGCGCCGGATGGTGACCCGGCGCCAGGTCCACGAAGTGATGACCGAGTTCTGGGAGCACCACCTCCACGTGCCCGCGACCGGAGACTCCCAGTTCGTCTACCGCAAGCGGTACGGCGACACCGTCCGCACCCACGCGCTGGGGCGGTTCGACGACCTGCTGCGGGCCACGACGACCGAGCCCGCGATGCTGCTCTTCCTCGACCAGGCGGTCTCGACGAAGGCGGCGCCCAACGAGAACCTCGCCCGTGAGCTGCTCGAGCTGCACACGGTCGGCCGCGGCAACCACACCGAGGACGACGTCAAGAACGTCGCCCGCGTGCTCACTGGCTGGAAGGTCGACCGGTGGCGCAGCTGGGCCTACGGCTACGAGCCCGGCTGGCACGCCACCGGCCCGGTGGCCGTGCTCGGCTGGACCCACACCAACGCCTCGCCCGACGGGCGGGAGGCGACGTACTCCCTGCTGCGCTACCTGGCGCACCACCCCCTCACGGCGGCCCGGATCGCACGCAAGCTGGCCGTGAAGTTCGTCTCCGACGACCCGCCGCAGGCGCTGGTCGACCGGCTGGCACGGGCCTACCTCGACCACGACACGGCCATCAAGCCCGTGCTGCGCGTCCTCGCCGAGTCGCCGGAGCTCCTGGCCAGCGAGGGCCAGAAGGTCCGCGACCCCGGGGAGGACGTGGTCGCGGCCTGCCGGCTGCTCGGCGTCAAGGTCTTCCGGCCGACGACCGGCCAGTCCGCTGCCAACGCGCTGCTCTGGCAAACGGGCTCGCTCGGCACGCTCCCGATGGACTGGCCCCGGCCCGACGGACAGCCCCAGACCTCGCGCGCCTGGTCGTCGCCCTCCCGGTTGCTCGCCTCGATGCGGGTCCACTGGGTGCTGTGCGGCGGCTGGTGGCCCACCCTGGACGCCCGCTACCGCAACGACGCCGGCTGGGTCCCCCGCTACCCCTTGCGGTTCGACCTGCTCGTCGACCACCTCTCGCAGGTGGTGCTGCACCGGCACTCGACGTCCACCCTGCTCCGCGCCTGCTGCGAGGCGACCGGCACGGGACCACGGGAGGTCATCACGCGCGACCACCCGGTCGTCGCCTGGAAGATGAACCGGGTGCTGTCCACCGTCCTCGACTCCCCCGCCTTCTACGCCCGGTGACGCCCGTGAACCACGAACCCTGCTGCCCCGAGTACGCCGCCGTCACCCGGCGGGGGCTCTTCTCCGGCGCCGCCGCCCTGCTCGGCACGACCACGGCCTTCGGCTCCGCGGTCCTCACGACCTCGGCGGCCCGGGCGGCGACGCCCGCGCGGTCGATGCTGGTCGTGGTGTCGCTGCGGGGTGCTGCGGACGGGATGTCGTTGGTGGTGCCGCACGGCGACCCGGTCTACTACGCCGCCCGGCCGCGGATCGCGGTCCCGGCCGAGCGGCTGCTCGCCCGTGACGGGTTCTTCGGGCTCCACCCCGAGCTCGCCCCGCTGCTGCCTTGGTGGGAGGGGCAGCAGCTGGCGGCGATCCACGCCACCGGTCTCCCGGCGCCGAACCGGTCCCACTTCTCCGCCATGGAGGAGGTCGAGGACGCCGATCCCGGGTCCGACGCCCGGGTGGGCTGGCTGAACCGGCTGGTGGGCGCCGACCTCATCGACTCGCCGCTGCAGGCGTTCGGGGTCGGGTCCGGTGCTCCCCCGGGGTCGCTGGTCGGGCCGGCGCCGTTCCTGACCGGCGGGTCCGTCGACGACGTCCGGGTGGCCGGGGCCGAGCGCGACAACGTCGCGCCGCGGATGAGCTCGCTGCACACCCTGTGGGACGGCTCGACCACGCCCCTGGCCGGCGCGATGCGGTCGGTGTTCGCGGCCGACAGCGGGTTCGAGCCGGTCCGGCAGACGCCGACGGAGCCGGCCAACGGGGCGGCGTACGACGACAACGACCTCGGCCGGGCGCTCCACGCGGCTGCGCGGGTGATCCGCGGCGACGTCGGCACCCAGGTGCTCACCGTCGACCACGGCGACTGGGACCACCACGCCGACCTCGGCACCCTCGGGTGGGGCCGGATGGTGCGGCAGGCCGGGTCACTGGCCACCAACCTGGCGGCGTTCATGACCGACCTGGGCCCGCTGACCGACAAGGTCACCGTCGTGGTGCTCAGCGAGTTCGGCCGGCGGGTGAAGGAGAACGCCAACTACGGCCTCGACCACGGCTACGGAAACGTGATGTTCGTGCTCGGCGCCGGCGTCGCCGGCGGCCGCTACTACGGCACCTGGCCCGACCTCACCGACCAGGTCGACTCCGACCTCACCGTCACGACCGACTACCGGTCGGTGCTGTGGGACGTCGTCGCGTCCCGGTTCGAGGTCGGCCCGGGCGCCGTGTTCCCGCAGTTCACCCCCCAGGAGTCGCTCGGGTTCATGCGCCCCTGACGTCACCCGTCCGGGTGTGGCGAGGCCGGCACGTGGGCGTCGAAACTCGTCGGAACGGGGAGTCGCGGGAACGACCGTGCGCCTGGTCGGACCCGCGGTTCCCCGACCACCGCCCCCCACAGCACCGGCCGAGCGTCAGTGTGCAGGTTCAGATCGGCCGAGCCGTCACGTGTGCTGGTGTGCGCGTGCAGGAGTGACGGCTCGATGGGTCTCAAACCTGCACAGTTACGGCTCGCGCGACGAACGATTGCGGGAACGGCAGGATGGGCGCATGAGCGCCTACTGGATCAACTTCTTCCTCGAGGTCCGCGACGCCGACAAGGTCAAGGCGTACGCCGAGCTGGCCACGCCGGCGATCGCCGAGGCGGGCGGCCGGTTCCTGGCCCGCGGGATGCCCGACGCGGTGTTCGAGCAGGGGCGGGAGACCCGCACGGTGATCATCGAGTTCCCCTCCGTCCAGGCCGCCCGCGACTGCTACGACAGCCCCCTCTACCGCCGGTCGCTGGAGGCACTGGGCGACGGCGCGGTGCGCGACATCCGGATCGTGCCCGGGGTCGACTGAGCGGCCCCGGACGCGCGCGGGCGGCCGCCACCCACGCTGGGTTACGGCCGCCCGGAGCGGCCGGTTCAGGCCAGGTCGAACCGGTCGGCGTCCATCACCTTCGCCCAGGCGGCGACGAAGTCGTCGACGAACTTCCGGGTCGCGTCGTCGCTTGCGTAGACCTCCGACAGCGCCCGCAGCTGCGAGTTGGACCCGAACACGAGGTCGACCGGGGTGGCCGTCCACCGCACCTCACCGCTCGCGAGCTCGCGGATCTCGTAGACGTTCTCGTCGTCCTGCGACGCCTTCCACTGCGTGCCCGGCGCCAGCAGGTTCACGAAGAAGTCGTTGGTCAGCAGTCCGGGGCGGTCGGTGAGCACGCCGTGGCGGGCGTCCCCGGCACCCAGGACCCGCAGCCCCCCGACGAGCACGGCCATCTCGGGTGCGGAGAGCCCGAGCATGTAGGCCTTGTCGACCAGCAGCGTCTCGGGCTGCTTCTTCTCCCCCGGGCGCAGGTAGTTGCGGAAGCCGTCGGCCCGCGGCTCGAGGTAACCCATCGACTCGACGTCGGTCTGCTCCTGGGTGGCGTCGGTGCGGCCCGGGGTGAACGGGACGGACACCTCGACCCCCGCGTCCCGCGCCGCCTTCTCGACCGCGGCGCAGCCACCCAGCACGATCAGGTCGGCCAGCGACACCCGCTTGCCGTCGTCCTGGGCGGCGTTGAAGTCGTGCTGGACCTGCTCGATCGCCTGCAGTGCGGTGTCCACCTCGTCGCGACGGTTGACCTCCCAGCTGCGCTGGGGCTCCAGCCGGATCCGGGCGCCGTTGGCACCGCCCCGCTTGTCGGTACGCCGGAAGCTCGACGCCGAGGCCCACGCGGTCGTGACCAGCTGCGGGACCGACAGGCCGGAGTCGAGCAGCCGGGCCTTGAGGGTCGCGACGTCCTGCGAGTCGATCAGCTCGTGGTCGCGCTCGGGAACGGGGTCCTGCCACAGCTGCGCGTCCGGCACCCACGGCCCGAGCAGGAGCGGCCCGACCGGACCCATGTCGCGGTGCAGCAGCTTGTACCAGGCCTTGGCGAACGCCAGCGCGAACTCGTCGGGGTTCTCCAGGAACCGGCGCGAGATCGGCTCGTAGACGGGGTCGAACCGCAGCGACAGGTCGGTCGTCAGCATCGTCGGGCGGTGCTTCTTCTCCGGGTCGAAGGCGTCCGGGATGATCTCCTCGGCGTCCGTGGCCACCCACTGCTTGGCGCCTCCGGGGCTCTCGGTGAGCTCCCACTCGTGGCCGAAGAGGATCTCGAAGAACCGGTTGCTCCACTGGGTCGGCCGGTCGGTCCAGGTCACCTCCAGGCCCGAGGTGATGGTGTCGCCGGCGTTCCCGCTGCCGTGGGTGCTGAGCCAGCCGAGGCCCTGCGCCTCCAGCGGGGCGCCCTCGGGCTCGGGACCGACGTTGGCGTCGGCGTCACCCGCCCCGTGGGTCTTGCCGAAGGTGTGGCCGCCCGCGATGAGCGCGACGGTCTCCTCGTCGTTCATCGCCATCCGCTTGAAGGTCTCGCGGATGAACGCCCCCGCCTTGAGCGGGTCCGGGTTGCCCGCGGGCCCCTCCGGGTTGACGTAGATCAGGCCCATCTCGGTCGCGCCCACCTCGGGGGACATCTCGCCCTCGCCGACGTAGCGGTCCTCGCCGAGCCAGTCGTCCTCCAGGCCCCACACGATCTCCTCGGGCTCCCAGACGTCCTCACGTCCGAACGCGAAGCCGAAGGTCTGGAACCCCATCGACTCCAGCGCCACGTTGCCGGCGAGGACCAGCAGGTCGGCCCAGGACACCTGCTGGCCGTACTTCTGCTTCACCGGCCACAGCAGGCGTCGGGCCTTGTCGAGGTTGGCGTTGTCCGGCCAGCTGTTGAGCGGCGCGAAGCGCTGTCCGCCGTCACCGGCCCCGCCGCGGCCGTCGTGCACCCGGTAGGTCCCGGCCGCGTGCCAGCTCATCCGGATCATCAGTCCGCCGTAGTGACCGAAGTCTGCCGGCCACCAGTCCTGCGGCGTGGTGAGCACCTCGACGATGTCGCGCTTGAGGGCCTCCACGTCGAGCCTCGCGAACGCCTCGCGGTAGCTGAAGCCCGCACCCAGCGGGTCGCCCGCCGGGTGGTGCGGGTGCAGAAGCGAGAGGTCGAGCTGGTTGGGCCACCAGTCCTTGTTGGTGCGCGGCCGTGGGGTCACCGGGGTCGGCGCGTCGATCGCCGGGTTCTCGCTCTCGCTGCCCTGCGCGGTCACGCCGTCGTGGGCAACCGGGCATCCGCCCTGGTCCTGGCTCTCGGTCATCAGCTTCCTTCCGATCTGGCGATCACGGTCAACGTGCGGTGGTGCAGGCGGGGCAGGTGCCCCAGTAGACGACCTCGGCCTCGTCGATCTCGAAGCCGTGGTCGGTGTCGGCGGTCAGGCAGGGTGTCTCGCCGACGGCGCAGTCGACGTCGGCGATGGTGCCGCAGGAGCGGCACACCACGTGGTGGTGGTTGTCGCCGACGCGGGACTCGTAGCGCGCCACCGAGCCGGACGGCTGGATCCGGCGTACGAGGCCGGCGGTGGTGAGCACCCGCAGCACGTCGTAGACGGCCTGGTGCGACACCTCCCCCATCCGGGCACGCGAGGCGCCGATCAGGGTGTCGGTGTCGGCGTGTGGGTGGTCGTGCACCGCCTCGAGCACCGCGAGCCGGGGCCGCGTCACGCGCAGGCTCGCCCCGCGCAGCAGCTCCTCGAGCGCGTCGCTGGTGGGCACTCCCCCAACGTGCCACCTTTACTTGAACCAGTCAAGACTATCGGCGAGCCCGCCGGCCGGAGGGGTCAGCGAGCGGCAAGTGCGCGGCAAGTGGCCGCAGCGACGGTGGGTCCTCCCGGTCACCGAGGCCGGGAACCGAGACCGGAGGACCCCATGACCACGATCGACACCGTCGTCGCGACCACCACCACCGAGCCCTGGGACGCGCTGCGCGCGGCCGTCTCCGGCCGGCTCGTCACCCGCCACGACCCCGACTACGAGGCGGTACGCCGCGGCTGGGTCGTCAACGTCGACCAGCGACCGGCCGCCGTGCTCGAGGTCGCCGACGTCCGCGACGTCGTGGCGGCGGTCCGCTGGGCCGCCTGCCACGGCCGGACCGTCAGCACCCAGCCGAACGGCCACGCGGCCCGCACCGCCCTCGACGGCACCCTGCTGCTCCGCACCCGCGCCCTCGGCGGTGTCGAGGTCGACCGGGCCCGCGGCGTGGTGGCCGTCGGTGCCGGCGTGAAGTGGGGCGAGCTGGTGGAGGCGCTCGACGGGACCTCGTCGATGGCGCTGGCCGGCAGCAACCCCGACCCCACCGTCGTCGGGCTGGCTCTCGGCGGCGGGGCCAGCTGGTTCAGCCGGCTCCACGGGTTCACGGCCAACAGCGTGGTCTCCCTCGACGTCGTCGACCCCGCTGGCGAGCTGGTGCACGTCACCGACGGGACGGACCCCGACCTGTTCTGGGCGCTGCGCGGCGGGGGTGGCGACTTCGGCGTCGTCGTGCGGACCGAGCTGGCGCTGTTCGACGCGCCCGACCTGTACGGCGGTCAGCTGATGTGGCCCGTCGTGCATGCCCCCGCCGTGCTCCGGGCGTTCCGGGACCTGGCGCTGGTCGCCCCGCGCGAGCTCACCGTCTGGGCGTCGGTGATCCACTTCCCGCCGCTCCCCGACGTCCCCGAGCCGGTGCGGGGGCAGTCCTTCGTCACGGTCGCCGCTACGTACGTCGGCTCGCCCCGGACGGCCGAGGCCCTGCTCTGGTCGCTGCGCGAGACGGCGCCGGTTGCGGTGGACAGCATGCGCCCGTTCCGGCCGAGCGAGCTCGGCGACATCGCCCAGGAGCCCACTGACCCGATGCCCTCGATGGACCACTCGATGCTCCTCACCGGCCTCGACGACGCGGCCATCGACGGGTTGCTGGCGCTGGTCGGCGACGCCCGCACCACCCCGCTGATGATGACCCAGCTCCGCGGCCTCGGTGGCGCGTTCGCCGAGGCCCGACCCGGGCACGGGGCGGTGCGGCCGGTGACCGAGCCGTTCCAGCTGCTGGCGGTCGGCGTCCCCGCGGTTCCCGAGCTCGGCGAGGCGATCCCCCATGCCTTCGCGGCCCTCGACGGCGTACTCGGACGCCTGGCCGGCGAGCACCGGATGCCGAACTTCAGCGGCGCCGGGCAGTCCGACAGCGCCGGTTACGACGTCCCGCGCCTCCAGCGGCTGCGGGCGATCAAGCGGCAGCGCGACCCGCACGGCGTGATCCGCAGCAACAAGCCCGTCCTCGCCGACTGATGGGCTCACCGGGCGGTCGGTCGGTTTCCCCGCGTAAGCGGGGAAGTGGAGACATCTGGGGGCAAATTTCCCCCAGGAAGTTTCGGTTTCCCCGCGTACGCGGGGAAACCGCCACCGACGCCCGGGTGGCACGATGTCCGGCATGGACCAGCAGGCGGTGGACGACTGGGTAGCGGCGTACGAAGCACTGTGGCGGGCACCCGGGACCGAGATGCTGGCGGAGATCTTCGCGCCGGACGTGGTCTACCTGACCTCGCCCTGGGGCCGCCCGGTCCACGGGCTGCAGGCCGTGGCGGAGCTCTGGGAGGCCGAGCGCGACGGGCCCGACGAGGAGTTCACGATGACCAGCCGGGTGCTGGCCGTCGAGGGTGCCACCGCCGTGGTGCGCGCCGAGGTCGAGTACGCCGCCGGCGGTCGGTGGCGCGACCTCTGGGTGCTGACCTTCGACGCCGAGGGGCGCTGCGCGTCGTTCGAGGAGTGGCCCTTCGCCCCGGAGCGGCCCGACGACCACTGACTGCGGGTCGGCTCAGGTCTGCGGCTGCGGGGAGCGGTCACCGGGACGGAGCAGGACGAGCGCGGCGATCGGGCACAGGATCACCGACAGCAGCCCCGCGCAGACCAGTGCGGCAGCGGTCACCGCGCTCAGCAGCCCGGTCAGGACGCCGATCTGGGTCGCGGTGACGATGAAGGGCAGCGACGTTGCCTGGAGCAACCCGGCCACCACCACCGACCGGCGGTCGAGCAGCCGGCCCAGCACCAGCGCCGGCAGCCCGCGGACGACCAGCAGCGCGACCGCGAACACCGGGACCTGGGCCAGCGCGGAGGGCGTCTCCAGCAGTGCCCCGAGGTCGAGCCGCAACCCGCTGGTCACGAAGAACACGGAGATCAGGAAGCCGTACCCGATCGCGTCGAGCTTGACCCGGAACGTCGGGTGGGACGTGGAGTCCCGGTCGAGGAGACCCACCACGGCACCGGCCATGAACGCGCCCAGGATGCTCTCCAGCCCGAACCGCTCGGCCAGCGCCACGAAGGCGACGAGCAGCGCGATGGCGGCCCGGACCCGGACCTGGGCTGTCGTGTCCTGCAGCCGGGTGAGAGTCATGTCGAGCCGACGGGAGCGCGCGACCAGCGAGATCACCGCTGTCGTCGTTGCGACCAGCACCGCGAACCCACCCAGGAGCAAAAGCCGGCTCCCGGTGCCGGCCTCCGTGGTGGAGAACAGCAGCGAGAGCAGGACGATCGCCGCGAAGTCGGCGACGGACGCCGAGGGGATGGTGGCCTGTCCCAGCGTCGTCCCGACCTGGCCGGCGTCCTTGAGCACCGGTACGACGAGGCCCAGCGACCTGGCGGACAGCGTCACCGCGACCAGCAGCGGGCTGCTCACCCAGCCCGCGACGTCGAGGCCGAGGCCGACGGCGAGGCCGAGCGTCATGGTCACGACGTAGCCGAGCAGCGCCAGCCGCAGGACCTGCCCGCGGAGCTGTTGGACGTCGATCTCGAGACCGGCCAGGAACAGCAGGAACGCGAGCCCCAGCAGGGCCACGATCGACACCGGAAGGTCGACCTCGACCCAGCCGAGCACCTGGGGTCCGACCACGACCCCGGCGATCATCTCCAGGATGACCGCGGGCAGCCGCAGCGCGGGCGCCAGGCCGAGCGACAGGGGCGCGAGCACGGCGATGACGGCGACCGCCAGCAGGTTGGTGAACTCGGCGTCGGGCATTCGAGGACCCCTCGGATCCGGTGTGGTGCCGCGCCTCGTGGGGACGTCAGCGGCGGAAGTCGCGGAAGGCGGAGAGCAGGGACGCCTGCATCTCCACGGAGAGGCTCTCGACGGGGATGCTCCCCAGTCGTGACGCGGTCTCCCTCATCTGGTCCAGGTAGGTCACGCAGCCCGGGCAGAGGGCCAGGTGCTCCTCGAACCGTCGGACGGTGTCGTCGTCGAGGGCGCCCTCGAGGTAGTCGGTGACCAGCTCGACGAGCTCCCGGCAGGTGAGGTGGGCCATCTCAGGTCACCCCGCCCGAGGGGGCGCCGTCCTGCGCGAGGTACGGCGCGAGGTCCGCGCGTACGGCGGCGCGCGCCCGGTGCAGCAGCACCCGCTGGTTGCCCGCGGAGAGGTCGAGCACCTCGCACACCTCGTCGGAGGTGTGCCCGAGGACGTCGCGCATGGTGATCACGGCCCGCTGCCGGTCGGGCAGCGCGGCGACAGATGCCCGCAGCCGGGTGCCCACCTCGCGCGCCAGCACGGCGTCCTCCGAGGTCCGCCACGGTGTGGGAAACGAGCGCCAGCCGCCCGGGTACTGGTCGTCGGCGTCGCGGAACGAGGACGGGTCGACGGTCGGGCCGAGGCCGTCGGAGACGCTGCTCCACGGCAGGGTCCGGCTCTCGCGCACGCCCCGCTTCTTCGCGGTGTTGACCAGGATCCGGTAGACCCAGGTGCGCAGCGAGGAGCGGCCCTCGAACCTGTCGATCCCGCGGATGACCGCGAGCCAGGTGTCCTGGACGACCTCCTCGGCGGAGGCGTCCGTCGAGACGAAGCTGCGGGCGAGCAGGAGCATCGAGCGTGACCACTCGTCCAGCAACCGGGCGAAGACGAGCTCGTCACCCCCGCGCACCCCCGCCACGATGGCGTCGTCGGTGTACGACGTGCCCACGGACCCAATGTATCGCTGGTCACCGGTACTCCGGGTTGGCGTAGTCGAGCCGACAGCCGGCCTCCCACTCCGAGCGCTGGTTGCCGTGGGCCGGCACTCCGCCCGCGTCCTTGAGCAGCCGGGCCAGGTGCAGCAGGTTCCAGGTCATGAAGGTCGTGTTGCGGTTGGTGAAGTCGTTCTCGGGTCCCCCGGAGCCGGGGTCGAGGTACGACGGCCCGGGCCCGGCCTCGCCGATCCACCCGGCGTCGGCCTGGGGCGGGATCGTGTAGCCGATGTGCTGCAGCGTGTAGAGGACGTTGTGGGCGCAGTGCTTGAGGCCGTCCTCGTTCCCGGTGATCAGGCAGCCGCCGACCCGGCCGTAGTAGAGGTACTGGCCCCGCTCGTTGAGCAGGTGCGAGCCGCCGTACAGGCGCTCGTGGACCTGCTTCATCACCGAACTGTTGTCGCCCAGCCAGATCGGCCCGGCGAGCACCAGGATGTCGGCGGCCTTCACCTGCTCGAAGATCGCCGGCCAGTCGTCCCGGGCCCAGCCGTGCTCGGTCATGTCGGGCCAGACGCCGGTGGCGATGTCGTGGTCGATCGCCCGGACGACGTCGACCTGCACGCCGCTCGCCTCCATGATGCGGCGGCTGATGCCGATCAGCCCGTCGGTGTGGCTGGGCTCCGGCGACTTCTTCAGGGTGCAGTTGATGAACAGCGCCCTGAGGTCGGCGTAGCCGGTGTCCAGTGCGGTCACGGGGTCTCTCCTTCGGGTGGATGGGTGTGCGGAGGGTCAGAGCAGCTCGGCGTCCTGCTCGACGCAGAGCAGGGCAGGTCCCGGGGCAGAGAACAACGCGGACATCGCCTCGTCGAGCTGGTCGCGCGCGGTGACCCTGATCCCGGTGGCGCCGCAGAGCTCGGCGTACGCCGCCCAGTCCGGGTTGTGCAGCGAGGTGTGCCAGACCGGGTAGTCGGCGGCCAGCTGCTCCTTGCTGATCTTGCCGAGCGCGTTGTTGTTGAGCAGCACGTGCTTGACCGGGATGCCGTACTTCACCGCGGTGGTGAGCTCGGTGGCGTACTGACCGAAGCCGCCGTCCCCGGTGACGGCGACGACGGGCCGTTCCGGGTCGGCGGCCCAGGCACCGAGCGCCGCCGGGTAACCGAAGCCGATCGAGCCGAGATACCCCGACATCAGCACCGGCTGCCCCTTCGACTCCAGGTAGCGCCCCAACGAGTAGGCGTGGTTGCCGACGTCGACGGCCACGACGGCGTCGGCGGGCAGGTGCTCCGACAGCGCCGCGAACACGGCCGCGGCCGACACCCCTGCGCCCCGGTCGTCGGCGGCACGGCGGGCCTTCTCGGCGCGCCAGATCGCCCACCGCTCGGCGACGTCGGCACGCTGGTCCTCGGGGGCTGCCTCGCCCACCGACCGGTGCAGCGCGTCGACCACCAGGGCGGCGTCCCCGAGGACGCCGGCGGTCACGGCGTCGAAGCGCCCGATCGAGGCGAGCGTGTCGTCGACCTGCACGACCGGCTTGTACGGCGCGATGCCGGTGTGGTTCGAGAACGAGGCACCCACGACGAGGAGCAGGTCCGACTCGTTCATCAGCCAGCTGGCCACCGGGGTGCCGCTGCGCCCCAGCACGCCGGCCCCGAGCGGGTGCGTGTCCGGCACCAGCCCCTTGGCCCGGAACGTCGTGAGCACGGGCGCGTGCAGCGCCTCCGCGAGCCTCGTCACCTCGGCGACCGCGCCCCGTGCGCCCTGCCCGACGATGATCACCGGTCGCCGCGCGCCCGCCAGCAGCCGCGCCGCGCGGGCCAGCGCGGCGTCGTCCGGGCGGACCACGCCGTCGGAGTAACGGCCCTCCGGGGCGCCGGCCGGGGCGTCGGACGGCAGCACCTGTACCTCGTCGGGGAGCACCAGGTGGGCCACGCCGCGGCCGTCCCGGGCGTGCTTGACGGCGAGCGCGGCGAGCTCGGCGTGGTCGCTGCCCGCCTGCACGGTGGTCGAGCTGAGCGCGACGTCCTTGAAGACCGCGGACAGGTCGAGGTCCTGGAAGGCGCCGCGCCCGAGCACCTTCGAGGGCACCTGGCCGGAGATCGCGACCACCGGCGACTGGTCCAGCTTCGCGTCGTACAGGCCGGTCAGCAGGTTCGTCGACCCGGGACCGGCGATCGCGAAGCACGCCGCCGGACGGCCGGTCAGCTTGCCGTAGGCGCTGGCCGCGAACGCCGCGGCGCCCTCGTGCCGGATCCCGATGAAGCTGAGCTCGCCCCGCTCCTCCGCGCGCCGCAGCGCGTCGGCGAAGCCGAGGTTGGAGTGCCCCACCATGCCGAAGACCCGGGTCACGCCGTGCGCGACCAGGGTCTCGACGAGCACGTCGGCGACGCTGCGCTCGACATGGACCGGCTCGGGCAGCCGCACGTAGACGCCGTCCTCGCGTTCCTCGAGCGCGTACACGCCGACCGCGTCACCGAACGTCCCGGGCGACTCCCCCGTGACCGGGTCGTAGTCGTACCCGTGCCACGGACAGCGGAGCAGCCCCTTCTCGATCGACCCCTCCCCCAGCGGGCCGCCCTGGTGGGGGCACCGGTTCTCCAGCGCGGCGAGGTCCTTCCCGCACCGCGTCACCGCGATGCTGCGCCCGTCGACGGTGACACTGCGGACCCGGCCCTCGCCGGGCAGGTCCTCGTCGTTCACCCGGTGCCACGTCCCGGCAGGACGGTGGATGACTGACTGCTCTGGCGACGGCATGTAACGCCTCCTCGGGTGCCTGACACCTATCCGCAGGAGCGCCGCCCGAGTCTCGCGCTCCGACGGATCAGTGCCCCGGACCGCCCGGGCGTTACGCGGCCGCGGCACACCGGAAGCCCGACGAGGAGCCGACACATGAACCACGACAGCGCACTGCTCACCCGGCGGTCACTGCACGGCGTCGCTGAGCTGGTCCTGGCCGGACCCCAGTACGACGCCTGTGGGCAGATCCGGCTCCGGATCACCCCCGGGGGCTTCGGGACCGTGGGCGCCCCCGACCTGAGGGTCGAGGGCCTCGAGCTGGTCACTCCCGGGGCGAGGGTCGGCCTCGGCGGGACGTTCGCGGAGCTCGCCGGCGCGGTCGGCGTCATGGCCCGGGCGCTGGGGGACGTGTACGCCGGCGGCCCCGACGTCGAGCTCCACGAGGTCATCGTGGTCGACCCGGACCACGTCCGCGTGCTGCTGGAGGCGTTGGCGGTCGGCGACGCCGCGATGCGCGCCTTCGCCCCCGACGAGCAGCCGGTGCTGTGGCCCGAGCACTTCGACGTCGGGATCACGGTCGACGAGGTCAACTACGGCGTGTCGCCGGGCGACGACCACCTCGCCGAGCCCTATGCGTACGTCGGCCCGTGGGCGGGCCGCACCGGGCCGTTCTGGAACGCCCCCTTCGGAGCGGTCCGGCCGCTCACGGAGCTGGCGGACGTCGACGCGGTCGTGGCGTTCTTCCACGAGGGAGCCGGCCGGGCAGCAGCCGACCCGCGATCGGCGTGACGGCCCCCGTCACCAGGCCTGGTACCCCGCAGCGGGCGATGGGGTCGGCTGTCCCTGTGCCCGATGCTGCTCGGCCGCTTCCAGCCGCCGGGCCACGGCGATCGCCCGCTCCAGCAGCGTGCGGAGGGTGTGGTCCGGGTCGGGCTGCTGACCGGTGACGAGCCCCTTGACTGCGCTGCGGGCGACGGCAGGCGCGACCTGGGTCCGCACGACCCGGCCACTGACCGCCCGACCGTCGCTGAGCCGCCTGGCGAACCTGACCTCGTCGGGCACGTCGGCCAGGGCCGCCGCGATGCCCTCGGTGCCGGGCACCCCGACGAGGCCGTGGGCCGAGATCACGCGCTGCATGGTGAGCAGGCCGGCGGCCAGCGCCCGCTGCGAAGGCTGCGGCACCCGGGTGACGGCGTACGACGCGATCGCCGAGGTGAGCCCCACCGTCCAGCGCAGGTCCTCGTCCGGGGACGTCAGTCCCACCACGGAGGGCACCAGGACCGCCAGCTCGGAGCGGTGCCGGTCCGTCGAGTTGTCGTTGACCAGCCGGGCCAGCTCGGCGAGCACCGGGTGCGTGCACCCGGGATGGTCGCTCCACTTCTCCCCGGCCATCACGGAGGCCATCTCCATGAAGCAGGCGCCCTGCTTCGGACGTCGGTGCTTGCCGCGGGACAGGACGGGCAGGAGGTCAGGTGCCTGGTCGTTCATGCGCTTCCCCCAGTTCGCGGCCGGAGCCGTCCGCGAATCCCCGTTACCGCTCGCCGAGCCGGGCCGCGAGGGCCCAGATGATGGCGATGTCGATGGCCATGATGACCAGGGCCCAGAACGGCGCCCACGGGATGAACAGGAACTGCATGACCAGCGAGAGCGTGGCCATGATGATGCCCACGACCATCGCCCACGACTGGCCCATGAGGATCGCGATGCCCACCGCGACGGCCACGGCGCCGACAACGAGGTGCATCCAGCCCCAGCTGGTCAGGTCGAACTGGTACACGTAGTTCGGGGTCGTCACGTAGACGTCGTCCTTGAGCACGGCGGACAGACCCTCGAAGAACTGGAAGAGGCCGACGACCGAGAGCACGGTGCCGGCAAAGATCGTGCCGGCGGTGTTGCCGTCGTACCCCGTGGCGTCGTCGCGGTAGGCGCCGGGTGTGGTGGTCGCTGACATGGTGTTCCCCTTCGCTGGTCGCACGGGACGTCGAAGTGATCGGCCGACCAGAACGTACGACTTCGGCAGGCCCGCGGGGTCACCCGTATCAGGCCAAGGTCCCCACCCCTCCGGCGCCGGTGCTCACCCCACGAAGACCTGGCGCAGCGCGCCTTCCTGGCGCGTGTTGAGCCGGGTCACCAGGAGGTCGGCGGGGTGGTCGGCACCGGGGAGGCTCAGCAGGTGGTCGACGAGGGCGTCGGACCCGAGCAGGAAGAGGGCCGACGTCCCGGGGGTGACGCTGTCGCGGACCCGGTTGACGAAGGTGTCGGTGATCCCGAAGTCCGCGATCGAGCCCGAGAACGCCTCGCCGTTGCTGACCACCGCGGCCCCGAGCAGGGGCGAGTAGAAGATCAGGCTGAACAGCACTCCCCAGAACCCGTCGCCGAGCGCCTCGTCGGAGGCGAGGTCGGGCAGCACGCGCGTCAACGGCTTGCCGGTCCCCCGGGCCCAGCACACCAGGGCGGCGTCGTGGAGGTCCTCACGTGTGGGATCGGGGAGGTCCAGCAGGATCCGGCTCGCGCGCTCGGCTCCGTCGGGGGTCTCCGACCTCCACAGGATGAGCGCCGACATGTCACTCCTGTGAGTCCGGACTGATGCTGATGCCCCATCGTGCGCGTCCCGCCAGGTCCCTCCCTCCCCCGTTGCGGGTGGAACGACGGCCGGGGCCACATCGTTCTCACCGACTCCGGGTGAGCACCCGGCCGCCGGCGGCGAGCAGGGTGTCGTCCGAGGGTGCCGAGCAGCGGAGGTGGCCATGCCCGACTGGGTCTCGACCTCGGCCGTGATCGGCCTTCTCCTGGTGGTCGCGCAGGTCACGGTCTACGTGGTGGCGCTCGGTGTCATCCCGGGCGGCCGCAAGCCGTCGACCGGGATGGCGTGGCTGATCCTGATCCTCGCCGTGCCCCTGGTCGGCTTCCTCGCCTTCCTCCTCTTCGGCAGCACCCACGTCGAGCGGCGTCGGCACCGCGCGCAGATGACCGCCAACCGGCGGATCCAGGAGCGGACGGCCGAGATCGCCGACCTCGAGGCGAGCACCCCCGAGCTCGGCCCGGTGGCCACGGTCGCGACCCTCAACCGGCGGCTGGGGGCACTGCCCGCCGTCCCGGGCAACACCGTCGACCTGTTCTCCGGCTACTCGGAGTCGATCGCGGCGATGACCGCCACGGTGGACGACGCCCGGTCCTACGTGCACGTCGAGTTCTACATCACCGCGTGGGACGAGGTGACGGCCCCGTTCTTCGCCGCCCTGGTCCGCGCCACCGAGCGTGGCGTCCCGGTCCGGCTGCTCTTCGACCACCTGGGCTCACGGGGGATCCCGGGCTACCAGGACATGGTGCGGAGGCTGGAGCAGACCTCGATCCAGTGGCGGCCGATGATGCCGATCCAGCTGCTGCGCGGGAAGTTCCGGCGACCGGACCTGCGCAACCACCGGAAGATCCTGGTCGTCGACGGCCGGTACGCCTTCGGGGGCTCGCAGAACATGATCGAGCCGTCGTACGACAAGCCCAAGAACCAGAAGGTCGGCCGGGCCTGGGTCGAGCTCACCGCACGCCTCACCGGCCCCGCAGTCGCCGCGATGAACGCCGTCTTCCTCACCGACTGGTACACCGAGACCGGCGAGGTGCTCGCCGAGACGGTCCGGACCGACGTCGACCCCACCGTCGAGGGTGGGACGACGGTGCAGGTCGTGCCGAGCGGTCCGGGGTTCACGACGGAGAACAACCTGCGGATGTTCACGACCCTGATCTACAGCGCCCAGCGCCGGATCTCCCTCACCAGTCCCTACTTCGTGCCGGACGAGTCGCTGCTGTACGCCGTGACGACGGCAGCCCAGCGCGGCGTCGACGTCGAGCTGTTCGTCGGCGAGGAGGGCGACCAGTTCATGGTCCACCACGCCCAGTGCTCCTACTACCAGCCGCTGCTCGAGGCCGGGGTGCGCATCTACCTCTATCCCGCTCCGTGGGTGCTGCACGCCAAGCACTTCACGATCGACGACCACGTCGCGGTGCTCGGCTCCAGCAACATGGACCTGCGGTCGTTCGCGCTGAACTACGAGGTCAGCCTGATGCTGATCGACCCCGACGCCGTCGAGCGGATGCGCAAGGTCGAGGACACCTACCGGGCCCTGTCGCGCGAGCTCACCGAGCAGGAGTGGTCGCGGCGGAGCAAGGGTTCCCGCTACGTCGACAACGTGATGCGGCTGACGTCGGCCTTGCAGTGAGCCCGGCGTGGGCGCTACCGACCGCACGACTCAGGAGCTCGGCTGCCCCTGGACGTCCGTCGCTTCGTCGCTGACCACGGGCGGCACCGTGTGCACGACGGCAGCGGCGGAGGCGACCGCCGCCATGACGTCCTCGAGCGTGTTGCGCCCCTGTCCGGGCCTGACTCGGACGATGAAGACCACGGCCATGACCACTCCGAGGAGGCTGAACGCGGCCATCACCCAGGCCGCGGCACCGAGACCCGCGGACAGGGCAGACGCGGTCGACGCCCCGTCGGCCTGCTGGTTGCCCGTCACGGTCGCGTAGATGGTGGCCGCCAGTGCGGTGGCGACCGCGGCACCGACGTACCTCGCCATGTTGGACACCCCCGAGGCCTCGCCCACCTGGGCAGGAGACACCGACGCCGTCGCCCCGGAGGACGACGGCCCGTTCGAGAGCCCCATGCCGACGGCGATGGCCACGAGCGGGAGCAGGAACGCGAGATAGGTCCAGGACGCCTCGGTGAAGCCGACGACCACGAACCCCGCGGTCGTGACGGCGAAGCCGATCGCGATGGTGGGACGACCGCCGATGCGCTGCGCGAGACGGGGGACGACGGGCGCCGTGAGCACCAGCCCGACGGTGGCGGGCAGCGTCGCCAGGCCCGCCTGCAGCGGCGTGAAGTCCAGCGTCGAGGGGTCCTGGAAGTACAGGCTGAACAGGTACATCAGGCCGTTGATGGTCCCCGCACCGATCAGGATGGCGACGGTCGAGCCGATCAGGACCCGGTTGCGGAGCAGGGCGAGGTCCAGGAGTGGGACGCTGACCCGGCGCTCCACCTGGAGGAAGGCGTACCCCGCGACGACGGTGACCGCGAAGCAGGTGAGCGTGGCCGGCGAGAGCCAGCCCCAGTCGCCGCTCTTGCTCACGCCGAGGATCAGCGGCATCAGGGTCAGCGCGACCAGCACCGTGCCGGCGTAGTCGATCGAGCGTGGCCGCCCCGGGTCGCTCGACTCCGCCACCGTCAGCGCGGTGATGGCCATGCAGAGGACCGCCACTCCCGCGTCGATCCAGAAGAGGCCCTGCCAGCCCGTCAGGTCCACCAGCACGCCACCCAGGAGCGGGCCCGCGGCTGCCCCCACCGCGGCCGCCGCTCCCCAGAGCGAGACGGCGCGCAGCTGCTTGTCGCCGCTCGTGCCGACCGTCAGCAGGCTCAGCCCGCAGGCCAGGATCGTCGCCCCGGACGCACCCTGGACGAGACGTCCCGCGATGACCATCTCGCCGCCCTGGGCGAGCGCGATCAGCACGCAGGACGCCACGAACAGCAGCAGCCCGCCCTGGAAGATGCGCCGGCGACCGAACACGTCGCCGAGGGAGCCGCTGGTGATGATGACCGCCGCCCCCACGAGGGAGTAGCCGGTCACGGCCCACTGCAGGGTCTCCAGCGACATCCCGGTGTCCTCGCTGATGGCCGGCAGCAGGATGCTCACGGCGGAGGTGTTGGCGTTGACCACCAGGGTGGAGATGCACGTGGCAGCCAGCACGCCGCGCGCGCTCCCCCTCCGCTGCGCGCCCCGGGTCATCGGACTCCCTCCGAGTTGCCCACGGTCGAGAGACCGGTGGTAGGTCGCCCGACGGTAGGAGGGTGGCCGTGGGTGGCACTCACCCGTTCCGGGCGGAGCAGCTGCCGCCCCCGCGCCGGCCTAGAGGATGTGGTGGGCTCGCGCGACGGCCAGCGCGTCGCTGCGCCGGGAGACGCCCAGCTTGGCGTAGAGGCTGGAGACGTGCGTCTTGACGGTGTTCGGCGAGAGGAACAGCCGGCTGCCGATGTCGGCGTACGTCGCGCCGCGAGCCAGCTCGCCCAGCACCTCTCGCTCGCGTGGGCTGAGGGAGGGTCCCACCAGCGGCCCCGCTGCCTCCCGCGCCTCGTCCCGCAGCGCCGTCGACGACTCCAGGCTCGAGATCACGTCCGCGTTGCCTGCTGTCAGCTCGGCCAGCTCGTGGACCCAGGCCGTGCCACCCCGGAGGTCGAGCCGTCGCAGCAGCCCCTCCAGGGGACTCCCCTGGCGCGACCATCCCAGGAAGGCGACCCCGTTGCGACGCACCGCGGTGACCGCCGCCGCCTCCGACAGCCGGTCCAGCGCGAGATCGGGCTCGTCGAGGCTGTCGAGCAGCTGGGCCGCGCAGGCCAGGGCGAGTGGCCGGACCGGTGGCTGCGGGCAGACGGCGGTGTCGGCCGCCTCGCTGAATGCCTCGAGGGCGGCCCTCCGGTCCCCGTGGCAGTCGGCGCGCAGGCCCGCGACGAGCCGCCCCTCCCCCAGGGCGCCCAGGGAGACGAGGTCCGACTCGATCTGCTCCAGGCCCGCGGGGTCCGCGGCCACGGCCGCGAGCAACGACCTGCCGATGAGCTCGGCGACCCGGAGGTGGCGGGGCAGCGCGGCGTCCCGCAGGCGTGGGTCGTCGACCGGGGCCGTCTGGACGGCACGCGCCGACGACACGGATCCCGACCATGTCACCAGCATCGCGTCGCGCACCCGTGACCAGAACCGGGCCGTCAGGTCGCTGCTGTGCGTGAGCCGCCAGGTCCCGCCGAAGGTGGGTGATGTGGGCACGGCCGTCCATGGCATCGCCATGGTGCTGCCCAGGAACAGCGCCAGGCCCGCCCTGGCGGGCGCGAACCGCAGCCGCGACACTCCGCCCTCGCCCAGCATGGTGAACGCCTCGGTGGCGACCTCGACCGCGGCGCTGTCGTGGCCGGCCATGTACTCGGTCAGGGCCAGGTGCGACATGACGGCGGCGGCCAGGGCCGTGAGGCCCTGGCTGCGGCACAGGACCATCGCGGTGGCGAGCGTGGTCGCCGCCTCGTCGAACGCGCCGAGCCAGCCCTGCGCCGCGCCCAGCTCCATGAGCAGCACGGGCAGCACCTGGGCGTCCGCCCCGGTGATCTCGTTGCGCTCCCGCATCTCGGTCACCAGCGCCTGTGCTGCGTCGGCGGCCGCGTCCAGGGGTTCGAGACCGACCTTGGCACGCCACAGGCGGGCGCACGCCACCTGGGCCGGGCTGGGCCCGTCCCGCGCACCGGCGGCGTCTCGGCGCTGGCCGCCACCGTGCTCGAGGCCGTCGGCTGCAGCCCGGGCCACGATCCGGCCCGTCCAGTGCTGCACGCCCTCCGTGTCGTCCGCCAGCCAGCGGTCCAGCGCGACGGCGAACCAGGTCGACGGGTGGCTGTCCACCATGCCGGGATGCGCCCGAGCCACCAGGCCCACCTCGTCGCCGCGCCCGGGTCCGACGACCATGTGCACCCCGTCGCGGGCCAGCACGGCCGCGGCCTCGTCGAAGGCGTACAGCCGCAGCAGCCGCGCCAGGGCGTGGGAGTCGTCCCCGCTGGCCAGGTCCAGCCGGACGGCTCGGGTCACCGTGGCCCTCGCCCGGACGACGTCGACGGTGTCCACGCCCAGCCTGCGACGGACCACTTCGCGCAGCAGCGGGTGGATCAGGAAGCGGTCGCCGTCGTCGAGCGACGCGAGCCCGTCCGTGGCGCCGCCCGGGCCGAGGTGGTCCACGGCCGCCGGCATCCGGGTGACCAGCAGTCCCGTCGTCTCCAGCTCCTCGAGGACCTCGGCAGCATGACGGTCGTGCGACAGGTGCGCCGCCAGCCGGGCGCTGAACGGCTGCTCGCCACCGAGGCAGAGCAGCAGGTGCCGTTGGGGCACGGTGAGGGTCGCGAACACCTCGTTGGCCACCTGGTCGGCGACGGGCGCAGCGCCACGCGTGAGACGGCGGACCTCTTCAGCTGGCTCCGGTGCCCGTCCCACGGCGTGGGCCAGAAGGACCAGCACGGCGCTCCAGCCGTGGCCCCACTCGACCAGGGCCTGCACCACGTCGGGATCGGGGGTCCGCAGGTGCGGCGTCACCAGGGTCGCCGCCTCGTCGTCGCTCATCCGCAGGAGGTCGCCGCGCAGCACGGTGAGGTGGCCCAGCAGCTCCGGGACCAGCCGGGTCAGGGGGAGGTCCCAGCGGCTGGCGAGCACCAGGCGCATCGACCCGGGCGCCGTGCGGAGCAGGTCGTCGATGACCTGCGTGCTCGCGGTCGGGAGCTCGTGGGCGTCGTCGATGACCACCAGGCCCGGACGTCCGCTTCCGACCTCGACGGCGCCGGGCGCTCGCGCGGCGCGGTCGAGCACTCCCCGCAGCCGCCGCGGGGTCAGGGTGGCGTCGGCATGCACCCAGGTGGCGTCCTCGCGGTCGTGCCCCCGGGCCCGCAGCCACCCCGCGATGCCCAGCGTCTTGCCGGTCCCGACCGGGCCCGTGACGAGGGTGACGCCCATGCGGGTGGATCGGTCGAGGGAGTCCCAGAGCCGGGTGCGCGGGACGAAGTGGCGGGGTGGAATCGGCAGGGTCGGGGCACGTCGACCCGGCTGACGCCGGCCCGTCTGCTCGAGCGGGTCGTCAGGTACGTCCCTGAAGCTCGCCGGCCGTCACGGGTGCGACCGGACCCCCGTTGTCCTTCATGAGTTGTCTTGTGCACCGCCACCAAGTGGCAGGGCCTCCTGTCTCCCGGCTGTCAGGTCGTCTCTCCGAAGACCCGGCAGATGGACAGAGAAAGTGATCCAGGCAGGTGGCCGGTCGCGGCCCTCTGGCACGAGACTACTCCCGTTGGTGCGCGGCGGTGGTCCCGTACCGCAGGGCAGGACAGGTCCTCCTCCCTCCGTGTCGAGCCTGTCGCTCACCCGGATCGGGTGGGTCACCCGTTTCGGGCCAGGTCGGGCACGCCCCGTCGGCCGACGACCGCGAGGAGCACGCGGCTCACGGTGCCTCCTCACCGGGCGCCGACGGGTCGGGCGGGAACGACGGCACGCCACCCAGCAGCTCCCGCAGGGCGTCCGGGGCATCCTCGCTGAGCAGGGCATGCATCAGGGTCACGTCGCCGCGGCTGCGACCTCGCTCCAGGAATGGCCTGATCGCCTCGACGTCGGCGTTCTCGGACAGCACGAGCAGGGCCGACGTGCCCGGCGTCAGCCGGGTCTTGATCTCCTCGAGGAAGGCGTCGTCGATCCCGGTGTGCCGCAGCCGGCCGGCCAGGGCACCGACGCCCGCGCCGGCCGCGGCGCCGGCCGCCGGGGCGAGGACCAGCGCGCCGGCCAACGCCCCGAGCACCGCCCCTCGACGCGCCCCGGTCCCCGTCCGCGACCGGAACTGTCCGACGCGGGCCCGGGCGGCGTGCGGCATCCACAGCACGGTGACCGCATCGATCACGGTGAGCGCCCCGCGCTCCTCGAGGTTGCGGAGCCGCACCTCGCCCGCGGTCGCCCCCATCGCCGAGTCGTAGTGCCACACGGTGAGGGTGGTGGTGTGGTCGGGCCCGTCGCCCTCCGCGGAGCCAGGGGCCGGCCGTCGCTGCTGGGACGTGGTCACTCCTCCTCGAAGACGCGGCGCAGGGCCGCCTCCTGCTCCTCGGAGAGGTTCGTGTAGATCAGCTCCGACGGCTCGTGCTCGGCGAACCCGCCCTTGATCCGGTCGAGCACGGCGCCCGTGCTCATCAGGAACAGGGCGGAGGTGCCCGGAGTGACCTCCGCGCGCACGCTCTTGATGAAGTCGTCGTCGATGCCGACGTCGGCGAGCGACCCGGCCAGGGCACCGGTGGCGGCGCCCACGGCGGCCCCCAGCAGCGGCACGAAGAAGATCAGGCCGAACAGCATTCCCCAGAAGGCGCCACCCAGCGCGCCCGCGGAGGCGGTCGGCGCGCCCTGCTTCGTGGTCGGCTTCTTCTTCCCTGGTTCCCAGGAGACGGTGGCGAAGTCGAGGATGGTGACGAGGCCCTGCTTCTGCATGTCGTCCAGGGTGCGCACCGCGTCCCTGGCGCCCTCGGTGGTGTCGAACTTCCACACGGTGAGCGTGGACTGTGGCATGGATCTGCTCCTTCGGTCGGCGGGGCCCGGTCCCGCCACCGTCGGTCGCCGGGCCCGGGGCTGACCTCCCCCTTTCCCGGTGAACGCCGGGCTGTGACGCCGGCGCGGGACCGGGCGGCCTCGCCGGCGCGCGTCGTCCACCCGAATACGGCGATCCCCGGGGCACCCCGGGTTCCTAGATTCGCCGGGACGGACCAGCCACCTCGGGCGCACGAAAGGTGAGGACGGTCAATGGCCAGCATGCTGATCCAGGTCGACGCGGACCTCTCCGACGAGCTCACGGGCGCATTCCCGCACCTGGTGGCGCGGCACACCTCCACCTCGACCACGCTGATCGGCAAGGTGGCCGACCAGCAGGAGATGCTCGGCGTGATGAACCTGCTGGTCTCGATGGGGATCGAGATCCTGGTGGTGCTCAGGATCCCCGATGAGTGAGGACCGCGGACCCGCGACGGCCGGGTGCCGACGACGACGGTCGCATGATGACCCCGGTGGCTGACCACCGCGACCAGGAGGTCGCGGCTGTCACGGGGGAGTCCGTCTCCGGGATCGACGTCGGGGTCGCCCTGGTGTCGGCGACGGTCGTCCGACCGGCCGTGCTCACCGTCACGCTCACCCGCGGCGCCCTCGACCGTGTCCGGAGGCTGACGGGTCCGGTGGTCGAGGTGGTCGTCCTCCACCCGCCACTGGTGCCGGACGCGATGCACCCCGGGAGCGCGCTGGTCCGGCTGTCACGACGCGGTCGCGACGAGCGTACGGCGCTCCGCCGGCGGCTCGAGGCGCTCCTCGACGCCACCGTCCCGCGGGTCGCCGACGAGCTGGTCGGCCGGCTCGACCTCGACGCGCTCGTGACCCGCCTCGACCTGACCTCGCTGGCCCGGACGGTGATCGTGGAGGTCGACCTGCCGGAGATCATCCGGGAGTCGACCGGCGCCGTGTCCTCCGGGGCCGTCCGCGAGGTCCGCATGCGCAGCATCTCGGGCGACGACACCATCGGGCGGGCCGTCGACCGACTGCTGCTGCGCCACCGCCGGGCCGACGTCCCGACATGACCGGCCCGCTGCCCCTCTCCCCCGTCCCCCAGGAGGCCCGGGCCTACCAGGGGCAGCGAGCGGGCCTGGTGACCCGGGTCGCTGCGGGTGTCCTCGACGCGCTGCTGGTGCTGCTCCTGCTGGCCGTCGGCTACGTGGCCGTCACCGCGGTGGCCTTCCTGGTGCGGCCGCGCTCGTTCCAGCTGCTCACGGCCCCGCAGAGCGTGCTGGTAGCAGTGGCGGTCGTCGGAGCGACCGCCTACCTGGCCGGGGCGTGGTGGGTGGCCGGCCGCACCTGGGGCTGCGACGTCATGGGGCTGCGGGTCGTCGACCGCCGCGGGAGGTCGCCCCGCCTGGTGGTGGCCGTGCTCAGGGCCGTGCTCTACGTGGTCTTCCCCGTGGGGGTCCTGTGGTGCGCGATGACCGACTCACGACGCTCGCTGCAGGACCTGCTGCTGGGCACCTCCGTCATCTACGACTGGATCGGGTCGTAGGGCCGTGGCAACTCACCCGCCGCGCGGGATGCGCCCCCGGCCCGTCCCCCGGATGCTGGCACCGGGATCCGGTCCTCCGGACCGGCGGCATGGCCTCGTCGTCGCGGGCAGGAGCCCGGGAAGGGACCAGCAGATGCACACCCACGCGAGGGCGGGGAGGCGCACCGGATGACGACCCCCACCTCGTCCTCGTCGCCGACGCTTCCGCGGACCGTCGTCGTGCTCCTCGGCGGGGCCGCCGCCGTGATCGTCGTGGCCGGCATGCGCGGCATGGCGGACCTGGTCGGCCCTGCGTTCCTCGCCCTGGTGCTGACCATCTGCGCCCACCCCCTGCGGGGCTGGCTCGCGAAGCACCGTTGGCCCGGCTGGCTGGCCACCACGGCGGTGATCCTCGCGGTGTACGGCGTCCTGCTGGTGCTCCTGCTCGCGCTGGTGGTCTCGGTCGCCCGGCTGGCCGACCTCCTGCCGACGTACGCAGACGACCTGCAGAACCTCGTGGACGACGCCACGGCGTGGCTGAAGTCGTTCGGTGTGGACGAGAAGCAGCTCTCCGCCATCACGAAGGCGCTCGATCCCGGCCAGGCCATCTCGGTGGTCGCCGGGGCCTTCGGGGGCCTGCTCTCCGTCCTCAGCGACCTCTTCTTCATCGTGACCCTGCTGCTGTTCCTGGCCGTCGACGGCGTGATCTTCCCGCGGATGCTCGGCGCCATGGACCCTGCGCACAACCGCTTCGCTCAAGCCATGTCAGGGTTCGCGGCCGGAACCCGCACCTACATCGTGGTCTCCACCGTCTTCGGGTCCATCGTGGCCATCCTCGACGTCGGCCTCCTCTACTGGCTGGGCATCCCGCTGCCGTGGCTGTGGGGCCTGCTCGCCTTCATCACCAACTACATCCCCAACATCGGGTTCGTGATCGGACTGATCCCGCCCCTGATCCTCGGGCTCCTCCAGGACGGCTGGAGCGGAGCCCTGGCGGTGCTCGCGGGCTACTGCGTGCTCAACGTGGTCATCCAGTCGGTGATCCAGCCGCGGTTCGTCGGCCAGGCCGTCGGCCTGTCGACCAGCCTGACGTTCCTGTCACTGGTCTTCTGGGCCTGGGTCCTCGGCGCGCTGGGTGCCCTGCTCGCCATCCCACTCAGCCTGTTCGCCCGAGCGCTGCTCGTCGACGCCGACCCCCACAACACCTGGCTGCTCCCCCTGCTCACCGGACGTGAGGATGCCGCGGGGCCACCTGATCCACCCGTCGCGCCGGCCGGTCCCCAGGGCGACGCCGACTGAGCAGGCCGCCACCCACGGGACGGTCAGTGGAGCAGTGCCTTGAACGCGATCATCAGGCCACCGAAGCCGCCGGCCACCACGACGAGCATGGTGCGCTCCAGGAACGACAGCCGGGTGCCGTGTCCGATCTCCCAACCGGCCAGGCACAGCAGCAGGGTGCTGCAGCCCAGGGCGGTGAAGACTGCGGAGGTGACCTCGACGCCCCGGGTGGTGAGCGCCGCGAGCACGATCAGCGGCAGCGCCGAGGCCGTCACGATCTCCCAGCCCTCGCCCAGCTGGCGCCCGACCTCCCGCCACGTGGGCTTCCGGTCCTCGTGGATCCGGGCGGCGACCAGTCGGGCGTACCGCTCGGCCGCCCAGTAGACGAGCAGGGTCACCGTGACTGCCGCGATCACCGCGCCAGCGGTGCCGCCATGGGAGGAGGCCATCACCGCGGCCCCGACGATGATCCCGTAGATCCCGGCGGCGGTGCTCTCCTCGTCCTCCTTCTTCAGGCGCACCGGCCAGCGTGAGGGCCGGTGCGACGTCGGCATCACACCTCCCCGGCGTGGTTCGCGCCGCGCGTCAGCGCGACCCGCACGGGGTCTGGCACCGTGCCGGGCCGCGCGTCGGAGGTCAGCAGACCGACCCGATAGGCCTCGCGGATCGCCGCGTTGCGCCGGCTGACGCCCAGCTTGGTCAGGATGTTGCGCACGTGCGTGCGCACGGTGTTGACGGAGACGAAGAGCTTCTCGGCGATCTCCTCGGTCGTCAGCCACTCGCTCATGGCGGCCAGCACCTCCACCTCGCGTGGCGTCAGCGGCTCGACCAGGCGTCCGTCCGCGCCGGTCGGCCACAGCTGCGGGTGTCCCGGGGCCGGCGCCGCGCGGTCGTGCCGGAGGAGGTCGCCAGGGCGCTCGCGCACCGTCGGCGACCCGGTCCGCTCGTCGCGGACCCACTGGACCGCCCACGGCCCTGCGAGCTCGGCGGCCTCCGCGGCCGCGTCGAGCCGTGCCCGGGCCCCCTCGGAGTCTCCTTCGGAACGCTCGAGGGCCGACGCGACCACCGCGTGCACGGTCTGCCACAGCGGTTCCGGGTGGGCGCAGGTCTCGGCGAGGTGGGACCGGGCACCGATCAGGTCGCCGACCGCCAGCGCGGCGTACGCACGCGCGAGGTGGGCAGTCGTGGCCAGGCGTCGACGCGTCGCCGAGGCGGGCGACCGCCACGGCCTCCTCGGCCTCCGCGAGCGCGCGCGGCCCGGCACCCGTCCGGGCGTGCAGCAGGGCCGCGTGGGCCAGGCACCGGCACCGGTACGTCGTCGACCAGGACGCGGTCGGGGTGGCGAGGCCGGCCTCGAGCAGCCGGTCGGCCCGCTCCACCGCGCCCAGGCGGAGCCCGGCGACCGCCCGGGCCAACAGCAGTACCGCTCCGGTGTCCTCGGCGCCGGCATCGACCGGGCGACGCTGTGCGGCGAGCTCCTCCTCGGCCCGCGCTGCCAGCCGTTCGGTGCCGGAGGCGTCGGTGGCCAGACCGCTGAGCACCGCCTCGAGGACCGCCGTCGACACGGCGGCGCGTCCCGGATCGATGCCCGCGCCACGCGCGGCGTCCAGGTGGGCCGAACACCCCGCGTGGTCGCCGTCGGCCAGCGCCGTCGCGGCCCGGAGCAGGTGGTCGCTCGTCCGCGTCCCGGGCATCGGAGTGGTCACCACGAGCCGGCGCAGCGGGCCGTCCCGCTGCTCGCACAGCAGGCGACCCACGAGCAGGAGGTCCACGAGGAACGCACCGCAGTCCGGATGCTCTCCCGCGGCACGCAGGTGCGCGACGGCGCGCTCCCACCTGCCGTGGGCGACGTGCCACGCGGCCACCTCGCGGTGCAGCCGACGGAACCGCTTCGGGGCCTCGAAGGCGAGCTGCGCCCGCACCAGGTCCCGGAAGAAGGGGACGTAGCGCAGGCACGACTCGTCTCCGGGAGAGCCCTCCAGGAACACGTTCGCCCGGAGCAGGCTCAGCGTCACTGGGGCCGCGGGCTCCCCGGTGAGCTCCTCCACCAGGTCCGGCGTGAGGACGTCGGGCACGCTCGTGGTGAGGATCAGCTCGCGCAGGGCAGGAGGCTGGGTGTCGAGCACCTCCTCGACCAGGAAGGCGTTGATGTTGCCGTTGTAGGTCACCGCACCCTCGACGACCTCCCGGGGGTCCGGGTGCGCGGCCAGGACCGGGAGCGCGAAGCGGAGACCCGCGGCCCACCCCGCGAGGCGGTGGTTGAGCGCGTGCAGGTCGTGGGGGTCCAGGTCGACACCGGAGGACCGCAGCAGCGTGGCCGCCTCGTCGTCGGTGAACGCGAGGTCGGTGGCGCGGACCTCCAGCAGGGCGCCGTCGAGGCGGTACCGGTGCAGCGGCAGGACCGGGTCGGCGCGCGTCGTGAGCACCACCTGGAGCTCGTCGCCGGCGTAGGTGAGCAGGAGGTCCAGCTCCTCCGACGCGTCGGCGGACCGCACGTCGTACCCGTCCAGGAACACCGTCCAGGGCAGGGGTGAGCGGTCGGCTACCTCGAGGACCTGCGCCACCCTGCTGAGAGCCGGACTGCGCAACGGCACCGACGACGTGCCCGTCATCGCGCGCAGCACGTCGGCCCACGGGTCGACGTCGCCGCCGTGGCAGCGCAGCCAGACCACGTCACGCGTGCCCGCGAGGCGGTGGGCCCACTCCGCCGCCAGCGCGGTCTTTCCCGACCCGGCGGGGGCGCTGAGGAGCGCGAGCGGAGCGGTGCTCGACTCCAGCAGGCCGGACAGCCGCTCCCGGCTCAGGTGGGAGGGGGGCGGGTCGGGTACGTGCAGCCTCGATCGGGTCATCGGCTCAGACGCGGTGGGGGCACCTGGTGGCGGGGTGCTGCTCGCGGCGCGACAGCACGGCCACCTCGCAGGCGACGCGTCGGTTCCTCACCTCCCGCGCGTCACCATGCCCTCGGCGCGACGGCGGCGGCCTCACCGGGAACGGGTGGCCGCCCCTCCCGTGCCGCCGACTCCGGGCACCCCCGCCGCCGGCCGCCTCGTGACCCACCGCGTCATCCCCGCGAGCGGGGAGCCGCCCAGGTGGCGGGGACGTCGGTCCCGCCCTCGCGGGTGATCCGCTGCCCCATCTGCACGAACCCGGGCACCGGCATCAACCGGCCGGCCACCAGGGCCTGGCCCATCCCGAACGTGGTCGCCTGTGACAGCAGGCCCTCGGGCACGAAGGAGAAGATCCGCACCAGGTCGGCGATGTCGGCCCGGGAGTTCATCCGCATCAGCACCAGGTTGTCGCACTGCGAGACGGCGTTCTCGTGGACCTTGTGCGGCTGCTGGGTGGAGCACAGCAGGTAGAGGCCGTACTTGCGTCCCTCGGCGGCGATCTGGACCGCCCGCTCGGTGGAGAGCCGGGTCAGCGGGTCCTCGGGCTGCGCCGGCAGGATGTTGTGCGCCTCGTCGACGACCAGCAGGCACGGGACGCGCTCCGCCCTCAGCTCCCACAGCGTCGCCAGCACGGCCTCGGCCACGAGACGCTGCTCCCCGACCGTCGCCAGCGACCCGAGGTCGACGATGGTGCACCGGTGCTCGTGGGAGCGCAGCGAGGCGAGCAGCGACGGCTCGCGCGGTCCCCAGACCTGCCAGCCCAGGACGCCGAGGTTGGCGGCCCGCTGCCCGATCTGCCGCGCGCGGGGCGACGCGGCGTCGAGCAGCTGCTCGGGTCCGGCCAGCGGCGAGATGCCGGCGCGCTGCGCCTCGACCAGGTCGAGCAGCTCGGCGTACTCCTCCCGGTCCGCGATCGGGTCCAGGCCCAGCACCGCGGCCTGGATCGACGCGTCGAGCTCGGCGAACCGCAGTCGGAGTCGTCGCGTCGGCGGTGCCGGTGTCGCTCCACACCGCGACCTCGTCGGCGACGTGGGCGTACCCGGCGGCCTGAGTCCGGGTCGGCGTCCTCGAGCACCTGGCCGAGGCCCACGTAGTCGGAGTTCGGGTCCAGCACCACGATCCGGAGGGCGGTGTCGGCCAGCACCCGCTCCAGCAGCAGGCCCAGCGAGTACGTCTTTCCCGAGCCGGACTGCCCGCACACGAACGTGTGGCGGGTGAGGCCACCGCTGTCGAGGGTGGCCGGCACCCCCGGCGCCAGGGCGTACTCACCGATGGTCAGCCCGGCGCGGTGGGCCGGGACAAGGGTGGCCAGCCACGGCGCCACGTCGTCGGGCGTCGCCGGCCGCACCGCCGCGTCGTGGAACGCCGCGCCGTCGGCCTGCAGGACGGTCCCCGTCCCCTGGGCGTAGCGGATGGTCACGTCGCCGCCCGCGCCGGGGGCGAGCTCGGTCGCGGCGGCGTGCGTGCTCATCCCCAGGGTCACGACCTGGCCGAGCCGCGGGCCGGTCCCGGACTCCAGGACGACGTAGCCGCCACGGCGGTAGCGCAGGTCGTGCAGCGACGCCTGGAAACCGAAGGTCCACCCGTCCAGCGACGAGGCGAGCGGGAGGATGGCGCGCTCCAGGTCCTCGCGCAGCCTGCGGTAGGCCGAGAGCTGCTGGCCCAGCTCTGCGGCACGATCCACCGCCGGTCTGCGCCACCGCCCACGGTCGGCCGCCCCGGCCCCGGGGCGACCTCGCTGCTCACTCGTCCGACTCCGACGTCGGGGGCTCGTCCCCGGGGGCGGCCACCACCCGGCGTACCTCGACCACCTCCAGGCCCAGCGACCGGAGCCGTTCGAGGAAGCCGTGGAGCTCGGCCTGGTCCAGGAACTGGCCGCTGAGCACGGTCCGCAGCTCCTGCTCGGCGACGTCGACGTTCCCGACCTGCGCGAGCAGGTACTCGGTGGGGACCAGACCGCTGAGGCGGATCTCGTACGTGCTCGTCGGCATCTCCCACCCCTCAGGCGTCGTGAGGCAACCCCCCCAGCAGACCGCAGCGGCCTGCCCGGCGCCTCGTCCCGCGCGGATGACGCTGCACCGGTCCCCAGGGGGCGGCGGCGGTGGTGCCGCACACTCACCCGTTGCGCATGACGTGGCCCGGCCGCGGGGAGTGCGAGCCTGACCGGATCCGGGCCCTGACCCGGGGAGGGGGATGTGGCCGTGAACGACGCAACGGAGGTCACCCGGCTCCGGGCACGCGTGGCCGAGCTCGAGGAACAGCTGGCGACGACCTCGTCACGCGACGCGACCCCGGCCGGTCCGGAAAAGCGGTCGTCGTGGAGGGCGGTGCTGTCGAGCTTCTGCCTCGTCCTGGGGTTGGTGCTGGCGCCGGTGTCGGTCGCGTCGGTGTGGGTGCACAACATCCTCGCCGACACCGACACCTACGTGGAGACGGTCGCCCCGATCGCCGAGGAGCCCGCGGTCCAGGCGGCCCTCGCGGACGAGGTGACGGCGGTGATCCTGGACAATCTCGACCTCCGCGAGCTCACGGCCGAGGCGCTCACGCGCCTGAGCCAGGTGGAGGGGATGCCACCGCGGGTCGGGGCCACGCTGCCGGCGCTGGCCGTCCCGCTCTCGAGCGGCATCGAGAGCTTCACCCATGACCAGGTGCAGCGGGCCCTTGCGAGCGACCGGTTCGCCACGGTCTGGGCCGAGGTCAACCGGGTCGCGCACGAGCAGGTGGTGCGGCTCCTCTCGGGCCAGCAGGGAGGCGCGGTCACGGCCCAGGGAGACACGATCACGCTCAACCTGGGGCCGGTGATCGAGCAGGTGCGCCAGCAGATGGTCGACGCCGGCTTCACGCTCGCGAGCAAGATCCCGACCGTCGACCACGAGTTCACTCTCGTCCAGTCGGAGGCAGTGACGAAGGCGCAGTCGGCGTACCGCCTCCTCGACGCGCTGGGCACCTGGCTGCCGTTCGTGAGCCTGGCCCTGATCGCCGCGGGCGTGCTGCTGGCGCGGGACCGGTGGCGCGCACTGGTGCGGGGCGCCCTGGGCCTCACTGCCGCGATGGTCCTGCTCGGGGTCGGCCTGGCCATCGCCCGCACGGCGTACGTCAACACCACGCCCGCCGACATCCTGACCCCGGAGGCCGCCGGCGACGTCTTCGACACCCTCGTGCGATTCCTGCGGACCAGCCTGCGTGCCGTGGCCGTGCTCGGGCTGGTCGTGGCAGTCGCGGCGTTCCTCAGCGGCCGCTCACCCCAGGCGGTGCGGGCCCGTGGCGGGCTCGAGCGCGGCTTCGCGCGACTGCGCCGGAGCGGGGAGCAGGCGACCGGCTGGGACGTCGGCCCGCTCGGCACTTTCGTCACCGCCCACCGCCGGGCGCTGCGGTTCACCGTCGTCGGCCTGGGGGCGCTGACCCTGCTGGCGTGGTCCGCCCCCACCGCATGGGTGGTCCTGTGGACCGCCCTCGCCGTCGTGCTCACGCTCGGGATCCTCCAGCTGCTGTCCGCCCCGGGACCCGCTCCCGACAGTGCCCGGGCGACAACCGCCGACTCCCCTCGGGGGTGACGCCGACGGGGGCGGCGTCAGTCGCGGGACCTGCGCTGCCAGTTGATCTGGACGGCGCCCATCAGCACCCGGGCGATCACTCCGACCAGCGCCAGCCCCGCCACCATCTGGAGCATCGTCAACACCCGCGCCGACTGCGACACCGCCGTGACGTCGCCGAAGCCGACCGTGGCGAACACGGTGACGGTGAAGTAGAGCGCGTCCATCCTGGTGAGCGGTTCGCTCCACGCCCCCTCGTCGGCGACGCCCATCAGGTAGTAGATCGTCGCGAACACCACCAGGAAGAGCGGAATCGTCACGACCAGGGCGGACGCGGCCCGGGCGGCGGGGTACGGCGCGACGAGGATCAACCGGATGTGCCAGCCCAGCACCAGGACCAGCGCCGTGAGCCCGCCGACGAGGAACAGGATGGCGCTGCCCCTCGTGGCCGAGGTCATCGGCAGGACGAAGTAGGCGACCATCACGAGGACCGCGACCAAGCACGACCGCAGCAGCGCCGTCAGCGCGTAACGGCGGCGGTCTCGATCATGCGGCTGCGGCTCGGCTGCCACCGTCCCACGGCCCTCAGGCGAGTGCCTTCTCCTTGAGCCGCTCGTACTCGGGCTGGCTGATCAGGTTGGCGTCGAGCAGCTCGCGGGCACGCGCGACCTCCTGGGCGGGGCTGCTGCCCTCGCCGGCGACGTCGCGGATGTAGGTCTCCTGCTCCTTGCGCTGCCGCGCCATCCCCTCGGCGTTGCGGCGCGCCATCCCCGGACCACGCGCGATCACGTAGACCAGCGACGTGATGAGCGGCAGCAGGACGAGCAGCACGATCCAGACCGCCTTGACGAAGCCGGACGTGTCCGAGTCCCGGAACAGGTCGCTGAAGATGCTGAACAGCACCATCAGGTAGGCAATGAAGGCGAAGCTGATGAAGAGGAACCACACAATGTCCCAGAACGACATCTCGGACCACCTTCCACTCACGTAGGTCTGGCCAGTGTGGCGCCGGCGGCGCCGTCGCGCCTCGTCCGCCGCGGGTGACGTCGCCGGTTCCGTCGCTTCGCCGGCGCGAATCATCCGGGACGGGTGACGCGGCGGGTCGCCGAACGGAGCCAGAGTGGACCGACGCGGCCCGGCGTACGGCGGGTCGTCGATGTCGACGTGAGGAGACGGCGTGTCTGAGGCAACGAGCGAGGCGCACGGCCCCGTGGACTACCTGCTCATCGAGTTCCCTGCCGATCAGCTGACCGGCGCGGTGGCACCACGGCTGGTCGACCTGGTCGAGAGCGGCATCATCAGGCTCTACGACCTGATGGTCATCAGCAAGTCCGAGAGCGGCGCCGTGGAGGCGATCGAGCTGCGGGACTCCCCCGTCGCCCAGGACTTCCAGTACTTCGCCGGAGCCAGCTCCGGGCTGCTCGACGACGAGGACATGCGGCAGGCCGCCGACGCCATGACGCCGGGGACGGTCGCCGCGCTGCTGGTCTACGAGAACAGCTGGGCCGCCCCCTTCGTCGCGGCCGCCCGGAGCTCCGGGGGCGAGGTGATCGCCAGCGGACGGATCCCCGCCACGGTGGTCATGGACGCCCTCGACGCCCTCGAGACCGCCGACCCCGCCACGTGAACGAGTGAAGGAGAACCACCATGCCAGGACTGCTCCGCGGCGTCGCCCGCACGGCCGTCGTCGCAGGAACCGCATCTGCCGTGAGCGGACGCGTCCAGCGGCGTCAGGCCGAGAAGTACGCCGACCGTGACGCCCAGATCATCTCCCAGCGTGCGGGGGCCTACGAGCAGGGTGCGGCTGCGGCCGCGCCGCCGCCCAGCGCCCCGGCCGCCGACCCGATCGCCCAGCTGAAGGACCTCGCCGCGCTGCACCAGAGCGGCGTCCTCACTGACGAGGAGTTCGCGGCCCAGAAGGCCAAGATCCTCGGCAGCTGACGACTGCTGCCGCCGAGCACCACACCATCCAGGGGGCACGTGTGTACGTCTACCGCGTCGTCGAGGTCAAGGAGAAGATGTTCGGTGGCCGGGTCTCCGGCGCCCAGCTCCAGGACCTGCTCAACGAGCACGCCCGCGACGGCTGGCGGCTGAAGGCCATCACCTCGACCGACGTCAAGGGCCGGGTCGGACCGGGCAGCGTCGAGGGCCTGCTGCTGACCTTCGAGCGCGAGGACTGAGGCGCCACGGGACGACCGGGGCCGTGAACACGCACCAGGACGACGGCGTCCTGACCCTGACGTGGCTCGGCCACTCGACGGTGGTGATCGACCTGGCCGGCCAGCGGCTGCTGACCGACCCGCTGCTGCTCCCCCACAACGGACTCCTGCGCCGCCGTGGTCCGACGCCGTACCCCGCGCAGTGGGCCGGCGTCGACGCGGTCCTGGTCTCCCACCTGCACCACGACCACGCCGAGCTCCCCTCGCTGCGCCTGGTCCCGGGCACCCCGGTGCTGACCGGCGAGCGCAACGGTCGCTGGCTGCGCCGCAAGGGCATCGACGGCCGGGGCGCCGATGACTGGACCGGCGTGGGTCCGGTCGAGGTGCGGCTCGTCCGGGCGATCCACCACGGCCGGCCGATGCCGCACCGCCCCAACGACGCGCACGGTCACCTGATCCGGTCCGGCGCGACCACCCTGTGGGCGGCCGGCGACACCAGCCTGTACGACGACATGGGGCGGCTGCCCGCGCTCGCCGGCGTGGAGCGGCTGGACGTCGTGCTGGTCCCCATCGGTGGCTGGGGTCCCCGGCTCTCGGCCCACCACATGGGCCCGGCCCAGGCCGCCGAGGCCTGTGCGCTGACCGGCGCCCGGTGGGCGCTGCCGGTGCACTGGGGCACGCTGCACCCGCCGCTCATGGCCTGGGACTGGTTCGACCGCCCCCTCGACGCGTTCGCGGCCGAGGTGGCCGCGGTGGCGCCGGGCTGCGAGGTGATCCGGCTCCCGCTCGGCGAGTCCTGGTCACTGCCCGCCGGCGGGGGCGGCTGACCCCTGGCGTTGCCCGGACTGCTCGAGGAAGCCCACCAGCACCCGGTGCAGCTCGTCGGCGCCCTCCACGTGCTCCGGCAGGGAGTCGGCCAGGTCCCGCGGGACGAGCAGCACGGCACTGTCCTGCCACCCACCCAGGCCGCCGTGGGCACCCACGAGGTCCTCGAAGGCGGCCACGTCCAGGGTGTCCTCGTCGACCAGGCTGTTGACGTAGACGTCGGGCGCCTCTGGCATCACCACCGCACGGGCCAGGACGCGCCGGGCGTGGTCGCCGAACTCCTGCAACGGGTCGCTGCCGACGACGGCACCGGACGCGAGGTTGCACCGACCGTGGCTCCCGAGAGCCCACGGCACCCCGTCGCCGTCGAGCGCGGCCACGAAGCCGACGCCCGGGTGCGCGCACAGCCCGGGCAGCAGCCGCGGCCAGCGTGCGGAGAGCTCGTCGAGGGTGAGCCGGGGACTGTCGGTGACGTAGACCAGGCCCAGGTTGCCCGAACCGAGGACGACGACGCCTCCCGGCGCCCCGCCGCCGTCCCCGGTCGCGCGGTCGAACCGGCGCCCGGCGGGCGCCGCCAGCCGGCCCGACAGTCCTTCGCTCCCGATGTCCTCGACCAGCGCGTCGGCGCGTCCCCATCCCTCCACGGACTGCGCGTAGGACCGGACCTCCCCGGCCATCAGCTCGGAGCAGACCGCGGACAGCTCCACGCCGTACCGGTCGGCAAACGGCCGGCCCTGCGACTGGCCGTGGTCCGACACGACCACGATCCGGTAGCGCCGCGGCGCCCGCTCGGTGAACCTCTCCAGCTGACCGAGCACCCGGTCGAGGCCCTCGAGGGCGGCCAGCGACTCCCGCCGGAACATCCCGGCGTGGTGGGCGATCTCGTCGTAGTCGACGTAGTCGACGTACACCACCTTGGTGCCCCGGTACATCTCCTCGGCCACCAGCGCCGTGTTGAGGTCGCGGAGCAGCGCGTTGGTCACGGCCCGCAGCAGCGCGAAGGTCCAGCCCCGGTGCACCCGCGGGTCGAGCTGGTGGCGCTCCTGCTGCCGCGCCTGCCAACGCTCCTTCACGATCTCCGCCAGCGTGCGGTTGAAGCTCCGCGCGAAGCCCGTCGGGGTGAGCAGGAACCAGGCCAGCGCCTGCCTGGTCTGGGGTGCCCCCCGGCTGTCGCCGGCCCGGCTCATCGTCAGCAAGGAGCGGGCCGCGTCGCCCGAGAACAGGTTGGAGATCGAGACCCCGTCGTCGTACAGCAGCCCGCGGCCGTCGCTCGCCCGCTCCTCGATGATCCGGGCGTCCGCGGGCCGGTTGGCCACCAGGACCCTCCCCAGCTCCCGGTCGTGCCATCGGAACGCCGGTACGCCGGCGACGGTGCCGTGGAGGATGCCGAGCTGGCTGGCCGGTGTGGTGCACGGCAGTTGCGGGGTCCAGTCGGTGAGGCGGTAGTCGCCCGAGGTCACCCAGCGTCGGATCGTCGGGACCCCGCCCGCCTGGATCGCCCAGCGCAGCACCGGGAACGGCACACCGTCGAGCTGGACCACCACGACGCCGTCGACCTCGGGGTCGGCGAGCTCCGCCGTGTGCACCCGCCGGTAGAGGGCCGATGTCAGCCCGTCGTCGGTGCCCGCCGTCGCGACGTACGCGACCAGCGTGCCGACGGCGGCACAGATCCAGCTCGTCACGAAGGCGGCCACGAAGTCGGCGGTGATGCCCGGCACCGCCAGCATCGCGAGGTACATGACCAACGCCTGGCCGACCAGCGCGAGGGGCAGCACCGCGAGCCAACCGATGCGCACGGCCACCGCGACCAGCAGCGGCCGCACCAGGAGACCGACGAGCCCGCTCACGGCGGCCACCGCGACCAGGCTCCACACCGAGGAGGCCTTCAGGTCGGGCTGCACGGCGTCCGCCAGGACCAGAGTGACCGACGAGACGAGCCAGGCCGACAGCAGGCGTCCGACGTCGGCGAGGGTGACCCGACGCGCTCGGGTCCGCGACGACGACGACCGTTCGTGGTTGGGCATGGCGCCTCCGGCCGGTGAGGGAGCCGCTCCTCAGGGCCGACTCATCATCCCGTCGGCCGGCGTCGTCCACGTCACCCCGGACGGGTGAGCGCGCCCGGCGACGACGATCTCACCTGAGGAGGGGGATGCCGGGAGCCCGGAGGAGGGCTTGCAATGGGATCAGCGGTGGGTCGACGGCTTGCGACCTCCGCGCGGGTGAGCAGAACACGGGGGCCCACGATGTTTCGTCCGATCCGGAGGACGCTCGGGCACTCCGACATGGGCCGCCACGCGCGGACGTTCGGCCACGGACTGTCCATGGCGGTCGGCCTGGCGAGCTGCTGGATGACCCTGGGGCCCGCGTGCCTCTACTGGATGGCCTTCATCAGCGTCGTCGGGCTGCTCGTGGTCCACCTGGTGCGGATCTCCGAGGAGGAGGAGATGGAGCTCGGCTACGGGGTCGGGCTGCTCTCGGGTGCGGTCGCGATGGGCTGGGTGGGCCTGCTGCTCGCCTTCGACTTCCTGGGCCTGGTCTGGGTCTGCATCCTGATCGCGACCACCGGGCCGGGTCTCGCGGCGTGGCGACGCTTCCTCGGTCGGACCGGCCCGGCGCCCGACGGCCTCGCCACGACAAGCACCGGGAGCACGTCGGCCCCGTCTCGTGTCGCCGCGGCAGGAACCGACGTCCGCGGTGCCGTGCTCGACCTGCCGGACCTCGACGTCGACGCGTTGTGCCTGGTGTGGCGCCGCAGCTACTTCCAGCTGCTCGACGCCGACCCGACGACCGGGCGGGCCGCGGTCGTCGACTACCGGCAGCGCATCCTGGACGAGATAGACCACCGGGATGCCCGTGGCCTGAACCGCTGGTTGGCCTCCGGCCCGCGTGCCTCCGGCAACCCGTTCCCCTACCTGGAGGCCGCCCCCACGCCCCGGGACGAGGGTTCTGCCGGCGGCCCGCTGCCCCGTCAGCAACGGGGCATCGAGGACGACGGCATGCCGTGACGCACGGTCCGCCGGGGGCGGCGTACCACCCGAAGTCGGTGAACCCGGACCGGCTTGCGGCGCGCAGGGTGGTGCCATGAGCAACGACTTCGGGTCCACCACGACCCCTGACGGGTCACCCCTGGCCGCCGAGCCACGGGAGACGATGGCACCGAGCTGGGGCGTCGTCCTGGCCGCCGGGCTCGCGGCCTTCCTCCTGGGCGTGGTGCTGGCCGCCTGGCCCGGCGAGACGGTCACGGTGCTGGCCGTCCTGCTGGCCTTCCAGCTCATCGTCGCGGGGGTGGCGCAGATCTTCCTGGGCTTCACGGGCGGCGCGGGGCCCCGGCGGGCGGCGCTGATCCTCGGTGGCGCCGTCTCCCTCGTGGTCGGCGTGCTGTTCCTCTTCGACCCGCTCCAGACGCTCACGTTCATCGGGTGGATCATCGGCATCTGCGTGATCGCGGTGGGCGTGGCCGACCTCTCCGGCGCCTTCATGACGCCCAGCACGCGGCATCGCGCGTGGCAGGTGGTCCGCGGCATCCTCGGCGTGGTCATCGGCCTCTTCCTGGTCGTCAACCCCAACTGGTCGCTGGGCGCCCTGGTCGTCATCTCCGTGGTCTGGCTGATCGGCTACGGCTTCATCACGATCATCGCGGCCCTCGTGCTGCGCTCGGAGCAGAAGCGCGTCGCCGTCTGACGCGGTGGTGCGCAGGGGCGGTGAACCCCCCGACCTCCGCTGTGAGGCCGCCGCGGCTGCGGCATGATCACCCGTCGCGGACGAGGCACCCGCCACGACAGCAGTGCGACGTTGGCCTCCGGAATCGAACGCTGCTGAGCGACTCGGGCAGCGGTTCGTGTGCCCGATCGATCTGGAGGTCCTCAGATGGCATTCGACACGCTCATGGTCTTCGCCGGGGTCTACCCCGACCTCGCGTCCGCCGAGGCGGACTACGACCTGGTGAAGGAGCTCCACTCCCGGGAGGAGCTCATGGACGCCTACGACGCCGCCGTCATCCACCGCCGTGAGGACGGCAAGGTGAAGATCACGCGCAAGCACGAGACACCGACCCGGGTCGGGGGCGTGCTCGGCGGTGGTGCGGGTCTGGCCACCGGGCTGGTCGTCGCCCTCTTCCCGTTCGCCGCAGTGGGTGGGGGCCTGCTCGCGGCCACCTCCGCCGGCGGGGCGATCCTGGGGGCCGTGGCCGGTCATGCGGCTGCCGGCATGAGCCGGGACGACCTGAAGGAGCTCGGCGAGTCCCTCGACAACGGTGAGGCCGGCCTGGTCGTCGTCGGCGTGACGGACATGGAGGCACGGATCGAGGAGTCCATGCGCCGCGCGGAGAAGCTGCAGAAGAAGCAGCTCAAGGCCGACATGAAGGCTCTCGAGCGCGACGCACAGGACGCCTCCGGTCAGTAGCGACGCGTGATGACCGGATCTGCCGTCGACCCGCCCCGTGCGTTCACGTCCGAGGACTATGCGTCTCGCATGGCCCGGGTCGTCGAGCAGTCGGTCGAGGCGGGCCTCGACGGGGTCGTCGTCGCTCCCGGACCCGACCTGGTGTGGCTGACCGGCTACCAACCCACGGCCATCACCGAGCGGCTCACGCTCCTGGTGCTCTCCCCCGCTGGACCGCCGACCCTGCTGGTACCGATCCTCGAGCGCTCCGACGCAGAGGCGGCTGCTGCGGCTCCCGCGCTCGAGATGCGTGACTGGGTCGACGGCGCCGACCCCTACGACGCCGCGTCGTCGATCATGCCGGCCGAGGGCCGGTTCGGGATCTCGGACGCTGCCTGGTCGGCCCACCTGCTCGGGCTCCAGGACATCCTCCCGGGCTCACGGTTCGAGGCACTGGGCCGGTGCCTGCCCATGCTGCGGGCCGTCAAGGGCGCAGACGAGCTCGAACGGCTGGTCGCTGCCGGTGCGGCCGCCGACGCGACGTTCCTCCAGATCGTCGACCTGCCCTTCGAGGGACGTCTGGAGACCGAGGTGGCGGCCGACCTGGCTCGCCTGCTGCGCGAGCACGGTCACGAGCAGGTCGACTTCACCGTGGTCGGCTCGGGCCCCAACGGCGCGAACCCGCACCACGAGGCCGGCGACCGCAGGATCCAGCACGGCGACACGGTGGTCCTGGACTTCGGCGGGCTGATGTACGGCTACGGCTCGGACACCACGCGCACGGTCACGGTGGGTGAGCCGACACAGGAGGTGCGCGACGTCCACGACATCGTGCGGAGGGCACAGCAGGCCGCGTTCGAGGCGGTACGTCCGGGGGTGCCCTGTCAGGAGATCGACCGGGTCGCCCGGGCCGTGATCACCGATGCGGGGTACGGCGAGCAGTTCATCCACCGCACCGGCCACGGCATCGGCGTCACGACCCACGAGCCGCCGTACCTGGTCGAGGGCGAACAGCAGTCGCTGCGCCCGGGCATGTGCTTCTCGATCGAGCCGGGGATCTACCTGAGTGGCCGGTTCGGTGTGCGGATCGAGGACATCGTCACCGTCACCGACACCGGCGGACGGCGACTGAACAACACCGACCGTCACCTCCACGTCGTCAGCTAGGGGGCCGACATGGCATCCGCGCAGCAGGGCACAGGTGCGGACACAGGACGTGGTATGACCGTGCGGGGGGCCGCCTTCCTCGGCGTCGGTTCCATGGTCGGGGCCGGCATCTTCGCGCTCCTGGGTGAGGCGGGCGCCGTCGCTGGGTCAGCCGTGTGGATCTCCTTCCTCGTCGCCGGCACGGTTGCGGCCCTCCAGGGGTACGCGGTGGCCAAGCTCGGAGCGACCTATCCCTCCTCGGGGGGCATCGTCACCTTCCTCATCCAGGGCTTCGGTCGAGGTCACGTGTCAGCTGTCACGTCCTGGTTGCTCTACTTCGCGGCCATCATCGTGACCGCCATGGTCTCGGTGTCCTTCGGCAGCTACGGCTCGGCGCTGTTCTTCGACGACTCGACCATGTGGGCCAAGGCCCTCACCACTGCCGTGGTGCTGCTGGTCGCGGTGGTCAACATCGCAGGGGCCAAGTTCATCGACAGGGTGCAGAGCCTGATCGTCATCGTCCTCCTGGCCGTGTTCGCCGTGTTCATCGTGGTCACCCTCGCCCAGATCGATCCCGAGCTCCTCGCGCCCGAGACCTACCCGCCGAGCACGGACATCGTCTCCAGTGTTGCCCTGACGTTCTTCGCGTACCTCGGCTTCACCGTCATCAGCTTCACCGGCGACGACCTGCCCGATCCGAGCCGCAACCTGCCTCGGGCCATGTACCTCGCACTCGGGATCACCACCGTGCTCTATGTTCTGATCTCCCTGGGTGTCTTCGGCACCCTGACCGTGGACGAGGTGGTGGCCAACGGCGAGACGGCCCTGGCGGAGGCGGCCAAGCCGGCTCTCGGGCAGGCTGGGTTCGCGATGATGGCCGTGGCAGCGCTGCTGGCCACGTCGTCATCGGTGAACGCCAACATCTATGCCGCCGCGGGGTCGACGGCCAAGCTGGCGGAGACCGGCACCTTCCCGCCCGTCTTCGGGCAAGCCGCCCGGGTCGGTGGGACACGGGGACTGGCCATCTCGGTGATCCTGGTGCTGCTGCTAGCTGCCTTCGTGGACCTCACCGCCATCGCGTCCCTGGGCAGCGCCGTCGCTCTGGCGATCTTCCTGGTCGTGTCGGTTGCGGCGTTCAAGCTGCGCAGGGAGACCGGGTCCAGCACGCTGGTCCTGTTGGCGGCGGTCATCCTGACCGTGGTGGTCCTCCTGGTGTTCGCGGTGCAGACGCTGCGCAACGAGCCCGAGACCTTCACCGCGATCATCGCGATCCTGGTGCTCGCGATCGGCCTCGATCTGGTCTGGACACGTGTGCGTGCCCGCAGGAGCGCCGCTGACCGCTGATCACCGCCGGTATCTCACCCGCCAGGGAGGATCCGGGGGGCGCGGCTCGTCCCTACCGTGACGTACGAGATCCCTGTTGTCGGGCGTGACCAGAGGTGATGAGCGGTGTCCACGTACGGAAGACCCAGTACACGTCGAGGTCGGTCGGCATGAGCGCCGCGGACGCGGCAGCAGGTGCGGCGGCACGAGCCAAGATTCCGGCTACCGCATGGATCTCGTGGGTGGCCCTCGCCATGATGACCACGAGCTCGGTCGCCAGCCTGCGGGCGGCGCCGACCATGGCGGTCTACGGTCTCGCCTGCGTCTTCCTCTACCTCCTCCCGGCCGTGGTGTTCCTGCTCCCCACCTCGCTGGTCTCCGCGGAGCTGGCATCGGGGTGGGAAGGCGGCATCTACAACTGGGTCTCGGAGGGGATCTCCAAGCCGATGGGCTTCCTGGCCGTCTGGTGCCAGTTCGCGATGACGATCTTCTACTACCCGAGTCTCCTGGGGTTCGTGGCGAGCACGCTCGCGTACGTGTTCAACCCAGAGCTGGCCAGTAGCGGCGTGTGGACCGCGGCGGTCATCATCGTCGTGTACTGGTCCGGCGTCTGGGTCTCCGCGCGCGGCACGAAGGGCGTGGCGGGTCTGGCCAGTGGGGGCCTGATCATCGGGACCCTGGTCCCCGGCGTCGTCCTCGTGCTCCTCGGCATCGTGTTCCTGGGTCAGGGCAACGAGTCGGCCGCGCCGATGACCTCCGAGAACATCTTCCCCGTGTGGGCCGGGCTCTCGAGCCTCGTGCTCATCGTCAACAACTTCCTCTCCTACTCCGGCATGGAGATGAACGCGGTGCACGTGTCCTCGCTGAAGAACCCGGGCAAGGAGTTCCCGAAGTCGATGTTCCTGGCCATGAGCCTGGTGCTGGCGATCTTCATCCTGCCGGCGCTGGCGATCAGCTGGATCGTGCCCGCCGAGGAGCTGTCCCTCACCGCCGGCGTGATGCAGGCCTTCGACGCGGTCTTCGCGAACTTCGGCTGGCAGTGGCTGACCCCGATCGTCGGCATCATGCTGGTCACCGCCTCGCTCGGCGGCATGCTCACCTGGCTGGCCGGCCCCTCCAAGGGCCTGCTGCTGATCTCGCGCCAGGAGGGGTACCTCCCGCCGTTCCTGCAGCGGCTCAACAAGAACGGCGTCCAGCAGAACATCCTCGTCGTGCAGGGTCTGATCACCACCGTGATCGGCCTCGCGTACGCCCTGATCCCCGACGTGTCCAGCGCCTACTGGATCTTCTCGGTGATCACCACGCAGGTCTACCTGATCATGTACCTGCTGATGTTCGTCGCCGCCATCCAGCTGCGACGCAAGCATCCCGACCACCCGCGCGGCTACCGGGCACCCATGCTGGTCGGGATGTGCGGCGTCGGCTTCGCCGCCTCGCTGGCCGCCCTCCTCGTCGGATTCATCCCGCCGTCGCAGTTCGCGTCCGGCAGCGGCGCTGTTTACTTCCTCATTGTCGGCGGCGGTGCCCTCGGGCTCGGCCTGCTGGTGCCCTACCTGTTCTACAAGCTGCGCAAGCCCTCGTGGAAGCAGCCCGAGGCCGCGGAGGTGACGCCGTCATGAGCACCTCGACCGAGTCGCAGACGCGGCGCGAGCGGACGTGGATCTACTACACGGCCCTGGCCCTCCTCGTTCTCATGGTCCTCGGGGCGCTCCTCGTCTTCCGAGGCGCGAGGGAGTCCCGGCAGGCCTCGGAGAAGGCCGACCAGCTGATCGCGGCACTCGAGGACGCCGGTGCGACGGCTCCCGACAAGGACCAGATCGTGCGCGTCCTCGGGGACGACGGGGGCGCCACGTGCGAGAACCCGAACGACGCACTGAACCGGGCCGTCCTGCTGGCGCAGCTCGCGAACGGTGCCACCGGCCCCGGGGCACGCCCGGTGATCGCGGACAGCCGGGTCTTCCAGGGCCAGCTGCTGATCATCGAGATCTACTGCCCCGACGAGCTGGACGACTTCAAGCAGTTCGTCGACGACCTCGAGACCGACGACGTGTCAGGCGAGTGAGCGATGGACCTGCGCGCGCGCGTCGCCGACCTGATGCCCGTGGTCCGCGACGAGCTCACCGAGCTCGTCGCCCTGCGCTCGGTGGCGGACCCCCGCCAGTTCCCGGCGGAGGAGTGCGAGCGGGCCGCGCAGTGGGTGCTGGAGAAGTTCGCTGACCTCGGCTTCTCCGACGCCCACCTCGAGGAGACCGCGGACGGCAGCATGGCGGTCATCGGGTCACGGAAGTGCTCCCATGCGGGGGCACCGACGGTGCTGCTCTACGCCCACTACGACGTGCAGCCACCGCTCGACGACGCCGCCTGGAAGACCCCGCCGTTCGAGCTGACCGAGGTGGACGGACGGTGGTACGGGCGGGGCACCGCCGACTGCAAGGGCAACATCGTCATGCACCTCGCCGCCTTGCGCGCACTCGGCGACGCGGTTCCCGTCAACCTGAAGCTGGTCGTCGAGGGGTCCGAGGAGCAGGGCACCGGTGGCCTCGAGGACTTCGTCCCGAAGAACGCCGACCTGTTGCGCGCGGACACCATCCTGGTGTGCGACACCGGGAACGCGGCGGTCGGCCAGCCGGCTGCGACCGTCAGCCTGCGCGGCATGGTCAACGTCGTGGTCACCGTCGAGGCGCTGAGCAGCGAGGTGCACTCCGGCATGTTCGGGGGCGCCGCACCCGACGCGCTCGCCGCGCTCGTGCAGGTGCTCGCGACGCTGCGCGACGAGAAGGGCAACACCACCATCGACGGCCTGGCCGCCGACCAGACGTGGGACGGCGCCGTCTACCCGCCCGACCAGTTCCGCAGCGACGCGGGGGTCGTGGACGGAGCCTCCCTGCTCGGCGACGGCACCGTGTCCGACATGCTGTGGGCGCGGCCGGCCGTCACCATCCTCGGCATCGACTGCCCGCCCGTCGTCGGCTCGGCCGCCGCGATCGTGCCCAGGGCGGCGGCGCGGTTGAACCTGCGCATCCCTCCTGGCACCGACCCCGAGTCCGCCCGGGCCGCGCTGACTCGCCAGCTCGAGCACGCTGCTCCCTGGGGAACCCACCTCGCGGTCGAGCTGGAGGCCGAGGGTGCCCCGTTCCGCGCGGAGACCGGCGGGCCGGCGTACGGCGCGATGGGTGAGGCGATGGCCGAGGCGTACGGAGTCGCGATGACGAGGCTGGGCCAGGGCGGATCCATTCCCCTGTGCAACGTCTTCGCCGACACCTACCCCGACGCCGAGCTGGTCCTGATGGGCGTCGAGGAACCCCTGGCCCTGATCCACGCACCCAACGAGAGCGTCGATCCGTCCGAGATCGAGAAGATGGCCCTGGCCGAGGCGCTGTTCCTGCAGCGCTACGCCGCCGTGGCGACCTGACGGACCTCAACGCCGTCGATGGCGGTGTCCCAGCCGGCCTGAGGTCTGCGGCAGCCTCGACCTGGCGCTCCGGATCGGCGGTCTCACGTTCTCCTTTGCCCGTGCGGATGTCTCGCCTGGCACCAGGCGGAGGCGCCACGCCTCCGGGTGGCCGGGCTGCCTCGGCGCCACTCGACTCTGCATGCCTCGAGGCTCAGGTCGCCCGGCGCCGTCGGGGTGGACGGCTCGCCAGGATCAGGGCGAAGCCCACAGCGAGACCGGCGAGCCCTGCGACGACCAGGCCCAGGCCGAATCCAGCGCCCGTTGCCGGGAGGACGACGTCGTCACCGGCGGCGGCTGCCTGCGTACCCGGCGTACCGCCACGTCCCGCAGCAGCGGGAGCGACATCGAGGTCGGAGTCGGGACCGGTCGCGCGACGACAGTTCACCGCGAGCGTTCGACTCCCCAGGACCTCCCCGTTGGCCCTCAGCTCGATGGTCACGGTCTGGTCCTCGTAGGGGGTCAGGTCGCCGACGATCGTCGTGGTGTCACCCCCGAACAGCGGCGCCGACTGCTGGACGACCTTCCCGTCGACCAGGATGGTGAACACCACCGTCGACTCGGGGTCGCCGTCGTTGGAGAGGATCACCGTCACGCTCGGAGGCGGGCACTCCAGGCCGGCGACCTGCACCCCGGGCCTCGCCGCCTGCTCGCAGTCGGGCATCGGCGTGTACGTCGCGACCACCACGTCGTCCACGAGGACCTGCACCGTGACGATCTGGTCCTCGAACTGCGAGAGGTCGGCGGTCGTCTCCTCGGTCGCCCCGGCCTCGACGACGAGGGGTTGCCCGAGAGGGGCGCCCTCGACCGTCGCGGTCACGGTCACCGGGTCGGGCCGGTTGTTCGTGACCACCAGGCTTCCCTCGGCTCCACCCGTGCCGCACGACAGCTCCGCGGTGATCTCGACTCCCTCCGGCGGCGGAGGCGCGCAGTCGACGCTGACCACCTCGCTGGCGATGACCTCCCCGCCGGATCGCACCTCGACCGTGAAGGTCTGGTTCTCCCGCTCTTCGAAGCGCCTCGCCCGTGAGCGTCACTGTCTGGCTGTCCCCGGGGGCGAGCGGGCCGACCGTCTGCACCGGGTCGCCGTCGACGACGATGGTGAACGTCGCCGGGGCGGTGGCGTCGGGGTCGTTGGACACGGTCACCTCGAGACTGGGGACGGCTCCGACGCACCCGACCTCACCGATGACGGCGTCGGGCAGCGGGCCCGGATCGGGCTTCACCTCGCAGCCGTCGTCGAGGATCCCCCGGCCCTCGGGCCAGTTCTGCCCGCCGAGCAGACCGGGTATCGGCGGGATGATGTCTCCCCACGGACGGGGCGCGCCGTCCGTGTAGATCGGTCCCTCGTGCAGGGCGGCGTGGCCGTTGGCCTGCGGGATGGTGACCGTGATCTGGTTGTAGGGGTTGGTCCGGTCGGCCGTCCGGTGACAGATCGTCACCTTGCGTTCGGGAGCTCTCACCAACGGCTGCCCCACCGCCGTGCTGTCGGGGTCGGCGATCGGCGTGGGGTCCGCGGGCTCGGACGGTTCTGCCGGCTCCTCAGGTGACGGCTCCGCCGAGCCAGGCTCGGTGTCCGGGATGACATCCGTGGCCGGCGGCTCCTCGGCGAGTGGCGGTTCCTCGCTCGGCAGCGGTTCAGTGGGCGCCGGCGGCTCGGTGGTCGGTTCCTCCAGTGGCTCTGGCGGTGGCTCTGTGGGCTCCGCCGCGTCAGAGTCCGACGGCTGGGCCGCGCTGTCGGCGGACACCACCGGCACCGGGCCCTCCGACGCCGCGGCTGACACCGGGACGAGCACGGCCAGGGCGAACGGAACGGCCGTCAACACACTGGCCAGAGTTCGCCAGCGGACCCCGGGAACAGGCCTCATGCGCTCGTCCTCCTTCGGCGCGAAGCAGTCCCCTGATTCCACGCCGACACCGATGTCCGGGCATCACCCGCTCCGGGCGACCCGGAGCCACAGCTGCGGCGGGACTGCCGAGCCCTCCGAGCGGACCGGGCGGGGCTAGGACCGAGGGTGGACGTCGACCAGGCGTGCGAACGCGACCATCCGGTCGTCGGTGTGGGTGAGCTCGGCACAGGTCGTCAGCGTCAGCAACCGCGAGCCGGGTTCGGACGACGGCTCGGCGCCACCGTCGGGGTTGCGCGGCCTGTCCTCGAGCACCCAGGTGTCGGTGAAGGGGATGACGAGGTCGTTCGGGTCGGTCTCGAGCTCGTAGGTGTACGTCGACTCCTGGGTCTCCACGACCACCTCGTCGCCCGGGACCAGCTCCGGCATGTCGCGCAGCGGCTCGCCGTGCGTGATCCGGTGGGCAGCGACGGCGTAGTTTCCCCTCTGCCCGGGTCCCGCGGTCTGGGAGAAGTGACCGAAACCCTTCGAGAGCACGTCGTCGCTGGTGCCTTCGAACACCGGCATGACGTAGTCGCTGCCGAAGGCCGGGACGCGGATCAGCGCGGATGCCTGTCCCAGGGGGATCCGGCCACTCTCTGCAGTGGGCTCGTTCCTGATCGTCTGCCCAGGTGCTCACCAGGTCCTCGACGGCTGCCTCCTGCTTGCCGTGCGAGACGATGTTCGTGCCGACCAGCTCCCAGCCGACGTACGTCAGCGCGGCGGCACCGGCGAGAAGCAGCCCCACGCCGGTCGCGAAGACGGCGCGCTGACGCGGTGAGCGACGGGACCCCGAGGCCGGTGTGCCGGCGGCTGTTCCCCTCGCCCGCGTCATCGACAGCACGTCAGCAGCATAGGCGCGGTGGCAGTGCCCAGCCACGGCCTGTCGAACTAGCTCGGGCTCTCGGCCGTGCTGTCCACCAGCTCGGCACTCACCTGCCACAGCCGGGCTGCCACGGCCTCGTCGTAGCTGCGCTCGGAGGATCTCCGGGGCGCACTGTTGGCGAAGTAGCCACCGGAGACGCCAGAAAGCTCGGGAGCCGACGCCACGTGGACCGCGGTCGCAGCGCCTCGAGCGGCGCTCTTCATGAAGGGGCGGAGCAGGGGCACCAGCAGCCGCTGCGTCCTGCCCGGGTCCTCGGCCCCGAACCCGGTGTTCACGACTCCGGGGTGGACCGCATTGGCCGCGACCGGCTTGCGACGCACCCTCCTGGCGAGCTCGTGGCTGAACATGACGCTGGCGAGCTTGGACTGGTTGTATGCGCGGGCACCGGAGTAGGACGCCACGCCCTGCAGGTCGTCGAAGTCGATCCTTCCCTGGGCGTGGGCATGCGAGGCGACGGTGACCACGCGGGCGTCGTCGCTCGTCTCGAGCCGGGCCAGGAGCAGGCTGGTGAGCAGGAACGGCGCGAGGTGGTTGACGGCCAGGGTCCGTTCGATGCCGTCGGGGGTGACGTGGCGGGAGTTCCAGTACCCGCCCACGTTGTTGACCAGGATGTCGATGCGCGGGAGGCGGTCGAGCGCCTCGCCTGCCAGCCGGCGTACGTCCGCCTGGACCGACAGGTCCCCGGTGAAGAGGTAAACCCTCGCGCCCGTCACGGCGCGGATCTCTGCAGCGGCGTCAGCGCCACGTTCCGGGCTCCTCCCGGTGATCGCCACGTCGACTCCCCACCGAGCCAGTCCCAGCGCGGTGGCCTTGCCGATCCCGCCGGTACCGCCGGTGACCAGCGCGGTCCTCCCTGCCATCGACGTCATCGGCCGGCTCGGGCCCCGGACACGGTTGCTCCGTCGTACGCCGTCGGGGTGAAGCCCTTGACGATCAGCCAGACTCCCAGCGTGACCTCGAAGAGGCCGCCCGGGATGAGGAGCACCAGGCTGAGTGGGGCACCGAGGATCTCGGCGGTGGCGCCGGCGAAGTGCAGCGAGTACCCGATCAGGCCCCACACTGCGAGCCACCTGGGGATGAGCCCGCTGCGAATGAGCAGTGCGCAGAGGAACAGGGCCCCGAACGCGAGCGAGAGCTGACCGATCTGGTAGGCCGTCTCGTTCGCGTCGACCGCGAGCGAGCCGAGCGCCTGGGCCGAGGCCAGGCTCTGCTCCCCCGCCTCGACCTGGTCGGCCAGGGGAACGACCATGAGCAACGCCAGTACCCCGACGGTCATCATCGCCACCTCGAAGACCATCGTGGCCAGGTAGGCGACGGCGGTGCGCTTGCCGTACGGCTCCAGCACCGGGAAGAAGATGACGGCCTTGCCGATGTCGACCGCCGCGGTCGCGATCATGAGGAGAGCGCCGAGGGCGAGCGTCGTCTGGTGGGTGCCGACGTCGGCGAGGAATCCGGGGGTGCCGACGACGGTGTTCACCAGGATGGCGCCGGTGCCGTAGACCAGGAACCCGGCCAGGAACAGGGCACCGATCAGTCTCGAGGACCACATCCGGCTGCTGGTCCGGGAGGGAGCAGGGTTGCCCGTCACGGTGCCGCTGGAGCGGCCCCCGGGAGTCCATGGTGCGGTGGTGGTGGTCATCAGTCGTACCTCTGCCTCTGGATGGGATCCGAGAACGGGGAACGACCGGTCGATGCCCCCGGCGAGCTGGGCTGGCGCTCAGATGGTGATGGCGACCTTGCCCCGGACCAGACCGGCCTCGAGGTGGCGCATGGCCTCGGGAACCTGGTCCAGCGGGTACGTGCGGTCGATCCTCGGGGTGACCTGGCCGGCCTCGATGAGCGGGATGAGCCGCTCCTGGTCGCTGGCGCGTTCCTTGCTGGCCAGCATGGTCAGGCGCTGTCCCACGAACGCCGAGAGGAGCGGGGCTCGCAGCGATCGACCGAAGCCTCCCGTCACTTTGCCGCCTTCCTCCCCGCCGACGATGACGAGGGTCCCGGTGGGGGTGAGCGCTCTCCGCAGCCGCCTCAGGGGTGAGTTCCCCGCGATGTCGATGATCAGGTCGTAGCGGTGGGTGCCGTCGGCGAAGTCCTGACGCGTGTAGTCGACGACGTGGTCGGCACCGAGGGACCTCACCCAGTCGAGCTTCCCGGTGCTGCACACACCGGTGACCTCGGCCCCGAACGCCTTGGCGAGCTGCACCGCGTAGCCTCCGACTCCGCCGGACGCGCCGGTGATGAGCACCCGCTGTCCGGGTCCGACCTTGCCTGCGTCGGTCAGGGCCTGCAGCGCCGTGCCCGCGGAGATCGGGACGACGGCCGCCTGGTCGAAGCTGAGGCCTGCCGGCTTGCGGGACAGCTTGTCCTCGCGGACGGCGGCGTACTCGGCGAAGGAACCTCGCGAGATCCCGAACACCTCCTCGCCCGTCGAGAACCTGGTCACCGCCGATCCGACAGCGACGACAGTGCCGGCGACGTCGAGGCCGGGCACCCGGTTCTTGGGAGCGCGGAACCCGAAGCCGAGGGCGCGCATGAGGTAGGGCTGGCCGGCCATCACGTGCCAGGTCCCCCGGTCGAGGCCCGCTGCTCGAACCCGGACGAGCACCTCGTTGTCGGCGATCCGAGGTCGGGCGACCCGTGCGAGACGCAGGACGTCGGCCGACCCGTATCTGTCCTGCACGATCGCGGCCATCGCGTGCGCACCGTCCAGCGGCTCCCCGGAGCTCTCGGCTGGTGATCGGCGTGGCGCCGGATTGCTGGTCATGTTCTGCCCCCCGTGTCGCGTCGTCGTACTTAGTACGAGACGCTACAGTACAAAGTACGAGAAGTCGATGCCGCCGGCTCGACCGGGTTGGTCGTCCGCCACGAGGAGTGAGATGCCGAGGAGCTCGCATGAGGTGACCGAGGACCGCCCGCGCCTCACCAGGGAGCGGGTGCTGCAGGGCGCCGTGGCCATCGCCGACGAGGGGGGACTCGGCGCCCTGACGATCCGTTCGCTCGCCCAGAGCCTGGGCGTGAAGCCGATGTCGGTCTACTACTACGTGGCCAACAAGGACGAGATCCTCGACGGCATCGTCGACCTCGTCTTCGGCGAGATCGACCTGCCCGCCGTCGGCGGCGACTGGCGGGCCGAGCTGGGGCGCCGCGCGCGGTCTGCGCGTGGCGCGCTGAGGCGGCACCCGTGGGCGATCGGGCTGATGGAGTCGCGCACCAGCCCCGGACCGGCGACCCTGCGCCACCACGACGTCGTCATCGCGACCCTGCGGGCTGCCGGGTTCTCCGAGGAGCTGACCGCGCACGCCTATGCACTGCTCGACAGCTACACCTACGGCTTCGCGCTGCAGGAAGCCGGCCTCCCCTTCGAGGGCTCGGACACCGTCGCCGACGTCGCCGAACCCATCATCGACCGATTCTCCACCGGCGAGTATCCCCACCTCGTGCAGATGGCGACCAGCTACTACCTCCGGCCCGGCTACGACTTCGGTGACGAGTTCGAGTGGGGCCTCGACCTGGTCCTGGATGGACTGGACCGTCGCCGTTGAGCGCAATGGCACCAACGCGGACGTCGCTTGCGCCGGCGTCGACGCGACGATGATGCCCGCGAGCCGCGCACTGCTAGCCTGATCATGTTGAAGGAAGGCTCGGAGTTCCCCGCGACCGTCGGTCGTGGCTCATCTCGACGATCTTGGTCTTCGGTTCCGCTGGACATCAGGCGCAGTGCAGATGTCTTCAGCGTGGCGCCGGGCAAGTCGCCCGGCACCGGACTGACCGAAGGTAAGCGAAATGGCACAGGGAACCGTCAAGTGGTTCAACGACGACAAGGGCTTCGGCTTCATCGCGCAGGACGGCGGCGGCGCTGACGTCTTCGTCCACCACACCGCGATCGCCGGGACCGGCTTCAAGACCCTCAACGACGACTCGCGCGTCGAGTTCGAGATCAACCAGGGCCCGAAGGGCCCCCAGGCCGAGAACGTCCGCGCTCTCTGATCTCCCTCGAGCGACGGCGGCACCGGACAGGCTCCGGAGTCGCCGTCGTTCACATTTCCCAGGACGGCACGGGGATTCAGTGATCCCCGCCGGCAGTGGGTGATCTCGCGGCCTGACGACCCGCCAACGTGTTCGAGGTCGTGTCGGTGAGTGGTGCGTCCATGCCTGGTCCAAGGCGGGCCGTCCGGCCTGAAGGAGACTCGCCGGAGCGGCGAGCACGCGGGCTACGGTGTCGACATGAACGTCACCGTCGTCGGCTCTGGCAACGGCGGTCTCGCCACCGCCTTCGACTTCGCGCTCCACGGACACACCGTGCGACTCTTCGACACGCCCCATTTTCCCGACCACGTCGCTGAGGTCTCGGCCGCCGGTGGAGTCCACGCCACGGGTGAGTTCGAGGGCTTCGCCAGGATCGCCTATTCCGGTCACGACATCGAGACCGCTCTCGACGGGGCCGAGCTGGTCGTGCTGGTCGGTCCGGCCTACAGCACCGAACACCAGGCAGGCGTCGTCGCGCCGCACCTCGTTCCCGGGCAAGCGGTGCTGGTCTGCCCAGCCTCGTGCGCTGGTGCGATCACGTTCAAGCGCACCGCCGGCCTGGCGTTGGATGACGAGACGATCACGGTGGGCGAGACCAGCACGCTGCCGTACGCCGTTCGCATCGTCGCGCCGGGGCGGATCAACGTCTTCCACAAGCTGGGCGGCGGTGTGTTCGTCGCCGGCCTCCCCCGCTCGGGCACTCACCGGTTGCTGTCGATGATCCGGGACGTCTACCCGGGGGCGGAGGCCGCCGAGAGCGTCCTCCAGACGACTCTGCAGAACGGCAACCCGGTGATCCATCCCGCCGTGACGCTCCTCAACACCGGTCTCATCGAGCGGACCGGAGGCGCGTTCCTGTTCTACGAGCAGGGGATCACCGCAGCCGTGGGCAGGGTGATCGAGGCGGTCGACCTCGAGCGGCTGGCCATCGCCGACGCGCTCGGGTTGCGAGTGCTGTCGGAGCCTGACCTGGGGGTCTTGCAGGGCTACATGCGTGAGGCCAACTACTCGACCGGCTACTCCTCCGCCCCTGGCTTCCTCGGGATTGGCGCTCAGAGCCAGCTCGACCATCGTTACCTGACCGAGGACGTCGGCTACTCCCTGGTCTTCTTGACCGAGCTGGCCGGCCGAGTCGGCGTCGAGACTCCGACGATGGAGGCGCTCATCACCATGGCGTCAGTCGTACTGGCTCAGGACCTACGCACCCAGGGGGCGCGCACCTTGGCGACCCTCGGCCTCGACGGCATGAGCACCAGAGACCTCGCCGTCCTCTGACCGGCGGATGCCTTCTGGTGGCGCGCGTCTGTGCGCCTGATCGACGCGTGCCCACTGCGCGGGCCCTGGGAGGGCACGGGGCAACGACTCCCGCCCTGAGATTGCGTCCTCGACTGCACGGCTGGAGGACCACTTGTCGACGAGGGGTCGGCGGGAGCGCGCACGCCCGGGAATCTCGGACACCAGCCGGAGGACAACGATCACGGAGGGCGGGACCGTGCAGCTGCTCGACGTGCTGCCGACGATCCTCGGAGGGCTCCGGACGCTACGAGCGGGGGCGCCTCTTCTCCGGGTCATAGATCGGCAGTACGTCGACCGTTGCGGAGACGATCCCGCCGCCGACGGCCACGCCCAGCATGTTCCCCACACTCGCCTGCTCGCTCGCGACCACGGCGAGCCCGATCTTGCCGAACCTCGGGCTGTCCGTCGGGCTCGTGAGGACTCCCACCTCCTCGCCGTCCTTCGTGACCGCCGCCCCGTACTCGGGGAGCGCGTCGGCCTCGTAGCGCAGCGTGACGAAACGGTTGGGCCGGTCCGCGGCCACGTCGCGCAATGCGTCCTCGCCGGCGAAACCGAGCCCTTGGTCGAGCCGCACCATTCGGTCGAGGTTGAAGTCGAACGGCGTGCGCTGGTGCGGCTCGTAGTCGTAGTCGGTCACGATCAGTCCGGCCTCGACCCGGGCGACCTCGATCGCGTCGGTGCCGATCGGCGTCACGCCCGCGCCGAGGACCGCATTCCAGAGGGCCTCGGCATCGGCGGGGTCGAGCAGGAACAGCTCGTACCCGAGCTCGCCGCCGTACCCGGTCCGTGACAGGTGCACGTCCACGCCGGCGACCTGGATCGGCCGCGGGATGAACCGGAAGTAGCGCAGCGACCCGACGTCCTCGTCCGTGAGGTTCTGCACGACCTCGCGGGACCGCGGACCGATCACGCCGAGATGCGGCATCGACGGCGTGATCCACTCGAACTCCGCGTCGAGGTCCTTCAGCAGCTCCCCGAAGTACTCCTCGTGGTCCCGGCCGTTGGTCATCACCCAGCAGTGGTCCTCCCGCGCTGTGTTGAACACGGTCCCGTCGTCCACCATGAGGCCGTCGGCATCCACGAACGCGCCGTACCGCGCCCGCCCGATCTCGAGCCCCAGCGCGTCGTTGCTGAACGCCCGCTGGGCGCCCCTCAGCGCGTCGGGTCCGCGGAACTCCCACTTGTTCAGCGGCGAGACGTCCCACACCGCCGCGTCGTCGCGGATCGCCGCGTACTCCTTCGCCACGTCGCCGAACCCCTCGAGCCACATCCACCCGCCGTCCTCGACGTGCGAACCGCCCTGCGCGGCGGTCACCTCGTAGAACGCGGTCCTGATCGCTTCGTTCTCGTTCACTCGGGCCTCCGGGTCGCCGGCCCGCCATCCTCCCACGCGCTTGAATGGTCGTTCAAGTTTGATGCGAGGCCTGGCCCCCGGCCCCAGACACGTCCATGCCCGGATCCCATTGGGCGACTGTCGCACGACCGCTCGTCGGCACGAGTGCGTACTCATCGCGGCGGATGAGGGCGGTTGTCACGGCGCCGCTGGCGAGGTCAGGCCGGTTGCCGGACGGACTCGAAGAAGGTGATCAACTCCTCGGCGACGGACTCCGGTGCGAGCACCGGCGCGAAGTGTCCGACGCCCGGCAGCTCCCAGACCTGCGGGTTGGCGACGTGCTGGGCGATGAAGCTCGCCGAGTCGGTGAAGAAGGTGCCGAGTCGGGTCTGCCGACCCAGCAGGAGGAGGACCGGCGCACCGATCCGCACCAGCACCTCGGGGTCGGTGGACCGTGGTCCCTCGTACGAGCCATCGTGCAGCACGAACCGGAGCATGGCGGATGCTCCGCCCGCCCACCGTTCGAAGAAGCTCGTCTGCCCCAGGGCGGCGACCTCCTCGTCCGTGCAGATCCACGGGGCGAACGTGTGCACGGCATCGACGAGCCGGCCGTCGGCGGCCGCCGCACCCATCTGCTCCATGGTGACGACGGTTCGGCGGAGGTCTTCCTCGCCCATCAGCGAGAAGACTCCGGGCTCGTACGCCGCCACGGCGGCCACAGCGGCACTGCGCGCGGCCGCGCCGAGCACCCATGCTCCGCTTCCCGACCAGCCGACCAGGCCGACCGGTTCGCGGATGCTGTCGACGAACGCCGTGACGTCCTCCTCCAGGCGCGGCGGCGAATGGTCCGGGTTGTCGGCCGACAGCCCCCGACCGCGGGTGCTCGGCAGGTAACAGGTGAACCGGTCGGCGAGGTGGGGCCACAGGTGCTCCCAGGCGACCTCGCCGTCCCCGATCCCGCCGTGGACCAGGACCAGCGGCGGCCCCTCTCCCCGTACTCGCCCGGCGATCTCGGTGCCGTCGGCGGAGACCGCTCGGTGGATGCGCTGCTCAGTCATGGATCTCTCCTGATCGATCGCTGGGCCGCCCTTCGGCGCGTACGGGGACGCTAGGCCGCGCCGCCGCACCCGGGCATCGGTGCGATTGACCAACCTGTGGCGGCCGACCTACGCGGTTGTGCGCAGTCGCCTCACCGGGCTTCTGTCAGCCCGTGGTCGATGGCGTAGCGCGCGGCCTGGGTCCGGGACGTGACACCGATCTTGTGGAAGATGTTCGTCAGGTGCCGGGCGACCGTCCGGTCGCTGATGAAGAGCCTCTCGCCGATCTCTCGGTTGGACCGGCCGTCAGACACGAGAACCAGCACCTCGCACTCCCGCCGCGTCAGTCCCCCGGGCGGCGCCGCCGCCGGCCGATGTGCGCCCAGCCGCTCGTACGTCGCCTCCGCCCGCGCGACCTCCGCGGCGGCGGACGCCTCGTCTCCGAGGGCCCGGTAGGCCTCGGCGAGCCGGACACAGGTGCTGGCTGCGTCGTAGGCCGCGCCGAGCTCGTGCCAGCGCCGACAGGCCTCGCGGAGCACCGGAAGGGCGGCCTCGGCGCGATCCTCGGCCAACAGCACCGCGCCGCGCGCCGCCGCTGCCATGGCTTCGAGTCCCGAGGTGGTGTGGGTCGCTGCCGTCGACGCAAGCTCGGACGCGGCGACGGCAGCGTCATCGAGGCGTCCTGCGGCGACCGCGGTCTCCACCGCCGCAGCACACAGCGGAGCACGGCGCAACGGGTCGGTGCCGGCCGCCGCGAGGGCCGCGCGCACTGACGCCGCGGCACCCGCGGGGTCACCCTCCTGGAGCCGCAGCAGCGCCCGTCCCGGTTGCGGGTCACGCCCGCGGGCGTGCGCCTCGTCGTACGCATCGTGGGCACTCGGGTCACCGCGCAACCGCCGCGCCTCGGCAACGACGTACCAGGCCTCGGCGGCATAGTCGATCCGGTTGGCGTCGAGGTCCGTCACGATCCGAAGTGCACCTTGTTCGGCCTCGTCCCACTGGCCGCGGAGCAACAGAAGCTGTGCCCGGTGCACCCCGCACAGACCCCCGAAGAACACTGCCGCGGGGAAGGTGGACAGCCATCGTTCGGCCAGGTCGGTCCACCGGGCCATCCGGCGTAGGTCGGCGATCTCGTGGCAGACCGCGATGGTGTGGCAGTAGAGGGTGCCCGAGATGAACGGCGCGAGCTGGCCGTCCAGGACGGTGACCATGGCCTCATCGAGGAGCGCCAGCCCGTCGACCAGGTGCCCGGACCTGATCAGGGCGCGGCCTTCGCCGTTGAGACCCATGGCGACCAGATCGGGCGCGACGATCCGACGGCCGAGGTCCTGCAGCCGGCGGGCCGCGTCCACCGCCGCGGCCGGTTGGCCGGCCATGAGACTCGCCTCGACTTCGGTGAAGTTGACCAGGTACCCGTACGCCGGGCACTCCGGCACGTCCTCTGCCAGTCGGGCCGCGCGGCCCAACCAGCCCGCAGCCTGTGGCTCGTCGCCTCGCGCGGTGTGGAAGATACCCAGCACCGTGGCGGTCCGTGCGGCCTCGGCCGGTCGGGAGTCGGCCACGAAGGCGTTGAAGGCAGCGGCGCCGAGCCGCAGGGTGTCCTCGATGCGGCCGAGCCACCACGCGGCGTCGGCGTAGGCCGCGAGGTCGTCGGCGCCGAGTCGTTCAGCCGCGACCGCGTCGAAACGCGCCGCGGCAGCGACCCAGTCCTGCGCCCCATGGGCCTGCCGTGCCCGCGCCAGGTTGTCCGTGTCCTCGTCCACCGGCTTCCCCTCGACCGACAGCAGGATATCGATCTCCTGACTCTCGTCGTTCTCGCTCAGGATGCCACCACGCGCACGTCGGCTGACAGCGCGGTTCCGCTCGTTCAGGGCGTGCCTTGGCACCTGGTCCGCCCTGGCCTCGAAAAACGTGGGGAGGCGGCTTGCCGGTCGGCGTCGAGTGGGGCGTCGATGACGGCCCAGGAGTCGCCGGCCTCGCGAGCTGCGTGGACGGCGTCGCGCGTTCGAACATGCTGGCCTCGATCCCGGGCGGCTGCGAGATCGAGGTTCACGAGGCCAGGCGATCCCCGGCCGCGTGTCGCTCGGCGCCGGGAGGTGCGGAGAGCTGGCCCCGCTCGGCGGCCGCTGCTCCGTGGGGGGTCTGCCGGATGTCGCGCGCCCGATCCAGCGACATGCTGCGGATGTCCTTCAATGAGATCCACGAATGGAGACCCGAGATGAGCACAGAGACCAACAAGCAGGTCGCCCGGTCCTTCCTGCAGAGCGTCGACGATCTCGACTTCGAGGCGTGGCGCGCGACCGCCGCACCCGACCTCGTCGCGAGTGCGAACGGCGGAGACGTCATGAACCGTGAAGAGTTCGAAGGGATGGTGCGGGGGATCACTGGCGGCTTCTCCCACGGCCGGCACATCATCGAGAGCCAGGTGGCCGAGGGCGATCATGTCGCGACCCGCCTGACCTGGACCGCGCTGCACACCGGTGAGTTCAACGGCGTACCTGCCAGCAACCGTCCGGTGCGGGTCTGCGGTGACGCGTTCGACCGGATCGAGGACGGCAAGGTCGTGGAGCACCACGCTCAGTTCGACGCCATGGGGATGATGGTGCAGATCGGCGCGGTTCCGGTCCCCGGCTGACCGGCCCCTTGACCCTCGCCAGCGGGGTGTGTGGACTGACCGTCCCGACCCCGAACGGATGCGCGATGGACACTTCGCCGGTGCGCCTGGCGCATGTGTTGGATTCGCTGGCCCTGGCCATCGAGCTCGGTCTCGGCGTGCCCGCCCAGACGGTCCAGAGGACGGCCGTGATCTCGGAGCGTCTGGCCCGCGGGGCGGGGCTCGACGACGAGGACGTCGTCGCGGCGTACTACATCGCGATCCTGTGCTACGTGGGCTGCACGACGACCTCGCACGACGTCTCACAGGCGGTGGACGAGCTGGGGCTGGGGGACCTCCTGGTCCTCACCGACGATGAGTTCTTGCCCGGGCTGGAACGGATGCTTTCCGCCACCATGCCGCCAGCCGATGCTGGTGCTGCGGCTCGAACCCTGGCCGCGTGGTTCTCCAGGCCGGAGATGGCACAGCACCACCGCAACCACTGCGAAGCGGCGGAGCTGATGGCCGAGCGCCTCGAGCTCGGACCGCGCGTCGTCGGCGGACTGACCCATGCCTACGAGCGCTGGGACGGCATGAGCACCCAGCAGCTCGCTGCGGCCGAGGGGATCAGCAGGCCGATGCGGGTCGTGCATGTGGCCTGGCAGGTCGGTCAGGAGAGCACCACCCGCGCCGCGGCAGAGATCGCGCAGCGACTCCGGCTCCGGGCGGGCAGGTCGCTCGACCCCGCGCTGACGAGACTCGTGGCCGACGACATCGGCGATTTCCTTGCTGGACTGGACGAGGGTGATCTGGGTCAACAGCTGCTGGATGCCGAGCCGGGTGATCCCATCCTCCTGTCGGGAGCCGAGGTCGACCGCGCGCTGACCTGCATCGCCGACTTCGGCGACCTCAAGTCCCCGCACATGATCGGCCACTCCCGGCGCGTTGCCGACGTGGCCCAGAGGGCGGCTCGAGCCGCGAGCATGTCGCCGGCCGACGTCGACCTCCTGGGCCGGGCTGCGCTGGTCCATGACGTCGGGCGTGTGGGCGTGCAGGCCAGCCTGCTGGCGAAGCCGGGCCGCCTGTCCCGGGCGGAGCACGAGCGGATCAGGTTGCACAGCTACTTCACCGAACGCATCTTCGCGGCAAGCCCGGTCCTGGCGCCGGTCGGTGCGCTCGGCGCCGCCCACCACGAGCGGCTCGACGGGTCCGGGTACCACCGCGGGGTCCATGCGTCGGGCCTGTCGGCGGCCGCACGGCTCCTGGCGGCCGCGAACACGTGGTGCTCGCTGACCGAGACACGTCCCCACCGTCAGGCGATGACCGAGTCCGAAGCCGGCAACGCGCTCCGGGCGCAGGTGCGGGAGGGGTTGCTGGACCGCAACGCCGTGGACGCGGTGACCACCTCCGTCGGGCAACGAGGGACATGGACTCGTCGCGCAGCCGCCATCACGTTGACCGAGCGCGAGATCGACGTGCTCCGTCTGGTGGCCCGCGAGCACACGAACCCCTCGATCGCTGAAGCGCTCGGGATCGCCCCCAAGACGGTGGAGCGACACGTCACGCACATCTACCAGAAGATCGGCGTCTCGTCCCGGGCCGGGGCGGCCATCCACGCCCTGGAGAACGGCCTCATGTGATCGGGCGAAGCGGCCGGACACCCCTCCGAAGGAGAACCCAGACGAGACGTGAAACCCTTGTGGCGACACCCACCGCATGTGGCCACACCGGATCGTCCGACTCCTGCCCGGGGGGCCAGACGCAGATGAGACCCCTGGGACAGCTCCCCAGGGGCGGCGAAGTCTGCAACCGGGTCAGCGCTCACAGGAGGCTGGGTCAGGGGGACGCGCCGCTGACCCGTGGCGACGTGAGCAGGAACGGCTACTGCATCATCCAAGGTCCGTCCATGCTGTGCATGCCGCCCCACATGCCGTGCTGCGCGCCGACTCCGAACCAAGTCCCTAGCCACTGCTGCATCTGGAAGATCTCGGCGTGCTGGTCGTCGCGGATGGTCTCCGCCAACGCCTCGACCTCCTGATGGTCGGCCACACCGCGCATCAGCAGCTGTTGCGACATCATGACCGCGCCCATGTGGTGCCCGAGCATGTCCTGCAGGAACACCCGGTCCAGCCGGTCCCCCGACAGGCCCGTCAGGTCCCGCATCATCGGCTGGTAGTCCACCCGCCCGGAACGGCTCGGGTACCAGCTGGCGAGCCACAGCTGCATCTGCTCGATCTGGGCGGACTGGGAGGTGATGATCGCCTCACCGAACTCGCGCATCTCGGCGCGCTGCGAACGCTGCAGCTGTTCCGCGGCCGAAACTGCCTCCTCGTGATGGGCGACCATCTCGGCAAGGTAGGCGTACTCGCTGACTACCCACGTCCCGTGCATGGTGCCGGACATCATCGAGCCCGGTCCCCGCCAATCGGGCGACTGACGGTCCCGCCCGTCAGCCCCGTCGTAACTGCGCGAGGACATCGCGCCGTCATGGTGACCGAACCAGGGCTCGTCCTCGTCCGTCGCGGTCACCGCCACGGCCGACACGCTCGCCACCAACGCAACCACTACCGCCACCAGGACACCGACGCGGCGCTCCATCACAGCTCCCACCCTTGGCCTCCTCCTACGTTGCGCCCTCTCGAGAGGGATGGCCCAGAGCCCAACGGCCTACGCGCACACGGCGTTGGACCCGGCCTCGGCACGCGTGCCGGGCGGCGACTCGATCGGGTCCCGGATCGACGACTGGGAAGGCGACCGGATCTCGGCACCAGGCGGTTCCGCTCGCCCCCTGGGAGGGGCGTGCCGCCCTGAGCTGGCCCTGGTCCCGAGGCGCTGGCAGGCGGCCTGCCGGCTGGTTGTCGAGTGCGGCGCCGATGACGGTCCAGGAGTCGCCGGCCCCGCGAGCTGCCTGGACGGCCTCGCGCAGTCCCTGCTCGGCGTCAGCGACCTTCTGGCGGGCGGCGATGATGTTGCGGAAGGGAACGGCGTCGTGCGCGGGGGGCGTGGCTGGGTCACGGATGTCGAGTCCGGTTCGGTTCGCACCGCATTCTCGACGTGGTGGTCCGGAAGTGGTCCGGCGGCGCTGTCCCTCGGGGTGGTCGAGGGCGGACGGTCCCGAGCGTGAAAACGGGCCCTGACCTGCAGAAGCAGATCAAGCCCCGATCGGTCGGGCTGACAGGATTTGAACCTGCGACCCCTTGACCCCCAGTGGCCCGGAAAAACCGGAAATCAGGGGATAAACCGGACATGTGAATCGGTCTGAACCAGTCCGAGTCGGTCTGAGTCGGTCCGAACCGGTTCCAGTTGAGCGTGCACTTCAGCGTGCACGGCTAGATCACGGAGGGTGACGTGGCGTATGCGAGCCGACGACCGAACGGGCGCTATAGCGCCATCTATCGGCTGCCCGACGGGCGCCGGCGATCGGCCGGTACGTTCCACAGCGCGGTCGTAGCGCAGCGGGAGGCTGAACGGGCAGAACGCCTGGGGCGTGGCCCCGCCCGGGGTAGGGCCACCATCACGATCGCGGAGTTCGCGCCAATGTGGCTGGAACTCCACGAGTGCGAGCCGAGCACGAAGCGGAACTACCAACACGTCCTCTCCGCGCACATCATCCCCCAGTTCGGCCAAGTCAGGGTGGTCGACCTGGAGCGCGAGGACATCGTCCACTACTTGGCCGAGCTCAAGTACCAGGGACGGTCCGCTGGCACCCAGCGGAGAGTCCGAACGACGTTGTCCGCGATGTTCCAATACGCCCTCGACAACGGGTACCGCCAAGACTTCCCCGTGAACCGGATCAAGACCCAGCGCGTCACCAGGCAGCAGATCCCCGTCCTGAGGCCCGAAGAGTTCGCAAAGGTTTACCGCTCCCTCCCCTCGGACGGCGCTCGAACGTTCGCGAACCTCGTGGTCTCGACGGGCTGCCGCTTCGGCGAGGCCACGGCTCTGCTCGTGAGTGACGTCGATCTGGACCGCCGAAACGTCACGATCACCAAGGCTGTGCAGGACGTCGGCCGTAAGCACCACCCGGACGGGAGGTCTCGCTTCTACGTCGCCCCGTACGCCAAGGGACACACTCATCGAGCAGTGCGGATCGGCGAGACGACTGTGGACTCGTTGGCGGCGTGGATCCAGCGCCACGAGCTGGGTGAAGCAGACTTGCTCTTCCCTAAGTGGCTGGTGTGTCCGCCCAAGTTGCGTGCACGGAAGGTGCAGATTCGTCTGAGTGCCGAAGTGCTCACCGAGATCGGCACGTTCATGGGGGCAAACGGCAACGAGTACTACCACGGCACGATCAACGGCTACGTCACCGGCAAGTGCAGATGCGACTACTGCCGCCAGGCGGCCAGCGACTACCGACACGCCCTCAACCAGCGACGCAAAGGAGTCCGGCGGGAGGAGCCTGAGGCGTACGCGACAGTCCCCTTCCAGGGTGAGGAGCGTGTCACCCGGCTGTGGGAGCAGGCGCGGCTCTGGAGCAACGAGGAGCCGTACCTGGACGACGGAACATGGGCGAAGTGCTGGAAGCAGGCGTGCATGGACGCCGGCCTCGGGTTCATTCCGACCGCCTACCAGCTTCGCCACACCCATGCGTCATGGTTGATCAGGAACGGCGAGGACTGGAGGACTGTCATGACCCGCCTTGGGCATAGTGATCCCAGCTCGACCAGCCTCTACGTTCAGTCGGTCGACGACGACACCTCGTCAGCGCTGATCATGGACTCCCTCACCGACTGGTGACTGAGAACGAGCATGGTCTCGGAGGGCCTCTTGGACCTCCATGGCGGTGGAAATCTTGTCTGCCTCTGGGTGGGTACCAACGGGTGTCGGAACCTCGTGCCCCGCCCGGCCTCGAAACCGGGGTGGACCGCTTACACGGTGCACAGGGCTGCGCTCAGGTGCGCTTGGCGAGTCGGTAGACGCCGTAGATGACCGCGAGGAAGAAGTCGACGACCATCCACATCCCGATGATCAGGGCGATGCCGATGCCGGTGCCGACGTCCTCGGCCGCCTCACAGGTCGCCTTGTCGAGGGTGCCGCAGTCCTCAGCGGCGCCGGAGTTGCCGGACAGGCCGGCGATGATCCAGATGACGAAGAGCAGCTGGATCGCCAGGAAGACCCACAGGAAGATGCGGCGCTTCTTCTTGGCGGGCGGGGCCGGCATGTCGTTCGCCGGCGCGTTCTCGGGGTTCGTGTTGGTGGTCAAGTCGGCCTCCTTGGCCTTGGGTGGTGAGGTGTGCGTCGGGACGATAACCCGAGTCGGGCTCGGATCAGGCGAACTTCGGTCAGTCGGTCTTGGTCATGTTCTGGAGGGCGACGTCGCCGCTCTCCTTCTTGTAGACCGGCACGCTCTTGGTGCGGCCCACGCCCGGTTCTGCACACGATCGGCGGCTTGCCGGAGCGGTGGCCCATGCTCGTAGACCAGCCCCTCAGCCTTCTCCTTGCTGTCGGAACGGCGACAACCCGGATTGACGTACTGCTGCCAGGGGTCGATTCCACGACGGTGTACTGCCTGCGCTAGAGTCCGGCGAGGTCGGCTGCGATGCACTTTCACAATGCATCCAACGACACACGGGCTGTGGCGCAGCTTGGCAGCGCGTCTGACTGGGGGTCAGAAGGTCGCAGGTTCAAATCCTGTCAGCCCGACAAATGCAGCCAAGAGATCAGATGAACAGCAGGGAGTTGCGGTCACACGGTTGACTGACTGGACGACCGTGATCGCGCTGGTGCTCTGGGTAATCACCATGGCGTGATGTCCAGGTCGCCCTCCGCCGGGCCTGAGGACTGGGCCGGACTCCCGGCCTCGAGACCCATAGAGGCCCCGAGCTCACGAGGAGGTCCGGGGGCTCTTCAAGTCTGGCATCTGTCAGCCCCAGTAGGCCGTCTTGCCGCTCATCTTCCACTTGCCTGCGCGCCGGTTGAAGTCGATGAAGACGAAGCCGTACTGGCTGCCGCAGGTGGCGTACTCGCGCTGCTGGTAGCCGAACCCCTGGAAGGTCTGGCTGCCGTTGGTGTCGAAGATCCTCTTGATCCGCTCGGTCGTCATGCCCCGCTTGGCTTTGCGGAACTCGGGCTTCTTCACACATCCCGGCGAGTCGGCTTGGGCGACCGGCAGCATCGGCGCCGTCAGAGACAGCCCGGTGCCGAGCGCTACGGCCGCGATCAGTCCACGTACTCTCATGCTTCCCCCACACATAAATGCGCGCCGCCCCCATGGCGACGCCGGGGCGAGGGTACGTCAAGCGAACGCCTGGCGCTAGCCACCCTCACGGGTGATCCTCCTGGCGCCCTTCTTGGACGTGTGTCCGAGTTGTTGCGATGTGCACACGGATCTCGGGTTACAGTGCCGCCGGCAATCTGCCCAGCCTGAGCGGCACACATCTCGGTCCAAGTCCGGGACAGGCACAGCGCGCCCATGGGGGGCACGCCTCGTGATCTCGTGGGGGAACCAATATGAAGAAGCTCTGCATCGCCGTCGTCGCTCTCGCCTTCCTGACGGGATGCGGCGCCACCTCATCCGGCGGTGACTCCGGCGAGGCTGCCGGCCAGCCCGATATGAAGGTCGAGGCGGCGAAGATCATCAAGGAGTTCGAGGCCAACGAGGCCAAGGCCGACTCCAAGTACAAGGGCAAGACCCTCCAGGTGTCAGGGGTGGTCTCCAAGATCGACACCGAGTTCATGGACGAGAATCAGTACGTGATCATGCTCAACGGCGGCAAGCAGTGGGACTTCCTGAACGTCAACTGCAACGACATCCCCTCCAAGGTCGCCGGCAAGATCAAGAAGAAGCAGCCGATCACCGTGGTGGGGGTCTTCGACGACGGTGGCGACCTGGGCATCGAGCTGAAAAACTGCCGCGTCGCGTGAGCCCTTGTCAGCTGCGGACGACCAAGTCCGCCGGCAGACGTCCGCCGGGTGCGTCACGATCCTCCTCCTCGCGGGCCTATTCCTCGTCTCCCGCATCACCGGCGACGATGACTGCAACGAGGTAGCCGACCGGATCAATGAGCAGACGGCGTCGGAGTCGGAGACGGAGTGGTGGGTAGTCGTCTGCACCGACCTGAGCCTGAGGGATAAAGGCCATCTGAGCCCGCCCGACCTGCGAGGCAAGTACGGACGTACGTCCACATCCCGTGCGCACACGCGCCAGGTGGACGTTTCAGGCGGGAACTCTAGGGCTCCGTGGAACACGATTTGAGGCCAATGCACTTGACGGCGGGACAAGTGTTCCGTCGTTGAAATCGGCCGCCAGATCCATGGCTCAAGGGGCGGGAGTGCACTCATCTGCCGATGAGCGGGATGTCTCATCGCGTCGCCAGTGGCGCCGCCGGAGGCCGCCCCGTACGAGCCGCAGCGCCGGGCAGTCACGCGAGATGCAGGGCAACACTGACCCTGCACCGCTGCCCGCCAACGGCGCGAACTTCTCCTCAATGGTGTGTCGGTGACATCGCTACTCGATTTGTGCCTATTGTCGCTGCCCCGAGGCGCACGATGGGGGATCGCGGAATGGTAGACGTAAGGGTTCTGCTCGAAGAGCTGGATGAACGGACCAAAGAGAAGTTCAAGCATCAACCCAGAGTCGACTTGAAGGACGACATCTTCGATGTCGGCAAGCTGCCGATGGGACCCGTGTGGCATCGGCTGTCGGACGTCGTCGCGGTTGTTGCGGATATGAAGTCTTCAACCGAGTTGGAGCAGGGCCGAACGTCCGCGAGTACCGCGAGCATCTACGACGCCGGCATGGGCGGGGTGGCGTCGGTTTTCGACAGGATGGACGCCGATTTCGTTGACATCCAGGGCGATGGCGCATTCGGCCTTTTCTGGGGCCTCAGCCGCTACGAGCGCGCCATCTGCGCGGGGATCACTATCCGTAGTTTCAGCAAGAAGTTCACTGAGCAGCTCGAGAGGAAGTGGCCCGATGCCCCCTCGACCGGGTTCAAGGTCGGGCTGGGTAGCGGCAGCGTCCTGGCAAAGCGCGTCGGTCTTCCACGGCACCTTGACCTGCAAGAACCGGTGTGGGCAGGACACCCGGTCAACTATGGGTTCAAAGCATCGCAGCAACAGCAGAATCCGGATCTCGTCGTGGCGGGTTCCGTCTGGGACATCGTCAAGGGCAATGACTACGTGGCCTACTCCTGCGGTTGCAACGGTGATCAGCCCGGGGGAACGCCGAGCTTCCCTATGGGAGGACGTTGTGATTGAGAAGATCCCAACGTCCGAGCGCTATGGCATGCGATGCGAGTCGTTATGGTGCGTAAGGCACGGAGATGTGTTCTGCAACGCAATCCTTGATGGCCTGACCCGCCGCGACGACATCCCCGACGGTGAGCGCGCGTCGCTTAAGTCTCTAACCGCCGGAGCGACTTTGGGAGCCAGCGCACAGAGCGAGCGCGCGATTGCCGAAGAACGGCGTCGTATCCGGCGCGAGTCGCTTGCTGATGAGGTCAAGAAGCTGCGCATCGAGCGGTCGAGGACCCGATGAGGGACGAAGTGATGACGAGGTGAGCGAGCTTGCCCTCGAGGAGTCCTCGTCCAGGCACGTGGGGAGTAGTCCGAACTGATCCCCATGATGACGGTCATGCCGATGTGCGGGATGCGGAGGAGAAAGTTTGCCCCGTCGTTAGGCAACGAAACACCTAGTGATGCCGGTTGTTGCAGTAACTTGCCGGTGTGATTGATGATGCTTGGCGCTTGCTCAACTCGACCAATGAGTGGGTACGATTTGCTGACGCGAAGGCCGGCGGTGCCTTGGCTGGAGCAGGCGTGCTCGCGGGCGCACTCGCCTCGGCTGGGCTGAGCGACAAGTACCAAAGCGCGCCGTCCGGCGCCGTGGCGTTCGGCGTGGCATCCGCCGTCGCTGCCATCGTCGCGGCAAGTCTGGCGATGTACGCGCTCATTCCCACTTTGCGCGTGGGAGAGCCAGTGTCGTTGATCTACTTCGAGCACGTGGCCCGCCGCTACAAGGGCGACTCCGATAGGCATGCTGCGGCCGTCGAGGATCTGCTCTCCGACCAGAACAAGTACTTCCGTGAAGTCGCGGCTCAAGTGTGGGCCAACAGCGTCGTCGCGCGCGGAAAGTTTCTCGCCAGTGGCTGGGCGCTCGCAGTCCTGGCGCTCGGCGTGCTGTTCGCTGGTGTGGCCGCGCTCATCACCGTGGTCTGACTGACAGGAGAGTGAGTTGTGACGCTCAAGGACGAACTTGAGACCTACGTCCAGAAGGTGCTGGACGATCAGTGGCAACGGCGCAAAGGCCAGAAGGTTCCTGATCCGGAGGACCTTCCTTTGGGCAACGTCGCCGTGGAACTGAACGCCACCGTCCTGTACGCAGACCTAGCTGCAAGCACCAGAATGACCAGAAACCACAAGGACTGGTTCGCGGCCGAGGTTTACAAGAACTATCTCTATTGCGCGTCGAAGATCATCCGTGCTCGAGGCGGGAGCATTACCGCCTACGACGGCGACCGAGTCATGGCCGTGTTCATTGGCGACCGCAAGAACTCGGAGGCCGCAAAGTGCGCCCTACAGATCAATTGGGCATCGCAAAAGATCGTTCAGGCCAAATTGAGGAAGAGGTACCCACAGACCACTTTCGAGTTGAAGCAACGAGTCGGCATCGACACGTCGCAACTCTTCATCGCTCGAACCGGCATTCGGGGCAACAACGACCTCGTTTGGGTGGGCAACGCCAGCAACAATGCAGCAAAGATGGCAGCCCTGCCGACGACCTACCCCTCGTACATCACGGCCAAGGTCTACGGTCGGCTGGCCGACTGGGCAAAGATCGGCAGCGACGGTCGCAACATGTGGACCAACCTGGGCACGAGTGCTCTCGGCTATCAGATCTACGGCTCCACGTGGCGGTGGAAGCTCTAGGACCGATCAACACATTGACTTCACCGCTGCGGGTCAGTGATCAGTCTCAGGAGAAGCATGCTCTGCGGGAGGGCGCACGCGGTGATCTGCGCGTCAGCTCTGCCACGGGTCGCGCGGATCTGCCGATAAGAGAGCGGTCTGTTCCGTACGGTGTGGTTCGTTACGTGCCAGCCATCGAGGTTGCGCGCTCAGAGACCAGGCCTACAGCTCCAACCAGCCAAAGGGTCACGACGGACCGCAGCGCGGTCCGCGCAGCAGGGGGATTGACTATGAAGTGGATCGCGGCTTTGGCGCTGGCGATGGCGCTCGCCGGCTGTTCGTCCAGCGGGGACGAAGAGGATGCTCAATCCGTCCCAAGCGAGGCTCCAGTCCTCGACGGAGAGCGAGCCGTCTGAGACGTCGAGCCCGAGCGAGGCGACCACGGCGGTCGGTGTCGTGGTGGTGACCACGAACGTGCTCGGGCAATCTTGTGAGGCGCTGTCAGGGGTAAAGCGCGGCCTCCACAACGGCGCGCGCGTGGTGATCGAGTCCTCGACCGGCGAGGTGGTCGGGTCCGGCCGCCTTGGCGACCCGCCTCAGCGCGCCCCCAGAGCGCTGTGCGCTTGGGGCGTCGACATCGAGGCCACGCTGGTGCCAGGGGAACAGTATCTAGCCCGAGCAGCGGTGAGGTTCACGTCCCCGCTATGGGATGAGGCCAAGTTCGATCAGGGCCAGCGCCTGGTGATTGACGCCAGCTAGCCTCGACTACCAGCTTGGCGCCGCCGGCGCCTAACGCCTCGGTACGGGCAGCTTGAGCCCGATCACTCTGAGCAAGGGCACCGGGCGTTTGGATCCTCGCTCTTGCTGGGGGCCACTCGGAGCCGCACGAGTTCGGTGTGTCTACTTGGTCGCTGGCTTCTTCTTGGGAGCGGCCTTCTTCGCAGCCGTCCCTCTTGAGTTGGTCTTGGCCGACTCGGGCGGAGGTGGTTGTCCCCCAAGGAGAATCGCGACTTGGTTGAGGATCGCCTGCCCGACGACAAATGAGGTGTGGCAGAGAGCCTCAGTGGTGGCCAAGGGGCGACCTCGCCTCCGTCGGTCGCCCTTCTCGCGAACGTGTAGCAAGTCCAGTTCGTGAGCAATCTCGTTTCGGGCAACGAAGAGGGGCTTGAGGCCCACTATCTGTTGGGTAAGTGCCTTGCTGTCGACTCCCAGTGCAGCGGCAGTTCGATGTACTTCCTCAGTGGACTGGAGGCTGCTTCCAGTGAGGTCGTAGAGGTAAGAGGCCAACAGGGTGTCGCGCGGCGAAGGTGATACCAGAAGCTGCGCGAGGGGACCAGGCCGGACTTCATCCGAGTTCGCCGAGAGTTGCTTCGCGACAAACCTCTCAAAACTGTCATGCGCGGACGCGGACACTTCCAGGATCTGCGGCAGTGCCTCTCGGATCAGCTGTTTGAGCGTGGCGTCTAGCCCGGCCGCTGCGAAGACGATGGCCGCCCGGCAGAGATCTTGTTCTGCACCGCTTGGAGCTCCACTCGCGCTCTTGCCTCCGGCGGCACGCAAGGTGTCGCGCACAACCTGTCGAGCGTCGAGAACACCCGTCACGCTGTCGAAGGCTGAAAGCAAGAAGCGCTGAGCCGCCTCGGTCGCCTCCACAGTCGTCGCTGGCGGCATCGCCATCAGAGCCACGCGTCCCCCCTTGTTTCCTGTCTTGAATGCGGCACCACTCTGGCTGCCCATGATTCCTAGTCGACACTCAGGCGCGCGTTGGGCTCCTCGGCGGTCACGCGGTCGGCCGTTGCGGTGCCCTCGAGTTCGACCGTGAACACGCCATCGCTGACGGGAAGGTCGGGTACCTCGAACGTGAACGCGCAGAGGCCGGGGACGTAGAACTTGCCATTCCTCGTGGTGACCGATTGTCCTTGGCCCAGCTCGGCGAGACCGACCTCGGTTCCGTCCGGCGCCGATACGACCACCGATCGCGACTCCAAGCCAGGTGCACGGCATCGGGCACCCTGGACTTGCACGGTGTAGAGGTCGTCGACCTTCAGTGTGCCGACGACCGTGAAGGTGTCAGGGGCCGTCGTGTCTGAGGCTTCGCGTCCATTCGAAGGCGCGCCCCCGCTACAGCCGGTGAACGTGAGCAACGTTGCTAGCCCGAGAACAACTCGCATGGCCAGAAGATTAGGCGGTGCGCCCACTTCACGGAGGGTCTTTGACAGTGAAGCGGCGCCCGACACCAAGGGGCCAGGCCGACACGGACTGGGATCAGACAGGCCGAGACGAGCGTGGACTGGCTGAGACCGGCTGAAACCGGCTGAGGCGGGCTCAGACCGGCTGAGGTGGGCGCAAACCGGCGAGGTCCAGAAAATCACTTCCCGAGGGGTACGTTTCAGCGTGCATCCGGGGTGCTACAGTCCGCTGACCTGCGGTTTTGTGGACGAAGGGGAGACTCCCCCAGTCAAGTGCGCTACCAAGCTGCGCCACAGCCCGAACGCTCTCCCGGGATCGCCGGTCGAGCGTCCCAGACCCTACAGGAGCGCCGGGGTCGGCCCGGAATCGGGATCACCCGGTCTCGGCACTGTCCGGGTGGACCTTCAGGGACGAGGTGTCGACGGCCACGAACGACGAGGCGGGGATGCGCTTGAGGTCCGCGACCAGTCCGTTCGGCCAGTGCGCGTTGCGCTCACCCTGGAAGAACCACGGAGAGCCGTTGTCGGCCAGCACCAGCCCGTAGGTCTGCATCGCCCGCACCACCTCGCGGGCGCCCGGCCCGAACCCCTGCGGCGGCCGGTAGCCCGCCTTGAGGCGGAACCGGGCCCCCATCGGCGGGAACCGGTGGCTGTCGCGGGAGCCGGCGTCGTGGCGGGCCGGCCAGAGGTGCCAGCGGGAGGTGACGTCGGTGGTGAACCGGATCGCGTGGTCGACATTGCGCCGCTTCACCTCGTTCCACCTCAGCAGCCCGGGAAGGATCGGCAGCCCGGCGGCGTCGGCGGAGGTCCAGCCGTCGGGGCGGAGATCGTTGCTGTCGAGGAACCAGGTGGCCCCGGACCCGGCCCGCCATCGACCGTCGCGCACGGTGGTGTTCCAGGTCTCGTAGAGCCGGCACGTCCCGCGGTCGACCACGATGGCGTGCCTGTCGCCGGACGACCTCCGCCCGCCCTCGATCTTCGTGTCGCGGCCGAGCGGGTAGCGGACCCGGTCGCTCTCCTCGGCGTACATGAACCGCACCCGGACCCGCCGGTGGCGGTGCCGCACCACGGTGACGGGCAGGCCGTGGTCAGGACCAGCGCCGTACGACGGCGCGAAGTCGGGGTGCAGCCGCGAGTCCGACGACATCCGCTCGAGCCACTGCCGGCTGCGCCGGTGCCTCGGCAGGTCGGAGACGTCGGCGTTCCAGTAGTTGTCGGCCGGGAAGACCCGGCAGCCCGCGACGTCGCGTGCTACCGCGGAGCGGTCGGGCGCTGCGGCGGCACCGACGCCCGCCACGAGCGTCAGGGCGAGTCCGAGAACAGCCAGGCGCATGCCCCGACGCTAGCGGCCCCCTCCCCCGGCGGCGCGGCGATGCCTGACACACGGCAAAGAGCAGGCCTACCCTGACCCCATGCCTGTGCTGGGCACCAAGCTGCACCTGCCCTCACCACGTCGCCGGCTGGTGCAGCGCACCCGCCTCGTCGACCGGCTGCGCGCCGACGGAGGCCAGGCGCCGCGGCTGGTCCTCGTCGCCGCACCCGCAGGGTTCGGCAAGACCACGCTGCTGGCCCAGTGGCTGGCGTCGGCCGGGCCGTCGCCCCGCCGGGTGGCGCGGCTCGCCCTCGACCCGGCCGACGCCGACCTCCGCCGGTTCCTGACCCACCTCGTGGCCGCGATCCGGACCAGCGGAGCCCGAAGTGGGTGTCGGAGGCGCTGGCGCTGCTGGACAGCGGCCGGCGGCCTGCCGACCGACGAGGTCCTGGTCAGCCTGGTCAACGACCTCGACACCCTCGCCGGCCCCACGGTGGTAGCCCTCGACGACTACCACGTCATCGACGCGCCCGCGGTGCACGAGGCGGTGACCTTCCTGGTGGACAACCTGCCTCCCCAGGTCACGCTGGCCATGACCACGCGGGCCGACCCGCCGCTGCCGCTGTCCCGGCTGCGGGCGCGGGGCGAGCTCGTGGAGGTACGGGCGGCGGACCTCCGGTTCACCCCCGACGAGGCGGAGGCGTTCCTCAACGACGTGATGGGGCTGCGAGCTGGAGCCCCCTCTGGTGTCCGCCCTCGAGGCGCGCACCGAGGGCTGGGCGGCCGGGCTGCAGCTGGCCGCCCTCTCGGCCCGCAGCCCGCGACCGGCGACGGCTCGAGACGTCGCGGAGCTTCGTCGAGGCCTTCACCGGGCAGCCACCGGTTCGTCCTCGACTACCTCGTCGAAGAGGTCCTGGAGCGCCAGCCGGAGGAGGTACGTGCGTTCCTGCTCGACACCTCGCGTGCTCGACCAGCTGACCGGCGAGCTCTGCGACGCCCTCACGGGCGGCTCCGACGGGCGACGGATGCTGGAGACCCTCGAGCGCGACAACCTGTTCGTCGTCCCCCTCGACGACGAGCGCCGGTGGTACCGCTACCACCACCTGTTCGCCGACGCCCTGCGCGCCCGGCTCGCCGTCCGGGCACCCCGACCGGGTGGGTGACCTGCACGCGGGCGGCCGCCCGCTGGCTACGCCGGCCACGGGCTGCTCGTCGACGCCGTCCGGCACGCGCTCGCCGGCGGCGACGCCGAGCACGCCGCCGACCTCGTCGAGCTCGCGCTGCGCCGACCTGCGCCGGCCCCGGCAGAACCGCACCCTGCAGCGACTGGCTGCGTGCGCTGCCCGACGACGTCGTACGCCGCCGGCCGCTGCTCGCCACCTACGCGGCGTGGTCCCGGCTCTCCGAGGGCGACCTCGACGGGGTGGAGCCGTGGCTCGACGACGGCCGAGGCGGGTCTGGACGAGCCGCGGTCGCCGACCGCCCGCGCCGGCGTGCCCGCTCGCCGAGCAGGCTGGCCGACCGCGACGCGAGCTGCGCGCCCTCCCGGCGATGATCGCGGTCTACCGTGCCTCGGTCGCCCAGGCCCGCGGTGACGTCGACGGCACCGTGGCCCACGCCCGCCGTGCGCTGGACGCTGGCCGGGCCGAGACGACCACTTCGCCCGCGGCGCGGCCGCCGGGTTCCTCGGCCTGGCGGCCTGGGCCGCGGGAGACCTGGCACGGCCGTGGACACGTTCTCCGACGCCGTCGCCAGCCTGCGCGCGGCCGGCATGGTCGCCGACGAGCTCGGCGCGACCGTCGTGCTGGCGACATGTGGCTGGCGCGCGGCCGACCGGTCGAGGCGCGCCGGCTTTCGAGCGGCGCGCTGGCCGCGGCCGAGCGCACCCGGGGCCGGGCTTCCACGACGGGAGACCTGCACGTCGGCCTCGGCGACGTGCTCCGCGAGCAGGGTGACCTCGAGGCGGCCGCCCGGCACCTCAGACGCGCGCGTGAGCTCGGCGAGTCCGCGTCGCTGCTGGAGAACCGGCACCGCTGGTACACCGCGAAGGCCGCGCTGCTCAGGGCGTACGGCGACCTCGACGGCGCCGTCGCGATGCTCGACCGGGCCGAGCCACTCTTCCTGCCCGGCTACTTCCCCGACGTCCGGCCCATCGCCGGCCACCCGGGCCCGGCTACGGATCGCGCAGGGGCGGCTCGGCGACGCGCGGGCCTGGGCGCGCGAACGCGGGGTCTCGCCGACGGACCCCCCGACCTACCTGGCCGAGTTCGACCAGCTCACCCTCGCCCGGCTGCTCGTCGCCGAGGGCGACGCGGCCGCGGCCCTCGGCCTGCTCGACCGCGTGCTGGACGGCGCCGCGCGAGCGGGTCGCGACGGCAGCCTGGTCGAGGCGGGCCTCGTGCGGGCGCTCGCCCACCATGCCCGCGGCGACCCGACGCGGCGACCGCCGACCTCGCGGCTGCCGTCGAGCGTGGGGGTGCCGGCCGGCTACTGCCGGCTCTTCCTCGACGAGGGCGGCCGGTGGTGGACCTGCTGGGCCTGGTCGCGAGCACGCGGCGCCGACGTGCGGGCGCACGACCGAGCGGCTGGCTGCGCCACCGGCCCGACCGGCGTCGCCGGCCCCCGCCACGGGCCCGCGTCCGGGGACGTGCTCAGCGAGCGCGAGCTCGAAGTGCTGCGGCTGCTGGCGACCGAGCTCAGCGGGCCGGAGATCGCGCGGCCGGCTCTTCGTGTCGGTCAACACGCTCCGCACGCACACCAAGCACATCTTCACCAAGCTCGACGTCAACACTCGCCGCGCGGCGGTACGTCGCGCCGGCGAGCTCGGCCTGCTCTGAGCCCGGTGGACATCGCGAATCACCACCCCGGTCACATCACGTGGTGATGCCACCTCACCATGCCGGTTCCTAACGTCCCGGACATGAGCAGTCGAGAGCGGAGCTGGACCCGGTACCGATGGTCGTGGCTGGCGCTGAGCACGGTCCCGCTGACGGCCGGGGCGCTGCGACTGGTCCAGCGTCGCCGGGCGGCCTCGGCGCTGATCCCCGCCAACGATCCGCCACGCCGACTTCCCGCTCACACGCTCGTGGTCCGCACATCGTGGGCTGCGACGGTCTACGTGACCTCGTGGGGATCCTGGCAGCTCGTGCCCCGGTTCCGCCAGGCGGGCACAGGGTCTCGTCGGCAATGTCCTGCTCAGCGCCGGCACCGCGTGCTGCGTGGTGGCCGGTCTCCTGGTCGCGCTGTCCGCCCTCTGGATCGACGCTCTTCCACGAGGCGCAGCCCGGCACCGGTGTCCTGCTCTTCGTGCTCCGCCTCGGTCTTCGGGTCGGCGATGGTCGGCTGCCTGGCACTCGCGCTGTCGCCGCTGTACGCTCGCCGTCGACATCGCGGCCCACCGGGCGTGGATGATCCGGGCCTACGCGATCGGCCTTGCCGCCGGCACCCAGGCCTTCACCGAGGGCATCGGCGGGGCACTCTTCGGGACCGGGCGTGCTGGCTCGCCGACCTCGCCAAGGGCGCCTGGCTGGGTGATCAACCTGGCCGTGCGCCGAGTGGGCCGTCCGCCGTCCTGCCCACCGCCGCCGCGGAGCACCTCCACACCCCCGCCACGCAGGAGGCGCTCCCGTGAGCACCGGCGTCCACCGACCTACGCAGATCCGCGTCGCCGGTCACCTCGACGACCACTGGGGAGCGTGGCTCGGTGACCTCGCGCTGACCCGCGACGACGACGGCACCACCACCGTCGCCGTCGTGGTCGCCGACCAGGCGCAGCTCCACGGGGTGCTGGCCGGCCTGCGGGACATCGGCGCCATCCTCGTCGGACTCCGCACCACCGACGCATACTGGCGCTCGCACCGTGCGGCCGGTGCTCGAGCGGGCGCTCTCCACGCAGCGCCTCACCCTCCGCCCCGCCACGGTCCGGACGACGCCGACCCGACGTGGATCTATCGACGGCTGCCCGCGGTGAACGAGTGGCTCACCGAGCGCCCGCCCGACCGCGACGGCTACCGGGAGCACGTTCGCGGAGCCGGGACGGCTGGCGACCACCGTCGTCGTCACTCTCGGCCACGACGCCGCGGCCCCGGTCATCGGCGACCTCATGCTCCGCCGTCGAGGACGCCTGGGCCCAGTCCGAGGTCGCCGACCGCGCGACCCGGCAGCAGGCCGAGCTCGGCTGGGTCCTCGACCCGGCTACGTCGGCCGCGGCTACACCACCGAGGCGGTGCGGGAGCTCGCTCCGTCACCTGCTCCGAGGACCTCGGCGTACGCCGGGTCGTCGCGAACTGCTTCCTCGGCAACGACGCTCCTGGCGGCTGATGGAGCGTCGTGGGCATGCGCCGGGAGCTGCACGCGGTCCGCGGAGTCCCTGCACCGGTCCGGCCGCTGGCTGGACACGGTCGGCTGAGCGCCCTCCTGGCGGAGGAGTGGCCGCCGGGCTGAGCGCTCAGGACCGCCGCAGCACCACCCAGGTGAACGGCTGGACCGCGTCCCACGGCGTGTGGTGCTCGGCGCGGCGGGAGGTCACCGGCTCGAAGCCGTGGCCGAGCTCGGCCACGAGCGCGTCCGCGTCGTAGCGGGCCACCGGCAGGCCGGAGCACTGCTCCGGGCCGTCGGCGGCGAAGGTGCCGACGACCAGCAGGCCGCCGGGGCGGACCGCCCGCCGGGCCTGCTCGACGTACGCCGCCCGCTGGGCCGGCTCGACCAGGAAGTGGAAGACGGCCCGGTCGTGCCAGACGTCGTACTGCTCGTCGAACGGGTGGGTGAGTACGTCGCCGACGATCGTGGTGACGGCGCCGGCCCGCTCCTCCAGCCGCAGCGACGTCAGCGCCAGCGCCGACATCGACAGGTCGAGCAGCGTCACGTGCCCGACGCCCGCGTCGAGCAGCGCCTCCGGCAGGAACGAGGACCCGGCACCGACGTCGACGACGGTCCGCGGCACGCCGTCGGAGAGCACCAGCTCGGTCGAGGTGGTGGGCGTCTCCTCGTACCACGAGACGGATCCGTGGCCCTTCTCCGCCCAGACCGCCTCCCAGTGCGCCGCGGGCTGCGCGCCGCGCGGGTCGTGGGCCTCGTGGGGGCTCATCACCGCTTCCGCCTCTCTCGGGGACGCTGCTGCAGCAGGATCGGGGTGCCGGCGAAGCCGAACTCCTCGCGCAGCCGGCGCTCGACGTACCGCTCGTAGGACGCCTCCAGCTTGCCGGTCGTGAACAGCACGAACGTCGGCGGGGCGGTCGACGGCTGGGTGCCGAACAGGATCCTGGGCTGCTTGCCGCTGCGGACCGGGTGGGGGTGCTCGGCGACCAGCCGGCCGAGGAAGCTGTTGAGCGCGCCGGTCGGGACCCGTGTCTCCCAGCCCTCGATCGCCTTGTCGAGCGCCGGCACGAGCCGGTCGACGTGCCAGCCGGTGCGGGCGGTGACGTTGATCCGCGGGGCCCAGCGGACCTGGACCAGCTCCCGCTCGATCTCGCGCTCGAGGTAGTAGCGGCGCTCCTCGTCGACGAGGTCCCACTTGTTGAAGGCGATCACGAGCGCCCGGCCCGCCTCGCGGACGGTCTGCAGGATCCGCACGTCCTGCTCGGAGATCGACTGGCCGGCGTCGAGCACCAGCACGGCCACCTCGGCCCGGTCGATGGCGGTGGAGGTGCGCAGCGAGGCGTAGTACTCGTGTCCCGACGCCTCCTTCACGCGCTTCCGGATGCCGGCGGTGTCGATGAACCGCCAGGTCCGGTCACCGAGCTCGACCAGCTCGTCGACGGGGTCGACGGTGGTTCCGGCGACGTTGTCGACCACCACCCGCTCGCTGCCCGCGAGCTGGTTGAGCAGCGAGGACTTGCCGACGTTGGGCTTGCCGACGATCGCGATCCGGCGCGGGCCGCCGACCTCCGCGTCACGCTCCGGCGGCGCCTCCGGCAGCGCCGCGAGGACGGCGTCGAGGAGGTCGCCGGACCCGCGGCCGTGGAGCGCGGAGACGGCGTACGGCTCGCCGAGGCCGAGGTTCCAGAGCGCGTGGGCCTCGGCCTCGGTGCGGGCGTCGTCGACCTTGTTGGCGGCGAGCACGACCGGCTTCCTCGACCGACGCAGGATCTTGACCACGGCCTCGTCGGCGTCGGTGATGCCGATGGTCGCGTCGACGACGAACAGCACGGCGTCGGCCAGACTGACCGCGATCTCGGCCTGGGCGGCGATCCGCTCGGCCATCCCGCGGGCGTCGGGGTCCCAGCCGCCGGTGTCGACCACGGTGAAGGCCCGACCGGACCAGTCGGCGTCGTAGGACACCCGGTCGCGGGTCACGCCGGGCACGTCCTCGACCACCGCCTCCCGGCGGCCGATGATCCGGTTGACCAAGGTGGACTTCCCGACGTTGGGGCGGCCGACGACGGCCAGCACCGGCAGCGGTCCGTCGACGGCCGTGGTGGTCTCGAGGTGGTCCTCGCTCATCATGCTCCTCGGTCGACGAGCCCGGTGTCGGGGTCGTCCTCGTAGTCGCCCGCCGGCAACGGGCCGGGCAGCTCCAGGCCGGTCAGCCCGCGTGCCTCGTCCAGGGTCGCCAGCAGCCGCTCCCGGAGCAGCGTCGAGGTGTCGCGAACCATTCCCGGCGTACGGGGCCAGGGCTGTGGTTCCACCCACACCGGCTGGCCGTACGTCAGGTGCAGCTCGCTCCCCCGAGGCGGTCGTGAGTCCGCCCCGCCGCCGGGCACGCGGGTGCCGAGCATGATCACGGGGACGACGGGCGCGCCGGTCACCAGGGCGAGGTAGGCCGCCCCGTGGTGGAACCGGTGCAGCTCGCCGTCGCCACGCCGGCCCTCGGGGAAGACGCCGACGACACCGCCGTCGCGGAGCACCCGCAGCGCAGTCCTGACTGCCCGCGGGTCGGGGTGGAACCGGTCGAGGGGGATCTGGCCGGCCCGGGTCAGGAACCGGCCCGTCCGGCCGACGAACATCTCCTGCTTGGTCAGCGCGTGCACGGGGCGTGGGCTCAGGGCGGCCAGCAGCGGCCCGTCGATGACGCCGATGTGGTTGGCGGCCAGCACGACCGGCCCGGTCGACGGCACCCGGTCGGCGTGGTGGAGCCGGACCCGGTAGCGGCTGCGGACCAGCGCCCGCGCGGGTGGGCGCGCGCCCTGGAGCAGCGCCTTCGGCGGGTGCGCGACGGCCTCGGTGGCGGGCCGCTCGTGATGGAGGTCGTGGGTCACGCCCGCTCCCCCGCGGCCTCGGCGAGCGCCACGACCCGGTCGATCACCTCGTCCAGGGTGTGGCCGGTGGTGTCGACCGCGACCGCGTCGTCGGCCATCGCCAGCGGCGCCGTCGCCCGCCCGGAGTCGATCCGGTCGCGCGACAGCAGCGACTCGCGGGTGCCGGAGACGTCGATGCTGCCGGTCTCGGCCGCGCGACGGGTCGCCCGGGCCTCGGCCTCTGCCGTCAGGTAGACCTTGACCTCGGCCTCCGGCCACACCACGGAGCCGATGTCGCGACCCTCGACCACGATCCCGCCCTCGCCGATCACCTCGCGCTGGAGCTCCAGCAGCCGGGTCCGGACGGCCGGGACGACACTGACCTGGGAGACCGCGGCGTTGACCTCGTCGGTCCGGATGGCGACGCCCACGTCGACCCCGTCGACCATGATCCCCGGGCCCTCGGGGTCGGTGCCGGAGAGGATCTCGGGCTCGTGGCAGCGCGCCGCCACCGCGTCCGGGTCGTCGACGTCGACCCGCTCGCGCAGCATCCACCAGGTCATCGCGCGGAACATCGCGCCGGTGTCGAGGTAGCGCAGCCCCAGCCGTACGGCGACGCCGCGCGACGTGCTGGACTTGCCGGACCCGGAGGTGCCGTCGATGGCGACGACGAGGCGGGAGGGGGTGTCAGGCACGGGCGCAGACTACCGGTGGGTCTGCCAGCCCCTCGATTCGAGAGCGTCGTGGAGGTGCTCCGCCCGGTCCTCGGCCACGACCAGCTCGACCACGCCGACGGGGCGGCCCGGGTCGTGGTCGATGTGGACGTCCTCGATGTTGACCCCGGACGCGCCGGCGTCGGCGAACAGCCGTGCCAGCTCCCCCGGATGGTCGGGCACGGACACGTAGACCGGCCGGGTCGGGCTGACCGGCCCGCCGTGCTTGCCCGGGATCGCCCGCGTGCCGGCCACGCCGCGGGCGAGCAGCTCGCCCACCACGTCGCGGTCGCCACTGGCCACCGCGCGCTGCAGGACGTCGAGCTCGAGCCGGACCTCGCCGAGCAGGTCGTGGAGCGCCTCGGCGTTGAGGGCGACGATCTGCTGCCAGAGGCCGGGGTCTCCCCCCGCGATCCGGGTCACGTCACGCACGCCCTGCCCCGACAGGGCCAGGTGGTCGGCCGGCGCCTCGGCCAGCCGGCCGGCGACCAGCACCGCGAGCAGGTGGGGCAGGTGCGAGGTCCGGGCCACCGCCTGGTCGTGCTCGTCCGGGTCCATGGCGAGCGGCACCGCGCCGCAGGTCCGGGCCAGCTCGTGGACCAGTGCCACGGCGGCCGGGTCGGCCGACCCGCCGGGAGCGACCGCCCACGGCCGGCCGTCGAAGAGCGCCACGCTCGCGGCCAGCGGGCCCGACCGCTCGCTGCCCGCCATCGGGTGGCCGCCGACGTAGCGGGCCGCCGCGGCGGGGGCCTGCTCGGCGACGACCCGGGTCGGCTCGCCCTTGATGCTGCCGACGTCGGTCACCACGGCGTCGGTACGCCGGAGCGCGGCGACGATCTCGCGGCCGAGGTGGTCGGGCGGGACGGCCACGACCACCAGCTGGGGCCGATCGTCCCCGGTGGCGGGCCGTCCGGCACCCAGTCCGGTCGCGGTACGGACGTGCTCGGCGGCGACGTCGGTCAGCACCACCTCGATCCCGGCACGCCGGCAGGCCAGACCGACCGAGGTGCCGAGCAGCCCGGCACCGACCACCTCGACGGGACCGGTGAGCAGGTCACTCATCGTCGGGGACCTCACGGGTCCGGGTGAGGTCCTTGCGCAGCGCGGCCGCCCCGTGGAGGTAGCAGTGGGTCAGCTCCGCCCGCGGCAGGTCGGTCTCGACGTGGGCCAGCATCCGCACCACGCGCGGCATCGACCCGGCGATCTCGAGCTCGCGGGCGCACAGCAGCGGCACCTCGCCGAAGCCGAGCTGCCGGGCGGCGTACGCCGGGAACTCCGAGACCAGGTCGGAGGTGGCGGTGAAGATCACCGAGATGAAGTCGTCGACCTCGAGCCCGTTGGACCGCATGACGTCGAGCACCATCTCGGCCACCCGGTCCAGGAGGTGCTCCCGGTCGTCGTCCTCGAGCTGGGTCGCCCCACGTACGGCTCGCACTGGCATGGCGCCAAGGCTAGGCGAGGCGCCGGTCGAGCGCCCGGCGGTTCCTACATCTCGGCGCGGTCGAGCAGTGCGCCGAGCTCGTCGTTGGTCAGCGGCCGCAGCTCGCCGGTGCGGAGCTGCCCCAGCACGACTGGGCCGAAGGCGGTGCGGGTGAGCCGCCGGACCGGGTGCCCGACATGGTCGAGCAGTCGCCGCACGATCCGGTTGCGACCCTCGTGGATGACCAGCTCGACGATGGTGCGACCCTGACCATGCGCCACGACCTTCACGTGTCGCACCTCGACCGGCCCGTCGTCGAGGGTGACGCCGTCGCGCAGCTGCTGCAGCACTTGGCGGGTGACCTCGCCCTCGACCTCGGCGACGTAGGTCTTGTCGACCTCGTACGACGGGTGCGCCATCCGGTGGGCGAAGTCGCCGTCGTTGGTGAGCAGCAGCAGGCCCGAGGTGTCGGTGTCGAGCCGCCCGACGTGGAACAGCCGCCCCAGCTCGGGGGCCTGCACGGCGAGCACGTCGGACAGGGTGCGACGCCCCTCGGGGTCGGACATCGTCGACACCACGCCGCGCGGCTTGTTGAGCACCAGGTAGGCGTGCGGTGACGCCGGGGGCAGCCGCCGGCCCGACACCCGGATCACGGCGGTGCGCGGGTCGACCTTGGTGCCGAGCCGGGTCACGACCTCGCCGTCGACCTCGACCTCGCCGGCCAGCATCAGCTCCTCGCACTTGCGACGCGACGCGACGCCGGACTGGGCGAGCAGCTTCTGCAGCCGGACCAGGCCCGGCCGGTCACCGCCGGCGTCGTCGCCGGCCGTCGTCACGACGCCTGCTCGTCGCGCTCCGGCGTGGCAGCCGGAACGGGTGCGACGGCCTCGGCCAGGTCGTCCTCGAGGTCGTCCATGTCGGGCAGGTAGGGGGCCAGCTCCGGGAGCTCGTCGAGGGAGCCGACGCCGATCCGCTCCAGGAAGTAGCCGGTGGTGCGGTAGAGCGTGGCACCGTGCTCGCCGTCGCGCCCGGCCTCCTCGACCAGGCCCCGGGTCAGCAGGGTGCGCATCACGCCGTCGACGTTGACGCCGCGGATCGCCGACACCCGGGCCCGCGACACCGGCTGCTTGTAGGCGACCACGGCGAGGGTCTCCAGCGCCGCCTGCGTCAGCCGGGCCTGCTGGCCCTCCAGCACGAACGCCTCGACGACGGGGGCGAACTCCTCGCGCGTGTAGTAGCGCCAGCCTCCGGCCACGTTGCGCAGCTCGAACCCGCGGCCCTGCTCGTCGTAGTCGGCGGCGAGCCCGGCCAGCGCCTCGGACACCGCGGGCACCGGGTGGCCGACGGCGGCGGCCAGCACCGCCTCGTCGAGCGGCTGGTCGGCGACCATCAGCAGCGCCTCCAGCGAGGGCCGCAGCTCGGCGAGCGCCACGTCGAGGGTCTCGGGGTCTCAGCGGTCTCGGTCATCGTCGTTCTCCTGCACGTCGGGGGTCTCCCCCGGGTCGGCCCCGGCCTCGGGCGGGGCGCCGTCGAACTCGTCGATCTCGAAGTCGCCGCCGTCGTTGTCGTCACCGCCGGTCCAGCGGACCGTGAGCTCGCCCAGCGGCGAGAGCTGGTCGAACCCGACCGCGCCCTCGCGGAACAGCTCGAGCAGCGACAGGAACCGGGCGACCGTGGTCAGCGTGTCGGGCGAGTCGCCGCACAGCGACCGGAACGTCATCGTGCCGCTGCGCTGCAGCCGCTCGACGACGAGGGCGGCCTGCTCGCGGACCGACACCGTCGGGGCGTGGATGTGGTGGAGCGAGAGCTCGAGGACGGGCTTGGGCTCCAGTGCCTTCGCCGCCAGCGCCGCGAACGCGTCGAGGCCGATGCCGATCAGCACCTCCGGGAGCAGCCCGGCGTAGCGCTCCTCGAGGCCGACGGCGCGAGGGTGGCGGCGCGACTCCGCCGCCAGCCGGCCCTCGAGCACGCCGGCGACCTGCTTGAACGCCTTGTACTGGAGGAGCCGGGCGAACAGCAGGTCGCGCGCCTCGAGCAGCGCGAGGTCCTCCTCGTCCTCGACGTCGCCCTGTGGCAGCAGCCGCGCCGCCTTGAGGTCGAGAAGCGTGGCGGCCACCACGAGGAACGACGAGGTCTGCTCGAGGTCCCACTCGGGGCCCAGCGCCTTGACGTGGGCGATGAACTCGTCGGTGACCCGCGACAGCGCCACCTCGGTGATGTCGAGCTTGTGCTTGGCGATCAGCGACAGCAGCAGGTCGAACGGGCCCTCGAAGTTGTCGAGCCGTACCGCGAAGCCCACCGCCGCCACGTCGGCGCTCCGGTCGGCCCCACCGGCCGCCAGGTCGGCAGGAGCGTCGATCAGCTCGGTCATCCGTCGGTCAGCCGCCGGACCAGCGCGCTGTCGTCGCCGTGGCGCTCGAAGTCGGCCAGCACCATGGCGACCGCCTCGCGCACGAGTCGCCCACGGTCGACGGCGAGGCCGTGCTCCCGTCGCAGCGCCAGCCGGGTGTGCTCGAGGTCGAACAGCTCGTCGGAGGTGACGTAGACCGTCATCTTCTCGTCGTGGCGGACCCGCCCGCTGGGCCGCTTCTCGGCGGGCGTGTCGGCGGCGGCGTCACCGGAGTCCTGATCCGGCGCGTCGGGCACCGCCCGGACGCGCGTGGACTTCTCTCCCGTCCTGCGGAACAGGTCGTCCGCAGCAGGCATGCTCACCCGTCGAGACACCGGGCGGCCACCTCCCTGGCGAGCTGGCGGTAGGCGTCGGCGCCGGTCGAGCCCGAGGCGTACGACGTGATCGGCTCCCCGGCCACGGTGGAGTCGGAGAACTTCACGGTCCGGCGGATCACCGTGTGGAACACCTTCTCGTCCCACGCCTGCACCAGCCGCTCCATCACCTCGCGGCCGTGGAGCGTGCGCCCGTCGAACATGGTGCCGAGCACACCGTCGATCTCCAGCCGCGGGTTGAGCCGCTCCTGGACCTTGTCGATGGTGTTCTTGAGCAGCGCCACCCCGCGCAACGCGAAGTACTCGCACTCCAGCGGCACGATCACGCCGTCGGCCGCGGTGAGGGCGTTGACGGTCAGCAGGCCGAGCGAGGGCTGGCAGTCGATGAGGATGACGTCGTACTGCTCGATCGCGGGCGCCAGCACGCGCGAGAGCGTCTGCTCGCGCGCGACCTCGTGGACCAGCTGCACCTCGGCCGCCGAGAGGTCGATGTTGGAGGGCAGCAGGTCCATCCCGGGGATGCCGGAGTCGACGATCACCTCGCCGACGGCGATGTCGCGCTGCATCAGCAGGTTGTAGACGGTGAAGTCCATCTCGTGCGGGTTGAGCCCCAGACCGACCGAGAGCGACCCCTGCGGGTCGAAGTCGACGAGCAGCACCTTGCGGCCGTACTCGGCGAGCGCGGCGCCCAGGTTGATGGTGGTCGTGGTCTTGCCCACGCCGCCCTTCTGGTTGCACATCGCGATCACCCGGGCGCCGCCGTGCTCGGTGCGCGGGCGCGGCTCCGGGAAGTCGGGTAGCGGCCGGCCGGTCGGACCGAGGACGGGCTCCTCGACGACGGGCTCGGCGGTACGTTCGAAGGGAATCGGCTGGCTCACGTGGTCGTCTGCTCCGGGGGAAGGCTCTGCTGGGGACGGGGCGGTCGGCCGGACCAGCGGAGGCATCTCCGGGGCGCTGCTGCCCTGGCTGCCGAACAGTCCTGAGAAGGACCTGTCACCGCTCATCTGACACTCCCGGTGTGGTGGTTTCGAATTGTCGACTCGGCGACATGTTGCCGAGCCTGTCGCGAGGTTAGGACGGCGCGAGCAGCGGTCTCAACCGACGCACCGATACCCCCAGCGATTCTTCGAAATCTGTTGAGGAGCCCCCCGTGCGGTACACACCCGGCAGGTGTCCTGTGCACAAGTCTGTGCACCGCGGTGTGACCTCGGTCGGCGGCCGGCGCCGGTCCGTCGGTTTCCCCGCGTAAGCGGGGAAGTGGAGACATCTGGGGGCAAATTTGCCCCAAGAAGTGTCGGTTTCCCCGCGTAGGCGGGGAAACCGCCGCCTCCACCTCACAACCGGCGCAGCGCAGTGACGGCCAGCACCAGCTCGCCGGCCTCGTCGCTGGCGTCGCAGTCGACGGTCCCCTCGACGACCCAGTCGCGGTGCCCGGCGGGGTCGGCGAGGGTCTGCACCACCCGGCGGACCCGGGCGGTGGTGCCCTCGGGTGCACCGGCCGGCTCTCCCCGCTCCTCCTCGCCGATCCGGAGGTACGTCGGCCCGCGGGCGTCGGCGTCGGTGCCGACCGTGTCGTGCTCGGCGTAGTACGCCTCGAGCGCCGCGTCCCACGCCGACCGGCCCATCACCACCTCGCGGGGCGGGTCGAGCCGGTCGGCGGCCTCCCGCTCCAGCCGGACCAGCCCGTCGAGGTCGTCGCGGGCACACAGCAGCACCCGCGCGAACATCGCGTTGCGGATCATCACCTCGAAGGCGCGCTGCTGCCGCGACAGCGGCCGCGGCGGGGGCGGCGGGGCGTGCTCGACGACGTCGGGCCGGGCGTGGTCCGGGTCGGCCAGCGACTCCCACTCGTCGAGCAGCGAGGAGTCGGTCTGCCGCACCGTCTCCCCCAGCCACTCCACGACGTCGTCGACCTCGGGCGGCCGGTGCCGCTCGGGGACGGTCTGCCGCAGCGCCCGGTAGGCGTCGGTCAGGTAGCGCAGCACCAGCCCCTCGGAGCGGGCGAGCTGGTAGCGGGCGACGAAGTCGGTGAAGCCCATCCCCTCCTCCCACATCTCCCGCAGCACCGACTTGGGCTGCAGCGCGTCCTCGGGCAGCCAGGGGTGCGTCTCGCGGTAGGTCTCGAACAGCGGCTCGAGCAGGTCGGCCAGCGGCTGCGGCCACGTGACGTCCTCGATCAGCGCCATCCGCTCCTCGTAGTCGACGCCGTCGGCCTTCAGCTCGGCGATCATCTCGCCGCGCGCCGCGTGCTGCTGCGCGAACAGCACCTGCCGGGGCCCCTCGAGCACAGACTCGACCACCGAGACCACGTCGAGCGCGTACGTCGGAGCCTCGGGGTCGAGCACATCCAGCGCGGCCAGCGCGAACAGCGACAACGGCTGGTGGAGCGCGAAGTCGGGCGGCAGGTCGACCGTCAGCACGTAGCGGCGGCCGTGCTCGTCGGGCTCGTCGAGCCGGGTGACGGTCCCGGCGCGCACCAGCGCCCGGGTCAGCCGCACGGCGCGGCGCGCCAGCCGCAGCTGCTGCCGCCGGTCCTCGTGGTTGTCGGTCAGCAGCCGGCGTACGACGGGGAAGGCGTCCTCCTCGCGGGCCAGGACGTTGACCAGCATCCCGTTGTCGACGCGCATCCGGCTCTCGAGCTGCTCGGGCACCCCCGCGACCAGCTTGTCGAAGGTCTGCTCGTTCCAGACCACGGTGCCGGGCGGCGGCTTGCGCAGCTGGGCCTTCGACCGCTTGTTGCTGCTGGCGGCGGCCTTCTTCTTCGCCTTCTCGTTGTCGATGACGTGCTCCGGTGCCTGCACCACGACGTAGCCCGCGCTGTCGAACCCGGCCCGCCCCGCGCGGCCCGCGATCTGCTGGAACTCGCGCACCTTGAGCACCCGTTGCCGGCTCCCGTCGAACTTGGCCAGCCCGCTGAACAGCACGGTCCGGATCGGGACGTTGATGCCGACGCCGAGGGTGTCGGTGCCGCACACCACGGTGAGCAGCCCTGCCTGGGCGAGCTGCTCGACCACCCGGCGGTACTTCGGCAGCATCCCGGCGTGGTGGACGCCGATCCCGGCGCGCAGCAGCTTGTGGAGGGTCTTGCCGAACCCGGCGCCGAAGCGGACGCCGGCGGTGCGGGCCGAGATCGCCTCCTTGTCGGCCCGCTTCCCCAGCCCGGCGGTGCGCAGCAGGGACGCCGCGTGCTCCACCGCGGCGGCCTGGGTGAAGTGGACGACGTAGACCGGCGCCTGGCCGGTCTCGACCAGCTCGTCGAGGGTGTCGGCAAGCGGCTCGGTCGACCAGGTGAAGCTGAGCGGCACCGGACGCACGGCGTCGTCGACCACCGCGGTGTCGCGGCCGGTACGCCGGGAGAGGTCGTCGGCGATCGTGGTGACGTCGCCGAGGGTGGCCGACATCAGCAGGAACTGCGCCCGTGGCAGCTCCAGCAGCGGGACCTGCCACGCCCACCCCCGGCTGGGCTCGGCGTAGAAGTGGAACTCGTCCATGACGACCAGCCCGACGTCGGCGGCGGCGCCCTCGCGCAGCGCGATGTTGGCGAGCACCTCGGCGGTGCAGCAGATGATCGGGGCATCGGGGTTGACCGACGCGTCGCCGGTCAGCAGCCCGACGTCGTCGGCACCGAAGATCTCGCAGAGCGCGAAGAACTTCTCGTTGACCAGCGCCTTGATGGGCGCGGTGTAGAAGCTGACCCGGTCATCGGCGAGCGCGGCCAGGTGGGCGGCGACGGCGACCAGCGACTTGCCCGACCCGGTCGGCGTCGCCAGCACCACGTGGCTGCCACCGAGCAGCTCGAGGACGGCCTCGTCCTGGTGCGGGTAGAGGTCCAGGCCCTGCCCCGCGACCCACGACGTGAATGCCTCGTACGCCGCGTCCGGCCCGCCGGTGGCAGTGAGGTGGTCGCGGGGTGGCACGGGGTCGATCCAACCACCACCCGTGACGCCGCGCTGCGGTGCCCGCGCCGTCGGCGGGCCGCCTCAGGCGATGTTGCGGCGGTAGCTGACCATCGCGAGTGCGTAGGCGAGGGCGAGGAGGCCGAGGCACCACCCCAGGGCGGTCCAGATCCCGGTGCCGACCGGCTGCTGGGCGAACAGGTTGCGGATCGTGTCGACGATGGGGGTCACCGGCTGGTTCTCGGCGAAGGCGCGCACCGGGCCCGGCATGTCGTCGGTGAGCACGAACGCCGAGCTGATGAACGGCAGGAAGATGAGCGGGTAGGAGAACGCGACCGCGCCGTCCGCCGACTTCGCGGAGAGGCCGGGGATCACCGCGAGCCACGTCAGGGCCAGCGTGAACACCACCAGGATGCCGGCGACCGCCAGCCACGTGAGCACGCTCGCGTCGGAGCGGAAGCCCATGAGGAGGGCGACGAGCACGACGACCACGACCGACACGAGGTTGGCCACCATCGAGGTCAGCACGTGGGCCCACAGCACGGCCGAGCGCGCTACCGGCATCGACTGGAACCGCTCGAAGATGCCGTTCTGCCGGTCGAGGAACAGTCGGAAGGCGGTGTAGGAGACGCCCGAGGCGATGGTGATGAGCAGGATGCCGGGCAGCAGGTAGGTCACGTAGGACTCCGACCCGGTGTCGATCGAGCCACCGAAGACGTAGACGAACAGCAGCATGAATCCGATCGGCATGACCGCGGTCGTCATGATGGTGTCGACGCTGCGCGTGATGTGGCGTAGCGACCGTCCGAGCAGGACGGTCGTGTCGCCGAGGAAGTGGCGGTTCATGGTTGCTCCTGGGTGGTCTCGGACTCGTTGCCCGGGCCGACGAGGCTGAGGAAGACCTCCTCGAGCGTCGGCTGCTTCTCGACGTACTCGACTCGGGCGGGTGGCAGCAGCTGCTTGAGCTCGGCGAGCGTCCCGTTCACGAGGATCCGTCCCTCGTGCAGGATCGCGATCCGGTCGGCCAGCTGCTCGGCCTCGTCGAGGTACTGCGTGGTGAGCAGCACCGTGGTGCCACCCGCGGCCAGTTCCTTGACGGCCTGCCACACCTCGTGCCGCGCCTGGGGGTCGAGACCGGTCGTCGGCTCGTCGAGGAAGATGACCGGCGGGTCGCCGATCAGGCTCATCGCGATGTCGAGCCGACGCTGCATTCCGCCCGAGTACGTCGCGACCCGCCGGTCGGCGGCGCCGGTGAGGGCGAACCGCTCCAGCAGGTCGGCGGCGATCGCCGCCGGCCCGGACAGGTGCCGGAGCCTGGCCACCAGGACCAGGTTCTCGCGACCGGTCAGGACCTCGTCGACAGCGGCGAACTGTCCGGTGAGGCTGATCGACTCCCGTACCTCGGCCGGCTGCGAGGCCACGTCGAAGCCCTGCACGCTCACCGATCCGGCGTCGGCCGCCAGCAGCGTGGACAGGATCCTCACCACGGTCGTCTTGCCAGCCCCGTTCGAGCCGAGCAGCGCCACGATGCTCCCAGGTGCGACCTCGAGGTCGACACCGCGCAGCACCGGGAGCTCGCCGTACGACTTCTCCAGACCCCGGACCAGGACCGCACTCGTCATGACTCCTCCTCGACGGCGCGGTCGATCGCCTCGACCAGGCGGGCCCGCTCCTTGTCGATCCAGCGCTTGCCCGCGTACGCCTGAGCGAACGTCTCGGCGAACTCGACCGGGTCGTCCCCGACGATCGCCCGGACGGAGGTCCCGTCGGTGGCGGCGCGCTCCCAGAGGTCGGCCAGGTCGCCGAACATCGTGAGGAGGGTGTCGCCGTCGGTGATGCCCCCGTAGTACATGAAGTACCGGTGCATCGCCTTCGCCGCGGTGGCGTACGGCTCGGGGAGCCCGTCGATCCGGGCCTTGTCCTGCTTGAACTGCCTCTTCTGCTCCAGCGACCCGGTGAGGGTCTCGATCCACTTGGCGGCCATCTCAGCTCTCTCCTTCAGCGTGTGCGGTGTGGAGCTCTTCGATGCGTTCGGCGAGGAAGCTCCACGTCCTCCAGAACTCGTCGAGGTAGTCGCGGCCCAGCGCGTTCAGGGAGTAGACCTTGCGCGGCGGCCCCTTCTCGGAGGGGACCTTCTCGACGTCGACGAGACCGCGCTGCTCGATCCTGACCAGCAGGGCGTAGATGGTTCCCTCGGCGATGTCGGTGAACCCCTTCTCGCGCAGCCCGGCCGTGATCTCGTACCCGTACGCGGCTCGGCCGGCCAGGATCGCCAGGACGATCCCCTCCAGCGTGCCCTTGAGCATCTCGGTCGCCTGCTTGCCCACGGCGCACCTCCCAACTACTCAGCGTCATTGACTACTGGTAGACAGTATCACTGAGTACCGGTAGATAGCAACACTGAATAGCGCCTTGCCCGAGGGCACACCGCCATCAGTCGCGGCGGGCGCACGCCGGAGTCAGTCGCGGGCGCGCGGGTGCGCGGTGGCGAAGACCTCACGCAAGTTGTCGACGGTCACCAACGTGTAGACCTGCGTGGTCGTCACCGAGGCATGGCCGAGCAGCTCCTGGACCACCCGGACGTCGGCGCCGCCGTCGAGCAGGTGGGTCGCGAAGGAGTGGCGCAGGGTGTGGGGCGAGACGTCCCTGGTGACGCCCGCCCGCTCGGCCGCCTTGACGAGCACCGCCCAGGCGCTCTGGCGGGTGAGTCGGCCGCCCCGGGAGTTGAGGAACAGCGCCCCGGCCGGCGTCCTCGCCGCTACCAGCTCGGGACGGGCCCGGACCAGGTAGCCGTCGACCGCCTCGGCGGCGTACGAGCCGAGCGGCACCAGCCGCTCCTTGGACCCCTTGCCGCGGAGCAGCACGGTGCCGTCGACGAGGTCGAGGTCGTCGACGTCGAGCCCGACCGCCTCCGAGATCCGGGCCCCGGTGCCGTAGAGCACCTCGAGCAGCGCCCGGTCACGCAGCGCCAGCGTGGTGCCGGCCGAGCCGGCCGCCTCCAGGATCGCTTCGACGTCGGCGAGCGGCAGCGCCTTGGGCAGCCGCTTGGCCGGCGACGGCGGCTTCACCCCCGCCGCGGGGTCGGCGGTGGCCAGGCCGTCGCGCACCGCGAACTTGTGGAACCCGCGCACCGCCACCACGGTGCGCGCGGCCGACGTGGCCGAGAGCGCCGGGTGCTCGGCGTCGCCCTCCCGCAGGCGCACCAGGAAGTCGGTCACCGCCTGCTCGGTGACCGAGTCCAGGTCGTCGACCTCCCGCTCACGCAGGAACTCGAGGTAGCGGCGCAGGTCGCGCCGGTACGACGACAGCGTGTTGTCGGCCAACCCCCGCTCCACCGACAGGTGGTCGAGGTAGGTGCGGACCGCCCGCGTCAGCCCGTCGGGCCCACCGTCAGGCAAGCGCCTCCTCCAGGGGCACGGCGTCGATGCCGACGGCCTCGCCGACCGGCGCGTTGGTCAGCCGCCCGTCGTGGGTGTTGAGGCCGAGCGCCAGGCTGCGGTCGTCGCGGCAGGCCTGCTGCCAGCCCTTGTCGGTCACCGCCACCACGTAGGGCAGCGTCGCGTTGGTGAGCGCGTACGTCGAGGTGTTGGGCACCGCGCCCGGCATGTTCGCGACGCAGTAGAAGATCGAGTCGTGCACGGCGTACGTCGGGTCGGCGTGCGTCGTGGCGCGGGTGTCCTCGAAGCAGCCGCCCTGGTCGACGGCGATGTCGACCAGCACCGAGCCCGGCTTCATCTGGGAGACCAGCTCGTTGCTGACCAGCTTGGGGGCCGCGGCGCCAGGGATCAGCACCGCGCCGATCACCATGTCGGCCTCCATGACCTGCTGCTGGATCGCCAGCTTCGACGACGCCAGCCCGTGGACCCGGTTGTTGTAGCGCCAGAACGACATCCGCAGCTTGTCGAGGTCGGTGTCGAGCAGCGTGACGTCGGCGCCCATGCCGAGCGCGATGTTGGCGGCGTTCTGGCCGGAGACGCCGGCCCCGATGATGACGACCTTGGCGTTGGCGACCCCACCCACGCCGCCCATCAGCACGCCGCGGCCGCCCTGGGCCCTCATCAGCGCGTGCGCGCCCACCTGGGGCGCCAGGCAGCCCGCGACCTCCGACATCGGGTAGAGCAGGGGCAGCCCGCCCGAGGGCAGCTGCACGGTCTCGTAGGCGATGGCGGTCACCTTGCGCTTGATCAGCTCGTCGGTGAGCGGCTTGTCGGCGGCGAGGTGGAGGTAGGTGAAGAGCGTCAGCCCCTCCCGCATCCGGTGGTACTCCTCGGCGACCGGCTCCTTGACCTTCAGGACCGTGTCGGCCTCGCCCCAGACGTCGTCGGCGGAGTCGATGATCGTGGCCCCGGCGGCGACGTACTCGTCGTCGGGGATCTGCGAGCCGAGTCCCGCGTTCTTCTCGACGACCACCTCGTGGCCGTGCTGGGTGAGCTCGTGGACGCCCACCGGCGTGACGGCCACGCGGTACTCGTGGTTCTTGACTTCCTTCGGGACGCCGACCTTCACCTTCGCACTCCTCGTCTGTCGTGGTCCCCCGCGTGTGGGTCGGTGTGGACCGCGTGACCTGCACAACATTTCCCGCGACGGCAGCCGAGACTACTCCGCAACGGGCCCGCGGTGGTCGAGCGCCCTCCCCACGACCAGCAGCGCCGCGAGCGCGACCGGCGCGTCGGCCACCCTCCCGTCGAGCACCGCCTGCACCAGCTCCTCGAACGGCGCCCGGAACACCTCCATCTCGGCCTCCTCGTGCTGCGGGGTGAAGTCGCCCCGGTCCACCTCGCGCAGCCCCTGGGCGAGGTAGAAGTGCATCACCTCCTCCGAGATGCCGGGCGAGGAGTGGAACGTCCCCAGGTGGGTCCACTCGGAGGCCTCCAGGGCCACCTCCTCGCGCAGCTCCCGGCGCGCGGTGACCACGGGGTCCTCGCCCGGGACGTCGAGGAGCCCGGCGGGCAGCTCGACGAACTGTGTGCCCGCCGGGTGACGGTACTGGCGCAGCAGGCAGACCTGTCCGTCGTCGTCGACGGCGAGCACGATGACCGCACCAGGGTGCTCGAGCACCAGCCGGCGAAAGCTCTCGCCGTCCGGGTCGCCGGGGCGGCGTACGCGGTCGGCCCGGAGGGCCAGCACCCAGTCGTCGCGGTACAGGTCCTCGCTGCTCTCGACGGGCCAGGCCTCGGGCCGGTCCTGGAGCGTCCTGCTGGTCTCGGGAGCGTCCATGCCCCGGACGCTACGGTGACCGCATGGACGTCGCCAGCCTGACCCGCAGCGAGGCAGAGGAGCGGTCGCGGCTGCTCGACGTGACCCGCTACGACCTCGACGTCGACCTGACCGGGCTGCTCGAGGGCGACACCCTGCGTGCGGTCTCGACGGTCACGTTCACCTGCGCCGAGCCGGGGGCCTCGACCTTCGTCGACTGCGCCGCCGACATCGAGCGCGCCGAGCTCAACGGGCGGCCGCTCGACCGGTCCGCCGCGAGAGACGGGCGGCTGCCGCTCACCGACCTGCAGGCCGACAACGTGCTCGTGGTCGCCAGCGCCCAGCCCGACACCGCGAGCTCCAGCGGCGTCCTCCGCACCGTCGACCCGAGCGACGGCCTGGTCTACGTCTGGACCAGCTTCGAGCCCGACGAGGCGCGCCGGGTGTGGGCGTGCTTCGACCAGCCGGACCTCAAGGCCCCGCACCGGTTCGTCGTCAGCGCCCCGGAGTCGTGGACGGTCACGTCCAACACCGCTCCGCAGTCGGTGTCCGCCGCCGAGGGCGGCGCCCGCACCTGGACCTTCCCTGACACCCCGCGGCTCTCGACGTACGTGGTGGTGGTCAACGGCGGGCCGTTCCACGAGGTGCGGCAACAGCATGACGGTTACGACCTGGGCTTCTACTGCCGCCAGTCGCTGGTCTCCGCCCTCGAGCGCGACCTCGACGACCTGGTGACGATCACCCGGCAGGGGCTGGCCTTCTTCGGCGAACAGTTCGGGGCGCCGTTCCCGCAGGAGCGCTACGACCAGGTCTTCGTCCCGGATCTGGGCGGGGCGATGGAGAACTGGGGCTGCGTCACCTACGGCGACGCCCAGCTCTCCCGGACGCCGCCGAGCCACGCACAGCGGGCGCTGCTCGCGGAGTTCGTGCTCCACGAGATGGCCCACATGTGGTTCGGCGACCTGGTGACGATGCGCTGGTGGGACGACCTGTGGCTCAACGAGGCGTTCGCCTCCTGGGCGTCCAACTGGGCACTCGCGCGCGCCACCGAGTACGTCGACCAGTGGGCGGGCTTCCTGGCGCTCTCCAAGCGTGCCGCCTACGACATGGACATGGGGCCGGCCCGCCACCCGATCCGGGCAGACGTCCCCGACGTCGACCACGCGAACGCCAACTTCGACGCGATCACCTACATCAAGGGCCAGAGCGTGCTGCACCAGCTGATGGCCTACCTCGGCGAGGAGGCGTTCGTCGCCGGCCTGCGCGCCTACTTCCGCGACCACGCCTGGGACAACACCGTGCTCGACGACCTGATGTCGGCGTTCGGCACCGCCGCCGGGACCGACCTCACCGGGTGGACCGCCGCGTGGCTCGACCGGTCCGGCACCGACACGCTGCGCCTCGTCGACGGCTCGATCCACGCCGAGTCGCCCGACGACCTGCCGCCCCGCCCCCACCAGCTGAGCGTGACGAGCTACGCCGCCGTGGGTGACTCCCTGCAGCCGGTGGCCTCGACCGACGTACGCCTGACGGAGGCGGTGACGCCGGTCGACCTGCCGCACGGTGCCGACCTCCACCTGGTCAACTCCGGTGACACCACCTTCGCCGCGGTCCGTCCCGACGACGGCTCGCTGCGCACGATGCTCGACCGGCTCGGCGAGCTGCCGGAGCCGCTGTCGCGGGCACTGGTAGTCGCGACCGTCAACCAGCTGCTGCTGCTCGGCGAGCTGGCTCCCCGCGAGGGCGCGCGTGCGGTGATCCGGGCGCTGCGCACCGAGCGGAACCCGTCCCTGGTCGAGCCCTTCCTGAGCGTGGCCCAGAGCGTCTCCGACCGGTGGGCCCCCGCCGCCGACTCCCCCGGCCTGATGGCGGCGCTCGCCGACAGCGCAGCGGTGCTCTCGCAGGTGCCCGAGCACCGGCGCCCGGCGATGCGCACGCTGGCCGCGACCGCGACCACCGACGAGCACTGGGCGGTCCTCGACCGGGCGATCGCCGAGGCCGACGACCTCGACCTGGCGTGGCGGGCCACCACGCGCCGCGCGGAGCTCTCCGGCTACGACGACGGCGCCGTGCAGCGCCTCCTCGACCAGGACCCCGACCCCGAGGCGCACGTGAAGCGGCTGCGGGCGCTGGCCGCGGCCCCCGAGCGTGACGCCAAGGAGCAGGTCTGGGAGGCGGTGTTCGTCGACCACGCGGTCCCGGCGGGGCGCGACACCCTCGACCTCGGTGCCACCTTCTGGCGGCCCACCCAGGCCGACCTGCTCCAGCCCTTCACCCGGCGCTACCTCGAGGAGCTGCCGCGGCTGACCGGCGGCCTGCTCCAGCAGGGCATCGTGATCCGGGCGATGTTCCCCTACGGCACCGGCGACGGCGCGTTCCTCGACGGGGCGCGCTCCCTGGCCGAGGACGAGTCGCTCAGCGCCTACGCCCGCAACCAGCTGCGGGCGGGCTCGTTCACGCTGTCCCGGATCCTGGCCGCCCGCGCGCTCTGAGCGGCGAACCCCGGCTGGCGGCTCAGCGCGCCTCGACCTCCGCGTCCTGGTAGGCAGGCGTGAGCTCGGCCCAGCGCTCGTGCCAGGCCGAGGCCGGCGCCTGCCCCGACCAGCCGTCGGCGTGGGCGGGACCGCCGCTCGCCAGCGATCGACCGAGGTCCTCCAGGTGAGCCTGCCAGCCGGCCCCGTGGAAGTGGAGCTTGTCGACCGGCAACCCGCGCTCCTCGACCACCAGCCTGGTCCGCGATCCCTCCCCGCTGAGCCAGACCTCGATCTGCGCCTCGTCGTCGGTGCCCGGATCCGTCGTGAGCAGCACGTGGTGCGGGGCGTCGCAGGCCTCGACCCGCGCCGAGCCCGCCCACGTGCTCGTGAAGACGACGTCGACCGTCCCCCCGACCCGGAGGTCTCCGGACACCTTGGCGATCCAGCGCGCCAGTCGCTCGGGCCGCGTGCACGCCTCCCACAGGTCGGCGATGTCGGTGTCGTAGACGTCCTCGACACGCACCGCTCCACGGGTCTCGTCGAGCCCCCGCATCGTCCCGATGATCCTCATTTCCAGGCCTTCTTTCCTCGTGCGATCTCGGTGTGCAGTGCACCGAGGCGGTGCTGCCACAGCGCGCGGTAGTCCTCGAGCCACTCGTCCACCTCGACGAGCGCCTCCGGGCGCAGGCTGTAGATCCTGCGCTGCGCGTCCTGACGTACGTCGACCAGTCCGGCCTCCCGCAGGACCCGCAGGTGCCGGGACACGCCCGGCCGGGCGATCGGGAGGGCGTCGGACAGCTCACCGGCGGTCGCTGGGTGATTCCGCAGGATCTCCAGCAGCGTGCGTCGACTTCGGTCGGCCACCGCCAGCAGCACTGCGTCCATGCAGGCGAATGTACCCTCTACGTTACGTAACTGGCAAGGTACACAACGCGGACCTCCTCACCCGACGAGGGGCGATGACCTCAGTCCTCGTCGACGTCCTGGCGCCGCAGTCCGGTCTCGTCGATCGGGAACCGCTCCGCCCGCTGCCGCTCGATCGCGGCTCCGACCAGCCCCGCGAACAGCGGGTGGGGCCGGGTCGGGCGCGACCGGAGCTCGGGGTGCGCCTGGGTGGCGACGTAGTAGGGGTGCACGTCGCGGGGCAGCTCGACGAACTCGACCAGCCCGAGGTCGGCGTTGGTTCCGGAGAACACCAGCCCGGCCTCGGCGAGCTGGTCGCGGTAGTCGTTGTTGACCTCGTAGCGGTGGCGGTGCCGCTCATGGATGGTCGCCGCGCCGTACGCCTCGCGCACCAGGCTGCCCTCGGCCAGCTCGGCCGGGTAGAGCCCCAGCCGCATCGTCCCGCCCAGGTCGCCGGCGCCCTCGACGAAGGACTTCTGCTCCTCCATGGTCGCAATCACCGGCTCCGGGCCGTCGGGGTCGAACTCGGAGGACCCCGCCTTCTCGAGGCCGGCCACGTTGCGGGCGAACTCGATGACCATGCACTGCAGGCCCAGGCACAGCCCGAGCGTCGGGATCCCGTGGGTGCGGGCGTAGGTGAGGGCGCCGAGCTTGCCCTCGATGCCGCGCACGCCGAAGCCGCCCGGGACGCAGACCGCGTCGACGTCGCTGAGCTGGCGGGCGGCACCGCTCTGGGTGGCGCACTCGTCGGAAGCGATCCAGCGCAGGTGGACCCTGGCCTCGTGGGCGAAGCCGCCCGCGCGCAACGCCTCGGCGACCGACAGGTAGGCGTCGGGGAGGTCGACGTACTTGCCGACCAGGCCGACGGTGACCTCCTCGGCGGGGTGGTGGACCCGGCGCAGCAGGTCGTCCCAGTCGGTCCAGTCGACGTCGCGGAACGGCAGGTCGAGCCGGCGTACGAGGTAGGCGTCGAGCCCCTCGCGGTGGAGCACCTTGGGGATGTCGTAGATCGACGGAGCGTCGGCGGCAGTGACGACGGCCTCGTCGTCGACGTCGCACATCAGCGAGATCTTGCGCTTGATGCCGGCAGGCAGCTCCCGGTCGGCGCGACAGACGATGGCGTCGGGCTGGATACCGATCGAGCGCAGCGCGGCCACCGAGTGCTGGGTGGGCTTCGTCTTCAGCTCGCCGGAAGGCCCGATGTAGGGCACCAGCGAGACGTGGATGAAGAAGCAGTTGTCGCGGCCGATCTCGTGCCGGGTCTGCCGCGCCGCCTCGAGGAAGGGCAGCGACTCGATGTCACCCACCGTGCCGCCGATCTCGGTGATGACGACGTCGACCGCCGCGTCGCCCGTGCCCCGGCCCATCTCCAGGATCCGGTCCTTGATCTCGTTGGTGATGTGGGGGATCACCTGGACGGTGTCGCCGAGGTAGTCGCCGCGCCGCTCCTTGGCGATCACGCTGGAGTAGACCTGCCCGGTCGTCACGTTGGCGATCTGGGACAGGTCGGTGTCGAGGAACCGTTCGTAGTGCCCGATGTCGAGGTCGGTCTCGGCCCCGTCGTCGGTCACGAACACCTCACCGTGCTGGAACGGATTCATGGTGCCCGGGTCGACGTTGAGGTAGGGGTCCAGCTTCTGCATGGTGACGCGCAGTCCGCGCGCCTTCAGCAGGTTGCCGAGGCTGGAGGCCGTGAGCCCCTTGCCGAGGGAGGAGGCGACGCCTCCGGTGACGAACACGTGCTTGACCGGCGTCGCATGCTTCACGGGCTTCGATCCTACCCGAGGGGGACCGGTCCGTCCGATCCCGACGCTCCGTAGGAGCCCGACGGATCGTCGTCGGGGACAGCGAGGGCCAGGACGGCGGCGAGCCGGCCGGCCGCTCCGTCGATGCCGTCGACGGTGGAGACCACGCCGGACTCCTCCAGCGCCGTCAGGTCACCGGACCGCTCAGGGGCGGCCACCACGACCCGTCGGGCGCGCTCGGCGAGGCCGGTGGTGAGTCCCTCGGCGACGGCGTCCTCGACGTCGTCGCCGAGCACCACCAGCACCAGCGGGGCGGTCCGGGGCTCCTCGCTCCCGGTCGAGAGCAGCGAGGCGGCGTCGAGGCTCTGCCGGATCGTGGTCGCGTCGTCGCCGACGACCTGCGACCGTTCGTCGCGCGTGGCGACCGCGGCGCCGAGCAGCTGGCCCATCCGCTCGTACGGCGGCGCGTCGGCCTCCGCCAGCTCTCCGCCGAGCTGCTCGATCAGCTGCTCGCCGAGGGAGTCGACGAGCGCCGCCTCGCCGGCGGAGACCAGGGACGCCCCGACCTGCCAGCGCGCCGTGACGGTGCCGCCGGCCTGCTGGGCCGACTCGACGAGCGCCTCGACGTCGTCCTCGGAGGCGCCGGGGGTGCTGAGGATCGTGATCTCTCGGCCCTCGAGCCGGTCACCACTGACCGTCGGGGCCACGGCCTCGGCGAGCTCGTCGGCCGACTCCTCGACCTGCTGCGGTGCCTGACGGGGCTCGGCCCGCGTCGGGACCAGGGTCTCGCGGCTGAGCGGCCCTGCCCCGAGGGCGATGCCCGTGGCGAGCGCGAGCACGATCGTCACGGCCGCCACGAGATGCCGGCGTACGAGGGTCATGCGACCCACCCGGCGACCTGGGAGCGCAGCGTCTCGAACCACGCCCAGGCGTCGGCCACCCACTCCTGGCCGACCGGCGTCGTCGCGACAGCGGCCACGAGGGCGAGCAGGCCCATCAGCAGCGCCAGGAAGAGGTGACGCGGGCGGAGCCGACCGGAGTAGAGCACCGGGACGGCCGCGGCGTCCACCAGCCGCTGCCCGACCTTGAGCCGGGTCAGGTAGGTGCTGGCGAGACCTGCCCGCTGGCGGTCGAGGAACTCGTCGAGGCTGGCGTGCACGCCGACGCCGACGATCACCGAGGCGTCACCGTCGTCGGCGAGCAGCAGCGCGATGTCCTCGGACGTGGCGGAGGTCTCGACGCGCACCGGTCGCAGGCCCAGCCGCTCGAGGTGCTCGAGGGGACGGCGGTCGCCCCGGTCGACCCGGACGACGACGTCGCGGGCGGCGCGCAGGGTGGCGGCCGACGGCAGCTCGCCGCCCCTGTTGTCGAGGACGACGATGTGCGGGGTCATCCCCGCCTCCTGCAGCACGTCGGCGCCACGGTCGACGCCGACCAGGACGGGGCGTCGCTCGCGGAGGAACGCGCCGATCCGCTTGAGCTCGGCCCGGTGGTGCTGCCCCTCCACGACGACCACCGCGGGACGGCCGGCCAGCCGTGACCCGCCCGTCGGCAGGCCCTGGCCGTGGAGCAGCAGCTCCTCCTCGCGGCGGAGGAACTCGCTGCTGTTGTGGGTGAACGTCTCGAGCTGGGTGGCCAGGCCGCTGCGGGCCTGGGCCATCTCCTGGTCGAGCAGGGCGACGTCGACCTCCCGCCCGAGCGCGACCGGCTTGTCGTCGACGTACACCATCTCGTCGTGGACGCGCACCCGCGAACCGTCGGGGACGTGCTGCAGGCCCTCGAGCCGGTCGACCAGCAGGATGCCCGCCTCGGCGAGCAGCGCGGGGCCCAGCGCCGGGTACCGCCCCGACAGGAACGGCGAGACGTTGAGGACGGCGGTGACCCGGGCGTCCAGCAGGGCCTGGGCCGTGGCGCGGTCGAGGTCGAGGTGGTCGATGACCGCGATGTCGCCGGGGCGGAGCCGCGGCAGCACCACCTTGGTACGGCGGTCGACGCGCACCGTCCCGGCAAGCCCGGGTTGCGCGGAGGTTCGGTTGCGGACGGGCACCGCACCATGGTGTCAGCCGGAAACCTGCCCGGGACGCATCCGTGGCGCTTCGGCGCGTCAGCCGCCGGCGCGTGCCGGGAGGGCCGTCTCGAGCAGCTCGCGGGCGTGGGCGAGGGCGTTGTCGGACTCGCTCATGCCGGCCATCATCCGCGACAGCTCGCGCTCGCGACCGGGGTCGTCGAGCACCGTGAGGCCGGAGCTGGTGACGGTGCCGTCGTCGGTCTTGGCGACCACGACGTGGCGGTCGGCGTAGGCCGCGACCTGCGGCAGGTGGGTGACCACGAGGACCTGGGACGAGCGCGCCAGCCGCGCGAGCCGCCGGCCCACCTCGACCGCCGCGGCGCCGCCTACCCCAGCGTCGACCTCGTCGAACACGAACGTCGGGGCCGGGCCGGTGCCGGCGAGTGCCACCTCGAGGGCGAGCATCACCCGCGACAGCTCGCCACCCGAGGCACCCTTGGCCAGCGGACGGGCCTCGCCGCCCACGTTGGCCGCGAGCCGGAAGTCGACCTCGTCGCGCCCCGACCCGCCGAAGCGCTCCCGCCGGCTCACCGCGACCTCGACCCGGGCGTGGGGCATGGCGAGGTCGGCGAGCTCGGCGGTCACCTCGTCGCCGAGCCGGGACGCCGCCTCCTCACGAGCTTCGGACAGCTCGTCGGCGACCGTGGTGAGCTCGGACTCCAGCCGGTCGCGGGCGGCGCGCAGCTCCTCGATCCGTTCGTCGGTGCCGTCGAGCGCGAGCAGCCGCTCGGCGGAGCGGTCGTGCCAGGCCAGCACCTCGTCGATCGTCTCGCCGTACTTACGCGTGAGCGCGACCAGCGCCGCCCGGCGCTCGGACACGGCGGCCAGCCGGGCCGGGTCGGTCTCGAGGGCTGAGGCGTACGACGCGACGTCGGCCGCGAGGTCGGCGAGGACGTAGGAGAGCTCGGCGACGCGGTCGGCCAGCCCGGCCGCCTGCGGGTCGTGCTCCCGGACCCCCTCGAGGGCGGTGCGGGCGGCGGCCACCGCTCCGAGGGCGTCGGGCCGGTCGAGCTCGCTGGACAGCGCCTCCCGGGCGCCCTCGGCCGCCACCCGCAGCGAGTCGGCGTGGCCGAGCCGGGCCTCCTCGGCGGCCAGCTCGGCGTCCTCGCCCGGCTGGGGGGCCACCTGCCCGACCTCGTCGAGGCCGAACCGCAGCAGGTCGGCCTCGCGGGCGCGGTCGCGAGCGTGGGTGGTGACGTCGTCGAGCTCCGCCTCGGTCGTCCGGAGCGCGGCGTGCAGCTCGCGGTAGCGCTCGAGCGCGTCGAGGACCGGGGCGCCGGCGAACCGGTCGAGCGCGGCCAGCTGGGCCGCGGGCCGCAACAGCCGGTGCTGGTCGGACTGGCCGTGGACCGCGACCAAGGGCTCGGTCAGGTCGGCCAGCCGGCTGATGGGCAGCGAGGCGCCGCCGGCGAACGCGCGGGAGCGGCCCTCGGCGCTGACGGTGCGGCCGAGGACCACCCGGTCGTCCTCGACCTCTCCCCCGACGTCGTCGACCTCGTCGGCGACGGCGGGAAGTGCTTCGACCCGCACGGTGCCCTCGACCCGGGCGGTGCGGGCGCCGGTGCGGACCGCGCCGCTGTCGGCACGGCCACCGAGGAGCAGCCCGAGGGCGGTCACGACCATGGTCTTGCCGGCGCCGGTCTCGCCCGTGATGACGGTGAGCCCCGGGCCGAGCTCGAGCGTCGAGGAGTCGATGACACCCAGCTGCTCGATGCGGATCTCCTCAAGCATGGCTGGTCCCGGGTGGGCGGCGCCGCTCCGCCGCGCCCCGCCATCCCTCGACGGACAGCCCGAACTTCGCCACCAGCCGGTCGGTGAACGGGGCCTCGTGGAGCCGCACCAGGCGCATCGGCCGCTGCCCGCGGCGTACTTCGATCCGGGCACCGGGCGGCAGGTCGACCGTGCGCCGGCCGTCGCACCACAGCACCCCGGGGCGGTCGCTCTGGGAGAGCACCTCGACGGCGACGACCGACGTCGGCGCCACCACCAGCGGGCGGGCGAAGAGCGCGTGGGCGCTGAGCGGGACGACGCAGAGCGCCTCGACCTCGGGCCAGACGACCGGGCCGCCGGCGGAGAAGTTGTAGGCGGTCGACCCGGTCGGCGTCGCGCACACCACGCCGTCGCAGCCCCAGCGCGACAGAGGTCGGCCGTCGATCTCGAGGACGACCTCGAGCATCCGCTCGCGGGCGGCCTTCTCGACGCTCGCCTCGTTGACGGCGAAGGTCTGCGCCACGACCTCGCCGTCGTGCAGCACGGTGACGTCGAGGGTGAGCCGCTCGTCGGTGGTGTAGTGGCGCCCGGCGATCGCCTCGATGGTGGCGTCGACGTCCTCCACCTCGGCCTCGGCGAGGAACCCGACGTGACCGATGTTGACGCCCAGCACGGGCGCGCTGTCGACGTGGGCGAGCTCGGCCCCGCGCAGGATCGAGCCGTCACCGCCGACCACCACCACCAGCTCGCAGTCGCGGCCGGCCTCGGTCGTCGCGTCGACCAGCTCGAGCAGGGGCGAGCCGCCGTCGAGCCCGATGTCGGCGGCCTCGTCGGCCAGCATCCGGACCGCGATCTCGTGGTCGTGGAGCCGGGCCACGAGCGCGCGCGAGATCTCGCGCGCGTCTCGCCGTGCGGTGTGGGACACCAGCAGCACACGTCGGTGGTCCGGACTCACGGGCCCACCTTCTCACCCGGCGCCGACGGCCCCGTGCCGGCCCGGACCACGGCGTCCCGCTGCTCCGCCGTGACGGTGGCGGGTCCGTGCCGCAGCCAGAGGAAGAACTCGACGTTGCCCGACTGGCCCGGCAGCGGGCTGGCCGTCACGCCCACGGCGCCCCAGCCGCGTCGCTCGGCCTGGTCGGCGACCGCGGCGACCGCCTCGGCCCGGAGCCCGGGGTCGCGCACCACGCCGCCCTTGCCGACCCGTTCCTTGCCGACCTCGAACTGCGGCTTGACCATGAGCACCAGGTCGCCACCGGGGTCGGTGACGGAGATGAGCGGGTCGAGCACCAGGGTCAACGAGATGAACGACAGGTCACCCACCACGACGTCCACCGGACCACCGACGAGCTCGGGGCTGAGGTCGCGGATGTTGGTCCGGTCGTGCACCAAGACCCGCGGGTCCTGCCGCAGCGACCAGGCCAGCTGGCCGTAGCCCACGTCGACCGCCACCACCTCGCGCGCCCCGCGGCGCAGCAGCACGTCGGTGAACCCTCCGGTCGAGGCGCCGGCGTCGAGGCACCTGCGGTCGCGGACGTCGAGCCCGGAGTCCGCGAACGCGTCGAGCGCGCCGGCGAGCTTGTGGCCGCCGCGGGACACGTAGTCGGGTCGCGACGGGTCTTCGCGCACGACGATCGCGGCGTCGGTCGTCACCCCGGTGGCGGGCTTGGTCGCCGCGACGCCGGCCACGGTCACCCGGCCCGTGTGGACCAGCTCGGCGGCGTGCTCCCGCGACCGGGCGAGTCCGCGCCGGACCAGCTCGGCGTCCAGGCGCAGCCGCCGCGGCACGGCGAGTCAGTCGGTGCCGTCGAGGGAGCGGCGCAGCTGCTCGTGCGCGGCCTCGAACACGGCCGGGTGCTCGTCCACGGGCCGGTCGTCGAGCGCCTCGACCGAGTCGAGGACCGCGTCGACCTCGGTGACCCCGGTGCGGAGGGGCTCAGGAGTCTCGGGCTCGGTCAGGCTCATGGCAGCGAATCTACCGCTCCGGGGCGGCCACGGGCGGGACCAGGTCGCCGGTGTCCACAGGTGTCCCCGTGTCGTCGAGGTGCTCCCACGCCGCTGCGGCCACGGCCCGCCACCAGGCGGCGGCGGCACCGTCACCGTCGAGGGCCACCCGGCCGTCGACGACCCGGGCCGTCCAGCCGCCGGCCGTCCACGCCGCGCCGTCCCGTGACGGCGCCACGTGCGACTCGAGCAGACCACCGAGGTCGGTGGACAGGTACGTCGGCCGTTGCGGTGGGTCTGCCGCCACCAGGTCGCCGAGGCCGGTCACGCCGGTCAGCACCAGCAGCGTGTCGACCTCGGCCCGGCGACCGCCCTCGATGTCGGTGTCGAGCCGGTCGCCCACCATCAGCGGGTGGGACCCACCCACCCGCCGGATCGTCTCGGCGAGCAGCGGGGGTGCGGGCTTGCCGGCCACCTCGGGCGTGACGCCCGAGAAGTCGGCGAGCAGCCGTACCAGGGCACCGTGGCCCGGCGCGGTGCCCTCGGGGGTCGGGAGCGTGAGGTCAGTGTTGCTGGCGACCCACTGCAGCCCGCCGCGGATCCGCGAGGCGACGTGCATCACCTCGTGCCACACCACGTCAGGGCCGTAGCCGGTCACGACGGCTTCGGCCTCCGCGTCGACCGCCACCGGGCGCAGGCCCACCTCCCGGAGCGCCTCGCGCAGGCCGTCGGCCCCGAGCACGGCCACCGCCGTCCCCTTCCCGTGCCGGTCGAGCAGCAGGTGGGCGGCGGCCTGGGCCGAGGTGACGACGTCGGCGGGATCGGCGTCGACGCCCAGGCCGGACAGCTTCTCGGCGACCGCGGCCGGAGGCCGTGAGGCGTTGTTGGTCACGTAGGCGACGTGCGCTCCGCTCCGGCGGACGCGTGCCAGGTGCTCCGGGGCGCCGGGGACCGCGTCGTCCCCCAGGTAGACGACGCCGTCGAGGTCGAACATCACCAGGTCGTAGGCCTCGACCAGGGGGCACTCGGACGACTTCAGCATCCGCCCCACCTCCCGTCCCGCACGGCGCACGCGGCACCCTACGATGCTGCGATGGACCGCGGCGCCACCGACCCCTCGCTCGGCGTCGCCGGCCCGCTGCGGCTGGAGCCGTTCCGGGCGATCATGCTGTCGCCGCGCCGGGTGGGTGACCCGGCCTCGGCACGCGCCTTCGCCCGCCCCTACCGCGACGTCACCGACCGGCTGTTGCGCTGGGAGAAGCAGGGACACCTGCGTCGGGACGATGCGCCCGCCGTCTACCTCCACGAGTACACCGCCGACGGGCTCACCGTCCGCGGGTTGGTCGGTGCGCTCGACGTGAGCCGGCACACCGCCGACGCGGAGGATCGGGCAGTGCTCCCGCACGAGGCCGTGGAGCCGCACCAGAGTGCCGAGCTCGCCGGCCGGATGGAGCAGATGGCACTGAACCCGGCCCCCATCCTGCTGGTCCACCGGGGGCCGGCCGAAGTCCGCGCCGTGGTCCACGACGTCGTCTCCGGCGAGCCGTGGGCAGCGTTCCGAGACCGCGGCGAGCGCTGGAACCGGGTCTGGAGGATCCGCGACACCGAGCAGCTGCACACGGTCGCCGAGCACCTGGCAGGGTGCCGGCCGCTGCTCGCGGACGGGCACCATCGCTACGCCGCCTACCTGCAGCTGCAGGCAACCCACCCCGGGACGGCGGCGGACCGTGGCCTGGCGATGCTGGTCGACCAGGACGACACGCCGCTGTACCTGGGCGCCATCCACCGGACCCTCGGGCGGACCTCGCTCGAGGACCTCGCGGCGGCCGCCGACGGCGTGGCCACGTTCGCCCCGACCAGCGAGGCCCAGGCGATGGGCGCCCTCGGGCCGAGCACGCTGGTGCTGACCGATGGGACCCACTGGGCACGGCTCGAGCTCCGGATCCCCGCGGGGCGGGCCGCGGTCGAGGCACTGCACGAGGAGCTGCTGCCACGACTGCCGGGTCGGGGCCGGCGGCTGGCCTATCACCACACCGCCGAGGAGACCCTGCGGCGCCTGCCCCGTGGTGGCGTCGCCGTCCTCATGCCGGCCCCGGACTTCGACCTCGTCGACCAGATCGTCTCGAGCCACCGGCTGCTCCCCGAGAAGGCCACCTCGTTCCAGCCCAAGCCGGGGATCGGCGTCCTCATGCGCTCGCTGCGCGACGGATGAGTCGGGCCGTCCTCACCTCCACCTCCACCCTCGACACGGTCGCTCCCCCGCTCCGGAAGAAGCGCCGGCGCAGCGCACCGCCCACCTCGACCTGGTCGCCGTCGCGCCAGCGCGACACGGTGCGCCGGGTGCGGCCGTCCCAGGCGGTGCAGTCGACCACGTCGACCGTCTGACGCCCGCGGGGCACGTCGCGCGGGACCACCACGCGGAAGGACCACATCCGGTCTCCGCTCGGCAGCTCCCGCTCCTCGGGCTCACCCGAGATCCGCCCGTCGAGCCGGACCTCGTTGGCGGGCCGGTCGGCGCTCTCCTGCAGCTTGTCCATCTCCATCACCTCGGACACCAGCCTCGGGGAGCCCCCTGACAGACCGGGCGCCCCTGCGCCGGCGTTGGGGAGGACCGGCCGAACGCCGTTCCTGTGGACGGAAGGTGGCGGAGCCATCCGCCGGCCACCGGCCTCGACAAGGCTCCGGAAATGCATCGAGGGCCACCCCTGATCGGGGTGGCCCTCGGAAAAGAATGTCCGGCGGCGTCCTACTCTCCCACAGCCTGTCGGTTGCAGTACCATCGGCGCTGATCGGCTTAACTTCCGGGTTCGGTATGGGTCCGGGTGTTTCCCGTTCGCTATGGCCGCCGTAACTCTTTCGACCAGTGTTCACTTGTCTGGGTGTGGACAAGACCCGTGGTGGGTTTGTTGGTCGGGATCTGGGTAGTGGACGCGTAGCACCGTGCAGGATGCACCACTCACGTGTTTGTGGTGAGTGTCTTGGTGGTGTGTGGGACAAGCCCTCGGCCTATTAGTACCGGTCGGCTGGGCATTGCTGCTGTACACCTCCGGCCTATCGACCCACTGTTCTGGTGGGGGCCTTACTCCCTCGCGGGGTTGGGAAACCTCATCTTGAAACGTGCTTCCCGCTTAGATGCATTCAGCGGTTATCACTTCCGAACGTAGCTAACCAGCGGTGCCCCTGGCGGGACAACTGGCACACCAGAGGTTCGTCCATCCCGGTCCTCTCGTACTAGGGACAGCCTTTCTCAAGTTTCCTGCGCGCGCGGCGGATAGGGACCGAACTGTCTCACGACGTTCTAAACCCAGCTCGCGTGCCGCTTTAATGGGCGAACAGCCCAACCCTTGGGACCTACTCCAGCCCCAGGATGCGACGAGCCGACATCGAGGTGCCAAACCATCCCGTCGATATGGACTCTTGGGGAAGATCAGCCTGTTATCCCCGGGGTACCTTTTATCCGTTGAGCGACCACGCTTCCACATGCCGTGGCCGGATCACTAGTTCCGACTTTCGTCCCTGCTCGACATGTCTGTCTCACAGTCAAGCTCCCTTGTGCACTTACACTCGCCACCTGATTGCCAACCAGGCTGAGGGAACCTTTGAGCGCCTCCGTTACTCTTTGGGAGGCAACCGCCCCAGTTAAACTACCCATCAGGCACTGTCCCTGGACCAGATCA